>NZ_CP073766.1:4462500-6862500 GCF_018255755.1 Chitinophaga sp. HK235 | reverse complement strand
TCCAGGTCCAGAACATACCGTTTTCCGGCGCCAGGGCACCGGATTGTACGCCGCTGTTATTACGGGCGCTGTCTACCCCTACCATAAAACGAAGGGCTGTATAATTACCCTGCGGGATACTATCGAGGGAAATCCGTTTGGTGGAATCTGTTGCATCATCTATCAGAAAATAGGCAGGCGGCAGTGTAATTGTTTTCCCCGCATCATTCACCAGTGAAAAATTACTGAGATAATAACGGAAACGGGAGATGACAAAAGATTCGCCGGAAGGGTTTATATAAGTGCTGCTATTACGCACCAGCGGGCTGCCGTTCATCACATGAGAGAAATTCAGCGTCAGCCTGGAATAAGCAACAGGCGGATCCTCTGTGGAGGATTTATCTTTTTTGGAGCAACCGCTGAGCCATAGGATAGTCAGGCATAACAGGATACAACGGAAGGTAAAGGAAGTAAAAATCCGCAAGACCATGGTATTCCTTTTTGTTATCAGGAAGGTACGATGATTTTGCGGATTAAAGGATTAAAAAAGCGATGTATTAGCTTCTGGCAGCATCCAGTTTGTGGCCTCTGGCCCCAAACCATACTACCACAGCAAAACATACCAGCGGTATGATATAAGCCATCTGAATATTGGATGCATCAGAGATGAGGCCCATCAGCGGCGGGCAGATCGCACCACCCACAATAGACATCACCAGCAGGGAAGAGCCCAGTTTGGTATCTCCGCCCAGCCCTCTGATACCCAGAGAGAAGATAGTCGGGAACATGATCGACATAAAGAAAGGTACCAGCAACACAGCTCCTACGGCCACCATGCCTTTGGTTGTCATCGCCAGCAATATCAGGCCCACGTTAATAGCACCATAGGCGGTCAGCAGAGAAGATGCTTTTATTTTGCTCATGAGGAAGGTGCCGAAGAAGCGGCCTATCATGAAGCCCAGTCCGGCTACCCATCCCAGCAGGTTGGCGGCTTCTCTTTCCGGTATGCCGGCAGCATATTTGGCAAAGCGGATAAAGAAGGCGTTCACGCCGATCTGTGCGCCGATATAGAAGAACTGTGTAATCACGGCTGCTACCAGGTGTTTATGTCTGAAGATACTGCCTTTGGAAGGGCTGGCATCTACGGTTTCGTCTTTAGCTTCCTGTACTTCCGGCATTTTAGTGACTACAAACATCAGTGCTACGAGGAGCACCACCATCCCGATAATCATGTAGGGGATTTTTACAGTGCCGGCCTCTGTGCTGAGGTATTGCTGCAGCTCAACCGGTGACATGGCATTGAGCTGGTCCTGTGTATGTTCTGTACCGGAGAGGATAAACCGGGCACCTAATACCGGCCCCAGTACAGCACCTACGCCGTTAAAGGACTGAGCCAGGTTGAGGCGGGTGGTAGCTGTTTCCGGGCTGCCCAATACGGTCACGTACGGATTGGCAGCTGTTTCGAGGAAAGTCAGCCCGGTAGCGATCACGAATAAAGCGCCCAGGAAAGCAATGTATTCACGGCTGTTGGCAGCAGGAATAAACAGAAAGGCACCTATCGCATATAAACACAAGCCGAAAATGATGCCTGTCTTGTAGCCGAACTTACGCATGACAGCGCCTGCAGGCAATGCCATCAGGAAGTAGGCCGCAAATACTGCAGAATCGATGAAGGATGATTGCAGGTCTGTAAGCTGACAGGCTTTTTTCAGGTGCGGGATGAGCACCGGACTCAGGTTGTGAATTAATGCCCACAGGAAAAATAGACTGGTAACCAGTATAAACGGGAAGAGATAACTGCCCGCTTGTTTCCCGCTGGTGGGCTTGCTGGTATAGGTGGAATTACTGACTGCGCCTCCGGCCATAACGAAGAGTTTAATGTTTCAGGTTAAAGTATGATGTATCAGTTGGTTGGCAAAAGCTTAGCTGATGGATCTGTCGAGGTGTGTATAACCTCCGTCAACGAATAGTATTTGTCCGGTTGTATGAGAAGAACGTGGTGACAGCAGGAATACGGTGGTATTGGCAATCTCTTCTGAAGTAGTCATCCGGTGTTCGAAAGGAATTTTTTCGGTGATGGATGCCAGTTTTTCTTTTGGATTGGGCAACGAGTTGATCCAGGTTTCGTACAGTGGTGTCCATACTTCTGCCGGGATAACGGTGTTTACCCGTACGGAATATGGCAGCAGTTCTACCGCCCATTCGCGGGTGAGTGCGTTGATGGCACCTTTGGAGGCAGCATAACCGGAGGTGTTGCCCTGGCCGGTGGTGGCTACTTTGGAACCGATGTTCACGATATTGCCTTTGGTGTTTTTAAGATAAGGCAAAGCAAAGTGAGCCAGGTTGTAATAATGTGACAGGTTGTTTTGCAGGGACTGCATAAATTTTTCGGGGCTTCCGCTTTCGAGGCCTACCCCGTCGTTGGCGCCGGCATTGTTTACCAGGCCATCGATTTTTCCGTATTTCTCAATGGTTTCAGCGATCACTTTGCGGCAGTCATCCACTTTAGACAGCTCCGCCTGAATACCGAAGGCCTGGCCACCAGCCTGGATAATAGCGTCGACTGTTTTGCTGTTGTCTGCTTCATTTCTGCCTGCAATTACAACAATTCCTCCTTCAGCAGCTACCAGTTTTGCAATACCTTCTCCAATTCCTTTGGCACCGCCGGTAACAATAATCACTTTTCCCTGTAATCCTAAATCCATATTCGTAGGTGTTGTTATTTATAGATGATAAAATGAGATGGCATTGCCTCCCATGATGTTGTTCTGTTCTGTGTCAGACAGTTTGCTGATGTATTGGGTGATGATGTCTTTCACTTCTTTATATTCGGCTGCCAGCAGGCATACGGGCCAGTCGGAGCCAAACATAAGCCTGTCAGGCCCGAAACTTTCCAGCACTACATCGAGGAAAGGCTCAAAATGAGCCGGTTTCCAGTGTTGCCAGTCGGCTTCTGTTACCAGGCCACTGAGTTTGCAGTACACATTAGGCGCTTGTGCGATAAGACGCATATGAGAAGCCCATTCTTCCAGTGCGCCGGTTTTAAAGTCCGGTTTGGCCACATGATCTATCACCAGACGGTGTTCCGGAAATTTCTTCACGAAAGCAGCCGTGGCAGCTAACTGTTTCGGATATACGAGAATATCGTATGTAAATCCGAACGCTGCCAGTGCTGTGATACCGTGGCAGAAAGCTTCTCCCAGCAGAAAATTAACATCCGGTTCTCCCTGTACAATATGCCGGAACCCTTTCAGTTTGGGATTAGCGGCATAGGCAGCCAGTTTTTCCCTGATGTTGGGAGCCCGTAGATCGGTCCACCCTACCACGCCTTTGATAAACGCATGTTTACCGGCCAGGTCCAGCAGGAAAGCGGTTTCATTTTCCGACTGGTCGGCCTGTACCGCCACGCAGCCGTGTACACCATTGGCAGCCAGCACAGGCTCCAGGTGTTCCGGAAAGAAATCGCCCCGGATCACCTGCATGGAATCATCTATCCACGCGTCGCGAACGGGATCATACTGCCAGAAATGCTGATGTGCGTCGATTATCATTTGGTTATTTGGCTATTTGGTTATTTGACCATTTTATTGGGTTCAATCAATGGTCAAATAACCAAATGAAAAAATTTTACAATGAAAAAATTTTATCCATGATAATCCACTTCTCTCCTGGTTTTGCTACAGGCAGGGCCTGCTGGTATTTCCACATCAGCTGTTCCCATTCCTGTACTTTAGGATTGTCAGCGTCCATGGCTCCTTTGCGTTCAAAAGAGAAGGAATCGTTTACTTCCATGATCATGAACAGGCGGTTACCGGCACGGTAAATTTCCATGTTTTCGATACCGCTGTCGGTGATACTTTTTTTGATTTCCGGCCATACGTCGCGGTGATAGTTTTCATATTCGGCTATCAGCTGCGGGTCGTCTACCAGATCCAGTGCCAGGCAATAACGTTTCATATACTGTTATTTATAGGCTACAGCTGTTTGTTTGGAAGTACCCAGGCCATCGATGCCCAGTTCTACCACGTCTCCTGGTTTCAGGTATACCTGTGGGTTCATGCCCAGGCCTACACCTGCCGGTGTTCCGGTGGAGATGATATCACCCGGGAGCAGTGTCATGAACTGGCTCAGGTAGGATACGACGAAGGGTACGTTAAAGATGAAGTTGGAGGTGTTACCGTCCTGCATTTTTTTACCGTTAACGGTAAGCCATAAACGCAGATTGTTCACATCTTTTATTTCATCTTTGGTAGCCAGCCATGGGCCTAAAGGAGCGAAGGTATCGCAGCTTTTTCCTTTTACCCACTGACCGTTTCTTTCAATCTGGAAGGCACGTTCACTGTAATCGTTGTGCAGGCAGTAACCGGCTACATAGTCCAGTGCGTCTTTTTCTTCCACATAGGTGGCTTTTTTACCGATCACAACGGCCAGTTCCACTTCCCAGTCTGTTTTTTCGCTGTTACGCGGAATCACCAGGTTGTCGTTGGGTCCTACCAGTGCGGTAGTGCTTTTAAAGAACACGATTGGTTCAGTAGGTATCGGAGCATTTGTTTCGCGGGCATGGTCGGCATAGTTGAGGCCGATGCAAACGATTTTGGATGGACGTTGCAGCGGAGCACCCAGACGGGTACCTTCCGGCACCTTAGGGCAGGAAGCACCGTGCTGTGCCCACCATTGAGACAAACGTTCCAGCCCGTTGGCGGCCAGGAACTGCTCGCCAAAATCTTCTCCAAAAGCACTTACATCAAACATACCTGCTTCTGTAACAACGCCCGGTTTTTCTTCACCCGGTAAACCAAACCTGATCAGTTTCATTGCAATATTTTTTATTGTTATCCTTTAGTCTTTCTTGATTTCTTTTAATGTCACCACCTGTAAGCGACCATTTTCCACGTGCAGGTCGATGAACGGTTCTGCCTTACCATCTTTGGTCAGCGAGAAGTATACATGGTTTGCCTCTGAAGTTTGCTGGATAGTAGGCTGATAACCCTTCGGCACCGCGATGAACATGCTTTTCCGGACACCGCCAAATTCCACATACAGTTCTACGCTGTCGGGGGAATTATCAGGCCTGATCTCTGCGATAAAGTCGGCTATGATTTTTCCAGACTGCAGGTTTTTACTGTATTTTTTCACCTGTTCAGCGCTGGCCGTCACTTTACCCAGGCCCATGGTGTTTTCCATGTATTTCCAGATACGTTCCGGCGGAGCGGTGGCCCACAGGACCTTCGGATTGCCAGCATCGTCGAGGCTGGCATGGTAATACCTGACAGCGTGGTTGGCTTTGAGCACGCCTATATAACAACTGTTAGGCTCATCCCACAACACTTTATACACTTCTGCGTCGGGAGCATCCTTTAACACTACCTGTTCAAATTTTTTCTCCTTTGTCAGACCTTTTATCTGAAACTTAATAGCGATCTCCTGTGTGTCTTTGTCCTTACCGGAAATGTCCACTGCTACAGTGCCTGCCGGTGTGGCAGGTACCAGCGCGGTATCCGCGGTATTGTTCTTTCCTTGTTTGGCTCCTCCCTGGTTACAGGCGGTGAAGGCTACAACTGCCAGCAGCACCGGCCATGCACGAAAATGTTGCATCATGGTGATTAATGATTGATGAATGAATTGTTGAAAATTAGGTAATAACCCTAAAAATACATTCATCACATTAATAAATTAATTATTTAAGCGAATAAAGCCTCCATCGATCGGATAATCGCAGCCGGTAATAAAACCTGCTTCATCGGAGCAGAGATAGAGCGCCAGATGGCCTACTTCCACCGGTTTAGCCATACGGCCTATTGGTTGTGTTTTACTGAGTTTATCGAACATCTCAGCTTCTTTGCCGGGATAGTTTTTAGCGATGAAACCATCTACAAACGGCGTATGTACCCTGGCAGGGGATACGCAGTTGCAGCGGATGTTGCTGTTGAGATAATCTTTTGCCACAGAGAGGGTCATGGTGAGCACCGCGCCTTTACTCATGGAGTAGGCCAGCCTGTCGGGGATACCTACACTGGAAGCGATGGAAGCGATATTGAGGATCACGCCGCCGCCCTGCGCCTTCATTTGTTTGATAACAGCATACATACAGTTATAGGTGCCTTTCACATTCACCTGGTATACCCGATCAAAGTCCTGTTCAGCAGTGTTTTCCAGGTTACCTACATGCGCAATGCCAGCACAGTTAACGAGGATATCCAGTTTTCCGGCTGTCTGCACTATTTTGTCCATCACATTGATCACCGCAGCCTGATCAGCCACATTGCAGGCATGTACCTGCGCCTGTCCGCCGGCGGCCTTGATTTCTTCTGCCGTGGTCCTGCCTCCTTCTTCATTCAACTCGATAATGTGCACCTGTGCACCCTGTGCACCAAAGCATTTCGCAATTGCCTGTCCTATGCCGCTACCACCTCCGGTGATAACCGCCACTTTGTGATCTAATCTGAACAGCTCCATATTAAAAAATTTAAGGGTTCTAAAATACCTATTTTAGAAAGTGGATTACAATCTTATTTTCACTGTATTTCATACTTTCTTGCCTAATTTTCGCAAAATTCAATAATTTCCGGAGTAAATGAACCAATTTTTTTCATTCAGGACCATGAGAATGTTATTATTATCCGCCTTGTGCGGCACCCTGATCCAGGGGGCTTTAGCCCAGCAGATCACACCTAATAAGTACGGGCTGCTGGTAGTAGGTACCACCGCGCAGTATGAGCAACTGATAAAAAAGGACCGCAGCCAGGAGCTGGTAGACCTGGAGCACTTTATTCCGCATATCCGCAAAGATGTACGATATGCCACTACCAACAACTTCACCCATCAGCAATTATATAAGAATACAAAAATTTACCTGCGGCGGCCGGCAGCAGAGAAACTGAAGGCCGTACAGGAAGCGCTGAATAAAAAAGGATATACCCTGCTGATATATGATGCTTACCGTCCCTACCGTGTTACAGAGGAGATGTTTAAAATAGTGCCCAACGACCTGTATGCGGCCGATCCACGCAAAGGTTCGGGGCATAACCGGGGTGTGGCTATAGACCTCTCGATGGCCGACCTTAAAACAGGAAAGCCCGTGGCCATGCCTACGGACTTTGATGATTTTACAAAAAAAGCGCATGAAAACTATGTGCCTGCCGATCCCATCGTGGCTGCCAACCGCAAACTGCTGCGTGACACGATGATACAACACGGTTTTAAAGGTTCCAGCACCGAATGGTGGCATTATTATCTGCCGGACTATAAGAAGTATCCGCTGATGGACATCTTCTTTTAATAACGTTCTATAAAAGGAAAACGGAGTTGCCGGGCATATGCCGCAACTCCGTTACTCTTTTCATTGGCAATAGTTAGTATATCTTGTTGAGAGCATCTACATAGGCATGAACAGAAGCATTCACGATATCGGTAGAATAGCCGAAGCCGTAGAAAGCCTGTCCCTTGTGTTTTACCCGCATATTCACTTTGCTGACATCTTCACTGCCACCGTGCATCGCCTGGATACTGAATTCATCCAGTTCGATTTCATCTTTGATGATAGCGTGGATAGCGTTGATGGTAGCGTTTACAGGGCCGTTGCCGGCAGCGCTGGCTTCACGGTCTTCCCCGTTGATACGCAGTTTAACGGTAGCCATCGGGCGCAGCGGATCACCGCATACCACCTGTAACAACGTTACTTTAATCGCTCTATCGTCGTAGTTTTTGTTATCGCCGTCGCCCATCAGCTGCAGCAGGTCTGCATCGCTGATTTCCTTTTTGTTGTCGGCCATTTCCAGGAAGCGCTGGTATACTTCGTCCAGGTTGATTTTATCCATTTTATAGCCCAGTCTTTCCAGGTGGTGTTTCAGGGCGTGACGGCCGCTGCGGGCGGTGAGGATAATGGAGTTGGAGTTGATACCTACATCTTCCGGATTCAGGATTTCGTAGTTTTCGCGGTGTTTCAGCACGCCGTCCTGGTGGATACCGGAGCTGTGTGCAAAAGCGTTGCGGCCTACGATGGCTTTATTGGGCTGTACCGGCATACGCATCATTTTCTCCACCAGCGTACTGATTTCGTAGATGCCTTTGGAGTTGATGTTAGTATGATAACCCAGTGCATGGTGTGTTTTCAGGATCATGGCCACTTCTTCGAGGGAAGTGTTACCGGCGCGTTCTCCGATACCATTGATGGTACATTCCACTTGTCTGGCGCCGTTGATCACTCCGGCGACGGTGTTGGCGGTAGCCAGGCCCAGGTCGTTGTGACAGTGAACGGAGATGATGGCTTTATCGATATTGGACACGTGGTCAACCAGGTATTTGATTTTGGCACCGTACTGGTCGGGCAGGCAGTAACCGTTGGTATCGGGGATATTCACGGTGGTGGCACCTGCAGCGATCACGGCTTCGATCATCTGGGCCAGGTAGGCGTTGTCGGCGCGGCCGGCATCTTCTGCAAAAAATTCCACATCGTCCGTAAAATTACGGGCATATTTCACGGCTGCTACGGCACGTTCCAGAATCTGTTCGCGGGTGCTGTTGAACTTGTATTTGATATGCATGTCCGACGAACCGATACCAGTATGGATACGTTTACGTTTGGCGAAGCGGAGCGCTTCAGCGGCAGCGTCGATGTCTGTCGTGTTGGCGCGGGTCAGTGCGCAGATCACCGGTTCTGTAACGGCTTTGGAGATCTCCACTACGCTTTGAAAATCGCCGGGGCTGGAAATAGGGAAACCTGCTTCGATGATATCTACACCCAGCGCTTCCAGTTTTTTTGCTACAATAATTTTTTCTACAGTAGTCAGCTGGCAACCAGGGACCTGTTCGCCATCGCGCAAGGTGGTATCAAAGACGTATACACGATTTTTATCCATGATAATGAAATATTTTCAATGAAGAATTAGTTCAGGTTTTCAAGCACTTTGGCGCCCATGGCGTCTGTACCCATAATGAAATCGTTATCCGTATGTTTGTTAGCGATATCCATTGTTCTGTATCCTTGTCTGAGTGTAGCTTCTACAGCTTTGATCACACGCTGGGACTCCGTTTTCAGACCAAAAGAGATATCCAGCATCAGTGCGGCAGACAGGATAGACGCCAGCGGGTTGGCGATACCTTTACCGGCGATATCGTGGGCAGAACCGTGGATAGGCTCGTAGAAACCTACTTTATCACCAACAGAGGCAGAGGCCAGCATGCCCATAGAACCGGCGATCTGGGAAGCTTCATCGGTGAGGATATCTCCGAAGAGGTTGCCAGTCACCACTACGTCGAAACGTTTGGGGTCCTTGATCAGCTGCATCGCAGCGTTGTCGATGAACATGTGTTCTGTTTCCACATCGGGATATTCTTTAGCCACTTCCTGCATCACTTCTCTCCAGAGGCGGCTGGCTTCCAGCACATTGGCTTTATCTACAGAGCAGAGTTTTTTGCGGCGGGTACGGGCAGCTTCGTAGGCTTTGCGGGCGATACGCTCTACCTCATAGCGGTGGTAGATCATCAGGTCAGAAGCGGTGTTGCGGTCTTCCGTTCTTTTCTTTTCGCCGAAATACACATCACCGGTGAGTTCACGGAAGAAGAGGATATCCGAGCCACGGAGGATTTCCGGCTTGATGCTGGATGCTTCCAGCAGTTCATCAAAAAGTTTTATAGGGCGGAGATTGGCATATAAGCCCAGCTCCTTGCGGATTTTCAGCAGACCTTGCTCTGGTCTTACCTTCAGCGTAGGATCATTATCGTATTTAGCATGACCGATAGCACCAAACAGGATAGCGTCGCTGTTTCTGGCTTTCTGCAGCGTTTCTTCAGGCAGCGGGTCGCCGGTAGCTTCGATCGCTACGTGGCCCATGATACCTTCTTCAAAAGTGAAGCTGTGGTGATAGTTGGCCGCTATCGTCTTCAACACTTTCAGGCCCCAGGAGGTTACTTCCTGACCTATGCCATCGCCGGGTATTACCAATATTTTCTTCTCTACGCCCATACTAGGATTGCTTTTGCTTTTATGTTGTTTTAGTGATTGTTAGAAATTGAACTCCCGGGTGGTTTCGTACTTTTCGATGTCCTGGCGCAGGCTCAGGAGATAATCGATATCATCATACCCGTTGAGCAGGCATGTTTTTTTGTATGCGTTGATATCGAAATTTTCTTTTTCTCCGGTAGCCACTATTTTGATGAGCTGGTTTTCCAGGTCTACTTCTATCTGTGCATTGGGATCTGCTTCGATGGCTTTGAAGATATTATCCAGGAAAGTTTCGCTCACCTGTACAGGCAGGATGAAGTTGTTGAGTGCATTGTTTTTGAAGATATCTGCGAAGAAGCTGCTCACCACTACTTTAAAGCCGTAGTCGCCAATTGCCCAGGCAGCGTGTTCACGGGAGGAGCCGCAACCGAAGTTTTTGCCGGCCACCAGTATTTTACCGCTGTAAATGGGATTGTTGAGCACGAAGTCAGCTTTAGGCTGATTGTTGGCGTCAAAGCGCCAGTCACGGAACAGGTTTTCTCCGAAACCATCCCTGGTGGTTGCTTTCAGAAAGCGTGCAGGGATGATCTGGTCTGTATCAATATTTTCAATGGGTACAGGTACCGCAGATGAAACGAGATGTTGAAATATTTTACTCATGATGATGATTACTGTTTAGATTTTTATGGCGGCTACCCGCAGTCTGACATAATCGGCGTACAGTTCACCGTTGCGGGTAATCTGTGGTGCCAGTTCCTGCTGCACCTGCTGCAGGATGTTTCGTATATCCGTTTCCGGTATACCGGCGAAAAAATGTTGTCCGAACATCTGCAGCCAGTCGATAATGCCGGTATGCGGATCTGCCAGCCGGGTGGGCCGGTCAAAGAAATGCACCCTTTCCACCTTAAAGCCTGCCTGTTCCAGCAGCGTGGTATATTCACCGGGTGAAGGGAAATACCAGAAAGGTTCGTAGTGGTATCCTTTTTCCTGCATCACTATATTGAGTGTGTGCAGGATACTGTCCACATTGCCTTTTCCGCCCATCTCGATGACGAGGCGGCCGCCTTTCTTCAGCTGGGCATACATCCGGGCGATGGCTTTTTCCTTTTTCCCGTACCCAGTGCAGGGTAGCATTGGAGAAGATAGCATCGAACTGTTGCGGCAGTGAGAAAGTGGTAGCATCCGCCACATCAAACGACCCTTCCGGGAAAGTTTGCCGGGCGGTGGCGATCATGGCAGGAGAGGCATCAATGCCTGTCACCTGTGCACCGGTGGCTGCCAGCTGGGCGGTGAGTTCTCCGGTACCGCAGCCCAGATCGAGGATCTGCTCCCCGGCCTGTGGTTGCAACCAGTCTCCGATCAGGCTGTTGCCATATTCAAACACAAAAGCGTGTTTGGTTTTATACAATTCGGCGTTCCAGGTATCAGACATGACAGGTTGATATTAATAATTCAGCAATTGGTTTTACAGGAAGTGGCCCAAACCGCTCCAGGTATAAGTTTTAGAAGCCAAAGACTTCTCTTCCGTCCGTTACCCTACCGGTAATGGCTGCAGCAGCAGCGGTGAGCGGGCTGGCCAGGAAGGTGCGGGCATTAGGGCCCTGACGACCTTCGAAGTTGCGGTTGGAAGTGGAAATACAATACATACCTGCAGGTACTTTGTCTTCATTCATACCCAGGCAGGCAGAACAACCAGGCTCACGCAGCTGGAAACCGGCTTCTGCAAACACTTTATCGATGCCTTCTTCTTTAGCCTGTGCTTCTACTTGTTTAGAGCCGGGCACTATCCACACCACCACATCTTCGGCTTTGCGTTTTCCTTTCACCAGATCGGCCACCAGGCGGAGGTCTTCGATGCGGGAGTTGGTACAGCTACCGATAAATACATAGTCGATTTTTTTGCCGAGCAGAGCGCTGCCGGGCTGTAAGTCCATGTACTCCAGTGACTTTTTGAAGGAAGGTCTTTCTTTTTCGTCTATCTGTTCCAGCGAAGGGATCTGTTGGGTGATGCCCATGCCCATGCCGGGGTTGGTACCGTAGGTGATCTGTGGTTCGATATCGGCGGCGTCGAAGGTGAGTACTTTATCGAACTGCGCGTCGTTATCGGAATACAGTGTTTTCCAGTATGCCAGGGCCTTGTCCCAGTCGGCTCCCTGTGGAGCAAACTCGCGGCCTTTGATATAGTCGAAGGTGATGTCATCCGGAGCGATGAGGCCACCACGGGCGCCCATTTCGATGCTCATGTTGCAGATGGTCATACGGGCTTCCATGCTGAGGCTGCGGATAGCATCGCCGGCATACTCCACGAAGTAGCCGGTAGCGCCGGAAGCAGATATTTTAGAGATGATATAGAGGATGATATCTTTAGACAGCACACCTTTTCTGAGGGTACCGTTGACCTCTATTTTCATGCGTTTGGGCTTGTATTGCAGGATACACTGGGTGGCCAGTACCTGTTCTACTTCGGAGGTGCCGATGCCGAAGGCTACGGCACCGAAGGCGCCGTGGGTGCTGGTGTGGCTGTCACCGCAAACGATGGTCATACCTGGCAGGGTAATGCCCAGTTCGGGGCCTATCACGTGAACGATACCCTGGTAGCGATGTCCCAGACCATACAGTTCTACGCCGAATTCGGCTGTATTTTTAGTAAGCATTTCCACCTGGTGGCGGCTCAGCGCTTCCTTGATAGGCAGGTGCTGGTCCATGGTCGGTACGTTGTGGTCGGCGGTAGCCCTGGTTTTCTGCGGACGAAATACCGGGATACTACGCTTACGCAGTCCATCAAACGCCTGAGGACTGGTAACTTCATGAATAAAGTGTGTATTGATATACACTGCGTCCGGGTGGTCCGGCCGGCTTTTCACGATGTGACTGTCCCAGATCTTGTCAAATAACGTTTTTCCCATCCTTAAATGCTTTCCTTTTTAAATTGTTTTATACCTTCAAATCTAATGGTCAATATTTAATTGCCATATCGCTAAATTTGCTTTAATTACAACTTTTAAAACACCTTGATATACATCAACTTTCTGTATATCAAACACTTACAAGATTTTATTAACGATGCCCAACAGTCAAAGTGATGCCTTATTCATATTAATAAAAACACTTACAAAAGCCGAAAAGCGAAATTTTCAGCTTGCTTTCAATAAAAACAACAGCAAAGACGACGTTCTGTTTATTCAGCTCTTCAATACGTTGGACAAAATGAAAGACTATGATGAGGAACAGATACTGAAGAAAGTGCCAGACCTGAAAAAGCAACAGCTGTCCAACGTAAAGGCCCATCTTTATAAACACCTGTTGTCCAGCCTCCGGCAGCTGTACAAGCAGAAAGACCCGCTGATAGACCTGCGGGAGCAGCTGGACCATGCCCGGGTACTGTATAACAAAGGATTATACAACCAGAGCCTTAAAATTCTGGCCAAAGCCAAAACCATGGCCCTGGAACAGGAAGAAGTAATGCTGGGTTATGAAATCGTGGAGTTCGAAAAGCTGATAGAATCCCGCCATATCACCCGAAGCCTGGAAAACCGGGCCGAAGCTCTGAGCGCCGAATCCAGGCAGATAGAGCTGCAGCTGACCAACATCAGCCGCCTGAGCACACTGTCCCTCAGGATGTACGGCCTCTACCTCAAGCTGGGACACGCCCGCAACGAAAGAGACGCAGAAATGGTGAAATCATTTTTTGAAAGCCAGCTGCCTCAACGGGACTTCTCCCTGATGAGCTTCTACGAAAAAGTATATCTCTACCAGGCCTCTTCCTGGTATTATTATATCCTGCAGGATTTTGTGATGTACTACCGCTACACACAGAAATGGGTAGATCTGTTCAAACAGTACCCTGCCATGCAGCAAACAGACATGGACCTTTATATCAAAGCACAACACAACCTGCTGACAGCGCATTTTTATACGTCCAACTTCGAGAAATTCAAATCGGCACTCTGCGATCTGGAACATTTCATCCGGGAAAATGAAGAGCATTTCCACGAAAACACGCGTACATCTGCCTTTGTACATCTGTACACCGCCAAGATCAACCGTTACTTCCTGGAAGGTACCTTCAGCCAGGGCCTTGCTATGGTGCCGGAACTCGAAACAGAAATCTGCAACCATACCCTGAAAATAGATCAGCACCGCGTACTCGTATTTTACTACAAAATCGCCTGCCTCTATTTTGGTAGTGGCGACAACAGTAAAGCCATCGTTTATCTCAACAAAATCATCAACCTGAAAATCGGTAACCTGCGTGCCGATATACAGTGCTTTGCACGCATCCTGCATCTCATTGCCCATTACGAACTGGAAAACTACAGCCTGGTAGAATACCTGATCAAATCAGTGTATCACTTTATCTCCAAACACAAAGACCTCGGGCTGGTAATGGAAGAGATCATGAAGTTCCTGCGCCGTTATATCTATGCTAATCCAAAAGAACTGCGCAGCGCCTTCGTAGACCTGAAAGACAGACTGGAACAGATCTCTGAAGATCCTTATGAACGCAGGTCCTTCCTTTATCTGGATATCATCTCCTGGCTGGAGAGCAAGATTGAAAATATTCCGGTACAGGAAGTGATACATCGTAAGTTTGTTAATAAAGAGAGGAGGATTTGATTGAGGATAAGGAGCGGAGGATCCCAGGGCTGAAGCCCTGGGTTATGATTGTTTGAGGGAAATACAGTGGTTTATTTTTCCAGAGTTTAAAAAAATTAATTCAATATAATCAGGAGCAAAAAAGAAATCTATTATAAGATGCGGTGGTTTATTTTTCCAGGGCTAAAAGAATTTATTTCAATATAATCATAGGCCAGGAAAAAATAAACCACCGCATTTTTCTCAAACAATAATATAGCCCAGGGCTTCAGCCCTGGGACTCGATATATGGCTCGTATTTTCGATATTTTTTAAAGAAGATGATCGCTGACATCAGCAGCAGCAGCAGAATAGCGATCCATTCTCTATGTCCCAGGATCAGGAATAGTACCACAAAGCAGGTGAGTAATACATAACGCACATGTATTTCATTGTTGATCTTGGGAAAATATAATAAGGTGCGGAAAAACATCAGTAAAGAAAGTGCCATACAAAAAACCATCAGCAGGGACAACACGTCTGTTTTCGTATAGGCGTTGACGATAATCATGATCATCTCCGGTAAAAAAATAATCACGTATATACCTACCATCCGGAGGTAATGCCGGAAAGTGCTGATGGGCAGGTTTTCCATGAAGTTGAGCCAGGTATCATCAAACACACGATGATGAGTGAGCAGTTGCAGATGCAGCAGCACACTTACCATCACGCCCAGCTGCAGACCGCGCAGATCGAAGTAGTCGCCTTGTTGCATGAGAAAAAAAGTGATCCATACAAGGGCGGCGGAAATGAGTTTGGCGCTGAGGATACGGCGTGGAAACTGTGTGAAGAGTTCGTACAGAAAATATAATACCGGTGGTTTGACGATATGGCGGTTGATCCATCGTTGCAGGTGACCGGTAAAAAAGAGTGTATCGGGGTTATGTAGTTTTCTTTCATAGAGTGCCAGTGGCCAGCAGCACATGGCAATATTAAAAATCAGTATGATGGAAGCGGTGCTGTAGTAGTGATGTCTGACACCTACAACGATGGCTATTCCGGAGTATATCAGTACCGGCAGGTAGATAGCGGTATGAATGAAGGCCCATTCGCGGAGGCGTTGTTTTTTGTGCATACTTCCCATTGTGGTGTAGAGAAATTCATAACCACGGGTTTGCAGTGTTTTCATGACGAAGCCAGTGCATTTGAGCAGGTAGAGTGTCCAAAGGAAGAGCACTAGCAGCAGGAAAGAGTGGCCTTCGAGGAAGCCCATCATCAGTGAGCGGTGGTAGCTGAGCAGGCTGCTGCTGTCTACTACGCCGAACATCAGATAAAACAGCACGAGGAAAAAACCGGTGTTCTGGATATAAAACTGGGCGGTGAATATTTTTTGTAAGATGGCGGTGGTTGAACGCATATTAATTGAGCGTAATATTTTTATCTGCTACCCGGAGGGTGCCGGTGATGGTAATTTCTTCCGGGTCGAGTGGCTGATGGGAGGTGATGAGGAAAGAAACGCCTTTAGCGTGCCAGGTACGTACCAGGTCGTACAGGATGGCCAGCGTGCGGGTATCGATGGTGATCAGTGGTTCGTCGAGGAGGATGACGGCCGGGTTGCCGGTAAAGGCGAGCAGCAGTGACAGTTTTTTGAGCATACCGCTGGAATAGGTGCTTACCGGGTTATTCACAAAGATATGCACACCCATTCTTTCGGCTATTTCCCCGATCAGGTGGCGGTCGCCGCCTTTAGTATTAAGATATAATTCCAGGAGATCGCGGCCGGTGAGGAATGCCGGGTAGAAGGGTTCTGCCTCGGCGTAGTTGATCAGGCGGCGGAACTGTACGGGATGTTCGTGGCTGCTGACCGTTTCCTGGAGTCGTATTTCCCCTTTGAAGGGTATGAGGCCGGCCATTACTTTCATGCAGGTGGTTTTGCCTGCGCCGTTTTCGCCCTGGAGCCAATAGATGCCTGTTGGCAGTTCCAGGTGTGGAATATCCAGTACAGGTACGTCCTGGTAATTTTTTCTGACAGTATAAAGGGCAATAACCGGTTGGGACATACGTAATAGTTGATAGGCTGTAAATATGAAAAATTAATTCATATATAAGACATACCTGTGTTCAATTTAACAAAAATTTGGTAGCGGCATTTTTCATACTGATGATCATGTACTTATCTGATTGTGTAATTTTTTTGTGTATATCTCTCCCCATTATGTCATGATTTTTTCACATGGGAAAGATATTATATACAGTGTTATCCACAATAGTCACAAACCCGCTACGGTATTAACTTTCAACAATGTTCACATTCTTTTTCCACACCTGTTGAAAACTATATCTTCCCTCGCTGAAGTGGATGCTTACATTTGTAATCTGGACGTTAGTTTTTTTGGATACATGCTGGACCCGGGTAGGTAGTAAATGTGACGTATATGATCTTTCAGTATACCAACCCCAAACAAGGAAAAACCGAAAACCGCGACAGTACCCGAATAAAAAAATATTATTATGAGTAACGAGAATGAAATTCTTCTAAAAGAGAACAAGGACCGTTTTGTGTTATTGCCAATCAAATACCCTACCATATGGGAGCACTATAAAAAACACGAAGCGAGCTTCTGGACGGCCGAAGAGATTGATCTGAGCGCAGACCTGAAAGACTGGGCAGGCATGAATGATGGGGAACGTCACTTCATCTCCCATGTACTGGCTTTCTTTGCTGCCAGCGATGGTATTGTGAATGAAAACCTGGCAGTGAACTTTATGAGCGAAGTACAGATACCTGAAGCACGTTGCTTTTATGGTTTCCAGATCATGATGGAGAATATCCACTCTGAGACATACGCGTTGCTGATAGATACCTATATAAAAGATCCGGCTGAAAAAGACCGGTTATTTCATGCCATCGACACGGTGCCTGCTGTGAAGAAAAAAGCAGAGTGGGCGCTGCGCTGGATTGAGAACGGCTCCTTTGCAGAGCGCCTGGTGGCCTTTGCAGCGGTAGAAGGCATTTTCTTCAGCGGCAGTTTCTGTTCTATTTTCTGGCTGAAGAAAAGAGGATTGATGCCAGGTCTGACTTTCTCCAATGAGCTGATCAGCCGTGATGAAGGTCTGCACTGTGAATTTGCCTGCCTGCTCTATAGCATGCTGGAAAATAAACTGTCTGAAGAACAGGTACATACCATCATCCGTGATGCGGTATCCTATGAAAAGGAATTTATCACTGAAGCTTTACCAGTAAACCTGATCGGTATGAATGCTGATCTGATGGCACAATACATCGAGTTTGTGGCAGACAGATGGCTCTCTGAGCTGGGTTACACCAAGATATACAACTCGGCCAATCCTTTTGATTTCATGGAAATGATTTCATTACAGGGTAAGACCAATTTCTTTGAGAAACGTGTGGGAGATTACCAGAAGTCAGGTGTGATGGGCGGTACCAAAGATGCTCAGACCTTCAGCCTGGAAGAAGACTTCTAATTATTTCATTTGATCATTTAGTTATTTAAATATTGAAATGACTAAATGATCAAATAACCAAATTATTTATCTAACCTCTTAAATTCACAAACCCATGTTCGTAATCAAGAGAGATGGAAGAAAAGAAGCGGTGAAATTCGACAAGATCACCGCCCGTATTGAAAAACTGTGCTATGGTTTTAATACGGAATATGTAGACGCGATCGATGTAGCCAAGAAAGTAATTCAGGGTTTATATGATGGCGTTACCACCTCAGAACTGGACAACCTGGCTGCTGAAACCGCAGCCTCCCTTACGACCAAACATCCCGACTATGCTCTGCTGGCTTCCCGCATAGCAGTAAGCAATCTGCATAAAAACACAGAAAAATCGTTTTCCAAAACGATGCGCAAACTGTACAACTACATCGATCCTAAAACCGGCAAAAACGCAGCACTGCTGTCTGACGAGGTTTGGGCGATCGTTGAACAGCATGCAGACATCCTGGATTCCAATATCATCTACGACCGCGACTTCGCATTCGACTACTTCGGTTTCAAAACACTGGAGCGCTCTTACCTGCTGAAAACAGACGGTAAAGTAGTAGAACGTCCGCAGCACATGTTCATGCGTGTATCTGTGGGCATTCACAAAGAAGACATCGAGTCTGCCATCAAAACATACAACCTGATGAGTGAGCGCTGGTTTACACATGCCACGCCTACCCTCTTCAATGCCGGCACACCGAAACCACAGATGTCTTCCTGCTTCCTGCTTACCATGCAGGACGACAGTATCGAAGGTATCTATGATACGCTGAAACAAACCGCCAAAATCTCCCAGAGCGCCGGCGGTATTGGTCTGAGCATTCACAACATCCGGGCTACCGGTTCCTATATCAGCGGCACCAACGGTACTTCCAACGGTATCATTCCGATGCTGCGTGTATTCAACGACACCGCACGTTATGTAGACCAGGGTGGTGGCAAACGCAAAGGCGCTTTCGCCATCTATCTGGAACCATGGCATGCCGATATCTTCGAATTCCTGGACCTGCGTAAAAACCACGGTAAAGAAGAAATGCGCGCACGCGACCTCTTCTATGCCCTGTGGATGCCCGACCTGTTCATGAAACGCGTAGAAGCCAACGGCACCTGGTCACTCTTCTGTCCGCACGAAGCACCCGGACTGCACGAATGCTGGGGCGAAAAATTTGAAGCGCTGTATGAAAAATACGAACAGGAAGGCCGTGCCCGTAAAACCGTGAAAGCACAGGACCTGTGGTTCGCCATCCTGGACGCGCAGATAGAAACCGGTACTCCTTACCTGTTGTATAAAGATGCTGCCAACCGCAAATCCAACCAGCAGAACCTCGGTACTATCAAGAGCTCCAACCTCTGCACCGAAATCATCGAGTATACCGATGCCAACGAAGTAGCCGTATGTAACCTGGCCTCCCTGGCACTGCCCCGTTTCATCAATGAGGGACAGTTTGACCATCAGAAGTTATATGAAGTAACCTACCAGGCTACCCTGAACCTGAACAAAATCATTGACAATAACTACTACCCGGTAGAAGAGGCAGAACGCAGCAACCTGCGCCACCGCCCTATCGGCCTGGGTGTACAGGGTCTCGCCGACGCGTTTATCCTGATGCGTTATCCTTTTGAGAGCGCTGAAGCGAAAAAACTGAACAGCGAAATATTTGAAACCATCTACTTCGCAGCACTGACCGCTTCCAACGACCTCTCCAAAAAAGAAGGCCACTACGAAACCTTCCCCGGATCTCCGGCATCCAAAGGTATCCTGCAGTTTGACATGTGGGATGTAACACCTTCTTCACGCTGGAACTGGGAGGCGCTGAGAAAGTCTGTTGTTAAGAACGGTATCCGCAACTCCCTGCTGCTGGCTCCGATGCCGACAGCATCCACTTCCCAGATCCTGGGTAACAACGAGTGCTTTGAGCCTTACACCTCCAACATCTACACCCGCCGTGTACTGAGTGGTGAGTTTGTGGTGGTAAACAAACACCTGTTGAAAGACCTGGTAGAACTGGGCCTCTGGGACAATGACATGAAAACCAAGATCATTGCCTCCAATGGTTCTATCCAGAACATCGCTGAGATCCCAGGCAATATCAAGGAACTATATAAAACAGTATGGGAAATCAAACAGCGTAGCCTCATTGACATGGCAGCTGACCGCGGTGCGTTCATCTGTCAGTCTCAGTCACTGAACCTGTTTGTGGATACACCTACTGCCGCCAAACTGACCTCCATGCACTTCTACGCCTGGAAAAAAGGACTGAAAACCGGTATGTACTACCTGCGTACCCAGGCAGCTACACAAGCCGTACAGTTTACTGTTGAGAAACAGGGCGGTCAGCAGATGCAACCCATTATCGCCAAAGGCGGCGATGTTTCCCTGGAAGACATCCCTGAAGGGGCTGTATGCACCATGGAAGAAGGTTGTGTAACCTGCAGCGCATAATCAAGAAAAGGGGTTTAATAAGTATAGAGTATTTCCCCGGCCCTGGTGGCCGGGGATTTTTTTATGCTTGTTTTTCCAGACGAGAATGCATAATTTGCTGGTGAGTGTATAACTTTAATGCTAGCTGATTTCCTGGGATTTTACGTTACTTTGCAGAGTGGCCAGATAATTTGTAACCCTTACCTATATGAAAATTTTTTATATCCTTATATTACTGTCTTGTATCTCGTTTTCCAATGTGACTGCGCAGAACCTTACTGCCCAAAAAGACAGTGTAATAACCAAAGTACAACAGGTACCTGAAAAGTTTATTTCCACGGCTAAAAACAAAGCCGACAAAATGAATAAACAGGTTACCGCACGCACCGACAAAGCCCTGAAACGGCTCCTGAAGGAAGAACAATCCATGCAGAAAAAACTGGCCAAAATAGACAGTGTAGCCGCCCGTAATATCTTTACCCGCAGCATTGACTCACTGGGTAATTTACAGGCCAGATTGAAGGGCAAACTGGGCAAAGTACCTTCCGCATTATCCCAGCCCGGAGGCCCTTATCTTGATAGTTTACAGAACTCTCTGGCCTTCCTCAAAAACTCCAAAGACCTGCTCAAACAATCCAAAGGGATTACCGACAAACTCAACGGCGCCACCAAATCCATGGATGCCCTGAAAGATAAACTGCAACAGGCGGAAGCCATCAAAGCATTTATCCGCGAAAGGAAACAACAATTGAAAGAACAGCTGTCTCAATACACCGGCTTCACCAAAGACCTGCAGAAAATGAACAAGGAAGCCTACTATTATGCACAACAGCTGAAAGAATATAAAGAGATCTTCAAAGACAAAAAGAAAGCAGAACAGAAAGCCATGGAAATCATTAAAAAGGTGCCTGCCTTTAATGATTTCATGCAGAAACATTCCCAGCTGGCCGGATTGTTTAACCTGCAGAACAGCACCGCCTCCGCACAAAGCCTGGAAGGCCTGCAAACACGCAACCAGGTAGAACAGCTGATACAACAGCGACTGGGTGGCGGTCCGAATGCCGGCGCCGCTGTAGGTCAGCAGATGGCCGAAGCTCGCAGCAAAATGAATGAGCTGAAAAGCAAATTCCCCGACCTCGATAACGCCGCAGACATGCCTAATTTTAAGCCCAACGAAATGAAAACAAAAAGTTTTCTTCAACGGCTGGAATTCGGCAGCAACATACAGTTTCAGCGCAGTACCAAATTCTTCCCCACCACCAGCGACCTCGCCGGACAGGTAGCCTATAAATTCCATAAAAACGGTAGCGTAGGTATTGGCGGCTCCTATAAACTGGGTATGGGCACCGGTTTCAATGATATTCACTTCAGCGGTCAGGGTGCCAGCATACGCTCCTTCATCGACTGGAAGCTGAAAGGCACTTTCTTCCTCAATGGTGGCTATGAACAAAACTACCAGCCTGAAGGCGTTGCGGCCACAGGCGGCGTGGGCCAGGCCTGGACGCCCAGCGGCCTGATAGGCATCAGCAAAAAGTATAAGATCAACAGTAAGTTAAAAGGCAATATGATGGTCCTTTTTGACTTTCTCTACAACCAGCATGTACCGAGAACAGATCCTATCAAGGTAAGGATGGGGTATAATTTCTAAACCATCTACACATTTTAATAACACTGTATTTATCATGCCCTGCCCCGCCACACTGGCGGAAGCGCGCACTATGCTCAGCCAGCAGCATACCAGAAACCTGGCTATAGAAGCGCGCACTTTCCAGATGATCAAACAACTGAATATGCCACGTTACCTGGATTTACCATGAAAAATATGTTATTACCAATACCAATGACAACGATTAACGCTTTCCGGAAAGCACCACGGAATCTCGGGTATTAAAAACAAATAAAGAACCGCTGCCGGCTTATTCCTGCAGCGGTTCTCTATTTCCGGCCGGTAAAGTATCTTTTAATTTTCCGCTTAACAGGCCATAGCCATTCCTTTTTAAATGCACACAGTATAAAAAACACACTGATACAGTAATTATACGCTAACGGCACACTAACTGCTTCATGAAAGCGGGATTCATAATATTCATATTCCTCAACCCCCTGAAGCTGCAATATGAATGTTATTATCATGAAAAGAACACTCAATCCTATTATTAGCACACTTCCCCATTTAGCTGAAAACCTTCCGATTTCCTGGATCATCATTTTTTATTTTGAAGGTGATAATGCATATCTGGTTAGAAGAGACAATAAGTCCTACCGATTAATTATATAAAAATACGCACATAAATTTCATCGCTGGAACAATGCTTACAACTATTCTCCGCAATCCCTTCGACCAGAAAACTTTCCACTCCTCGGATCATACACCCTCATCCCATAATCCTGCTGATTCCCCTCTCCCTTCACCTCATTATCATTCTCCTTACCATTAAACCCATAACGATATACCTAACGCTGTCCCATTCCACGACCTCACCAGATTTAAACTATCCAAGTCATACTAGCCTTCTTTCATTTCCAGCTGTTCATAAGTAAACTTCTCAGAATCGAGTCACAAGGGCTCATCAAGTAAGATCCTTGCATTTGGGGGATTTCCAGGCTCATACATCACATTAAATTTATCACCTATTGTTTTAAAGTATCTCATTTTCTTCATAACTAATGGGTGCAGTGATCATTTATTATTTCATAGTGTTTCAAAGGTATATAAACACAACTGATACTACAAGACAACTTTTCTATTTCCATCCATCCCTTTAGCAGCAACGCTTTCAACAGAAAACACAAACAACATTACGAAACTTTTGTACTTTCATTCCATGTAGCATAATTTAACCCTGGCAGTTTGCCCTATACCAAACATATGGACAGCAATAAATTTTAGCAGAAGTGAATTTAAGATGAATGTCTATGCCCTTTCATCTCCCTATATTTTTTCATTTAAAGTAACTGTGTATGATACGTTACAGTATGGGACTATTCCTGTTGGTATCCCTGCAGCAGGTTAAAGCCCAGTCTAAAATGCTGGTGAGGCCTGACTCGATAAAAATAATTACCCAGTCAATGGTCATTCGTAATACCACCAGAAACATCAAAGGATATTTATTGAATACAGGAGATGGAATCACCGGTTTCAGCCAGACCGGAAAAGCAATACAGTTTTCTGTAGGTACACAGGGATCTCCTGTAGCAGGTGATACTGCCTATAGTCATCCTGCCCTGATGAAAAAATCGATTAAAGTATGGCGAAGCGGATTACTGCAGAAAAAAGATCCGCAACGTGGCGTAAATATAGACAGCATCGCCGGCAAAATCATTTTTTATCCAGCACTGACACAGGCTGAAAAAATTTATATAGAAGCACTAGACAAAATGGCTATCACTTTATGATTCCATTTAACACATGATAACTTATTAATACATCCGTATGTTTAAACAAGTTCTGCTAATCCCGCTCTTATTATTGGGAATGACTGCTGTTGCTCAACCTCCGTTGAGAATAGAAAAAGATTCCGTAAAGATTCATAATGCCGAACTGGTTTTGAGAAATAAAACCAAAGATGTAACCGGGTATCTGTACAACAGTGGCGATGGAGTTACGATGTTCAGAAAAATGGGAAAACAGGTACAGTTCCTGGTAGGAACACCTGGGTATCCTGCTGCCGGAGACACTGTATTCCAGCACCCCTCACTGGGTGGCTACACCATTAAAGTTTTGAGAAATGGATTGCTTCAATACAGAGGTAATTCCAATGGTGTAAAAATAGATGATAACAATGGCAGCATCGTTTTTTATCCTGCCTTACAACAGAACGATCATATTTACATAGAAGCACTGGGAGGGATGGATTTATCACTGGATGGCACTGATGTCAACCCAGGTACACCTGCTTCAAGGGGACCACTGGTACTGCAAACCGGCGCATTCGAAAATACGGGAAAAACGTTTACTGTCAGATGGACCACCAATGCCAAAACCTTGTATCTAAGCCCGAAGGTTACCGGTCTGGGATCCTCTACCCTTGCGGGTTACGGGCTGAACAACCCGGACCGGCTGGGTGATAAAATATTATTATGGTTAACCAACAACACCAATAGTCCTACCTGGGATAACCTGGCAGTTGCCGGCTATAGCAGTAAAGATGTACTGCCTGTTCTGAATGGTGGTGCATCAGGACATAATATCGAAGCAGCCTTAAACCTCAACCCGGACTTCATCTTCGTATCACTTCCCTCCAATGATCCGGCTTCCGGCATTTCCGTGAATGAGAGTATTGCCAACCTGAAAAAAATAGATGCACTGGCCCAGCAGCAAGGTATTCCCGTTTTCTTCGAAACAACACAACCCCGCAACAATTACACTACCCAGCAAAAAGATATGCTCAGACAACTGGGAGACAGTATCAGAGCGATATGGCCCAAACGTTATGTAGAAGGATACAAAGACGTGGCAGATCTGACTACAGGCAACATATTGCCTCAATACGATAACGGCGATGGTGTTCATCTTAACAGTACCGGCAACCAGTTTATTGCCAACAACCTCTTTGACGCCTGGATGAATTACTTTCAGTCCATCAAGGGAGTGAAACGGTATGTAATCGATTCATCCCTGGACAAAACCAACTGGTCGCAGTTTGCTGTAGAGCAGGACCAAAACATTGTAAAACGAAACTATTCCCGCTTCAATCAGGCCAAACAATATTTCAGGGTGAAAGCCGAACTGAAAGACGGCACCGTCACACCTTATTCCAATATTGCCACACTGGAAGAAAAGACCACACCTACCAACCCCGGAGTAGATGACTTTAATTACCGGCTCCTGGTAGACCTGGGCGGCGACAACATTAACACATTGAATGGTTCCAATTTACCCGATGGAAAACCCACACCATCGCCCGATGCCTCCGGGAAATACTGGAACAACTGGTTTGGTATCGGAGGAGTGACCGGATTTGCGGATAAAGCAGCGATCGCTCAACTCAAAACTACCACCAATGCTACCACTAACATGAGCATACAGTTACTCGGAGCCCCACAGGGTACTTTTGGTTCATCCGATACCAAAGCTATCAACTACAATGGATTTAAAGTACCGGCAGGCGACTATCCCTATGAAGCTGTTTATGATAACATGTTCCTGCATACTTCCATCAATCCCAATGGCGTCACCCTGCGCATTAAAGGGCTCGCCAAAGCCAACAAATATTACATCAAACTATGGGGCGCCCGACTGGATGATACCAACACTCCGCGTATATTGCAGGCCAAACTGGGAGAGGAAAGCTGGACAGATGCACAATCCGTGGATGGTCGTTATGCTACTAACGGTACACCCGACTATAACCGGGCTATTACCTTCAGCAATGTCACCGGACGTGATTCCGTCGACATCACCCTGCGTGTAGGGCCCTCCAGCACTTTTGCACATGTCAGCATTGTGGATATCGGTGTAATGGGCACCCTGCCGGTGGTGCCCCAACTGAAGCTCAACGATACTACCACCACACTCAGTACCATGCAGCTGACAGCCTTGCCTGTTAATGGCGCCAGTATAACATCCTATCAGTGGAGCCAGCTCTCCGGGCCCAACACCGCTGTAATCGGCAATGGCAGTACGGCAACAGCCAGCATCTCCGGCCTCACCAACGGAACCTTTGTATTTAAAGTATCCGGAACAACCACCAGCGGTGAAGTGCTGACAGCACAGGCTACCGTTAAAGTATTCCCGGACAACAACGGTAAAAAAACCATGCGGGTACACTTTAGTAAAAATCAGGTCACTCCTATCCCCGGATGGCTCAACATGTATAACACTTCTGTCAATCAGCGTATCACCATGACAGATCCTGTAACCAGCTGGATTGTGGATAACGTATCAGATAGCAAATTATACTGGTCACCTTTCGCCGGCAGCCAGGCTGCCGACACAGCTGGTGTCACCACCGGCAATAACAGCGGTATCGTCCCTGATATCGTCCTGAAAAGCTACTGGTTCAACTACAGCCTGAAATACACTACCGGCATGGATAACCTGCAGGTCAAAGGGCTTAATCCTGCGAAAACCTATACCATCCGGTTAGTTGGTGCAAGAAGCAACGGCGGCAATCCAGCCATTTTAAGGTTTGGCGCATGGCGTGTCAATGGCGGTAATGAAATTTTACAGGATATAAAGGACAATACTTCTCAGGAAACGGTTGTCAACAACGTAACACCTGATGCCAATGGTGTTATCAAACTTTCTGTAAATTCTCCGACGCTAACTGCCAATGGAGACTACTCCTATATCAATGCATTAATAGTTATCGAGAACTAAAAATTGCAGCATAAAAAAAAGCATCCCGGTCAGTTGACCGGGATGCTTGTTTTATGCTGTTATATCATAACTCTCCGTCCAGTTCTTCTTTATATCCCCACTCGTGCAACAGGGTATTATACTGTTCCGGTGGCAGTCCGGGCTTATCATAGTGGCCTGCCAGTTTTTTCTGCCGCATGGCTTCATAGATGCTGACCGCGCAGGCTACAGAGATATTGAGTGATTTGATGATGCCCATTTGCGGGATGATAAAGTTACCATCAGCCATAGCCCTTACCTCCTGGCTGACGCCCATTTGTTCATTACCGAATACCAATGCCACCGAACCGGAGAAGTCGATATCATATAAACTCACCGCATCGCTGGACAGATGAGTGGTCAGGATCTTGTCGTATCTGGTGCGCAACTCGGCAAAACATTCCGCCGCATTGTCAAACTGATGGGTGGTAAGCCAACGGGCCGCACTGCTGCTGCTCCTGTGGCCCCATTTCTTACGCCGTGGCTCCAGTGTATTGATGATATAAACATCCTGGATACCTACCGCATCGCAGGTACGTAATACGGCCGAAACATTATGCGGGTCCTGCACATCTTCCAATACGACGGTTAAATTGGCCTGTCGATTGTTCAGGGTGGAGATTAACCGCTCTCTTCTTTCTGGTGTCATACGTTTATATTTTTCCGAATCCTGCAAAAATAACAAAAATGAAATTGAGCTCCCTACCGGCCCGAAAAGGTCCCATCATACTGAATAACAAGCCAATACAGCCCATATCTCGGGGCAACGGCTATTCTTATATAACAAAAGACTCCCTGCGCCCTCTTTGCACCTTTAAAGGAAAAAATTACCTTCACACCCATAAATCAAACGACAACCTATGCTCAAGAAAATCCTGAAAGTTGTAGCGGGTATAATAGTGGTGCTGGTCCTGGCAGCCATCGCCATTCCTTATTTTTTTAAGGACAAGATCATGGCCAAAGTAAAAACAGAACTCAACAAACATCTTACTGCCAAAGTAGACTTTAAAGATGTGGACATCAGTCTGTTCCGGCATTTTCCACGCCTGGCCGTAGGTCTCGAAGACCTGCAGGTGACCGGCACGGGAGAATTTGAAGGTGATACCCTGTTGAAAGTAAAACAGATCGATGTAGCCCTCAACCTGATGAGCGTTATCAAAGGGGACAAAATGGACATTTACAATGTAGCCCTTATACAGCCAAGGATAAACGCTATCGTACATAATAACGGCGCGGCCAACTGGAACATCACCAAACCCGATACTGCCCAGGCCTCTCCTGCAGATACCGGCAAAACCAGCTTCGCCCTCAGCCTGCAGCAATATAAAATCGAAGATGCCTGGATCAGCTATGACGACCAGCAGGGCAACATGCGGCTGATCATTGATGGACTGACCCACCAGGGCAAAGGCGATTTCACCCAGGATAAATTCACCCTGGAAACCAGCACCACCGCAGAAGGTATCACCTTCCGCTATGGGCTGATACCTTATCTCTCCAGCGTAAAAACCAAACTGGACGCTGACCTCCAGATAGACAATACCACCAGCACGTATACACTGAAAGAAGGTAAGGCTGCCCTCAACAACCTCGAGATAGCCATGCAGGGGTTCTTTAAAATGGTGAACGACTCCACCTACGGCATGGACCTCAGCTTTAAAGCACCTTCCACCCAATTCAAAGACTTGCTGTCACTGATACCGGTTATCTACAAAGCTGATTTTGATAAGATCAAAACCAGCGGTACCGCCTCTTTCGGGGGTTATGTGAAAGGCAACTACTCCCCTTCACAGATGCCGGCCTTCGGCCTCGACCTGGGGATAAAGGACGGTTTCTTCCAGTATCCTGACCTCCCCAAGCCGGTGAAAAATATTCAGATAGCCATGAAGGTTACCAACCCTGACGGCATACCTGACCATACCGTAGTAGACATGCCTACCGGCCACCTCGAAATGGATAATACCCCCCTCGACCTGCGTCTGCTGGTTAAAACACCGGTATCCGACATGTACCTCGACGGCGCAGCAAAAGGTAAGATAGATCTCTCCAAGATCACCCAGTTCGTAAAACTGGAAACAGGTACCGCCCTCAGCGGCCTCCTCGATGCCGACATCTCCGCCAAAGGCAATATGAGCGCCATCGAAAAACAACAATACGACCGCTTCTATGCCGCCGGTACCCTGCAACTCAGCAACATGCTGTACAAAAGCAAGGACTACCCCGACGGTGTCAACGTAAAAAACCTGTTCCTCCAGTTCAATCCTAAAAACGTTACCGTAAAAGACCTCAGCGGGCAATACCTCGGCTCCAACTTCGAAGCCAATGGTGAAGTCAATAACCTGCTCGCCTATATGTTTAAAAATGCACCGCTGGATGGTAAACTGAACTTCAAAGCCGACCAGGTGAATGTGAATAAATTCATGGGCACCACCAGCACCGCTGCCAGCGACGGCAAAACCGCTCCTGCCAAAGTGGATTCTGCTGCGATGGCCCCCTTTGCTGTACCAGCCAACCTGAACATCAGCCTGCAGACAGCCGTAGGTAAAGTACTGTACGATAAAGCAGAACTCAACAACGTAACCGGTACCCTGCTCGTAAAAGATGAAACAGTGACCATGCAGCAGCTGAAAGCCAACGCCCTCCAGGGTACCATGGAAATCAACGGTAGCTACAGCACTAAAAACAACAAAAACAATCCCGATATCAACATCGCCTACGATGTACAGAACCTCGATGTGCAACAGACCTTCAATACTTTTAATACCGTACAGAAACTGATGCCTATCGGTAAATTCCTCTCCGGCAAAATCACCTCCCAGCTGAAGATGCATGGTAAACTGGGTAAAGACATGAGCCCCGACCTCAGCACCCTCACCGGTGATGGTAACCTCCTGCTCATCCAGGGCTTCCTCAAACAGTTTGCTCCGGTAGACCAGCTGGCCAGCACACTCAATATCTCCCAGCTGAAAGATGTCTCCCTGCGTGATATCAAAAACTACTTCGCCTTTGAAAACGGCCGCGTAAAAGTGAATCCGTTCAAAGTATCTGTAAATGGTATCAGCATGAACATCGCCGGTTCACACGGCTTCGACCAGTCACTGGACTACACCCTGCAACTGGCACTGCCCCGCAGCCTGATGGGTTCCGCCGGCAACACCCTGGTTAATAACCTCGCCTCTCAGGCCCAAAGCAGAGGTATCCCCGTAAACCTGGGCGACAGCGTACACCTGCAGGTGCTCATGGGTGGCAATATCCTGAAACCATCTCTTAAAACAGACCTGAAGGAAAGTGCTAACAACCTGAAAAACCAGGCTACCGAACTCGTTAAAAACAAAATAGATACCGTTAAAAACGTTGTACGCGACTCTGTGAACCAGATTAAGAACAATGCGGTGAACGCCCTTAAAAACGAGCTTAAAAACCAATTGAGCGGCAAAAAAGATTCTACACAGCCTTCCGGTGGCAAACCGCTGGAAAATGTAGGCAAACAAGCCGGTGAATCTGTAAAAAACACACTCAACGGCCTGTTCGGTAAAAAGAAACAACCAGCAGATTCTACCAAACAATAAAAACATACATGAAAAAATTCATCCTGTTTTACCCTATGCTGTTACTGACACTGGGGGCGCGTGCTCAATATAACACGGCCTCCGGTGTCTTCGTCTACGACACCAGAAACAGCGACGAAGTACCCATCCAGTTCGATAAGATTGTACACTTTGATTTTAAAGCCCGGAGTACCGTCAATGTCCCTGGCTCAGGCACTTTCTCCGGCATGATGACATTCGCCCCCTGGGGCGACGCTACCGGAGACATGTACCACCAGCTCAACTTTAACAATGGTGGAATTTATTATCGTCAGGGACTGGCTGGCAGCAACTGGGGCATGTGGAGGGCAATGATCATGGAAGGCCCTGATGGACGTGTTCGCACCGACAAAGAGCTGCACCTGAACAAAGGTGGGAATAATCTTATTCTGACTGCAGGTACACTTGACCACTCCTATATGTCATTTTATGCCCGGACAAACGCTCCTGATCAACGCAGCGGCTGGTTCGGATTTGGCAGCGGCGGTGGTTCCAATATTTCAGTCGCCAATGAACTTCCCGGTGGCAATATCATACTGGCCACCAATGGCGGTAATGTAGGCATCGATGTTGATCCTAAAGAAAAACTCTCCGTGAAAGGCACCATAAAAGCAGAGAAGATAAAAGTAACCATAAAGGATTGGCCAGACTACGTCTTTAATCCCGACTATACACTCCCTTCCCTGCAGGAAACGGCCCGCTACATCACCGAACATAAACACCTGCCTGATATTCCCGCTGCCGCGGAAGTTGAAGAATCCGGACTTGATGTAGGTGAGATGAATAAAAAACTTCTGCAAAAAGTGGAAGAACTCACCCTTCATCTGATTGAACAGCAGAAGGTGATTCAATCCCAGCAAACAGCCATCACTCAACTCAATAAGGACGTACAATCCATGAAACAACAGTTGAAGCATTAACTGTCATCACTTTTAGCATATAAAAAGCTCCTGGAAAAACCAGGAGCTTTTTTGTTTTAAAGCCACTACCACCCCAGTGGATGGAACAGGCTGCTGGTGATATACATAACCCATATTTTTTTCGTACCTTATAAGTAACCAAACCCCTCTCCCATGTTCATGAATTTCTTGCATTCCACTTACTGTAATGCGGCTATTTTCGCTGGGATACTATTCTTCTTTATGGGGTATTTTATCCGGCGTTATCCTCCTAAAAGCACCAAAACATGGTATGGCTACCGAAGCGTCCTCTCTACCCAAAGTCCGGAGATGTGGCATGAGGCCAACCAGGATGCAGCTTATATTTCCAGGCGTATCGGCACAATCCTCATACCTACCGGTTTTGCCTGCGCCCTGTTCTTCGAAGGCCAGACAGACTGGTTCTGGTACATTACCGTAGGATCTGTCATCATCGCGGTGATGTATATGGTAGGTTACACAGAGTGGAGGTTGCAGCAAAAAATAAACCGCGATGAGTATGATGCCGCTGATGTTCCTGATAAACGAAGATAAAAGCGAATAATAAATGAAGAGCCCGTTGATCAAACGATCAACGGGCTCTTCATTTATTCAAAAAAACAACTCAATCTTATTCCATCTCTGCACTGATCTCCGCTCATCAGGAACATCAGCGGCATCATACTCATCACAGTTGTATGTCATGTTCTGGCACTGACTGATAATTCTCTTTCATCTTCCTCAGTTTCTCTTTACCATAAGCCAGTCGGGTGATCACCACATACAGTACCGGCACAATAAAGATGGCCAGGAAGGTAGCGGTAAACATACCACCGAGTACGGTCCAGCCCATGGTTTTACGGGCTTCAGCGCCGGCTCCGGAGGATAATACCAGCGGCATGATACCGAGGAGGAAAGCCAGAGAGGTCATCACGATCGGGCGCAGACGCAGTTTGGCTGCCTCTACGGCGGCGGTTACCAGGTCCATGCCTCTGTCTACACGCTCTTTGGCAAACTCTACGATCAGGATGGCGTTTTTGGCTGACAGACCGATGAGGGTGATCAAACCGATCTGCGCATATACGTTGTTACTCAGTTTAGGCAGGAACGTTAGTACGGTAATCGCACCAAAAGCACCGATAGGCACAGCCAGCAGTACGGAGAACGGCACTGACCAGCTTTCATACAGTGCTGCCAGGAACAGAAATACGAAGATGATGGATAACGCAAAGATATATACGGTTTTGGAACCGGATAATATCTCCTCACGGCTAAGGCCGGAGAACTCATACCCATAGCCATCCGGCAATATCTCTGCTACTTCCTTCAGTGCTTTGATCGCATCGCCGCTACTGTAGCCTGGCGCCGGGTTACCATTGATTTCTGCAGAACGGAACAGGTTGTAGTGGGATATCACCGGTGCATTTTCAATCACCTTATAGGATGTGAGTGCACTCAGCGGTACCATGCTTCCGGCGCTGTTTCGTACAAAAAACTGGCTCAGGTTTTTGATATCTCCACGATAGGTGGAATCGGCCTGTGTTACTACACGGAAGTTACGTCCATACACTGTGAAGTCGTTGATATAGGCACTACCCATATAGGTTTGCAGAGCGGTGGCGATATCTGAAATCTTCACGCCCATTTTTTTGGCTTTCTCGCGATCGATGTCCAGCTGATAGCCTGGCGTACGGGCGGTAAAGAAGGAGAAGGCCCTGGCGATCTCCGGCCGTTTGTTGACGGTATCAAGGAAGTTCCGCAATACACCCTCAAATGCCTTGATATCACCACTTGCTTTCTGCTGCAATACAAATGAGAAACCGGCAGTCTGGCCCAGACCAGGGATAGCCGGTGGCGGAATCACCACCACATTGGCTTCCTTGTATTTGCTGAGTTTTTTCTGTACGGCAGCCACCATACCAAATATCTGAAGAGATTCTGCTTTACGTTCACTCCATGGTTTCAGTGAACAAAAGATGGTACCACTGTTGGATTTAGTAGAGAAGTTCACCGCATTCAGACCACCGAGTGCAGCATAGTGGTTGATGCCCGGCAGGCTGTCAAGATCTTTCATCATCTGGCTCATCACACTCACCGTACGCTCTGTGGAAGAAGATTCCGGCAGGTCGAAAGTGATGATCAGACGGCCTTCATCCTCTGTAGGAATAAAGCCGGAAGGTTTGGATTTGAATAACATGACCGTACCTACGAAAATACACAGCAGCAGGACAACGGCATAACGTGACCAGCGGATGCTTTTCTTCACACCCATGGAATAACGGGAAGTGGTATGACCAAACCAACGGTTAAACTTATAGAAGAACTTGTTAAGTCCTTTGGAGTCCTTATCGAGATGCATGGGTTTCAGCAGCAGCATACACAGGGCCGGCGTGAGTGACAGCGCCACAAAGGCGGATATCAGTACAGAGATGGCGATAGTGATGGCAAACTGCTGATACAGGCGGCCTACGATACCGGGGATAAATCCTACCGGCACAAACACGGCGGCGAGGATAAGCGCAATGGCTATTACCGGGCCGGAGATTTCTTTCATCGCCTGTATGGTAGCTTCTTTGGGAGACATCTTCTCATGGTCGATGTTATGTTGTACCGCTTCCACCACCACAATGGCATCGTCCACCACAATACCGATCGCCAGTACGAAACCAAACAGTGTAAGGGTATTGATGGTAAAACCTAATGGTATGAAGAAGATAAAGGTAGCGATGATAGACACCGGAATAGCAAGGATGGGGATGATGGTAGCCCTCCAGCTCTGCAGGAAGAGGAACACCACAATTACCACCAGTATAAGCGCTTCCACCAGTGTGTGCAACACTTCTTCGATAGACACTTTTACTACAGACACAGATTCGAAAGGCACTACATAGTCCACATCGTTGGGGAACTGCTTCTTCAGCCGCTCCATTGCTTCAGTAACATTGGCAGCTGTTTCCAGCGCGTTACTGCCGGGAGCCTGGTATACAAGCAGGTAGGCAGCACGTTTGCCGTCTACGAAGTTGTTACCGGCATAGTTGAACTTACCCAGCTGAATACGGGCTACATCTTTGAGATATACCAGTGAACCGTCGTTGGGACGTGTTTTAATGATGATGTTGCCAAACTCTTCCGGCGTACTCAGACGACCTTTGGTGAAGATGTTGTATTCGAAGGTCTGACCGGTTTGCTGCGGTGGTGCACCTACGGACCCGGCGGTGATCTGTGCGTTCTGTTCGGCCAGGGCTGCACGGATATCTTCAGCGGTAACGCCCATCTGCGCCAGCTTATCGGGCTTCAGCCAGATACGCATACTGAAATCATCTGCGCGTGTGAAGATATCACCTACTCCTTTAGCACGGAGCAATGCATCCTTTACATATACGTTAGTATAGTTGTCGAGGAAGGTAATATCGTGTGTGCCTTTGGGTGAGTACAGCGCTACCAGCATCAGGATGCTGGGGTTACGCTTTCTAACGGTCAAGCCCAAACGCTGCACTTCCTGAGGCAACGTTGGTTGTGCGATACCTACGCGGTTCTGCACGTCCAGTGCGGCAATATTGATATCGGTACCCACTTCAAAGTTGACCGTCATACTCATTTGCCCGCTACTTGTATTATTGGTGGAGATGTAGGTCATACCGGGCGTACCGTTTACCTGTACTTCCACGGGCGTGGCCACGGTTTGCTCCACCGTTTGTGCATCCGCACCGGTGTAGTTGCCGGTTACCTGTACCGTGGGGGGCGATATTTCGGGGTACTGCCCAATGGGCAGGTTCATCATCGCCAGTATCCCCACCAGCACCAGTACAATAGAAATGACTATTGCGGTAACGGGCCTTTTAATAAAAGTATCTGCAATCATGAGTTTCTGCTGTTGATTCTGCTAATTAACTATTTCTTCGCCGGAGCGCCCTGTGGTGCTGCCGGTATTCCTATCTGTATCTTGCCGCCATCACGTAAACGCTGGAAGCCTTCCACAATCACTTTATCACCTGCCTGGATACCATCCATGATCACGATTTTGTCGCCGATCTTTGGTCCCAGGTGTACTTTCTGCTGAGCCGCTACAGAGTCTTTCGCTACAAATACGAAGTACTCGCCCATCTGTTCTGTTACAGCTTTATAAGGCAGAATCAGCCGATCACCGGATTGTTCGTTGAGCACCTGCAATACGCTGCTCATACCATCTTTCAGCCGGCTGTCAGGGTTATTGAATTCTATCCTCACCTTCACAGTAGCAGTCTGATTATCTACCCCACGATCAACAGCCAGTATGCGGCCGCCATGATTGTACATGGTACCATCAGACAGCTGCAGGCGGAAAGTGGAATCGCCGGCGTTGATACTTTTGCCCTGCATCGCAGCAAAACGGGAGAGATCTGTTTCATTGATCACAAAGTCTACCGCGATAGGATTCTCACTGGAGATGGTGTTCAGCAGTGTAGTGCCGGGGCTTACCTGTGCGCCGAGCCTTACCTGTGAGATACCGATACGGCCGGTAAACGGCGCTTTGATCAGGGAGTAATCCAGGTCTGTACGTACAGCGGCCAGGTTGGCTTCTGCTGCTGCGAGTGCGCTGCGGGTAGTTTCCAGTGCAGCTTCTGCGTTGTCCAGTATCTGACGGGCTACTGCATCCTGTTCTGCCAGGCGTTTGTAGCGTTCATCATCTTTTCTGGCCCTGTTATAATTAGCTTTGGCGCTGGCAACATTGGCCTCCGCCTGGAGATAGGCAGCCTGGTATTTACGACGGTCTATTTCATACAGGGTTTTTCCCTGCTGCACTATTTCCCCTTCCTTAAAGAAGATACCGGTGATAAAACCAGCCACCTGGGAGCGCAGCTCCACATTGTTCAGTGCTGTTACAGTAGCGGGAAATTTGTCGTAATAAACGGCCGGTGCCACAGATACCTCCGTAATGTTCACGGGCGTAGGGGGCATAGCTGGCGCTCCTTTCTGGGCAGGCCCCTTGCAGGCAGTAAAACCCAGCAGGCCGGCAGCGCTGATTAAGACAAAGTGGTTCATTTTTTTCATATCCGATCCGGTTACCATTTAATAATTAGCTGTTAAGGTTCCTAATGCTTTTTGCAGGTCTATCTTGCTCGACAGCACCTGGTACATAGCGTTGTAATAACTCAGCTGCGCGGTGCGCAGGTCTGTTTCTGAAATCAGCACGTCCAGGTAGGTTTTGATGCCTTCTTTATATTGCAGTTGCAGCATATTGTAGACATCCTGTGCCATGGCCATGTTTTCTTTCAGGGTCATGAAATCGTTCAGGTTACTTTTATAGATAGCCAGCGCCTGCGCATACTGTGTATTGATCTGGTTTTTCAGTGTGGTAAAATCCCAGTCTGTGCGTTGCAGTTGCAGTTCGGCCATTTTTATATTGTGTATGCGTTTGCCTCCCTGGAAGATGGGCAATGATAGTTTAAGCCCCAGCAAAGAGTTGGGATAGTCGGTGCTGTACAACTTGCTGAAGCTCTGGTTTTGCCAGGCAAAGCTGTAGTTGACAAAGGCAGACAATGAAGGCAGGAAGCTCCATTTGTTATATTGCAGATTGGCTTTCTGCAGGCTTTGTTGTGTTTGCAGCTGTTGGTATTCTATCCTGTTCTGATAGTTGGCAGTAAGCGTAGTATCTTCACCTGCCACCTGCTGTACCATTTGTGCAGTATCATATACCAGTGGCACAGCGCCGGCATTGTCAGGATAACCCATCAACTGTTTCAGGTATACCTGTTTGGCTGTAAGCAGTTCACGGGCGGATTTCTGCTGTGCACGGGCATTGTTGAGTGAGATAGTAGCACGCTTGAAGTCGATCTTATCAACGGTACCGCTTTCATACTGATTGCGGGCATCTTTCAGGCTGCGCTCCAGACGCAGGATATCTTCGTCCAGTACACGGATCTGCTGATTGGTCAGCAGGATGTCATAATAGGCTTTGCTCACACTGGCCACCACATCAATCTGATTGCGGACGGTGTTTTGCTGGCTCTGTTTTCGTACATCCTTTGCCGTATTGGATGCCAGCAGCAGATCGCGGGTAAAGATGTTTTGATTAAGCCCGAACTGTGCGGTAGAAGTGTTGGCCACACCTACTTTGGTAGGGTTGCCACCAAAAATGGAAGTTGGCAGTTCCAGATAATGCTGGATATTGTAGTCCAGGTTCACCTGCGGATACCAGTCTGCCAGCTTGCTTTTGACAGTCCTGTCGGTGATGGCTTCATCTATCCTGGACTGTCTTAACACCGGCTGATGCGACAGCGCATACCGGATGCAATCCTGCAGCGTGGCGCTGGTTAAAACAGAATCAGCAGGTTGTTGCGCATAAAGTTGCGGGGATAATAACATCCCGCAGGCAACAGCCAAAAAGTAAAATGCTCTTTTCATAAAAGGCTTTTGACATTCAGTTCTTCATTGTACCAATCGAAAGCACAACGCGTTAACAGGCAGACCTGTTAAGGCCTTCATGCTCCATTATTTCTAGAGATTTCCTCTGCGCATAGTCAAACCGTTAAAGTATAACCATGGTATGCTGCAATGGCAGTAAACAGGTGAGTCGACTGAAAGCTGCTTATTCAATCTGGGCGATAACCGTGGCATAGTCCGGTGGGTTACAGCGATTGAACAACAACCAATAACAGCGAGTAGGTAGGAGCAACAGATATGCTGTTGCTTAGGTAAAATTAAATTGAGGCGCTAAGATAACCTTCTCCAAACAAAAATCCACCCATAGGGTGGATTTTAACAATTACTTGAAAATTCTTCTCCGATCATCCTTTATTACGACCGCTGACAATATGTTTCTCTGCATGATAGGAAGATCTTACTAACGGACCTGCCTCTACGTAGTCGAGTCCCATGTTGTAACCGATCTCACGTAATTCCGCAAATTCGTCGGGATGTACGAAGCGTACTACCGGCAGATGTTTGGGAGTAGGCTGCAGGTACTGGCCCAGTGTTACCACATCGCAGCCGTTGTCATAGAGGTCCTGCATAGCCTGTACCACCTCTTCCTTGGTTTCACCCAGTCCGAGCATGATACCGCTTTTGGTACGCATGCCGCCTTCTTTCAGCCGACGGATCACTTCCAGACTGCGATGGTATTTAGCTTGTATTCTAACCTGTTTGGTCAGTCTTTCCACTGTTTCGAGGTTATGGGAAACAATCTCGGGTGCTACATCTATGATGCGCTGGAGGTTTTCCCACTGGCCACGGAAGTCGGGAATGAGTGTTTCCATGGTGGTATCCGGGTTCAGGGCTCTTACGGCATTGATAGTATTGGCCCAGATGATGGAACCGCCATCTTTCAGCTCATCTCTGTCTACAGAGGTGATCACCGCATGTTTTACTTTCATGAGGTAGATGGCTTCTGCCACACGTTGTGGCTCGTCGAAGTCCACCGCTTCCGGACGGCCGGTGGCTACGGCACAGAAGCCGCAGCTGCGGGTACAGATATTGCCCAGGATCATGAAAGTGGCCGTGCCGGCTCCCCAGCACTCGCCCATGTTCGGGCAGTTGCCGCTTTCGCAGATCGTATGTAATTTATGGGTATCTACCAGGTTTCTTACCTGCTTGTAGTTCTCGCCTATAGGTAACTTAACGCGCAGCCAGTCGGGCTTTTTCACTCTTGTGGTGGCCGGTTCGGCAGCTATAACGGGTAGTTCTTGCATCGCTGATTCCTTTCTTTAAAAAAACAAAGTTAATACTTATCTCCTATTCCAGCGCTTACCAAACTGCAAGCTTACATATGCATTAAAAAAAAACTGTTTATCATCCTGATTTGCCATGATCTGTATCTTTTTAGTATACATCTCGGCATTTACACCGATCTCCAGGGCGCTTACGACTTCATTAAAGTGGGCCCAGTCGAAGCGGAGGCCTGCGCGGGCATGTAATCCGGGCACTACGCTCAGGTCGCTCCAGCCCTTTCCAAAGCCGGCAGCACCGATGATTTTACCATCGTTGAGGAAGTTATTGTTTGGATTGCTGGGATCGTATTTCACTTCCTGTTCAGGGCCGTCCTGGCTCTTAACATTCAGATAGTAAGGTTTCAGGAGCCCTACAGACAGGCCTCCATAGTAGATGGCATCTACCTCCACTCCGTTTTTATTGGCTTTGCCGCCGATCAGATATCGTTGTCCGATGCCCAGCTTAGCCTGGTAGAAGTTGTTGACCTTTCCATAGATAAACGGCCTTTCCGTAAAGGAGAAGCCACTGCCACCGGAGCCCTGGCGTTTGGTTTCCTTGGGATTTTTCTTCTCTGCAAATTCAAACTGAAAATAATTCACCACTTTGCGGCTCTTACGATAGCCCATCTCCACAAAGCCTGACCAGCCATCCGTATTCAAACGGGCGCCCACGGAAAAATCACGCTGAAACACGTTCTCTCCTTCCTCCTGCTCCCGGAATATGGCAATCTTCTTCAGTTTGCGTTCTTCTTTCTCAGTTCTTTTGGAAGATGTAGAAGGCCGGTTTGTTGTCTGTGCATACAAACCTCCGGAGATCGTTGCTAAAAATAGGATGATGTATAATTTTTTCACAGTGATGGGCTATTATGTAATAAATAAACGCTTGAACAAAGGTATTGTTATATTAATATTACAAACGTACCTAATTTTTTCCGAGTTTGCCAGTGCATCTTTCCGGCTTTCTCATCTACTAAAAATACATTTATTTTACAGTTGATATCAAACAGATTTTAACTGTCTTTATAAAACAAAAATATGGCAACAGCTGAAATAATCTATACCGGCGAGCTCAGAACAACAGCCACACACCTGAAGTCAGGCACTGTTATCGAAACAGACGCCCCGGTAGATAATAATGGTAAAGGCGAACGTTTCTCTCCCACTGATCTGGTAGCAGCAGCACTCGGTTCCTGTATGCTCACCATCATGGGCATCAAAGCCAGAGACAACAACTGGCCTATCGATGGCACAAAAATCAGTGTGACCAAGATCATGGGCACAGAACCCCGTCGTATCACCGGTATCAACGTAATATTCGATATGCCGGCTGGTCATGGCCTCGGTGACAAGGAAAAGACCATCCTCGAAAGAGCCGCCCATACCTGCCCCGTAGCACAAAGCATCCATCCTGACATTAAACAGGATATTACCTTCAACTGGTAATTTTCGCGGAAACGCAAAGCTACAAAGGCGCAAAGGAGTTTGACAACCGTCTTCCTCTGCGCCTTTGTTTTTACCTACCCGCCCAGAATCCGCGTCCCTACTGCACATTCCAGACATCTCTTCTGTTCGCAATAATACTGCTTCAACTCCAGGAGCCCTTGTGATGCCAATGCATTTTCCTGTACGACACCCAGCTTTTTCCAGGCCCGCGTAATATGGTTATTTTCTGCCGGCAGCTGCTGCAGCAGCGATAGTGCCAGCTCCTGGAAATAAGCCGATTGACGCTGCTGACCATACAGGTGGAGCAGCGGCAATACGCTGTTGATCAATACCGTATGCAGTGCCTGCCGCCCGGGCTGGCGGGTGTGGCGTACACTGCGTCCGAAGCGATAATGCGTGCGCCAATACGGGGAAGGGGGAACGAAAAAAAGCTGTTCCAGTTCCCGGATATTACGCACTTCCAGGATACGGCTAAAAAGCTGCCGTCGTTGTTGTATCAGCGCCGCGAAGCTGGCGATACGCATGGCAGGGAAGGCTGAAGGCCGCATCCTGAGCCAGTTCCACTGATGGGCCATCATAGGTTCCAGCTGGTGGCGCTGACGGAGCTGTCCGTATTCCTGTTGTAACTGTAAAGGATATACGTCGGCAAAGGGTCCTTCCAGCATGCCAGCCTGGCCAAACAGCAGAGCTTCCGCCGCCAGCGGCCGATCGTAATGCCATTGCAGCACGGTATAGGGCAACGACTGCGCCAGTTGCAGAAAAGGCCGGGCATTCACCGGGGCTCCGTAACTGCGGGCCAGTGACCAGTAACAGGTCTCTTCCCAGTTGAAGCCATTGATACCCAGCCAGTGCAGCAGCTCTTGCCAGCGCCGTTCCCAGCGTCCGGCCAGCAGGCGCTCCTGCCAGCCAGTCCAGATCAACCGGGAAACCCTGCCGGCATGCGCACTACAGGGCACAAAGGCTGCTGTACGCCTCAGCTCCTCATACCGCTCCAGCAACAGATTGGAGATATACGGCTGTAGTTCCAGACAACGAATGTGTCCGCCAATACCTTCCGGCAGATCGTGTACATACACCACATGCAGGATGATATGCCGGTACTGCTCATTGCCGGCATGCCCATGCCGGTACCAGTCAGACGAGCGCAGATGCAGCTCTACCGGGCCGGCCCATAAAATGCCGTCAATCCGGATACGGGCCGCCGTAAAATCAGGACCGCTATGATGATTTTGTATACCAGGGCTGATGATCTGGACAGCTTCTCCGGTGATGGCCACCAGGCTGTCCTGCCTGAACAGACGGCACTTCCAGATATGCTGGAACAGCGCCTCTGAGAGCGGGGGGTTAACACTCATAAAGATATGGTTGGTCAATAAAACAATGTTCCTAAAGATAACAATTCACCCGCTGCCGGAAAATAAATTCTGCTCCCAAATTTGGAAAATTGATAAAACTGCCATTACCTTTGCACCCAGTTCTTATACATCACTTATCCAGAAAGGCGGAGGGACTTGGCCCTGCGATGCCTTAGCAACCTTTCCTGATTCAACAGATCAGGAAAAAGGTGCTAATTCCTGCCCCGGTAATACCGGGGAAAGATAAGTTGGCAGAGATAATTCTTCACCAGATATATTATTTGATTAATAGCTCTTCCAACACCCGGAAGAGCTATTTTTTTGCCCTCTCCCGTCACTTCCTGGAAATAAGGTTGTTTAAGTAGATTTTTAATGATAAAGTTGCACGTAATAGCATGACTATTTGTGACTTCATTAAAATTTTATTAACATGAAAACAGCTACACAACTGATTCATAGCATTCCGGTAGATGAACTGACAGGTGCGATTTCCGTACCTATCTATCAGACATCCACCTTTGTGCAGGAATCACCGGGCATCAATAAAGGTTTTGAATTTTCGCGGGCCAACAATCCCACGCGTAAAGTACTGGAAGAGCTCATCTGTAGCCTGGAAGAAGGTTATGCCGGCTTCGCCTTTGCCAGCGGCATGTCTGCCATCGACGCGGTACTCAAACTGCTGAAATCCGGCGACGAAATCATGGCCGTGGAAGATACCTATGGTGGCATCTTCCAGATCTTCAACCACATGTTCGAACGTTTTGGCATCAAAGTAAATTTTGTAGACACCAGCAACCTCGACAAAGTATTGGCCGCCATCACACCCAATACCCGCATCATCTGGCTGGAATCTCCTACCAATCCTACTTTGCGCGTCTCTGATATCAAATCTATCAGCAAAATTGCCAAACAACATAATATACTGCTGGCGGTAGACAATACCTTCAGCACCCCGCTGCTGCAGCAACCGCTCACACTGGGCGCCGATATCGTGATCCACAGCGCCTCCAAATACCTGGCCGGCCACTGTGATGTGATCGCCGGACTAGTGGTGGTCAATTCCAAAGCCCTGGCAGACCAGATCCGGTACAATCAGAACATCTCCGGCAGTATCCTGAGTCCGTTTGAAGCCTGGCTGACCATCCGCGGGATAGAAACACTCTACCTCCGGTTCGAAAAACAATGCAGCAATGCCAGCACCATCGCTAACTGGCTGGCCGCGCATCCGGCAGTAGACAAAGTATATTATCCGGGACTCGCCTCCCATAAAAACCATCATATCGCCCGCAAACAGCAGAAAAACTACGGTGCACTCGTCAGTTTCTCGCTCAAAAGCGACAATATCAAAAACGCGATCCGCATCGTCAACGCTACCAAGCTGTTTAAACTCGCGGAAAGCTTCGGCGGCGTGAAAAGTATGCTGGCCCACCCGGCCACTATGACACATCGCAACATACCGGAAGAATTCCGGAAAAAAACAGGACTGCAGGACTCCTGCATCCGGTTATCAGTAGGGATCGAAGATGCGGAAGACCTCATCAACGACCTCAAACAGGCACTGGATAAACTAAACCATCCAGCCGGCAAACAAATCACTGTTTTACAATAGCTGTCAGCTCACAGCTATAGGCCGCCACAGGCCGCTTCAACACTGAACGCTGACAGCACCAACCAATTATGTACTAAAGTATGGAAAACAAGATCATCAATCTGGGTATTTTCGGCTTCGGCGTCGTAGGACAAGGTCTGTACGAGGTTTTGAACAGGACCAAAGGTATTAATGCACGCATCAAAAAGATCTGCATTAAAGACCCTAACAAATCAAGACCTATCGACAACAGCTATTTTACGACCGATAAAAATGAAATCCTCGAAGATCCTACTATTGACGTAGTGGTAGAGCTGATCAACGACACAGAAGCGGCCTTCGACATCGTAAGCACCGCGCTCCGCAACGGTAAAGCCGTAGTAAGCGCCAGCAAACGTATGATCGCTGAAAACCTGCCTGCCCTGTACGAACTCCAGTCAGCTCATAGAGTGCCTTTCCTGTATGAAGCGTCCAGCTGCGCCAGTATTCCCATCATCCGCAACCTGGAAGAATATTACGATAACGACCTCCTCAACGCGGTGGAAGGTATCTGTAACGGCTCTACGAATTATATCCTCACCAAAATATTCGAAGAAAACCTCAGCTTTGATACCGCCCTCAAACAGGCGCAGGATCTGGGCTTCGCCGAAACAGACCCCAGCCTCGATATCGAAGGATACGATCCCAAATTTAAAATCGTTATCCTCCTCCTCCACGCCTTCGGTACTTTCGTAAAACCCGAAGAAGTGTTCAACTTCGGTATCCATCATCTCAATGACTTCGATATACAGTTCGCCAAACAACGTAACTGTACCATCAAACTGATCGCACAATGCCGCCGCCAGAACGGAAGCGTGTACTCCTATGTATTACCACACCTGGTAAAGGAACACAACCTGCTCTTCGACGTGTACAACGAATACAACGGCATCCTCCTGGAAAGTGCCTTCACCGACAAACAGTTCTTCGTAGGTAAAGGTGCCGGCGGTACCGCCACCGGCAGCGCCGTTCTCTCCGACATCTCTGCCCTGCTGTACAACTACCGCTACGAATACAAAAAAATCAAACAAAACAACCAGCCCAACTTCTCCAACGACGTGAAGCTGAAAGTATACCTGCGCTATAAAACACCTGACCAGGTAGACCTGACAGAATTTTTCAATATCTCTGAAAAGTATGAATCGCCTGAATGGAGATATGTGGTGGGAACCATCAACCTGCAAAAACTGAAAGAAGGCGGATGGCTGAAAAAGAAAGATGTAAACCTGTTAGTTCTCGAGTAAGATATTGGTGCCTACCGGCACGAACCAACCATTATAATTATATATGAGGCTGTCTCCATTACGGGACAGCCTCTCTGATTTTTAATACTTGCTGAGTTCTTCCACGACCCTGCTCACCGGCAGTCCCATTACATTGTAAAAACAGCCATGGATGCTGTCGATGCCCACCGCGCCGATCCATTCCTGGATCGCATAAGCACCGGCCTTATCGTAGGGTTTGAAATTATCTACATAATAACTCACCTGATCAGGGGTGAGAGGCTTAAAATGTACGGTAGTTGTTTGGGAGAAAGCTGTCTCCACTCCATTGCGGCGGATCACCACTCCGGTGATCACCCGATGTTCCCGGCCGCTCAGCGCAGTCAGGATACGGATAGCGTCTTCCCGGTCTTTGGGTTTGCCGATGATGGTATCATCCAGCACCACCACCGTATCAGCCGCAATCACAATGTCCTGCGGCGTACATAGCGCCATCACGGCTTCCGCCTTCTGCTCTGCAATATGAATGGGAATCTGCTCTATAGCCAGCCCGGGAGGATAAGTTTCTGCTGTTTCCACCACCTTCACTTCGAAAGGGATGCCAGCCTGCTCCAGCAGCTGTTTTCTGCGGGGCGACTGGGAAGCCAGCACAACAGGTGCGCCTTTATACATCTATAACAAAAGTTTAAAAAATATCATGGATAAAATACCCGTCAGCATCACCAGCTTTACAATGGAACTCACCTTGTGGTAATGTGCCGCCAGGTGTGCCTTCTTCAACAGCCAGTAAACGTAAATGCAGGGCAACTGCACAAACAGCAACAGGTAAATAATGGCACCATACCAACCCAATATCCATACCCTTACTTCCACCGCGACAATGGTTATCTGCAGCAGCAACAGCAGGATGTTGCACAGGCGTTTGGCCGGCAGCACGCCCCAGATGATGGGGATTGTACGGCAACCGTCTTTACTGTCACCGATCATATCTTCCAGGTCTTTCACAATTTCCCTTATCATGGAAATGATAAAGGCAAACAACGCATACACACCAATGATCTGTATCAGTTTCCTTCCGGAAGGAGACATGATGGCCTCAAAGCTTTCGTAGATCTGTTTCTCGTAAAAGCCCACTACTACCACCGATAAGGCGGTCAGCAGGGAGATCACCACGTTGCCGATCAGTACCTGCCTTTTAAAGGAAGTGGAGTAAAACCACAACAGCAGGGAGCAGATCACCTGGGTAAAGCCCAGATAGATCTGGCCTGTTTTCCAGGCTACGATAAAACCCAGTGACACACCGGCCATATTAAATATGGTATGCCAGGCCATTGCCCAGCGGCGGCTGATGATTTTATCCAGCACCATTTTATCGGGCTTGTTGACAATATCAATGTTGATATCAAAATAATCATTGATAATATAGCCCGCGGCAGCAATCAGCACGGTAGAAAGGCTCAACAGAATGAACTGCGGCACAGAAAGTGACGGTTCTTCACCGGTGCTGTGCAATACAGGTGCTACCACGCAATATTGCAGCAAAAACTGGGTTAGGGCAATATATATGAGATTGGGATATCTCACCAGTTTAAAAAATGCAGCCCAGAGTTTCATAGTGTAGTGTTTTATTTCGATGCTATGCCTTCGTCCATCAGCCAGTGGTTATTCAGCTTCAGTACTTTTTCGATCACTTCCCGTACGCAGCCATGGCCACCCGGTACCGGTGATACATATCTGGAGATGCTTTTTATTTCCGGTACCGCATCTGCCGGACAAACCGGCAGCGCCACCAGCTGCATCACCTGGTAATCCGGTATATCATCTCCCATATACAGGATCTCGTTCCAGGCAAGATCATGCTCAAATACATAATCCTGCAGTTTTTCCTTTTTATCGTGAATACCGGTATAGATATCTTTGATGCCCAGTCCCTGCAGGCGACTTACCACGCTCTCCGATTTTCCACCGGAGATGATCACCACACGGTAACCCTTTTTGACCGCCAGCTGTAAGGCATAGCCGTCTTTGATATTCATTTTGCGCGACATTTCCCCGCCGGGCAGCAGCTGCAACGTTCCATCCGTCAAAACACCATCCACATCCAGGACAAAAGTGGTAATAGGTTTAAATAAAGCTAATATATTCATGTAGAATTTTTCTGTAACGGCCCCAAAAATAGCAATTACAGATAACAAATTGAATTGTGCGGGGATGTTACACTACTTATGATTAATGATGCAGCCGGTAGATGGCTTCACTCAGCACTTCGTATACCCGTAAGAGATGTTCATTATCAGCCAGGAGGGAACGGTGCAAGTCCATGGTAGCGTTGTCCTTACGGAGGGCCGGACCGGTCTGTACCGTTTCCGGAGCATACTTCTCCAGCCGGTCGAAAGTCTCCTTAATAATAGGTTGCAACAGGGTGAAGTCCAGCTGCTCCTTCTCACAATAAGCTTTGGCTTCGGCAAAAAGATGGTTGGTGAAGTTGTTGCACAACACTGCGGTGAGATGGTATTTCAGTCGCTGGGTTGAGTCTGCTATGGCAATACGGGAGGCAATACTGCCAGCCAGCGCCTGCAAACGCCTGAGTACGTCATCATTGCCTGCTTCCAGCATAACCGGGATAGGCGGGTAGGTTTTGAGTTCCTTACGGATGGATTGTAAAGGGTATAATACGCCGGTATTGACAGATATGCGGGAGATGGCGCTGAGTGGTACGGCCCCTGCCGTATGGGCTACGATCCGTTTGCCCAGGCGGAGCTGATCATTCAGTTCCGGGATGGCGGCATCGCTGACGGCCAGGAGATAAACATCCGCATTCATATTTATATCCGTTAAATCATCGGTGTAGGGGGCATTGAGCATTTCCCCCAGGTCCCGGGCATGGTCTATATGGCGGCTCAGCACCTGTATCACCTGGTGCCCATTCAGTTTCAGCAGCTGGCCAAAACAATGGGCCACATTCCCGGTTCCAATTATTACAATGTCCATAAGTAAATTTATGATTAATTGCGGATTACAAATTACAATTTGTAAATAATGAATAATTAATAATGGATGATCATTTGCCTGCGCTTGCATTCAGCATGCTTATTTCAACATTCATTATTCGTAACTTTATGGTTTAAAGGGGCCTTATTTTTTATTTTGAAGGTACTTTTATATAATTGCAAAATCCTATTAGTATTTATTTTACGTTTTTTTACGTATTTAGCAGCACATTAAAGAAGCTTACATGGCAAAAAATTTAGTTATAGTTGAGTCCCCGGCAAAGGCCAAGACCATTGAAAAAATTCTGGGCAAGGACTTTGAAGTCAAATCCTGCTTCGGCCACATCCGTGACCTGGAGAAGGACGACATGGGGATAGACATTGAAAATAACTTCAAGCCTAAATATGTAATACCGGAAGATAAAGAAAAGGTCGTAAAAGACCTGAAGAAGCTGGCTAAGGAAACCGATGAGGTTTGGCTGGCAACGGATGAGGACCGTGAAGGGGAAGCCATTTCATGGCATTTGTGCGAGGTGCTGGGGCTCGATCCGGGTGAAACCAAACGTATTGTATTCCATGAAATTACCAAACCGGCCATCGAAAATGCGGTACAGCATCCGCGCCGGGTGGATATGGACCGCGTAAACGCCCAACAGGCACGCCGTATACTAGACAGGATTGTGGGTTTTGAATTATCCCCGGTGTTATGGCGGAAAATGAGCATGCGTAACTCGCTCTCTGCCGGCCGCGTACAATCTGTAGCCGTACGACTGATCGTTGAAAGGGAAAGGGAAATCAACGGCTTTACCGCTGTCAGCACCTTTAAGGTAGAAGCCTGGTTCACCGGAAAAGATATCAATGGCAAGAACATATCCTTCAAAGCAGAAGGACCTAATAAGTTCAAAACGGCGGAAGATGCCAACAAATTCCTCCAGGAATGTGTAAAAGCAGCCTATACCGTTAAAGACATACAGGTAAAACCCGGCAAAAAATCACCTGCCGCCCCTTTTACCACTTCTACCCTGCAACAGGAAGCCAGCCGCAAACTGGGATATAGCGTATCTAAAACCATGCTGCTGGCCCAGAAACTGTATGAAAGCGGTTTTATCACCTACATGCGTACTGACTCCGTCAACCTGTCGGACACAGCTGTGGCGGAAATAGAAAAAGCTATCAAAACCAGCTTTGGCGACCGCTACCATCAGTATCGCAAATTCAAAAATAAAAACGAGTCTGCCCAGGAAGCGCACGAAGCGATCCGCCCTACCTACATGGAAAACACCACTGTAGATGACAGCGATACCCGCAAACTGTATGAACTGATCTGGAAACGTACCATCGCCAGCCAGATGGCAGACGCTGAACTGGAAAAAACCATCGCTAAAATCAGTATCTCCACCAACAACGAAGAGCTGACTGCCAGCGGTGAAGTATTGAAATTTGACGGCTTCCTGAAAGTATACATGGAAAGCCACGATGATGAAGATATCAACGAAGAAGATGCTCAGGAAGGATCACTGCCGCCGCTGGCCGTGAAACAGGCCCTGGACCTCAGGGAGATGAAAGCCACCGAAAGATTCTCCCGTCCTGCCCCCCGCTATACAGAAGCCAGCCTCGTTAAAAAGCTGGAAGAACTGGGTATCGGCCGTCCTTCTACCTACGCCCCTACCATCACCACCATCCAGAAACGTGGTTATGTGGAAAAAAGGGACAAAGAAGGCGTAAAAAGGGAATTCCGTATCCTCATTCTGAAAGAAGATAAAATCACTCACCAGACCGATGCCGAAAATACCGGTGCGGAAAAATCCAAACTTTTCCCCACTGATCTGGGCATGATCGTAACCGATTTCCTCAACCAATACTTCAATTCCGTGATGGACTACGGTTTTACCGCCAAAATTGAAGAGGAGTTCGATGAAATCGCCAACGGCAAGAAGGTGTGGAACAAAATGCTGGGAGAGTTCTATACGCCTTTCCATAAGGATGTAGAAAACACCCTGGAGCACGCAGAACGCGTAAAAGGGGAACGTCAGCTGGGTGTAGAAGAGTCTACCGGCAAACCGATTGTGGCCCGTATGGGACGCTACGGCCCCATGATTCAGATCGGCAAGGTAGAAGATGAGGAAAAACCCCGCTTCGCCAAACTGAAAGCTACCCAGAGCATTGAAACCATCTCCCTGGAAGAGGCCATGGAGCTGTTCAGACTGCCCCGTACCCTCGGACAGTTTGAAGATTCGGATGTAGTGATCAATATCGGCCGCTTTGGTCCTTACGCCCAGCACGATAAAAAGTTCTATTCCCTGAAAAAGGAAATGGACCCCTACACGGTGGAGCTGGACGAAATCGCGCCGCTGATCGTTGAGAAAAGGACAGCCAAAGACGAACGTACCATCAAGATATTTGAGAAAGAGAAGATTCAGATACTGAAAGGACCTTATGGCCCCTACATCAAACAGGGACTTAAAAACTATAAGATTCCGAAGGAAAAAATTGATAATGCCGCTGACCTGACTGTGGAAGAAGCCAAAGCCATCATTGAAGAAGCTAAGGCCAATCCTCCCAAGAAAAAGGCTCCGCCCAGGAAGAAAAAAGCGGAATAACCCGGACGGACCCGTATATCACTATGCATGAAAACAAGGAAATAAATGCTTTGTTCCACCTGTTGGATGACCCCGATCAGGAAGTATTCGATACTGTCGCCAATAAAATATTATTGTACGGTAAGGATATTATTCCCAATCTGGAGAATTTGTGGGAGAATACTATTGACGAAGCCATACAGGAACGGATAGAACTGCTGATTCACCGGGTCCATTACCAGGATCTCCAGGCAGCCTTGCGTGTATGGGGCTTATCGGATATGCAGGATCTGCTGCAGGGCGCCATACTGGCTGCCAAATACCAGTTTCCTGATCTGATGCCTTCCCAGGTGCTCAACGAAATTGAACGTATCAAACGTAATATCTGGCTGGAGCTTAACAACTATCTCACTCCACTCGAAAAAATCAATGTACTCAACAGCATGATTTACAATTATTTCGGGCTAAAGGGAGAAGAGATGTCGTACCAGCGGAAAAATCAGTTTTTCATCAACCAGGTAATAGAGTCTAAGAAAGGTAATCCCCTCACCAATGGGATCATCTATCAAAGTCTCTGTTCCATGCTGGACTTGCCGGTATATGCCGTTAATATTCCCCGGCAGTTTATTCTGGCCTACTTTGATACTTTTGTGGATTTTGATGAGCCGGTAGAGCCTGAAGACCAGCGCATCCTGTTTTTCATAGATCCCATACAAGGGCAGATCTATACCCAGCAAGACGTGGACACTTACCTGAAAAGGGTTTCCGTTCCTTCTGTACCCTCCTATTTCAAGCCACAGTCCAACAAGCGGATCATCCAGTACCTGCTGGAGGAGCTGGCCAAGTGTTTCCGGGATGATAAAGATGCTTACCGCCAGGATGAGCTGAATAACCTGGCATCCATACTGGAAGAATAGGGATTTTCCTGAATGATATTCAAACAAAAAAGCCGATTGCTAAGCAATCGGCCTTTTTGTTCTTGCAAGAATTTATCGAAAATAAATCGAAATTACTTAGCAGGGTGAGCAGCAGCAGCTGAGTCAGCAGCAGGAGCAGCAACAGCAGCAGCAGAGTCAGCAGCAGGAGCTACAGCAGCAGCAGCAGAATCAACAGCTGGAGTTGCAGCAGGAGCAGCGTTCATAGTGTCTACAGTTGTAGCAGTAGAATCAGCAGCAGGAGTGCTACCACCGTTACAAGCTACGAAGAACATACCAGCTGCGATTGCAAATACAAATACTTTTTTCATTTTAGTTTGTTTTATTTTTTTAAAACCGCCGCAAAGGTATAGAATATTTTCAGAATGCAAAATCAATTCACCCCGTTTTTTTTCGACTATTTTTTACGGAAGAAAATTTTGATCGGCACCCCTCTGAAATCAAAGTTTGTCCGAAGCTGATTTTCAAGATAATTTCTGTAAGGCGTCTTCACATCATCCGGCAGGTTACAGAAGAAAGCAAAGGCCGGTGTATGCGTAGGCAGTTGCGTTACATACTTGATACGGATAGGAATACCTCTTACTACCGGCGGGTGAAAAGCTTCGATAGCTTTGAGCATCACCTCGTTGAGGCGGGAGGTCTGTACTCTGCGCTGGCGGTTGTCGTATACTTCCAGTGCGGTTTCTATCGCTTTGAAGATACGTTGCTTTTCGACGACGGAGGTGAAGATCACCGGTACATCGGAGAAAGGAGCCAGGCGTTTTTTCAGGTCTTTTTCGTAGTCGCGGGCAGTGTTGGTGCTTTTTTCCATCAGGTCCCATTTGTTGACCAGCACCACCACGCCTTTACCTTTACGGGCAGCGAGGCTAAAGATGCTGAGGTCCTGGGCCGTGATGCCTTTTTCAGCATCCAGCAGGAGCATCACCACATCGGATTCATCTACAGCTTTGATAGCGCGGATAACGGAGTAAAACTCCAGGTCTTCATTTACCTTTTGTTTACGTCTGATACCGGCGGTATCGATGAGGATAAAATCCTTTTGGTACATGTTGTACCGGGTATGGATGGTATCGCGGGTAGTACCGGCGATATCGGATACGATGTTACGGTCTGCACCCACGAGGGCGTTGAGCAGGGAAGATTTACCCACATTAGGCTGGCCAATGATCGCAATTTTAGGGATATTGGATTCCAGGTTGGGGTCTTCCATATCATCGGTGATATTGGTTACGATATCATCGAGCAGTTCACCGGTACCGCTTCCACTCATAGAAGAGAGGAAGAAGGTTTTATCGAAGCCAAGGCTGTAGAACTCAGTGGCTTCCAGCTGACGCTGGCCGTTATCCACTTTATTGACAACCAGGTATACCGGTTTGGAAGTACGGCGCAGGAGATTGGCCACATCGGAATCGAGATCGGTGATGCCGGTTGATACATCGGTCATGAATATCAGCACGTTTGCTTCATCCATGGCCACTTTGGCCTGTTTACGGATTTCCCGTTCAAATACATCATCACTGTTGGATACAAACCCGCCGGTATCGATCACGTTGAAAGATTTGCCGTTCCAGTCCGCAATACCATATTGACGATCACGCGTTACACCGCTCTGATCGTCTACGATAGCTCTGCGCTGTTCCAGTAAACGGTTGAACAACGTTGATTTGCCCACGTTCGGGCGGCCCACTATAGCTACTGTAAATCCAGCCATTGTATATTACTATTACTATTTTTAAAAATTGTGCACAACGGAATTAATATCCGTATTCTTTCAGGAAGAGATCGTTGTCTCTCCATTTACCACGTACCTTAACGAACAGTTCGAGGAACACCTTACGTTCGATGAATTGCTCGATTTCTTTTCTGGCCTGTGTTCCCAGCTCACGGATCGATTTACCTCCTTCTCCAAGAATGATGCCTTTCTGCGTATCACGGGTAACGATGATCTCTGCCGTTATTTTAGTCAGTGTTTCCTTTTCCTGGAACTGAGTGACGATTACGGTAGTATGGTAAGGGATTTCTTCTTCAAACAACTGGAAGATTTTTTCCCGTATCATTTCTGCCACCAGAAAACGTGTAGACTTGTCCGTGAGGGTATCGTCCGGGTAAAAAGGGTTCCCTTCCGGGAGCATGGCAACGATTTCCTTCATCAGTTCGGGGAGTCCTTTTTTCTGTCTGGCAGAGATAGCTACTACCGCTTTGGCTTTTCCCCATGCTTTAACCCGTTCGAGCAGTGCGTCCATGTCTGCTTTAACGAGGTTATCCATTTTGTTGATGATGAGGATAGCCGGTACTTTGAGCCGTAAGGATTCGAACAGTTCGAGGTTTTCTTCCAGCGAGTCTTTTGCGTCCATGATCAGTAAAGCCACGTCAGCATCTTCCAGGGCTGATTTCACCGCACTCATCATTTTTTCGTGCAGTTTATATTTCGGGTCGATGATACCAGGGGTATCGGAGAATACGATCTGGTAGCCCGGCTCTGTCAATACGCCTGTGATACGATGTCTGGTGGTTTGCACCTTGGGGGATATGATAGCCAGCTTTTCACCGATGATGGCGTTGAGCAAGGTACTTTTTCCCGCATTGGGCTTACCGAATATGTTTACAAAACCTGCTTTGTGCATGATGATCTTATGAAGGCTGTGATGCATTCCACAGCTCAAACTTACGGAAATAAAAAAAGCCGAATTTCTTCGGCTCTTTCTGGTCTCTTTACCAGCGCTGATGCGCTCTTTGTAGCGAGGAGCGGATTCGAACCACTGACCTTCGGGTTATGAGCCCGACGAGCTACCTCTGCTCTACCTCGCAATGAGGGTGCAAAGATAGAATTATTTTCATTCACACCAAATCTTTTTAAAAAAAAATTAAAAAAGGGGGTGTTGGGGTAATATTTCTGAGGGGTAAAAATGAAAGCAATCCGCCAGGGCACTATATCCTGTGGCCAATAGATTCTACTAAAAATTATTATATACAACTAACAACACATACATACTAAAAGATATGATATGGTGAATGGGAGCAATAACCTTATCGGAAAAGAAGCTGTCTCCATTACCAGAGACAGCCCTTCCTGTTGGAATGCATGTTTTATTTAGAAGGGCAGATCGTCGGCGGGTTGTTCTTCCACAAGCTCCTGCTCGGGAACAGCCGGAACTTCAGGCATGATCGTGCGGCGTTTTTCATCATCCTTACGGCTAAGCAGCTGCAGCTGGAAAACCCGGAGCCGGAGTGCTCCCGCAGGATTGTTGTTTTTAGTGATGTAACCTTCCGATTTGGGCGCTCCTTCCACAAATACCAGCACACCCTGGTTCAGATAAGGTGCCAGTCCTTCCCTGTTCCACAAAGAGCAGTCCACCCAGGTGGTCCGTTCTTCCAGCACGCCGGCGTGGTTTCTGAAACGCTCATTCACCGCCACCGGAAAATTAAGCACCACATTGCCGTTCACTTCCTTCCTGACTACATCCCGGCCCAAATGGCCGATTAACTGAAGTTTGATCATCTGATAAAGATTTAATGGTTAAAAATTTATACAAGATGATTGAGAGAAGTGCAGCAGGAAAATACATCATTTTTTCCGTTTTCACGCCAGCGGCTACACACACCTGTCAACAAAAAACAATTTTATGTTTTTATTAACCTATCTTTGCAGCTTAGCAAGGAATCAACAACTCCTTCGCCATTTATGGGGTGCCTTACTTTTCAGGCTGAGATCACACCCACAGAACCTGGACCAGGTAATGCTGGTTAGGAAATTGAAAACAGAAAACAGACATATTTAAAAATGAAACAGCTTATGTTGCTGGTGCTGCTGTCTATAGCAGGCACTTTACAGGCACAATCCCTGCTGACGGGTACCGTTACCAGTAAAACCAATGGTAAACCGCTGGAAGGTGTTACCATCTCTATCAACCAAACAGGCACCTTAACAGATCAAAAAGGCCGTTACAGCATTCATCTCCCTAAAAAAGGAAATTATACGCTTCAGGTAAGTTATATCGGTTACAAATCCTACAACACCACCCTGCAGGCTTCCAACAGCACACAGGTGGCAGATATCGCACTGGAAGAAACCGGCCTTCTTGTGAAACCGGTAGAGATCAGCAGTCTCCGCGCCGGTAAAAACGCTCCGTTTGTGAACAGCACTTTATCTGCTGCCGATATCAAAAAGGCCAACCTCGGACAAGACCTGCCCATACTGCTGGACCAACAACCCGGCGTAGTCACCAGCTCCGACGCCGGTACCGGTATCGGCTATACGGGCATGCGCGTACGTGGCTCCGACATCACCCGCATCAACGTTACCGTTAACGGTATACCTGTCAACGATGCGGAATCACAAGGTACTTTCTTCGTGAACATGCCTGATTTTGCCTCCTCCGTGAGCAGCATAGAATTGCAACGCGGTGTAGGTACCTCCACCAACGGAGCCGCCGCCTTCGGGGCCACGCTCAACCTCAGCACCAACGAATTCCGTGAAAAAGCATATGGTGAAATCAATAGCAGCTTCGGCTCCTTCAACAGCTGGAAAAATACTGTCAAAGTAGGTTCCGGCCTTATCAACGACCACTTCACCATCGACGCACGCCTGTCTAAAATCACCTCCGACGGATATATAGACCGCGCCACCTCTGACCTGCGCTCCTTCTATACTTCCGCCGCGTACATCTCCAAAAAGACAGCGCTGCGCCTCAACATCTTCTCCGGCAAAGAAAAAACATACCAGGCCTGGAACGGCGTACCAAAGGCATTCCTGGACTCCGCCAGGACATATAACTCTGCCGGCACCGCAAAACCCGGTACTCCCTACAACAACGAAACTGACAACTACCAACAGGACCACTATCAGCTGTTCCTCAATCAGGAAATAAATTCCGGTCTCAACTTCAACGTAGCCCTGCACCTCACCCGTGGCCGCGGCTACTACGAACAATATAGAGCCAACAGTGCACTCTCTGATTACGGTCTGCCTCCCTTCGAAATCAACGGCACCCCAGTTACCAGCACCGACCTGGTACGTCAGCTCTGGCTCGACAACTACTTCTACGGCAGCGTCTTCTCTGTGAACCGTACCGGCAACAAATTCAACTGGAGCCTCGGCGGCGGCTGGAACCGCTATACCGGTGATCACTACGGTAAAGTCATCTGGGCTAAAGTCGGCATAGACAAAGACCATGAATACTACCGCTACCCCGCCGACAAAAACGATTTCAACATCTACTGGAAAGGAGAATACAAAATCACTGAAGCACTGCGTCTCTTCGCCGATCTGCAGTACCGCAACATCGCCTACAACATGAACGGCTTTGAAGCCGCACCGGAATATATGGCGCATGTCTACTATAACTTCTTTAATCCTAAGGCTGGCATCTCTTATCTGCTCAGTCCCGCCAGCCGGGTGTTTGCCTCCATCGCCGTGGCGCATAAAGAACCTAATCGTGTTGACTTCGAATCCAACTACGGCGTAACACAGCCTAAACCCGAAGTACTCCGCGACCTCGAAGCCGGTTACTCCTGGAGCAACAGCATCGCCTCCCTCCAGGCCAACGTATACTACATGAACTATAAAAACCAGCTCGTACAAACCGGTATGCTCACCGATGTAGGTGCTTATGTTCGTACCAACATACCTAAGAGTTATCGTGCAGGCGTGGAAGTGAGTGGTAACGTTAAACTGAGCAATATCTTCTCCATCGCTGCCAACGCAGCTTTCAGCCAGAATAAAGTACTGGACTACAATGCTATCTCCTACGACAGCAATGCTGTAGCCCACACTGAGACATATAAGAAAACAAACATCTCCTTCTCCCCTTCCTTCGTAGGTGGATACACACTGACTGCCCGTCCGCTGAAAGGTCTCACCATAGACCTGATCGGCAAATACGTCAGCCGTCAGTATCTGGCTAATACTTCCAGCAACGATGCCAGTCTCGATCCTTATTACGTAAGCAACCTTCGTTTCAACTACGTAGTACCGCAACCGTTATTCCGCGAACTGGGACTGCAACTTATGCTCAACAATATCTTCAATAAAAAATATGAGCCTAACGGAAGCACCTACAGTGCTTATGATCTGAAGCAGAACAAGGTAGTGTATGATACTTACTACTACCCCATGGCAGGGTTTAATTGTTTTGTGGGAGTGAGTGTAGGGTTTTAGGATAAACTGTAAATATTAACGGCCGCCTTGTACAAAGGCGGCCGTCGATATTTTAACCGGGTCCAATTTGAGTCAGCCCCTTTTGTTTATAATTATCATTTACAATTAAATCCATTGCTTCGGGATTGCTTAGCTCTATCTGAATTACTTTATAAGGTATTTTGAAATCTTGTGGCACAGGAGCGATTGTTGGCGTGTAAATGAACAATGTATCATCCTGTAGTTTGTAATATATAGCAGACAGTCCTCTATAAACATATTCACGTGAGCTTTGAGGCGTGAAATCCGTACTATCAATATTTGAAATTACATTTACCTGTTGGTCCCCTGTTAATCCCCACGTCATTTGCTTTATGAAAATTGGTGGGTATCCTGGTTTTGAAGGTAGCTTTGTTATTGTAGTCTGAACGTTTTCATAATCACAGCTAAAACAGACTACTGTTATAATCATGCAAACAGTAACCAGGCATAACCACTTTTTGTTTTCCACATAGGTCTATTTAAATAATTGAACAACAATACAAACTATCACCCTTAAGCTCAAAAGGCATTTTATTATTACATCATAATAATCAGAAGCTTCAGGTAATACATAAGTTTATTTTCTTTGACAGTTTGTTAGCAGACAACCGTCCAACCCCACCAATTCCCGTTTCTACTCTTCATAATCCGGGAATATTAATGGATACCTAGGAGAAATAAAAGCGTTTTTCTCAGGATATCCACTCCCCAAGCATATCAATTCCTCTCCTGAAATTGGGCAATATTTCCAGGTAAAACCTTCTGTAAAGGTTCTATCAATATCAAACCAATAATAGATGGCTTGCTGATCTAAAATCTTATTCAACTTAATTAGTGCATCGATTATTGATAAATTAATTTGATCGTTAATATTATATATAGACTCACTATTACCATCTAACCAATCCAGGTATAACTGATTATATTGAATCTTCCACTTATCAATATCTAAATATTGGTTAAGCAGTTCATACAAAGGAGATTTCAGAGACAATGGACTCTCTGTCTTTGCGTTGAAAATTATTTCATGCTCTCCCGGGAGCCACACTATTTTAAATATTTCCTTATTTTGTTTTTTTAAATCGGCCATCTCTTAATAGTTTTTGTGCCTTTTGAGCTGCTTTATTTCCAGCATTAGCATCTTTTTGTATTTCTCTTAGTGTCTTATCACGATACTGTTCCGGAAATTCTCTATTTATACCTCCCTGTCGCTCCTTAGATATAACATCCTGAGCTGTCCGATTAAGATCTTCTGTAGGTTTAGGCTTAGGCTTGGTTTCTCTTTTATCATCTGGTGCTGTTTTATCATCTGGTGTAATGGTCCCCATTCGCTCCAACTTATCCAATGCCTCTGGCGCAACCTTGGGTTTAGATTTTTCATCAATTGCCTTACCTGGAGCTGGTAACGGAATAGCTGTTTCATCTTTAGCCGCCGGAGCAACCTCCTTCCCATGAGGACGTGCACCATCTTTCCCTACCCCTTCCGACAATAGAATAACAGTATGGGTTATGGTTGCATAGGAACGATAACCAATCCAAATAGCCTCAAAAGCCTCAAAAGCTTCAACAGCTATTGGAACTGCAACTGGACAAATCGGACATCTGCCATCAGGATCATTATATCTTACAGGATTATTGTACGAAAATTGGTAAGGAGTCAACATCTCCTGACTACCGACCTCTATCCAAGGGTCTATTTGCATAAATCGGCCAAGCTGCTGATCATAAGTCCTTGCATTGAAGTCAAACCATTCTAATCCACTATCATCACTGAACTCTTTGCTCTGTAGCTCATTTCCATTGTATTTCTTCTGATTCTCGGAAGAATTTATTCCCATCAGCGCATTTGAGCTAATCCCCGCCATCGTCAACCCAAAAGGATAATAATGTGTCTCCTCCAATACAGGACCGGTAGCATGCGTCACTACGACATCATCGAAGTATACATCCTGCGCACTTTCATTACTGGTGTACACATACAGAAAGCCACTTTTACTGATAGGCATTTTATCCTGCGTGAGCGTCTGCAACTGGTCCGGCTCTTCTTTCAGCTGCTTAACACCGCTGTTCTGTTCTACTAATTTAAACTGCTCATCAAACAATACAAAATTAAGATAGGCTTTGGGCTTATTAGGTTTCTGCTCATCAGGATTTTTATCTTTTAAACGCTGATAATCATGATTATAAAAATTGGCATTAAAAGGTGTCTGCGCTATTGGCGCAGGGCCACCGTGACTAGCCTCCCCTGTCGCATTTCCACCGAAGGCTGCAATCAGATCGGCCAGCATTGTTTCAGGGGCTGCAGTATTGTTGCTTTTATTAGCGGGAGCTCCTGATTTATAAAATGCCTTAGCACCTAACTGGATGGTATCTCCGGCCATTACACGCAACACAATAGAAGGCCCTATCTTTTTACCACCACCTTGTGCATTCAGTTTGGCAACGGCCTTGTTGTTGGCTTCACCGGAGGGATAACCAACAGGCTTAGGTGACCGGGTATCTTCCAGGTTACTGAACAGTGCTGATTCTTTGGCAGCACTTCCGCTCTCCATGGTAGCCACATAGGTGGCAGCACTGGTTTGTTCTGTAAGTACAACCCTTATATTACCCAGATGGTCTTTTTCAAAATAATCGTATACAAAAGCAACAGGAGTATTAGGCTGTACAACAGCCCGGATACGGCCTTCTTCATGGGCTATATGTTGCAGCGTATCATTCTTATATTCAAAACCTGACAGATAATCTGTGGTTGTCACCAAGGCAGGTGTAACTGTACTGTCATTTACTGTTTTACGCAACTTTATGCCAGCAGCATTATAACTGTAACGAATAGTTCCCTTATTGGGAATGCTGATACGCTCCGGTAAATTGAGATGGTTATAACTGATAGATGCGATGTTCTTATTATTATCTCTGGTCATGTTTCCGTTGAGATCATACCAGTAATCCTGACTTTCGTCTTTGGTGATTTCCTTAAAATCACCCAGCGTACTTTGTGGATTGTTGCTCTTGTCTGTAACGTAATGCAACTTGTTAGTAAGCCCATTGTAGCCGTATTTCAGGTCATCCAGATCAATCACTTCTCCGGCACTTACCCCCTTTTGTTTCATCGTCAGGATATTCCCATTCTCATCATAGGTCAGATTGTTGACCGTAAAATTGGCTTTATCCTGAGTCCAGGGAGCACCTTCGGTATTCTGCTGATTGAAGTCGGCACCAGTCAACCGGTTGGTATTATCATAGCTGTAATCGTACTTACGGCGGATCTGGTCTCCTTTACTACGCCAGCTGGTACCTGCAATATTGCCATTGTACTGTGGCTTTATATAGTTAGAGCCATCAATAACAGAGGCTGGCTGGTCATAAGCCAGTTCAAACCCGAAGTAGTTACCACCAGACACTGATTTTACATAAGAGCGGTTGGCTCCCAGTAACCAGCCACGGATATTATAGTCATACACGAGATTGTCCAGATTATCACCAAGGGTTTTGGTGGTTAGCTGCCCCAGCGTATTATATTGATTTTGTACGATCTTTTTCAACGGACCGGTATTATTCAGCTGTTTACTGATATCCAACAGACGACCGGAATGATCATAGTTCATGACAGTCAGGATACGTGTCTCCGGAGTGGCGGCACTGGCGGGATTACTGTTTCGTACATAACTGCTCAGTATTTTCCCTTCGAAATCATACAGGTTGGTAGCAACATCCTTTCCTCCTCTGTTATTTTCTGAAATGATCTGCAATGGCTGCCCTTTGTCTGTATAATAAGGGGTAGTGGTAAGCCACTGATCGGTTCCCAGCACCCGCACACGGGTACCTGTAACTAGCCCTCTTGTCATTTTACTAACGGCTGTCACCGGAACAGCAGTGGTACTGCTACCTGCCTGAGGAACACTGAAATCCTGGGGCATCGCCGGTAGAACACCTGCGTATGTGTAATCATCATAAAAAGTATAGGTCAACCTGGTCAATGCACTCTCCGCAATACCAGGGAGTGGGTTGGCGACAGTGGTCACTTGTGTACCTCCATTCAGCAAAGAGTCAATACGAAGATCTGTTTGTCCGCTCACCTGGGTATCAAAGCCATTCATCAGCGTGATACTTTTTCTTGCCTGATACAATGGCTTCCCATCAAAAGACGCCAGTTCCAGCTCCTCTGTTCCCGGAAAGGTGTAAGTAAGATCAATGTTTGTATTCACCGCATTGTCCATCTGTGCCTGTAAGGAAGTACGTGTGGCACTGGCGTCGGTATACAACGCGGTCATGACAGGGCGATTACGGGCATCGTAAAAGGTGGTCATCCATTGATGTTTATCTCTCAGGTTACCATCATTACTGAAGACCAGCCTGTCGCGGCTATCATACACCATTTCTACCACTGCAGCTCCGGGTACTTTTTTGGTGATCATCCGACCTTTGGCATCATAAGTATATACGAAACATAACTCTTCCAACACACCATTTAATGATAGTGACCAACTGGAACTGATGGCGGTCACTGCTTTGGGCGGAATTACATAACGCAGTCTGTTAAAATCATCAAACACATAATAAGTGCACAACCAGCCATTGTGGCCCGCTTCAGGGTTATCCTGCAATTGCACTTTCCTTAAAACGACTTTATTCTCGCGGTCTCTGTACTCAACCTTTTTCCTCCCCTGTCCATCTATAGTAATGGTTTTGTACAGATCTCCGGCCTGGTAGTCTGCCGCTACCGGCAAAGCATTCCCGGTAATTGTCCAATGCATTACACTTTCCTCTGGTGTGTTCTGGCTCTGGATAGTACGAACAGCATGTCCACTGGCTGGTTGCCAGCTTTGTCCGGCTGCACCCATTTCCAGCGGCCTGTTCATGGGAGAGAACTCCAGGAATCTCTGCTCGTAAGGATAAGGATCTCTGGCCACATCCTTTACCGTAGTATTAGCAGGACTGTAAAAACCGGATTGGTCTGTATAGGCGTTTTCCCGGAAACTGCCATAAGCAGTACTACCGGCATCCACATAAGGCAGGTATTTAGTCACTACACGCCCATAGATATCATAGGCCACAGGTGTTACCAGGTCCCGCTTATCGCCACTGCCCTGCACAACCACTGTTTGTACCGGACGCCCAAGTCCATCAATGTATGAAACTGACTGCTGACGATGCTCCGGTGGCAACGCATCTACCTGTGCTGCGGTGCTGACACCCGGTTTGTTTACGATTGTTTTACTGACATAATTCCTGCTTGCACTCAGCTGGGCAAATGAAATAGCCGGCAAAACAGTACCTAATGTGAGAATATATATTGGTTTATTGAAGCAGTTCATTGTGATAGTTATTGGGTTATAAAACAGGACATGGAGTACTGGAATACTCCGTATACACAGGGCCGTTACCGTTGCTGAAAACATACACGTAAGTACACTTATATTTACCGTTGGCCTCCATCAAACTGGTGAGGTAAGTCTTTACACCCCTCTCGCAAACACCATTCACCATTCTTTTATCCTCTCCTTCACAAGTACAGGTTCCTCGCGCATTCGCATAAGCCTGCGCATTATCATTTAAGTCCTTCTGAGCCAGTGCATCGGCGGCAGCCTTATCTATAGGACTGCTCCATTTTCTGGCTTCAACCAGGTAATTCACCAGACTACCAAAACCTAGTTCAGGAGGACAATCATTTTTTCTTAATATTCTTGACACCGGGGCATTATAAAAAAGACACTCACCGATACGGTTAGCATAGTTCTGCCCTTCTCTTGCAATGTCTTCCAATGCTTTATTATCAGCATCCTGCTGACTGATACCTGAAGCATACTTTCCATAGGAAACAACATACCGGTGAGTAGTAGGTTCCCCCCTTGTACAATCGTTTTTGGTAAATGACTGACTTTTTTCAGCATTATAAAACAGGGTAGCCGGTACCGTTATAGGTGACCCAGGGCCATAGTTATAGGCTACCTGCTGCCGGATATTTCCTTGTTCATCCTTCACAATGGCGAGCCTGTTCAAGCCGTCATACTCATAAGTAGTGGTGAGGTTATTGGCGGATGTCTGACTGGTCATACCTACCAACGGTTCATAAGTATAGGTAGTCATCTGTGCATCAGCCGGATAACAACGCAGTTCGTCCAGCACGGCATTAGTGCTTCTGATATTTATATTTTGTGTACCAGCTGGCAGATTGTATTCATAATAAGTCCAACCTTTCCTTAACGGACCGGAGATCACAGGACTTAGTGACTGATTGTCTTTCAGCAAGGTAATATTTCCCTGTTGCAGCCAGAAAGAAACGATCAACGGTTTAGCAGCAGGAGCAGACAGTACTCTATCAATACTTCCTCCAGTAGCCAATATCGCACTACGTTTGCCGGTATATGCATTGGTATTATCAAAAGGCACATTGGTAAACCTCCAGCCCGAATTAGCATCTCCGGATTGTTCAAAACTGCTGTATGCTACCGATGAACTACCGCTATTGGTAATTTCAGCTATAGGGTAACTATTATTGCTGTTCCAGATGTAGGAAGTGGTAATATCGTTTACTTTCTCCTGGCTGGTGATCACCCCATTTGCATAACTGTATTTCGCTAAAGGTTTATAAGCCGGGTCCATTACAAAACCATTTGCCGTAACGGCAGACTCCTGATAACTAGTCAACGGACTGCCGGTTTCCAGCCTGAAAATTTTTTCTGGCTGCAGGTTAGTATCATATTGTGTAATGATACCACCAACGATTCTTTTTTGCTGTCCATCGGGCAGCTGGCGGTACTGATAGCTCTCAATCTCAGCCCCCATTACATTTTTAGTTTTCATCCAGGAGATTCCTCCGTCATTAGGATTATTGCTGTTATAGTCAGCAACATATTTTTTCTTTGTCACCACTTCTTCACCACCGGCCGTAAACTGCTCTATTTTGGTAGGGTAGATATGCGCATTATTCTCGAAACTATTGAGCGTAGTATTCACGATATAGTTTCCAGAAAGCTGGTCATATGTTTTTGTTACCTGTTTTTCAAGTGCCTTTTTCTGAACTTTGAAGTCATAACTACTTACATACATCCGCGTTTCATATCTTCTTACTGTAGTCCACCCCGCTTGCGGGCCATCCAGTGCATCAAACCAGTCTTCGAGTACACTTCCATCCGGTTGAGTTTTTCTGCAAAACAGTACCCGGCTTGTCTGTGTTTCCAATGGTTTCGCTTGTACAGACGGGAAACTATATATAGTGGTAGTTTTATAGGTATTGGCCTGTTCAAATTGTAATTTCCCCATCGCATCATATAGCTGCATTGTATCCAGATCTCCATTGGCGATATCTTCATCGAACTCATTGGCCACCCCCATATGGTACTTGTAAACAGTTTTCCCTAATGGCTGACCTCCATACAGATTCGTCAGTGACTCTGTCACACGGCTATAACCAATATGTCCACCCTGAAAAGTGCCCAGCCCATAAATAGCATTAGCTGCAACAGTATAGCTGGTAGACTCCGACACATATGGTCCGGATATGTTTCCTCCGCCATTGTAATAATAATATCCCTTAGTCAGATACTTTGGGTAGTAGTCATCTGACTTACCACTGGTCTTTCCGTTCTCTAGCTGATACAGATAGTTTTTAACAGTAGCTTGCTGTCCGTTTGCAGCATAATCTGTCAGGGTTTTGATTCTTACCCCTCCCAGTTCCCTGATACTGCCATTTGACTTCATAGCATTATGCAACTCATATAGATAAGTTGTATACCCTCCGGTTGGATAAGTCATCTTACTGATCATTCCAAGCACAGATCCACTTAAATCGGGGTTTCTGTTTGCATCCTGTCCGATGGTAGTCTTATAGGGAGGCTTCTGAATACTTATTTCTACTGAAGGAACCAGTGAAATATTTCCTGTTTGGTAATTGTAAAAACCCCAGTGATCCAGTGCTTTATTATACTGATCCGGCATTCTGTCATAATCATTATAATAATATTCAAACTGGTAAGGCGGCGGTGATGTAACTCCTGGTTTCACGGATTTTTCCTGCACTTTATCCAATCTTAACCGTTTTTGCATATAAGTATTATTCACATTTGTGTAATACCCATGCGTCAGTTCAAATTGTTTCACCAGTTTGGGTGATGCATCACTGGCATCATAAATATCCAGTCGCTGGAGCCGCCGGCTCTCCGGCAAATACCCGTCCTCCCTGTCCATAGCGGATATAAAATCTATATAAGCGATCGTTTGACCATCTCTTGACAGCGTAGCTTTCTTCAGATACTTTCTGGTTCCTTTCACATCAGGAGGATATGAGCCATTGATAAAACCGTCCTCAGTAGGAGGATTATTTGATGAAACCGGTTTGTAACTTGAATAGGTACGGGTAACTGAAGTATTATTGTTATTTGGTAAATCAATCCGTCCTTCAGCAGTTGTGTAATATTCAAACAAGATCTTCTCATGCCCATCTGCAGAAACAATGCTGGTTAGGTACCAGCTGGAAGCGTATTTGTAACTACGAACAGTAACGGGGTCTGGCCCTTCTTCCGGTTGTCTGCTCATTGAACTTACCTCTACATCCCCGAAGGTGTAAATATTTCCCTTATCATCTACGATGGTAACATAACTTCTATCCAACGCACTCTTACAGAAAATACAGGTAGGTGATATCACCAGCATGTCTTCTTCTTTTTTAAACACAGACATGAAAGGTGTTACCAGAAACTTACCTGCATAGTTTCCGAAATTATAAAAATATAGGTCGGGGTCCATTTCTATTTCCCCCTTTCTGATCTTTTGCAGTATATCCTGCTTTTCAACAAAATCATCTGTAGACAGATCATCCACTGAATAATGTTCCTGATCATCCGGGTTGCCACGCACAGAACGGGTAATTACCCCGCCTGCATTCAACGACCAGTTCTGCCCCACCCAGGTAGGCGCCTCCTGTGGCTTAAATCCGCTGGCATTAAAACTCAGGGAAATGGGTAGCGAAAGACTATTACCCTTTAATTCATATAAGGGTATACTGATTTTAGGGGTACCTGTAAAAAGGCTGACAGGTGTATTTCCGTACTTTCCGAGTTCGGCAGCTTCCGGTGCCGGCGATATAATCTGCTTCGATTTATACTCCGATTGGGTAAGGCTAAACGTCATCGCTTTCTGAAAATCCACACCATATTGTCCATATAGGTTGCTCCAAAAGACACAGGACATGACAAGGGATAGTGTCAAAAAATACTTCATGGTATAATCTATTGTACTAAAAACAGGTTGAAGATCACACAGGTCAGGATATTAAGTAGTCTAACAAACAATTTTTTCAATAACACTCACAGGTACAGAATAACAAAACCGGGTTAATCCAATATTTAAACTTAAAACTACTTTTCCGGATTTCAAAATAAGATGTACATGATAAAATTATCTTATGCTCAAACACCGTACAGGCGTTCTGGTTACAGGAATATAAAAGGCGTTAAAAAAACTTATATACTTATCTTGATGATATGGTTTTTTATTTTTCAGGTAGATAATCTATCAACTAATATTTCATCCAGAATATCTAAATAGAAGAAGCCATCTCTTGTTTTGAGACGGCTTCTTCATATTTAACTGGGTCCATTTTAGTAAGCCCCTTTTGTTTATAATTATCATTTGCAATTAAATCCATCGCTTCGGGATTACTTAGTTCTATCTGAATTAGTTTGTAAGGTATTTCGAAATCAGCCGGCAATTTACCATCCTAATGATATAGGTAACGATCTAGTTACAGGTGGAATATGCATCAGCACACTGTGATTCAGGGGGTAACCAACCAATATATTTCTTACCTTTCTGTAAAAGCGAAATCTTTACCCATTTAGACTTACATGCAGATACTGCTACTAATCGATTAGTCCAATCCGGAATTATTTTTTTCTTTGATTTCTTATCTGGTTCATCATAAATAGCAATATTCCCACCATAAGATGCCAGGTAAGTGCCTATTACATCAGATTTTTTCACCCATCCTTTTGCTATATTACCAGCAATGGAATACATTGCTAAAACATTGAACAGACTATCACTATCCTCCAGCACTTGAAAAACTATAAAATCTTCATCCTTGAAATTTTGTTTGAGATACTTTGTAAGATTACCTTTCTTATCATATAAACCGACTTTTCCTTTAAAATCCGGATTCATAAGAACATAGCAATCACAACTATCGCGTTTTTGAGCTTTCAAAGGAAAAAATAAAAGCTGAAAACAGCAAAACAGATATATAACTTGTTCGATTTTCATTTTAATCTTCTTTTATAATATATCTAATGTTGTACATAGTTTTTATTAGCCAATTATTTTTTCGTTAGCATCTAAATCCGTACTGAATTTTGTATCCGAAATACTACGGACCTGTGCCATACAGCAGACGGCCCCGATTTTCCGAAAGGAGGTTATTTATTGCTGAATTAAAAAATCGCCTCTTAACTTGAATTTCAGCTTGTTCAAGACAATATAATTGTCAATGATGGCATCAGTTAATATTGTAAGTAGTACTTTTTTTGTACCCTTTTTAACTACAATCCATTTTGATGACATACCATTTTCAAAAACAATTTTCACTCTATTTATTCTGTCAAACGAGCCATTGTATCTTCCTATCATTGGAAGGCATTTTATTGAGTCATTATTAATCAACACAAATGCCTCGGTTAGAAGTTCATTCTTAACATTTTTCACAACAGCAATATCAAAACTATCAATGAACCTTCCACTCTCGTCATAACTTATTTTGGCAGCGATATTATCCATTTGAAGTGCACTTTCCAATATTAACACATCTTTGAACATTCTCCATTTACCTTCACTTACTCCATGAGTAGCACAAGTATTCACACTATAATAATAAGTATTGTTCTTTTTTAGTATTAATCTAACAACACCATAACTATTTTTAGCGGAGTAGCTAAATTTTAGAAACACACCATTCTGCGTTTCATTTTTAGTAAGTATCTCCTTATTCAGTATTTGACAATCTCCTTGTATTGACAACAAAATAATAATTGTAGCTACCCAAAACGCTCTCATATAACTCATTTATTATTAAGTAATTGCCCTGTAATAAATACGGCGCGGACTATTATCCAAAAGATACTTTCATCATAGATAGAAATTTTCAAACTATCTAATCTGAAGGAAATGCAACACGGAGATACTTATAATTCAACACCAGATAACCTATCAAAAATAAAAGTGACATAGGCTGAACAGTAGGGGCATTTATCTGCTTCGTTCCAAACTTTACAAAAAAGTCATACGACACTATCTCCGGGAAAAACGCCAGCATATTAAATGTGGCCAGGAACAAAATCAAACCTGTAAACAAAATTGTGTACCTGTAACTAAACAGGAATAAAATAAGGTTAATACCAACCAGCACTAAAGCTAGCTGATGTTTTATCGTTGCAAAATATGCTGCTGTTAAGATGTTTATCCATGTAAAAGCAAGAATAATACATAGTACGGCCAGCGGAACGAATCTGAGTAGTTTTAATTTCATAGTTATAGCAATAATATTGTAATCTACAGGGAAATAACGAACTGGATTTATTGGCTTCATATCTCAACCTCTTCCTTTACAAGGGTCTGAATTCTTTTATATAACGCTATTATCTCTTTGCCCTTTTTTTGATCAGCATCCTTCGCCGGCTGCTCATGCCGAAACCATTGCACAATACTATCGCCCTGCAAGGTTATTTGATCAACAAGCATGCTATCGATCTTTGCATCCGAAGATATGTAAATAGGCGCTGCATATAAATATGTGGTATCAGTATAAAAAACCGGCAACCTATTCTTCAGATAAAAAACATGATTGCTTTTACCTGTTTCGCCATAAAATGTAGCTTCAATTTTCAGAGTATCCTTCCCTGATAAATACAACGCAACTTCTCCTCCCTCCGTAGAACCTTCAACATCTTTGCTTATTCGCTTTAAAGATGAGAGGTTGCGATCAATACTATCCTTATAACTGGAAATGTGATGATAATCACTGACAGACGGAGGACCACAACTGATGATTAGTAATGCAATGATGAATAATAGTCTGAACATTATTTTTTTAAGTTGATACAGATAAGATAGTGATTTTATCATTTATTCTGGTGTACATCTGATTAATCAAACCACCAATCAATTCCTTATCTCCCTTTATCTGCAAACTACACTGCACTTTCCACAAGAAATAATCCGCCAACTCATCCAGCAGGTCTATGATAGCAGGATTGTCCAGCAGTTGTATCAGGTATTCATCATCTGCCTGCAAAGCGTAATCTATCAAAATATTCTTCGTATTCAATGGTAGTACTCAGATCGCTGATTGTTAATGCCAGCACAAGCTGTCGCTGATTGTTCACCAGCAGTTTATCCTTATCATGATCTGTTAAGTCAGCACCCGAAACAGTATAATAAATACGGCCCTTTAATATTATCTGTAGCAGGTATTTTTGGTACTTCTCCGAAGCGGCTTGAATATTGTGAGGCATAAGTACTGAGATTATGTAAGTTCATTTATGATATGTGCTAAATAATTAAACGGCCCTTCCTGCTCCCATTTTCCGTCACTGATAAACTTTTTTGTAGCTGTGAGAAATTCATCTCTGTATGCCCAACGGGAAATATTGTTTTTGTTCAATGTTAAGAAGTTAAACCGATGCAGGTCTTCAAGAGGATCAGATGTCAGCAGGCCAATAACGAGAATATTACGGGGATCAGTAATTATTTTACCATCCACCAGACATACAGATGCAGGAGAAGGACGATGTTCATCCACCTGATTCCTGACAGATAAAGCCATTCCGCATAGCGGATGTTTCTGCAAACAATCAACATGCACGGCGGCATCGCTGAATATATAAAGGGCTTCTTTTGCGTTACCGCTCAATGGAGGGAACATCGTATATGCGTTACGTTTATCCAGTATTTCCTCACATAACGGGCAGGTACTTAAGCCCTGAAATACAATCGCCATTTGAAATTTATTGACCTCAATATAAACAAAAAGCCCTTCGCTGTATGCGAAGGGCTCTATTATACCGATCTTGATAAAGTAATTAACTATTCAACAGCTGCTGAATCGCCTTATCTACAGCTTCAAAAGGAAACCCTTTAATCACCTGGTCCATCTGGGCAGCGATCTGCGCGGTGCAGAGGTTGCCGATACTACCGGCATGGGTATGGTTCACTTCTTTTGATGGTGCAAAGGTACCGTGTTCGATATCCATGCCTACCTGTTTGTATGCTTCTCGGAAAGGAGTACCCTGGAGAACCAGGTTGTTCACCACTTCTACGCTGAACAGGTATTGGTATTTTTCATCATCGAGGATATTCTCTTTGATGCGGATGTTTTCCAGCATGAGGCGGCTCATGTCTATGCAGTCGCGCAGTGTATGGAAGGCGGGGAACAGGTTCTCTTTCAACAGCTGCAGGTCGCGGTGGTAGCCGGAAGGCAGGTTGGTGATCATCATGGCGATTTCATTGGGCAGTGCCTGTATTTTATTGCCATGAGAGCGGATCAGTTCCCATACGTCCGGGTTCTTTTTATGCGGCATGATGCTGGAGCCGGTAGTCAGTTCATCCGGGAAACTGATGAAGCCGAAGTTCTGGTTCATGAACAAGCAGGCGTCCATGGCCATTTTGGCGATGGTGGCAGCGATACCGGCCAGTGCAAAGGCAACGATCTTTTCCGTTTTACCGCGGCCCATCTGAGCGTATACAACGTTGTAGTTGAGTGACTCGAAACCGAGCAGACGGGTGGTCATCTCACGGTCAAGGGGGAACGAAGAACCATAACCGGCAGCAGAGCCCAGCGGGTTTTTATTCACCACCCGGTAAGCGCCCTGCAACATGGTGAGGTCGTCTACCAGGCTTTCTGCATAAGCGCCAAACCACAGCCCGAAAGAGGAAGGCATAGCGATCTGCAGATGAGTATAACCAGGGATCAGGTGTTTTTTATATTGTTCGCTTTTCTGTTGCAACAGATCAAACAACGCTTTCACGGAGCTGACCATTACCTCCAGTTCGTGACGCAGGAAGAGTTTCAGGTCCACTAAAACCTGATCATTGCGGGAGCGGCCACTATGAATTTTCTTGCCTACTTCGCCCAAACGACGGGTGAGCAGCAGTTCCACCTGAGAGTGAATATCTTCTACGCCGTCTTCCAGCACGAAGTTACCGTCCTGTATATCTTTGTATATGTTTTTCAGTTCCTGCTTTAATACAGTCAGCTCTTCTGCTTCCAGCAGGCCGATGCTTTGCAGCATGGTGATGTGGGCCATAGAGCCCAGCACGTCAAACGGTGCCAGGAAAGCATCCATTTCACGATCTTTTCCTACCGTGAATTTCTCAACAGCATCCAGGGATGCTTTATCTTTTTGCCACAGTTTCATAAAATTATTTTTACTCGCAAAGGTTTTATGTCTTTGCGTGATTAACTACTGTATCATTTCAAGCAACTGTATATAACTACCGATACCCTCACGGATCTCTTCCAGGTAGATATATTCATTTGCCGTGTGTGAACGGGCAGAATCGCCAGGGCCCATTTTCACGGAGGTGGCGGGTATCAGCGCCTGGTCTGAAGTGGTAGGAGAACCATAGCAGGTTTTTCCTACGGAGATGCCTGCCTGAACAAACGGATGGTCCATCGGAATGAAGGAAGGACGCATACGCATGGAACGTGGTTTTACTTCGCAGCTCACGTTAGCCTGGATGATCTCCAGCAGTTCTTCCAGTGTGTACTGGTCGGTAGCGCGCACGTCTACTACAAAGCTGCAGTCTGCCGGTACTACGTTGTGTGCTTTATTGGATGTCTGTATCACGGTAACGCTCATCTTTACCGGACCCAGGGTGTCAGACACTTTAGGGTAACGGTAATCGCGGAACCAGTTGAGATCAGGCAATGCCTTGTACAGTGCGTTCTCACCTTCTTCTCTGGCAGCGTGGCCTGCTTTACCATAGCTGGTGCAGTCCAGCACCATCAGCCCTTTTTCTGCGATGGCCAGTTGAGTCTGGGTTGGCTCACCTACGATCGCAAAATCAATGGCCGGTAGTTGGGAGAGGATGCTCTCAACACCGTTGGCGCCGCTGATTTCCTCTTCAGCAGTGGCCGAGAGGATGATGTTGTATGTCAGGTCAGTACGATGATAAAAATGTAGGAAAGAGGCAATGAGGCTGACGAGGCAACCGCCGGCATCATTGCTGCCGAGGCCAAAGAGTTTGCCGTCTTCCACATCCGGACTGAAAGGGTCGCGGGTATATTGTGGATTGGGCTTTACAGTATCGTGATGGGAGTTGAGGAGTATGTTGCGTTTGGCCGGATCGAAGTGTTTGTTGTAGGCCCATATATTGTTGAGATGCCGTTCATGCGGTATCTCCATGGCGGTCAGGAAGTCACTGATCATTTGTGCGGTGCCGTCTTCCTCCCGGCTGATGGAAGGCGTGGCGATGAGCTGTTTCAACAGCGCCACTGCCACGTCGTATAGTTTTTCGTTCCACATAGATTAGCATATTAAGGTGCCTGCCACCGTATCGGTTGTGTTGCTCAGCACGTCGTCTGCGTGTCCTATCAGCACTTCTTTCACACCATTTTCGATGGCGGAGAAGGCGTTTTGCAACTTGGGCAGTATGCCGTCTGTGAGTATTTTTTCTTCCAGCAGTTGCTGATAAATTTCTTTGTTGATGAGATGGATCACTGCATTATCATCAGAAGGATCGCGTAATACACCTTTCTTTTCGAAGCAGTAGATCAGTCTTACCTGATAGCTGGCAGACAATGCAATAGCCAGAGAGGCGGCAATAGTATCTGCATTAGTGTTGAGTATCTGCCCTTTGCCATCATGGGTGAGTGGTGCAAACACCGGCGTAACGCCTGCTTCCAGCAACGCTTTCAGCGGAGCGACCTGCAGCATTTCCGGTTTTACATCACCTACAAAACCATAGTCGATTTCCTTTACAGGCCTTTTGGTGGCAGGGATGATATTGGCATCAGCGCCGGTGAGGCCGATGGCATTACAGTGGGAGGCCTGCAGTTTGGCTACCAGCTGCTTGTTTACCAGACCTCCGTATACCATCGTTACTACATCGATAGTGGCCGCATCTGTGATACGTCTGCCATCTACATAATTAGACTGTATACCCAGCTGATCGCCGATACGGGTGGCGATTTTACCGCCACCATGTATCAGTATCTTTTTACCGGGTATTGCTGCAAACTTTTCCAGGAAAGCCTGCAACAATACCGGATTGTCGATAACGTTTCCGCCTACTTTTATAATAAACAGATCAATCATATTATCCTTTCAATATTTCACTCAATACTGCCTGGGCAGCCCATACGCGGTTGCCGGCTTCCTGTATCACGATGGAGTTAGGTCCGTCCAGTACTTCGTCTGCAATCACCACATTCCTTCTTACAGGCAGGCAGTGCATTACCTTGGCAGCATTGGTATTTTTAAGTTTATCGTTGGTCACCATCCAATTGCTGTCTGTGCAGGTGATCTTACCGTAATCACTATACGAAGACCAGTTCTTCACATATACGAAGTCAGCATCTTCCAGTGCTTTATCCTGGTTGTATTCGATACGGGCGTTACCGGAGAATTTTTCATCCAGCTCATATCCTTCCGGATGAGTGATCACAAAATCTGTTTCACCCCAGGCATTCATCCACTGGGCGAAAGAGTTGGGAACCGCCTGTGGCAATGCTTTCACATGCGGAGCCCAGGTCATCACCACTTTAGGTTTGCGGGCCTGCTGCCAGTTTTCGCGGATGGTGATCACATCGGTAAGGCTCTGCAAAGGATGCAGGGTGGCACTTTCCAGGCTCACTACCGGTACGCCGGCATATTTAATGAACTGATTGATATATTTCTCGGTATAATCTTCTTCTTTATTTTTCAACCCAGGGAAAGTACGGATGGCCAGAATGTCAAAATACTGTCCCATAACAGCCGCAGCTTCTTTAACGTGCTCGGTGGTATTGCCATTCATCACTACGCCATCATTCATTTCCAGCGCCCATCCTTCCTTGTCGATGTTAAACACTACAGCATCCATACCCAGGTTTTTAGCAGCTACCTGTGTACTTAATCGTGTTCGCAAACTGGGATTCAGGAAAATCATTCCTAACGTTTTGTTCTTTCCTAATTCCTTATCCCTGAAAGGATCTTTCTTGTAGTTCATGGCAATGTCCACCAAACGCGGGACACTGGGAACATCTGCTGTTGAAATAAATTGCTTCATTATTGCTATTTGACTTCTTTTCTAAACGCTTCCAAAAACTGATCTGCATGTGCCTGGGTCAGTGCCAGAGATGGCAGCAACCTGATTACGTTGGGTTTCGCCTCACCGGTGAAGATTTTGTGTACGCCCAGCAGGTTTTTCCTTACATGAGCCAGCTCTTCCGGCATCTCAATGCCGATCATGAGCCCACGACCTCTCACTTCTTTTACCTGAGAGAATTTTTTCAGTTCTGTCATCAGGTAGTTGCCTACGGCAGCAGCGTTGTCGATCAGCTTTTCGCTTTCGATCACTTCCAGCACCGCCAGTGCTGCTGCACAAGCCAGGTGGTTACCGCCAAAGGTGGTGCCCAGCATGCCGTATACCGGTTTGAATTTAGGGGAGATGATAATGCCACCTATCGGGAAACCATTGCCCATACCTTTTGCCATAGAATAGATGTCAGCATCTACACCCGCAAAATCATGGGAGAAAAATTTACCGCTCCTGCCATAACCGCATTGCACGGAATCCGCGATAAACACAGCGTTATGTGCATCGCACAAAGTCCGGATCTTACGGAGGAAGGATTCGCTGGCCACATTGATGCCACCTACTCCCTGTATACCCTCTATAATAACAGAAGATACCTCATGTTGTTTGAAAGCTTCTTCCAGCGCGGCTTCGTCGGCCCATGGCAGAAACACTATGTTTTCGGTTTCATTCACCGGCGCTACGATCTTCGGATTGTCGGTAGCTGCTACCGCCAGGGAAGTTCTGCCGTGGAAGGATTTGCGGAAAGCGATTACTTTCTTTTTACCATTATAGAAAGAAGCCAGCTTCAGTGCGTTTTCATTGGCTTCCGCACCGGAGTTGCACAAAAACAGCTGATAGTCTGTTTTACCGGAAACCTTGCCCAGGAGAGCTGCCAGCTCTTCCTGCAAAGGCATCTTCACGGAGTTGGAATAGAAGCCTACTTTATGCAGCTGGTCGGTCAAACGTTTTACATAATGCGGATGGGTATGACCAATAGAGATCACGGCATGGCCGCCGTACAGATCCAGGTATTCATTGCCTTTATCGTCCCATACATTGGAACCGGCAGCTTTATCTATGATGATGTCGTTTACGGGATAAACGTCGAAAAGTTTCATGATGTGATGTAAAATTGAAAATGATCAAAACGGTTAAAACACGATGGACTTCAGTTTAAGTCCGGCCGTTTCATCCAGTCCGCACATGATGTTCATATTCTGCACAGCCTGACCGGAAGCGCCTTTCAGCAGATTGTCCTCGATAGAGTGGATCACCAGTTTGTTGCCCACTTTCTCCAGTTGTATCAACACCTTGTTGGTATTGACTACCTGCTTCAGGTCTATCTGTTTTTCGCTGACATGCGTAAAAGGATGACCGGCGTAGAAGTCTTTATACAGCTGTACTGCTGCTTCCAGCGTCAGGTCGCTTTGCAGGTAAGACGTTACCCAGATACCTCTGGGGAAATCGCCGCGTACCGGAACAAAGTTCACTTCCTCTGCGAAGCCAGGCTGCAGCTGCTGCAGGCTTCGTCGGATTTCCTTCAGGTGCTGGTGGTTGAGTACTTTATAGGTAGACATGTTGTTGGCTCTCCAGGTAAAATGGGAAGTAGCCTGCAGACTCTGGCCGGCGCCGGTGGAACCGGTGATGCCGGTGGTATGTACTTCTTTCAGCAGACCTGCTTTGGCCAGCGGCAGAATGCCCAACTGGATAGCAGTAGCAAAACAACCTGGATTGGCGATATTGCTGGCCGTTTTGATTTTCTCCCGCTGCAGCTCCGGCAGTCCGTATACGAACTCCCTTTCTCCAACGCTTTCGCCTAAACGAAAATCCTGGCTCAGATCAATTATTTTCACATGCGGAGCCACTGGCGTTGCTTCCAGGAATTTCCTGGATTCACCATGCCCCAGACACAGGAACATCACATCAATATCATTGCTCAGTTCAGCGGTGAAAGACCGCTCAGTTTCACCCAATAGGTCGGCATGTACTGCATACAAAGGATTGCCTGCGTTACTACGGCTGTGCACAAACGAAATAGACACATCCGGATGGTTTAATAAAAGCCGGATCATCTCACCGCCCGTATAGCCAGCCCCTCCAACGATTCCTGCCCTTATCTTTTTATCATTTGCCATGTCGTGAATACTTGTTTAGATAGATTGTTTAACCTGATGCCAGATCATAGTCTGGTTACCGAAGATTTTGCTGAAGCCTCTTACATCATCACCGCTCCAGCCGCTGTTCATCTCACCGTATTTACCAAACTTGCTGCTCATCAGATCGTATGGAGATTGGATACCGGTAACCTGGAAGCGGTAAGGCATCAGGGTTACAAATACTTCACCGGAAACGTTTTCCTGAGTATGTTGCAGGAAAGCTTCGATGTCACGCATTACAGGGTCCATAATCTGACCTTCGTGCATCCAGTTACCGTAAAACTGTGCCAGCTGGTCTTTCCAGGTCAGCTGCCATTTGGTGAGCACATGTTTTTCGAGGGCGTGGTGTGCTTTGATGATCACCATCGGAGCAGCGGCTTCAAAGCCTACACGGCCTTTGATACCGATGATGGTATCGCCAACGTGAATATCACGGCCGATGGCAAACGGACCGGCAATCGTTTGTAAATATTGAATCGCTTCTGTAGGATGTGAGAATTTTTGGTCATTGATACCAATCAGTTCACCTTTTTCAAAAGTCAGTTTTACCTGTTCTTCTCCTTGTTTGGTCAACTGTGTAGGCCAGGCTTCTTCCGGCAGCATACCGTTGGAGGTCAGTGTTTCCTTACCACCTACGGAAGTGCCCCACAGGCCTTTGTTGATAGAGTACATGGCCTTTTCGAAGTTCACTTCTACACCTTTGGAACGCAGGTAAGTAATCTCTTCTTCACGGCTCAGTTTCATATCACGGATAGGCGTGATGATCTCCACATTCGGGATCATAATATGGAACACCATGTCAAAACGAACCTGGTCATTACCGGCACCAGTGCTGCCGTGTGCTACAGCATCTGCACCCACTTCCTTTACATATTCCGCGATGGCAAGTGCCTGGCTCATACGCTCAGCACTTACACTCAACGGATAGGTATTATTTTTCAGTACGTTACCGAAGATCAGGTATTTAATAACGCCATCGTAGTAGGATCGGACCGCATTAACAGTCTTGTGACTCTTAACGCCCAGGTTATAAGCGCGTTTCTCAATTTCCTGCAGTTCTTCATCCGAAAAACCACCTGTGTTTACAATCACCGAATGCACCTCATATCCTTTTTCGTTGGTCAGATATTTAACGCAATAGGAAGTATCAAGTCCTCCGCTGAATCCCAGTACTACTTTTTTCATTTTACGACATCATTTTTTATTTCCAGAACAAATATTTCAGACAATTATATAGTGGTTAGAACAGGAAGAATTTTTTTCTTGTTCCGGTAGCACCACCTTCTTTTTTGCTGTTCAGCAAAACAAATCTTTTAAATCTTAACCAGCGATCGTAGAGCTTTATGTTTCCTTTAAATCCACGACGTTTTTTTTCCTGATGGATCTGACCTTCAGGCGTCACGGAGAGTTGGTTAACAGGTGCTTCCATTTTCGCTTTGGCATCAGCCATGGCACGCTCTTCCGCTTCTTTCAGTTTTTCAGCGGGATCGTAGAGCATGGCAGTACAGAGACAGTTCTTCCGTTGTTTGCTGGTGAGGATATCAAAATTGATACAGCTACGGCAGCCTTTCCAGAACTCTTCATCATCTGTCAGCTCAGAATAAGTAACAGGTTCATATCCCAGTTCGGAGTTGATTTTCATAACGGCCAGTCCTGTAGTAAGACCGAAGATTTTAGACTCGGGGTACTTTTCGCGTGACAGTTCAAAAATTTTCTTTTTGATGGCTTTGGCTACGCCATGCCCACGGAAAGCAGGATTCACGATCAACCCGGAATTGGCTACAAATTTTCCATGTCCCCAGGCTTCTATATAACAAAAGCCCACCCAGTCACCGTTGTCGGTCACTGCAATTACAGCTTTGCCCTCCTGCATTTTAAGCTCTACATACGACGGAGAACGTTTGGCAATACCAGTTCCACGCGCTTTTGCAGACGCTTCCATCTCATCAGTGATGGTTTTTGAATAGTGTATATCGTCAGGTGTAGCTACCCTAACGATGATATGCTGATTTTCCAACTTTTAAAATTGAAATCGTGAATCAATAAACTACATTGAAGACTTCCATTACTGGAACATCACCAGGAATGGGAGTCCTGGCGCGATAGCGGTTGTTATATGACAAGCGCTATCAAATCCTGGGTCGTCGGGAAAGGAATCTAAAGACATTGAACCCAACAGAATATACCCCTTTATGTAAGGCGGGATGATATGCGGCTATGTTGGTATGAGTTGCGATTTTTTCCAACTTCAGTTCAGCGTTAAATTGTTATAAATATTGTCTTTAGTTTAGATTATCCGCAAAGTTATAACAATATCTTTTTAATCAATCGAATTTTTTTTGGGAGTTATAGTTTTTTTTCAAACCGTTAACAAAAAGGCGGCTGTGCCCAACTCGTCAGGGGCCAGCCGCCTTACACTTTAAAGAATTATCTATTATCTGGTGAGCACACTCAGCTCTGCAATACTTGCCCGGCTCTCTTTTTCCGTGGCCGGAGTAAGTGCTACCAGGCGGATAAACCTGGCTGCTACCGGTGCAAAGCTCACCTTCTGTGGTACCGGGTTGTTTTTGATATTGGCGAAACTGCCCGTGGCTGCAGGCTGTCCCCAGGTTTTGCCATCTGTGCTGGTATAAAAAGCATAACCATATATTACTCCACCGATGTGATCGTTGGTAGTGGGTGTGTAGGTAAACCCTTTCAGGGTCAGCGTTTCACCAAGGTCTACTTCCAGCTGATGCGGATATTGGGCAGCCTTGTCAGACACCCATGCAGTAGCTGTATTGCCGTCAATGGCTTTGCCTGCATCCGCACTACCGGCCGCTGAAATCACTTGCCATTTGGCCGGAGCCACGTCAAAGTCAGCTGTCACTTCCGGACTGGCTGCGTTCGTTTTTCTCAGGAATGCTCTGGCTTTCACCATGCCGCCAGCGGGCAGGCTGATCAGTGCTTTCGGAACATACAACGGTGCATTCAATGTTGGTGTGGTACCATCTGTAGTATAATGTATTTCCGGATCAGCAGAGGCGGCGGTGATGGCTACCTGCCCTTCCTTGTTCCGATGGATCTCCGGCGTGGCCAGCATACCGGGCGCTTCGTACAACTGCACTTCGCTGATCACCGGACAAGCTTTGGCATCTGTTATATTAATATATACCTCCGTAGTGGTATAGTCCGGCAGGCGCAGGATACGTTTGTGTCCGATAGTGGTTTCACGCGCGATCTCTTTTCGCTTACCGTTCTCCAGGATATCTACGCTGAAACTTTTGACACGCTGCCCAAGGGCGATGTATTCCTGCAGCACCAGGCGGTTAAAGGTGACAGGTTTCGGGAAAGACAGTTTGATAGTGGTTTTGGTGACGTTATCAGCGGTAGCCCAATAAGTGCTGTTGTTACCATCTGTCAGATGAGCCACTTTGACCTCCGCACTATTTTTACGTGTATCCGTTGCCGTTACTACCGCTTTTTTAGCCAGGTTGGTTTTAAAGGAAGCGTCCAGCACCTTGCGCAATTCCATCAGACGGGTGGAATCGTTGGGATGGATCACCCCTTCACGGTCGATGGGCACGTTGAGGATCAGGTTGCCGTTGCGGCCTACGGAACCGTAGTAGATGTCCAGTAGTGTGTTCACAGATTTCACCTTATCATCTGTTTCAGGGCTGTAGAACCATCCCGGGCGGATAGACACATCACATTCTGCGGGCACCCATTTTTCGCCTTCTTCATTGCCTTCGTTGAGGGATTGGGTGGGAGGGCCACCAAGGCCTGGTGAAAAACCTTTTACGTTGAGGGTGCTCCAGTTGGTAGTGCCGGCGATGCCGTTTTCATTGCCTACCCAGCGGCAGCCAGGGCCCACATCACTGAAGATCACGGCATTGGGCTGGTTTTTATATACCACTTTGTGGAACAAGTCCCAGTCATAGGGTTGTTTGATATTGCCGCCGTTGGCGCCGTCGAACCACTGTTCGAAAACGGGGCCGTAGCTGGAGAGTACCTCATTTAAGGTGTTGGCAAATACCTGGTTGTAATTGGCGGTGCCGTATTCCGGGTGGTTACGGTCCCACGGAGAGAGATATACGCCGAACTTCAGCCCGTATTCCTTACAGGCGGCAGACAATTCAGCCAGCACATCGCCCTTTCCGTTTTTCCAGGCACTTTCTCTAACGGTATGGGTACTGTATTTGCTGGGCCACAGACAAAAACCGTCGTGATGTTTGGCAGTGATCACAATTCCTTTCATACCGGCCAGTTTGGCGGTACGGGCCCACTGACGGGCATCGAGGCGGGTAGGGTTAAATACCTTCGGATCTTCATCCCCATGTCCCCATTCCTTGTTGGTAAAGGTGTTGGGGCCAAAGTGGATGAACATGTAATATTCCATGTCGTTCCAGGCTACCTGCGCTTTGGACGGCAACGCGCCATAGGGCTGGATTTTCTGTGCCATGGCCATACTGCAGGTCAGCAAACCGGCTAATACTAAATTGGTCTTTTTCATTTCACTGGATAAATTACGGATAACTGATCGTCTCAATACCTTCACGCGATTTAATGTCAGCGAAGATAATCATCCTTCCCGCCCGGAGCTGATCCGCTATTCTCCTTTCTTAATTGAATATTAACCTTCAATCGTTTTATCTTTCTGCCGTTTATCACAAAAATGTAAGAAAAAGGGATGGGCAGTTGGTTTACACGACACAAAATTTATAAATTTAGTCCCTCCAACGTATTCTTTTATACGCTATTAAAAACTGAACAATGAATAAACAACCACTGCATCGCAGAAGTTTTCTCAAAAACACGGCGGCCGCAGGTATAGGACTCTCTATGCTCGGCTCCTCTGCAAAACTATTTGCCAACGAAAAGAAACCCAAAGTAAGAATTGGCCTTATTGGCGTAGGCGCCCGCGGGCTGAGTCACCTCAGCCTCTGCCTCCACAGGGAAGACGTAGAGGTGGTAGCTTTCGCTGATCCTGATACAGCGTATACCGTGCCTAAAGCAAGGGATATGATCACCAAAGTATATGGCGGCAAAAAGAAAGTGGCTGAATACACCAACGGTCCGGATGATTTCCGTAACATGCTGAAAAGAGATGACATCGACGCGGTGATCATCGCTACTCCCTGGGAATGGCATACCATTATGGCCGTTGCTGCCATGAAAGCCGGCAAAACCCCTGCAGTAGAAGTATGCGGCGCCTCCGATATCCAGGAATGCTGGGAACTGGTAAACACCAGCGAAGCTACCGGCATACCCGTATTTGGTATGGAAAACGTATGTTACCGCAGAGATGTGATGGCAGTACTCAACATGGTACGCCAGGGCCTCTTCGGTGAAATCACCCACCTGCAGGGCGGATACCAGCATGACCTGCGTCCGGTTAAATTCAACAACGGCAAACAATATTACGGCGGTGGCGTGGAGTTCGGTGATAACGCACTCTCTGAAGCTAAATGGAGAACCAACCACTCCCTTTACCGCAACGCTGACCTCTACCCTTCCCACGGCCTCGGCCCTATCGGCAACGTGATCAACATGAACCGCGGCAACCGCCTCCTGACCATCTCTTCTGTGGCCACCAAATCACGCGGTCTGCATAAATATATCGTTGACAACAGCAGCGAAGATCATCCAAACGCCAAAGTAAAATTCAAACTGGGCGATATCGTTTCTTCCCTGATCACCACCAACAACGGCGAAACCATCATGCTGTCCCACGACACCAACTCCCCACGCCCCTACTCCCTGAACTTCCGCGTTCAAGGTACCAACGGCCTGTGGATGGATGATCAGGACTCCGTATATGTTGAAAAGAAAAGCCAGCACGATCAGTGGGAAAACACCGGCAAACCGGAAGATGCCAACAGCTACTTCGGTAAATACGACCACCCGCTGTGGAAACGTTATGCCAACGACGCCAAAGGCGCAGGCCACGGCGGTATGGACTGGTACGTACTCAACTCCTTCGTTGAAAGTATCAAACGCGGCGCTCCTTATCAACTCGACGTTTACGATATGGCTACCTGGTATGCTATCACTCCGCTGAGTGAGCAGTCTATCCTCGAAGGCGGCGGCGTTCAGTACATCCCCGACTTCACCCGCGGTCGCTGGATGAACAGAAAACCGATCTTCGGCCTGGACGACCAGTACTAACGATGATTAATACTGATGTTACTGATGCTCCTGATAAACGGAGATCATAGCGAAGATAAAAGAGAAGCCCCCATTGACATAAAATCAATGGGGGCTTCTCTTTTATCTTCATCAATACTGATCAGCAAAAATTCAATCAATTCTCACTGCAAACAACTGTTCCATTCTGGATGGTCGTCACATATATCTCGGGTGCCTTACCATATTGCTGCTGATAGCGGTCTATCACAAAAGAGCGGAACTCTTCCACTTTGTCCTGCCTTACCAGGTTGATGGTACAGCCGCCGAAACCGCCTCCCATTACGCGGGCACCGGTCACTTCTTCCCGCTCTTTAGCCAGCGATACCAGGAAATCCAGTTCAGGACAGCTTACTTCATAGAGGCTGCTAAGTCCTTCATGGGTGGCATACATCAGTTGTCCGAAGGTTTTCAGATCTCCTGCTTTCAGCAGTGTGGTAGCATCCTGTACGCGCTGGATCTCTTCTATCACATATTTACAGCGATCATATACTTTGGCAGGCAGCTGCGCGTGTACCGCTTCCAGCATGGGAAGGGTGGCATCACGCAGGGATTTTACCTCCGGATGCAGGACCTGTATGGCTTTCACACCTTCTTCACATTGATGGCGGCGCACATTATATTCTGAGGTAGCCAAGGAATGGTGCACCATAGAGTTGCACAGCACAATACGATAATCGGGGAAATCGAATGGGAAATACTCATACTCCAGACTGCGGCAGTCCAGGCGTACCACCTGATCTTTTTTACCGTGCAGATTGGCAAACTGATCCATGATACCACATTTCACGCCGGGGAAAGAATGTTCAGCACGCTGACCCAGCAGCGCCATTTCCATGCGGCTCATGCCGTATCGGAAGATATGGTCCAGTGCCGCTACCAGCCCGCCTTCCACCGCTGCGGAAGAAGACATGCCCGCACCTACCGGGATATCACCGGCGATCACACAGTCGAAGCCTTCAACGGGGTAGTTGCCCTGCTGCAGCTGATATACCACGCCCATCAGATAGTTGATCCATCCGGGAGTAGGTACTACATGCTCCAGGTCAAAGGAAACGGTTTCATTGGTAAAAACCGCATGTACATTACATTTTCTGGTATTGTTTAACGCCACGGCATAAACGATTTTTTTATCGATAGCGGCGGGCAGTACAAAACCGTCGTTGTAGTCAGTATGTTCACCAATGAGATTAATTCTTCCGGGGGATACTACTATCAGTGGCTCTTTTCCAAATAACGTGATGAATTTCTCCCTTGTTTGCTGTATCATTCAAAAGATATTAAACGTAAATTTTACGCCTAAAATAATATAAAAACATTTAGGATTCAGGGATTTTTTGATTCAGGTATTTAAAAAAAAATGCAGCGAAGACCTTAACGGTCATCATCGCTGCATTTTTAAATATCTAAATCGTAAATCCTTATATCAGAAAATCTTTATGCTTTTTTGCCGATCTTATCTCCTGCCAGTGAATAAAACAGGATGTAGAGATAGCAGGGCACCATACAGTACAGGAAAGCATGTTTGAAGTCGATGCTGCTGCTGTAGAGGAAATTGAATATGCTGTGCTGGTCGAACATACCACTGTATATCTGTGGAATAACGCCACCACCGGCGATTCCCATTACGAGCAGGGCGGAGCCGATTTTAGTGAAACGGCCCAGGCCGTCGATAGCCATTGGGAAGATGGCAGGCCACATCAGGGCGTTAGCCAGTCCGAGCAGCGCGATGAAAGTCACCGCAGAATAACCGGTGTTGAAGTAAGCAGCGATGGTGAACAGCACGCCCAGTACAGCAGAGATCTGCAGGCCTTTTTTACCGGTGATATATTTAGGAATAGTAGCGATACCGATTACATAACCTGCCAGCATAGCTATCAGGGTGAAGGTGGTGAAATATCTGGTGTCCTTTAAACTCATACCCAGTGCTTTACCATACTGACCGATCACGTCGCCGGCCATTACTTCTACTCCTACGTATACGAAAATGCAGATTACACCCAGTACCAGTTGCGGGAACTGGAACACGCTGGTTTTTCCGTTGGTAGCAGCAGCGGTTGTTTCATCTTCTGAATTGGTGTCTATTTCCGGCAGGGCAGAGCGTTTCAGCAGGAATGCCAGGATAACGAGCACGATAGCCATCGCTACATAAGGCCCGATTACGCGGGAAGCCAGGCTGTCGAGCAGTGCATTTTTCTGTGCTGTGTCCACAGCAGCAGCGATGTCTGCTTCCAGTTTTTCTGCACCTTTCAGTACGATAGAACCGAGAACCAGCGGAGCCAATGCACCGGCTGTTTTGTTACAGATACCCAGAATACTGATACGTTTGGCAGCGCTTTCCTTAGGTCCGATGATGCTGGCATACGGGTTGGAAGCCGTTTGCAGCAAGGCTAATCCGGCACCCTGAATAAACAGGCCTGTCAGGAACATACCAAAACTGCGTGCGTTAGCAGCCGGAATAAATACCAGGGAGCCTACTGCGATAATCACAAGCCCCAGGACCATCCCATTTTTGAACCCCGTTTTGTTGAGGATCATTGAAGATGGAATCGATAAAAAGAAATAAGCCATAAAAAAGGCCATGGTTACCAGCAGCGCCTGCGACACGTTCAACTCACACACTATCTGGAAAAACTGGATCAACGTTCCATTGAGCCAGGTAACAAACCCGAACACGAAAAACAAAATGCCAATAATGGCCATCGCCTGGGCGTAACCTGCCTTTTTGGAAGGCATATTCATTGTTGCTGTTTGGTTGGACATAGCTGTCAGTTGATTTTAGATAAACGCGAACATAATGAACTTCGGTTATATTTTATGCTACAATTCATAAATATATTAGCTAAAACGTTTTATCATCGAAAAAAAATGCAATGGTTTATTTGGTTTTTTAGAAATTCCTTAAAAAAATATTATACATTTATCCGGCAAAATTTCACTGTAACTTAACGCGTTTATGGCTCAGCAAACAAAGCAAGGCGCACAAAGTACACATCCGTCGTTCTTTGTGCTTATACTGGTGTTCTTTTTCTGGGGTTTCCTGGCTGCATCCAACAGTATATTTATCCCTTTCTGTAAATCTCACTTTAACCTTACCCAACTTGAGTCTCAACTGGTTGACTTCTCCTTTTACAGCGCCTATTTCATCGGCTCACTCATCCTGTATCTGGCATCTGCGGCAAGAAAAGTAGATATCCTTAATAAAATAGGATATAAGAAGGGTATTATTTACGGTTTATTAATTTCCGTACTTGGATCTGCTATCATGATCCCCTGTGTCAACAAAGAAAAAATTGTTCCCATCAAGGAAACCATCAAAGACATCAGCAGTTTCCAGGTAGAACAACAATTACAGACTTCTGACCGGCAGGTGAAAATCCGCCGTGAAAAAGAAAAAGACACTTACTCCCTCCTGATCTCCGGTAATGAAGCCGCAGACAAGTACATCAACAACCCGCACCTGCTGGCAGAGATTCCACAAGGCTTCACCAAAGATGAAGAACATTATCAGTACGCGGGTACCTTCAACAAATCCAGCATCGAAAAAATCGTCACCGCGCTGGAAACAGACCATCAGCAAACCGTTACCTTCGGTTACTTCGCACTCATCCTGATGGCGCTCTTCATCGTATCACTCGGTTTCTCCCTGCAACAAACAGCGGCCAATCCGTTTGCCATCCTCCTCGGTGATCCTGCCAAAGGTTCACACCGTCTCAACCTCGCCGGCGGTATCAACTCCTTCGGTACTACCATCGGCCCTGTCATCGTAAGTATGCTGCTCTTCGGTAATATGAAGGGTGGCGATATTAGCACCGACATCAGCAAAATCAACACCTTATATATACTGCTGATCATACTGTTCCTCATCGCTGCCGCTATCTTCGCTTTTGTGAAGATGCCGGAAAGCCAGGACAACGAAGTATTTGAAACATCACCGAAAGCCACCAAATCCATCCTGGGTATCACCGTCATGTTTATCATGATCCTGCTCGGACTGGTGTTGAAATATGAACTGCCTTTCTTCATCGCTGGTATCGTAGGTATCATCGGTATTCTCTTCTTTGCTAAAACCGCTTCTGCCGGCAACGGTGAAGGATGGGGCGCCATGAAATATCCCCAGCTCACCCTGGGCATGCTCGCTATCTTTATTTATGTAGGTGTGGAAGTGACCATCGCCAGCAACCTCGGCGCATTACTGAAACATCCCGGTTTCCTCACCCCCAAAGGGCTGGCGGAATCTGAACTGGACCCTTATGTGTCGCTGTTCTGGGGCAGTATGATGATCGGCCGCTGGACTGGTGCCATCAGCGTATTCAACGTCTCTAAAACCACCCGTAAGATTCTGTGCGTGATCGTTCCTTTCATCGCCTATGGTGTCATTCTCGGCGCCAACGTTATCAAAGGCAACGACGTAACTCCTCTGTACCCATACACTATCTGCATCGCTATTCAAATCATCGGCTTCTTCGCCGGACAGGACAAACCTGCCAAAACCCTCATGATATTTGGTCTGCTGGGCGTAGGCACAGTGCTGGTTGGCCTCTTCACCAGCGGCGCACTCGCCACTTTCGCCTTCATCAGCGGTGGCCTGTTCTGCTCTGTAATGTGGCCCAGCATCTTCGCATTATCCATCGGTGGCCTGGGTAAATACACCGGCCAGGGTTCTGCCTTCCTGATCATGATGATCCTCGGCGGTTCCCTCGTACCTCCTGTACAGGGCGGCCTCGCCGACATTCCGAGCATAGGTATCCACGCCTCTTATATCATCCCGGCGCTGTGCTTTGCTTATCTCGCATTTTTTGCATTTAGAGTTAAAAACATATTAAAATCTCAAGGAATCGATTATGAGTCAGCAACTAGTGGTGGGCATTGATATCGGAGGGACTAATACCAAATTCGGCATTGTAGATCGCAGAGGAAATATTTTGTGTGATGGTCGTATGTTAACGAATAAGCATGAAGATGTAAACTGTTTCCTCGAAGAACTGCACCAGCAACTGTCTGTATTGATAACAGAGGTTGGCGGCATCGAAAATATTAAAGGCATTGGCGTTGGTGCTCCCAACGGCAATTATTACAACGGTAATATCGAATATGCGCCCAATCTGCGTTGGAAAGGGGTAGTGCCCCTGGCTAACCTGCTGGAGAAAAAATTCGGACTGCCGGCTGTTCTCACCAACGACGCCAACGCGGCCGCTCTCGGGGAACTGATCTACGGCGCGGCCAGAGGCATGAAAGATTTTATCGTGATCACCCTGGGCACCGGCGTAGGCAGCGGTATCGTAGCCAACGGACAGCTGATATACGGTCATGATGGTTTTGCCGGCGAACTGGGACACATCATTGTGATCCCCGGCGGCCGTTTCCATCCCGGAACCGGCGCACATGGCTCCCTCGAAGCCTATGCTTCCGCCACCGGCGTTACCAACACCGCCCTGGAATTCCTGGCTACCCGTCCGGATGTGCCCAGCATGATGCGGGAACATACCAAAGAAGAAATCAATTCCAAACTGATCTACGAAGCTGCCATGAAAGGCGATCCACTGGCCATGGAAGTGTACGAGTTCACCGGCGAAATACTGGGCGCTGCCCTGGCCAATTTCGTTATGTTCTCCAGCCCGGAAGCCATCATCCTCTTCGGTGGCCTCACCAAAGCAGGAGACCTGATCATGAAACCGGTAAGAGAACATATGGAAAAAAATCTGCTCCCTATCTTCCAGAATAAAGTTAAATTGGTGTTCTCAGAACTCAAGGAAAGCGATGCCGCTATTCTGGGAGCCAGTGCACTGGCCTGGGAAATGAAAGACTAGCCTGCCGGCTACCTGACAGCTAATCAAAGTAATATGAAAAATAGAAGAAATTTCCTGAAAACAGCGGCCCTCAGTGCCGCTGTTTTCTCTTTAGACAGTGTAACAGCTACGGCTGCACGCTCACAAGCCAAAGGCACCGTGAAAGGTAAGCCTATCGTAATCTCCACCTGGGACTTTGGCCGTGCTGCCAATGAAGCCGCCTGGGAGATACTGAAAAAAGGAGGCCGCGCCCTCGATGCCGTAGAAGCCGGCGTACGCGTGCCCGAAGCCGACCCCAATAACCACACCGTAGGTTATTCCGGCTATCCCGACCGCGACGGCCGCGTTACCCTCGACGCCTGTATCATGGACGAACACGGCAACTGCGGCTCCGTAGCAGCCCTCGAACATGTTACACATGCCATCTCCGTTGCCAGACTGGTCATGGAAAAAACACCACATGTCATGCTGGTAGGTGACGGTGCCCTGCAGTTCGCACTGGCCAATGGTTTCAAAAAAGAAAACCTGCTGACACCGGAATCAGAAAAAGCCTGGAAAGAATGGCTCAAAACTTCCGAATACAAACCTGTTATCAACATAGAAAACAAATCATATACACCCGCCAACGGCGCCACAGCGTTTAATCCGCTCATGCTGCCGGGCAACGTATATAACCACGATACAATCGGCATGGTGGCTATGGACGCAGAAGGTAACCTCTCCGGCGCCTGCACCACCAGCGGCATGGCCTTCAAACTCCATGGCCGGGTAGGCGACTCCCCCATCATCGGCGCAGGCCTTTATGTGGACAACGAAGTAGGCGCCGCCACCAGCACCGGTGTAGGCGAAGAAGTGATCAAAATTGTAGGCAGCCACCTGGTAGTGGAACTGATGCGTCAGGGCTATCCACCGGAAAAAGCCTGCAAAGAAGCAGTAGAACGTATCGTGAAAAGAAGCCCCTCCAAAGCAAAGGAAATACAGGTGGGCTTCCTCGCCCTCAACAAAAAAGGACAATACGGCGCATACTGCCTGCAGAAAGGATTTAGCTATGCCGTACTCAATAACGATGTGAATAACACACTGATAGACGGTAAACACTATTTTTAATTTTGTCATTGGGTTATTTGGTTATTTTGATATTTGAAGAACACATGAACTCTTTTAAATAATCAAATAACCCAATAGCCCAAATAACCAAATGCTTATGTCTTTTGTCCTCGAAATATGCGCTGGTTCAGTAGCCTCCTGCATAGCTGCCGAAGAAGGTGGCGCCAATCGTATCGAACTGTGTGATAACCTGCTGGAAGGTGGTACCACCCCCAGCTATGCCACCATTGCCATAGCCAGGGAAAAAGTAAAAATAGACCTCTACCCTATCATACGCCCCAGAGGCGGCGACTTCCTCTATTCCGACCTGGAATTTGAAGTCATGAAAAAAGATATCGAACTGTGCAAACAGCTGGGCTGCAACGGTGTAGTAATCGGTATTCTCACACCCGACGGCCGCATAGACAAACGCCGCTGCAAAGAGCTGGTAGACCTGGCCTGGCCCATGGGCGTGACTTTCCATCGTGCCTTCGATATGACTGACAACCCATTTGAAGCACTCGAAGACATTATCGAAATCGGCTGCGAGCGTATCCTCACCTCCGGCGCACGCAACACCGCCGTAGAAGGAGCGTCCCTCCTGAAAGACCTCGTGGAAAGGGCTAACGACCGTATCATCATCATGGCCGGTTCCGGCGTCAGAGCCAACAATATCGCTCAACTGATCAAAACTACCGGCGTAATGGAATACCATACCTCTGCCAAAGCCTATGAGGACAGCAAAATGGTGTACCGCAACCCTAACGTAAGTATGGGCGGTATTCCCGGCGTACCGGAATATGGTATCTCTCTCACCCAACGCAAAGAAGTATTACAAATTCGTGAACTCGCGGAAAAAGCCTTGCATGAGATGAAACAGTAGGCTATATTAGCACCTGTACAAATATTCGCTGCACGGTCTCATCATGGCCGTGCATGCCTTTTAAAAGTGAACAACGAAATGAAAAAACTGATCATTGCAACCGGACTATTGCTGGGCGGACTTTTCGCGCATGCACAGGTCAAAGGTGTGAAACATGTCATCCTGATCGGCATGGACGGCTTTGGTGCCTATTGTTTTCCCAAGGTCGACAATCCAAATATGAAACAGCTGATGAAGGATGGCGCCTGGACGCTTCAGGCCCGCAGTGTGCTGCCTTCTTCCAGTGCGGTCAACTGGGCATCGATGGTGATGGGCGCAGGCCCGGAAGTCCACGGTTATACCGAATGGGACAGCCGCAAACCGGAGCTGCCTTCCCGAACCCTCGACCAGTACGGCATGTTCCCCTCCATCTACACCCTGTTGCGTGAACAAAAACCAAAAGCCGAAATAGGCGTCATCTACAGCTGGGAAGGGATCGGTTACCTCTTCCCCAAAGCCGCAGTCAACAAGGACCTCGGAACCAAAGACAATGACAGCCTTGCCACTGAAGCATCAGTTGCTTATATCAAAGAAAAAAAACCAGACTTCCTCTTCATACATTTTGATCAGCCTGATGGTGTAGGACATAATATCGGTCATAATATTCAACCCTACTTCGATCAGGTGAAAAAAAATGACGAGCTGCTGGGCAAAATATTACAGGCCGTTAAAGATGCCGGTATGTGGGACAATACCATCATCCTGCTCACAGCAGATCATGGCGGTATTAAAAAAGGTCATGGCGGCAAAACCATGGAAGAGATGCAGATTCCATGGATCATGCGCGGCCCGGGCGTAAAGGCAAACAAAGAACTTAGCACCAGTGTTGTAACCTACGATACTGCCGCCACTATCGCCTGGATCTTCGGTCTCCAAACACCGCAGGTGTGGACCGGAAAACCCGTGAAAGAAGCGTTTAAGTAATTTCTTATTTAGTTATTTTATTATTTTTTTATTGGGGATAAAGAATTCCTAATCTCAAAATAAAAAAATAACTAAATGAATAAATAAATATACATGCTATGAAAAAATTGCTGCTTGTCACTGTCATATGGCTGACAGGGTTTTCACTGACTGCCCAACAAAAGGTAAAAGTACTGACCTATAACATCCACCACGGTGAAAACATAAAAGGAGAGCTGGACCTCCAGGGTATTGCCAACGTGATCCTTGCCACCAATCCCGACCTTGTGGCACTGCAGGAAGTAGACAGTGTTACCCAGCGTACCAAACACACAGACCAGCTGAAAGAACTCGCATCTATCACAGGCATGTATACCTATTTTGCCAAAGCGATGGACTTTGATGGCGGTGGCTATGGCACCGGTATCCTTTCACGCTTCCCTATTGCGGAAGCTGTCACCGTACCGCTGCCTTCCGCGAAACCAGGTGCAGAGCCAAGAGTAGCCGGCGTCATCACGGTAAAACTACCCGGCGACAGCCTCCTTCGTTTTGCAAGCACTCACCTTGATTCCGAAAAACATGCCGGCGACCGCATCGCACAAGCCATCACACTGGCAGAGTATTTCAGGGAAACACAAACCCCGGTGATACTCGCCGGCGATTTTAACGCTACACCTAACGCCAAAGAAATACAGATCTTAAAAAAAATATTCACAGACGCCACCGCGCAGATGGGCCCTACCTTCCCGGCAGACTCTCCCCGGGTGAAACTGGACTACATCATGTACCATCCCAAACATCACTGGAATGTTACCGGCGCCAGGGTCATCGAAGAAGCTGTAGCCTCCGATCACCGGCCACTGCTCAGCGATCTGGAACTGAAATAATTCTCATCATCTAAATATGTAATGTGTCAATGAAAAAACTTTTCTACCTATGCCTGTTGGGTGGGGCAACCGCTTTATACAGCTGCTCCGGCTCCCGGCATACAGACGCGCCCAAAGGCAAAGTGAGCATCATTCCCATGCCCGCGAGCGTGACAGAAAAACAGGACTCCTTCCTTCTGGATAAACACACTGTTATCGTCGCCTCCGGCGATGCTGACCGTAAAACAGCCGCCCTCTTCAATGCCTGGCTGAAAGAGCTGACCGGCTACGAACTGGCCATCAAAGACCAGGGCGACAGAAACAGCATCGTACTGCATACCGGCAGTGACTCCACTAACGCAGAAGGGTATACGCTGAATGTCGACAGCAAAGGCGTTGCCATCAATGGCAACAGCGGCCGCGGCACCTTCTACGGCGTACAGTCGCTTATTCAGCTGCTCCCTGTACAGAAAGCTGAGGCCATGTTCATCCCCGGCGTAAGCATTACAGATGCTCCCCGCTTCGCCTACCGCGGCCTCCACCTCGACGTGGGCCGTCACTTCTTCCCGGTGGAGTTCATCAAAAAATATATCGACCTGCTGGCCATGCATAAGTTCAATACTTTCCACTGGCATCTCACAGAAGACCAGGGCTGGCGCATCGAAATCAAAAAATATCCGCGCCTGCAGGAAGTGGCCTCCAAACGCAAGGAGACCATGGCCGGCCGTTATGCTGACAATAAATACGATGGAAAGCCCTATGGTGGCTTCTATACACAGGAACAAGTGAAAGAAGTGGTACAATATGCTACTGATCACTTTGTGACCGTTATCCCAGAAATAGAAATGCCAGGTCACGCGCTGGCAGCCCTCGCTGCCTACCCCAACCTGGGATGCACCGGCGGCCCCTATGAAGTAGGTACACGCTGGGGGGTATACGATGATGTGTTCTGCGCCGGCAACGACAGCGTATTCACCTTCCTGCAGGATGTCCTCGATGAAGTGCTGCCGCTGTTTCCCAGCAAATATGTACACATCGGCGGCGACGAATGCCCTAAGGTACGCTGGGAAAAATGTCCCAAATGCCAGGCCCGCATGAAACAGGAAGGCCTGAAGGATGCACATGCCCTGCAGAGCTATTTTATCCAGCGCATGGAAAAATACCTGAACAGCAAAGGTCGCCAGATCATCGGCTGGGATGAGATCCTCGAAGGAGGACTGGCTCCCAACGCCACCGTTATGAGCTGGAGAGGCATTGAAGGCGGCATCGCCGCTGCCAAACAGAAACATGATGTGATCATGACACCAGGCAACTTCTGCTACTTCGACCATTATCAGTCACAAGGCCACAACGAACCACTGGCCATCGGCGGATTTACACCTGTAAGCAAAGTGTATGCTTTCGAACCAGTACCCACAGAACTGAACAAAGACGAAGCCCGCTACATCAAAGGCGCACAGGCCAACTTATGGACAGAATACATCGGCAACACCGACTATCTCGAATACATGGTTTATCCACGTGCCTCCGCCCTCGCAGAAGTACTGTGGTCGCCCGCTGACAAACGCAACTACGACAACTTCCTCGAAAGACTGAAAGTACATGTGAAACGCCTGGACCAGAAAAAAGTCAACTACGCCAAACATGTATTTGAAGTGGCCGGCACCGTAACAGATAATAAAAAGGGTGGCGTGGAAGTAACGCTCAGCAGCAAGCTCGATGGCGGCAAAATCGTATATACCCTCGATAGCACCGCCCCTACCCTGCAATCCACTGCCTACAACGGACCGGTGCAGATCAAACAAACCGGCACCATCCGCGCGCAGGTATTTCAGAACGATAAACCTTTTGGCAACGAATACAGCCAGCACTTTGTGTTCCATAAAGGTCTTGGTAAAAAAGTGAGCCTGGCTGCGCCTCCGTCCAAGGATTATAATCCCGGCAGCAGCTTCGCCCTGGTAAACGGTATTGAAGGTATCGCCTCCTATAACGACAATCAGTGGTTTGGTTATAACGGCAATAATTTCGAGGCAGTGATCGACCTGGACAGTGTACAGGACATCAACCTGGTAGGCATGAACACACTGAATCTGCGGCCCAACTGGATATATCCGCCTAAACAGGTAACATTTGCCGTTTCAGAAGATGGTAAAACCTATAAGGAGGTATATAAACAGACGGACTTTACACAAACCGGCATTAATCAGGTACGAGGTAAGGTAGCAGTAAGAGGACGTTATGTGAAACTGAATGCCGTTAATTTCGGGAAAATCCCTGCCGGCGCTGAAGGTGCTGGCAATCCGGCCTGGCTCTTCATAGATGAAATGATTATCCAGTAAAAAGCAAAACCGCCCGCCCTTTTGGCCCGGGCGGTTTTTTATATGACTCCTACACCAAAAAGCTGTTTGAGTATATGTCGGATATTAATCTTATACAATATAAAAAACGTTCTTTTTAAGTTAAAATAATTTTAAATTAAATAAGAGCTAAATTTTAGCAGATTTTAGCAGTATTTTATTTAATTTTCCGGCTCGTTTTTAAACCGCATCTAATCAAAAACGTTTACAAATGACGATTAATCATCAGGAAATCGAATTGATTGACAGCTTTGAGCAAATTGCTGTGGATATACACCCTTCTGCCAAAGAGGGTTCCAAAGCAGTTGCACAGGAAATTGCTGCGCTGATACGCGAAAGGCAGGCTGCTAATCAAAAATGTGTTTTGGGAATGGCCACCGGCTCTACCCCTAAATATCTCTACGCCGAATTAGTTCGCCTGCACAAAGAGGAAGGACTGAGCTTCAAAAATGTAATCACCTTTAACCTCGACGAATACTACCCCATAGAGCCGGATGCCCTGCAGAGCTATAACCGCTTTATGAAGGAACACCTCTTTAATCATATCGATATTCCGGAAGGACACTATAATATTCCTGATGGCACTATCCCTAAAGATCAGATCAAACAATACTGCGCAGACTACGAAAGACGTATCGAAGAAGCCGGTGGTATTGATATCCAGATCCTGGGCATCGGTAACAACGGCCATATCGGATTCAACGAGCCCGGTTCCAACATCAACTCACATACCCGTCTTGTAACACTGGACAACAGCACCCGCCTGGCCAATGCTTACGAGTTCCCGAATATGAGCCAGGTGCCTCGTCTGGCTATCACCATGGGTCTCAGCTCCATCTTCAAAGCCAAACGTGTAATACTGATGGCATGGGGCTCCCACAAAGCGAAAATCGTTTGCCGTTCTGTAGAAGGCCACAGCACAGACCAGGTGCCTGCTTCCCTGCTGCAGCAGCATTCTAACTGTAAATTCGTGATCGACGAACAGGCTTCCGCTGAGCTCACCCGCTTCAAGGAGCCATGGCTCACTGGCGACTGCGAATGGACACCCAGCCTGACCCGCAAAGCGGTAACTAGCCTCGCGATGAAGCTCAACAAACCCATCCTGATGCTCACCGACAAGGACTATAACGAAAATGGCCTCAACGACCTGATCGTACAATATGGTTCTGCCTACGAACTGAACATCAAGGAATTTAACGCCCTCCGCGACACCATCACCGGCTGGCCCGGCGGTAAACCCGGCCCCCAGCTGCCTAAGCATCCGGAGCGTTCCGAACCCGCTAAAAAACGCGTGCTGATCTTCTCTCCGCACCCCGATGATGATATCATCTCTATGGGTGGCACCTTCATCCGCCTCCACGAACAAGGTCATGAAGTACACGTAGCTTACCAGACTTCCGGCAACATCGCTGTTACCGACGAGTTCCTGCTGCGTTTCATCGACTTCGCCGTAGGCTTTGAAGGTATGTTCGACATCGATAAAAGCAAAAGCTCCCAGATCCTGGATGAAGCCAAAGCATTTATCCGCACCAAAAAACCAAGTCAGAAAGATACCCCGGAAAACCGCGCCATTAAAGGCCTGATCCGTCGCTGCGAAGCTAAAGCTACCTGCCGCTATGTAGGTATCGCTGAAGAAAACGCCCACTTCATGAACCTGCCGTTCTATGAAACAGGCCTGGTGGAAAAGAAACCAATGGGTGAAGAGGATATCCAGCTGACCGTTGACCTGATCCGCAAATTAAAACCACACCAGATCTATTGCGCCGGCGACCTCGCCGACCCGCATGGTACCCACAAGGTATGTCTCGACACCATCTTCGCTGCCCTCGACAGGCTGAAACACGAAGAATGGATGAAAGACTGCTGGGTATGGCTGTATAAAGGTGCATGGCAGGAATGGGATATCCACGAAATTGAAATGGCTGTTCCCATGAGCCCTGACCAGGTACTGCAGAAACGCCTCGGTATCTTCATCCACCAGAGCCAGAAAGACGTTGTTCCTTTCCAGGGTACAGACCTCCGCGAGTTCTGGCAGCGTGCAGAAGACCGCAATGCCAACACGGCCAACCTGTACGACCAGTTAGGTCTGCAGAAATACGCCGCCATGGAAGCATTCGTGCGTCATCACTTTATGTAATACTTCGCGCGAAAGCGCAAAAAATAATCAACAGCAAAAGCCCAAACAGTACCCCATCGGGAACACTGTTTGGGCTTCGCTCTTTTTCTATCATACCCGGCAGCTTTGTGCCTTTGTGTAAAAAAATCCTACATTTATCCCATGGATTTAACCCGCGCTATTGCCATCGCCATAGAAGCACATCAGGGCCAGGTCGACAAATACGGTCAGCCCTACATTACCCATGTGCTCCGCGTAATGCAGATGGGACGGACAACTGAAGAAAAAATACTGGGCGTACTGCATGACGTCGTGGAAGACAGCTCCTGGACCTTCGAAGCACTGGAAAAAGAAGGACTGTGCCCCCAGCTGCTCGAAGCACTGCGCTGTGTAACCAAACTATCTGAAGACGAGAACTACGAACATTTTGTAAATCGTACTTTAGAAAACAGATTGGCTTCTACTGTTAAACTCTATGATCTGTCAGACAACATGGATATCAGACGTATCCCGACTCTCGGAGAAAATGATATCCCCCGTTTGAATAAATACCTGAACGCCTATCGCAAAATCGCGGCAGCACTTATTCAGGATAAATAATTTTAATACCTTTCCGATTAAACAATTAAATTACAGTATAAAGCTTAGCCATCAATGGAAAACGATATCCTTATCGACTTCAGGTTTAAAGCCAAAGACAAACCCCGCTTCGGCGAACTGTTTCTGATCACCGGGGAAGAACATCCGAAATTTCCGGCACGAAGCCAGACCTTCAAAGACCTTGCACCACTGGGATTTGAGCAACTGGACGATTTTTTTGGCATCCTGAATGACGAGGAAGAAGGAGATGATGTGCTCATCTGGCTTTTCCCCATGCTCAACGGAGAAGAAGTATTTCATAACAGCGGCCCGTTCGACGCCATCCGTCTTTCGTATAGCGCTTTACGTAATGCTCCCTCCAGAATCAGCCTGCTGCAAGCATGTTTTGACGCCATCAAGGCACTCCCCGAAGTGGAAGTGATGTTTGAAGAAGGCAAAATCAACAGCTTCGACGCCGTACAAAAACGTAATGACGAAATCGTAGCCCACTGGCGCGCCAACAACGTAGAACCAGGTTCTGAACAAAGTCTGCTTATCGAAGAGGATGAAGACGATTGGGATGAAGATGAAGACTGGGATGAAAGTGAAGAATGGGAAGAAGATACTGACCCGAAGAAAAAATAATAGAAATTAATAGATTGATACAGAGCAGGCTTATAGCCTGCTTTTTTTATTCATATATTTTCGTATTTTGCTTCCAGGGCTCCCAGGGCTGAAGCCCTGGGCTAAATTAGATTAAACTAAAGCCTTGGGATAAATTAGGCTGAAGCCCTGGGCTAAGTTAGATTTAATTGAACTGAAGCCTTGGAATAAATCAGGCTGAAATTCTGTGCTAAATTGGGCTGAAGCCCGGACTAAAATTAAACTAAAACGCTGCGTTAAAACAATTCCAACAATCTTAGCCCAGGGCTTCAGCCCTGGGAACAAATGCTAACTGATGAATAACAAAAAAAACAACAAAGGTCCTGCCACACTATTGCTGGTAGCCTGTTTTATCCTGGTGCTGCTTATTTCGGGTATCCCTTCCGTCCGCCGTGTCAATAAAAACAGCTGCAAACCGATATCAGGACAGGTGTTGGATGTTTCCCAGAGTGCTCCGGGATTTGTTATTCACCTGAAAGATGATCCCAGGATTTATTATATCAAACCTGCTTCCCTACCTACGGCCTCCCTGACAAGCCTCGGACAGCAGCTGCAGGGTCAATCGGTACAACTGTTTACTGCATCGGCCTGGTCTCCTCTCGATCCCTTCTCCAGCATGAAGGAAATACGCCGCCTCGAAATAGGCAGCCACATTATCTTCTCAGAATACTGATTCAGCAATCGCTTTCTTTTGACTGCAACCATTTTTCAGTGTATGGTTAACGGTTACCCCTATACCGGAATTTTCTGCCTTAATTGATATTTTTACCTATCTTACACTTTGTGTTCCAATCAATTATGAAGAAAATTTGTTATTTGGTAATGGCCGTGGTATTGTTTGCCTGTAACCCGGACAAACACAGCAGATTTGGTAATGAAGATGAAACAGGCGATAAAAAAACCGCTGCCAATAAAAAAACTGCCAACGCAAAAACAGCTTCCACCGCACCGATCATCAGTGAAAGAGTGGCCGCCGGTACCGTGATCCGCTCCGGTCCCAATGGAGACGTGATCGCCACCCTCACGGATTATATACCCGTGTACTGCGCCCCCCTGAAAAACGGCTGGTTTCCGGTGCTGGTCAACATCGACATCACTGCAGCTGAATATACCAAACCGCTCTTCCGAAAAGGCCATAAGATAAAAGTCAATGGCGTCAGCGCCGGCGTGCTCGAAAAAGATATCCGCCTCCCGGTAGCCACCAACGGTGAAAAAATGTGGGCTACCCTCAACGGCTATACGGAAAAGAAAAATATCCGTAGTGGCACTATCGTAGAAACAGCAGTGGTCAACTTCCTCCACCAGCATAAAGGCCATAGCGAAGAAGATCTCACCCCATTTATCCACAATTTTCAACTGGAGGAAGACAAATCGGCCATCAAACCGTATACACTGTATTTTAACTATGAAAGCGGCATCGATGATCCCAGTCCGATGTACCGTATTGCGCTCGTTTGCCAGGGCAAACAGCTGATCGGTGTAGTCCATTCCAGACCACTGGAACTGCCCGGCAGCAGCTCCCGCAGGCTACAGCGCGGCTTCACCATTCATTTTCTCAATGGCATCGACAAAAGCCTCCAGGAAGACTTCTGTACCAAATTCAACAAGTTTATCGTTTCTGTGGATTAATGAAGGTCATAACCTGAGGTTATGGACCATCACTTTTCAACATTTGACTCCGGCAGCAAATGAACAGACCTTTGTGTCTCAAAAAACGCTGCCATGCAACTACCAAAAACAGAACAGGCCCGGATTCAGCATCATCTTCCCAAAGTGATATTCCTTACTGCCGCCGTGGCAACACTGCTACCCGCAGTAGAACCACCGGTAGCCCTGCTCCTGGGACTGGCCATCGCACAAACTATCGGTAATCCATTTGCAGGCATCACCCCTAAAATAACCCACTGGCTGCTGCAGCTGTCAGTGATAGGCCTCGGCTTTGGCATGAACGCTCATATGGCGCTGAAAGCCGGTAAAGAAGGGTTTCTTTTTACGATCGCTTCTATCGCAGGTACCCTGCTGTTTGGCGCTTTGTTAGGTAAATTGTTGAAAATAGAACCCAAAACCTCCCACCTCATCTCCTGTGGCACCGCTATCTGCGGTGGCAGCGCCATAGCTGCCATCTCTCCTGTGATCAAAGCCGGTGAGAAACAGATATCTGTGGCACTGGGCATTGTGTTTCTGCTCAACTCCCTCGCCCTCTTTGTATTTCCGGCTGTAGGTCACTGGTTGCATCTCACGCAGCAACAGTTCGGGTTATGGAGTGCAGTCGCTATCCACGACACCAGCTCTGTAGTAGGTGCAGCCAACAAATACGGCGACCTGGCACTGCAGGTGGCCACTACAGTCAAACTCTCCCGCGCCCTCTGGATTATGCCGGTAGCTTTTATCACCATGCTGCTTTTCAGAAATGGTAATGGTAAAATAAAGATCCCCTGGTTCATCGGTCTTTTTCTGCTGGCGATGTTGCTCAACACCTGGGTGCCGGCTGTCAGCACGGTGGCCCCTTACCTCGTACACAGCGCCAAAACAGCTCTTTCCCTCACCCTTTTCCTGATAGGCACAGGCCTCACCCGGCAGGCTTTCAGCGGTATAGGATGGCAACCTTTGCTGCAGGGTATCCTCCTCTGGGTGCTGATCAGCACCGGTGCGCTGCTCGCTGTTTTTTATCTGGTATAGAATTTTGAAAGGGAGGGGATTTTCCCGGAGTCAAAATGATTATTTTATGATATATTTGATATCCTGGTCACGTGAAATAACCAATTGAAAGACCGAGATCTCCCCGGATAAGATTATTAATACCACAACCATAACATAAAGTCCTATGAACAGGGCACCATCCACCAAATCCGGTACTTACATGGCTTTGTTCCGTGCCATGGAAAGCACCAAACCAGCTGAAGAGCGGTTATTTTATGATCCGTATGCCGCAGCCTTTTTAGCAGGCTATCATCAAACGCTGATTGCCGGCTGCAATATACCATTTGTCCGAAAACTGCTGGCAGCCTACATCCAGCTCCGATGGCCCGGAACACATACTGCTGCCATCGCCCGCACAAAGCTGATAGATGATATGATCGTTCAGGCCGTCTGTGAACAGGATATCAACCAGATCATCATCCTCAGCGCCACCTTCGATACCCGGGCCCATCGCCTCAACATCGGCAGACCGGTCAGTTTTGTAGAGGTAGATCATCCCGAAACCCAGTATTTCAAACAATCAAAACTATGGGAACTCATCCAGTCCCCTGCCGTTCACCTGGATTATGTAAAACTGGATATGAACAAAGAACACCTCGCCGACGTCATCTCTCCCGTTCTCCTCAAACAACGTGATCATTATAAAACACTCTTCCTCTGGGAAAATCTCAGCACCTGCCTCGAAGCACAACATGCAGAAGCCATGTTCCGGTTTATCCGCAGCTTTCCTTCCGGTACGCAGGTGATCGTTACCTACCCTGACAGGGCCGTCCTCGAAAACCCGCATCAATACAAAGGATTTTCGCGTATCAACAAAACCCTGCACCGTGCCGGTGAAGGATGGGACTATGGCCTCGATCCTCAGAACATCACTGCGTTTATGCATGAACGTAATATGAAAGTGCTTTATGATGGCGGAGCAGACAGATACCGCGCTGAATATTTCGGAGAGAAAAGTCAAGATATGAAAGGCTATGAATACTTCCGCGTAGTGCGAAGCGAGCTGCGATAACATCCCTTCCGGTAATTTTGGGTTATCATACTTCAGGATTGCAACGTATCTTCGGATAACCATTTACCAGGATAGACCATGCATATCCACTATTTTCAACATGTGCCTTTTGAAGGCCTCGCCTGCATCGCCGACTGGATAGCAGAAAAAGGACATACCACCAGCCATACCCGCTGGTACGATGACACCCCTGACACTTCCGGACTGACCGATGCCGACTTGCTCATCATCGTGGGTGGTACCATGGGTGTATATGAGCAGGACAGCTATCCCTGGATACAGACAGAAATTGCGCTGATACAGGAAGCGGTCAGGCAACAGAAAAAAATACTCGGCATCTGCTTCGGTTCACAGCTGCTGGCCCATTCCCTGGGTGCCAACGTATATCCGCATACACAAAGGGAAATAGGATGGTACCCCATCGATATTACCTTCCAGGCACAGGCCGCAGTACTGGAAAACGTGCTGCCACACCGGCTCAACACCTTCCATTTCCATGGCGACACCTTCGACGTACCCTCCGGCGCTACCCGCTTCGCCGCTTCTGCTGCCTGCAGCAACCAGGCTTTCATCTACGGCGACCGCATCATCGGACTCCAGTTTCATATGGAGATGAACAGCCCTGCCATACTGGAAATACTGCGCTGCAATCCCGCAGCCTTCCCCGATGGCGGCCACTTCGTACAAAGCCCGGAGAAAATAGAACAATACCTGCACCTGGCCAACGAAAACAATCAAACCATGTTCCGGCTACTCGACTATTTCGCCGGACGCTAAAAAAATACTGACATTATGATCGCTGCTTACGACGTACTGATAATAGGAGGAGGACCCATTGGAATAGCCTGCGGACTGGCTGCAAAAAAAGCAGGACTGAGCTATGTCATTATAGAAAAAGGTTGCGTTGTCAACTCCCTCTATAACTACCCGCTGTACATGACCTTCTTTTCCACCTCAGAAAGGCTGGAAATAGGTGGTATTCCCTTCGTTTCCATCAATCCCAAACCTTCCCGGCCCGAAGCGCTTGAATACTACCGCAGGGTGGTCACTTCAGAAGCACTCAACATCAATCTTTTTGAAGAAGTAAGGGAGGTACAACCCAATGCAGGGGAATATTTTATTACCACCACCAAAACGACCTACCATGCCCGTCATGTGATCATCGCCACCGGCTTCTACGATATACCCAATATGCTCGATGTTCCTGGTGAAGACCTGCCTAAAGTCACGCACTACTACAAAGACCCGCACTATTACGCTACCCGTAAAGTAGTAGTGGTAGGCGCCCACAACTCTGGCGTAGATGCCGCACTGGAAACTTACCGCAAAGGTGCACAGGTGACCATGGTCATCCGGGAAGATGAAATAGGTAAACGGGTGAAATACTGGGTAAAACCGGATATCGAAAACAGAATCAAGGAAGGGTCTATCAAAGCCTATTTCCACTCTACCATCAAAACAATTGAGGAGCAGGCAGTGATCATCGACACACCAGAGGGAGAAGTCACCATCCCCAACGATTTTGTGATCGCGATGACTGGCTACCAGCCCAACTTCAGGTTCCTGGAAAAAGCAGGCATAAAGCTGTCAGACGATGAAAAGAAAATGCCGGCCTATAATCCGCTGACCATGGAAACCAATATGCCACATATCTATCTGGCTGGTGTGGTATGCGGTGGTATGGACACCCACATATGGTTCATAGAAAACTCCCGCGACCACGCAGACAAAATCATACAATCCATCAAACGATAAAATAAAAGCGAAGACCAGCACCATACGGGCTGGTCTTCGCTTTTATATTTTTGTGATTACTTATACAATATTCACTTCCCGCTCCAGCTGTACGCCAAATCGGGCTTCCACGCTGTCCAGCACCTGCTGCGACAATGCATAGATATCACTGCCTTTGGCATGGCCATAGTTAACCAGCACCAGTGCCTGTTTGGCATGTACGCCGGCATCCCCTTCACGATAGCCTTTCCAGCCACATTGTTCTATCAGCCAGCCTGCTGCCAGCTTGTAGTGCCCGTCAGCCAGCGGATAGGCCACGATCTGCGGATGTGCTGCTTTCAGCCTCTCATATGCGGCGGCATCTACAGAAGGGTTTTTAAAGAAGCTGCCTGCATTGCCGATCTTTGCCGGATCCGGCAGTTTCGACGTACGGATATTAATCACTGCCTGGCTGATAGCCTGTATAGACAAATCTTTTACTCCCATACGTTCCAGCTCTTCATTGATAGCACCATAGCTGGTGTTGAAACGTGGTTTTCTATTCAGCCGGTAAATAACGCTGAGTATGGCAAACTGGTCGCGGTACTGTTTTTTGAATACGCTCTCGCGGTAACCGAACGCACAATCATTGTTGGTGAAAGTCACCACTTTTTTGTCCTTCAGATGAAAAGCTTCCAGTGAATGGAAAGTATCCTTGATTTCCACACCATAGGCGCCGATATTCTGCATGGGGCTGGCACCTACATTACCGGGGATCAGTGAAAGGTTTTCCAGTCCTGCCAGATCAGCTGACAGGCAGTACTGTACAAAGCCGTGCCAGTTCTCACCTGCGCCAGCTTTCACATATACGTGGTCGTTATCCTCATCCACCACCTGAATGCCCTTGATATCATTTTTGAGCATCAGCCCATCATAATTTTTTGTAAAGAGGATATTACTGCCCCCTCCAAGTATCATACGTGGCAAACCTTTAGCCCGTGCATCCTCCAGCACCGATGCCAGGTCATTCTGATTGGCAAAGGAAGCGAAGTAGCGGCTTATGACCGGAATACCAAATGTATTATACGACTGAAGCTGCTCATTTTCGGATATCATAATAGTGTAACTTTATAGTGAAGCAAATATATCAGAAATTACGAATTACGAAGGTGCACATTTATCTTTCGTAAGCATGTAATTCATCATACACAATTCGTCAATGTATGAAAACGGCTATCGTTATTGGAGCTACAGGGCTTACCGGCACTCATCTCGTCTCTGCATTATTACAGGACAATTCTTTCAGCAAGGTAAAAGTGCTTGTGCGCAAACCATGGGTACATCAGCGGCCCGGACTGGAAAGTGTTATTGTGGATTTTGAAGATGAAGACAGCCTGGCAGAAGCCATGCAGGGTGGTGATATGTTTTTTTCCTGCATCGGTACCACTATCAGAAAAGCAGGCACTCAGGAGAACTTCCGCGCTGTAGACTTCGGCATCACCGTCAGATGCGCCCGCATAGCCCAAAGCAAGGGTGTTCCCGAGTTTTTGATGATCTCCTCCATCGGCGCCAATCCGCGGTCAGCCAACTTCTACCTCCGTACCAAAGGCCAAACGGAAGAAGCTGTGCTGGGTATGGGTTTCTATGGCACCTACATCTTCCGGCCCTCCTTCCTGATAGGCCAGCGAAGTGAATTCCGCTTCGGGGAATGGCTTGGTAAGTACCTCATTCAACTGTTCTATTTCCTGCTGCAGGGCCGCTGGAAAAAATACCGTGGCATCAAAGCAGCTACCGTTGCCAGCGCTATGGTAAGAGTAGCCAAACAAGCTGACCCCGGAATACATATCTTTGAATCCGATGCCATACAAAATTTAGGAATTTAGATACCTTCGCCATCATGAAACAACTTATATTCTTCGTCATAGCCACATTCATTGCTTCCCTCCCACTGCAATCCTCTGCCCAGATCAACAACTATTATCCCGGTACCTGGCAGGACAATGCCCACACCGAAACCCTTACCGGCCCTATAGCACAGCAACCTTATTATATCACCAGCTACAAAATAGCCCGTGATTTCAACATCACCAATCGTGATAAAGCAGAAGCTTTTACCCACTATAAAACAATCTATAAAAAAATACATATCAATACCGCTGCCGCTGCTGATAGTCTCACCCAGCTGGCACTGACATTGGAGAACGGCGAAATGCTGCGGGGATTCCGTATCAGAGCCATCTTCCCTGATGGAAAAGCAGCGAATCTCACCGATCAGACAAGATCTCTTAAACTCAACGATAACCGCGTGGCCGTGGTAGTCAACAATATCCAGGTACAGGCTGGCTGTGAGCTGGAATATGAGATGAGCCTTAAAATACAGTTCGACTACGCCGGCGCTGATTACCTGCAGTCCGGTATCGCCACCGGCCAGACCCACTTTATACTGGCAGCACCTCGTAACCTGCAGTTCCGCTTCCATAGCGCCAATGGCGTACCCGCTGTTAAAGACAGTACTTCCGGCAACAGCCATTTTCACCAGGTAGCCCTTCAACACATAGCTCCCCTGAAAAGCAACGAGTTGTATTATTATCTGCCACAGCTGCAACGGATCGATTTTGCGCTGAACAACGCCATAGAAGGCAAAGATACTACCCGCATCACCTGGCAGCAGTTTGGTGAAGATGCTTATATCCCCTATGTTTCAGTCAACAAAACCGAACAGAAACAACTGGAGAAAGAACTGGACCGATGGCCTTTCCTGCGCCAGCGCCGCCCGACATCACAGCTGATTTATCTGGTGGAACAATATATCAAAAGCAACTACAGCCTGCGCCCCGCCAGTGATTTCTTTGAAGCCCCGGATCTGGGCAGCATCATCCGCAACAAACAAACGGATAAGGTAGGTATGGTAAAGCTGATGATGGCTACCTTTTACACACTGAATGTGCCCGTACAACTGTTATTCACCGCTTCGCGGGACACCATTCCCCTGCAGCAGGACCTCGTCAACCGCGCTGCCGCCAATAATATCCTGTTGTACTTCCCAACAGAACAGCAGGCACTGGCACCAACGGAGATGGATACACGCTATCCATGTTATCCACCACTCTGGAGCAATACCCTCGCTTTACGCTGCCGCGACACACTGGTTGGTACGCAAAGCCGCGTGCTCACCGATTTCATCACCACTCCGCAACCGCTCTATACCCTGAGCAGCAGCACACTCGAAGCCAGCGTAAGCAATCTCAGCGCCCTGCCTTCCTGGAAAATAACACAGTCTTTCGGCGGCTATGCCGGCAGCAATGTTAAAAATGCTTTCTCTCAGGCCAATACCACTGAACTGCGCAACACCATCTTCAACGCCATCCTGCCTTTTATGCCCGGCAACCGCAAACCGCTGGCCGTAGAAGCGCAGAATGAGAAGTTCACACCGCTGCCACTCGACAAACCCGTAGTGATCACCAGCACATTGGAAACACCTGGACTGGTAGTACAGGACGGCGGCAACTATATCATCGGCATAGGCCAGATTCTGACCGGCAACCAAAGCTACAATTACAGCATCCCCGAAGGCAACAGACCTATACAGCTGGCCTTCCCTTATTACCAGGAAAAAAGAGTACACATTGAACTGCCTGATGGTTATACACTGGCAGATAAAGCCGCCTTCACGGCCGATATCACCAACAAAAACCTGATGGGCTTTAAAATGAGATGTGAAGAAGAAAACGGCCGGCTCAACATCTTTACCATCGAGTGGTACAGCCAGAACGAATTTAACGGAGACAGCAAAAAAACATTTGAAGCCGTGATGCACCGGCTCAAACAATTGCAGCAACAGCCGCTGATACTGAAAAAGAAATAGAAGTTATTATACGTGGTCTACATCCGGTACGATCACCACAGAACGGAAACGTTTCTCCGCCAACAGCTGAATAAAATACTCGCGGAGCACCTGTTTGATATGCGCTATCACACGTGCTTCGCGGGGAAGTTTTATCAGCATCTCCTGCAAATAGTTATTCCTGACCCTTGCCACCAGCGGTGCGGCAGGGCCCACCAGTTGTCCACCGATATGCGGATGCAGCCAGGAAGCCAGTATCTGTGCAGCCTGTTCCACTACCTGCTGGTTCTTATGCCGTAGTGTTAGTTTAAGCACCCGGTAAAACGGAGGATAACCAAACTGTTGCCGTTCGGCGATCTCCGCCTCATACATGCTTTTATAATCGTGTTCCTTTACGTAGTGTAATATCGGATGACGGGTATTACTGGCCTGTATCAGCACTTTGCCCATACCGTGTTTACGGCCTGCACGGCCGCTCACCTGCTCCATCAGCTGGAAAGCTCTTTCATTCACCCTGAAATCGGGATAACTCAGCAAACTATCCGCGCTGAGGATGCCTACCAGGTTTACATTATCGAAGTCGAGTCCCTTCACTACCATCTGGGTGCCTACCAGAATATCTATTTCCTGCTCTTCGAGCAGGCGAATCATTTTATTGTGGCTGTCTTTGTTCCGGATGGAATCCACGTCCATACGTGCGATACGCGCCTCCGGGAAGATCTGCTGCAGGTCGTCTTCGATTTTTTCCGTGCCAAAGCTTTTCGGAATCAGCGACTGCGAGCCACAGGCTTCACAGGTAAATACGTATGGATAACGGGTACCACAGTAGTGGCAATGTAGTTTATCCTGGTTACGGTGATAGGTAAGCGATACATCACATTGTTTGCAATGTGGTATCCAGCCGCAGGTAGTACATAACAGAAAGGGCGCATACCCACGCCTGTTCTGAAAAAGAATAACCTGTTTCTTTTCATCCAGGCTCTGGCCGATAGCGGTTTTCAGGGCCTGTGTAAAATGGCCGTCCATGGTTTTTTCGGCCATTTCCTGTTTAATGTCCACTACATCGATGGCAGGCATCTGTATACCACCAAAACGTTCGGTCAGTTCTACCAGTCCGTATTTACCCTGACGGGCATTATAATACGATTCCAGTGCCGGTGTGGCGGAGCCCAGCAGTACTTTGGCTTTAAACAGCCCTGCATAATAGATGGCTGCATCTCTCGCATGGTAGCGGGGTGCAGGGTCCTGCTGTTTGTAGGAAGGGTCGTGTTCTTCATCCAGGATGATAAGTCCCAGATCACGGAAAGGCAACAGCAGGCTGGAACGGGCGCCCAGTACGATTTGTACGGTTCCGTTTTTCACTTTGTTCCATATCTCCACCCGTTCGTTGTTACTGAAGCGGGAGTGATAGATGGCTATGCTGCTGCCAAAGTGTTTCTGCAGGCGGGTGATGATCTGTGCGGTGAGTGCGATCTCCGGCAGCAGGTAAAGGACCTGCCGGCCTGAGGCCAGGCATTCTTCCATCATCTTCACATATATCTGCGTTTTACCGCTGGAGGTCACCCCATGGAGGAGGGTCACCTGTTTATCTTCAAAATGACGGCGGACAGCTTGTAATGCCGCTTCCTGCGCAGGGCTCAGATCAAAGTTGATCTGTGTGTCCACTTTGCTGGTACGGATTCTGTCTACTGTTCTTTTTTCTATCCAGAGAATATTTTTATCCACCAGTCCTTTTAGCTGGGCGGTGGTGGCACCGGATTTTTTCAGCAGCTCATTCTGCCGTACGTTGCCTTCTGTTTTCAACAGGTGCAGGTAGGCCAGCAGCAGCTCCATTTGTTTGGGAGCGCGGCCCATATCGTTGAAAAGAGCAGCCAGCTGCTCTTCATCCTGGTATTCAGCATGCAGCTGTACGAAGTTCTCCTGTTTCTCCCGGTATACCTCTTTCAATTCTTCATAGATGAGACATACCTTTTTTTCTATCAGTTTTTTGATGATGGAATAAACTTCTGACTTATCGAGAATCAGCTGTACTTCCTCTATACGCAATTCCTTGCGGATATGCAGGGCTTCCGCAATCAGGTATTCATCATCATCGAGACTAGTAAAGTCATCACCGTAGGCATCGTTAAACAGTAACAGCGTTTCACTGGAAAGCTTCAGGTGTGCGGGAAGGGCGGCGTTCAGTACTTCACCTTCACTGCACATATAATAGCTGCCTATCCATGACCAGAAGGCTAACTGTGTGGGATATACGACCGGATCCTTGTCCAGCATATCCAGCAGTGGCTTGGTTTTATAGGGTGGGGCCTGTTCGTGTACTGCTTTTACAATGCCGGCATATTTTTTCTGTTTCCCCAGTTGTACTGCCACACGGCTTCCCGGCTGTAAAGCATGCTCCATGCTTTCAGGGACAGCATAAGTATAATTTTTGGGTAAGGCCAGCGGCAATATTACATCTGCGTACTTCATCCTACGGGCTGCAATGTTGGATAATCGCGGTATTGTCTGAGTTCTTTTTCCATGATATCATAAGTCTGTTGCTTCAGCGTATTGATATCATCCAGGGTAAGCCCTGCAACAGGGATAGTGGGCAGGAATACTACGCGGCAGCGGCCGGGGTTGAGATGCATAAGTCCGGTATGTGGGAAACGGTCACCTGAATCAACATACAGAACGGGTTTGATCGGTATCTGCATTTCAATGGCCATGCGGAAAGCGCCGTTATGAAACGGGCGCAGCGGTTGTTTGGTTTCGTTGGTGGTCCCTTCCGGAAATACGAGAATGGAAATACCGGCTTTGAGGGCGGTCATCATCTCTCTCACACTTCTGGCGCGGGCAGGCGCATTGGAGCGGTCTACTGCTACGACAGAGTTTTTATATATAAATCCGAAGAAAGGGATTTTAGACATTTCCACTTTCCCCAGCGGACGGAACGGGAGCCGCATCACTTTAACGGCCACGGCTGCATCAAGATAGGAACGGTGGTTTACCACATAGATACAAGGCTCTTTATCGCGTTCACATTTGTATTCGCGGGTAACCCGCATACCTACCATCGGAAACCAGACATGCGCCCAGAAGCGCAGGAAATAGAAGATAATGTTTCCACCTTTCTCCTTGCCCAGCAAGGATGCCAGAAAAATTGGCGGCAGGATCAGAAACATAATACCCAGGAAAACGATAGCGGCGTACACAACATAGATTACACGCAACGGTTTCAGTAGAAAATTCATAAACGCCTTGTAGAATGATTAATGATGGCGGCAAACTACGACTTTTTTCCCGAAGAGTACATGTAAAGACGCGAAGCAACAGAGAAGCGACAGTTTTTTTACCTATTCACAACTGCAGCTCCAATCCTTGTCCAGGTCGATACAGGTGATCACTTTGGCATGTTGCTGATCACAGGGAGCAAATACAATACGGAGATGCTGGCCTTCATGGGAATATCCTTCCAGTGCATAGGTAGGGCAGGGTTTGTCCTGCAGGTTAGACTTATCAGGATTTATTTTTCCTTTGGAGAGAATTTCTTCCACTTCCTCTTTTGTCACATGACGGCAATCCATCCGACACATGGCGTGTCTGGTATATTCCAGGTGGGCCTGCCGGTTGAGCAGGGCATCTGAAACAGCGGCGGTGGCTTTGCCGGAGCGGGTAACAATCGGTTTTTCCGTGATAGGGGCGGAAGACTTATCGTTTCCTTTCCACCATTCCTGATGCCATCCGGCAAGCAGCAATAAGGCCAGTAAAATAACGGGCAGGTACTTTTGCAGTGATCTCATATTTAATAAACAGGACGAGCCTTTTAGAAAAGCGGCACTAAAGTACTTAAAATTACTTACCTAACTATGACATAAAAAGTTCCTACCTTTGCCCTCCTTTATGGAACAGGTAAAAACAGTAGCATTTCATACACTCGGCTGCAAGCTGAATTTTTCAGAGACCTCCACTTTGAGCAGGTTGCTGGAACAGGATGGGTTTATGAAAACAGATTTTGAAAGCACAGCAGATGTGTACGTGATCAACACCTGCTCTGTGACCGATAATGCCGACAAGGAATGCCGGCAGCTGGTACGCCGTATTCAGCGTCGTGCGCCAGAAAGCATGATCGTCATCACCGGCTGTTATGCACAGCTCAAACCTCAGGAAATCGCTTCTATTGAAGGGGTGGACCTGGTACTGGGCGCGGCGGAAAAATTCAATATCACTGAACATCTGAAAACGCTCACCAAAGGCGACAGTGCCAAAATCTGTTCCTGTGATATTGAAGATGTCAATACCTTCCATGCCTCTTACTCTGTTAACGACCGTACCCGTACCTTCCTGAAAGTACAGGATGGTTGCGACTACAGCTGTACCTTCTGTACCATCCCCATGGCCAGAGGTAAAAGCCGCAGCGACAGTGTTACCAGCGTAGTGGAAAATGCCGTTAAACTGGCCAGCGACGGTGTAAAGGAAATAGTGCTTACCGGTGTTAACCTGGGCGATTTCGGTAAAGGCCTTACCGGTGGCAAAAAAAGAGAAGAAAGTTTTTATGAGCTGATACAGGAACTGGACAAGGTAGAAGGCATAGAACGTTACCGTATCTCTTCTATCGAGCCGAACCTGCTCACCAACGAGATCATCGAATTTGTGGCCAACAGCCGCAGGTTCATGCCTCACTTCCATATTCCGCTGCAGAGCGGCAACAATGAGATCCTGGGCCTGATGCGCCGCCGCTACCGCCGCGAACTTTATGCGGAAAAAGTAGCGCTCATCAAACAGTTCATGCCTCACTGTGCTATCGGTGTAGACGTGATCGTTGGCTTTCCTTCCGAAAGTGATGCCCACTTCCAGGACACCTACGACTTCCTGCATTCGCTGGATGTATCGTACCTGCACGTGTTCACCTACTCAGAAAGAGCCAACACCCCTGCACTCGAGATCAAGCCCGTAGTGCCGGTTAACGTGCGCCATGAACGCAACAAACAGCTCCGTAATCTCAGTCATAAAAAACAACAATACTTCAACGAACAGCATCTCCAGCAAACCCGCAAAGTATTGTTTGAAGGACATAACAAAGACGGTATGATGGAAGGTTATACCGATAACTATATCCGCGTAACCACGCCGTTCCGCCAGGAATGGGTAAATCAGCTGGTAGACTGGGAACTGCGCTAATCTTTTTACCCTCTCTGTATCAGCGATACAGAGAGGGCCTTTTATCCATCACACTATTCATCACTCCGGCCCGTTGGGGCTATTATTTCGGGAAACCCGGATCAGCCTTTACTTCCTCGATTTGTTTGATATGGCGTGCCGTATGGCCTGCGTCAAACAGTAATAACTGGTACGCATCTACGGTGCCGATGTTCGGGTTATCTGTAATGTGATCACGTAATTTGTCTTTGGTAGTGGCTACATAATCAATCAGCCCATCTCTTTGTCTGACAAAGGCATCCACCGCATCTGCAGGAGAAGCATAATTATGTTTAGGCATACCAAAATCAGGTGTTTTCTGTTTTTTACTGCGGTCTTCCACCATTGTGAGCAGGTTTGCATCTGTATACTTCAGGTCTTTCTTTTTTGCCGGATTGGCAGGCTGGCTCATCAGATTCTTCTCTGTGTCCATCAGCATTTTTTCGATGATACTGATATGTTCCACATTTTCTATGATAGACCAGCGGTCGGGTGCCGGCTTATATTGCAGCTGCGCATCTGTTAGGCCAGCTATAGATTTCAGCAGATTTTCCTTTGAATCCTTCAGCTGTGAGATCAGCAGCATTTTGTCTTCAGCCCGGAACTCACGCCGCATACTGTGATGATGCCGTGTATGGCGGTGCGGAGGAGCGATAAAGCCCGAAAACAGTACCACTGCCATCAATAAGAGTACTTTTTTCATAGCAGTAAATTTTGGTGGACAATGGGGTTGGTAAGCAACTACAAAGCTACAAAAATCACGAAACTTGCAGTAGTTCAAGAAAAACATCCCGACTGATGAAACCGGCTCCCAGTGAGGCAAGGTGCTCCGTTTCCACCTGACAGTCGATCAAAGTGAGTTCATCCGCATAAGCCTGTACGAAAGTAATAAAGGCAGCCTTGGATGCATTGCTGACATCGGCAAACATTGACTCGCCAAAGAAGCAGGAACCGATTTTTACGCCGTACAGTCCGCCCACCAGCCGGTCATCTTCCCAGCACTCTACCGACATGGCATACCCTGCTTTATGCAGGCGGATATACGCCTCCTGCATCTCCTTAGTGATCCAGGTGCTGTTTTGTCCTGCACGCGGAATACGGCTGCAACGGGCTATTACAGCCGGAAAATCGGCATTATAGGTGATACGGAATTTATTGCGTCGCAGCACCTGCTTCATGCTGGCAGACACTTTGAGGTCAGCCGGAAACAATACAAAACGGGGATCCGGGCTCCACCAGAGAATAGGGCGTTCGTCGAACCAGGGAAATATACCCGAACGGTAGGCCAGCAGCAGCCTGTCTACAGAGAGATCTCCGCCTACGGCCAGCAGACCGTCAGGCTCCGCAAGGGATACCGGTGGAAAAATCAGTTGTTTGGTAAGACGGAAAACGGGCATGGAAACAAGCGGGGTGAAGGCTAACGTTATTTATCCGCCATCTCTTCGATGGTGGCAGTGATACCTCTTTCTACCAGCGCTTCCCACATAGGGCGCAGTTTGTGGTATTCTCCTTCCTTTACAGCGTATTTACCATTGTGATGGATAATGAGGGCGCATTGTTCTGCCTGCTGATGTGTATGACCACATACCTCTATCAGGGAAGCGATCACCCAGTCGAATGTATTTACATCGTCATTCCATACCACCAGACTGAACGGAAACTGTTCATCTTCTGCTACCAGGATATCCTCCAGCTCTTCCGTAAATACCTCTGTATTAGTTCTTTCGCTCATTTTTAAACAAAGCTTTACGCAAAATTACATGGATTATTCGTTAATTTATTCATATTTGACCTGGAGAAATTGATTATTTAAGATTTGTTTATTTTCATATTCGGTTTTTCAGGCCGCTATAAAGGATCTGGAAAGGGAATCTGACAATAACAAAATAACAAAATGTTATATGGTTAATAGCTTGGTATTATTAATGGACACTCACCTGCCGCTGAAAGATCCGGTACCTATTTTTTCGCTGGTACTGTTTATCATTCTGCTGGCACCTATTATCCTGCGGAAATTCAGGATACCGAGTATCATTGGGTTGATACTGGCCGGTATGCTGATCGGGGACCATGGATTCGGGATCATAGAAAAAGGCAGTATCGATTTGTTTGGCAAAGCAGGCTTACTGTATATCATGTTTCTGGCGGGGCTGGAGCTGGATATGACGGAGTTCAGGAAAAACCGCTACCGTAGTATGGTTTTCGGAGCGCTTACCTTTTTTATCCCGCTGTTGCTGGGGTTTGTGGTATGCACCTATGTACTGCATTTCAACTTCAAGGCAACACTGCTGGTATCCAGCATGTTTGCCACACATACGCTGGTAGCCTATCCGCTGGCCAGCAGGCTGGGCATTACTAAAAATGAGGCCGTCACCGTAGCAGTAGGCGGTACCATCATCACCGATACTGCAGTGCTGCTGATACTGGCTATCATTACCGGCGCACAGGCAGGCAACCTCAATACCCAGTTTTGGATGAGATTAAGCATTTCCCTGGCCATTTTTGCCGTTATTATACTCTGGCTGATGCCTATGCTCGGGAGATGGTTTTTCAAGAAAATAAAGGACGATAAAACCTCTCACTTCATCTTTGTGCTGGCGCTCGTGTTTGCCGCTGCATTTCTGGCCGAACTGGCCGGCGTAGAAGGCATTATCGGCGCGTTTCTGGCCGGCCTGGCACTCAACCAGCTGATACCGCATACCTCGCCTTTAATGAACCGGATTGAATTTGTGGGCAACGCCCTGTTCATCCCCTTCTTCCTGATCAGCGTAGGTATGCTGGTAGACCTCCGTGTACTGCTCAAAGGCCCTACTGCCCTGATGATCGCCGGCGTACTCACCGTTATGGCACTCTGCAGTAAATGGTTCGCTGCATTTTTTACACAGCTCATTTTTAAATACAGTCCTACCCAACGGAACGTTATCTTCGGCCTCAGCAGCGCCCATGCGGCAGCCACTATCGCTGTTATCCTGATTGGTTTTAACATGGGCATCGTGGATGAAAATGTGCTCAACGGCACCGTGGTGCTCATCCTCATCACCTGCCTCGTAGGCTCTTTCGTAACAGAAAGTGCCGGCCGTAAATTGGCACTGCAGGAAGCTGAACAACAACCTGAACTGCCCGACCAGCCCGAACGTATATTGGTGCCCGTAGCCAACCCCGAACGTATCGAAGCCCTGCTCGACTTCGCCGTTATGATCAAGGACACCCACACCACTACGCCCATCTACCCGCTGGCCGTAGTACAGGATAATGAAGAAGCCCGCGAGAAAATCCATCTCACCAACAAAATGATGGAAAAAGCCATCATACACGCCGCCGCCACTGAAAGCAATGTACAGGTGGTGACAAGGATAGACCTCAACGTGTCTGATGGTATCGCCCGCGCAGCAAAAGAACTCATGATCAGCGATGTTGTACTGGGATGGACCGACAAAACCAGCACCACCGACCGCTGGTTTGGCACCATCTTCGGCACCACCATGGACAACGTTTTACAAAGTGTATGGGAGACCGTATATGTCTGCAACTTCCTCCATCCACTCAGTACCACCAAAAAAATGGTGCTGGTACTGCCCCCCAATACAGAGTATGAACTGGGCTTCCTCCACTACCTGCAGAAAATGTTCATGCTGGCCAAACAGGCCGGAGCCAAGCTGCTGGTATTCTGCAACGCACGCACCCAATCACTCACCGAAGAATTTAAAGTGCAGTCAAAAATGAGTGTGGAAATTGCCTACAAACAATTTGATACGATAGAAGATTTCCTCATCCTCTCCCGTGAAGTGACCCGCGACGACCTGGTGGTAGTGGTTACCGCGCGTAAGGGCACCTTGTCCTATCATGCTTACATGGAAGGGATACCCGCCAAAGTAAGCCGCCATTTTAAAGACAACAACGTGATCCTGCTTTATCCGGAACAAACAGAAATTGATTACCTGGAAGCAGGGTTACAACCGGAAGACTTAACACTGGCACCTATTCAGGAGCAACTGGCCAACCTGAATAAATTGGGCAAAGCCTTCAGAAGAATCTTCAAAGGACCCAAAAATAAAAACTGATAAAGCTGCATTTTGTATACACAATGACAAGGAATATCAGGAGAATAAAATATTTTTCGTTTGTCTGAAATCCTTTTCTGGAAAGGATTTCAGACAAACATTTCAACAAACTTCAAAAAATTATTTGGTAGAATAAAAATAGTTTATACCTTTGCAATCCCATCGAACGAAAGGCTCGAAGGAAAACAAAGAAAAGGGAGCTTAGCTCAGCTGGTTCAGAGCATCTGCCTTACAAGCAGAGGGTCACTGGTTCGAATCCAGTAGCTCCCACACTTCCAAGTTTTTAATTTATTGAAAAGATCTTTTTTCGGGAGCTTAGCTCAGCTGGTTCAGAGCATCTGCCTTACAAGCAGAGGGTCACTGGTTCGAATCCAGTAGCTCCCACATCACTTCATCGTCATTTAAAAAGATCTTTTTCAGGGAGCTTAGCTCAGCTGGTTCAGAGCATCTGCCTTACAAGCAGAGGGTCACTGGTTCGAATCCAGTAGCTCCCACTAGAAGCCACTCAGTAATACTGAGTGGCTTTTTTATTTCCCAGGGCTGAAGCCCTGGGCTATTATTGATTTTAGATTTTTCCGAGGAATTACAAATCCACCTGGTAATACTACAACTTCCTCAAACAGAATAATTAAACCTTTATTTAAACACAGCCCTATAAAAATAAAATAGCCCAAGGCTAGACCTTGGGCTAAGATATACCGGAAAATTACAATCAGCCTGGTTAATACTAAAACTCCCTTAAACAGACGAATTAAATCTTTATTTAAAAACAGCTGTTTAAATCAATCATAGCCCAGGGCTTTAGCCCTGGGATTTGTGTTTTTTCTTCGCGAACCCGCCTTCAAAGAAGCATTTGATACCGCGGTAAGCACCGCAGCCGCCAATTTCACGGATATTTACCCGGCCAGCGGAGAACTGGAAAGAGATCCCGCAGGAGGATTCTTTGTCTTTATATTCTCCTCTGTTGCCTGCGAGGTAATGTCCCCTACCACTCAATTCACCTTTGCAGTTGCCATTGTCTTTGGAGAAAGAGATGAAGAACTGGAAGGTTTTACCATCTTCTCCGTCGCGGATAGATACAATGCTCATATCGCCGGAGGTATAGTCACCGGAAAACTTGTGTTTACGAGGCAATGTATCAATGGGGTTGAATATCTGTCCTGCTGTCGTAGGGCCGTTGGTGTTAGTCATGATCAGCTGCACGGAACCATCTTTGTTCACCGCATAAAACTCTTCTTTCAGGGAGGTGTTGGCTCCGCTCAGTTTTTTCTCAGCACTGATTTTAACTACGTTTTTGTTGTCGATGGAAGTGGAGATGATGGAACCATCGCTGCCACCGGTGTTGGCTATACGCAGCCGGTTGAGATATTTACCCTTTTTATCCAGGATACAGAGATAGCCGGTAGTCTGTGATTTTCCCACCGCTTTGATGATCATATAGTCCGCCACATTGCCCGGCATGCGGGTCAGCGGAAACAGTTTCACTTTTTCTGTTTTGCTATAATCTCCTTTGGTGAGGGTGTCTGTCAGAAAACGGTTCACATCGGTGGCTGCTACGGCCAGTGAATCGGCCATTTTCAACTGCAGCGTGTCTGCATTCAGTTTGTAGGGTAATGTTCCAGCCTTAAAAAGTGCCTGGAAGTCCTCAAATGTCATCGGCTCGTTGGTGTTGTTGCCAGCCTTTTTATTGTTCTTACAGGCGGCTAATGCACCAATCATCAGTAATAATAACAGGTAACGCTTCATTGAAAAAGTTAATTCTGGGCGAAAAGTTAGATATAATTTTTATATGTGCACAGGTAATTTCAAAAAACATACCGGAAGGTAAAAGTTTAAACAAAAATTATTTAGATTTGCCTAAATAATATTTTAGACGATATGAACTTATCTATTGCGGAAGAGAATTACGTGAAAGCTATTTACAAGCTCCAGGAAGGAGATACAGCCGTTACCACCAATGCCCTGGCGTATGAGCTGGACACCAAACCTGCCTCCGTAACAGATATGGCAAAAAAGCTAAAAGAGAAGCAGTTGATAGACTATGAAAAATATAAAGGCATCACCCTGACGGCAGAAGGCCGCCGCTATGCCCTGCAGATCGTACGACGTCACCGCTTATGGGAATGTTTTCTGGTAGATAAGCTGGGCTTCAGCTGGGAAGAGGTACATGAAATCGCGGAAGAGCTGGAACATGTGCGCAGCGAAAAACTCACCTCCCGCCTGAGCGAATTTCTGGGTAATCCCATTATCGATCCGCATGGCGACCCTATCCCTGATGCCAACGGCAAAATGATCAAACCCAGACCACAAACGCCGCTGGACCAGGCCAACGCCAAACGCCTGGTGGTCACCGCCGTCACCGACCAGTCTGTTGCCCTCCTCGCCTTCCTCAATGCCAAAGGCATCCGGCTGGGTACTCAACTGGAAATTGTTGCTCACTACGAGTATGACAACTCCATCGAAATTAAATTAAAACACCAGCCAGCACTCACTATCAGTGAACAGGTGGCTAAAAATATTATGGTAAGACCCGTTTAATAATGGCTGCGATATGCAGCCATTATGCGTAATTGAAGTATTATGAATTATAATCACGCTACGTCCCTGAGTGAGGTACATCAGAGCATCGACACAAATAGTAAATCGAAATGGAAAAAACTTTTTGCATTCTTCGGACCGGCCTACCTGGTCAGTGTAGGATATATGGACCCGGGCAACTGGGCCACGGACCTGGCCGGTGGTAGCCAATACGGCTATAAATTACTATGGGTGCTGCTGATGAGTAATATGATGGCACTGCTGCTGCAAAGCCTCAGTGCCCGACTGGGAATTGTCCGCGGGCGTGACCTCGCTCAGGCCAACCGGGAAACCTATCCCAAAGGTGTTAATTTCGTACTCTATCTGTTGGCAGAAGTGGCTATCGCAGCCACCGACCTCGCTGAAGTGCTGGGCATGGCCATTGGTATCCAACTCCTCACCGGCCTCCCGCTGATATGGGGTGTGAGCCTCACCGTATTCGACACTTTCCTGCTGCTGGTGCTGCAACGCTACGGCATCCGTAAAATGGAAGCTTTCATCGTGGCGCTGGTAGCCATTGTAGGTATCTCTTTCCTGATACAGCTGGTAATGGCCAAACCCAATATGGGTGAAGTAGTACACGGCTTCATCCCCACCCTTCCTGATAACACCGCCCTCTACATCGCTATCGGCATCATTGGTGCCACCGTAATGCCGCATAACCTGTACCTTCACTCCGCTCTTGTACAGACCCGCAAAATAAAACGCGATGACGCCGGCATCAAACAGGCGCTGAAACTCAATTTCATCGACAGCACCATCGCACTCAACCTTGCCTTCCTCGTGAATGCAGCCATCCTGATACTGGCAGCTGCCGTATTCTTTAAAACCGGCCGCACGGATGTAGCTGAAATACAGGACGCTTATCAACTGCTGGAACAGTTGCTGAGCAGCAAACTGGCCCCTATCCTCTTTGCGGTGGCGCTGATAGCTGCCGGACAGAGCAGCACCGTAACCGGTACGCTGGCCGGACAAATCATTATGGAAGGATACCTTCACCTGCGTATCAACCCCTGGCTGCGCAGACTGCTGACCCGTCTTCTGGCCATCGTCCCTGCGTTCTTCACCATTCTGATTGCCGGCGAAAACCAGGTAGGCCCCCTGCTGGTATTCAGTCAGGTACTGCTGAGCATGCAGCTGGGATTTGCCATCATCCCACTGATCCACTTCGTCAGCGATAAACATACCATGGGCAAATACGCTATCAAACCCGCTGTCAAGGTGATCAGCTGGGCCATCACGGCATTGTTGGTATATTTGAATATGCGTATGGTGTATACAGAAGCCATTAACTATATCTCCGGCACCGGAAATATATATGTAGACGGTATCATCATCCTGGCCATGCTGGGCTTTGTGGTACTGCTCGTCATCACCATCATATATCCACTCCTCAGCCGCTACCGCCAGGAAGCTACCGGTGGTATCCATACCCCGCAGGTATCACTCGGTGAACTGGAAAAGCCCGAATACAAACGGATTGCCATGGCACTCGAATTCAGTAAAAAAGATGAACAGATCATCTCCTACGCCATTGCTCACGGTAACGAACAAACGGAATATATCCTGATTCATATTGTGGAAAGCGCCTCGGCCAAATACTTCGGCAAAGAGTCTGATGACTTCGAAACCCGCAAAGACCAGGAACAGCTCGATACTTATCTCGCCCTGCTGCAAAGCCGTGGCATCAAAGCCCGCGGACAACTGGGCTTCCGGCATCGTGCCAAGGAAATCGCCCGTATCGCCAACAACGAAAAAGCCGATTTCCTCATACTCGGTGGCCACGGCCATAAAGGCATCAAAGACTGGATTTATGGAGAAACAGCCGACCAGGTAAGACACTTCGTGAAAATACCCGTACTAGTGGTGCAATAACGATATCGGCTATACGATTTTATAAGTATTCCGTGCCGCTATTTCATGCATCTCAAATTTACGCACCAGTAATACCATGCAGGCCGCTATCGCGGCGGCGATAGCGGCCTGCATGGAAATATCCCGCATAGATACCAGCATTGCCTGTAGCTGCAGTTTTTTCTGGATCGTGGCCAATGCCGCTGCAGTGGCATCTTGCACGTCCATCCCATGAGAAAGGTATAAAGCCCTGAAAGAGTTTAATTCTGTATTATATAACGGATTCTCATAGGTAAGCCCTTCCGACAGCCGCGTGGCATGAACCACCGTACTTCTGAACAACCAGTTGCTGTACAACGAATATCCCGCAAATGAACCTATAATATAACGAAACGATAAACTGCCCATCACCCTGTCCGCATTCATCTCCCGGGGAATATTGGTAGCTGCAAAAGTGGATAACGTAGTTAACACTATCCCGTAAGCCATGCCCTGCATCAGGTAAGGCAGCACCAGCCCCTCAAAAGAAGCAGACGTTTGAATGCGGTTACAGAAAAGATATAAAGACCCGGCATACGACAAAAAGCCTATACACAGCATCACCCGGCGTTGTACACCCTTATACAGCAGCAGCCCCGTTAACGGAAAGCTCACCAGATAAGCACACAATGTGATGAAAGCAACCTGAGAAAGATAATTTTCTTCTTCCCTGAAATTATAACCGGCATAATAGTTAAACAAAAAATTGGTACTGAAAAAAACATACAACACCAGCATAAACGCAATCCCCAGCGGCACCTGTTGATACAGGCTGAAGACACGGAGGTTCCAGAACGGACGCTTCACATGATATTGCCGGTATACAAACAACAACGTGCTGATACCACAGCCCAACAGCGCATACAGTATCGTATCATCCTCAAACCAGTCCAGTGTTTTACCGTAAGTAAGCATATAACAGAATAGCAGGGCTGCCCCTGCAAACAGGAACATACTCAGCCAGTCTACCTGATACAACGGCACTTTCCGATGCATGCGCTGACGATGAAACAATACCGTACAAATAATAATACAAATACTGGCGGATACAGCAGAGATCAGGTAAATATCACGCCAGTCATAATCTTCCAGCACCGGGTTGACAAAGATATCTGCCAGCTCTCCCCCTATCCTGGCAATAGTATAGTAGATGCCGTAAAATAAAGCCCTGTGGCGCATCACCGGATAATTGGCCGTCAGTAGCGAAATAAAATCCAGCAAACATATCAGTTTCAGCATTCCCATAAAAAAGTTGGTGACCAGCAACAACGGCGCATAGTCTACCGTAAAACACAACAGGGCCAGCAATACCTGTAAACACAACGCCAGCTGCAGCAGGTCTGCCTTTTTAAAATACATCCGTAAACGATAATACACCGGTACAATCACCACCATCCCCACCGCGCCGATCTGCGAAAACCATACGACAGTCTCCGGTTCAATGCCGTAAAAAGCCGACAGCCGCGAAGCCGTTGTACTCGTGATCCCCAGCACAAACGACTGCAGCAGGATCAGCAATATGATCGCCGGCCCTTTTATCAGCCCGGGAATATAAGATCGGTAAGGTGATAATGCATAAGCCATGAAAAGCAGATTAATAGTTGAATATTCAACTATATAAGTAAAAATTTTTATTTCAATTTTTGGATAATTGATTCCAGTACTAAACAGGTTGTTTGCAATTCTTTTTCAGAGAAATCAGCTGTAATACTGTCGAGGAAAGGATCCAGCAGCGGCAGCACCTGCTTCTTCAGAGCCAGCCCTTTTGGTGTCAGTACAATCTTTTTATTACGGGCATCTTCTTCATCATTCACCCGGGCCACCAGTTTCCTGCTCTCCAGGTTATGGATAACCTTGGTAATACTTGCCTTGTCTTTGTATAGCAGGTCCGCCAGCTCCTGTTGTTTACGGCCTTCCCTGTGCCATATGATCCGCAGTACCATCACCATTTCCGCCGTGAGATCAATATTATGCTGTGCCAGCAAACCATTGATGCGCAAACGGTAAAGCCCCAGTGCCTGCGAAATCAACAGGCTGATCCTTGGTGCGGGATTCATATATTTACAAGTTTTGATCTCCACAAAGGTACGATACAATGGTTGAATATTCAACTATTAATATTTTATGATCGCTGACAAGGCAAGTTGACTTCCACGCCCCACTTTTCGTGCAGGCTTTCTGGTTATAGCACCACATATTCATCTGATCAATATAATTGAATGCACTTTTGACTTTCTTATTTTATTATTTATCTTAATATCTTAAACAGTAACCTATCTATTTATCCAACAAACTACCATGAGTAACCTGTTATACCCTGCCGCACCTGAAAGGGTTTTTGAGGAAAAACTGCAGCCCTCACCCGCCTTCCGTAAACAGGCGACTAAAGTAGTGGCTGCCATCCTGCTGTTTCTCTTTACCTACATTACCTTGCTGGCAGGCGCCATATTACTGGCCATTGGTTATGGTTATGCCGGTGTATGGATGATCATAGCATGGCCCAACAAGCTGACATTGTTGTTAGGTGCTGCCCTGATATTTCTGGGGCTGGCTGTACTTTACTTTCTCATCAAGTTCATATTTGCGAGATCAAAAGATGAAAAGCCCAGCAGGAAAGAGATTACGGAGAAAGAGCAGCCGGAGTTGTTTGCCTTCATCCGTCAACTGACGAAGGACACGAATACCCCTTTCCCGAAAAAAATATTTTTATCTCCCGACGTTAACGCCTGTGTATTCTATCATTCCAGCTTCTGGAGCATGTTTCTGCCCGTTCGCAAAAACCTGGAGATAGGCCTGGGGCTGGTCAACAGTGTTAACCTGAGCGAGTTTAAAGCTGTGATGGCCCATGAGTTCGGCCACTTCAGCCAGCGCAGCATGAAATTGGGAAGCTTTACGTATAATGCTAACCGTATTATCTACAATATGCTGTACGACAACACCGGCTACAACAATTTCCTCAGCTCCGTAGGCAGTGCCCATGCATTTCTGGCGCTGTTCGCAAACATTGCCGTTGGTATTGCCACCGGTATCCAGTCGGTTTTAAAAGCCGTGTATGGGGTGATCAATAAAAGTTATATGGCCCTCAGCCGCCAGATGGAATATCATGCCGATACTGTTGCCGCCAGTGTTGCAGGAGGTAACAACCTCGTTACTGCCCTCAGCCGCATAGAAATGGCCGCCAGCTGCTATGAAGCAGCCCTCGACGCCGCCAGCGAATGGCTCACCGATAAAAAACAGGTATCCACCAATATCTTCAGTAATCAGTTGAGCTATTTTAAAGGCATGGCCCTGGAATACGACCTGCCGGTGAAAAACGAACTCCCCGATATCACCTATGAGTTCGTATCTTCCTTTGGCTCCTCCCGCATCAACTATAGCGAACAATGGGCCAGCCATCCCACCCTTGCCCAACGCAAGGCCAATATGGACGATGCCGATATGAACGTGGCTCCCGACGAAACCAGCGCCTGGCAACTATTCTGTAATGCTGCATTGCTTCAGGAACAATTCACCCAGGGCATTTACCACGGCATTACCTCCGAACATACAACATATTCCACACAGGAATTTGACCAATGGGTCAGTAAAAAAATTGAAGACAGACAGCTGCCGGCTGCCTACAAAGGATACTACGACAAACGCATCATCGATCCCCGGGAAACGGACCTGGCCGCCCCTTCGGATGCTCCACCCGTGAATAACTTCGATGAACTGTTCAACGAAAACAACCGTCAGCTCTGGACTTCCATCACCAGCAACCAGAAAGACATGGCCTTATTAAAAGCCTTCCAGGCACAGGACACCGGCATCAAGAGCTTCGATTTCGACGGCTCCAAATATAACATTGATGACTGCTATACCATCATCGCACAACTCGAAGTGGAAATCAACACACAGCTGGCCCGCCAGCACCAGCTTGACCAACAGTCCTTTCACTTCTTCCTTAACCATGCAGGCACCCGGAAAGAAGAGCTACAGGCCACTTTCAACCAGTACAAAGAACAATACATTGAGCAGGAAAACCGGCTGCAGGTACTGGAAAATCTAAACAAAGTACTGCGCTCCCTGATTGAAGATGAAATATCCATGGCACAGCGCGTGCAAATCAAAGACCAGCTGGAAAAAGAAGAACAGGTAAAACTCAAAACATTACTGGAGAAGCTGTTGACACAACAGGGCAGTAGCATGGATGAAAGGCTCACCCGGCTCTCTCAGGAATTCATAGCCAGTCAATATACCTACTTCGACGAATACAGTGGCTTCAATCGGGAAGAGCTAAACACTCTGGTCAGGCTGATGAACCTGCTGAGGGATGCCTGGGCAGGTCAGCAGTTTGCGGCCTACAAAAACATGCTGGAAACACAGCTGCATATCTATGAACAGCAGCGTACAGGCGTAAGGGTATAAACAATTAAAAGTGTAATTTGGGAGATAAATAACTGCTTATGCGAGCGATCTTCCAGCCAGGGGATGTCAAACAATTTACCCGTCATGTGCGGGCAGAGGACTGTGCTGCCTTCGATAGCGGACAGGTACATCCTGTATATGCCACCTTTGCGCTGGGCCGTGATGCAGAATGGTGCTGCCGCCTGTTTGTGCTGGAGATGAAAACGGAAGAAGAAGAAGGCATCGGTACCAAACTCACGGTAGAGCACCTGTCGCCAGCCCTGCAAGGCAGCGTGGTATTGTTTACCGCTACCATCACTGCCTTACAGGGAAATGAAATTACCTGCAGTTACGAAGCCCATTGTGATAACCGGCTGGTGGCCAGAGGCGTCCAGGTACAGAAGATCCTTCCCAAAGCCAAACTGGAACGCCGGTTTGCTTCATTATAAGCCCAGGGCCGATTTCAGCCGGGGATAACCGGTTTTGCTCACCAGTACTTTAGCCCCGCTACGCAGAATGGCCAGGTGGTTTTCCTTCTCATACGGATCAATACGAGTCACCTGGTTTACATTGAGGATATAAGAACGGTGCACCCGTGTAAACTGTTGCGGGTCCAGCATTTGCTCAAAAAACGACATGGTCTTGTTCTTCAGGAAACTACCTTCCTGGGTAATAATTTTCACATAATCATCTGCCGCTTCCAGATAGTGAATATCCTGGACCGGAATGATTTTGATTTTACCATTGATTTTGATGACCACCCGATTACTCTGTGTGGGCGTGGAAGCAGCTGTTTCCAGTAGTGCGGCCGTAGCGGTAGTATTGTTATTATGCTGCTCCAGCCATTTCTGGAAGGCTTTGTCGAAACGCTCGCGGGAAAAGGGTTTCAACAGATAGTCCACAGCATGTACTTCAAAGGCGCGCAGCGCATGTTCTTCGAAGGCAGTGGTAAAAATCACAGCAGGCATATTTTCTATCAGCTCCAGCATCTCAAAGCCTGTGATCTTAGGCATCTGTATATCCAGGAAAATAATGTCCGGCTGATGTTGTTGTATTGCCTTCAATCCTTCAAAACCATCATTGCATTCCTGCAGCAGCTGTACCTGTGGATAGTGTGCCAGGAACTCTTTTACCACTTCACGAGCCAGAGGTTCATCATCAATTATTACTGCTTTTATCATGTGTTTGTGGTACTTTAATCAAGGTAGTATAAATATTTTCATGTGCACCTGTTTCCATAAGATCCTGCCGGGCAAAGAGCAGGTACAGGCGGCGCCTGATGGAAGTAAGCCCGAAACCGGTGCCTTTATGAGGCTGCTGCAGTTCGTTGTCGAATGGATTTTTCACCTCGAGCAACAGCATGCCGTCTTCCACGTAAGCCCTTATAGTGATGGTTATGTCTCCGATAGTATCGTACAGGCCGAACTTAATCGCGTTTTCCACAACGGGTTGCAACAACATCGGCGGCATATACATTTTTTCTGCGGTCTCATCGTAGGTAACGTTGGTGGATAAACGATGACCAAAACGTACCTTTTCGATATCCAGATACAATTGAAGATACTGCAGCTCTTCTTTCAGGGAGATCCAGTGATCATCCTCCCGCTTCAGCGATCCGCGCAGGAAATCAGACAACTTGAGCACCATCTCCCGGGCCTGCTCCGGACGTATCATAATCAGCGCATTGATGGAATTGAGGCTGTTAAACAGGAAGTGCGGCTGCAGTTGCTGCCGCAACTTATACAACTCCGCTTCCCGGACAATTGCCTCATTGGCCTCTCTCCTTTCGCGCTCTTCCTGTACTTCTTCTTCATCATACCATACCTGGCTTCTGTATCCAATGCCGGCTATGATCATATCTCCAACAATAAAATGAATAGGGATGGCACTGTTTAACCAATGTATGTAAGCAGGATCAGCATTGAAGGTGGTGACCAGCAGCCAGTGGCTAAAGAATACCCAAAGGGCACACATCACTGTACTGACCACCGTTACATATAAAAATTTGTTGATGCCGGCTCCGGGCCTGTAATACGACAGGTTGCGGCTGATCAGCAAACCGGCAGTACCCAGCAGGATAACGTGTACAGAACTGTCTGTGATTGCCTGCCATAATGTTAAATCAAACCAGTAATACAACAAGGCGGCATACAATACCAGCCAGATCAGAAAAGAAGTAAGGAAACTCCATGAGGAGCTTCCTTTGTATAATTGTTTTGCCAAAGGTTCGCCTTGTTTTAAATCGTTTTAAACGTTGACTTCAATATATTGTTGCCCCTGAAGCTGGGCAGATTTCATTTGCAGCCAGGCCAGATACGAATTGGGATCTCCCGGTTCTTCTATGCGGGAATACAATTCCATGCCGTCAGTAAGATGATCAAGGGTATATACTTCCGGTACATTGATAAATTTCCATTGTACCAATTCCTGTTGTTGATTTTTGAATGCGTATTGTTCCTGCATTCCGATTTCCCTCGCTTTCTGATAGGCCTCTTTTTTGGAGATGGCGCTGATCAGTCTTAACTGTTCATCGAATTGTGGCGTGTGAGTGCCATTTCCGCAGATAATCTGGTAAACTACTTTAGCAACAAACCAATACATACAATAATATTTTAAGTTGGATGAGATAGTTAAAATGGTTTCCGTTTATGAAGGTCATGCATAGCTTTTGATTTCCACGCCGCCGAAGATACAGTTGCCTTTCAGCAGCAACACCTTGTCTTTATCAATATTACCCAGGAGCGCAGCCGGCCGTTTTTCCTCCACACCACCCATAACGGTGGAAATATCTACTCTGACGGTCCAGTTGGCAGGCACCACGATTTCACATCCCCCGAAGATAGCCTCCACTTCCAGCGTCACAGTACCGTTGATATCCGCCTGCAACAGATTCAGGTTTGTACCACCAAACACGTTGGACACATAACCTCCCTGGAAATTTTTGGAGGTAACGACCCTTTCCACTGAACTGAAACAGGAAGAAGTATTGATTTTGTCTTCAGTAGAAGCATCGCTGTCCGTGATGTCTTTGGCGAAATACCGTGTATCTGTGATATATGCATGCTCGTTCTGCCGTTTGAACAATGCGGTGATACCAATTGCAATCAATACTACCGGCCAGATAAAGCGGGCTGTATTATAAGGCCAGTTCATGATCTCACCAGCCAGAAAGATGCCGCCTACTGCTATCATCGCAAGCCAATGACCTCCTCTGAAGTTATGCTTAAAGCCCAGTACAAGGCCTACCGTTATCAAAATCATCTGCCAGGAAAAAACCCAGTCAGGTATGTCGAGATCCAGTCTTTTCAGCAACAGGCCGGTTCCTACGATAATAAGGATTATTCCTCCGATGTTGCGCCCCTTTCTCCTTTTAGCGATAATATCATCTTTGATCATTTGACTGCTTTTTTCATTTTCATTGTTGGAAATTTTTAACAATACAAAAGTAGGACGGCAGGAGCTGCCGCGAAAGCCTCTTTAGGCTAAAAATGTGCTTTTGCCGGTAAAATGCAGGAAAATACCGGTGAAAATGATACCCTCCATTTCCACCGTTGTCAGGTCAGACTTCTACGGTCACAAGATCGGCACTACCGGATAGTCTTTCCAGTACTGCACGGAGGTCCTGAACCATTATATCAGGGCCACAGATGTAAAATTGCTGGTCGAAATTGGGAAGCTTTCTTTTCAAATAAGCTTCATCTATAATATGATGCTCATAACCGGGCACTTCTTCTCTTGTAATGGTGTTAATGAAGTTATCGCCCAGCATTTGTTCAAATTCTTCTTTAAGAATAATATCATCAAAAGTCCGGTTGGAGAAAAACAGCTTGTTATTGCCTAACTGGCCTTTCCGCTGCAGATCGCGGAAGATGGCGATAAAAGGGGTAACACCGGCACCGCCGGCAATAAAAACGCCTTCACCTTTGTAATGAATGGCTCCCCATACATCATGGATGATAAAACTGTCGCCGGCTTGCACATGGCCCAGCTGGTCGGTCACGCTATGGTGATCTTCATAAATCTTGATGGTAAACTCCAGGTGGTCCCACTCATTCAGACTGGTAAAAGTAAAGGGGCGACGTTCTTCTTCCCATCCGGGCTTATTAACAGCCACTTCAGTGGCTTGTCCGGGGACAAAAGTGTAGCCTTCGGGCTTCTCCAATTTAAAACATCTGACATTGTGTGTTACCGGGGTTACCGACAATACTTTTACGATATGGCTTTCCATAGTGTGTAGGTTTTCCTTAAATATATGAATGTAGGATATTTTTTGCCTTAGTGCAATGCCTGCGGTAACCATGCGGCCAGATCTGCGGCCCAGCGGGCGTAATCCTTCCCGGAAGGGTGCAGGCCGTCGGATGCTACCAGCGTAATATCGTGTGCAGCCTCACGGGTATAGGGGGTAATATTGATCCAGTGAACACCCATAGATGCTGCAATGTCTTTATTGGCCACATTGTAGGCATCTATCTGTGCAGCAATAGCAGCACGCTCGCGGTCAGCGGCAAAAGGAGTCACGCCCCAGTCGGGGATAGAAAGCACGACCACATGAGAAGGCCGGTTGCCTGCAAAGCCAACGGCCTGTTGCAATAAGGAGGTAAACTGATCCCGGTATTCGGCCAGGTCCCGGCCTCTGTATTGGTTATTAACTCCGATCAGCAGCGTCACTATATCATAAGTGCCGGTAATACGAGCGTCTCTGATACCCTGCTCCAGTTCGTCTGTTGTCCAGCCGGTAGTAGCTACTATACGGGGCGTTTGCACAGCTATGCCTTTGCTGCGGAGCAGCTCAACTGTCTGTTCCGGGAAACGTTCTGTTTCCGCCACACATTCACCGATCGTATAACTGTCGCCCAGCGCCAGAAAGGAATAAGGGACCATGAGGATATCTGCTGTTTTAGGTAGATTGAAAAAAGTACAGCAAAATAGCATTAATACTGACATAAGCAAAAAGTTATATACTGACTTATTTTCACCAGAATAAAGCAAGAAAGTTGACCGGCCTTACATCGGAATGCTGTACCTTTGCACCCGATTACAACAATTACGTAACGCATAAAGAAACCGTTTTATGCCGGCAGAAAAAATATCGATGAACAATGGCCTGTTACAGGTCCCTACCCACCCAATCATACCATTTATAGAAGGCGACGGAATTGGTCCGGATATCTGGAGAGCCAGCGTCCGTGTATTCGACGCAGCTGTTGAAAAAGCCTATGGTAGCGAAAGGAAAATTGAATGGAAAGAAGTATTGGCAGGTGAAAAAGCCTTCCAGCAAACCGGAGAATGGTTGCCTAAAGCGACTCTGGACGCGTTGAAAGAATATCTGGTGTCTATCAAAGGTCCGCTGTCTACACCTGTAGGTGGTGGTATCCGTTCCCTCAATGTGGCCATGCGCCAGGAACTGGACCTCTACGCCTGTGTTAGGCCCGTACGTTGGTTCAACAAAGTACCTTCCCCTGTAAAACATCCTGAAAAGGTAGACATGGTCATCTTCCGTGAAAACACAGAAGATATCTATGCCGGCATCGAATATATGACAGGTACGCCTGAAGCGGAAAAACTGCTCAATTTCCTGCAAAATGAAATGGGCGTTAAGAAAATCCGTTTCCCGCAAACTTCTTCCCTGGGTATCAAACCCGTATCTATCGAAGGTACTGAAAGACTGGTTCGCGCTGCTATCCTCTATGCACTCGAGCACAAACGTCCTTCCGTATCCCTCGTACACAAAGGTAATATCATGAAATTCACCGAAGGTGGCTTCAAAAACTGGGGCTACGCACTCGCTGAAAGAGAATTCGGTGATAAAGTATATACCTGGGAACGCTGGGAAAAAACCAAAAAAGAACAAAACGAAGAAGCTGCCAATAGAGAGCTGAAAGTTGCGCTGGCGGAAGGTAAACTGCTGATCAAAGATGTGATCGCGGACAACTTCCTCCAACAGATACTGCTGGCTCCGCAGGACTACTCCGTAGTAGCCACCCTCAACCTGAACGGTGACTATATCTCCGACGCACTGGCCGCCGCTGTTGGTGGTATCGGTATCGCTCCTGGTGCCAATATCAACTATGTTACCGGTCATGCTGTGTTTGAAGCTACCCACGGTACAGCTCCGCGCTTCGCCAACACCAATACCATGAACCCATCTTCCGTTATCCTTAGTGGTGTAATGATGCTGGAATACATGGGCTGGAAAGAAGCTGCACAGATCATCGTTCACGGCCTGAGCACTGCTATCGCCCGCAAACGTGTTACCGTCGACTTCTACAATTTGATGGACGACGCCACCCTGGTGAAAACCAGCGAATTTGCAGATGAAGTGATCAAACAAATGCAGCACTAATCCACAAAGTTTAGGACAAACCAATAATAAAAGGAGCGAAGATCTACCGCTACTGATTATCTCCCGGTAACCAGTATACGTAATCTTCGCTCCTTTGTGCGCTTATTTATCGCACAATTGCAGTACCAGCAAAGGTTTGCAGGTACTGCACCGCCACTGCCGGCGAAAATGTTTTGTAATTTTCGCAGCTATTCGTATTTTTCGTGATTATCCCTGAAAAGGGACTTGCTTGAATAGTTGTTCTTTTATGTTGCTTTTAATCTAATTTTTTAAAAAAAACCGTAATGTCAAAAATTAAAGTTGCTAATCCGGTGGTAGAACTGGATGGAGACGAGATGACACGGATCATCTGGAAATTCATTAAGGACAAACTGATACTTCCATATCTGGACGTAGAAATCAAATACTTTGACCTGGGCATGGAACATCGTGATGCCACCAACGACCAGGTGACTATCGACGCAGCCAACGCCATCCGTGAAGTAGGTGTGGGTATCAAATGCGCTACTATCACTCCGGATGAAGCCCGCGTAAAGGAATTCAACCTGAAACAAATGTGGAAATCACCGAACGGCACTATCCGTAACATCCTGGATGGTACTGTATTCCGTGAGCCTATCGTAATGACAAACGTACCTCGCCTGGTACCTAACTGGACTGCACCTATCTGCATCGGCCGTCACGCTTTCGGCGACCAATACCGCGCTACCGACTTCGTTACCAAAGGTAAAGGCAAACTCACCATCAAATTTGAAGGTGAAAACGGTGAAGTGATCGAACACGAAGTATACAACTTCAAAGGCGACGGCGTAGCCCTGGCCATGTACAACACCGACGAGTCTATCAAAGGCTTCGCCCGTGCATGTTTCAACCAGGCCCTGATGAAAAACTGGCCGCTGTACCTGAGCACCAAAAACACCATCCTGAAAAAATACGATGGTCGCTTCAAAGATATTTTCGAAGAAATCTACCAGCAGGAATTTAAAGCTGCTTTCGATGCTGCCGGCCTCACTTATGAGCACCGCCTCATCGATGACATGGTAGCCAGCGCCCTGAAATGGAACGGTAACTTCGTATGGGCCTGCAAAAACTACGATGGCGACGTACAGTCCGACACCGTAGCTCAAGGCTTCGGATCCCTCGGTCTCATGACCTCCACCCTCGTTACTCCGGACGGTAAAACCATGGAAGCAGAAGCTGCCCACGGTACTGTAACCCGCCACTACCGCGACCACCAGGCCGGCAAACCTACTTCCACCAACCCGATCGCTTCCATCTTCGCATGGACCCGCGGCCTGGAATTCCGTGGTAAACTGGACAACAACCAGGAACTGATCAACTTCTGCCACGCCCTCGAACAGGTTTGTATCGAAACAGTGGAAAGCGGTAAAATGACCAAAGACCTCGCTGTTTGTATCCACGGCAACAAAGTAGCGCATGGTAAAGATTATCTGTATACCGAAGAGTTCCTTGAAGAGCTGGACAAAGCACTGAAAGCGAAACTTGCCAAATAATTTTTCTGTCAAAATTGAGTAGGAGGTGTAGGATTAATTCCTACACCGTCCCCTCCAGCCACCGTACGTACGGTCCCGTATACGGCGGCCCATCAGAATAATACAGTTGGAAGGGTACTTAACTCAGCAAGGGGTAAGTACCCTTCCCGTTTTAGTAAGGATTTGTTCAGAGCGCGTTGTAATATGGGACTTCCGCTTATTCGCCACGACCCTTTTCTTGTGTTACCCCATTGATATGCCTGCCAGTTGGGCGTCCCCAACTTTATAAGCATTGCCACTTTCGTCCTCGGTAACCTCCATTGCTTCCAGTGACATTGCCTGATCCGCCGCTGAACCCATTGATCTAGTTCTTTGAACAGGCTCTTTGCTTCGTTCAGTTTAAAGTAGTTTGACCAACCCCGGTTTAATTGCCTCAACAGCTCATAACGCTTGTACATGGCGTATGGCTTGCTTCGAGAGGTAATTTCACGGACTTTGGACTTGTACCTTGCTATGCTACTCCGGGCAATCGTCAGTCCCTTTTCTCCCTTCTTGTGGTAGAAGCTATAGCCTAGTGTCTTTCCCTTCCAGGGCCGTGTTACTGTGCTCTTACTCCGGTTCACTTCCAGTTTCAGCTCCTTCTCAATGTACATACTTACGCTATCCAGAACCCGCGCAGCGCTCCGTTTGCTCCGCAGGAACACGCACACATCATCGGCGTATCTTACAAAACGGTGACCTCGCATTTCCAGCTCTTTATCCAGTTTGTCCAACAGTACGTTGGACAGTATCGGGCTTAGAGGGCCTCCCTGCGGAGTTCCTTCTCTGTTTACCGTTGCTATCCCATCCATCATAACTCCTGCTTTCAGGTAACTATGGATCAGACGTAACACACGCCTGTCCTTTATTCGCTGACCCAGCAGATTCATCAGATAGCTGTGGTTCACACGGTCAAAGAACTTTGCCATGTCAATGTCTACTACATGACTGTAGCCTGCATTTACGTAGTCCCGCGCTTTTAATAATGCCTGATGCGCGTTTCGTTTTGCCCTGAACCCATAGCTGTTTTCGCTGAACGTTTCATCATAGATAATTGTCAGTTGCTGTGCTATAGCCTGTTGTATTAACCTGTCCAGTAAGGTGGGGATGCCCAATGTCCTTGTTCCACCTGATGGCTTAGGTATATCAACTCTCCTTACTGCAGATGGTTGATAGTTTCCTTCCTCTATCCTTGCTTTCACCGAAGGCCAGACCTTTTGTAAATGGGATTTAAATCCTTCGATCCCGATCCCGTCTACTCCGCCACTGCCCTTATTCGCCATTACCCGTTCATAGGCACGGCGGACATTACGGTTATCAAGTATGCGTTCCAGTAACTCCATTTAACATCTGCATTTTTTTTTCCTGTCCTGTCCGCCTTGTTTCTTTCTTTCCGTCAAAGTGTAACTCAGCGCTTATTAATACCTTCAGGCTTCCAGCCCTATACTCTTAATATAGCCTTACCTAATGAGTAAGTTTTCTGCTTTCATGGCAACACTCCCAGTTCCAGATTTACTCCAAAGCTCCTGATGTCTGGCCCTTTCCTGTTTAGGCGACAGGTACTACGACCAGAGCTGACTTCTGTAAAACCTGCAATGGCATCTCTGCCATCCATTGCCCCTTAGTGGATACGCGTCTCCTTAAGGCAGCAGTTGCACAGATCTCCCCGGGTAAGAACGCAAACTTTCTCTCCATATGCCTGTCAGATTTACAGCTAAATGTCTCCGATAGTATAGGGCTTTGTTTTGTGTAGCAAACTCGCCCAACATTTAACTGCCTCTCATCTGCTTCCTGTTCGTCAGGCCGGAGATTTACCTTAGGCTTCCTTCAGATTCCTTCTCACGAAGGACACCCTTGCCATCAGTTAACGCTTCCTACTATCAAGGCGCGTTCGGGACTTCCACCCTAGAGTTTGCGCCCGTGCCGGGCGCACTACAAAAGAAGAAGCCGTCTCAAAACAAGAGACGGCTTCTTTGTTTGATATCCAGATTTTTATAATGATTTTGTGATTTTCATTTTTAGGAGTGAAGGGTTAGTCCGATTTTATGCTGTTTTCTTTCTAAGATTGTGAGCCATGGCCAGTAATCCTATTTCGGTGGTTATTTTATCCAACCCTTTCAGCATAAATCTTTTAAAGCCATGGTTATGCTTGATATTAGCGAAGACAGGCTCCACATCGTAGCATCGTTGTTTGCGCTTCTGTATACCTTTTTTCGTTTTTAATCGCTTGTCAGCCAGAGATTTAAGGCGATTTAGATTATGATTTACTTCTATGACACGATTTGTTGGTTGTTTATGGCATTGCGTCCGTAATGTACACCCCTCGCATGTTCTAGCCTGATACGTAGTTATCGTTTGTTCATAACCGTTTTTGTTTGTTTTGGGGAATATGCTTTTTCTGCGCATTCGCTGGCCAGCAGGGCAGATGTAATAATCTTTTTCAGCATTGTAGGGTAAGTTTTCAACCTTGAACTTTTCCGCTGCTTTAGTTGACTGGCGCTGATTTCGGTCGAAGGAAGTATGCTTTACATAAGCTGTGATCCGCTTGTTTTCCAGCCACTGATAGTTCTGTTCACTACCATACCCTGCATCTGCTGTAATATTGCTGGGTACACGCTTATATTGATTTATATACTGTTGGAGGTGATTAATTAAAGTGGAAGTGTCTGTAGTCTGCTGATGGAGGCTGTAATTGACGATATATTGATTATTAGTACTTATTTGAAGATTATATGCTGGTTTGAGCTGACCATTCCCCATATGGTCTTCTTTCATTCGCATAAAGGTGGCAGAGGGATCGGTTTTGCTATAACTATTGCGGTCTGTACCTAAGATTTCTTCTTGCTTTTCATACTTCTCCAAGGCTGTAGGCCAGTTACGGCGAGCATATCCCAGCTTTTGTCTGATCTGCTTATCTACTGGTTTGTCTTTGATGGCTTCATTGATAGCGGCTATTGTTTTACTGACTTTTTCGCTGTCTATTTTGTCATAGCCAGATGGGTCTGTATCATCATCTAACTCTGAAGCTGCCACTGATTGGGCATATTTCCACAAGTCATTTAGCTGCTGTTTTATTTTTTCTTTGCTATTCTTAATACCATTGCCCCATACAAAACTATAGCGATTGGCCTGGGCTTCTATCTTTGTCCCGTCAGTGTATAACTCTTTTATGTTTAATAAGCCTTCTTCACATAACAGCAGGACCACTTGGGTAAATATAGGCTGTAATACTTTTTGTAGGCGTTCGCCGCGGAACCTATTGATAGTATTATGATCAGGTTTACTCATTCCGCTTACCCACATAAAGTGGATGTTCTGTCCTAGTGCTTCTTCTATTTTACGACTGCTGTAAATGTTATTTATATAGGCGTAAATAAGAACTTTCAATAGCATTCGGGGATGATAACTGCTCGTTCCTCCTGCTTTATACCGCTTTAATAATAAAGTGATGTCGATCTTTTCGATCACATTATCCACAACACGGACTGGGTGATTCTCTGCTATCAGATCTCCAATTTCGGGTGGAAAAAGCATCGCCTGGTGTTGTAGGTTTGCTTTAAAGACTACTGAAAGTGTTTTTCCTTTGGGCATGCTATAAAAACCAAAAACACCTCATTTGGTTTGACCTTACATAAAAAAAGAGGGTGCCTTTTGATACACCCTCTTCTTTATGTTCATTACTACTGATCGGTTATAATCCCATCTGGCGGCGTACCACCTTGTCTTCTCCATAAATATCATCATAAAACACCAGGGTCCCTTCTTTACCTTCTGCTGTAAAATACCGGAAGTAAATCGGTACACGTCTGCTAAGGTCCACCTGTCTTTTTTCTTCCCGGGCTATCCAGGCGCGTACACTGTCTATCCGGTGATTAGCCGTATCCGGCGAAGATATCAGATACTCCGCCAGGCTGTCCCACTGCTGCACACGCACGCAACCATGACTCATGGCACGCATGGCGTTTTTAAACAGCCCCCTGTTATTGGTATCATGCAGGTATACACTGTATTTATTACGGAAATTAAATTTCATGATGCCCAGCGAGTTGTCCAAACCGTCCATCTGCCGCAAGACATAAGGGAAATGCCCCTTGGACAGCTTACTCCAGTCTATCGTAGACGGATCTACGGCATTACCGGCAGCATCTATCACTTCCAGGTTTTTAGATGCCAGATAACCCACATTTTTTTTAATCGCGGGCAACATCTCTTTAAATACAATACTGTAAGGCACGCGCCAGTATGGATACAGCATAAAATTGGTCATGTAGGAATTGAGGATAGGCGTGCGGGTACGTGGTGTACCTACGATCACCCTCGACTCCAGCCTCACCTCTCCGCTGTCTACCACCCGAAGCGTATAGCCGGGCAGGTTAACCATGATATACTGGTTGGGCATCGTGTCCGGCAATTTGCGCCAGCGGTCCAGGTTTACCCCGGCCTGCATCACCCAGTCGTGCACAGACTTGTTCATGGCCATCACCGTGCGTTTGCCGGCTACTCCATCAGGATAGATGTTAAATTCTTTCTGAAAAGCTTTTACACCTGTCTTCAGCAAAGTACTGTCCAACACCTTGCCCGCAGTGTCCAGATGGCCGCTTTGAACCAGCCGGTTGATGACCTGTAACCGGAATGCCGCAGTATCCGTGTAATTGAGCGGCAGCGTATCCCAGTGATAAGACGCATACTTTTCCTTGAAGGTATGGATACCTTCTTTCAGCGCCAGATAGCCGGCATGGGTAGGCTCCAGGCCATGCAGCAGCTCAGCAACATCATTTTGCTCAAGTGCCTGCTTTAATTTGGCCGTCAGCTCCGCATCCGTAAAAAGTGAGTCCGCTTTCAACGTAACACTGTCACGGGGAGCCGCTCCAAAACGCAGGTCAGAAGCCATTCTCATAAAAGCATCTGAGAGCATCACGTCTACCTTGGCCCATAAGGCTGCATCTTTTTTGGCGGCAGGATCTTTAGAGAACTGCTCAAAGGCAGCATTCAATGCCGGTTCATGATAATGGGCAGGTAACAACCCCACCTCATCAGCCTGACGGATAGCGGCCAGCATAGTGGCTGCAATCGGATTAGCCACCCCATCATGCGACCAGCGGCCGGCATTGTCTTTTTCCTTGTAAAAATCCTGGATGGCAGCAGTGCGAAATGCAGGAAGACTGTCTTCCATCAAACCATCATTGTCCTGAATAGCATTCAATCGCTCGGTGATACTTTCCCTGATCACTTCATCGAGCTGCCTGATGTTGGCGACAATCTGTTTCTTTTGGGGAACTACGCGTTTCTTTTGGTGTCCACAGGCTAACAATAACACTCCAGAGCCGCATAACAAACTTAAAATAATCTTGTACTTCATTTGAATAAATCAATGGCTAAAGATATATAATTTCTATGCCAAAAATAAAATTCCCAGGACTAAAGTCCTGGGCTAAACTAGATAATATACGGGGGTATTTACAATTGGAAATACTAAAACTCAGGGCTAAATTATAAAAACACAAATGGTTATTTATATATAAAAAAAATAACCCGGGACTAAGGCCCCAGGCTAAATTATTTTAAACCACCGTCTTTAAGCTAAACCAATATAGCCCAGGGCTTCAGCCCTGGGACACCTTAGCGGCAGCATTCTTTTTTAGTAAATAATGATTGGATGAATTTCCAAATGACTAATAATGTCTTTTTCATCTCTGCTGATTTTTAAAGAAGAGGCTACGGTGTTCGGTAGCCTCTCTTTCAACTAAAACTAAAACAACTAACTTCCAACATTATAATTTGTCCAGTGGAATACGATTGGGCGTTTTCAACTGCTTGTACTGGCTTGGAGTGAGGCCGGTCACTTTTTTGAATTGTGCCGACAGATGTGCTACACTGCTGTAGCCCATCTTGTAGCTGATTTCACTCAAACTCAGTTCATTGTATTCCAGGAGTTCTTTCACCCGTTCAATTTTCTGCTGGATGATATACTGCTCGATGGTTACTCCTTCCATTTCAGAGAAGAGGCTGCTGAGATAATGGTAATCCTTTTGCAATTTGCCTGCCAACAGTGTGGAGAAATTTTCTCTCATTTCATCCAGCTCAGAATAATGCACGGTTTCTACAACAATATTTTTGATGGCGGCTACCAGCTGTTGTTTTTTATCGTCAATCAACAGAAAGCCTTCCGCCTGCAAAGCTGATGAAATTCCCTGCAACTGTTGCTCAGTAAGCTTTTCTTCCACCGTAGCTTTACCTAATTGTATATCTGCAACAGTAAGTCCAGCCCCTTCCAGCACCGATCTAACCACTTTGAGACAGCGCGGACAAACCATATTTTTTATGAACAGATCTGTTTTCAAGCGGATTATTTTTTAATATTAAAAATGTTGTGCTCTATTCGCACCAGCATTGAGTTAAATGAGTTACGCGGCATATCACCGGCCAACTGAGTACGGTAAGACAGATCAAGCCGGGTAGTACTGTTGAAAATGAACTGTACTGCCGGCGCTATGTCCAGGTAAGAACCACGTCCTGCTGCGTCTGTATTGGTTTTACCCAACAATTCCACATACAGGTTCAGATTGGTCTGGTTAAAATTCTTATATCTTACCGGCAGCACCAGGTATCCTGCAGACAAACTATAATTGACCGAGTTTTTCGGGAACCCTTCGGGGATATTATCCTTCACATTGTTCATATAACGGGAATACCCCAACGTAGTAGACAATGCCAGTTTGTGTAACAGTTGTGTGGCTATGATCCCGCCAGCCACACCGGAAGTAGCACCTTCCAGATCCAGGTCTGTATTGTGATACGGCTTTTTCGTTGCCTCCGTGGTCGGGAAATACGGGTTGTCTATAACAGAACCTTTCACATAGGCAGCCATCCTGAAATGGGCGTGCTGCTGGTCCAGTGAGAGGAACCGGTATTTGGCATAAACACTGCCCCCTTCCATCCTGATGGAAGACTGCATCATGTTGGAGGCATAACCAATAGCATGTACCATCAGCTTTTTACTGACGCCCCACATGACTTCCGGTTCAAACCGCATCCCGGTGGTACCGTCGTGCTCCATTTTAAAAAACTTATTGCTAAGCCGGATACCCATTGAGTTGGCCGGCATATTGCTGGCCGGTTCTGTATTGACGTATAATTCCTGTGCTGTTGTTACCTGGCCGATGCCACACAGGGCAATGACCACGATTAAAAGTTTGCGCATACCGAAAACAAGATAGTGTTAAATGGTTACATGATAAACCCTTTTGGAAGCGTTTGCTTCGTGGGGCTTGCAGCAATCTGCCATTATTCCTGTTTTATAACAGGGCATACTTGTTTCAGTTGAATATTTTTTGAACTGTTTGGAAGAAACGAAGTCCTTATCGATGACAGTAATGTCTTTATCACCATTCAGCACCTGGTCTTTGATATGCATAAAATGCAGGGTACTGCCGGCAAAAGGCACGTGGGTGTCGTTCTGAACTTTTACCTCGTCGAAATTAGCGGTCACCACCAGTTTACCTACAGAAAAACCGGCATCTTCCACTTTCTGTTTGATGGCATCGATGTTCACTGCAGCGCCCGGTTTAAAGTGTAAGATAAAGGTAGTATTATCTAAATCGGTATCAATTTTATCAACAAAGGGTAATGTCTGAAGAGATTCCAGGGTAGCGCGTGAACACATGGCGCAGGTAAGGCCGGAAGCCTGTAAGCTGGCTTTTTTATATTGCGCCTGAGCGCCAAAAGTTAAACCCAATGCAACTAAGAGAATGGATAATGCTTTCATGATCTGAATATTTATAAATTAAAAAATTACAGCAATGCTTGTGTGTTTCCACGATGTGGGAAACAACAGAAACAGGCTGTATCAGATCAGAAATGAGCAGTTCCGGAGGAAAACGGGCGTGTGAAGGTTGGGCCCGGGTGGATCGTGGGGATAACCTGTGAGACGGATGTCTGTTACAGACAGGGCCGGAGTCTGCAGAATTCTTACGGGCAGCTGCAGATCCATGGTAACCGGTGCATCCTGCTGCAGGGCTTTGGCCGCCTGATGGGAGGTCGTTACCTTGCAGAATTTCACCTCGTTTTTACAGCAGTCCATACTTTTTACCGGCCTTCCGCAACGCTTGCACTGATCCTTATCGGAATCGCTCTGCAGCTTTACAGACGCCAGTTTGCCCATGCAGTAATGCACGTTGACCGTAAACCCGCTGGTAAGCAGCGTGTACAGGACAGCAAAAAATATGGCGAGAAAACGTTTCATGATGAATTACAAAAATACTACAATAAATTGTCTTTCATCATCACGAGGATGAAATTCCGGATGCGCCGGTTATTTTAACATTCGGTTAGCGTTTTGTTTTTTTCTTTTTACGGGGAGATGCCTGCCCTTGCTCCAATTGCTCTACTCTTGCCTTTAATGCCTCATTTTCTCCTTTCTGCTGAATCAGGTGTAGGGTGAGTTCTTCCACTTTCTGCAGCAACAATTTGTTCATCTCTCCGAGGTCGAGCCCGTTTTGTGCGATCTGCTGTGCAGACGGAATTCCCGGCAGGTGACGGTTTTCCGTAATGAAAGCAGCAGTGCTATCTAAAGAAGGCAGCGCATAATCCGGATGGAAAACAAAATCAGGCCACTCAGCTGCATTCTGGGTCACCTTTACTCTTTTGGCCATGATAGTGCCATCTACTGCCAGCTTGGCCTGCGGATTATAGGAGCCAATGCCGACATTACCATTTCTCACAGCAATATCTCCATAAGTACCTCCCAGTACATACCGGGTACCCACCGTCACATTTCCATCTTCATTGAGTTTTACATCCGGTGTGTTCCCCTGATAATAATCTATTGCCCTCAAATACATGGCAGAGATCTTGGCAGAAGTAAATTTGTCTGAACCACATCCGATGATGCGGCCATCAATTCTCCAGAACCAATCCGGTGGGTTGCCGGGATTAAGGCCCGCCTTTACCGCCTGAGCCATTGTAGGAGGAATCTGAACCAGGGTATAACCTCCTTCCCAAAGTTGACCCCACCATTTACTTATTTGAAACTCATGACCGGGTTTATTGGCCCAGGAAAACCAGAAACGGAACTGAATATCTCCACAGGTCATATTATCTGATCTCCTGATCAGTATATAGTACTGTCGTACATAACCTGTTTTAAGTGGCGTTCCGAACAGGTGCTCTATGGCCATATAATTTCCTTTGGTAATGGTCTGCCAGGGTTCACCGCCATTCAGCCAGGCAGCGCCTTCTTCATTACCATAAATCTGTACCATACCCTGATCAACAGGATCATTCTGGGCATGGGCTATAAATACAAGAGAACACTGCAACAGCAGTACAGAAAGGATACGTTTCATAAGTATAGATATAGATTACGGGTTCAACAAACTACAAAATAGAGATTTTTCTGCACCTTGTACGCGCTGAGGATACAAGGTGCAGAAAATCAGTTGATAAACCACCAGCGGAGCCCAAGGCGGAAAGCGAAGTTGTTATATGGGTATAACGGCGCGCTGTGGTTATTTTCAGCAAAGAAAGTATTCAGGTTTTCAGCTCTTACGAAAGCTGAAAAGGATTTGATACGGAAATGGGCAAAGGCGGAAATGTCCGGAGAAAAATATTTCACCTTGGTATTATTCTGTAAAACAAACTGTCCCAGCAACGGCGAGTAGTCGTCGGCGTAGTAGTCTGTATTATAACGGAACTCCAGACCGGTCATCAGGTTGAGGTTCTTATACAGTACCTTCTCGAAGGCAAAGCGGTTGCGGGTCCAGAATGCGGGTACATTCAGTGGTCCTTCCCCATGACGCTGCTGGAAAGCAACATCCATGTACCAGGCGAACGGTGAAATGGTGAACTTCTTACTGAACACTACCTGCAGGAGGTTAAACAGGGAAGGTGACTGCGCGCTGTGGAAATAGTCGCTGAAATAAGTGTAGTTGGTAAACAGGAAATAGTTGACCGCCAGGTTGTATTTCAGCTTTTTGTTTTCGGCTGCAAACTGCACCTGAGTGGTATTTTCCTTGGCCAGCGTGTTGTTGTACCAGGTATTACGGCTGCTATTGAAGAACTTGTACACATAAGACGGCTCCCGGTTGACATTGGTCACCGACAGCTTTACATCTCCCAGCAGGTCGTTGATATGACGGCGCAACATACCGGAAACACTGTAGTCACCGAGATTCTGCCCTGCTACGTAAAATTCTCCGCGGGCAGAGAAGTCCCACAGTTTATTACGTGTTTTGTTCCGGTATTCACCATGCAGTGCCAGGTTGGTAAAATTGATATTGGCATCCAGAAACACACCGGCAATCGTTTCGAAGCGGGCTCCCACGTTGATAAAGTGTCCGAGGTTGCCAAATACAGGAAACTGCACCAGCGACAAGTCATTGGAGATCGTTTTCCATTGATGTCTGGCCGTGATGGTATCCCCCTGGATAAAATCAAAACCGTAATGCTGTGTGTAAAAAGTAGCGTCCTGATTGTTATCAATGAACTGGTAATCGTTGTTCTGATAGTTGAAGGTGTATTGCACCCTGAATATCGGCGTATAACGATAATAGTCCGTAGTGTCGTTGATATGAAGGGAATCACCGCGGCCCCAGTCGTACTGTTGCTGGATCAGGATCCCTGTTTCCTTATACTGCGATTTTACAGGTATTTTGGAACCGAAAAAGGCATACTGGGTCACTTCCTGGTTGCCCAGGTTCACATCGATACTCTGACGGTTCTTGTACAGATTACTGGTCAGGAATGAATCATTTTTGATACCACCGTTTTCTCCACCATTAAGCTTATTGAAGTAGAAGCTGAAGTAGGTGTTGGCCCTTTTGTTTTTGCTTTGATAACGGGCAGTGAGCCGGTAGGTATCGTGATTGGTGTTTTGTGTCCGGAAATAGCCTGGTGAGTTTATTTTGCGGTAGTCAAACGCAAAGTTGAACCGGTCCGTACGGTTCTGGGTATGGGTTACACCGATCACCTGTTCCTGTTTACTGCCTACGAGGTAGTTCAGTTCGGAATATGGGCGGTTGGTATTATAAAACCGCGCATTGGCGTGTGTGAAGCCATACACATCGTAGGAATGAAAACCGGCATCAAATCCGGGTTTCAGAAGAGGCGTAAAAATAAGGTTACGGGCAGCAGCACCGCTGTTGCCCAATGTCATGTAGTTGGCCGGCACTTTCAGGAAGTCTGTGTTAAAGTCTGCCACAGAAGAGTCTATGCCGAAATCGGTAGGTTCACCGAGATAGCGGTAGGTCAGTGTCAGCGTGTCTGGTTCGTGATCATGTTTGCTGGTATCACGCTGCATTTTGCTGGTGCCGCCACCACCGCCGCCCATATTGCCGAAACGCCCGGTATTGAACTGGGCCATTAAAGAATGCCCTCCTGCCAATAGCAGGGCTATGATAATAAGAAGATGCCTCATCCGAAAATGACAAAACGTTTATAGTTGCCGGATTAATTCACTAAAGATAAGCGTTAGCTTGGGTTCTGCCGCATGTGCTGCCTCCAGCACTTCCTCATGGGTAATCACATTTTCTTCTTCCCGGATGCCGATATCGGTGATCACACTCATGGCAAACACTTTCAGACCGGAATGTATGGCCACAATCACTTCGGGCACAGTACTCATACCTACAGCGTCACCACCGATGATATGCATGTATTTGTATTCAGCCCTGGTTTCGAAGGTAGGGCCCTGTACACCTACGTATACACCGGAATGTAAATGTATATTGTTGGCAGCAGCTATCTGAAAAGCTGCAAAAATCAGGTCTTTGGAATAAGGTTCGCTCATATCCGGGAAACGGGGCCCCAGAGTTTCATCATTACGTCCGCGTAAAGGATGCTCCGGCTGCAGGTTGATATGATCTCTGATTATCATAAGATCTCCCACTTCAAAACCAGGGTTCATGCCGCCGGCAGCATTGGAAATGAATAAGGTATGAATACCCAGCTCCTTCATCACCCGCACCGGGAAAGTTACCTGTTGCATGGAAAACCCTTCATAATAGTGGAAACGTCCTGCCATGGCTACAATAGGCTTGCCCTGCATATATCCCAGTATCAGTTTGCCGGAATGCCCTTCTACAGTTGACACAGGAAAATGTGGGATATCACGATAAGAAATTTCTATGCTACGTTCTATTTCCTTGGTCAGGTTACCCAGCCCACTGCCCAAAATAACGCCTGCTACAGGGCGTTCCTGCCAGAATTTCCTGATAAAGTCACCGGCTTCTTTGATCTGATCCTTTAATTCACTCATCTGATTAATACGATTAATTAAAAGTCGGGTTTAAAAATCAAACCCGCGCAAAGTTATTTTTTAATTCACAAATGACTGCAGTTTTATATTTAAATCATAATGACCTATTTTAGCGCCAAATTTTATTGCGATGAACTTACACGAGTACCAGGCTAAAGAACTGTTGAAAAAATATAATGTACCGGTACAGGAAGGCATTCCCGTAGATACGCCAGAAGCGGCGGCCGAGGCGTACAAACAACTGAAGGTGCAATACGGTAACGAGTTTGCAGTGGTTAAAGCGCAAATTCACGCTGGTGGACGCGGTAAAGGTAAAGTCCGTGGAACAGAGCAGAGAGGAGTAGCTGTAGGAAAAAATGCAGAAGACGTTAAAACCATTGCAGGCAATATTCTCGGTGGTACGCTGGTAACTATCCAGACCGGCGAAGCTGGTAAACTGGTTAACAAAGTACTGGTAGCACAGGACGTTTATTATCCCGGCCCTAACCCGGTAAAAGAATTTTACCTGTCTATCCTGCTCGACCGCGCTAAAGGTCAGAACGTGATCATGTACTCTACCGAAGGCGGTATGGACATTGAAGAAGTAGCACACAACACACCGGAAAAAATATTCAAAGAGTGGGTAAAACCCAACATGGCCCTGCAGCCATTCCAGGCCCGTAACATCGCTTTTAACCTCGGTTTAAGCGGCGAAGCGTTCAAAAACATGGTTAAATTTGTAACCAACCTGTACAACGCTTACGTAGGACTGGATTGCAGCATGCTGGAAATCAACCCTTTATTCAAAACCAGCGATGAAAAAATCATTGCCGTTGACGCTAAGGTAAACCTCGACGACAACGCACTGATGCGTCATCCTGACCTGGAAGCACTCCGCGACATCACCGAAGAAGATCCTACCGAAGTAGAAGCAGGTAAATACAACCTGAACTTCGTAAAACTCGACGGTAACGTAGGTTGCATGGTGAACGGTGCCGGTCTGGCCATGGCCACTATGGACATGATCAAACTGAGCGGTGGTGATCCTGCCAACTTCCTGGACGTAGGCGGTACTGCCAACGCACAAACTGTGGAAGCCGGCTTCCGCATCATCCTGAAAGATCCTAAAGTAAAAGCGATCCTCATCAATATCTTCGGTGGTATCGTTCGTTGCGACAGGGTTGCCCAGGGTGTTATCGACGCCTACAAATCCATCGGTAACATCAACGTTCCGATCATCGTACGTTTACAAGGTACCAATGCCAAAGAAGCAAAAGATCTGATCGAAGCCAGCGGCCTGAAAGTACAGTCTGCTACCCTCCTCAGCGAAGCTGCTGACCTGGTAAACAAAGCACTGAACTAGATTTTTTTATTTAGGGATTTTTTTATTTAGTTATTTAAAATGCAGCGAGATAATATGCTCTTCGCTGCATTTTAAATAACTAAATAAAAAAATCCCTAAATATCTAAATCCCTAAGCTCTTTTTCCTCCCTCACTGCATCATCGCCCCAGGCCTTCTTCTTCGCTACTAACCAGCCAAAATATTTTTTAGCCTGTGCCTTCTCATCCAGCCCTTTGCTCATATAAGCCAGCATCTGCAGGGTCTCCAGACTAGCATCAGCTGTCACTACCGGTTCTGCCCATTTCAGATACAGCGCTTTGAGCGCAGGGTCTTTGGCCATATCAGCACCCATGTAAAAATTCATATATCGTACCCTGTTCTCATTTTTATCAGGATGGGCGGCCGCAAACTCCAGAAACGCCTTTGCATCCTTACATTTTTTGAAGAGATAGTTCTCTGCATAAAACATCTGCACATAAGACCAGTCACCGGCTCCGTATACCTGTTGCTGTTTTTGCAGGAAAGCAGTAAAGACGGTCATATCCAGTATAGCCGGCAACGTGGCGATATCCTGCTTTAACAGGCCGTCCAGAATGTTATTGTTCAGCTCTTCCCCGAAACGGGCCAGGTAAGCCTCTCTGTTTTTCAGGTAAAACTCCCGGTAACCGGCAGGCAGCTCCCGGCTCATCTGCATCACCTTGAAAGAGGATTCTGCCAGCTTATCCTTCTGTTTGGCCAGATAAGCAGCTATCTCTTCCTTGTTACCTCCTTTGTAATCCTTGTTCCACATAGCCCGGTAAAAGTCAGGGTCCTTAGAAGACAGGCTGGTTCCAAAACCCGCCAGGTACCGGCCCTCCTTATAACGCGCAACATTCTCCTTCAGGAAAGCCATAAACCTGTCCGGCTCCTGATATCCCGCACCTCGGTTCAACAGCTTGCCTTCTCCACTGATAACCAGGTAGGTAGGAAATCCACGCATAAAATATTTGCGGCACAGCTCCATCCCGAACTCTTCTTTAAACACGTCGTAACCGGTACAGATGAAGTTTTCCTCCATATACCGCTTTACTTCCGGTCTGGGAAATACCTTCACCTCCATGTCTTTACAGGCATGGCAGCCTTCAAAATACGTGTCAATAAAAATGGGCTTATGCTCTTTCTGGGCCCTGGCGGTCAGCTCCTTCCATGAGCCTTTGATAAATTGGGTACTGTCCTGGGCATAGGCCACAACGGGCAACAACGCTGCTATCAGCAACGCTTTGGTTAGCTTTTGCATACTACTTTTTAATGGTTTGGTTTGGTTGGTTCTGGCGTGTAAACTATAAAATATCAGGGTAATCCTATCGGGATATTGGATAAACGGCACAAAAAAAGCGGATTACCAGTTGTAATCCGCTTTTTTTTTAACTATCTCTTTTTGGAGGATATACTGCTTTGGGAGGGGCAGCAGGTGTTCCTTTATTATCATCTTTAGGTTTCGGCGCTACCGGCTTTTCATCTTTCGGTTTCGTCGTCTCCGGAGGAGCAGGCTTGGTGTCTGCCGGAGCATACATATCTTCTGCACCAGCGCCGGTATTATAGTCCGATTCGGAACCATTACCGATGTCTTCTGATTCGGCACCCGGCTTCACGTTAGTATCGAAGTTGGAATAAGTCTCATCGGTCATGTTGGCTGGGATCGGGAATTTATCGGCAGCGCTGACTTTGAGGGTATTATCTGCATATACCTTTTGCATGAAATAGGCCCAGATCGGCAAACCGGTATTGGCACCCTGTCCGATGCCGGTGGTGGCAAAGTGGATAAAGTTGTTTTCGCAACCTACCCAGGCACCTGCCAGCAGTTTAGGGGTATAACCGATAAACCAGCCATCGGTGTTATCGTTGGTGGTACCGGTTTTACCGGCCATTTCGCCCTGCATTTTGTAGGTACCACGCATACGGGCACCGGTACCGCCGGGCTGCAATACGCCTTCCATCATTTTCACCATGGTATAGGATTCCTTCTCGCTGATCACTTCCCGTTTTACCGGAGCAAATGTTTCCAGGATATTACCATAGCGGTCTTCTATGCGGGTGATATAAATCGGTTTGGTATTGATACCTCTGGCAGGGAACATGGTATAGGCCTGCAGCATTTCATACAGGGATATTTCGGAAACCCCGAGTGCAATGGAAGGATACGGTTCAATTTTGCTGGTGAAGCCTATCTTGTTCTGCGCAAAGTCGGCAAACGCTTTGGCGCCGATCTGTTTGATCAGGTAAGCCGATACCAGGTTCAGCGACCTGGCTAGTGCACCCGCCATGGAAATACTGCCACCTACGCTTCCTTCAGAGTTGCGGGTCAATGTCCAGTTGCCAATGGTGATAGGTTCATTGGGCAACATGGTATTAGGCGACATGCCATTCATGATAGCAAAGCAATACAGGAATGGTTTAAAGGTAGAACCAACCTGACGGCGGGTTTTCGCTACGTGGTCATTTTTAAAGTAACGGAAATCCGGTCCGCCTACCCAGGCTTTCACCTCTCCGCTTTCCGGGTCCATGGCCATAAAGCCTGCCTGTAATACGGCACGCATATATTTAATGGAGTCCAGCGGCGTCATGACAGTGTCCATTTCATTCAGATCAGGTTCTGAGAAACTTTTCCAGGCAAACACCTTCATTTTGGTAGGAGTGTTGAATGCTTTGGTGATTTCTTCATCAGAAGCATCCTCTTCTTTCATGGCCTTATAACGATCAGACTCTTTGGTGTATTTGTCGAGGTACTGCGGCCATTTTTTCCACACACTACCGGATTTCACATCATGCTGGCTGGACAGGTATTTCTGCAGCGTCTGCAGGTGGCGGGCCACTGCTTCTTCTGCATATAACTGCATACGCGGGTTGATGGTAGTATAAATTTTCAGACCATCACGGTAAAGGTTATACGGTGTACCATCGGCTTTGTTATGATTTTTACACCAGGCTTTCACCTCATCACGCAGTACTTCCCGGAAGTAAGGAGCGAGTCCTTTGTTATGGTCTATTTTGTTATAGTGTAATACAATGGGTTTGCTTTTGGCGGCAGCCGCTTCGGCTGATGTGATAAAGTTGGCATCCACCATGTTGTCGATAACGGTATTACGACGGGCCAGGGCCATCTGCGGGTTACGACGCGGGTTGTACAAGGTGTTACCCTTCAGCATCCCTACCAGAATGGCAGCCTCTTCGATAGACAGGTGGCCGGCATCTTTACTGAAGAAAGTACGGGCTCCGTTTTCGATACCATATACGTTGTCACCGAAAGCTACGGTATTGAGGTACAGAGTCAGAATCTCCTGTTTGGTGAAGTTTCTTTCCAGTTTAACGGCGATGATCCATTCCTGCAGTTTCTGAAAAGCCCTGCTTAAAGGATTGGTGGCACGTTGTTTACCCAGGTTGTCTGCCTGCAGGTTGAGGGCCAGCTGTTGAGTGATAGTACTGGAACCTCTTTTTTTCCCGATCAGCAGATAGAAGGGAATGGCCATGGTGCCTTTGGCGTCAATACCAGAGTTTTGGTAAAAACGGGTTTCTTCTGTTGCAATCAATGCATTGATCACATTTTTGGAGATCTCATTATAATCGCTGCTGGAGCGGTCTACCTGATAGTATTTACCCAGGATGGTTCCGTCATCAGCGATCACTTCTGAAGCCAGCGCTGCGCGCGGGTTCTCCAACTCCTCCATCGAAGGCATATTGCCAATGACCCGGAAATTGACCAATAAAATTAAAAGAACGAACAGTGTTAAAATACCAAACGCTACACGCCATAATATTTTCACCGATTTTTTCATGCGCTATATAAATTTGTTTTGCGGGCTACCGCCGCTTTAAATTGGACAGTGACCTATCGTTGGCTGTTAAAATTAGTTTTTAATAAAAGGCCTCTAACAGCAATAAACAGGCCTGTTTACTAACAGTTTGACCCACAAATCTATTAAATATTTAGAGATTTACTGATTTCGGTACAGCAGGCTTTCGGATTTAACATTCCATTATTCCGGCAAAGCCCGCTGTACTGGTATAAATCGCTATATATTATTGTGTTACATAATTATCTGCAAAAAACTTCCGGTAACCGATAAGGTCTTTAGTACTGTTGAGCAGAATGAAATTATCCCGGGAGATCACAAATATGGAGTACTCAGACGGCCTGATCCGCGGAATAATACTCGAGGAAGCCTCTTCGCGGATTTCATCGAAATAGTTCAGTGCCTTGTCTTCGTTCGGGAATAAGCGGAAAATAAGCATTGTTTCGGAAGGTGACAATACAAAACTGCCCACTTCTATTTTATCAGTAGCATGTTTGGAGGCATTGTAGCGGGTAAACTGGTTCAGGCCTTCATCCATCAGTTCTTTGGAAACGCGCTGGAAAGACAGCACCACAAAGTGAGGGTTGTCGGCAGCCAGTTTATACGGCGTTAATGGCTTGGGTGGAGGTGCAGGCGCCACGGTCGCGATCGGGGCATTGGGCACCACGCCGGCTATTTTATCAGAGATGCGGGCGGAATCGATTTTTGCAGCAGCTTTGGCACCATTGAGTTTATCTACCAGTACCGGCTGCGGGTTTTGCCAGGGATAGCGCATGGAGATATTTTCATCTACCATCGGGGCACCATCCACATCTTTTTTGATTTCCAGTTTGGCGAGGTAGTTAACCAACTCATTACGATGGTCCAGTGCGTCCAGGAGGGCCTGGGTTTGGCGGCGGACACCCTCATCACCTGGATATTTGTTCATCACCGCCAGGATCGCCTTACGGGAAGCCTGGGTAGAGTCTATACCGATCAACGTGTCTGATTTCACCAAGATCATGGCTTCCAGCAGGTCGAATTTACTCTGCATGAAATTAACACCATAGGTAGAATCAGCACGGCGTTTAATAGCCATCGCGGTAACGTTGTCGCCATCGCGGAAAGCCGTATAGGCCGAATCGTAGGTGGCGCTGATGACTTTTTTCCTGGCCAGGTCCACATCCCTGTTACCACCGGAGCGGATGATGTCCGCATAGTTGGTATTGGCGTACTGCTTCAGTATCAGGTCTTTGTAGTGAGCTACTTCTGCTGCGTGGTTCAGTTTTCCGTGCCATACGTAGAGGGAGTATAAAATCTCCGGTTTACGCGGATGGTCGGGGTATTTGAGCAGCAGGGAATCATATGTTTCTATGGCCAGCGGATAATTTTCGAGTTTATCGTAATACAACTTGCCCAGGTCAAAACGGGCATCCTGGTCCAGTTTGCGGGAAGCGTTCAGTTTCTCGGGTGTCAGTGGGAGGCCTTGTGCCAGCCGTTCACCGGTAATACTGTCCGGAGGCAGATTTTCCGGTGTTTTGGCGGTGGGGTCGGTAGTTTCCGTGGGAGCGTTGTTGTTATTGTTATTGGCCAGATTGATGGTGCCGGTCTGGCTGCGGCGCCAGTTATCCCCTACAGCCCTGTTGCCCCAGCGGCGTTTAAATTCGGAGTATCCGGCCGATTTGCTGCCCTGATTATAGAAGTACCAGTCACCCTTTTCTTCTTTAGGGGTGTAGGCGCCATTGCTGTTCATCCCGAAGGTGGGATTATCGTACGGATTGGCGGCCTGCATGGCATCATTTTTTTTCTTCTCAGCGGCAGCTGTTTTCAGGGTAGCGGCCATTTTGGCGAGGAAGATGTTCCGGTCGGATTCGGGCATGGCGGCGATGCGCTGCAGACTGTCCTCCCGGCGGATAATGGCCAGTTTGGCTGCAACATCTGTGAGCACTGCCTTGCGGATGTTGACATTGGCTGCATCCGCAAAGTCGGGTGTCATGGTGCCGGCCGTACTGTCATAATATTTTTTAGCGTCCAGGTACTGGCGCTGATCGTAGTAGATATCTGCGATGCCTTTATAGGTGAGGGTACGCTGCACCATATTATCACCACCTGCCTTGAGGGACTTCTGGAGATATCCCAGCGCTGCTTCTGCATCAGCGGGATAAGCGAGGGTGCCCATGGTATAGTAGATCGCATCGCGGAAATGGGTAAAGCGTTCTTTTCTCAGCATGTGCCGCAGCCCTTCCTGGCTTTGGGCCAGGCCTCCTTCTTTTTTCGCATTGATTTTGGCAATCTGGATGCGGGACTGGAAGTCCATCATGGGGTCCGGTTTACGGCTGATCACATCCCTGAACTGGTCCATGGCGGAATCGGGATGATGCTGCTGCAGGTAGAGCTGACCGAGGATAAAAGACATCCTGGCTTTGGCTACCCGGTCGCGGCTTTTATCGATCGCCATTTTCAGCGGTTCTATCGTTTCAGGGTATCTGCCTTGAATATAGTTGCTATAGGCCCGCACTTCCGCGAGGCCGCCGTCCAGACGGTGCGGGAAATTGGGGTCTGTACTGAGGATATTCAGCAGGGCCTGTACCTCGTCATATTCTTTCTGTTCGAGGAGGGTCTTGGCTCTCCAGAGAAAGGCATCGTTACGGGCGGATATATGTTTGAAGCGGCCGAAGAAACCTTTTCTTTTTTCTCTGCTAGCGATGGAGATATGATCATTTTCACTGGCGCCTACCACGGTTTTATATTCCGATTTTTTCCGGGGAGCGAAGGTGAGGTTGATATACTGGAAGGTTTTATTGGCATTTTCCAGGTCTCCTTCATAGAAATAGGCGCGGCCCATCAGCAGGAAACAGTCATCTATCCACTTCCCTCTGGGGTCGTGGAGCTGGATGGCCATATTGGTTTTTTCGATGACAGAGTCGAGTTCCGTTTTGCTATACCCCTTGCTTTGCAGGGTGGTAGGATAAAACGGTAGTAATACATTATAGTTGTCCTGACCGTCGCGGTTGACGGTTTTCACTACTTTATCCAGTTTTACCCGGGCGTGGAAATAATAGTTATAACGGGTCGCCAGGTTCTGGAAGAACTTGCGCTTAAAATTCCAGGGCTTTTTTTCCAGCATCACTTCAGACGGGGGACGACGGTCCTGTACCACACGCTCTTTAGGTTTAAAGAGGGGTTTAACAACCGGCCTGTTGGCCTGGTTGCTCTGGGGCTGCGGTTGCTGCTGCGATGGCTGCTGTTGTGCCGGATTACGGGGCTTGATTTGTGCCATAACCGCCGGAGATCCTATGCACAACGATAAAAAAAATAAAACCGGATAACGACGTAGCGATTTATAGCAATTCATGTATGCCAGGGTGTATAGGCTCTATTATATAACTGTTTGTTTGAAAAAATATTTTAAAGATATGATAAAATAGTGGATCAATTGGTGGGATTGATTAACTTTAGCCGCCTGAAAACGAATAAATCTCTACAAGTACTACCTAAACATGGCGAAGAAGGGGAAAAAAAACAACAGAAGAAACCTGGAAAAACTGAGTCATAAGTACCGTTTGGTAATTATGAATGACGATACCTACGAAGAAGTTACGTCCTTTAAACTATCCAGAATGAGTGTTTATATCGCTTTGAGCACCCTGTTTGTGTTGCTGGTAGCCATTACAGTGGCAACCATTGTATTTACACCATTACGATACTATATCCCAGGCTATGGAGACCTGAAACAGCGCAAGGAGTTTATCCATCTGAAAATGAGGGCCGACTCCCTGGAAACAGCCATTAATCAAAGAGACCTTTACCTGAAAAACATGAAACAGGTAATCAACGGGGATTTCACGGGTCAATTGGACACTACTATACTAAAAGTGCCCAAAGTAGATAACAGCACGTATTAAGTCTTTATCGGAGAATTATAGTCATTGGAATTGTTTTTTGATAGTTCGGGGTATTCCATATCCACTAGTAACCATTAGTCAAATAACTAAATAATTACATATTTTAATTATCTTACATCATTAAAGCTGAAAAACCTGAAAACCTATGTTTAATAACAAATCAAACTCTAAGGGTGACAGTAAGACCATGTTACCAACTTCCACTGTGAACATTATCGGCAGTGGCACTACTATCCAGGGAGATATCGTATGCGAGGGTGATATCCGCATAGATGGACAAGTAAACGGACTGGTATCAACCAAAGCCAAGATCGTAGTAGGTCCGGAAGGTGATATTATCGGTGACCTGGTATGTCAGAGTGCAGACATCCTGGGTAAGGTGACCGGTATTATCAGAGTGGAAGAACTGCTGTTCCTGAAAGGGAATGCACTTGTAAAAGGCGACGTATACACAGCTCATTTTGAAATGGAGCCGAGCGCCAAGTTCAACGGCCGTTGCTACATGGGCGATGAGATGCCTGAAAACAATAAACATGGAAAATCCGTCCTCCAGGAAGCCGAATAAGCGTAATCCGGTACTACGCTATGCCGGGCTGGCTTTTCAGATGATGACCACATTAGGGTTAGGCGTATTTGCTGGGTACAAACTGGACCAGAAAATTGGCTGGCGGTTCCCTGTATTCCTGATCATTTTTTCTTTATTGGCTTTAGCCATACTTTTGTGGCAAATTATAAAAGACACCCGTCGGTAATGAGCGATAGATTTTTAATCAGATTATTTTCCGTTTTTGGAGTTTTAAACGGCCTGATCATACTTTTCAAGCCCCGGTTGCTGGACATTGGCTCACATGTGTATGTGCTGATGGCCGGCAACCTGGCTATGGCCCTGATCACCCTGGCCTCCTACCTTATGGGCCGCAAAGGGCTCGCTTCTGCCAACCACAACGCATTTATCCGGGCCGTATACGGCTCCACCCTCAGCAAACTGATGTTATGCGTAATCGGCATCGCCATATACGTGCTGAGCTACCGGCCCAATGTCAGCAAGCCGACAATCTTTATGCTGCTGTCGCTGTACCTGGTGTATACTGTATTTGAAACATGGAGCCTCTTCCGGCTTACCAGGCTTAAAAAGTAGTTGTAGTGAAAAAAGAGGCGCCTCTGCATGCATTAGCGTCCTATTTGCCCGATGGCACCTTCGAGCAGGTGATGGAATTTCTGCACATGTACAAAGTACACCTTACCATCACCCGCGAAAGGCAAAGCATACTGGGTGACTACCGTCATCCGGACGGAAATGGAAAAGGACACCGTATCAGCATCAACGGATCGCTGAACAAATATTCTTTTCTCCTTACCCTACTCCACGAAATTGCCCACCTCACCACTTTCAACAAATACGCCAACCGGGTACTGGCACATGGAAAAGAATGGAAACACGAATATTCCGTTATCCTGCGTGATTTTGTGGGAAAAAACTACCTCCCGCATGATGTAGAGCAGGCTGTCCGGAAAAGCATGATGAATCCTGCTGCCAGTTCCTGTTCCGATGAAAACCTGATGCGGGTGCTCCGGAACTATGATGCAAAAAAAGAAACTCATTTCCTCGTAGAACAACTTCCGCAGAACCAGCTCTTTAAAACCAAAGACGGCCGCATCTTCCGCAAAGGGGAAAGAATAAGAAAACGCTACCGCTGTGAAGAGGTAGCGTCTAAACGTATTTATCTGTTCAGCCCCTTGTATGAGGTAGAACCGGTTGACTGATTACTTTTCGCCTACATAGTGTAATTCACCAAATGTCATAGCCCTGTTGATCAGCTGTATGCCCAGTTGCAGGATCCCCGCTTCTGCAGCAGCCTGTAACTTATTGGCATCATCCGTCGGCTTGTGGTAATCATCGTGCCCGCCGGTATGGAAAAACAGGACCGGCACCTTGCTCATATAAAAGTTGTGATGGTCGGAAGCCCCTTTGCCGGCCGCATCTGTGAAATATTTAATGCCTGGTTGCTGTATCTCCTTAAACACTTCCGGCCACTCCTGCGCGCTGCCGAAACCACCAATACCGATACCTCTTTCGGGATTATACCGGCCAATCATGTCCATGTTCAGCATAAAATGTACTTTATCCAACGGCATCAACGGATGAGCAGTATAATATTTAGAACCCTGCAGGCCCAGCTCTTCCCCGCCAAAAGCAATAAACAGGAAGTTAAAAGGCTCTTTTCCGGCATTTTTCACATAATGGCGTGCCAGTTCGAGCAGGCCTGCTACTCCGGAAGCATTGTCATCAGCACCGTTGTGGATCTGCCCAATGGGATATTTACCATCGAACAGGCCAGCAGTACCCAAGTGATCGTAGTGCGCTCCAATGATGATCGTACGGGCGGCACCGTTATCCAGCCATGCCAGTACATTTCGGCTGGGAATATTTTTATGGGCATTCCGGTCGAAAGTAAAATCCTGGAAATAACTGTTGCCATTCACCGGCTTCAGGCCCAGTTTTTTAAACTGCCGGGCCACATAACGGCTGGCTGTTCTTCCACCTTTTTCGGCGGTACCTCTTCCTTTCAGTTTGTCGGAGGCGAGATAATTAACGGTCTGCTGAATGCTGACTGCATTGGGAATGGTGTCCTGGGCATAGGCCTCTGACATTCCACCTGCCAGCAACATCAATAACAAGCTTTTCTTCATATTCACTATCGGGTTGATGCAAAAGCCCCCAGCATAATTGCTGAGGGCTCTCACTAATTAATTACTATATCAGACAGAAAACTATTTCTTCTTCTGTTGCTGTTGCATTGACTGCTGGCGGCGTTGTACCTCTTCCAGCTTCTCCTGCCATTTGGATTTGCTGACCGGTTTCTTTTTGTTTTCCTGGATCTGTGCGTGGATTTTGTCGTGGTTGATGACAAATGTCTGCAGCACCCATTGCAGCAGGATACTGATCACGTTGGACAGGAAATAGTAGAAGGTCAGTGCGGCAGCCAGTCTGTTGAAGATACCCAACAGCATGATAGGCATGACGTAAGGCATATATTTCATCACCGGATTGCTCTGATCGGTCATACCACGGTTGTAGAAGGCCAGGATCAAGCTGGTGATGGTCATCAGAATGGTGAACAGGCTTATGTGGTTACCATAGAAAGGTATGTTGAACGGCAGGTTCAGGATAGAGTCGTAAGTAGACAGATCCTTGGCCCACAGGAAACTTTCCTGACGCAGCTCGATGGAAGACGGGAAGAAGCTGTACATCGCTACCAGGATCGGTAACTGTAACAGGGCTGGTAAACAGCCACCCAGTGGGTTTACACCGGCGCTTTTGAACAGTTTCATCTGTTCCACACCAAATCCCTGCTGGTCGTCGCCGTATTTGGCGCGCAGCTCATCGATTTCCGGCTTCAGCACTTTCATTTTGGCCTGAGACACATAGCTCTGGTAGGTGAAAGGAGCGATGAGCAGACGGATGAAGATGGTGAGCAGGATAATGATCAGACCGTAGTTGCCGATAAATCCGCTCAGGAAGTTAAACACCGGAATGATGATCCATTTGTTCACATATTTTACAAAAGCGAAGATACCGGAGCCCAGTGGGATGATCTTTTCGAGGCCCAGGTCAAAAGACTTCAGGGTTTTGTAGTGGTTAGGACCGTAGTAGATTTCAATTGGGAAAGAGAAATCATTGGCGCGGTTGTAAGGTATTTGCAGGGAAGTAAACGCCTGTCCTACGATGTTGCCGCTCTGCGGTACTTTGGTGTTCACGTCTGCCGCGTCGAAACTGCCGTTTTTAGCGATCAGCGTGGTGTTGAAGAACTGTTGTTTAACACTGATCCATTTCAGCTTGTTGTCCAGTTTTTCATGGCTGGTACGCTGTAAGGTGAAGTAGTCGTGTTTATCGTTGCTGAACATGTAGTGCACCTGGTTGTTGAGGCGCTCGTTCTCCATGTCATGCTCCTGTTTGTCATTCTGGCTGTTCCACTGCAGGGTCAGGTAATGCTGATTACCTGGCAGGATGTTCTGGAAACCAACTGCATGAACATTATAATCCACGATATAGCTGCCTGGTTTGATGGAATATACAAACTCGAGGTAGACAGCCGGGTTGGTGGTATTCAGGCGATAGCTGATAGATTGTGCGCCGTCAGCCAGTTTCTGTACCTGACCAGCGGTAAAAAACAGGTCGGAGCTGCTCAGCACTTTATTGGCGCTGGCAGGCACTTCCACGGAAAGGCGGTTAAAAGAACCTTGTGCCAGCATTAAAGGACCTCCTTCAGAAGTCTTGAATTTTTTTAATTGAACACTAACAGGCTGACCACCTTTATTGGAGAAAGTGACTTTTACATCATCATTTTCCATAACGGTAGTTTGCACCGGTGCTACCGCAGCAGCGGCAAAAAGGCCGAATTCTCCGGCCAGCTGGGCCTGGTGTGCCGAGTCCAGCGTTCCGCCGTTACCCGCAAGTGTCAGAGAGTCAGCAACTGGTGCTTTAGGCTTGTTAAGATTAGCGATGGAATCTTGCCGGGCTTTCTCCTTGGCGATATTTACCTGCTGTTTCTGGTTAAAGAAAATATATCCAACCAGTAAAACACCTAACAGTAAAAACCCAATAACCGAATTTCTATCCATGAAATGCAATTAAAATTTAGGCAGCAAAGGTAAGCATGATTTATCATTTGAACACCCCTTTTTAGGTGAAACCACTGTTAAGTAGGTAAAACCCACTTTAATGCAGGTGAAAATGACCGCTACCATTGGTTATGTGATGATTATATATTTAAAATGCAGCGAATAAATCCGCTGCATTTTAAACAATAAATTGAAAAATAATTAAATATGTAAATATTACTGGGCGATTTTTTCCTCGGCCAGTTTAGTCTTACCGTTTTTGTTTTCCGCGTATTGTTTGGCAGCCTTAATAAAGGAAACAAAGAGCGGTGCCGGACTTTCCACTGTACTTTTCAGTTCAGGGTGGAACTGGGAACCTACGAAGAACGGATGTCCCGGTATTTCGATCATCTCTACGAGGCCGCTTTCCGGGTTTTTACCAGAAGGCATCATACCCGCCTTTTCGATCTGTTCGAGATATTCGTTGTTGAACTCGTAACGGTGACGGTGTCTTTCGCTGATCACCGCTGCGCCGCCATAGATTTCTGCAGCTTTGGAACCTGGTTTGAGTTCACATGCATAAGCCCCCAAACGCATGGTACCGCCTTTAGCGGTGATTTTTTTCTGTTCTTCCATGAGGTTGATCACCGGATGTGCAGTGTCGGGGTTCATTTCCACGGAGTGCGCATCTTTCCAACCCAGTACGTTGCGGGCAAATTCTACCACGCTCATCTGCATACCCAGACAGATACCGAAGAAAGGCAGGCTGTTTTCGCGGGCATACTGAATAGCTGTGATTTTACCTTCAATACCACGGTGGCCAAAGCCTGGTGCAACCAGCAAACCATCCAGGTTTTTCAGTTTCTCACATACGTTTTCCGGTGTAAGGTGCTCAGAATGGATATTCTGTACAATCACCTTGCACTCATTGAGAGAACCGGCATGTATAAATGATTCCAGAATAGACTTGTAAGCATCCTGTAACTCTACATATTTACCAATCAGACCGATGGTCACTTTGGATTTGGGATATTTGAGTTTGTCCAGGAATTCGCGCCATTTAGCCAGTTCAGGCTCTTTTTCCACTGGCAGGTTCAGTCTTTTCAGAACGGAAACATCCAGTTTCTCGCGCATCATTTCCAATGGCACTTCATAAATGGTAGGCACGTCGTTAGCCTCGATTACCGCATCTACCTGCACATTACAGAACAGGGCGATTTTTTTCTTCAGATCGCGGTACATCGGTTCTTCCGTACGGCATACAATGATATCAGGATGAACACCATATTCGCTCAGCAAACGTACAGAGTGCTGTGTAGGCTTGGTTTTCAGTTCCTTAGCCGCACGCAGGTAAGGAATCAGTGTCAGGTGTACTACCAGACAGTCTTCTTCACCCAGTTCCCATTGCAACTGACGAACTGCCTCGATGTAAGGGAGTGATTCGATATCACCCACAGTACCACCCAGCTCAGTGATCACGATATCATATTTACCATCTTTACCCAGCAGGAGGATACGACGTTTGATTTCGTCGGTGATGTGCGGGATTACCTGTACGGTTTTGCCCAGGTAGGCACCTTCTCTTTCCTTGTTGATAACAGTCTGGTAAATACGACCAGTAGTAACGTTGTTAGCCTGAGAAGTAGGCGTGTTCAGAAAGCGCTCGTAGTGCCCCAGGTCCAGATCGGTTTCGGCACCATCTTCTGTTACGTAACATTCCCCGTGCTCATAAGGGTTTAACGTTCCCGGATCCACGTTGATATATGGATCGAACTTCTGAATAGTCACTCTAAAGCCGCGTGCCTGCAACAGTTTTGCCAGCGAAGCAGCTATAATTCCTTTACCCAAAGAGGAAGTAACACCTCCCGTAACGAAGATATATTTTGCCATAAAAACTAAAATTCAGCTAAAGATACTTGACCTATTAAGGAGGAAGTGCCAGATTGCATTTGGTGTTATACCTGTCAAGTAAACTACTTCCGGAGGTCATGCAAAGTTACACAAATTTGCTTCGCTCCCAAGTTTTTTACGCAGTGGCTTTATTTGTTTGTTAATTTTTGAGGGTTTCTCTTTAGCTCTTATCATTGAACCACAGTGGGTTTTAAAGAATTTTCAAGTGATGGAAATTATTTGTTAAAAACCTGCATCCGCACACCATAACCTGGATAAGCTTTTCGTTCCTTAGTAATATAAACTGTAAATTTGCGTCCGAAATACATAAATATCCGAAATACATAAATAAAAGATGACTTTAACGCCTAAGAGAGCGCAGGACTCGCTCATACAGATGACGGAACTGGTTTTACCCAATGATACCAATACATTCGGCAACCTCATGGGAGGCCGCCTGATGTACTGGATGGACATCGCCGCTGCACTGGCCTGTATGAAACATTGCAGCGCCCCCGTGGTTACTGCTTCAGTGGACAACATCTCATTCGAAAATCCCATTAAACTGGGCAACGTAGTACATATCGAAGCAAAAGTAAGCCGTGCCTTTAACACTTCCATGGAAGTACATATGCGTGTTTGGGGAGAAGATCCGGTGCAACAATACCGCTACAAATCAAATGAAGCTTTTATGACATTTGTGGCGCTGGACCCCAATGGCAATTCCAGACCCGTTCCCAGCATCATTACTGACACAGAAGAGGAAAAAAGATTATATGAAGGCGCACTCCGCCGCCGCCAGCTCCGCCTGATCCTCGGTGGAAAAATGAAACCGGAAGATGCAGATGAGCTGAAAGCACTGTTTTTTGATAAACCGTAACTGTGATTTATAGGATACTGCTGATGTTCCTGATAAGCGAAGATTGAAGCCAAGATTCAGCAGGAAATAGATAAGAAATAAGTAAAACGGGGGTGTCTCAAAAGACACTCCCTTCTGTTTTTTTTGGGGGGGGAAATCTGCGGGGTAGCTTTTTCCGTTTTTATAGTATGCCCAAAGGAAAAACACTATCAGTAGTCTTTAAAGCCAATCAGCAGCACCAGGCTATGCTTTTCCCTCCCGAGATTGGGGATCTGATAGCCGAGAATCACCCAGTTCGTGTGGTGGATGACGTAATAGAAAAGATCGATATAACTTTATTGCTGAAGCGTTATAAAGCAGGAGGAACCAGCAGTTACCATCCCAGGATGTTATTGAAAGTCCTTATTTACGCTTATATAAATAACATTTACAGTAGCCGTAAAATAGAGGAGGCACTAGGCCAGAACATCCACTTTATGTGGCTTAGTGGTATGAGTAAACCCGATCATAATACGATCAACAGGTTCCGTGGTGAACGCTTGCAAAAGGTATTACAACCTATATTCACCCAGGTGGTATTGTTGTTATGCGAAGAAGGCTTACTGAACATAAAAGAACTGTACACTGACGGGACAAAGATAGAATCGCAGGCAAATCGCTACAGTTTTGTATGGAGCAATGGCATTAAGTACAGTAAAGAAAAAATAAAACAGCAGCTTAATGACTTGTGGAAATATGCACAATCAGTGGCAGCTTCAGAATTGGGTGATGATACGGACCCATCCGGATATGACAAAATCGACAGTGAAAAAGTCAGTAAAACAATAGCGGCCATCAATGACGCCCTCAAAGAAAAACCCATAGACAAGCGGATCAGACAAAAGCTGGGATATGCTCACCGTAACTGGCCTTCAGCGTTGGATAAGTATGAGCAACAGGAACAAATAATAGGCTCTAACCGCAATAGCTATAGCAAAACAGATCCCGCCGCTACCTTTATGCGTATGAAGGAAGATCATATGAAGAATGGTCAGCTTAAACCAGCTTATAATCTCCAGATAAGTACTAATAATCAATACATCGTCAATTACAGCCTTCATCAGCAGTCCACGGATACATCAACTTTAATCAGTCATCTCCTGCAGTATATACGGTTATATAAACGAGTGCCCGCCAATATTACAGCGGATGCAGGGTATGGCAGCGAACAGAACTATCAATGGCTGGAAAACAGGAGAATTACGGCTTATGTTAAGCATGCTTCCTTCGATCGCAACCAGCACCGGTCAACTAAAACCAGGGAAATGTTCAAGGCCCAAAACCTACCCTACAATGCTGAAAAGGACCACTATATCTGCCCTGCCGGCCAGCGAATGCGTAGAAAAAGTACGTTCCCAAAAACAACTAAAAACGGTTACGGGCAAACAATAACTACTTATCAAGCCAGAACATGCGAAGGATGTACATTACGGCAGATGTGTCATGATCAACAAACAAATCGCATCATAGAAGTAAATCATAATCTAAATCGTCTTAAGGCGCTGGCTGACAAACGATTAAAAGGAAGAAAAGGAATACAGAAGCGTAAACAACGTTGCCATGACGTGGAATCTGTCTTCGCAAATATTAAGCATAATCATGGCTTTAAAAGATTTATGCTAAAAGGGATGGATAAAGTGTCAATCGAAATGGGATTAATGGCTATGGCACACAATCTTAGAAAGAAAACAGCATAAAATCAGGTTAACCCTTCACTTCTAAAAATGGAAACTGGAGAATCATTATAACAACTGGAATTTATAAAAAAGAAGCCGCCTCTTGTTTTGAGACGGCCCCGTTTTTATTTAAAATACTCAGTGGTATTTCTTCACGCGCTACAATTATCTCCGCCCATCAGGAACATCAGCAGTGTCATATAAATCACTGTTCTCCCGGTAAAACTGTTCCAGAAAAATCTCCATAAACCGGTGCCTTTCTTCTGCGAGTTGTTTGCCGGTGTTCGTATTCATACGATCTTTCAGCAACAGCAGTTTTTCGTAGAAATGGTTAATGGTGGGGGCTGTATTGTTTTTATATTCTTCTTTGGACGCAGACGGTTTAGGGGTAATGGTGGGATCATAGATAGCCCGGTTCTTAAATCCGCCATAGCTGAAAGCTCTGGCGATACCGATGGCGCCGATAGCATCGAGACGGTCGGCATCCTGTACTACGCCCAGTTCCGGAGAATAAAATGTTTTGTCAGTAAATCCTCCCTTGAAGGAAATATACCGGATGATATTCACCACATGATCTATCACTTCCGGAGAAAGGCCCTGCGATTCCATAAAGGCAGTAGCCTTTGCCGGACCGATGTTTTCATCTCCATTGTGAAATTTGGAGTCGGCAATATCATGTAATAATGCACCCAGCTCCACGATCAGCATGTCCACTGATTCCTGTGCAGCGATATGCCGTGACTGTCGCCATACCCGGTGAATATGCCACCAGTCGTGACCGCCCTCTGCTCCTTCCAGCGTAGCCTTAACATACGCTACTGTAGCGTTGATGATTTCCTGATTATTTTGCATAACGGTAAAGATAATACGTAAAACTTTTTCCAACACGGAATGGTTAATGGGGATATGATACAGATCAAACGTGTATATGACGATTTTTCAGAAAATGATGGCTACCGCATCCTGGTAGACCGGCTATGGCCGCGTGGCCTTACCAAAGAACATGCACATGTAGACGAATGGCTGAAAGAGATCGCTCCCAGCGAAACACTGCGGAAATGGTTTAATCATGAACCTGAAAAATATCCCGCGTTTCGGACAAAATATATGGATGAACTGGCCGACGAGGAGAAACAAACAATGCTGGAAGCGATCAGGAAAAAAGCCCTGCACCATCGGGTAACACTACTTTACGGGGCCAAAGATGACCATCACAATCAGGCAAGGGTATTAATGGAAGTATTAAAGGGTTAACAAAAGAATATTGTATAGTTGGCATAGGTTATTCTGCATATGCATCAGTGGTTCGGTTTTACTAATACATCTGTAATATTATTCAATTGTTTCACCTTGGCAGTGAAATCACCTTTCAGTTTATTCCGGATAATATAGAGTTTATTGAGCACATCATCGAGGGTATCAGGGAGGGCCTCCTGGAGCACCTGTTTGAGGCGTTTGGCCACAGTGGGTGATTTACCATTGGTGGAGATGGCTATTTTCAGGTTGCCTTTTTGTACGATAGAGCCCAGGTAAAAATCGCAGAGCTCCGGTGTATCTGCTACATTGATCAGTACCTTACTGCCTTTGGCTTTTTCCCAGATAGCATAATTGAGCGCATGGTCGTTGGTGGCAGCGACCACCAGGTCCTTACCCAGCAGATCTCCGCAGGAAAAGGGTTTGCGGATGAGTTCCACATTGGGATAATGATGCGCTACTTCTTCCAGTTCGGGAAGGAAATCGAGGGCCACGATGGTGATATTGCTTTCAGGGCAATTCTGCAGCATGGCCTGCGCTTTTTCCAGTCCGATGTTGCCACCGCCCACTACCAGTACATGCAGGCGGTTCAGCTTAAAAAATACCGGGAATAACTGATTTTCCATTATACAGCAATTTTAAGTTCATCGACGATCCTGGTTTGCAGGGCAGCGAAGTTTTCATGGAAACGTACTACCTCTCCTACCACGATGATGGCGGGATTGCACAGCTGTTGGGCGGCGGCTATTTCCACGAGGTCAGACACTTTACCCATTCCCAGCTGCTGATTAGGCAAGGTACCGTTTTGAATGATGGCAGCTGGTGTATCTCCTTTACCACGGGCGTTGAAGATACCGGCTATTTCAGCCAGTTTGCTCATTCCCATCAGAATGATCACGGTAGTATTGGCCTGAATGGCGTAGTCCAGATCGCGGGACAGGTTGCCATGCCGGGTGTTACCGGTGATAACCCAGAAGCCCTCACTGACGTTGCGGGCGGTGACGGGGATTTTGTTGACACCAGGGACAGAAATAGCACTGGAAATACCCGGTACTACTTCTGCCGTGATGCCAAACTGCTGGGCAAAAGCTATTTCCTCCTGACCGCGGCCAAACACGAAAGAATCGCCGCCTTTAAGCCTTACCACGCTTCCGTAGCTGAGCGCATATTTTACAATCATGCGGTTAATTTCATCCTGGGAATATACATGCATGCCAGCACGTTTACCTACAAAACGACGGAGGCAGTTAGCCGGAGCATATTCCAGCAGTTCGTTGCTGGACAGGGCATCATAGAGGATCACCCTGGCTTCCTGTATGGCTTTCAGGCCTTTCACGGTTATCAGTTCCGGGTCTCCGGGGCCGGCGCCTACCAATGTAAGTTTAGGTTGTATGTGCTGCATGAGATGTTGTATTAAATGATGAACAATTATGCCTGTACCGGTTCACTGCTTTTCCGGCGGTAAACCTGTGCTGCATTGTAGAAAGATTGTGCCTGCTGGAAATAGGTTTTAGCAAAACTTTCCGTAGGCTCGTTGGCGTTAATCTGCAGTACCAGTGTTTTGAAGTCTGTTTCAAAGCTGAACTTGCCGGTAGCAACGAAATGTTTTTCGAAGTCGTTGATAATGCCGATCTGCGTATTACCGCTGACTGCTTCACCGAGCAGCAGTGCTTTGGCGCCCTGTACAAAAGAAGAGTAGGCGTGGTAGATACCGTCTGCAAAGGCGCCATTGGCGAGAGCTGCAGCAGACAGTTCCAGTTTCTCTTCTGCTTCCAGCAGCAGGGTAGCTACCAGATCGATGATCACACCGGCGCACTCTCCTACTCCGATAGCGGTAGCATAGTCTTCTGCCTGTCCCCAGTCGATGAAGTCGCCCGGAGTGAGGCTGCTGACGTCTGCCAGTGGTTTCAGCAGTTCATAGAAATATTTTTCACCCTGACGGTCGTAGTATTGGTTAAACAGCTCATGTTCCCGGCTGTTGATTTCGTAGTCATGCAACAGGCTGCGTAATACGTCGGGACCGCGGCGGCTAGGCACTTTGATCACCTTGTCGGCCACCCGTCCAACACCATCACCTACGATACCTCCTCCAAGGAGCACCTGCAGGGCCGGCAGCACCTTCCCTCCGCTTTTGAGGGAAGAACCATGGAAGCCAATGCTGGCAATACCATGCTGGCCGCAGGAATTCATACAACCACTGATCTTTATTTTGATGTCCTTATTGTAAATCAGGTCCGGGAATTCGTCTGTGATCACGGATTCCAGCACTTTAGCGATACCAGTGCTGCTGGAGATGCCCAGGTTGCAGGTATCCGTGCCGGGGCAGGCCGTGATATCGGCGATGCTGTCAAATCCAGGTTCAGCAAAGCCTGCATCTTCCAGTGCGCTGTACACATAAGGCAGATGTTCAGGCAAAATATATTTCAGGAGCAGGCCCTGGTTGGCAGTCACCCTTACATCGTCAGCTATTACAGGCCGCAGGGCTTCAATCAGCTGGCGGCTAACGGCAGAGCCGATGTTGCCCAGTGTGATTTTGACATAAGCGCCGTAATATCCTTTCTGTTTCTGTTCGAAGACGTTGGTCTTTTTCCAGGCCTCGTATTTCTGAGGATTTTTGATGTTGTAAGCCGGCAATGAAGCGGGCACCGGCGGTGGTGTTGTTTGTACCCATGCATCGGCATCTACCGGTACACTTTTGACTTTAACCGCTTTGTACTCTTCTTTTACCAGGCGTTCAAATTCCTCCATGCCTATTTTCTGGATGAGGAATTTCATACGGGCTTTGTTTCTGCTGGTTCTTTCACCATGGCGGTCAAACACCCGCAGCACGTTTTCGATATAAGGAATCAGCAGATCTGTTTCCAGGAATTCATATACCGTTTTGGCCAGGAAGGGTTGTGCACCCAAACCGCCACCTACCAGCACTTTGAAACCACGCACTTCTTTTCCGTCAATGATTTTTACCTTGGGTATCATGCCGAAATCATGCATAAAGGCCCAGGCAGTGTCTTTTTCAGAAGAAGAGAAGGCGATTTTTATTTTACGTCCCATTTCCTGGCTGACAGGGTTGCGCAGGAAATAGCGGAAAGTAGCGTCGGCGTAAGGTGTAATATCAAATGGTTCCTCAGGGTCTATGCCGGCGCGGTCGGAGGCTGTTATGTTGCGGACGGTGTTGCCGCAGGCTTCACGGATGGTGATCTCATCCTCCTCCAGTTTATGCCACAGTTCCGGTGTTCTTTCGAGGCTCACATAGTGGATCTGCACATCCTGACGGGTAGTCAGGTGCAGGTTGCTGGTAGCATATTCATCAGATACTTCTGTAATTTTTTTCCACTGTTGCAGGGTCATTTTACCATAGGGTAATTTGATGCGCACCATTTGCACACCAGGCTGACGCTGACCATACACCCCTCTCGCCAGGCGGAGGCTACGGAATTTTTCATCCGTAATCGCTCCTTCACGGAACAGGCGGATCTTTTTCTCCAGGTCGATAATATCCTGTTCTACAATGGGATTTTCGAGTTCTGTTCTGAAGCTTTGCATAAAAAGTATTTTCAGGTGGTGGTAAAATCTTTGATCAATTTTGGTCGGGAGTCTACTAAAAAGCCTCCGCTGTGTGCGGAGGCTTTCGTATAACTAAGATTAGTGTAAACTTATCTCTGTTGCATACTACACGCGTTCCGCTGCCGTTGCAATGCAACAACAATTACCGGGATGGCCCATCAACGTCACTTCATTACCCATATTTCCTATAGTTTTAGTAGAGTAATACAAAGATAGAAATGCGGGTCATCTTTCCAAAAAAAATTTCCAGGGAGCTGAAGCAGGACAGAAAAATGAGAAAAATCAGGACAACGGGCGGAGAGACATAAATAGCTGATTATAAATATAGTATATGATACAAAAATCTATTCGTCCATAACTTCCGCTTATCCGGTATAACATTTTATTATGGGTTAATTAAGGCAACACATAAATATCCCCAGAGATTTAAAGGGATGGGGGAACCTACTCTGCTATACCAATCATCATTATGACATAACTAATTATCGGCCTCATCGACTAGCCATTTCTTCTTCTATAAAAAATTGAAATGACTCTACAGTATTTATTATGAAGCTGTAATGGCTTCAAAATGTTTTAAAAGTTCTCCGACTGTTGATAGTTGGACTTGTTCTTATTATTTTTAAATGTCCTGGTAGACGATAATTGGGGTTTTGCTTTTGCCAAAAACAAACTATTTAAGACCAAGAAATATATCTGTAAAATTAATTACGGTATTTACATCATTCTTTCTTTCTAAATCCAGCTCTACAATTTCACCACTTTTGCTTTTAATTTTCATTTTTTTAAAATGCGATAAGCTGCTTTTCAGAATTTTGAAAAGAGGAACTAATACTGTTGAAATAAATACCAGCGCAATTATTACTGTAATTATATTATTAGTCATAATTCCTATGGTTCTAAAGTTTTAATCGATAAAATTAAATATACCTTGTCTATATCAAGAGCTTTCAACATCATCGCTTACGATATGTACAAAACTAGAATTATTACAAATTGCAAATGTTAACAGGCTGTAAATGGCATCCGGAGAAAAGTTGGCTGTTTTTCTTAGAATTTATCACAGGTCCTTATCCCCTTATTATCTTTGCGACGGAAAAAATACATATGATCAACACGGTAATATTTGATATGGACGGCCTGCTGGTGGACTCAGAGCCGCTGTGGGGCATTGCGATGCGGGAAGTATTTGCAACGGTAGGAGTAACACTGACACCTGAACTGACACATCGTACCACAGGGCTTCGTACCCGTGAGGTGGTAAGTTACTGGCACAACTACTTTAAATGGGAGGGCAAGAGTGCCGAACAGGTGACCAACGAAATCATTGAGAGCGTAACACGGAAGATTATGGCAGAAGGCCGTGCTATGGAGGGACTGACTTATATCCTGGATTTTTTCCGGGAGCGTAATTTCAAGATGGGGCTGGCCTCTTCTTCTCCCCTGCGGCTGATAGAGGCGGTGCTGGATCATTTGCAGATAAAGGAATCTTTCCAGGCGGTGTATTCTGCTGAGTTTGAAGATTATGGTAAACCGCATCCGGCGGTATACCTGGCCTGTGCGAAGGCACTCAACAGCGATCCGCTGGAATGCATCGCTTTTGAGGATTCCGTGACCGGTATGACGGCCGCCAAGGCTGCCCGTATGACCACCGTAGTGGTGCCGGAGCCGCACAACCGCCAGGATCCCCGTTATGCGCTGGCCAACATGAAACTGGATTCGTTGTTGCAATTCGACGACCAGCAGCTGGCCTTGCTGACACAACACTAAATCCGTCAACCAACACCCCCTTTATATCAACTTATGAAAATCATTGATCTCTCGAAAACCATCGAGTACAACAAACAGGACCCCTGGTTTATGCGTATCCGGATCAAACACAAGCCGCACCGGCAAAGCCGGCCGCTGATCCGTTTTTTTCTGGGCCTGCCGGCGAAATTGTTTCCCAAAGGTTTCCAGGGATGGGCTGATGACAAGATCCTGGGCATGGGCGTACACGCCGCCACCCACATAGATGCTCCCTGGCATTATGCGCCGGAAGTAAATGGTCAGCCGGCCAAAACCATCGACCAGGTACCACTGGAATGGTGTTATGGCGATGGAGTGGTGATCAATATGACCCATAAGGCGGATTTAGAAGAGATAACGTTGTCGGATATACGGGAAAATCTGCAACAGACCGGTGCGGTGATCAGGCCGGGCACAATTGTGCTGATACATACCGGCCGTGACAAGTATATCGGCACCCGGGAATACCCGATGCGAGGTACTGGTATGAGCGCAGAAGCCACGCACTGGCTGATCGACCAGGGTGTGAAAGTGATGGGCATAGATCAGTGGGGATTTGATCTTCCGCTGAAGTACATGGCCGCTAAAGCAAAAAAAGAAGGTAAAGATGATTATTTCTGGCAGGCCCATCTGGTGGGGCAACAGAAGGAGTATTGTCATATGGAGCAGCTGGTCAACCTGGGTGCGTTACCTCCTTTTGGTTTTAAAGTGGCTGTGTTTCCGCTGAAAATAAAGGGGGCCAGTGCTGCGCCGGCCCGGGTGGTGGCGATGCTGGATTAATTGTATGATACAATCAACACATAAAAAAATCCCGTTCTGATTTTACTCAGAACGGGATTTATTATTTAATGAAACCGGATCTTACTGTGCGCTTTTTTCTTCGCCACCTTCAGATTGTTTCAGTTTTTCTCTCAGTTCAGCTAAAGCACCCAGGTCACCTAAAGTAGCTTTTTCTACTTTACCCTGAATGTTTTTCACTGCTTTACGGGTTTTGTCAGCTTCAGCTTTTCTTTCTTTCTGTACTGCTTCTTTTTCTTCAGCCTGTGCTTTTTCCCATACTCTGGTGTGAGAAACCAGGATACGTTTTTCGCTGCGATCGAATTCGATGATCATGAATTCTTTCACATCTTCAACGTTGATTGGTTTTTCGTCTTCTGTTCTCAGGTGACGGGCAGGAGCGTAAGCTTCCAGGCCGTATTGCAGTTGAACAGTAGCACCTTTCTCATCTTTCTTCACAACTGTACCTTCGTGTACGGAGTTGATCGGGAAGATAGTTTCGAAAGTGTTCCAAGGATCTTCTTCGATCTGTTTGTGACCGAGGCTGAGCTTGCGGTTTTCTTTATCAATACCCAGGATCACTACGTCGATTTCGTTACCAACTTTAGTGTATTCAGATGGGTGGTTGAAACGTTTGATCCAGCTCAGGTCGGAGATGTGGATCATACCACCGATACCTGTTTCCAGTTCAACGAACACGCCATAAGGAGTGATGTTTTTCACGATACCTTTGTGACGGCTGTCTACAGGGAATTTAGTTTCGATAGTAGACCATGGATCTTCTGTCAGTTGTTTGATAGACAGAGACATTTTACGCTCTTCTTTGCTCAGGGTAACTACCACTGCTTCGTATTCTTCTCCTAATTTGAAGAATTCTTTAGCGTTGATAGGAGTAGAAGCCCAGGAGATTTCAGAAACGTGTACCAGACCTTCTACGCCCGGCATGATTTCCAGGAATGCACCGTAATCTTCGATGTTAACCACTTTACCTTTAACTTTAGCACCTTCGGTGATAGTAGCTGGTAAAGTATCCCACGGATGAGGAGTGAGTTGTTTGTAACCCAGGCTTATGCGACGTTTTTCGTCGTCGAAGTCCAGTACAACCACGTTGATTTTCTGATCCATCTGGAGTACCTCGCTTGGGTGGGAGATACGGCCCCAGCTGATATCGGTGATATACAGCAGACCGTCCAGACCGCCCAGGTCGATGAACGCACCAAAATCGGTGATATTCTTGATGGTACCTTCCAATACCTGGCCTTTTTCCAGTTTGGAGATGATATCCACTCTTTGTTGTTCGATATCGCTTTCGATCAGTGCTTTGTGGGAAACTACGGCGTTGCGGATGGTTTCGTTTACTTTCACCACCTTGAACTCCATGGTTTTGCCTACAAACTGGTCGTAGTCGGTAACCGGTTTCACGTCGATCTGAGAACCTGGCAGGAATGTTTCCATACCGTAAACGTCCACGATCAAGCCGCCTTTGGTTTTGCTGGTAACAGTACCAGTAACCACTTCGCCTGTTTTGTAAACTTCCACGATTTTTTCCCATGCACGTTTCTGGCGAGCCTGTTTACGGCTCAGGTGCAGGTTACCATCGCGGTCTTCTTTTTCTACTACCAGCACTTCCACTTCGTCACCGATTTTCAGGCCTGGTAAGTCACGGAATTCGTTCAGAGAGATCAGACCGTCAGATTTGAAACCGATGTTGATCACTACGTCTGTGTTGGTAATACCTACTACAGTACCACCCAGCAGTGTGTTTTCTTCAAACACTTTGAAGGTGCTGTCGTAAGTTGCGTCATACTTTTCTTTTTCTTCTTTGCTGTAAGAAGAAACGTTACGCTTGTCCACGCTCCAATCGAAATCGTCATGGGCAGTAGCTACTACAGGAGCCTTTGGTGTCGCTGTTTCAGCCGCAGCTGCCTGCGGAGCCTGTTGTTCAGCGTTTTGTTCGTTAATAATGTTGTTTTCGCTCATAAAAAAATGAAATTTTAAATCCGGAATACCCGGACTCCCTGTTTTATGGGAGGGCAAAAATACGAAATATTAGCCGGTTTACCCTATTTTTCCCGAAGAAAACCCCAATTCACTGACGTATTTAACGTTCTTTTCAGATTTTATTTAAACACATGCATAAAATTTCTCTTTTGAAGAGATTTTTTACTTTTTCCCGACATCAGAAAAAGGAATAATTTTTGCCCCCTTTTTTACAACCAGAATAGTGAAAATTTGTTATCTATTCAGTGTCCAATGAATATTTGTCTGCAGTAAAAAACTATAAATTTCATCAACTGAAAATCTCTATGAATGGATGTAAAATCCCGGATTTTTTATCTTAATTTGTGTATATGAACGGGACCTCATTTCAATCGGATATTCGTTATTGGCTAAGGCAAGGCAACACGGTCAATCATTTGCTCCTCTGGAATATTGTCGTTTTTCTCGGGATCAATATATTATATATCATTAATACGTTCTACCCCACCAACACTTTATTTTCCTGGACATATGACCAGCTTGCCCTTCACTCGCAGCTGAACACCTTCATCAGAAAACCATGGGGGGTGATCACCTACATGTTTACCCATGTAGAGATCTTCCACATTTTTTTCAATATGCTGAACCTTTACTGGTTTGGTAACCTCTTCCGGGGCTTCCTGGGCAACAAACGTGTGCTTCCCCTCTATCTGATGGGCGGCATCTCCGGTGGCCTCCTGTACATGCTCTGCTACAACCTCTTCCTGCCCGGCTTCCCGTCCGGCATGATCGGCGCTTCTGCCTCCGTTATGTGCATCCTGGTAGCCTGTGCCACCCTGATGCCCAACTACGAAATTGGCCTGCTCTTCCTGGGTAATATCAAGCTGAAATGGCTGGCCCTCGGCCTCATCGCCCTCGGTATCATCTCCATCCCCAGAGGCAACCTGGGCGGTATCATCTCCCATATGGGCGGCGCCCTGTTCGGTTTCTTCTACGTCAGAATACTGCAAAACGGTACCGACCTCTGCAAACCCCTTATCTGGCTTTTTGATCCTGAAACCAGAAAAGAAGGCCAGCAGCAACAGGCCCGGTCCAAACCTAAAAAATCCCCGCTTAAAGTGGTAAAAAAACCGGAAGACAACAACCAGCTGCGCCTGGACCAACTGCTCGACAAAATCAACGAAAAAGGTTACCAAAGCCTCAGCGCTGAAGAAAAAGCCTGGTTGGATAAAGTCAGCAAGGAAAACTGATTAACTTTGCCTTTCAACTTTTTGCCCATTTACGCATGAAAACATTCAATGTTCCGGTTATATATCGCAGTCCGCTGATCAGCGCCATCAAAAACCAACGCAAACAGCAGGACCGCATGAAGAAGGACTTTACGCCTACCACGCTTGACTTTGGTCCGCTTAAAATACTGCTTGCCCGCCACTTCGGCTTCTGCTATGGTGTGGAAAACGCCATCGAAATAGCGTTTAAAACAGTGGACGAAAACCCGGATAAACGTATTTTCCTGCTCAGCGAAATGATCCACAACCCGCATGTCAATAACGACCTGCTGGACCGCGGCGTGCAGTTTATCATGGACACCGCCGGCAATCAGCTGGTACCCTGGGAAACACTCCAGCCCGATGATATCGTGATCATTCCCGCCTTCGGCACAACCCTCGAAACAGAAAACAAACTGGCCTCCCTCGGCATAGAACCGCTGAAATACAATACTACCTGCCCCTTTGTGGAAAGAGTATGGAACAAGGCGGAACAAATCGGTAAAAAACAATATACCGTCATCGTGCATGGCAAACCCAAACACGAAGAAACCAGGGCCACCTTCTCTCACAGCCAGTCCAACACCCCTACCATAGTGGTAAAAGATATGGCCGAAACAGAAAAACTGGCTCGCTTCATCACCGGCGAAACACCGGCCGAAGCCTTTTATGAACAGTTCAAAGGCCAGTATTCTCCCGGTTTCGACGTCACCAAAGACCTGCAGCGTGTAGGCGTGGTAAACCAAACCACCATGCTAGCCACCGAAACACAGGCCATCGCCGACTATATCCGTCAGGTAATGATGGACCGTTATGCCCTCACAGAGGCTACCGCAGGCGAACGTTTTGCCGATACCCGCGACACGCTCTGTTATGCCACCAACGACAACCAGAGTGCCGTTATCGGTATGCTGGAAGCACCTGCTGACCTGGCGATCGTAGTAGGCGGCTATAACAGCTCCAATACCTCCCACCTGGTAGAACTCTGCGAAGAGAAACTGCCAACCTATTTTATCAACGCTCCGGAACAAATGGCAGCGACAGACAAAATCAACCACTGGGATTTCCATCACAAAACAGAAATCCACAGTGATACTTTTTTACCAGAAAAAGAACAGGTGACCATACTCCTGACCAGCGGCGCCTCCTGCCCCGATGCACTGGTGGAAGGTGTCATCCGCCGGCTGTTGTCGTTTTACGGACTGGAACATAAAGCCGACGAACTCGCCATCATTGACTAATAAATGCTATCTGTAACAGGATTAACAACAATATCACTATAACAAAAAAGACACCAGAAGGTGTCTTTTTTCTTTGGGGCTAATCACGCTAGTAATGCAGAGAATTAAATTTTTATATAGCGTTAAAATGAAATCTTAACTCAAATGTAAACCATCCCGAAAAGGGACGCAACAGCCATTTATTATCCGGTAGTATATTGACCATAAGTGGTATGAATAAGCACAAAATCGGAAACCACTTTTTCGCTGAATATAAGGGACATAGCCGTTTCCACCGGTCAGAACTGCATAGCCCTCTTCAGAAAATCGGCCTTACGCCTTCTGGAAACTTCTACCTGTGCCCCGTCACTCATCAGTGCAAACCCTCCTTCTCCCTGGATATAAGACTGCATCTGCTGCAGGTTGATAAGATGGGAATTATGTACCCTGAAAAAATCGACATCTGCCAGGAGCTCTTCAAACTCCTTCAGCGGACGGGACACCATCAGGTTTTTCTTGTCTGTAAAAAAAATGCGGGTATAGTTGCCGGTAGATTCACAACGTACAATATTCTGTACCGGCATAAACACGAGCCCGTTGATAGTGGGCAGGGCAATCTTTTTATGTGATTGCTGGAGTGTTTTCATGTTTTGCAGGAACACATCCATCGGAGATGTTCCATTCTCTTTCTGCCGGTGTTGTTTTTTCTCCCGGCATTTGTCGAGGGCATCTTGCAGTTCCTTTACACTGAAGGGTTTGAGGAGATAGTCCAACGCATTGAACTTAATCGCTTTGAGGGCGTATTGTTCATATGCAGTGGTAAAGATAACATCGAAGGCAACCTTTTCATACTGTTTCAACAGTTCAAATCCGTTCTGGTGAGGCATTTCCACGTCGAGGAATACCAGGTCGGGATGGAGCTCATCCACCAGTTCTTTTGCTTCTTTCACTCCTTTGGCTGATCCAACGACCTCTACTCCGGGGCACTTCTTTAATAACATAGTCTGCAAGGCATCAATACAATGTTGCTCATCATCTACGATGATAGCTTTTATATCGCTCATGCTGTGTAGGTTTAGCGCGGGCAGGCATCAGGCCATCCGCAATTTTTTTGCTAAAATATAAATTCGGCTGGTAAAACAATCGTTACCATGGTACCGGCAGGTTGACCAGCCGGATCTTCCAGGTCTGTTACGGTTACTTTTGCTTCCTTGTTATTGATCTTCCGGATCAGATCAATCCGGCCTTCCGTCACTTTCATGCCGACGGAATTATGCATTTTATCCTTTTTTTCCTTTATTTCCATGGCTTTACGCCGGCCGATGCCATTGTCGGTGATAGTACAAACCAGACTTCTGCCTTTCAGCATTATTTCCACATCCAGTAATCCCATATCGGCATTTTTATGTACCAGGCCGTGCCAGATCGCGTTTTCCACATAAGGTTGCAGGATCATAGGCGGGATGAGGACTTCTTCGTCATTGATTTCAGGATCTATCCGGATACTGTACTCAAATATACCATTACAGCGTAAAGATTCCAGATCGAGGTACAGGCGGAGAGATTCCAGTTCTTTATTAAGCGTTACAAAAGTATGCTGGGTATTGTCCAGGATGAGGCGCATCAGGCGGGAGAATTTGGTGAGATAATCTGATGCTTCCTCCTGATTATTACTCCAGATATACCGGTGGATAGAGCTGAGGCAATTAAAGATAAAATGCGGATTCATCTGGGAACGAAGGGATTTCAGTTCCAGTTGCAGGGTTTGTTTGTTGGCTTCCAGGTTGCGGTGGCGGATATAAAAGAAGCCACCTACAATGGACATCAACAGGAAACCTGCGAGGGTGAAGATGAACATCACGTTACGTTTGGTCCTTAGTCCATTCACCATTTTATCATGTTCCAGTGTTTTGATCTGGTTATCTTTTCGATCTACCTCATAGATGGCCTGCATCTGTTTGAGGGCCATGGTCGATTTTTCGTTGAGGATACTGTCTTTATAGAGTAGTGATTTATCGGCGGCATCCATAGACCTTTTGAAATCGCCGCTGGCCTTATAGTCCGCGGACAGGGCCTTATAAGCGTCCATGAGCATGGACTTGAAATTCCAGAATATGCTGAGATCGATGGACTGCTGCATATACTTCCGGGCTTCTTCGTGTTTGTTCTGGGCGCTGAGCAGTTTGCCGATGTTGAGATAACTTTCGGCCACATGTATTTTATCGGCTACCTTATCATTAACTGTCAGGGCTTTCTGGAGGTAGTCCATGGCGGCGCTGTAGTCTTTTTTCTCCTTGTAGGTAGCGCCTAGGGCGTTATAACATATAGCCATTCCCGTAGGGTTGTCAATTTTCTGGTTGACGACCAGAGAGCGGCGGTAATACATAATAGCCAGGTCCAGTTTGTTCTGGCCCTGGTAGGCATATCCGAGGTTACCCAGGTTGATGGCCACACCCAGGTCGTTACGGCTTTGTTCTTCCAGTTTAAGGGCGCGGTTGAAGTGGCGGATGGCATCTTCATAGTTTTCGGCTGTCAGCTGGATATTACCGATACTATTGGTGGCCACGCAGATATTACGGACATCGTTGATTTTTTCGGCCAGCTGGAGTGCGTGGAGGTGGTAATCGAAGGCTTGCTGCAGTTTGTCCTGGCGCCGGCTGTCTACCCCGGCGTTATTAAAGGAAAGGCACATCAGCAGGGTATCATTGGCTTCTTCCGCAAATTTGATGGCTTTTTCGTGGTAATCTTCGGCGAGGAGGTACTGGGATTTGTTTCTTTTGACGGTGCCCAGTTCGTTGAAAACGAGGGCCAGGCTTCTGGCGGCGCGTAGTTTCTGGGCCAGCGGCAAAGCGTCCTGCCAGAAAAGGTTTTCCGTTTTATGGCTGTCGAAATAGCGGGCATGCTGTTTACCCTTCCTGATCAGCAAGGATACTTTGCCGGTATCATTGGGCAGCATTCGGATAGAGTCGAGGGTGTGGTAGATCCGCAGGGAATCCTGTGCAGATGCGGCCCAACAAGCGCCGATAACGAGCAAGCCTAAAATCCATAGACCTTTTACAGACATTAGCAGAACAGTGTGACCACACAATTTAAAGAAGAATTACGAATTACGGATGATTTAGTGATTTCTTTCCAAAAAAGCGAAAGGGCGAAAGAATTCGCCCCTTCTTCCTATTAACCGAATACACCTACTGAAAACATGGAACGGTCATGGCAAGCCATGCCATCCCACATTTCTCTTTATGCCTTACAACAGTGATTATACTGCGCAGGGCGAGTTTTATATATAGATAAGTTCAATAATCGGTTAATAGCAAAAGGTCCTTGTGGATATAGTCAGGATAAGACTTTCATAGGACAGCGACATATATATTATACGCGTCCAGCGTTCACAAATTCAATGGTTGTGTCTTATTCAATGTTATACGTTCAGGCACAGGTGCCGGGCGCATCACATTATGCAACATAAATACCCAGGCAATCTTTTTAGGTCCGATAAGGCATGAAAAACAGGGTCAGATGCTGACATAGTTTTACATACAAAAAAATAGCAGGAAATTCTTCAGGATGTGGAAAATTATTGGGATGGTCCGCTGGTGGTTAGGCAGGGACAAGGCAAATGTATAAAAGACTTTTAATAAAAGAAAATATTATTTCATGAAGTATGGGCCATTATGGCATCTTCCACCCATTGCATTACCAGGTCCATCTGGTCTTCGCGGCTTAACTGGCTGTTATCCAGTATGATAGCATCATCGGCTTTGCGGAGCGGGCTGATTTCGCGATTGGCATCAATATAATCCCTCAGTTCCAGATTTTCCTTTACTTCCTCGATGGAGATGTTCTTATTCTTTTCATACAGCTCTTTAAAGCGGCGTTCTACCCGGATTGCAATATCTGCCGTCATAAATATCTTGAGCTCGGCATGCGGGAATACAACAGTACCGATATCGCGGCCATCCATCACGATACCTTTGCGGGTACCCATTTTTTTCTGCTGTGCTACGGCAAACTCCCGTACTTCTTTTACGGCAGCCACTTCACTTACTTTTTCTGCAACGAGCATTTCGCGTATCAGGTGCTCCACATTTTCACCATTGAGGTGCATTTCGCTGGCACCGGTGAGGATGTTGTACAGGAATTCGAGGTGAATATCTGCCAGTGCAGCTACTACAGCAGGCTGGGATGCCCAGTCTACGCGGTTCTGCATGAAATAGAGCGTAATAGCACGATACATGGCACCGCTATCTATATACACATAGTCCAGTTTCCTGGCCATTTGTTTTGCCAATGTACTTTTGCCACAAGAGGAGTAGCCATCTATCGTGATAATTATTCTTTTCAAACTTGCTCTTTTTGGATCGCCTACAGAAATAACCCTACAAAATTGAGGGAATTATGCGAAAAAAGCAAACGATCCTTATTCCACCACTACTACCTTGCAGGTGTAAGCCACCTTCATGGTCTCTTTATGATAGATGATCATAAAGTAAGTACCAGCTGGCATATCGCTCACGTTGAGGTCATTATCCTGCTGTATATCGTACTGGCGCATCACCTGGCTCCAGGTATCGCGGAGCTGCATAAACAGCGGGCCTCTTATGCCACGGATACGCACCCTGAACTTGCCGTTGCTCGGATTCGGGAATACATCGATCTGTACAAACGGTGGTACAGCCCTGATTTCGGAGTATACTTCCTTGCCGCTTCTGGACACAGCCTTGATGCGGTAGTAAGTCCAGCCATCGTAATCGTTGAGGTCCTGGAGGGTGTAGCTGAGCGGCACATTGCTGTTGCCGTTGAGCGCTTTGGTAGGCACAGTGGCAATCTTCGTGAACACTTCTTCCCTTTCGTATCTGCGTTCCACTTCAAACAGCAAATTGTTGACTTCCTTGCTGGTGGTCCAGTCGAGCTGCACCATGAGCGGCGCTATACGATAGGCTTCGAAGAGCAGGAATACAGCGGGTTTGGCTTTGCTGGCCAATACTGTTTTGGAGAAATATTCACTGGCACCGAGGCCGGTGAAAGTGCGCATATGCATGGTGGCCGGGTCTGTCAGGCCGTTGGTAGTAAGGGTGCCGGGTTTGGGCAGGGCCGCAATATAAGGCACCTGGTCCCATACTCCGCCGGTAAAGCGGGTGATGTAGCTACTATCGCGGGCAGCAGCATAAGCGGGCAGCTCGTCTTTATCCATGTGCTGGAGTATCACAGTCGCTTCGCCACCGGTATTGTCAGTGCGGGTGATGTTCCAGGTTCTGTTGACGAAGCTGTCGCGGTAGGCACGTCCGCCTGCAGCAACGGTGTACACGCTGTCGTAGGCACGCACGCTGAACATATCGGTAGCACCTGACAGCAGAATAGCTGCCGGGGAATAATTATCGGTGGAGGTGCCCACAGGGAATACTACTTTGGCGGCAGCATCGTTTATGCCTGCCCGGTAGAGTGCGCCACCGGCAAAACCGGGGCCGTTCACCACAAACTTTCTATCGTTGTATCCGGTAATGGTACCGGGATTGTTTTCACCTACTTGGAGGTTCCAGCCGTTGAGGAAAATATAACCGTTGGTGAAATGCAGGTTGTTTCTGATTTTAAGATCGCTGAGATCGTCGAGCAGCAGCCCTGCAGTATTGTCTAGTTCGATGTTGGGGAAACTGGTGCCCTGCCTGGAGGCGAGGCTATAACTGCCGAAGACGGTCTGCTGACCGGTATTGCCATACAGCGGATTCAGCGCAGAGAAGAGGAATTTACCACCTATACCGGAACGGCCGTCAGCACTTTCATCGGGCAACGTAGCACCGTTGCCGTTAGTCCATTTTTTACTGAGGAAATATAAAGTAGCGGTAGGATTAGACCCGAGTATACCGTTATTGATGAGATCGGAGAATACACCGGAGTTGCCGGACAGCCATACGGAGCCACCGGCGGGGATGAAGACACCCTGCTGTGCAGCCACTGGAAATGCGCTGCCCATCAAACATATTATCAATATCGCAAGTAGATGTCTCTTCAAAACTCAATTATTGAATAATGGTGATATTGAATTTGGTATTGTTGTTAAATGTGTAGTTGGTGCCGGTATTGGCATTAATAAGGCACACCTTGATTGAAGTTGAATTATTTACTCTGGCCCATCCAATAGATACCAACGCAGTAGTACCTGTGCTTATATCACTGGCAGGAGTAACAATCACACTTGCATCAGCATTCAATGCAGGTATTCCTGCTGTGACATTGATGGTGAAGATCAATTGTTGCTGTTTATTGATGGTGGTATTTCCTCCCGTATAGGTGCCCTGGAATTTATACATCCCATTCAGCGGTGTGCCGCTTTGGCCCATTTTAAAAGTGCCATTTACATCCAGGTTTGCAGCAGGGCTATTGGTTCCAATCCCCAATTCCTTATTGGTATTATCCCAGAAGAGGTTATTGGCATCCTGGCTAATTTCAGTAGAAGCATCGCTGGTACGGTAACCAAAAGGGATGGCACCGACAGGAATAGTATTATCTCCATGCGTAGTCACTACTTTATACCAGGGATTACCAGCGTTTGCTGCCAGGGGAGCCTGTCCGCCCTGCCATTCTCTGAGCGCCAGTGTATTTTTATCGAAGTAAAGTTGTGTGGTATAGTTACCGGATTTAAATGCCAGTACGCTCCAGGCCCATGCTGAGGTACCTAAAGGTCCATTCGTTACCGTTCCGGCACCGGCTGCTGAAGGATCAAGGCCTTGCCATATTTTCATGCGGTAACGGGCATCCGGTGCATCGGCATTGCGGATGTCTGTTGATGTCAATGTTCCATAGGAAGCGCCACCGGTAATATCCGGAGCGGGGGTATACAATTGTGTGGCTGTATTCCATTTTAATACATCGCCATCATTGGGGGCAGTGGTGGCCACTGCGTTATTCTGGATCTTATTGGCATTCCAGATGTTTTTGCTGCTGTCCACTTTGATGGTCCAGGTTCTGTCGGCAGACAGGTCCTGTTCTCCTGTGGCACCGAAATCGATGACGCCGCTACCGGCCACCAGCTTTATTTTCCGGGTGGAGAGCGGGTTTACGGTAACAATTACATCACCATTGGTATTGATGGAGAGCATTTTTGTATTGGCGGCGCCGGGTGCGACAGCAGCCAGGTTGCTGAGGCGGAGACCGGAGGTGAAAACTGTTTCACCGAGGCCTGCAGCCTGACCAGTAATTTCCAGTTTATTTTTAGGGACGTTGGTACCCAGGCCCAGGGCTGTTTTGGTATTATCCCAGAAGAACTGCCCGTTGAATTGCGTTACCAGGCCGGAGGCGCCGATGAAAGGCACAGAGCCGGTGGTAAGGTTTGTTAAAGAGAGACCATTGGCAACAGATACTGTAGAAGAAAAAGTACCCGTTGCTGCGGTTACACCACCTCCGGCAGTTATATTACCTCCTACTCTTACGGCAGTGCCAACATCTGCGTAACCGGTGATGTTAAAATCCGCGGTTTGTGGAGTAGTTCCATTGATAATAAATCCGGTTCCTCCTGATGCTGGAGCTTTGGGTTCCCACTGTGTACCATTAAAAGTGAGTACCTGGTTGGCCGTAGGTGCTGTAGCAGATATCGCTACAGAAGCCAGTTTATTGGCATTCCAGATGGCGGCATCTTTATCTGCATCAATGGTGAATGTTGGGTTGGTGTTCAGATTTTTGGTAGCGGTAGTAGTACTTTTCATACCGGTACCCGCCTGTAAGGAGATTGTACAGGCCCATGGCAGGTAAAAAGACGCGTAGTCAGCTGCCAGTGGAGCAATGTTACCAGTGGCATCCGGAGTGCGGCTGGCAAAGGTAAGCACGCCAGTGTTGCTGATAGCCCCTGCCGCATTGATATTGATACCAGTGCCTGCAGAGAAGGCGGCCCTGGCCCTTGCGTTGGTAAAGTACAGATTGGTGGTTCCTTCAGGGATATTGTCTGTAGTGATTCCGGAGAAATCGGCTACTTTTTTCCACGCACCGGCAGCTTTGATATAAAGGCATTTTTCTCCGGCATCTGTTACATACACAAACATACCATCGGCAGCATTGTATAATGCGCCTCCGGCAGTAATGGCACTTTTAGGAACCCTGTTGAGCAACAGCCCCTGGCTGTCGCTGTTCAGTTCCAGCAAAGCATCTTTACGGATTTGTGTAGGTTGCAGGCCCAGTTTCAGCTGCTGGGCAGCGGAGCTGACAGAAAACAGGATGCCCATTCCCAGTATGGGTAAATATCTTAAAGCAGTCATCTTCATAAATTACGGTTGCGGGAAAATCGGTAAAACAGACAAAACAGCTGATAACAGTAAGGTATAAACGCTTTTTATAAAAAGCGTTTATACCTTACTGTTACAGAATTATTTTCTGATGATAAACCAGTTGGCACCATCGGACTGCAGTGTTACGAAAGTCCAGTCGTTATAAATGAAGTAGTCGGTTCCATCTTCAATACGTTCGGCACCGCTAGGAAGGATCTGTAAGGATCTGGCCAGGGTACCGCCGATTTTTTTAACGGTGATCACCCTTCCCTTTCTGCCAACGGCAGTGAGCAGGGTTACTTTACGGTCGCCGCCGGAGCAGTCTACGAGGATGGTGTTATCAGCATCGGTCATAGGGTGGTCTGCAGAAACGTTCACGATGTTCATGGACACAGAACCAGTCACCTGCAGGGTAGAGTTGGCAAGTGCAGTAGTATCACCAACGATTACTTTGGTGCGTACAGCCAGGTCATCGCTCAGTTTCTTGTTGCCTTTGAAAGTCTGGTCGCCATTGGACATCAGGCCTCTGTCTGTAAGCGGGGTAGCTGTTGGGATATGGAGTGTCACTGTTTGGGTAGCAGCATCCTGCGTAAAGTGTACATCCGGTCCCTGGATACCATTGTTGATGGTCACAGCTGGTCCTGTAAGGCCATTGATGCTATTGATCACCGGATTAAAGGCAGAAGAAGGCAAAGTTTTCTTTACTACTTCACCAGCTGTACCGAGCAAGAGCACGTCGAGGTCGGTGGCGGTACCTGCGGCAACGCTGCCCAGGGTCACTTTACCTTTCAGTTCGGAGGTAGTTCCTACCTGTAATGATTTATTGATAACCGCATCATCTTTGAGGAGGGTAGCACCGGTAACGGTGAGGCCGGAGCTGATAGTACCGGAACCATCTACGATGAGGTTGTTTTTAAATGTTTTGTTACCGCCGATGTTCTGGTCGGTAGCTGTTAATGCACCCGGGTTGGTAGCGTCAGCAGCGTGGAGGGCCAGGGACGGGTTACCAGCAATTGTGGTAATACTCAGACCGTTGGCATTGGGGGTAGTATTGAAGCCGGTGATCACCAGTGCTTTGGTAGCATTATCAAAGCGTACGTAATCCGCTTTGGTGAGGAGACCTACTGTTTTGGTACCATCCTGAGTAGAGATAGTCAGTTTATGGTCGCCGGCGCCATCATGAGCGAAGCTATAGTCGGCTGCATCTGTAGACAGTGTCTGGGCTGCAGTTTTATCACCATTCAGTGAATTGATAGCGGTACTGAAGGCAGATTCGCTGATTGTCCGTCTGGATACCTTACCAGTTGTAGGATCTACCAGTAATACATCTACACCAGTTGTTACGAGGTCCAGTTTTTTGAAGAAGGCATAACCATTGTCGATGATCATACCGTCTACGCCCTGGCCTTTTAATACGAGCGGAACGCTGCCTGCGTTGGTACCGATGAAGTTACCTGCTACAGCGTCGTTGCCGGTGAGTTTCCAGTTGCTGTTAGCATCGGCATTGTTGGCCATTTTTTCCCAGGCACCGTTTCTTCTGATGTAGAGACCTTTATCAGTGGCGGGTGCGGGAGGAGCCGGATCATAATAAACGATCATACCATCTGGTGGTGTGAGTGCGTCGATATCAGTGAACTGTTTCAGGCGGGGCAGTAAGAGACCCTGTCTGTCTGATTCCAGTTCCAATACGGAGGCTTTGTTTATTTTGGTTGGGTGATCACCCACTTTAAGCTGCGCGTAAGTGTCGGTAGCGAGAAGTGCAAGGCTTCCCAGTAACATACCGCGAAGTGCGACGTGTAAAGGTTTAGTCATGGTATAAGGATAAATAGTTTAAATGATCTTCCAAACCAGGCATGAACCGGCTTGTTTTATATCGTTGTGTATTCAGTTAAAGGAAGTAGAATAAAGATATAGATAATTTTATAATATATATAGGAATAAATGCATACAAAATTCCTAGACAATAAATAATAGAGGTTAATATTTATTGATACAACAAAAGTACGCATAAGTAATTTTTTAAAAATGACACCATTATGCTATATTTTATATTTTCATAATATCATAAGAAACCTGTTATTTGATGGTTTTGGGGCTTGAAGATCGATTCAATGAGGAGGGTGCGTACTGCAAACACAGTGCAGGCACCAAACTTATCTTGAAAAAGTGAAAGTTAACATGAACATGTTAGAACAACCCTGATAAGAGGGGTTTGATATGGGCATTTAAGGCCATTTTTGGCCAAAATACCGGAATGATGAAGTAAGTGCTAAAGCTGTATAAAAAAAGAGGCTGTCTTAATAATAAGACAGCCTCTCAGATAATATGGTAATTACGTTGATTATTTATACTTCAGATTTCTCTGATTTGCTTTTGGAAGAGTTGTTCTGTAAGGTGAACACCAGTTTCTGGTTTTCTTTGTCGAGGTCAGCTACCAGGACATCCCCATCATGGATGTTCATATTCAGAATTTCTTCTGCCAGCGGGTCTTCCAGGTATTTCTGGATGGCCCTGTGGAGTGGTCTGGCGCCGAACTGGTGGTCGTAGCCTTTGTCTGCCAGGAAGCCTTTTGCTTCGTCTGTCAGTTCGAGGCTGAAGCCCAGGTTGTTGAGGCGTTTGAGCACGCTCTTCATGGTGATATCGATGATGGTATAGATGTGTTCTTTGCCCAGAGAGTTAAAGATGATCACATCATCGATCCTGTTAAGGAATTCCGGAGAGAAGGTCCTTTTCAGTGCTTTTTCGATCACTGATTTGGTATTTTCCTCTTCGCTCATTGCTTTAGCGGAGGTGGTGAACCCTACGCCGGCACCGAAGTCTTTCAACTGGCGGGCACCGATGTTGGAGGTCATGATGATGAGGGTATTTTTGAAATCCACCTTACGGCCGAGACCATCGGTGAGAATACCATCATCGAGCACCTGCAGGAGGAGGTTATAGATATCCGGATGTGCTTTTTCGATTTCGTCGAGCAGGATTACGGAGTATGGTTTGCGCCGAACTTTTTCGGTCAGCTGACCACCTTCTTCGTATCCTACATATCCCGGAGGCGCACCAATGAGGCGGCTTACGGAGAATTTCTCCATGTATTCACTCATGTCTATACGGATGAGTGCTTCATCGGAGTCGAACATGTAGCGGGCCAGGGATTTGGCCAGCTCTGTTTTACCTACACCGGTAGGACCGAGGAAGATGAAGGTACCGATTGGTTTTTTCGGATCTTTCAAGCCTACGCGGTTACGCTGGATAGCTTTGGTGACTTTGCTGATAGCATCGTCCTGACCTACCACGGCGCCTTTGAGGTCTTCGCCCATGCGGCGGAGTTTCTCTGTTTCGGCCTGTACCATCCTTTTTACAGGGATACCAGTCATCATGCTGACAACTTCCGCGATTGCTTCTTCGTCGATCGGGTAGCGTTTATGTTTCACTTCTTCTTCCCACATGGCTTTAGCGCGTTCCAGGTCTTCACCCAGTTTCTTTTCAGTATCGCGCAGCGCAGCGGCTTCTTCGAAGCGTTGACTTTTAACGACTTTATTTTTCTCCTGTTTGATGTCTTCGATCTGTTTTTCCAGGTCGAGGATATTCTGCGGCACGTTGATGTTTTTGAGGTGTACTCTGGCGCCTACTTCATCGAGTACGTCTATGGCCTTGTCGGGCAACAGGCGGTCGGTCATGTAGCGGTCGCTGAGTTTCACGCACGCATCGATGGCTGCATCGGTATAGCTTACGTTATGGTATTCTTCATAACGGGGCTTGATATTATTGAGGATCTGTATGGTTTCTTCCACGCTGGGTGGTTCTACCATTACTTTCTGGAAACGACGGTCCAGGGCGCCGTCTTTCTCGATATACATGCGGTATTCGTCCAGTGTGGAGGCACCGATGCATTGGAGTTCACCTCTGGCGAGGGCTGGTTTGAAGATGTTGGAGGCATCGAGGGAACCGGAGGCACCGCCGGCACCTACGATTGTATGAATTTCGTCGATGAACAGGATGACATCACGGTTCTTTTCGAGTTCGTTCATGATGGCCTTCATCCTTTCTTCAAACTGGCCGCGGTATTTGGTACCGGCTACCAGTGCAGCGAGGTCGAGGCTTACCACCCGTTTGTCGAACAGTACGCGGGATACTTTACGCTGAACGATGCGCAGCGCGAGACCTTCCACGATGGCTGTTTTACCCACACCGGGTTCGCCAATAAGGATGGGGTTGTTCTTTTTACGGCGGGACAGGATCTGGGAAACGCGCTCAATTTCCTGTTCGCGGCCGACTATGGGGTCCAGGCTGCCACTTTCGGCCAGCTTGGTGATATCCCTACCAAAGTTATCCAGTACGGGCGTTTTGGATTTGGTATTGGTCTGTTTGGCTTTGGAAGCGTAACTCTTTCTTTCGTCTTCAAACTCTTCTTCGCCCGGATCGTCGAATTCTGATTTAGGGTCAGCAGACTTTACAAAGCCCAGTTCGTTTTTAAAAGTATCGTAGTCCACGTCAAATTGTTGTAAGATTTGTGTACAAACGTTTTCCTTGTTCTTCAGTATGGAAAGCATGAGGTGTTCGGTTTCCACGGTAGCACTTTTAAGTGCTTTAGCTTCGAGGACCGTAACCCTGATGACTTTCTCAGCCTGTCTGGTTAGGGGGAGACTGTTAATATTGGCGATATTTTTTCCAGTCTTATCTTTTACAGCTAATTCTACTTCTTTACGTAATTCGTATAGGTCTACGTTTAAAGCCTGCAGAATCTTTACGGCCGTGCCTTCGCCTTCGCGAATAATACCTAACAGCAGGTGTTCAGTACCGATGAAATCATTTCCCAGGCGTAAAGCTTCCTCTCTGCTGAACGAAATGATCTCCTTAACTTGCGGTGAAAAATTCTGGTCCATTGTGAGAATATTAAATTATCAAAAACCCTTACGGGGGCTTGCTTATACAATAATAACGAATAATTATGAACTTAAATTATCAGCTATTTTCTTTAGTTGAAGTTATTCCTTTTTTACACTCAAACAACTTACACTTTAATAGTATAAGAATTATTTTTGTGGTGAAGCGGGTATAAGCATTCAAAATTACTTACGAGGAAAAAGCGGCTTTTGTTATTGAGCTCCTTTTTATTTAGTTTTTTAATAGGCTGGGTTTCCCTCTTTTAAATTGATTTTTTTACTAAATGTATAAAACAACGTCCAACGCATGAAATTCAAAATTGATACCAAAGAAAAAATTGTTGTTTTTTGTCCTGAAGAAGTTGCTTTGGATGCTAATTTGTCAGATCAGTTTGTTACTACGCTGAGCACACTGCCAGAGCTAAGCACCCGCAATCTCATACTGGACTTGAAATTGGTGGAAAAAATGGACGATTCCGGCATTCAAGCCATTTTAACAGTATACCAGCATATCTATGACAATAGCCGTTCCTGCGCCATTACGGGCCTTAACAGTGCTTTAACAAAGGAACTGAAGGAAGCAGGTGGTGATATGCTCAACATCGCACCTACCATGGCCGAAGCCATAGACCTGATTATGATGGAAGAGCTGGAAAGAGAGCTTCTGGACGGAATGGATTAATAAAGCGCTGCCTGTTTCAGCTTTTAGCCGGGAAAAGCCGGTTAATGCCAGAAGCAGGCTGCCAAACGTTTTACTTTTATGTTTGCAGTTACAATATTAGGCAACAACTCTGCCATACCCACGTTGGACAGACACCCCACCGCACAGATCATCACATGTGACGACCAATTGTTATTAGTTGATTGCGGGGAAGGTACACAGCTACAGATCGCTAAATACCGGATTAAACGCAATAAACTACGGTACATTTTTATCAGCCATTTGCATGGTGATCACTATTTCGGACTGATAGGCCTGCTCAACACGCTGAGCCTGATGGGGCGAACCGAACCGCTCAGTATCTATGCCCCACCGGAACTGGAGGCTATTATCCAGCTGCAGCTGGACTGCTCCGGCACGCTGCTTCAGTATGAACTGTCATTTGTTCCGCTGCAGGCGGGCTACAGCGGCGTCATCCTGGAAGACAAGGAGCTTACCGTCAGCTGTTTTCCCACCCAGCACCGGATTTCCTGCTTTGGCTTCTCCATCAGCATGCAGAAAAAAAAGCGGAAACTGATACCAGAGCAGGCCAAAGCCTACGAGATTCCGGCGGCCTACTACGGTAAACTGCAGGAAGGAGCGGATTATATCCGTAAAGACGGCAGCATCGTTAAAAACGACTGGGTGACCCTGCCTCCGGCGAAAGGCAAGCGGTATGTGTATTGTGCAGACACACAGTATGATACCGGCCTGCTGCCCTGGCTGAAAGATGCCGATCTGGTTTATCATGAGACTACCTATCTGCATGACCTGGAAACGCGGGCAGCAGAGCGTTATCACAGCACCACCGTGCAGGCCGCTTCCCTGGCCGCAGCAGCCGGTGCCAAAAAACTACTGATAGGTCATTTCTCTTCCAAATACACTGATCTTCAGCCTTTCCTGGAAGAAACACGTCCTGTATTCGCATCAACAGATATCGCGGAAGAGGGCGTTACTTATTACGTATAACACAGCATTATTAACCACATAAAAAAAGAGCGAAGAAAGTTTCTTCGCTCTTTTTTATGTCTGTATAATCTGTTTAGTATTGTTTGAGATACGCTCCTATCTGCTGATATACTGCATCTGCCGCAGGTAAAACCGGCAGGCGGAAATTATTTTCGATGATGCCGGCATGGCTCAGAAATGCTTTGATGCCAGTAGGGTTGTTTTCACAGAACATCAGGTCAAAACCTTTCAGCATTTTGTAGTGCAGTGCACGGGCAGCAGGGAAATTATTCCCCAGTGCAGCGTTTACCATAGCAGAGAAATCCTTTGCGAAGAAGTTGGCTGCCACAGAGATTACGCCGTCCATACCGCAGGCAAGCTGGGCGAGGGCGAGGGCATCATCACCGCTGACTACGAGGAAACCTTCCGGTTTGTCGCGAATGATCTGCATGCACTGTGCCATATCACCGGAAGCTTCTTTCATAGCGATGATATTTTCTACTTCGTGTGCCAGACGCAGCGTGGTTTCTGCGGTCATATTGCGGCCTGTACGACCGGGCACGTTGTAGAGGATGATCGGCTTGGGAGAAGCCGCTGCAATAGTTTTATAGTGCTGGATGATACCTTCCTGGGTAGGTTTGCTGTAGTAAGGGGATACGCTGAGGATAGCGGCCGCTTCATCCAGTGGGCATTTTTCCAGTCTTTTTACCACATCCCGGGTATTATAATCGCCGATGCCAACAACTACTGGCACCCGCTTCGACACCTTTTCGAAAGTGAATTTTATCAAATCCAGCTTTTCATCTGCAGAAAGAGTGGGCGTTTCGCCGGTAGTGCCTAAAGACACAACGTAGTCAACGCCGCCATCAATCACATAATTGATCAGCTTTTCCAAAGCATTCCAGTCTATGCTTTCATCTGCTTTAAAGGGTGTAACCAATGCCACCCCGGTGCCTTTTAACTGTTCCATATTGTGTTTACGGGAAAAAAATAAAAATTCGAATTCCGAAGGCCGAAATTCGAATTTTTTATCGTGATCTCTAAATTTTTTTTAGTGTTCTTCGTAAAAACCCATACCAGAGAACTTATCGATCCTTTGTTCGATGCGTACATCGGGATCAATTTTCTTCAGTTCTGCCAGTGTTTCCTTGATATAAGTTTTGAGGATACTGGCCATTTCATCGGGGTTTACATGGGCACCACCGAGCGGTTCACGGACAACGCCATCTACCAGACCGAATTTTTTCATGTAATCAGGCGTGAGTTTCAGCTCTTCGGCGGCTTTCTCTTTGAAGTTCCAGCTACGCCAGAGGATGGTGGAGCAGTTTTCCGGAGAGATAACGGTATACCAGCTGTTTTCGAGCATTACCACCTTGTCGCCGATACCGATGCCTAAAGCGCCACCGGAAGCACCTTCACCGATGATGACGCAGATCACTGGTACACGGAGTTTCACCATTTCGAAGATATTGCGGGCAATGGCTTCTGCCTGTCCTCTTTCTTCAGCTTCCAGGCCCGGATAAGCACCGGGAGTATCGATGAGGGTAACAATAGGCTTGTTGAATCTTTCCGCCAGTTTCATGAGGCGAAGCGCTTTACGGTAACCTTCAGGGTTGGCCATACCAAAGTTCCTGAGCTGGCGCATTTTAGTGTTCACGCCTTTCTGCTGACCGATAAACATCACGGTTTCTCCATCCAGGTCAGCGAAGCCACCTACCATGGCTTTGTCGTCTTTCACATTCCGGTCGCCGTGCAGTTCCACGAAGTTGGTGCACATTTTTTCGATATACGCCAAAGTATAGGGCCTATCCGGATGACGGCTGAGCTGTACACGCTGAAAGGCAGTGAGATGGGTGTAGATGTTGAGACGGGTGTCCTCAATTTTCTGCTCATATTCTTTCACAGTGGCAGAAACATCCACCCCGGATTTTTCACCATTCTCCTTCAGCTTAGCCAGCTGGTCATATAAATCCGCGATAGGTTTTTCGAAATCCAGGAATTGCATAATTTGTTTAATTGGTTAAAGATCGGGTGTAAAGATAGTGCTGAAAATTTTTTTTAAAAAAGATTTGCTTAATTGGGAACTTTGTTGCTATCTTTGCAATCCCAAAACGGAGGAATACAACAGATTGGGAGACAGAAAGATAGCTAGGCAATAGCGATTTTTTGAAGAAGGATTGGTAGTTCAGTTGGTTAGAATGCCGCCCTGTCACGGCGGAGGTCGCGGGTTCGAGTCCCGTCCAGTCCGCAGAGTTAATCAAAACCCGCTCACTGAGCGGGTTTTCTGCTTTTATCCCCCCCTGATGATTTAATATCTTTTTAAAAAATTCCCGGCAGATCCTTATTTTAAAGCCATTTTACGGACCACCTATACCACTATGCACATCTCCCGGCTCAGCACCATCTGCATAAAAACCATCCTGCTCCTGCTGTTATCTTCTCTTTTATCCTGCCACAACAGGAAAGAAAAAGATCCGATGCATTACTTTGACGCCATTGCAGCCAATGATATCAAAATGGGCAAACCACAAGAAGGCGAATGGCTTTTTAGACATAAAGAGAAAGGACAAACTTTTGAAGCCTATAAAAAATGCCGTCTGGTAAAGCCAACACAGCACAAGTCGGTGATTTACCTGCTGCCAGTGGGCGATTTCACCGAACTTCAACAAAAAGCATTACAGGCCACCCGGCAATACACCGCCATTTTCTTTCAATTAAAAACAGTACTACTGCCACCCATCTCAGACAAAACCGTTCCATCGTTTGCCATGCGCCAGGAAGAAGACGGTCATATGCAGTTACTGGCCCCTTATTTACTGGACAGCCTTCTCAAAGGCAAAATACCCCAAGATGGCATTGCCCTGCACGCCATCAGCGCCAAAGACCTGTATCCTAAAAATGACTGGAATTATGTATTCGGACTAGCATCCTATGTCGACAGCGTGGGAATCACTTCTATATACCGATTACAAAACCAACAGCTGGATACTGCTAATTTCAAACTATGCCTGAGAAGATTAATGAAAGTTACATCGCATGAAATCGGGCATATACTATCACTACGCCATTGCATATACGCAAAGTGCAGAATGAATGGCACCAACAGTCTGGATGAAACCGACCAAACTCCCGCCCGCCTTTGCTCCGAATGTCAGAGAAAATTGTTCTATAACATTGGCTACGATAACGTCCAGCGGTTAAAACAGCTGATCCACTTCTGTCAGAACAATGGACTGGAAAGTGATGCCGCGGTTTTTAAAACGGACCTTGATGCCATTGAATAACTTTATTTCACACTCAGTTCCGGCAGCTTATATGCCGCTACAGCCTCCACCAGCTTCTGCTTATCCGTCTTTAGTTTTTTCAGAAAGGCTTCCACATCCTTTCCATAAGCCCGCTGGCTGGCAGCCAACAGTAACACCCCTTTTGCATTGCCAGTACTGATGGACTGATAACGATACACATTACGCTCCACAATCAGGATACTATTTCCATCAGCAGCATTCTGGCTGATCAGGAAATCGAGTATGTACTGATTATCTTTTTCATAAACGTTGTAATTCACCACTGGATTAACGGCTTTCAGCTTTTTCAATTCCTCCACTTTCTGGTTGACCAGGTCAAGCGGTTGAAAATCGCCTTTGAGATAATCCACTGTTACCAGTGATTTGAATTTTTCCAGATTATCCCCTGCAGTCAGGTATTCCTGCTTGTAGTAGTTGTTGTTGGGATGAGAAGACCATACCAGGTTATAACTCGCATTATTCAAATGAAGAGGCCCCGGAATATTCAGATAGTCGTTTGTTTTAGACTGTGCTCCTGCCCAGGAAGCCCACAGCCCCAGGAATATGCTTAATACTTTTGTTTTGTTATTCATGTGATTTCAGATAATAATTGTAACATAATAACTGCAGATCATCCGGATTATCCCAATATAGATTATCCAGTTCTTCCAGCCTTTGCTCTTGTTCTTCAGTCAGGTAGTCCCCCAGGTATTTGGGGATATCCCATAATGCCGTCAGCCGTTCATCATCCTGTACTACGGCGATAGTGGATTCATACTCGGTAATAATCTGAAGACATTTAACGGCACCCAATTGTTGTAATATCTTCTGTGTTTCAAGGAAGTTATCATAACCCCAGTTGCAGAAATACTGTAAAAAACCGCCGTTGTACATATCCGCTTCCAGTCGCCAGATCCGGACTACTTCCTGCTCTTTCTCAGAGAGCTTGTCCATCTTTCCTTCATGCTGAGAGAACAGTTTTTCCACCATCTCATAGGAATAATCATCAAATGCCTTTCTTTGTTCTTCCTGCTGCATATACACTACTTAAGAGACAATTCACGGTTTAATATAATTAACCGCTTATTCTTTTCTGATTTATCGGTTCTGGGGTAAAACATCACTGCATAGGCATTTTCCCGGGTTTTATTCAAACCTGAAAGAATCAGGTTATCAACGGGCATTTCTATGATTTCACCAGTGAGGAGGTTTTTATACCCTTGTTGTCCTTTGCTGTAGAATAATTCCAGCAGCTGACCATTCCGGAGTACCAACCATCCGTTGCCCTCTCCTGTATTAAACCTGACAACACAGGTGTTGTCTCCGACCTGGGCCGGCCTCCAGGTGTTGTACAGTTCATCTCCCAGATCATACAGCAGCTCTTTCGTCACGTTACCATCCGTATCCAGGGTTAATATTTCCAATTGGCTGCCGGTATTGGTCAGGAGATAACTGGAACCACTAAACGACAATTGTAATATTTCCCGGAACCAGGCCTGGCTGGTGGAGATAGTACGTGTTTTTATTTCATTGCCTTTTTCATCTACCTGTCTATGCACCCACTGACCATTATCTCTGGCCAACAGATGTATTCCATGGTTGATGATATGCATTTTATTTTTAGCAGGAAGCGGGATTTTGACGTTGTTCTTTTTCTTCAGCACCTCCTCTTTAAACTCCAACACCAGCATTTTGTCCGGCTTTTTATCGGATAAACTGTCCATATCAAAAAACACGACGGCATTATTCACTACTCCTTTAAGATCGCCCATAAAGGGTTTGTTTCCTTTGGGTTTTTCCAGGTGTTCCCGGTCAAAGAGCGGTATACTGATCTCCAGTTCCTTGTCCGGATCGTAGGGTATCACAGAGACATAACCTTTACCTGCCGGACTTGTAAAAAACTGAGGCAAGATGCCATCATCTTCCTTATAGCTGTTTATCACCTGTCCATCTGCATCGATGAGGGTGTAGACCAGATCATAAGAACGGTTGTTATCAACATAAGTACCGATGAGGGATTGCCCATCAAGGGAGAGATTGCCGTGATGGGATAACCCAATTGCGGCTGTTAACACAGTAATTGTTCCCGATGCGGTTTTACTGGTTTCAATGTCGAAAGGACTAACGGTTTCGATATTTTTCATTTCAGGGCATGATTAAAATTTTCCATCAGGCTATTCAGTTGGCTAGTTAAAGACCGGTACCTAATGGGGGCTAGCAAATTTATTCATTTGACAATCAAAAAAACTACATTGAAGAGCAAGATACAAAAATTTAAACCGGACCTGGTTATTTGAGTTTCCTTTTTATTTTCCTCAGTATTTCGGGGAGATTGATGGTAAAGGCATCGCCTTTGTATTTGGTAACGGTTAAAACGCCTTCGATCAGGTCTTCTTCCTCTGCATCTTTTGGGGTTACAGCATGGCCATCCAGGAGTTGTTTGTACTGATAATTGCAGAGTTGCAGTTGCCCAATGGTAGCATCTTTCATTTGCAGCAGCGCCTTAGCCATCTCCCATTGCGATTGTAAATGCAGCACATTGGCGCGTAACTGTGCCAGGGCGATATCATGCATATTTTTAGACAATTCGCCGAATTCCTGTGAACCGGGAATGGCGAGGTACACCGCCAGGGCTTCGCGGATGTGCGACAATGCTTCTTCCTTGTTTTCCGGGATTACTTTTAACATCGTAGTGCCTTCCTTCTCTTCAATTTCTGTTTCTGCTTCGATACCCAGATCAGAGAGGAATTGCGTGAAATAAATGAGATATTGTTTGCAGGCGGTTTTAACGGAGGATGGGAAGTGGAAGTAGGTGATGAGTTTGTCTTTGTCCAGTTTGCTTTGGAGAATTTCTTCTGTTGTATTCCATGCAGATAGGAGGTTTCCAATTACACTATCCACACATTTACCCGTAACTTCATTTTTACAGAATGTAAACTGAATCTCGATACCATCTTTAATATTATCCTCATCATATTGATAATAATGACTATTGAGAACTAACTTTTCAACCTCTGCCTCAAAAACCTGTGAAAATTCAAAAATGCTCCAGGGTTTTGCCCAGTGGTCTGCCTCAAAAACTATAGGGAACGTGATAGCATACTCGTCTTCCCTATTGTCATTGCCCTCTTCCCCACCTCTCGTAATTATTGCAGAACGAGGGCTATTAAACACACCATCCGACAAATCTAATTCAAAATGCAAATACTCAAAAAAGCGACCAAGCTCTTCGAAAGAATATTCCAATAACAACGTGATGACCTGCCGGGAGTAAAATGTGGAAGAAGGATCCCAGCCTAATGAATACTCTGCCTTTTTATCCAATACCCCATTCACCCTGATCCCCTTTCCCTCCTCCTTCTCCTCTTTCCCTAAAAATTCAACGTTTAACATCTCTCCTTTTTACCTATATACAATTTCCTAAAACAAAGATGGTAGCCGCTTTCCTACATTCTAAAAAAATTTTTCCCCATTCCTGTCCTATTTGAAATAATTCAGTTGATATATGGGTATAACATTCACCAATAAAACATACTAACATGGATACTTTTCTCGCACCTATTGAGCAACCTAAAGGACTGATAATGAAACTGGTTTATTTCTTTACCCGTAAACAATTCGGTAAAGTGCTGACTCCGCTGAAAGTCCATGCCGCACGGCTTCCCCTGGCATTTGGCATGTTTTACAATAAAGTGAACCAACTGGATAAAAAGCTGACTTTACCGGAGGAAACCATCCTGCTGGTACGCCAACAGGTAGCCAGGGTGAACATCTGCCTTTTCTGTATAGATATTGCCCGCTATGTGGCGATGCAGTCTTCCATGAACGACGCAAAACTGGATGCATTGCCTGAATACAGTACCAGTCCGCTTTTCACTCAGGGTGAAAAAGCATTACTGGACTATGTAACCGAACTAACAGCAGACAAAAAAGTGGACCCGGGCACCTTTTCCAGGCTGGCATTATACTACTCTGAAAAGGAGATCTGTGAGATCGTATGGCTGGTGGCCAGTGAGCACCTGTACAACATCACCAATATCGGGTTAGGCATCCATTCAGACATGCTTTGCAAAATCCCGCAGAAAAAATAAAAGTTGCGCCTCCGGTCTGTCTGAAAAGCGGCCCGGAGGCAATTCTATCATGCCTTCATAAACATTTCTCCGGAAAAGAATTGTTGCTGCAGCGCCTCCATTTCCTTCACCCGCGAGCGCACGAGGTCTTCGTAAGTTTTGGAAGTATTGGTAAAGAAATCAGGGTTGGAAACCATGCCTACCAACTGGTTCAGGCCGGAAGTAAAAAACAGCACTACCGGTATCGGCACTACGTCGTCATCTTTATAATCATTGATAACGGTCATGATCAGGCTTATTAACTCCTGATAAGCGTTATCGTCCCATTCTCTCTCCATCCTGACCTTAAAGATAAATTCCTCATCGGAGTCGAGGTATTCCAGGTAATTTTTCAGTGATTCTTTCATATTTATAAACATGGTGGATCATAACGGTGAACAACAGCTTCCTGTGGCGTGGTACCTTCTACCAGCAACTCTTTCGCACCTTTTGCCCATTTATTGACATTATGCAGATCTGATCCCTTTGGTGCTTTGGATGCATCTCCGAGGTGCTCCACACGGCCTTCCGCTGTAGTCAGGTCCAATTTAGTATTATTTACCTTATCCATATCCACTTCCACTACCTGAGTGCCTGATTTCCGTGCCCATCTTTCCGCGAAGCCTCTTTCTTTTGTATAGGAAACGTACTGATCGGCATATCCCTTATCAGAACCGTTCTTTACGTGGCTAAACGGCGTTTCATTAGCGTTGGGATCTTTAGGGATGATACCATTTCCCTCATCGAGGGTAACCATATCATTTGGGTGCAGTGCGCGGAACCAGATATCTTCCCAGCCCCAGATGTCGATGTAACAATTGGTGTCCTTTACATAGGCGTAAGTATTCCAGCCGCCGGCAAAACCGATAGGGTCCTGGCTGATGTAAACACCTTCCTGCGGTGCATAATAACGGAAACGGTTGTAATAAAGCCCGGTTTCTATATCTTCATACTGGCCCTGGTAGCGGAATGGCACAAAATTACGGTCTCCTTGCAGTTTACGTATGTTTCCATCGATGTCCAGTTCGGCGCTCCAGACTTTTTGTCCGGCGTTATCATAGGCTTCACAAGGTGTGCCCATATAGTCGGAGACCAATGAATAAGCCTGCCTGTTGATGATCTTCGCCGCGACCTTAAAAGTTCCTTCTTCAAACACCCAGGTGGTCAAGGTTTCCAGCGGTATAGGTTCCGGATGGCTTTGGCTTATTTCACCGTATTCATTGATGACAGTCTGTGGCTGTTCTTTTTCCGGATAGGTCCATTCGTGCAGCAGTTTATGACCATCCCACACAAAACGCGTGACCAGTCCATTAAAAATCTTCTTCGTTCTTCTTCCCAGGCCATCGTACTGAAAGGTGACCGTTTTGCCATCCGGGCGGACTACATTCTTCAACAGTCCGTTGCCATACCATCCATATTCCCAGGTTTCCGGTGAACCGTTGCGGGTGGTGATTTTTTTGATCAGATTTCCTTCCTCGTCATAGATAAAACGTGCCTGGTCAGTTTCCAGCAACCGACCACCGGTTTCATAACGGCGGTCTTTGCGGATGGGGGTTTTATAGATATTTCCGGCCTTGTCGGGCGAGCGGTAATCGAACTTTCCGTCTTCATATTGTGCCCAGGCCAGGCTGCCGGTATCGTCGTGACCGAATTTCACAGTACCTTCTCCGGGACCTTTGTGTATCTGTTTGAGGCGGGTGTTGGCTTCCCAGTGGTAGTGGCGGCTGCGCATCACAGCTGGTCCGCTGGTAACAGTATGGGTGTCGGGCGTGCGACTGTCGGCTGCGCCGGGGAGATAGTTCCAGCAGCTTCTCACATGACCGGGCAATATACGTTCAGCTTCCACACCGAGGAGGTTCCGGTGAATTTCAGTTGTCCAGTGCAGCTCTCCGTCAATAGCAGCGCTGATGCCGGCCAGGTCTTCCATCATATCCCACTGTAACCTGATATCTGCGCCCAGACTGCTTTGTATGCCAGTACGTTTACCTGTCTTATTGTAACTGCTGCTCACGGTATGTTCCTGCTGTGTTTCGCTGAGGATGCTGCCGGAGGCATTGCGTACAAACCGGACGGTGTTGTGAGGTGTGGTTACTTCCAATAATCTGCCATTGCGGTCGTAGCTGAAATCTTCCCAGGTTCCGTCGCTGTATTCCGTGCGGGACAACATACCGTTGCTGTTGTATTCATGTTTTGTCCATTTATTACCGGGGCGCAGCACTTTGATCACCTTGCCGGTCGAATCGCGTTCATAATACCGGGTAATACCATCGAAGCCTGTTTCACTGATAGCCTCTCCATTGGCATTACGCCTGATCCGCAGCATATCTCCTTGTTCATTAACAATGCCGGTCAGCTCCTGGTCGTTGTTATAGAGGAAATGTATTTTTTTATCCTTTTCTTCCCTCAGTTTTACATTACCCATAGGCGTATAGGCATAACGTACCTGATGCTGCCTGTCTTCTGCCGCTACGATATCCTTATAGGCATTGTATTCCAGCCTGATCAGGTTGTCGGGTAACCGGATGGTTGTCACTCGTCCCAACGCATCGTAGCTGCGCAGCTGTTCTTCTCCCATGGCATTGGATTTCCGGAGACACTGGCCCCAGGTATCGTATTGCCAGGTGGAGACACCTCCGTCCGGAAAGGCCATCCGTACGAGGTTATAATCTTCATCATAAGATAAAATGGTTTGTCCACCTGTTTCATCTTCTATTTTACTGAGGAGGTGATGCTCATTATAACGGAAGATGCGTATAGTGCCGTTGGCTTCCGTTGCTGTATGCAGCAGGCCTGTTTTTTTGTAATAGATAAGGGTGCGGCTATCACCTCCGGGATTAGTGGTCTGCAATAATTTCCCATCGCTGTCATACAGTGCAGTGATCGCCGATCCATCTGGCAATTCCACGCTGATCCTGTTGCCCAGGTCATCGTACGTATAACCGGTAACGTTACCTTCGCTATCTATTACGCGGTATAATTCCATGTTCGGGGTATATTCGAAGAAGGTAGTGTTTCCCATAGGCGCTACCATCCTATTGACCACAAAATCCGGTGTATAGTGAAAGGTAGTCGTATGTCCCTGTGAATTGGTGATATAGTTGAATCCTTCACGGGGATGATATTCAATCCTTCCTTCCAGGAGACCACCATCGCCATAGGTGTGAACACAACGTCTTTTGCTGTCGTATTCCCAATAAAAAGTCTGACCGTTGCGATCGGTCTTCCTGACCATCAGGTGATCGCTGTATTGCATGTGGATGGTCTGGTTCAGCGCATCGGTAATGGCCACCAGATCGCCGGCATCATTGTATCTGTACTGTACCAGCAGGCGTACTTCCTCTCGGTGCTCAACAGTAATCTGTGTAATTCTGCCGGCTTCATCGTTATGAATGAGCAGGTTTCTTCCCACACTATCGATGACACACTGCAGATGCCCGCTTCCGTTGTAGTGGAAACTGATACGGAATCCGGCTGTATCCTGAATACTGACCAGCCGGTATTGGGTCTGTTGGGGATGTTGTTTCCTGAATGTACAGGTAAGTCTGCTTTCATAATCGAACAGCGTGTATTCTTCTACGTTGGTACGTGTCAGCAAGAGCTTTTCATGGCGGTTGTACTCACAATCGGACGGATAAGGCAATGCATCGAAAACAGCACTGCGCCCATCTTCCAGCAATACGACAGTGGCCTTTTCTGCGGGGAATTCCTGAAGGCGCATATCATAACAACAGTGGTGGCCGTGGCCCAGCAGTCCATCAAAGGGACTGTCACTGTTCCAGGACCGATGCCATTTTAACGGAACAGGGCCGGGCAGTTCGAAATCCGTACCATCATAGATCACAATGCCCTGGACCAGGTCGACCGGTTCAAAACCTTTTTTACAGAGGGTTTTACTTAGTTTGTTGCTGCCTAATTTCTTCTTCAGGGCATGGTTAAATTTAGTGAGTCCTTTTTTCCCCAGTTTTCCCAGTCCCTTCATGGCAGCGCCAAAGCCATAAGACATGAGCAGGTTCAACACTACCCCGGCCCAGTCGGGCACAAAAGGCCCGCCAACCATGACCGGTTTCCCAAACGAAAGCGGTATAGAGTAAGATGTAGGAAGATAGAGGCTGGGAATAGGAATGAATTTCTTCCCCGGGGTGAGAGACAGTGGCATGCCAATATCGTTACAGGTCATCAGCATGTGCCCTGAGGGGCTCATAAGGTTACCTTCCACTTTTACTTTTTTACTACCGAAGAAGTTGACCGAGTCGTGTCCTATCATGGGAGCCAGCAGGAAAGGGCCTCCCATAGGAATATGGAACAGGAATATCAGCTTGCCACTGGTATCGCTTTTGCCACGCGGTACATGGTTGATTTTGGTAGTAGCACCGATAAACGGTACGTAGTCCATCGGATCTATCACCAGACCAATGTAAGGATGCGGCAACGGCACAGGAAATCCGAACAAAATAACAATATGAATATCCAGTCCGATGACCGGAACAAAATGCTTATTGGAAACAAGCATAAAGACATGGTTTTTGGGTGCCCTCAGGCAGGTTAAACAAAAAACAAATAATGAATCAGCTAATATAAGTATTTAATTGTTCGTTTAAATGCTTTCCGAAACAGCAAAAATTATCACCGATGCAAACAGATCGCAGTATATCCGTTAGCGTGAGGATGGCAGGCCACTCCCGGATCGGGTTATATATCTAGTATTCCGCGAAGACACCATCTTTATAACACCAGAGCCATTGTTCACCTGGTTCTGCTGAAGCGATGACAGGGTGGTCTGTCAGATGGTAATGTTGTGTCATGTGTCTGGCGGGAGAGTCATCACAACAAAGGGTAGCGCCGCAGGTCTGGCAGGTGCGCAGGTGTACCCAGGTGCCGTCGTGTTTGACGCATTCTTCACAAACATATGCTTTGGGAGTTTTGATGCTGGTGATAGCTTGCAGATGAGAACAAAGTGCCATAAGGATGTTTTTTTTGAAGTTCAGTTTTTTTACGGCAGCGGTTATACGAAAATTTCTGTTTAACCTTTCTGCTGGGGGGAAGATGCAGGTAAGATATGGTAAAGCAATCATCTTCCTATCAAATATAAGGAAACATAGCCTGTTTACCCACCCGATTATAATCATTAATATTGTTCCCCAAAACTATCCGCTACATGATCACAGAAGCAGCCGCCATTGCTCTGCAGGAAACACTCCGGGCCCGGGTTATCACCACCGATGAGCTCCCATCCCCTATCCGTACGATCGCGGGGACCGATGTGGAATATGATAAATCCAGCAACCTGATCGCCGGCAGCGTGGTGGTAATGGACTACAACACCCTGGAGGTGCTGGATGTAGCCTCTCATTGTATGGAAGTTAGCTTTCCCTATATACCGGGGCTTTTTTCCTTCCGGGAGATGCCTCCCCTGTTAGAAGCCTATCATAAACTAAAGATCCAGCCCGACCTGATCATCTGTGACGGACAGGGACTGGCCCACCAGCGCCGTTTCGGGCTGGCCTGTCATTTTGGGGTGACACTGGATAAACCTGTTATTGGCTGTGGAAAGACCCGTTTGTGCGGGCATTATGAACAGCTCGCAGCAGCCAGGGGCAGCATTGCACCACTGATTGCCGAAGAAGACCAGGCATTGATAGGTAATGCCCTGCGCACGCAACCCGGCATCAATCCGGTATTTGTTTCCTGCGGTCATAAGGTATCGCTGGTCACCGCCACCGATATAGTGCTGAAAATGGCTACCCAATACCGTCTTCCGGAAACCACCCGGCTGGCAGACCACTATGCACGACTGGCATTGCTGGAATACAAAGAAGGCTTAAATCCGCCACCAGCAAGCGAATAGACATTTATTCAAAAAAACTTCTATAATAATTTGGCAAATTGAAATAATTATTTCTATATTTGCAACCCCAAACGGGAACAATGGAACGGCTCAAAGGCCCACCCATATTGAGGATTGGTAGTTCAGTTGGTTAGAATGCCGCCCTGTCACGGCGGAGGTCGCGGGTTCGAGTCCCGTCCAGTCCGCAAAAAGGGACAAATCATCATCAGTATGATTTGTCCCTTTTTCGTTTGAGGCGGTATTGCCCGACAAGCCTGCGATTAACGCGAAGATTTCATTTACTTTTTCGGTTCGAAGTGCCTCGTTTTCCCGATCATATACAATTCCGGCCAGAAAAAAACCTTTGGGCACTCTTCCTTCCCCTAATATCGCTGAAACTCCAAACTACATTGAATTTGCTGACAAATGACTGTAGATCATTATGTATTAGGGCAGCTCAACCTAATTACAATAGCTAATCCAAATTATCATATGATACAATCTTCCTTGAATATCTTTAGTACCTCGATTTCAAATTTGTTTTAATAACAGTGCAACCTTTTTTAGGTGCACTCATTATAATATAAATTCTAATGTTTGAAAACGGAACAGCAACTCGTTGAACAGGCAAAATCCGACCCAAATGCTTTCGGTGAATTATATGACCGGTATTATTCAAAAATTTTCAGCTATGCGTTTCGAATTACAGGTGATTATGCAATCGCGTGTGATATTGCTGCTGAAACTTTTATGAAAGCATTCACAAAAATCAACTCCTTCCAATGGAGGGGCATTTCTGTATCTTCCTGGTTTTTTAAAATTGCCACCAACGAATTGAATCAGTATTTCAGAAGTAAAAAATATATTTCCACCTCACTTACAGAATTAGGAGCAGTTGAAAATACGGTCGGGTATAAACATTTTAGTGACGAGATGAATGATACAATTTCCAGGATCTATATGACCGAAGATTTTAAAAGGATACAACAGCTGCTGCAGTGTCTACCGCCTGATTATCAGAAGGCAATTGCACTAAAATATTTTGAAGAGATGAGCATTAAGGAGATCAGTGAGATAATGGGGAAAAAGGAAGGCACAATAAAATCACTGATTTCACGAGGAATAGACCGAATTAGGAAATCCCTTTAAACTTGCAACCCTATTTTATTTTTTGCATTATAAACACCAATAATTGGAATAATTATGGACGAACAACAATTCGAAAAATATCTGCACAACATGGAAAAGCCGACTCCCCCTCTACCGGCCCAAAAAGACACACTCAAATTTGCCCTCCTGAATTCCAGGCGTTCTTCCTGGGTAGGGGCCCTATTGATCGTGTTTCCATTTTTACTTGTCTCGCTTTTTTTTGTTCAACACCTGTTTAATTTAAGCCCACGGCTGACCGGCTGGATAGCCACAGGGACCTCATCGCTTCCGCTCCACTGGAAAGCTTTGCTTTTTTTTATATTTCTCACCGGCTTTCCTTTTCTCGGTATTATTCTCAATATGTTGTCGATCACCTATTTTCAATACGACAAAGCCAGGAGAGAATTCAACATCATTGTCAGAATACGGTGGTGGAATATAATTATAATATTTATTGGGGCTGCGGTTGCCTCATTTTATACCCTTCATCTTTTAGCAGACACTGTTTAGGAGGCAATTAATCCGCGACTGACAACTAATTAAACTATGGACAATCCAGTGATCGACGCCTGAGGCAACCAACCTTCGGGTATATTCCGGAGACTTTTTATTTTCGAGGTATTGCAGCAGTCTTATTCGGCTCCATAACCAGATTATAAATAACCAATTTAGTTTTAGCTAGCCATACTGCTCATAATGTTTTCAGATAAAACCGGCATACGCCTTACTTTATGACGTATGCCGGAAAATTTTAACTGAGTGACTCTACAGGTGAGTCATCGGTTTTTTATAGCGGGAACTCATCTTCACCGTCCTTACAATCATTGTGGCCGTCGTTTATCTTCGACGGCTCAATGCAGGTGCCATCATTACATTCGAATAAATAGATAGGACAAGGGCCTTTGGCTCCGCTGGCTCCGCCTGTGATGGTTCTCAGATTTTCTGCAGACAGTTGTTGAATGCCTAAAGCATCTAATTTTTTCAGCGTTATTTTTTTCATAATGGCGAAATTGAGTTTATTACCTGATACCCACCTGCTCCGGGGCATCGTCAGAGGGCCTTTTACAGGGAACCTTCTGTTGCCTGAGATCGTTTGCAACCGTCTCAGACTATTTTCTAGAAAAAGTTCTTTAGTTCATTGACACGATAACCATCTGGCAGCTCACTGCCATTGATAAATATTGTCGGCGTTGCGCGGATCTTCATCACATTGCACCAGTTGCGCATCGCTGCCATTTTTTCTTTTTGTTCCTTCAGCTCCCCGTTCATTGGATATTTGCCGGCGAATGCCGTGTAATCCTTTTTGGAAGCCAGATACCAGTCATCAAGCGCATGATGTACTTTTTCCCTGCCAAACTTTTGCTGAATAGCCAGCAGATGAGCCACCGGCGCACTTTTTTCATCGCTGTCTTCTCCCGATGCTGTAAATATGATGCGCAGTTTTATATCCGGATTGTTATTGATGATCTGTTCCAGCTCAGGATGTGCCCGGGAACAAGGCCCGCAGTAAGGGTTGCAGACTTTGATGATTTCGGTGGAAGCATCCGGATTACCTACCAGGATACCCAGATCGTCCGGTGGAATAGTAATCTTATCGCTTTTGTCCAGCAATGCCTGAAATATCTCAGGGTTATATCTGAGGTTTTTCCATTTCTTTTCATAGCTCCTACTGTCGCGGGCATTCCGGAGTTCCGGTATAATGAAGCTGGTCAGGAAAAGGAAGATAATTCCTGTCAACAACGTAATAACTATATGATACCACTCAATACCGTCAAGGAATACGGGACTGTCAGACAGATAAGTACCTGCAATCAGTGCATTGAGACCCAGCACCACCTGTACTGCCAGACAAAGCGGGCACCATTGCTTTATCACTCTCCACTGATAGTAAACAGAGAAAAGAATGTAAGGAGCCGCCACTAGCGAAAGCGCTGACCATATCAGCATCAGGCTGGTATTACCGGGAAAGAGCACCTGTGCCGTGAAGAAAGCCGCGAAGAAAGCAAAGCCCCATACAGACCAGTTAACACCCATAAAAGATGCGCCTGAAGATGATAACACTGCATTGCAGCTTACTTTTTTACTGTTGCCACCACATACTTCTTTAATAAAAGGATTATGTGCATCTATCTCATTCCAGATCAGCAGCGAAGAAACTGCCAGTCCGAAGAAGGAAGTTAACAGGAATCCGATTCCGCACCAGGTGGGTGTTCCGGCGGGATGTGTCAGCATATAGCCGGCAGAAAAAAGTATAGCGGCCAATGCCAGCCATACAGGAATTCTTTTCACCAGATAATCGCGCTGTTGTCTTTTTCTGTTCTCCGCAAATCCTGCTTCATGTCTGGCAGCGGATGTATCGAGCAACAGGATAATATGCTTATCTATTTTTTCAAACTCTCCGACAGTTATTTGCTGCGGTTTGTCTGTAACCGGATCGAGGTATGTTATATGGCCGTCTGCAGCATCCGTTACTATGATGAAATGCGCAACAGGCCAACCTTCCTGCTGTACCGAGCAGATAAAAGGCGTTTCAAATTCCTCATAACTATGCTGTCCTTTTTCTATGGCAGCAGATTCAATGCCGTATCCGAAAATCGTGTCCTTCAGGGAAAGCAGTGAAGGATAATCTACGTGGTTCTCTAAAGCTTCCGACAATCCGTTGTCTGTAAAGTTGACATGTAGACTTTTGAGCAAAGAATAACAGGTACTAAAAATATTGTTCACTTTCCTATGGGCAAACATCTTAAACAGGGACATATTATAGGTGCGAAATATCTTTTTGTAAGATAGAAAACTTTCTAACTTTTAGTTCTATTTTACTTAATAAATTAATAACATGAAAAAATTGTTTCGTTATTTTGTCTTGTGACTTACTGCTGTACTGTGTTTAACGGGATGGTATTCATGAATATTAATGAAAAAGTATGTGTGATTATTCTGTTTATGGTGTTCAATGAAATCATCTTTTCATGATGTGAAAAAAGAATGATTGAATAATTTTAACAATGAGAAAAATGAAAAATAAACTCCTGTAATTCCTTGAGAAAATGAATCAAAGTAAATAGTGAGAAGAGATGCGGATCTGTATTTTTTTAACCTTGTTTTTTGTACGGCTGCCAAGCTCGTTATGTCTCAAACCAGATTAAGTCTGGATCAATCGTTTATCTTGCTGCAATCTCAGAATGAAGATATGCGTCAGGCCAGTATCAATGTACTGATAGCGAAGATTGGTGTGAAGGATGCCAGAAATGCCATGCTGCCACGTTATCTTTTGGTGTGCTTAGTACAAAAGCAAATCGCAAGTTTATAGTGCTTCTAATGCTGGCATGGGTTTGCTGGAATTCCTTTTACAATTTCCTTGGATCAAGTTGAAAACTTGGGGGATTTGAATAAAAAATGTTGATTTTGCTGTATAAACGAATGCGCCTGCATCTTTTTTTAGATTAACGAAAAAATGATAAAATTGCTATTTCTTATTGGAATAATGAGGAATGATGATCCTTTAATGAGGAGTAACGTGCCTTAACTCTCTATTATTATAAACACAACAGTTATGATCACGGATCAATATTATACCCCGACACAATTAAGTGAGATTGCGAAAGAAAATAATATACCGGATGCTTTCTATGATGATTTTATCAGCATATTAATTCAGGAAATCATATCATTTCATGAAGAAGATTCCTGGCAACCAGAAGAAATAAAGAAGTATAGTGTCAAATTTGCAGTTGACAAAACACTCAAAATAATAGCTCTTAAGAAAGCCGGGCATAGTGAACGCTGGATAACACTTTATATAAATTCCAGTGAAGAGCATCAACATGCTTTTAATGATGCTTACCAGGAAATGTGTAAAACAGATCCGGCTCAGGCCCTTGAAGAGTTAAAGGTACATTGCAGAGCACTTGGGGTTGATCAGTATTATCAAAAGCATTTTATTTACCTGATGGAGGAAGGCGAAGGTGCTGCCAGACCTGATCCGGATGAACAATCCTCTCTTTATTCTAAATATTTCAAAGAACAACTGAAAAAAGGAAAGTCTGAAGTTTTTGCCCATCAATATGCCGATCTGAAGGCCGGGAAGGAATATGTAGAGGAATATTGTTACAGGTTCGCAAATGCCTATGATGTTGCTATACAAAATGGTAAGTCTGATAAATATGCTTACATATATGCAAATAAGATCGGAGATTATTATGCAGACTATTATGGCAGGTATAGAGAAGATAGGGACGAAGATGATGACAATAATAAATTTAGCGAACGTAAGATCCTGGGTTATATGAAAGGTTGGGAATACGCAATAGAGCATCAGTTACCTAATGCCGGAGCATTTATAACGTGTTACGAGAATGCTTATATTAATGCCAGTTACCCGGATCATCCCGTCAGGATAACTAATGAAGATGAATTTGACCAGCATGTATTAAATCTGGTATTACATAAACTCAAAATGGAGTAGTCAGGAAAGCTCAATACTCATAATTCTTTGTATGCTCGGGTACTGGTAATTTAGCAATATAATTGACTAGTCGAATACCCTTACAATCGTTTCTCAATGTTCTGCTTACAGATAGCTATTTGTTTTTTCATTTCATTTAGTTCCTGCATCTTTTCATCAATTTGTAATAGTTTCCTGTTCAGCACTTCAAGTTGAGCTTTTTTACTAATTTTTTTCTGGTACCAGGCATCAACAACCTCCTTGATTTCCATTAGGGTGAATCCGACAGCTTTTGCCATTTGAATAAATCTCAACTTATCTATGGCATCATCGCCATAATAAACATAGTTATTAGTTTTCACCTCTGGCTTCTTTTCACCTTTTATAAGACCTGATTTTTCGTAAAATCGGATTGTACCTATTGGAATACCTGTTTCCTTTGAAAGTTGATTAATTAACCTCATTGTAAAAAAAATTAAAACTATATAGTATACTGTATGGTTTTAGGTTTCAAAAGTATTATTTAAGTTTGGCCCGACAAATAGATTTCTATAAAAAACTACTACGATGTATTCAGATCAGAAGTTGTTACAAACCCTATCTGGTTTTGTGAACAAAAGCGCCGAGGTTAACGGAATTAGATTACATTTTGTGGAAGGAGGAGAGGGTGAACCATTGATTTTAATTCCCGGATGGCCCGAAACCTGGTGGGCTTATCATAAAGTAATGCCTTTACTATCCGCAAAATATAAGGTTATTGTTGTTGATTTAAGAGGTATGGGAAGTTCCGAAAAACCGTTAGGCGGCTATGAAAAGAAAAATATGGCGAAGGATATATATGAGCTAATTCATCTCCTGAATTATGAAAAAGTTCATATCGGCGGCCATGATATTGGCGCTCATGTAGCATTTAGCTTTGCTGCCAATTACCCCGAAGCAACGAATAAATTAATTATACTGGATACCCCTCACCCTGACGAATCAATGTATCAGTTGCCTATGCTGCCAATACCGGGTCTAAATTATACTTACCCGTGGTGGCTCGCTTTTAATCAGGTAAGAGAATTGCCGGAAGCACTTTTGGCAGGTAGAATGAACATTGTGATTGACTGGGTGTTTAATGCATTGCTTAAAAATCAAAACAGCCTTACTGCCTTCGATAAAGCCGTTTATAGTCAGGCCTATGACAGTCCGGAAGGCATTCGATCTTCAAATGGATGGTATCAGGCATTTGGTCAGGACATCCAGGACATGAAAACATACAACAAAATCAGTAATCCTATAGTTGGAATAGCTTGTGGTAATAGTTATGAAATGCTGAAATCTTCCCTTACAAAATTTGCAACCAGTGTAAGCATGGAACAAATTGAAGATAGCGGCCACTTCTTGCTTTCCGAAAAGCCGCAGGAAGTAGCCGCCCTTATTATGGCATTTTTGGGATAATCAGCTCATCTTTGCCTGTTTATTTTATTGAGACCTGATTAGCAAATCAAATGTTGAACAGCCCCTGACAGGACTCTTTCAAAATTAATTCTATCAATATTTACCATCAACAAGAATACGAGGACAAATACGCTAAGTTTTCGTCCTCATTAAATAAACGGAGACGTTTAGCAAAATATTGAAGGCCCTCAGATGATAAATCTGAAGGCCTTTTTTGCGTTTAGGATATTTGATTTCACAATCGGAGGGCTTATAGTTATCTGAGTTAAATTGCAACACTCATCTATCACCCCTAATTATCTTATTCATTTTCTACTGTGGCCTGACCCACAGGTGACTAGAATCAGCAGCAATGTCATACTCATATATTTCACGACTCAAGATATCGATGTATATACATTCAGCAGTTGAGAATACTACACCCTCTCCGTTATCGACGTCCGCACCTAATCGTACGCTAACATAGCCACTGGTATCTGTTTTTTCAAACCCGTCGTACATAGTTACCGGTAGGATTTATCACAACAGTTGGCCAATAACTTTCCATAAGTTGATTACATTCAATAACGTTTACAATTTATTTTTGGGTCACCGATAGAAAGTTAAATAACTTTTTGTTCGAACACAATCCCCATTACTTACAAATCATACCTTATCAGGCTTTTTTAGTTCGAAAAATTTTGCCTCCTTAGACCCGCGATGTGACGCAATCACCCCCCATCTTTGTCGCCATCCCCCTGGCGCCGCTGCACGGGGATGGCTTATTTTTGAGGAACAAATTTTTGACTTATGCGAAAGTTAATCATGAAGATGTCGGTCTCACTCGACGGTTTCGTATGCGACTCCAATGGCCAGAAAGATTGGGTCTTCAAGACTGGGGACGAGGAGTCATTGGCCTGGAGTGTCGAGAAAATCAGGGAGGCTGGGCTAATTATCATGGGCAGGAAGTCATTTGAGGCAATGGCTCCTTACTGGCCAACTGCGACCGGGCCGTTTGCTGCGCCGATGAACAACATTCCCAAGGCCCTCTTCACAAAAAAAGGATTTAAGGGTATCGATCCTGTGCATACAGCAACTGGGGAACAGTCGTCCGCCGCGGCTTCCTGGGCCGAGGCGCGGGTGTTCGACGGCGATCTTACTGAAGGGATCAGGGAACTTAAAGCCGGGTTCGGGAAACCGATTGTAGCAATTGGCGGCGCAGGATTTATGCAGAATCTTATAGCAACGGGTCTCATCGATGAATACCATCTGGCTATTCATCCCGTCGCATTAGGTTCGGGGCTGCCAATCTTCACCGCTCTTACAAAGCAGCTCGACCTGAAACTGGTAGCTGTGAAGCAATTTCCCCGCGGAATCGTCGTTCATACTTATCAGCCTGCATAGTGCCTCCCGGCTTGCCCAATAGCGCACAGTAAATGCCTGTAATGCACTGAAATCTCACCTGTACTATGACCAGCACCGAACAAAATCCATTTACCCTTCACCCCGCAATTAATTTTTTAATTTCAATGAAGGGGAACCAGCTCTGGTTCCCCTTCTGCATTTAAGAGCAATGCTTTTTCCCATCACCTGTATAAAGCGAAAAACACGATTCCCTCATTTACGGCAAACCATCGATGGTCACGGGTTTGATCATCAGTTAATATCTTTTCCTTCCTGGAGGGACTTTACCATTTTCTCAAGCCGGTCTTTGTTGAGTATGTCGGGGGCCTGTGCGCGGGCTTTCTGGGCATAGACCAGTGCTTTCTTATAATCACCGAGTGCAGAGTATCCACGGGCCATACCGGCGTTGGTAAGGAATTCATCAGGGTGTTTATCGTAGTCCATTTTAAAGATGTCAAATGCTTCTTTTCCTTTTTTGAGATGAGCAAGATTCCTGGCGTAGAAATACAGCTCATTGACATCGCCGTAAGGCAAGGCTTTTTTCATGACAGCGATAGCTTCTTGTCCCCGGCCGAGGCTATCGAGGATAGCGGCTTTGGTGCTCCAGGCCTGGAAGCTCAGGGTGCCTCCTGTACTTACACTGGTAGCGGTATCAGCCCATAACAGGGCTTCTTCGAGGTTGGTATTGTTTTGTACACAGAAACTGGCCGCCGCATTCCATGTTTGCCAGATGAAGCCGCTACTGCCACGCAGCTCCTTGCGAAAAGAGGCGATCTGCGTGTTCACCAGGTCAACGTCTACCCTGAAAGGAATGACCAGCTTTTCCCATTCCAGCGCCACCGTAGCGCTGCTGGGCGTTTGATCGGTGAATTCATATTTGAGCCATTCCACACTTTTATCGGTAGCTACTGGTTTTACTTTTACGCGCAACGCATCTTCTTTGGGGTCGTAATAGAAGCTGCCCCAGGAACTGACATTTTTGGAGAAGATCAGGGTACTTTCATTCGGATCATAGGCCACAAAGAAGCCGTAGGTACCGGCGGGCAGCGGCTGTCCATCTACCTTCACATCAGTAGAGAACGTAATGGTGGTGTTTTCGTTGGCGCCAGCCCGCCAGGGTGCTGCCTTGGAGGTACCGAAGCCGAGATCAGCGAAACCTTTATGGACCACCTCTCCCCAGATATGACCGTCCCTGTTCTTAACACCAGGGCGGCTGTAGTTAATGGTCACCTGTGTGATACCAATACCTTCGCTGACGGAAGCACGTTTATTACCGCCACTAGGTACGCTGTTGAACTGTGCATGAGCAGTAGCGGTCATTAAAAGGACTGTACAAGCAATGATTGTCTTTTTCATTACGTGAATTTTTGGTGGGGAATAAAAAAAAAACTACCGGACCTTCACCATGAGGGGTGTATGTAGTACCTATCTATGTAACAACGACTAGAAAAGTTAGCACTATTCAAGCATACTCCTCCATCACATATTACCTTTTTTTGACCGCTCATCAAAATAGCCGCTGCATCAGGGTAACAGCCGGATGTACTGATCAGGAGCTTTGGTCTTTTTCCTGTTATACGAGGTGCCGGCTCCATCAGTAAGGCATTCCCATAAAGTTAGCGGCTGACTACCAGCAGCCAGCCGCCAATAGCCAGCTGCTAGAATTCAAATCCCAGTATTGTAAAAATAGGAGGATGTTCCAATCCTATAGGGTCATCATCTCCTGTATCAGGAAACGACATTTTTATAGTTTTTCCGGAAGCATCCTGTTCCTTAATATTTTCGTGGTTACAAGGTACCAGCATTACAGTGGGATCACCTTTTTTAAATCCGCCATCGTTTTCCGGATGAGCGCCCATTACCACCATCAGATATTCAGCATCTTTAGCCATATTTATCAGCTGCTGCAAATCGAACAGAAATGCATTTTGTTGTCCCTGTACATAATGCTCGTGGGTGGCGCTCAATTGCATTGCGGCATTCAGTGTGGCTGGACGTAGCTGGTCTGCAATCATGGTACGTGTTTCCAGGATGTCTGCGGCCTGGTTGGTTGTAATAGGTTGGGTGGTTGAAAATGCAGTTATTTCCATAAATAATTTTTAGGAACCATAGCAATATTGCTAATTGGAATATCCCCGGGAAACATGCGGTATTTCTGCAGTAAAATTTGGGATTAACGGAAGTAATTGGTTCCTATATCAGTAGTATTTTTTATAGTTTTTATGTAGATAAAATTGATATTGTCTACTATTGATACTACGATACTTTATCCATGTACAGGATCATCTGTCAAAAAAAGAAGGTTGCAGTGAAATTGTCCAACTGGAGGGTGCTACTATTGAAATCAATGTTTTATTAGCTATTTTTCAGGTTTTTTGCTCACCTGGCTAACATCTGCAGGACAGTGTAATTATTAGCCAATATCTAACCGTATGGAACGTCTACTGGCGCAACTAACAAAAATCCATCATATAGGAGAAAAGGCACGTAATGATTTACGTGCCTGCATTAAGCAAACGATATTACCAAAGAATGAAATGCTGATTACAGAAGGAAGGGTATGCAGACATCTTTACTTTGTGGAAGCAGGTAGTTTACGTGGCTTTTATCATCAGGATGGAAAGGAAATAACGCACTGGTTTAGTTTTGAAAATGACTTTGTCACTTCTTTTCATAGTTTCATAACCGGGCAACCAGCGGTAGAGAATATACAGCCAATGAACGGAGCTATCCTATGGGCTATTTCAAAGGAATCGCTCACCAGTCTGATGGACGAACACCATGAGCTGGAGCGCCTGGTACGTTTGGCGTATGAGCGCTATTATATACGGCTGGAAGAACGTTTTGTAAACGCACATTTCAAAACGGCCGCCGAACGCTATGAGCAGTTACTGGAGCAGTCTCCGCATATCATTGAGAAGGTTCCGCTGGGATATATTGCCTCCTATTTGGGGATTTCACAGGAAACACTTAGCCGTGTCCGTAGCCGGTTTTAACAATTACAAACCTGATTTTTGACTATTGTCAAAAGTTTTGCCATTAGCTGCTGATAGCTTTGCTGCATAAATTTACCTCTATGGAACAAAGAAATCAGCAACAACCATCTGCCGCCTTCGTAGGTGCTTCCTGGCTAGCCTTAATTGTGGGCCTGGCATCTTTTATCATTGGTTTGTCGAATGTGGAGATGGCACTGAACGAAAAGGGATATTATTTCACGGTATTGATGTTTGGACTTTTTGCTGCGGTATCTGTACAAAAATCTGTAAGAGATCAGTTGGAGAACATACCAGTTACGAACATTTACTATGGCTTGTCCTGGTTTTCCACATTACTGTCGATCGTATTGTTAACTGTGGGTTTATGGAATGCCAGTATTACGAAGAGCGAAAAAGGGTTTTATGCAATTTCTTATACTTTAAGTCTGTTTGCTGTTATTGCTGTACAGAAGAATACACGTGATGCCCGCCAAAGGCAAAACGATTCAACCCCAAGCGAGTAGTCAGCCTTTCATTCTGATTGTTAAACCCTACGCATAATTGAGTAGGAGGTGTAGGATTAATTCCTACACCGTCCCCTCCAGCCACCGTACGTACGGTCCCGTATACGGCGGCCCATCAGAATAATACAGTTGGAAGGGTACTTAACTCAGCAAGGGGTAAGTACCCTTCCCGTTTTAGTAAGGATTTGTTCAGAGCGCGTTGTAATATGGGACTTCCGCTTATTCGCCACGACCCTTTTCTTGTGTTACCCCATTGATATGCCTGCCAGTTGGGCGTCCCCAACTTTATAAGCATTGCCACTTTCGTCCTCGGTAACCTCCATTGCTTCCAGTGACATTGCCTGATCCGCCGCTGAACCCATTGATCTAGTTCTTTGAACAGGCTCTTTGCTTCGTTCAGTTTAAAGTAGTTTGACCAACCCCGGTTTAATTGCCTCAACAGCTCATAACGCTTGTACATGGCGTATGGCTTGCTTCGAGAGGTAATTTCACGGACTTTGGACTTGTACCTTGCTATGCTACTCCGGGCAATCGTCAGTCCCTTTTCTCCCTTCTTGTGGTAGAAGCTATAGCCTAGTGTCTTTCCCTTCCAGGGCCGTGTTACTGTGCTCTTACTCCGGTTCACTTCCAGTTTCAGCTCCTTCTCAATGTACATACTTACGCTATCCAGAACCCGCGCAGCGCTCCGTTTGCTCCGCAGGAACACGCACACATCATCGGCGTATCTTACAAAACGGTGACCTCGCATTTCCAGCTCTTTATCCAGTTTGTCCAACAGTACGTTGGACAGTATCGGGCTTAGAGGGCCTCCCTGCGGAGTTCCTTCTCTGTTTACCGTTGCTATCCCATCCATCATAACTCCTGCTTTCAGGTAACTATGGATCAGACGTAACACACGCCTGTCCTTTATTCGCTGACCCAGCAGATTCATCAGATAGCTGTGGTTCACACGGTCAAAGAACTTTGCCATGTCAATGTCTACTACATGACTGTAGCCTGCATTTACGTAGTCCCGCGCTTTTAATAATGCCTGATGCGCGTTTCGTTTTGCCCTGAACCCATAGCTGTTTTCGCTGAACGTTTCATCATAGATAATTGTCAGTTGCTGTGCTATAGCCTGTTGTATTAACCTGTCCAGTAAGGTGGGGATGCCCAATGTCCTTGTTCCACCTGATGGCTTAGGTATATCAACTCTCCTTACTGCAGATGGTTGATAGTTTCCTTCCTCTATCCTTGCTTTCACCGAAGGCCAGACCTTTTGTAAATGGGATTTAAATCCTTCGATCCCGATCCCGTCTACTCCGCCACTGCCCTTATTCGCCATTACCCGTTCATAGGCACGGCGGACATTACGGTTATCAAGTATGCGTTCCAGTAACTCCATTTAACATCTGCATTTTTTTTTCCTGTCCTGTCCGCCTTGTTTCTTTCTTTCCGTCAAAGTGTAACTCAGCGCTTATTAATACCTTCAGGCTTCCAGCCCTATACTCTTAATATAGCCTTACCTAATGAGTAAGTTTTCTGCTTTCATGGCAACACTCCCAGTTCCAGATTTACTCCAAAGCTCCTGATGTCTGGCCCTTTCCTGTTTAGGCGACAGGTACTACGACCAGAGCTGACTTCTGTAAAACCTGCAATGGCATCTCTGCCATCCATTGCCCCTTAGTGGATACGCGTCTCCTTAAGGCAGCAGTTGCACAGATCTCCCCGGGTAAGAACGCAAACTTTCTCTCCATATGCCTGTCAGATTTACAGCTAAATGTCTCCGATAGTATAGGGCTTTGTTTTGTGTAGCAAACTCGCCCAACATTTAACTGCCTCTCATCTGCTTCCTGTTCGTCAGGCCGGAGATTTACCTTAGGCTTCCTTCAGATTCCTTCTCACGAAGGACACCCTTGCCATCAGTTAACGCTTCCTACTATCAAGGCGCGTTCGGGACTTCCACCCTAGAGTTTGCGCCCGTGCCGGGCGCACTACGTAAAAAGCCTTCAGGTAAAACCTGAAGGCTTTTTATTTTTATCATTTCCGGTACTACTCACTTACAATACCACCACTCCTCCTGCCGGAACAATCCTTAACTTCTTCTTATACGATGTAGTATCCAATGTTTGCTGTAGCCTGGCAATAGGCTCTATGTACATGGAGAAAGTAGAATGATGTACCGGTGCAATCAGATCAGGATGCAGTGTTTCTATTATCTTCAAACAATCCTGGGAATTTAATCCGCGACGTCCAATGTGGCCATCAGAGCCCACGGCGCCCATATCAGGGATAAACAGATTGATCTTTCCATAGCGGGTATATTGCTGCATATCATCAAACCAAACCGTATCCCCAGTCCAATATATCCGATATACCTTGTGGTTTACAGTATACTCGATGATGTAACCATTTCCTTTTCCCAACTCTGTTTTTAATGGATCGTCTTTGGCATGCATCGCTTCTACGGCTATGATGCGCAGGGTTTCATTTCCTTTTTTAAATTCGGTCGTATCACCCCAGTTGAGCCCTCTGAGATGCGTAAAGCCCCAGCCTTGTAAAGTGGATGTATTGGCACCCGGAACGACCACGTTCAGTTGTTTATTGAGGGCATTTCTGGCCTGCTGGTCAAAATGATCTGCGTGTGGGTGGCTTACCAGAAGGATGTCTATATTGGCAGTATCAAATGTCGCCGGTGCAATATAGCGCTGAATATATGCATTGGCCATTCCGGTAGAAGGATGTTTTTTGATCATAAACGCCGAATCACCCTTCGGGCTAAACATAGGATCTGTCAATATTTTGAAGTTCCCCAGCTGTAATACGTAAGTAGGTCCGCCTATCCATTGAAATGTTTTTCTGTGCTGGGCTGTAGCTGATCCTGCGAGTAGGATGCCAAGGATAAACAGGTGAATTTTTAAGGATTTCATTGTATTATTCTTTTATTCTTCTGTTGATTTTGATTGAACAAAGTTATTGAACAGAAGAATAACAGAACATGGATAATAAAGGATATTACATGGACAAATCCGTTAGGGGATACGGAGTAGGTTAAAGCTGTTTTCCCTGCCGGAAAACCAGCTGCTGGTCCAACAGGATATTACCCAGTTCTTCCCAACCTGTCACCGGTGCTTCCACACCCAACCTATTGGCAATGAGTGTATAAATATGGCTCCTGGTCTTGCCTTCTTTCCTGAGATAACGTACAGAAGTAGCACCTTCCGACTTTGAAAGTTTTTTTTCGGGGCCGTCCATCAGCAGTGTATGATGAAAAAAAGTAGCGTCACCAAAGCGGTGGATGCCCACCAGCCTGGCCAGATGCAGCTGGGCCAGCGTAGAAGCCCAGAGGTCTTCCCCTCTTACAATCAGATCCACCTTAAAATAATCATCGTCCACTAAGGAAGTCAGTTGATAGGCCGCATGGCCATCTTTTTTCCGCACCACAAAATATTCCTGGTCGGAAGGCAGGGTGGCAGCCAGTACGCCACCATAAGTCTTCAGGGACAATGGCTGATGATCATCTGTATATACCCGCCAGCATACATCCTGGCTATCCCAGGGTAAGGTCTTTATCTGACAGCCTCCGTTATATGCCGCACTCTTTGCCTGCAGACCAGACCGGGTGCAGTTGCACGCAAAGAGCCTGCCCTGCTCTTTCAATGATTCCAATGCCTGCCGGTATACTTCCACACGATGCAGCTGTGAATAATCCCGAACAAACTCCTGAGCATTACGAGGGCCTTCCTGCCAGGGTATTTCCAGATAATCCAGCGTGTCAAAAATATCCTGTACATATTCAGTACGAACCCTTGGCTGGTCCAGATCATCGATCCGAAGTAGTATCCGTGCCTCATGACGACGGGCCAGTGTGGCTGTGAGCACAAAAGAAAGCACATTCCCCAGATGCAGATAACCGCTGGGAGTAGGCGCAATACGGGTTCTATGATATTTCTGATACATCCGTTATGGCTTATGCGTTACTACAAAAATACCCTTGCCGGTGAAAAAACAACATTATCAGAAAAAAAATGTCGATACTCTTGGAAATTAGAGAAGTAAATCTTTATCTTTGCGCTCCCTTAAGGGAAAAGGATTGGTAGTTCAGTTGGTTAGAATGCCGCCCTGTCACGGCGGAGGTCGCGGGTTCGAGTCCCGTCCAGTCCGCGAGGATCACCAGAAACCCGTCTCGGCTAAGCCGAGACGGGTTTTTCTTTTATAGTCGATTTCAGTTTAATTTTCCCCGGTCAGTTTATATTGCTTTATTCATCTATCATTCCTAATTATCTTATCTATTTTCTACTGTGGCCTAATCCACAGGTAACCAGAATCAGCAGCAATATCATACTTATATATTTCACGACTCAATATATCGACAGATATAACTTCAGCAGTTGTGAATACTGTACCCTCTCCGTTATCGATGTCTGCACCTAATCGTACACTAACATAGCCACTGGTATCTGTTTTTTCATACCCGTCGTACATAAATACAATAGAGCTGTCCTTAACAAATAACTTCACCATTTCGTTTGTTGACAGCTGAATATAACTGCGAATGGTATCACCCAACCAGGGAAACTGATTATTTATCTTAAAAAAGGTGCTATCAGTAGCATAAACTGGATATTGCACGGCAGTTTTATCTGCAAGGGAGTCCGACACTGCTGGGGCTACGATTGTATCTGATTTACTATTGGTTACATTACTACTATGACAAAATGCAAACAAAGAAATTGAAAACAAAAAGAAAACTTGTTTCATAGAAATGGGATATAGGCATTCTTAAAAAAAATCGAAATGTAACATGGCACTATCAGTTCTATTACTGATCAAATACCTTTTTGTAATTATCACGTTATGAATGAAGGCTATCTTAACCCCAATTAAACCAAATACTATAAGATAAATATAAAATTATATCCTTTATTATAAAAGCACTGATTCTCATTAAATCAGATACAAAAAGATTCGAACGTTGTCCCCTCCACCCGCAAAAGCCTCTCAAGTCGTACTTGAGAGGCTTTTTTGTTTGTAACCTAAATTCATTGTTTGTTATGGTATACTATGTTTATATCCTCCAAAGCCTGGTGGATGGCTCCTTCTATAAAGGATTTACCCAAGACTATCACGAAAGGCTCAGACAACATAGTGCAGGAGATACTAAATCCACTGCTAATAAAAGACCCTGGAAATTAATCTACGTGGAACAGTTCTATTCTAAGAGAGAAGCGCTAATAAGAGAGAAAAAAGCGTTACTTGACCTCATTGTGGATATAATTGTTAAAGCTACATTGAAAGAATATTATGAAACTAATAATTGCTTAGAAAACGAGCAAGAATAGGATTATTATATATACGCCCAAATGAAGATCGGCAGGCAGTAGTTTATTGCATCTGAAACTTACCATCATTACCGCCATGAAGGCCTGTTAAAAGTCTTCGCGGAATGATCCTCGAAAATTAAGAATCAGGCTATCTTGTTGATTCCTTTGAGAATAGCCTTTTATCGCCTGCTCATCCGTACTGACTCTTATGTAGAGCTTAGCTGTTTGCATATTAGTACAATCGTTTTAGAAAAAGGAACAAATTCCTGTATAGTGTATTGTCTCAAAGCCCAAAAACGATAATAGGTCTATTTTTTATAGGAATAGTTAAAATAAATTTGCGCAAGTCAAACCTTGCGTATATATTTGCAAGAAATCACTTGCGCAACATGGCACCAACAAGAGACATCTTTCAGGCAATAGCAGATCCAACCCGCAGACAAATTATTGGTATGTTGGCTCGGAAATCACTCAATGTTAATGCTATTGCCAAGGAGTTTGATATTACCCGTCAAGCAGTTTCATTGCATGTACAATTTCTTAACGATTGTGGTCTTATTGTAATCAAACAACAAGGTAGGGAAAGATATTGCGAAGCCAAACTCGAAAGATTAAAGGAAGTAACAGACTGGGTAGATCAATATCGAAACTATTGGGACAATAAATTTGACTCATTGCAAGATTATCTGGCTAAAATTCAAAACAAGAAAAAATAGAGAGATGGAGAAATACAATACATTCAAACAGGAAGGGAACAGTCTTATACATACGAGAATTCTCGATGCTCCAAGGGATTTGGTTTGGGAAGTATGGACCACCCCGGAGCATATAAAAGAATGGTGGGGGCCAGATGGTTTTTCGCTGACTATAAAATCAATGAATGTAGCATCTGGCAAAACCTGGGATTCTATTATGCATGGTTGGGGACAGGATTGGGATAGCAAAGTTGAGTATTTGGAAGTAGAAAAACCTTCCCTTTTATCTTATAAACATTTTGGCGAAAGCGAAGATTATAACTTTACGGTTTCAATTTCATTTGCTGAGGTTGAAGGAAAAACATTACTGACAATGAAGTCAATATTTAAGTCAAAAGAAATTATTGAAGAACTGAATAGACGGGTAAATGCCATTGAAGGCGGCAAGCAGACTTTAAATCGACTTGAAAACTATATTAAAATATTAGAAAGTAACAAACCATAAATAATAATAAAAAAAGAAAATATGAGAAAAATAATTTCATTTATGCACATATCGCTTGACGGTTTTGTAGCAGGACCGAACGGAGAGATGAACTGGATCAAACTTGGTGAAGAAATTTTTGATCATGTCGGTAAGCGGATCGGCGAAACCGATACAGCATTATACGGACGAGTAACTTACCAGATGATGGAAAATTACTGGTCTACCGCAGGAGACAAGCCGGATGCGACCAACCACGACATTAAACATTCAAAGTGGTATAACAAAGTTCACAAAGTTGTTTTATCGAAAACAATGAAAGACGCGGGTTTGACTGATACAACAATTATTAGCGACAACCTTTCAGATAAAATAAACGAAATAAAACAACAGGCAGGTGGAGAAGTCTTGCTTTTTGGTAGCCCGACAGCCACACATTCACTTATTCAACAGAACTTAATTGATGGCTATTGGCTATTTGTTAATCCAATTATTCTTGGACGAGGCATTCCATTGTTTGTAGACATCAAAGACAAAATAAAACTAAACCTATTGACTACCAGACAATTTACTAGTGGGGTAACTGAACTGAATTACACAGTGGACAGACAATAACAACGAACCGCTAACAGGATATTATTTGTTATACCAATGATTGAAAGTTCCCTTAACAAATCATCAATAGATTAATGATCCGGACTGATATATAAAAGCTAACGGTCGGCAAATTCAAATCCACTATGTGAAAAATGTAACAATCACTCTGTTATTTATAGCACAGACTTTTTCTGTAAAATCGCAGTCCGTCCTGGATTCCGTAAGGCGACTAAATTCAAATGAATTCAGAAATGACATTGCTATACGCGAGTTAATTGACAGTTTTGCATATTACGCGGACAGGACTAAAGCTCAACGGCAGGCAGCTCTTTTTGTTGAAAATGGTACGTTGGAAATTTATCGGTCAGAGCCCGATACAAGTAAGCCTATTGTCGTATTAAAAGGGCGCAAAGAATTAGAAGAAGCGTTCAAGGGCCTAGAAAAATACAATATGACGTTTCACCTTAACGGGCAGAACTCGATCAAATTCGGGGATGATACAACTGGGATTGTCCAATGTCTTGCCCATCATATTTTTTTTGAAGATGGAAAAAGAATATTACTAACCGAAGCTATTCGCTATTATGATACTTATACCCGTCAAAATAATCAATGGCTATTTGTAAAAAGAAAACTAATTATTGATTGGGAAGACAAAAGATTGTCAACACCGTAAATCCCTATTTAGATGAGATGTGATGAGTGTTTTCGGCCTCTAAGCACAGAAGAGGATGACATTCATTACACATTGTCTTATCTATTATTTGAGCGGGCAAATGCTCTTGATCAGAATTTTTGGATGGTGTAGTAAATGTGGGACTGTGTATTTTGCTTTCTACGATTATTGCAGGAAAATATTTATCACGGCATCGGAAGTCCTTTTGGGATCATTTATAATCAATAACATAATTCTATTACTTACTCTTAGAACGTATACACCAAAAGTAAGCTAGCCTGGGCAACCCACATTTTTGATACACTACCCAATAAGTGCATTCTACTTTGTAACAAGCAAGAGTTTTAAACTTGGTGATATAAAGCGGAAAGCAATTGTCTATTACGGGCAACCGGATAATCTGTCGATAAAAGGTGGTATTGAAAATACTGGAATGGACCTTTATTAGAGATACATTCTATGATGGGAAATCTGATTTAAAAGGAAGGCCATTGGCAAAAGAAAGTTTTGGGTACCATGTTATCATGTATTTCAGAAATGGAAGACTAATTGGGCAAATTTTGCACAACGATATTCCCTGAGTCCTCAATATTCAAATCGCTTCCAATTTTTACCAAATCTCACCTAGCATGTCTAAAAGAAAAGAAGAACTGACAGATGGGCAATGTGTAATTCTAAGTCCACTTATTCCATCGCCGCAGCATTCACTCTATATAGAATACCAGGAACCACGTCCAGCGCCATGTTGTTGCAGGTGCTTAGCAGAGACGAGACTTTCCAGGTGTTTTTTTATAGTATTCCTATTGGCTTTTGTTAAAACAACTATTTCACTGATTGTTACACGGCCTCTAGATTTTGCCAGTTCAAGTATTTCTATAGATAATTCTGGTAACTGCCCTAAAAGAAGCTTTTCCCGTTCAATTTTAATTTCCAATCGGGTTTTCTGCTGCTGAAGGACGCGTAAAAAAATAATATCCAGGGCATCCAGTCTGGATTTTCAGTTTTTAATGAGCCTTGTGTTCTTCTTAAAGCAAGGTAATATCCCTCTTTACTTTGCTCAATAACGGCTTCCAGAGAACTATATGGCACGTATGCATACCCTGCTCGTAGTAGAAGAACTGTTGTTAGAATGCGCGACAACCGGCCATTACCATCCTGAAATGGATGGATAGCAAGAAAAACCACAATAAAAATACATATTATTAAAAGCGGATGAAGTACTTTCGTTTCAATAGCATTAACAGTCCAGCTAACAAGTTCCTGCATGCGTAATTGTGTATCAAAAGGGCTGGCGGTCTCGAATACAATACCAAGGCTTTTACCATCCTGATCAAAAGCTTCAACGTGATTTGGTGATTTTTTGTAATTCCCCCGATGCCAATTGTCTTTGGAACTATGCTTTAATAATTCCCGGTGAAGTTGCTGAATGTAGCCTTCAGTTAACGGGATGTATATGTAATTCTCAAAAATAAGGTTCATTACATCTGCATATCCGGCAACTTCTTCTTCATCGCGAGATGTAAACTGCTTTATAGCTAAGTTCCCAAGCAATTTTTCTACTTGTTGGTCGGTTAATTTCGCTCCAGTTGCCCTAAGGCACGCCATGCACCTTTAAATTCGTCAATTTCTGAAATCAGGGATAACACCTCCGGGGCTCATAAAATTACCCAATTATACCCAATTTAATTTTGTATTAAGCTTCGCAACTTAAAATATGGAGTCTTCAGAAAATATTTTTATAAGCTCAATCCTAAGCTATTTATTACAAGTGTTTTTAATATATAGCTAGCCTCATAAATTGGTGGATTTTCTCAAAATCAGTGGCAAACAGGTTCGAACATTGTCCCCTCCACCCCGCAAAAGAAGCCTTCAAATTTTAAGATTTGAAGGCTTCTTTGTTTTTACTCAGTAGTATTCTACAGCTACTCTTCTACCACTTCACCACTCCTCCTACCGGAACAATCTTTAATTTCTTCCCATACTGTGTAGTATCCAGTGTCTGCTGCGGCCTTGCAATAGGATTTCATTTTATTGTTTTTTTATTCTTTTGGAGATGTCTTACTGAATAGGTACTGCTAATGGAAAATCTACAGGGATATCTGTTAATGCATAAACGTAGTTAGTAAATACTCTTACTGTTATCAGGCCTACCAGCTCCATCATGGCCGCTTCATTAAAGCCTGCCTCAAAGAAGGCTGATATCAGTCCCTGTTCTGCTTTCCCTTTATTTTTTACTATGGATATGGCCAATTGAAGAATGGCATTCAATTTAGAGTCATCAACTACTCCTCTCCTGATCTGCAAAGTTTCTTCCCTGGTAAAACCATTTTTAATAGCCAGGAGTGTATGTGCAGAAAGACAATAATCACATTTGTTCAGCTCCGATACAATCAGCGCGATGGCTTCTCTTTCTTTTGGGGTAAATGCCCCATCGTTTAATGTGCTTTCAAATTCCAGGAAGCCTTTCAATGCATTCGCCGAATAGCCTATAGTAGCGTATAGGTTAGGAACTTTTCCCAGGCGGTGCTGTAACTGATCAAATATTACCTGTGCTTCGGTGCTTACCTGTCCTTTACCGGGAACTTTTATATTGCTCATATGCTTTGTTTTTGTTGTTATAGTACCACAAAGCTATAGCATAGCAGGTAAGGAGAACATGGACTATAAATGTTATTACATGGACAAATCCGTTATAATGCCATCGAAAAGACAGATTAAAATAATCTCCCGGCACGCCCTTCTCGTCCATCTTCGATATCCAGTAGCCCAGATCGTGTACGGCCTCCCTTGTCTTGTTTCCGTTTTTTATAGTTTCGGGTCAGTATGAAGCCGTGCCGGGAGTAGGCTATGCATCGAAGAGGTATTCGGAGTGCTTTCTTCCGCAGGGCTTTTCCAGAGGACGATCCTTTTAATAGACTCTAAGAATTTGACCAGTAATATTTTCGTTTATTGTTTTTTCGTAAGCATCAGCTAATTGATTCATTGAAACTGCTTTTAATTCCGGAAATAAATGTCCAAAATCCGCCACAGAGTCTTCAACCATACTGGGGCTTACTACATTTATCCTTAGTCCTTTTGGCAATTCTATTGATGCTGACAATACAAAACTATGTAAACCGCCACTTATTATAGCCCCACCGGTTACTCCTTTATATGGAATGTCGGCAAATATTCCAGAAGTTAAAGTAAAGCAACCATTGTTATTTAAATAATTCTGACCGATTAGGACTAAATTCATCTGACCAAATAGTTTCCCTTTAAAATCTTCTAAAAGCTGTTTCTCCGTAAGAGTTGAAAAATTATCTAAAGGGCCGGAAGCCGCAATGCAAATACAAGCATCAACATTCTTTACTTGTTTGAACATTTCTTTAATTGATTCTTCGGAAGATATATCCACCCTGACTTCACCACTGTTTCTTCCTGCTGTTATTATCTCGTGTTGTGTAGCTAATTGTGGTGTAAGTTTTTTACCAATTGTTCCATTGGCGCCAATAATCAATATTTTCATACAACATTTATTATTTATTAGTTATTTCTCTGGGTTATTACTAACAGCCAAAATCCATTTGTTGAGCAACCTTTTTTCGTTTAATAATCTACGATTATTTTCTGAATTGGCTTTAATTTGTATGCCTTATGGAAGAACCTGTCGGCTTCGCGTTGGTCTCGGGCGTGTAAAGGTCTCCAACCAATACTAATTCATCGCTGTTGAATTGAATTTTCTGTTTCATTTTTCTTTCTTTTTTGTGAAGATTGATGATACAAAATTGCAGCAACAAAAGAATGATACGATAACTCCTATCAACGCAAGAATGACAAAATTCAAAGATGTTGATTATAGCGGTATTGTTGTGGTGTAATGCCTGTATTTTTTTTGAAGAAGGAATTAAAGTGCGTAGGTTCAACAAAATGAAGCTTAAACGCTATTTCCTTTATGGACAAATTGGTTTGGATAAGTAAAGATTTTGCAGAAGCCATGAGTTGGTTTTGGATAATGCTTGAGGTTGTTTTACCTGTTATCCGCTTTACAACTGCATTTAAGTGATTAGGATGAACGTTTAATTTTCCTGCATAAAAAGATGCCTGACGAATTCCCGGGCTTGCCTCTTCATTGGTCGTTAGCGCTTCAATCAATGATTGAAAACGGGAAACCAACAATATGTCTGCTGTCTGGTTGTCTTGCCGGGCATCGTTTGCTAACGTTGATTTTATCCTCAAACTTTCGGATGTCAAAAAATGAATGTTTAGGCGATAAAAAGCCGGAACTGGGTAGCCCGACTAAGCGAATGAACATCTTATAGTGTCACAATAGATAAAGGAATACGTTCTGGCAACTACTTTATCTATTTTGGGCTTTTCACTTAAAATTAAACCCGGGTTTTTCTTTGCGATATTTCTCAATAAATTCCGGTATACAGATCAGATCCCGAGCAAAAAGTGTCGAAAGTTGTAACCTCCGCCGCGCACCTCAGATCGTAAGATCTGGGGGTTTTGTTGTTTTTGGATGTCTTGACAGCAAGAGCTACTGCATATACCTGGAAGCAGCCAAAAACTTATCTAAATCAGCAATCTTTTCATTATCTAAGTTTATCATATAATCGATCGCTTTAGCCTTGTCTGTGGCATGCTCATAATAAGACTTGCAGATGGCGTATCCTACAAAGTATCCCAGATCATCAGTATTATATAACCAGTCTTTTAACTCAGTCCCATGCATTTCCTGTTTAAATTTTTGCCATATTTCCTTTTCATGCTCCTTACCATAACGCATATACGGCGTTTTTAACGGGTGCTGTAACAACAATTCCGCTATAAAATCACATAAGCCTTCCGCAATACAAAATCCAAGCAGGTTTGTGTGGGCATTCTCCTCCATATCCCCTCCTTTGTGTTGGGTATGAGAGAGTTCATGCGCCACAATCTCCAAAATACCTTTATTGTCTTTAAAATAGTCTTGTAAAAAAGGGGTAAGTCCCACTGAATTAGTGGTGCTGTCTGATGCCCCAATCTCTGTCCCTATTAGTACTTCCGTTTGTGTAGTAGTCCCTCCAGTTTCAAGATATCCAATAGTAAAATAAATTGCCGGTGTTTTAAATGGGGGATATAGTTTTTTATATGCCGTTATTAATTTTTCAATATCAGCTTTACGCTCTTTTACTTTCAGTGTGTTAGGCCTGATAGATGCCCAGAAATCGGGATGAGCAAAAAAGCTTTTCTGAAATTTTGAGGGTGTCCAGTTTCTGATGCGGGCCAGTTCTTTTAATCCTTTGGTTCCCTTATCAAGATACATGGTCTGTATTAGTTGTATTTGCTGTGCAGCGTCATTAACAGTATGTACACTATCAAATGTTTTCCAAAACAGATCTATGTCTGAATAGTATATATTCGTTTGTGCACTGAGAGTGGTTGTAACAAATGATGTTAGCAATAAAATGATAACGTTTTTAATAAAGTGCATATAATAATTGGTTGAGGGAATAAATTTAAACATCTTTCCTCGTTAACATAAAATGTAACCAATAAATTGCTGAAGCAATAGCATTCCCTGTTACGACATCGTAATCTCATTATCTTTTAACCGTTGATAGACCTGTTGTAACATACGGCTCTTAAATGCTTCTTCCTGGTGTACATTCTGAATCCATACCTGTAGCTTCAGCGCTACGCTGCTATCATTAATACTCTTCACCAGTAATTCAGGCGCTACTTTGCCGATAATAGCATCCGAACCGGACACCTCTTCCAGGATAATTTTTTTCGCCAGCGGCAACGCTGCGGAAGGAGCAATGGTGAATAGCAGTTCTGTTCGTATATGATTATTGCTGAGTGTCCAGTTAATCAGTTTGGAAGATAGCAGATCGCCGTTAGGTACGGTGACTTCTGCGCCTTCTGTAGTCACCATTCTGCTGGATCGGATGCCAATATCTTTTACGCGACCTTTCTGTCCGGCTACTTCTACAAAGTCGCCAATCTTCAGCGGACGTTCAAAGATGAGGATCACGCCTGAAACGAGGTTGTTCACAATATTCTGTAACCCCAAACCAATACCTACGCCCAGGGCACCGAGTACCACGGTAATCTTATCCATCGGTAAACCGGAAGCCGCGATGGCAATCAGAAAACCGGCCACCAGCACCAGCAGGCGTAACAGCAGCAATCGGGAGCTTTTTTCTTTTACTTCACCTACCAGGTCTTCATCTGTCTCACCAAAAAAATAACCGATATACTTCTGGAAAAGATTGGAAATTAACAGAATCACAAAGAACAACAGAATATTGCCCAGCGTAAAAGAAGTATTGCCAATAATTCTGGGTGCGGTGATCAAGCTGCTGATACCACTATATAATTCATTGTAGATATTCAGGTTGGTGGTAAACACCATCAGCCATAATACCACCACCAGCACCACCAGCATTTTGTGTAGTCCTGCGCGTACCTTTTCAAAATCAAACCGGGCAGTAATGCCGCCTGCTATCCGGCTGGCCTGCATCTGGAGGTAAAAGGCTTCTTCCATGATCTGTATAAACACCGTGAGGCCAATCATTTGCAATAAACCGGCGATTGCAGCAGTACTATACACCTGAGCTATACTTAAACGGCCATACAGGTTGAACAGCGCCGCCAGTACATTCAAAATAATGAAGACCATAGACACAATTCTAACCAGCTTTCCGGCAGATAAATTTTTGTAAATGCGGAAATAAATAAACAAACCGGTCACTACAGACAAACCATTCAGTACCAGCATCCATATCCGGACACGCACATCAGGTACAACAGCTGCCGCGGTTGCCGTCGTAAGCAGGTATAATACAAAAATGCCGATCCAGTAAACAAACATCCGGCGTTCCCACTTGCGCCAGAACAAGATGGTCAGTAAAAACAGTAAAAAGGACTGCAACGAATCTATATAAGCCGACGGTGCATGCAGGTCAAAGAAAGAGGCGATATTAAGAATGATCACCAGCGTTCCTAAAACAGGAAGAGCCCGCAGATACTTTATGTAGGGCGGTTGTAGCAATTCGCTGCTGCCACCCTTTTTTATTCTTCTGAATTGTTTATTCACCCGGAAGAAAAATACCAGTCCTATCAACAACATCCATAACCAGGTATTGGAATGGTTGCGGGTATAATAATTCAGTATTTTTCCCAGTCCTTCAAATGATTTGGAAGATTGCTGAGCCAGCGTAGCAGCGGAGGAATCAGTACGGCTTTTATCTTCCCACAGGTAATTATATTCTTTACCGAAAGATTTAATACTAAAAATCCGCAACTGTTCATTGACCTTATTCTCCAGTTCTATCGCTTTAAAATAACTGCCTGAAATACCCGCCTGCAATACGGCAATTTTATCCAGATGCTGTGTGGTGGCTTTCTGTGCCTCATCCCATTTGCCTTTTAACTCCTTTAATTCAGGCAGGTAAAATTTCCTGAAAGTAGTGTCTGCTTTGATTTGCTTTACAAAGGAATCTTTGGTGAAGGCCATCATCTCTGCATTCATTCTCACGAGTTCCTTGTTGTAGTCGAACAACCGGGAGCGCCAGTCATCCAGATGTTCCCGCATATCGGCCAGTAATACGTGGAACATTTGCAGGTTGCGGATATTTAAAACCTTATTGTATAGCTTCAGGTTATCTTCAATAGTTTGCAGATTGGATTTTATTTCGGGGAGTTCTCCCTCCATACCGCGTGTATCAAATCCCCGGGAAGTGATATCATTGATGCGGTTCAGGGTGTTGTGGAGCTCCTCCATCCGTATCAACAGGCTGTCGGCACTCAGCTTCACGGGGCCGGGCGTAGCTGCGGCGACGGAGTCTTTTCCAGGTTGCGCATTAGCCGCGTTTCCAAAAAAATTAAAACAGCACAGGAAAACAAGTAATACTGGTATCCCCTTCGTGCATGTACCATGCATTGATTTTGTCATGTGTGTATAGGAAATAATGTCCCATTCAAAAAGCATACGCCCAGACGGGAAAGTTAAAACAAGTATTAAAAGATGTGACGGGTTATGGGGAGCAATTAAAAGCGGAATAAAGATAATGATATTTTTGTATATTTTCTTATTTTATCTGAAGGAAATATCGCAGATAGAGGGGCTGATATTCAGGCATTAATCATGTATTGGCAGGAATGAGAAATCCAGCATACGTTAAGCAGCTAATTCAGTTATTAAAAAATTGAGCTTTGAGCGATCGTTCAGGCATTTAGCAACTAACCAGAAAAGACGGATTGAATTTACGAATCTGTCTTTTCTGGTTAAGATACCGGCCTGAAATGCTACTTATTTCCCCAGCTTTTCAGTGAAGAAAGCAATCGTACGTTTCCACGCCAACTCAGCATCTGCTTTGTTGTAGCGTGGTGTAGTATCGTTATGAAAACCGTGATGTGTAGCCGGATAATGATAAACCGTATATTCCTTGCCGTTATCCTTCAATGCTTTTTCATAGGCAGCCCAACCACTGTTGATACTGGCATCGGATTCTGCATAGTGCAACTGAAGCGCAGCTTTGATATGAGGCACTTCCTCCAAAGGTGCCTGGGCACCATAAAAAGGAACTGCGGCTAGCAAATCGGGTACTCTGGCCGCCAGCATATTGGAAATCCAGCCACCGAAACAAAAGCCTACTACTCCTACTTTTCCGTTGCAATACTCCTGTCCCTTCAGGTAGTCGAATCCTGCGATGAAGTCTTCCAGCATTTCGTCCGGTTTCCTTTGGTTGTGGAGGGTACGGCCATCATCATCATTTCCGGGGTAACCTCCCAAAGGACTTAATCCATCCGGAGCCAGACTGATAAAACCAGCCAATGCAGCACGTCTGGCCACATCCTCGATGTGTGGGTTCAAGCCTCTGTTTTCATGAACGACCAGTATGCCTGGTAATTTTTTCTGGTTGCCTGCAGGCATACACAACAGCCCTTTTATGGTCCCTCCGCCCTGCGGAGAAGGATAGCTGATATATTCTGTAACAATGCGCGGATCATCCGGTTTTATCTGTATGGCATCTTTGTAATCAGGCATTAAAAAGGTAACCAGTGAAGCAACCGTCCATCCATCGACAGCATAGTTGGAGAGCTTTTCTGTAAACGCCTCCTTGCTTAAACGATTGTGTGCATAGTCGTTGTATAATTCAAAAACCGCGGGGTTGATATCTTCCTTATTAAGTTTTTTCATAAGCATGTATTTTAAAATTGATTTTTAAATTTCTTCAAAGAGTAATCCTGCAGGTTTTCTTACTTTCGGATTGTACTGTACTTTGTCTTCGGTACTTCTGTAGCCGGTTGCAGCAATCACGCAGGCATTGAGTCCTTTTTCTTCCAGTCTTAAAATGTTGTTGTAATGTTTCGGTTCAAAACCTTCCATTGGACATGCATCGATCTTTAAATCAGCACAAGCTGTTAGTAAAGACCCCAACGCGAGATAGGTCTGATTCTTCAACCAGTTGGTCGTTTGTTCCGGCGTTTTTTCCGCGATCTTTGCTTTCAGCGATGTGCCGTTTGCTGCCGCCCGGTCTGCGTCTATATGCAATATGCCGGATTTTGTGCGGATATAATCATCAATGTATTCATCCTTCACCGTTGAATAATTACAGAATACAAAAAGATGCGAACAGTCTGTAATCTGATGCTGATGCTGGGAAAATGGCTTCAACGTCTCCTTCAGCTCCTGGCTGGCGATGATGATCACTTTGTAAAGCTGCAGTCCGTAAGGCGATGGCGTTAATTGAATACTTCTTTTCAAAAGATCCAGCTCTGTCCGGGGAATTTTCCGTGTTGTGTCAAACCTTTTGGTGGCGTACCGCCATTCCATATTTTTAATGAAATCCATTGTACTGATTATTGGATAAACTTGCTTGAAATACTGTTTATTTTGAACTGATTAAAATTATTCCTATTAACATGGCCGCGACGCCGATTGTTTTCTTTAGCGTGATGGGCTCCACTGGCAGGTTCAACCAACCGAAATGTCCGGCAATAACGGAAAGCATTAGTTGTCCACATAATCCCAGTGCTATCATTTTCGAAGCGCCCAGTTTAGGAATAGTAAAATAATACAAGGTGATTCCGGTTACACTAAACAAGCCACCTATAAACCACAGATACCAGGGGATTTGTTTAGCGGTTTGAAGGCTGGGGATCTCTTTTGAGAAAAACAGCACAAAAACAGTGGCAAAAATAAAACTGCTGGCAGACTGTGAAATGGAGGCAAGGACCGGCATTTTGAGCAATGAACCCAACCGGGCATTAAAACCGGCCTGTATAGCCAGACAAACACCTCCGAAAAAAGCTACTACGGAAACAAAATATTGATTCATAGGGCAAAATTATCCCTAAGTATCTTCATTGTTCTTTACATATGTTGAGTGGAATCTCTTTTCTTTAAATCCTTCCGGATGCGACTTAACTGCGTGGGTGTAATGGCCAGGTGCGAAGCAATATGTTGTAACGGAATTCTTTTGTCTATATCCGGATATGCGGCCAGCAGCTTCTGATATCTGATGGTGGCGTTTTCCATTACCAGGGAAATTTCCCTTTGCTCTTTATCGATGATCCAGTTTTTTTCGAGATAAGCAATATAAAAACGCTTCAGTTCATCATTGTTATAGATGAGTTCTTTATACTGGCTATAATTCATTCTGATAATGGTAGTATCTTCAATAGCCTGCAGAGTGAATTCTGACGGGGCTTTTAACAGTGCGGAGACAGCAGATCCGGCAAACTGCCTTTCCAGAAAGATGTTTTTATTATAGGTATTTCCCTGATCATCTGTAAAAAAAGCGATCATGGCTCCCTGGCAAATGAAATTAAGATGCTTGGAAACCTGTCCGATATTTAACAGTATCTCCCCTTTATCTAACCGGTGAAAACTGATAATATCCTGTAACAGCTGAAAAGCTTTATCCGAAATCGGATAGTATGTCAGGAGCTTTTCCCTGAACTCAGCTAAATATTTCTCTTCTTCGGTCATGAATATCCTTCGACCAGCCAATTTACGGGATTTATTTGTGTATATCTAAGTATCAGCCAACATTAAGTGTTGCAGCCCTGGCACTGAAAGAGTTAGGTAAACAAAGCTTGAAAAACAGATCCACCAAAGACGAAAAAGCCGCATACATCTTTCGATATATGCGGCTTTGTTGTTTTTTACACGAGGGCCTTAGCGTTTTGTGGTTGGCTGGCCTTCCCAGTAATCGGAAGCGTCTACCGGATCGAGGTAGGTACCATCAAATCCTGCGTCGAGCAGTTTCTGCGTGTAGGAGTTGGCGTTACCATAAATAAAGGCTTTCCACTCCGGCATCCAGTAGCGTACGTTATAGTTGCCTCCCCAATCAGGGTCCAGGTCGCCGAACCATGCAGGCTTATTGTCGGGCCATGATGGATTCCAGTACCAGCGGTAATCCTCTGCCTGTCCGATGCTCATGTAGGCCAGCACCAAACGTTTGGCTCCGTTTTTTTTCACTTTAAGGGAATTGATCTGATCTTTTGTCCAGGTAACGCTTTCGTTATCAAGCTGAAAAGCGTCAATAATCAGTACATCGTAGTTGGTAGCTTTCAGATTGTTGAGGTACTGGTTATTGGTTGGATGGATCAGGTAGAGAAAGTTTTTTGCATCAGCGAGTGTGTTGATGTTGTTTGCATTCTCATGATAGGGAGCGCCGGCTGGTATGGCTTTCAGTTCACGGCTGGAAGTTGCAAAAGAGATAAAGCCATTTGCCTCATTCTTTTGGTAAGAAGCGGTTACTTTCGTTGCAGTGCTGCAGTAATCTGTCGTAAGAACCGTGAGTTTGTTGGCAGTACCAATTTTCAGGAGGCTCACCCATGCATTGGTGATATTAGAGGGAGTAGCTAAGTCATCATTGTTTTCATAACCATAGTATAACTCTTCTCTTCCAATGCCATCGAGGGCTTTGAGGTAGTTGGCTGCAACAGGGCCGGCAGGACTTCCATTGGTAGTGATCAGTTCCGTACTGTTTTGTGCTACCACAATGAATCCGGGTTTCTGTGCACGTGCCCAGGCGCTGATATCCTGAATAAAGGTGCGCAGTTCCTGGCGGTAATCGATCAGTTCCGTTTTGGGAGATGTCTTACTAACATTCTTGTTGCTGTTGTTTTCTGATAATTCCTTTTTGCTACATGATGTGAGGCCAAGTAGGCAGATCATGATGAGGGCAAGGTTGCTACAAATTGAACGCATGGTGTTTGGGTTTCGGTTTAAGGATTTTAAGGTTTTTCAGTATTAATAACGGAGAAAAAACATTATCCCTCTGTTTCTTCAAATTAAATATCATTATTTTTTTTCACAGCGGCATCATATATAATTCGCATCTGTTAGTATAGTATGGTATCCAATTAATTTCAGGATAAGCCCTATATTTGAGCCCTTGTTTACTTTTAATTCAATTAATTATGGAAGATGTAAAGGCGCTCAATAAAGTGGCGGAGTTTCACACCACCTTTAAACACCCGATTGAAAAGACACCTGTTATTCCCGATCAGCAAAGATGTGATTTAAGAGTATCGCTTATAAGTGAAGAGTTAAAGGAGTTACAGCAGGCAATTTCAGATAAAAATCTTGTTGAAATTGCAGATGCCTTATGCGACTTACAATATGTATTAGCCGGGGCTATCCTGGAGTTTGGATTAGGAGAAAAATTCAATACGCTGTTCAGTGAAGTGCATCGGTCAAACATGAGTAAGGCATGCAAAACCATTGAAGAAGCCGAAAAAACCATTGAACATTACAAAACCCATCACAACACGGATTGTTATTACAATAAAGTGGACGGCCTGTATCTTGTTTACAGAAAGTCTGATAACAAAACACTGAAATCTGTTAATTATTCGGCAGCTGAGCTTAATAACATTTTAGTTTAAACCGATGATAGCATCATCGGTTTAAATGTTCAGTCTCCGGAGTCGGGAAACACCGTATCCCATTTTCCAAACAGCGTTAAACCGGCAGATTTAGCCAGCGCCACAGAAGCCAGATTATCCAGCTGGCACCGGTACTGTGGTTCATATCCGTTTTCAAGGGCGTATTGGCAGATGGCACGTACCACATGACGGGCATGTCCTCTTCCTCTGAAAGCATCGAGTGTCAACACACCCAGGTCCATGATCTTTGTATCTTCCCAGGCATATATGCTGGCCGCACAAACCAGACGGTCTTCATCAAAAGCCCCAAATACCGCCCAGTGGTCCAGTTCCACATAAGCGCCATCCAGGTCTTCTGCGGAGGCAAGGGAGCAAAACGCATCAAAAATCGCTTTGTCCTGTGCTGTCAACCGGCGCAGGTTAGCTTTCACCGGTTCCTGCAACAATATCTGCTTCTCTGCTTCTGAGAAATAAAAAAGATAATCAGCACCATGCAGCAGGATGCCCGCTTCATTTAGTTTCTGGCGGAAGTCTGGCTCTGACAAATTTTGTTGCGGATGAAGGTCCAGATGATCTGCCAATGCAGGAGTCAGGACTACCCTCACCTGGCCGTCGGGCATTTCAAGCACCATTATGGGACTATCTTCGTCCAGGTGCGGGCTAACAGTCACCATAAACAAATTATCACTACAGAGGAGGGTTCCGTTCAAAAAGGGCGCCTGCCAGCAGTCGATTATCGTTTGTGAAAATATAGGCATCATTATCAAATATACGGACTAAATCGCAGCCGTTGATGCAATTGCGTATAGGCGTCTGCGGTATTCTGTTTTCGGGGTTCAACTTTTACGTAACAAGGGCTGGGTGCTGCAACGGAAGGCACCTCCGAGGCTGCGTGATACCTGAAAATCCACATACTCCACTTTGACTCCGTGTTTAGCGATCTGTTCTCCGATATGCTTAAACGCAGGATCGGTCACATATATCTCAGGGCTGACCGGAAGTCCATTGGTAGCCAGCTGAGAAGTTTCTTCAAGGGTAACCGGAATACGATCCCAGGAACGTAATTTTTCCGGCACGCCATCTTTAAAAGCAGCTTCACAAATGACCATCAGGCCTTCACGTATCAGTCCCAGTGCACAGTCCAGATGTAGGATCTCCGGTTGCAGACGCACTACTTCCAGTGTATAACCGTGCGGCTTCAGTAATTTTTCGAGCCAGCGTGCGCCCAGTGTGTTGGAAGCCAGCCCCGAGTTGCCTACAAAAATATGTTTATCGAGTACAAGCACATCCCCTCCTTCGATAAACGGCCCAGGTCCCAGCGTAAGATCGTCAGCTGCAGCCACTTCCGGGCGGGGAGTGGCCACATACATACAGTCTTCCGGATATACATGTTTGAGGATGATATCCCTGATGGGGAGTATTTCCATTCGCCGGTGCAGAAAACGAAGAGAGCCTTCAATGACCAGATTGCCGATGGTAAAGAAAGGATCACGGGTAAAAAAATTAGCGTAACCATCATCGCCGGCAGCCCGTTTTTCGTCGGTGGTCAGCCGCCGCGGACGCAGCACTTTCACACCGTGTTTTGTCAGTACTGCTTCCAGTGCAGTACGTTCATTTTCCCATGCATGCTGACTTTCAGGATATGCCTCCGCGTAATCCATACCGGCTTTTTCATACATTTCGGTGAATGCTTCAGGGCGTAAAAATTTAAGATCCTCTTCACGGGGTACTTTAGGCATTCCAAATTCTGATTCAGCCAGTACGACCGTTTGCAGCGGAGCAAATTCACTTTCAACAAAAATCATTGCTTTAATGATTATTAATGAAGAAAAAGATGACTGTATGAATTTACTAAATCTCAGGATGCTATCTATCGGAAAAAATAAATTTCAGCGGATAGCAACGGCAGCCATAAAGATCATCAAAACCGCTCCCATCCTTAACTTCAAAGAATAATATTTTTTCCAAAGAGTCAACTTTTTCTATCAGTTAATCCTTATTTATTCATCTCACCACCCAAATATTTCTGACCCCGAATAATAACAAATCCTGCATAGTGATAGTGATTATGACAGCAGAGATTGGTGTAGGCCCCTTTGAAAAAATGTAGCAAGACAGACAACACGTTATTAGCGGACCGGTCGATGGAACGATGCTTTCACTCCACGATGCTTAATTCTTCACATCAAAAAAACGCAAAGAGATGACAACTTCATTTAAAAAACTGCTGGCAGCAAAACTGGCTGCCGGGACGCACCCCAAAAATGTCCATTCGGGAATAGCGGCCATGCTCGTAATGCTTTTAATGATGGCCTCCAGTTGCCACAAATTTGACCACCCTGACTGCGATGACTGTGATTGTTTGTCGAAAGACTACAAACAAACCAACCTTGTTTCTGATACAGCAGGTTTTGGTGCGGGCCGTATCGACGCTAATCTTGTTAATGCCTGGGGCATTGCCGTAGGCTCCAATGGCGCTTTCTGGATTTCAGCCAATGGTACCGGCCAAAGTGTTATCTATGATAAAGATGGCAATGCGCTGAGAGGACCGGTATTCATTCCTTCTCCTTCCGGCCATGGCGCTGGTGCACCTACCGGTGTAGTATTCAATAGCTCCACCAGCTTTGGTGGTGCCCGTTTTATCTTTGCTACAGAAAATGGTACCCTTGTATCCTGGAAATCCGGTGACTCTGGTGTTATTAAGGCAGACCGTTCCCCATTTGATGCTGTTTACAAAGGTATTACTATCGCGAGCGACAGTGGCAAACTCTATATTTATGCCACCAATTTCCACAATGGAACTGTAGACGTATTTGATACCGCTTTCCATTATATTGCGTACAAACAATTCCGCGATCCGAATATTCCAGCCGACTTCGCGCCATTTAATATCAAGAACATCGACGGCTCATTATTTGTGACTTACGCCAAACAGAAGCTCCCTGACAGACATGATGATCAGGCAGGTCCTGGCAATGGATATATCAATATTTTCAGACCTAATGGCTCCCTTGTAAGAAGGTTTGCTTCTCAGGGTACGCTTAATTCTCCCTGGGGTATTACAGAAGGTTGCAGCGGCGGACTTGGTGACGATGTGATCCTGGTTGGCAACTTCGGCGATGGCCGCATCAATGCCTATAAAGAAAATGGCACCTTCCTCGGACAACTCAAGAAAGGTAATGCTCCGCTGAAGATTGATGGATTGTGGGCTATTGAAAGTCGTATAACCGGTACCGGAAATAAAATATTTTTCACTGCAGGCCCTACGGAAGAATCCCATGGCCTCTTTGGTTACATTCTGAAGAATTAACATCCACAATACAGTACATCTACCAGGAATTGCAGCAGCACAGCGGCCGGGCACAGTATAGTACCCGGCCGTCCTCTTTGGACATTCAGGTTCAGGAAACGATACTCCCACTCCATGATGCATTATTTCCTTCACTTCTAAACCGTAGCAAGATGACAACTTCATTTAAAAAACTGCTTGCAGCAAAATTGGCTGCCGGAACTCATCCCGGAAATATGTATTCCGGAATGGCGGTGGTGCTGGTCATGCTTTTAATGATGGTTACCAGTTGCCGCAGATTCAACGACCATGACTGCAACGATTGTGATTGTTTATCTAAAGACTACAAACAAACGAACCTGGTTGCTGATACCGCTGGTTTTGGTGCGGCTCACATTGATAAAAATCTTATCAATGCCTGGGGCCTTGCCGTAGGCCCTACCGGCGCTTTCTGGCTTTCATCCGCTGGTGCAGGCGTAAGCGTTATCTACGATAAAGACGGCAATACATTGAGAGCTCCTGTGATTATCCCCACAGATAACGTTCAAAACCGCGCTATTCCAACTGGTGTAGTATTCAACAACACCCCTGGCTTTGGCGGTGCCCGTTTTATTTTTGCAACAATAAATGGTACCATTTTATCATGGAAGTCCGGCGATACTGCTGTTGTAAAGGTGATCCGCGATAAAGAGGGTTCTGAATACACAGGCCTTACCCTCGCCAGCGATAGTGGCAAATCCTATATTTACGCTGCCGATTTTAGCAATGGGGCTATAGACGTTTTTGATACTGCTTTCAATTATGTTGGCTACAAACAATTCCATGATCCGGGCCTTCCGGCAGACTACGCCCCTTTTAATATCCGGAACATCGACGGTTTACTGTATGTGCTCTATGCCAAACAGCAGCTCCCTGAAAGGCGCTTCAACCAGCCTGGTCCTGGTAATGGATTTGTAGATGTTTACAAACCTGATGGTTCCTTTGTGAGAAGATTTGCTTCCCAGGGCACACTCAATTCCCCATGGGGTATAACAGAAGGCTGTAGCAGCTTTAGCGGGTTGGGAGATGACGTGATCCTCATCGGCAACTTCGGCGACGGCCGTATCAATGCCTATAGTAAAAACGGTACTTTCCTCGGACAACTCAGGAAGGGTAACGCCCCACTGAAGATTGACGGATTATGGGCACTTGAAAGTCATGTGACCGGTGCCGGTAATAAAATATTTTTCACCGCAGGCCCTAATGGAGAATCTCACGGCCTCTTTGGTTACATACAGAAGAACTAACATTCAAAAATACAGCACATCTACCAGGAATTGCAGCAGCACATCCGCCGGGCACTGTATCGTGCCCGGCCTTCCTCTTTTGACATTCAGGTTCAGGAAACAATACGCTCACTACACGATGTATTATTCCTTCACGTCTAAAAACGCAGCGAGATGACAACTTCATTTAAAAAACTGCTTACAGCAGGATCGGCAGGAAATGTTCATTCCGGAATAGCGGTGACGCTGGTCATGCTTTTAATGATGGCTACCAGTTGCCGCAGATGGCCCCCTAACGATTGTAACGATTGTGACTGTTTGTCGAAAGACTATAAACAAACTAATCTGGTGGCTGATAATGCAAGCTTTGGTGCCGCTCGTATCGACCCGCTTCTTGTCAATGCCTGGGGACTTGCAGTGAGCCCTTCCGGTGCTTTCTGGATTTCTACCAACAACCCAGAAATTAGTCCTCTTTTTCAACATAGTGTTATTTATGATAAAGACGGGAACCAACTGAGGAAACCCGTGATAATCCCTGCTACCGAAGGTGCCCGTCGGACCGGCGTTGTGTTCAACCATACCAGCGGCTTTGGTGGCGCCCATTTCATCTTTGCGATAGATGATGGTACCTTTGTATCCTGGGTATCCGGTGATACTGGAGTTTACCATACTGCCCGCTTTAATGACAAGGCTGTTTACACAGGCATTGCCATCGCCAGTGATAGTGGCAAATCATATATTTACGCTGCCAATTTCCGCGATGGAACGATAGATGTATTTGACACGGCTTTCAAATATATTCCGTACAAACAATTCCGTGATCCGAATATTCCGGCCGGCTTTGCTCCATTTAATATCCGGAACATCGACGGTTTACTGTATGTTACCTACGCTAAGCAGAAACTCCCCCAAAAAAGAGTTGACGAGGCAGGCCCTGGCAATGGATATGTAAATATTTTCAGATCGGATGGCTCCCTGGTAAGAAGGTTTGCTTCCCAGGGCACGCTCAACTCCCCATGGGGTATTACAGAAGGCTGTAGCGACTTTGGTGATGATGTGATCCTGATCGGCAACTTCGGCGATGGCCGTATCAATGCTTATAGTGCAAGCGGCACTTTCCTCGGACAACTCAGGAAAGACAATGCTCCGCTGACGATTGATGGATTATTGGCACTTGAAGGCCATGTGACCGGCGCCGGTAATAAAATATTTTTCACCGCAAGCCCTAATGGCGGATTACACGGCCTCTTTGGTTATCTACAGCAGAACGAACTTCCACAGAAATAACAATGTTATAACGGCCGGGTGTGACAAAGCACCCGGCTTTCTTTTTTAAAAATTCATTTTCAGACAGGCAATGATGACCAGCGTCACTGTTATGATGGCGCCAATGGTACGAACCATATTGAGCCGGTTCCATGGCTTTTCGAAACGGGCGCGTTGTGCTGCTATCTCTGCGGCATCCCCCTGCAGCGATACTTTGTCCAGCGCATTGTTGAGCGGTACATTACCAGCTGCGGTTACCCCAAAAACACCAGCCAGGTAAATGATAGTCGCCGCCAGCAGGCACCAGCCGCTTACTGTTGCGCCCTGCCGGAAGACCAGCCAGGTACTTAAAGGCAGCAAAAATACCGGGCCCATAAAACCAATGAAAAAAACCGGATTGAGGATCACTCTGTTGATAGACTGCATAGCTGCCATATAGCAGGTGTCAGACAAACGGCCCAGCCCCGGATTTACCGAACAGGAATAGGCATAAAAAAGCCCAGCCATCAATGCTGCAGTAAGCGCCGTTATCACCAATAAAAAAAATAGCATAAGAAAAGTAACAGGATTTAGGTTGTGTTTAAAGATAGACAACCTGCATAAAACAAACGGCTGAAATTTTCTACTCGCAGAAAATTTCAGCCGTTTGTTTTTTTATTATGCCTGGTTATTACCAGCCTGGTGTTTGTTTATAAGCGCCGTTGGTGCGGGCAATTTCGTCCGGACTGATAGGCCACGCCATATGTTTGTCCGGGTTAAAGTTGCGGGCAGGCCAAACCTCCTTGATGGTATAAGGAGAAGCCGGATCTTCGCGGTTGGCATGTATACGGCCATGCAGTGGCGCATTGATTTTAGCATAGTCACCCCATCTTTTAAGATCATGGAAGCGGTCGGTCCATTCACAAGCCAGCTCCACGCGACGTTCGTGTTTAAGATCGTTCATTGTAGGGGTGGCCACGGGAGCGAGTCCTACACGGGTCCTTACTTCATTGAGTGGTGCAGCAGCTTCCCCTGCCCTGCCCTGTTCGATCAGGGCTTCTGCTTTAAACAACAGGATTTCTGCATACCGGATCAGCGGCAGGCTCAATGCTGTAGTTGGATAATCAGGGTTAGAGCTTGCGAAGGTATTGGAACTCATGTCACCATTTGAACCGTAGCTATATGGTTCCATATACTTGTTCATCTGGAAACCGGACAGACTGTTGGTTGAAGTATATAATTTCTCCTGTCCGATATAGGTAAATTTGTCACCAAATTTGAGGATGGTCACTTCCCTTCTGGGATCATTGGCTTCATATTCTTCATACAGCTCTTCCGTAGGCTGGAAATAACCCCAACCATTGTATTTAAGCCATCCTTTGTTTTCCAGTACTACACCGGGGAACTCTGAACCACCCTGCATACCGGAGGTTACAGACCAGATATATTCAGATGACCAGTTGTTGGCCACACTGAAAACAGCCTGATAGTTTTGTTTTCCACTGGCTTTGCCGGTGATAAGGGCGCGATGTCCTTCATCGCGGATTTTGTCGCACAAAGCCGGCACCAGTTGCCATTTGGTTTTATCGAACTGTGCCCAGTAAGCATATACTTTTACCATGTAGGCCCAGGCAGCGGCTTTATGCGCACGGCCTTTATCAGCATCACCATAGGATTCAAACAATGGCAGCAGGTCTGCTGCTTTCTGCAGGTCGCTGATAATCTGTGCGTAGTTGTCGGTCACAGATGCCAGTTGTGGAGGAATGCGTTTGCCATATTCCGCATTCTCCGGTCCATCAAAAGGTACGCCCTGGTTTTTATGGCCCCACATATAAGCGATCCAGAAATGCGCAAAACCACGCATAAAATAGGCTTCTCCCAGTGATTGTTTTTTTACGGCATCCGATACATTCACTGCAGACTGAATACCCTGGATGGCCTGGTTGGCTTTACTGATAGTACCGTATAAACGTTTCCATCCTTCAGCGAGATAATCTTCCCGGCCAGTGGGAATAAAATTCTTGATATTTTCTCCGTTGGCTTTTACCCTGCCTACAATCAGATCATCGCTGGCATCCTGTACCCAGAAGAGGTCCCTTCCCCAGGTTTCTTCACTTTTCATTTCGATATACAGCGCAGCAGTGGCTTTACGGAGATCATTATCGCTTTGCCAGAAGAAAGCTGTAGAAGGTGCGCCATTAGGTTTGGTGTCCACCCACTTATCAGTACAGCCGCTTCCGCCGGCCATCAGCGCTATCAGAACGGGTATATAAATATTTCTCTTTTTCATGATTGTTGAGTTGATCAGAATTTAACATTAAGGCCCAGCGAATACACACGGGATACGGGGAACTGTCCGCCATCGAGGCCTACACCGCCTACTTCAGGGTCCATTCCGGAATATTTGGTAAAGGTGAGGAGGTTGTCACCGCTGAAGTATACACGAAGACCCTGGTTCCAGCGCATCTTGTTGAAGGTGTAGCCTATCAGCAGGTTTTTCAGGCGCAGGTAGTTACCATTTTCCAGATACCAGTCAGAAGCTGTCTGGAAGTTTTTGTTGGCATCCTGTGAAGATATGCGGGGGATATTGGAGCCGGCATTATCAGGAGACCAGGCATCCAGTATTTTGTCCCAGCGATTGTAGCCCTGTTCAGCTCCATTGAGAGTGCTCTGCTTAAAGGCATTGAATAGTTTCACGCCACCTACACCCTGCAGGAAGAGGCTCAGGTCGAAGTTTTTCCAGGTAAAGCTGGCGGTAAAGCCATAAGTCAGTTTAGGGAAGGCATTGCCCATATACACTCTGTCGGCATCATCAATTTTTCCGTCGCCGTTCTGGTCCACGAATTTCAGGTCACCGGCTTTGGCATTGGGTTGTATTTTCTGTCCGTTTTTCGTGTAGGCGTTAGCTTCAGCATCTGACTGGAAAATACCGGCAGACTGTATCAGCCAATAGGAGTAATAAGGTTGTCCTACCTGGGAGCGGTAAGGAGACAATACATTTCTCCAGCTGTCGTTGTGTATCCAGAAAGAGTTGGGGTTATCATCGATATATAACACCCGGTTTTTCAGGGTAGCCATATTAGCACTCAGGTCATAACCTACTGTACCTATTTTATCGTGCCAGCTCACTGCCACTTCGATGCCTTTGTTACCTATTTCACCCTGGTTGATCTGCGGGGCTTTGAGGCCGAAAGTGCCCGGCCAGTAAGTGTCCTGCTGTTTGATGAGATCAAAGGTACGTTTGTCGAAATAATCAGCGGTGATGTTGAGGCGTTGTTTGAGCAGGCTGATATCGATACCGATATCTGTTTGCTGAGATGTTTCCCAGGTGAGGTTAGGATTGTTCTGAACTTCGGTGAACAGTGCGTTTACACGGGGGGCACCATTTCCGATCTGATAGGTATAATTATCTTTCAGTTTAGGATAACCGTAGTAGCGGTCAACGGAGCCGATATTACCGATGCGGCCCCAGCTCGCCCTGATTTTTACCAGGTCTACTGCAGGTACATGGAAGAATGGTTCAGAGCTGATTTTCCAGGCGGCTGTTACACCGGGGAAACCTTTGGCGCGGTTACCAACAGCCAGTCGGCCGGCGATATCATAACGGTAGCTACCGGTTACGAAATAACGGTCGGCCCAGCTATAGGAGATTCTTCCTACATAAGAAGCGTTGCGGTCTTTCCATTCATCATCCGTTGGACGGTCCTGGTCGAATATACCGGCGTTCACAAAAAAACGTGCCCAGTCAGATTCATTTTCGAAGCTTCTGGCAGCAGCGGTGAAGTTGCGGTTGCCTGCTTCCTGTGCTGTCATAGACACCATCGCACCGATGTTGTGTCTTTTGAGGATCTTGTTGTAGTTCAGTGTATTTTCCCAGATCCAGGAATATTCTTTATCGGTGGAATAGGACAGTCTGTTTTGTGCATTTGTTTTTCCGGGCTCCAGTCTTTTAGGCTCAAAGTTTTTCCAGAGGCCGTTTTTCTGGCGATAGGCAAAGCGGGATAAATAGCTCAGACCGGGGATGATATCAGATACGTTGAGTTCTGTTACAGACTGCAGGTCACTTTTTTTGTTGTAAGGCTGGTTGCGGAGCAGTGTTGCTACCGGATTAACAACATCTCCATGGACGCCGAGGTATTTGGAATCAATGGGACCAACGCCGCCGAAAGAGCCGTCTGCATAATAAGGGGTGGCAGAGCGGGGCATGTAGATGGAGGAGAGGATAACGCCGGTGTAGCCGCTGGCTGTTTCCGCATCTCTGTTATCGTTGTTGTTCCAGAAGATATCCTGCCGCAGTTTCACTTTTTTGGTCAATTCGTAGTTGGCATTAAAGCGCAGGGAGATATTCTTGTTATAAGTATTGAGGAGGGTCCCTTCTTCGTTTTCATAGCGGGCCTGCAGGAGGGTGGAGAATTTCTCTGTACCTGCATTTACGCTGATGTTATGACGTTGTATCATGCCGGTGCGGAATATTTCCTTCATCCAGTCGGTACGGGTCACCTGGGCATAAGGGTTCAAGGAAGCATCCCATCCGGGCAGTGGTGGCTGGCCGGCATTGGTATAGGCCAGGTTGGACACTTTCGCTTCATCTTCAGCCTTAAGGGATTGCAGGGTGCGCCATGCCTGTTTGGCACCAACAAAGCCGGTGTACTGTACGTTGGGTTGTCCTTTGGTAGCCTGGCGGGTAGTCACGAGGATTACACCGGAAGCACCGGAGAATGCACCGTAGATAGCTGCGGAAGCCGCATCTTTTAATACCGTGATGGATTCCACATCGGCCGGGTTATAAGGTGCGTTGGGCACACCGTCTACTACATAGAGTACACTTTCTTTACCACGGGAGCCTACACCACGGATCACCACATTATTGGATTCGCTGGTATGGCCACCATTGCTTACTACGGTGATGCCAGGCACTTTACCCTGGATCATGTTGGCCACATCGAGTACCGGGCGTTCTTTGATTTGTTTCATATCGGGTACTACGGCTACGGCAGCGGAGAGATCTCCTTTTTTGGCGGTGCCATATCCTACCACTACTACTTCATTCAGGGAGCTGTTGCTGGTTTTGAGTACCAGGTCGATGTGATTGTTATTGCCGGGAGTGAGTTCTGTTGTCTGATAGCCCACATAACTGAAACTCAGTACGGGGTTTTCGGTATCCACGGTGATTTCGTAGCGTCCGTCGACATCGGTGATAGCTCTGTTTTTAGTGCCTTTTACCCAAACGGTCACGCCGGGGATAGGTTCTTTATTTTCGGTGGTTACGCGGCCGGTAATTTTATGTGCTGCGATCTGTTTACCGGAGGTAGTTGTTTCCTGTTGTTGTTGTCTTTTGCGGAGCAGGATTGCTTTCTCGCTAACGCTGTACTCTATATCAGACTGATTGCTCAGCAGATGCAGCGCTTCGTTGAGGGTGATATTATCTGTTTTGAGGTTTTTGATGGTGATGCCATCAAAGTCTTGTTTAACATAGTTGAAAGTGAAGCTGCTCTGGTTGCTTAATGCTTTTAGCACCTGCGAAAGGGAAGCGCTGGAAACGTCCAGTTTAACCTTTTCGTTCAGGTTGTTCTGTCCAAAGCCGAAGGTGGCAGGGAGCAGGCAGCAACCCAGCAACAGGGCGCGTTTGATGCCAGACATGGCATGCCCGCCGCTGCGGACCTGTTGGTCCGAGACTGTAAATTTCCTTTTCATATTAAAGTTGTTTTCGGAGTGTTGTAGCTTTTTTAAAAAATGGTCACCTCTCTATCGGAAATTTTATACTGTTTACGACTGATGTAACATATGTTGTCCAGCATTCTGGTGAAGCTGTCTGTTTTAAATATGACTGTAATATTCTTTTGTATGTCTGTTGTATTTTTCCATTTTACGGAATAACCATGGCGGTCGCAGAGCCTGGTGACCGCATCTTTCAGCGGGATGTCGGTGGCGGTGAAGGCGCCGTCTTTCCAGGCAGCTACCTTGGCGGCATCTGTTTCACTGATATGCATCAACGTTTCTCCGCTGTTGTAAGCGGCGGCATAGCCGGGTTTTAATACAGTGGCCGCGGATTTGTTTTTACGGGCTTCCACCTGTACTTTACCCTGCAGGAGAGATACCCTGGTCGTTTTTTCCGCTGCATAGGCTTCTACGTTGAACTGTGTGCCCAGTACGCGGATGGCCATATCCCGGGTATGGATGATGAAAGGATGTTTATCGCTGGCATGTACATCAAAAAAACCTTCACCCGTGAGCGTTATACTGCGTTCATGCTGATTAAAGTCTTTTTTCCAGGATACGGTAGCATAAGCATTCAGCCAGATATGAGAGCTATCGGGTAGTGTTACCTGTTTGATACCGGTGCTGTGATTGGAGATGGTCACCATGCCGTTTGGGGCCAGGCTGCCGGAGATGCGGGCAGGACTACCTTTCCACAGCCATGCGGTGCCTGCCATCAGCAGTATACTGGCTGCAGCAGACCACCTGATACCCGGGCGGCGCCACCAGGTCACAACAGCCGGAGGCAAAGCATTTCTGAAGCTGGCCAGGAACTGCTCCCTCAGCAGGTCTGCTTCCAGGGCAGACAAGTCAGGTGTCCCTTCTCCCAAACCATTATACCACCGGTCGAGGATCTCCAGTTCTTCAGGGCTGCATTTCCCTGCATGAAATTTTTCTAACAGGGCCTGCGCCCCTGGATATTTTTGTGGTGTCATCTACAGAAGAATACCCGGGAGCAAAAAAATGTTAACTACGCCAACGTTAAGGAATTGTAAACAACATCCAGGAGGTCACCAGACCGAGTGCCAGGGAAGGATTGGCTTTGATATGTGTTTTCACCTGTTTCAATGCCCGGCTGTATAATACACGGGCAGACGCCGGATCTATGTCCAATATGCCGGCAATCTGCTGATATGAATAATGATGACGGACTCTTAACGTCATCAGCTGCTGCTGACTGGGCGACAAAGTATCCAGGGCTTCGTTCAATACGGCTTCCTGCAGCCCATATAACTCTTCCTGGGCAAAGGTGCCGGGCGTATCCAGCGTATCCTGCAATAATGTTTCCAGCTGTTTCAGGTGGGCCTGGTAACGGCCATTGGTGCGGTAGTATTTAAATATGCGGAGTTTCAGCGCATGTAACAAATAAAACTCAAGACCTTCATCTTTCGGAGCTGTATCCCATTTCTCCCATAAAGAAAGAAAAATGTCCTGCACAATATCAAACGCATCGTGTGCATTGGTTTTGGCCACCGCAATGGCCAGGAGCTTGTTCCAGTAAGCAGCCACAGATTGCTCAAAAGCCAGCCGATCTGCCACAGTGCCCGCTTTACAGGAAGTAATTGGTTTATGCACGGTCATAAAAAGGAAATATAACTGTCACAACAAAAGTAATCGTTCAATATTACGTGGATATTAAGTTTATGCCGGTTGGCGCCCCCTACCTGCTTTATCGTTGTTTTCTAAACTATCGACCTTTCTATAAATATATTAAATAAGATTATAAAGTACAATAAGTAATTTTCTTCTTTTATCGGTCATTGAATATAAATTCCCAATAAAAATTCTATAAAAAAAGGCCAGTAAAATACTGACCTTTAAACTATTCCATCACTTCAGCTTTATCATCTCTCCCCTCTTTATTTTTGCTTTTTCCTAATGCATACCCTCCTCCGGCACTAATTATTGCTGTTGTAATAATTTCTAAAATCCTCATTGCTATCTCTTGTTTGTTTAAATAAACACAGTATATAAATACTCCTGAAACAATAAGTAGTGCGACGAGAATAAAAGACAAAACGACAACCTTGTTTTGAAAGTTAAACTTAGGAGAGGATTGTAAATACTGACCTTGTAATTTTAAATTTTCTTTTGATAGTTCATAATTTTGCTGCATCTCCAAACGCCGAAGCTGCATTTCATCCTGCCTGATTTTCAATTCCTCTTTCTGATTATTCAGCCAACTCATCATTGCAGCCTCTGTAATCTGAGGTGACATTTGGTGATGATTGTTAGTATTTGTTCCTGGGGGTGAGTTTGAAGTCATTCCTGAATGAATTTTTTAATTTCACCCGAACATATCCAGTCACCTGCCCACTTCCCAACTTTGGTGGTATAAATCTGGCGGAAACTATAGCTGCGCTATTCTGCTCAAACAATTTGACATATGCCCGCGGAGAAAGTAATAACTCATCATGGATTTTAATCTTTCCTGGTACTTGGAACATAACTGCAAAATTTCGGGTGTAATGTTAACAAAAAAATGTGGCTATACTATTAATTACTGGTCTTATTCACTGACAGCTGAGGCTTTTATTCCTTCAGATGGCAGGAAAGAAGTTGCCTGTAGTTATACTCTACATAACAAAAAACAAACACTAAAGTGGTATCGATAACAGCAAATTTATTCGTAAGGCAACATATAACGGATTATTGCAGGACCTTTGTAGCGGAACATTTAATTCAGGAAGATGGAATATGACGTGATCATCATCGGAGGAGGCCAGAGTGCACTGGCGGTAGCTTATTATCTCAGGCGTACGTCTCTGCGTTATTTGCTATTGGACGGTGAAGCCCGGCCGGGTGGTGCCTGGCAGCATACCTGGCATTCCCTGTCATTGTTCTCTCCGGCGCAATGGAGCTCACTACCCGGCGTATTCATGCCGGGCGGGCAACAGCATTATCCCAGCCGTGATGAAACCATCCACTATCTGCAGGAATATGAAAACCGGTACCAGTTTCCGGTCCAAAGGCCGGTGAAAGTATTGAGCGTAGAAAAAGAAGGGAACATTTACCTCCTGCAAACAACTGCCGGCAGCTACCGTGCACGCGCAGTGGTGAGTGCTACCGGTAGTTTTGCCAATCCGTACATACCGGATATTCCCGGCAAAGACCTGTTCCTGGGCCACATTTTGCATTCCTCCCAATACCGGGAACCCGGCGTTTTTAGCGGACAACGGGTAGCCATTGTAGGCGAAGGTAATTCCGGTGCACAACTGCTCGCTGATATATCACCAGTGGCCGACACCCTGTGGATCACGCGACAGGCACCCGAATTTCTACCGGACCATATTGATGGTAAATATCTTTTTGATGCAGCTACCATGCAATATGAAGCCATGCAGCAGGGGAAAGACTTTCAACGTCCTTCTCTTGGCCATATTGTGATGGTACCTTCCGTTAAGACAGCCAGGGCCAACGGTGTGTACCAACACTATCTACCCTCCTTCGACTATTTCTATTCCGAAGGAATTGGCTGGAAAGATGGGAAAAAAGAAATAGCCGATGCCGTTATATTCTGTACCGGCTTCCGGCCTTCACTGGAACATCTTCGTCCACTGGGTATTATCCATCCCAATGGAAGAATAGAAACCAAAGGCACCAGGGCCAGCACCATAGCAGGTCTGTGGCTGGTAGGCTACGGACAATGGACCGGCTTTGCCTCCGCCACCCTGATCGGTGTAGGCAGGACAGCCCGTCAGACCGTTGATGAGCTCAACAACTATCTGCAACAACCATAATAACCGGTTATTGCAGCCGGATGGTTTGCTCCGTTGCTTTTGTAAATTCAGCCTTCAGGTCCAGCTTAGTGAGTTTGGAATTGTCCAGTTTGTACACCAGTACAAACTCCATATCCGTGATATTGATAAAACTGGAATACAGGGTACCGTACTCCCGATGATGAGGGCCCATGGCTTTGGGTTGCACAGCCCTGGCCGCAATGTTTCCTACTTCTTTGAGCCCCACCGGTTTTCCACCGGCCTGTAGTTGTTTCACCGCAGCCTCCATCGCAGCATAACGCGGACAGGGATAATTTCCTTTTTCCTTATCGGTTAACAGGAAGTTGGTTGCCATCAGCACATTGTCTTTAATATTGATCAGGTTTCTTTTGCCATCCACCCATTCCACCACCGTGGCATGTCCAAACCTGTCTCCCAACAACATATGACCATCTGTGAGCGCTACCTTCTTTTCTTCCAGTAGCGCAAGCGCTTCTTCTACGGTCCTGCAACGGGCCAGTATCTCATCGCCCAGGTTGCCGGAAGGATTACGGTATCCCTTTATCCGCTGCTCCAGCGGTGTGGTAGCACCATCAAAAAACAAACCTGCTTCATTCACGCCTCCCTGCGCCCTGTCATTCCATCCGTACCATAGCCGCGCCAGCTGATTGTCTTTATGCGGAAGAATTTTAATATAAGGGTTTACATCATACCAATAGTCTTCATTATTCACTGCATAAATCTTTCCCGTTTGTGTATCTATATAATACAAAATAGAACAGGCTGCAGCAGGAAATATTCCTGCAAACAAACAAAGCCAGCAAAGCAGGAGGAAAGGTTTCATGTTGTGAGGTTATTTCAGTGAATTTAAATATTAATTCCCTTCTTCTTCCCGAACACTGTTGACTCACGATAAATTTCACCATCTTTTTTCGGTATGCGGTAAAGAGAATCATTAGCTTTACTCCACACATTTCCTTCATGAAAAAATATGCCTCCGCTTTTACCCTATTGGCGTTACTGCTGTCAATAGCCGTTACCGCCCAACAGCAGCCCCAAGCCTATTCCCTGGTTCATTCCACTGCAAACCCAAAACACGTTGACAGCATAAAAACCGCTATCCGCGGGATAGACGAGCATGTTTTTCAACCTTATCAGTTCAGGACTGTCAAATACCGGTTACTCACACCACTGCCTGCTGATCGCAACAAACGTTACCCGCTGGTGCTGGTACTGCATGGCTCCGGAGCAGTGGGCACAGACAATATCAGCCAGCTGGGCATCCTCGCTAAGATGTGGGCCAGGCAGGATATCCGGAAGGACTACCCTGCATATGTAGTAGCACCGCAGTTTCCGGAGCGTTCATCCAATTATGTGATGGATAGCAGTCGGGGGGTGCTGGTATCTGTACCCGGTCCCAATACCAATACGGTGTTACAACTCATTGATTCCTTAAAGAAAGTATTGCCTGTGGATGCCCGCAGGATTTATGTGATAGGCTTTTCGATGGGAGCATCCAGTGTTTACAACAGCATTGGCCTGCGGCCAGATCTCTTTGCGGCCGGGGTGGCTGTTTCCGGCATACCCGATTTCAACCATCTGCCGGCGCTGGCTGCCACGCCATTATGGACTATCCATGGCAATGCAGACTATGAAAATCCATTCCGCACGGATTCCTTATTGCGTCATACGCTGCACGGCAGCCGGCTGCGCTTCTGGGAAGCAGACCAGCTGGGCCATGAGATATATAGTGAACTTTATACCACGGCGATATTACCGGCGTGGTTGTTTGGTCATCGGCGTTAATGCCTGATCAGCCCAAGATCCAGTGAATAGGGCGGTTGGCCGTTCATCAGTCCTTTCAGATAAAGGGTAATGGTACCTCTGTCGGAGAGTTTCACGCGGGGAATGTCCAGAATAGTTTCTGCGATGTCTCCATGGAGCTGTTTTACTTTCACCTGGTAGACACCTCCTTTTATCGGTTTGAAACCGGCTACATCAGCGGGTTTGCGGATAGTGGCCAGGTAAGGCATGGGGCTTGCCGTGAGACGTACACTGTCTGTTTCTTTAAAGATATCCACCAGTACAGGGGCCGCATCGGGAGAAAGATGCAGAAAACGTACCTGAGCCTGACCTACGGCCGGCGCCGGTATATTATCGGGTACCAGGGAATAGTTAAGCCTGGAAGGGCTACCCTGGAGTGTATCATAAATAAAAAGAGAATATTTTTTTCCCTGTTCCACGCACAGGTTGTCGGCTATCACCACTTTACCATCTTGGGTTTCCACCATCAGGTCATCTGTTTCGAGTGTGGTAATACTTCTGTAGGCGTTACCATAACGGTTACTATAGCTGCCGTAGGGAAGTTTGTTCACCCGTTTTCTGTCGTTATATACTACGTTTACCGGGCCCGCCTGGGGAGCCGCATTGACAGCCATCAGCAACGCCTGCTGGGCTGCAGGCTTGCTTTTATCTTCTTCACAGGATAAAAGCGCAACAACAGCAAAAACAGCTAACAGCAAGGTCTTCTTTTCCATGATCATCCATTAAGTACAAAATGCAGGCCTGACACTACATTTAAAAAAAGGGCAAAAATAGTTAATCCCTACTCATAAGACATTAAAAAAAAGAAGCCCCCCTATTGCTTATCATTTATTTAACAGGCATCTGAGATTAAAACGCTCTCATCCTGGATTAGAATCCTTTAATCCAGCGCTAAATATTCAGCAGTCCCCTTAATTTAGCCCCACATTACTATTATGAATATCTTATTGATAGAAGACGAACCTAGAGTAGCAGCGTTTATCAGAAAAGGACTGGAAGCACATCAACATACGGTGACTGTAGCATACGACGGACAGGACGGTTGCCATGTAGCCATGCAGTATGATTATGACCTGGTGATACTGGACCGGCTCCTGCCTACCTTACATGGACTGGAAGTATGCAGACGCATCAAATCCCTTAAAAAGGGCCTGCCGATATTAATGCTCACTGCGTTGGGAACGGTCAGGGACAAAGTACAGGGCTTCGAAAGCGGCGCCGATGATTATATGCCCAAACCCTTTCATTTCGACGAGCTGCTGGCACGCATCAATGCGCTGCACCGCCGTGGACACACTATAACTCCCGCGGCAGTGTACCGTGTGGCCGACCTGGAACTGAACTGTTATAACCGTACCGTTTTCCGGGATAATAGGGAGATCTTTTTAACCGTAAAAGAGTTCTCCCTGCTGGAAGTGCTGATCACCAATAAAAACAGGGTGCTCTCCCGCGCGCATATGGCAGAAACAGTATGGGGCATTGACTTTAACAGAGGTACCAACCTCATAGATGTATATATCAATTACCTCCGCGCCAAAGTGGACAAAGGTTTCTCTAAACCACTCATCCATACCGTTATTGGCGTAGGGTATGTATTGAGAGAAATGTAACAATATGACTGTAAGAAACAGGTTATCCCTGCAATTCACTTTTCTGTTTGCCGTGCTCCTCCTCATCCTGCTGGCCGGCATCTATTCCCTGGTGGAAAGAAACCGTAAAATCAGCTTTTACGATAAACTGGAAGACCGGGCCATGACCGTGGCCCAGTTTTATCTGGCAGAAGATAACCTTTCGCAGGAAGGTTTTCTCGCAGTCTTAAAAAAATATCCCCGCTCCCTCAACCAGGAAGTAATCAGAATTTACAACAACCAGTTTGAACCGGTATTTATCAAAGAAGATACCGTACGCTGGGATAAGGCCACCCTGCAACAGGTGGTCAACCAGAAACGGATGCGCTTCACCCGCAATGGACAGCAGGCATGCGCCATCTACTATGTAGACAACTCCGGTAACTTCATCATCGTAGCCACTGCCGCAGACAGCAACGGTATCGAAAACATGCGGAAGCTGGGCTGGATCATGAGTATAGCTTTTCTGCTATCATTACTGATTACGTATATACTGGGCCGTATTTTCTCCCGCATGGCCCTGAGCCCTATCAACCACGTCATCGATAATGTAAGGACCATCCGGGCCACCAGCCTGGATAAACGATTACATGTCAATGCTCACAAAACAGATGAAATAGATGAGTTATCCATCACCATCAATCATCTGCTCGAACACCTGGAACAGTCATTTGAAGCACAACGGGTATTTATCGCCAACGCTTCACATGAGCTGAGAACGCCTATCACCGCCATTTTGGGAGAAGCTGAAATTGCCCTGCTGCAGAACAGAAACACCGAAGAATATAAAACCACACTACGCAATGTAGTGGAAGACGCCACCAAACTCACCAGCCTTATCAGCAGCCTGCTGGAGCTGGCCCAGGCCAATATGGACAACAACGACCTACAACAGGTAAGCATGAACGAACTACTGTGGGAAGTGGTGGATGAATGGAGCAACAACGGGCATTATCCCGTAAAAATAGCCTTCCGGTTTGGTTTGGATGTATCGAGGGTAACCATGCAGGGACATCGCCATTTGTTGTTTCTCGCATTAAGCAATGTCGTTAAAAACGCCATTAAGTTTTCTGCCGGAGAAGAAGTATACTGCGAATTAAATGCCACCGATACACAGATCCATGTTACCGTCAGTGACAAAGGCATCGGTATCCCGGAAGGAGAAACAGAAAAAATATTCCGTCCGTTTTATCGCAGCGCCAATGCCATGTCCTTTGCGGGTTTTGGCATCGGACTTTCTCTCACAGAAAAAATTGTACGCCTGCACAATGGCACTATTCACGTGCATTCTGCTTCCGGCACAGGCACTACGTTTCGCTTTGTGTTTCCCAAATAAATTAAGAACAACATCATACTATACACGAAGACCCTGGCTACTATAAAATACGCCAGGGTCTTCGCATGTTTATTACAATTCCAAACTTTTCCCACATTAAAATTTCCTAATGGCTTTCTAACGGTTTCCGCGCCTGATCTTAATTCCCCTCTAATGTGGTGCAGCTAGTTTTGCATTCGTATTCAACAGCCTATCTCTTACTTATTAATTACACGATTAATTATGCAGATCAAATCTATTTTCTTGTTTGTAGTCCTGCTGGTGGTATCCATTACCGGTATGGCCCAGCAACGGACCATTAAAGGTACGGTCATAGACTCGCTCACGCAGCAGCCATTGATCGGTGTGAGCGTGTCTGTGCCAGGCACTCCCAATGGCGTGGTAACAGATGCCAACGGCCATTATACCATTATGATGCCGGGAGGAAAAAACAATCTCCGGTTTTCGTATATTGGTTACAGTGACCTATCCGTGAAAGCCATCTCCGGCAGCGATGTAATGGATATATCTCTTTCTTCCGCATCACAGGCGCTTACAGGAGTAGTGATCACCGGTTACACCCAGCAAAGCAAATCCCGCACCACCGGCGCTGTCACCAGTCTACCTGCTGCCGTGACCACACAGGCACCGGTAGCCTCTTTCGATGTGATGCTACAGGGACGTGCACCTGGGTTATATGTTGGCACCCCTACCGGTCAACCTGGCGAAGCGGGCAGGGTATCTATCCGCGGCCTCGGCTCTATCAACGGAGATGTCAACCCTTTATATGTGGTAGATGGTGTGCCCGTAGCCAACAATTCTTTCGCTGCCCTCAACGCGGAAGACTTTGAAACCATACACGTATTAAAAGATGCAGCTGCCACCGCACAATACGGCTCCAGAGCCGCCAATGGCGTAATCGTCATCACCACCAAAAAAGGAAAAGCCTGGGAAGATGGAAAAGTGCGGGTCAACTACCGCGGCCAGTACGGTGTTTCCAACCTCAACAGCTCTAAATGGGATATGATGAACACCGATCAGCGGCTGCAGTTTGAAGAAATACTGCAAGACCCTAGCATGCCGGGATGGGCTTATTCCAAAAACAATCCCAACAAACTGGTGAACGGCGCGCTGGTACCTAAAACAGCAGAAGACTTTGCCTTTGGCACCCAATACCTCGACAGCCTCCGGCAGATCAACACCGACTGGCGCAAACACCTGTTACGCCAGGGTCGCATCCAGACACATTCCCTGAATGTTTCCGGTGGTAATGAAAAAACAACTTTCTATCTGTCCGGTGGTTATTTCAATCAGCAAGGCATTGCACTTAATTCAGGCCTGGAGCGTTACAGCCTGCGCGGCAACATACAAAACCGCAGCGGCAGATTTAAAACCACGCTGAACGTCGGTATCTCCACCGCTACCATCAAATACATACAGGATGAAGGTGTAGCAGAAGAAGGAGGCGCAGCTGTTGGTGGCGGTGGTATCACCGAAAAAAATCCTATTGCAGCCTTGTACTATGCATTACCCTATGAATCGCCTTATGGCAAGCCAGGCTCCGGCCGCTACGGTGCCAATGCACTCGACGCCTATGCCAACAGTCTGAAAAAAGATAACCAGATAAAAGGCGTAATGTCTTTGAATGAAACAGTAGACCTCAGCAAAGAATTTCAGTTAACCGGTACTGTTGGCATGGACTTCCAGCAGAACAACACCACTGAATACCTTACGCCTGATTCCTGGTATGGTAAACTGGTGAGCAACGGCAACCAGGGCTCTTATCAGAGAGGACTGAACAACCGGCTGGGACTCGTGGCCACCGGCGGATTACGCTATAACAAACAATGGGGTAAAAACCATGAAATAGAAGCCAACCTGTTATCCGAAATCAATAAAATCAAAGGTAACGGTTTCGGCTACACGGGTTATGGACTTGTTTCAGAACTGCCCGGTACCCCTGCTGGTATTACACCCGGCACACCGGACAACAACTTTATCCCCACCCTCAGCGGACAAACAACGCCCAACCGATTACTGGTATCACAGATTGGGCTGTTCCGTTATTCCTACGGTGACAAATATACGTTTTCCGCCAGCCTGCGCCGCGACGGGTCTTCCCAGGTGCCAGCCAACAACCGTTACAAATTCTTCTACGCCTTTGGCGGCAACTGGAACATCCTGGCAGAAGATTTTATGAAAGAAGTACATGCCTTCAGCACCCTGCGCCTGAGAGCCAGCTACGGCCTTACCGGCAATGCTGGTGGCTTTACCAGCGACTATGGTTTCAGGACTTTATACAGCCCCGCTGACTACAACGGTAATAAAACACTGGTTCCTATTACACCCGGCACCCCTGCCTACAACTGGGAGATGAACCGTATCGGCGACGTAGGTCTGGAGTTCGGTTTCTTCCGCAACAGGCTGCGTGGTGAAATAGATGTGTACAACCGTGTTACAGAAGGTTTGTTTGTAAACCGTAACCTCTCCATCACTACCGGCTTTGCTACGATAGCAGCCAATGCAGGCAAGGTGCGTAACCGCGGTATAGAGCTGATGCTGGAAGGTGATGCTATCAAAAACAGAGACTTCTCCCTTACCCTGGGCGTTAATCTGGCCTACAACAAAAACAAAATTCTGAGCCTGGGCGGAGAAGAACAGATCTTTGCCGACGAGGCCACTATGAACATGGTAGGCCGTCCGCTGGGCAGCTTCTACGCCGTACGCTGGAAAGGAGTAGATCCGCAGACAGGTGCACCGATCTATCTGGATAAAGAAGGAAAAGAAACCAACACCTACAATCCCGATGATGCCGTACCGATGAAAGCCACCTACGATCCGCCACTGATCGGTGGTGCCACGATGAGTATCCGTTACAAACGTTTCGACCTGTCTATGCTGGTGAGCTTTATTCATGGCATGTCACGTCTCAACTATCCCGATCTGTATGCTCACTCCGGCAGTCCCAACTACCGCCAGTACAGCCAGTCTAAAGACATGCTCAGCATATGGCAGAAACCCGGTGACATCAGCCAGTATCCCGGCGCACAGTATCCCACTTATTTTACTTCCAGAAATGTGACCAGCGCAGATTATGTGAAGTTGCGCAATATCACCCTCGGATACAATGTGCCCATCCCTGCACGCATGACCGGCGCCATCCGCAATGTTAAAGTGTTTGCCAGCGGCCAGAACCTGCTGTCTGTCATGAAATGGCGTGGCTTTGATCCGGAAGATGCCAACGATATCGCGCAATACGAATACCCAATGCCCCGCACCATTACCGGTGGTATCAATGTAACCTTCTAAAACCTGAAATGTATATGACTTATTCCATCATAAAAAAGGCAGTGACTATTTGCACTGCCGCCACTTTCACGCTCTACTCCACCTCCTGCAATAAGATGCTGGATGTGAAACCTACCGACCAGGTAGATGGTAATGAAATCTTCAATTCACTGACAACTGTCAACCGCGCCGTACTCGGCGTTTACGCCGGCTGGCAACCGGAATCCACCTTACGCATCGGATCCGTGATGGCAGACGAATGCAGGATAGGATTAAAGAATGCCGGTGTGAACGGCTCCGCCCAAAACCTGTTCAGATGGTCGTTTGCCGGTGGTGATACTGAAATCGCCGCCCCCTGGACCAATGCGTACCAGGTGATCAACCGCGTGAACCGTGTCCTGGAAGGATTGGACAAAGTGCCTGTTCACAACGATACAGAAAAACAGCAGCAACAACAACTGCGTGGTGAATTGCTTGCCATCCGCGCATTTGAACACTTTGAGCTGTACCGCAATTTCAGTTACGCCGGTGTATACCAGGCCGATGCGCCCGCAGTGCCTTACGTAACCAGCCCTGACATCGACAACAAGCCGGCCAGGCCCACTGCAGCTGAGTTTTTTCAGCAACTGCACAAAGACCTCGATGCAGCCACCACCCTCACAGGTGATAGCGAAGACGTGACACGCATGGGCATTCAGGCCGTTTATGCACTGCAGGCACGCGTAGCATTATACACCGGCAACTGGACAGCGGCCGCAGAAAACGCCACCAAAGCCATTGGTAAGTTCCACCTTGCCAGCCGCGCTGAATTCCCGGCTATCTGGACAGACGCGAGCAATGCGGAAATAATCTTCAAACTCAAACGTACCAACCTCAGTGAACTGCGCCCCGGCGATATCTGGAAAAACGCCGGCATCGGCATCGTATACTTCGCTCCTTCCACTAAACTGTTACAGGCTTACGATGAAGAGAACGACATCCGCTACAACAGCTATTTTGACAACGATGCTGCACTGGCCGCAGATGGACAGCTGGCAGATGTCGTAAAAAAATATGCAGGTGCAGAAGGCGCTGAAAACCGCAACGATGTGAAAGTATTCCGCGTATCAGAAATGTACCTCATCCGCGCGGAAGCATATCAACACCTGAGCCGCCTGGCGGAAGCGACAGAAGACCTGAATACGCTGCGCCTCGCCCGTATCAAGGGATACGAAACACAAACCTACACCGATTCTAAAAAATTACTGAACGACATACTGGTGGAAAGATTCCGGGAACTGCCCTTTGAAGGGCACCGGTACTACGACCTGAAAAGACTGGGATTACCTATACAAAGGGATGAAGCAGACCTGCAATCCGGAGATACACAGACAGACCTGTTACCTTCCGCACTGTATTACTACCTGCCTATCCCGCAGTCAGAAGTATTGAGTAATCCAAACATTAAACCCAACAACAAGGGTTGGTAAGCGATCAACGGACGTAATCGAAAAATGGGGCTTTATTAACAGAAATAGGAATATGACGGGGGCGGTTTTCTACCGCCCCTTATTTTTTTATATGGCGGAAAACGCCTCTCATTTGTCGTTTTCACACACGATGTATACAAAGGAAGCGCTGTAAGTTTGCATTATCGAAAACAATTAAACTCTATACATATGTCTACCGAAAACAAAAACACCATCTCCGTAGAAAGCACTATTCATGCGCCTGTAGAAAAAGTATGGGAATACTGGACCGCACCAGAGCATATTACCCAATGGTGCTTTGCGACACCAGAATGGCATGCACCGGAAGCACAAAATGATGTTCGTACCGGTGGTAAATTCAGCACTACCATGGCTGCCAGAGACGGTAGCTTCAGCTTCGATTTCGGCGGTGTATATACCGATGTAAAAGAACATGAACTGATCGAATACGCCCTTACTGACAACAGAAAGGTAAAAATCACTTTCAGCGCAGAAGGTGACAACACCAAAGTAGTGGAAACATTTGATCCGGAAGATACCAATCCGCTGGAAATGCAACGCGGCGGCTGGCAGGCTATCCTGGATAACTTCCGTAAATATACCGAAGCAAATTAATGGCCCATGTCCGGAATGCACTGTTGCTGCTGCATTCCGGACATGACTATACAAACGGAACCTCTTCCAGCCGTTTCCTCGTATATTCGAGACCGGTAGTATAGATAGCATCGAATTTTCCGAAGTCGAACATACCGAACTTTCCTAACCCTGCCGGCTCTACGAAATAGCTGCACAACATTTTACTTTTCTGTACCGGCTCCCGGATAGCCATGTGCAAGGTCCGCTCTACATTGGCCATAAACCCACCTGCCGGATCATAAGGTGTAAGCGGATTGACGTGTACCCCAATCACATCTTTGTATTGATGCAGCAAAGGCTCTACCGGCAGATTGCCGGAAAGTCCGCCGTCCACATAAGCCACTCCTTCAATATCCACCGGCTGAAACAGCAACGGAATGGAAGATGCCGCCAGGATAGCCGGTATCAACGGACCGCTGTTGAAAATAGCCTGTTCACCTGTGACAAAATTGGTAGCCGTAATATACAAGGGAAGCGGCAGCGATTCGAAAGTAGTATGCCGCAGCGTTTTCTGCAGCACCTGTTCTACCTTCTTCAACGACAAAAAACCGGAACGCCAGTTTTTCCATTCCATAGATAGTCCCAGCTTATGTTGCTGAAAGATCGTTCTCACCTCATCGGTCTGATAACCATCGCAGATGAAGGCCGCAGCGATAGAACCAGCACTGGTGGCTGCAATAGCTTCGGGAAAAATCTGTTTTTCGGCAAAGGCTTTTAATACACCCAGGTGGGCATAACCGCGGGCACCACCACCAGACAAAACAAAAGGACGCAGCACAGGTACTTGGGATAAGATTGAATTCATGCACTCAATATAAAAAAATTTAATACACCGAAACATTTCCCCCGTTCGTTTCCGGACAAACGGCTGTCCATATACGAACACCGGTTTCGGTTCCAGCCCTGTAATACAGGCACTTTAACAGGTGGCAATGTTATTGTATATTCCCATTCCGACCAATTACCCTGTTATGCTGCTCAACTACCTGAAAATTGCCTGGCGAAACCTGAACAAAAACCGGTTTTACACCCTGATCAATGTACTAGGGCTGGCACTGGCCACCGCAGCGTTTCTGCTGATTATTCACTACGTAAGGTTTGAATACAGCTACGAAAATTTTTATACCCATGCAGATGATATATACCGGGTAACCATTGATCGGTACAAGGGCGCCGAATTTGTGGTAACGGACTGTGAAACCCACTATCCGCTGGGACCGATGATGAAAAAAGACATGCCGGAAGTGAAAGATTATGCGCGCCTGCAATCTATGGGAGAGTTCCAGGAGATCAGACAGGGAAATAAAGTTATCCGGATAAACCGGCTCTATGCCGCCGATCCTTCCATATTCAGCATTTTTAATTACCGGTTTATTGACGGAGATCCGGCCACTGCCCTGAGCAGCCCTTTTCAGGTAGTGCTCACCGAATCCTCCGCCAGAAAGCTCTTTGGCCGGACCGATGTAAAAGGCCGGACCCTGCAAACCCAAAACAAGGTATTTACCATCAGCGGTATCATTCACGATCTGCCTGAAAATACCCACCTGAAAATCAATGTGCTCTTCTCCTATGCATCATTGCCCACCACCATCAACGCCGATCTCGACTCCTGGCAAGGCAACAATACCTACACCTATGTGCAGCTGATGCCCCACAGCAGCCTTATTACACTCAATGAAAAACTGAAGAAACTATCCAGGGAAAAAATAAAAGAGAACATTTTCACGGCCCAACCTATCAAGGACATTCATCTGTTCTCGCATAAAACCTTTGAACCTGAAACCAACGGTGATATTAAGACGGTTCGTTTTCTACTGGTAACGGCCCTGCTTATTCTTCTGATAGGTTCTGTTAACTATATCAATCTGACTACCGCCCGTTCTTCCGAAAGAGTAAGGGAAACCGGTATGCGCAAGGCTTTAGGTTCCTCCAGGGGAATGCTGGTAGGGCAGTTTATGATCGAAACCGTGATGATCAACCTGCTGGCTATGGGCTGCGCCCTCGTATTGATCAACTTGTTTTTACCTCTTTATTACAATCTGGCAGACAGATCTGCAGATACCGGATTTTTCACTGATCCGCTGTTTTGGGCAATGGTCGCGGGTTTGTTTGTACTCAACTGTCTGCTTTCCGGTATTTATCCGGCGGTGGTATTGTCGGGTGTTCAGCCGGTGAGTGTTACCAAACGTACCTTTACCGGGACTGTTAAAGGCGTTATATTCAGAAAGGCACTGGTGACCGGGCAGTTTACTGCAGCGTTGGTGGTGCTTTCTGCTTCACTGATCGTATACCGGCAACTGGCTTATCTCCGCAGCCAGTCAATCGGCCTTCATACCGAACAGGTATTGGAGGTTATTGGTACTTACAATGAACAGGATAGTATCCTGCAAAAGGAAGCAGTGGCCTTTAAAAATGCGCTGTTGCAGCTGCCGCAGGTACAACAGGTGTCAGTTTCCACGGCTATTCCGGGTATAGAACTCAACATGCTCAGTACAACCATCGGTATCAGTCAGTATGGCTCCAATACCGGCCAGGGATACAACTTCTACATGTACGGCATTGATGCCGGCTTTGTTCCAACTATGAGTATCAAAATGGCAGCCGGACGCAATTTTATAGCTGGCAGCACTAATGGTGGCGATGCGGTGATCAACAAAGAGGCAGCCCGGCTGCTGGGTTTCAGCAGCCCAGAAGCGGCCATCGGCGGTAAGTTATCTATGCCCTTCTCCAGGGAAAAGAAATACTCCACCATTGTAGGTGTAACAGAAGATTACCACCAACAATCACTCAAAGACGCACTACGCCCCATGATACACTGGTACCAGGAATCAGGGCTTTTTTATTCCATAAAAGTTAAAACGGCTGATATGCCTGCTACCGTAGCACAGATCAGGCGTGTATGGGAACAGCAGCATCCCGGCTATCCTTTTGAATACCGCTTCCTCGATGACCTGTACAACCAACAGTATAAAGGAGATCAACAATTTGGTAAGATCGTGGAGATATTTTCTTTCTTTACCTTGTTTATCACCTGTCTGGGCATTCTGGGGCTAACCGCTTTCAGTATCACCAAACGTACCAAGGAAATCGGTATCCGCAAGGTGCTGGGGGCTTCCGCGGCACATATCACCGGGCTTCTTTCCAAAGATTTTATTTATCTGATACTCATCGCCACCGTAATTTCCACACCACTCACCTGGGTGGTGATGAACCACTGGCTGGACAATTTCGCTTACCGTACAACGATCTCCGGGTGGATATTCTGTGCGTCAGGATTGCTGACGTTGCTGATAGCCCTGATCACCATTAGCTTTCAGACGATCAGGGCGGCACTGGCCAATCCGGTGCAGTCACTGAAATCAGAGTAACTATCAGGGAATAAAGGACCCGATTTGCGTAACGGAAATGTGATCATTCTGTATTAGCAGAGCACCTTTCTGAGACAGTTGTTGCAGGATAGCTGTTGTTTCTTCCGGAGATAACATGTCTTTGTAATGGTCAATGACAGCAGCTATGCTGATTGGGCCTTCTCCTGCATTACGGACAAAATGCATAAAAGCATCTTCCCGGTAAGTAATGTTCCTGCCGAAACAGAGCCTGAACGTGGAAGTTTCTTCCAGGGCCTCTGCGATAATATTGTATCCGATGATGACGTAATATAACCGGTCATATGACTCGAGTTCAGCATCATCAAAATAATAATTCGTTCCTTCAAACTCCAGCTGCACGGAAGGCTCTTTGTAAGTTTGAAAGGGCTGCAACTCATCCCGGATGTCCTGGCTATGCTGTTCCTTCCATTTCAACACTGCTGCTAAAGGCAGGTCTGCTGCAGTCCAGTTGTCGGTATTTTCCCAGGCCGTTGTATCCATATCCTCCAACAATGGCGGGAACAGTTCCTTAAACTCATTGAAATGTCCGGGGAACAGCGACTCCGGCGTTCCATTGGCGATTTTTATCAGATGTGCAACATTGTATAACGGTTCATCGGACTGCAGTGCTTCTTTGTTTTTTCTTTTCAGAGAGCAGTGGTAGCATATTTCCTTTGACACGTGTTCGGATATGTGAGGCATGATCAGTTTACCACAGTCTGCACAAGGGATGCCCAGCTGCCTTTCGGTCCAGGCCGGACAGTTCGACTCCGGATAATCGGGGGAAGGGAAATAAAATTCGAGGCCATATTGTTGTACGGCCATTTTTCCCCATTCCTTTGCCAGGAATGTTTCCGGCCAGGGCGACGTTTCTCCCTCAGGGACCCAGAAATCCGGTGGCAGCATAATATCACCTAAATAATGCTTTTCCAGCGGGCCGTTTTGAGATTGAACATACAAGTTCAGGTAAAGACGCCAATCATGGGCATTGCCGTTCCATAAGGCTTCCAGCACTTTGGGTTCACCGCCGGCAGCTATGATTTGTTCGTCCAGGTCAACATAACTATAGAGGTAAGACATAGATCAATGGTTCTTATTTTTCCTTTCGCAAGATAGAAATATTTTGCCAGGGATGACCTTTAGTTGACATGTCCTATATTTGTTGATGTATGAAATTATTATTGATAGAGGACGAACCTGCTGTGGTATCGGTTATCACACGCGGTTTGGCGGAAGCCGGCTATGAGGTAAGCGTAGCGCCTGATGGCACCAGCGGTCTGCGTATGGCGCTGGACAATCCCTCTTTTGTACTGATCATACTGGATGTGATGTTGCCCAATATGAATGGGATAGAAGTATGCCGGTCACTGCGTAATGCACAGCTCTCTACTCCTATCCTGATGCTCACCGCACTGGGCACCACAGAAAATATTGTCATGGGACTGGATAGTGGCGCAGACGACTATCTGGTAAAACCGTTTAAGCTGGCCGAGCTGGAAGCGCGCATACGCAGCCTGCTGCGGCGGAAAAGTAATATAGCCGTTCCCGTAGTACCGGCAGCAGAACAGGCTGCCCTGCTTCAGCTGGGTGACCTGGAACTAAATACCGACACCAAAGCCGCCAACAGACAGGGGAACACCATACAGCTCACCGCCACCGAATACCGGTTGCTGGAATATCTGATGAAAAATCCGCGCAAAGTACTGTCGCGTATGGAAATACTGGAACAGGTGTGGGGCATCGATTTCAACACCAATACAAAAGTGGTCGATGTTTACATTAACTATCTCCGGAAAAAAATCAACAAAAACAACCTGCCGGAACTGATACAAACCGTTACCGGACTGGGTTACATGCTGAAGGAAAACGAATGAAGATACGTACCCAGATATTGCTCATCTTTGCAGGGCTCACCATCTCCACCATCATGGTGATGAGCATCCTGGTGTATTATTTTGCCAACCAGCATTCCTTTGAAGATTTTTACAAACGGCTGGAGATACGCGCCTACATTACCGCTAAGGCTTCCCTGCCCTATTATGAGGAAGACTCCGTGATCTATAACGAAATACGCGATGAACATCTGGAAAAACTACCCTCAGAAAAAGAATACCTGCTGCAGGTAAGCGGAAGAGGACAAATCAACCAGGACAGTACGCTGAAACTGCCTGCCAGCTTTTATCACCAGGTGCTCACCCAAAACAAGGCCACCCACCGCAATGGCAATCGCTTTTATGAAGGCGTGCTGTATAAAAGCAAGCAGGGGCTGTATATCGTTATAGTGTCGGCCATCAACCAGTACAGCAGTGAATACCTGGCCTGGCTGCGTAAGATACTGCTGATCTGTTTTGTGGTTTCGGCAGCCATCCTCATCGGCACAGGTATCTTCTTCTCCCGGTATATCCTCCGGCCTATCCGGGATATCATGAACCAGGTAAAAAGCATCAGCTCGCGTAACCTGCATCTGCGGCTGGATGCCAAACAAAGCCGGGATGAGATCAACGAACTGGCCACGACATTTAACAACATGCTGGACCGCCTGGAAACAGCCTTCGAAACACAGAACAACTTTGTCAGCAATGCCTCGCATGAGCTAAGTACACCACTTACCGCCATCATCGGAGAAGCGGAGCTGGCCCTCAATAAAAGCAGGACGCAGGAAAACTATGTGGCCGCTTTACGGAATATCCTCAGTGAGGCCGGCAGACTGGAACATATTACCAAAAGCCTGTTGCATCTGGCACAAACAGGTTTTGACGGCAAAAAGCAGGACTGGGGCCAGGTACGAATGGACGAGCTGCTGTTCACCATCAAAAACACGATTGATAAAATACATCCTGGCAACCGGGTAGAAATAGATTACAGTCTTTTCCCCGAAGAAGAGGAAAAGCTTTCTGTGTCAGGCAATGAGCAACTGCTGGAGCTGGCGCTGAGCAACATTGTGATGAACGCCATCAAGTATTCCAACAACCAACCCGTTTCCATCGCGCTGGCGGCCACTGACCTGAAAGTACTCATTAATGTAAAAGACATGGGTATCGGTATTCCGCAAGCGGACCTTCCCTATATCTTCTCTCCTTTCTTTCGGGCCTCCAATACCGGCCACTTCAAGGGTTATGGTATCGGCTTGCCATTGGCCATGAATATTATCCGGATGCATAAAGGTGATATTATCGTACACAGTCAGGTAAACGCCGGAACTGAGATCAGGGTGGAGCTTCCACTGTAGCGGCCGTTATTCTTACCGTTTTCTTACCATATTCTTACAACCTTTTAACTTCCTTCTTACCAGTTACTAATATCGCGGTTCTAGTTTTGTTGTTATAAAAGCAACAGCTATGAAAAATATACTCATTCCTACGGACTTCAGCATACGCTCACTTGGATATGTGCACAGTGTGGTTGCACAACACCCCAACGAAACTGTTAACATCATCTTCATGCATGCTTTGAATATGCCGGATTCACTGTTTGAACTTATTACGTATACCCGTAACAGCCGGCATATTGATTTGATCACGGCTGATTTTAAAGATGGTTGTGAGATCATCCGCAACAAATATGCATCATCTGTCAGCAAGCTGAAAGTGGAATTCTTCCATGGCAATACCCGTGCGGCTTTCCGTAATTTCTGTCTGGCGCAGAATATAGATCTGATTGTATTGCCTACAGACAATGAATATCTGTGTCCGTCTAAAAGGAGTTACAATCCTGCCAAACTGATCAGCAGTTCAAAGTATCCGATTCTCAAAACAACATTGGCCAGAACCCATAAAGTGGTGACCCGATCTACCATTTCCGCGCTGTTGATGGCTACAGAGTAAACTTTTAAAAACAGGGTATTATGTTACTAAAGAAGAATATCCCCTTAAAATATGTATTTGGTAAAATACGTTACGAAATCCTGCTGGTGGCCGTTTATACCATGGCGATCAACACCTTGTACTACCGTTTTGATTTTACCGATATCAGTATTCCTATAGCTGTTCCGATGGTATTGGGCACTGTCTTGTCTTTGCTGCTGGCTTTCCGGTCCAACCAGGCGTATGATCGCTGGTGGGAAGCCAGAACCATCTGGGGCGCTATTGTCAATGATTCTCGTTCCCTGACGAGGCAGGTCCTGAGTTTGATGGATGCAACGTATCAGTCAGAAGAGCTGGCCCATTTCCAGGAACGATTTGTAAAGCGACAGGCAGCCTGGTGTTTTAGTCTTGGTCAGTCACTACGAAAAACCGATCCGTTAAAAGGTTTGGACAGGTTATTAACAAGGAGGGAGTTAAATCATTTGATGAAATATGATAATGTGCCAGCTGCCTTGTTGCTTTTACATGGTAAAGATCTCAAACTGGCGCTGGACAATGGCTGGATCAACCAGTACCAGCAGATGTGCATGGACGAAACGTTGTCAAGGCTTACTGATTCCATGGGTAGATGTGAAAGGATCAAGAACACGGTGTTTCCGGCTACCTATAGTCTGTATACGCACTTTACGCTGATCTTTTTTATACTCCTGCTGCCTTTTGCGCTGATAGATGTGATGGGTTTTATGGAGATACCGCTGGTGATTGCGATTGCTGCTTCTTTCCTGCTGATAGAAAAGATGGGCATCAATCTGCAGGACCCTTTCGAAAATAAACCTACAGATACGCCGGTGACAACCATTGCACGCAATATTGAAAAAGACCTGCGGCAGATGTTGCAGGAACAGTATGAGCCACAGGAAGACATGCTCGTAACGCAAAAGTATTATGTATTGTAGACAAAATGCTCATGTGTCAGTAAACGTCTGAATAAGGGACGTAAATTTTATAGCGTTATAAATATAACCCCGGTCTATACCGGGGTTTTTCTTCATTCAAATACATTATATTTTTATAACATACATATATCTCTCCCCAATGAAAGAAAATCACTATCTTGTATATCTATCAAATCCTTTATCAACCACTAATGGCAAGGAATAATTCATTTCTCAGCGACTTGTATAATGAGGAAATAACAGGGGTAGCCTACAAAAATCTGCAACTAAAGAAGAACATTCTATCATGGTTTGCCAATCAGGGAAGCACTACTATTGCTGATCTGAGCAAGGTGCTGAACGTGAGTTCACCTAAAATTGCGGAGCTGATCAATGAACTGATAGAAGCTGATCTGGTAAAGGATTACGGCAAAACAGAATCGGCTGTAGGCCGGCGGCCCAACCTCTACGGGCTGGAATCCAATTCCCTGTTCTTCCTGGGTGTGGAAGTAAAAAACACGCATATCAACATTGGTTTGCTCAACTTTCAGAAGGAGCTGGTGAAGTTCCAGGAGAAGATACCTTATGAGCTTAGCAATACCGAAGCCTCGCTGGATGAGCTTTGCCGCCTGATCAACCAGTTTATCAAAGAATTGAAAGGTGCTGCCCGCAAGATTTCCGGTATTTGTATCAACCTGTCCGGCCGTATCAACTACCGTACAGGGTATAGTTACAGTTATTTTTATTTTAACGAGGAGCCGCTTACCCGGGTGATTGAAAAGAAGCTGGGTATCAAAACCTATGTAGAAAACGATTCCCGGTCTATGGCTTATGGAGAGTTCTGCAGCGGGGTGGTTAAAAACGAGAAGAACGTCATTTTTATCAATGCCGATTATGGTATAGCCCTGGGCGTTATGATCAATGGGGAGTTGTATTATGGCAAATCCGGCTTTGCCGGGGAGTTTGGCCATATACCCTTTTTTGACAATGAAATCCTGTGCCATTGCGGCAAAAAGGGCTGTCTGGAAACGGAGACCTCGGGCCAGGCATTGATACGGCAGTTCAGGCAGCGGTTGAAAGAAGGGGCTACTTCCAGTATCACCAAAAAAATCCCGAATGTAAAAGATATCACCCTTGAAGATATCCTGGATGCTGCCAATCACGATGATACGCTGGCCATAGAGCTGATTGCCAGCATCGGGGAAAAGCTGGGTAAGGGTATCGCCATTCTGATCAACCTGTATAACCCGGAGCTGATCATTCTCGGCGGCGCCTTGTCGGGCACGGGCGAAGCTATATTCCTTCCTTTGAGAAGTGCTATCAATAAATATTCACTCAGCCTTGTCAACAACGATACGCAGTACAAATTGTCCAGGTTGGGCAGCAAAGCAGGCGTAATCGGTGCTTCCCTGCTGGCCCGCAATAAGCTGTTTGATATGTTATGATTTTATGCTTTCCAGGATAGTAGCGTCCAGGGGCTGTCTGTGGCTTGTAACAGGTAGTCCATGTTGTTTTGCAAGGCCTGGAAGCTGTCTTCCTCTACCCCATTCCACACGCAGCGGGCAAACTGATAGGATAAGGACAAATGTTTCCAGGAGCTGTAGGTTCGTCTGATGGCCGGTACACATTCCATGATTTCCTGCAGTGCCTGTTCCTGGCTGATATAACCGGCGTCAAAGCCGGCGCGGGCCAGGTTGATGATGCGGGCGAAGTCCCATATCAGCATATCGGGCTGCAGTTTGTCGTATATCAGGTTTTTCTTTCTGAAAAGCTCCAGGGCATCGCGGGTATTGCGGAGCCTTTCCATCACCACTGCTTCCTCCAGTTCGTTGGCAATAATGTATTCCCGCAGGAAAGCCTTGCTTTCCTTCATGGATACGCTGTTGAGCGCCTGCAGGATGATATCGTATTCTATGCGGTGGCCGCTGTCGCGCAGCCAGTCGAACATTTCGGTCAGTTCTTCCGTACTGTCTATGTCCCACCATTCAGATAACAGCTGCCGGCATTCGTGTCTGGTGATACCGGTGGAGATATCGTTGAGGTATTGCCCGTTGAGGAAGGCCAGGTCGGCCCCGCAGGCGACAGCCCATTGTTGTTCAGATGTCAGGAGGCTGGCGGGGTTTAAGCGTACCGCTTCCGGTTCGCGGCAGAGTGCTTCTTCGTCGGCATCATCGCCGGTGAAGAACTGGTTGAACTGTTTTAAGTTTTCGTCAAATGGGTTCAACGGGCCGTTCATAGCCTGTTCCATTTGCTGGCGGTACATCTCAAGCGCATCATTGTTCAGGCCCATATTTTTGAGCTGCTGCCAGTACATTTGCATATACTGCTGGGAATTCATTCGGAATGGTTTATAGGGTCAGGTTGTATTCGAAAAAAATTACATACAAGGTATGCATTCCCGTTATAATAACCAAAAACTTCTCTGGTGGCTGGCTTATCTTCGGTGAGTAGTGAAATAATTCTGCAGTATTCAGGTTTTATCAAACTTTTTTTGATAAAATGAATAAATTATTTTTACATTTGCACCCACTGCAACAAACGGATTGGTAGTTCAGTTGGTTAGAATGCCGCCCTGTCACGGCGGAGGTCGCGGGTTCGAGTCCCGTCCAGTCCGCAAGAGTATAAAGCCTTCAGACTATGTTTGGAGGCTTTTAATTTTAACCTGTTCCTGGGACGGGTACGACTCCACGCATAGTACAAAACAGCGATACAAATTCTCATCGAATTTCTATCGCTGTTTTGTTTTTTAGAGGGTTGGTTCTCAGCGGAACCAGCAACGCGCTTGTACCAAAAGAAAAGCCGACAATACCTCACCGGGTGAAGCATAGAACCATGCCGAATGATATCCAAAGGTGTCATTTCCAAGCGAGCCACGAGTAAAGGTTTTGTGAAAAAATAAAGAAATCTCATTAATCATATCTATTGTTAAAACCATAGTTATGTTAATCAACCAGTCTTTTATTACAGACATCAAATCGATCATTTCAGATTCAAGAGAAAATGCTATTCGCACAGTAGACCATCAGCGGACGCTGATGTATTGGCATATTGGTAAACGTATTTTTGAAGAAGAACAAGAGGGAAAAGACCGGGCGGACTATGGTACCTATCTGATAAAGTACCTTTCTGAAAAGATTCAACCGGAGTTTGGTAGCGGTTTTTCGACCAGACAGTTAGAGCGTTATCGCCAGTTTTACCGCACATTTCCAATTGCGTCCGCACTGCGGACGCAATTGAGCTGGACTCAGTATAAATTGCTATTAAGTGTTGATAATGAGGATGCTAGGGCCCCAAAAGCTAACCCATCAGGATATAGGACAGCTGCAGATGTATGTAAATTATTACGACCGGATTGAGAAGTTGCCACACGAAAACGCCACCATTGGTATTTTGCTTTGTGCGAATAAAAATGATGCGGTAGTGAAATTTACGCTGCCAGAAGGACAAAAGCAAATCATTGCCAGCCAGTATAAGCTTTACCTACCAACTGAAAAGCAATTATTGGATGAGGTAAATAAAGAGTTAGTGAGTTTTGAGGAAAAGGATAATAAATTCCCTTAACGTCTCGCTGTCAATAATTTACCAGTTCGACAATTTGGAGCTTGTCTATACTTGTTTAAAAACAGGTATGGCTTCGTCAAAGAAAACCAAGTTACCTCCAGCACCTCTTACTCCTGCGGCCTTGCAAATGTGCCAGAGAATACGTAACATGCGGAAACCATGAATAACAATGATCAGGCTTCCTGCTCTTTTAATCCTGTTGCTGGCAAACGTATTTTTTGTACTCTCTCTTGCATCCGGGCAGGATAACGGGTTTCAACCGGACCGCGTATTTCCTGTAAAGGCATTGCAGGAAGACTTGCAATACCTGCGCTACAAACTGGAAACAACGCATCCTAATTTGTACCAGTATACTCCCCGGAAAAATTTTGTGATTTTTATGGATAGCCTGCACAACGCTATTCAACAACCTATGACGGAAAGAACGTTCTATGGGTTGATTACCTTATTAAACGGAAAGGTCAAAGATGGGCATACGATGGAGTTGTTGAGCGAAGCCACGCGAATGTATCACAATAGAAACAGTTTGTTCTTCCCTTTCCATGTGTTCGTTTCAGGCAACCGGTTGTTTGTGCAAATACCTTGTTTGAAAGATACTTCACTGGCGCGCGGCACAGAAATTATCAGCATCAACAGCCAACCTGTTGCTACCATCGTCCAACAATTACTCGATAGGCAGATCAGGGACGGGAATAATCTTCAATATGCCCAGTGGGTTATAAGCAATTATTTTAAAGAGTACTACAGTTTTTTATTTGGTTACCCCACAACATTTATTTTACAGTATAAAGAAAAGGATGGCGGAATAGGAACCGCTGCTATTGGGGCTTTACCGAAAGACAGTATTCAATTTTACAAATCCATTAATGATCTACAGTCTGCAGTTTCAAAAAAAGGGCGAGGTATTATTTATGAAAAATGGCCATTAGCGCATACAGCGCTGCTCGCTATTAAAACCTTTAATGTTGATTTGCTGGAATCCTTATATGAACAAAATTTCGACAGCACTATCCATGCAATCTTCTCTACAATACAACATGACCAGGTAGAGCATCTCGTGCTTGATTTGAGAGATAACCAGGGCGGCGATTTCGCTCCTGGCAAACTGTTATTATCCTACCTTATCAAAAAGCCCGTCCATTACCTGTCAGGCAGTAAAGAAGCATTGTGGATTTTGCCTGCATCGCATTGTTTCAAAGGAAAGCTCTATGTATTAATCAACGGAGGAAGTTTTTCCAATGCGGCAATTGTAAGCGCGTATCTACAACAATCGCAGCGGGCCGCATTTATTGGAGAAGAAACGGGTGGTAATCGCACACAGATCAGTGGTGATGCTGAGGAGTATATTTTACCCAATACAAAAATCGTTTGTTACATCGCCAGCCACTCCTATCAAATCAATCCATCAAAGAATGATGGCCATGGTGTGCAGCCTGATCATATAGTTATTCCTCAGCGTGAAGATATCATTATTGGCAGGGATCCGGCCAAAGCATTCGTTCAGGAAATGATCAAAAAACAAGGATCACATGAAGGCTTTTGACAGGCTGCAGCAGATTTGGCTATGATCAGCGACACTCATTGGAAGACCTGAACCAGGATGAGAGTTTCGGAACTCTACCGCCAGGCTTGTTAACAAAAGTTGAGGATTCCTACCAGATCATCGTTTAAATTAATTTATTTTATTTTATTTTAGATGAGATTAAAAGATCCTTTTTTTGTCGCGGATCGTCCCCACCATATTTAGTGTCATTCTTATTTTCGACTTATATCTTTAATGATCAAACAAAAACTATTAAAATGAGACCTGTAACATTCGGTATGAATATTAGTATAGATGGCTATTGCGATCACACTGCTTTTAATCCCAGTGAAGAGCTTTATGACTATTTCACAGGGATGATGGACGACGTCGATCTGCTCTTTTTCGGCCGTATCATGTATCAGCTCATGTTCCCCTATTGGGCCGATATTGCAAAAGATCAATCCGGCACAGCAGATGAAAATAGATTTGCGGAAAAACTTACTTCCATCGACAAAGTTGTTATTTCACGATCATTAGACAGTGTGCAGGAAAACACACGGATTGTTCGTAGCAATCCCGCAGAAGAACTACTGAAACTAAAACAGCAACCCGGCAAAAAAATCTCAGTAGACAGCGTGAGTATGCTTCCGGAATTGATAACAGCAGGCCTTATCGATGAATTTAATTTAGTTGTTCATCCGGTGATTGTGGGGAAAGGAAGACTATTGCTGGATGTCGGCAGCCTTCACGAAAACCTTAATTTAAAGCTGGTTAATACCATAATTTTCAAATCCGGATGTGTAGCACATCATTACTTGAAACAGTGACAGAAGAATTTGCGCCAGATGGTTTGCGTGGAGGAACAGTATTTTTCTACTTTTGAACATATTATGCCGTTCGGGCTGACCAAAAAGTAACCTCTGATCAGCCCACCGGTATATTTTAGAACCAATTGATGAGTATTTTTAAGTACCAGGAAATTGATTACAATTACGCTTTAAAAATGCATCGGCCCGTGAAGTTGTATAAATACGTTTTTCGTATTTAGCTCAGTATTGGAAACAGTTGCAGATCCAATGAAATAATCAAATTCCTGAAGAATTCTTACTCCGGAAATTACGTCATCTTCATTTGCATTTATAACAGCTCGTCCTAATGCATCAGTTACCGCCGTCTGATTGGTGGTCTCATTTTTAATCAAAACCTGAGGCGCTGGAGTGGGGCTGCTGCCAATTGTCCAATAAACCGAAACAACGAGTGCTATCCTCCTTGCTACCGGAGCAGATAGTGCAGCGTTTTTTGTTTCCCGGTATTTAACTGTTGTCGGTGTGGCACTGGTACACAGCAACATGATTGAAGTGCTCAAAAGCATCAATAGCGTTTTCATAATCTAAAATGGATTTTACTAATTAAAGTTTAGGGGTTAATAATAACAGCTAAAAATGGGGTTAATAGCCGGTTCAAAAACGGGTAACAAATGTTGATGGTACTAACTAAGAGGAGTTAAAATATTTTTATTTCAATCTCATTCAGATATTTTTTTAACTGAATTTATATTTTCCTATTTGTTCCTCTGGCTAAAATTAGTACACATGCCTGCGGCGCTACAGCAACTGCAAATGTTTCGAATCAAAAGATAATGGAGCAGATATGATGCGATTACTCCTAAAATGAAAATTCAACCGACTAAACCATGAACTGTAATCTATTGTGCCATTGTTTACCACGGTTCATCTGCACGGGGTGGACTACAATGAATATTAAATCTGGCTCCTAAAAACGCTGCATTATATCAATAATTTTATTGGGTAAACTCGAACCAACTGCGAATAATTGTAATGCGCAATTGTCCGCTAAAAAGGGCGAAAGAAGCCACTGTTGAAAAATCCGGCAGAGCAGAAAAAATGACTCCCGATTTAAAAATTGCAATAAATATATGTCAAACACGAAACCTGATCAGGCGCAGAAAGCTGACCAATTTAGAGCTTTGCACCATTCTGACAAATTACTACTATTACCGAATGTCTGGGATTACGTCAGTACAAAGCTGATAACAAAGCTGAACTTTCCTGCAATTGGAACAGCCAGTATAGCCACAGCAATTTCAAACGGCTATCCGGATGGAGAGCATATACCATTTCCCAGGCTTTTGGAAGTGGTACGTAAAATTACAGCTGCAGCTGATTATCTTCCAGTCACGGTTGATATAGAACGTGGGTTTTCAGATTCAATCAATAAACTAGAGGAAAATATAGCTGCACTCATTGAAACCGGAATTGTGGGAATAAATATTGAAGACAGTAATGTTAATCATAGTGACCTCTTGCATATCAAAGAACAATGTAAAAAAATAGCTACTATCCGGAAAGTTGCTAATGACCTGGGAGTTCACCTGTTTATCAATGCCAGAACAGATGTTTATTTTAATCCGGATATAAAAAACCCAGTTGAAGAGGTTTTAATAAGAGCTGAAGCATATGCGGATGCAGGAGCAGACTGTATATACCCGATTCTTGTAAAAACATATGAAGAAGTGGAGGAAATTACTGAAAAGTCCCCTCTGCCGATTAATGTGCTTCTCCTTGAATCGATCAGAGATCTGCAACGGTTACAGGCAGCCGGGGTAGCAAGGGTTAGCCTTGGTCCCTTATTATTTAGTCTTGCCCTGACAAAGATCAGAGATTCAGCAGCAGCTCTTAAACAGCATAAAACAGAGGATCTTTTTGACGGGGAATTGTTGTCATATGAATCACTGCATAATCTTCTATAGATGGAGGATTCATTTAAAGAAACAGGGCCGTCTGATGCTTTGTCAAATATCGAAAGCCACCTAAAAAGTGGCTTTCGCAGACAATCAGCACAACTGCAATACGACAATCATACTACTATTACATTATTGCCAACCTCCCCCCAATGCCCGATACAGATTAATCAATGCCCGCCATTCTGAAAGTCTGTCATTTATATTATCCAGCTGTGCCGAGAGCAAATTTTGTTCTGATGTTAGCACATCTGTGTAATTGGTAGTCGTACTATATCGCAACAACTTTTTTGTGAAATCCACTGATTTTTCCAATGCTTTTAATTGTTTATAGCGGATTATCTGTTGATCTGCAGCGGTATGGTAATCATATAAGGCATCGGAAACTTCCTGCCCGGCAATAATTAACGACTGCTGATAATTCAACAATGATTCCTGTTGCCGGCTTCTTGCAATTTCCAGGCGGGCTTTATTCTGTCCCTTGTTCAAAATAGGTTGAGCAAGGCCTGCGGCAATATTGGCAAAAAAACCAGCAGCAGAGAACCACTCCTTAAAACTATAACTTGAAAAACCTATTGCTCCGGTAATATTGAAGGAAGGATAAAAATATGTTCGTGCGATATTAGTATTTTCAAAAGCAGCCCGAAATGCATATTCAGCTTGTTGCACATCTGGTCTGTTTTTTAAGAGCATTGCCGGTACTCCGATCTGAAGAGAGGCAGTATTTATCTGTTGTTCCGCCAGGCTACTTCTTCTCACTATACCTGGTGGTTCTGCAAGCAATACATTTATTGCATTCTCGGTCGCTCTGATCTGCCGTTTCAGTTTTGGCACCTCCACTTCTGCTGCATATTGATTAGCTTCACTCTGTACCACGGCGGCCCCATTCACTACATTCGATTCTCTCAGAACTTTCATTGCACGGGCATCTTCTTTTCGGTTTAACACAGTCTTTTCCAATACTTCCAATTGCTGATCCAGTGCCAGCAGAAGATAATAATTCCCGGCAATGTCAGCTACAATTTGAGTCTGCACAACTTTCCGTGCAGCTTCCTCTTTCAGCAATTGAGCAAGGGCAGTCCGTTTTGCGCTACCAAGTTTATTCCAGATATCTGCCTCCCAGCTGGCACTTATCCCCACGTCATATTGTGTTGTGGAGTTAATGATGCCGAATCCCTTCGGGTAGGACAAACGTGACCTGGAAATACCAGCATTGCCAGCTACATCAGGTAAAAAGACTGCTTTGCTTTGTATAAAAGCAGCCCTCGATGCTCTTATGCGCTCAATACCTTTTTTGAGATCCAGGTTTTGATTTATTCCTTTTATAATTAATTGCTGTAACAGGGAATCAGTAAAAAAAGTATCCCAGGGCATGCCACCGATGCTGCTTGTGTCAGTATCTAAACGATCCCGGTATAGGCCATTCACCTGCATGTCCGGCCGCTGATATTTTTGTGTGATTTTGCAGGATACCAAAAAAACGGTCATTATGGACAGAACCCACCACTTATAAATATCTTTCATCTATTATTCTTTTAGAAATACGCTCAGTCAATTGAAACAGGGCTTAACTCCCGGGTGATTTTTTTTGAAGGATGACCACCAATCCTTTCCTGCAGGGATTGAAAAATGATAAATAAAACCGGAATAATAAATATCCCAACCAATGTCCCAATAAGCATGCCCCCCACGGCAGCCGTACCAATGGACCGGTTGCTGATGGCCCCAGCACCAGTAGCAAACATTAAAGGCAACAGGCCGAATATAAACGCGAAGGAAGTCATCAGAATTGGACGCAGACGGGTAGTGGCCCCCGCTACTGCCGAATGTACCAGTCCTTCTCCATTCCTTCTGTGCATTACAGCAAATTCCACTATCAGGATGGCATTCTTGGCCAGCAACCCTATCAGCATGATTAAGCTGATCTGGAGAAAGATGTTATTATCTAATCCGAATAAACGGGCAAACAGAAAAGCGCCAGCCAGCCCTACAGGAAGTGAAAGCAGTACAGACAGCGGCAGTATATAACTTTTATACCGGGCGCTCAATAAAAAATAAATAAATACGATGGATAAAATAAATATCAACACTGTTTGCTTACCGCTTATAATCTCCTCTCTGGTGAGGCCGGAAAATTCATATCCGTAGCCACTTGGCAGCGTTGTGGCCCCTACCTCCTGAATGGCCCGGATAGCATCGCCTGAGCTATAGCCTGGATTGGGTGAACCATTTATATAGGCTGAGTTAAAAAGGTTAAAACGATTGATGAATTCTGGTCCATAGATCTTCTTAAGTGTAATAAACTCAGACACAGGTGCCATTACGTTCTTACCATTTCTTATAAAAATACCCTGAAGTGCCTCTGCTGAAGTCCGATGCAACGCGTCAGCCTGAATAATCACTTTATATTGTTTTCCGAAACGGTTAAAGTCCGAAGCATAGATCCCTCCCAGGTAGCCCTGTAATGTCTGCAGAATTGAATTAACCGGCACACCGGCCTCTTTTGCCTTTGCAACATTTACGCTTACTTCAAACTGTGGATAGTTAGTATTGTAGGGCGTTGTTGCGTACATGATTTCTGGTCTTTCCTGCAAAGCCTTCATGAACTTTTGAATCACTTTATCAAATGACTGATAATCTCCGCCTGTTTTATCCTGCAACTGAAACTCAAAGCCACTGCTGTTACCAAATCCCTGCAGTGTTGGTGCTGTAAAGAAAATAATATTGGCCTCGTTTATTCCAGCTGTTTGCGCTACCAGTTTTCCAACAATACTATTGATGTCCTGCCCTTTATGCGTACGCTCGTTCCATGGTTTCAACTTAACATACAAAGATCCATAAGCACCACCGGCACCACTGATCAGATCGCGGCCGGATACCAATGATGATAAGCCGACTTCGGGTATTGATCTGGCAATACTGTCCATCTTATAAACAATCGCCTCTGTACGTTGCTGTGAGGCTGCCGGGGGCAGGATAATATTGCTATATATAAATCCACTGTCTTCATTAGGTACGAACCCGGTTTGGGTAGTTTTTGCCAGGTACCAGAATAACATAGAGAATCCGCCTACAGCCACAATGGCCAACCACTTTCTTCTGGCAAGGAACGTCAACGCTTCTGAATAACGCGCTGTCATAGCCGCGAATGCAGTATTGAAGCTTTGAGAAAACCGCTTTAGTAAATTCCTTTCTGGTATGTGGTTAGCGGTATGTGTCTTTAGCAATAATGCACATAAAGCAGGGCTTAGTGTGAGCGCATTTATCGCAGAAATGATAATAGCAACGGCAAGGGTTAAACCGAACTGCTTGTAAAAGGCGCCTACTGAACCCGTGATAAAAGTAACGGGAACAAATACAGCAGTCATAATCAAAGTAATGGATATAATGGCGGTACTGATTTCATGCATGGCACTGATGGTTGCCTTCTTTACAGAACGCGCACCCTGATCCAACTTGGCGTGTACAGCTTCTACGACTACGATAGCATCATCCACCACAATACCAATTGATAACACCAGCGCAAATAGCGTTAACAGATTAATGGTAAAACCGAACAGCTTCAGAAAAAAGAAAGTACCGATGATTGCAACAGGAACCGCTATTGCAGGTATAAGCGTTGAACGCAAATCCTGCAGAAAAATGAATACCACAATAAATACCAGCATAAAAGCTTCGATTAATGTATGTACCAGCTTATCCATGGAAGCATTCAAAAAATCATTAGCATTGGTGTAAACAGTAAATTTCAATCCCTTGGGTAACTCTTTGGCTGCATCATCCAATATGCTCTCACATTTGTTAATGATATCATGAGCGTTGGAGCCTGACGTCTGATTAACGGCAATATAAGGTGCAGGATAGCCCTGGGCTGTAGTAGTACTGGAGTAGGATGCTGCGCCTAATTCAATTTTCGCTACATCTTTAAGACGTAATACCTGGCCGTTCCCCACAGAACGAAGAACGATGTCGCCGAATTGTTCCGGCTTTTCCAACCTGCCAGTGTATTTTAAGGTATACTGGAAAGATTGGTTACTATTTTCGCCCAGTTTACCGGGTGCCGCCTCAATATTCTGCTCCGTGAGCGCCGCAATAATATCCGCAGGCATAAGGTTATAGGATGCCATTACATCAGGCTTAAGCCATATCCGCATACTATATTCCTGTCCACTATAGATATAGAGGTCTCCTACCCCACTTATCCGCTTTATTTTAGGCAATACATTTATCCGGAGATAATTCTCCAGAAATTTTTGATCGTACTCTTTTTTTTCACTGTATAACAGGAAACTGAATATTTCGCTGCTTAAGCGTTTTGTTGTACTAATGCCAGCTTTCACTACTTCTGCTGGCATCAGGCTGATAGCTTTGTTCACTCTGTTCTGAACATTCACTGCAGCCATATCCGGGTTGGCATCCTGGCTAAAGGTAATTGTTATTACAGCTGTTCCATCATTACTCGCCCTGGAAGTCATATAGGTCATATGTTCCACACCATTGATCTGCTCTTCCAACGGAATAATCACGCTCTTCATAACAGCATCCGCATTGGCGCCCTGATAGGTTGCCGTAACCTCTACGGTAGGCGGTGCTATGTCAGGATACTGGGTAATAGGTAAAGAGTATAATCCCAGTAAACCTAGAATTACTATAATAACAGATATTACCGTAGATAGTACGGGATTCTCAATAAATTTTCGTAACATACTATTGTAATGAAGTCGTTGTTGCTTTAATTTTAATTCCGTCTTTCAGATTAGCTACACCAGATGCTACAATCCGATCTCCCACCTTCAGCCCATTCTGAACTACAAAAAAATCTCCGGGTACACCTTCAACAACTTCTATCGCTGTACTATTGGCTGTATTTTTTTCATCAAGTTTATAAACAAACCTTTTGCCCTGCATTTCATAAGTAGCTTTCTGAGGTACAAGCAATGCATTAGGGATCTCCTGTTGCATACGAACAATGGCACTTCCTCCACTTCTTATTATCCCTAATGCATTAGGAAAAGTTGCCCTGAAACTGACTGCCCCTGTTTCCGTATTTATCAAACCGTTCACTGTTGTCACACGCCCCTTCTCTTTGTATTCAACCCCAGTGGAAAGAATCAATGAAACAGGCGCCAGCTTTTTCAGTTTATCTTCCAGCGTAATACCAGCGTGTGTTTCGGAGAATAACAGGAATTGTTTTTCATTAACTGAAAAATAAGCATATACCTCTTTTATTGCCGACACAGTTGTTAACGGTAGCAAGGAACTACCGGTTACCAGACTTCCGGTTTTATAAGGAATGCCTCCAATCACTCCGTCAACAGGGCTTAGGATGGTAGTATATCCAATATTTATATGCGCATTGACCAGACTGGCTTTTGCCTGTACCAACGCGGCTTCTTTAGTTTGCAATATAAATTTTGCAGTCTCCAGCTCATAGCTGCTGACTATTTCCTCTTTAACAAGTGGAATAACCTTTTCAACCTGCATTCTGGCTGTACCCACCTCCGCTTCTGCACTTTTAATAGCGGCCGCCGCTGTACGCATTTCCTGTTCATATTGAGGCGCATTTATCTTAAAAAGAACCTGACCTTTTTGTACAGATGCTCCTTCATCCACATATATCTTCTCAATAAAACCATCTACCTTTGGTCTTATTTCAATATTTTGTACACCCTGTATGGTAGCAGGATAATCACTGTATAAGCTGGTGTTTTTCATTTCAACAGTTAACACCGGAAATTCCTTTGGCGCGGAGGTTTCTGTTTGATGCTGCGATTTACTCCCACAGGAGTTTAGCACAATTACAGGAAGCAACAGGAAGACGAGACTATTAAGTTTATTACAGAACATGGCGTGACATGGATGCCTTTTAGATAAAAAAATAAATAGTGATCAGTTACTATTCACTCGCAAAACTATAAAGGCATTCATTTACCTTTGGGGGCCAGTTTCAACATTCAATGTAGTCCATATGCTTCCATTTAAGACACTGCTTAAACTTGACAAGGATACCAGTACACCTTTATATCAACAAATATCCAATCAATTAACGGAGCTTATTCTTGACAGTATTATTAAACCAGGAGCGACTTTGCCCGGAACCCGCGAAATGGCGGTTTTACTTGGCGTACACAGAAAAACAATAGTTGCTGCATATCAGGAACTGGAAGCACAGGCCTGGGTTGAAATTGAGCCAAGAAAGAATGTTACGGTCGCAGAAAAACTACCCCGGATAAATCCCAGGGATTTTAATAAATCCAAAATAACGTCTGCCTACACCAGGGACACCGGCTTTGAAGTAAAAAAAATAATTGATTTCCCGGCTTTGGCTCCTCAATCCACAGAATATCGTTTGGTGATCAACGACGGATTTCCGGACCAAAGAATAGCGCCAATAGATCTGCTGCTGAGAGAATACCGTAGTTTGTTCCATAGTTTTTCGCACAGACATACTCCCAATCAAAGCAGTCCAATGGGCTCATTGAGTTTGCGATCTGCACTGGTAGAATATCTATCAGATAGCAGAGGATTAAATATTGACACCAATAATATCCTGCTAACACATGGTGGGCAAATGGCCATTTATATAGCTGCCAAAATTTTACTCCGCCCCGGCTCAACTGTGCTGGTAGGTGAGCCCAATTTCTTTCTGGCCAATCTGATTTTTGAGCAGTTCGGCGCAAAACTGGTAAAAGTTCCCATGGATGAAAATGGAATGAAAATAGACTTTATTGAACAATTCTGTAAGACTCAAAAACCTGACCTTTTATATATCATCCCACACCATCACCATCCAACAACAGTAACACTGAGTACTGACAGGAGAATAAAATTGATGGACTTAATCCGGAAATACCATTTCCCGGTGATTGAAGATGATTACGATTATGATTTTCATTATAATGGTAGTCCAATATTGCCATTAGCAAGCGGGAATCATGGCGGGAATATCATTTACATTGGTTCACTTACCAAATCACTCACTACTTCCGTCCGTTTAGGATACATGATTGCTCCCGGCAATTTTATTCAGGAAGCGGTTTTAGTGAGAACCATTCTGGATTACAGAAACGATTACCTGTTCGAAGGAGCCTTCGCTGCCTTAATGCAAAACGGGGAAATGCAGAAGCATATAAAAAAATCAGTAAAATTGTATCGTGCCCGAAGGAACCGTTTATGTGATCAACTACAGGAGCAACTGGGAAATGTAGTTTCGTTTGCAAAGCCAGCAGGAGGCCTTGCGGTTTGGGTTAAATTCAATGAAGATTTTTCCTTACCCGAAATTTCCAAACAGGTGGCAATTAATGGTATGTTCATGAATGATGGAGAATTTTATAGTTATGGAACAAACCATTTGAATTCTCTACGATTTGGCTTTGCAGGATTAAACGAAAAAGAAATAGATGAAACAGTGGCCATAATAAAGAATGTAACTGATAAAATAGGAAAATGAGAAAGTTCAGCAGCCATAATAACAGTAGCGTTAGTCGCGGTTGATGGAACATCCGGAAAAACAGAAGCGTCCCGCAGCGCGATCGCCTCTAAGATAGTTATCTTACAATGCCTAATTATCCTGGAGCCACTATATCGGCTCCATATCCAGATTATAAATAACCAATTTAGTTTTAGTAATGAAACATAATGAGGCTCAACCTTGCCCGGAATTAGAAACCTATATCCATTCTTTCTGGGAATTGAAAGGTGATGATAGCGACGACCAATGGGAGCGAATATTTCCTGATGGGTGTCCCGGGATAATTATAAATTTAGGGGAACCCTGCAAAACGGATAATGGCCTGACTACTATGGACTATGGTAAAACATACGTGGTAGGGGCAATGACTACTTTTAAGGATAGTTTTATTGACAGGAACACACATCTGTTAGGAGTGTGTTTAAAACCTGCTGTGTTTTCGTCTTTTTACAACTATGCTCCACAAAATGAATTAACCAATCATACTTTTGAATTTGATTTGCCCTATTCATTTGATATTGGAAAGATAAATAAAGCCCCCTATGCTTACCTCAACAGATATTTTTTAGATAGGAAAAGAAGTATCAACCAGTCGCTTCAGTCTGTCCTGAACGATATTCATATTTCCAAAGGAAATGTAAGCATCCGTGAAATTTCTAAAAGGAATTTTACAACTGTCAGGCAATTAGAACGGCTTTTTAAAACTCATATTGGTTTAACACCTAAGGAATATGTAAAGATTATTCGTTTCCAGTCAGTTCTTTCTATGATGAACGATATAAACCAAAAGAAAAGCTTATCAGATATAGCTTTTGAATGTGGCTTTTATGATCAGGCACATCTTACGAATGAAATAAAACGGCACTCGGGTCTTACTCCCGCTCAATTTTAATTTTGTCGCCTTTTTCCAAAAGAGAAACAAGGCCAGGTATGTATTTTTGTAAAAAAGTATTCTGAATGAAAAAAATAATTTTGAATTTAGCCGTTACCTTAGACGGGTTTATTGAGGGGCCAAATGGGGAAGTGGATTGGTGCATTATGGATGATGATATGGATTTTGGTAGTTTTATATCAAGCATCGACACTATATTTTACGGCAGAGTAAGTTATGACGCCTGGGGGAATTTCCAACCAGATACAACAACCAGTCCGGCAGAAAAAGAGATGTGGCAAGGAATACATTCAAAGAAGAAATTTGTTTTTTCACGTCAAAGCAGACAAGATGGCAATGCTACATTCATAAGTTCCGACGTAGTTAACCAGGTTGCTGAAATAAAACGGCAAGGAGGCAAAGATATCTGGCTATATGGTGGAGCAAGTCTTATCAAGACATTTATACAATCAGGTCTTATCGACGTATATAAAATATCGGTACATCCGGTAGTTTTGGGAACTGGTAAACCATTGTTTGAAGACATAAAGGAACGAATAGGTTTAAAGTTGATTGAAACCAATGTTTTTAAATCGGGTGTTGTGCAACTTACCTATGAACCAGGAAACTAAACATAACTTTCGCCTCGCGAGCTTTAAGCCCTCAAATCTTTCGATTTGAGGGCTTTGTTTTTTTGTCGGTTAGTTAGCCGGGAGCTATCAGACTTCCAGCACTGCCGCACCAAAAGGATTATCCACCAACCACAACCCAATGCCTGTTTTATCTCTTTTCATCAGGCAAGCTGTATGACCACTTATGTTAATGGTATTACCATCCGGCGGCTGAACTGAAGAAAATTATCGAATGATGTCCGTGATTTAAATATTCCCTCCAAGCCCGCTTCTTAGTGCCAATTGTTTGCCATACTGTATGAGGTGGGATGCTTCTCTTATTTGTTGGTCATTCCAGTGAGGTAATGCGCTGTCAATATCATCTTTATGATAATACAAACAATCTGCCAGTGCAATAGCATCACGATAGGCTTTAGCAGTGCCGGAAGCGGTATGGGGTCTTACAACAAAAGCCGCATCGCCGAGCAACGCAATACGTCCGCTATACATTTTGGGAACAGCCAGGTCAACAATTACCTGAACAAAAGGATTTTCGGTTTGATGGACCCTGTCCCTGAGAATTGCAGGAAGTTCATCGTTGGCAAGTTGATGAAGGTCGTTGATGGATTTGCTGCTCAGGAAAGCAGGAGGCACGGCATATAGTCTCTTTTTGCCGTCTTTATCCGTGAGTATTTCGTTTAATTGTTGTTCCGATTTATTAAGATACCAAACCCAATTGTATAAACGTTGTCCTTTGTTTAATTCTCCTTTTGTACCCGGCACCATATAGCAAAGCAAGTGAGAATGCCGGTATGGATAAATGGAAAATCTATTCTCAAAAAAAGCAATTTCTTCATCGGTCATTTTACTTTCCGGTATCAACCCACGGTAGGCAACATAACCTGCATAAGCGGGCGCTGATTCCGGCAAAAAATGAGCTCTCGTTACAGAGCTGTAACCATCTGCACCAATAACCAGGTCGGCTGTTTTCCTAATGCCGTTGGCAAAAGTTACCGCTACATGATTGTCTTTTTCCGCTATCGTTTCCAATTGATGACCAAAGTAATACCGGTCTTCCGGAAAGTGATCTTTGAGTTGTTGCCAAATGTAATTCCAGGAGGTGAATGAAGTATCGTTTTTGAATGTGTAAGAAGGATCACCATTACTATTCAGCACTTGTCTTTCATACGCCGGCACACCAAAAACTTCTTTTGCAGAAATATGGTGTTCCTGCAAATAATTCATCATGTCCGGCTGAATAACTAATCCCGCACCTCTGTCCTGCATACGGCCTGCAGAGCGTTCATAAATTTCAACATCGTATCCCTTGCAATCAAGTGCAATACCTGCGCTGAGTCCACCGATAGAGCCTCCTATAATTATTATTTTCATACAGTTTGGGGGATTTTACACTGTTATGTTTATACTACCGGCCTATGAATCCTTCATTTCATGTGCTTTAATGCTCAATAATCATTTCAAAATTTATATTTTTGAATCTATAGCTAAAGATCAACCATTTCGGATAAAATAACAATTAATAATTATACATTCTTTTATGGAAAAAGACGGTGCAACGGTGGTTATATCACACCAGGTTATCGAAGGAAAACATCAGGAATATGAAGAATGGCTGAATGAAATCGGTCCACTTTGCAGAAGCACTGTTGGGCATATTGACTGGCATATTATTCGCCCGATTCCTGGTCTTACCTATTTATACACCATCATCATACGGTTTGATACAATAGACCATCTGAAACGCTGGATGGAGTCTCCGGACAGGAAACGCTTCATTGAAAAAATCCGTCCGCTCCTGGTAACAGATGACAATTACCATATAAAAAACGGGCTGGATTTTTTGTTCACACCGGAAAAAGACAAAGTAAAACCACCTGTCCGATGGAAACAGTTTCTTGTAACATGGTCGGCAATTTATCCTTTGACCACAATTATGCCGCTGATTTTAGCTCCGGTATTAAGATTCCTGAAAGTTCCCCACATACGATTTATTGATTCGTTTTTCATTTCGGGTGTTATTGTGCTACTGATGGTTTATCTGGTAATGCCACATTATACCAAATGGATCAGGAAATGGCTTTATAAATAACTTATAAATATATTTTCACTATTTTAGCCCGACTAAGTAATTGGCTAACAATGGAGGATAAAATGCTTTTGCTTGCAATAGCGGAGGGGGACGAAACTGCATTTGTAAGATTATTTGAAAAACATAGGGCGAAAGTATATTTCGCTGCCCAAAAGCTATTGAAATCAGACATTAGCAGCAAAGATGTATTGCAGGAAGTATTTACGACCATTTGGCTAAACCGGGAGTCGCTCCATGAAATTGAAAACTTTGACGCCTACCTGCATACCATGGTGCGGAACAATATTTATAGTAAGTTAAGAAGAAAGAAGGCGGAAGTAAAAGTTATCAGAACGATTCAGGAAAACAGCGTCGATATGGATAGTGGTACGGAAGAATCCATTAAGTTGCGCGACCTGCAGGCTACTTTATCCCGGGCCGCCCGTTTATTAACCCCTCAGCAAAAACATGTATACCATCTAAGCAGAACAGCAGGATTTAGTCATGATGAAATAGCTGCACAACTAAATATCTCCAAAGAAACCGTAAAGAAACATATTATGGCCGCCAACAAAATTGTACAAACCTTTTTGCGCGACCAAAGTTTCTTACTGGTAATTTTCCTATGCGTTTGCGACTATACACATGATTTTGGTGAATTCTCCCCACACCCTCATGAAAGCCACGTTCTTTCTAATGATGCTAATATATTGATTTCAAACACCTTAGACAATACCGTAGTTTTCTGAAAAAAATATTTTTATTTATCTACCCCTTTGCATAAATGCCATGCGTCTAATATTTTTAGTGGCACTTATATCAGCGTTTATGCAGGACCGATTGCTGGAGTTATTCCACAAGTATGTGAATGATAGTTGTTCCGAGGAAGAACTATCGGAATTATTTGAATTATTTTCCCTTACCGGAAATGAAATAACGGTAAAGGAGCTGATTGCCCAAACCATTGAGGATATTGATCAATATCCGGTACAAATAAGTACATTTCTGAGTATTGCAGATGCCGAAAATATATTAAGAGAAATACTTTCCAACACACCTGATGTAGCTACTGAAACCAATACACAACCAAAGGTATCATTTTCCAGGTGGTGGCACTGGGCATCGGCAGCCATGGTCGCTGCACTTGTTGGCCTGTCAGGCTATTATTACGTTCACCATTCCGGCAACAAGCCATTATCCCAGGTGGCCCGCATAACGCCATCTGATCTGAATATCACCAGTGGCAGTAACAAAGCTACCCTTACCCTGAGCAACGGACAAACCATCGTATTGGATAGTGCCCAAAACGGATTGCTTGCAACGCAGGGACCAGGGCGTGTCGTAAAAACTAAAACCGGTGAAATCATTTATAGTGCAGAAGAAAAGAAAGACGAAGAGATATTATATAACAACATCACCACACCCCGTGGCGGCCAATATTCTCTGCAGCTATCAGATGGCAGTAAAGTATGGTTGAATGCTGCTTCCTCCATCAGATTCCCGGTAGCTTTTCCTGCCGGGGAACGAAAGGTATATATAACAGGAGAGGCATATTTTGAAGTGAAGCACCTGATAGGCAATCATGATCAACCGGTACCATTTATTGTTGAAGCAGATAACAAATCAGCAGCCAATGCCGGCTATAGGGTGGAAGTTTTGGGAACGAAATTCAATATTAACTCCTACTCCAATGAACCGTTTGTAAGTACCACCTTATTGGAAGGAAAAGTAAGAGTACACGCGCACAGCACCACGCAATCACAGGTATTATTGCCTAACCAGCAGGTAAATATAAGCCGGGAAGGAGAAATGAACCTCAATAAGACGATAGATGTGAATGCCATAATAGCATGGAAAAACGGCTATACCCAATTTTCTTCTGTCCCCCTTTCCGCTGTAATGCGACAAATAGAAAGATGGTATGATGTAAATGTTCAATTTGAAGATCATGTCACAGATATAAAATTCACCGGTAAATTAAAACGCAACGAGAATCTATCTGAATTCCTAAAAATATTAGACCTGAATAATATCAAATATGAAATAAATAATTCCACAATTATTATTAAAAATTAACAATAACTCCCCTGGTGGGATCAATCGAAAAGGGATCACTGAATTAACAAAAGCGCTTTTGAATTTAAGAGAGACCGAAGTCTATTGCTCATTACTCAACCAAAAAAATATGATTTTCTTAAACCCTGTATTTGAGAGGATACAGCTATTTGCACGCCCTAACCTAACGCTATACAAGATGAAAACAATCTTTGTTTTTCTGTTGGCTGTCAGTATGCAACTGAGCGCCAAATCGTATTCACAGAACGTTACGCTGAAAGGAGAAAAACTGAATATTCCGCAAATATTTGCGGCTATAGAGCGCCAGACTGACTACGTTTTCTTTTACAAAGATGATGTACTGAAGTCTACCACTCCTGTCACGGTAAATCTCAATAACGTTCCTGTATCCGACGCGCTGGCCACCTGTTTAAAAGGACAACCACTGAGCTACTCTATTGTAGGACGCAACATCATCGTATTAAAATCAGAGTCTCCTAATCGTAATACTGCTAATCAACAGTCATCCCTGCTTATCAAAGGTGTAGTAACGGATGAAAAAGGAGCACCATTAACGGGTGTAACGATAAGGATCAAAGGCACTCCACTCGGCACCAGTACAGACGCGAATGGTCGTTTTCAAATTTCCGTTCCTGCCAACAGTTCCAAAGTTCTGGTGTTCAGCTACATTGGAACAGAAACGGTAGAAATACCGGTGGTTAACGAAGATCCCGTTGCTGTACACTTAAAACAAAAGGACAATCTCCAGCTGGAAATAGTAGTCACCGCCTATGGCATCAAACGTCAGCCAAAGGAACTGGGATATGCTGCTACCACTATCAGTGGTAAAGAATTAAACCAGGCGGAAAACATCAACGCCACTTCCGGGTTAATTGGTAAAGTATCCGGCCTGTCCATTCAAACACAGGACAACAACCTGGATCCTTCCTATAAAATCAACTTACGCGGCAACAGATCTATTACCGGGAATAATGCTGCTCTTGTTGTGCTGGACGGAGCAATTGTGGCACCTTATATTCTGAGTAATATCAATCCCAATGACATTGAAAGTGTAAACGTGCTCAAAGGCAGCGCTGCAGCTTCATTGTATGGATCTAATGGTAGCAATGGCGCGTTGGTTATTACCACTAAGAAACCAGCTGTTGGTAAAACAGAAGTAAACTTTAAAACCAGCGTACAGTGGGAAAGTATTTCCAAACTGCCGAATCTGCAATATACCTATGGTGGCTGGGGAGGCGAATCCAGCTATGTAGATCCTGTAACAGGACAAACCGTTAATGTTCCCTTTGAAAATCAGCAATTCGGGCCTAAGTACGATGGAAGTACTGTGGAAGTAGGAACACCAAAGCGGATATTTTACAACGACGGTACCTATAAAGACACCGTGATAAAAACCACGTACTCGCCGAAAAAAGGATCACGTACCGATTTTTTCCAGACAGGCATTACCAAACAGTATGATTTATCACTGGGCACCGCCACTCAGAACTCATCGACTTATGTAGCCTACCAGCGAACAGACCGGTCAGATATCGTTCCGGGAAATAAGCTGTCGAAAAACTTCTTTAAACTGAATGGGAGCACTAAATACAGTATTGTAAGCCTCGATTATGCGTTGGGCTATACCAATACTAACACTGACCAGGTATGGAACAGAGGCTCCATATACAGCCAAATCCTGAATTCCCCGGCACACGTTGATTTAGGCTGGTTCAAAAGTGGTTTCTTCTCTTCTCCTGATAACTACTTCAACGCCTGGAATGATAATCCCTGGTGGAACGTGGATAACTTCAGAACAAAAAGCACTGATAATAAGTTTGTAGGGAATGTAGCAGCAAGGCTCGCGATAACAGACAATATAGAAGCCAGTTACCGATTCGGTTACACTTACAGTGCCTACAACTATAAAAATACCGGTAACGGCTGGAAATACTCTGACTACGAGCAAAGCAATCCCTATAATATTCCGGGTGGTACCCAGGCGTCCAACAGAAAGGTGTTACTGCCTACATCAGGCGGTGGATCAACCTTTGAATCACGTATAACGGGCGATTTGTTATTGACATTTAAAAAGGAGTTGTCAAAAAATATCAACTCAAAACTCTTATTAGGACACTCCATTATACAGGATAGATATAATAGTGAAAACTTTAATGCAAACACACTCGCATTTAATGACTTCTATAATGTATCCAGCTATATTGGCCAGCAAACTGCCGGCGAAGCCAAGGCGGAACGAAATCAGCAGGCGGCATTTGCTGATTTATCTTTTGGTATAAATAAATACCTGTTTTTACACGGTAGCTATCGTTTTGACTGGACCTCAATCCTGACAGCTTCCAACAGAAGATTCTCCTATGGATCAGCCGATGCGGCGTTTATTCTTTCTGATGTGTTGCCGCAATTATTCGATAATGACGTGGTGAATTTTGGAAAGGTAAGAATCGCATACAGCCAGACAGGCCAGGTAAATCTAAACACCATCAGTACTTACGGAGCTTATCTGACCACTCCTTCCTTCAATGTTGCGTCTAATTATCCATTTAATAATAGTGTGGGCTATAGCAAAAATACAATGGCTCCCAATCCCAATCTGAAAGATGAACGCACAACGGAAATAGAAGGAGGTATCGAACTTAGTTTCCTGAAAAACAGAATTAACTTTACCGGAACGGTTTTCAAACAAAGAACAAAAAACCAAACGATTCCTACTCAGGTATCTCCCACAACAGGATATTCTGCTATGCTGGTGAATGGTGGAGAAACCTCCAATTTCGGTGTTGAATCAGATATCAAATTAACGCTCATTGATAACAGATCCACTGGCTTAAGATGGGATGTGGGCGCCAACTTCACCTATATCAACAATAAAGTAATTTCCTTGCCTAATGATGGTGCTGATTTATCGATGACAAATGACGCTTATGCAGTAGTAGGCTATGCTTTCCCGGCTTTAAAAGTAACCGATTTCTCCAGAGACCCTGCCACCGGAAAGGTCATCGTTGATCATAACGGCTACCCTACACGTGCAGCAGCTTATAAGTTCATGGGATCCATCTTTCAACCCTACCGCCTGGGCCTGACGACTTCCGTTTCCTACAAAAATTTCGGACTCACTATCGTAGCGGACTACAGAGGTGGCGGTGTATTGTTTAACCAGATCGGACAAACATTAGACTGGACCGGTTCCTCTGAACACTCTACCTATGGTGATCGCCAACGATTTGTATTCCCTAATTCCGTTTATGATGACGGAAGCGGACATTATGTAGACAACAAATCCAGGCAAATTGCCAATGTGTACCAGTTCTGGCAGGCATATAGCACCATGGGAACACCCTATGTTACCAGCAATGCCTTCTGGAAACTCAGAGAAGTGGTATTGTCCTACACCTTACCAGCATCTCTTTTCAGCGGATTTAAAACTATCAAGGGCGCTACAGTAGCGGTTACCGGCAGAAATTTGTTTATGTGGAGACCAGCAGAAAATATCTGGACCGATCCCGAATTTAATCTTGGTGGCGCCTATAACGCAGACGGTACTACGAACACTTCACAAACGCCGCCAACAAGATTTATAGGTGGAAGCGTTAGCGTCAGGTTTTAATTTTTTCAACAGGAAACTTTTACAAAATGAAAGTATTAACTAAATATTTACTCGTTCTGTTGTTGATAGCAGGGATGTCAGCTTGCTCAAAAACATACTTTGATATAAATGAAAATAATCCCAATAATCCCAACAACGTAGATATCGATCTGGTGTTGTCTCCACAATTAAGGAGCATCGCCTACATACAGAATATGGGATCAGACGACATGTCGTACTGGATGGGTTACTGGACTATCGGCGGCGGTTCCTTTGTGAACTCATATGTATTCAATTATACCTTTGACAACAAGTGGTTCCAGGGTATGTGGACCAGCTACTACGGCTATCTTGGAAACTTGCAGTATATTGACCAACACGCCAATGGCAATAACTTTTACAGAGGTATTGTGAAAACAATGAATGTAGTTTGTTATCATAACCTGATTGACCTGTTTGGAAATATTCCTTACACACAGGCATTGCAGATCGATAAATACCCTACCCCTGTGTATGACGATGCGGCCACTATTTACAATGATTTGTACCAGCAACTGGATAGTGCCAGAGACCTGATTAAGAACTGGACAGGAAACGTGCCCAAAGGGGATATTATGTACAATGGGAATAAGGCCAACTGGATTAAATTTATCAATACGCTCCAGCTAAGACTGATACTCAGAGTGAGTCAGCTAGGTACCAAACCACCCTATTATGCCACTGCATTACAGCATTTGCTCAGCAGTGCATCGGCTGACGGTTACATTTCAAGTGTACAAAACGAAGGAAATGTAAACCCCGGATTTTTTAATCAAAGCGGAAAGGGCAATCCACTGGTAGAAAGATTCTGGAATATCAGCCAGAATCAGCAAACGTCCAACTATAACTACTTCAGGGCAAATGCAGCCGCTGTTAATTTTTACTGGGATGGCTTCAATGGCTATGGCGACTGGCGGCTGTATAGAATGTATGCCCCATACGATAATAATCCGAACCATTTTAAGGGTGCTTATTTTGGTGTGCCTACCGCTAATAATGATACGTTATCAGGTTTGTCCTGGGGTGATAACGTAAATGGTAGCTTCTCCGGCACCAACGGCTTTGGCATTATTAAGAATGTCAATCAGCCTATTCCGATGATTACGTCATTCGAAAGTTATTTCCTGCAAGCGGAGGCAGCTTATAGAAATCTGATTCCGGGGGACTATAAAGAGTTATACAAAAACGGGGTTCGTGCCAACTTCACCTACTTATACAAAGGCTCTTTGCCAGATCCTTCCGGTAATGTTTTCTATCAGCCCAACGATGCTATTGCAGACGCAAATGGTTATATGGCGCAGACTTCAGGCAAGGTCAACAACTTCAATATAGAGCTGACTACCGACCCTCTGCAAACCATCTTATCTCAAAAGTGGATTGCCATGAATGGGGTCAATCCATTTGAACCTTACGCCGATTTCCGTCGCACCGGATGGCCCACTTACATTTATGGTTCCAAATATCCCGGAGCGCCGGCTTTACCCAAAAGAGTATTTTATCCAAGCGTGGAATATGCCACCAATACGGCTAACGTAAAGGCTCAGGGAGAAGACCTACTTACCAAAAAAATATTCTGGGGTAGATAATTTTGAATGTACTTACAAAACATTGAAAGATGAAAAAACATTTTAACCTGATATATATAAGTCTCCTGGCAATAACAGTGCAGTCCTGCATGAAAGATAAATTTGGCACATCCCTGTCGGATATTCCAGGCACTAAAATCGTGGAACTGGCTCCTGTGGATGATGGCGCCACCACATCGATAGATAGTCGTATGAAAACGATCAACCGGTTGCCTTCTACCCTTAAAGCGGTAGATACTATCACTATCCCGGTTTATCTCGGCAGTACTACCGGTATTTCAGACCAGGATATAACGGTGACGCTTGCACGGGATACCGCTGCCATTACCAAATATAACATCGCTAAAGGAACGAACTGGAGCTTTTTTCCGGAGAACACGATCGTCAGCGAAAATTTAAAAGTGACGATACCTGCAGGTAAAAATGTAGGCTACTTTAAATTGCTGGTGAATACACTCGATGTAAAATCGGACGACAAATATATGGTCGCCTACAATATTGCTCAAGTGCCCAAGCCGCTATCTATCAGTGCCGACAGGTTTTATGTGTATTACAAACTGGTTGTCAGAAACAAATACGATGGTTATTATTCATTCCGCCCCGGCGGCATGACCGACTATCAGTTTGCGGAGAATGTTGCTATTAGCAACACCACTGTCGACCTGGTGACGATAGATGATTCTACCTGTATTATGAGAGACGCCTACGCGTATAAGAACTCCGGCCTTGACCCGTATGGTAAACCATTAAATGCACATATATTCTGGAGTACTGCCAGCAACAGTTGGAACTGGTACGGATATTTTTGTCCGGTATTACATTTTGATCCAAATGGGAGTGGTCAGATCATCCGTGTAACCAATTACTTCGGACAGCCTGACCCTGTAAGGGGCCGTTATGCTGCTTTAAGTCCTGCTCCGGCAGAAGCTGCTGCTTCTAAATGGGACCCGGCCACCCGGAATGTAAAGGTTTATTATCTAATGTACGATGGCACTTTTAAAGGAGGATGGCAGGGATCGAAAGTATGGTTCTATGATAACCTGACTTTTATAAGCGACAGACCCTAAACTATATTTTAACCTGGAACACGTTTTTTATGCAACCAAAATATATTATCCTGGCAGCACTGCTACTTTGTCTGAGCTGCTCCAAATCAAACCAGCAGCAGGAGCTGTCTTTCGAAAACAACCTGACAAGCATTAAGCCGACAGACAATATCTGGTTTAATAAAAAGGTAGATTTTTCAAAAAGTAAAAACATCAGGGTATTTGTTGATAACAGGCTTTCCGGCGCCGATGGAAATGTGGTCGCAAAAGCAATTAACGCTGCGATTCCCGTAGCCCAGAAGTATCTCAGTCAGATATCTCCCAATATCAACATTACCAGCATCACCTATGGCGATGTACTCCCGCCCTTGGGTACCACTTATGATGTGGTGATCAGAGCAGATAACAGCGGAACAAATTCCGCACCTGCATGGTCACATATTCCGGATGGTACAGGAAAGGTAGGAGATCTGATGTCTGTCAACCTCGATTTAAATCAAACTGATTTATCCTGGGCGCATGTATATTATACCAGACTCATCATCCACGAATTCCTGCACATCCTGGGCTACGGACATACCGGCGCGGTAAGCAGCGGTGACTATGACACCAATGTAACGGAAATGGCGATTCCCAATACACATAATACAGTACAAGATCCTTCCCTCGCAATAATGTCGAGCTATAACGCCACCTATTCCCTGACAGGATATAACGGCGCACCAGCTGATTTTGATGCAGGTACCAACCCCTATTATGTTTTTACAAAGGGGGACCTGGCACAATTAAACTGGTACTATACCCTTAAGCCACCGTATGATGTTTATTAATTATTATTTGCGGTAAACGCGGTATTCTGCTATCAGATCACTAATATTTCGCAGATCTGAATCTGCTGAAACAAACAGGGAGCAAATAAGGCTCCCTGTTTATTTTTAATCAATTACTCCAGCTTTATTTTTCACTTCAAACCGCTGTTTAGCCAAGTGTATTGCTAAATGTAACTTTTGTTGCAATACTTCCTTTGGAGGCAGTTCCAGAAGGTACTGGGCAACATGTATACCTGCTGCATCGAGTTCTAATAGTTCGACCAATTCATCATTCTTATCAGCACAAAGTATTAGTCCGATTGGAGATAATTCATGTGGTTGTTGCTCGTACTTAGCCAGCCAGCGAAGATATAATTCCATCTGACTTTTATGGCTATGCTCAAATTTACCTAGTTTTAAATCTATAGCGACAAGTCGTCTTAACTTACGATGATAAAATAAAAGATCAATATAATAATCGGTATCATCTATAGAAATTCGTTTTTGCCTGGCTAAAAATGCAAAATCATTACCTAACTCTAAAATAAATAACTGCAATTGATATATAATACTTTGCTCCAGATCTCTTTCACTATATGTATCCTGTAAACCTAAAAAATCCAGAATATATGGATCTTTGAATGTCAGATCCGTTGTCATTCCTTTGTTGTTTCGTAAAAGTTCAAGGTCATTTTGAATGACTAATTCCGGCTTCTTACTAATTGCAGTACGCTCGTACAACATAGAGTTTATCCGTTCCTGTAGTTGGCGGCTGCTCCATCGTTCATTGGAAGCCATTGTCAGGTAAAATTCACGTTGCAACTCATCTTTTAAATAAACAATTGTTTTTATATGTGTCCAACTTAATTGTCTCTGCACTGCGGAGACAATTTGTGCTTCGGAGAAAGTCTCCGCACAGCGGAGACAATGCCGTAAAGTCTTATCGTCCCATCCTTTACCAAAGGCCTCTATCAATTGGTTAGACAATTTCTTTACAACTTCTTTCCCATAGTCAGCCCTTTGATTTCCCAAAACATGTTTATTTAATTTTGTACCCACACTCCAATATAATAGTACCAGTTCCGTATTTACCTTCACCAGCACTTTCTGTCTGCTACTTTCAATTAGATGTTTTATTTCGTTAAATAACAATTGTTCCCCTTTTACCAATGTATTCCCCATTCCAGAATAATTTAAATTGAAAGATTTCAAGTGCATTTGTCCAGCCCGAAAAAATTTGAAGGAACCTGCTCACTGAGCAGGTTTTTAGTTTTAGTCGATTAGTTAGTCGATTTCACTTTAATTTTCTCCGGTCGGTTTATATTACTTACTGAGGTTAACGTTCGTTTACTAAGATACGATTATTATTATTTGGATTTCTCGATGGACATTCATTAAAACAATTGTAATTAATCGATATAATGATTTAAGATGTGAGGCAAGCGCTTTTTAATGAGTACTTGATACAATAACTTTCCCTACGCAGAAGAGGATGTCTCCCATGTTTACAAAACAGGATACATCCTCTTTCTTTTTTTAGCAAAAAACAAAATACTTTTTAGTCTACAAATTTTGTAGACTTATAAAATTCACATAGGTTTGCAGGCAAGAAATGAAACTATGCGCCTGAATAATTATTGTAAATGCTGTAGCATAACAGCATAACCGGCTTCTCTTATTGTTGCTGCCAATCCCACCACCAGCACCGTCAGCACCACAATCTGCTTCATGTTTTTTCTTCCGCAACAGCGGTACAGGGAATACCATGTCCATCAGCCAACTGTACAATTTCAACAAAAAATAAACATGCAAATGAGAAAAATGCTGCACTTCCTGTGCATGCTGCTGCTGTTATCGAGGGCAGCGGAGGCCCAGGACAACATCGTTACCGGTCAGGTGAGATCCGCCACAGACGGCGCATTACTGCCAGGCGTCACTATAACGGTGAAAGGAAAGACCACAGGCGCCATTACAGACAACCAGGGTGCATTCAGATTGTTGTTGCCACCGGGCACCCAGGTGCTTAACTTCACCGCTATCGGGTTCCTGCCGCAGGACATTAGGGTAACAGACAACAGGAAGCTGCTCGTGCAACTGACAGAGAATGTGAAATCACTGGACGCAGTAGTGGTATCCGGGCTTGCCTCTGCCACCAAACGCGCCAACCTCGCCAACGCAGTGACATCCATCTCTGCCAAAGAGCTGACCGGCACTGCTACTCCGCAAACACTTGACAATACCCTCTATGGCAAACTTCCTGGCGCCGATATCAAAAGCAACAGTGGCGCACCCGGTGGCGGCCTCTCTATACAGCTGCGTGGTATCAGCTCACTACAAGGCGCTTCCCAGCCCCTCTATATCATCGATGGCGTGTATCTCAACAACAGCGTGATACGCACGGGAAGATCCACCATCACCGGCGCCGGCGGCAAAGAGGAAGACGATGCCGCTAACAGGCTGGCAGACATCAACCCCGATGATATTGCCACCGTAGAAGTATTGAAAGGCGCTTCTGCCTCTGCTATCTACGGTACCCGCGCCAACGCCGGCGTTATCATCATCACCACCAAAAAGGGAAAGGCAGGACGCACCCGTGTAAGTCTCGGCCAGGAAATCGGCTTCGCCAAAATACAACACTACATGGACAGCGCTCCCTGGGATGAAAACAAAATCCGTCAGTTCTTCCCATCATCCAGGCAGGAACAGGAACTGCAGCGCTATCACGACGCACTGGCTAACGGCGGCCCTTTCAACTATGAAAAGATCCTGTACGGCGAAACACCCCTGCTCACGAATACACACCTCAACATCTCAGGCGGAACAGAGAAAACAAAGTTTTATGTTTCCGGTAATCTGTCAAAGGAAAATGGTATCATCAAATATACCGGCTTCTCCCGCAGATCCATACGGCTTAACCTCGATCATCAACTGAGCTCGCGTATCAGTTTCTCCATCAATTCAAACTATATCAACAGTAATACCGACAGAGGTTTTACCGGCAATGAAAACAACGCTGGTGCAAGCCTGGGGTATATTATCGGTTACACACCCAACTATTTCAATCCATTCCCTGATGCTGCCGGCAACTATCCGGACAATCCCTATTCGGAATCTGAAAATCCACTGGCACTGCGTGATAAGGCCATCAACAATTCAAACGTGAACCGCTTTATACAGTCTGGCAAACTGAATATTCAACTCTTCAGCAACGCCCGCAGCAGTCTGTCTGCTGCCATACAGGGCGGTGTGGATTATCTCAGCAGCCGAACCAAAGTATACTTCCCCGATGATCTACAGGCGCAACGCAGCGAAGCTTATCCCGGCGATATTGTGTTGGGGCAGGAAAACGCCATCAACACCAATCTCCAGGCATTCCTCCTCTACCAGCAGACTGTTGGCAAAATCAATTTCAGCACACAGGCCGGAACGGTTTTTCTGGAAACAAAATCCAACAGCACACTTAACCGCGGACAGGGACTGGTGGCCAAACAACAGAATATATCTCAGGCAGCTGTGCAGTCGCTGTTGCAGCAGTATGATCAGCAGGTAAAAGATGCCGGTATTGTAGCACAGGAAGAAGTAAACTTCGATGATAAGCTGATCACTACGCTGGGCGTACGTTTCGACAAATCCACCTTAAATGGTGATGCGAATCAGTACTATGCATTTCCAAAAGCATCGGTGGCGTTGAATGTGAGCAAATTCAGTTTCTGGAAATCACGTACCGTCTCACAACTTAAGCTGAGAGCAGCTTATGGACAGACAGGCGGGCTGGCTTCCTTTGGCGATACCTACAGCTCCCTGCAGCCTGCCATCAACGGAGGACTGATCGGCTCCAAAGTATCAGGTGTGGCGGGCAATCCGGATCTTAAACCGGAACGCGCCGGAGAATTGGAACTGGGCATCGATGCAGGCTTCTTCAATAACCGCCTCAACTTTGAAGGCACCTATTACAGCAAGCGTGTGACTGACCTCATACAGAACCTCACCCTGGCTTCTTCCACCGGTATTACCACCAAGAAAATCAATGCGGCAGAACTGGTGAACAAAGGCGTGGAAATAGCGGTGAGCGGTGTGCCGGTATCCACCCGTAACCTGACCTGGACCAGCCGCCTGCTCTTCTGGAAAAACACCAGCAAAATCACCAGGCTGGATGTACCTTCCTATACTACGGGCTCCTATGGCCCTACCTTCGGCACATACCTGATCCGTAAAGGTTACTCTCCCACCACCATCGTAGGTGTACCACGGACGACGGAAGGAGAATACACCGTGTACGGCAATTCGCAACCCGACTTCCAAAGCTCCTTATACAACGATATTCAGTTCCTGCATAATTTCAATTTTTCGTTCCTGCTGCACTGGAAAAAAGGCGGTGACTTACTGAACATCACACTGTATAACACCGACAACGGCGGCACTACCAAAGACTGGAACGATGATTATAACCACAATGGTATACCTAATGGGAAAGACAGAGCAGGCACCGGTGCAGGCGTATACGTGCAGGACGCAGGTTATCTGCGGCTCCGCGAGGTAAGTCTCAGTTATACCTTCCCAAAACCCTTGATCAGCCGGGCTTTCAGGAATGCAGTAGACCAGGTGAGAATCGGCGTATCAGCCACCAACCTGTTTACCGTTACCAGCTATCCCGGTTATGATCCCGAAGCGTCCAACTTTGGTACACAGGCCATCAATGCAGGAACGGACCTCTTTCAATATCCGTCTTCCAAACGTATCCTGTTTAATGTGAAAGTGGATTTTTAATTTTTTAATTACTGATGATGAAAAAAAAGATCACTACACTCTTTATACTTTTTGCAATGACATTAGGCTCCTGCAAACTGGATCCTATTGCAGATCCGAACAATCCATCCGTGGCAAGCGTTACGGCCAATGCTTCCCGCAACCAGCTGCAGAGCCTTGTTACCGGCCTGGAAACGCGCAGCAGGGAATACCTCTTCAATGCCGCTACAGCGTTTGGCACCTTCGGCCGGGAAATCTGGTATTTCAATTCCGCTGATTCCAGAAACATACAGTTCTGGCTGGGTCAGGGCGGGCGCAAGCCAGATGCCAACTTCTATGGTGTATTTACCGCTTATGCAGCTCCCTACCAGACCATCAAACAGGCGAATGTGCTCATCAGTGCCGTGAACAACACACAGGCCGTGAGTGATATTGAAAAGCAGTCCTACATTGGATTTGCGCTCACCATTCAGGGATACCAGTATCTCATCCCGGCCAACAGCCAGTATAAAAGCGGTATACGCATAGCAGTAAGCGATGAGCTGAATCCCGGCAACTTCGTGAGTTATGAAAACGCTTTGAAAGCAATCAGGAATGTGTTGGACAGCGGCTACAAAGCACTGGCACAAGCTGGAAACACACTACCATTCAGGCTTACAGCCGGCTACAGCAACTTCAGCACTCCGGCAGGATTGGCAAAAGTAAACCGTGCGCTGGCCGCCCGCACAGCCATTTATCAGCAGGACTGGCAGGGGGCACTGGATGCGCTTTCCAGCTCCTTCTTTGATCTCAATGGTAATCTGAACGCCGGACCAGCTCATATATACGGCGCACCGCCAGATGGTTTTAATCCGCTCTATTACCTGCCGGATGGCAGTTTCAGCGGGGTGCCCGTAGTGCATCCTTCGCTTGTTGCAGATGCTTTGCCGGGCGATAAAAGAGTAACCGAAAAATTCTTTTTAAGAAAACAACCACTGATCAACACCGTAGGTGCAGTACCGTTATCCAGCCAGTATCAGGATAAGCGCTGGGCGCAGAACACAAGCCCTATCCCCTATATCCGGAACGAAGAGCTGATCCTGATCTATGCAGAAGCCAAAGCCCAGCTGAATCAGCCGGAAGATGCTATTGCGGCTATTAACCGCATACGTTCCGCTGCCGGCCTTACACCCTACAATGGTACGAAAGACACTCCAGCCCTCATTACAGAAATACTTTTCCAGCGGAGGTACTCTCTCTGGTTTGAGCCGGCAGGACACCGCTGGATAGACCTCCGTCGCTACAACCGCCTGAATGAGATCCCCGTAGCACAGGACCAGGGCAGCGTTTTCACGCAGCTTGAAAGGCCCGCCGATGAAGTGAACTGGGATATTTATAAAGAGAACAGATAAAATCCGATGAAGTAAAAAAAGAAGCTGTCTCCTATGCTTCGTATGAACAGGAGACAGCTTTTTTCATACGATAGCATCTCTACATATCAGTCTTCAGGGCAATGTAAGTAACATCATTAATCCATGACAGCAACAATTTGATGCTCTTATAGAAATGATTTTTAGGCAACTTAAATTCATAATTTTTCTTATCTACATTATCACTGATAAGCAGCCGGTCAAATCCCTGGCTTTCTATCAGAAAAAAATAATATCCATCAAAACATTCGATACCATTCAGGTCTATCTCCAATGTTTCCAATAGTGCTTCTGCGGCCTCATTGTCACCGGATTTCGCCTCTTTTAACAGATGAATGATTTCGTCAGCACTGTTTTTCTCCAATGCAGCAGCACTCCGCTGGCCTTCTTTTAACAGGATCTTCTTAAAGAGCGGCTGCGCTACCCCTAACAAAGACAACTGTGTTATATCTCCAATGGTCACCTCTTTAACCCGGAAACAGCAATTAATAAAAGTGTAATAGCCTGATTGGCTCAAGTCTGCGTCGATGGTGAATATATTTTCCTGTCCGAATACCATATTATTTATTTATAGCAATAATCGTTGGGGTCACATGACTCCTTTTCTCAGCTCCCTCATCCCTCTGCCAAAATGTTTTTTCATCATTCTATTCAGATGACTGCTATCCGTAAACCCCAGCTCCCAGGCGATTTCTGTTATAGGTGTACTGGTATAGATAGCTCTGGACTCCGCAATTTGTAAACGGGTTTTTAACACGAAGTCCTGAAAACGCTCGGAGGCATTCCTCTGAAAGTATTCGCTGAAATAGCTCTCCGAAATATTAAATTTATCAGAAAGATACGCAGGTGATATCTTTTCCGGGTCTAAAATATTAAAGGATATAAAATTGATTAATTCGGTAAATCTGCTGTCTTTAAACGTACGTCCCTGCAATACCTTTTTTTGAATATTATGTGCCAGAATACCCAACACAGATACTAAGGTATTCTGGATAACAAAAGCAGAACAGGCATCTTTTCGCTGGTATTCGGAAAGCACCACATCCAGCAATCTCTTCACCCGGCTTTTCTCTACAGGATCGCTGATGATCTCTCCCGGAAAACGATCATGATTGCCCAGAATGAAATTCAGATGGCTAAACCATGAACTGTAATCGATCTGGTCTTTTCCTCTGGATGCAAAGTAACTTCCGGTAAAACGGATAAAAAGAAAACGTGTTGGCTCTTCTATAATATACATATGGCATTTAGCCGCAGGAAGAAGGAAAATACCGTTTTTAGCATATTTCCTTTTGACATAATTTACGCTTTGCAAACCCGTCCCCCGAAGAACATATACCAGTTCAAAGAAGTTATTCTTCCGGTTTCTTTCGCTCCAGTCCTCGTATTCAGCGATCTCAACAGCAAATGTATCATGCAGGTGCTCCATACTACAAAAATACAAACTCCTGCCCAGGCAAAAGCCATTTCCTATCACGTTACTGTTTTTTCAGATGACATTACCGTCAGGTGGTGGGTAAGATGACCAATTTTGTGAAACAATAAATGAAGACAACACAGTACATGGATTACAAAACCATCTCAAAAGAAACAATCGGCTTTCTGTATCAATCACATGCCAGTATCAGAAAGTCAGGCCTGGACAACAAACTGATTGCACTGGCAGAACTACGGGTATCCCAATTAAACGGATGCGCCTATTGCTGCAGCTTTCACAACAATGAATTAAGACAAATGGGTATCAACCAGGATATACTCGATAAACTGCCCGGCTGGAAACATTCCAAAGCTTTTGATCCGGTGCAGGAACTGGTATTGTTATGGGCAGAAGCAGTCACATTGATGCAGAATGATCTTCAGACGATACGCGAAAAACTAGAGCAACATTTTAGCGAAAAAGAAGTGGTGGATCTCACTACCAGTATTTCGCTGATGAATGCACTTAACCGGCTTCGGATTACGCTTGGAGAGAAGGATTAGTGCGGGTATCTTGCCCGGAAGAGTTACTACATCGGGCCCCGATCATCGAAGTATGATGGGGCCCTTGGGTCTTTAGAAACTTCTATTTAGCAATCAGATATCTTTCTTTTGTCTGGGTTAAGTATTTTCCATTTACTCCACTATATTTAATCACTGCATCTGGCCATGCCACAATATTCTTTTCAGCCGTATCCGCAACAAGGTCTTTATTCCTGGCAGTTAAAAAAAACCTTTTTACCTTTCTCACCAACCATTTTGAAGACTTTCTTCACAAAGGCTTCCGTCTCACTATCATTAACATTATATGACACGCCCAGATAGCCATCTTTCAGGCATTTATCATCATATTTGGCCACGGTGGGGGGTATGTATTGTATCATTCCTTTTCCAACCATTGGAAAACTATAAGGTGGTGTATCCTGCGCGTCTACCAGCTGCCTGTATTCGTCTATTGAGAAAACAGCTGCATTCAGAATGGTTGCGGCAACAGTTGTCTCAGCAAGCGTAGTCAGTTCTTTTATACTTTTGTCATTACTCTTTGCAGTATCAATAAAATGGATGTTTTCAAAAGAGTCTGACAGTAATTTTGACAACTCATGCTGATCAACAGCTGTCATAAACAGCCCTATCTGCTTAATAATATTGTTGCCTCTTTTCATTTTATTAAATATTTATAGAGGTAACACTTATATCCTAATTTTTCAGAGCTGCTTTACCTGCTACTTCAAACTTCAGCCCTTTAATTCCCAAACTTTTCACAAAGTCCACAAAAGCATCCGTACAATAATAAAAGCTAAGTTTCACATCTCTAAACAATAACTCTTCCTTTACAATACTCAGATCAAATGGAATATTATTTTCACGTATCAGCTTCATGGATTCCTGAGTCGAAACTCCTTCAAAATTGATGGCCGGTATCACATTTAAAAGATTAATAAAAATGAAAGGTTTATTAATCCCTTTAACTTTTATGGGTTTTACTTCTATGTTACCATCCAGACGACCTTTAAATTCAGGCTCAAATTCTTTCTGAACAATTAAGGTAGATCCATAGCAACGTGCTTCAAAATCTGAAGACTTTCCTTTCTGTAGTTTATCTTCTGATAGTTCAAATACATCTTCATGCCAGGTATCTGAAATAGGTTGTCCTTTAAAAGAAGCATACAAACGGACATCTTCCTTGTTAATAAAGGACAAGTCTATATATTCAAAATCGTTCCCTATCTTGTAAAGGTCCATATTGCAATGTTCGATTCAGAATAGCTTAAAGCTCATTTTTAACCAGTATCAATAACCATCTGACTCTTCCGGAAATGTCTAAAATGGTAGGTTCTCAAAATCGAAAACATCAGGAGGAAGTTCTGTCACATCCCATGAATCAGGATGCTCGTTTATTGCCTTCACCAAATTAGGTATGTTCCTAAAAATAGGATTTAAATTAATTTCATCATGAGATAAATAACAAACTTGCCCTTTGTGATTTCCTGTCACAAATACGCATAAAAAATTCGAATTGTTATCCGTGAGGATAGGGAGAATTTCCTTTAAATCATCTTCTTGCTGACCAAGAAAAATCAACATTGAATCAAGCTCCTTATCGGACAAAAAACTAAAACCGTTCCTGGGTAAAAACTGCACAAATGCCTCCACTTCCGAAACCGGAATATTGTTTACACTAAGTATTGATAGTATTTCTGTTGTTACCATACTAATATTTTCCCGTTGCTAAAATCAATTGCATCAGCGCCTTTATTTTCAGGCATTGGCCCATCCCATCCACAAGGGATATGTCCCTTCACATAAACATCCATAAGATAATCAAACTGGATTGGGACAGCATTTCCAAACATTTCTTTAAAATAGTTCTCCACAAGAAACATCGTCACCACTCCTTTAGTATCGACCATTATTTCTTCCGGCACATCTTTTACACTGGCTTTTTCCAATATATACGCCTTATCATTATCGAACTCCGCTTTAAATCCTCTGACTATATTGTTCCAGTTATTTGATTCTTCCTTGTGGCTACTTTGTATATACCAGGACAATCTGTTAATGGCATATAAAACAAAGTTTTCCCATTTCAAAGAATTGATACTACTGATACATTTTTTCTTATCCACCAGGTTCGATTCAATCTTAAAATCAGTGCGATTAAGAACACCTACATTTTCAAACCAGTTAATATCCTTTAGATTCATTTTATTACTTGAGTTATTCACGTGTAACCCTAACCTTCTATAGGTACTGTTAGCTTCGTCCATCCTGATTCTCTGCCTTTTTCAATAGATAGTTTAGCGTACCCACCTTTTATAGCTTTTAACGGAATCAATGTAAATAACTTTACCTGTTCACTCTCTTCTATATCCTTGTTTAGTTCTTCCGTGCTTTTCCCCGACTTCCACTTTACATCACTGATAAATAGCCCCGCTATGCCCTCCGGCCATTTCAAATCATTAAACATCCTATCTTCTGCGAGTAAGCAATCCCCTTCTTTAACACTCCAACCTGATTTAATATGGTTGATCAGTTTACTTAAAAACAAAACAGGAAACTGATTTCCATCTTCCTTATTATAAAAGTTCCAATATTGAGGAAGCACAAGGAAAAACTCCAGCATAGGTTTATGAAAGTCAAAGAGACCAAATGTAAATAACACCCGGTTCTTATCACCATTTGTCTGAACAAGCTTCAACACAACTGGTTTTATATCGATTGGAGTTGGTATGTCAACAGGCAATATTTCGCCTAATCTCAATGTAACATGAGAAAGAATACCACTTCCTTTTATATCATTCTCTATCCAATCCGGTAATGTAGAATAGCTTCTGGCTCCATGCTGTGTTAACAGCGCTGCAATTTCATCATATTTTCTGGACCGGGCTGCATCCAGTGGTAGTTTCCCTGTCCTTACATGCACTCTGTTTACATCAGCCCCATTTTCGATCAGAAACTTCACCATCTCCAAATGGCCAAGCATAACGGCACTCATCAAAGGAGATATTATTGCTTTTGCTCCCCCCTCAATAGATCCCCCCTTTTCAAGCAACCACTTTGCTGTCTTTATATTGTTGCCACTTGATGCAGCATCCAGCGCATTAATACCATTAGCGTCTTCAATAGTTAAATCAAGGCCAATTGTATGGAAAAAATTCAACACTTCGGCATCTCCGAATTTAGCTGCATAATGTATTGGAGATGCATAGTCACCATTATAAGCTTCCCGGAGTGTTGCTGGTGATATTAAGTTTATTTCTTCAAGAATTTTGAAATTCCTTTCGTCGATAGCTTTATCGACATCGCTGTATTTAAAATTCATTTTACAATCTTCAACCACCATTACCCCTTTAATCAGGCGACTTTCCGAGTCGTTGGTTCTTATTTAGCAATCAGATACCTTTCTTTTGTCTGGGTTAAGTATTTTCCATTTACTCCACTATATTCATTCACTGCATCTGGCCATGCCACAATGTTCTTTTCAGCCGTATCTGCAACAAGGTCTTTATTCCTGGCAGTTAAAAAAACTTTTTTACCTTTCTCACCAACCATTTTGAAGACCTTCTTCACAAAGGCTTCCGTCTCACTATCATTAACATTATATGACACGCCCAGATAGCCATCTTTCAGGCATTTATCATCATATTTGGCCACGGTGGGGGGTATGTATTGTATCATTCCTTTTCCAACCATTGGAAAACTATAAGGTGGTGTATCCTGCGTGTCTACCAGCTGCCTGTATTCCTCTATTGAGAAAACAGCTGCATTCAGAATGGTTGCGGCAACAGTTGTCTCAGCAAGCGTAGTCAGTTCTTTTATACTTTTGTCATTGCTCCTTGCAGTATCAATAAAATGGATGTTTTCAAAAGAATCTGACAGTAATTTTGACAACTCATTCTGATCAACAGCTGTCATAAACAAGCCCAACTGCTTAATAATATTGTTTCCTTTTTTCATATTTAAAATCTATAAATGCTTCCAGGGTTCATGTTGCTGACATCCAGATCTCCGGGATTAAGCGGGTTACCTTTTACAACGGTCACCACTACCGCATCAGGATTCTGTCTGGTTATTCTGTTTGCATTATCCCATTCCCGCTGAGACATTCCGTGTACACTTCCTTTATCCACAGTTTGTACATACACCGTTTGGCCATTGACGTCAAACGTCATGTCTGTAAACGAACTGCCGGCTCTGCTGCTTGCCAGTTGGGTATTGGGGGGCAGATAGGTTTCCGGTAAATCCACATTGTTGTTCAATTTATCTCTACCTCCTGCTACATGTGTTGCATTAGGATTATCGTTCATAAACTGATCCCGTACATCATCCATATGCTTTTGTGTGGCACAATTACCTCTTCGTGCCAAACCCAGAGGATCAATCCAGCTATTTGGATCAAATACATACGCATAAAAAGAAAGCCCTCCCAGTAATTGTATCGGATCCTGACTGATATACAGGCCATCTTCCGGATTGTAATACCTGAACCGGTTATACGCCAATCCTGTTTCAGGATCAGATGTTTGTCCCTGATAAAGATAATTACAAAAACCGGCTTCACCATGAAGCATCCGGGTATTCCCGTAACTATCTATTTCCCGTTGCCATATCAGACTGCCTGTTTCATCATAACCCTGTATTGGGGTGCCTAAGTGGTCTGTAACAATACTGTATTTTCTGGTACCTTTTATTTTGGCGGCGGGTGCAAAATTATAACGATCAAACACCCAGGTGATTAAATCATCCGCTGAGCTATCTTTCGCATCAAACTCTTTCCATTCGTGCAGTGGTTTATTCCCATCCCACACCCATTTAGTGATGGTATGTTTATATCTTTTTTCAATCCTCCTGCCGAGGGCATCGTATTTAAAGCCGACGGTTTCCCCATCCGGCCGCAGCACGCTTTCCAGCATGCCGGCGGGATTCCATTGATATTTCCATACCCGTCCATTGCGTTCTTCCTTGCGTATGAGGTTGCCCAGCTGATCATACTGATAGGTAGCGTTTTTACTTTTTAAGAGTCTTCCGCCTTTATCATAGCGTCGGTCGGTTTGTTGCGGGGTTTCAAATAAGTTACCCACGGCGTCGGGCATACGATACTCTACGCTGCCATCACCATAAATCACTTCGGACAGGTTGCCATATACGTCGTGTTTAAACTGCCGGGTACCGGTGGTGCTGTCCTGTATGCCGGTCAGCCGGTCACCATCCCAGGAGTAATGGCGTTGTAACCGTTTGTTGCCCTTTCCTGTTATCTGTTCTGTAAGCCGGCCTATGAGGTCGTACTGGTTTTGTTGCACCACCTGTCCGGTCATGGTTCTTTCGGAGATCTGGCCACGGCTATTATATTTAAACTGTGTACTCCATCCGTTGGCTTCCATTTTCTCCAACCAGCTCATCACAGGGTCATAATGCAGATTTAGTTGCGCACCCAGACTGCTTTGCAGGGCAGTACGCTGACCCAGCTGGTTATACTGGCTGTTCAGGGTATGCCCGTTGCATTGCTCCTGCTCTATCCATCCCAACAGGTTACGTTTCAACTGTACGGTAGCGTGATCGTTCTGCGCACTGATGAGCTGAGCCATGACATTATACCCAAAGGTTTCAGCACTACCATCCTTTTCGTAATATACAGTGGCAACACATCCGGCAGGAGTATACTCACAAGCCTGTTCGCTGCCATCGGGCAAGGTAATACGCACCGCCTGTCCTGCGGCGTTGCGCAGGTAACGGCGGGTCAGTCCGTCGAAGCCCGTTTCTGTAAGTACATTTCCTTCTCCGTCCAGCTCAAAACTATAGGCTTCCCGGTGTTCGTTTATGATACGCCGTAGTTGTCCTTCTGTATCATAGGTCATTTGTATGACCGCACCGCCCTGTTCGCGCTGGATGATGTCTCCGAAAAAATTATACCGGAGGTTTACCTCCTGATGTTTGTCACTTACTACGATGGCATTCCCCATGCTGTCATATTGCAGCTTAATGGTATTACCGGAACTGCCCTTCACCAGCACCGGGTTGCCCAACAAATTATATTCCCGCTGCAAAGCAGCTCCGTCGCTATCTGTAATATCCGTTACACGCCCCAGCTGATCATAGGTATATCTCACCGCTGCTCCAGCAGGCAACAGTATGTTGCTGAGCAGGTTCTGTGTATTGTATTGCAGGCGGGTAACGGCCCCTAATGGATTGATGATCCTGTCCACCTGACCTTGCTGGTATTCAAACTGAGTAACCGCCCCCAGAGGGTTGATGCGCTGCAACAGATTACCCGCTGCATCATAGGCATACTCCCAAACCCCACCGTTAGGTTGTGTAATGGTAAGGGGTTGCTGTAAGTGATTATAGGTGATGGCCAAAGTTCCCCGGCCAGGCAGATGCAGGCCAGTCAGATTACTTTTATCATCATAGTCATAGGTAGTGGCAATGCCCAGCTCATTGGTTTCGGATACCAGGTTGTCTGCAGCATCATATACGAATAGTCTCGCTCCCCCATCGCTGTTGGTGATGCTGTTTACAATACCACCTGCATGATAATAGGTCTTTTTGTATCCCAGGCTGTTAGTGGCTACGGTATAATCTTCAAAATATTCAAAGGTGTAACTGAACAAGCCGGCTGGCCCCAGTGCAGCCGTACACCGGCCATGACGGTCATAACTAAAGGTAAAGGTGGTGTCGTTATTAAAGCGGCGGGCAATGATGTGCCGGCCCTCCCAGCTGAAGGTATTATAATACCCTTCCGCATTATACATCTCCTTCAGATTTCCTTTATCATCATAGGTATAACGCATCATCTCCACCAATATGCCCCTGTCGCCCAGTTCGGGGTGAGGGGCCTGTATGGATGCGATAAGGTTCTGATCATTATACTTCACAAAAATATCCCGATGAGCACTGTCAGTCATCTTTTCCAGCTGCCCTTCCTGATTATAATAAAACCGGATGGAAAACCCGTTCCGGTCCGTGATACTGCGCAATCTGGCATGTCCATTGTCTCTGTAGCCTACACGGTAAAAATGGTATTGCAGGCCGTTTTTGCTGCTTACATAATACTCCCCTGCTGTTGTGCAGTGGAGCTCATATTTCTCTTTAGGATTGTAAAAACTGGTACCAGGCTTCAGTATTGGAAATACGACAGGTCTGCCTGCAGTATCGTTCATCACCACCGCTTCATCTTCTTCACTGACCAATAAGGTGATATCATAACTGTGATAGATATTTTTTCCCAGCGGACCATCATATTTGCTATCACTGTAATAATTGGCATCCCAGGTAAAAGGAATCGGGCCTGGCAGGCTGAAACCCTCCAGATAACTGGCCATATGGCCACTGGCAGCATCTACCGGCTCTCCCAGGTATTTACAAATAAAGGGCTGAACCGCAGCTCTGAATTTAGCGAATCGGGGAAAACGGGCCTCCAGTTTTCCCAGTATGCGGGTCAGCAATTTACCCAACATCTTTAATGAAAACTTCAACCCATGCATCAGTCCCATTAAGAACAGGGCATTCATCAAATCGGAGAGCTTTAACTGCTGCTCCTCTTTCATGCCTCCGATCATAACCGGCTTACCGATGGGCAATACCACCATGACTGCCGTAAGAAAATTAAGATAGAAACCACCAGTAGGGTTATTCATTAATATTTTCCCTACATCCTGACAGGAGTAAGCCCTGCACAGCCAGGTACTTTGATACATACCTTGGCTGATAACGGTTTTACTACCATGCGAAAGCTGCCCTTCATGTGGATGAAAAAACTTTGGTAACAGAAACAACGGATGTGGTAAAACGGAATGTAGCAGGTTGATTTTGTTGACAACTTTTCCCAGGCCCTTCAGTTTTCCCAGGAAGGGTGGTACAGAAGGCAATCCCCACAAGGCTCCCTGCGCCACTCCCTTGTGCATGCCGTTAAAATAAACGGTTCCACCGGTGGGCACATTGCGGGCCAAACTAAAGCCACCACCTTCACTATACACCGGTATAGCCGGTATAGTGATATGAATGTAATCCATCGGATCAAAAATCAAAGCGGCAAAAGGTGTTATCGGGCAAGGGGTAAAAGGCCAGGGAACTTTCAACATGTGAAAGTCCAGTCCCAGAACAATATCAAAATGTTTGGCGACAGGCTTGGGATCAATGGGCGCTTTGGGGGATAAGGGATCGTTCTTTATTCTTATATATGCCATCACTAAAGGGCTTTAGGGCAATGATCGCACAACGTCATCACCGGGGTTATCAGGGTTATAATAAACAGTTATGGTATCACCTGGTTTCAGATCTTCTCCTAATGTAACGTTGGAAGCGGTGTATTTTTTCCCATCCTTTGTGGTAAAAACAATATGGTAACGGGTAGGTTTGGCACCATAGCGGCTTACCCTGCCGGCCAGCTTGTCTGTAATGGCAGCGGTTACCGGCTGGTAGTTCCTATACTTCTTTTTGTCTGGCTGCTGTTGTATAAAACTCCAGGCGGTGTATGCCACGGAAATTAATACCACCACTACAATGACGTACATAATCGTTTTTGATTTCTCCATTTTTCAACATTCTTTTTAATCAATATGGTTAATCTTCCCTGGCACCTGCAAACTCCTGATATGCCTTATTACTCCTGATCCTGCGTAACCAGCCTTCTCCCCAGAGTTGATCCATGAAGGGCTGGTGTTTGTTTAGTGCAGGATCGTTTAGCTCCAGCATATCTTTTGCATAAAACAGGGGCATGGGATTTTCTTTTAATTCTTCTTCCGGCATTTGTATCAGCAACTGCCAGCCAGTCTGCAAGGTATCTGCAGCGGCTTTGTTTCCCTCTGTACGACGCTGGCAGGAAGCCAGCATCTGATAAAGTCCGGCCAGCATCATAGGATTGCTGTCTTTCTGGTCCAGCGCCAAAGCAGCTTTATAAACAGTAGCTGCCTCTGCGAGCTTTTTATCAAAATAGTAGAGGTTCCCTTTGGCGATCCGGTATTGAAACTGTTCCTGACTGTTGGTTGCCAATCCCTTCAGCACTGCTTCATCACTTAAGTGAATGGCCATGTCTATACTTTCATGGGCCTTTTTTTTGTCGATGCCCGAATAGAAATTATGCAGGAAAAAATAAACGATCGCCTCCTGCTGCAGCCAGCGGTGTCGCTGGGTGATGGTACAGCATTCCTTTTTATAAAACAATATATCCTTTTCACTGGCGTAGGTAGAAGCTTCATTCAGCTTGATGAGATTTTGCTGAAAGTGAATCATATCTATTTCCAGCTGCGAGGTTTTCTGCGCCTTTGCCTCCTCTAAGATCTGGTTCATGGCGCCGGGTATGTCCAGGTCGGGCTTGATATACTTTGCAGCCGGGTTGTTTTTAATAAGTTTTTTATACAATCCGGCTTCTGTATTATCATACAATATAAACCGCAGGGAACGCGGGATCTGAGTAGCCGCCAGTTGTTCCATCCATGCAGCCAGTTTATTAAAATCGTTTACCTGCTCCGGGAACAGCGCAATGGCAAACACACCGTTATCCCCATTGATATGTAATACCGTTGCCAGCTCTGATAAGGCCAGCACCAGCTCTTTGGGGGTGATGGCAGACTTCTCCGGATAAGGATGCTCCCACAAAACCTTGCTGCCATATTCTTCCACTAAATGACTATCCTGATTAAACTGCTGAAAATACTGATGCAGGTATTGTAATAACCTACAGGCATAAATTCCTCCCTCGTCTTCAAAAGGCTGGGGATATAACAGAAAAGTATCCGGCAGGCTTTTTTCCGCCGAAGTTTGAAACATGACAAAACCCTTTATGGTTTTATACTCCACCAGGTTGGCTCCCATGATGGCAAATGTCCTTACGTCCGGATGGGCTTTTACTTCCTGGCTCCACAGATCACTCAGTTGCAGCACCCGCTGCATAATCGCATTATTCTGCATGCTTAGTTGATATTCACTTTTGAACCAACCAGAAAAGATTCACCCCCAGCCTGCATGGTTAGTTTACCGACTGTAGCCACTTCCATTTCATCCTTGGCAGCGATACTGCATTTTTGTTTTGCGCCGATGTTTACCTTATCCGGCTCTATTGAAAATCCGGAACCACTGAAAGAATCCCCTTCTCCGGTCCCTGATCCCATGGATACTAATTCAGAACCTACTCCTGAAACTTTTTTCGCTTTCAGCATAATATCTTTTTCGGCAGAAATCGTAATTTCTCCCTCTTTATTCAGGGTGATAGCACTCTTAACGGCTTCTCCTTCACCACATACCAGGGCAATACTCACTTTACTTCTTACAGTAATATTGCCTGCCCCGTCCATCATCATATTATTACCGTTCTTATCCTCCACGAATACACTTCCATCCTTATCGTTCAGAATAATTTTATTTCCGCTTCTGGTTTGCAGCGCCTTTACATCGTTGGCTGCATTACCAAAACTGTTATTGGCCTGGCCATGATATACTGCGCCGATAATATAGGGCCTGATAGCACTATCGCCTTCAAAACCAACGATCACTTCTTCGCCGGCTTCAGGGATAAAGAACATCCCTTTGCCACCACCGGCATGGGGTGTGGTTACGCGTATCCAGGGCGTTTTCTCATCACCGTTCATCCAGTGGAATTTTACACGGATCCTTCCCAGTCCCTGTGGGTCATGGTTATCCGTTACCATAGCACTTTGTGTTTCGCAAACCGGCGCATCCGGTATCGTAACAGGTGGCAGTTTAACCGAAGAGGGAATAGCTGTAAACTGATTCCTGTATTCACCTTTGGTATCCACATAATGATGGATGGCGGTAATGAGATATTCTCCGTATTCCTCATCGCTGCCATTGAATACGTTATTACCGGAGATTTCAATCCTTGTCCCCGGAGCTACGCCAGGGTGACCGCTTTTACCGGTCAAAAGCACCATCTTACTGCTTTCCATGGCACTATACAAGGTGGCCATGTCGTCCTGTTGTTTTTTACTATTGGAATAGCGAAAGTTCCACTGTTTAGGCTGCGTTCCATATACTACCTGCGCCTTCTCATATACCTTTTCACCCAGGGCGTTTAACCCTGCCTTCTGGCCTACACGCTCATTTTCAGGCAGACTGCTATATAACTTACTGTTCTGATAATCCCAGCCCATATATTGCATCCGGGCAGGTCTGGCATTCAGGCTAATGCTGAAGTCACTCAGGGTACGGCCATATACCAGCTCATTTTTTACATCCCCGGCCGGTGGGCCAATGATCAGACGATGACCGTCCCAGAACAGCCATTCCCCGCATTCAGCGGTCAACCGCTTTAAAAACTCCCAGGCTGTTTCTTTATATTGTACAATGTATTCAAAGGGTTCTTTATACAGAGGATCCACTTTAGGCTCCAGCAGGTTAGGCGGGAAAAACTTCAACACCTCCTGCGCTATATTCTTCAGCGTTTTTTGTTCCCAGCTTTTACAGTGCGGACCGCTGTCCAGCATAATGGTAGGACTGAACCCGGAAATAATCACCTCTCCGTAATCGCCATTCACGCGGGCGGTTTCCACACTGGTGATAATGCCGTTAAACAACAGATCTCCTTTAAGGCCTACACCGGATATGTGCGCCCCGAAAGTAGCACCGATCATCTCCCGCGAAGAAGTAAAAATGCCGGTTATCCCATCAATCGTTTCGGCAGGGCAGATAAATTCAAACTGATGGTGATCAGCGATGCTCTGCTTCAGAGAAAAAGAAGAGAACTGCGATACGGGGTTACCATTTATACTAAAGATGGTATCAGTAAGTTGGGACATACAGTGGATTTTGGATTTCCTAACCGGGAAAAGGATTGTAAAATGGAAACAAACGAAATGAGTTATCACAAATAATCAGAACTGCTAATCATCCAGGCGTCAACAATCGTTAATGGTATAAATCTAACTAAAATCCATGTAATTAAACTTCTCCGGTAAATTATTATAGGCCAGGAGAGCGGCTATTGTGCAGTGCAGTCATTCAGCAATGCAGAACAATTGGCAACAGTTTGGTTCTCATATTCTTAAAAAACTATCCCTAATAAAGTAAGATCATCGGTTTATGGATTTGTGATCGTATACGTAAGCGTAGTACTATAACTGCCTGCTGGCTTCAGGAACGCGGTATTGCCGGCAGTTGTCTGGTATTGCAGGTTAAAATCGTAAACGCCCGGGGCGGCAGTAGAGGTGACAATGTTTTGAGTGCTTGTTGACAATGCTATTGACCTGGTAGTGATAAGGGCGTTGGTAACTACAGGCGATGGTAACAGGTTGATATTTGAAACATTGATAAAATTGCTTCCATTCGCAAGGCTGGCAGAAGAAGTGTTTGCTGTAATGCTGTAGGGTTCGTTACTGAATGCTGCCAGTGCGTTGGTTTGATTAATGGTTACACCGTTTGTATAATTGGCAAATGTTGTGAATGCAAGAGTAGCGCTACTACCTCCATTTTGCAGCGCAATGCCTGCTATTGGACTGATAACAAGTGATAGCAGCGCGGTGCCCGTAGTCGTAGGAAAAAGCCCAAGTGTATTTGTTACCGTGTATGTAAGTGTGGTTACATAGGTGCCTGGTGGCACCATCAGATTACTGCCTCCCGCAATATTATAGCTCATTGTGAAAGTGACAGGAGCTAAAGATAAAAGACCGGTACCAAATGCCTGATTGCTGGTGGTAAGGGTTAGCACGCTGCTGGGTACTGTCATACCTGCCAGGGCGGGACTAACCCCCGTAAGTTGTGCGGTAACATCACTAAGAGGGATCGTATTGCTTGGAGCTGTAGTAGATGTGAGTGGGCCGCTGGCTTTTATAGACAGGGTTACAGTAACCGCCAGTCCTCCTGTTAAAACTGCCCGGTTGGTGGCTGTCTGGGTACTGGTGAGCTGACTGTAGGTGGTATAATTTACCGTCACAGGATTAGCCGTTAATGTTTGCGCTGATAGGTTCCAGCTATAGCATAGTATGATGATGGACATACAACCGGTTAACCATCTCATTTTACTACTTTTAGCCCATTGCCTGCTGTATATGTAAACTCCAGTTCCCCTACCCTCAGCTCCTGATCTTCTCCGTAATCCACTAATGCAACTGCGCTGTATCTCCCCGGAGGCAAACTGTCGGCTAATGGTATTCTTATCTGGCGTATGGCGCCTGGAAGTGTATAGAATGAAACAGCCGGAAGAGCGGTTTTTATGCCTGTTTCCTTATGGGTTAATTCAATACTGGCTTTGCCTTCGGCAGACAACTCCCCTGAATTACGGAGCCTTAGGAGCAGTTGTTTCCCTGCGATATTTCCCCCTTTAAATAAAGTATCTGTAAACTGATCAATATCCACTTCCTTTATATGTACACCTGGTGGTACGTTATAGATTTGTACGCCAACTCTTACAGCGAGGTTAATAGCAATACCTTGTGGGGACATTACCTGCTGTTTATTCAGTTGTGTAAATGTCAACATGCTGTTGGTACTTTCTTTAAGCGCATTGGACGGCATATTGAGCATAATGGTCACTTCTTTAAGTTCTCCCGGTTGTAATACAAATTCGCTGGCAGGAAAAATTTTCAACCATCCGGAGCAGGATGCAGGTAGGTAAGAAGGTGGAGCATAAATGATATTACCGGTACTGTCGCGGTACCAGTCTGAGAATTCAGCGGCTACCATAACAGATCCCTTACTGGGATTACTCAGGATTACTTTTTGTGTTTGGGTGGCTCCTGCATTTGCATCGAATTTTAATTGCATGGGAGCAGCTGCGATACCTAATTGTGCATATACAGGTACATATACCAGTATATGCACAATCATCATAAAGAATAACCTCATCAAGATATAACTATTTTAAAATAATCCTGCCTTTGAAGTGATCAGGGGTTGGTGATGGCGTAAGTGATGGTTGTAGTATACGAACCTGCCAGTTTGTTGATAAAATCAGTTGTTGGAGCGCCTACGGTAGAATATGCAAGATTGAAATTCTGCAATATTGTGCCGGCAGTAGAAGCAATCAGTTTCAGGGCACTACCAGCGGAAACCGGTATAGCCTGCGGCGTAATAGTGATAGCCGGATTAGCTGCTGCCAGTGACGGGGTTATCGTTACATCTCCTACGGGGATAGTGTTGGAACTATTGGTCGTATTTACCAACTGGCCGCTGGCGTAAACAGTAATACTGTAAGGCGACGTACTGAAAGCTGAGAGTGCAGCCGTTTGCGATAATGTTACGCCGTTTGCATAATCAGAAGACGTAGAATAATTTAATGTGGGATTAAGCCCGGCGGCATTTAATACAATACCTGATAGTGCCGTAAGGTTTACTGTTAATGTGGTACTTGCCGTTGGAGTAAACTGGGCTTTAGATACGAACGGAAAACAAAGTACCGCCGCCAGAATAAACATGCGAATTTTGGTAATCATAAATGATAGTTTGGGAGTGTTAAACAAAGCATTTGAATGTTATTGAGAAGTATTGTGCTACAATAATAATTGAAAATCAGATTCACTTTTATATTAATTTATTTTTTATATAATTGAAATATATGTATATGTAGTTCATTAATCGTTTTTATTTATTTGTACATTTAAGATTAGGAATGCAATCTGTCAACCAGATGAAATTGTGGATAACCATTCAGTTACACCAACCTCATTAAACATATTGGAAATTGAGCCCCTCTGAAAATTCCAGATATATACTCCGCTTTGCGCTGTTATACGCGTATATATGTATAACAGGAAATGTCCGCGCACAGGGAGTTATGCGTATACAACAACGTTATACACAAATAAGTTCAGGATCCACACTTACGATATCGGCTGTTATCAGCAACCATACGGCAAAAAGTATTTCTTACCGGCCAATATTGTATTGCACACCTTTTCAGCAAATCACTACCCAGCAACCGGAAATTGTTGTAGCAGCGGGAGACAGTGCTTTACTAACGGCCACCATGTACATTCCCCGTAGTACTTCTGCAGATAAAAACTATTTGATCACCTGGAAGGCTATCAGTACGGACCACATATTAACGGATAGCACCACTATTAGCCTGACCCCGGTGAATCGTATATCCCTGCAGGTACTGGAACCGGACATATATCTGTTGAGCGGAAAAAATGAAGCGGATGTGAGCTTGAAATGCAGTAATACCGGCAATATTTCACAAAAAGTAACAATCGCTGTTACGGACCCTTTGCAGTCACAAAAGGAACTGACGTTATCAACGCTAACGGTGAATGGTTTTTCAGATACCATTGTACATTTCCGGATTAGAATACCACATGCGTTAATGGCTAATACCCGTAATCAGCTGCGCATTACAGGGCAAAACGCCAATAACGATATTATTGCCACTTTGCCGGTCACTGTATACAATGTATCCAATCAACGTAACTATGCTGCAGACCTATCTCCGGAAGGTAATGCCACAGGACCGGGGCATACTGTTGCTATCTATAGCCGGATGACTGGTTCAGACTACCACTACCTGGAAGCACTGGCAGGAGGCCAGGCAGATCTGACAGAAAATAAGAAGTTAAGATATCAGGCAGATGCCCGTTACTTTACTCACGCTAAAACCTGGATGCTGACCAATACTTTTATCAACTATCAAAACCCTGCATGTGACCTCACTGCAGGCAGCATCTTCCGGAGTTATGAAATGATGCTAAGCGGAAGAGGTGCAGCGGCAATACTTACACCAGATACATTATTTAAATTTGAAGCCGGATATGTAAATGGAAATTACAATCTGATAGGCAGTTTTACTGGCAGCAATAATGAATTCTATACCCCCTATAATGCTTACTTTTTACACACATCTTTTCATTTATCCGATGCTGTAAATGGAAATGCGCAGTTTATCTTTCAACAAAATCCGGAGGAACGAAAAGATGATGTACTGGGTGGAGGGAGTGTGGGTTGGCAATCCCCGAATGGAAAACATCAGATGGAAGGTGGCGCATACACCAGCTACAGCACCACACAGGAATATGAACATGATAGTAAAAATGCCCGCGGTTTTGCAGGGGCATTTAATTATACCTATATAGGTAAAAGATGGCAGGGGATATCTATTAATTATTACAGCACACCATTCTATGCCGGCGTCCGGAAAGGTGTATTGAACCTCGACCAAAAAATAATTTTTACACCCAGTGGAGGACAACCCTGGTACATACGTTACAGCCAGTTTGGTGCTACCCCTCAGTATATATCCCCGGTATATAAAGGCTACTATGACAACTATTTCCTGCGCACGCTGGAACTTGGGACAACCAAAGTACTCAATGAACATTGGCAATTGGGTTTGAAGCCTTATTATTATGAAGAGCATACGGAGTATAGCAATGGATTTGGAATGATTTCTCCATCCCTACAATCAGTAAGGTTAAGCGGAGACCTTCGCTATCAGGGACAAAATGGACAACTTTTCTGGATCACCGCAGACATGGGGGTTAATAAAGGCAACACTGCCGTATACACGAATTTTTTTGCTTTCAGGATCTATTCCGGCCTGACCTACAAACATTTTCTTTTAAATGCGTTTATTCAGCATGGGCCTTATCTGGCTGGTGAAATGAATCAATATGTCCTGCCAGGAAAAAAATACCAGTTGATCTCCATAAGTCCGGGTTATAGTGGACACCTGTTTCATAACAGGCTGTCGTTTCAGGTGTTCGATTATATTACTTATCAGAGTAGTTTTAATCGTTTATACAATAACCTCTCTGTTAATACTATTTACAGGGTAAGCCCCCGGTTGACGCTGGAGGCCGGATACAACAGGATATATGGCGGTTTTGGTGAGCAGATCAATGGAATAGATATAGGGGTCAGGAAACAATTTGGCGGTAATAAGGTACCATTGAATACTATTGGAACACTGGATATTTTCCTTTTTGAAGATGATAATAGCAACTATTCATTAGACCCTGGTGAGCATCCGGCCAGGAATGTAATGGTACGGATCAATCAGGAGGTTTTTGTTACCGGTAATGAAGGACGAATCACGTTTAAAAACCTGCCCAATGGTCCAGTAAAGATCTCCATATTATCTGCAGGGGGGTATTTTACAAGCGACAGGGTGATATCGGTGAATGGTAAAACACATATACAAATTCCTTTACACAAAATAGGGGTGATTCAGGGGCATGTAATGCTGCAAAAAGAATCATTAAGTTATAGTACAGATGAAAGTGTAGCAGCAATAGCTGTTACTGCTAAAGACCCCACAGGAAAAATCTTTATGGCACGCACCAACGAAAATGGCATCTTCACATTATATGCCCCTTCAAATACATATACCATCACGGTTGATGCGGGAAGTTTGCCTGAAAAGTATCAGTATGTAGAGCCACCACAGCAAATTACATTAACGACCAGCACTCCTGTAAAAGTAGGATTGCATATACAGGTGCAAAAACGCCCGGTGAAAGTGAAGAGATTCGGGAACAGTACCGCGAAAAACTAGGGTGTTATTTTATAGGGGAGAAATGAAAAAAGCTGCAGCTATCTTCCCATAGCTGCAGCTTCACACGAAACAAAAAATCTATTTCTGGAAAAAGAGTTTTTTGGGAGCTTCGGCAGTCAGCTCGCATCGGAGCGTGGCACCGCCGGTGATCAGTTTGGTGATTTCGCCGGCACCTTCCAGTACCGTACAAACGCTGAAATGTTCGTCTTCGATACGGGAAACCACGATTTTGCCGACTGTTTTCTTACGGGTGATCTTTTTGCCATCCACATTTACTTCTACCGACTCATACACTTTAAATTCATCTCCTTCTCTCAGTTCCACGGCCTTACCTGCGGAGAGCAGTACTTTGACCGCATCGCCATAGGCGTTCTTTTCCTCGATGGAGGCGATGGAAGCCATCAGCCTGAAGTTATCCTTAACAAATTTATCCAGGCGGCTGCGGGTACCCAGCAGAGCGTCGTTAAAAGCGTTTTTGCCTTTGCCGGTATTGGCGAAGTTGCCGGCAGCCACCAGTTCACCGGAATTAACGTCCATCACTTTTACATTGAAGATGATCTCCGTTTGTGGGGTTACGGTAGTACCCAGCACCGGCAGTTTGGACTGTTTCTGGTCCTCCATGACACTCACCACGTTGCCTACCAGCAGGTACTGGGCTTTCAGTTCTTTCATGGCTGTCAGCTGCGCATTCTCAGACGACTGGCCCTTTACCTGGTCGATGGCTTCCCGTTCTACAAAATCAAACCGTTTGGCGCGCAGGAAAGCATCTTCCACGGCATTCCGGATCGCAGCCTGGTGGCCCGTGCTGTCACTGCCTTTGAATACAATACCAATGAGCGGCTTGGTTTGACCGAAGGCACAGGAGGCCAGGAGTAATGCTGCAGCTGTAATAATATTCTTCTTCATATCAGATTGGACCGGAGACTTTATTGTCATCCGGATTTGTTGGCTATAAGTTTTTCTGGCTCAAATTTAGTCAAAAACGTATATACTACGCAGTTATTATGTTTACCGGCGACTATACCGGAAACAGACTGAATTTTAACAAGGTTTTAAGCATTCCCGGGCTTCCAACTTAAACAGACCCCATCCGGGACAAAAATCCCTTCTTCCTGAACAGGAAGATTCATCAGCGGGTAATAAACAACATCGGGTCCACGTTGTTTTAAAAAACAGACAGGTCCAAAAAGACAGATCGCCCAAAAGCCTCAGCCCGTCAGCAAAATGTTAGCCATCCATACTAAATTTTATTTTACAATATTCTCAAAAAACGCTAAATTGGAATAAGTGTTGATGTGTGAACACAATATCATATATCATCTCTGAGAGAAGCAAAAAAACAACCCCATCCAATCAGTTGGTACCCATCCCATCCGAAAGAGCAATCAGCATACACTCCAGGTAAGAACAATGTAAAGACATAACTAAAACCCCATCTTATGATAGACCCTCAATTATCAGACTACCCCCAGGCACTCTATATTGAGCTTACTGACAGATGTAATTTGAGTTGCCCGATGTGCCGCTCTGCCGGCTTTAAGGGAGATGTATTACCTTTTGAGATGTATCTCGACATCGCGAAGAACCTCTTTCCTCATGCTAAATTTATTGATCTCCGTGGATGGGGAGAAAGTACGCTGCTGAAGAACTTCGATGACTATCTCGACGTAGCGCTGAGTTATAAAAAGCGGATCAAATTGATTACCAACGGCACTATCAACCGGCCCGCACTTTGGGAAAAACTGGGCCGCGAAGGTGTGCTGGTAGGTATCTCCTTCGATGCTGCCGATGAAGTAACATTCGAACACATCAGAGGCGGCGCCTCCATGACCAGGGTTCTTCAGAACATGGAAATACTGAAGGATGCGCTACTGAGCAACCATCATAAAGTGGCTGACAACCTCTACTTCTGTATCACTGCAAGTGGTGACAATATTCATCAGCTGCGTGAGATTGTAACATTGGGAATGCAGTTCGGCATCACACATTTTAAGATGGAACCCCTGAAAACCACGCCGGAAGACCCTTCCAATCTCATCCATCATCCCCAGGAGGTCAACCATTCCATTGCTCAGTTAACACAACTCGTGAAAGAGCACCCCTATCTGAAAATAGAATATTCAGCCTCTTTGCTTCACGAAAACACCAACGTACAAAAGGTTAAAAAATTCTGTATTCACCCATTCACCTATTTATATGTTAACTCAAAAGGCGGACTGGGCTTCTGTGATCACCTCAATGGCGTCGCTGAATTTGTTTGGGGGCAATGGCAGGGTGAAGATGGCTTCAGATCATTCTGGCAGGGTGAAAAAATGAAACGCCTCCGGGAAGAGCATCTCCAGGCATTAAACGGCGGATATATCTCCAGCTGCGCCGATTGCAACTGGTGCTATGAAAGAAGGTATGCAGACCTCGAATACCTGATCGATGCGAGCTGGATGAATTACAGTGAAATTATTACCCAATGAATAATACCCTGATAACCCCCTGGGAAGACCAGTTCTACGACCCTGCCTTGTTTGACGCTGCCGCCGGCGATGCTTATTCTGATGAAGCAGAAGAGCTATACTTCGACCTTATAGGCAACACACCCCGGAAAATAATCGAATACGGCTGCGGTACAGGCCGGGTCATCCTTAAGCTGGCAGACAAAGGACATACCGTCACCGGTGTTGACATCTCCGAAAGCATGCTCACCCACCTGGACAAAAAGATCCATGATCTTCCTCCGCATATCCAGTGCCGGATAAAAACAATCCGTGCCAATGGCGCTGAAGCCGTGATAAAAGACAGTCATCATATTGCGATAGCAGTGGATGATTTTCTTACGCACTTTCTTGAGGAAGAACGCGTGTTATATATTTTCCGGCAAATTGCCGCCTGCATAGAGCCTGATGGCTGCTTTATCACAGATCTCAGAATACGGGACACAGAAAAGCTCCGCCAGGCACAACATAGTTACCCGAAAAATATCTATACCTACGGCATTGTGCATGGTGTTCATACAGACAAGGGCACGTTTTCAGCATCCATGAAGTATTGGGAGGATTACGACACTACATCAGGCATCCTTTGTTCACACCAGACCTTCGATTTTATCCGCGGGAATGGAGAAGTGGAAAAAACCGTGTATAAAACGCTGCGACAGAAATTACTTACACAGCAGGAGCTTGTAACATTTGCAGGGATGGCCGGGTTTGATCTCCGGCAGTTCATTCCATTCGACCGGCAAAAAGACAGCAATGCAGGCATCTACGTCTTTCAGCTTAAAGATCCCTTCCAACATCACCGACAATGAGCACACTGATCCTGGAACCCCATTTTGATGATACCGCCTATTCAATGGCAGGGCTGCTGCTTTCTGGTGTTATATCAGCGGACACCACGATTGTCACTATCTTCTCCAGAAGCTCCTTTGCGCCCTATTCCACCCTGTCGGACACCGAGAAAATATCTGCTTTAAGGTATACAGAGCATAAACATTTCTGTAAAAAAATATCCGTCAGGGCACACGTGCTTGATTATGATGAAGCACTGCTGAGAGGATGGTCTGTCAACAATATCTTTGATCATACCTGTGATATTGATCATGAAAAGCAGCTAAAACAGCGCATCTCCAGCGATCTCGCCATGCTGAACGAAAGTCTCAGGCCTGCAGAGGTTTATTCCCCGTTGGGAATTTGCGGCCATATCGATCATATACTGGTACGGCAATGTGCCGAACATGTTTTCCCTTTAAAGATAAAATACTATGAAGAACTTCCCTACGCCGGAGAAATCCGTCCGGAGGAATATACCCGCTGGATCAGCAAACTAACCAAAGACCTGTATCCACAGATCAACACAGATCTCAGCGTACTGGAGCAACGTTTATCCCTGCTCCGGTTTTACAGGTCACAGGTGACAGAAAAGGATATTACTGCCGTCCGGAATTACATGAACATGCATCAGGGAGAAAGATTCTGGTCAAAAACAAACATGGTCATATGAACAAGGAAATCTGTGTGATAACATTTACGGTTGACAGGGTGGACTCCCTTATTCGCTGTATAAAGAGTGTTTTATTACAGGGGATACCGGTACGACATATTGTTTTTTCAGAGAATCAGGCACAGTTGACAGCAGATAAACGACTGGATTTTTGCAGAGATACTACTGACTTTTTTCCGTTAGAAGGAGTTCCGCATCGCGGGCCTTCTTCTCCGCGGATGGCCGCTCTGCGTCAGCATGCGTTATCCGCCGTTTCAGAGCGGTATGTCTGTTTTCTGGATGATGACAATGAAATGGAGTCTGGTCATCTTAGCAGCCTTATGACTATCATGGCACAGCAGCAGGTATTTGCAGCCTATTCCTGGAGATCGTTGTTATACAGCGACGGCAGCCAGTTTGATGGCATGTCGTATCCCTGGCATAGTGATGAGCAGGAAGCATACAAAAGATGGCAGTGGTGTGTGGAAGCAGGTGTAATGGTGCAGGGACAGCCGGTCATGCGCGACGGGCCGGTATCTGTTCCGGACCCCATGCGGCTGGCCACCGTTGATATGAACGAATGGCTTTTTGACACCGCCGTACTGAAGCAGATAGGATTGGACTTTGATTTCAGCGAACACGATCTGATCAACCGGGTGGGTGAAGATGATAAACTATTTGCCCGTATTCAATCCCTACACCTGCCTATCGCAGGATCGGGAATGGCCACCATCCGGTATTACCTGGGGGGTGTTTCTAACTATCGCACCAATTAACCATTCATACAGATGGAACAACTAGCTATCCACGGAGGGAAACCAGTAAGGCAACAGGCATGGCCCCGGTGGCCGGCTTCCAGTCCTGCGCTGGAAGAAGAAGTGATGCAATGCCTGCGCAGCCAGCGATGGGCTGTCAGCGGATTTTACCAGGATCAGCCTTCCTATGAGGAAAAATTTGCCCGCGCATTTGCAGACTTTAATAATGCCGCCTTTTGTATACCAACAGCCAACGGCACTTCTGCCCTTCTGTGTTCTCTTCAGGCATTGGGCATAGGCCCCGATGATGAAGTAATCGTACCCGGACTTACATGGGTGGCCTGCGCCATCACGGTGGCCTCATTGAATGCTATTCCGGTAATGGTCGATGTAGATCAGCATACCCTCTGTCTTTCACCGCAAAAAGTAGAAGCAGCGATAACAGAGCGGACTAAAGCTATTATGGTAGTGCATCTTTACAGTGCTGTCGCCGACATGGGTGCTTTGCTCCACATTAGTGAGAAATACGGCATCCCGATTATTGAAGACTGCGCACAGGCACATGGCGCCACCTGGCAGGGTAAGCGGGTAGGCACAATAGGCGCGGTGGGAGCATTCAGCATGCAACAAGGGAAAATACTGACCTCCGGCGAAGGAGGCGCTGTTGTTACCAACAATCAGACACTGGCAGATAAGATCTACAGCATACGTACCAACGCAAGAAAAAAAATGAGCGGCAAACCCAGCGCCGGCTACATGGAACTCGAAGACTCCGGCGACAGCTTTGCCTCCAACTATTGCCTGAGTGAAATTTCCTGCGCTATCTTATTCAACAAACTGCAATCGCTGGATCAGGAAAATGAAATCAGAAACAATAACCGGCATATGCTCAGGCAACTGCTGAATAATGTGGAAGGAGTAAGCATGACAGACAGCGCCCCCGGCACTACCAGCGTCTCCACCTACCACCTGCCGCTCAGGATCAACCTCTCACACTTTGGAAACATAACAATAAAAGCCTTATGCGAAATGCTCAGCGCAGAACTGGGCATCTGGATTCATCAGCCTTATATTCCGCTGAACAAACACCCCTTGTACGTAACGGATGATCCGCGGTTTGCCTCCCGCAGGGAACAGCTGAATCCTTCCAGATACCAGCTACCCGGCTGCTGGGAAGTATATAATACCCATTTGCTGCTTCATCATTCCATGTTATTGGGGAATGATGAGGATATCAACGATATAGTGAATAGTATTAAAAAAATAAAAACCATCGTGCAATGAACATATCCACCATTGCTGATCCGGGAACCAGGACAATTACCTTCCCCTTTGGCAACGCCGAAACAACCATCAGGCTTGGTCATGAGATCCTGGCAGACGAACTTAAAATGATAACAACATATTGCACCGAAGCCATCATCATAGCTGATCAGTATGTAAATGAACTTTGGTACAATGAAGTGTATGCGCTTCTTTCAGCCATACTACCTGTTCGGATATACGCCATCGATGCAACCGAAAAGGAGAAAACACTTTCCACTGTTTCCCGGCTGCTGGAATCCATCATGGCCACAGCCCCCTCCCGCTCCTGTGCCATTATCTCCTTTGGTGGCGGCCTTACCGGCAATGTAGCAGGGGTTATATCAGGCTTGTTATTCAGAGGTGTTCAGCTCATACATATTCCCACCACCCTGCTCGCAATGTCAGATGCGATACTTTCCCAGAAACAGGCGGTTAACGGTCCTGTTTCCAAAAACAGTTTCGGCCTCTATCACAAAGCGGCACTCAATATTATCGACATCAAGTATCTCGCCACCCTGGACGTATTACATCTTCATGGTGGAATTATTGAAATTGTTAAGAACTGTCTGGCTTTTGATCCACATGCGATTGCTGACCTGTCCAATATTCTACAGTCACCGCTGGTACCCGGAAAACTAATGAAGCTGGTAGAAATGGGGATTATGCAAAAACGGGGATTACTGCAACAGGACCCTCATGAGAAAGAGATCGGCATCATCCTGGAATATGGCCATACCGTTGGCCACAGCCTGGAACTGAATACCCATCAGCTTTTCCACGGTCAGGCTGTAGGACTGGGCATGCTGGCGGCAGCATTCATCGCCCAACGCAGAGGATGGATAAGTGAAGCAGCGGTTATACAACACGTAGAACTGCTGCGGCTCTGTGAATGTCCTTTACGGATAACTGCACAAACAGATATTGAAAAGGTAATGCAGTCGGTGAAATCAGATAATAAAAAAGGAAAAATCATGCACACACCCGAAGAAACGCCCATGGTACTGCTGGACAGTATCGGATCAGTAAAGGTGAACCAGGGGTGTTATCTGGTGCCTGTGCATTTAGCCGAAATAGCGGATGCGCTGTCGGTTTTAAAGACGGATTACTTTGAAACACTTTCCCGGTAACCAGCTTATCAGTATTATGAAATACACATTACAAAATCCAGGCTGCGCAGGCATGATGGAGGCTGCCATTGAAAAAGCGATGGACCTGAAGCGTCCCCTGTATCTTCCCATCATTGCCACCAAACCCTGCTTCATCAAAATGGCAAGTCTGATACAGTCAATGACTCAGCATGATCTACCTTTCCTGCTGGTAAACAGTAACCAGCATTATGATCAACTGCTGACAGCCCAGATTGACGAACTTGGTTATAAACAACAGATTGGTGCTAATTTATATTCCAATGGCCGTGATTTTAATGAACGGATCATCACGATGTGCCAATCTGTAACAGACTTCCTGAGTGTACTCGCAACATATACGGAAAAGCCTGACATCATTCCGGTGGTATCAGGAGATACCTTTTCCGCGGGCATACTGCCACAATTGTTTTATTTCTCGGCGGGGGCACGGAGTGTTCATGTAGAAGCAGGGTTACGCTCCTATGGCCCGGCAGACAAAGACAGATGGCAGGATGGTAACGTTCTTTATCAGGCCGGATGGGACTGGACCCGGTATGTAAATGATCCTTTCCCGGAAGGAATGGACTCCAGGCTTGCCAGCATCAGTTCTGAATTACTGCTTGCTCCGGTGAAGAGAAATATGGACAATCTGCTGTATGAAGGATATGTTGCAGAAAATATTATGGTGACAGGATCATTGAGCAGTGATGCAGTTGAACTAATGAAAAAATATACGCATACAGAAGATTTTCTGGATCGTTATCCTTTTTTATCAGGAAAAAAATGGCTCCGGGTAGACCTGCATCGCCGGGAAAACCTTATTCCCGACAGGCTGATAGCCGTGCTCAGCGGCATCGCCAGACTAAGCGGGGAAGGGATGAATATATTGCTGGTAAAATCCAATGCGATGATGGCCGCCATTCATCAGTTCGGGCTGGAAGAACAGCTCAGGCTTACCGAACAGGCAGGCGTCAAAATATGTGAATTATGGCCTTCCTATCTTGATGTTATATCGTTTATGCTTTCTGACTATTGCCTGGGGCTTTATACAGACAGTGGAGGACTGCAGGAAGAAGCACATATACTCCGTGTTCCCTGTCTTACCTTACGATATTCAACAGACCGTCCTGAAACCATCCTGGATGCCGGCGGCAACCTGTTACTTCCTCCGGTTTCGGAAAAATTCATCTGCCACAACACCCTTAATGCCTTTGACAACACTTCCCGCTGGGCTCATCAGGACACTGACAATATTTATGGAAACAAGGTGGCTGATTTAATCGTTGAGAAATTAAAGCACTACACTCCCCAATATAATGCGGCCAGGAGAATGCTCACCTATTAACCCAGGGCTGAAGCCCTGGGCTATTATAGATGATAATTATGGCTGAAGCCCTGAACTAATTTGTGGGAATTATATTAGCCCAGGGCTTTAGCGCTGGATTATCGTTGTAAAATAAATTTCTGTGAATGTAATCTGCTGGTGGAAACAATATAAGTACCATCTTTCAATGAAGCCGGCAAACGTATTTCCAGGCGGTTGAAACCATTTACAACACGATGTTGCTGGTTGTAAACGATTTTACCATTGATATCGGTAATGATCACCTGTTGTTGCATGTCATGCTGACTGTTCAGTTCCAGATATACCACATCCCTTACCGGTACAGGATAAAGGCGGATGTTTCCATGGAGGTCTTTAGCTGCCACATCACCGGGTTTATCGCTCTTAGCCGCAACAGGAGCCTGTTTGGGAGAGCTGCCGATATTAGCGGCCAGTTTATAACACTGGGTAGTGCTGGATGCACCGCTGTAGCCATATACCTGTATATAATAGGTACCTACTGTACCGACGTTATAAACAATCCTTTCGTTGGTAGTACCGGAGTTTTGTGATATGCCCAGTTGTGTACCATTGGCATCATACAATACCACATCGTAATCAGCCGGGAGATTGGTCAGCAGCACTTCTATATACGGCTGGGCGGCAGTGTTGGTAAACTTATACCAGTCCTTATCCGTTGAAGAAGATATCTGTGCTGAGATCACAGTATTAACGGGTATGGTAGCAGCAGCAGTGCGTGTTTCATTCGGCTCGTATGCTTCTGTACAGGCAGTTACCGGTGTAGCGGTAACATTGAGCAGATAACATTTTGTATTACTGAATGCACCGTTATAACCATATACTTTCACGTAATAGGTACCTGCTGCGGCAGCGCCGTAGGTGATTGATTCAGCGGTAGTACCACTGTTCTGGGAAATACCCAGCTGTGTGCCGGAAGCATTCAGCAGCACAAGGTCGTAGTCGCCGGCGAGGCTGTCGAGGCGGATGCTCAGATCATTGGTACCGGTAGTGGTAAACTTATAGTAATCCACATCTGTAGCGGTGGCGATCTGTGCCCGTATATTCGTTCCCGTTGCAATGGCGGCAGCAGTGGCTTGTGTATCGTTAGGCTCCAGCTGGTCGTTGCAGCCGTTCAGGTTGGTGACGCCAGCATTCAGCCGGTAGCAGATAGAGTCCGCGCGGGCTCCATTTTTTCCATATACCTGAATGTAATAGGTACCGGCAGGGCCGTTATATACAATGGATTCTGCAGTGGTGCCTGTATTTTGTGAGATGCCCAGTTGTGCGCCGCTGGCGGAGAGCAATCTGAGGTCGAAGTTGGCCAGGAGATTATCCAGTACAATATTGAGCCTGCTGGTATCAGATACCTGTATTTTAAAATAGTCTGTATCGGTGGCGGTAGCGATAGTAGCACGTATATCCGTTCCTGTTGGTATGCTGGCAGCTGTAACCAGGGTATTGTTAGGTTCGTATACGTCTGTACAGGTTGTAGGAACGGTAGTATCGCCGCAAGGATAATTGGTACCATTGAGTGACAGCACCCCTGTATTATCCGGGTCCAGCCAGGGTTTCAGCTGGTGAAGGGCATCTGTACCGTATGTCCAGCTGCGGTACACCTGTCCGTAATAATCGTATTTACTGGTGTTGGCAACTGTACAGCTGGAAGGACCACCGGATAACTGACCTACTATCTGACCTAAGTTATTGAACAAGGGAGAACCGGATGAACCACCTTCAGTAACCCCCCATGAAGTTACTGTTTGTACCCAGTTGGCCTGCCAGTGTGTATAAGGAGCGGTACCACCACCGCCATAATTGGCTCCTGTCAATGGTGCACTATAGGTAGATATCTTTTTAATATCACCTGCAGGATGATGGATACCAACACCACTGGGACTAGCTGCTGCTCCTGCGTTCCAGCCGGCATAATATACATTGTAGGAAGATGGAATAGCCTGCGTAAATTCCAGCAGCTGAAAATCGGATCCTTCTACACTACCACTTTCACCAGCACGGGCACGTTGTACGCAACCAGTAATGGTGTTGCTGGCCGGTTCATTGGCAGGGTTGGTGCAGGTGGCGGATTCATAGTTGAAATAAAAAATCCACTGGTTAAAGTCGGTCGCAGAAGCATTAGACCCGCAGTGGTTGGCGGTAAGGAAGTAAGGCTTACAATCCTTACGGGCGTTGTTGACCAGGGAACCGGAACAGAGGTAGGCGCTGGAACCCAGTTTCAACAATATTTTAGCCACCGCTCTTTTCTGATTTTGCCAGTTGGCACCTTCGGGGCAGTTTACATTCACTTCACAGGTGCCGGAAGCGCCAACGGTCTTATCTATAGAGGTCGTTCTTGATTCCGGTATTTTGTTGCTGTAGATGTTATTGACACCGGTGATGGTGAAATGGCCTTTGCCTTTTACAGCTTTAGGCTCGTAGTATTCCAGTACGCAGGTGTTTCCTTTTAGTATTTCAGTAGCAAATATGCCTGTTCCTTCGTTATTGGCGCTGGTATAACTTCCGATCAGCTGGGTGTTGTCGCCATTATAAATATACAGGCTGGCACCTTCCGGCAACAGGAAGTCTTTGTAATAGAGGGAGGTGGCCACTGCTCCCTGTACCTGTATCTTCAGGCGCCATAAACGGTCACCTCCGGGCAGGTTGGTCCAGGTACCGGAATTAGAAAGTGAGTAAGACACCGGTGCGATGACACCGATACGCAGTGGCAGTCCCTGTTTCAGGTTCTGGTCATCTTCCAGTTGCAGTTTTTGTACCGGTAACGCTGCAACCGTTTTAACATTGATATCCTGTTGTGCCAGCTTAGCAGTGAAGCTGTAAGGTTTTCCGCCCTTGCTTACCTGGGCTTTGAGGAGAGGAGAGGTTAGCAAAACCCCTAATAAAATGAATAGTGCTTTCTTCATAAGGATTTTAATTTGGGTGATGAAATTGTGGGTTAAAAAAAGGCATAGTTATAGTACACCTGCCGGTGATGCAGGTAATAACAAACGGACTATACAGACAAACAATACCTTATGGCTATAGGTCTATCAGGATAAGTATTGATTCAGACTTATACGTGCGGGGAAATAGTTCATACAGATGAGGACCGGGGCACAGAATCCCACATTATTCAACAGAAAAGGTTCACGTGTAAAGTTTTATCATAAGATATGATTTTGTCTTTTCTAAAGTTAACTGATGCCACTGCAGCAGCGCAAGCAATGAGAATTATAAAATAACAATACATGCACGAACAGAAATTTTTATGCAGCATATTATCTTATACCCTTATCGATTTCAGGGTACAAGCAATAGAAAACCATGATGATATGGTATACAGGTTATCGCACCTCTTTCATAATGTACCGTTTCAATTATTAGAGGAAGACAGGACTGCGGCAGGATATGCCTGGGTATTGGAAACGGGCGGAGAATGGTTGGAAGATAAAAAAGAGAAGTTCCTCCAACAGTTTCCCAACCTGGCTCCTGAAGAAAACAAAAGAGAATACCTCGCCTTTCTTTTACAAGCCGCCTTCACTGACCTCGAAATACACGGGAAATCCACTGGCAACAAACCCCTATACTGGTTGTGCCATTTATTACATGACGTACCTGTCCAACTGTTACATCCCGACACCGCAGCCAAAGAATGTAAAAACCTGGAAGAAAAATTTAAGGAACTTAAAGTTGAAAAATGGTTAGAAAACAGAAAACGTGAATATAACGAATGGTATAACGAATCATAAATAATAAAGCCGCATAAATCCATTGATTTATGCGGCTTTATTATAGAATATAATTACTTGTTAACCGGATTAGCTCTGGCCTCTCCTCCACCGGGCAGGTTCACAAAATAAGGTGTACCATATCCGTTGCCTTTACGGAAAAAATCCGTTGAAATGATCTGGGCACCGCTTTCAAAAGCTGCGTCAGCCCTGGTATGATCATTTACTTTCGCTTCATACGTTTCAATATCCGCGCGTGTTCTCACCAGAAAGCCCTGTTGCACATACTGCTGTATCTCTTTTTTGCGAACAATAGCATTGTCCAGCAGGAAGAAGGCTGCATAAGTATCCTGCGGGAGTGACTGCATAAACATGATACGGCCTTCCAGATTAGGTTTGTTTTTGGCGTAGTCAGAAACCAGGTTCATACCCGCTGTGGAAGGCAGCAGCAGAAAAATGAATTTGCCGCTGGCAGCTTTTATAGTAGGCCAGTTGCGGGCCAGTACTGCTTCACGCAGCGTAGGGAATTTGCCCCGTACATCATCCGGCGTGATCAGCTTGTCGCGGCCCAGTACACTCACTACTTCCTGGTCCAGCTCATCAAAGGCTTTTTCATCGAAGGGCAATACCTGTGCGGAATTGGGGAAAAGAGGAAGACCTTTGTCTTTCGCTTCTATCATCACATAAATGGGGAAATGATCAGGATGTGCATCAGACCAGGACTTCATCGCAGACAATGCACCTTTGAAGGTGGTGTAATGGGTACGGAAATCAATATCGGCCATGTGCAACACTTTAAAGCCGGGTTTGTCCAGGTCTTTGGTTTCAAATGGAGCCAGCTGCTCATATCCTTTCTTACGCAACTCCCGGTACGATGCGGGATCATTAAAACGGTTACCGGTAGGATCGTAATGCACATCTATCTCCAGACTGCGTACGCCTGCATCCAGCTGCACATCAAAGGGAGGATGGTTATATTTTAATCCCTCACTCATCTTCATCTCATTCGGATGAAATTCATGGAAAGCCGCCGCCTGTTCCTTAGACATACCTGCAAAATAGCCTTTCGCCATTTTTTCCAGAATAGGATCAATATAAGCCAGCACTGCAGAGTCAACGGGCCGTGCATAGCTGTTGTGCGTACCCAGTACCTGCACCTGATTTATTTTAAGCGCATCCAGCTGCGCAGAAGTTTTTTTGGAAGATTGGGCGAAACCAGCCACGGCTGCAGAGGAGAGCAGTACAGCAGCCAACGCTCTGTTAATAATTGTATGCATAATGAATGTTTTTTATGATTAGAAGATTTTTACATTGACGCCTATCTGGCCTCTGATGGAATACCATTCTGCCTGTTCCACCCGGTCGAAGGTGCCATGATAATAGCGTACCGGCGCATTGGTGATGTTGTTCAGCTCCAGGAATGTCCTGATTTTAGGAGTGATCGCGTAAGAAGCAGAAAAGTCTACGGTGAAGTTCTGGGCATACCAGCGGTAATGATCAGGACCTGCAGCCTGGCGGATCACATCCAGATATTTTCCTTTGTAGTTGCCGGCAACCCTGGCCATGAACTTACGGTACTCATATATCACTGATGCATTGAAGATATGTTTGGCCTGTTTGGGTATCGCACTTTCATCTTCTGTTTTCTCAGTGCCGGTAAAACGGGGGATCTTCACTCTGGAATCGGTATAGGTATAATTGGCATCTATACCAAATCCTTTCCAGAAGCCGGGGAGACCAGTAAATCTTTTTACAAAACCCGCTTCAAAACCGGCCAACCATGCATGTTGCAGGTTTTCAGGCTCACTGACCATGTATTGTATGCCACCCACCATTTCGGAAGACTGATTGGTATAGATAAGATCCGTCAGTTTTTTATAGAAGGCGCCGAAGTTGACCATGCCTATTCCACCGAAATAATGTTCAGCCATCAGGTCGAAGTTATTGGCGAAAGTAGGTTTCAGATTGGCGTTGCCTCTGCTGATGGTTTTGTTGACATCATCCTGTGTGGTGCCGGGGTTCAGGTTATTGAAATCGGCGCGGGCAAAGCTGCGGGTATAGGCCAGGCGGATAATATCTTTATCGGTCAGGTTATACTTCAGATGCAGCATAGGCAAAAAGGCATTGTAGCTGTTGTCTTGTGTAAGCGCTGTGACCTGCTTGGTGCTGGTGCTCACTTTACTACCGTTGAAAGTAACCTTGTTGTATTCGTTACGGATACCACCTGTCAGTGTTAACTTATCCGATGCTTTGTATTCGCCCATAACGTATAAGGCATACACGTTTTCCACACCGGTAAAATATTTGGTAGCACCGGATATATTGGTAGCGGAGTCCACCTGGTAAGGAAACAACTTATTATTACTGATACCTTCAGGTGTTACCAGTGTTTTCAGCTGACTGAGCGGCATCTGGTCGATGATCACATTGTTGTAAGGCGAACCTATTTCGGTCAGGAAACCACCGTTGTAAGGGAATGGCTCGCTGCCAAAACCGGCCATGGTAGGCGCAGCGCCCTGAATACCCGCCAGATAAATATTGTATGGTGTCTGCACCACTTTATCCTTATGAATAAATTTACCACCGAATTTCAGATGAAGCTTATTGTCTGGTGTATATTTTAAGTTAAAGCCGAAACGTTTGTTTTCTTCCCAGTTGGTGCTGCGCACCATAATTACCTGAGATAGTTTCATGGAAGTGCTGCTGATAGGTGTGGATGGTGATAAATGAGGCAATACCGCATCAATCACATCTCCTTTGCCATCCGGAGCATCCATGGCCAGGTATTTTTTTCCATCGGCAGCCAGCCCTTCATAAGTGGTGGCCTGCTGGAAGACAGCCATCGGATAATAACCGGGATCTTTAAACCGGAATTTAGATTTATCCAGACTGGCAGCCCAGTCCAGACTTACTTTAGGAGAGAGGACGGACTGTCCACTCAGTTCTCCGGAATACAGACTGGTGAGGTAATTGGAAGCCCTGGAGGTAATGGTTGCATTTTTGGCGTTGAAATAAAAATAGGTTTCTCGTACCATCTGTCCATCCAGGAAGTCACTGTAAATACCTTTGAACTGGACTTTATGCCTGTCATTGAATTTATATTCCAGGCCTGCGTTTAAGCCAGTGGTTCTGCGGTGCGCGATATAGTCCCGCAGCTGCAGGTCTGTAATGGAATAGGACTGTTTACGATCAGGGTTGGTAAAATCATAATTCATATTATAACGGTCCTGGGCCGAGGTACGGTCCCATATCACGCCGGAAAGCACAAAACCCAGTTTGCCCTTCATCAGTCTGTCTCCATAAACAACAGAAGCATTATAGGAACCTTTACGGGCCTGGTCTCCATATCCACCTGCAGCGTTGATCCTGAGTGTACGGGACATGGGGGCTGCTTTGGTAATAAAATTAATGGAGCCTCCAATGGCATCTCCTTCTATATCCGGCGTGATCGCTTTAGACAGCTGTACATATTCTATGAGTTCAGAAGGAAAGATATCCATTTGAATGCGGCGGTCTGTATAGTCCAGACTGGCGGTAGGCAAGCGGTTGCCGTTGAGCAAGGTGGCGCTCCATTGGATAGGCGTACCACGAACAGATACATAACGTCCTTCGCCCTGGTCTCTTTCGATGGACACGCCCTGTATACGTTGCACCGCTTCGGCAGCATTACGATCGGGCAGTTTACCGATGGCATCAGCGGCCAGTACTTCCATAATGCCTTGTGCGTTCTTTTTAATGCTGATGGCGCGCACCTGCGATCCGGCGGAAGCTCCCTTTACCACTACCTCTCCCAGTACATCGCTGGCTGGCTCCATCAGTATCGCCCCCAATTGATTGATGCCAGGTTTTACATCCACTTCCATCGTTTTGACGGCAAACCCAACATAATTGATTTTAAGCGTTACTTTTCCCGTTTTCCTGACAACAATATCAAAAGCCCCCGAAAGATCGGTCTGTGTCCCTGTTCCATCAATGATAATAGTGGCGGCAGGCAACGGTCCTTCTTTGGATAAAATGCTCCCCCTGATCTGCTGTGCTGTACAGAAAACAGGCAGGAGTAAAATCAATAACAAAAGCCGGCTACTCATGAGCGAATTATTTTTTCCGCAAAGTTGATCCGGCCTGCTAAAGAAGTCGTCCTTCTGGATAAATCCGTACGACCGTGTCGGTCAGAGAGGACTACATCGATTTCTATTCACTGAAAGTCAATCAGTTAATTTATATTACCATATTGTTAAGAGCCGCAAAAAAACGCAGATACTAAGCGTTATTGATAGAGATGTTCGTGAACCGGGGAACGGTATTCGTACTTTTCAGATAAGCTGAAGGTGTACTACCGGTTACTTTTTTGAAGTATTGATTAAAAGATGATTTGGAATGAAAGCCTGCTTCGAAAGCCAGGGAGAGGATGTTGGGCGTAACCTTATTTTCCCGGTGTTCATCAATCAACCTCACCACTTCCCTGATTCTGTATTCATTAATAAACTGATAAAAAGACTGGCCCAGGTACTGGTTGAGGGTTTCAGAAAGGTGATGTCTGGATATTTCCATAGTAGCCGCCAGTTTGTCTAAAGTCAGTTCGGGGTCTTTATAGAGGTCCTTTCCCTCCATCCAGCGTTTGATATCTCTGGCAATAACCGATTGCTGATCGGGAGACAACAGTAATTTCCGGTGCTGGCTGGGAGGCTCCTGCATGGCTGTTTCCGGCGCTTCCATGTCTTCCATTTCTGTAAAGGGAGTGGGTTCGTCGATCACTGTTGCCAACACCTCCCGGGCTGTTTCCAAAATCGGCACCTGAGTATCTGTATAAATCAGGGATAATATTTTAAGCCTTCCAATAGCCAGGCAAACACTCAGCAGGCAGAGGTAGGTTACTATCCTGCCCCATAAATGGCTGTCCAGTATCAACCGGGAAGTATCAGGCAGCATATTGTTGATCATCAGCCCCGCCGAGAACAAAGACATGATCAAAGATACAATGCCCATAAACAGGATCAATTTTCGCTCCGACTGCCAGAAAAACGGTATATGACGAGATTCTACCAGTAATAAAATCCCATATATGATGCTGGAAATTACAGAAGCATAGCCTACAGCTTTATTATAAAGGATAATAACCGGAGGTGTTGCGCCGTCATGCGCTATCACATAACCAGCGATGCTGAAATATACGACTGCCGCCATCAACGCCGGCAGGAAAAGCAAACGGAACTTCTTTTTTATATGCTGATACCGGCCGGAGAGCTGCGCTGCATAGGTCCAGAACAAGGGTGTATATATCAGGCTGATAAAAGTGTAAAACTGTTTGTGGATTTCCGCATTCGGAAAAAGAACATGCAGCAGAAAAGCGCTGCCCAGATGAATAAATACCCACATCAAAAACCAGCTTAATATCTTATCAGCCGATGTTTTTTTATGATTGATAATGAAAATACTAAATACCACCAATGCCTGGAAAGCCCCTAAAAGAATAATATACTTCATTGAATGACTCTTTTGCGGGTGTGAAACTACATAACCAGTGTTAAGAAATTATTATTTGCAGCCACACTCGCATAGAGAATAAAAGATATATCATACAGGCGTTCCCGTTGTTTCCCGCTTCCGCAAAAGCTTTTCACGCAACAGGAGTATCAGCAACGCCGCTATTAAACAGATTATACTGGACCATACCACCTCATGAATACCAAATGTTGAAATCCAATACCCGCCGAGTAAAGAGCCAGCTGTGACGGCAAAGTTTCCACAGGAAGTAAAGATGCTGTTAATAAATTCCGGAGCGTTATCTGCTGCGGCTGTTACATTGATATTACTGATCAGAAAACCGCCGGCATGTATCAGTCCCCAGATCCCTACTACCAAAACAGCCGGCATCAGGAAGCTTCCAAGGTAGTATAAAAGCAGATGGCTCAACGTTAACAGGAGAATAAAAACAAGCGTCGTCTGATAAGGGAAACGTCCCATGTATTTACCTGCCAGCCTGTTGCCTGCAACACCCATTATGCCAAATAAGAGCAGCATCCCGCTGATAGCTTTTCCATTCATTCCGGAAACGGTCTTCAGAAAATCAGCCATATATCCATAGGTGGCATACATGGCGGTGATCATCATAAAAGCCAGTAATACATTTACCCATAGCCGACCGTTTTTCAGCATTTCCTTTGCGGGAAAGGCCGTAGCCCTGTCCCCCGCCCCTATCGGAGGCAGCCAGCACAGGATGCCCAGCATAGCGATCAGATTGATCAACGCGGATAATAGAAATGAAGTCTGCCAGTTGAACACGTTGGACACCAACGTGGCTAAAGGCACGCCCAGTACTGTTGCAATAGTCAGGCCCGAAAATACAATACTCACCGCCCTCGACGCATCACGTGTACCGGCACTTTTCGCAGCCACCGACAACGCTACCGACCAGTAAACCGGATGAAAACAAGCCGGCAGCATCCTGATGAACAACAGCCAGTGAAAATCTTTTACCAGTGCAGATAATACATTCGTTATTGCAAAAATCAACAAGGAAAATACCATCACCTTCTTCCGGTCAAAAGACGAGAGGGCTATGATGATAAAAGGGCCAGAGAGCGCAACCACGATCGCAAATGCACTCAGCAAAAGCCCCGCCTTATCCATGCTGACCGCAAATGCAGATGCGATTTCAGGCAGGATACCGATTACGCCAAATTCTGTGGTAGTGATCCCGAAAATGCCCAGCGCCAATACGAATAGGGTTCGATTTTTTTTCATGCTAAATAATTTTTCCGGCTGCAAATTTGGGATAGTCGCTGGCTAAAAAGGGTATACTTACCCATTAGTGATATACTTACAAAAAGGAAAGTATGTGTCAACGGCAGAGGATCGTATATTGCCGCTCAGTATGGAAGGGAAGCCGTGCAGAATAAAAAAATAATGTTATGCCTGAATTTTTTCATGATAAAAGACTGTACTATACACCTATCGAATTTGCGTTGAGCCATATCGGTGGTACCTGGAAAATGCCGATACTGTGGCGGCTGCAGGAAAGTCCGCAACGTTTCAGTGAACTAAAAAAAGATATTCCTCATATTACAGACAAAATGCTGACCTCACAGCTCAGAGAGCTGGAAGCCAAAGGGCTGGTGAGCAGAACAGTATACCCGGTAGTACCGCCAAGAGTGGAATACAGCCTGACAGAAAAAGGCCGTAAAGCCATCCCTGTCATCGAAACGATCATGAAATACGGATTTTCATTAATTCAGGAGGCCGGGATTGAATATCCTCCCCGGAAGCAATAATACCTGCATCGTTTTTTATAAATCCATTTATATTGCAGTTACATCCTGGCAATATGAATTCGATGACCGGGTGGTTTTTCTGACCAGTGCCATTTTAAGCGGATTTCAAAAAATTTACAGGCCAAAGCCTTTCTATATAAAGAACTGGTGAAGCGTAAAAAATAGACCAAACCTTATCATTCACGCTATTTTTAAGTGATGACGATGTGAGCTTACTGGTATGAGTGATTTTCTGAAGCTGGCTGCCATCGGGCTTTTGCTGAAATCAATACCTTAACAACATACTTCCAATAAACAACAGATGAATGTACGCTTATCGTAAAATGTTACTGGTCCTTGGTACTGCGATGGTATGCTCCTTACCAGTGCACAGCCAGCAGAAGGCAATCCATATAAGGGATTTGCCGGGCCTTGTTCAGTCGTCCCAGCCACAAATGAAATCCTATGAAGAACAGGTTAAAGGCAGCAGATATGGAATCGCCCTTGCCCAAAACACCTTGCTGCCGGAGGTCAATGTGGGTTATCAGACAGGATATGCCACCTACAACAACATTACCGGGATGAGTTATCCGGGCCTGATATTGCCTATCAGCGGACCACCATCTGCCGGCAACAGGTATGATCCGGTTCCGGGTACCGCCCTCGGGGCGCTGATTAAATGGAATCCGCTTACTTTTGGTCAGCGGCAGGCAGCAGTGGAAAAGGCCGCGGCCCTGTACAGACTGGCCGGCAGCTCCTACAACGAAGCACTTTTCAGGCAACAGTATACAGCCATCTATGTTTACCTGGATGCTGTTTTTCTGCAAAAACTTATGCAAACACACCAGGCCAATATAGCCCGTACCCGCACCGGCCTGGAGCAGTCGCTGGTACTGGCCCGGGAAGGTATCAGACCCGGTATTGATACCACCCAGTTTCAGGCAGCACTGGCACAGGCAACCACCGATCTGTTAATAACACGCAGACAGTATTATACCCAGGTATCAGAACTAACCCGGTTAACCGGGTTGCCTGACTCACCCAACAACATTCAGTTATCAGACACCTCCCTGATGGGACAGCTGCCCTCCGCTACCGATACCATACAGGGCTTCTCCGCCCATCCGCTGTTACGTTTTTATCAAACCAAAAAAGAAGTCAGCGAAAGCACCCTTAAGGAAATACAACGCACCTGGCGTCCCAAACTGGACATCTATGCCAATGCATACGCACGGGGTTCCGGTGTGGCAGCAGATGGCAGCGTCCATAAGGCAGATGGCTGGTCGCTCTCCCGCAGCAACTATGCCGCTGGCATACAACTGAGCTTTCCCATACTACAGTTTTCTGAAGTGCGTATCAAAAAGAAACAATACAGCGCTTTGATAAAAGCAGATGAAGCACAGCTCAGTCAGATTACGCTGGACCTTCAGAAACAACAGGCCACCGCCAGGTTCAACTATGATCAGAACATCCTGGTCCTGCAACAGACAGCAGTCCGGTCACAGGCTGCCAGCTTTGCCTATGAAGGGCTGCAACTCAGTTATACCAGCGGCCTGATAGATTTCACCAGACTCACACAAGGTCAATATGACCTGCTGAAGGCAGAAACAGACGAAGCAGCAGCATTCCTCCAGGTATGGCGCTCGCTGCTGGATATAGCCGTATCCGGTGGACAGCTGACAACATTTACAGACAACCTGAAATAACGATATCAACACCATGAAACTAATCCGTTCGGCATTACGACATCCGGTCACCATCCTGGTAGTTGTTGTTGCCATTTTATTTTTCTCTTATCTGTCTATCCGGCAGGCTAAAGTAGATATCTTTCCCCGCCTGGGTTTGCCGGTAGTATATGTGGCCCAGCCCTATGGCGGGCTATCGCCGGAGCAGATGGAGGGTTTTGTCACCTCCTATTATGAATATCATTTCCTCTATATCACCGGCGTAAAATCAGTAGACTCCAAAAGCATACAAGGTGCTGCTATCATCAGGATAGAATTCAATGAAGGCACAGATATGAGCCAGGCGATGGCGGAAGTGGTAGGCTATGTAAACCGCTCCAGGGCATTTATGCCGCCCGGTACCGTACCTCCGTTCATTACCCGCTTCGATGCAGGCAGTGTGCCGGTAGGCCAGCTGGTCTTCACTTCAGACAACAGGTCTTTAAGTGAGATCTCCGATCTGGCCCTGTTCCGTGTACGACCTATGTTTTCCACCTTACCCGGCGTATCGGCCCCGCCACCGTTTGGAGGTAATCAGAAAACAGTACTGATCACCATAGATCCTGACAAACTACGTAGTTACAACCTGAGCCCCGACCAGGTGGTACAGGCCATCGCAAAATTCAACACCATCTCTCCTGCCGGCAATGTGCGCATTGGCGACACTACGTATATCACACCACAAAACAGCGTCATAGAATCACTGCAGGACCTGCAAAACACACCGCTACAACTTGGCGCAGGCCCCTCCGTTTATGTAAAAGATGTAGCCAATGTAAGCCTGGGCGCCGATGTCACCACCAGCTATGCACTGATCAATGGTAAACGTTCGGTATATATTCCGGTTACCAAAAGAGCAGATGCTTCTACCTGGGAGGTGGTACAACGGGTAAAAGCCGCGCTACCCGATATGCAGGCCGCTATCCCCGACGATATAAAAGTCACCTATGCCTTCGATCAATCCGGTTATGTGATCAATTCACTGAAAAGCCTTTTGTTTGAAGGTGGTTTGGGAGCCATCCTTACCGGCCTGATGGTGTTGCTCTTTCTGGGCGACAAACGAAGTGCGCTCATCGTCATCATGACCATCCCGCTGGCACTGTTGTCTTCCGCCATCCTGTTGTATCTCACCGGCCAAACCATCAACATCATGACCCTGGGAGGTCTTGCCCTGGCGGTGGGCATACTGGTGGATGAAGCCACCGTTACCATAGAAAACATCCACCGGCATATGGAGGCCGGTAAAACAAAAGCCAGGGCCATCGCTGATGGCAGCATGGAGATAGCCGGACCCAAACTACTGATTCTGCTGAGCATCCTGGCTGTGTTTGTACCTGCCATGTTTATGAACGGTGTACCCAGAGCGATGTTTATGCCGTTGTCACTGGCCGTTGGTTTTGCGATGATTGCCTCTTTTATTTTATCACAGACTTTTGTGCCAGTAGTTTCCAACTGGTTGTTTAAAGCATCACTGCCAGAGAAGGAAAGAAAGGAACGCGGATTTTTTGATAACATCAAACGCCGTTATGTGGCAGCCGGGAAACGCCGGCAATCCGGCTACCGATGGGCTACCGGATTATTTCTGCTGATATCTGCCGCCTTGGTGGTGCTGCTCTTTTTATTTACCGGCACGGAACTGTTTCCACAAACAGACAGCGGACAAACACAGGTACGTTTACGCATGCCCGTAGGTACGCGTTTTGAACGAACAGAAGATGCCACCCGCAAACTGCTCTCACTCACAGACAGCATCGCCGGAAAACAAAACGTAGCCATCACCTCCGCATTTGTGGGTACCCAGCCCTCCAGTTATCCGGTCAACTACATACATCTCTGGACCAGTGGCCCGCATGAATCCGTCATCAAAATTAAACTACAGCGGGGAGTGATGCCCATTGCCACCTTCCGGGAAAAACTACGGGCAGCAGCAGGTAAAACCATCCCCCAAGCCAAACTATCCTTTGAGCCGGGAGATATCGTAGAACAGGTGTTAAACCTCGGTAGCAGCAATCCCATAGAGATCGCCATCGTTAATAAAAACCTGGCCGAAGGCAAAAAAACAGCGGTATTACTCCGGCAAAAACTAGCCACCATCCCTTCTTTACGCGATCTGCAAATCGCTACACCATTGGATTATCCTGCTATCAGAATAGAGATGGACCGTGTAAAAACCGGCCAGCTCGGCCTCACCAGCGATCAGGTAACCCGCTCTACGGTGGCAGCCACTTCTTCCAGCCGTTTTACTACGCCCAACTACTGGCTCGACAAAAGCACCGGCACCGCCTATCAGGTGCAGGTACAATATCCCGAATTTAAAATGAACGGTACCAGCAAGCTGGAAGCCATCCCTGTTTCAGGTGGTACAGGCAACTCACATTACCTCAATGAAGTGGCCTCCTGGAAACGGATGACGGTCACCGGAGAATTCGACAGGCTGAATCAACAGCGGTATATCACGATAACAGCCAATGTTCACCATCAGGACCTGGGTACTGTGTTTAAAGCAGTAAACAAGGCCATCAACAGTATGGGACAGCTGCCCAACGGAGCCAAAATCATACTGCGCGGACAGCCGGCATTGCTGCAACAAACACTCACCAGCCTACAGTTCGGTTTACTCATCGCCGTAGTGGTGATATTCCTCGTAATGGCTGTGTATTTCCAGTCGTTCCGTGTTGCTTTCACAACATTATCCGTGATTCCTGCTGTTGTTGCGGGATCCCTGCTCTTTCTGTTGCTCACCGGCAATTCATTAAACATACAATCCTATATGGGCGCCATCATGGCCGTTGGTGTTGCCATCGCCAATGCGGTACTGTTTATCACCAACGCCGAACATTACCGGAAAAGCAACGTAGAGGCGCCACAGTTACAGGCAGCAGAAAACAGGCTGCGGCCCATCCTGATGACCACTGCTGCCATGATTGCCGGTATGATCCCCATGGCACTGGGGCTGTCGGAAGGCGGTGATCAAACAGCCCCTTTAGGCATTGCCGTTATAGGAGGATTATTATTCTCCGCTATCAGCGTGTTGTTTTTCCTGCCACATGTATATCAGCTGTTGGTTGGAAGAAAAACATTTAAATATGTATCCCTTGATCCTGATGATGAAAAAAGTACTTACTATGACAAACATTCCTAACATACAATACAGCTACATGCGGGCGATCGCCTCCTTTTCTTTACTGGCTTTGCTTTCGGCCTGTAACCATCATCAGCAGGCACCGGCAGCTGTAACCACGTCGGATACTGTTCCGGTATTTATCCTACAACAGGATATTTTGAAAAAAACAGCGGAGTTCCCTGCTGAACTGGTACCCTACGAAAATGCAGACCTGTTTGCCAAAGTACAGGGCTTTGTAAAAGAGATGAAAGTAGACATGGGAGACCGTGTAAAAAAAGGCCAGGTGCTGGCAGTGATAGAAGCGCCGGAAATAAACAGCCGCCTGGCAGAATCCGAAGCGGCCGTGCAGTCGGCCAAAGCGAAATGGGCTTCCAGCCGCGACAACTATGAGCGGCTGTATCGTGCATCACAGGCCCGTACACCGGGTATCGTAGCCCCGGCAGACCTGGAACGCAGCCGCAATCAAATGCTGGCCGATAGCGCCAGTTATGTGGCCTCTACCAAACAGGCACAATCCTATAAGGCAGTATCAGGATACCTTTATATCACAGCCCCCTTTGATGGTGTGATCACCGCGCGCAAAGCCGATCCTGGCTCACTGGTAGGCACCAACGCTATGTTGCTGACGGTGCAAAACAACAAAGTACTCCGTCTGCGTGTAGCCATTCCTGAAAGTTATGTGGCTGCCGCCAGCGCCGTAAAAAACATAGACTTCAGGGTAGATGCCTATCCTACCGAACAATTTAAAGCTGTACTTACCCGCAAGTCCGAGACGATAGATCCCAATACCAGAACAGAACTGTGGGAGTTCCAGGTAAACAACAGCGACCATCACTTAAAAGCAGGTGTTTTCTGTTATGTAAAAATTCCACTGGAGAGAGGCACCCCTTCCTTTATAGTCCCTTTCTCTGCGGTTGTTACCACACAAGAGAAAAAGTTTGTCATCAGAGTAAAAGACGGGAAAGCAGAATGGGTGGATGTCAGACAGGGAATGACCGTAGATGCGGGTACCGAGATATTTGGTAATATAGCCGTTGGCGATACCCTGGTGAAAAAAGCCACTGATGAGCGAAAACCAGGTAGTGCAGGCATCTGGACAATAGCACACTAAAACATACATAAAAGCCGCAGGCATTCAGTTTAAAAACGATAGCAGCATCAGTCTTTCCGGCGGACAGAAACAACAGATTGCCATTGCCCGCGCATTGCTGAAGCGCGTCAGGATATTTATCCCCGACGAATCCACTTCAGCAATGGACAGCGTTAGCGAGCACCAACTGTTTAAGAATACAGAAGGTTATTTTGAGGGAAAGATTGTATTGTTGATCACTCATCATGTCAGTACTATTGCAGCGCTGAAAACCCAGCTGCTGTAATCGTATATTATTTTTTCTTGTATACTTTTCCTTCCTTCATCACAAAACTCACGTCAGAAAGGACTTTGATATGCAGCAAAGGATCACCGTCTACCGCAATCAGATCGGCCATTTTACCGGCGGTAACGGATCCTCTTTCCTTACTGATGCCCAGCAGTTCAGCAGCATTCACGGTAGCCGCCTGAATGGCTGCCATGGCCGGCATGCCGGCTTCCACCATGTACTGGAACTCCAATGCATTTCTTCCGTGTTCATATACACCGGCATCTGTGCCAAAAGCAATCTTCACACCGGCTTTGTAAGCCCTGGCGAAAGCCTGTTGCATCCTGGGTCCTACCTCGCTGGCTTTACCCGCAATCACAGGTGGGAAAAAACCGGGGATCTTCGCAGAATCCGCTACTGATTTACCGGCGATGATGGTTGGTACATACCAGGTACCATTACGTTTGGCCAGCTTCATGCCTTCATCATCGATATAAGTACCATGTTCGATAGAGTTGACACCAGCGAGGATAGCCCGTTTGATGCCTTCAGCGCCATGTGCATGACAGGCAACCCGCATACCGTAATCTTTGGCAGTTTCCACTACTGTTTTAATCTCATCTACTGTAAACTGTGCGCCGGAACCATCTTTGCTCAGATCCAGCACACCACCGGTAGAAGCGATCTTGATCACATCTGCTCCTTTTTTAAACTGATAACGAACAGCTTTCACCAGTTCATCTTTTCCGTTGGCCACACCTTTTTCAGGGCTGGAGGGAGGATGCATTTCATCACGCAGTCCTACTGATTCGTCCATATGGCCGCCGGTAGCGGAAATGGCCGTGCCTGCGGTAAGGATGTTCGGACCTTCTACCAGACCCTGATTGATAGCGTTGCGCAGCGCAATGTTAACACCAGTGCCGCCCAAATCCCGTACGGTGGTAAATCCGGCCTGCAGTGTTTTACGGGCAAAGCCTTCTGCTCTATAGGCAATATCGGCATCATTCAGGCGGAAACCGTCCAGTATGGAGCCTTTGTTATACTGGCTTTCAATATGCACATGGCAATCGATCAGGCCAGGCAATACGGTTTTATCTTTCAGGTCGATGGTCACATCGCCTGTTCCGCCTGTCGTATAGCCGTTCTGGATAGCATTGATGGTTTTACCTTCGATCACAATGGTGACCGATTGGCGGGGTGCCGCCCCGGTACCATCAATCAGTTTACCGCATTGTACAAATGTTTTCTGTGCCAAAGCCTGCATCACGGCAAGGGAAAGCAGGGAGGTTAAAAGTAGTTTCATAAAATCCTTCTGTTTTTTCCAGGTAAATGGGTTATTGGTCTTGTAATGTTTCCGTACAGAATAATAGATCATGACATTTGTCTGGCACGCTGGGCTACACGGGAGGTATAATACTTCATCAGGAAGTGATGTACCACCAGTTCATGCATTCTGGCGTTGGCAATAAACATCCTGTTCATGAACATATGGATGTAATGTGGCAACAGCTCCAGATACATGTTTTCCGGAATAAGACCGTCTGCAGCCATGCTGTGCAGCTGCCAGCGTATGCCGGCCAGCCGCGAAGCACGTTCTTCAAAGACGGCTGTCACCTGTGGCGGCCATACTGCCTGTTGTGGCGATTGTTGCAACAGATCAGCAATCAGCCGCATATGGCGGCGGTATTTGTTGTTCAGTTGCAATAATAACGTATCATTACCATTAAACTCGGTAAAGAATCCGTTGTACAGCTGGCGGCACAGGTCCAGTTTCTCCGTGTCTTTCAGCCCGAAGGCGGAGAGCAGGTCATCGACTCCTTTCAGGGTCAACAGCCACCGGTCATTGGTTTCATTTCGGGGGATAAAAGTAAGGAGCCTTGCTGCGGTCTCACTGTCATAAAAAAACAGTGTTTCGCTGAGCGGCATGGTTTGTTCTCCATAACGCTCCAACTCACGAACATAGGTATCGTATTGCAGTTTTTTAACTACATCATTTTCTATATATGGCTGAATGAGCTGCCGTAAGCGCTCTGTCAGCACATTACTGCCGGCGGGTGCCGGCGTTTGCAGGAGTCTTATCCTCAGGTGATGATCGGGGTCCTGATAACGCAGGAAAAACCATTGTTGTATCAACCCTTTCTCCCGCAGTTCAGTCATCAGGGGCAACAGTTCACGGACCAGCAGTTTGTCCATCCATTTGGGGCCACAGTAAATTTTAGCATATAACCATTCGCTACCGGGAGGGAATACACGCTGTACCCTTTCCGGCAGAGCCGGCGCAGGCGAGGCCTGCTGATGAACATAGGATTTATTAAGAACGGGGATGATCACTTCATTGCTGTAGGCACCTTCTTCGCCCGCTACCAGACTGGATGCCGGGCCGAAATAATATTCCAGCAGCACTATATTTCCTTTCTTCAGTTTTTCCACAGCCAGCTGCTGTCCGTATGGATTGTGGATATGTATCAACAGTTCATTATCTCCCTCTGCCAGCAATACCTGATCGGGAAGATGATACTTTTTCCACATCGTCAGCAGGACCTCAGTAGGGCTGGTTTGAGACTGTAAAGACTGAAACTCCTTTCCTGTCAGGTACCATCTGGCCCTACTCAATACAATATTTCCATAATGAACGGAAGGCAGAAAAGGTTGTTCCCCTAACAAACCCCAGTCCCATATGAAACCTCTGGCATGTTCCTGCTGCTGCAGATCGCAGAGGAATTTGTAGGCAGGCAGTCCCTGTTCAAAATTATGCGCACTGGTAAGGCGGGGCAGGATTTCTTTTCCCAGCCGGCGGGAACGCAGTACCACCCTGTTGTTGCGGACACTGATATGCAGGTCGCTGACAGGTATCTGAAAATCCTGGTCTACAGAAGCGTTGGCCAGGAAAGGTATCTCATAATCGTATAGCCGGGGGCGTAACAACACATTACCGGTACGGCCTTCAGGCAGGTGTACCACTTCCGCGATAATACGGTCCGGATTGTTTTGCTGTTCCTGCCGTACCTGTTCCCGGAGTTGTTGCGCCAGGCTATCATTGCCTGCGGCAAAGCGCCCGAGCAGGGACCAGGTTTGCGGACCGGCAAATGATTTAAGAATAAACGAATAATCACCGGCATCGAGGGCCTGCGCATTATCAGCCACCAGGGCTCCCATCAGAAACAGGCTAGCTGGCATCACCGGTTGCTGGTCTTCGGAAGCCAGTGCTGCCAGGTCTTCGGAGGTAATATCGATACGGGTTAATCCCTGCCGCTGTGTATCCAGATATTTGTTCATCACAAAACGGTGGTAATAGTTCCATGCGATATTACCAGCATTCTTCTGACCGGGCATCACCAGGTCATCTATCAGCGGGGTATAGCTGGAATTATCGCCGGATACCAGTCCATAGCCGATACCGGATTCACTGTCCAGTGCCTGCATCAGCGGTATTTCGCGCTCTTCGAATTTCTGATAGAACTGCTGCCGGAAGGTGGCCAGGTCTGCACATTCCACGGGCCGGGTGAGTACCGCCAGCGCAGCACATTTTGACACCAGTTGTTTTACGGTGGTGGCATTCAGCGTATTGGCTGCCGGCGTAAAAAAGAGATCGGATTGTATCAGGTCTTTTCCATCAATAGCGGGGAAACAGGCCTGCACTATTTCCCGGATCTGCTGATACCGCTGTATACCGTGCTGCTGATGAAGAAGCAGCTGTTGTATCGCCTGCAGAGGTTCAACGATGGCAGGGGGTTCAGGGCCATCCTGTAACAGGTTGATCATTCTCGAAAGATAATCACTGTCGGTTACGGCAGGATCTGTTTCTGCGGTTAATATCTGGTTGTCTATCAGCAGATGCAGGAATCTGGTGGCTTCTGCTTCAGGGATGCCCTGTTCGGTGAGCACATTCACCAGTTCAGACAGCCAGGCACCTTTGGCTGCAGCTACCACTACTGCTGCGATGTAGGGGGTACAGGTAAATCCGCTGAGAAAATAACGGCGTCTTTTATCCTGTTGCTGATATTCAAAATACCGGTAGGACTCCCCGCTGAGATAGAGGCTGTTGTTGGGGAAAAACCTGATCTTCTGGCGGGTTTCGGGGTCTTTGGCGAGGGCCGCGGCTATTTCGGAAAGATAGCCCATGTCCAGCCTCGTTATCTTTTGCATAACACGGGTGGGCGTCACCTCCAGGCGGGATGGGGCAGCGGTGATGGTACCGGTGGCACATCCGGCGAAAAGGCCATATGGGGTTGCCCTTACGCTCATCCTGAGGAGGTAGCGGTAAAGGGCGAGGATTAACTTCTGATGTCTGGTATCTGATTGGGCGGGCGAGTGGAGCCATTTCATCATTTCCTGATGTAAGGCGGGGCTGGCCAGGTAAATGGCTTCCTGTAAAAGTGGGTTTTCATAGATAGTAGCTATTGCTGTCGCAAAAGCAATATGTTCTTCCGGCAGTTGAACCGGCTTCCCAAAAGGAAGCAGGGGCAAACGAAGCAGATAAAAGTTGAGTGGCACGAGTTCTGACATAACAGCAATCCGGTTTGATCAAAAAAACATCTAGCCGCCTGGTTAACGGCAGGTGTAGTACAGGAGCTCCAGTAAATATAAATATACCGGATTTATTTTCAGACCAATGCTAGACGTGATGGCCCTGCACTACCCTGCCATTAAACCCGGCAATGGGCAATGATATATTTTAGTGATGAGTTACTCCTTCGACCACTCTTTCCACTTCTTTGATAAAACGTTTGTAACTGGCTGGTTTTGCTATATAGCCAAATTCGCTGTCCAGGCCTTTATCCGTCAGTACGTCACGGGGATATGCCGTAACCAGGATAAATCGACAATCCTTACTGAGCAGGTATTGCAGGCTGTCCATATTGATCCCTCGCATATTGAGATCCAGCAATACCAGGTCTACCCTTTTTTCATCTACCAGCTGTATAATAGTGGCTAGCTGACTGGTTTTCGCAATCAACTTCAGTTGATTCGTCCGTTGAATATAACTTTCCAGTATATCCAGCGCCAGTGGTTCGTCATCTATTATTGCGCACCTGTATTGCATAAGTCATGTACTGACAACCGGTAGATGAAAGGGTGGGGAAACAAAATCAGATATTAGTCAGCAGTGTTTTAGCGCTGAAGCTGAAAGTAGTAATTGGAACAGTAGGAAGAAGTGAAAATTGAGATCCTTCCGGCAGTTTTTTCATAAAGTTCAGATTCTCGATATCCATTGCGTCTGCTTTGGAGATGATTTCTTTATCCAGCGTAAGCTGGAAGGCGGAATCCGAGGATATAGCTGATTTTTTCATACAATTCGTTTAATGCGTGTTAGTTGACATTGGTTAATGATGACCTTACAAACATCCGAATATTCCACATTTTAACACATTTTATTAGACGTAATGCGGGTTGTCTTCGACGAACGGAAGATGACAGCGACATCATCCGTTAAAATAGTGATGGATACAAGCATTAAAAAAGCCATCCGCTTTGGATGGCCCTGAAAAATATAGTATAGATATAGGCTATTTCTCCTGTGACCCACTAATGCCCAGTCGTTTATTCAGATCGGCGCGGCAGGATTTGGAGATGATTACAGACTCGTTGTTGATCAGTTCGGCCGTATTGCCGATGATCGACTTGATAGCCTGGACCCTTACGATATATGATTTGTGAATGCGGATAAACTGATCTTCCGGCAAGGCGTCTTCAATGGCTTTCATGCGCATGTAGGTGATCACATTTTTCTGTTTACATACCAGTTTGATGTAATCCTTCATGCCTTCGATATAGTAGATATCTTCAAAAAGTATTTTGGAGAGTTTGTAGCCATCCTTTACGAAGAGGTGGTTGGCCACGGGTGGTGCCGGCGGAGCCGCAGGCAAGGCTTGCGGGCGTTTCTGCTGTATATGGCCCCTCGCTTTATTGACAGCTTTCAGGAAACGTTCGAATGAAATAGGCTTTACGAGGTAGTCTACCGCATCCAGCTCAAAACCATCTACCGCATAGTCGGGAGAAGCAGTGGCAAAAATCACAAAAGGCGGATTGCTCAGGGAACGGATCATTTCAATACCATTGATATTCGGCATCTGAATGTCTGAAAACAAAAGGTCGACGGATTGTTGCTGCAGTACATCTATGGCGTCAAAGGCTTTCTCACAGAAAGCCACCGCCTGGAGATAAGGAATCCTGGATATATAATTTTCCATCAGGTCCCTTGCGTATGGTTCATCATCTACTACAAGACAGGTAATCATCTGGTCCATAAAACAGTTATATCAATGTTAGCACAAGTTTCACATTATACACATCCGGTTCATTAACAATTTTCAGGTCATGTTTTCCGGGATACAGCAGTGCCAGGCGTTTACGGGTATTGGCAAGGCCGATGCCTCCCACCCCTTCTTTATTTTTGGGTATCTCGCCTTTACTGTTGGCAATCTCAAAAACCAGGCGGCCATCTTCCATCTGCATGGAAGCATGAATCCAGCAATGGTCTGCTGTGGTGCTATGCGAATATTTAAACGCATTTTCCACAAAAGGGAACATTAACAATGGTGAAATCTTATGCAATTCCAGACTTTCCGGATCACATTTAAAATAAATGTCAGCATTTTTTCCATAACGGATGCTTTCCAGTTCCACATAGTTTCTCAGAAACTCTGCTTCCTTGCTCAGGGCTACTTTCTCTGTATTGGAATCATACAGGGTGTAACGCATCATCTCAGACAAGTACATGATCAGGTCTGATGCCAGCGAATCATTCCGGATCGACAACGAATAAATATTATTCAGGGTGTTGAATAAAAAATGCGGATTCAGTTGTGATTTCAGAAAACTTACTTCCAGGTTGAGATTATCCCGCTCCAGCCGCAGACTACGGGTGGCAGAACGTGTAAAGTCTACCACCAGTTTCAGAACCATGGGAGGTGCTACTACCATTATAACCCCAAGGGATATCCGAAGAATATGCATCACACTGAAAGTCGTGGACCAGCCTCCTCCTACTACCCGCATCAGCTCACGCTTCAACTGATCGTTGGTCAGATAAAAATCTTCCACCAGCAATAGGGAAGAAAGATAACTGATCACCGACCAGAAATAAAAAAGCAGACACAAACAAAGGATAGCCGGCACCACATACCCCCGCAACATCAGCGGTATCACGAAATAAAAAGTAAAATAAAAAAATACCATAGAGCCTACGATATTCCTCGTCACCAGCACCATGGTTACGCTCATACTTTCGGAAAAATATGTGGACATCATCATCGTATACAAAAGGATCATCGCCAGCCACATTACCAAATGGATCGTCCATCTGATACCCCGGGTGTATTTTTTGTCTGACAGGAAAAGGGCAAATCTATCTGTCAGTAACTGTCGCGCTGTTGGCACTTCACCGGCATTACGTCTAAAAAAGGTTAGCATTGGTCGTTCACAAAAGCTTGTTCGATTAGATTTCAGTTGCTTTTGTACCGGAAAATAAGTAAAAAAATTTATAGGTAAGGAATTAAATCCTGGTTTAACATATTATGAATATGTTAAATGCCTATAATTCAACTGATAAAACATAATGTTGAAGGGAAAGTGCATTTTATCGTGGAAGAAGCACATTACATCTAAAAAGTTTCATCCAGCGGGCTATAAACACCAAATTTGAAATCAGAAAACAACTAAATGCCAAACACTACTGACAACTAAATGCCAAACACGACAGCTATCATTCCCTGGGAAATATATCCATAAAAATATTCAGACTATCCATATCAACCCTACTTTACATCCATCGTTGTTACCCCGCAGAGCAAAGGTAATAACAGGTAACCTGGCTGACGAGAGCACTCCTGTTGCTACGGCGGCAGGAGTCCTCTTTCCGGCCACCTATCCGGAGGACCGGCAGACCAGGCTACCAGCTCTGAACAGGGTTTTATTTAGTACCGTAGCCTGTAGCCATGGACCTGTATGTCCTGAAAACCGCTGCTTCCTGCTCCGAATACCTTGCCAGAACTGATTACCCAGTATCCCTAACAGTAACGATTATATCAAGAATAAGGTCTAAATATGATGAAGTTCAAGCTATCCAGGTTCACCATGGAAATATCCATCCCAGCATTTGAACAGGACCATGCTGCTGACAAACTATTGTACAGCACCCGGACCGGTAAGACCATTCGCATATCCCGCCCATACCTTGACATTATACATGCCGGAGAACACCAGGACCTGCCCATGCCCCTTTTCAGAACACTGATACAGCATGAAATGCTGGTGCCCTCAGATGAATATGAAACAGACACCATCATCACCCGCAACCTGTCTATCGCAGCTGATCATGCCATTAATACCACCACGCTGCTGCTGCCGTTTCATCCGGAACCCGACAATATATTTATCACACAGCTCCATCAGGGTATTGCCTCCGCATGCCGCCAACTGCCGGCTGCCGGAGTAAAAGATGTTAAACATACCATCCGGCTGCTGCTCGTACTCCAGGAACACAATATGGACCTTTCCTGGCTGCATCATCTCGACCAGCATCTGCTGCAGCTGAGCAATACCTACCGGGTAGACTTTGCCTTCCAGATGCTTTACCTTCATCCGGAAGATGCCTTTGTTGCCCCCTCTTTAAAACATACCCTGCAAAACAACATCCACCTGGTAATCGGCAACCTGTGGCAGCCAAAACGTATAGACAATACCGTTATCATGCTGCTACACCTGGCCAAACAACTGGAATCCATCCCCCATCTGCAGCTCAGCATTACCCTGCTCATTACCGGTAACTGCTGGACTAACTGGGACGCCCAGATGATCAATATATTACAACGACTGTCTGCCCTTCCACAGGCCACCCTTTTCTGTTATCCCGACCTGTCTGAAGCCGATGAACTGGTTTTCATGAAATTCATGAGCGCCCAGAATATCCGTTGTGAATGGCTCCCGCCAGCTGCCTTCAGCGTAAGACCCGATATGCAGGTGAGCCTCCAGCAACTACTGGAAAACAGCCTCCAGCCCGGCACCATACAGATACTCAAAGTCCCGGCCGTACTGGAACAGGAAGAACTGTACCGCCTGCACCAATATCCTTCTACCAGAATGTTTGCCCAGTATTACACCGATACGTTTGTTCAACACCTGTTTGCCACCGGCTGCCCTTGCAGGTATTGCCAGCAACTACCACTCTGCGGCGGCAACACACTGAAAACAGATGATAGCAACGACGATTGCCCTGTCTTCAGCAGAAACCTGCCTAACCGTGTATTACTCTCTGCCGGCCTGCTTCCAAAGCTGTAACCCGCCGGTTTCATGCTAAAAAAAATCTATGCTCAATAAGATTACACCGACTACACTCCATACCACCGGAGCCAAACTGGAAGATTATTCCCACGAGCTGTTACTGAAACCGCTCAGTCATCATGAAAAATGTACCTTCCATGCCATATCCAGCTATAATGCCAAAGGCCTCCATCACGCCAGGGGCGGCCGCATCCATCAGGCAGACCATTACTTCACCAGAAGTAAACACTATATGGACAAACTGCCCATCCATACCCATCTATGGCATGTATTGCAACTGGATTATCTGCTGAAAAAAACCTATTACCTCTACAAAACCCGCAACCTGAGCGCCGCCACGGCCATGGTGGAAGATACCATGCTGCTCTTCAAACATATGGAAGCCAAAGGCTATCACCACCTGTTTTTTGAGCGGATACAACAATACCATCATGTTGCCCGTATAGCATTTGCCGCCGGAAAAGCAGCACAGGCTGTTCAAACAGCCTCCCAGATCCTGATCTTCCTGCTCAGCGGCAGCGCCCCCTTACTCCCCGATCTCAAAATACCGGCAGCTGAACACGCAACCTACTACCAGCAACGAGGCAATCTGTCCTTCTATCAGGTGATGCCTCAAACATTAAAGCAGCTGACCAAACAATTGCATGGTCCGCTTTTCCTGCATCATGCGCATCATTTTCTGGTAGACCTCATACCAGCCGTACAACATTACCAGCCCCAGACAACAGAACAGGAGCTCATCCGCAACTATGTATTGCTTTTTGAAAGTTTCTGCCTGCAACAATACAGCACCTTCCACCAGCAGGCTTCCGCTTTCCTCGAAGCAGACAACGGTTTCCCCGATGATGCCAGAATAAGTCTCCAGCTGTTTGTACAGGCCGCCAGACAAGCTTTGCAGGGAATGGTCAACTAATCCGTCTGTTAAACAGTTACGGTTTCCTTCAGGAAATTTTGTGACCTTTGTGCTGCATTGGGTTCTCCTCAAGCGCCTGAACATGTTTAAAGTCCGGCATTTTCAGCCTCATGGGTTGCTTCACAACTACATTCGCTCCTATCAGGTCCTGGAAAGCGATTTCCCGGAAGAAAGCAACAGGCGCATGACCCTTTTACCACACTACAGCCAGCACCTGTTATTTAACCTCGGACAGGAAAGAACCGTCTATGATGTACATCACCGGCAATACCTCGCTCCTGCCATCGTAACAGGACCACACGACAGCATCTGCGAATGGTATATTGCACCAGGCATGAAACATCTGGTGGCCAGCCTTCAACCTGGCGCCTGGTACAGGTTTTTCAGGATTCCGCCCCATCTGTGCTGTAACAAAAGCACCGACCTGTCTGTGTTCCTTGGCCCGGAGATCCTTGAAACAGGGCATCGTATCAGGGCCTGTAACAATCTCGAGCAACAGATCCATATCCTGGAATCCTATCTTCTGGAACAGCTGAGCGCACAAAAACATTTCGCCGGAAGAAATATTGAAGAAGTCATACGGCTCATCCTGGCGGCCAATGGTAATATCACCATCCGGCAACTGGAAACAGCCGTATTCCTTACCAAACGTACATTGGAACGTACTTTCCTCGAACAAACCGGGCTGCATCTGAAAATGTTTTGCCGTATTGTACGTTTCCGGAAAGCTATTGAATACCTGACCAGGATGCGCTATCCTCATTGGGGCCTGCTGGCAAGTCAAACCGGGTATTGCGACCAGACCCATTTTATCAATGAGTTCCGCTATTTCACCCGTTGCCTGCCCCATCAGTTTTCAGATGCGCTGCAAGACACAGACCAGCTGTGGACGCTATAAATTTTGTCACTTTTATCCGACAGGACGCTGCTTTAATTATCTACATTTATTTCCCGTTCTCTTCAGGTATCTGCCCACATCTTATGGGAAAGGCGCCTATTATAAATAGCCGATCCTTGTACACCTCTAAATTCAAATGTTATGAACAATCCAAGTAATGGGGGTACCAACCGCCGTGATTTTCTGGGGAAGATGATTGCAGGAGCGACCATGCTGAGCATACCTTCCATTTCCTTTGGCATCGGGACTGCTGTAGATCAGGAAAGCAAACATATGAGCACCAACAGTGCTGAAAACTGGCTAAGTAAAATCAAAGGGAAACACAGGATGGTACTGGATGTTCCACAACCCCACGGAATATATCCCTTCGCCTGGCCCAGGGTATTTCTGATCAGCAATCATGCTGCCGGTACACCCGAAAAAGATTGTTGCGCTGTAGTGGTACTACGGCATGAAGCGATCCCTTATGCCCTGAAAAATGAGCTATGGGAAAAATATAAATTGGGTGAAATGTTCAAAATAGATGATCCTAAGACCAAAGCGGCGGCCACACGGAATCCTTTCTGGGAGCCTAAACCAGGTGATTATACTGTCCCTGGCATCGGCAATGTGGCCATTGGTATTAATGACCTACAGTCCAGCGGTGTACTGTTCGGCGCCTGTAATATGGCGATTACTGTGTACAGTGCTGTGGCAGCACAAAAAATGTCTCTCGATCCCCAGGCAGTGAAAAAAGAATGGACAGATGGCATGTTGCCTGGTGTACAGTTGTTGCCTTCGGGATTGTGGGCCATCACACGTGCACAGGAGAAAAACTGTGGTTATTGTTTTGCAGGATGAAAAAAATAAAATGGCGTACGGTAATACTATTAGGACTGTTGGCCGTAAGCCTGGTATTGGTGATCAGACAACTTCTACGCCGCGCCAACGTGTGGGTGGAAGGTGAGGAAGATCTGTGGATGGCACCGGATACCGCCTCCATTCCCCATACCACCGAAGGCGAGCAGATACGATATGGCCGTGAACTGATCGCGCATACTGCGCAGTATCTCGGTCCGCATGGCCGTGTAGCAGCCATCAGCAATGGTATGAATTGCCAGAACTGCCACCTCGACGCCGGCACCAGGCCCTGGGGTAACAACTACGGCAGTACAGCCACTTTGTATCCCAAATTCAGAGCCCGCAGCGGCACAGTGGAGTCGATAGAAAAAAAAGTAAACGATTGTTTTGTCCGTAGTCTCAATGGCCAGGCACTCGACAGCAACAGCCACGAACTACAGGCCATCATCGCTTATATACACTGGCTCGGAAAAGATCTGCCCAAAGGCTATAAAACACCCGGCAGCGGTATCAAAGACCTGGAATATCTTCCAATACCGGCAGACACCTCGAAAGGCAAGATCGTTTTTCTGCAAAAATGCCAGCGCTGCCATGGCCCGGATGGTGCAGGTGAACGTAAACCCGGCAGCACAGAATACCTGTATCCTCCGCTCTGGGGTCCAAACAGTTATAACACCGGAGCCGGACTATACAGAATATCCAGATTCGCCGGTTATGTCAAATATAACATGCCGCAGGGCATCGATTACCAGCATCCGCAACTCAGCGATGAAGAAGCCTGGAACGTGGCGGCTTTCGTCAACTCACAGCCCCGGCCGGAAAAAGCATTCCCGGCCGACTGGCCCGATATCCGTACTAAACCGCCTGATCATCCTTACGGCCCTTTCAGCGATACTTACTCCGCTATACAACACAAATACGGGCCCTTCGGGCCTATCGCCCGGCAGCATAAAAAAAAGTAATCCACCTAAAAATGATCATTATGAAAAAGCTGCTAATCACTTTTACACTTTTACTGGGTTACATTTTCTGCTATGCACAAGCAGACTATAAAGTAATCTTCGATATCACCAGTAAAAACCCGGATGCACAAAACACCATTATACGGCAACTCAATGGTATCCTGAAGGGCAATCCCAACGCACAACTCGAAGTAGCCGTATACGGAGATGCCCTGGACATGGTACTAAAAGATAAATCAAAAGTGGAACCCGCCATCTCCGACCTCATCAAAAATCATAAAAACCTGAACATTAAAGTATGTGGCGCCACCATGAAAAGAAACAACAAAAACGCCAGTGAACTGATTCCCGGCGTACAGGTTGTGCCCGACGCCATCTATGAAATCATCACCAAACAAAAAGAAGGATGGGGGTATATTAAAGTAGCAGAATAATTTTCAAAACAAAAAAGGAAACAACAGGCATTTACGTATATACATAAACGTTAAGCGCCGGCCATTTTACGGCCGGCGCAATTTTTTTTGACAATCTGTTATCATCCTCGCTTTACCAGCCGGACCAACCATATCAGAATGACAGACCCTACCAGGGCAGTTATCAGCGACCCTATCAGGCCATTGCCCATATGCAGGCCCAGCTTACCAAAAAGCCAGCCACCCAGCCAGCCGCCAACAATACCCACAAGGATATCTACAATTATCCCGAACCCTTCACCACGCATCAGTTTACCGGCAAGCCAACCGGCAATACCGCCGATAATAATAGTCCAGATCATAAAATAACGTTTTAATGTTACTTCAATTTAGGCATAATTTTCATGTTATTTAATCTTTTTTGTTAATGCGTATTATTTTCCGGGACAGATAGCACATCAGAACTGTAATCTGAAACTCCCAAACACACCAAAACTGCTGTAAGACACATTTCCCTTCTGCGGATAAAGCCGCCATACAGCATCTACCCGGAAGAAACGAAGAATGTTATCAAAGCCGGTACCCAATTCGGTATATACTTTCCCATCCAGGGAACGCATACCATAACGGCCGTATTCTATCTGATTGTATACGCGGTTAGCATGAGACAGGTCCCCTATTACAGCTTTTGCATTCCAGAACTGACGGATACCCGTTTTGCGCATAAAAGGCAACAGGTTCAGTAGTTTGCCATTGAAGTTATGTTCTATGTTGAAGCCCGCATAACGGTCACTCACAAACTCATATTTATTCATCAGGCTGAAAGCATCTTTATTATAATAGTAGGTTTCATTACCCGGATGGATCTGCAGTAATACAAACGGTAGTTTGTCTGCAAAAATCCTTCCGGCATAAACCATGTAATTCACGCGTCCCCAGCGGTTAAGCGGAAACTGCTGCTGTATACTGAAATTAACTTTATGATACTGATACCGGCTGTTGAGCACACCGGATGGAGCAATTGCATAAGCCACATCAATCACCGGCAGATTACTCTTTACTCTGCGTGTTTTGCGGAAAGTGCGTATTTCCTTCTCACCCGGAGCATACCGTAAGCCCAGCCTGAGCTCAGCATTCACGATATGGCTTCTGTCATTGGGAGATGACCGGAATATACTGTGCGGTGGCAGCGGATCATAGGTGATATACTGGCTTCGCGAAACAGTGCCCTGCAGAGAAAACTGCTCAGGGAACCGCTTCCTTACCGTCAGCTGCATTTCCTGTTCGCGGATAAATTTCTGCGGGATGCCATGCCGGCGTACCACCTGGCCAAAGATGTTATCCAGAGATACCTCCTCTCCGTTAAAGCCGCGCTGATTATTATCAAGATCGTCTTTGTAGGAAGCCAGCGTACTCCAGCCATTATCACCGGGCCATATATAAGACACTGCCATTTTCCCTTTCAGGGATTCATCTTTTGTACCGTAGGCCAGATAACCATACAATCGCAGATTACGGCTGAACTCTGGTGTAGTGCCCAGATCAAAACGGAAACGCATCCCTTCTATCCTGTTACGGCTGATCCACTTATACCAGGGGCCTATTTCTACATTACCCATTTTAATATGCCCATCCACCAGGAAGGTAAGCGTGTTACTGAGCTTTTTAAAAGAAGGCATCGATTTTAGTGTATCCACCAACGTTATAGCATGTTTTTCATTGGTAGTCAGTGGATCAGGGCGGTGTTGTTCCAGATAACTTTTGCCGATGACAGTGGCACTGTCTGGTATTACTACTTCTTCCTTACGGCGGTTCTCGTTCAGTTTCCGGACGATAAAATCCTGGTCCACAGCGATGTTATGGTACAACGTTGTTTTTCTGCCGATAAAGGTTGTTTTTCCTTTCCCCAGAAAAGCCAGTTCCACGATAAAACGGTCTTTGGTCACCACCCATTCTTTTTCGTTGCGCTGGCTGAATTCCTGGATAATGTCCAGTCTTTTTACGAAGTTAATGTTCACTGCTCCTGACACCGAAAGGCTGATCTTCTGCAAAGCCCAGGTGGAAGCCTGTATCCAGCAGTCGCCGGAGAAAAGGTTTTCTCCTTCCCGACGGGGAGTAAAGGCAAGGTGAAAATATTGCTGACCGTTTTGTATAACGGTGTCCAATCCTTTGTAATGATAGTAGCGGTCGCCCACGCTGCTCACCGGGCTGATAAATTCCCGTCCGAAGATATACAGGTAGTTATCATAGGTATTGATTTTCTGGTTGATGCCTCCCAGGTATTGCATCACCGACTCATTTTTGATACCGCTGGTGTTTAAGGCGCGGATCTCTTCCCTCACTTTGGCCGGAGAGCCGGCCACATAATAATCGGAAACGGATTCGCTGAGAAACACCGGCAGGAAAGGCTTTGTTTCGGAGGTGGTATCTACCCGCTGAGCTACAAAGGCATACGGTTTCATGATACGCGAACGTTCCCAGCGTTGTTTGTTGATATTGGAGAGATCTATCTCCAGCTTATTATACAGTTCTGCGTAATAACTATTGTAATGTCCGGGTGCGTTCTCTGCCCGGTGAGCTACTACCTGCCGCCACCATACCAGCCCCTTGTCCATTTTGGCTTTTACCTCTACGCCCACGTTCATGGTGGCTTCCAGCGGTATCACCAGCGGCACCTGGTCTGTAGCTGCCAGCGGTATAGCTTTCGTAACATATCCCACATAGCGGACAATAAGCGTATCGCTGGTCCGTGTGCTTCTTTTTAATTTAAATTCGCCGGCACTGTCTGTCATTACGCCATGATCGGCGTATTTCCAGTACACGGTAGCATATGGTAATGGTTCCTCTGTGAATTTGTTCACCACCTTTCCTCGGGTCATCGCGGAACCTTGTCCACAAACCATTCGGGCTGACAACAGTAAGCAAAAAAACACGGCCCATCCCTTGCAAGTACAGATAAAGGTTTGCAGCATCAAAAGCAGTTGTAGTACTATTAAGACGATAAATAATGCCACCCCCTCCATTGCACAGACAGAAATATTGAATGAGTAATCCCGGTAGTTGAAAATATGCTTGCTCCCGTTTAAATGATTTCCGCTGTTGTCACATTATGCCCACCTTTAACCCATAAAATCAAAATATAAGAAAAGTATGAAGCCATTACTATTTCTACTGTTAATATTAACAATACCTTATCAAGGCAGATGCCAAACAGGTAAGACGTATTTAATGCCTCAGCTGGCCAAAGGGGATTCACTGGCCAATATTTATTCGAGGACCATTACCTATTCCGGAGACAGTTTCGCCCCCCTCGTATTCAGAATCAGTGGTACCAGCACCTATCAGGTGACAGACAACAATCCCCTGAAACCGGTATTCCAGGAAGCGGACCTCTACGACGGCCGGCCCATCAGCCGCTCCGTTTCCGTCATCGGCCTGGACGGCAACAATACCTACCAGGATAAAACCTATACCAATACCAGCGCCAGCAGCCTGTTGTACAACGAATTGATCTGGGGCCCCATACCTGCCAGCGTCCGCGAAGGAGATACCTGGCAAAACAAAATTACCATCCCCTGGGAACTGGGCGGTGTGGGCACACAAACGGTAAAAGTCATCTCAATAGATGAACAGCATCAAACCATCACCCTGCAAAGAGAAGGTCATAGTGAAGGGCCACATGACAACGATCCCAAACAACTCGACATCACTACCCTGGAAGGGAAAAAACTACGGCTGCAGCTCAAAACCGGCACATCCCACTGGACAGGCATTACCACCTTCCGTAAAGGCATCGTAATCAGCGATGAACTGATCGTCACCAGGCCCGTCCTGCTTTCCGACAAGGACGCAAAATTTAACGGCTATCACCGGGAATACATATTATTGAATGCTATGCCATATCAGTCTTTATAAACAGCCAGGTCACGGTGCTTCCGGTAGTACAGTATGCCCAGCAGTATACCACATGCCAGCCCACCCAGATCGGCAGCGCTATCGGAAGTACCTTTTAAGCCCAGCAATAGCCCTAATACCACCACCGCCAGGCACCCTATCGCATACAACAGATTGGTACCAGTATCTTTCGAAAACACACCAGCAAAAATAAATACCAGCAAAAAGCCCCAACAGCCCAACACCGCTCCGGAAGCCCCGAAGAACAGATAGTCAGGATTCATAACTATACTCATAATATTTCCCGCAAGCCCGCATACCAGCCATAACAACAGCCACTTCCATTTCAGCAATGGCTCCAGTATATAACCTGCCAGGTAAAAAACCACGGTATAGAAGCCCTGTAAAATGGTAATGTTCAGAAAAATACTGAGTAACAACCGCCACCACTGACCACCCTGTACCAGTGGCCGCGAACTGGCGCCCAATGCTGTCAGGCCATAGGCCACCGCATGCGTTATCAACCCGAAGAACAAAGAAGAACCCATCATCCAGGCAAGCAGATGGGTTGCTGGCCACCTCCAGTCTGGTGGCTGTTTTCCGGCCATCTGCTCCGGTATCTTTAACTCCGTATACAGGCACATAACCAGCCAGAGTGCCAGGAAAGCGGCCACCGTACCAAAGATCCAGGGCAAAAAACCATCCGCCCTTATACCGAACGATTCCTTCACAGGCATCAGCACTATATTTTCCGGGGCCTGGAACCAGAGATTCCTGGCAGCTGCCTGCAGAAACAAAGGCCGCTGATTCGTATTACCCAACCGCTCGAGATAAACAAAATCCTTTAAATCAGCAGCCTGAAATTGCTGTTCACACAACAGGGCATACTGGCGGCATTGCCGGTCTTTTTCCTCCTCCGATAAACGGTTGCTGATCGTTGCCCGATACCTTACACCGTACCAGGCCGCACACTGGGTACTGACGGTATCCCGCACATCGTTCAATAGCGGAGCGGCAATATAAATGTGGTAAACATACGCTGTACTGTTTTTGCCTTCTATGGTAGCATACGACCATGAGGAGGCACGCCGTTTGTCGATATACAGTTTATTGACCTGATAAGCATCAGCGTGATATTGTGTGATTTCACTGATAGTGTTCAGTTTTACCAGACCTTCATTTAATTTTCGTATATACGATTGCGTTATCACGGAAGGAATGACCACTCCCAGGATCACCACAAAATAATACAACCCATCAGCCTTCTCACGCAACGAAAACATTTTGATGCGGGGCCACATCCATACCCAGGCTGGCACTAAACTCAATACAACCGGCAATCCAACATCCAGTATTTCTTCCCTTACCGGGAAAACAGCATAATGGGTAAACAACAGCCAGTTCAGGAAGCTGTAGCCTGTTATAAACAACAGGAGTATCCACAGAAAAGGAAGGAAAAAAGTCTTTATCCGGTAGATTTTGGGAGACATAGGGAGTCGTTATCTACCAAAGATAACCACTGTTGCAGAGATATGGCAGCAACGGTTACACAAAACGGCCATGGCTGATCCGGCTTTGCGGATCAGCCATGGCCGGGCTTATCATGCCACTATGCTATGCTTGTGCCGATGCCGGCTGCTGATAAAAGCTGTAATCAATATATCCTTTTTCGGTACCACCGAAGAAGGTGGTCCTGTCGGGTGTATTCATCGGGAGATCGTGTTGCAGGCGGTAAGGCAGGTCAGGGTTGGCGATAAAGGGTCTGCCGAAACCGATCAGGTCTGCCCATCCTTTCTGTAATGCCTCTTCGGCCCTGGCTTTGGTGTATTTACCGGAATAGATCATCGTGCCGGAGAAAGCCGAACGGTAGGCTTCCTTGAAACCGGCAGACATTACAGGCGCCTCTTCCCAGTCGGCTTCCGCAACGTGGATATAGGCGACGCCTATTTCATTCAGCATTTTAGCGGCCGCGATGTAGGTTTCTTCCGGATGGTCGTCCTGCGCGCCCATCAGCGTGGTAAGCGGCGCCTGACGCACGCCTACTTTTTCTTTGCCGATAGCGTCGGCCACAGCGGTCACCACTTCTTTAAGAAATCGTAATCTGTTTTCCAGGGAGCCACCGTATTCATCAGTACGATGATTGGTTTGTGAGTCGATGAATTGTTCTATCAGGTAACCATTGGCCCCATGCAGCTCAATCCCGTCAAATCCGGCAGCGATGGCGTTTCTGGCAGCTTCAGCGTATTCTTTAACGATGACTTTGATTTCAGGGATGGTCAGTTCCCGTGGCATGGAATGCTGTTCCATAAGCACACCGCCGGCAGGTCCTTTGCTGGTAGCTGGTATCGCGACTTTTACGCCTTCGGCCAGGATAGCGGAGGGAGCCACAGGTGACGCCCCGTCCTGCTGCAGCGATACATGGGATAACCTGCCCACATGCCATAACTGGGCAAATATGCGTCCGCCTTTCTGGTGTACGGCTGCAGTTACTTTTTTCCAGCCGGCTACCTGTTCGGGGCTATAGATACCAGGTGTCCAGGCATAACCCTGGCCCTGACGGCTTATCTGTGTGCCTTCCGCGATGATGAGGCCGGCAGAAGCTCTTTGTCCGTAATATTCGGCCATCATATCGGTGGCAGCATCTCCTTCACCAGCTCTGGAGCGGGTCATAGGTGGCATCACGATTCTGTTGTTCAGTGTAATTTTTCCTACTGTATGTTGTGTAAAAAGCATGTCCAAATTCGTTTTAAAAATTTCACAGGACAAAATTCACACAGATAACACTATCATCAAAATAAGTTAAATTGTACCTTTGCATCAGAAAAATGATAGATCATGAATCTTAATATGGAATGGCTGCGGACCTTTAAAACCATCTATGAGAAAGGTACCCTTACCGCGGCAGCACAGGCTTTATATATTTCGCAACCCGGCGTCAGCCTGCACCTCAATTCCCTGGAGGCGGCCACCGGCTACACCTTATTTGACCGCTCTGCCAAAAAGATGGTCCCTACAGAAAGGGCTAAAGTGCTGTACAACTTTATCCAGGAGCCTATGGGCCGCCTGGAAATGGCTGAACAGGTGTTTCACCGCAGCAGCCGGGAAGGCCGCGCCACCATCAGCATCGGTATGTGTTTCGAGACATTTCAGTTCACCCTCGAAAGATATATTTCTTCCCTCCCGTTTAATGTGATCGTCAAATTCGGTTTATACCCCGAAATGATCCATGACCTTGACAAAGGCGTGCTGGACATGATCGTGACGCCGGAAAAAAGTGATCTGCCCAACCTCGAATTCAAACCTTTCTCCAAAGAAAAAATCGTGATGGTATGCGGTTCCAGCACCAATATCAAACAGCTTAAAACATTACTGAAAGATGCCACTGTAAAAGACGAACGGCTCAAATCAGCCAGGATAGCCGAACTGGAGCAATGGCTCAAACAACAGATATGGTACAGCACCGCTGCTGATATGGAACATCTCAAACGTTTCTGGAAGTTGAACCTGCGGCAGAACATCGACTTCAAGCCCAACTATATTGTGCCCAATATCAGCTCTATTGTACGCTGCCTGGGTGGCAACGAAGGGTTTGCCATCATACCTGATTTTCTTTGCCGGGATGAGATTAAAAGCGGTAAAATAAAGGTAGTATGGGACGGGGATGTTTGTGTGGAGAACACACTTTATTTCGGGTCCAGGAAAAAAACCATCTACTACAAGGAAATAAAAATGGTGGAAGATATCTTCCTGAAAGAAATGGCGGCTTTATAAATAAAAGGGGCTGACCATGATGTGGTCAGCCCCGGTGACAGTTATGGTTTAGGCAAAAAATTATTGTTTTTTAGCCCACCACAGCGGCGTAGTGATTTCTTCTGCACCACCCAGATTTTGTACGGCCTGATCATATCCTTTCGGATTGGTATTTCTTACCAGAGCAGGATACTTGATACGCTGCGGGAAATTCTTCACGCTGCTCGTCATGTAGTTGGAAGAGCTGAGGGCCGGCAGACCAGGCAGTGCCTGTTCTACGTTCGGATTCTCGAAGAATGGTAATCCCAGTCGGCGCTGATCATTCCATGCTTCCAGCGGTAACCATGGCATTTGCGCAATATATTTCTGCGTAATGATTTTGGTCAGCTGGTCATTTTTCGCAGATCCGTTTTTATACAGATTGTTAACCGGATATTTGATATCCACAGTGCCGGCTGCGCCGGTATAACCATTTTTGAAGTTCATGGTATGGCTTACCGGAGGCTCAGCAATATGGTCAAAGTTTACGGAAGTACCTACTGTGTTGTAATCGCTGGAAGCCAGGTAGGTTCCCAGGAAGTTGGATACGCCCCAGTATTCGAAGTTCAGCGCGATACCTTTTTCATAGGCTGCTTTGGCAGATACCGGAACATTCCATCCTCTTACGGCTGCTTCTGCAATCAGGAACTGTACTTCCCATGGAGCAAAGAAGATACGTTTGCTGGTGCTGCTGCGGAACTGCTGCGTCATGCGGGGATAAGCCGCAGGCCAGAAGTAGGAACGGTTGTTGGTTCCTTTATCACCCCAGTCACCGTTGGTAGAGCCATTCCAGGCCATTTTACCATCCAGTAATACAGCAGTGTCTGTAGAATTTTTCATCAGCGGACGCGCTGTTTGTTCCCATGCCTTACGGTTCCAGGAAGGATAGCGGCAGAAGTTAGGATTGGAGAAATCACCACCAGGGATAAACGCTTTATAGGCGCGTGGATCGATGGTCTGAGGCAGACCGTCAAACCAGAAACCAGCCAGCGGATCATTGGAAGTAGTCGGGAAATGGTCGGTCAGTTGCAGACCTGCCCAGTCAGCTGGTCTGATATAAGGCTGGTAAACAGCATCAGTCAGCTGGTCAGCAGTTTTAACACCACCTAAACCGTTATAGAGGTTCTCCATGGTAGTAGACATCATCTGCTCATTCCACTCGCGGCTCATTACACCGGTCAGCGGGTCCCATCCTGGTTTTTCCTGTACCTGGAAAGCCTGGCTCATATCAGTGATCAGGTCACCGGATACTGCAGCTTCAAACTCTGCTTTGGCTTTGGCAGGATCTGCTTCAGATAAACGCATGGCCAGACGCAGACGCATGGAGTTAGCATAACGCTGCCATTTTTTGAAATCGTAGTTATATGCAGGGTCCAGCTTTTTCATGGCTTCTGTAGGAGCCTGGTCTGTTTTCAGCTTGGCACTGGCATCTTTCAGTTCAGCCAGCAGATAATAATACACATCCTTTACACTCGCAAAGTCAGGATTAGTGCTCTTATAAGCATCTATAGCAACAGGACCATAGTTGTCGGACAGTTCGCTCAACAGATAAGCACGCCAGATACGGGCTACCTGCAGGAGATTGCTGGTATATTCATTAACAGAGCCGGCCTGAATTTTCTGCTCACTCAGCTGAATGGCAGCATTAATGCTGGTGAGCCAGCCAGTACAGGAAGTATAATAAGCATTGGACCATTCATCATTTCCGATACCGGAAGTAATACCATCATCCAGTTGCTGGTGAGCAGCGGCTTTCCAGATCAACACGAAGGAACGTTCAGCTACGCCCGGGTCCATCTGTGCATTGATGATAGAACCATTGATCAGAAACTCTTCCTGCACCTGGCTTTCATTAGCTTCCTTCGGGTTTTTGTTCAGGTCTTCAAATTTATTACAGGCAGACAACAGCATGGAAAAAGTTGCCAGTGACAAACCTGATTTTATGAGGATTCTTTTCATTTCAGTTGCAATTAAAGGTTAGAAACTAAGGCTAAGGTTCACCAGGAAAGAACGGGTGGTTGGAGGCGCACCATTTTCAAAACCGGTAGCGTTGGAACCTATCGCAAATACAGACTCAGGATCCAGTCCGTTCATATGGCTGGAAATCATCCATACGTTATTGCAGGATACTCCAATTTTCGCTGCCTGTATAGGCATACGGCCAAATACTTTTTTAGGCAGACTGTAGTTCACCTGCACATTACGCAGACGGATATTGGTAGCATCATAGATATTCATCTCACCAGCACCCAGGTTACCACTGGTCACTGCTCTCCAGTATTGCTGCTGTGTGATGGATTTTGTATTAGGCGCATAATTGCCACCTCCGTTGTCTATTACACCAGATACTACCATGTCGTTTCTTACGCCACCAGGTGCAGTTGCAGCCGCAGTACCGGATTTTTGCATAGCCAGTTGGGTAACGGAATACATCTCGCCACCAATACGTGCATCCACGAGGAAAGACAGGCTGAAGTTTTTGTAGACGAAATTGTTGGTAATACCTACCATTGCTTTGGACTGCTGATTACCCAGCAATACACTCTTTCCGTCGATAGAAGGAAGACCGTTTTTATCTACTATTACCTGACCGTAATAAGGGCTCTTCACATCCGTTACGCGGCTCAGTTTACTACCGTAAATATCACCATACAGGCTACCGGATTTAGCCAGGATAGACACGGCATCAAAACCACCCAGCGGATAGATATCTATACCTGCAGCACTGTTGATATCAATAATTTTGTTACGGTTGATAGAGAGGTTACCGGAAACATTCCATACCAGTTTTCCTTCGTTCAGGATTTTAGCATCTGCCATGATCTCGATACCACTGTTCTGGATATTACCTGCGTTGATTTTCCTGTAAGCATAACCACTGGCAGGATCCATAGGTAAATCGATTAACTGATTGGTCGCATTGGTTTTGTAGTAGGTAAAATCAAGTCCAAAGCGGCTGTCCACAAAACGGAATTCAGCACCTATTTCCTTTGATTTGATCAGCTCACTCTTTACATTCTTATCGAAGAAGATATTCTTCCTGGCGGCAGTAACATTACCATTCGGATCTTTACCAATCACATAGGTATTATACAGCTGATAAGGGTTCATATCATTACCCACAACAGCGTAGGAAGCTCTTACCTTACCATAGCTCAGCCACTCAGGCAGTGATTTGATGTGCTCAGTGAACAGGTAAGACAGACTTACGGAAGGATAGAAATAAGACCTGTTATCAGGGCTCAGTGTAGAAGACCAGTCATTACGCGCTGTTACATCCAGGAACAGATAACTGTCCCAGTTAAGGCCCATTACACCATACAGGGAATTGATCCGGTGATCAAACTGTTCATCGGTAATACTGGGGTTACCAGCAGAGTTGTTGATCATAAAGAGGTTAGGCACCACCAGCTCACCGGTAGAAGTAGCCAGACGGGTACTCTTCTGTTTCATCAGGTTACCGCCAACGCTCACAGTACCACTCAGTTTACCAATCAGGTTATCTTTTTTGGCAGTGATGAGTGAACTGTAGTTGATTTCAGAAAAAGTCTGTTTTCCGACACTGTAAGCACCATTAGGAGATGAAGGACTACCTACATATGTTTTGCTATCGAAATTGGTAGTATACATATCACCACCCGCTTTTACTTCCGCATTCAACCAATCAGTGAATTGATATTTCACACTACCGTTCATGATAAAACGGTTACGGATATCCTGGTTAAGCATATACTTGCTGGACCAGTAAGGGTTTACATCATTACCATTGGAATACCAGCGCATTTTACCGAATTCATTCAGCGGATCTTTGAACTGGGTAACATCTATAGAAGTAGGCATGGTATACAACAGGGTAGCGTAGTTTCTGGCGTTAGAACCTGTGGCAGGTCTGTTTAACGCGTTGGTATTGTTATACTGTACCTTGAAGTCGGTGGTCAGCCTGTCCTGAGCGCCAAATTTGCTGGTAACCCTGCTGGTCAGGTTTACGCGGGAATATTTGGTACCAGGCACCATGCTCTTGTCGTTCATATAATTCAGGGAGGTGTACACAGAAGTTTTGTCCAGTTGCTGCTGGAAAGAGATATTCTGGTTATGATTCACACCTGTACCGTAAAAGCTTTTTGCATTGTCGTAATAACGAAGTGCTTCTTTTTTACCATCCCAGTTGGATATTTCCTGGCCTTCGATCTTCGCACCCCAGCTCGCACTTTCTGTCGGGCTGAAAGAGCCATTTAAACCTTGTCCAAAGGTTTTCTGGCGTTCAGGACGCATGAAAATGCTTTCAAAACCCAGTGTAGACGATACCGTGATACCTACACCATTGTTTTTCTTACCGGTTTTAGTGGTGATGAGGATCACACCATTACCTCCACGGCTACCATACAGCGCAGCAGCAGCAGGGCCTTTCAGTACAGACATGCTGGCGATATCATTGGCGTTCAGGTCAGCCAGACCGTTACCCATATCTGTGGAAGGATTCCAGTAATCGTTGGTACCGTCTTTACCACCTACTACGCCCACGAAGTTATCGATAGGTACTCCGTCAACTACGATCAGTGGCTGGTTTTTACCTGTCAGGGAATTATTACCGCGCAGGTTGATTTTGGAAGAACCACCAGGGCCGGTGCTGGAGCGGTTGATCTGCAAACCTGCCACCACGCCGGTCAGCGCGTTAGTCACGTTCGTTTCATGCGCCTCTACCAGCGTGTTGCTTTTTACTTCCTGCATGGAATAACCCACGGATTTTTTCTGACGGCTGATACCCAAAGCGGTTACCACTACTTCATTCAATCCTTTGGAAGCATCTTCCATCACCAGGTTCAGATTACCACCTGCTGGTACTTCCAGTTTGGTAAAACCAACACTGGTGATCACCAGGGTAGCATTCGAACCCACCTGCAGGCGGAAAGCACCTTTTTCATTGGTGGTAGCACCATTGGTAGTACCTTTTTCAAGTACGGTTGCATAGATAATAGGAGCGCCGGAGCCATCCTTCAGGGTACCGGATACCCATTTTTTCTCCTGCGCATAAACGCTTTGACAGCAGATGGCCACTAAACAAGTTAGCAGCAAAAAGCCTAACCACCTTTTCATTGCGGTAAATTTTGATTTTTATGAAATAAATGAAGACACAGTTTTGTTACAGCACACGAAGCCCCATACAGCCTTCCGGTGCCGTTTTATATTTGATGATCCTTAAAAAATTAAAATGATGCTTATTTCAGTTGGCCTCTGTCCATATTTTCCATAACAAGTGCTGCTGCACCTAATCTCTCCGCAGCATAGCCCAGCGACGAAATTTTTATCTCTACATTCTCAGCGATTTTTGGTATACAGTGCTCATTCAATGCATGCTGCACGGGCGCCAGCCATAACTTGCCGGCCTTCGTTCCCCGTCCGCTCAGTATCACCAGTTTAGGGTTAAACAGATGGATCAGTATCGCGATCCCCCTGCCTATATGATACCCTGCCTCCGACAATAACTCTACCGCATATTTATCTCCCTTGATCGCCGCATCCATGATCTGATGATAAGTGGCGATCCTGTTTTCCATTGACAGATTTTTCATAACAGTGGTCCTGCCATCCCGGATACCAGCCATCGCTTTTTCTGCAATCACCGACAACGATGTTTCCGTTTCCAGACAACCCATCTTACCACAACTGCAGATCTTATTGTTGGTGAACAAAGGAATGTGACTGAATTCACCGGCAAAACCGTTTTCTCCGCGGAAAAGGCTGCCATTCAATACCATGCCCAAACCAATGCCCCAGCCAATATTCACCACCAAAGCATGCTGCCGGTTGCGGGCCTCACCCAGCTTCCATTCCGCCAGTGCTATCAGGCTCGAATCATTATCTATAATCACCGGTACACCGGTCACCAACTCCAGATATTCGTTAATACTGTTGACAGACGTGTCAAAAAAAGAATAGTTGACACCCTTTGTGACATCTACAAATCCCGGCATGCCAATACCAATGCCGGCAAACTTATCTCTGGGAATACCCGATTGCTCAATGACCTGCTTCAACTCCTGCCCCAGTATGGAAATACCATCCGGATGAGCAGATAAATTCAATTCCAGTACGTGCTCTTCTCCGATCAGTTTGTTGCCCATGTCCAGTATACATATACTGGTCATAAACTGGTCCATCGCCACAGAAAGTATATACATGTAATCCTGCCGCACAGAATACATCTGCGGCCTGCGCCCTCCGGTAGAAATGGCATACCCCGATTCCATCACCAATCCCTCTTTCACCAGCTCATTTAATGCCTTGGTTGTATGCGGAAGACTCTTGCCGGTCAACTGCGTCAGGTCGGTACAGGACAACTCCTTGTTGAAATAAAGGTGTTTCAGTATTGTCTTCTTGAATAACTCTTGGCGATCAGACACCATCTTGATTGATAATTTTGCACTGGTCACAATTTAATAACAAAGCGATCTTTCTATACGTGAAAATCTGGTTCAAGATAGGTAAACTTTCTAAAATTGAACAAGAACTTTCATGAAAATTTTAATTAGTTCGATATAATTATCAAAATTTTGCGTGAAGTTATTATGTAATTGTTAATTCTGTATTAGAAATAGATAACTATGATGTAGTAACTGTGATTTAATGTGATGAATACTGATACTCCTGATGAGCGAAGACAAAGGGGAAGGGATATTTATTGTTATTATTTTATTGTGCCAGGGGTAACACCAAACTTCTTCCTGAAAGCAGTACCAAAATGCTGGACAGAGGAATAACCCAGTTCATCCGCCACGTCTTTAATAGCTTCGCCGGAAAGGATACGCTCCCTGGCTGTATTTAACCGTACATCAGTAAGCAACCCGAAAACCGTATTATTAAACAGTTCCTTAAATCCGTTCTTCAGCTTGAACGTATTGATACCGGCGATAGTCGCCAGCTGCTCCAGGGAAGGAGGTTCCGCCATATGTGACAGCAGATATTCATGTGCATAAAGGATACGTTCCTTTTCATAAGCCGAACGGATAACCGTCTGTGGCTGCCGCTGACTAACCCTGTCAAAAGCCTCTGCCTGTAAGGTCAGCACCTCCATACACTTAGCTTGCAGAAACAACAACTTCAGTCCACCGGTAAACTTACAATGCATAATCTCCTGTAAACACTGGTGCATTGGAAGCGTAATAGGCATACTTTCCTGTCCCAGATCACCATGCCGGCCTTTATCCACATTCTCCAGAAAACGTTGCATCGTCTCCGTGGTATGCTCTGCCAACTCTAAAAAACGACTGCGGGAAAAATGAATCTCAAAAAAACGGAAAGGTTGGTCATTCGCATAACTGATGCTACAGTCAAATTCGGGGATATATACAATGTTATGCTCATTCGGACGGAAGTGGTAAGTCCGGCCACAGGCATGGTTTTCCAATATCCCTTCGCCCCCCAGGGAAAAATGCAGCTCCACCGTATCCGGCATATCCATAGACCGGATCCTGAAATGAGAATGTTTTAACTGCATATCTCCATACACAATGTAGATGTCGGGCAATGAAAGCTCCACCAGCTCCAGGTTGCCAAAAGAAAAGCTGAGCTTCTCCCTCCGCTCCCTCACCAGTAACGGCTCCTGACCGCCGCCCGGCACAAAAGACCGGCCAAGCTCATGCCACCCTCCTTCCTGATCATTTACTATCATTCCCATAAATACTCCTTTAGATATTAAAAATTTCCCTGTCTCACACCGCTTTCACAACTGCCTGACGATAAGCCCGGACAATATAGCCATTCCTGTTACCACAGCCGGCAAACATACAGGCAGAACGCCCAGGCTGGACGTTCTCAAAAAATCTCTTCTGTTGATACGCATAATACATCCCGTTATATGGTATGAAAAAAATCAGTCATCTGCTGTTCGGTAGGCAGGTTCAGTTTCTTCCGCAAACGATATCGTTTGATCTCCACACCCCGCACGGATATAGCCATCAGCTGCGCAATCTCCTTACTGGACAACTTCAGCTGCAGGTAAGCACACAACTTCAGATCTGTATTGGTTAGCACCGGATATCTGGTCTTCAGTTTCTTCAGAAAATTATTGTTGATCTCATCAAAATGTGAAGCAAACTGTTCCCAGTTGGCATTATTCTTTTCCACATCACCCAGCAATAAAAGCGCATTTTTGATTTCCGGATTGTTACCATTCTTTTTGTAAACGCTGGCCAGAATGTCTTTTACCTTTACCAGGGCATCTTCTTTTTCTACGAGATGCAGTGAAGCATCTGCCAGAGCGTTGTTTTTAAAGCGGATTTCACTGGCCAGTTTTTCATTTTGTAGTTCAATGATCTCCTTTTCATTTTTCTCCAGTTCCAGCTGATGTATATATTTAAGACGGTTCTGTTCTTCATCAAAACGGCGCTGCTGCAGGGCCAGGTTCCGCTGCTGCCAGCGATGCAACAGATACAGCAATGCCAGGAACAACAGTCCGTAAATAATATAGGCCCAGATGGTTTTGTACCAGGCAGGCATTACGCTGAAACGGTAACTAATCACTTCCGATTCATGCCCCAGGTTGTCATGTGCTTTTACTTTGAACACATAACTCCCTTCTGGCAGGTTGGTATAGTCTTTCTCCGGTCGTGATGACCAGGCCGACCAGCGGCTGTCATAGCCTTCGAGCTGATAACTGTATTCAATATTGTTTTGTTGTCCGTATGCCGGTGAACTGTATTCAAAATGAAACGAGTTGTATCCTTTTGGCAGGGACATCACCTGTTGTTCTCCCTGACGGTAACCTTTGGTGGTCCGGTCGAAGTAGCCGCCAAATATCAGGCTGTCGGATTTTCCGAGGGCTCTCACCTGTCCCAGCAGAATGTGTACATTTTGTTTGTTGCCTGCATATTTTTCATAATTCAGTTGGATCATGCCTTTTTCGGAGCCGATGAAAATATTCTCCTTATTATAAGGATAGATGTTTTCGAAGCCCAGCAGTATTTTACCATCCAGTTCCGGGATATAGGTGATGGTAAAGGGTTTGCCGGCAGAAGGCTGATGAAAGTTGACCACACCGATTTTTTTTCCGCTGCAGAACCAGATATTGCCCTCCGCATCTTCATTCAGATAACGCACCTCCATATCACCAAATACCGGCTTCAGAAAAGCAGAAGGCACAAAACGTCCGGTAGTGGCATCAAACTCATAGATCCCTTTAACGGTACCAAACACCACTCTGTTTTTCACTTTAAAAACAAAGTTATTCAATGCAGAAGGCAGGCCGGCACTGTCGGTAAACAGCTGAAAGGACAGCGTTTTACGGTCAGGGGCCGGATGCAGCTGATAAACACCGCGGTAAGGATGGGAAGCCCAGATGGTATTGTTGTTGTCTATTTCCAGAAAACGGATGGATTCCTGCAGGCCGGGTACCATTCCTTTATCTGTAAACCGGCCCTGGTCATACTCCAGCAGCCGCAGCCCGGCATAGGTACCTGCCAGCACCTGAGCAGACGGATATACCGACGACATAGGCTTAAACAACCAGGTACCCGGTCCGTAAGCCAAAGGATGACTGCTATTATTGTTAACTTCAAAACAACCAATATGCTCCCCCATCAACAGCTGTCCGTTAACTTCATCGAAACGCCATACCTCATGCTGCCCGCTGGCAATACGGGTAAAATCACCTTTCGAAAAACTCAGATCACCGCTGCCCGACAAGGGTACATAATAGGCACCGTCTGAGGTGGCGATATATAATTGTCCTTTGTAGATTCTGGCCGAGTAACCAGATACCTCATTGGTTTTACTAGGACTGATATATTTAATAGCAGCATTATAGGCGATAAAACTGATGCCGTTATTTAATCCTGCCCACAGGTTGTTATCCCTGTCGAGGAAAACACTGAGCACATTATTATTCTGCAGTCCTTCCGTCCGGGAGATCTTTTGTACAATGCGTCCGTTAAAATCCATGACCAGACAGCCTTCTGAAGTGGTGGCTGCCACCAGTTCACCCGCGTTGATCCGGGTACATACCGACAGGTTCACATTGACCGGGGGCCGGCTGTCCTGGCGATAAAGAGCACCCTGAGCATCCAGTAAAAAGAGACCATTGGTCTGAGTGGCGATCAGCAGGCTATCGTGGCCGATTGACAGCATGCCCGAAATCAGCACATTATTCATGGGCTGCTGCGTGATCACCCGTTTCCATTCATTCCGCTCCAGTTGCAACAGACCGTTGGTCTTATCTTGTGCATACAGTTTGTTACCCGCTTTTCGCAGATACATCCATTCGCTGGTGGTAGTATATATCTTGATGCTGTTGTTGCGGTACTCCATGATACGGTCCGACGCCTGGAAAAAAACCGATTCCCCAAACAGCTCTATCCTCCAGATATCCGCGAATCTGTTCTGCGATTTTGGCAGTAATTGTTTGAGGGAGGTATAGGTGAGTACTCCGTTTTTTCCCTGGGAGAAATACCCGATTTCATCCTGACCACCCACATATACGCGGTCGGCGCTGTCCATGGCCAGCGCCCTGACAATGGTCTTATTCGGTAACGGATATACGTTCCAGTGACTACCGTCGTAAGTCAGCATGCCTTCATTGTTGGCGAAATACATCATCCCCCTGCTATCCTGACGAATATCCCAGGTCTGCGTGCCTGCCTTAAAATCAGTTTTGCTGTAATTAATGATCTGCGGTAACCCTATTGTATTCTGTCCGGCACAGGTAAACGTGTATAGGCATAATAAGATAAGCAACCCTACTTTTCTCATGAAATGAAGATATAAAATTAGGATGATGTAGTAATGATGTAGTGGAAATTTATTGATAATCAACAAACTGAATAATTGTGATGTAGTAGAGATGTACTGCATTTGTTTGGGCACCAAAAGAGATCCTATAATTTTACCACATCCAGAACAACAATCCTGTCAACTAAAATCAAAACCGGAATCTCTAAAAGAAACTGAAAAGACCATCAGCATCATCGCGCGACATCCATCCCGTATGAAACTGTAAAAACTAACTCACGTATGAAAAAAATTCTTCAATGCATGCTGGTGCCTGTACTGTTATTGTTTGCCAATATGTCATGGGCGCAGAACATTACGGTCACTGGTAAAGTAACCGATGAAAAGGGAGAAGCCATCCCCGGAGCATCGATTGTGTCCCGCAACAGCAAGACAGCTGTTGCCGCCAGTCCGGACGGGTCCTTCCACATCAGCGTCATCCCGGGCGAAAAAACCCTCCAGATATCAGCTATCGGATTTGTACAGCGGGAAGTGGTTATCACCGCAGCTCCCCTGCGTATCGTGCTGCAAACCGCTCCCAGTGAGCTGAACGAAATACTGGTGGTAGGTTACGGTACCCAGAAAGTAACTAAAGTATCCGGCGCCGTTACCACTGTCAAAGGTGCCGACATTGCCGCACTCAGGCCGGTAAGGCCCGAAGAAGCCCTGCAGGGCCGTGCTTCCGGTGTCAGCGTGATACAAACCGGATCTCCGGGTGCCAAACCCACTGTGCTGGTAAGGGGTATCCCCTCCTACAATGGAACAGATCCCCTCGTCATCATCGATGGGGTAATGCAATCACTCGATGACCTCAACGCCATCAATGCCGCAGACATCGAATCCATGAACGTACTCAAAGATGCCGCCACCACGGCGATCTACGGCGTAAAAGGCGGCAACGGCGTTATCGTTGTCACCACCCGCAGCGGTAGAAGAAACCAGAAATCAGAGCTGACCATCAACGCCAACTATGGCACCCAGGAAGTCATGAGAATGATGCCTGTACTCAACGCCGCAGAATACGGCGCCATTATCAACGAAGGCAGCGTAGCCTCCGGCGGCAATATCATCTTCTCCGACCTCAGCAAACTGGGCGCCGGCACCAACTGGCAAAAAGAAATTTTCCAACGTGCACCGATCATGAACTACAACGCCAGCGCACGCGGTGGCAGCGATAAAATGACCTACTTCGTTTCCGCAGGATACATGGCCCAGGATGGTATCGTAGGCGGTGGCAGCAAATCCAATTTCAAAAGAATCAATGCCACAGCCAACCTCTCCTTCGACGTCACCAAACGGTTGAAATTTATCCTCAACACCAGCTTCACCAATATCAGAAGCAAAGGTCTTGCGGAAAACGCATTCAACTCCATCATCGGTAGCGCACTCAACTTCGATCCTACCGTACCGGTATATAATGAAACCAATACGGTCGGCAAATACAGCTACAGCAATCTGCTGCTGTCTGAAATCTTCAACCCGCTCACCAAACTGGAAAACACCTTCAACCTCAACAATGGTAATAAACTGTTTGGGAAAGCGGAACTACAGTATGATGTAATCAAAAACCTGAAACTCACCGGCCGCTTCGGTTATACCAACTGGGACAATACCAGCAAAACATTTACGCCGCTGGCCTTCTACGGACCACTCAATGTGGAAAACACCATGAATGCCGACGGTACTCCTGTGGTTATCAAAAATGGCCTGGGTGGCATCTCCTCCAGTGCCCACAACAGCGTGAGCCAAAGCAAAAACAGTGACTTCAGCTTCACCGCTGAAGCTTTTGCCAACTACACCTTCCAGGTAAAAGAACATCACCATTTTGATGTAGTGGCCGGTGGTTCCATGTACAAAACCACTTCCAATGGCCTCACAGCTACCGCCCAGGACGTGCCTTACAACTCCTGGACCCTGGCAGACCTCAGCGCCGCCACCGGTACCAACTCAGCCGGCGTGATATATTTCAGGGACACCGTGATCAACGGCGTCTCCACACAGGTACGTGATCCCCGCGGCGATGTAGCTCCTAACCTGAATGCCCGTACGAATAGCAACTACTACTCTTTCCGCCGCAATCTGTCTTACTTTGGCCGTATCAACTACGACTACAAAGACAAATACCTGGCCTCCTTCACCGCCAGAAGGGACGGCTCCTTCGCATTCGGTATTAACAACCCCTTTGCTAACTTCTTCTCCGGTTCCGCCGGCTGGGTAACCTCCCAGGAAGACTTCTTCCAGTCCGACTTTATCAACTTCCTGAAAATAAGAGGTAGTTATGGTACGGTAGGTAACGAAAGCGTAAGACCTCCTATCGTTAAAGTAACCATCGGCGGCCCTAATTATGTTGATGGTAACAATAACGGCTATACGTTTGGTAACACCTTCACCCCCGGCTCCACCATTGCCTCCTATGCCAATCCTAATATCAACTGGGAAAAACAGTCACAGGGCAACATAGGCTTCGACATTACCTTCTATAAAAATAAATTCTCTGTCTCCGCAGACTACTTCCGTAAAGAAGTAAAAGGACTGCTGTTCAAACCATTCGTATCCCTGTACATGGGTACTGCTGATGTGCCGAATGCTAACATCGGCTCCACCCGCAGCAGTGGCATGGAAATAACCGTAGGCTATAACGAAACCATCGGACGTGATCTGAAACTGAATACCAACGTCAATTTCACCACCTTCCGCAGCATTGTAACCGCCACCAATACAGACAACAGCGCCTACATAGAAGGAGGTGGCTACTTCAATGGCGTGTCTCAAAACGTAACCCGTTTCGAAACCGGCAAAGCACCCGGCTACTTCTATGGTTATAAAACCGATGGCCTGTTCCAGTCACAGGATGAAATCGCGAAAGCCCCCAAACAGGACGGCGCCCAACCCGGCGACATTCGCTTTGTAGATGTAAACGGTGATGGTGTCATCAACGCAAAAGACCAGACACAAATCGGTAACCCCTTCCCTAAATTCACCCTCGGTTGGAACCTGTCTCTCGCCTACAAACAATTTGACCTCAACGTGTTCACCTATGCTTCTGTAGGCAACGACGTTTACAGAGCCTACGAAAGAAACGCCAACTATACCAATAAATTCAGGGACCTACTCGACAGATGGACCGGCCCGGGAAGCACCAACGATGCCCGTCATCCGCGTTATTCCTTCACCGATGGCAACAGCAACATCAGAGCTTCCGATCGTTATGTGGAAGATGGCTCTTTTGTGAAAGTCAAAAATATCCTGCTCGGCTATACGCTGCCCAACTCCTTCCTGCGCAAAGCAGGCTTCTCACAGGCACACCTATACGTACAGGTAAAGAATGCGTTCACCTTTACAAAATATTCCGGATTTGATCCCGAAATAGCCGGCGCCATTATGAACACCGGCGTGGACCGTGGCGCTTATCCACAGGCCCGTACCTGGTCTGTAGGCATCGATTTTAAACTGTAAGATCTAACGTAAAAAGAAGAAAATGAAAAACTTACTCCATATAACCGGACTGTTCATCACCATCGTGCTGCTGTCCTCCTGTAAAAAATGGGTAGACTACGACCCGCATGAAGACTATAACGTAACCGATTTGGATTATCTCAAAACGGCTGACGATTACAGAACGATGACGGTCAGCGTTTATTCTCCCCTGCAATGGCTCAACCAGACCGTCCCTATCGGTGATATTGCTTCCGACAACTCCGTTACCGGTGGTGAAAACGCTTCAGACGTACTGGGTCTGCAACAGATCGATGACTATACCCATACGCCCAACAACGACTACCTCACTGAAATATGGAAGTCGGCTTATGAAGGTATCAACCGCGCCAACTATCTCACCCAGTACAAGGATAAAAACCTGACTGGCCTCAGCATCGATTTCTCTGGTAAAGATGCGCTTTACGGAGAAGTATATTTCCTACGTGCCTATTATTATTTCACCCTGGTGAGATTTTTTGGTGATGTGCCCCTGTTTTATGAGAGAAGGCTGAACATGTCCGATTCCAGGACCCTCAAAAGATCACCACAGGCTGAAGTATACGCCCAGATTGAAAAAGACCTCAACGCTGCTATCGCTGCGCTGCCCACCTCCAATCCACAGGCAGGCCGTGTGACCCGTTATTCCGCACAGGCGTTGCTGGGTAAAGTACTGATCTATCAGAATAAATTCGATGCCGCTGCCACCATGCTCGAAAACGTGGTCAACGGGCCCTTTAACCTGGCGCCCAACTTCGCAGATATCTTCCTGCAGTCAGGTGAAAACGGTGCTGAGTCCGTATTTGAAATACAGTACTCCAACCTCTTCCCTTATTACAACTGGGGCGCCGCCACCCGCGGCCAGGGCAACTATGCCGTACAACAATGCGGTATCCGTGGCCTCAACGGTTCCAGTCCTTATGCGCCGGGATGGAGTACCAACCTGCCTTCACAGGACCTCGCCAAAGCATATGCCGCCGGCGATCAGCGCAAAGACGCCACCATACTGGATATAGAAGCCTATAAAACGGCCCACCCCGACTACAATATCTCCTATCAGATAGCTCCTTATAAAAACACAGGCCTCTACAATCAGAAGTATCTGCCCCGCAAAGGCGAGACTTCCGGTCAGCCTGAACTCAACTATCTCAACAACTACCGTACTATCCGTTTTGCTGAAGTGCTGCTGCTGGCCGCAGAAGCCAACAACCGCGCTACTACGGCCAACGATGCCAAAGCCAGGGATTATCTCAATAGGGTACGCCGTCGCGCCTTCCGCGATAACCTCCACGATGTCACCGCCTCCGGTACCGCTCTCAAACAAGCCATCTGGGACGAACGCAGGCTGGAACTGGCCATGGAAGGCGACCGCTTCTTTGACCTCGTAAGAACAGGCCGCGCCGCCACCATTATCACAGGTTTTAAAGCAGGTAAAAATGAACTGTTCCCTATCCCACAACTGGAAGTGAACATCTCTCAGCTGCCGCAAAATCCCGGTTACTAATCGCCTAAATTCCATCGCATGAACAAACTTAGCTATAAACCGCTCCTGCTGCTGATAGCCCTCGCCGGCAGCAGTTGCACCAAAGACAATTTTGATAATACCGACTTCCTGAAAACAGGCACCGCGCCTGCAGATCAGGCCATCAATTTCAACATCAGCAACGATAACTCCGGCCTGGTTACCATCACGCCCAACAGCGCCGGGGCCACCGCCTACGATATCTATTTTGGTGATGCCTCCATCTCGCCAACCCGTGTGCTGCCCGGACAAAACACCACCCACATCTATAAGGAAGGGACATACCCTGTGAAAGTGGTCGCCACCGGCATCACCGGACTGAAATCAGAAACTATCAAACAACTGGTTGTAACATTCCGGGCACCTGAAAGCTTAACCATCACTGCCAACGCCAACCTGCACGATCTTACCGTGTCGGCCTCCGCGTTATATGCAACCGGTGGGTTTAAAGTGTACTTCGGCGATGCGGCCAATGAAGTACCCGTACTCATAGCCGAAGGTGCCAGTGTTACACATACCTACGCCAGCGCCGGTAAATACACCGTAAAAGTGGAAGCCCTCAGCGGAGGCGCTGCCAGCACCAGCGCCACCAAAGATGTGACTATCTACAATGCGCTCACCCTGCCCATGATCTTCGAGCAACCAGATGTCAACTACGCCTGGGGCGATTTTGGCGGCAGTAACACCACCATCATCCCCAACCCTTACCCTTCCGGTATCAACACCAGCGCTACTGTGGGTAAAATCGTGAAAACAAAAGACCAGACCTGGGCAGGCAATTACATCTCCATGAGCAGTCCCCTCGATTTCACCAGCAATAAAAAATTCAAGGTGAAAGTGTATTCCTTCCGTCCGGGGCTTCGTGTGCTGCTGCAACTGGAAAGGTCCGGCGACAACTCCTTCATGGAAAACGTGGAAGCCGTTACCACCACTGCCAACGCCTGGGAAGAACTGACCTTCGACTTCAGCAGTAAAATCACTGACAACAGCAAAAGACTGCAGAACATCCTTTTCTTCCTCGACAACGGTACCCTCGGCGACGGCAGCCAGAACTATACGATACTGTTTGACGACATCGTTTTAACCAACTAATTGCACATTGACCATGATCAGATCTATCATATATCCGTTCCTGTTAGCTGTCATTCTGCTGTTTGCCAGCGGCTGCGACAAAAATGATTACAGCTTCGGCGACCTTACCACGCCAGGCAAACCGGTACTCACCGTCACCATCAACGGGAAAGACGCTACCCATCCCTATGGCGACGGAACCGGCAACATACAACTGAGTATCAACTCAGCACATGCCTATAATTACAAAGTAGACTTCGGCGATGGTCAGCAGCCTAAAACAGGTACTGTCAGTAACATCTCCTATGGCTATAAACATACCGGCACCAAAAAATTCACCATCACCGTAATCGCCTCCGGTAAAGCAGGCATCTCCAGCTCCAGCACCGTAGACGTCGAAATATACCGCGCCTTCACTCCCAACCCCGATCTGGTGAAAATGCTGACCAACAACGGCATCAAAAAATGGCGGGTAGACAAAGACGCCCCCGGCCATCTGGGCGTATCTTCCGCCGATGTGTTCACACCCGCCTGGTGGGCTGCCGGTCCTAATGAAAAAGACGGTCTCGGCATCTACGATGACGTATATACGTTTAATGCCAGCGGCAACGTGTTCACCCATACCACCAACAACGACCTCTTTGGCAAAAAGGAATACCTGAAGGATTTTGATCCAACACTTACCAGTACCGGCGACTACACGCTCACCGGTCCCAAAGCCGCCGAGTACACCGAAACATTCGGATACGATGGCAGCGCTACCACAGAGTTTATCACCTTCCCCGTGAAAGGACATATGGGCATGTATCTCGGTACACATAAATTCCAGGTACTGGAAAGAACCGATACCCATATGACCCTTCGTTGTGTACAGGACCCGGGAGCCTGGTATGTAAAAATTATAGCAATACAATAGCGTATGAAACAGTTAACAGGAATAATGATGGCATTGCTGGTCAGCCTGACCAGCTGCGGGAAAACAGAAACTAAGCCGGCTGAGAAAGTAGCGCCGCTCAACCTCACCGTGAGCACCACTGTGAGCCAGGACAGCACCGGCACCGTAACCTTTACCGCCACCGCCGAACACGCCGTAAGTTTTGACTACGACTTCGGTAACGGCTATATTAAATCTACCGCCAACGGATATACGAGTTATACCTATAATACACCAGGAGAACATACGTATACCGTTAACGTCACCGCCAAAAGCGCCGATGGCCTTACACTCGCTAAAACCATTTCGGTAGTGGTACCCGTTTCAACAGCCCTGATATGGTCTGATGAATTTAATAACGACGGCGCCCCCGACTCTAAAAAATGGGGTTACGATATCGGCACCGGCGACAACGGATGGGGCAATGCAGAAGCACAATACTATACTAACCGGCTGGAAAATGCCGTAGTATCAGATGGTACACTGAAAATAAATGCCATTAAAGAAAGTTATAACGGTATGGCCTATACGTCGGCCCGACTGCTCACCAAAGGCAAATTTAATTTCACTTACGGCAGAATAGAAGTAAGCGCCAAACTCCCCGCTGCCGGCGGCACCTGGCCCGCCATCTGGATGCTGGGCAGTAACATCTCCACCGTTGGATGGCCTGCTTCCGGAGAGATTGACATCATGGAACATAAAGGCAATGAACCACAGAAAATTTACGGAACAGTACATCATCCCGGACATGCCGGCAGTAACGGCGACGGCGGCACTACCATGGTAGCCAACGAAACGGGAGCCTTCCATAAATACACGCTGGACTGGTCTCCCAAACAACTCCGCTGGTATGTAGATGATAAACTTTACTTCACCTTCAACAATGCAGCAGGGCTGCCTTTTAACCACGACTTTTTTATTCTGCTCAACTTCGCCATGGGCGGCAACTTTGGCGGTGCCATCGATCCCGCTTTTACACGCAACACCATGGAAGTGGATTATGTAAGAGTATACAGAAATTAAAAGAGGAATGTTTTGAGAGAACAGAAGCCGGTCCATGGGCCGGCTTTCTGCTTTTAATGACCATCCTGGTTTACATCAGGCACATGATATCTTTATGTAAAAATTTACAAGCCCCTTTCTGCTATTTGGCTATATTTGCCCCCATTATCCCAATGTACCTATAACCTGTTGTATGTCAACTGTTACGCGATTTGCACTGTCATTTTTTAGTGCTATTTTTTTTATAGCAGGTCCCGTAGTGGGACAGCACGCTCCATTTACACCGGCCACCGTAGACCAGCCAATGCTCAACAAACTGGTTGCTCAGTTTGAACAGCAACACAAAACCGCGCTCACCATCACCGCGCTGCCATCGAAATACCGCAAGGATTACGAGGAAGTGTATAATTCCAGATGGGAGCATATAAAAGGCGTATTCGACCGGAAAGAGGTTTATACAGCCGAACCTGCCCGCAAGTACATAGCAGATCTGGTGGATGTTATCGTAAAAGGAAATCCTTCCCTCAAGGCATATCCACTACACTGCTACTTTTCACGTACCAGCGAACCCAATGCCAGTTATATCGGCCAGGGGATCATCCTCTTTAATATGGGCCTCTTCGAAAAACTGGAAAACGAAAGTCAGGCCGCTTTTGTATTATGCCATGAGATAGCTCACTATGTACTGCAGCATAGTGATAACAGCATTTCAGAATATATCAGCACCATCAACAGTACTAGCTATCAACAGGAACTCCGTAAGGTAAAACATACCGAATTCCGCAAAAGGGAACTGCTGGAGAAGCTCACTAAAAAGGTGGCCTTTAATCACCGCCGTCACAGCAGAGACCATGAATCACAAGCCGACTCCATGGCCCTAGCCTTGCTGAAAAACACTTCATTTGACCTTTCCGGGGCTGTCACCGCATTAAAACTGCTGGATGAAATTGATAAAGACACCATCGATATCGCGGCCTGTTTCAAAAGAGAATTAAACCCCGCTACCTTCCCTTTCCGGGATAAATGGATTGCTAAAAGCAGCAGTATCCTGGGTGCAGGAGCTTCTGTAAAAGCCAAAGGCGATATGGATGATTCACTCAAAACCCACCCCGACTGCCAGACCCGTATCCGTCTGCTGGAGCCGGCTATCGCCCAAAACGGTTCTGCTAAAGGACAACTGTATCTGACCGGTAAGGAAAGATTCTCCACCCTGCAAAACACCTTTAAATACGAAATCATTGAATACGCCTATCAGGCAGAAAAATATTCCAACAGCTTCTATCACACGCTTATACTGTTACAACAATACCCGAAAGATCCATACCTGGTCACACAGATAGGCAGGATCATGAATAGCAGCTACACCGCCCGGAAAGCCCATACCCTGGGCAGAATGGTAGACCTCCCGGCTCCGGAATTTACACCCGGATATAACCTGGTACTTCAGTTCTTCCAGAACCTTTATCTGGAAGAGTATGCCGAAGTAGGTTATCATTATCTCCAGCAATATTCCGGAGAGCTAAGCAGCTACCCTGCCTTCAAAGAGCAATTAAATAAGAGTTCCCTTTTTATAAAACAGTAACCTATAATCCTTATACCATGATTCGAAAACTATCTGCAGTACTGCTGCTGAGTAGCCTTGGTGCCCATTCCTTATCGGCCCAGGCAAAATTATCTGTTGACAAAGTGTATAGCGCCTACCTGAGAAGCAGCGGCGCTATCACCGATAAAGACCAGATCAAAGGTTATTATTATCTCTATCAGAGTGATAAAATTGACCGTAAGACAAATGAGTATACCCTCCAGATTCTCGACGAAAACCTCAACAAAGGGAAGGATATCAAGTTTGAAGACACTAAAAGATTAAGTCTGCTCGAATCCTCCTTTAACGGTAACACCCTGGCTTTCCTCTTTAAAAACGGAGAAGACAGGACCCTGGAAATGAAAATATATGACCTGGATGGTAAGTTGAAATATACCTACACCCGGCCATATACCAAAAAGACCGATGCCCTGATGAACCAGTATGAAACCCTGCATACTGATGAGGGGATGAACCAGAATGTATTTGAGGTGGGTACAAAAGGTTTTGTATCCGTGATGCCGCTGAGAGACGGCCGCGATGTAACCTATGAAGTGGACGTGTATTCCTCTGACAAGAAAAAAATGTGGACATACAAACCGGAAGATGACAAGGAACGTTTTGCCCAGGCTGAATTCCTGATGGCTACCGACAGCCTGATCTTTCTGGAAGTAACCAAGAAAAACAGGAAAATGAGCGGCAGCGGCACTGCCCACCTGGTTTGTATTAATCATGAAACCAAAAAGAAAGTATTTGACCTGGACGATGAAAATGATGATGTCACCTTTGTTCCTGCCAGCATTTTGCCAGTAAAAGGAAATGGTAAATTTATCGTGATGGGCAGCTACTTCGATAAAGATGCCAATATCCTGAAAGACTTCAGCAAAGGCCTCGCCATTTATGAACTGGATGCAAACGGTAAAGTATTAAACAAAACATACAACAGCTGGACCAAGGAAATCGCTCATTACCTGCCTACCAACAATAAAGGCAAAATCGACAAAATCGGCTTCCTGTATGTTCATAAACTGATCCAGACAGCAGACGGAAAGATCTTTGTTGTAGGAGAAGGATATAAAAGACAGGCCGATGCTGCAGGTATTGCCCTGACAGCACTCAGTGTCATGTCCCGCAGCGCCAGGAGTGCCGGTGTGACCAAAATTGTAGTGACCGATTTAGTGATGATGGAATTTGATAAGGACTTTAAGCTGAAAGGCGCTTCCATCCACGAGAAACGGGATAATACAGCTATCGGAGGAGAAATGGCAGATTACGCCAGCCAGCACGCACTGGCCATGTTCATTAAAATGCAGGGCTACTTCGACTATGAGTTTACCACTGGCAACCCGGATGAGAACAACTTTGTTGTTTGTTACAGCGACTGGGAAAAAACAGCTAATTACAAAGGAAAAACGTTTAACTCTATCCGTTATAACGGCACTAAATTCAGCAAAGACAAAATCGAGCTGAAATCCAAAGCCAGCCGTATGCAGGTACTGCCTGCCAAAAGTGGTTCCGTTATGATCATGGAATACTTTAAGAAAGATAAAAGACTCGACTTCAGAATTGAAAAACTGGGATAGTTTTTAATTTATGATTTTTTGATTTAGAGATTTAGAAATTTTGGGAAGAATTCCAAAATTTCTAAATCTCTAAATCAAAAAATCTCTAAATCAAAAATGGTATCGTTCTGCTGCCTTGTTCAGCTTATATTGAATCATCTTCCGCAATTTCTCCGGCGCCAATACCTTCATCCCTTCTGCAAATCCCAATATCTCCCGCTCCAGTTCAAAATTATGTTCCACTTCAATGGAGATCACGGTACCTTCTTCACTGACAGATATGACCTGCTGACTATGATGCAGCGGTTTGGTGATTACATAAGGCGCATGTTCCGGTGTGATCAGAATGGTCACCAGCTGCGGCCTTATATTCGACACGGTGGGGCCGATGGCATGTCGGTAATATTCTTCCGGCGTATATCCACCGGTGTTAGGCCGGTAAAGTTCTGTTTCATCGATTTGTACGGTCTCTATCCTGTCTAGTGCCAGGGTGACGATGGCAGCGGAAGTATTTTTGGTACCCACCACAAACCAGCGGTTTTTAAACTCTTTCAGCCACCAGGCATGCAGATGCATACTGCTGGCCGACTTAGCTTTAAAGGACTGATATTTTATCAGCAGGGGCTGTTCCCGGATAATGGCATCATAGATCAGCGCCAGGTGTGACAATCCCTTCAGGTGCTCATTCTTCTCAAAATCAATCACCGTACGCTGATCATGCGCAGAAGCATATACGTGGCCTTCCAGCTTCTGCACCACATCATTCAGATGCTGAAAGTGCGTAAACCCTTTAAACTGTTTTAGTACCTCTACTGCTTCCGTCATGCGGGTGAGATCATGATCACTCAGCGGGATATTGGTAATACTGTAATCAGCATCTTCGTAGGTATAATATTTTTTGTCTACTATAATAATAGGCGCATTATAACCCAACTTATCACTGCGCATCATTTGTATATCAGCCTGTATAGTACGACGGCTGATTCCTTTTTCCATGCCTTCATAATCATAAAGAGCTTCGGAAACTTTATCGATCAGATTAGCTAAAGTCCAGCGCCGGCGGCGGTTTCGGAGGCAGGTATCAATGGTTTTATATCTTATTAATGCGTTACGGTTAACAGGCATCGGAAAAAAATTTTAATAAAAATAAATAAAAAAATCATCTGCGCAAAAAGACTGCGCACATAGGGGGACATCTTTGTATCATCAATAACAAAGTAATACAAAACGATATGAAATTCAATCTTTCTACCAAAGGCACCCAAAAGGCACTAAATCACGAAGGAGCGCCAGCATACAAGCTGACACCGGAACTGGCGCTGTACACCAGTGTAGTAACGGCATCCCTGAGCGATCAGTTTTATGAAGGAGCCGGTGACAGACTGGCTCGTATCGGCGCACTGATCGACCAGAACGACCCCGCTTTCGTAGCCAGACTGGCAGTATACACCCGGGAAAAAATGCATCTGCGCAGCATCCCGATGGTACTGGCCGTAGAAATGGCGAAACGCTACCGCGGTAACAGCCTGGTAGGTAAAACAGTAGCGCGTGTAATACAACGTGCAGATGAAATCACAGAAATGCTGTCTTATTATACCCTGGCCAATCAGCGTGTGGAAATGAAAAAGCTGAATAAGCTGAGCAAGCAGGTACAGAAAGGACTGGCGCAGGCTTTCAACCGTTTCGACGAATATCAGTTTGCGAAGTACAACCGCCAGACAGCTATCACGCTGAAAGACGCGCTGTTCCTCGTACATCCGAAAGCCAAAAGCGATACACAGCAGGAGCTGTTTAATAAAATCGTAAACGATACACTGACTACGCCTTACACCTGGGAAACCACTCTGTCTGCCACCGGGCAGCAGCAGTTTGCCACCGCAACAGCCAAACAGGACGCCATGCGTCAGGCCTGGGAAGGACTGATCACCAGCAACCAGCTGGGATATATGGCCCTCCTGCGTAACCTGCGCAACATCCTGGAAAGTAATGTCAGCAACGATCATATAAAAATGGTGTGCGACCACCTGTCCAACGATAAGGCCGTACTGAATTCAAAACAGCTGCCTTTCAGATTCCTGGCAGCTTACCGAGAACTGCAGTCCGTACCACATGGTATGACAGGACATATCCTGCAAGCGCTGGAAACAGCCGTTAAAAAGAGCGTACAGCACCTGAAAGGATTCGATACCAACACCCGCGTGGTAATTGCCTGCGACGTGTCCGGATCCATGCAGTTCCCGATCTCGCCAAGAAGCAAAATCAAAGGCTACGACATCGGACTGATGCTCGGTATGCTGCTCCAGCATAAATGCCAGCACGTTGTCAACGGTATATTCGGCGACAGATGGAAAACCATCGCGTTGCCGGGAGACAATATCCTCGCCAATGTGGATGCATTCTACAAAAGAGAAGGAGAAGTGGGTTATTCCACCAACGGACACCTGGTATTGCAGGACCTGATCACAAGAAAATATGTGGCAGATAAAATCATGCTCTTCACCGACTGTCAGATGTGGAACAGCCAGGGCAACCGACAAACAAATCCTTTTGCGAACAACTGGGCGCAGTATAAAAAAATCGCACCCAATGCCAAACTATACATCTTCGACCTGCAGGGCCATGGCACCGCACCGGTAGATGTACAACAGAATGGTGTTCACCTGATCGGTGGATGGAGTGATAAAGTGTTTGAAGTAATGGACGCCATCGAAAACGGTCAGACCGCACTGGATCATATTCATAACATCACGATGTAAAATATTCATCCGGTTTTGTTAACTACCCAATGCAGCGCGCTGAAAGGGCGCGCTGCCCACCAGGCCCGGTAGCTTAAAGGGAAAAAGCTGCGGAAAAATTACGTAGCCGCGGAGTGTATGGACTATATCGTTACGGGCACGCCCTGTAATGATCAGAATTTACAGTGCACCGAACACTTCAATGTTAGTAGGGAAGCGTATTTACAGCCATACTGTTCAGCAATGAAAATGCAGGTTCGAATCCTGTCCGGGCAACATAAATTGATATAATTCAACTTAAAAGGTGTCGTTTTGATGGGATACTTCTTTATCCAGAATCCAACTCCCATCATACTTATTACCCTTGACAACAGCGGCAGGTGCCGTTAGCGACGGGTTACTTCGCTCCAGGCCAGATACGCAGGTTCGATTCCTGCTCCCGGGAAACCGGGATCGTCTAGTGGTAGGACGCAGGCAGTCTGCTATAGGCAGATCACAGTCTTGTTGCGCCCTTTTGCCCTGCTGTTGTTGTTCTTTTTGAATGAGATAATAATACCCTGCAATGACGGGTATGTACAATAAAAAAAGGTGCCGTTATGATGGGATACTTCACTATCACTGAAAAACAATCCTATCATGTTTGTTGCCCTTTTTCATCGAATAATAATGCCTCTGAAAGAGAAGCATTCAACATAAAAAATCCGGTGTCGTTTTGATGGGATACTTCGTCTTCTGAATCTAACCCCATCATACTTGTTACCCTGATACAACAACAACGCGGGTGCCGTAGCAACGGGTTACTTCGTTTGGGAGCTGAAACGCAGGTTCGATTCCTGCTTCCGGGAAACCGGGATAGTCTAGTGGTATGACGCAGTTGTTTGTTCTTAGGGGCAAACCTTAGTCCTGTTGCGCCCTTTTGCCCTGCCGTTTGTTGTTATTTTTTTTCAGAGAGAAATCTCACACATGGTCCATGCCGGCAGCTACAAGCCGCAGGCCGTTTTTACCGTATTTGTCTTTATATGCTTTAGGCGTCATGGCTACATGACGCTTAAATATTTTCCGGAAGAAGCTCATGTCTTCATAGCCACAACGTTGTGCTACCTGCTCAATACCTTCATGGCTGTTCTCCAGCAGTTTTTTAGCGGCTTCGATACGTACCCGCTGCAGATATGCCAATGGTGTATTGCCGGTGGCCTGTTCAAAGCGCCGGATAAAATTTCGTATACTCATATTACACTGGCTGGCCAGTGCTTCTATGCTCACAGATTCCGCATAATTTTTTTCGATATACCGCTGTGCTTTACTGATCACATCATCTGCATGACCATGTTGCAACTGGAAAATGGAAAATGAATCCTGCGGCAACTGATGCATATTGATCATTAATATTTTGGAGGCGATGATCGCCGCTTCATGACCACAGAATTTTTCCACCAGATACATCATAAAAGTGGTGAAGCTGAAAGCGCCGCCACAGGTGTAGATACTCCCCTGATCTACGATGATCTTATCATCCTGTACATCTACCAGCGGATACATTTTACGGAACCGGTCAGCAAACATCCAGTGGGTGGTGGCAGCTTTGCCATCAAGCAATCCGGTGGCCCCCAGCATAAAAGCGCCCACACAGATACTGGCCAGCTCGGCCTGTTGCAGATGCTGCTGCCGCAGCCAGTCTATCAGCCGCTTTTCCCGTTGTATCACCGGCAGTATTTTATCTGATTCCATCGCCGGAATAATCACCAGATCATACACTTCCTGACGGCGGAGTTTTGCCGGCACGACAGTATTCATGGCCCTTCGCCATAACAAGTTGTCTTTAACACTGATAAAGTCAATATCAAAACGGACGCTGACAGGCGTGCCGGTCAGCAACGGGTAAGTACGGGCTATCGCCGCCAGGATGTCTGCAGGACCTGCAACACTGGAAGGGACAACATTTTCATAATCCAAAATAGCAATACGCATAAGACTGCAAATTATTATCCGTTAATCATAACAGACACGTTATGGCAATATCAACCCCTCAGAATGTCATTTATGCCACTGCCCTAAAGATAGCTTTTCCACTACTTTTACAGTAGATTTATTTCATCACTGTGAAAACAATAATATGCTGTTGAAAAACAAAAATGCCGTCATCTATGGTGGCGGAGGAGATATTGGTAGTGCGGTAGCACGTGCTTTTGCCCGGGAAGGAGCTGTCGTATACCTCGCAGGACGTACCACCAGCACACTGGAACAGGTGGCCAACGAGATCCGGGCCGATGGTGGAATCGCCTTCACTGCCAGCGTAGATGCACTCGATCAGGCAGCGGTTAATCAACACCTCCGGGAAATAGTGGACCAGGCCCAACAGATAGACATCATCTTTAACGCTATTTCCATACCCCAGCAGGGCATGCAGGGCGTATGGATGGCCGACCTCCAGCCCGATGATTTTATGCTGCCGGTAACCACCTATTCCCGTTCCAACTTCATCACCGCCACTGCTGCAGCCAGGCATATGATCAAACAGGGCTCCGGCGTAATCCTCAGCATTTCAGCCACTCCGGCAAAACTCGCAGCTCCAATGGCTGGAGGCATGGCCACCGCCTGGGCCGCCATAGAATCCATCTCCCGTACGCTGGCAGCCGAACTGGGCCCTCACGGCATCAGAGTGGTATGCCTGCGCGCCAACGCTATGCCGGAAACAGCCATGGTACAAAATGTACTCAACATCTTCACTCAGGCGATGGGCATGAAAGATCCCAAAGAATTCCAAACCGCCATGGAAAGTGGTACCATGCTGCGACGCCTCCCTGCTGTCCGCGAAATAGCTAATACCGCCGCCTTCATGGCCTCCGACCAGGCGGGCGCCATCACCGGTGCAGTCATCAACCTATCCTGCGGCTCCGTAGCCGACTAAGTCCGGGTACGATAATTGAGGCGCCTACTCCGAATACACCAGTCATGCCGTCCTCTGTTATCCGGGCATATTACTACGACGGCCTGCATGCGGTACTACGCATCGTTTTTATGTCAGGCGCGATATACGACTATGAAGCCGTACCAGAAGCCATATACCGCGCCATGAAAAACGCCAGCTCCAAAGGCACCTATTTCAACAAAGCCATCAAAGACAAATTCCGCTTCACCCGCTACCAGGATAAATAGTTACGAATTATCAATTACGAATGCTGAGATCATTCATTCGTATTTCGTAATTGATAATTCGTAATTTTATACAAACGGCTGGTGTCTTCACATCCATCACTAGTCGCAGTTGCTTATGACTGTTGAAAAAGATTCCCCCGGAAAAAACATCAGGGCCACCGTTCCCCGCACCTCACAGGGTGATTTTATGCTCTCTCCCCAACGCCCCAGTGTACTGGAAGCTATCAGGATATCCAATGAAGGAAGGGTAAAAAAGCTGATTCCCATCCGCCATGGCAGGATGAGCGCGTCCCCCTTCGCTTTTTATCGCGGTATGGCCGGTCTCATGGCCCTCGACCTTTCCGGACTACCCCATACCCAGCTGATAGTACAGGCCATCGGTGACTGCCACCTGAGCAATTTCGGCGGCTTCGCCACCCCCGAACGAACACTCATCTTCGATGCCAATGACTTCGATGAAACCCTTCCCGCCACCTGGGAATGGGATGTCAAAAGACTGGCTACCAGCTTTGTGCTCGCGGCCCGTCACAACCAGCTCAAGGAAACAGATGCCCGTGATATGGCCATCAAAGTAAGCACCTCCTACCGGCATAGCATGTACGAATACTCCCGGATGAACACCCTCGACCTCTGGTATATGAAATTCGAAATGCATGCCCTGATGAACAATACCACCAGCGATGAAGTGAGAAACATGCTAAGGGATGCTATCTCCAAAGCAGAGAAAGCCACACCACAACATGTCTTCTACAAGATCACCCAAAACGTGCTGGGCACTTTTGAAATCGCCGACCAGCATCCGCTGATCTATCATCCGTTGGACCTGGAAAAGGAGAAAGCCAATATCCGGAACTTCCTCAAAGAATATATCCATACTCTCCAGGAAGACCGTCGTTATCTCTTCAGCAAATATCATGTGGTAGACGTTGCCCTGAAGGTAGTAGGTGTAGGCAGTGTAGGTACCCGTTGCTTCGTAGTGCTCCTGATGAATGATAAAGATGAACCGCTGTTTCTGCAGGTAAAGGAAGCCCGCACCAGCGTATTGGAAAACTTCACCGCCAAAAGCAAATACAAACATGCAGGTGAACGTGTAGTACAGGGCCAACGCCTCGTACAGGCAGCCAGTGATATCTTTCTGGGATGGAGCACCAGCGACGATGACCGTCATTTTTACCTGCGGCAGCTAAGAGACCGTAAGATAGCCCCCGATGTAGAACATTTTGATAAAGAAGTACTGATGGCTTATGCAGGCCTCTGTGGCCGCATGCTGGCACGCGCCCATGCCAAAACAGGCCCCTCGGAACAGATCAGTGCGTATATGGGTAAGAGTGAGTTAATGGATACCGCCATCGGCAAATTTGCAGTGGCCTACGCCAACCAAACCGAAAAAGACTTCGCGGAATTTACCAAAGCCATCAAAAATGGGCGGCTGCCCGTGGAAATAGCTTAATTTCCCAGGGCTAAAGCCCTGGGCTAATTTTGATTTGCTTCATTTAATCCAGGCTTGAGCCAATAGATTAAGGCTTTAGTAATATAATGAAGAGCTTTAAGCCAATATGGCCCAGGACTTCAGCTAATATAGCCCAAGTCCCATCTAATATAGCCCAGGGCTTTAGCCCTGGGATCAAAAATCAATTTTCTGATCACGTTTGTCCGCTTTGCCGTTGCGCCCGTAGCGGTTGCGGTTTTTGGGCTTTGGCTTTCTGGGTGCTGCCTTTGGTGCTTCCGGATCTGCATTGTTGGCTTCAATCAGCGCAGACTCTTCAAACGGATGGCTCACCGCAGGAATTTTTTGTTTGGTGAGTTTGTTGATACTGTTGAGAAACGGCCTTTCTTCCAGTGCACAGAAAGACAACGCGTAACCGGCAGCACCGGCCCTACCGGTACGGCCTATACGATGCACATAGGTTTCAGACACATTGGGCAGGTCGTAATTGATCACATGTTCCAGCGAATCTACATCAATGCCTCTGGCAGCAATATCTGTGGCCACCAGTACACGCAGCTTGCCGCTTTTAAAGTTGGTTAAGGTATTCTGACGGGAAGACTGCGACTTGTCGCCATGCAGAGCATCCGCGTTGATATTACTTTTCCGGAGGTTTTTAGCAATCCTGTCGGCGCCATGTTTGGTTTGTGTAAACACGATGGTGCGGCGGATGGTCTTATCTTTCAGGATATGGTCCAGCAACAGTGGTTTGTCTTTCTTCTTCACAAAATATACCGACTGCTCCACTCTTTCCGCTGTGGTAGATACTGGCGTGATAGCCACCATTTCCGGATTGTACAACAGGGAATTGGCCAGCTTGGATATGTTCGGCGGCATAGTGGCCGAAAAGAACAGCGTTTGCCGTTGCTGCGGCAGTTCGCGGATCACTTTTTTGATATCGTTGATGAAACCCATGTCCAGCATACGGTCTGCTTCATCCAGCACAAATATCTCCAGATGGTCCAGGTAAATATAGCCCTGGTTCATCAGGTCGAGCAGACGGCCCGGTGTGGCAATGAGGATATCTGTTCCGTTGCGCAGCGCGATCGTTTGCCGGTGCTGTGGTACACCACCGAAGATAACATCATGTTTAAGGCCGGTGAATTTTCCATACGCCTCAAAACTTTCATCGATCTGTAATGCCAGTTCACGTGTAGGCGTAAGGATCAATGAGCGGATATGTTTATAACCGCCTTCAACACTTGACCTGGTATTGTAAAGCTGTTGCAGAATAGGGATGGCAAATGCGGCTGTTTTACCAGTGCCTGTCTGTGCACATCCCAGTAGGTCTTTCCCTTCTAAAACAATAGGAATGGATTTTACTTGTATGGGGGTAGGCTGGGTATAACCTTCTTTTTTTATCGCTTTTAAAATGGGCTCAATCAGCCCTAATTGCTCAAATAGCATATTGTATTAAATCTGTTCGTAATTAAAATAAAACGCTTTTTTTTCACCAGCGTTCAGCATTGAGGAGAGCAGTAAAGAAAGATTCTGGAGAGAGCCTTATGCTTTGAACTCAACATAACATCGGTAAAGATAAGCATTTTCCGGTCAGTAAATCAGTAATATGATCAATAATGACTATATCTTAAAATACGCTTGCTGCCAAAACCCTATTGATCAAAACCTTATACATAGAAAAAGGGCCCTCTTCCCAAAGGAAGACGGCCCTTTTAACATATCATTACCAGCCTTACTTGCCGGGCGCCGGTGTTGCTGCCGGCGCTGCTGCTGCGTCAGGTTTGCTCTTAGGCTCTTCGTTACCATGGTGACAGGTATAGCAGGATACTTTCATGACATCATTGTGCCTAAAGAATTTTTTGTTGATACGGTTGGTCATTCTCATCATTTCGCGGGCCGCATCCTTGTGCTGGTTGTCATCACTCGCAAAATCCAGTTTCTTAGGGTCATCTTTCTGTGATGCGTGACAGAAATTACATTTTACACCCAAAGCGGTATTAAACGAGCGCATGGTGGAAATCAGCTCATCATGGCTGATATTTTTCGGTAATACTTTGAGGTTTTTAGGCTTTTCGTTCTCCTGAGGCAATGCCAGAGAACACAAGGTAACTGCTGCTGTAAGTGCTGCTGCTACCATGAATGTTTTTTTCATTTTCATGACCATGGATTTTAATAAGTATGTAAGCTTCCTGATGGGGAATCTACAAAAAATAATATATGTAATAGAATTTTTTTGATGACAGGCAGGACTGCAAAAGCTTTAGGTTCCGCAAGTTCCGGGTTTTTTGCCGACTTTCGTCGTGGTAATTTTGTCATAAACAATAAAGTCATGAACAATTACGATAAGATTGCCACGGCAATTACATACATCAACGATCATTTCAGGGAACAGCCAGAACTGAAGGACATGGCGGCCGCTGTGCATATGAGCCCGTTTCATTTCCAGCGGGTATTTAGTGAATGGGCAGGTGTAACACCTAAAAAATTCCTGCAATACCTTACGCTCCATCATGCCAAACATATCCTGAAACAGGAAAAAACAACCGTATTTGATGCCGCATTTGAAACCGGATTATCAGGCACAAGCCGGCTGCACGACCTTTTCGTCAACATAGAAAGCATGACACCAGGGGAATATAAAAACGGAGGCAAATCCCTGCATATCAACTACAGTTTTGCAGAGAGTCCTTTCGGCAATATTCTGATAGCTTCCACCGAAAAAGGCGTCTGCCACATGGCTTTTGCCGACGATCGTAAAGCTGCTTTACAAGAGCTGATAGCCAGCTTCCCTAATGCGCAGTTCACACAGATGGTAGACTTCATACAGCAAAACACCCTGTATATTTTCACCAAAGAACAGCATCGTCTTTCTGAAATAAAACTACACCTGAAAGGCACCGCTTTCCAGTTGAAAGTATGGGAGGCCCTGCTGAAAATACCGATGGGCGATCTCACCACCTATCAGCAACTGGCAGCAGCAGTAGACAGTCCGCGTGCCTCCAGGGCCGTAGGTACTGCCGTAGGACAAAACCCCGTGGCTTTCCTCATACCCTGTCATCGGGTGATCAAAGCTACCGGCGAATTTGGTCAGTATCACTGGGGCAATGTGCGCAAACAGGCAATGATCGGATGGGAAGCTGCCAAAACAGATCCTGCGAAATAAAAGGGCCGCCCACTCGTGAAGGGCAGCCCTATTTGCTTATGAAAGAGGACCAGCATTGGAAAATGCCTGTCTGTTAATTAGAGGATATTCTTTTACTGGTTATCTACGCACAGCTTATTATAAAGCAGTTCATTCGCGGAGATAGGCCAGATATATTTGGATGAATTGCTCGGCACCGGATCAATTGTCACTGCTGGATTGGATTTCCCCGGTATGGTCTGCCCCAGACGGGTAATCTCATTTCCTCTCATACCTTCTCCGATAAACTCGATATGTTTTTCGTTCTGGATAGCAGTAAGCAAAGCGTTGGCATCTGCAAAATTAGCAGTAGTGTAAGTAGTGCTGGCATCTGCTCTTCCTCTTACAGCACTCAGCAGCGCAACAGCCTGCGCATCCACCGTGTTGGTGCTGCGTACTTTCGCTTCTGCAAGATTCAACAATACTTCTGCATAACGGATAACCGGAATCCAGTCTGTATAAGGGCTGGGAGTGGAAAACTTGTTCCAGTAAGATTTTGCGCCTGCAGTCCGGATAAAGTTCCTGCGTGCATCGCCTGCTTTCCAGGTGGCATCCGCAAAAACACCTGACTTGGTATCGATGGAATACTCTGTACTGTAATAAAAACCCAGCTGGGTCTGGGTACCCGGGTAGTCTCCTGCCACACTGGTGAACGGCAGCGAGAAAACGGATTCCGTTGACAGATAGTTGGTAGCAAATACTTTCGTGATATCAGGCGCCAGCGCATGTTTGGTAGGTGAAACAAAAGGCGCCGCTGCAGATACCAGTTTATTGGCCTCTGTTATAACCTTGGCATAGTTAGCCATATGCAGATATACCCTTGTCTTTAAAGCAATAGCAGCGGTGGAAGTTGCGTGCGTTACGCTGGCTTTTTGGCCGGCAGTAGCTGCGGGTAAAGCTGCTTCTGCATCATCCAGATCTTTCAGGATTTGTGCATATACTTCTGCCACACTGGCCCGGGCTTTACTATAGTCCTCTTTTTTGGTATGTCCCTGTGTATGAAGTACCAGACCTGGCTTGCTGCCGGCGCCATCCCAATATGGACGGGCATAAATCTGCAACAGGGTAAAGTAGCTCAACGCACGTACAAATTTCGCTTCTCCGATATATTTTTTGGACACCTCATCACCTACCACCTTGGTTCCTACCGCATTCATTCCATCAATAAATACGTTCGCATTGTTGATGGTCAAATATCCCTGCTCCCAGGTTTCGGTGATTTCCTGGGCAGTACCGTTGGGTATCATGCTCCAGGTGAGATATAAAGTCACACTGTTACTGCCTTCCACCACAAAATCACCAGCCCTTACCTCATTGGCAATTGCCAGTTTTCCACCCAGAAATTTTCCGTTCTTCATCACACTATACATACCATTCACCTGGTTGGCAATACGTTCTGCATTTTCGAATGCAGAAAACGCGGAAATATCAGTTGAAGGAACAGGCTTCAGCAGTTCTTTCTGACAGCTGGCCAATAATCCTGTCGCTAATAAAAGGATATATAAATTGGTTCTTTTCATCTTCATTCAGTTTAGAAATTAACATTAACACCTACCGTAAATGTGCGGCCATTAGCCAGTGTGTTACGGTCTATACCCTGACCGGAAACATTGTTACCGTTGGAAGATACTTCCGGATCAGGTCCGGGATATTTGGTGATAATGGCCAGATTCTGAGCCCTTACATATATGCGTGCTCCTGTCATACGCGCTTTTGACGCAATTCTTTCAGGTACATTGTAAGTAAGACCTACATTACGGAGTTTGATGAAATCACCCTTGAACACGTTAGATGAATTCGCAAAGCTGGAACCATTGGAAACGTTGTCGCCAAATACCAGTTTCGGAATATTGGTAACATCACCAGGTTTCTGCCATCTGTTAAGTACTTCGGTACTGTTGTTCCAGAAACGCTGATCCAGCAAACCGGCACGGCTACCGTAATACACGTAGAAGCCCGCCTGGTAGGTCAACAGTACGTTCAGTTCAAATGCTTTGTAACGGAAAGTATTTTCAAAACCACCCAGGATTTTCGGGTTGGTATTTTTGTAAGGTACCGCATCGCCTATGCCCACAGGAGCTGCTTTTTTACCATCAGCATAACTGTAGGATCTGGAACTGGCATCGAAGTATACGCTTTCGCCGGCTTTATTGATGAATATCCTTCTGCCGGTAGCAGGATCCACACCGCCTTCTCTTACCAGGAAAATCATGGATACCGGATACCCTACGGCATTGGCGCTGGTTTGTTCAAGACTACTGGTGGTGAAAGGAATAACAGCTGATCCGGCCAGGTCAGTCACTTCATTTTTATTGAAGGAAATATTGAAGGAAGTGTTCCACTGGAAATCTTTTTTATTGATAGCAGCTGCATTCACGGAAAACTCAAAACCTCTGTTGTACATGCGGCCGATGTTGGTAGGGATAGTGGTCGGAACACCTGCAGAAGGTGGTTGTGTAAGGAACAGGATCAAACCATCAATATTGTTATAGTAATAAGCAGCTTCACCAGTGATTCTGTTGTTAAACAAGCCAAAAGACAAACCAATGTCTGTTTTCTTACTTACTTCCCATCCCAGTTGCGGGTTTCCGGTCTGGCTGTAATACAGGGAGCCATCACCACCGTACAGTGTTGGAGTGTACAAGGCGAGCGCATCAAAATCACCTATACCGGCAGAGTTACCCACCTTACCATAACTACCTCTGAGTTTAAAGCTGTTGAAAACCTTGCCCAATGCACCATCAGCCCAGAAATCTTCTTTCGCGATTTCCCATCCGGCTGCAAAACCATAGAATACACCTTTCTTTTTGTCTGGACCAAAAGCAGAATACTGGTCCTGCCTGAGGTTAGCACTTAAGAAATATTTATCTGCATAGTTATAGTTCACACGGCTGAAGGCTGACAACAGATAGTTCTCACGACGTAACATTCCGGAAGGATCATTGAGGCTCCAACCACCCTGTACGTTGGTAAAGTATTTATCTGTTTGTCCTGTACGCACGATACCATAACGCTGACGGTTATCACGCTGCTGTTCACTACCCAGCAACAGGTTTACATTGTGTTTTCCAAAACTGTGCTCCAGCTGTGCGGTATTGGTCCATACCCATCTTTTGCTCTGCATAAAGATACCGTATGCTCTGCCGTTGAGTGTCCACGCATCACCATGGATATTGTTCTGGTAGATATCGTTGTTGAGGAACATATAGTCAATACCGTACTGCGTACGCAGGGTTAACCATTCAAATGGTTTTGCCTGCAGATATACGTTGCCCTGTACGTGGTTGTTCTCTGTATTGGAATGGTCCAGGTCCAGCAACACCTGCGGGTTGTACAAACCGGTACGGGAAGAACTGTCGTAGTTACCGATGTACTGACCGGCGATATTGTAACTGCCGTCTTTGTTATAGGGTGTTACAATCGGAGAAGTCACAAATGCCAGCCTGGCAAGACCACCGGAAGCAAACGATTCTCCTTCCAGTGAACCGGAAGATCCTGAGATCAGGCTTTGTTCATTGGAGAAAGACAGTTTGGTACCCAATGATACCACTTTACCCAAACGCTGGTCAATGTTGAAGAGCAGGTTTTTACGGATGAAGTCATTCCTTTTCAGGATACCTTCCTGTTTGGTATAACCAGCAGAAAAATAGTAAACGGTATTTTCATTTCCACCGGAAGCAGAAACAGTATGACTTTGTGAGATAGCGCGACTGCGATATACTACATCACGCCAGTCAGTATCAATGGTATCTCCGTTAGCATCCACATTCAGTGCATAACGTTCTTTACTGCTTGGGTTGTTTTTTTCTGCCTCATTTTTAATAGCTACATACTGACGTGCATTCAGCAGCTTGGGCAGTCTGGTGGGAACAGTAGCACCTACCCAGCCATCATAGGATATCCTCACCTTGCCGGCTTTACCTTTTTTAGTGGTAACCAGTACCACACCATTAGCTGCACGGCTACCGTAAATAGCAGTAGCAGACGCATCTTTCAGCACATCAATAGATTCAATATCAGAAGGATTGATGCTGGATAGAGGGTTCAACGGAGCATTGGTAGATCCCGCATCACCGGTAAAAGTCGGAACACCGTCAATAACAATCAACGGATAACTACCGGCAATTGAGTTGGCACCACGGATACGGAATACAGGAGGGTTATTCACCACACCATTCGGAACGGTGATCTGCACACCTGCAGCACGACCACCCAAACCAGCTTCAAAGCTCTGTACCGGCAACTCCGCTACAGCAGTACCTTTAACGCTGGCTATACTACCCGTCACATCTTTTCTACGCTGTGTACCATAACCCACCACAATCACTTCCGAGATGGCTTTGGTATCAGCTTTTAACTTAATAGCCCCAACGCTGTTACCATTAATGACCATTGTCCGGGACTCATATCCAACAAATGAAACTCTCAGCGCCTTCGCATCCTGAGGTACAGAAATAGAAAAGCTGCCATTGGCATCCGAAATAGTTCCGGCTTTACCACCAGGCAGACTCACTGTTACACCTGGTAACGGATTCCCCGACTCATCGGTAACCCTGCCCGTAACAGTGCGTTGATTTTGTGCCAGCAACGAAGCTGCTATCAATAGCATACTGGTCACCACGAGTAATAATTTCCTCATGTAATTGCAGATTTTGGTTTAGATTAATAAATAATAAATGCTGATGTAATCAGATTTTGGTCATAGCTCACCCAGCATCATGACTGCTCATGACGGGTATTAAAATCGCATTTGAGTTTTTAAATAATTCCTCTTAAAGATTACTGGCCATAGTTCTACAGCACTGATTCTACAGCATGGCTGTACATAATTAGATTTAGATTTTTTCGCTTAGATAAACTTTTGTTAGCTTAAATTTTGATTTTACTTGTTAAGAAAAACTGATTCTGATTTTGGTTTTATCTATGCTACAGTGCTTCACAGCAGTATCACTAATTCAGATTTTGGTTGCAATACTATCGTTATCCTCTACTTACACTTTTATAGGTTAGAATAAAAATATAAAAAAAAATTTACCCTGTTACTGCTCTTCAGAAGAAAGCATTGATATCACAACAAGAATCTCTTTAAAAACAATTCAAAAACAAATTGTTACATATTAAAAATGAGCCAAAATATTTTTTCCGGGCAGGCCTGGACCATCCTCTTCAGTCAACCCATTCTCGGTACCTGGCTGGATAATAAAGCCCTGCCTGCCTTCCAGCCGGGAGACACCTACACCACAGCAGCCGGTATAACCATTACCGTTACCAGAGTCACCGAAGTGAAAGTGATCAGAATGAAATTGATCTGCCTGGCGTATCGGCACGCTTCAGAATAAGCAACGCATGACGATTTCTTCATTGTTCCTGATGGAGGGTCAAAAATCAGCCCGGCGGCTCCGGATCCGGCCTTGTCTGGCGGCAACCTTCAAGAAATTAACTTTTTAGCAGCACCCTGAATTATAGCATTTTGACAGATTATAAGCGTAAATTCGCCCATAATAACTTATTTTTAAGGGAATTATAATTACGACCTATCACTGTACCCTGTAACTTTGTTAATACCAAGACTAATGAATACTACGGGAAGCAAAATTATGAATGGTTATAGTATAGTAAAAGGGCCCCAGCTAAAGGAATTAATACATCAGGAAACCCTGGCGGATATTTTCAGATTTGCAGCCAAAGAGCATGCACATCATACCGCGCTGATATTCCAGCACCAATCCCTCACTTACGCCGAAATGGACCACTGGAGTGACGCTGTAGCAGCGATGCTGCAAGCACGAGGTATTGGGCCCGGCAGTGTGGTAGGCGTATGGTGGCCACGGGGACTGGAACTGCATGCAGCCATCCTGGGTATTGTAAAAGCCGGGGCAGCCTATGTTCCGCTTGACCGTGAAATGCCGGCGGAAAGGGTAGAAGGCGTACTCACAGAAGTAAAGGCCGCCGCCTGCTTTAGTGAGGAATCGCTGCACCTCGACGCTGCTATTCTCTCCGTACCACCGGTACCTGATATCACAGAGCAGTTCAACCTCTCCACCGGCCCTTCCCCTGAAAACATTGCTTATGTGCTGTATACCTCCGGTAGTACCGGGAAGCCCAAAGGCATCCCTATCACCCACCAGCAGATATGCCACCTGATAAGGGCAGAACAAACCGTTCTCAAAATCAACTCCCACGATAAAGTATACCAGGGCTTCTCCGTATCCTTCGATATGTGGTGCGAAGAAACCTGGGTTAGTTACTTTGCAGGGGCCACCCTCTGGGTGGCGGATACTACTACCGCCAAAGCCATCGATGAACTGGCTTCTACCCTGCGCCAGGAAGAAATTACCATCCTCCATGCCGTACCCAGTCTGCTGGCCGTTATGGAAGATGATATACCCACCCTCCGCCTGATCAATGCCGGAGGAGAGGCCTGTACCCCACAGGTACTGGCCCGGTGGGGCGCACCTCCCCGTCTCTTTTATAACAGTTACGGCCCTACGGAGACAACAGTGAGCGCCACCTTCGCCGCACTCAAACCAGGAGATCCCATCACTATCGGTCATCCGCTGCCCAACTACAATATGGCAGTGGTTGACGACAAGCTAAACATACTCCCTCTCGGAGAACGTGGTGAGCTGGTGATCACCGGCCCCGGCGTAGGCTACGGTTATATAGACCGGCCCGAACTGACCGCCGAAAAGTTCGTGCCCAAACCCGCCTCCATGGACATGCTCCCCGGAGACATGGTATACCGTACCGGCGACGCCGCCATCATCCTCCCCGATGGCAACATCGACTTCCAGGGCCGCCTCGATGACCAGATCAAATTACGCGGCTACCGCATAGAACTGGGTGAAATAGAAAACAGGCTCAACGCCATCGCCGGCGTAGTAGCCGCCGCCGTGGCCGTTAAAAAAGATAACAACGAACAGGACCAGCTGGTAGGATATGTAGTAATGGATGATGTCCAGTCATTTGATGAAGGGCACTTCCGGGCAGAACTGGCCAAAGTGCTGCCACCCTACATGGTACCCGGCACCATCCTCGAACTGGATGACATGCCCCGGCTGCCCAGCGGAAAAATAAATCGTAAGGCACTGCCGCTGCCCCCTGCCTTTGCCCAGCCCGTTACGCATGAAGCCATCGATGCCGACGCGCCGATGCAGGACAGAGTATTGGCCATCCTCACCAAAGTGTTCCCCGACAGGAACATCAACCTGCAACAGGATTTCTTTACCGACCTGGGTGGGCACTCCCTGCTCGCCGCTGCTTTTGTTTCCCGCCTGCGCCGGGAAGCCAATGTACCACAGGCTTCACTGAAAGACATCTATATCCACCGCCCGCTGCAATCACTCGTAGACACCTGGAGTGCACAGCCACAAAGCGGTAAAAAGAAAGAACGCAGCTTCAACAAAGTGCCCTGGTGGCGGCACCTGCTCTGCTGGTCAGCACAAACAGTATCCCTGCTGCTGATATTTGGACTCTTTGCCATGCAGATATTCCTGCCTTATCTGGGTTACTACTATGTGGAACAGGAAACCAGCAACCTGGGATATGCCATCATCACCGCACTGTGTATGTTCTGCCTGCTCCCGCCTATCTTCTCTGCCCTGATCATTACCATCAAATGGTTGGTCATCGGCAAAATGAAAGCAGGCGACTACCCACTGTGGGGACAATATTATTTCCGCTGGTGGCTGGTGAAAACCATGCAACGGCTCATGCCTTCACAGTTCCTCAACGGCACACCACTTTATCCGGCATACCTCCGTCTCCTGGGCGTGAACATAGCCTCCGATGCACAACTCGGTGCTGTTACCATCGGCGCCGAAGACCTGGTCACCATCGGCAGCGATGTGAGCATCAGCTCACAGGCAGTCATCAACAACGCTTTTGTGGAAGACGGATGGCTCAAATTACGCGCCGTACACCTCGGCGATCATGCCTATATCGGCAGCAGCGCCGTTATTGCCGGTGATACCGTAATGGAACCCTGGAGCGAACTGCAGGACCTGAGCTACCTGCCGGCCAACAGCCGCATCACCTCCGGCGAAGTATGGCATGGTAGCCCCGCACAACTCAAAGTAAAAAAGGAAATCAGCGAACTGCCGCAACCACTGCCGGTATCCGCTACCACCCGCAGAAAATACAGCCTGATCTTCTCACTGTTCCTGCTGGTATTCCCCTTTACTATCCTGCTGCCTCTGCTGCCTACCATCATCACGCTCAACCAGCTGGATAACGCCGCTCCGGATTATAACTTCAACTACATGATCATCACGCCGTCACTGGCCCTGAGTTATATCATCCTGTTCACCGCGCAGACAGTTCTGCTGAGCCGCCTGTTACAGTGGGGCATCAAACCCGGCACCTATCCCATTTACAGCCTGTTCTATGTGCGTAAATGGTTTGCCGACCAACTGATGTCGCTGACACTGATCGTGATACATCCCATCTTTGCCACGGTATATATCTCCAGCCTGTTCCGCGCACTGGGAGCCCGCATCGGGAAAAATACAGAGGTATCCACTGCCAGCAGCGTTACCCATCCCCTGCTTGAAATAGGCAATGGTGCCTTCATTGCAGATGCGGTAACACTGGGAGAGTCCGATATCCGTGCACAAAGACTGATACTCGAAAAAACAGTTATACACGATACCAGCTTCGTAGGCAACAGCGCCCTCATTCCACAGGGATACGAACTGCCACCCAATATGCTCATCGGGGTACTCTCTATCCCGCCTACCAAAGAGCAGATGGCCAACAGCACCGCCCGCGACTGGTTCGGCTCCCCTGCGATCGCCCTCCCGCGCCGCCAGGAAAGCCGTTTCTTTCCGCCGGAACTGACCACCAACCCTTCCCCGCAAAGGAAAATGGCCAGAGGATTCATGGAATTTATACGTATCCTCATCCCCGAAACCATCGTGATATGCTGCAGTATCCTCTTCATTGCCTATGCACATGATCTGGTCACAGAAAGAGCCTGGTGGCAGGTACTGCTGGGATTCCCCTTCTATTACCTGTTTTTCCTCGGACTGCCCGCATTCTTCTTCACGGTTGTCATGAAGTGGGTGCTCACCGGCCAGTACCGTTCTATACAAAGCCCGATGTGGACATCCAAAGTATGGCGCAGCGAAGGCACCACTTCCACCTACGAAGCACTGTCGGTACCTTTCCTGCTCGACTTCCTGCGGGGTACCCCCTGGCTGCCCGTATTACTGCGGATGCTGGGCGTTAAAGCCGGTTACCGCGTATGGCTCAACACCACCGATATCACCGAATTTGATATGGTGGAAATAGGCCACGACTCCGCACTCAATGAAGACAGTGGCCCGCAAACCCACCTGTTTGAAGACAGAGTGATGAAAATAGGCGCCATCAAAATCGGCGAACGCTGCAGCATCGGTGCCCGCACCATTATCCTCTACGATAGCGAAATAGGCGACGATGTCAACATTACACCACTGTCGCTCGTTATGAAAGGAGAAAAACTGCAACCCGGTACCGACTGGACCGGTAGCCCTATCAAACCGGAATAACACATGGTAACGATTACGCCTATACGTATCAGAGATCATTATGAACTGCTGGCTGCCATGATGAAAGAACTGCATCTTTCTGAACTGGACTTCTTTCGTAAAACAGCCGCCTGGGAAAACATCCGGGCCGATTACATGCAACATGTGATCTCCACACAGGAAGAATACGATGGCACCTGCCTGTTGGCCACCAAAGACAACGAACCGGCAGGGTTTATCTTCGCCTATGTGGAAGAACCCGACGAAAGCCGCATTGAAGACTATACCGGTAATACACTTTATGTGTCCGATGGATACGTAGCCCCCGCCTTCCGCAGAATGGGCATCTACCGTCAGCTCAACGATGCACTGGAAGCCCTTTACATCCGTAAAGGCATCCGTAGGATCGTACGTTATACCCTTAGCAATAACCACCGGATGCAGCAGTTCCTGGCCTCTCAGCAATATGAACCGGTTAGAATAGTCTACGAAAAATGGCTGACACCAGATGGCAAGGATACCGTACGATTGTTTCCGGAGCAATAGCATTATTTCTATTTCACATAAAAAGAGCGGGAGAAGCATGATGCTTCTCCCGCTCTTTTATTATCGCAATTATTCAGCTGCTCAATCCAGTGAATGATCTTTATAAACAGTTTTACCTTTCCATGCTTTCTGTGCTGTCCATTCAACTGCCGGTGAAGACCAGTAAGGGTGATGCGCCGGCAGGCCCAGGTCCAGAAAACCGGTAGTACATAAATAGAGACTACCTGTAGAAGTGTATACATCCGCTATCTCCGGCTGATAGCCACAGAAGCCTATCTGCAGCCAGCCCTTTTTATCGAAGGTACCTGGTGTATCAAAAATTCGTTTATTCACTACCGTTAGTGCACAACGCACCTGTGCCGGTGTTAGTTCTGCCGGCAGTTTTTCCTGTAGTGCCAGCTGTGCAAGCGCCTGAAAAGCTGCGTTCCGGTATGGCATCGAGCGGCCCACTACCGGAAAAGTACCTTCCGGCGATATCTGCCGCTCCAATATTACACCATAACGCTGCATACGCTTCAGCGCCAGCTCATATTGTTCTTTATTACCTTCCTGGTGATCCGTCAGCACTTTCAACACATCTACCAGCATAGGCTGTATAACAAAGGAATTGTAATAGTCATAATGGAAATGAGTACCATCACCGTACATGCTGTCTCCCTTATACCATTCCAGTATTTTCTCAATGGCAAAGTCCACCGGTTTGCGGTCCCAGCCCCCATTGAACTGCAGCAGCGCCACTTCAATCATGGCTGCAAACAGCACCCAGTTATTGGTGCTGAATGTTTTGATGCTCCGCAGACTTTTAAAGGCTTCTATTACCTGTTGTTTGGTGGTGTCGGAGAGTGGCTTCCACAGCTGCTCCGGAGCCCGCAACAGTCCATGCGCCATAAAAGCCCCGTCTACCAGCGGTTGCGGATCAAACTTATTGGTGAAGTTCATAAAATCCGGTGATGCCGAATCTACCGCCATCGCGATGGCTTTCAGCGTTTTCTCCTGCATCAGGATACGGCGGCTGCCTTCCATCGTATTGTCAGGTCCCAGCTCCAGCCAGGGAGCCAGCCCCGCCAATGTTCTGCCGAATGCCTCCAGGTAGGTGACCTTGTCGACTGGCTTGCCGTAATGCGGAGCTACGGCCGTAGGCATGGTAGCCTTGAGTTGTCCTTTAGCAAGACTGCTTATTACGGGATCGCATATACGAAGTAACAGATCCAGGTTATACTGACGGTCGCTGGCCGGCGCAGGGCCGGCTATATCCGCCAGTATATTTTTATCCGTTTTCAGGGAACCAGCGATGCCGGCCATCGGGACTGCTTTCAGAAAAAAACGTCTGTTCAAGATATCAGTTATTTAGCCCATTGTTTATACCGCAGGAGCGCTTCCACAAAATAATAATCCGCGTAGGTCAAAGGAACGTCTACTTCAGATTTATGAGGCAGGGAGCCTACGCTATGCATCAGGATAAACTGATTGTTTTCCCCTTCTTTAGCCAGATAAGCAGGGCTGCAGAGGCTTGTCAGCATTTTCTCTGCGGCGTTCCAGTAACGTTTGCCTTCCGTTTTATTGGTATAGCGGCTTAGCTCCAGGAGTGCAGAAGCCGCAACAGCGCCGGCAGAAACATCCCTCAAGGCATTGGGGATATCCGGTGCGTTGTAGTCCCAGTAAGGAATCAGGTCTGCCGGCATATGCGGATTGTTGAGGATGTATTCCGCAATATGACGCGCCTCGTTGAGGTAAGATTTGTCTTTGGTATCACGGTACATCACGATGTAACCGTACAGTCCCCATGCTTGTCCGCGTGACCAGGCAGAGCTGTCGGCAAAGCCCTGGTGTGTTTTCTTCTGGAAAACATCACCGGTAGCGGGATCATAGTCGATCACATGATAAGAGCTGTAATCCGGACGGAAATGGTGTTCCATAGTGGTATTGGCGTGGGTACGTGCAATCATGGCATAACGGGGATCACGGGTTTCACGGCTGGCCCAGTTCAGGAGTTCCAGATTCATCATGTTGTCAATGATTACCGGAAACTTCCAGGTGCCATGGTCCCATGACTTGATACAGCCTACTGTAGAATTAAAGCGGGTGGCCAGGGAGTTGGCGCTGGTGATCAGGATACGTTTGTAAGCGGTATCACCAGTGATACGCAGGGCATTGCCAAAGGGACAATACATCATAAACCCGAGGTCGTGGGTACGGGTGTTGTACTGTTCTTTTTTGCAGAGCTGCATACGTTTGATAGCTTCTGCTTTAAAGGCAGGATCTTTCGTGTATTCGTACAGGTACCAGGTGGTGCCGGGATAAAAACCGGATGTCCACCAGGTGGAGTTGGAAGTCATCAGACTACCATCTTTATTGGTGCTGCGGGGCATTACACTGTCCGGCACATGGGTCATCATCCCCTTATATTGTCTGGCGGCAAACTGTAATGTTTCATCCGCTTTACGAAGCAATTCCTGGTTGGCTTTACCAGATTGTGCATACGATTGCATAAACATCGCCGGCAACATCAGCAGGGTAAAGAACAGATTCTTTTTCATAAAAAGTTAGTTATAGGTTGTATCATTTTTTTTTCGTGACGGCTTTGGTGCTGCCGGCACTGGATTCCCTTGCTATCAGTTGAATAGGTATAATTTCCTGTGAATAACGGGGAGCTCCTGTTTGTTTGCTGGTAATAAGTTCCATCAGGGCAGCCACTACTCTTTCGCCCATCATGGCAGGATACTGGTCTATACTGGTAACGGGCGGTGTTACGATTTCGGTTCGCGGGTCGTTGGAATATCCTACGATCTTCAGGTCTTCCGGCACTCTGATATTGTGTTTCCGGCAATATTCCATAGTCGTGATGGCCGTGGTATCGTTGGAAGCGAAAATCCCATCAGGATAAGGTTTCTGTGCAAAAATTTTCTCGCAGGTCTGCCAGGCGTTATCACGGGTAAGCTCCTGATAGAAAATCCTTGTTTTTTTGAAAGGCAGTTTATGTTGCTGCAATGCATTTTTATAGCCCGCTACCCTTTCGAGGTAAAGGTTACAACTCAGCGGTCCGGAGATATGCACGATATCCCGGCATCCTCTTTCAATCAGGTGACTGGTGGCTGTAAATCCGCCCAGGTAGTCATCTCCCTTGATCACCTTCACATTATAATCTTTGGGTACCCGGTCAAAAAATACCAGCGGTATGTTATTGTCTTTGAAGATATCGAAGTGGGAGAAGTCGGTGGTATACAGGGTAGTGCTTACCACCAGGCCATCTACACGGGCAGAGTACAGGGTATTGACCAGGGTTACTTCCTGATCATAGGAGTCGTTGGACTGGCAGATGATCAGGTTGTAGCCATGTTCCTGTAATTTATTCTGGATAATGGTACTGATAGTGGCTGGAAAAAACATGGAGATACGCGGAACGATCAATCCGATGGTCTTGCTTTTATTGTTGCGCAAGCCGGCAGCCAGCGCATTGGGACGGTAGCCCAGCTTACGGGCCATTTTTTTAACCCTGTCTTTCGTACGTGCGCTGATGTTAGGATTGTCGTTCAGTGCGCGTGATACAGTAGATACCGATAATTTCAGTTCTTCTGCAATATCAACGATTGTTTTTTCTGTGCGTTTGCTCATGTATTAGCCATTAACTGTAAAAGTTCTCATTATCTGCCCATCCAGCCGCCATCTACGGTGAGTATGGTGCCGTGTACATAATCTGAAGCCCTTGAAGCCAGGAATATAACGGGGCCTGCAAAATCTTCCGGTTCTCCCCAGCGTCCTGCCGGTATTCTGTCCAGAATGGAGCTGCTGCGTTTTTCATCTGCCCTCAGGGCGGCAGTATTATCCGTGGCGATATAACCGGGTGCGATAGCATTCACATTCACTCCCCTGCTGGCCCATTCGTTGGCGAATGCTTTTACCAGCGAGCCTACAGCGCCTTTGCTGGCGGCATATCCCGGTACGTTGATCCCACCCTGGAAGGTGAGCAACGAGGCTGTAAAGATAATCTTTCCGGCGCCTCTTTCAATCATGCCTTTTCCGATTTCACGGGTAAGGATAAACTGAGCATTCAGGTTGGTGTTGATCACCTCATCCCAGTATTCGTCAGGATGTTCTGCTGCGGGTTTGCGCAGAATGGTACCGGCATTGTTTACCAGGATGTCTATCTGCTTTACTTCCTGCTGTACTTTGCCAATAAAGGCATACAGTGATGCACGGTCGGAAAAATCACACTGGTAAGCTTTAAAGCTGCGGCCCAGCGCGGTCACTTCTTTTTCCACCTCACTCCCGCTCAGTTCCAGCGAGGCAGATACTCCAATGATATCTGCGCCGGCAGATGCCAGTGCTACCGCCATTGCCTTGCCAATGCCCCGCTTGCAGCCGGTTACCAGCGCTGTTTTTCCTTTCAGTTGAAACAGGTCCATATGAGTTATTGTATCGTTACTTTAATCGGTTCCTTGATTTTTTGTGCAAAAGCCTCCAGATAATTAAACCACTCCGTGGCGGAAGTGATCCGGCCACCCTTGTTCCAGGCAGCACCGGTATAATATACGTAGGGATGCTGACTATTGGCGGTACCAGGACTCAGCAAATGCACATTATCTGTTTTCATACCAGGTACGGCCACCGGGAAAACACATCCCAGGCCCAGTGTACCGTCTTCTCCATGCTGTGGTTCCCAGTAGCCCATCACACCGTTCTTTTCATCCAGCAATACAGCGCCCGGGTCTTTACGTTTCACGATGCCGGTCACTACAGGCAGCTGTTCACCTTTAAAGGTATACTGCACCTGCATTTTATTCAGTTGGGAACCAGCATCCAGGGAGATGGTTTTGGTAACGGACACGGGTATATTTCCAGCCTGCCAGGTATCATAAGTCAGTGCAAACGTGGTACGCAGCGGGCCATTGTCCAGTCTTTTCCAGGTACGGTAGTTCTTCGGAAAATAGATAGTGTCTTTGCCATAAGGTGCCGTATCACCGGCGCCCAGGGTAAGCCCTACGCTGTAATAGTCCAGCCCCTGGCCATTATCATGATGATAGTTATCCAGTTTGTACCAGGTATCTATCACCATATCCGTAGTACGTTTAGCCCATACGTCAATACCATAGGCCATTTCCTTTGGTGTCTTCTCCAGTGCCGGGCCATACATACGGTAAGCCATACGGTCATTTTCCCAGGCATAGTCATCTTTGCGCTCCGGCACAAAACGTCCATAGGCCCTGGCTTTAACCGGAGCAGGTGCACCTGCTTTTACCGCCAGATATTTGCTGGCCGCTGGCGCGATGTTTACCAGCAACAACACTTTTTTCGGTGTTTTACCACCCTCATATACCAACTGGTAAGGGATTTCCTGATCATACAGTACATCGGTCACCTTGAAAGATTTCCGGGTTTCCTTGTCCAGCTTAGCAATAAACTGATCGTAAGGAATCTCAACGATCTCGTCTTCACGGTAAAGACCGGTAGTATTGTTGAGGGTGATATCATCCGGACTGCTTTTACGGAGATCATATTTTATCAGCTCAGAGCCGGCTAACAGGAAAGCACCTACGCCATATACTTCCGAATCATCGGCAGTAGCTTTGCCCGGAGCAGCAGCCACTACCTGCACAAAGCCTAGTTTCCCATTGGGTTGCACACAGTCTGTCAGTGCCTGCCATCCTTTACGGATAACCGGCATAAAATCTTTTTCCGGCAGGATACCATTGTTGACACCCCACGTCAGTGCATATACGTAAAATCCGGTACCGCTGGTTTCTTTGGCAGGATAGCTTTCAGGATCCAGGAGGCTGGCATGCCAGGTGCCGTCAGCTGTTTGCAGCGCAGCAATGCGGTAGGCCATCTTTTTAAACAGGTCTGTAAAACGGGCTCTGTTGGCATAAGTAGCGGGCATATTATCCAGCAGACGGGCCAGGCCGCCCATTACCCAGCCATTGCCGCGGCTCCAGAATACTTTGGCACCGTTCTTTTCTTTCTGATCGAAATAACGGGCATCGCGGTAATAAAGGCTATCGGCTTTATCGAATAAAAAGTCGGTTGTTTTCCACCACAGCTTATCAGCTGTTTCAAGATACCGGGGATCGCCGGTAGCGGTGGAGAGATAACCCAGCGCGGGCGGACCCATAAACAAAGCATCACACCAGGCCCATTCACGGTGATGGATACCGTTTTTCCAGTCCAGCGGTTCTGTATGCGGCGCAGCCACAATACTGTCTGCCAGCTGGCGGAACTTTGTGATCATCACCGGATCTTTGTGAGCGGTATACAGCTGCGCATACATTTGACCGATACAATATTCATCGGCGAAAAAACGGTCCGGGCCTGTATTCCAGTCGTTGTCCCGGCCTATCTGCATCAGCCGTTGTGTATAAAAGGGATTGACGGTGATTTTGCTGAGGGCCACCATTCCGGCATACATGGCACCGTTGGTCCAGTTGGTCTCCGGATTGGCCCAGCCTTTATTGTGAATGAACTGCCATTGCCAGTTGGCTACTTTCTCCATCTGTGAGCGGATAGACTGCGCCGTGAAAATGTCCGGCCCGGATACCTGTACAACAGCTTGCACCGGCGTAGCGGCACACAGCCCCGCTTGCAGGACCGACAGGCCCAGCAGACTTCCCGCAATGATGTTTTTCATTTTCATGATAAATTGGTTGATCGGGTTTAACGTAATTCGCTGATCTTGCAATGGTCCATGTCGCCATAGTCCAGGTTTTCACCAGCCATGCCCCAGATAAAGGTATAGTTGCTGGTACCTGCACCGGAGTGTACTGACCAGGGCGGAGAAATCACGGCCTGTTCGTTCTGCATCCAGATATGCCTTGTTTCCTGGGGCTGTCCCATAAAATGGCATACTGACTGACCTTCCGGTACTTCAAAATAAAAATATACTTCCATTCTCCGGTCATGTGTATGCGCCGGCATGGTATTCCAGACGCTACCGGCTTTCAGCTCCGTCATGCCCATCTGCAGCTGGCAGGTCTCCAGCACCGAGTTCACGAGCAGTTTGTTGATCGTACGGTGATTGGATGTTTCCAGTGCGCCCAGGGTCACTACTTCCGCTTCGTTTTTGGACACTTTACGGGTAGGATAGGTATGATGCGCAGGGGTGGAATTGAGATAGAATTTGGCGGGCTGGCTGGCATCTTTACTGTGAAACACAACGTTTTGTTTGCCTTTGCCAATGTAGAGGGCTTCCTTGAAGCCGATTTCAAATTGTTCTCCATCTACTTCCACCATACCCGGGCCGCCAACATTGATCATGCCCAGCTCTCTTCTCTCCAGGAAATACGAGGCTTTCAGCAGATCAATCGTTTGCAGAACAATCGCCCCTTTTACCGGCATAGCTCCGGCTGTCAGGTAACGGTCGTAATGTGTATGCACCCAGGAAATCTGGTCTGCCTCAAAAATTTTTTCGATCAGGAATGCCTTTCTCAACGCTTCGGTATCCATACCTTTCACCTCAGCCGGACTGCTGGCATACCTTGATTCATACTGTGTGCTCATATCGTAATTGTTATTGTTGATTTTCATTCGTTCCTGCAACAGCAGCACTCGTCCCTGCACAATAAGTGCGGGCTCCCTGATTTCATTGGTTTCATTCCAGCTGTCTCACGGTGGCGTACGGCTGTCTCTTGGCGGCGATGTGGCTTGCCGGCAAAAACTAACGTGGCACTGCCTCTTCCGGATAGCAGTCATTTCCGCATTGTTCACTGTCTGACCAGCAGGCCTCTGTTGTGCCTTACCGGTTTTCACGACATCCCTTCAGGAGTGTCATATGGCGGTTGACCTGTATTCCGGCCAACCTGTTCTCTGGTATCATCACGGATGGCGCTTGATACAGTGCCATCGCAACGTCTATTCTTACTGCAGTTCGTTTAATCAGCTGTAGCTGTGCATGGCTACTTAAAACGACCACGGTAAAAGTGGTTTGTGTCCTCTCAACACCTGATCCGGCACTACCACAACGTTTACTCGTACTGCAACTTCGTTTAATTAGCTGCAACTGTGCATGGTGGTACATAAACGACTACGGCAAAAGCTGTTTGCCCCCGCACTGTTTTCATTTCCAAATATCTACCACTGCACATAAGCCCGGAGAAATTATCCTCCGCTCTGTTGGCGTCAGCGTATCTAAAAGTAATGCAAACGTTTGCAAAATACAAAGTATTTAAAGAAAAAAATCTGGCTTCTTTAAAAGTAATTTTTACATTTCCCTTCAAATAGCCGAACACCCGGCGTATACACCGGGTGTTCGGCTGTTTTTGTATTGTTTTCCAGAAATCCTACATCCTAGGCTCCGGAAAACCCATTCAACTATCGTTTCATCGTAAAATCAATCGTATAATGCGCCTGTAGGGCCTGGCCTTTAGCCTTCAGTGTAACCCTCGACACTGCACTGCCCCATACTGAAGAAAGCCGGGTATCATCAATGGCCTGCCTGTCAACCACTACTTCAAACAAAGCGGGATCATAAGTCAGCAACAGCCGGGCTTCACTACCTTGCAACACTACCGTTCCGGGAGTAGCGGCATCTACCGGCAACGATGTCATAAAATGCAGCAGGTACGGTGCTTTCCAGGCTTCCAGCTCATAAGACTCTGCCAGCTGTAAACCGGATGATGAGGGAGTAAAGGTGAAAGTCCGCTTCAAAGCCTTTACCATAGCAGCTTCCGGATAGGCCGCCGCAATATCCATGCTCAGCACCTTGCTGGTACGGTTATCCTTAAAGGATACATCCTTAGCCTGAAACATACGCCCATCCTGTTGTTGAACACCATTCACCGTCGGACAGTTATGCCACTGTGACTGCATATACCACAACTTGTAGCGGTCTTTGCTGAATGTTTGTTTGGTATAGGTACCTACTCCCACATCGATAATAGCGGGTTTTCCATCCATATACAATACAAAATTGCCGATATCATTGTGATTATGGCTTTCCGCATTATGACCACCTTTAGCCGCAAAATACAAGCCTCTGGCACTGCCTGCTTCCGAACGCAGCGATAACACCTGCAGGTCCGACAACCAGTTCACACCGGTAAAAGGCGCTGCCGGCTGTGCAGCCAGCAAAGCATTACGGCACTCCAGGTCATATATGAAAAACAACAACGAACCGGTATTGATACGTGTAGTATCCCGATTGGCCAGCCGGTAGAGATAAGCGGCAAATCCCTTCATCAGCGGGTCCTGAAAGGTCTGGCTATAGAGGTATACTGTATGCGGCGGCGGAATAGTGCTGGCAGAAGCATCTGCAAAGTTCACAAACCGGCTGCTGTCGATGTGCATCTTGTAGATATATGCGCCTATACGATGTATCAGCTCATTATCCCGGAAACTCACTTTACCACCGGAAGCACTGTTCAGCCAGTTAACGAATTCAATCAGCTTGCCACCGGCATGTCCCCAGTAACTGGGGCCTTCATCACAACCACCATCTTCGGGATAACCATTCAGAAAAAAGTCGGCACTACGTACTGCCTTTTCAATCACTTTATTGCGTGTATCCGTCTCGTTTACCGCCAGTAAAGCTGTCTGTAGCACATTGGTATTGACCCAGATATTCCAGTTGTTCATTGGTTTACCATTGAATCCCATCCACCAGTAATCATTCCGCTCCAGGAAAGGCACAACGATACGCCGGTTCAGTTCATAGGATATCCGTTTGTTGATCATCGGAGAATACTTATCCAGCTGTTCCCGCAGCAGGAACTGGGTCCAGCTGAGGGCAGCGGCTGTTTCCCCGGCAACCAGATCGATCACCTGTTCTGCCGGATCGGCCAGGTCTGTACCGGCTTTCTGGGCACCGATATGCGCAGGTAATACCCAGGTGCTTTCCTCCAGGATAGCCCATAGTCCGTTTGCAATCTGCGGGATATATTTTCCATTACCACCTGCCAGTTCTCCCACCACGAGCGCCGACAGCACTCTACGCCGCTCCGACTGTACACTTTCAAAATTCACCCGGTTACCATTATCGCGGTACTGTAAATACAAGGACGCCGGCAATGCAGGCCAGGTAAAGCTCATAGCCTTATCTGCCTCCTTCACGAATGTTTGACGGGTAGATACCGGCAATTGTTGTATCGCTTCCTGAATAGCGGTATACCGTTGTTTCCGCCAGCTGTCGGTGGCATTAAAAGCCGCATTGCCACCGGCCTTTTCCCAGGCTGCATGCAGATAATTGCGTGCTGCTTTATGGTCTTGCGCGGTCACATACAGGCAACCTACCCATAACATCAACAATAAAAACGTGAAGATCTTTTGAATGCGCATACAACAATTGTTTGGGGGAAGATAAAAAATATGCTGCAGGTTTTTTTATGCAATCGTTTTCGTAATCCCTTTCCCATAGTTTTTTCATCAAAAATATATCAGGATACGATCAAAAAATATCAGTCTTCACACAGCTGTTTTTTTAACCTGTTAAGCACAACATTTAAATCATAATTCATTCGTAACTTGCTACCATCAAACGTTACAGCGTGTTTGTCAAATAGTCAAAATTTTATCATGGATTAACATTATAGTATTAACAGCCGGTAACGTTATTTACTACTTTAGCCTTTATGAACACTTACTTACAAATTCATCCGAATGATAATGTGCTGGTTGCCCTACAGGATATCCCGGCCGGGACCAATATTTCATTTAATGGTCACGACATACAGCTTCAGCAAAATATTTCTGCGAAACATAAATTCCTGATCAACGATATCAACAGCGACGAGCCTATTACCATGTACGGCGTACTGGTAGGCAAATCTACCCGTTCGCTGAAAAAAGGAGAAAGCATCACTATTGAAAATATTGTACACGATGCCAATGCATTCCATGAAAAAGACAGCTCTTCTGTCTGGGAAGCACCGGATGTCAACAAATGGAAAAATGCCACCTTCATGGGTTATCACCGTGAAGACGGGCAGGTAGGTACCCGTAACTACTGGCTGGTAATTCCGCTGGTTTTCTGCGAAAACAGAAATGTCAATGTTATCAAAACAGCTTTTGAGAAAGGGCTGGGATTCGCTCCTGCAGAGGTTTACAACGAACAGGTACAAGACCTCGTATCGCTTTACAAAAGCGGTGACATGGATGCCATCAAACAATACGAAGCAGGCAATATAACGGAAACGAATAAACGTAATATTATATTTCCCAATATAGACGGTATTAAATTCCTGACTCATGAAGGCGGTTGCGGTGGCACCCGGCAGGATTCAGACGCTTTATGCGCGCTCCTCGCAGGTTATATCCATCACTCCAACGTGGCAGGTGCTACCATCCTCAGCCTGGGATGTCAGCACGCACAGGTATCCATCCTGCAGGAGTCTTTGAAAAAACTTAATCCGCAGTTCAACAAACCTGTACTGGTATACGAACAGCAGAAAAGTGCTTCTGAATTTGCCATGCTGTCTGCGGCCATCAAAGACACTTTCCTGGCGCTGATAGAAGTCAACAAACAAACCCGTCAGCCCAGCCCGCTGTCCAAGCTGGTTATCGGACTGGAATGCGGTGGCTCCGACGGATTCTCCGGTATCTCTGCCAACCCTGCGGTAGGTCATACTTCCGATCTGCTGGTAGCACTCGGCGGTACTTCCATCCTGTCTGAGTTTCCCGAGTTGTGTGGTGTAGAACAGGAACTGATCAACCGCTGTGTAACCCAGGATACATCTGATAAATTTATCCGCATCATGAGAGCATATGAAAACCAGGCCCAGTCTGTTGGCTCCGGTTTTTACATGAACCCCTCTCCCGGCAATATCAAAGATGGTTTGATCACTGACGCCATCAAATCTGCCGGTGCAGCCAAAAAAGGTGGTACCTCCCCCGTAACTGACGTGCTCGACTATACGGAATACGTTACCAAACCAGGTCTGAACCTGTTGTGCACACCCGGCAACGATGTAGAGTCCACCTCTGCTGAAGTAGGCTCCGGCGCCAACGTGGTACTGTTTACCACCGGCCTCGGCACTCCTACCGGCAACCCGATTGCTCCCGTAGTGAAACTGGCCACCAACACCAAACTGGCCACCCGCATGAAAGATATCATCGATATCAATACCGGTACCATCATCAGCGGCGAACACAGCATCGCTGAAATGGGCGAACAGATCCTCGAATACGTCATCAAAACGGCCAGCGGTGAGGTACATACCAAAGCCGAACAACTGAACCAGGATGACTTTATTCCGTGGAAAAGAGGCGTATCCCTGTAACAACTGTGATGAATACTGATAAGTGCAGATGCTCCTGATGAACGAAGATTAATTAAGTAGATTAGTTAAGTAGATAGAAATAAAGGCGGACTAAAAAGCATATAACGGGTATATGCTTTTTAGTCCGCCTTTATTTCGGATATGCGTGTGTGTTATTGTTTTGGTACCGTAATGGTTGGATCCCATTGGAAATAGCCATATAGTGTTTGATTATTTCCAGAATCATCCAACTTATATAGCGCAAAATTTACCCTAAATGCTTCGGTTCCAGGTTGACCCACAGTTGCCTTATACGAATAAAAGGTGACTGATTTGGGTTGCGCAGGCAATCCATTTGAATTTGGATCCGGATTGGGTACTGCTGCACCTATTCTTGTTATAGGGGTATATTGAAATTTGTCAAATACATCATCATTAGGCACTATATTCTGGTTCGTGTTCTTAATGATATTGTACAAAATCACTGCATTATCCTGATTGTCAGAAGCAGATACAGCACGGAAAGAAACGGTATCCTCTACATGTGCTTTGAAGCTTAAATCGGCTGTGCCCTGACCACTGATGATTCCACGTGATCCGGTACAAACCATGTATTCGCTGTTATGGTCTATCGGATAAGGGTTTTGTTGTGTATACTTGGTAAGGTCAATCTTGTTATCTTCACAATATTTTATTACATAGTTTGTGTCAATCACTATTGTAATTTCAATGATTGATAATAATACAACGATGTCTTTATCATATCTTTTGATATTCTTAATATTTCATTAAATCAATTGAAAGATGACGCCAGAGAATATGGTAATCCGCACAGGCTATGGTGAACTATTTTTGAGTGAAGGCCCTGATGGCAGCATGTTTTGGGCAGGTAGTGCAGATCTGGAACATAATAGGTACAAAGAAGCAATGCCAGTATATATATACAGTGTACGGATACATATATAACAGATACTATCCTGCGTTTAACAGCAGAAGTAGTGTCATCAATTGAGCTGGCAAAATCTGAAAAGTGAAAAAGGAGATCTACTTAAACGACGGCGGGGACAGGAGATGGAGAGTTGCTTCGGTGATATCAAAATGAATCAACACTTCCGTCGCTTTAATCTAAGAGTAAATCAAAGGTCAGATCTGAGTTTGAAAAAAGTGAAAATTTATCACCTAAAAAAGAAGGCTGACCAAATGCTTTATTTTTACTTTTTGGTCAGCCCGGTTTATTGTTGATTATTGGAAATCTATGTACATCATTCCATTCATTCATCACAATTCAATCTTCGCTCATCAGGAATATCAGCATTCCTCCTATTCATCATAGTTTCACTTGTTCCATCTTCGGTGCAAAGAAATGCATCACGATCCATGCCAGGAGGTAGGCAACACCACACATCGCAAAAAGGATATTATAACCAATACCGATATGCTCCAGGCCTTTATAATAATCCAGCATGCTACCGATCACGATAGGGAACAGTGTACCACCAATGGAACCTGCCATGCCGCCGATGCCTACGACAGAGCTGACAGCCCTTTTGGGGAACATGTCTGAAGCAGTGGTGAAGATGGTGGCAGACCATGCCTGGTGCGCAGCAGTAGCCAGACTGATAAGTGCTACCGCGAACCACAGACTGTGGGTATATTGTATAAATACGATAGGCACTACACAGCAGGCAAATATCAGCATGGACACTTTACGGGCTTTAAAAATGGGCCATCCAATTTTAATCAGATAGGAAGAAAGCCATCCTCCGCCGATGCTGCCGAAGCTGGTGACAGAATAAATGATGATGATCGGTAAACCCAGGTTGGCTTTGAGGTCTACATGGAAAATAGATTCCAGGTAACCGGGCAGCCAGAAAAGGAAGAACCACCAAACCGGGTCTGTGAGCAGCTTTCCGAACACAAAAGCCCAGGTTTGTTTGATACCCAGCAGTTTTCCCCATTTTACCGGCTGAGGAGCCGCTTCTTCTACTTCCTGGTCAGAGTGGATATGATCAAATTCTGTTTTGCTCAGTCTTTTCTGACGGGCGGGCACTTCATAATAGACCCACCATAATATCAGCCAGATGAAGCCGATGGCACCGGTCCATAAGAAAGCATGACGCCAGCCGTGGTTGCGGGCCAGCCAGTATACCAGTACAGGACCTACTACCGCAGCGATGTTGGAACCACTGTTGAATATACCCGTAGCCAGGGCCCTTTCCTTTTTGGGAAACCATTCCGCAGTGGATTTGATAGCTGCAGGGAAGTTACCCGCTTCGCTGACGCCCAGTATGGAACGTACTACGCCAAAGCCCATGGTAGACCGCACCAGCGCATGCGCCATCGCAGAAAGGCTCCACACAACGATGGAAATACTGTATCCTTTTTTGGAACCCATTTTGTCTACCAACCGCCCGAAAAATAATAACCCGACAGAGTAAGCCGCAGAGAAGATCATGACCAGGTTACTATAGTCCTTTTCTGTCCAGTTGAATTCGCTTGAAAGATCACTTTTCAGCAAACCAAGCACCTGCCTGTCAATATAGTTGATCGTAGTAGCAACAAATAGAAGCGCGCACACACGCCAGCGATAGTTACCTAAAGTTGTGGAATTCATTACGGCTGATTTGGAAAATTATAAGTTGGCTTCAAATTACGGCTTAGGCTCGAGAAATGCAATCGTTTGCACAATTTTATCTTTTAGCGATACCCAATCGCTACTATCGATCATGGATTTGGACAACAGATTACTGCCCATACCCACACAAACCACACCGGCATCAAACCAGGCGTCCATGCTGATACGGGTAGGTTCTACACCACCGGTAGGCATAAATTTCATCTGTGGAAAAAGTGGCTTGATAGCCTTTACATAGCCTGGTCCCAATACATTACCCGGGAACAGCTTTACCAGCTTAGCCTGATGTTTCTCCGCCACAGACACTTCTGTGGGAGTCATACAGCCAGGGATCCACAGTATCTGTCTGGAACGGCAATAAGCGCCGGTTTCGGGATCTGTAACCGGGCAAACGATAAAATCAGCGCCCAGCTCTGTATACGTGGCCGCATCAGCAGCGTTTTTAATAGTACCGATACCCAGATAGAGGTCCGGCATTTTAGCCAGCTTCAGTTCCCGCAGCTTTGCGAAATTCTTCTGAGCATTAGCGCCCCTGCTGGTGAATTCAAATACCCGCAGCCCACCATCATAACAGGCCTGTAATACTTCACAGCAAACATCAACGTCTTCATGGTAAAAAACAGGGATGATACCGCTCTGCTCAAATGCAGCTATAATAATCTCCGGTTGTGGTGCCATACTAAATCAGTTTTAATATATCCTCGGCAGAGGTAGTGTTAAAATCTCCTTTCACAAAAAACTTGGAATAGGCGGCAGCAGTAGCATAAGAGATGATGCCCTGGTCGTCTTTCCCCTGCAGCTGGGCATGGATAAGGCCTGCCATAAAACAGTCGCCGCTACCTACTCTGTCTACCACATCGTTGGTTTCATATTCGCGGGAAATACTTACCTGTCCGTTATGATAGTAGAAGGCATAGTATAAATTGTGTGTAGTTGCTTTACTGAAACGGAAGGTGAAGGCCACCCGTTTGCAGCGTTTATGCTGCTCCGTTATTGCGGCTGCCACTTTTATGGCTTCCTGCAGATAGACTTCCCGGGTATCGGCTTCCAGTGCGGCCGTATCCAGCGGGGTGTCCAGCATGTTATTGGCAGCCCAGATATTACCCATCACTACATCACAATATGCCACCAGCTCCGGCATCACTTCGTGGGGCTTTTTACCGTATTGCCACAGTTTGCTGCGGTAATTAAGATCAGTGGAGATGGTCATTCCTTTGCGGGTAGCTGCTTCCAGCACCTCTTTGCAGATCAGCACCGCATCCGGATTCAGTGCCGGGCTGATAGCGCTCCAGTGGAACCATTCAGCATCTCCCAGCAACTCGTCCCAGTTTACCGTTCCCGGTACTATCTGGCTAAAGGAAGAATACTTGCGGTCGTACACCACTTCCGCATGTTTAAGGTCGCTGCCCTGAGCCAGGTAATAAATACCGATACGGTCGCCGCCCCACAGCATCCTGTCGGTGGCAATGCCTCTGTCGCTCAGCTGCCGCAGCACCTCTTTCGAAAAACCGTTTTCCGGCACTTTGCTGATATACGCCACCGGCGTACCCCAGCGGCCCAATGCCGCAGCTACATTGGCTTCTGCGCCACCTACATAAACAGCCGAGTTGTTGTTGGCCAGGTCGGGAGACAAGCGTAACAGCAGTTCTCCAAAGGTGATAACTTTTACAGACTTCATCTAAAAATCAAAATATGCTTTAGCGTTGTAGTAACAAATATCCTGGACCATCTTCCCTAACCACGGAATGTCGTTGGGCAATTCACCGTTTTCCACATCACGGCCAATGAGATTGCACAAAATACGACGAAAATATTCATGGCGGGGAAAAGATAGAAAACTCCTGGAATCTGTCAGCATGCCTACAAAACGGCTCAGCAGCCCCATATTGCTCAGGGTATTGATTTGTTTCTCCATACCGTCTTTCTGGTCGAGGAACCACCAGCCAGACCCGAACTGAATTTTACCAGGCACCGTGCCATCCTGAAAATTGCCCGCCATAGTAGCAAACACTTCATTCCAGGCCGGATTGAGATTATAGAGGATGGTCTTTGCCAGTTTGTCTTTCTTATCCAGTTCATTAAAGAAGGCGCTCATGGCCGATGCCATGTTCCAGTCGCCAATGGAGTCTACACCGGCATCTGCACCCAGCAGCTGCAGCAGACGGGAATTGTTGTTGCGGATGGCACCTGCATGAAACTGCTGTGCCCAGCCTTTTTCATGGTTCCATTCGCAGATCTGCAGCAGCAGGGCCGTCTTAAACTGCTCACTTTCGTGAGCGGTGGCAGGCTGATTTTGCCGGGCCTGGGAGAAAATATTGTCCAGCTCTTTTTGCGTGTAAGCCGCAAAGCTGAAGGTATTAATACCATGGTCGCTCAGCCGCCCGCCCATTTCATGGAAATAGTCATGCCGCAGGCGCAGGGCTTCTACCAGATCATTATAAGACCGTATGTCTTTGTTGGTCACTTCCGCCAGCTTATCCACAAAAGCGTTGAACATGGCCGGGTTTTCCACAGCCATGGCTTTGTCTGGCCGGAAAGTAGGCAGCACACGGGTGCCAAAAGGCTGATGCGCTACTGCCCGATGATGTTCCAGCGAATCAGTAGGGTCATCGGTGGTACATACCACTTCCACCTTAAAATGTTGCAGCAGGGCCTGGGTGGAGAGTTGTGGCAGCCTTTCGTTGGCCTGCTCCCAGATTTTGGGCGCAGTGGCTTCGCTCAGGAGGTCAGTGATACCGAAAGGATTTTTCAGTTCCATATGCGACCAGTGATAGAGCGGGTTACGCATAGTATAGGGCGTGGTAGCCGCCCAGTGCCGAAATTTCGTATAGTCGTCAGCGTTGCCAGTGATAAACGTTTCCGCCACTCCATTGGCACGCATAGCGCGCCATTTGTAATGATCACCTCTCAGCCAGATGGCGGTGAGGTTCTCAAATACCTTATTTTGGGCTATTTCGTCCGGTGGCAGGTGATTATGATAATCTATCACCGGCATGGACTGTGCATAATCAAAATATAGTCGTTTAGCCGTTTCTGTTTGCAGTAAAAAATCTTCGGTCAGAAATCCCTTCATATACTGTGATTAGTTTTTTTGTTGCTGCAGTTGCATAAAGTTTTTCACGCCGTTTTTCATCAGTTCTTCGAGGTGGGCAGCCACTTTTTCCGCAAAATGAGGGATGGTGGCCAGATCTGATTCCCACAGTTTCTCATCTGCACATACCCGTTCTGCCAGCTGCAGGGCCGAAGTATAACTGGCCCAGTGGGCAGCAAAAATGGGAGCGTTATCGTCCGTGATCGTGTATTCTTCTGTACCGCGCATTCCGAAGTATTTACCGTCTTCAACACGGGTGGGCTTCAGGAACAGGAGCATAGCCGCGAAACCAAGACTCATGTATTCGGGTATGGTTTTATATTGATGATAATAACGCACGAGTGTACGCACATTGCGCGCATTCATTTTGGAACTTTCCTGGAAAGTAATGCTGATGAGCTTGTGTGCGATGAATGGATTGGCAAAACGATCCAGTACGTCCTGTGCGAAGCTGGTGGCTTGCGGACAGGTGTCCTGGATAGTAGGCAGTATCTCCCGGAGTATCACTTCATGGAAGAAATGCCGCATGTATTCGTCCTGCATACATTCATATACTGTATTTAATCCCGAAAGGAAGGCCAGCGGTACTGCCGCCGTATGGCTGCCATTCAGGATACGGAGTTTCTGCTCCCGGAACGGAACGATGCTGGGTGTGATCAGCATCCGCTCATCAGTCTTATGAAAACCCAGTACAGACTGTATATGTTCATCTCCCTCTATCGCCCACAGCAGGAAAGGTTCTACTTCAATCCACAGTTTGTCTGTATAACCAGCCTGTTGCGCTATCTCTGCCAGGTTACGGGGTTTACCCGGCACAATACGGTCTACCAGTGAATTACAGAAGCGGTTGTCTGTTTCAATCCATTGTATAAAAGTGGCCGGCATGTCGTTATATGCTGCCAGCTTTAATACGATTTCTTTTAATAAACGACCGTTGTCCACCACCAGTTCAGTGGGTACGATCACAAAGCCCGTGTTGGCGCTGCCCTGGAAATAGTCATACCGCTCTTTCAGCACTGCCAGCAGTTTGCCAGGGAAAGAGGCCGGTGCAGACGCACCGATTTTCTCCGGTACGTACTGGATGCCCACTTCCGTGGTATTGGAAATGATGGTTTGCAACGCCGGCTGCCGAACCGCGCCCAGCACAGCTTGCCAATCTGCATTCGATTGCAAAACCCGGCTAATAGAAGAATTGATCAGTACCTGGTCAACCAGTTCTCCCTGGGCAATCCCTTTGATATGCGTGGTAAAAAGGCCGTCCTGGTTGCTGAATTCGGTAGTATCCCCATCGGTAGACTTTACCACCACAATACGACCCTCATAAATACCATTACGGTTGGCCTTGTCAACCAGATAATCTACCAGTCCGCGCAAAAGCACACCGGTACCAAACTGCAGGATCTTTTCCGGGAAATGGAAGGTTTTTTCATGAACGCCGGAATTCGCACTGCTTAATATATACTCTTTGTTTAATGTATGCAGCATTGCTTCTAAATTATGCTAAATAGGTTCTTGACACATTAAATATATAATGTTGATTTAACAAATTGTAGTGTGTGGACAAATATTAGCTAAAACTGGTTAAAATGATACAATCTCATAATCAGTCTCAATGCCCCCATTAATTCTATCAATAGGCGTTTGCCTGGATTTTCAGTAAATTTGCGTCCTTAAACTTTTAAAAAATGAGCAAGCATGGTAAAGTGCTGGTGGCCATGAGCGGTGGTATCGACAGTACCGTTACAGCGCTGATGTTGCATGAACAGGGCTATGAAGTGGTGGGCATCACCATGAAAACCTGGGATTATGCTTCTGCTGGTTCCAGTAAGAAGGAAACCGGCTGCTGTAACCTCGACTCTTTCAATGATGCCCGCGCAGCCGCGGTACATCATGGATTTCCACATTTTGTGCTGGACATCCGCGACGAATTCGGGGACTTTGTCATCAATAACTTCGTAGACGAATATATTGCAGGACGTACTCCCAACCCCTGTGTGTTGTGCAATACACATATCAAATGGCGCGCCCTGATGAAAAGAGCTGATGCCATGGACTGTGATTTTATTGCTACCGGACACTACGGTCAGATCCGCCGCCACTACAACGGCCGCATGGTCATCAGCAAAGGCATCGACGAAACAAAAGACCAGAGTTATGTGCTGTGGGGCATCCAGCAGGATGTACTTTCCCGCACCCTCCTCCCTTTAGGCAAGTACCGCAAAACAGAAATCAGGCAGATGGCCTTCGACTTCGGATACCCCGAACTGGCCAAAAAAGCAGAAAGCTATGAAATCTGCTTCGTGCCCGATAACGATTACCGCGGATTCCTCAAAAGGAAAGTGGAAGGCCTGGAAGAAAGAGTCAACGGCGGCAATTTTGTGCTCGCCGACGGCACTATCGTGGGTAAACACAAAGGTTACCCCTTCTACACCATCGGCCAGCGTAAAGGCCTCGATATCGCCCTCGGACGCCCTGTGTTCGTCACCGAAATCATCCCGGAAACCAACACCGTCGTCCTCGGCAACGAAGATGAACTGAGGAAAAACGAAATGTTTGTAAGCGGCCTCAACATGGGTAAATATGAAACCATCACCGACGGATTCGAAGCCATCACCAAAATACGGTATAAAGATCCCGGCGCCCTGAGTACCCTTTACAACGAAGACGGCAAAGTAAAAGTCAATTTCTTCGAAGACGTAAAAGGCATCGCCCCCGGGCAATCCGCCGTGTTCTACGAAGGCGACGACGTAATCGGCGGTGGCATCATCCAACGCGGCCCGATCACATTGTAACAAACCTTTTTCATCATATCACAGAAAGGGCGGGAATTTATCCCGCCCTTTTTATGTACTTTAGTTTGATAACCACAATTGTATGCACCCATTACCGAATATATTCCCTGAACTCCACACCCAAAGGCTGGACCTGATCGAACTTCAACCCTCCCATGCCCCTGATATCCTCGAACTCTTCGGAGATCCACGCGTCACGGAATATTACCATGTCATGCCCCTCAAAAGCATACTGGACGCCGAAAGAGTGATCACCTACTTCCATCACCGCTATAAAGATCAGCTGGGCATCCGATGGGGCATCACCCTCAAAGGCCAGTCCAAACTCATCGGTACCATCGGCTTCAACAGCTTCCCCCAAATACACCGCGGCGTCATCGTATACGCCCTCGCCCACCCCCACTGGGGCCGTGGCCTCATGACCGAAGCTATCCTCGAAATGGTCAGATTCGGCTTCCGGGAATTACAGCTCAGTCGCATCGAAGCAGAAGTGATGCCCGCCAACACCCCTTCTGAAAGAGTGCTCGTCAAAAACGGCTTCCATCAGGAAGGAACGCTTAAAAAATGGATGGAATGGGACGGAAGGTTGTTTGATATTAATATGTGGGCGCTGGTGAAAGAGTGATGTTACGCTTCAAAAATCCGTTGCTTTTGGTTCCATATTAATTTGTATCTATTTTTACTATTCTCATCCAAAAAGGAAGCATCAATCAGCGATTCAACTTTATCGTTGATTGACATAAATTTCTTAAATGTATGCTGCCTGACTTTTTCGGGAATATTTAAACTGTTCGCAAATGCAATAATGTCTGACAATTTTAATCTTTTCTTTTTGGCATTTAGCGTTAAAGCTAGATCTTCATCATCTGCAGGATTAACAAGGTTTACATTCAATAAATCATAAGCAGGACTTAATAATATTTCTTTTTCCCGATGCAGTAGTGAAAAATTTTTCAGATGCATATCATTATTCCCCGTGAGATAGGAAAATATTACCAATTCAAAATAATTGAGTAAATCCAACCCTGTGTTGGTACAATATTTTGTTATCAGCTTTCCAATTTTCTCATAAGAACCCTTGTACTTGTTTTCTGTCAGAAATTCCGATAGCTGACAAAAGTCTTCCATATGAATTTTCCTGCCGTTTTCCCTGTCAAGTCTTTTCGCCAGATAAACCATGCTACCATCCGTTGCTTTTATCAATGTATGCTGACATACCTGTATTTTGAATAAAGAAGCCAAATGCATGGTCAAATCTTCATTTTCCGGCATCATATGATATCCATGATGTTGTGGTTTCAGGATGTAGTCACCCCATAATCCCACAATAGTCAATCTGGAATCCTGATTATTCCCATCGATATTCTCGAGTGTAACAGATAGTTTAGGTTGCACCCCTGTAATGGCAATTCTCTGATTAATGGTTTTTTCTGCCAGTTGTTGAAGCAATTGTTTATCAAGTATTAATTCCGGTACTTTCTGCTTACCAAAAAAATTCACACAACATCTGTTATGATATTGCTTATCACCTGCATCTTTATAACAAAACCAGCAATTTGCCATCGTATCAATTATTATCATCAGGAATTACACTAACTGCACCTATTGCATCTTTACACGTTTGCAATAAGAGTTCAAAACGATCATTGGGCTTTACTTTCCAATGCTTCGTTGCGATGTCCAACAGCCAACCTTCCGGTATTAACCCGTCAAAAAAAGCAAACAACACTTTACTTAAATACACACCCGTTGTTAAAGGCATAGTCAGGCTAATGGGCATTGCATGCTTGCTACTCAGATACTCCGGATCGTAGGCAAAAGTATACCCTTCATCAGTTTCAGCAATAATGCCCGCCAGCTGATCACCGTAATAAACCTTTCCTTTCTTACTCATGTTGGTATGTTTTAACGCCAGGAATAAGCTCCATTCCAAACAACGACAATAACTGATTAACTTTATCCATTCTCATGGTGGTTTTTCCTTGTTCTATTTCCCGAATCAATCTTAATCCTAATCCTGATTTAAGAGCAAGATCCTGTTGGGTCATGCCATACTGTTTTCGCTTACTTTTGATTAATTCGGATAAACCAGTCATTTTATACCCTTTTAGGTATAAATATACTAATTTAAAGAGAATTATACCCTAAAGGGTATAATATACTCACACGAGCCAACACTATACCCTTTAGGGTATAATTTTAGCATTCCCTATTTTCGAAAAGTGAGATTTAAATCGGAAGAAAGCTATCGGTTTTTGATTACGAAAATCTTACCGCAAACATCGTATCCGCCCCTTCACCATAACCGGCAATAATCCCGCCTTCCTGCTTCCGTAAAGCACTGTTTTCCTCGATATACTGCACTACTTCCTCATTCTCCTGACGGAAAACGGAACAGGTGATATAAATCAACGCTCCACCTTTTTTCAGGAAGGGTATAACGTTATGGGCTATACGCTTTTGTAACTGCTGGTATTTCAGGATTTCTTCCTGATTAAAGAAACTGACGCTTTCCGGTGTACGTCCCCAGGTGCCTGAGCCGCTGCAGGGTGCGTCGAGGATGATACCGTCAAACTTCTGCTGGCCCATAGTAGCAGGAAAACGATCGGAGGTAAGATCGGCCACGCGGGCTTCGTATTGTTTAATACCGGCGGCGGCAAAACGTTGTTGCAGATTCTCCAGGATGGAGCGGCGTACATCGCTTACCAGCAGCTGTACACCAGGTTGCTGATCTTTCAGCAGGATGGATTTGCCCCCGCTGGCAGCGCAACAGTCCCACCATTGCTCATTTTTACCCGGACGAAACAAATTGCCGGTCTGCTGACTGGAAGCATCCTGTACTTCATACCAGCTCTTTTCGGGCAACAGGGTTTCTATTTTGGTACCATTCGGTAAGGCAATGGTAGCGTTATTTTCAAATACTTCATAGTGTACTGCAGCTTGTTGCAACAGCTTCAACACTTTGTCCAGCTTGTTATTCCGCACACGGATAAACAACCGCGGCTGTTGCAGAAACGACAACCCAAATGCCTCCGCAGCCACGGCGGGAGACAGCTCTGTCACCAGCGGAAAAATACGTGTAGCCGTTACCGGTAGTCCCAGTAAAGCAGCCTTACCTTCCAGTGGTAGCTGTATTTGCTCGTCCCAGGCGGGTTGAAGCGCCTTCAGTAAATCGGTGGAAGTATGTTCGCACAGGAAGGTGCCGGCCAGGATACGTTCGTTTAACGGTAGTTCCTTACCCCAGTGGCCTAAGCGGTAGTAATGATATACCAGCTGGGAAATCCAGCGTCTGTCGCGGCTTCCCATGTAGGGATGCTCCTTGAAAAAAGCTTTCAGGAAATGATGTAACGGAAGGCTGCCCTGATAGGCACCGATAATTTTTGCTGCTGCTGCTAAGTAATTCTCCCAACGGGTCATACGCAAAGATATCCTAAAAAAACGGGGCGAAGATTGCTCTTCGCCCCGTTTATTATCTTTTGATGCTGTTAGAGTTTCAGCAGTGCTTTCAGCGGATCTTTACCGAACAGCAGCTGTTCAGGATTTTCCAGCATTTCTTTTACTCTTACGAGGAAGCTTACAGACTCACGGCCATCGATGATGCGGTGGTCATAGCTCAGCGCAATGTACATCATCGGACGGATCACTACCTGACCATTTACTGCCATCGGGCGGTCCTGGATTTTGTGCATGCCCAGGATAGCGGATTGCGGGATGTTGATGATCGGAGTGCTCATGAGGGAACCGAATACGCCACCATTGGTGATGGTGAAGGTACCACCGGTCATTTCAGGAATGGTCAGTTTGTTCTCACGCGCTTTGGTAGCGAGTTCCATTACCGCTTTTTCGATGCCGGCCATATCCAGGCTCTCCGCATTGCGGATTACCGGTACTACCAGACCTTTTGGAGCGGATACGGCGATGGATACATCGCAGTAATCGTGATATACCAGTTCTTCACCGTCAATGTAAGCGTTTACAGACGGGAATTCCTGTAAGGCGAAGCAGCACGCTTTGGTGAAGAAGCTCATAAAGCCCAGGTTCACTTCGTGTTGCTTTTTGAATACGTCTTTGTATTTGGCACGCAGCGCCATGATGTTGGTCATGTCTACCTCGTTGAAGGTAGTGAGCATGGCGGTGGTGTTTTTAGCTTCTACCAGGCGGCGGGAAACAGTTTTACGCAGGTTGCTCATTTTTTCGCGGCGTTCCTGGCGGCTGAACATTTCCTGTCCGATCGCTACTCCTGGGTTTTGCAGGGCGGCATATACATCATCTTTCATGATTTTGCCGTGTGCGCCGGAACCTTTGATGGTAGCCGGGTCTACATGTTTGTCTGCAATGACGGCAGCAGCTACCGGGGTAGCTTTGATATCGTTCGGGATACTGGTCACCGGTGCCTGCTGAGGCTGTGGTGCCGCTGCTTTGGCGGGCTGCGCTGCCGGTGCTGCCGGAGCTGCTTTACCTGCCGGACGGGCAGCGCTGGTATCTATTTTGCAGGCAATGTCGCCTATCTTTAAAGTATCACCTTCTTTGGCAACCAGGATCAATACACCGGCTTCTTCTGCATTCAGTTCAAAAGTGGCTTTTTCTGATTCCAGTTCACATACCACTTCATCTCTTTCTACATAATCACCATCTTTTTTGGTCCATTTCACCAGAGTTACTTCGCTGATAGACTCACCTACTGTAGGTACTTTCATTTCAATAACCCCTTTATTGACAGCCGGTGCTGCGGGAGCTGCCGGTGCTGCTTCGGTAGCAGGTGCTGCAGGCGCTGCCGCCGGTGCCGCCTCCTGTGCAGGTGCTGCTGCTGTATCAATTGTACAGGCCACATCACCAATCTTCAGCGTGGCTCCTTCCTGTGCTGCAATCTTCAGGATACCTGCTTTTTCTGCATTCAGTTCGAAGGTGGCCTTTTCAGACTCCATTTCACACAACACCTCGTCCTGCTGCACATAATCTCCGTCTTTTTTCAACCACTTTGCAATTGTTACCTCGCTAATAGATTCTCCTACCGTAGGGACTTTGATTTCGATAACCATATTTTATCAGTTGATGGTGAACCAGTGTCTGGCTGCTGACATTTACGCATCGATAAAGGCTAACAGCTCAACACTTGTTTCTGTTTATTGTTTGCTGTTTTAATTAGATGTTGAAAGCGGTATCAATGATCTGCTGTTGCTCACGGGCATGCACTTTGGCATAACCGGTAGCAGTAGACGCACTCGGATTACGGCTGATAACACCATAGTTGATCTGCTTCAGGTTCATCTGCAGATAAGCTGCAGCACCCATGTTCAGTGGTTCTTCCTGCACCCAGAAGAAGGTAGCGCCCTTGTATTTCTGCGCGATCACTTCCAGTTGTTTCACCGGCAGCGGATACAGCTGCTCCAGCCTTACAATGGCTACGTCTTTACGATCTTCCTTGGCCTGTTTATCGCTCAGGTCAAAATACATTTTACCAGTACACAGCAACACTTTCTTCACGGTTGAAGCATCAGTGATAAACGGATCGTCCAGTACTTCCTTGAATCCACCCTGGGTAAATTCTTCCATGGTAGAATAAGCACCGGTATGACGCAGGTTAGCTTTTGGAGAGAAGTTGATCAGTGGTTTGCGGAACTGCCAGGTAAGCTGACGGCGCAACGCATGGAAGAAGTTGGCTGCAGTGGTAATATTGGTAACCACCATATTTTCTTCCGCACAGGTTTGAAGGAAACGCTCCGGACGGGCATTGGAGTGGTCTGGTCCACCACCTTCATAACCATGAGGCAGCAACATTACCAAACCATTCTGTGTAGTCCATTTCTGTTCTGCACTGCTGATATACTGGTCAATAACGGTCTGGGCGCCATTTACGAAGTCGCCGTACTGCGCTTCCCAGATCACCAGGCTGTTGGGGTTGGCCATCGCATAGCCATATTCAAAGCCCAGTACGCCGTATTCACTCAGCAATGAGTTGTATATTCTGAATTTGCCTTGTTTCTCAGTGAGATTACTCAGGCGGTTATATGTCTCGTTGGTATTTTCATCAAACAATACCGCGTGACGGTGGGAGAAAGTGCCGCGTTTTACGTCTTCACCGCTCATCCGCACGTCTTTGCCTTCAATCAGGAGGCTTGCATAGGCCAGCAGTTCACCGGTAGCCCAATCCACCTTACCTTCTTCCTGGTATAATTTGATTTTGTCCTGCAGCAGTTTGCTCACCTTGCGCAGCGGCACGAAGTTTTCCGGCCATTTCATCAGGGCGTCAAACAGATTTTTGAAATCTTCTTCCCTGATAGCAGTAACAGGAGAACCTTCGAAATCCTGCTGAGTAGCTTTACGCAATGCCTGCCACCATTCTTCCGGTTTCTGGTTGGAGTAAGGCAGCGGATGTTGTTTCACCTCGTCCAGACGTGCCTGCAGATCGTCCCAGAAAACTTTTTCCATTTCTTTCGCCATGGCCTGAGCATCAGACTCACCGTTGTTGAGCAGGTACTGGGTATATACTTCACGCGGATTCGGATGTTTATCGATCAGCGCATAAAGACTGGGTTGTGTAAATTTAGGCTCATCACCTTCGTTGTGACCGTGTTTACGGTAGCACACCATGTCAATGTAGATATCTTCATTGAATTCCTGACGGTAACGGGCGGCCAGCTGGGATACTTTTACCACTGCTTCGGCATCATCCCCATTCACGTGGAATACAGGTGCCTGCACGATAGAAGCAACGCTGGTGCAATAGTCGGAAGAACGGGCATCATCAAAATCGGTGGTAAAACCGATCTGGTTGTTGATCACAAAGTGAATGGTACCACCTGTGGAGTAACCTTTCAGTTTACTCATCTGCTCCACTTCATAAACGATACCTTGTCCGGCCACGGCGGCGTCGCCATGGATGAGGATAGGCAGTATTTTATCGTAGTCGCTGTCGTAGATAACGTCTGCTTTACTGCGTGCAAAACCGATCACGATCGGGTCTACCACTTCCAGGTGGGAAGGGTTAGGCATCAGTTGCAGGTTCACCGCATTACCGGAAGGTGTAGTAACCTGAGAACGGAAACCCAGGTGGTATTTCACGTCGCCGCTGCCCATGGTCATGTCAGGAACGGCCAGGCCTTCAAATTCGTTGAAGATCTGTTCGTAGGTTTTACCCAGGATGTTGGCCAGTACGTTCAAACGGCCACGGTGTGCCATACCGATTACGGATTCTTTTACGCCATATTCTGCCGCCACATTGATTATTGCATCCAGTGCCGGGATAGTGGATTCACCACCTTCCAAACCAAAACGTTTCTGACCGATATATTTGGTGTGCAGGAATTTTTCGAAAATAACGCCCTGGTTCAGCTTCTGCATCACCCGACGGCGCTGCTCCAGCGATAAAGGCTGTGTCATTACTTTTTCAAATTCCCTTTCCAGCCATTTGGATTTATCACGGTCGTTGATATAGGTATACTGAATACCTACAGAACCAGCGTAGATTTTTTTCAGGTAGGCAACAATATCTTCCAGGGAAGCTTGTCCAAGGCCGATCACAGTACCTGCGTAGAACTGGGTTTTGAGATCAGCATCTCCCAGTCCATAGCTGGCAAGGTCCAGATTGGCCCTTCTGTCTTTCCTTTCGCGGATAGGGTTGGTTTTAGCAATGAGATGGCCCTTTTTACGATATGCCTGAATCAGGCGGTATACGCCCAACTCCTTGGCCAGTTGATCACCACTCACCGGCAAAGAGCCGCCGCCTGCTGCCGGAGCCGCACTTACCGCTTTACCATTTGCAGTGGATACCGCAAAATCAAATCCTTCAAAAAACTTCACCCAATCAGGGTCTACAGAATTGGGATCTTTGAGGAAATCCTGGTATAACGATTCAATGTAAGCAGGATGTGAATTGGTGACAAATGAGAAGTCCTTCATTTACAACGAGTTTTGCTGATCTTCAGTTCAAATACTTTTCTGTTGGTGTCCCGATATATTAATATATGGGATTGCAAATATCGCTCGTTTTTCAATACAGAGGATGGAAAAAATGAGAAAATATCATATGATTTCCTTTGATTGTAAAGATGATTTTATCCATTACTTTTATACCCGGATGGAAAACTTACTTTTTGTTTGTTTGGTATTTGGAATATACTTACCTTTGCCCTCCGAAACTTGAAATTTGAAAAATGGCAAATCATAAAGCAACGAAAAAAGACGTACGTCAAAGCAGAAAACGCAATGAGCGTAACCGTTACTACGGCAAAACTACCCGTAATGCCATCCGTGATCTGAAGGCGATAACTGAGAAAGCGGCAGCAGAAAAAGAACTGTCTGATGTGGCATCTATGATTGACAAACTGGCTAAACGTAACGTTATCCACAAGAACAAAGCTGCAAATCTGAAAAGCAAGCTGGCTAAAAAAGTAGCTGCTTTAGCTTAATCTTTTCAGTAACAAATATTTATAGCTCTTCCTCACAAAGGAAGGGCTTTTTGTTTTTCCTGTCACTTTCATAACCTTATTTCTTCTCATGAGTAAGTTATTCACAGTCATAGTACTTATGCTGACTATGGCTACACAAGCCCAGGATTTCACCACCCGGTTCGAAAAAACCAATGGCCGGGAAACAGCCACCTACACCGAAGTAATCCGCTACTACCAGCAACTCTCCGCCCGGTACCCGCAGCTCAAAATGACCACCATAGGCTCCACAGACGCCGGATTCCCCCTCCATCTGATCACCTACTCCCCCTCCCGGGATTTCGACTTCAACAGTCTGCATAAAAAGAATAAACGCATCATACTGATTAACAATGGCATACATCCCGGCGAGCCCGACGGTATCGATGCCTCCATGATGATGCTCCGTGACCTTGCCCAAGGCAAAGCCGTTCTCCCCGATAATATCGTCCTCGCCGTCATCCCTGTCTATAATATCGGTGGCATGCTCAACCGCTCCGCATTCTACCGGGTAGACCAGAACGGCCCCGATGCCTTCGGATCCAGAGGCAACGCCCAAAACCTGGACCTCAACCGCGACTTCATCAAGGCCGATTCCCGCAATGCCCGAACCTTCCAGCAGATATACCACCTCACAGACCCGGACGTTTTTATCGACAACCACGTCAGTAACGGCGCCGACTACCAACATATCATCACCCTGCTATCTACCCAGTACAATAAACTCGGTGGCCCCATGGGCGATTTCCTCCACAATACCTTTGAACCAGGCCTCTACCAGCTCATGAAAGCCAAAGGGTATGACCTCGTTCCCTATGTCAACCACTTCGACGAAACACCCGACAGCGGCTGGGTCGAATTCTCCGACCTGCCCCGCTACTCCTCCGGATATACCACCCTCTTCCATACCTTCGGCTTCGTTCCGGAAACACATATGCTCAAACCTTATCCACAACGGGTTAAAGCCACCTACGCCCTGATGCAGGCATTTATTCAGTTCACCAGCGAACACAGCGCTACCATCAAACAACTACGCGACCAGGCCAAACAAACCACCATCTCCCAAAAAAGCTTCCCGCTTTCCTGGAAGTTCGATATGAACAAGTACAGCCTCATCACTTTTAAAGGCTTCGCCTCCGGACACAAGCCCAGCAACATTTCCGGGCTGCCCCGCCTCTACTACGATCGCAGCAGGCCCTATGAAAAACAGGTGAAATTCTATAACTACGCCAACGCGGAAAATTATGTGGATAAACCCAAAGCCTACATCATCCCCCAGGGATGGTGGGCAGTCATCGATCTGCTGAAAAACAATAAAGTCAATATGCAACGCCTGCAAAAGGATACCACCATCTACGTGGAAGTATATCATATCGCAGACTTCAAAACCTATCCCAAACCTTTTGAAAAACATTACCTGCATACCGACATCAAAGTCTCTGGTAGCCGCGATTCCATCCACTTCCGCAGCGGTGATTACTATATTCCCATGAATCAAACGGCCAACCGCTTCCTCATGGAAACACTGGAACCCAGCGCCGGCGACTCCTACTTCGCATGGAACTTCTTTGACGCTATACTCGGACAGAAAGAAGGTTATTCACCCTATGTTTTTGAAGATACCGGTGCCGAATACCTGAAAACACATCCTGAGCTGCAAACCATGCTGGACAAGAGAAAGGCCACCGACACCTCTTTTGCCAACAATGCCAGCGCACAACTGAACTTCATCTATAAAAACTCTCCCTACGCAGAACCGGAATACATGCGGTATCCAGTGTATAGAATTTTATAAAATTCCGGATTGGTCAGACACTGCCTGACCAATTCACTATATAAAAAACCGTTATTTAAATTGGTCAGACAGTGACTGACCAATTTAAATAACGGTTTTTTGCAATATAAATTCGTTATGTTAAACCCTTTCCAGCACGATCATCACGTGCTGTTCGCCATAAAAATGATTGTAGAGTAAAATGCGGTTGATGGTAGCAGGTATCTTTTCCAGCATGGGAAACCACTGGGCAGGAACCTGCTGTGAACGCAGGATATTCGCGCCCAGCCACATACCAAAAGCGCCGGCTGTATCATATTCTCCGCAGAGATGTTTGAAGGGCAGCTGAGGAATGTTCAGGCGGTCGGCTTGCTGGTAATAATGCTCATAACGGCTGTCTCCGTTTCTGCCGGTCAATATCAGATCGGCACCTTCCGCAAAAGTAGCCAGGGTATTGGCCAGCTTTTCATCGGTAGGTTTATAGAGCAGCTTAAGACCTGTTATTGCCGCATAGCTCTTGTCTGTTGGCGCTGCTGTCAGGGAGAAGAAAACGGCCCCTTCTCCGGCAACACTGCCGGGAGACTGTTGTTCATACAGGCTGCGACTATCAGTGGGTGCCTGTTTCCAGAAACCAATCCGGCTTTTGATATAAAAATGTTCAGCAGTCATTTCTTCAAAAGCACCAGTGAGCGTATTGGAAGCTCCTTCTGCCAGCAACATCACACTGTCGAGCAATGCGGTTTCAAAAGAAAAACCACGATGCACAAAGGTATTGTTATAGGCAGTAGCATTCAGTTGCAACGCCACCAGGCCATTGACAGAGTTGTAAGTAGACTGGATAAAAGGGGTGGGATTGAGCGCTGTTTCCTTATACTGCTCTATCTCGCGGATAAATTTTTCGGTATCCTGAAGACTGCCTTTACCGGTGCCTGTTACAATAGGGCCTACGGTATCCAGTCCGCTGTCCCGCACACATTGCAGGGCGGTAGTAAGCCCCATCTTCAGCACACGCGTCATCCGACGCAGGCTGTTACCCGGGATAAACGGCTTGTAATCAGGTTCAATACAGGGAAGCAGGTTACTGTCTGTATGCACCAGCGGCGCCGAAAAAATATCCCCGTTAAAAGTCTGTTGCGGGGAAATGGCCGCCATTCCTTGTATGTAACACTTAACCTTCATATTTGCTGATCACCAGGGAAGCGTTGTTGCCTCCGAAGCCGAATGAATTTGAAATAACATTATTAACAGAAACGCCTTCTATCAGCCGTGTTACCGGAGTGATGTTAAGCTCTTCCATTTTTTCCGAGAAGTTGAGATTCGGGAATATCAACCCGTTTTGTATGGCCAGCACAGCGAAGATAGCTTCAATAGCACCTGCTGCCGCCAGCGTATGCCCGGTAAAGGGTTTGGTGGAGCTGAACAGCGGCACCTTACTGCCAAACAGCCGCTCCAGCGCTTTTCCTTCCGACACGTCGTTGTTAAGCGTGGCGGTACCATGCACATTGATATAATCTACTGCATCTGCTGATCTGCCACTCATAGCCAGCGCAGCTTTCATCGCTTCGTAAGCTCCGTCACCGTCCGGGGAGGGAGAGGTAGGATGAAATGCTTCGTTGGTATTGCAGTAGCCGGTCAGTTCCGCGAGTATCCTGCTGTTATTGGCCCTGGCAAAAGATTCTCCTTCCAGCACCAGATAGGCAGCGCCTTCGCCCAGGTTAAGCCCCGTGCGCTGCTGGTCAAAAGGCCGGCAGAACTGCTTATCTACGTTTTTCAGCGAGTTGAACCCGTTTAAGGTAAAGCGGGTGAGCGCTTCAGTGCCACCACATATCACCCTGGGCAGCATGCCCTGTTTGATCATGCGGGCGCCAAACATCAATGCGTTCGCAGAGGAGGAACAGGCAGTACTGATGGTGGCAATATGCTCACAGAAACCTACGGCGTCGGCTATACGTTGGGTACAGTCGGCACAGTCCAGGGTATCAATGTATTGTAGAAAAGTCCCGTCTTTTTCGGGGTTGATGATATCAAAGTATACCTTTTCGGTGTCGCACATACCGCCTACAGTGCTGGCATTGATAAAACCTGTAGGAGCAGATTGTACATCGCTGATACCTGCCTGCTGTAATGCTTCCTTCATGGCCGCCATTCCCAGCAGGGTGGTACGGGTTAATCCTTCGCAGGGTGTGGTACCGGCAAGCGTTGCCAGTGATTCGTTGGTATGTTTTACTTCCGCTACCGGCAGCACTTGCCTGTAAATGGTATCAATATAACTGGTAAAACCCAATCCACTGCGTTGTTGCCGCAATTGTTCCAGGTTTTCAGCTACACTATCACCTATGGCGGTGATCATTCCCATCCCTGTTATAAACACTCTTTCCGCCATATCAGCTGTTTACTTAGGCCCGCTGCCTGGATTGGATAAATTCAGCCATAGACTGCACAGACTGCAGGATTTTACGTCCTTCGCGAGGATCTTCTACTTTAATCTGATATTGTCTTTCCAGCAATACCATCAGCTCGAGGGAGTCAATACTGTCGAGACCAAGCCCTTCACCAAATAAAGGGGCGTTATCCTCGATATCTTCTGGTTTTGTATCCTGCAGATTTAATGCTTCAATGATCTGCGCTTTGAGTTTGCTTTTTAATTCTTCCATAATGTTGTAGGTTTATCACCTGTTGTACCCAACAGGAGATGGCCCATGTGGGGGGTAAAAATACTATTGTTTTGAAAATATTTATTAGTTCATTCTTCGTTTTTCCACATATCCGGCTACAGCCAGCATCACCAATCCGGTGAGCACCAGCAGTAATACGTTTTTCCACACATAACCAATACCACCGTTGCGAAGGTAAATATCATTGATAGCTTCCAGTCCCCAGCTGAGTGGCGACAGATGCCCCAAGGCCTGCATATTGCCTGGCATCACTTCCAGTGGTATCCATATTCCGCCGATGGCAGACAGGATTACAATAGAGATGGCGCCGAAGTTAAGGGCCTGATTAGGTGTTTTGAAAAGCGTGCCGATCAGTATACCATAACAGGTAGCTGCCAGCCCTATCCCCGCGGCTACCAGCAAAGTGGCGCCCTGCGCATGTCCCATCACCAGCCTGGGCAGATTCAGCAATGGCATCAGATAAATGCCTACCAGCATCATCAGATAAAACTGCAGTATACAAATGCCTATAAAAAACGTCATTTTTCCGGCCAGAATAGACAGATAGGAACCTGGTATCAGCTTCATCCTTAAAAGACTGCCATCTTCCCTTTCCCGGATCATATTACCAGCTATCGGAATGACGATAAAAAACATGGCAAAAATGCTCCAGGCCGGTACATTGTGCTGTACGGAATTAGACACTACATCCAGCTGTTTGCCCGTGCCCGTGGCCCGTTCTTTCAAACCGACGGCCTGCAGGCGGATAGGCAGTGTATCTTCCGGTGTAGCCTGTACATCCTTGTTATGCAGCTGTTGTTTGATGCGGTCCAGCAGCATATCTGTCTCCACCTGGGTCAGGAAGTTGTCCAATACCTGGTGGATAGCGCCTTTAAAAGCTTTTTTGGCAGCAGGGTCGAAATAAATGACCACGTTGAGTGAGTCGGCACCTTTCTTTACCGGCAGTGAAACGCTCATGCCCATCCGTTGTGTGATATCGTTTACGATGCGGTTGGCATTACTCACGATCGCTCCGGTAGCTCCTGCCGGCACTACGATACTGATTTTATAGCGGCCGTTGTTGACCAGTTCTCTTGCCTGTTCTGCCGTCACCACTTTTCCATCCAGAGAATCGATGACGTTGAACTGGCCGCCGGATGCCAGCCCTTCCCGGATATATTTTCCCAGGCGTCCGTGATCATTATCTACTGTCAGTATATCAAACTTTACATCCTGATAGTCTTTGAAGGGCGCGTCCTGTATCAATGCCATCACGGTGATCAGCACCAGCGGCATCACAAACAGGAGCGTAAGTCCCATTTTATCGCGCAACAACAGCTGCCATTCTTTTCTTATGGTAGCCAGTAATCTAAGCATAGCTTTTTGTCTTTTTATTAATCCCGCAAGGCATGTCCGGTACAATGCAAAAACACATCTTCCAGGTTGCGGCAATCGGGCGTCGCTGCTATCAATGAAGCAGGTTCTCCCTGAAGTATCATTTTGCCTTCGTCCATAATCACCACCTCGTGGCAGAGCGACTGTGCCTCTTCCAGCAGGTGTGAAGTGTACAGGATACTGGCACCCTGTTCGTTGTAGGTCCGCAGAAACTCCAGGATCATGCTGCGCGATTGTACATCCACCCCTGCAGTAGGTTCATCCAGTATCAGCAAATCAGGCTCATGCAGGATGGCAGCAATGATATTGGCTCTGCGTTTCATCCCGCCTGAATATTTATATATTTCCTTATGGGCACTTTTTTCGAGGCCAAAAACCTCCAGATGCCGCATGATCTTTTTCTGTAGCGACTGACCCTTATAGCCATAAAGGTTACCAAAGTAAGTCAGGTTTTCCACCGCCGAAAGCTGCGGAAACAATGCAATCTGCTGCGGTACAATACCAATGATCCTTTTGATTTGTTCCCGATTGGCATTATCCTGTGACAAGCCATGGATCATTACCTCACCACCATCGGCTTTTACCAGTCCGCACAAAATAGAGATCGTGGTGGTTTTGCCGGCACCATTAGGACCCAGCAGCCCACCTATCTTCTTTTCGGGAAAGGCAAACGAAAGCCCTTTCAGCGTTGGTTCTGCTGCTCCCGCGTATGTTTTGATTAATTCTTTTACTGATATGCTGGCCATTTCACACAATTAAAATCTCACCTGCGCCAGTTTCCTGAAAAATGTCTCTTCTGCTGCTGCACATTGTAACAACATTTCGCTCAGATCCCGGTAAGACACATTATCAGCAGATCTGCTCTTACATACCCTTCCGGCGGAGAAAGCAAAGTTACGCCAAAGGTCACCGACCTTCGTAAGTTCACCGGCCAGTTGGCTCAGCTCCTGTTTGTTGAGCAATACGGCCGCTTCCTGCAGAAAAGCCGCATATACGAAACGGAAACCGGCACCACCGGTACCAATCTCCTCCTGCATCCGGATAACATTGCCCAGATAAAGGCCAGCTTTACGTTCGCCTGCTTTTTCCGGGTAATCCTTTACCCGCTTGGCCAGAAAACGGATACCCTTCACACCGAACATCGGTAAAGGTATCTTCAGCATATAATGACAGGTTTGTTCTATCCCGTCTTTGATAGGTTTTTCGAAAGAAGCTTTATCAGGAACATGTACAGGATAGTACATTTTTCCCTTAGGGGCAGGAAATCCTTTGGCAAAGCGGGCCTGAGCCAGACTTGCAGGATCAATTTCCGTTACGGTGTCCATCACCGGATCACTCACCAGGTACTGGCCTTCCCGTTTGCCATACACCACCATGTTGTGGGCATTGAAGTGAAAACGATAGGAAGGAGGAAAGTAAGGCAGATAATAAACACTGGAAAGCAGTCCTACTGGTGTTCCTGTGTCAATTACCCTGTCCAGTGCGGCCATACCCTTTTCCGGTGTGGAGAATTTAGCCAATTCCATTTTTACGCCCAGGCGCTTACATACCCGCTGAAAGATAGCTCCCGGCCATATGCGGTAAGTAGTGCCGGGCACCCCGTTTACTTTCACAAAAGGAAGGTGGCCAAAAAAGATACCGGCACCGATGCCAAAGGCCATTGGCTCACTGATCTGTAAACCGTAATGTCCCAACAGGTTGGAGATAACGCCACTTTCACAGTGTGCAGTCTGCCTATGACGGAATTGATGGTTGTTCATAATTGTTGGATGTTCACAGAAAATCGCAAAGTTGCAAAGCAGCAAAGAGTGTCCAATATGTTTCCTTTGCTGCTTTGCAACTTTGCGACTGCTGTGATAATATTATTTTATATGCAGTAAATCTTCTTTACTGATCTTAAATGCATCTGCGTAACGTTGCAGCATCTTGTCGCTGAGGCGCCGGAACACGGCCGGTTTCATATGCCTTTTTACCTGCCACTGGAACTTCCCTACGTAGTTGGCCAGCAAGGCCAGATCCATCAGGCATTTCTCCATGTAATAAGCAACAGGGCTGATTTCACCGGATTGCACCAACACTTTGGCGGCCGCTACCTTTTCGTTTACTTCATCCCAGGCCTGTGACAGGGCGATGTTTTCCGGCTCCCATCCTGCACTTTGCACCTGTACATAACTACCGGAGTTATCTACCGCATACATAATCTGTTTGAATGTGCCTTCATGGAGGTTATCGCCATCCTGTGGCACTTCGTCTTTTTTCATGAGTGCAGTGTTTTAGAAGTTATCCTTATACAACGGTGATTTGCGCATAAGCATAGGAGAACCGGGCACTTTCAGGCACCATCATGATCACCTTCTGTCCTTTTTTGAAACGGCCGGTGTTCATCAGTTCTTCCAGCATCAGGTAAGGAGATGCCGTACCTACGTTACCTACATTCGCCAGGTTGGTAAACCATTTCTCCAGCGGAATAGGAACGCCGAGGCGGGTGATTTCCTCATCAATCTTTAACCGGAAAAATTCGGAAGATAAGTGTGGCAGGAAGAAATCTACCTCATCCAGGTTGATGTTGTGACGTTCTACCAGTTCTTTCCACATCTGTGCGCCGGAAGGCACTATATTTTTGCCGAGGAGGCGGGTATCCTGTTTGAAGGAGAAAACGCTGTGCTGTGCCCATTCTTCCGGTGTCATATCGATCCAGCCTTTGGTGCTGCCATCGGTATTTTTGATAGCGCCGGCATACATACAGGTTTCCAGATCGTTGGCATAAGACAGGATCTCTACCCAGTCTACACGCAGCGACAGGCCTTCTTCATTAGGCTTGTCCTGGAACAGCGCCGCACTGGCACCATCAGACAACATCCAGCGAAGGAAGTCTTTTTCGAAAGCGATGATCGGATTCTCGTCCAGGCTCTTCAGGTTTTCTGCTTCTGGCTGGAACTTCTGTGCCAGCATCCAGGCAGAAAATTTCTCAGAACCGGTACTTACAGCGTTGGAGGTGTTACCACAACGGATAGACATCCACGCATATTTAAAAGCCTGCATACCCGCGGCGCAGGCGCCGGTGGCAGCAATCAGTTCTACCGGCTGGCATTTCAGCAGACCGTGTACCATAGCAGCATGGTTAGGCAGCAGCTGGTCCGGAGAGGTAGTACCGCAGGCCAGTAATTGTAAATTGCTGATGGGGTATTTTTCATCAAACAATGCATTCACCGCTGTTGCGGTCATCTCTGCGTTGGAATGGGTGGAGTTGCCTTCTTTGTCCAGAGAATAATAGCGGGTTTTGATTTTGTTGTTGCCCAAAATCTTTAACCGTGCACGGGAAGCTTTTCCGTCTACCATTCCGAGGATGCTCTCCATTTCATCATTTTCAACAGGCTTGTTGGGTAAAAATTTAGATAGCCTGGTAATATAAACTTCCTTCATTTGAAAATAATTCGTCTTTTAAGGCTGCATGCAATACCCATAGTGACGAGCGCTTAATGCCAGCCTTCCTGCGGTTATAAACATGTTTTGATTTATATACATTTTAAGAGGACGTAAATATAGAATTCTAATCCGAATTACAATTATCACGCCACTACTCATTTCCTGCAAAGCTACCGGTTATACGGTAAATCATGAAGTTAGCGTAAACGAATACTTTTATAGTATTCCACCTCCTGTTCCAGCTCATTCCTTTTGAGATTGAGTTTGATCAGGGAAGATATCAGTGTAATGGGGGTTAATACAAAGATTCCCGCCAGCAGCAGCAATCTGTACATCATTACCCTTCCCTGGCGGGCAGCGGCTCCTGGTCCTCCTTTGGCACTGATGAACTTTGCCCAGAAGCGGAAAGCGCTGATACCATTATTTTCCAGCAGCACAAGATTAGGCAATAACTCTACCGCGTCCAGTGACATCAGCTGTGGATGCAGCTCTTCCCATTTTTTATTGTTCAATGCCTGGGAAATAGGTGCTGCAAAACGCCTGGAAGTGAGGATCTCATTTTCCTGTACACCCGCCTGTGGCAGAAAGCGGGTCGCTTCTTTTTTTCCTTTGAAAGCCCAGCGAAGAATGGTGATCAGTGAAATCAGGTTGGGTGACTTGTCTACCAGCACAATATTACCTACCAGTCTGGCTCCTGCCTGATGGAGGTATCCTTTTACCTTTTCCTGGGCGTTGAGCCACATGTTACGACTGCCCAGCAGCGTGATTACCGGCTTGCCTTTCAACAGGCGGGCAGCAGCTTCACTTTGCAGGAAAGCGGCTGTAGGCTGGGAAGGAGACAGAAACCAGGGCTGATATGCCAGCAATACCAGGTCGAAATGTGCATTCACATCCACTTCTAACGGCCTGATACCACGCGGCGTTCCCTGTACAGTTTCCGGCATTGTATCGTAAAACTGTTGTTTGCCCCATGGAAAAGGAAACGGTGTTACCGGAACCAATTCTTCGTATGTAATGTCTACACTGTCTGCCAGTGGTGCCAACACATGATCAATGATCCTTTTTAATTGGCCTGTCTGAGTATAATATACTACCAGGACCTTCGGTCTTTCGTTCATAAAAGGAATAGGAGTTCAACAATTCAAACTGTAAACATACAAAAAAGGAGTTATTATTTATGTCATTTAATGATAATTTGACAGTATGCATTCCGGAGATATGGGAGGTGTGGAGGTGTTAAAGTTGGCTTGTGCCCCAGCCAGATACTGCCTCAGCCGGCTTGTGATGCTGCGGCAGTATCTGGACCAAAGGACTTTAGATTTTTTTCAAAACCAATGTAAATAACTGCAAAAGCGTTCTTAATATGATAATTGAAATGTTAAAAATTTGCAAATTTTCATTTTCTAGATCTTCCGCACAGAGCCAGAACCCGCCACAGAACTGGATATAGAAGGATTGCCCTTGTATTTCACATCACCCGAACCAGCAATCTTTGCATCCAATTTCATACTGGCGTGCACATTAGCATCACCGCTGCCGGCTATACTGATTTTAGCTTCTTCAGACAACAGACCGTCGCCTACATAATCGCCGCTACCAGCAATGGAAATATTCACGGTACGGGTTTCACCTTCCAGGTACATATTGCCGGAACCAGCAATGGAAGCCTTTACTGCCGGGGCATTAATGGTCCCTTTCACGTTACCGGAACCGGACAGGCTGATCTTCATGTCTTCTTTACTGTTAAACTTGTCCATCAGCTTCAGGTCACCCGCACCGGCCAGTGAGATGTCGTCTACTTCCGGAGTGGTCAGGTATACGTTTACGCCTTTCCGTGTACTGATGTTCACATTATTGCGGAAACGCACCTTCAGCCTTCCTCCATCATCTATCAGCTCCACCAGCGGGGCTATATTGTCTTCTGCTTCTATGACCGCATTTTTTTCCGGCCCCTGAGCCAGGTATACGTTCATACTGCCTTCTACTTTGATTTTGTGGAATGAGGGCACTTTTCTTTCTTCTTTGATAACATTGCCACTTCCTTTTACATGTTGGCCAATCACATTACAGGCACTAAAAAAACTCGTGATGGACACGACAAGTGCCATACAGGACAGGGTAATTTTGGTTTGCATAAGTTTAGATTATAAAAAGAAAGATACAACTAGATTTCCTATTTTCTATTTTCGGGAATCCGAAATTGAAGGAAGGGCTTTATCTTTGCACGACCATGACAGAAAAGATACTTATCCTCGATTTCGGTTCCCAATATACACAGCTGATCGCGCGCAGCATCCGGGAACTGAATGTTTATTGCGAAATCAAACCTTGTCTCCAGCCCATCGCCTGGGACGATTCCATCAAAGGCGTTATCCTGTCCGGCAGTCCTTTCTCTGTAAACGATGAGAAAGCCCCTACACTGGATATCGCTGCCATTGCCGCGAAAGTACCGGTACTGGGTATCTGCTACGGCGCCCAGCTGATGGCTAAAAACTTCGGTGGCGAAGTGGCCAAAAGCAATATCCGCGAATACGGCCGTGCCTTTATGGAGCACAATGACAAAGAGGAAAAATTATTATACGACATCTCCACCCACAGCCAGGTATGGATGAGCCACTCTGATACCATCAAACGTATCCCTGAGAGCTTCCAGGTGATCGCGACTACCGAAAACATCCCGGTAGCAGCCTTCAAAAGCACCACGCTGGCCGCCAATCCTATCTTCGGCTTACAGTTCCACCCGGAAGTGACCCACTCCCTGGAAGGTAAACAGATCATCCGCAACTTCCTCGTACATATCTGCAACTGCCAGCAGGACTGGACCCCGGCTGCTTTTGTACAGGAAACTGTGGAAAAAATCAAGGCACAAGTAGGCGATAAAAGAGTGGTAATGGCACTGAGCGGTGGCGTAGACTCTACCGTAGCTGCCGAACTGGTCCACAAAGCCATCGGCAAAAATCTCTTCTGTATCTTCGTTGACAACGGGCTGTTGCGTAAAAATGAATACGAAACAGTACTGGAGTCTTACAAACATATGGGTCTCAACGTAAAAGGCGTTAATGCAAAAGACCTCTTCTACGGCCAGCTCAACGATGTGAGCGATCCGGAGAAAAAACGCAAGATCATCGGCCGCCTCTTCATCGAAGTATTTCAGCATGAAGCTGCACAGCTGACAGATATCGCTTTCCTCGGACAAGGTACCATCTACCCTGACGTGATTGAATCTGTATCTGTTAACGGACCTTCCGTGACGATCAAATCACACCACAACGTAGGCGGACTGCCCGAAAAAATGAATATGCAGCTGGTTGAGCCACTGCGTTTCCTCTTTAAAGACGAAGTACGCCGTGTAGGCCGCGAAATAGGTATCAGCGAAGTCTTCCTCGGACGCCATCCTTTCCCCGGACCAGGTCTGGCTATCCGTATCCTCGGTGCCATCACCCCCGAAAAAGTGGCTATGCTCCAGGAAGCAGACGCTATCTACGTTGAAGGACTGCGCGAAGCCGGCCTCTACGACAAAGTATGGCAGGCAGGTACCATCCTCCTCCCTGTACAGAGTGTAGGTGTTATGGGCGATGAACGTACCTATGAATTCACCGTAGCTTTAAGAGCCGTTACCTCTGTCGATGGTATGACCGCCGACTGGGCACATCTGCCTTATGAATTCCTGGCTAAAATGTCTAACGACATCATCAACCGGGTAAAAGGTATCAACCGCGTGGTTTACGATATCAGCTCCAAACCACCTGCTACCATCGAATGGGAGTAGTTTCATAAAGAACACCAGGTAGTACAACACTACTGATCGATATTATCGCAGAAAGGCGCAGCGGACTAATCTCCCTGCGCCTTTCTCCTTATATCCTTCTCCTCATCCCACAAAAAATCTTCGTTATGGAATACTCCTGTGCTCCCTTACTTGACCATACACGGAATGATTTTTGTAAATTAGCGCCCATTATGAGCCAAATAATATCTGTAAAAAACCTGCTATCCGGGCTGGCACTGTGTCTGCTGATATCTGCCTGTTCATCTTCCCGGAAGTCCACGAGCCGTGTAGATGGCCCGCCCCCGTCACTGAGCAAACCTACACCGGAAAAGAAACCGGAACCAAAAAAAGAAGAAAAGGCCCCTTTCAATGTACCGGCTTTTGCCAGGGAAGTGAAAAAATCCACTTATAATATCGCCTTTTTTGCGCCGTTGTACCTCGACTCCGTATTTGTCAACTCCAACGATATTCCCGGTCGCACCATGCCTCGCTATGTGCTGCCAGGCCTCGAATTCTATGAAGGTGCCCAGCTGGCACTGGACAGCCTTCAGCAACAAGGCTACAGCCTGAAAGTAAATGTGTACGACAGCAAAGGCCGCCAGAGCGTTTCCAACGTCATCAACAGCAAAGCCCTCGATGCCACCGACCTCATCATCGGCGCTGTCAGCAACCCGGAACTGAAAGAACTGAGTGATTTCGCCAAAAAGAAAGAAATCAACCTCGTATCTGCCACATTCCCGAATGATGCCGGTATCACCGACAACCCTTTCCTGTTCATCTCCAACAGCACCCTTAAAACACACTGCGAAGCTATCCACAACTATATACAGGATGCCTTCTCCTCTAAAAACATCGTGCTGTTACGCCGTAATACCGCTTTCGAAAGCCGCCTCGCCGCTGATTTCAAAGCCTCTTACGACAAAATGAACAATCCTAAAAAAACCAGGATCCGGGAAGCCATCTGGAATGATGCCACCACACCGGAAGAAATCTCCAAATATCTGCTCGCCGACAGGCCCAACATCATTATTGTGACCGCTCTCGATGAAGCCGGTGCCAAAAATCTGCTGCGCAAACTCAGCATAGCACATGCTAACTATCCCATGCAGATATTCGGTATGCCTACCTGGGACGTGTTCAAATTCAAAGAACCTGAATTCAAAGGATTACAGGTGTTCTACTCCTCTCCTTATTTCAACGAAAAAACAGATAACTTCAGCCGTTATCTCTTCGATAGTTTCCGCAGAACCTACAAAGCCCGTCCTTCCGACATGGCCTACAAAGGTTTTGATATGACCTACTACTTTGTACGCCTGCTGCACAACAACGGCGTTTATTTCAACAGTGCTGTAGCGTCATCACCGACCGTCATCACCCGCTTCGACTTCCAGCCGGTGTATGTCAAAGAAGGAGAACAAACACCTTCCTACTTTGAAAACAAAAAAATCTTCATCATCCAGAAAGGTGAAAGTGCAGATGTAAAAATGAATCAATAACGTTTCCACAAACGATATTAGCGGGCCATGGCAGCAGCCATGGCCCGCTTTTTTTATGTATATTCATAACATATGGAACTGCTTCAATTTACCGACAAAGGCATCTGGTGCGCAGCAGGTGATTTTTACATCGATCCCTGGAAACCCGTCAAACGGGCAGTGATCACCCATGCGCACTCCGATCATGCCCGCCCGGGAAACCAGCACTACCTCTGCGAACAGTCCGGTATCCCGCTGCTGCGGATGCGGCTGGGTGCCGATATTGATGTACAAGGCATTCCCTATGGCGAAACCATCTATCTGAACGGTGTAAAAATATCCCTGCATCCGGCCGGTCATATGATCGGCTCGGCACAGGTAAGAGTGGAGCATGCCGGCGAAGTATGGGTGGCCAGCGGCGATTACAAACTGGAAAATGATGGTATCTGCGCCCCTTTTGAATCCGTGCGTTGTCATACCTTCATCACTGAATCCACATTCGGACTGCCTATCTACCGGTGGGAACCCCAACAGCAGCTCCTCGCCCGTATCAGCAACTGGATATACGAAAATCAGCAGGCCGGCAAAACATCGGTCATCACAGCTTACAGCCTGGGCAAAGCCCAGCGGCTGTTATATCACCTGAAAGACAAAGTCACCCGTATTATGGCGCACGGAGCCATCTCACAGGTCAACGAATTGCTGATACAACAGGGATATCCCCTGCCCACCATAGAAAGAGTGACACCAGAAACCCCCAAAACTGCTTTTAAAAACGCAGTGGTCATAGCCCCACCTTCCGCAGATGATTCTACCTGGATGCGTCGCTTTACACCTTTTTCTTTGGGTGTTTGCAGCGGCTGGATGCAGGTAAGGGGACATATGCGCAGACGTAATGCTGACGCAGGTTTTGCACTTTCAGACCATGCAGACTGGAATGGGTTGCTGGATGCCGTTACCGCCACCGGCGCTTCACAGGTATATGTTACACATGGCTTCAGCAGTGTGTTTGCCCGTTATCTCACCGAAAAAGGTATCGCTGCCACTGAGGTGAGTACCAGCTATAATGATGATGATGAAGAAATAATTCCTAATCCGGAAACCTAACACCGTGCAACAGTTCGCCCAACTCGTCAGATTACTCAGCAACAGTACCAAAACCAATGAAAAGCTGGAGGCGCTCAGCCATTACTTTGCCACAGCCCATTCCAAAGACAAAACCTGGGTGCTCGCCCTCTTCTCCGGCCGAAGGCCCAAGCGCACCGTCAACAGCACCCAGCTGAAAAACTGGTGCATACAAGCCACCAGTCTGCCCGAATGGCTGTTCAACGAGTGTTACCTCACAGTAGGCGATCTTGCCGAAACCATTGCCCTGTTGCTGCCACCCCGTACCCAGCCCGCCAGCGCGCCGCTACACTACTGGATGCAACAGCTGCAGCAATTGGAAAAAGCCACGGAAACAGACAAACAACAGTTTATCCTGCATACCTGGGATGCACTCGACAATGGAGAACGCTTCGTTTTCAACAAACTGATCACCGGCGGTTTTCGTATAGGCGTTTCCCAGAAAATGATGGTCAATGCACTGGCCAAAACCTACGACATCCCCGCCGCTACCCTATCGCACATGATCAGCGGCTCCTGGGACCCCGGCACTGTCACCATAGAAGAGCTGCTTCATCAGGGCACCAGCGGCGCAGACGCTTCCCGCCCCTATCCTTTTTACCTGGCCTACGCCCTCGAAGGAGAGCCCGGCGGACTGGGACCCATAGCCGAATGGCAGGCAGAATGGAAATGGGACGGCATACGCGGTCAGATCATAAAACGGGAAGGACAGCTGTTTGTATGGTCACGCGGAGAGGAGCTGATCACCGATAAATTCCCTGAATTTACTCCGCTGGCCGGCACTTTGCCGGATGGCACTGTAATAGACGGCGAAATACTCACCTATGCCGATGGCCGGCCATTGCCTTTCCAGACACTACAAACACGGATAGGCCGGAAAAATGTCACCCGCAAACAATTACAGGAAGCTCCCGTAGCCTTCCTCAGCTACGACCTGCTGGAATGGGAAGGCGCCGACATACGCGAACTACCCCTGATTGAAAGACGCCACCTGCTCGAACAACTGGTCAGCACACAACAACAGCCCGTGCTGCTGTTATCCCCCGAAGTGATAGCCTCCTCCTGGGATGAGCTGACTACCATCCGCCAGCAATCACGCGAAAACAACAGCGAAGGACTGATGCTCAAAAAAAGAAGTGCCCCCTATCAGGTAGGCCGCAAACGCGGGGACTGGTGGAAGTGGAAAATAGATCCGTATACCATTGATGCAGTCATGATTTATGCGCAGAAAGGACATGGACGCCGTTCCAACCTCTATACCGATTACACCTTCGCCGTCAGGGATGGTGACCAGCTGGTACCCTTTACCAAAGCCTATTCGGGGCTAACAGACAAGGAAATAGCGGAAGTGGATAACTGGGTCAAACGGCATTCGCTGGAGAAGTTCGGGCCTGTACGGACCGTACAGCCCCTGCTGGTATTTGAGATAGCTTTCGAAGGTATTGCCGCCTCCAACCGGCACAAATCAGGCGTGGCCCTGCGTTTCCCCCGTATCAACCGGTGGCGCCGGGACAAACCGGTAGCGGAAATCAATACTCTCGAAGATCTGAAAACATTATTACAACAAAGCGGAGACACTTCCACGTAATCACCATCAGGAAGATACCTCCGCATAACGCGCAGCCGTCACCGCTTTCTCACGAAACAGAAAACGACATAACTGCAATATGGCCACTAGCGCCACAATCACCAATGCTACCAAACCTGCGCCATAAATGTTCCATTTATTTACGGTTGCCAGTTGTATCATCAGTCCTACGAGAGACAGCCCCAATCCGCCTCCCATCGAATTACAGGTACCATTGATACCGGAGGCAAGGCCATGCTGTGTTTCCGGAACTGCCTGTATTGCCAGTATTGTTATAGCCGGAAAAGTCACCGACATCCCCAGGGAATTGATACACAATACCGCGCCCAATATGAAAGGCAGCTGCCAGACAGTAAAATAACTCAGGATAAAAAATACAATGCCTGCCAGCATAAAGGTACTGCCCAGGATGCCCGTACGTACTACTCCCAGCCGATGGAACAAATGCGGCAACACATATTTGGAAATCACACCGGACAGGATGCTGAAAGGAAACAGCAACAGCCCTGCCTGTGAAGAACTGAAACCCAATACCTGCTGAAGATACAACGTCAATAAAAAAACATACGGCAGGAAAGTGCTGCCCAGCAACATGGCACCTATATTACCAGTCATGACACCTTTCAGCCGGAACAGGCTGAAGTCGACTAACGGGGAAGCATGTACGCGTTCTCTTTTAACAAAATAAACAGCAGTGATGATAAACAGTACCAGCAGCGCCAGGAAGAAGACAGGATGTTGTGTAATATGTCCCAGATCGTGAATTAGCCAGGCGGCCAGCATCATCAACAGAGTGATCAACGCTCCACTCAGCCAGTTGCATTGTTGCCGGTGCACTGTCTTTTCATCACGGGGAATAAACCGGAAAGCCAGGAACACAGCGGCACCGATCACCGGCACATTAATGAAGAAAACCCATTGCCAGCCCCACCAGGCACTGATCAATCCACCCACGGCCAGCCCGGTGGCAAAGCCGATACCAGCCATAGCACCGAAAATACCGAAAGCACGATTCTTCTCTGCCGGTTCAGTAAAAGTATGGCTGATAATAGCCATGGCAGCCGGTATTGCCAACGCTACACCTATCCCCTGCAAGGCACGGCAGCCCAGCAGCCACGCAAAAGAGATAGAGAAACCTGCGCCCAGGGAAGCCATCACAAACAACAACGCGCCGGTGATAAATATCTTTCTCCTGCCAATAATGTCTGCCAGCCGGCCTCCCAACAGTACAAAACCGGCAAAAGCCAGCACATATAAGGTTTGCACCCACTGAATAGCATCCGGACTAAAGTGAAAATACTGTTCCATTCCCGGTAAAGCCATGTTTAATACCGATACATCCAATGCTTCAAAAAATATGGCCATACATGCCACGGTCAGGATAATTCGCTTCTCCATGATACAAATTTTCGACACAAACATAAAAAATCAGAACATCTATCGGATGCATTGAATAATTTTGGAACAAATACCTATTACTTATCTATATAAAAGATCATTATTCCAAAAAATAATAAAAATGGACCATAAAAAAGAACAGACCACCGAACACCCGCCACTGTCATTGGATGAAAAAGACATGGGCATTCTCAAACTGCTGCAACAGGATGCCAAAATGACGATCAGGGATATTGCCCGTCAGCTGAATCTCAGCACTACACCCGTTTATGAACGTATCCGCAAAATGGAACAAGCCGGCGTCATCAAACAATACGCAGCCATCGTAGACGCCCGGAAGATCAACAAAGGCATGACTGTGCTGTGTTACATCACCCTGAAAGAGCACAATAAAAAATTCGGCAAAAAATTTATTCAGGAAATCATCTCCTTCCAGGAAGTAACGGAATGTCTCAATATCTCCGGTGAATTTGATTTTATGATCAAGGTACAGGTAAAGGATATGGATGAATACCGGGAGTTTTATGTGAACAAACTGGGGGAATTAGATAATCTTAGTCATACCCAAAGTATTTTTGTGATCTCTGTTATAAAAGAAACACATCAGGTTGTATATTAGCGGCGGACAGTAATTATTCCCTAAACCTACCAACCACCTATGTTCAAGCTTTACACATGGCTGTGCATAGCATGCCTTGTATGTATGATGATGCCTGCCAGGAGTCAGTCAGGCTATTTTGCTCATGCCATCGGTGCCGGCGTATATACCGGCAAGAATCATTTTGCAGGTGGTATCATTTATTCGCCGCGGTTCAATTTCGGCATCATTTCCAAACGTTCCACCTTTGCCATCGGTACGCAGCTGGCGCTGGGCGGCAGTTTACACGCAGGTTACAGCCGCAATAGCGGAGGCAACTCCACCAGCATCTTTATGGCTGATGTTCCTTTGCTGCTCACCTACAACTATGGTAATTTTGCAACGACCAGTGCACATACCCGGCTGGGAATCTACACCGGCGCGGGTTACGGCTTTCACAATGCCACACGTCATGTGGAATACTTGGATGAAGAAGAAAGTGCGACTGATCAGGTACATGTGTCTGGCCTGGTGCTCACCACCGGCTGCCGCTTTATGATAGGCCATACTTCCCTTGGCCTGCATTTTACCTATCTGTTCAACAACAATGCGTTCAACCCGGACATATCGGGTATTGGCAGCGCCGGCCTTTCCTACAACATCCATCCGGGCAAGAGAGCACTGGAACACAACTAGCGCAGCTGCGGCTGCGTGCTGTCAAACCCAACGTGAAAGTCGGGATAACTGCCCGCAGCCCCCGTCTGAAGTATGTACCACCACCATGCATATACGCAGGGTTTATGAAGATGTCACAAAGACATTACCACGACTACATTTCAACATCAACTTATCAGGTATCTTAAAGAAAATCAAAAAAGATAATGTAAGGATTTCTTTAACATTTGCCCGGTTACTTTTACAGCCGTAATGCATTACTGTCACAACCTATAGTCGTATTTACATCATCTGACAAACATCTTACTATGAGAAAAATTCTATTGGTGCTGTTGTTTGTGCTGACGGCAATATTGGGTGTCTATGCCCAGAAAAAAGTCAGCTATGGCCTGAAGGGAGGGCTTAACTTCTCCAATCATACCGGCAATTTTGACAACTATCGTACAGGCATCTATGGTGGCGGTTTTGCAGAAGTCAAACTCAACAAACGCTGGGCTATACAACCGGAAGTAGTGTATTATAAAAACACTGGCAGTGGTGTGTTTAACTACGCCCATACACTGTCTGAAAGCACTACTGCTGCACCAATGATAAAAACCACCCGGAAAGAACATTACATCAGTATTCCTGTTATGATCAAATATTACGCTGCACCTAAATTATACATAGAAGCAGGGCCGGAACTAAACTACCTGGCAGCAGCAACCGAACAACTGGAGGACCATCGTTATAATGTAGCAGACCAATATAACAGAACAGGCCTGAATCTTTCATTAGGCGCGGGTTATCAGCTGCCCTGCGGATTTGGTATCAATGCACGGTATAGTGTTGCTACACATTCCAGAGAACAGACATCCACGACATATAACAATACCGGAAAAGTTGGTTTGACTTACACTATTAATCACAAGTAGCACGGCCTTCTTCCATTGTTTTCATCCGCAAAGGTGTAAAGCAGTAAAACGAATTTACACGTTGATTTTTTTTCTTTCCTGCTTTGCATCTTTGCGTGAACACTATTCGTTATTCCCCAAAAATATGTTTACTTTAATTCCATGAACCGTAAACATTTTCTTTCCACGCTTATAACTGCCGGTGCTGGTATACCAGCCATAAAAACCCTTGCTGCTGTTGGCATCACCGGCACAGATACTGCCAAACAACTCCAGGTGCCTCCCTATCTGAAACCCGGGGACATTATCGGTATTACCTGCCCGGCCGGTTACATTAAAAAAGAAGAGATCCTGCCCTCATTGCGCATCATGGAAAGCTGGGGGTTTAATATTCGTATAGGCCAAACCGTAGGAGCACGTGATTACAGCTTCGGAGGCACGGATGCAGAAAGAACAAAAGACATGCAGGCCATGCTGAACGATAACAATGTAAAGGCTATCATGTGTGGCCGCGGAGGATATGGAGCCGCCCGGATCATAGATCAGCTGGACTTCTCCCGCTTTCAGAAAAATCCTAAATGGGTAATCGGGTTCAGTGACATTACCGCCTTTCACTGCCATATCAACCGCCACTTTGGTATTGCAACGCTCCACTCCAAAATGTGCAACAGCTTCCCGGACGACTTCAACAAAGCAGAGCCCATTGTACAGGACACTATCATGTCTATCTATCAGGCTCTCACCGGTAAAAAGATGCAGTACACGGCAGCTCCTGATCCCAACAACCGCAAAGGCACGGCACGCGGCATCCTCATTGGCGGTAACTTGTCTGTCATACAAAGTGTGTCCGGCACCGACTCAGAAATAGATACCAACGGTAAAATTCTGTTCCTCGAAGAAGTAGGAGAATATCTGTACAACCTGGACCGTATGCTGGGCACTATCCAACGTTCCCACAAGTTTGACAATCTCGCAGGATTGATCATCGGCGGCTTCAACAGATTAAAGCCCGACGATCCGGGTGAAGAATTTGGCCGTACCGTATACGATATGGTAAAGGAAAAAGTCAAAAACTTTAAATACCCAGTATGCTTCAACTTCCCGGTAGGACACCAGAAAAACAACTATGCCCTCAAATGTGGTATGATGCACACTCTTACCGTGGCCGATGATAAAGTAACGCTGAAAGAATAACTATTTCACCAGGAAAGTAATGATAAACAAACAGGCCAGCACATACATCACGGGGCTGATCTGTTTGTATTGTCCTGTCAGTACTTTCAGCAATACATAAGACAACATGCCAAATACAATTCCTTCTGCAATACTGTAGGTATAAGGCATCATCACTATTGCAAGAAAGGCTGGTATCGCTTCTGTCACATCATTAAAATCAATTTTTACGACAGACCCCATCATCAGCATGCCCACGATAATCAACGCCGGTGCAGTAGCCGCCTGTGGTATCATGGCAAACACCGGGGCAAAAAAGAGGGCCAGCAAAAACATGATCGCCACTGTAAAAGCGGTCAGCCCTGTTTTACCGCCTGCGGCAATGCCACTGGCGCTTTCAACATAAGCCGTCACCACACTGGTACCCAGCAGGCCCGCAGCGGTAGTACCCACCGCATCAGCCATCAGCGCCTGTTTGGCCCGGGGCAGCCGTCCCTTTTCATCCAACAGGCCGGCTTTATTACACAAACCGATCAGCGTACCTACGGTATCAAAGAGGTTAACCATCAGCAGGGTGAATAAGATCATCACCATATCCAGGCTGAATATTTTATCAAATTGTAGTTTGAAGGCAATAGGTGCCAGAGAAGGTGGCAGGCTCACCAGATGCCCTTCGGGCAGATGGGTGATGCCCAGGGGGATACCAATTACAGTCGCTGCCAGAATGCCGATGAGCAAGGCAGCATTTACTTTGCGGTACATCAGCACTGCACTCACAATCAGCCCTATCAGTGCAATCAGCGGCCCTATACTGGTGATATTGCCCATTTTCAGGATCACACCGCCCAGTTTGCCTTCACCTACGTGCCGCATACCTGTTTCGATAATACCGGCATTGGCCATGCCTATCAATGCTATCAATAACCCTATCCCCACAGAGATAGCGTGTTTGAGGTTTTCAGGGATACTATTGATGATCGCCTCCCGTATCCGGAACATCGACAATAGAATAAAAATAAGCCCTTCAAGGAAAACGGCTGTCAGCGCAAACTGCCAGCTGTAGCCCATCCCCGCTACAATCGTGTAAGCAAAAAAAGCGTTTAGTCCCATACCGGGTGCCACACCAATAGGCAGCCGTGCGTACAGGGCCATTACCAGTGTGCCGATAGCTGCCGCCAGTGCGGTAGCGGTGATAAGGGCATGAAAATCCATTCCCGTACTGGACAGGATACTGGGATTGACGGCCAAAATATAGGCCATCGTGGAAAAGGTGGTCAATCCGGCGAGGACTTCTTTCTTAACAGTAGTATTGTTTTCGGAGAGCTTGAAAAATTTCGCGAGCATGCTGCAAAAATAAGCGATTCGGGATTTATCATTTTATGCTAATTTCATTCCATGCAACAACACACGCGCGGATGGAAAGTGATAACCGGATGGCTGGCGGATAAGGAACTGAAGCCTTTCAAATTTCAGGAAGATGCCTGGACTGCTTATCTGCAGGGCCTTTCGGGGATAGTGAACGCACCTACCGGCTTCGGCAAAACCTTCTCGCTCTTTCTGGGTGCCGTGATCGCCTGGATCGATGCCCATCCCAAAGACTACCAGCAAAAAACAAAAAACGGACTGCAGCTGCTGTGGATAACTCCGCTCCGTGCACTGGCCAAAGATCTGGGAAGGGCCATGGAAGAGGTATTACGGGAACTGGACCTTCCCTGGCAGGTAGGTATCCGCAGTGGCGACACCCCCCTGGCCGCCCGTGCCCAGCAGAAAAAACAGATGCCTGAAGTGCTGATCATCACGCCGGAAAGCCTGCATCTGCTGCTGGCCCAGAAAGAATATCCTGCTGTGTTCAAACAGCTGCATACCGTGGTCATAGACGAATGGCATGAGCTGATCGGCAGCAAACGCGGCGTGATGGTGGAACTCGCACTGAGCCGCCTACGCGGATTATCGCAAACCGCCGGCAGACAGTCCCTGAAAATATGGGGCATATCCGCTACCATCGGCAATCTCGACGAAGCCCTGGAAGTCTTGCTGGGTCCCTATCACCAAAATGGTCTTATCATCCGCGCCAATCTCAAAAAAAATATCTCCCTGCAAAGTGTGATCCCTCATGAGATAGAAAACTATCCATGGGCAGGACACCTGGGCATACGCATGCTACCACAGGCTTTGCCGATTATAGAAGACAGCCAGACCACCCTGCTTTTTACCAATACCCGGTCCCAGTCGGAAATATGGTATCAGTCACTTCTGAAATATGATCCCATGCTGGCAGGCGCCCTGGCGCTGCACCACGGCTCCATCGACATGGAGCTGCGCATATGGGTGGAAGAAGCCCTGCACAACGGCATTCTGAAGGCGGTGGTATGTACTGCCAGCCTGGACCTGGGGGTGGACTTCCGGCCGGTAGACAGTGTCATACAGGTGGGTAGCCCCAAAGGGGTGGCCCGCTTCCTGCAAAGGGCCGGCCGTAGCGGACACCAGCCTGGCGCCATCAGCAAAATATTTTTTCTGCCTACCCACGCACTCGAACTGGTAGAGGCCGCAGCCCTAAAAACAGCCATGGAAGAGGAACTGATAGAAAGCAGGATGCCCGTGTTGCTGGCTTATGATGTGCTACTGCAATACCTCATGACCCTCGCCGTATCGGATGGTTTTTATGCCCCGGAGATATATGAAGAAGTCCGCCAAACCTTCTGCTACCAGCATCTTACACCAGATGAATGGCTGTGGATACTTGCCTTCCTGACTACCGGCGGTGAGGCACTGGGCAGTTACGACGAGTTCAGAAAACTGGAAAGACAGGACGACCACTACTACTGCAAAAGCCGTATGCTGGCCATGCGCCACCGGCTACATATCGGTACCATTGTGAGCGATGCTATGCTGAAAGTGAAGTTTATGAGTGGTGGATATGTAGGTGTGATTGAAGAAAGTTTTATCTCACGCCTCTCGCCGGGAGACAGTTTCACGCTGGCCGGCCGTAACCTCGAGTTTGTGCTCATCAAGGATATGACGGTGCTGGTACGCAAGTCCAACGCCAAACGTACAATCGTGCCCAGTTATCAGGGAGGCCGTATACCTTTGTCGTCCAACCTGGGCCGCATGCTGCGCCGCAAGTTCAACGAGGCATTGTCCCGCCGCACAAAAGATCCTGAACTGATAGCCCTGCAACCGCTGTTCAACAGACAGGAGGAGCTTTCCCATATTCCCAAGGATAATGAACTGCTGATAGAAAAAATCAACACCAAAGATGGTTACCATCTTTTTGTATATCCTTTTGAAGGCAGACTGGTACATGAGGTGATGGCCGCTCTGCTGGCCTATCGTATCAGCCGTATCCAGCCTATCACTTTCTCTATTGCCATGAATGATTACGGCTTTGAGCTGCTGTCGGACCAGCCCATTCCACTTACCGAAGAAAATGCCAAAACACTGTTCACTACCGACAACCTGCTTACAGAGCTGCAAACCAGTGTGAATGCAACTGAGATGGCCCGCCGTAAATTCAGGGACATTGCTGTCATCGCCGGGCTGATATTCCAGGGTTTTCCCGGCAAACACAAAGCCAACCGCCACCTGCAGTCATCGGCCTCCCTGCTCTTCAATGTATTTAAGGATTACGACCCGCAGAACCTTTTGCTGAAGCAGGCCTTTAACGAAGCATTTTTTTATCAGATGGAAGAAGCCCGCCTGCGGGAAACGCTGGAACGCATTGCTGACAGCAAAATCGTTATCACCCAGCCGGAGAAACTCACCCCTTTCTGCTTCCCCATTAAGGTAGACAGCCTGCGCGACACCATGACCAGCGAAAAACTGGAAGATCGTATCAAAAAATTGATTGCAGTCAACGGTTAAGAATTAATAATTTGCAGCCCATGCAACATATGGATACAGCGGGGAAGGAAATATTCCGGTTTAAAGAGCAGCATTGGCATTTATTGCCTGAAAGGGCCATTTTCTGGGAAGAAGAAAAAACACTGATACTGTCAGATCTGCACCTGGGTAAATCGGCTCATTTCCGGAAAGCCGGTATTGCAGTGCCGGCAGGCATTATGCAGGAAGACCTGTTCCGCTTGCAGCAACTGATTACCCGCTTCCTGCCCGTACGTATCATCATTGTAGGAGATATGTTCCACAGCCGGCATAACAATGAAGTGCAGTATTTCAAGATATGGCGGGGACAGTTTTCCCATATCCGTTTTGACCTGGTGCTGGGCAATCATGATATTATGGAGGAAGAGATATATAGTGAATTACAGCTGGATGTACATGACACCCTGACCATCCGGGACATTCATTTTGTGCATGAGCCTTGTGAAGACAGCAATGGCTACCGGTACACCTTTTCAGGTCACTTGCATCCCGGTGTGGTGATGGCCGGCCCTGCCAAACAACGGTTGCGTTTACCCTGCTTCTATTTTGGTCAGCATTGCGGCATTTTACCCGCTTTTGGCGACTTTACCGGTCTGGCCACCCTGAACCCTTCTCCGGGTGAAACCGTGTTTGTAATCGCCGGAAAATCGATTATACAGACACACTAAGGTTACATCATGAAAATTGCTTATCACGATATATATACGCATCCGTTGCCGGCAGACCATCGTTTCCCGATGGTGAAATACGAGCTGATACCCGCCCAGCTGCTGCGGGAAGGCGTTATCGTTGCCGAACAGCTGTTTGCGCCTCTTCCCGCCACAGCGGAAACCATACTGGGCACCCATGATCTTTCCTGGTGGGAGAAGCTGAGAGACCAGACCTTATCAGACAAGGAACAGCGTCATATCGGCTTTAGACAATCGCCGCTGCTCACACAACGGGAGATCGTTATTGCCCAGGGCACCATCGACATCGCCCTGCATGCCCTGGACCACGGTATCGGATTCAACGTGGCCGGCGGCACCCATCACGCCTTTGCCGACCATGGAGAAGGTTTCTGCCTACTCAACGATTTCGGCATCGCCGCCAATTACCTGTTACAGCAAAAGAAAGCAAAAAAGATACTGGTAACAGACCTTGACGTACACCAGGGCAACGGCACCGCCGCCCTGTTTGCCGGCAATGACAAGGTATTCACCTTCAGCATGCATGGCGCTCATAACTATCCTTTCCACAAAGAAACTTCAGACCTCGATATTCCGTTGCCCGATGGAATGACCACCGGCCCTTATCTGCAGCTGCTCGAAGAAACACTGCCACGGCTGATAGATCAGGTAAAACCTGATATTGTGTTTTACCTGTCAGGAGTAGATATCCTGGAAACAGACCGGTTCGGTAAGCTCAAGGTCACCGCTGCAGGCTGTCTGCAGCGCGATGAGTTGGTCTTCAGCCTGCTGTATAAACATAACATCCCCTGCGCCGTAGCCATGGGCGGCGGTTATTCTACCCGTATCAGCGACATTGTAAATGCACACTGTAATACCTTTAAGACCGGACTGGATATTTATGGCAGTTAGATGATCCTGCCATCTCTCATGAGCAGCTGACGGTCGCTGAGCGGCGCCAGTTCTTCGTTGTGGGTTACTATGATAAAAGTCTGTTTAAACTGGTCCCTGAGTTGAAGGAACATATTATGAAGCTCCCTGGCATTATGGGAGTCGAGGTTACCGGTAGGTTCATCGGCCATCACTACGTCGGGATTGTTGATCAGGGCCCTTGCTACCGCCACTCGTTGCTGTTCGCCGCCGGATAGGGCATTGGGCTTGTGTTCCAGGCGATGTCCGAGGCCCAGGGTGGTAAGCAGGAAGGCTGCTTTTTCCTTTACTTCGCTTTTCCGCGTACCGGCTATAAAACCGGGAATGCATACATTTTCCAGGGCACTGAATTCTGGCAGCAGGTGGTGGAACTGAAAAATAAAGCCAATATGGCGGTTCCGGAAGTCAGCCAGTGCATTACCGCTTAAACCCGTCAGATTGACATCATTCAGCCAAATCTCTCCCTGGGTGGGTGTTTCCAATGTTCCGAGGATATGCAGCAGGGTACTTTTGCCAGCGCCGGAAGATCCAACGATGGTCACAATCTCACCCTTATTGACTGTAATATCTACTCCCTTGAGAATGGGCAAGTTGGAATAATTTTTGGTAACATTGCGAGCGGTTAGCATAACTCAAAGAAAAGGTAAATAACCGATAAAATAGTAAAAGTTGTTTATTTCAAATTAAATAATACTTTTGCGAAAAATTAAGAAATAAAAATTTTAATAAGATGTACTGGACATTAGAATTAGCTTCATACCTGGAGGACGCTCCATGGCCAGCTACTAAAGATGAACTTATTGATTACGCCATTCGTTCCGGTGCACCGATCGAAGTAATCGAGAATTTACAGGAGCTGGAAGATGAGGGAGAAATTTATGAGGGGATTGAAGATATCTGGTCTGACTATCCGTCACAGGACGACTTCTTCTTTAATGAAGATGAATATTAGACCCTGATTATTACAGATGTACTCCCGGCGTTCTGCCTGATAAAAAAAATTAAGCCGTTACCAATAAGGTAACGGCTTTTTTATTGTCGAATGATATCAACTATTTCTCCAGTTGTTCCATAATAGCATTGGATACACCAGTGAAGGAGAATCCGCCATCATGATAGAGGTTCTGCATGGTCACCATTCTGGTCATGTCGGAGAACAGAGTTACCACGTAGTCAGCACAATGGTCGGCAGTAGCATTACCCAGCGGACTCATTTTGTCTGCATAACCAATAAAGCCACCGAAACCTTTTACACCACCGCCGGCAGTAGTAGGGGTTGGAGACTGAGATACGGTGTTCACACGTACTTTATTTTTCACACCATAGTGGTAGCCGAAGCTGCGGGCAACGGATTCCAGCATAGCTTTGGCATCAGCCATTTCGCTGTAGTCAGGGAAGGCACGTTGTGCTGCGATGTAAGTGAGTGCTACTACAGAACCCCACTCGCTGATAGCATCCATCTGGTATGCTGTCTGCAGTACACGGTGTAAGGACAGGGCGGAGATATTCGTCGTTTTCAGCGAGAAGTCATAGTCCAGATCTGTATAGGACTTTCCTTTACGCATATTCAGGCTCATGCCAACAGAATGCAGTACAAAATCTATTTTACCGCCAAAATGCTCCATGGATTTGGTAAAAAGATTTTTCAGGTCATCCGTGATGGTTACGTCTGCCGGAATAACAGGGGCCTTGCAGATTTCAGCCAGTTTGTTGATCTCACCCATACGCAGAGCGACAGGTGCGTTAGTGAGCACTATTTCAGCGCCTTCTTCCACACAACGGAGCGCTGTTCTCCAAGCCAGTGACTTCTCGTCCAGTGCACCAAAGATGATACCTTTCTTTCCTTTTAATAAGTTATGAGCCATTTGGTCAAAATTAATTTCGGCAAAAATAGTCGTTATAGTTGAAAAAAAAAGTTATTGCTTCCTATCCCCGGCTTTTTAGGATTCCCGGACAGGAAGCAATAACGGTTACGCATGTGTTATCTTACCATTTCGCGGGCATTTTCGAGGGCAGCGGCAGTAGGCCTTTCTCCACTCAGCATCTGCGCGATCTTGTCTATTCTTTCTTCCATAGACAACAGCCTTACGCTGGTTGTTACTTTTTCAGCCTTGGCATCCTTATACACAAAATAATGAGCATCTGCTTTACCGGCTATCTGCGGCTGGTGCGTGATACAGATGATCTGATGTGCTCTGGCCAGGTCTTTCAGAATAACACCTACCTGCCTTGCTGCTTCACCGGAGATACCGGTATCGATTTCGTCGAAGATAAGTGTAGGCAGCGCTACAGACTGTGCTACCAGCGATTTGATACACAACATCAGACGGCTCAACTCCCCCCCGGAGGCTACTTTACCTACCGGCGCAAACTGATTGCTCTTGTTGGCATCAAACAGGAATTCAATCGTATCCTGACCATAAGGGTTCAGTTCACCCTGTACAATATCCACTTTCAGGCGCGCATTGGGCATGCCTACCTGCGAAAGCAAGGCATTAACCTTTACTTCAAAAGGAGCCGACTGTTCCTGTCTTGCTTCCGTGATAACAGCAGCATCTTTCAGCAGCAGCTCATGCAGTTGGGCCTGTTCTCTTTCCAGTGAAGCCAGCTGCTCATCAAGATTCAGTACACTGTCTACTTTAACAGACAGCGCGTCTTTGATGGCCAGCAGCTCATCGGTGGTTTGCACCCCATGTTTTTTGAAAAGGCGATATCCCAGTGCCATACGGTCATTCACCAGTTCAATACGTTGTGCATCGTATTGTACCTGGTCGTTGATCCTTTCCACATCACCGGCGATGTCCTGCAGTTCAAGATAGGCTGAAAGCATTCTATCAGATACAGCAGGCATGTCTTTATGAAAGGCAGCAATGTTTTGCAGGGAAGACTGCAGTTGTTTGAGCTGCTGCAACAATGGCTGCTCATCTTCTTTCAGCTGAAAGTATACCTTGTTCAAAGAGTTTTTGATCTCTTCTGCATGGGTAAGCAGTTGCAGCTCATTATCCAGGTCTTCCACTTCGTTGGGGCTGAAATCCGCTTCCAGCAGCTCATCCAGCAGGAACTTGTTATAGTCCAGCTCTTTGTTGGCCTGGTCGCGGTCGTCCACCAGTTGTTTATATTTTTTCTGTACCTGCAGGTATTGCTGGTATACATTGTTGTATTGTTGGAGGACGGCGGGTTTGTTGACCAGCGCATCTATTACTTCCCGCTGGAAATCGGAGTTGCCCAGTTCCAGGGTATCAAACTGCTGATGGAGATCTACCAGGCAGGCCGCCAGTTCAGACAGTTGGGATATGTTGACAGGAGTATCATTTACAAAAGCTCTTGATTTGCCGGAGGCGCTGATTTCACGGCGGATGATCAGCTGTTCTTCCAGGTCCAGTTCATGGCGTTCGAAGAAAGCGGCCACCTGTGATTTTTTCACTTTGAAGAACCCTTCGATCACACATTTGCCTGTTTTATCGAACAGCACACCAGGGTCTGCACGTTCTCCCAGAATCATGGAGAGCGCGCCCAGCAGGATAGATTTACCGGCGCCGGTTTCGCCGGTGATTACATTGAGATTGCCAGAAAAGTCCACTTCCAGGTGGTCAATAATGGCGTAGTTTTTAATGATTAGTCGCTGTAACATAAGTCAGGAAATAACTTGAATCACAATTTTTCTCCCTCATCAACTGCCGTTTACACGTTGTATGCCTGCTTTTGCCCGTTGGTCAAGGGAGTTTTTATAATCGTGGCCTTTCATGTCCAGGCATTGCTGGTAACATTGAACGGCTTTGGTTTTATCTTTTCTTTTTTCGTAAATATAACCTAATTGCAGGGAAGCTCTCGCAGCATAATATTCCTGCCGGTTGGCTCCTACTTTTATGGTCACTTCGTACATCACGATTGCCTTGTCGTCTTGCCCGCTTTCATCATAGATACGGCCCAGGCGGTAGGCGTATTCCAGTTTATCTTCCATGGCCGGGAAATCGGCTGCTTTTCTGGTCAGCAGTAATTTCAGGGCTTCACTGAAAAAGCCGCCATCGCTCAGCAGCCTGACTTTCAGCAGGAAGGGGTTGGGCCATTTGCCGTTCTCCGCTTCCTTGAGGGCTTGTTTGTCTGCATCTGTTTCTGTCCCGCCTTTTGTCAGGATCATGTTCCGGTATTTGTTGGCCAGTGCCTGGTTGCCTTCCAGGTAATAGTACCAGCTTAACCGTTGCAGACATTCTTTGATATAGAACTTGCCTTTAAAGTTATTGACAAACCGCTCGAGATACACATGGGCATCATTATCGAGCCGGGTCAGTTTCAGCAGACCATATACGTAGTTATAGTAGTCAATATCTGCGTATTCGTTGCTGTCATGCTTCTCTTCCAGTACTCTGATACCATTGGCGGCTTTCTGGTTGTTTAAAGACAGATTGGCCACCATCAGTGCATAGAGATAATTTGATTTGGTATCCAGCTGCTTTCTTTGCAGAAACTCCCAGGTTTCTTCCGGTTTATTCACAATAAAAAGCATCAGGTAACAATAATAATAATAGGATTCCTCCCTGAGTAATCTGGCTTCCGGCGCATTGCTATCGATAAAAGCATTCACATTACTCATTCCGTCCCGGATGCTGCCTTTCAGTCCGAGTATATTGGTAATCCACTTATACCCTTCAGGGATGGTGCCGAATACTGTTTGCATGGTACCCAGCAACAGCTTATTGGGCATAAAATCCGGGAACCGGCGCTGATTCTCTTTCAGTGTCATATACGCCTTTCTGATCTCCCAGGTAGCATCCCATTTTTCATTGAACTTGATTTTGATCATCGCCCATTGAAACTTGATGGCTGCCTGTGTATACAGATAGTAGGGAGAGTCCGGCGATCCTTCCAGCATCCTGTCCAGCCTGATGGACCGCATCCCTCTTTTTCTGGCATATTCGCCTGCATCTTCATTGAAAAACAAGGGAAAAAAATCCGCATAGTTATCCAGAAAGTAAGGGATCAGGTTATCGGGATTTTCTTTTTTCTCTTCTTCCAGTAATGCTCTTCCCGCATTTAACCGTAGTTGCATGATCGCTTCGTAGGCCTGCTCACAACGGCTGTTGAAATCATATACTTTCTGTCTGGCGCTAACTGTTAACCCTGTACTCAACAAAAGGATCAAAGAAAAAATAATACGCATAAGGGCAAAATTCCTGGAATAATCACCAAATCTCACACAACAATTTCACAAATCCCAATTAACAATTCACATTTTTTTAAGTTGCATTGCCCATCCAATTTCCTGCCACAAATTAAAAGAACTACTACGCAGACTAACTGCGTACGGTAACCTGGGGACAAAGCTAACATATTTAGTAAAACAAAGCTAAATAAATTAGTATATTTTTATAACGGGAAGGGCTAAACGAAAGAAAGGGCATCCGGAGATGCCCTTTCCAATAATGTATACGCTTTAAAATCAGATCGTAACGGTAGCTTCGAGGTCGTTATCCACCAGGATACGGCCGCAGTGCTCACATACGATGATTTTTTTATGCTGACGGATCTCTGCCTGACGCTGAGGAGGAATAGCATTGTAGCAACCACCGCAGGAATCACGCTCTACAGTTACCACAGCCAGACCATTACGGTAGTTCTTGCGGATTTTTTCGTAGGCGGCCAGTAAACGGGGGTCTACCTTGGTTTTAGCATCTTCACTTTCCTTACGGTAAGCTTTTTCTTCCTTGTCGGTTTCAGCAACGATCTTTTCCAGTTCTGATTTCTTATGCTTCAGATTGGATTCTTTATCAGCAATAGCCCTTTTAGCAACTTCCAGCGTCCGGGACTTCTCTTTTATTTCTTCGTTTGCGTCTTTGATATGCTTTTCAGCCAGTTTGATTTCCAGTGACTGCATCTCCATTTCTTTGGTGATCGCCTCAAACTCGCGGTTGTTCTTCACATTATCCTGCTGTTTCTCATACTTCTTGATCAGCGCCTCAGCATCCTTGATAGCATTTTTCTTGCTGGTAACGAAGTCCTGGATACCTTTGATCTCATTTTCGATATGAGACTGACGTGTATTCAACCCTTCGATCTCGTCCTCCAGGTCTTTCACCTCAATCGGCAACTCCCCCTTCAACACCTGGATTCCATCCAGTTTGGAATCGATCTTCTGCAGCCTGAGCACAGATGCTAATTTTTCCTCAACGGAGTATTCTTTTACGGTAGCCATGTATTATAAATAATTTACCGGGTTTGTTTTAATCGTAGATTTAAGAGGCGCAAAATTACGGAATTTTTCAGTCAATATATGATAAAATAATTCAACAGTAAACTGCTCACTCTCAAAATGTCCGATATCTGCTATAACTATTTGATTATCAGCGTCAAAAAATTCATGATACTTAAAATCTGCGGAAATATAGGCATCCGCCCCCGCCGCAATAGCCCGCTTCAACAAGAAACTGCCCGCTCCCCCACACAAAGCCACTTTCTTCACCGGACGGCCTCTCAACGGCGTATACCGCACACATCCTGTCCGGAACTGCCCTTTGACCCATTGCAGGAATTCAAGCTCATTCATCGGCTCTGGCAACTCACCCACCAGCCCGGATCCTACCTCCTGGTAGACATTGTCCAGCGTCACCACATCATAGGCCACCTCCTCATAAGGATGGCTGGCCAGTAATGCCTGCAAAATCCCGGATTCCAAATATACCGGAAAAATCACTTCCAACTTTATTTCTGCCTCAAAATGTCTTTCTCCGGGCGTACCCACATAAGGATTGGTACCGGCACCACCCCTGAAAGTGCCCTCTCCTGCTGCATTAAAGCTGCATTCGCTGTAGTTACCGATATGACCCGCACCGGCAGTAAACAGGGCCGCTCTCACCTTTTCCACATCCGCCTGCGGCACAAATGTGTATAATTTTTTCAACAACCCGCTCTTGGGCTGCAATACCCGGCGCCGCTCCAATCCCAGCATATCGGCCATCTGCGCACATACCCCGTTCCGAACGTTATCCAGGTTGGTATGCGCCGCATATACCGCAATGTCGTGCTTGATAGCCTTGATCGCCACCCGCTCCACATAGGAACGCCCGTTGATCTTCTTCAGTCCTCCGAAAACAATCGGATGATGCGCCACCACCAAATTACATCCCCTGGCTATAGCCTCATCTATCACTTCTTCGGTAGCGTCCAGCGTCAGCAACACATTGGTCACCTCCCACGAAGCATCCCCGAAAATAAGGCCTGCATTATCGTAACTTTCCTGGTACGGCAAAGGCGCATACGCCTCCAGCACCTGCATAATCTCTTTTATCTTCATAACAAAGAATTTGACTGTTCCTTCACGCCATCCTGTACATTTGTAAAAAACACAGTTATGACAGGAAGCAAATCTACGGCAGAACAATATACCCGGTACAAATTAAAGATGCAAAAAATTGCAGACGTAAAAAATGCCATGGCCGTATTGGGCTGGGACCAGGAAACCTACCTGCCCGAAAAAGGTGCAGCCTTCAGAGGCCAGCAGCTCACCACCCTCAGCACCATCGCCCACGAACTCTTTACGGAAGAAGACCTGGGTACTCTCCTCCATGAACTGCATAACCACAGCGACCTCGACGCCCTTCAGCAAAAAAACATCGCTCTCTCCCTGGAAGACTACGAAAAAAATAAAAAATACCCCGCCGCTTTTGTGGCCGAAATGTCACAAACTACCAATGAATGTTACCACGCCTGGATCAAGGCACGCAAAGCCAACGACTACAGCATCTTTGCTCCTGTCCTCTCCAAAATGATAACACTCAAAAAACAGGAGACTTCCATCCTGGGCTACGAAGGCCATCCTTACAACGCCCTGCTCAACGAATACGAAAAAGGCGCCACCACCACCATGCTGGACACCATTTTCGAAGATGTGAAAAAAGCCCTCTCTCCACTGCTGGCAAAAATTGAAGCCCGCCCACAGGTGGAAAAAGATTTCCTGCACAAACACTACGACCGTGATAAACAATGGAAACTGGGCATAGACCTCCTCAGGGAAATGGGCTACGACCTCCAGGCCGGCAGACAGGACATCTCCGAACATCCGTTCACCACCAGCTTCAACCCCCACGATGTAAGGGTCACCACCCGCATCGATGAAAATGATTTTGGTAACATGACCTGGAGCTGTATCCATGAAGGCGGACACGCCCTCTACGAACAGGGCCTGCCTGCCGATCAGTACGGACTCCCCTGCGGAGAAGCCACCAGCCTGGGCATTCACGAATCACAATCCCGCCTCTGGGAAAACAATGTCGGCAGAAGCCTCCGCTTCTGGCAACATCACTACCCACGCCTGCAGCTGCAGTTCTCCGACAACCTCGCTGCTGTATCACTCAATAGTTTCTATCAGGCCATCAATCAGGTAAGACCATCCCTCATCCGCACAGAAGCCGATGAACTGACCTACCATTTCCATATCATGATCCGCTATGAGATCGAAAAAGGCCTCATGGACGGCAGCATCTCTGCCAACGATCTGCAACACACCTGGAACGAATACTACCGTCAATACCTGCACGTAACCGTGCCGGATGATGTACAGGGCGTATTACAGGACATCCACTGGTCACATGGCAGCTTCGGATACTTCCCTACCTACTCCCTGGGAAGCTTCTACGCCGCCCAGTTTTTTACCGCTGCACAAAAACAGGTGCCGGGCCTCGATGATGCCATCGCTACCGGCAACTACCACCCGCTCCTCGAATGGCTGCGCAGCAACATCCACCCCTTCGGCCGCTTCTACACCTCCGGCGAACTTTGTAAAAAAGTAACAGGGAAAGAATTGCAGTTCAGCTACTTCATGGACTACGCAGAAAAAAAATATGCTTCCATCTACAATCACTGATAATCATTCATAAACCAGAGAGGCCCAACAGCAAACAATGCAGTTGGGCCTCTCCTATCCACAAATGTGAATAACCAAACTTCGCTCAACAGCCTGTTTGGCTTACCATTTGCTATAACGTGCAGGAACGTAGGATGAATGTAATAAGCAGCTATTCGAGCGCTATGTCACAACAGATTGTCAACTATTGAGCACTGATACAACTTTGAGCACACGAAATTCATATTATTTAATATTTATATATTAATATTGCCAATCAAACCACAATTATTAAAACCGAATCATGAAAAACCAAATCTGGGCTTTTTTAGTGGCCATGCCTGCACTTGCACTGCTTTTCAGCGCCTGTAACAAAAACGACTCCGGCGGAAACGGCAACGCCAAACTAACCGTATACCTTACAGACGCTCCAGCCAATTATGATGCTGTAAATATTGATGTCCAGGACGTTCTGGTAAATGCCTCCACCGGAGACAACGGCTGGCAATCCATCCACCTGTTGCGTCCGGGCGTTTACAATCTCCTGAACTTCAGAAATGGCATCGATACTGTACTCGCCTCCAGCGGCCTGCCGGCCGGCAAAATCTCCCAGATAAGACTGGTGCTGGGCAGTAACAACAGCGTAGTGGTCAATGGTACCGCCTATCCGCTGGAAACACCTTCCGCTCAGCAATCCGGCCTCAAACTCAACGTACAGGCTACGCTCACGGCAGACGTGGAATACCGTCTCTGGATTGACTTTGATGCCAACCGCTCTATCGTTACTACCGGCAATGGTAAGTATATCCTCAAACCGGTGATCCGCACCTACACCCAGGCCACCAGTGGCTCCATCAAGGGCATAGTACTCCCGGCCGTCCACATCAATAGCGTATTCGCTATCCAGAACACAGACACGATCGCTACCGCCAAACCAGATCCGCTGACCGGTGCTTTCCTGTTGGCCGGACTGAATGCAGGCGCTTATAACGTTGCCTTCGCAGGTGATGGCCTCGTAAAAGATACGATCGTAACCAGCGTAAACGTAAGCATTGGCCAGGTTACCACTATAGCGCCCATTACACTCAAATAACATTATCAAAATAAAAAGTGAATCGCCCATTGAATAATATCAATGGGCGATTCACTTTTATAAAATCTCCACTCATCAGGAGCATCAAAAAAATCACATACATCACAGTTTCAGGGCTGCATTCAGCTCTTCCATCGTAGATACGCCTTGTTTCCTCCAAACCTCTTTACCATTTTTATACAGGATCAGAGTAGGCAATCCTTTGGCATCGATCGCTTTCATTACATCTGTATCATTGCCGCCATCTACCTTCACGAAGGTGACGTTTTTATTTTTTTGCAGAAACTTAACCAACGTAGGCTCCATCTGCTTGCAGGGAGGGCACCATACTGCACCTACGTCTGTGAGCACAATACCTTTAGCGATACCTTTGTTGTAAGCATCCACGGTCATCTGCGGCTTTTTCTCTGACACCCCTTCCAGCGACAAACCGGCCTGTTTCCATGCGTTGACACCATTTTCCAGTTCCACTACTTTATTAAAACCATTTTCCCGCATCCACTGCGCAGCTTTGCTGCTGCGGCCTCCGCCCAAACAATAGACATAAACCGGCTTCTGTTTATCGAGGTATTTCACCCGCTCATTAAACTCAGCTTTGTTGTTATAGTCTGCCTGCAAAGCATTAGGCAGATGCCCTGTATTGTACTCAGCGGCTGTGCGCACATCAAAAACCTGTACACCAGGCTGACGGATATCTTTTGAAAAAGCAGCCGCATCTTCAATGTTGGACTGCTGTGCCTGTAAGGCACTGCCTGTGCATAATAAAACGGCAGTTACTAAAAAACGGTACATACTGGATTATTTCGGTAAAAAATTAATGAACAATTCTGTCCCCTGCCGCGCACGATGGGAATTGTAGCAGCTGGCCAGGGTCTTAAAATGAAACAGGGGCGCAAACAACTCCCGGTATTCGGCCTCACTTCCTCCAAATGGCGGACCATCATGTGTGAAATTACGGTTAAATAATACCCCTGCCAGATGTCCACCTGGTTTGATCAGTGTATGCATATGTTCCACATAATCCTTCCGCAGGGAAGGGGCCAGCGCACAAAAGAAGGTTTGTTCGAGCACCAGGTCATAGCGGGCATCATGATTAAAAAAATCGCCTTCCACCACTTGTATGCTGGTACCGGCCAAAACAGTACGCAGCTGCTCCACCAATGCCGGGGCGATGTCCAGCACTGTCACGTTGCGAAACCCCTGCTGATGCAGATAAACGGCTTCATAACTATTCCCCGCTCCGGGTATAAGTATCTGAAGATCACGATCTTTCAGCTGATCAATATATGCTTTCAGGGGAGGTGATACCTGCCCCATATCCCAGCCGGTATCGCCGGTCAGGTAACGGTTATTCCAATATTGCGGATCGGTTCTCTCCATCAGTGACTATCTCTTAAAAACACTAATTACAAACATAATTGTTTATTTTTATACTTTATACCAATTGACCCCCGCAAGGGAATATCCTATGCCATGAAATACTTAAGGATTGTAATTCAGCTGCTCTTCAGTGCTATATTATTGCTGTTGATCAACCCAGTTGATGTTTTCTCACAGAATGTAGAGGTACTGCCCAACAAAACTGCTGACTGTCCGCCTTTTACCGTTTTCTTCAATACCAAGCTGGATCCTGGCTATAGCCGGCTGGAATGGGATTTTGGTATAGGCGCCAAAGTGATCGACAACCCTACGCCCTCCCGTATATTTCCCGACCCCGGCGTATACCATGTGACACTCACTGCAGACTATGCCGGCAAAAAAATAGTGAAGACAGTAGATATCACTGTTTACAACAGGCCCATCGTGTCGTTTACGGTAGATAAAGACAACGGCTGCGCCCCATTAACCGTGAACCTTACCGACCAATCCACCCCGGGAGATGGCATCATAGAAAGTATTGTATGGAATTTCGGAGATGGTAGCGCCGACCAGGGCCCTAACGTCACCCATAGTTTCACAGACCCCAACAACTATAACATAATCAGCCTGGTCACCAACAGCAAAGGCTGCAGAACCAGCAGTGAACCTAAAACCATCACTGTCCGGAATGCTCCCGTGCTCTCTTTCGTGGCCGACAAAACCCAGAGCTGTACAGCACCGCTGACCGTCAACTTTCAGAATACTACTGTCAACAATACCGGAGATCCTATGACTTTTGTATGGGATTATGGAGATGGTACTACCGGTACTGATGCTACCCATACCTATACGAAGGAAGGCAATTATACTGTCACACTGATCCCTACCAGCACCAACAGCTGCGCTGCTCCATTGCAGAAAAAGGATTATGTGATCATAAAAAAACTGACACCCGGATTTGTGCTTAATGATGGCTGTGTGGGTCAAATCGCTACTTTGAGCAGTACCACTACTCCCAGGCCGGATTTTATAAGCTGGGTATTACCCGATGGTACTACCTCCACCAGCTTTAATCCGGGCTTTGTTGTGGGTATGCCCGGCGACTACACCGTTAAAATGAAAGCCACTGTTGGCGGCTGTTCCGAGGAAATAACACAAACGGTTCATATCGATGCCCGGCCGATAATCAATCCGGTGGCTTCACCCACCCGATCCTGCTCTGCACCATTTACCACCACCTTTCAGGCACAGTCGCAGAACGCTACTTCATGGCTGTGGGATTTCGGTGATGGTACTACTTCTACAGAAGAAAATCCAACGCATACATATACCAGACTGGGTAGCTTTACAGTCACCCTCACGGCCAAAGGTACGGGCAACTGTACCGAGACAGTCCGCAAATTTGACTATATCCTGATCACCCCGCCGATACTCACAATTACGCCCAGCGGCGGTACTGCCTGTACTCCGCTTACATTACCGTTTAGCGCCAGTATCACCAATGGTGAAACCATTACCGGCTATCTGTGGGATTTTGGCGATGGTACTACTTCCACACAAAGTAACCCTACCCATGTCTTTAACGGACAGGGGATTTTTACCGTTACGTTGCAGGTGACCACCGCCGGCGGCTGTAACCTAAGTGAAAAGGCTGTTTTCCGTACCAGAATACCGCCTGTAGTGGATTTTGATGCCACTCCCCTGAAGTCCTGTCCTATGGAGCCTGTGCAGTTCAACAACCTCTCCACACCCAAAGGACCTGATGTGACTTACAACTGGATCTTTCCACAGGACAATACTTCCAGCACGCAAGAAAATCCTTCTCATGTTTTTAATGAAATAGGGATGCATGATGTGCGGCTGATCGTCAACAACAACGGCTGTATCCGCGAAATCATAAAAACCAAATACATACAGATACTACCACCCAAAGCGAAGTTCACCAACCAGCCCGACTGCGTGGATTTCTATCACCGGAAATTCATCGATCAATCAGACTTCGGTCCTGATCCGGTGCCTAAAAAAGAATGGCTGTGGGAATTTGGTGAAGGTGGCGCTACCTCTACCTTGCAAAACCCAGACTTTACCTACACCACTACCGGTAGTAAAACTGTCAAACTCACTATCGACAATGGTATCTGTAAATCAGTTACCACGATGAACATCAACATCATCGATGAAAAGCCTGTCCTGCTGCCCGATGTACCCTGGATATGCGTAGGTAAATCACTGCATGTAGGCCTGGGCCCTCTCATTGCCGGCAATATCAACTCCTATTCATGGGATTGGGGAGATGGCACCCAACTGTCGTTTCAGGGGTTTGAGATCGATCCTTCCAAAGGGCTGTCTCATACTTATCTCAAATCCGGCACCTACACTATACAACTCGCTATCGTTGACAAAAACGGTTGCAGACGCGTAGCTACTCCGGTAAAAATAGATGTACACGGCGCTGTGGCTGATTTCACTGTTACTGGTAAAAAATGTAAAGATGATCTGCTCTCCTTTACAGATAAATCCACTATCGATGCTGGCAACCAGATCCTCAACTGGAAATGGGATTTTGGTGATGGATCTCCTGCGGAAAATTATACCGCCCAACCCGTCAACACACCTCACAAGTATACTGACTTCAATGCCTATACGGCCATACTGACCACCACAGACAAATACGGATGTATAGTGGCTGCACAACAGTTGGTATACATAGAAACCGTGAAAGCTGATTTCAGGGCGCCAGCTGTTGTCTGCAAAGGCAGCAGTTTCAATTTCATCAATGCTTCTGCCGGGACTATCACCAGTTATGCATGGGACTTCGGCGACAACACAACTGGCACTGATGCTAGCCCCAGCAAATCCTACGCGGCCCCTGGTACTTATACCGTTTCACTGAAGATCACCACTCAGGAAGGATGTACAGACCAGATCACGAAAGACAAAGTTCTTCGTGTACCCGATCCCGTAGCCGACTTCTCTTACCCTCCCAACCTGGAGCTCTGCCCACCGGTAAAAGTATTGTTCACCAATAAATCCAGCGATTTTGTAAAATCACACTGGGACTTCGGTGATAACAGTACTTCTACCAAAAACGATCCCGGTGAACATATCTATGTGAGGGCAAAAACCTTCAACGTAACACTCACGGTATATTCAGAAGGCGACTGCCCCAGCATTAAAACCATCCCGGTGACCATCGAAGGGCCCGACGGATCATTTACCGCCTCACCAGGAAAAGGCTGCGTCCCGCTGCCCGTGACCATCAGCGCCGTAGCCAATAAAACCAGCGATTACCAATGGGACTTTGATGATGGTACCGTACTCACAACCCAGGTGCCGGTAGCTCCCGCCCATACCTATACCCGGCCCGGTATTTATACACCGCGTGTATCGCTGGTGGATGGAAAAGGTTGTTCGGTAAAAGCAGATGGATCCGACCAGATCGTTGTAGACAATATGGTAGCTGATTTTACCATTGACAATACAGCTGCCTGTGGCGGTGGGGTCATTAAGCTCAAAAATACCAGTACTTCCGTCACCAAAGACTTACTGGGACTGAATTACACCAGCAAATGGACTTATTCACCCGGGAATACTTCTTCCAATACTGATGGCTCTTTTACTTATCCACAACCAGGTAACTACAATGTTACCCTGGAGGTAGTCAGTAACTATGGCTGTCCGGACAGTAAAACATTGCCGGTAGTAGTGCCTCCGCAGCCGATGCCTGCTATATCCGCCATCCCTGAGTTGTGTATCAGCGGAAAAGTGCAGCTGCGCGGCACGGAGGCCAACAATCTGCCAGGCACCAAATGGATATGGCTGGTGGGTAACAACCAGCAGTTTGATGTCCCTGCTCCACCGGCTCTGGATATCAGCACCATTGGTATCACGCCGGTAAGGCTCACCATCACTAACGCCGATGGTACCTGCCCCGGTGTTGCCAATACCAATATTGTTGTGCATCCGGCTCCTACCCTCAATCCTACGCCTGCCGCATCTACCATCTGCAAGGGAGCTTCCCTGCAGCTGTACGCCAATACAGATCCGTTGTCCACCGTCAGCTGGACACCCTACAATATTTCAGATCCCACCAGCAAAACACCCATGGTGAAACCCGACAAAGACGCGATATATGTGGTCAATGCATTGAGTGAGTTTGGCTGTAAAAACAAAGCAGAAGTAAGCGTTACAGTAATACAACCTTTCCGGATGTTTACACAGGATGCTGAGATATGCGCCGGCAGAAGCATCCAGCTTCAGTCCGGAGGTGCACAACGATACAAATGGATACCAGCAACAGGCCTTAACCGCGCTGATATTTCCAATCCAGAGGCCAGTCCTGCCACTACCACCACTTATCAGGTGGTGGGCTTTGATGACATAGGTTGTTTCACAGATACCGTACTGGCAAAAGTGACCGTACATCCTACGCCACAAATCAATGCCGGCCCCGATATGGAAGTCGCTACCGGTACAGTGGTGCCCATCCCGGCAGTAGGCAGCAATGATATCACTAAAATTGAATGGACACCCATCACCAACCTCAGCTGCTTCAACTGTCTGACACCGGTGGCCACTCCCAAAGGATCTACTACTTATCATGTAATGGTGATGAACCAATACGGCTGCGTTGCCACCGACGATATCACCATCAAAACAGTATGTAACGGAGGAAATGTATTCGTTCCCAACACCTTCTCTCCTAACGGCGACGGTATGAACGATATCTTCTACATCCGCGGCCGGGGCATGCAAACCATCCGTTCCTTCAGGATTTACAACCGTTGGGGACAGCTGATGTTTGAACGTTTTGGATTTAATGCCGATGATCCCACTTTCGGATGGGATGGGCGGTATAAGGGAGAACTGCTCAACCCGGATGTTTATATCTATTATGCAGAAGTGGTATGTGATAACGGAGAACCGATTCTGATGAAGGGAAATGTGACGCTGATACGATAAACGACTGATTTTTGATACAACTATCTGAAATAACCGGTTCATTCCCAGGCTATTTCGGGTAGTTGTATCAAAAAATCATAAATCAAAAAATTATATATATACTATTTTTCGTTAATTTGTGGTATGTATCCTATGAAATACCTACCGGCTAAGTGTCTCAGAGCGCTATTGCTTCTGATATTCCTGGTGCAGGGCAACGTTTTGCTGGCCCAGCAGGCCGATTTCTCCTATACTGCGGTACCGGCCAATATGTGCAATCCTGTTACACTGACATTTAAAAACAACAGTACTGGCAAACCTACCGCCTATTCCTGGGACTTCGGCGATGGCAGGACTTCGCATGATACGAACCCACAGATCACTTACACCGCCTCTGGCCCTAAGAAGGTTACCCTGGTAGCCACTTATGCCAATGGTTCCAGCACCTATTACCGCACCTTCGAAGTAGGAGCTACCCCACAGGTGTCCTTCAGTGCTGATGTGACCAGCAACTGTAAATCATATACCGCCAATTTCACCGATGCCACTCCCAATGCAGTCACCCGTATCTGGGATTTCGGAGACGGAACACCGTTGGTAACCACCAGCAACGCATTTACCCCGCACGCCTATACGAAAGCCGGTAAATATAACGTCAGCCTCACCGTTATCAACAGCAACGGTTGCCAGGCATCTATCACCAAAACTGCCTATATCACCGTTTCCCTTCCGGAAATATCCATGGACCAGCCTGTGAATGGTTGCGTACCCTATAATGCCACACTGAATGCCACTTCTGTCAATGCCCTCAACGATCCTGTGATGGAATGGAAGTGGGACTTCGGCGATGGTACTTCTCTCATTACAGCTACGGGATCTACCGTACACCCATATCCGCAAACAGGCACCTACAACGTGACTGTTTCCGTGAAAACCAACAGCGGCTGTGAAATCAGCAAAACCTTCAACAAACAGGTGCGTACCGGCAATCCGCCGTCAGAGGTGAGTTTCACCGCCACCCCTTCAGCCGCCTGTGTAGGCGAGCCCGTTAGGCTGCTCGCCAGCGCCAAATACGCCGACAGCTACAGCTGGGACTATGGCGATGGCAATACCGAAGAAGTATTCACCAACGATATACGCCATGCATTTACTGCCAATGGCAACCTCACCGTCAATATGAAAGCCGGCAGCAACGGCTGTTACACCGCAGCACCGCCGGTGACTGTTAATATCACCGGACCTGTTTCCCGCTTCACCATTGCCCGCGACTGCAACGATAAAAGCAAATTTATCTTCACCAACACATCTGTCGGCATCAATCCCAACTCCACCTTTCAGTGGGACTTTGGCGATAATACACCGGTTGTGAACAGTCGCGATGCCATACACACCTATACCACACCCGACAATTATACCGTACGCCTGACTATTGGTGAAAACGGCAATGCTTGCAGCCATAGCAGTTTCCAGACGGTTTATTATTTTAAAGCTGATTTTTCCGCCGGAGTAAGTGCTATCTGCCGTGGCAGCAAAGCCACCTACGAAGTACTCAATGTACCCGTCAACCTCGTGGCCGACTACACGTGGCAGTTTGGCGACGGTTCCGTGTTTACCACCACCGATCAGCGTTTCGTAAAAACATGGACTACTGCCGGCTCCTTCACCGACCAGCTGACCATCCGCTATAAAGATCCGTCCTACTGCAACGATGTTGTCACCAAACCCGCCAATATCAATATACTGGCGCCGCAGGCTGATTTCGGCAACGCTTCCGCTACCTGCGCCGGACAACCGGTTACCTTTATCAATACATCTGTACCTTCTACCAATATCCCCATCGCCACCTGGCAGTGGGACTTAGGCAACGGGAAAGTGTCATCTTCGCAAACACCGGCTGCTACTACCTATTCCGCTTCCGGCGCCTATACGGTAAAACTGGTCATCACCGATGCGCGCAACTGTCAGGACTCCATCAGCAAAGATGTGAATATCAATCCCACACCTTTTGTACGGGCCTCCAGTGCTCAATCTAAAATCTGCGAAGGCAACAATGTTACCTTACATGCCCAGTCAGACGGAAACGTACAGTGGCTCAACGCTGCAGGGCTCAGCTGTGTATACTGCCCCGATCCGGTAGCTTACCCGACCACCAATACCCGCTATTATGTGGAAGCATCCAACATGTATGCGTGTGCGACAAAAGACTCTGTGGATATCGCTGTAGTGCCTAAAGTAAACCTCAGCGTCAGCAAAGATACTTTCGCTTGTTACGGTTCTTCCGTACAACTGAAAGCCAGCGGTGCCACCCTTTACAACTGGACACCTGTTACCGGGCTCACCAACAATACTATCGCCAATCCGGTCACTACACCTTCTGAAGATATCACCTACCAGGTAACCGGCACCAACGACCCGATGTGCCCCATGAGCGCACCACTGTCAGTGAAAGTAGCCGTTAAACCCATCCCCAGCATCAAGGCTGGTAATGACCAGACTGTTATGGCCGGAGATGTTGTAAAACTGATGGCCAGCGGCAGCTCAGACATCGTCAAATGGCAATGGTCACCTACCGATTACCTCGACAATCCCACTTCACCATTCACCAATGCGGCAGTGCGTAAATCCATTACCTACGCCATTACCGGCACTAACCAGTTCGGCTGTACGAAAAGTGATGTATTGAAGATAGACCTGGTATGCAATACCGACCTGATATTTATTCCCAATACTTTCAGTCCTAACGGAGACGGTGTAAATGATGTCTTTTACCTGCGCGGCAAAGGCATCAGCCTGGTGAAATCCTTCCGTATTTTCAACCGCCTCGGGCAGGAAGTTTTTCATAGAGAGAATATTAATGTGGAAGATATCAATGCCGGATGGAATGGTTCATTCAACGGCAAACCACAGGCAGCCGACGTTTATATTTATTTCGTGGAAGCCTACTGTGATGCCAACGAATTTTTCAGGCTGAAAGGCAATGTAACATTACTCAGATAATAACAAGCAGACCATATGAAAATTATATACAAACTATTACTGGCGCTCATTTGTATCAGCTGTTGCACCCGGCTGCATGCACAGGACATACACCTGTCCCAGTTTTATGAAACGCCTATACTTCGTAACCCTGCCCTGATCGGCATTTTCAACGGAGATGTGCGTTTTCAGGCAGTATACCGCAACCAGTGGAACAGTGTTACCATTCCTTACCAGACCGGCACCATGAGTGGTGAAATCAAGTTCCCCGTTGGTAACGGTAACGACTATGTTACCACAGGGCTGCAGCTGACCTATGACCGGGCCGGCACGTCCAAACTACAGTCTACCCAGATATTTCCGGCTGTCAACTACCATAAATCACTGAATGAAGACAAAACCAGCTTTTTATCACTGGGTTTTATGGGCGGTATTGTACAACGTCAGTTTGACCTTACCAACATGACCTTCAACAACCAGTATAACGGTGGTCGTTTTGATCCGGCGGCTCCTACCGGAGAAGAAGGCAAACTGGCCCTCAAAGGCTATACTTATCTGGATGCCGGTGTAGGGCTCAGCTACAACAGTGTAATCGGGGAAGATGTGAACTATTTCCTCGGAGCGGCTTATTACCACTTCAACCGGGCTAAAATCTCCTTTTACAATGACAAAAACATAGAGATGGCTCCCAAACTGTCTATTAATGCCGGTATTACCATCCCGCTGGAGGAGAGGGTAAAGCTGATAGCGCATTATAACCAGCTTCATCAGGGCAGTTATTCAGAATATATCGGTGGAGCGCTGATCGGTTACGGGTTGATGAACGAAGGTTTGGAGTCCACCCGTGCCATCTACGGAGGGTTGTTTTTACGTTGGAATGATGCCATTATCCCGACTGTGAAGATCGATATGGAGAAATTTGAGGTAGCGATGAGTTACGATGCTAATATCTCGCAGTTGAGAACAGCCAGTAAGAGTTTCGGGGGATTTGAAGTGTCATTGGTTTTCAAGGGGTTCCTCAACAGCCGCAACAGTACGCTGGAACGTTTGAACTGCCCGAGATTCTAAATAGCTGAAAATCAGCAATTTAAATTTCAAAAAATAAAGCGTTAAATTTTACATAAAAAAATTGCGTGATTAACAAAATGGCGCATTGTTTGTTATTTTTATGTAGGAAAATGGGACTGTGAGCCTGAATTAACAAACAAAAATTAGGAAATATTTGAAAAAAACTTTATTTTTATAAGACTATGTGGAAAACCTCTACCCTCATTCTTATTACAGTTTTTAGCCTTTTATCTCTCGTTGGCAAGGCTCAAGACAGGACCCTACCGAACAACAATCCGGAGGGGGGTAGGCAAATTGTAAAACTCTATCCCAACCCTGCCACCAACATCATCAATTTTGAAATTCAACAGCATAATAACGACCGCATCTATGATCTTATTGTGTACAATTTTCTGGGGAAAAAAATTGATCAGATAAAAAGCATCAGCAGCAGAACAACTGTAAATCTCGACAACTACTACAATGGTCTTTATATCTTCCAGCTGCGCGACCAGCGTGGCAATCTGGTGGAATCCGGTAAGTTCAATGTAGTAAAATAAAATAGCTTTCAGCTATTGACCATCCCTCATTAACATAAACCCATTAACAAAGAAAGCCTATACCTGAAAGCTACTCCTTTATCCTTCTTAAACGATCTCTACGATCAGGAATTTCAAATAAGTGGTATTCTCAATATTCCTCAAAATGGGGTGATCTTTTGCCTGTGTCTGGAAAGTGACCTGACGCAAGCGTTTTTTCGCGTCCCGCGCTGCCGCATCGATGGTTTGCAGGAAAAGATCCGGTGAAACCAGGTTGGTGCAGGAAGCTGTAACCAGAAAACCGCCCTGGTTGAGCAATTTCATCCCTCTGAGGTTGATTTCCTTATATCCGGTGACTGCCTTCTTAATATTCTCACGGCTTTTGGTAAAAGCAGGCGGGTCCAATATTACCACGTCAAATTTGCGATCATCCCGGGTGTATTGTTTCAGCTGGTCGAAAGCATTCACTGCCTGGAACTTACAGATATCCTGCAGGTTGTTGAGCTCCGCATTACGGCGGGCGGTTTGAACGGCATGTTCGGAGATATCCAGCCCCAACACGCTTTTAGCACCATAATAACCGGCATGACAGGAGAAAGTGCCAGTGTAGCAGAATGCTTCCAGCACGTCGGCATCTTTTACAATACGGTTGATTTCGCGGCGGTTATCCTGCTGGTCAAGGAAATAGCCGGTCTTCTGACCATTTACGATGTCCACATGGAATTTCAGACCGTTTTCATTGATGATGATATTGGTATCAAACGGAGCGCTGAGGAAGCCTTTTTGTTGTTCCATGCCTTCCAGTTCCCTTACCGGCACATCATTGCGTTCGTAGATACCTTTGGGGGAGAAAATCCGGTTGAGCGCGTCTACAATGGCATGTTTCCATTTTTCCATGCCCAGAGCCAGGGTTTGCAGCACCAGATAGTCATTGAACTTATCGATGACGAGGGCGGGCAGATCATCTGCTTCCCCGAAAACCAGGCGGCAGTTTTCCACATAGCCCAGTTTCTGACGGTACTGCCAGCATTTGAGCAGGCGGCGGTAGAAGAACTCCGCGTTGATTTCTTCGCTTTTATCACGAGTCAGCAGACGCACCAGTATCTGGGACTGGGGATTGATGTACCCTCTTCCGAGGAAAGAGCCCTGATGGGTATGTACGTCCACGATATCACCGGGTACTACGTCTCCCTTGATCTCTGACACCTCATTGCCAAACACCCAGGGATGGCCCAGCAATACCCTGTTTTGTATCTGTTTCTTTAAAAAAACCTTGGTCATTTACATTATTTCGAACTGCAAAGGTAACGAGAAGATCTGTCTTTTTGTCCGCTAAACAGGGGTTGGCAAAATAATTGACTAAGCTCTTTTGCAGATAATCATTACAATTATGACAGAAAAAGACCAAGACATGCAGACAAACGGACAGGCTAACAATGCTGGAGACAATGACAATGGCATGCCTGATTTCAATGCTGAAGAAAATATCAGTGAAACACCTCATATGACTAATGCATTAGAAGTAGAAGAGGGAGAAGAACTGATTAAAAAAGAGCAGCAGCTGAATGAAATGCGTGATAAATACCTTCGTCTGCAGGCTGAGTTTGATAACTTCCGTAAGCGGACTGCAAAAGAAAGACTGGAATTATTGCAAACAGCGGGTAAAGAAGTTATCATATCTTTGCTGGATGTGCTGGATGATAGTGAGCGGGCCAACAAACAGCTGGATACTGCCAATGATATCAATGCCGTGAAAGACGGGGTAAATCTGGTATTTAACAAGCTGAAAGCTACGCTGCAGGCCAAAGGATTGAAACCTATGGAAAGTATGCACACCACCTTTGATTCCGATCTGCACGATGCCATCACCGAAATTCCGGCCCCAACTCCGGATTTACAAGGTAAAGTGGTAGACGTATTACAGCAAGGCTATTACCTGAATGACAAATTGATCCGTCATGCTAAGGTAATAGTGGGTAAATAAAGTGACGATGTGGCATAAACTGCAATCGCCTATGCTGAAAGCTGACGTAAAACAATATTTTTTACTGATAAATACCAGTGCCTTGCACCGGTAATAAGTGACTTTTATAATGTCTACCAAAAGAGATTATTACGAAATACTGAGTGTTGCCAAAGGCGCATCCCAGGATGAAATCAAGAAGGCATACCGCAAGGTGGCCATGCAGTTTCACCCTGACCGCAACCCCAACAATAAGGAGGCGGAAGAAAAGTTCAAGGAAGCTGCCGAAGCTTATGAAGTATTGAGCGATGCTGATAAGCGGGCACAATACGACCGCTTTGGACATGCCGGCATGAACGGTAACCGTGGCGGTTTTGGAGGAGGTGGTGGTATGAATATGGACGACATATTCTCCAATTTCGGTGACATTTTCGGCAACGATGATATTTTCGGCAGTTTCTTCGGAGGAGGCGGCCGTAGCAGCGGCGGTGGCCGCCGTGGTCGCGGTACCCGCGGTTCTAACCTGCGTGTCAAGATCCGTCTGACTTACGAAGAAATAGCCAAAGGCGCCAACAAAAAGATCAAGGTAAAGAAATACGTTCCCTGTCAGCATTGCGGTGGCCTGGGCGCTAAAGATAAAAACGCGTTCCAGTCCTGCGGCACATGCGGTGGCTCCGGCCAGGTAAGGAAAGTAACACAGACTTTCCTCGGCCAGATGCAAACTGTTACTACCTGTCCTACCTGTCATGGCGAAGGCCAGATCATCACCAGCAAATGCGGCCACTGTAAAGGAGAAGGACGCATGTATGGCGAAGAAATGGTCAGCATCGACATCCCGGCAGGCGTACAGGAAGGCATGCAGCTCAGCATGAGCGGTAAAGGTAACGCCGGCGAAAGAGGCGGCGCTCCTGGTGACCTCCTCATCCTCATCGAAGAAGAACCACACCCTGAACTGCAGCGCGATGGCCTCAACGTAGCCTACGACCTGCACATCTCCTTCCCCGATGCCGTTTACGGTACCCAGGTAGAAGTACCCACCATCGACGGTAAAGCAAAAATCAAAATACCCGCCGGTACACAAAGTGGGAAAATATTCCGCCTCAAAGGCAAAGGATTCCCCTCTGTCAACTCCTACGAAAAAGGTGACCAGCTCATACAGGTAAACGTATGGACGCCACAACACCTGAGCGCGGACGAAAAAGAAATGCTCGATAAATTACAATCATCCGATAACTTCAAACCCAACCCCGAAAAATCCGAAAAAGGATTCTTCGAAAAGGTAAGAGATATATTTAGCTGATTTTCGATTTTTTGATTTAAGGATTTAAAATGCAGCGGAGATTATAGCGACTATAATTTATAGTTGGGTTGCTATAATCTCCGCTGCATTTTAAATTCCAAAATAAAAAAATCCGAAAATCCGAAAATGATTTGATATGGATTCCAAACTGCAGATGTTCGAGAACCGGCTTACCAAAGTATTCCGGCATATTTCCAAACTGGCCAAACGACAAAACATCACCTGCTACCGGGTGTATGATGATGATATCCCCGAATTCCCCTTCAGCATTGAGATATATGAAGACCATGTATACATCGCGGAATATCATCGCAAACACGGTATGGAAGAAGATGCCCACGAAGCCTGGCTCGACAACTGCCTGGAACTCATCAGCAAAGTACTGAACATCCCACCCGCCAATATCTGGGTAAAACAGCGGCAACGCAAGGAAAACCGCCAGAGCCAGTACGAAAAACTCAGCATCGAAAGCCAGGAAATGACCGTCCACGAAAGCGGACTGAAATTCAAAATCAATCTGTCTGACTACCTCGATACCGGCCTTTTCCTCGACCATCGCATCACCCGGAGCATGGTGCGCGATGAAGTGAAAGACAAAAAAGTACTGAACCTGTTCTGCTACACCGGCTCCTTCTCCGTATATGCCGCTGCCGGCGGCGCGGCAGAAGTCACCTCTGTAGACCTTTCCAAAACATACCTGTCCTGGGCTGAAGACAATATGCGCCTCAACGGCTTCGATCCGTCCAAACATCCTTTTGTACATGCCGATGTGCTGCAATACCTCGATACCCTCAAATTAAACACCTTCGACCTCGTTATCATGGACCCACCCACCTTCTCCAACAGCAAACGGATGAAGGACTTCCTCGATATACAGCGGGACCACGCAGAGCTACTCAACAAGGTACTGCTGGCCACCAAAAAAGACGGTGTAGTATACTTCAGTAATAACTACCGGCGCTTTGTACTGGAAGAAGACAAAATCAACGCATCCTCGATCAAGGATATCACCAATCAAACCCTGCCCTTCGATTTCCAGCAGAAGATGATTCGTAAATGTTACCGACTGATCAAATAAGTGTCAGTACTTCGTTTTACGTACTATTTTCACCAGCTTGAGGAATTCCTGGCGATACCCTTCCCTGTCTTTTCCCAGGGCCTTGCGGGCAATGTCCATCACCATATCGGCATCGCCGCAGCCCCGGTAGGCAGAGTTGCGCAGTATCATACCAAACAAAGCCACAGAGGCTGCAAAGCGGAAATCATCCGACGCCACATCAAAAGAAGAAGAAGCTGTACTGATATCTGTTTTGATGTACTGTAAAACACTGTCCTGCGGATCACGGTAAGAGATTTTTACCCTTGCCAGCAGACTATCTGCCGGCAAGGCTCCTTCCTGTGGCATAATCTCGTAAAGCGCTACCGCACAGTGTCCGCTGCCCACAATACCACCACCATATCTCTCATGAACGGAGGTATCCACATCAAACACCTTGTTTTCATAACCTACAAGCCTATACGATTTTACCACCGCGGGATTAAAGGTCACTTCTGTCTGCACATCCCTGGCGATAGTAAAAAGCGTGCTGCCAAACTCGCGTGCAAAGATTTTGCTCGCCTCCTCCAGATCATCAATATAGGCAAAGTTGCCGTTACCTTTGCTGGACAAGGCCTGCAGCTTGGAGTCCTTATAGTTCTTCATTCCAAAACCCAGACAGGTCAGTAATACGCCGCTTTCTTTCTTTTGTGTGATCAGTTCTTCCATCTCAGCATCGCTGGTGAGGCCTACATTAAAATCGCCATCTGTAGCCAGAATAACGCGGTTGTTGCCATCAGGAACAAACTGCTCGGCCGCTATCTGATAAGCCATTTTAATAGCAGCTTCTCCTGCAGTAGCCCCGCCGGCGCTGAGGTTATCGATCGCATTTAATATTTTCTCTTTCTCCTCGCCGGAAGTGGCTGGCAGTTTGACTCCGGGCTCGCTGGAATAAGTGACGATTGCTACTTTATCGGCCGGGCGCAGGTTATTGACCAGTATACGGAAGGCAGCCTGCAGGAGTGGTAGTTTGTTGGGCGTACCCATAGATCCGGAAACATCGATCAGAAATACCAGATTGCTGGGCGGCAGACTGTCTGTCTGCAAAGCTTTAGCCCTTATTGCTATCTGCAGCAGCTGATGCGACGGTTCCCAGGGACAGGTGGCATAACGGCTGTACAACGCCATGGTTTTACCTTCCGGCGGCAATGGGTAATCGTAATGAAAATAATTGACCATCTCCTCTATCCGCACGGCATCTACCGGCACCGGCTCTTTCAGCCGCAGGAAACGGCGTACATTGCTGTAGGAGGCTCTGTCCACATCCACCGCAAAAACAGATACCGGGCGCACCTTTGCACGGGTAAACCTGTTTTCATAAGTGGTGCCATATGTTTCATTGAAAAAAGCATTTACGCCCATACCTACATTGCCGTAGTTGGGGTTACTGTACTGTCGGACACGTGCACTGGCTTTAGCCAGCGCTATAGCGTCAGGGGCTTTATGTATAGGCGACAATGTTATCAGCAGACGGTCCGTGTTTTTAACCGCGATCTGCAGGGGATGGTAACCTTCCCGGGTAAGCAACAGCTTCGCAACAGTAGCAGGAATCCCCAGTTTAAAAAGGCCGAAAGCATTGGTCAATACTTTCGCCGTATCATTCATAACGCTCACGGTAACACCAGCAAGAGGACGATGGGTAATACTGTCCTCTACCGCTCCCGACACCCATATTGTTTGCGCTTGTATACTTCCACCCCATAACAATAAGAGTAAAAGGAACTTTCGCATATGTTAAGGTAGTAATTTCCTACCAGTTTTTGCTGTAAAAGCGCAAAGCAGCAAAGACACAAAAGGCAACTGTCTGTATTCCCTTTGCACCCTTGCTGCTTTGTATTCCGAAGGTCTTCTCCTACTCTACCAGCTGATAGATCTCAGGCAGGTTACGGCCCAGACCATCATAATCCAACCCATAACCCAACAGGAATTTATTAGGCACAGAGAATCCCAGATAATCAATTTTGATAGGATGCACCATGGCTTCCGGTTTGGTGAGCAGTGATGCTACCAGCAGCTTTTTAGGTTGCTGGTGTTCCAGCTGTGGCAGGAACTGGCTCAGCGTTTTACCGGTATCCACAATATCTTCCACGATCACCACGGTACGGCCGAAGAGATCTTCATCCAGTCCGATGGCCTGTACTACATTACCGGTAGATTTGGTCCCTTTGTAGGAAGCCAGTTTGATAAAAGATATCTCAGCGGGAATGTTGAGATATTTGAAAAGATCACCGGCAAACATAAAAGAGCCGTTGAGGATGGCAATAAACAGCGGGCGTTCATCTTTCAGGTCCCTGCTCATTTCGGCAGCCATTTCCCTGATACGTTGCTGCAGTTCAGTGGCGCCAATATAAGGCTGGAACTTCTTGTCATGCACCTGAATAACCGACATAATACTACTTCATTTCCTAATTTAACAATGATAAGCAGGAAAAGGATCACTGCTTATTTATTCACTAACAGGCGCTGTCCTATTTTAATATCGAAGCCCTGCAAATTATTCCATTCCTGTAACTGGGTTACAGACTTGTTATACATCTTAGCAATACCGTACAGTGTTTCTTTGGGCTGTACATCGTGATAACGGGTACCCGCCTGCGGAACCGGTGCCGGTGCAGGTTTGTACACAGGAGGCTGAGGGGCCGGTGCAGGCGTAGATGCAGGCGGCAGCGTAGCTTTAGCCGTACCGTTAGTCCCTACATCTCCTACTTTTTTCAGGTCGTCCACCATGCCTGTTGGTACACCACCCTGCTGAGGAGCAGGTTTGGATTCCGGCACAGAGGTCACCCCACCCTGGGCTGGTTTGCCCATTTCTTCCTTCATTTTATCGATTTCCTTGCGGGGAGAAAAATCTTCCGGTGGTTCCTGATCTTCTTCTTTTAATATCCGGGTGTTTTTAGCCAGACGGGGCGCATTGGAGGCATAGCCATCGAGCGTAAGGCGCTGACCGGCTGCAGGCTCTTCCCCTTCATACATCTTGTTGCGGCGGCGCAACCATCTTAGACGCATACCTTCAGCCTGTGCAATGTCGTGCATGGTTTCTCCATTGTTCACACTGTGAAACTCCTTGCTACCTCTTTTACCTTTCTTTTGCAGGAAGATAAACATGTCTTTACGGGGAGGGTTATCGTTTTCCAGATCGTTGAAGCGCACCAGCTTACTGAGGCGGATACTGTGCTGACTGGCCAATTGTATCAGGGAAGTACCAGCTTTTACGAATACCACTCTGCGGCCGTTGATCTCAAACACACCTTTGGGATAGTTGCCGGCTACCGGCTTGTTATATCCCGTATGGTTGTTTCTTGAAGAAGTTGGTTTGGTGTCCGGTTTGTTATTGTTATTGCCTGCATATACCGGTGTTTTTTCATCGAAACTGCCTTGTTCCGGGGCAGCTTTACCCATGGCGATCAGCGTGTATAACTGCAGGTTATTGTCTTCAATAATCTTGATCAGCTGCTGCGGATAGGTTTTATTGGTAGCATAACCAGCCTGTTTAAGTCCGAAAGCCCAGGATTTGTAATCATCGGCATCAAACTGGAACAGGAAAGAATAGCGGGGATTGTTGCGTAAAAAGTCGGAGTGATCCTTGTAGGAATCTCTGGCGTTGTCGTATACACGGAAACATTCCTGAGCGGCATCGTCATCATATCGGATGGTTTTACCGGTCCAGGTGTTTTTACATTTGATACCGAAGTGGTTATTGGACTGCAAACACAGGGTACCGTTGCCGGACTGTGTTTCGAGAATGCCCTGTGCCAGTTTGATGGCTGCAGGCACGCCACTACGGCGCATCTCATCGATAGCGATGCTTTTATAGGTAGCAATGTACTGCTGAGTGGTCATTTTCTGAGCCTTCAGCATCAGCGGCAAGCAGCCAATAAGAAAACTGACTACCAACAAAAATTTTCTTACTTGCATGTTTTGTCGAATTTAATGGGCATGGTTAGGTGCTGATTTTATTTTTTTCTGATCAGCAGGAGGCCATCGCGCAAGGTGATCAACACCTGTTCTGCACGGTCATCGGCCAGCACTTTTTCACAGAATCTTACCATGGCTTTTGCCTGACTACCCTGCTCATTTTCCGGCTGTAATACCTGTCCGTGATACAGTACATTGTCGGCCAGGATAAATCCGCCGGGGCGTAATTTTTCCCAAACCAGGTCGTAATAATGTACATAACCGGCTTTGTCAGCATCAATAAACACCAGGTCAAACACTTCATCCAGTGAATCGATCACTTCGGCTGCTTTACCAATATGCATTTTTATTTTATCAGAATACCCGGATGCTTCAAAATACTGAAGGCAAAGGGTTTCCAGTTCTTCATTGATATCTACAGTATGGAGCATTCCATCTTCCGGGAGGCCGGCAGCCAGACAGATAGCGGAATAGCCGGTATAAGTGCCCAGTTCCAGAATACGGCGCGGACGTATCATGTGACTCACCATCTGCAAAAACCGGCCCTGTACATGGCCGCTGAGCATATGTGGCAACTCCACTTTCAGATGCGTTTCACGATTTAATTTATACAGCACCTCACCTTCCGGACTGGTATACCTCTCTGAAAATGCCTCTGCTGCCGCTGATATGAGCTCCATATAAAAAATTTCTGCAAAACTATGAAAAAAGCGGTTGTGATGAGCCTGCAAGTAAAAAACCGCATATGGACAGCAGTTATACACATAACGTTGCCGCACCGGAATTTATTCTGTTCCGGTAACGGGCAGGCATATCCGTGTCCGGCCGCCAGCAGCCAGACACGGCAGTATTAAAAATTAGGTCTGAGTTTATTGGTGGTATAAAATACCCGGAAATACTCCACTACTTCATCGGCTGTATCAAACAGTTTCAGCAATCCGAGATCCTGTGGGTTAATATTACTCTCTTTTTCCATCATCACGGTACGGATCCACTCCAGCAAACCGCTCCAGTATTCGCGGCCTACCAGTACCATGGGAGTTTCCTCCATTTTTTTTGTCTGGATAAGAGTAGCTACTTCAAAAAATTCATCCATGGTACCAAATCCGCCAGGCATCATTACAAAACCCTGAGAATATTTGGTGAACATCACTTTGCGGACAAAGAAATAATCGAAGTTGAGTCTTTTATCGGGGTCAATAAAACCATTGGGATTCTGCTCATGCGGCAGGGTGATATTGGCACCTACCGACTTTCCGTGTGCTGCCTGGGCACCCTTATTGGCTGCCTCCATCACACCCGGACCACCGCCGGTAATGATACCAAATCCTTCTTCAGCCAGTCTTTTGGCTATATCCTGTGCCAGGTCATAATAACGGTTACCGGGTTTGGTACGGGCAGAGCCGAATATTGAGATACAAGGTCCTATTTTAGCGAGTGACTCAAAGCCATCTACGAATTCCGCCATGATCTTGAATATCTGCCAGCTGGAATGCGCTCTTGTTTCCGTCCAGTCCCTTTCTTTGAGATTTTTTAAACTATCATTCATGCCGTTGCTATTTTTTACAATTATAAGGTATCCCACCCCACATGCGGATACAGGACACCCCTGTAATTTATGGAATTATTGCCTTTCTGCCCTATAAATCAAAAAGCAGGTAACTTAAAAGAAACCCGCTTTACATTTAACACGTTATGAACATGCAGCCATGTCGTTTAAAACCTGGCTGCAGAAACGTTGCTAAAGTTGGTTAATACGATATTGATTGAATAATCTGAAAATCAAAGGCAGTTGCCGGCAATTGTTTTCATAACGTTTCATCTGACCCGATTAAAATCAGATCAGATTTAATTTATTAATTATTTAGATGAAAAACAACTGTGATTTATTTGATTTTTACGATGATGTGATGAGCGGAGATATAAGCGGAAATTTTGAATGACATAAAAAAGCGAAGCGCCCATATTGATAAAGATCAATGGGCGCTTTTTTACAGGCTTTATAAAAAAATATTACTGGTAATTTTATGTTGATTCACATCCTGATCATCATCCAAATTACAAGCCAGCAGCAGTCGTCAGTTCTTCTGCCAAACCAAAAGACAGTGTCATACCCGCTCCACTGAGTGCATTCACGACCGTGACACCTTTTTCCGGAGACATCACCAGTTCGGTAGCGCCGTTAGTGAGTTTGGGATAGATACCATGCCATTGCTCCTGAATAGTATAAGCAGGTGCTTCCAGGAAGGTATGCATGTATTTCAGGATAAGATCATTGATGAATGCCTTATCGAATGGTTCGAAGTCCGGACCATATTCATGAGAGTCACCGATGGTCAGTTCGCCTGCACCGTTCTGGGAGATAAGAAGATGGATACCCCATTTCACGTATTCCGGCATTTCTTCCTGGAAACGTTGTTTCAGGGGAACCAGCGCTGCACAGTCGTTGAAAGAGGCATAGTGCGCCAGGGTGAGACCAGCACATAATGCAGGACCCAGCTGCCAGTTGCCCGGCTGCGGAATAGTACGCATCATCTGCAGTTTGCATTTGGTCAGCGGTGCGGTAGCATAGGCTGCCGGGTATAATGTTTCAAAATCAGCGCCGCTGCATACATATACATGATCCACTTTCCAGCGCTCCTCTTTTGTTTCGATATACGGCATGCTGATACCGTTGACGGCTGTATTAAAACGAACAATCACGTTCATTTTTTCTTCCAGATACTTTGCGATGGTAGCGCTGGCCACACGGGGGTTGACAGTCATTTCAGTAGGGCTCCACAGAGCACCTTTCAGACCGTCCGTTTTGATGGCGCTGGTATATTTCCCAATATTGCCGGGAGTGATCAGCTCACAGTTAAACCCGTTGTCAGGAGCGGCCTGGGCAAATTCTTCCAGCACAGCCAGTTCATCTTTTTCGTATACGAGGTGCAGGGAGCCTGTTTCCTGGCATTGCAGGCCGGTGGCAGCAGCAATTTCCTTCCATACGCTGCGGCTATGCATAGCGCGGTCGTACATCTTCCCGGCACGCTGACCTATAGGCCATACCAGCCCGAAGTTGCGGATAGAAGCGCTGATGGCTTTGCTGTTTCTTTCAAATAAAACTACTTTTTTGCCTTTGACAGCCAGCTTGTAAGCCATGGCCAGTCCTACTATGCCTGCGCCTACTACCGCTACGTCAGCTTGTTGTTGTTGCATGATTGCTGTTAATAAGAATGCGTTTACAATATAGATAACAATTCATCCAAAGAGGCCACCAGATGGGTATGCGGACCTTTCTCCAGTTCTTCACGGGTATAGGCGCCGGTGGTTACGCCCACTACATAACGGCAACCTGCGTTGGTACCTTCTTCCAGATCGGAAATAGTATCTCCGATTTTGGCTACCTGCGCAATACTGCGTATTTCCAGTTGTTCCATGATACGGTACACCATGTAGGGATAAGGGCGACCATAAGGCACTTCATCGCTGGTGGCTACTGCATCTACCAGTCCCTGTTGCAGCCAGCCGGTGCGCTCCAGGATCACATTGGTGATATCTCTGTCAAAGCCGGTATCCAGCGCCACTTTGATACCTTTTTGCCGTAATGCCGCGAATACGGCGGATACGCCTTGTTTTTCACGGACGGTGCTATCGGTGGCATAGTGTTTTTTCATGTCTTCCACGAACCTGGTATGCAGCTCCCCGATAAAGTTTTCGTCTGCAAAACGTGCATCGTTTTTCTGTTTCAGCAGATAACGGATTGCATAAGGTTTGGCATATCCCATTACTTCGTTCACTTCCTCCAAAGTAACTTCTACCCCGGCCAGCAGAATGGTCTGCTGTAACACCTTTGCTACGTTCGACTCATCATGCAGCGTGGTGCCGGCAATATCAAAAACGGCTAATTGTATCTCCATCTCTTTAAAATTAACAGGTCACAAAGGTATTAAAGATGTAAAAATAAGTTTAGCCTTTATAAACATTTAACATGGAGGTAACACAATCACCGGCATAAAAAAACCCGTCCGGCAAGGGCCGGACGGGCAATATCATTGACAATGGCGGATATTAGAAACCTATTCCCGCACCTACGCGGTAGATAAGGTTACTACGATAAGGAGAACGGTTGTCCTGAATCACATCATACATCAGGGAAAAACCAATACCTACGCGTCCGCCTACGCTCTGAGTATAACCAGCACCTATCAGCAGGCTGGGCACGCCGTAGTTGGTGCTGAGGTTTTGTTTAGCTCCATTCGAATCATAATAAGTGGATTTCTGCGTGATCGCATTATACTCCGGCTGAATATGCACAAACAGCATAGGAACCGGGTATACACGGCCCCAGATACCACCACCGAAAATGGTGTATTTATCCCTTGTTAATGTATTACCATAATAGTCATAGCTTTTATATTGGCCATACTGCGCATTCACATTCACACCGGCGGCTATGTAATCGTTGAAGCGGTAACCTACCAGCGGAGAGACATCCACATTGGTATAATCGCCGAATACCATCCCCAGCGAGCCTCCCAGGATCAGGCGGGAACGATCAAAGCCCCTGTGTGCACTGGTGTCTGTTTTATAATACTGTGCAACTACCACCTGGGTGGTCATAAGAAAAAGAATACCCATCAATAAACGTTTCATACCTGGTTTATTATTTTAATGAATAGAAGGGGTGATAGTTACCGTCTCCCCGTAGGTGTTTTCCCGGCAAAAATAACCATTACCGCTCAGCTGTCCATATTTAGCTTTTGCCGGCTACTATACCTAGAAAGAAGGACAGATAGTAGCCCTTTTGGCGTTATTAAAGCTGCGGTTGGAATACAATCCACTGTAAACCAGGCCGATTTCATAGGCCCCCCGCCGGCTGTTGGAAGTAGCCAGGTTGGAGGTGGTCACATCATAGCTGAACTGCAGCTTTATATTACTGAGCTGATATCCCACCAAAAACACCGCTGCATCTTTGGCCCGGTAGTAAATACCGCCGGACACCTGTTTGTCGCCGTCACCAGAGAGATTATAGGCAGCATTCAACCCAATCACAAATTCATGTGTATTGGCCTGCCGGGAATAATAAGCACTGGGATTGATGATCAGTACGTCACTGGTTTTGATACTGGCATTCAGGAAGCCGGTATACCGGCGTGAGACCTTGTTATCACCATCATAGAAGGTTTCCCGGGGCGTATTGATATGTTGTACTGCGAGCCCAGTGTTGATATACAGATTTTCTGTCGGGAAATAGGCGTAGTTCATTCCCACATTCATATCAAAATAGTTAACGGCCGATTGCGTGAAAGGCTCCGCAGTAGGCATACGGGAATCAAAAAACTTCCCATTCCATTGGTCACCGAAGGTAAGCTTGGTAATGTCTACCCGTTTACCGGCTGATCCGGCCTGAAAGCCCAGCGACAGCAGGCTGCTTTCGCCCAGCAGCTGGTGATAGGCCACAGAGGCGTATCCTTTGGTAGATGTCAGATTACCGCTTCCGGCCACATCCCGCAGGATCACACCACCCACACCCACCCAGCCATAGATAAGCTTTTCCCTCAACAATTGCACGTCTCCATAGGCCGACATGGTCTTGTAAGGCACAGGGACACTACTCCACTGGTCACGGTAATTGATACCGACACGGAAGTTTCCGTCAGGGATAAAACCGGTGTTAGCCGGATTAGTGGTTAACGGTGAATTGAAATACTGGGAAAAGTGCAGGTCCTGAGCAGATACGCTTACAGAAACCAGCATTCCGACTACCCATACTACCGTGATGTTAACAATCAACTTCTTCATGGCTCATCATCTTAACAAGGTTACATTTCCTGTCTTACTGCCTTTTGTGCCATCAGTAAATTCGAGGCTTACCACATAGGCATATGCATCAATGGGTTGCAGTTCTCCCTTGTACCGGCCATCCCAGCCAATTCTGGGGTCTGAACTCTCAAAAACCAACTGTCCCCAACGATTGAATATTTTAAGATTAAATTTCGTTGCACCAAAAGCCTTCACATAGAATACATCATTTACACCGTCATTGTTTGGAGAAAATGCAGATGGCACATCAAATAAAGGCACCACAATCGCACTCACCTGTTTACAGGCGGTTTCCGTACAACCTTCCGGATTGGAAGAAGTCAGACACACGTTATATGTCCCCGTTCTCAGGTATTGGTGTACCGGGTTCCAGGTAGAAGTGGTATCTCCATCACCGAAGTTCCACAAGGCACGCGTAGCGCCTCCCTGCGACAGGTTAGTGAAAGTGACAGGTGTATTCTCTGTAGCCTTCGCCGGCGTAAAGTCGAAGTCTGCTGTAGGCGGTGGGGCTACCAGCACTTTTTTGGTAATACTGTCCTTTTTATTACAGGTATTTTCATCCAGTGCCAGCAGTTTCACGTCCCATAAACCAGCTGTGTTAAACTTATGTATCGGGTAAGGATCGGTAGACGTAGAGCCATCATCTCCAAAAGTCCAGAGGAAGCTGTCTCCACCCAGCGTACCATTGTCGAGCTTCACTTCGGTACCCAAACAAACAGTGTCCGGCATAGTAAACTGCGCAGTAACGTTAACGGCCACACGCAATGGCTTGGTAATCGTTTCCGGTGCATTACAGAAGTTGGTGTCTACCAGCGTAAGGCTCACATTATAGACACCGGGAGCATTGAACTTATGAGCGTATGGGAACTTGGAAGGGCCTACATACGCCGGTTTGGAACCATCGCCCAGATCGAAGATAAAAGAGCTATCATTAAAGTGGCCGACCGGCTCTGCGTTACTGGTGAAGATATAAGCCAGGTCCTGACAGGGTTGTTGACGTTGGGCATCAAAATCAAATTTCGCTTCATTATCGCCCAGCTTCACATCTATATAAGCAGTATCTGCACCGTTACAGCTGGCACGGTCTACCTTTACCAGCATAATCGTATAAGTGCCTACGTTCTGGAAAGTATGTTTCACCGTATCTGTTCCGATCACTACCGGTGTGCCATCTCCAAAATGCCATTCCCATCTTTCTGCCGAAAGACGGGTAGTATCCACAAAAGTGATTTCTTTAGGCGCGCAGTAATTCACTCTTCTGTTCAGCGTTTTAACACCTGCTTTAACGCCATCGAGGTTAAAGGCTATTTTCAGCGCACCATAGTTACAGCCTGGAGGCGGGGTACTGGAATAAGCACCGGGTGTGGTGGGATAACGGGGCTTGACGCCGTTCTGGCTCACATTACACCAGGCACAGATACCCTGATAGATCACACCGTTGCGATCAAAGCGACTGGTACCACCATCAACGTGCTCATACAAACCATTGCCGCCAAACCAGCTGCCAAACAACTGACTGGCCGCATCCCGCTGCAGCACGAAGAAATAAAAGTCCATCCCGTCTGTAGTACTCTGGATGGCGTTTTTCTCCGGCAGCCCGAAAGTACCCGAGTTGGGGTAATGCAATGAGTTGTTGATACCACCACCCCACCCGGACACATATACGTTTTCGCAGCGGTCTACCAGGAAAGCAGTTGGTGAAATGGAAGGTGTGCCTGCAATTTGTCTCTTTTTACCAAAGGTAGTGGAGTATACAAAAGCGCTCAGATCGGGCTGCAACTTCACAATATACTGGAGTGAGTTATCATTGTAATCACTGGGGTTCAGCAGTTTGATGGGCCAGGTACCTTCTGTAGTGCCCATCGCATATACGTAGCCGTTCTTATCCAGCTGGATACCATATACCTGATCTGCCGAAGGATCGTCAGAACCGAGGAAGGTGCTTTGCAGAATTTTAGTACCATCGTTGGTAATATGGGCAATAAAACCATCACATACACCACCTCTGTAAGCGGGATAGATGACACCGGGAGTGATCGGGAAGTTGCTGCTGGCAGTACCACCGGCCACATACAGGGTATTGAGTTTGTTTAATGCTATCACATAAGCGGCATCTTCCGCAGAACCACCCAGATAACTGGCCCATACCAGTCCGCGGCACATAGGGTTGATCTTCATCACCACGCCATCCTGCGAGCCACCAAAGGTTCCCTGGAAAACACCGGCTGTTACCGGGAAATCGGAAGAACGGGTACAGCTGGCCACATAGATATAACCTGCATCATCGATTACTACTTCACTGCGGGCATCATCACCATAGTTACGAAGTAATACCCAATCGCCGCCAGCGCGGTTTTCACGCATGTTTACACCATCATCTCCACTGCCAGCGATGATCAGTGAGCCGATAAGACCAGTGCCCGTAGCATTGAGTTTGGTGACTACAATATCCCATCCGCCTCTGTTGGTGCCTTCAATCTTATCATAAGGATAGTTGCCCGAAGTTGTTCTGCCGGAGATCACGAGGTTGCCCTGCTGGTCTACGAAAAGACTGTGTGGCTGCTCCTGTCCGTCGCCACCAAGGTAAGTGGCATAAAGAAGCCGGGTACCATTGGGATTGAACTTGGAAATCGCGATATCAAAAGCACCACCGTTGAAGGCGCTTTTATAGGCGCCGGTAGTAACAGGATAACCATTATTGAATACGATGCCGCCACCGTAGAAGTTTCCGGCATCATCATAGGTAGCCGTGAAACCCCAGTTATCAGCACGGGAACCGGAAACGGTGGAAAACACATACACCGGGTCTATCACCAGCGGATATGCCTGATTGTATTCACCGGAGATCTTAAATCCTACCTTGTTGCCATTCAACCGGTAAGACACTTTTACCGGTACACGCTGGTTATTCACATATTGGTAAGCGTATGGCAACTGTTCCAGCACATCTCCTACAGAAGTATGAACCAGTAATTGTCCTTTTTTGATTTCCATTCCGGTGGCCCCTTCATACGACAGCTGTATCTTATCGGGGTTGGCACCGGGCGCCACAATGATATCGTATTTCAGCTGGGAAGCATCGGAATATACGTGGGCGTCTATACCGGGATAGATAGATTTATACACCAGCCCCTGATATGATTTTACGTTGGAAGCCCATTTGGTACGGTCGTTACCGATAAAGTAGTTGCTGATAGCTTCCTGTTGTTTTTCGGGGATGATTTCAGGGCTGGGGTTGGCGCCGATGAAATCTACCTTATAGGCATGTCCTCTTACATCAGGAAGACGGCCTGGTCTTGGTGGTGGTTTTTCTCCGCTGTTGACAGCAGGGTTGTTCACAGACTTACCAGCTGTTGTACTGTTTTTACCAACGATCACAGCAGATGCAGAGGAGTCGGTAGCTTCACTATGTCCATGCATATACTCGTAAAGATCATGCATATCTTCCTTGCTGTATAGCATGAAAGTGAAGCCTGTTTTTCTCAGGTATATATCGGCAGTACCAACATCTGATTTGTAAAGGACCTGCGGGTCCCACTGGCCTTTATTCTCGATAAAGTTCAATGGTGTGAAATTGGTTTGCTGTTGTCCCCGGGCCTTATATCCGGTAAACAACAGAAGGATCATCATTCCAGCAAGGCCGCTAGGGAGGGTAAATTTCAACGGGATAAAATTTATTTTAATGCTTAAAAAACCAATATACATCTATAAACGCAGAAGCCCATTAAATTGTTACGGGCACTCACTATAATACCGCTGTCCTCACGATAGTTTTCAGGGCCTATACTATTAACTAAGACTGTATAAATTAATAAACGTTAAAAGCGTCAGGAAATTTTACTCCACTGAGATTTCCCGCGCTGAAGGGCTAAATATTCTTTTAAACCTTGATTCTCAGGCAGGACGAGGTCTGTATCTTCTGATAAGATTTTTTCAGCGCTGACACGGGCAGCATCCAGGATAGCCTTATCCTGCAGAATATCAGCCAGTTTGAAATCCAGTACGCCGCTCTGGCGGGTTCCTTCGATATCTCCCGGGCCACGAAGCTCCATATCTTTTTCGGAGATGATAAAACCGTTGTTGGTCTGCACCATTACGTTGATACGTTCCTTGGAAACCTGGCCCAGCTTATTACCTGTCATCAGGATACAGAAAGACTGTTCAGCACCGCGGCCTACGCGTCCTCTCAGCTGGTGAAGCTGAGACAAGCCAAAGCGTTCGGTACTTTCAATCACCATCACGGAAGCATTGGGCACATTCACACCTACTTCAATTACGGTGGTGGCCACCATGATGTTGGTATCACCGGATACAAAACGCTGCATATTGGTTTCCCGCATCTCTGCTGGCTGGCGGCCATGTACCATACTGATATAGTACTGCGGTTCAGGGAAAAACGCCTTCACTTCCTCATAACCTTTCATGAGGTTTTCATAATCCATCTTCTCGCTGTCTTCTATCAGCGGGTATACGATATAAGCCTGGCGGCCTTTTTTGATTTCTTCCCTGATGAAGTCCATCACCTGCGGACGCTGGAATTCGGTGCGGTGTACCGTAGTAATCGGTTTTCTGCCGGGAGGCATTTCATCGATAACGGAAACGTCAAGATCTCCGTAGATGGTCATAGCCAGCGTTCTTGGTATAGGCGTGGCCGTCATGACCAGTATATGAGGAGGTATATCATTTTTTTCCCATAGCCGTGCCCGTTGGGCTACTCCAAAGCGGTGCTGTTCATCTGCGATAGCCATCCCCAGGTTCTGGAACACCACTTCCTTTTCCAGCAGGGCATGTGTTCCTACCAGGAAATGAATACTGCCTTCGGCGATGCCGGCCAGTATCTGTTTACGGGCCTTTCCTTTAACACTGCCGGTCAACAGTGCAATCCTGACATCCATAGGCTGTAGCAGCTCCGCCAGACCTTTATAGTGCTGCTGCGCGAGGATTTCCGTAGGAGCCATCAGACAGGCCTGGAAACCATTATCTTTTGCCAGCAGCATAGACAACAGGGCCACCATGGTTTTACCACTGCCCACATCGCCCTGTAACAGGCGGTTCATCTGCCGCCCATGTACGGTGTCCATCCGGATTTCCTTCAGCACTCTTTTTTGCGCGCCAGTGAGTTCAAAAGGCAGATGATGATTGTAAAACTCGTTGAACGACTCTCCTACCGCCCCAAATACATAACCTTGCGAGAGCTTGTGCCTTTTGATTTTCAGACGGCATATGCGTATCTGGGCAATAAACAATTCTTCAAATTTCAGGCGTCGTTGTGCCTGGCGTGCATCCTCTTCACCGGCTGGAAGGTGTATCTTAAAATAAGCCATGGACCTGGGCATCAGCCGGTATTGCTGTATCACTTCCACCGGAATATTCTCCCTTACTTCCATGGGTGACATCTGTTCGAGCAATGCCTTTGTCAGTTTTCCAATAGCCTTTGCCGTTAGTCCGCGTGCTTTCAGTTTTTCGGTAGTGGAATATACTGGCTCCAGGAACTGTTTGCCGGAGGCTATTTCTTCTGTGAGCAGATCCATCTCCGGGTGTGCCAGTTGCGGTACACCATTGAATACAGAGATGCGGCCATAAACCAGATAAGCCACATTTTCGCGCAGTGCTTTTTGCATCCACTGCCATCCCTGAAACCAGACCAGTTCTATCACACCGGTTTCATCTTTAAAAGTGGCTACCAGTCTTTTCCCTCTGTTTTCACCCACTACTTCCATCCGGAGAATACGTCCGCGTATCTGCACAAAATCTTCATATCCGCTGAGGGAAGATATCTTGTCTATTTTCGTGCGGTCTACATACCGGAAAGGAAAATACTGCAGCAGGTCGCCAAAGGTATGCACACCGATCTCTTTCCGCAGCAGTTCTCCCTTCTGCGGGCCTACACCTTTGAGATATTCAATCGGGTTGGATAATATGGCTGTGAAAGTAGAAATAGTTAACCTTTTTTTATTGAGCCACGAAGATAACCAATCAGGCTTAGACTGATTTCAATGATAGCAGGATGTTTTTTAAAAAGATTAGCGAAGATGAAAGCTATGACAGCTTTTATCTTCGCTAAGTATATTGTTCCGTAACGGAATTATTCTGCGTCGGCAGTTACTTTACCTTCTACGAACTGTTTCATCCATTCAGTGGTAACAGATTTAGGTCTTTCCAGAGAGAGGCCCAGTCCTCTGTCCCAGCAGAGAGATGCCAGTACGCCCAGTGCGCGGGAAACGCCGAACAGTACGGTGTAGAATTCATATTCCACCAGTCCGTAATGTACCAGCAATGCGCCGGAGTGAGCATCTACGTTTGGCCATGGGTTTTTCACTTTACCCAGTTCCTGAAGGATTGGTGGTACAGTTTCGTATACAGTCCATACGATTTTCACCAGTTCATCATTAGGCAGGTGTTTTTTAGCAAACTCCATCTGTGCGGTAAAGCGGGGATCGGTTTTACGCAGTACAGCGTGACCGTAACCTGGTACTACTTTACCATCCGCCAGGGTTTTACGAACGTATGCTTCGATTTGTTCTTTGGTAGGCATGCCACCACCCAGTTCTTCACGCATGGAGAGGATCCATTTGATCACTTCCTGGTTGGCCAGACCATGCAGCGGACCTGCGAGACCGTTCATACCGGCTGCAAATGACAGATAGGCATCGCTGAGGGCAGAACCTACGAGATGTGTCGTGTGTGCGCTCACGTTACCACCTTCGTGGTCAGCGTGGATCACCATGTACAGGCGCATCAGTTCTTTAAATCCTTCATCGGAATAACCCAGCATATGGGCGAAGTTGCCTGCCCAGTCGAGCATGCCATTAGGCTGGATATGCTGACCGCCTTTGTATTTGCGGCGATAGATGTAAGCAGCGATACGGGGGAGACGGGCGATGAGGTTCATCGTGTCTTCGTACATATAGCTCCAGTAGTCTTTTTTATTGATCCCTTCGGCATATGCTTTTGCAAAGAGAGATTCTGTTTGCAGCGCCATGATACCTACGGTAAACATAGTCATTGGGTGAGTGGTGATCGGCAGGGCTTCAATAGCGTCAAATACGTGGTTGGGTACATGAGAACGACGGCCCCACATGCTGGACAAATACTGTACATCTGCTTCACTAGGCAGTTCACCGATCAGCATCAGATAAAACAGCCCTTCCGGCAATGGTTCTGCACCACCGGGTGCTTTTGGTAAATGTTCTCTCAGTTCCGGAATCGAGTACCCACGAAAACGGATACCTTCGTTGGCGTCCAGCAGGGAGGTTTCCGTTACAATGCCGGTAATACCGCGCATACCCTGGTAAACCTGCGCAATAGTTACGTCCTCAATTTTTTTTGATCCGTGATTTTTTACCAGGTCCTTTACTTCAACGTTAAGATCATCTGCTTTAACCTTGAATTTTTCTTTTATGTACCCCATTTTACTGCTATTGTTTATAAATGAAAACAAAATCGATCAATTGTCAAAAGTAATGATTTGTTAACGAAGTTACCACCATTCAATGGTATTTAATGTCAATTTAACAACCAGACAACCGATGCATGACTGTAAAAACTACCGCAGTAAAAACACCGTAATAATATTAATTATCAATTATTTACAAGTAATAAAATATAACTATTCATTAAGCGTTAAAGAAATGTAAATTTTTTCAGAATGAATTGAAAATATTGAAAGAAGAAATGCAGAAATTTCATTTTTATTCATTGATTTGGACAATTTCCGTATACACGGCTGGCTGGAAACACATGAAAACTACAAGGAAGAAAAAATCAGCCAATGCCAGCATGGCCGGGTAAAAATTGCAGACATTGTTTCAGCACTTTAAAATAAAAAACGGGGCTGACCAGTAATGGCCAGCCCCGCTTATATTAAAAAGGAAAAAATCATCATTTAGGAGCGCGGCGGTACAGATACAACGCCAGTCCACCGAAGAGGAAATTGGGTATCCACACGGCCACCAGCGGGTTGAGATCGGCTTTGGTACTGAACACGGTAGTGAACTGCATCAGGATGATGTAGCTGGCACTGATCACGATACCTACGGCCAGATGCAGCCCGCTGCCACCTCTCACCTTTTTAGCTGCAATAATACCACCGATGAGGGTGAGGATAACCACGGCCGCTGCTGCGGCTGTTCTCCGGTAGTATTCCACCCAGTAGGTATTAAGTCCTTCGGAGCCACGGATGGCTTCGCGATGGATATATTTGCGCAGATCAGGTGTTGTCATGGCTTCCTGCAGGTTTTTCACCTCCAGCAGGTCTTTGGGCACCAAAGGAATTTTAAGGGTAGAGTCCTGCAGACTGGTCCATTTTTCCTTGAGGCCATCCATATGCCGTACAGACACATAATCGAGCCTCCAGGCTTTTTTGGTGGAGTCCCAGGTAATACGGTCTGCTCTCAGTTTGGTGGTCAGTTGTTGTCCGTTTACTCTTTCCAGTATGAAGTTGCTGCCACTCTTATAGTTAGGATCGTAGGTACCGAAGGTAACGTAGGTAAAGCTGTCGATACGGCTGGTACGATCGTATTGCGACGTCTGATTATCCGGGGTACGGATCCTTGTATTTTCGAAAGTGGTGCGGATACGGTTGGCATTGGGCACTACCCAGTAGTTGGCCAGCCAGAGGATACTGCCAAACAGAATGGCGCCTACCCAGTAAGGGCGTAAAAAGCGGCGGAAACTCACGCCGGCACTCAGGATAGCGATGATCTCCGAGCGGTACGCCATTTTGGAGGTAAAAAAGATAACGGAAATGAAGATAAACAGGGGAAACAGCAATGCGGCAATATGGGGGATAAAGCCAAAGTAATAATCCACGATCACATCGTGGAGGGATATATTATACTTAATGAAATCATCTATCTTCTCTGTAATATCGATCACTACGGAAATGACCAGCAATATCATCAGGGAATAAATAAAAGTTCCAATGAGCTTGCGTAAAATGTACCAGTCTATTTTAGTCATGAGCCCAAAGATATTAGTTTATTTTATAGTCTGAACTTTTACAGGCGCGTTTTCAACTGCTGTACCATCCCTGTTTTCCAGGTGGCGAAGGTGCCGGCCAGTATCTGACGGCGGGCTTCTTTCACCAATTCCAGGTAAAAGGCGAGGTTGTGAATACTCGCTAATGTCATGCCTAAAATTTCTCCGGCAACAAACAGGTGGCGCAGGTAGGCACGGGAGTAATCGCTGGTAGCGAAGCAGTTGCTGTTTTCATCGATCGGACGGAAGTCGGTAGCCCATTTTTTATTCCGGATGTTCATCACGCCGTTCCAGGTGAAAAGCATGCCGTTACGACCGTTGCGGGTAGGCATAACGCAGTCGAACATGTCTACGCCCAGGGCGATGTTTTCCAGGATATTCCAGGGGGTGCCTACACCCATGAGGTAGCGGGGCTTGTCTTTGGGCAGGATATCGCATACCAGGCCGCACATATCGTACATTTCATTTTCAGGCTCTCCTACGCTCAGGCCGCCGATAGCGTTACCGGCTGCGCCGCGGGAGGCGATATATTCTGCAGAGGCTTTGCGGAGATCTTTATAGGTACTGCCCTGTACAATAGGGAACAGTGTTTGTTCGTGGCCATAAGCCGGCTGGGTATCACTCAGCCGCTGAATACAGCGGTCCAGCCAGCGGTGGGTGAGCTCCATCGATTTACGCGCATAGCGGTATTCAGACGGATATGGCGGGCATTCATCGAATGCCATGATGATATCCGCTCCGATGGTGCGCTGGATGTCCATCACATTTTCGGGGGTAAAGAGGTGTTTGGAACCGTCTATATGTGACTGGAACACAACGCCTTCTTCCTTAATCTTACGGTTAGCCGCCAGGGAAAATACCTGATATCCGCCGCTGTCGGTAAGGATAGGGCGTTCCCAGCCGTTGAATTTATGCAGACCGCCTGCCAGCGACAACACTTCCAGGCCTGGCCTCAGATAGAGGTGATAGGTATTGCCGAGGATGATCTGCGCCTGCACATCATCCCGTACCTGCTCCTGTGTGATAGCTTTTACGCTACCCACAGTACCTACCGGCATAAAAATCGGTGTTTCTATTTCCCCGTGGGCAGTGGTGATTTTACCAGCCCTGGCATTGCTGCCGCTATCTGTTGTGATCAGTTCAAAATTCACGGTCTTAATTTCAAGCGTGCAAAGATCGGAATATTTGGCGATTTGGCGGTTTGATATTTAGGGAGAACAGAAGAGAGCCTGCTTTACAACTTTCAAATTATCAAATAAATAATCCGGATTCGAAACGATTTATTATTTTACAGATAATAAAAATATTATATTTTTGCCAGCATTATGCTTGACAATCTGGGTGAAATTGCCTTATACTTTTTTGCTGCCGTTGCAGGGATACAAACGATCTATTATTTGTTTGTCTTCTCCCGGGTAGCTTTCTACCGTCGTAAGTTTGACCTGGACCTGGCGCCCGAAGGGCCTTTTTCCGTGATCATCTGCGCAAAAGACGAAGAGCTGAATCTTCAGAGAAATCTGCCGGGGGTCCTGCAGCAACGTTATCATATGCACCACAAGCCGGAATATGAGGTGATTGTGGTAAATGATAACTCCGAAGACGACACCAAATACTATCTCCGTTCCATAGAGCCGGGTTATCCACACTACCGGCACATCGAAATCAAGCAGGCTGCCAAATTCATCCCCGGAAAAAAATATCCGCTGTCAATAGGCCTCAAAGGAGCCCAGTACGAAAACGTGCTGCTCACCGACGCCGACTGCAAACCGGGCAGCACCTACTGGTTATCACTGATGAGCCAGGGATTTGCGGATGATAAAGAGATCGTACTGGGTTACGGAGCATACCACAAAAAACCCGGATTCCTGAACAAGGTGATCCGTTACGAAACATTTTTCGGTGCCATGCAACACTTGTCTTTTGCCATGAGCGGCATGCCCTATATGGGTGTAGGCCGTAACCTGGCATACAAAAGAGAGCTGTTTTTCCGGCACAAGGGCTTTACCAGCCACCAGCACCTGGCCAGCGGCGATGATGATCTGTTTGTGAATGCAGCCGCCAACCGTAAAAACGTAGGCGTAGTGATAGACAAACAGGCTTTCACCTATTCTGAGCCTAAACAGAACTGGAAAAGCTGGTTCAGACAAAAAACCCGGCATATGTCTACCGGCAAACACTATCGCTTCGGACATAAATTTGTGCTGGGCCTGTTTTCCCTGACCCATTTCCTCTTCTACCCTGCCTTTATCCTCGCCCTGTTTTTTCCACCGCCGATCTTATGGTATGCCCTGGGCATCTTCGGGATAAAAGTGCTGACCCAGTCCATCATTACCTTTGCAGCCATGCGCAAACTCGATGAAAGTGATCTGTTTAAGTTCAGCTGGCTGATGGATATCTTCATGGTACTTTATTACATCATATTCACACCGGCATTGATGTTTAAGTCAAAAAACCGCTGGTAACCGTAACTGTGATGCATATGATTCTTATGATGTGCCTAATGAGCGAAGATTATTGATTGTTGTCTTTTATTTTTTTACAGATACTTATGTGAAGCGCCTCTTGCAGGCGCTTCACTTTTTATATCCCTCTAATCAGGAGTATCATAAAAATCACAATAATCACAGTATTTTTGCGGCATGGAAATTATTTTAAAGTATTTCAGCGATTTTTCGCCTGTTCAGTTAAAGCAGTTTGAAGCCCTGAAAGGATTGTATGAGGAATGGAACGAGAAGATCAACGTCATATCCCGGAAAGATATTGACTCCCTGTATGAGAGACACGTGTTGCATTCACTGAGTATAGCTGCCGTCGCAGATTTCCAGCCGGGCACCCAGATACTGGACCTCGGTACCGGTGGTGGTTTTCCGGGCATTCCGCTGGCGATCTTTTTCCCTGAAGTACAGTTTCACCTGGTGGATTCCATCGGCAAAAAAATAAAGGTAGTACAAGGTGTCAGCGAAGCGCTGGGGCTGAAAAACGTGACCACCGCCCATAGCCGGGTGGAGGATATAAAAAACCGTAAATTCGATATTGTAGTATCAAGGGCAGTAGCACCGCTGGGTGACCTCTGGCGTTGGAGCAAACCGGTATTAAAGAAGTCTGCTGTGCCAGGCAAACAGTTTGAAAAAGGACTGATATGCCTCAAAGGTGGAGACCTGACGCAGGAAATTGCTGATAGCGGCATCAAACCCAGGCTGCTCAACATCTATGGAATCTTCCCTGAAGAAAGTTTCAAAGACAAATATATCGTGCTCGCCAAAAGCTGATGAATGCCGCCTCCGGAGCTGATCTTGTTACCCCCTTGATATTTTTTTCAAAAAAATAAAATATCGGCATTCCTGTTTCGTCTTCCTTATTACGATGAAACAGTTGCTCCTCACAAACAGCATCATGGCCCAAGAGCAAAACGAACGCATACAAGCTACCGTAAAGCAGGAACGTAAGCGTTTGCTGAACTTCATCCGGCAGCGTGTCAACAACGCGTCGGATGCGGAGGATATACTGCAGGATGTGCTGTACCAGTTCACGGAATATCTCCGGCTGGGCAGTCAGATAGACTCCATTACCGGCTGGCTGTTTGCCGTGACCCGCAACCGTATTACAGACTGGTTCCGTAAGAAAAAGGAAACTCCGTTCACTAACTATGTTCGCGAAATAGAAGGAGAAGAAGTCCTTTTCCTGCCGGAATTACTCTCCGATGAAACCTTGCAGGCTGATACGCCCATGGTCCGGAAAATCATGTCTGAAACGATCATGCAGGCCATCGATGAGCTGCCGGCCGAACAAAAGCAGGTGTTCCTCCAGCATGAACTCGAAGGTAAATCGTTCAAGGAAATGAGCGAAGAAACCGGTATCAGTGTGAATACACTGCTGTCGAGAAAACGTTATGCTGTCTTGTACCTCCGCGAACGGCTGGCAGAACTGTACCGTGAATTATTCGATAACTAAAAAATTCTTACAATATGCGACCCGCAAAAAAAATCGGTTTAATCTTTTTGGGCATTGCCTTCTTTGCCGCTGTCATCCTGTTGACACAAGTATTGTGGAATAATCTGATACCAGAACTTTTCCACGGGCCGGTGATCAGCTACTGGCAGGCACTGGGACTGCTGGTACTGGGCAAACTCCTCTTTGGATGGCATGGCCATAACCGCGGATGGGGCGGCGGATGGCGCCAGCGCCGGGAATGGAAAGACAAGCTGAAAGAAAAAATGGCAGATATGACACCCGAACAAAAGGAAAAAATGAAGGCATTTTTCCGCAACCGCTGTGGCTCCGGCAGGTTTGAATGGCCCGATGAAGAAACTGCCCCCTGGAAAGATGTGCCAGGTGAGAAACCGCAAAACAAAGACATTTAACCACTAAACCATCCGGTTATGATAGGCATCTTCAAAACCAATATTAACAGTCAGCACGCCAAACAACAGATGATCCGGGCCATCACCTCCCGTTTTGAGGTAAGCAGCTGCCATGTAGACCTCGACGACTGCGATAAGGTATTAAGGATAGCTGACCTTCAGGTGACTGAAAATATTATCATTGAATTTGTGCAAAGACAGGGTTTTTCATGTGAACCCCTGGAATAATTAAACTTTTTAGAGAGAAATGATCATATTAGCAAGACAGATGCCTGGAAAGTAAATATTGTTCTTTTTTATATTTATCAATTTATTGGATAGGTCACAAAACCAACGTAACTTCAGGAAGAATGCAAATGGCCCGGGTATAACTTACTGCTGCGTCCGGTTTTGTGTATTTATGAACCCTCTAAATCATTTCCTATGTACCTGAACCAGCACGAGATTCGTTCTCTGTTAAATAAAAGCTTCGATCACTTTGTTGATTTTGTGCAGGCGTTGCCTGACCATCGTTTTACCGCTACACCATACGGTAAATGGTCAGCCGGTCAGCAACTTCATCATCTTATCAAATCTGTAAGGCCGGTAACCACCGCCATGGGCTATCCCAGGATATTGCTGCGTTGCTTTGGTGTAAGCCAGCTCCCTTCGCGCTCCTACGATATGCTCGTAGAACAATATGACCAGGTGCTGGCCAATGGCGCCAAATCCACCAGTGCCTATCTGCCCGGTGTTATCTACAGCGCCCAACGGCCTGTACTGATCCAGGAATTCCTCAAACAGAAGGAAAAACTGCTGGAACATCTTGACAACTGGTCAGAAAATGATCTTGATAAGTATCGGCTACCTCATCCCCTGCTCGGAAAAATTACGATCAGGGAAATGTTGTACTTCACCGCCTACCATAATCAACACCACCTCGAAAAGCTGCAAGACCATGAGCTGCGCAGCCATACATGGGAAAATCAATTACAACAACTGATATTTTAACAACCGCACCACGAACATATTTTCTACTCCCGGATCAGGACTCTTAGGGTCCTGATCTTTTTTTTACCCGGATTTTGTAATTTGTATCAACCACCCATCACCGTTCAATAGCCTACATGCCGCTTTAGCTGTAATGAACGTATACATAGAAAGAACCCAACATGACAAAAACAGCCCTAGTTTTAGGCGGCGGCGGCGCACGTTGTGCCTTTGCCATCGGAGCGATCCAGTACTTCCGTCAGCATCATCCGGATATTCGTTTCGACATCCTCTGCGGCACCAGCAGCGGCTCCCTTATCGCCTTCCTCACCGCCATCGAAGAAAATGAACTCACTGAAAAAATCTTTACCGCCAATGTTACACAAGATTTCCTCTCCACCTCACACGCCATACAACGGCTGGCCAACAACAATCTTTCGCTTTACAACATCGTTCCCCTGCTGCATAAAGTGAATGCTGTCATCTCCGAAGAGCGCTTTCAGCGCCTGATGACAGCGGAAAGGGAATTGTTTATTGCCACCCGAAGCCTGCAAACAGGCCGCTCCGTTTATTTCTCCAATCAGACTTCCAGCGAAAGCACCTACGATATCAGAAAAGCCAGTGATCTGAATGAGCTGCGTGACGCTGTAGTAGCCTCTTTCACACAACCAGCGTTTATGCCGCCGGTAGAAATCACCATGCCCGATCAACCCATACAACAGTTCATCGATGGCGGCGGCCCACTCTATGCACCGGTAAAACTCGCTATCGACCGGGGTGCTACCGACATCTACGTGGTATTACATACGCCTGCCGCACCAGAACAATATCCTATTCAGTTCAAAAACCTGGTGGATGTGCTGGAGCGTACTATGGACTGGAGCACCATCAACCTGGCAGTGAATGATGTAGCCTTGCCGCTGGTGTACAACCAATCACTCCAGTACCTGGAAGCGATCAAACTTAAACTGGCAGCAGCAGGTGTGTCTCCCGATACCATAGCAGCCTGTTTCAATATCCCCGAAGCACGCCCGTTTGAAGGCAAGAAAGTCATCAATATCAGGGTGCTGCGCCCGGATACTCCGCTTGATGCCGGTATGGGCGGCATGGAATTCATTAACCGTGCTGTTAAACTGATGATACAGGCCGGAGAGTGGAAGGCAGCCCAGGCAATGGAACAGGGATAAAATAAGAGACCCGGGCCGATATACCGGTCCGGGTCTTTTATTTATTTTTCAGATCATCCTGATGCTATCAGGATACCGCTTTGTTATTGCGTCTGTCCACATCCGCCAAACGCTGACTGGGATCTATCTCCAGTTCTTTGATCTCAGACAGTGGCAGGTCTATTTCCACTTCGTAAGTAGGGTTGGTCCAGTACCATACGGGCTCGACTATACGTTTTACAGCCGGTTGTTCGTTTGGTTTCTCTCCATACATGATAGATAGCGGAATATAGTGCATTACCTGGTTGCCTTTTTTGTCGGTGACCATAAAGTCAATCGGCATAGGGAACTGGCCAATGCGGCGCAGGCGTACCGTTGTTTTGTTGCCATTGCTGTATATGCTGTCGATGCCGTAATCGATATGTTTGGTAGAATTGATAAAGTACTGTTTGTACCAGTCCAGTTCAATGCCGCTTTCTTTTTCCATTACGCGGATAAAGTCGTTCGCATTCGGATGTTTGAAACGCCATTCATTGTAATAACGCAGCAGGCCGGCATCGCGGTTGGCAGCACCGATCACGTAACCTAACTGCTCCAGGAACACGGCTCCTTTGGAATAAGCAGTGAGGCTGTAACCATAGTTGGTGTTGTAATGGTCGGAATGGGTGGTAGCTGGTTCTTCAAACGGACTTCTTGCAAGTGCGAAGTACCCCGCATAGGAGTCTTCATGCGGATTTTGTCCTTTCAGGGAATCCACTGTATTGTGGATAGTATTGTCCTGACCGAAAGTGGTGAAACCTTCGTCCATCCATGGGTAGAGGCTTTCGTTGGTTGCCAGCATCCCCTGGTACCAGCTATGCATCCATTCGTGGATCGCCACGCCATAGAGGCCATCCATCTTACCATTGCCCAGTATCAGTGTGGACATTGGATATTCCATGCCACCATCACCACCCTGGATGAAGGAATACTGCTGATAAGGATAAGCGCCGTAATGTGCTTTGATATAATCGTAAGCGGCTGGTATCATCTTAGCTAGCCGGGGCCATGTTTCGCGGGTATTTTCATTTTCCAGGTAGAGGAAGTGGGCAGTAAAGCCATCCACTTTCTGGGTAATGTGTTTGTAATTCGGATCTGCTGCCCACATGAAGTCATGCACATTGGGAGCAATAAAATGCCAGGTAAGTGTGTTGCCAGCAGGACGGGTAACCTTTGCACCGGGTGTTTCATAGCCATAACCGATCAGGTTAGGGTTCTGGAGGTAACCGGTACCACCCAGTATATATTTTTTGTCGATGGTGATTTTCACATCGTAGTCGCCCCATACACCGTAGAATTCACGGGCGATATAAGGGGTGGCATGCCATCCTTCGTAGTCGTACTCACACATTTTAGGATACCACTGTGCCATGGAGAAGTCTACTCCTTCTGCGTTGTGGCGGCCACTTCTGCGGATCTGTACCGGTACCTGGGCTTCAAATTCCATGTCAAACACAGCTTTTGAATTTGGCAGGATAGGCTTGTCCAGCGGCACTTCCAGGATGGTTTCCACTACTTTGAATGACTGTGGTTTACCATCTCTTTTGAGGGAGATGATTTTCTGGTAGCCGATTTCATCGGGTTTCAGTTTGGAAATACGGTCACGTACCCTGTTGTCCCAGTCCAGACGGTTATTACCGTTTTTATCTTTTCCAATCACGATTTTGCCCAGCTCGCGGCTGCGCACGTCCATCATGCTACCCGGTTGAAATGCGTTCCAGTACAGGTGATAGAATACTTTTTTCAGTGTGTCGGGAGAGTTGTTGAAATACTCCAGATGCTGCTTACCGGTAAATTTATTGGCGGGAGCATCCATTGCTACGTCCATGGTGTATTTCACCCTTTGCTGCCAGCGATCTGACTGTGCATTTAGTTGTAACCAACTGCCTGCCAGCATCGTGAAGGCCAGACAGCTTCCTAGTACCACTTTCATTCAGTTTTATTTTGATTCCGTGGCTAAAATAAACAATTCATCCTTGGTATTTTGTAAATTCAGCAAAATTATACACCATATGTCAGCCCAAAAACTCATTGATGGTTATCCCTTTGTCAGTTACACCCACGACAGTTTTGACCCGCCTCAGATGAAAGCCCAGGCCGCTTCTTTTCAGCAATGGATGGACAAACGCAGGACAGTACGGGATTTTGCCGACACACCAGTCCCCAGAGAGGTGATAGCAGATATCATCCGTACCGCCAGCACAGCTCCTTCAGGCGCACACAAACAGCCCTGGACCTTCTGTGCCATCTCCGATCCGGCTATCAAAAAGATAATCCGTGAAGAGGCCGAAAAAGAAGAATACCGGAGTTATAACGGCCGCATGCCGCAGGAATGGCTGAATGATCTGAAACCATTGCAGACCGACTGGCAGAAACCCTTTCTGGAAGTAGCTCCCTGGCTGATCGTGATGTTTAAACGGATTTATGAAACAGATGAGGGTGGTAAAAAGCGTAACAACTACTATGTACAGGAAAGCATCGGTATTGCTGCCGGTTTTATGCTGGCGGCTATTCATCATGCGGGCCTGGTTGCACTTACGCATACGCCCAGTCCAATGAATTTCCTGGCCGACATCCTGCAGAGGCCCGAAAACGAAAAGCCTTTTCTGCTGGTGCCGGTAGGCTATCCCGCTGAAACATGCTGGGTACCGGATATTCACCGGAAACCCCTGGAAGATGTTGCTGTATTTTATGAGGGGAAATGATTAACCGGCGCCCTGCACTACTACTACGATCTCACCTTTCACTCCTTTCTCCTGGAAATAGTCGTGTACTTCCTGCAGGGTGCCACGTTTGTTTTCCTCGAACATTTTAGTCAGCTCGCGGCTTACGCAGCAGGGGCGGTCTGGTCCGAAATACTGGATCAGGTCGGCCAGTGTTTTTACCAGCCGCATGGGAGATTCATAAAAAACGATGGTGCGTTCTTCGGTGCTAAGCTGTGTAAACAGTGTATGGCGGCCTTTCTTCAGCGGCAGGAAACCTTCGAAGGTGAAGCGGTTCATAGGAATGCCACTGTTGACAAGGGCAGGCACAAAGGCCGTAGCGCCTGGCAGGCATTCTACCGGCACACCGGCACGGATACATTCACGGACCAGCAGGAAACCGGGATCGGAGATACCGGGGGTCCCTGCATCTGTGAGCATGGCCATGGTTTTGCCGGACTGCAGCTGTTGCAGCAGGTGTTGAACAATCTTATGTTCGTTATGCTGATGGTAGGGAGTTACCGGTTTATTAATCTGGTAATGTTTGAGGAGCACGCTGGAGGTACGGGTATCTTCTGCCAGCACTAATTCCGCCTCCTCCAGTACTTTGACAGCCCGGTAAGTAATATCGGCCAGGTTGCCGATAGGAGATGGAATGAGGAATAATTTCATATGGAACGATCAATTATCAATTACGAATTACGAATGAAGACCCATCGGTGTAATTCGTAATCCGTAATTGATAATTCGTAATTTTTTTATTGTATGTGTACTTCAAAGTATTCCATTACCTGGTTTGCCAACAGTTTCTGGCAGGCGCTTTCAGCGATCTGATGTGCTTCTTCCTGGCTGGCGGCTTCAATTTGCAGGGTAATGTGTTTTCCAATCCGTACATCTTGTACCTGGCCCATGCCAAGGTTTTTGAGACCACTCATCACCGCTTTACCTTGCGGGTCCAGTAATTCCTTCAGTGGCATCACATTGATATGTGCAGTAAAAGTCATTGTGCTAAAAATTTGCCGCAAACCTACGGAAAATTATTACTCTCTCAAAGCGAATGTCTTGCAAAGGCGCAAAGATGCACAGTGATGAAGCTGTAAGGTGATAAATTGAGTAGGAGGTGTAGGATTAATTCCTACACCGTCCCCTCCAGCCACCGTACGTACGGTCCCGTATACGGCGGCCCATCAGAATAATACAGTTGGAAGGGTACTTAACTCAGCAAGGGGTAAGTACCCTTCCCGTTTTAGTAAGGATTTGTTCAGAGCGCGTTGTAATATGGGACTTCCGCTTATTCGCCACGACCCTTTTCTTGTGTTACCCCATTGATATGCCTGCCAGTTGGGCGTCCCCAACTTTATAAGCATTGCCACTTTCGTCCTCGGTAACCTCCATTGCTTCCAGTGACATTGCCTGATCCGCCGCTGAACCCATTGATCTAGTTCTTTGAACAGGCTCTTTGCTTCGTTCAGTTTAAAGTAGTTTGACCAACCCCGGTTTAATTGCCTCAACAGCTCATAACGCTTGTACATGGCGTATGGCTTGCTTCGAGAGGTAATTTCACGGACTTTGGACTTGTACCTTGCTATGCTACTCCGGGCAATCGTCAGTCCCTTTTCTCCCTTCTTGTGGTAGAAGCTATAGCCTAGTGTCTTTCCCTTCCAGGGCCGTGTTACTGTGCTCTTACTCCGGTTCACTTCCAGTTTCAGCTCCTTCTCAATGTACATACTTACGCTATCCAGAACCCGCGCAGCGCTCCGTTTGCTCCGCAGGAACACGCACACATCATCGGCGTATCTTACAAAACGGTGACCTCGCATTTCCAGCTCTTTATCCAGTTTGTCCAACAGTACGTTGGACAGTATCGGGCTTAGAGGGCCTCCCTGCGGAGTTCCTTCTCTGTTTACCGTTGCTATCCCATCCATCATAACTCCTGCTTTCAGGTAACTATGGATCAGACGTAACACACGCCTGTCCTTTATTCGCTGACCCAGCAGATTCATCAGATAGCTGTGGTTCACACGGTCAAAGAACTTTGCCATGTCAATGTCTACTACATGACTGTAGCCTGCATTTACGTAGTCCCGCACTTTTAATAATGCCTGATGCGCGTTTCGTTTTGCCCTGAACCCATAGCTGTTTTCGCTGAACGTTTCATCATAGATAATTGTCAGTTGCTGTGCTATAGCCTGTTGGATTAACCTGTCCAGTAAGGTGGGGATGCCCAATGTCCTTGTTCCACCTGATGGCTTAGGTATATCAACTCTCCTTACTGCAGATGGTTGATAGTTTCCTTCCTCTATCCTTGCTTTCACCGAAGGCCAGACCTTTTGTAAATGGGATTTAAATCCTTCGATCCCGATCCCGTCTACTCCGCCACTGCCCTTATTCGCCATTACCCGTTCATAGGCACGGCGGACATTACGGTTATCAAGTATGCGTTCCAGTAACTCCATTTAACATCTGCATTTTTTTTTCCTGTCCTGTCCGCCTTGTTTCTTTCTTTCCGTCAAAGTGTAACTCAGCGCTTATTAATACCTTCAGGCTTCCAGCCCTATACTCTTAATATAGCCTTACCTAATGAGTAAGTTTTCTGCTTTCATGGCAACACTCCCAGTTCCAGATTTACTCCAAAGCTCCTGATGTCTGGCCCTTTCCTGTTTAGGCGACAGGTACTACGACCAGAGCTGACTTCTGTAAAACCTGCAATGGCATCTCTGCCATCCATTGCCCCTTAGTGGATACGCGTCTCCTTAAGGCAGCAGTTGCACAGATCTCCCCGGGTAAGAACGCAAACTTTCTCTCCATATGCCTGTCAGATTTACAGCTAAATGTCTCCGATAGTATAGGGCTTTGTTTTGTGTAGCAAACTCGCCCAACATTTAACTGCCTCTCATCTGCTTCCTGTTCGTCAGGCCGGAGATTTACCTTAGGCTTCCTTCAGATTCCTTCTCACGAAGGACACCCTTGCCATCAGTTAACGCTTCCTACTATCAAGGCGCGTTCGGGACTTCCACCCTAGAGTTTGCGCCCGTGCCGGGCGCACTACAACAAAGGAGCAGAAACTTTCATTTCTGCTCCTTTGCTGCTTCGCATTTATTTGTGAAAAATCAGGCAGGCGTTACTTTTGGAGGTACTACCAATGAAAGTATCACGTAACAAATAAATATAAACGGAACAGTGGCAAAATTCAGGAATGGCACGCTTACCAGTACCAATGCTACCAGCAGCAGGCGCGTCCAGTTTGCCTTGAGTGATTTCTCTTTGACTTTAAGGCTCAGCATAGGAATCTCAGCCACCATCAGGTAACAGAGCACAGCAATGATGCCGTACAATACCCAGATGTTCTGCAGCCAGTGGGCCAGGTTGTAAGGATTATACAATACAATCATCGGGAAAGAAGCCACCAGCAAGCCTACCGCCGGAGTGGGCACCCCAATGAAATTTTCGGTTTGCCGGGTATCCAGGTTAAACTTGGCCAGACGGTATGCCGCGAAACAGGGTACCAGCAAGGCCGGGGCCAGGTTGACCATAGACACTTCAAAAGCATCCGGCAGCTGATAATAGGCGCTGCGCAACAGTCTGTACAGCATCATACCGGGTACCACCCCGAAAGTAACTGCATCAGCCAGGGAGTCTAGCTCCTTGCCCATCGGTGACTGTACGCGCAACAGGCGGGCTACCAGCCCGTCGAAGAAGTCGAATACGGCCGCCAGTACTACCAGTGCAGAAGCCCAGTAAATAGGCTCCGGGTTGGTCACCGTATAGTCGTTACCGTTAAACTCGACATGATATTCCGGTGCATGCAACACACAAATGATGGCCAGTGCACCGCAAAAAAGGTTACATAGGGTAATAATGTTAGGAAGTTGTCGCATTCAGATGGCTTGAGTTATAAAACTACGAAATGATGAATCATCAGGCAAGTACCTGTGATTCATCATTCGTTTTATTTTTTCTGGTCATTATTTCATCAGCGCTTCGATCTCGTCGGCGGTGATAGGAATATTCTTCATCAGGTCCACATTACCGCTGGCAGTGAGCCAGATATTGTTTTCGATACGGATACCCATCTGTTCTTCTTCGATATAAATACCGGGTTCGACGGTCATGACAGCACCATCCGGAATAGGCTGGTGTAAAGACGGTCCCAGGTCATGCACATCCACACCAAGGTGGTGAGAGATGCCATGGTAGAGGTATTTACGGTAAGCAGGTGCTTCAGGATCCTGGTTTTTGATATCTGCTTCCGTGAGCAGGCCCAGTTTGATAAATTCCTTACCGGCTTCTTCGCCTACCATTTCGTGGTATTTAGCGATGGTGATACCCGGACGGAGTATGCTTTTAGCATAATTGTGCAGGTGCAGGCAGGCATCATAAACCTGGCGCTGACGGGCAGTGAACTTACCATTTACCGGTACGGTACGGGTGAGGTCGGCATTGTAGCCACCATATTCAGCACCGAAGTCCATCAGTATCAGCTCACCATCTTTACATTCCTGGTTGTTGGATACATAGTGCAGGGTACGGGCACGGTCGCCGGAGGCGATGATAGAGCCGTAAGCCTCACCAGCAGAGCGGTTGCGGAGGAATTCGTGCAGGATCTCGGCATGGATTTCATGTTCCCACACGCCAGGCTTGATAAATTTCAGCAGGCGGCGGAAAGCTTTTTCGGTGATATCCATGGCTTCCTGCATCACTTTTATTTCTTCCGGTGTTTTAACCGCACGCAGTTGTTTAAAGATCTGGGCCGCACGCAGATAGTTGTGCAGCGGATAGCGCACTTTCATCTCCTGGGCATAACGGTAGTCTTTTACCGGTACCAGGTTGGCTTTGCGGTTATTTTCGTTGGAATTCAGGTAGATATTGGAGGCATCATTGATCCATTGCTGAAGCATGCCGTCGAGGCTGTCGAGCCATACTACGGTAGAGATGCCGGAGACAGCAAAAGCTTCATCTTTACGGAGGCGGTGTCCGTCCCACTTTTCCTTCAGCTCGTTAGGACGTACCAGTACCAGTACTTCCCGGTATTTCGGGTCCGGGTTGTCGGGGAACAACACGATCATGGTTTCTTCCTGATCAATACCTGTGAGCCAGTACAGATCGGAGTTTTGTTTGAACTTATATAACGCATCGCCGTTAGTAGGCAATTCATCATTAGAGTTAATAATGGCTATTGACTGTGGCTGCATTTTGGCCACGAAACGCGCGCGGTTTTTGACAAACAGCTGCGAATCCAAGGGCAAATTCTTCATATCGTCTATATTTCAAATGAGGCTCCAAACCTAGGGCAAAATTTTGTGATTTCATGAATCCGGCAGGGGATAAATTTAAATTCAGCAAAACCTGTTAAAAAGCTGGCAAAACCTGTTAAAAACTGATACTCTCTTACAATTACTTAATGTTATATTAACACATCGGGCTTTTGAAATACTGCAAGGAAACGCGACCAAATTGAAAAAATCGCAACAATTACGGCTAGTACCACGCCTCTCATCTAAATTTTAATGGTACAACACCGATAAAATTTGACAATATCAAAAAATGCCTAGTTTTGCTTTTACACCAAAACAATCTTGCTTTTTATGCAAATGAGTAGCGTAAGGAACCCTGTTGCTGACTTACGGGAACTGGGCATAGAGAATGTGTCGAATGTATACTATCAACTTGCACCAGAGAAACTGATAGAGCAGACAATTGCCAGAAAACAGGGCGTATTGTCCGACACAGGAGCGCTGGCCGTTAACACGGGCCAATTCACCGGAAGATCTCCCAAAGACAAGTTTATTGTCAAAGACACTATCACTGCCGACACTGTCAACTGGAACGATTTTAATATTCCTGTATCTCCGGAAGTTTTTGACCGTTTATACACAAAAATCACTGCTTATTTTACCGGTAAAGATGTTTGGGTGCGCGACTGTTATGCCTGCGCAGACGAAGATTACCGAGTAAATATTAAAGTGGTTACTGAACTTCCCTGGTCTAATCTGTTTGCTTATAATATGTTCCTTCGTCCACATGCAGACGAACTGGATTACATACACACCGACTGGACAGTTATCCAGGCGCCCGGCTTCCTGGCAGATCCTGCCGTGGATGGCACCCGCCAGGCTAACTTCTCCATGGTGAGCTTTTCCCGCAAAATGATCATTATCGGTGGCAGTGCCTATACCGGCGAAATCAAAAAAGGTATTTTCACCATCCTCAACTATGTACTGCCACACGACAAACAGGTATTGAGCATGCACTGCTCTGCCAACCAGGGTACTGAAGGTGACACCGCCGTTTTCTTTGGTTTGAGCGGTACCGGTAAAACCACCCTCAGTGCAGATCCTTCCCGTAAACTCATCGGTGACGATGAACACGGCTGGACATCCACCGGCGTATTTAACTTCGAAGGCGGTTGTTATGCCAAATGCATCGACCTTTCTGAAGAAAAAGAGCCACAGATATTCCGTGCGGTACGTCCGGGCGCCCTGCTGGAGAACATCCAGTTTTTCCCAGGCACCAACAAGGTGAACTACACCGACTGTACCATCACCGAAAATACCCGTGTATCTTATCCGCTGTCTTATATCGACAATGCACTGGAACCTTCTGTAGGAGGTATTCCTAAAAACATATTCTTCCTGACCTGCGACGCCTATGGCGTATTACCGCCTGTTTCCAGGCTGACACCCGGTCAGGCTATGTACCAGTTCATTTCCGGCTACACCGCTAAGGTAGCTGGTACAGAAGCAGGTGTTACAGAACCTAAATCTACCTTCAGCGCCTGCTTCGGTGCTCCGTTCATTCCGCTGCACCCTGCACAGTACGCGCAGATGCTCGGTGAAAAGATGCGTGAGCACAAGGTGAACGTATGGCTGATCAACACCGGCTGGACCGGCGGCGCCTATGGCACCGGCAGCCGTATCAAACTGGCCTATACCCGCGCCATGATCTCTGCCGCCCTCAAAGGCGAGCTGGACAACGCGACCTTCCATCAGCATCCGGTATTCGGTTTTGCCATCCCTGCAGCTTGCCCCGGCGTTCCAGACAACATCCTGGACCCACGCAATACCTGGGAAGACAAAGCAGCCTACGACGAAAAAGCGAAAGACCTGGCCAACCAGTTCATCCGCAACTTCGAAAAATATGCTGCCGCCGCAGAAGCCGAAATACTCGCAGCCGCACCAAAAATCTGATTTTATACTTGTGATCTGAAATCTTCCTGCTACTGATAACAGCAGCAGGAAGATTTGTATGTAGTTTTGCCTTATAATTTCCACTATCGCGCATTCTGACGGGCGCAATGCCCGAGCAAAACAAGCGCTCCCTAACGCTTGTTTTGCTGAATGCCAGCGAAAAATCACCGCCTCGTTTTCCCCGTTTAACCTGTAATTACACTCTCTCCGGAAATTCTATTATTTCCCCAGTTCTCCATTTTCATTACCTTTGCACATGCAAATTTTAGACGGTAAACTAGTTTCTGAGGCTATTAAAGCCCAATTAGCCGCTCAGGTGGCTGAATTAAAGGCTGCTGGTAAAAAAGTACCTCATCTCGCGGCGATCCTGGTAGGCAACAACCCTGCCAGTGAAACATATGTGGCATCAAAAGTCAAATCCTGCGCAGAATGCGGCTACAACTCCACCCTGCTCCGCTTTGACGAACAGATCTCTGAAAAACACCTGCTGGACCAGATTATCCTGCTCAATGAAAATGCAGATGTAGACGGCATCCTGGTACAGCTGCCGCTGCCCAAGCATATCAACGAAGAACTGGTGATCAACACCATCGATCCCAGCAAAGACGTAGATGGCTTCCATCCGATGAACGTAGGTAAAATGGTAAGCGGTTTACCGGCTTTCATTCCTGCTACTCCTTATGGCATCATGCTGATGCTGGAACACTATAACATTCCAACCAAAGGCAAACATGCTGTGGTAATAGGTCGTAGCCATATTGTAGGTACTCCTGTCAGCATACTGCTGAGCCGTAATACCTACCCAGGCAACTGCACCGTTACCCTCACCCACTCCCAGACACACAACCTGCCCGAAATCTGCCGCCAGGCCGATATCATCATCGCCGCCATTGGTAAACCGGACTTCGTGACCGCTGACATGGTAAAAGAAGGAGCAGTAGTAGTGGACGTAGGTATCAACCGTGTTGCTGACGCCTCCAAAAAGAGCGGTTTCCGCCTCAAAGGAGATGTTAAATTTGATGAAGTAGCGCCTAAATGCAGCTTTATCACGCCTGTGCCCGGTGGTGTAGGTCCTATGACCATCGCTGCGCTGCTGAAAAATACCTATCACGCCAACATCGGCCTGAAAGGAAGTATGAACTAAAAGTTCCACAAAAACCGGAACTTTGTGCCGAGATCATGTCCGTAATAACAACAACAACGAATATTAAAACCAGCACCCTACCGGTGATGGAAAGCTTCTATACCCTCCAGGGAGAAGGCTTTCATCAGGGCAGGGCTGCCTACTTCATAAGACTGGGTGGCTGCGACGTAGGCTGCCACTGGTGCGACGTAAAAGACAGCTGGGACGCCTCCCGGCACCCGCAACGCGAAGTAGCCGACATCGTGGAAGAAGCTGCTGCCCACCCGGGCCGCATCGCTGTCATCACCGGCGGCGAACCGCTCCTGCACAACCTCGACGCACTCACCAAAGCCCTGCATAAAAAAGGCTTCCATACCCACATGGAAACATCCGGTTCCTCTCCGCTCAGCGGCAGCTGGGACTGGATCACCCTGTCTCCCAAAAAATTCAAAGCCCCCCTGCCGGAAATATGTGAAGTAGCCCACGAACTCAAAGTGGTTATCTTCAACAAATCCGACTTCGCCTGGGCTGAGAAATATGCCGCCCTCGTCGGCAAAGACTGCAGACTCTACCTGCAGACAGAATGGGAACGCAGCGCTGAAATGACTCCGCTCATCGTAGATTATATCAAGAACCATCCCGAATGGACCCTGTCATTGCAGAGCCATAAGTACATTCACGTCCCATAAACGGTGATGAATGCCGATACCGCTGATGCTCCTGACGAGCGAAGATTAACGCAACACTTTAAGAGAATAAAGCGAAGAAGCTACTGGTTCAGATCAGTAGCTTCTTCGCTTTATTCTTTTTGCTCATCAGGATCATCAGTATTCATCACGCTCATCATCGTTCACTTTTATCATTTATCTTCGTCATCGCTGATATCTCCGCTTATCAGGAGCATCAGCAATATCAGCATTAATCATCGTTACATGAAACCTTCTTTGTTATTATCCGGCTGTTTACTATTCCTCGGGCTGCAATTACAGGCCCAGGTAGTCACCTACGAAACAGCTCCTAAGAAAGCCAAAGCTATTTTTGACAAAGCGATAGAAGCGGTGCGTCTATACAAAAGCAAGGAGGCCGTGGGCCTGTTGCAGGAAGCGCTGAAAGCCGCACCCGGCTTTACAGACGCCTATGGACAGATGGGCCTTTGTTATGTAGAGCTGAAAGACTATGCTGCCGCCTCAGCTACTTTCGGAAAACTGAAACAGCTGGATAGCAGCGGGCTGCGCCCCGTAATGGTTCCCTATTCCCGTGCACTGGCCGGCACCGGCGACTTCCAGGGCGCCCTGCAGCTGATCAATCAATACCTGGCCAATGCCAAAACAAAAAATATCAACGCAGAAAAACTCAAAGCCAATTATACTTTCGCTGTCAGCCAGAAACAACAGGTACCCTTTCATCCTGAAAATCTCGGCGATCATATCAACAGCAAAGACCCGGAATATTTTCCATCTCTTACCATAGATAGTAAAACACTCATATACACCCGCCGTGTGAACGGTCGCAACGAAGACTTTTATATCACGCACCGTGATGCCAACGGCTGGCAGCCCGCACAGAACATGGGAGAACCTGTTAACAGCTCCTTCAACGAAGGCGCTCAGAACATCTCCCAGGATGGCACCATGCTCGTTTTCACCGGATGCGAATTCCCCGAAGGCAAAGGCAGCTGTGATATCTACTATTCCATAAAAACACCTAATGGATGGAGCGCCCCTCAAAATATAGGTGCTCCCATCAATACCCGCGACTGGGAATCACAGCCCAGCCTCTCAGCCGATAAACAAACGCTTTATTTTGCCCGGGAAACATCCGACAACGGTGCCGACATCTTTACCAGCCACCGCCTGGAAAACGGCCGCTGGAGCGTGCCTGAACGACTGGGTCCCAACATCAACACCAGCGGCAGGGAAACCACTCCCTTCATCCATGCCGACGGCCAGACACTTTACTTTGCCTCCAACGGACACCCCGGATATGGCGGCCTGGACATCTTCTATTCCCGCCGTCAGCCTGATGGCAGCTGGGGACCAGCTATCAACCTGGGCTATCCCATCAACACCATTGATGAAGATGCCTCCCTCGTAGTGGAAGCCAACGGTAAAACAGCCTACTTCGCTTCCGACCGCTCCGATACCCGCGGCGGCCTCGATATCTACAGTTTTGAGCTGTACCCCGAAGCCAGGCCACTACAAACACTTTACGTGAAAGGTTTTGTGTACGACACCACCACCCATGAAAGACTCACCGCTAATATAGACGTGATCGACCTGCAGGGCGGTTACCCGATAGCAGCCGTAAAAACGGATGAAAACGGCGACTTCCTCGCTCCCCTGCCCGTAGGCAAGGATTATGCCTTCCACGTCAATAAAAAAGGATATCTCTTTTATTCAGACAACTTCTCCCTGAAAGATCATCATCCGGGCGTACCTTTTGAAAAGAATATCCCGCTACAACCATTGGCCGCCAATGCCAGTATCATCCTGCATAATATCTTCTTCCAGAGCAAACAATATAGCCTTGAACCGGCATCCGTCACCGAACTGGATAAGCTCGTGAAACTCCTGCAGGACAACCCTTCCGTCAAAATTGAAATTGCAGGGCATACCGATAATGTGGGCAGCGATAAAGACAACCTGGTACTGTCTGCCAACAGAGCCAGGGCAGTCGTTAAATACCTGACTGATAAAGGTATCAACATCAGCCGGCTTACTTTCAAAGGTTATGGTGAATCGCAGCCTATCGCGACCAATGATACCGAAGAAGGCCGTGCTGCCAACAGGAGAACCGTATTCCGCATCGTCAGCATCAACTAACACAATATTCTTACAAAACACAAAAGGAGCGAAGACCCGTTGATCTTCGCTCCTTTTGCATTTTAAAACATAATTATGCTTAGTAATTTTTCAATCGTGTTTTCATCACGCTGTCTTTTTGCTGAGGCGTGAGTTTGTACTGGAAGTTGTACAAAGCACCTTCCCAGTCACCATACATCGGATTGGGCAGCACAATAAAGCGGCTTCCGAAGCTGGATGCGGACTTCAGGGCTTCTGCATTTCTTTCGTTGTAAGGTTTTTTATCGAAGCGTTCAGCGAAATCACTGAGATTATCCCCAAACAGGAGTACAATATCATATTGCTGTAACACTTGCTGGCGGCGGGGTTCCTTGCCCGAACCTGCTGTTTTGAGCAACAGATGCTGATCATCGGCATCCGGAAAACCGTAGCGCTGCAGATTTTTAAGGGTGGCAGCTCTTTCTGCTTCCAGCCTGTTGGTGATATAAAATACTTTTACGCCTTTGGAGGCTGCATATTTAAAGAAGGAAGGGGCACCGGGCACGGTGTCCGCGATCGCCTTAGCAGTCCATTCCATCCAGCTTTTTTCATCATATCCTTTGCCTTCGAGGGCCTGATGTACAGAGTAAGGACTGTTGTCCAGCACGGTTTCATCGATATCTGTAACAACGGCCAGTGGTTTATCATGTGGTTGCACCAGGTATTGATCGAGGCGCCAGGCTGCCAGCTGATAGGCTTGCAGGCAGAGCGCCTTGTACTCACCGGATTGTTGTTGCCAGAGGGCGGCCCAGGCCTGGCCGTAAGGTATCAGTTGAGTAGAAGAGGTTGTTTGTGTTGTTGCGGATGTTTGTACCGGCTTTGTTGTTTTGCAGGCCAGCATTCCCAGTAGCAATGCGCCAGCCCATACCCTTTTCATCATCATAAAATTTGCTGTTGTTTGACGCGCAAAAATAATCTCTTCTGCCAACATAAGTGCTGATGGAAAATCGTAATTTAAATGGAAATATGTTTGTTATGCCCCAGGAATTGATGTACCAGATTGCATTAACCCGTATTCCTTTAATTGGCGATGTGATTATCCGTAAGCTGCTGGAGACTTTCGGTACCGCCGGTAATATTTTCAAGGCTAAAAAACAGGAGCTGGAACGCATAGAAACGGTAGGCAGTGTGAGAGCCAATGCCATCCGCTGTTTCAGGGATTTTGATGCAGTGGAGAAAGAGATGATTTTTATAGAGAAATACCGGATACGGCCATTGTTCTGTACAGACCCTGATTATCCACAGCGGCTGCATCATTGTTATGATGGTCCTGTCATGTTGTATTATAAAGGCAGCGCATCCCTGAATGCGGGACGTATCGTCAGCGTAGTGGGTACAAGACGACCTTCGGCTTATGGTAAAAAGATATGCCGGCAACTGACCGAAGAGCTGGCGGCAGCGCAGGTAACGCTGGTCAGCGGTCTTGCCTATGGTATTGATATACTGGCCCATCAAACGGCTTTGCAGGCGGGTATACCCACTATCGGGGTGCTGGCACATGGGCTGGACCGTATCTACCCCGCAGCGCATAAACAAACAGCTACAGCCATGATAGAGCAAGGCGGACTGTTAACCGACTTTATGAGCGGGCAACTGCCCGACAAACAGAACTTCCCAAAACGTAACCGTATTGTGGCTGGCCTCTGCGATGCTACTATTGTGGTGGAGAGCGGACTTCAGGGTGGTTCACTGATTACGGCAGACCTGGCGGCAGGCTACAACCGGGATGTGTTCTGTATTCCGGGGCAGGTAGACGATCCGCATGCAGCAGGCTGTAATCATCTTATAAAAAACAATAAAGCCATGCTGATCACAGGAGCCACCGATATACTGAAGATGATGGGCTGGGAAAACAGCGTCAGGCGGGCTGCTCCGCTACAACGGGAATTGTTTTTACAATTATCAGACAATGAACAGCAGATACTGCAACTGTTTCAGGATAAGTCACAGCGGCACCTGGAGGAGTTGTATCTGCATACCGGTCTTTCGGGCAGCCAGGTGGCGACAGCAGTGTTTAGCCTGGAAATGCAAAGTTTGCTCAAAAGCTTGCCCGGACAGCGTTACGAGCTAGTGCAATGAGTTATGAACAATGGGTAATAACGTAATATTAACAGAGAATACGGTGTCATCCGTTGGTGAATATTTTATTTATTGGCAAAATAGAGCTACATTTGCGTGCAATTATTTTTATAACTGATTAATAATTGCATCATGCCTGCGGGAAAATCTAAACCCAAATTTGTAGCTGACGGACTTACATTTGACGATGTTCTCCTTGTGCCGGCCTACAGCGAAATACATCCGAAAGACGTAAATATCTCAACGCAACTGACAAAAACCATCCGCCTGAACATGCCAATGGTATCAGCCGCTATGGACACTGTTACAGAGGCCAACCTGGCTATTGCGCTGGCGAGAGAAGGCGGTATAGGTATTCTCCACAAAAACATGAGCATTGAAAGGCAAGCCGAAATGGTAAGAAGGGTGAAGCGTAGTGAAAGCGGTCTGATCATGGACCCTGTTACGCTGAAGCCAGACGCTACCATCGGACATGCACTGAAACTCATGAAAGAAAACGGCATCGGTGGTATTCCTATTATCGACGACGGCAACAAGCTGGTTGGTATTCTCACCAACAGAGATCTCCGTTTTGAGAAAAACAAGAAACGCCTCGTTTCTGAAGTAATGACCAGCGAAAAGCTGATCACTGCGCCGGAAGGCACCGACCTTAAAAAGGCGGAGAAAATCCTCCAGCAATATAAAATTGAGAAGCTGCCGGTTGTTAACAAACAGGGCAAACTGGTAGGGCTGATCACTTACCGTGATATTCTTCAGCTGACCAGCTATCCCAACGCTGTTAAAGATGAGTTTGGCCGTTTGCTGGTAGGTGCTGCACTGGGTATTACCCCTGATGTACTGGACCGTGCCCAGGCGCTTATCAATGTAGGAGTTGACGTAGTTTGTCTGGACAGCTCTCATGGTCACTCTATCGCGGTGATCAATACACTGAAAAAATTAAAGAAAACCTTCCCTAAACTGCAGGTGATCGCCGGTAACGTAGCTACCGCCGAAGGTGCGCTGGCACTGGCACAGGCAGGCGCCGACGCTGTAAAAGTAGGTGTGGGACCAGGTTCTATCTGTACTACCCGTATCGTAACCGGTGCTGGTTTCCCTCAGCTGTCTGCTGTTCTGGACGCAGCTGAAGCCCTGAAAAAACTGGGTATTCCTGTCATTGCAGATGGTGGTATCCGTTACACCGGTGATATGGTAAAAGCACTGGCTGCCGGCGCATCCGCTATCATGGCTGGTTCTATTTTCGCCGGCGTAGAAGAAAGCCCCGGAGAAACCATCATCTACGAAGGCCGTAAATTTAAATCCTACCGTGGCATGGGCTCTATCGAAGCCATGCAGGAAGGTAGTAAAGACCGTTACTTCCAGGATGAAGATGATATCAAAAAGCTGGTACCGGAAGGTATCGTAGGACGTGTACCTTACAAAGGTTACCTGTCTGAAGTGATCCAGCAATTTGTAGGTGGCCTGCGTGCTGGTATGGGCCTCACCGGCTCCAAAGACGTAAAAACTTTGCAAGGTGCGCAGTTCGTGAAAATCACCGCTGCCACTGTGAAAGAAAACCACCCGCACGATGTGGTGATCACCAAAGAAGCTCCCAACTACAGCAGATAATCGTTGTATACAATAAAAGAAAAACCGTTTGGCATCCTGCCAAACGGTTTTTCTTTTTATACCGCCTTCATTATTTGGTATCCCACCATACACGATCTGCGGTGGTAGCGCTCTGATCGGGCTGAGGATTGGCCAGTACTTCATTGGAAGGATAAGGCCATCTTCTGGGGATGTAGTTTACAAATGCATTCTGTGGCAGCTGTAACTGCGGGAAGCCGGTACGTCTCCAGTCATTGTAGGTTTCAATAGACAGGAAGTTGGCCACATATTTTTCATAAATGATCTGTTGCAATGCGTTGGCTGCGGTGAGTACCGGCCTACTGTTGATATAGGCCTGTGCAGCTGCCGGAGCGACTTTCAACATATCCATATGCGCCTGGATGGCAGCCTGGAAAACAGGCGTGGCAGCAGTGGCACCAGATTTAATGAAAGTAGCTTCTGCTTTGATAAACAGTGCTTCACTATAAGTAGCGAGAAACAGCGGAGAAGCAGCATTTGCATAGAAAGAATTCACCAGTGATAAAACAGTCGGATCAGGAAGAGGAGTGGCACCAGGTACACGGCCGCTATAACCGCCATCAGCATCTTTTGTAGCGATGATGGGCAGTCTGGGATCGCTGTTGCCCTGCAGGAAGTCTATGAAAGTTTTAGACATCACTACTCCACCGGCGCCGGGTTCTGTATTCTTAAACCAGGGACTTTCTGCCTGTGCAGTACCAGGATACGCCATAGTTGCGTTGTCGCTGTTATCTGCAAATGCATTGGCAATGGCTGTCAAAGCACTGTCGGCCTGCAGCGAAGCAGTGCGACCAGGTGCTTTGGTGAGCCGCAGATAGTACCGGGCTTTCAGCATGTAGGCCAGTTTTTTCCATTTGTCCATGCTGCCCTGATAGATATAATCATCTGAACCGGGAGCCACTGCGCTTTTAGGCTGGCTGGCGTAATAAATAGCACTGTCCAGCATGACCTGCAGCTGCTGATAAACAGACTCCTGGCTGTCATATTTAGGACGGGAGATGGCAGGCAGCTTCATCGCTTCGCTATATGGCACATTGTTCCATAAATCGGTAGCGATAGCCAGGTTGTAGGCATACAATGTTTTACCGATGGCCATGTATTCATTGTGCCCGGCGGCTTTCGCCTGCTGCATCATCAGCCGCAGGTTGTTGAGGATATTGGGATAAATATAAAAAGTCCAGGTATTGTCCACATCCACCGGAAAAATACGATAGGTTTCTTCACCCGGTGAAGGCTGGTTGAGCGATAGCTGCTGCATCCAGTAAGCAGCATTGGTACCATTAAAGCCTCCTACTACCTGTGTGGAGGTGGTCACCTCTACAGGTGGCAGGATCAGTTTCTCTGATACCTGCATCGGGTTGTTGGGATCATCGTTGACGTCCAGGTATTTTTTACAGCCGCTACCCAACAGCACAGTGCTTAAAAATATGGTGGCTATATGTAATCTTCTCATGATAATTTACTTTTTAATACTACTAAAAGGTTGCTTTTAAGCCGATGATCACGGTATGGTTGGATGGTGCCATAAAATTGGCAAAACCTTGTCCGTTACCACTACCATTAAGACTTACTTCAGGATCTGAACCGGTATAGTTTTTATGCAGGATGAAGTTGGTGCCGGTAACATTCAGCGCCAGTGATTTAAAAGGTGTTCCTTTCAGGAATGCACCGAAATTATAGGACAGGGATACCTGTCTTAATTTCAGGAAAGAGCCGTCTTCGATGGAACTTTCATCCACAGAAGAATAGAGATTGGTGTAATAGCTCTGTGTCAGTGCTACCGGAGTAGTATTCTGTTTTCCGGTACTTTCTATGATACCAGGGAATACAGTGGTAGTACCACGGTTTTCGGTAACCTTAGGCGTACCATAGAAAAGCAGATAGTGGTTGTCGAGGTTGAGGATGTCTCCACCATGTTTGTGGTCCAGTACAAAGGAGAAAGTCAGTGCTTTCCAGGTGAAGGTACTGGTGATACCGCCCAGCCATTTTGGTGTTACATAACCAATAGGAGCGGTATTATCAGCCAGTTGCGGGTAACCGTCGTCGCCCAGCAGCAGCTGACCTGCATCATTACGTTTGAAGTGAGAACCCATGATCACACCATAAGGCTGTCCGGCAAAAGCATAGATACCTGGTGTAGTGAAACCGGCCAGGAAAATGCTGTTCAGACCAGGTGCCAGACGGGTAACCTTGTTATCGATTTTCGTATAGTTGACACCGATATCCCATGTTATGTTTTTGGTTTTGATCGGTGTGATGTTCAGCACCACTTCCACACCTTTGTTACGCATATCACCGGCATTGAGGCTGGCGGCGGAGTAACCGGTAGCACCGGAAATCGGGGTGCTGGTGGTGAGCAGGTCCTGGCTCTTTTTATCGAAGTAGCTCACTTCCAGGCCGGCCCTGTTCTGGAAGAATTTGGTTTCCAGACCAACTTCAAACTCTTTCACGCTTTCGTTTTTGAGCGGATAAGCATAAGTAGTTGACTGCAGATAACCGTTCTGTCCACCAAAGGGGAAGTTGACATTGCCCACAGAAGCTTTTACGTATGGGGTGGTGAGCATGTAAGGACCTACGTTGTCGTTACCTACTGCAGAATAAGACAATCTCAGTTTACCGAAGTTGAATATTTTGCTGGAAGCGAGGCCCAGTGGTTCTGTGAAGATAAAGCCACCGCTTATAGATCCGTATGGATAGAACTGTTTGTCTTTAGACAGTACGGAAGTTCCGTCGTAACGGCCGGTCATAGCCAGTGTGAGCATTTTTTTCCATTCCACGTTGGCCTGGGCATAGAAACCCACTTTTCTGTTTTTATAGAGATAGTAGGAAGAAGTGACATTGCTCGCATTGGAGATATTATATAAGCCGGGAACGGACAAGCCTACACCTTCCACATAGTTATTATTGTTGTAGTTGGAGAGGATGTTATTACCTACGATCACGTCTGTGGTCCAGTCGCCAAAGGTTTTTCTGGCCTGTATGATCAGGTCATGGTTGAACTGCTGGTATTGTATATCTCTTTTATACAGTCTGCCATCTACGGATTTAGAGCCGATGATACCAACGTTTTCATGATAGTCGGTATTGTTGACATACATGTCGGCGCCGAATCTTTCGGTAATGGTGAGCCAGGAGAGCGGGGAGTAAGACAGGTTGATCACCGGAATGATGCGGTTGGTACGATCGCGCAGTCCGGTATTGTCTACGAGCCAGTAAGGGTTGTTACGGGCAGCGCGGTATACCTGCTGGGTTCCATCCGGTTTGGTGGTAGGGAAAGGATTCCAGGAGATGGGTGCAGCGTAAACGGTCCACAGCGGGCTGGCGAGGCTGTTACCTTCCAGGAGGCGGTGGTTGTCTGAGTTGATATAGTTGAACTGGGTGGTGAGACGCAGATTTTTAGTGAGTTCCACACTGTATTTGGCAAACAGGGAGTGACGGGAATAGTCAGTGTTAGGCATGGTACCATCGGTCTTTACATAAGAATAAGACACGAGGTAGTTGGACCTATCGGTATAACCGCTGACAGACACGTTGTTATCTTTAGTATGTCCTGTTTTGAAGAAGTCTTTCTGGTTGTTTCTTTTAGGAACGGGTACCCCGTTTACTTTCAGCGTATCCATGAGTGGTCCCCAGGAGGCAGAGCCCTGTTTACCATTATTACCATCTACATATTTACCACCGGTACCCTGTGCATATTTATCCTGAAACTGAGGCAGGATGGGGTTTTCGAAGGAGTAGCTGGAACTTACTGACACAGTAGGTCTGCCGGATTTGGCGCCCATACCGTTTTTGGTGGTGATGATCACAGCACCTTTGGCAGCGGCAGATCCGTACAGGGCTGTAGCAGCTGCACCTTTCAATACGTTGATACTTTCGATGATGTTGGGATCGATGTCAGCAGCGCGGTTGGAAGTACCGCCACCACTGAGGGATCCATCCGGGTTACCGGCTTCCTGGTTATCCATGGGGATACCATCGATGACCATGAGTGCCTGGTTTTCGCCGGTGAGGGAGCTGTTGCCGCGGATCACGATCCTGGCGGAGCTGCCGGGCATACCGCTGGAGTTGGTGATTTGTACACCAGCTACTTTACCGGACAATGCGTTGACCAGGTTGTTTTGTTTGGCTTCCACGATGGAGGCGCCTTTCACTTCCTGGGTGGCATAAGTGAGTGTACGTTTGTCTCTTTTAATACCCAATGCAGTTACCACCAGTTCGTTGAGTGACTGGTTGCTTCCCTGCAGTTTAATAACAAGCGGGGTACCGCTGGCATCTGTGGTGACTGTCTGGTTGGCATATCCTACAAAGGAAAACAGGAGAGTGGCTCCTGATGGTGCTTCCAGCTTAAAAGCACCGTCGGCACCGGATATGGTGCCTTTGGAAGAACCTTTGATAACAATGTTCACCCCTGGTAAAGACGTACCATCTCTGGCGTCGGTTACTTTACCTGTAATAGTTCGTGTTTGGGCATAAGCGTGTAGCATACTGAAGGCCACGAACAGCCAAAGGATTAATCCTTTCTTCATGAGCAAATTAGATTTTGATAGATGATTTCTGATACCTCCGGGAATGGCATGCCGCTCCCTTCTCCGTGTATACGTCAGCGTTACACAGGCTAAAAGGATTTAACAGGCAATAAATTCCTGATCCGGGATATACTTCCAGTTGGCGGCAGTAATGATCCGGGAAAGATGATTGTTGTTAAGCGGTGGCTTAATTGTTCAGATAAATGGTCGTTGTCTAGCTTTTAGATTTAGATGATGCGTTTTTAGATTTAGATGATGCAAAAACCTTTTTTAAGAAAGTGTAATACTTCCCATAACCGTTGTGGTAAAACCACTTTCTTCACGAGTAATTTTAAAATCCGGCTGATAAACAAAAACGCTCAGCCTGCGTTTTTCTCATTGCTCCTAACAAGTGTTTCTTCGGTTGATCAGCTGCGTCTTCCAGCTGCTTTTTTTCATCGTTCTTCAGTGGCTCTTCAAGTTGACTTTTCTATAGCGCGATCCGGGAATTACATACTATTTATGTGACAGCCCTTTATGTATCAATGAGTGTCCAAATTATGAAAAAATTGTTAAACTTTTCAAGATGGCTCATATATGATTTTTAATTATATATTTATCTTGTACTGTTGTATTAAATGTCTGTTTTAATATTGGATTAAATCATTAAAATCTACTTAAAATAGCGTGGGTGCATTCCTTATCTTCGCTGCTGTTTCGTTTATATCAGATCATGAAATTATCCGCTTTTTTTCTCAGCATATTCACCGCCTTGCTACTGTGGCTGGCCTGGCCCACCATGCCTTTCACACCGCTGGTCTTTATCGGCTTTACTCCGCTGTTATATCTCACCGAAAAAATACACCACCGCGGGAAGTATTTCGGGTGGATCTTTTTTTCGTTACTGATATGGAACGTTGCCACTACCTGGTGGGTGGGTAATACACCGGTACCTGCGAGCGGCGTATTTGCCAACAGCTTTAATGCGCTACTGATGAGCATTCCCTGGCTGGCCTATAAAAACAGCCGCAGGCGCCTGCCCGAAACCATGGCCTATTTTGCACTGATTGTATACTGGCTGACATTTGAATGGGTACACCAGACCTGGGAGCTGAGCTGGCCCTGGCTGGTACTGGGCAACGCCTTTGCCATGCGGCCGGGATGGGTACAATGGTATGAAATCACCGGCGCCAGCGGTGGCACCCTGTGGGTGCTGCTGGCCAACATCACCATTTATCAGGTATGGAAACGGGCACGCATATACGATCTTAGCTGGGCACAGCTGCTGCGCCGGGAGATATGGAAGCCCGCCGCGGTAATAGCAGCTCCACTGTTGCTGTCAGCCTTCATCCATCCGGCCCCCGACCCCGACCGCAAAACCGGTGTGGTGATCGTACAACCCAACATCGACCCCTACGATGAAAAATTCAGCGCCAGTTCTGCCATAGAGCAACTGCATAAATTTATCCGCCTCTCTGAAGAAAAAGCGGATAGCGATACCCGTTATTTTGTATGGCCGGAGACAGCGCTCTTCCCTACCGGCGCCTGGGAGCATCAGCTCAACTATCAACCGGAGGTTCAGGCTATCCGGCAAATGTTGCAGCGTTATCCCAAAGCCAGGCTGGTAACCGGTGCTGTGACCATGAAACAATACCGCAGTACAGACGAAATACCCACCACCGCCCGCATGATGGAAGACGGCACCTACTGGGAGCCGTTTAATGCGGCCCTGCAGATAGATACCTCACAAAGCATACAGATCTATCATAAATATGAACTGGTGCCTGGTGTGGAACTGGTCCCCTATGTCCGGTATATCTCCTTTATGAAAACGCTGGCACTCGACTTCGGCGGCATTACCGGCAGCTATGGCCGTACGCCGGGTGCAACGATGCTGGCCAGCCCTTCAGACAGCATCAACATATTCCCTACTATCTGCTATGAATCCGTTTTCAGCGATTATGTGGCCGGTGGTGTAAAACCAGGTGCCAACCTGTTGGCTATCATCACCAATGATGGATGGTGGGGCAATACCGAAGGACACCGGCAACACCTGCAATATGCCCGCCTCCGCGCCATCGAAACCAGACGCTGGGTGCTGAGAAGCGCCAATACCGGCACCTCTGCAGTGATAGATCCTGCCGGTAATGTATCCCAACCTCAGCCCTACTGGCAGGAAGCAGTTATCAAAGCGACTGTAACACCGAGACAGGATATTACGTTCTATGTAAGAAATGGGGATCTGGTGTCTAAAGGAGCAGTAATATTTTGTATCTTGTTGCTCGTACATGCTTTTATTTCACGATTTATTCCCGGCTTAAGACATGCGGAAAACAATCAATAACGGAACCCATCAGTACAACGACGAGGGGCAAGGCCCGGCAATAGTGCTCATTCACGGTTTTTCGGAAAATGGTAGTTTATGGGAAATACAACAAGCCTATCTCAAAGACCATTTCCGGATTATTACCCCCGAGCTCCCCGGTACCAGTGACGTTCCGCTGACTGATCCGCTGACAATGGAATCAATGGCAGACTACGTCTATGCCATCCTGTTAGCCGAAAGCATAGACAAAGCTATTATCATAGGACACTCCATGGGTGGATATGTAGCGCTCGCCCTCACAGAGAAATATCCGCAGCTGGTACAAGGACTGGGACTATTCCATTCCACCGCCACTGCCGATAGCGAAGAGAAAAGAGAAGCACGCCGCAAGTCTATCAAACTCATGCAGGAATATGGTGCTGAAACCTTTGTGCGGCAAACACTGCCCAATATGTTCAGCCCCGCTTTTAAATCCGTTCAGCCAGCCCGTGTGGAAGCTTATGTGCAGATGGGGATGAAATGCCCTCAGCAGGCCATGATAGCCTATTACGAGGCCATGATGCAAAGGCCTGACCGGACAGCCATTCTGAAAGACGCAACAATACCCGTACTGTTTGTCATCGGAAAAGATGATAACGCCGTACCGGCAGATGTTATATTACCGCAGATTACGCTGCCTCGCGTAAGCAGTATTCATATTTTTGATGAAGTGGGACATATGGGCATGTGGGAAGTATTTGATGCTGCTAATGTGATCCTGCGTCAGTTTGCGGATTTTTGTCAGCATTGATATTACTGATCATCACAGCCAAAATAGCCCCCTTTGAAGAAACAATTTATTCTTCTCCTGATATGTATGATATACGCCCTTCCGGCGTATGCCAGTCATATTATCGGCGGCCAGGTCTATTACAAACTTGTGAGGACCACCGGCAGGTTGAATACCTACCTGGTCACCATGAAGTTATACCGCATCTGCGAAAGAGGCGACCGGATCGCAGAAATGCCCACCGCCATCTACCTGGCCTCCTTCGACAAAACAGATAACAGCCCCGTAGCCCAATACCGGATCGATCGCACCGACTTCGAAGTCAAAAATCTCCCCCAGGTGGATCCCTGTATTGTCAACCCGCCGCCGGTATGTTTTCAGGTAGGTACCTTTGAAACAGAGATCACCCTTTCTAATAACGCTGACGGATACACGATTGCTTTCCAGAGTTGCTGCCGCGATCCCTTTATGGTGAATATTATATCTGATCCCATTCCCGGCAACCCCGGAGACCGGGGTACCGGCGCCACCTATTTTGCAGAGATCCCGGGTACCAACAGCGGCGCAGTAGATGCCAACGGTGTTGTCAAAAATTCCAGCCCGGAATTTAACAAGGAAGAAGCCACGCTGGTATGCGCAGATAAAAAATTCACCTACGATTTCTCTGCCTCTGACCCTGATGGCGACGAGCTGGTGTACGAATTCTGCGACGCCTACAAAGGCGGTCAGCTTACTCCACAAGGTGGTATCCCACCGGCTGCCGCTGCCCCACCTTATAACTTCGTACAATATTACGCTCCTTTCTCCGGAGGATCGCCCCTGGGACCCAATGTTAAGATTGATCCCAAAACAGGTATTATCTCCGGTGTAGCCCCGGCTGCAGGCAAATATGTAGTGACCGTTTGTGTAAATGAATATCGTAACAACAAGAAGATAGGCACCCTGCGAAAAGATTTCCACATCAACGTGACCACCTGTGTAAAACAAGTGACCGCCGCCATGCCGGATAAATATGCCGACTGCAGCAGCCTGACGATCACTTTTCTCAACAACAGTACCCTCGGCAAACCATACTACTGGGATTTTGGTGATGGTACCACCGCTACCGTGAACACCACCGATCCACTACCACATACTTATGCCAAAGAAGGCACTTATCATGTAAAACTGTATGTGGACAAAAACAGCAACTGTGGCGACAGCGCCTTCGCTACCGTGTACGCCTATCCGAAATTTGACCCTGATTTTTCAGTAGCAGGTATGTGTATCGAAAAAGCTACTGCTTTCTCACCTGATGTCACCCGGGTAGACAGAGGTACCATAGACTACTACAAATGGGACTTCGGGACCGGCGTGGCTGCAGATACATCCAACGCCAGATCCCCGCAGTATCAATACCGGCAGCCAGGCACCTATAATGTTCGGCTCTTTCTGCACTCCACCGTAGGCTGCGAAAAAAATATTACCCATCCGCTCACTATCTACGACCGGCCTCCTTTCAGCGCCACAGGTGATACCCTGCTCTGTTTTAAAGATAGTCTGCAGATGTGGACTGCCAACGCTCAGCCGGGATCCTATAAATGGGCGCCTTCCGACTACAAAATACTAAACCCCAACAGTCCAGACCCTATTGTCTTTCCTGCGAAAGACACTACATACACGGTTACCTTTACCGACCTGCAGGGATGTACCAACGATAAAAAGATACACATAGACGTCCGCGACTCCCTGTATATTCACACCCAGCCAGACAGCACAGTCTGCACCGGTGATAAAATACACCTTAGTGTAAAAACAGATGGTGCTTACAGTTACCGCTGGACCAACCTGGGCAACAATCAGGTAGTCAGTGATCTGGGCGATGCATTCGTAACACCCGATCCGCCCGGTCAGACCTATGAAATAATGGTCAGCCTGGGAAAATGTCATTCAGCCGATACCGTTACCCTCAAAGTGGTAGATCCACCCAAACCGACGGCTGCCCCCGACACTACGGTTTGCTTCGGTGTACCGGTCACCCTGCGGGCCACTGGCGGCGCTTATTACCGCTGGTCACCTTCCTATTATGTGGACAGTTTCACCAAAGCCATTACCATAGGCCGCCCCAAAGACACTACCCGTTTCACAGTAACGGTAACGGATACACTCGGATGCCCCAAACCGGTTACTGCCAGCGTATTGGTAAAAGTAGTGCCACCGGTTCCTGCTTTTGCGGGCAATGATACCATCGTGATGCTCAACCAGCCATTTCAACTGCATGCCACCGGCGGTGTGAGGTATACCTGGTCTCCTGTCAATGGGTTGAACAATCCCAATATTGACAATCCTGTCACCACTATCAACCGCGACGTCACCTATACCGTTACCGCCTATACGCAGGAAGGCTGTAGTGGCAAAGACGATATCTTTGTGCGCTTTATCATAGGTCCGGAAATCTATATCCCGAATGCCTTCTCCCCCAATGGTGATGGTCTCAATGATGTTTTCCGTCCCTTGCCGGTAGGCATGGTGAAACTGGACTTCTTCCGGGTATATGACCGCTGGGGAAAACTGATGTACGACAATACCGCCTATCTGAAAGGATGGGATGGCACAGTAAACGGTCAACCCGCTCCCATAGGCGCTTATGTTTGGGTAGTACAAGGCCTGGACATCAACAATAAAACAGTGCTTCGTAAAGGCACGGTAACACTTATCCGTTAAAGGTTCTGAAATGTAAAGATTTAAGTATGCCGATATTTATTTGCATATAAACCCCTCACCTGAAACACCCTGCTGTTCCTGCAAATAATACTGGTCCCGACTGAACCGGGTCTGCTCTTTTTTTGTTAAATTCAGAGAGCAGTACCCCAATCATGAAGCGAGTCTTACTACTGGTTATTAGCTGCTGTTTGTTTAACCTCATCGCAGCTGGATACCACATCATTGGTGGCGAAATATATTATAAGACGATAGGCATGAATGGAGATAATACCCGCTACCGTTATCTCATCACCCTCAAGCTATACCGCGACGCAGACTTCACCTGTGGCGACCGTCAAGGTTGTATCGACAAGTTCGAAAACCCGGTAGTGGCCAACGTATATACGGCCAATGGCACCAAAGTATTGTCTTCCATATATCTCTACATGAGTCAGGTTATGCCACTCATAGACACCTTGAAAAACCCCTGCCTTGCACCACAGGCCCAACACCTGGAAGTAGCCTTTTATACCGCCACCATCGATCTGGCACCTGTCTTCGGCGGCTATTATGTAGCCTCACAACGTTGTTGCCGCGGAGAGAAACTGGCCAATATCTATGATTCAGAACATGAAGGGTCTACCTACTACACCATCATTCCCGGTGCTGAATCAAGACCTTACAATAACAGTGCTTATTTCAATAAAGACACCGCCATCGTTATCTGCAATAGTATGCCCTTTAAAATAGATTATGCCGCATTTGATGAAGACGGGGATAGTTTGACCTATAGCCTTTGCAGTGCCCTCACGGATGGTACTGCCAACAATGATATCAATTCCACCACTCCTCCTCCGTATAATTCCACAGTACGCTACATTTCCCCTTACTCGGGCACTAATCCCATGGGCGGAAGTCCGGGCATCTCTATCGATAATAAAGGGATGATCACCTGTACACCAAACAAACCAGGCAAATATGTGATCACAGTATGCGTGTATGAATACGACCGGACCACCAAACGATTCCTCGGTATACATAGCAAAGATATTCTGCTCACCGTATTTGACTGCACCACCAAAATAGCCGCCAAATTCCCTTCCGTACTCAACAATTGCTCGGAAACACCGGAATTAAAGGTAGCCATACCCAACTACAGTAATTCAGGGTATAGTTCCACCTACTACTGGACCTTCGGTGACGGAACAGATACGCTCACAGACAGCAAGACCCTCTTCTACCATCAATACCCGGATACCGGCATCTATAAAGTAAAACTGGTGGTCAATCCCCATCTCGTCTGCCGGGACAGCATCAACGGAGAAGTACACAACTATCCCGGGTTGAAAGCCGGTTTTACCACTGCCGGTTTCTGCAAGGAAGACCCCATTAGTTTCAATGACACCTCCTCCTACCTATACGGCCAAATCACCAGCCGTACCTGGAATTTCGGCACTGCCGACAGCGTAAGGCTGCCAGGCCAGGACCGCAGCGTCCAGTATACCTTTCCTAAAGGGAACGTATATACGGTGACGCTCACCCTTCATACCGACAAACAATGTGAAAAAACCGTTACACAAAACGTGCGTATTTACGAAGTGGTACCTTTCGCCGGCAACGACACCATTCTGGCCAAAGGACAAACTATGGTAATGCAGGGCAGTGGCGGAGATATTTATACCTGGCAGCCTCCCGACGGACTCAGCGATCCTCATATTGCCCGTCCGGTGCTTAATTATAATAAAGACATCACGTATGTACTGAAGGTATCCGATCTGCAGGGTTGTGTTGGGTATGATAGCATCAGTGTCAAGTATTTCACCGGCCCGGAAATGTATATCCCCAATGCCTTTACACCTAACGGCGACGGCGTGAATGACCGTTTCCGCTTTATACCGGTAGGCATTGTTCATTACCAGTTTTTCCGGATTTACAACCGCTGGGGCCAGGAGATCTATTCCTCCACAGATTTCAGAAGCGGATGGGACGGTACCTACAAAGGCATGCCGGCTCCTGTAGACACTTATCTGTGGATACTGAAGGCCACCGACTTCAACGGTAAGGATATCTTCAAAAAGGGGACTGTTACACTCATCCGTTAGTTCATGGAAAAAGTATCCTTTTTTTAGGTGATATCATCCTAATTTTACAGTATTGTTTCAACAGGCACCAACCAACAGGGAGGGCCACCAATCATGTTATTATGGGAATCGTTCTTATTACAGGTGCTACGGCAGGGTTTGGCCAGGCATGTGCAGAAATATTTGCAGCAAAAGGCCATGACGTGATCATCACTGGTCGTCGCAAGGAAAGGCTGGAAACACTGAAAACACAACTTTCTCAGGAGTATGGTGCCAATGTGCTGGCCCTTAATTTTGATGTCAGAGATGAACAGGCCGTACAGGCAGCACTGAACAGCATCCCCGAAGAATGGAAAGCGGTGGATATCCTGATCAACAACGCCGGACTGGCAGCTGGCCTCAGCACCATCGATGAAGGAGACACCGAAGACTGGAATACGATGATAGACACCAACGTCAAAGGGCTGTTGTATGTTTCCCGTACCGTGATTCCGTGGATGCGTTCCCGTACCCGTGGCCATATTATCAACATCGGCTCTACCGCCGCCAAAACCGTATATGCCAAAGGCAACGTATACTGTGCCACCAAAGCTGCTGTAGATGCTATTTCCGAAGGTATGCGCATAGACCTGCTGCCCTACCGGATAAAGGTAACCGCCATCCACCCGGGTGCCGCTGAAACTGAGTTCTCCCTGGTACGCTTCAAAGGCGACGAAGACAAAGCCAAAGATGTATACAAAGGCTTTATTCCCATGAGTGCCAAAGATGTGGCTGATGTGGTATACTATTGCACTACCCTGCCTCCGCATGTTTGTATCAATGACCTCGTACTAACACCTTTGCAACAGGCCAATGCCTATTATATTGATAAAAATTAACACGTTTATGTGAGTATATAGTTAAGTGTATTTTTCTATATTTGAAAACACTTATATATCTTTTGCAATCCCTATGCGTAAAAGATATATACCAATGTCATCAAACTAAAACAAGCCGAGAACCGACTCTATCCATTTAATGAAAACCATATCCCTATGCTTACATTCTTAACTATGTACGTATTGCGCCTGTACTATCCAAGGTGGAAAGAATATTGGCGCCTTTATTTCGGCAAGTCCCGCAAAGGCAACTATGGCCGCTGGGCTTCGCGCAAAGACTGGAGTGAGGGTTATAGCTGGAGCTATAGCTGACCAAAGAAATTAACAATGAAAAGAAGCCGTCTCAAAACAAGAGACGGCTTCTTTGTTTGATATCCAGATTTTTATAATGATTTTGTGATTTTCATTTTTAGGAGTGAAGGGTTAGTCCGATTTTATGCTGTTTTCTTTCTAAGATTGTGAGCCATGGCCAGTAATCCTATTTCGGTGGTTATTTTATCCAACCCTTTCAGCATAAATCTTTTAAAGCCATGGTTATGCTTGATATTAGCGAAGACAGGCTCCACATCGTAGCATCGTTGTTTGCGCTTCTGTATACCTTTTTTCGTTTTTAATCGCTTGTCAGCCAGAGATTTAAGGCGATTTAGATTATGATTTACTTCTATGACACGATTTGTTGGTTGTTTATGGCATTGCGTCCGTAATGTACACCCCTCGCATGTTCTAGCCTGATACGTAGTTATCGTTTGTTCATAACCGTTTTTGTTTGTTTTGGGGAATATGCTTTTTCTGCGCATTCGCTGGCCAGCAGGGCAGATGTAATAATCTTTTTCAGCATTGTAGGGTAAGTTTTCAACCTTGAACTTTTCCGCTGCTTTAGTTGACTGGCGCTGATTTCGGTCGAAGGAAGTATGCTTTACATAAGCTGTGATCCGCTTGTTTTCCAGCCACTGATAGTTCTGTTCACTACCATACCCTGCATCTGCTGTAATATTGCTGGGTACACGCTTATATTGATTTATATACTGTTGGAGGTGATTAATTAAAGTGGAAGTGTCTGTAGTCTGCTGATGGAGGCTGTAATTGACGATATATTGATTATTAGTACTTATTTGAAGATTATATGCTGGTTTGAGCTGACCATTCCCCATATGGTCTTCTTTCATTCGCATAAAGGTGGCAGAGGGATCGGTTTTGCTATAACTATTGCGGTCTGTACCTAAGATTTCTTCTTGCTTTTCATACTTCTCCAAGGCTGTAGGCCAGTTACGGCGAGCATATCCCAGCTTTTGTCTGATCTGCTTATCTACTGGTTTGTCTTTGATGGCTTCATTGATAGCGGCTATTGTTTTACTGACTTTTTCGCTGTCTATTTTGTCATAGCCAGATGGGTCTGTATCATCATCTAACTCTGAAGCTGCCACTGATTGGGCATATTTCCACAAGTCATTTAGCTGCTGTTTTATTTTTTCTTTGCTATTCTTAATACCATTGCCCCATACAAAACTATAGCGATTGGCCTGGGCTTCTATCTTTGTCCCGTCAGTGTATAACTCTTTTATGTTTAATAAGCCTTCTTCACATAACAGCAGGACCACTTGGGTAAATATAGGCTGTAATACTTTTTGTAGGCGTTCGCCGCGGAACCTATTGATAGTATTATGATCAGGTTTACTCATTCCGCTTACCCACATAAAGTGGATGTTCTGTCCTAGTGCTTCTTCTATTTTACGACTGCTGTAAATGTTATTTATATAGGCGTAAATAAGAACTTTCAATAGCATTCGGGGATGATAACTGCTCGTCCCTCCTGCTTTATACCGCTTTAATAATAAAGTGATGTCGATCTTTTCGATCACATTATCCACAACACGGACTGGGTGATTCTCTGCTATCAGATCTCCAATTTCGGGTGGAAAAAGCATCGCCTGGTGTTGTAGGTTTGCTTTAAAGACTACTGAAAGTGTTTTTCCTTTGGGCATGCTATAAAAACCAAAAACACCTCATTTGGTTTGACCTTACATAAAAAAAGAGGGTGCCTTTTGATACACCCTCTTTTTGATTTTAAACACATAAGCAACGTTTCCCGTAATCTTATTTTTCAGATAGATACTACTTCATACACCACCTCTCCTTTTCTTGTATAAGCGACCAGCACTGATTTACCGGCCAGGGCACTCACTACCGGATAGGTAGCATAGAGGCTATCAGCCGTGAGTGAACGACTGCTGATCGTTTGCCCTTCGGGCGATTTGACCGCCATACCTACCCTGCTGCGGAAATCTCCCTGCCACTTCACCGGTTCGTCCCATACCACTACCACCTTGTCGTCGGCCGCTGTCACGATCTGCGGATGTTTGGCCATAGGTGCTTTACTCAGCGATTCTTTCTGCGTATAGGTTTTACCGTTATCCTCCGATCCTGCATAAAAAACACCTTGTCCTCCTCCCATCGTAAACCAGGCAAAATGCAACCCCTTACGGTTGGCCGTCAGCGCCGGGCCGGTATGCGGGCACCCTTTCACCACCCAGTTGTCTGCACTGATACGTACCGGCTCACTGAAAGACTTTCCGCCATCTAAAGACACCTGGTGCACCATATCACGGATAGAATCATTGATGATATCACGATAAGCCAGGTGCACATCGCCATTGCTGGCTACATATAAACGGGTACGGCAGCACTGGCAGACAGTATGTGCCACCGGCCTCGCGGCCTGAAAGCCCTGCGGCCCCGCCGTTACAGCCCAATACAGGGTAGATCCTTCCGCTTTGGTATCCTTACGGTTATCGAGCCAGATCGCCGCCGCTTCTCCGCCAGGCAACAGCGCCATATCAAAATACCGCTGATCATAACCTGCCGTATCTGTCACTAAAGGCCGCGCATTGTCCCAGGTTTTTCCTCCATCGGCAGAAAGTGTATACATCACTTTTCCCGCATACTTATTCCGGGGATCGTGCTGTTCCACCCCAAACAGGGCGATCGCACTGCCATCTGGTTTAAAAAGCAGCTTGGGCAGGTTTTCCGCATGCGGGTATACCCCAGCGGTGGCAGCTATCCTCACAGGCTCAGAAAACGTATGCCCGTTATCGTTAGATACTGCATACAACATAACACCGGTATCTGCAGTACTATCCTTCTCCACCCAGCTAATCACCGTATTCCCCGATGCGTCCCTGGTAATGTAGGGACAGGAAGCATCCATTCCGCTGTGCGACAACACTACTGCTGTACCTCCATGCTGTTGCGGCTTACACGACCATAACCCCAGTAACCCCACTGTAATCATTATAACTATCCTCTTCATAATTATCTTTTTCCGGTAAAAGTATAAGCTACTCCAAAGTTGAAAGTTTGACGGGGACCAACCCTGTAACTCTTGCCATAAGCAGATTTTTCTGCAGTAGTAGCATACAGGCGGTCACCTGCATTCATACAGTTGAGCCAGCAATCAAAGCCTTTCCACTGATAACCAGCTCTGATATTAAACAGATCGTATCCATTATACCAGGCCGTATTGGCAGCATCCATATAATACCCACTGATATGCTGCCACTCTCCACCTATCCTGAAACCTCTCAGCAGAGAAGGTTTCCAGGTCAGTTCCGTATTGGTGATCCATTTGGGCGCACCATTCATAGCATTGTGGTCGTATGTTTTTCCACTCTCCGTATAGGCGTCAAAGATATGAGACGCATAGGTGCCGCTGGTCCGTATAAATACAGAACGAAGTGGCGTGTAGCGGGCATTCCATTCAATACCACGATGAGTAGTAGCACCTGCATTCTGGTTTTCATAAGAACCATCCGCAGTACGGACACTCACAATTTCATTGCTTCCTTTCATCAGATACACACTGACATCCACATATCCTTTATTTTGCGCAAAACCAAACCAGCCGCCGGCTTCGTAGTTATTGTAGTTAGCAGATTTCAATACCGGCACTTTCACCCCTCTGTACAGTTCTGAAATATTAGGAGGTGCAAAACCTTTACTGTAATTCGCATACAGCCCTCTGTTATGCTGAAGGTTATAAGTCAGTCCCAGTTTGGGAGTGAGCGCATTGAAGTTATTGCGTTCGCTGGGAGCACCGGTAAAGGCAGAAGGAGGCAGATGGTTGTTAAAATCATAGTCCATCCTGTCATAACGCAGTGCAGCCACTATCCGCATGTTAGCCAGCGGCATAAAGGCAAACTGCGTATAGGCAGCTGTATTCAGCAACCCTACGCGGTAATTGGTGAGCACTGAATCGGTGAGCCGGTAGCCGACATAATAACCAGCGGCATCTTTATCAATATCAATATAATTGGCGTTATAGGTAGCTGGGCTGTAATCCGCGCTCACACCGGCTATCAGCGAAGCACTCTTCCAGTCGAAATCTTTCTTATGCTGTGCAATAATGCCATAACTATAAAAAGCATCACTGTTGATTTCTCCTCTTGCCTTTAAGGTATTACGCACATCCTTGATCGCATAAAAAGGATTCTGTCCGATAGTAGTGTGGCGGAAGAAAGCGGTCACACTGGTATGGTTGCGGCTATCCCATTCATGGTCGAGTGTACTGCGTATACGCAGGGCTTTCACTTCTCTGTAACTGAAAGTCTGGAAGTTGCGGTAATCTTTTGCAAAAAAGTGTGCGCTATCTAAACCACCCGTCTGATCTGTTTTATAATTCACCAGCGTGGCAGCGGTAGTCCATTTATTTTTTTCGTTGAGCTGTATATCCGTTCTCGCAGTCAGCGCCAGTTTATGAAAGTCGCTATGGTCCATATAACCATTGTGTTGATCTGCATAGTAGCCGCCTACAAAAAAACCGGCTTTGCCTTTGGTATCGGAAACACTGAAGTCAGTACGTTTATATCCCCAGTTACTGGCCTCCAGCTGTACTTTGGCGGTAGGCACCAGCGTAGGCACTGCTGTGATAAAGTTGACAGCCCCGCCCACTGCTTCACTGCCATACATAGAAGAGGCCGGTCCGCGGATCACTTCGATATTACGCAGTGCGGCCATATTGATTTCTATCAGCGCATTGTGGTTAAAGTCTCCTACTGTACGGATGGGAATACCATCTTCCAGATACAGGAAAAGGCTTTTGTAGCCGATAGGCTGACGGATAGCCATCGTATGTTGTTCATTACCCAGATCTACCATATAAACTCCGCTTACTTTATTCAACACTTTGTCCAGGGTGGTGGCTTTGGTTTCCTGTAATGTTTGTGGAGAAATGGTGCTGATGGCTACCGGTGCTTCTGTGCGATATTGTTTTTCTCTGGAAGAAGAAACGATGATCTCATTCAGGTTGGTGGAACTGGCTTCCAGGTAGATGACCGGCGTTTGTGCTGCCGCTGAGGCAGGTATTTTAAGTGTGATGTATCCTACATAGGAAATCTTCAGCGAATCGTTTCCGGCAGGTACGGACAATACATAACGTCCCTGCGCATTGCTGGTGCAGCCCTTGCCGGCTTCGATCAGGTTGATACTTACGCCTGGTAAGGCTTCCCGGGTCCGGGCATCTGCTATGCGTCCTTCCAGTTGCTGGGCATAGCTCATCTGCATCGCCATACAGGCAATGAAAAGTATATAAAAAATTCTCATTACATCATTAATGGGGTGTAAGCCTGAAAGGCATACACCTGGTTTATCAGGAATAATAAGGATGGAGTGTATCAGTATAACAACGCCAACGATATCATCATCGTCAGGTCATCAAACCAACACACAATAACTTAGCCAATCAATGGCTTCGGTGGATGGAAAATAGCGGAGGCAGGGGTTTCCAGGGATGGGGCTGTGTAAAAAGCTACATGTGCTACCTGTGCAGCTACCGGTACCTGAATATATACCGGCAAGGCATTCACAAACATCACTTCGTAACGTTCCTTGTTTCTGCCAGTGTTTTTGTCCTGACGGGCATCACGGTCCAGTTCTTTTTTCAGGTAACATTTACCATCACAATGCATTTCCGGCTTGTTCCTGTTTTCACACAACACCTGCGCAATGTAGGACTGCTGTGCGTTGAACTGCAGGACGATAAGACTTTTGCTGAAGTTTTGCAGCAAAAGTCCCAATGAAATGCATATGATGAGAAAATATTTCACTGTGCAAACTTAAATAACAATCATTAAAAATATCATGATTTTTATCAGGGGCGATTGTTATGCATCGCCCGAAGGGCTGAGACTTAAAACAAAAGGAGGTACCTCAACATAGTCTGAGATACCTCCTTTGGCTTAATTTCCCTGCCCTGGGGATCATTCTGTCAAACGGATCACACCGGATCTACGGGGCAACCAGTGTTATTGTATTCATAGTAGTACATGCTCATGGAGCCATCGCTGAAAGTATAGACGTATGTGCACCTGTAGGTATTACCTTGTCTGACTGCACCAACATATTTTTTGGTACCTGTTTCGCAAACACCGTTTACAACCCTGGTGCCTTCATATCCGCATCCGTAGAGGTAATTCAGCGCCAGTATATCGTTGGTAGTAAAGGGACGGTCTGTACCAGTACCTATACAGGCCAGCATCCAGCTGTCAGTATCTGCGCCACTGGGCGTTCCGGGGATCAGGATAGCTCCTTCACTGCCTTGTCCTTCATCAGGATTGGGATCATAACCACAGCTGGCACTACGGTTAAAATAGTCTGTATGGCGGAAACCGATGCAATGCCCCAGTTCATGGGCTATAATGCTCGTCATCCAGCCTATATTGAAATTGGCGCCGATACTTCCTGCGTTTAACTCTATCCGGCCTGCAGGATTACCATTACCATCCGGGAACCCTGACGAACCCAATACATTGGTAGGCAAAATACCGTTGGCAATAACAATATTGCCGCCGCTCTGCATTCTAACAAATCTTATCTTCAATTGAAGCGCGTTATACCGCGCAAGGGCGGCATCTATAGCGGTGATGTAATTGCCGGAAAGATTTTCTATTGAGACATAGATTGTTCTCGTACCTACGTTACCAAGACCAAAATAAATCAGCTTGTTGGTACGGTAATGTTCAGTTTCAGCAACATTCAATCTTATAACATTATTCTTTTTATTCAGGTCGCTATCAGTCAACAAAATATCTCCTTCTACAATGTATCCGTTCTTAACTTTCATCACACCTTTTTTACTAAAACCCAATCCGGATATTTTGGCAAGGACAGTTTCAGGTACTTCCTCGGTACCTACCCCGGCGTGTTCTTTGCGGCATGCAAAAAAAACGATACAGGTTAATAAACAACATACTATAATGGTTAATGAAGTCTTCATCATTGGTTAACGTTTTTCATATCATGAAATAAAATTTCAGGGCAGGGACATAAAAACAAGATACGATATAAAGCAAATACCATTTGTAAAAAAGGAGGTATAATTGTCTAGTTGACAATTAATTTTCCGGGATAAAATAAAATGAAGCGGCCATCTCTTTTTGAGACGGCCGCTTCATTTTTCAACTATTTATTTCGCTCACTATTGTGATAATACAAAGCGGAAAGTAATACCACCTCTGGTATTGGTGATTGGATAAGCAGTGGAAATAACCGGTATGGTTTGTCTGCGATCGTAGAAGAAGCGAAGATTCAGACGATTGTTCACGATGTAGTCGATAGAAGGTGCAAAACCCACCACTTTCTGACCGCTGGTGGGGATCACCAGATCGGCATCCAGTCGGTTGTTAGCCGTTTTATCATCACGGAAGCTCATATCCAGCCGGAAGTTAAGGTCATTCTGCAAACGCTTTCCTCCGTTTTTACTGATCGCAAATGGCAGCTGCAGCCCTCTGATACGATAGCCGGCACCGATCACGATTTCGCTGGAACGCAGTTCTGTCAGCTGGTAATCGATCAGACTGAGACTGAGTGAACGGCTCTTACGGAATTCGACACGCGCATTGAGGCTGTTGGTAAAGGTGAGGTCGATCCCCAGCAGCGGCGAGAACTGTTCTGTCAGTGTCAGGTTCGGTACCAGGAAGTACGGGAAGTAGTTGCCCGATACGGTATCCCTGAAGGCCGGATAACCTGCCAGTCTTGGATCTTCATAATACATGGAAGTATTATAGGAGTTCATCGACAGCGTACCGATATAACCATGCGTGAGTGTAAAGTTGGTAAGGAAGCTGCGGAATGGTTCCAGCTTGGTCAGACCATTATACGTTACACGCCAGTTAGGTCTAGGTATGAAGTTTTTGAACGGATTGCTTCTTACAGAGCTGCCAGGTCCCTGCAGCAGTCCGATCTTGTCGGGCGACTTGCCGGTGTAGGCAGCCAGGAAGGCTGGTATCAGCACGTCTTGTGCATACCGGGTATAACCGTAGGCATAAGACGGATCTTTCGGATCGCCGGCAGGTACTCCCGGGTCTTTGTTGTACGGGTTGGCTGCGCCCAGTCTTTGAGAAATGATATTACGGTATGCCTCGAAATTACGGAACGTCTCAGAAACCCCATTCGCCGTATTGATTCTGCCAAACATGGTTTTGATGGCGATATAGGTAATTTCAAAACCACCGGCATCATAAGGACTGAGGTGCTGGAAGCCGAGGTTGGCACCGGTAGAATCCTGCAGGTTCTTATACAGTTCTGTATGCGTTTTGGTAAACGACTTGGTCATGTTAAGATCTATACGCAGATCGTTAAACGGCTCCAGCTGTGCCTGAGCGTCCCAACGTTGGGTAAACTGCTGCTGGAACTGTATGTTCAGTGAAGGGTCCGGCGTAATCAATCCTTTTTTGGCGAAATCGTCCAGCCATTTTTTATCCGGCTGTTTGCCCAATACAAACCCAATGCCTGGCGCCATAGATTGCCAGTTCATACCCAGCACTTTGGTACTGTCCAGATAACCTGGCAGACGTGTTCCTGCATTTTCGTTGTAGTTGATACCAATACGCTTCAGTGCCATCAATGGTTTCAGCACTCCTTTCACCCATGGTGAAATATCATCAGCATTCTGTTGTTGCTGAGATGACTGATTGTTATTGCCTGTATTGTTTTTGTTGTTCTGTTGATTGTTATTGTTGGTCGATTGTTTGCGCGCATTAATTTTACGCAGGAACTTGGATTTGTTGTACAGTTCCACAAATTTAAATTCTGCTGTTACTGTGCGCTGCTGACTGTTTTCGATGGCGTTACCCAGATAAAGTGCCAGCCTGGAAGCGCCGGTCCAACGGTATTCTGTGCTATAACCCACTGCCACGCTGGTCCAGCTTAAGGCCGGGAACTTGGCTGTAGGCAGGGTGTACGTGAAGTTAGCGTTGTGCATGTAGTTTACAGAACGACCACCTTTGAAGAAATTGGACCACACAGAATCCTTTTTCGAGGAATTGTTTATTCTACCTGCCGGCTCGTCTACACGGGAATTGTTCACCGCATTAAACTCAACATTGATACTACGGGTGAGATCCCATTTAAGTGTATAATAGCGATCGAATGTGAAGTATTTATCATAAGTCTCAGGCAGCTGATATTTCACATCGCCGCCCACGTTGCGGATACGGGATGCGCCAAACTGCCGGATAATATCTGCACGGAAACTGATGATAGACGGCACATAGTTAATATTGAAGTCCCTTATCAGATCCAGCCAGTGAGTTTTAGTCTTCAGTAGCTTTTTAAACGGCTCAATATAACGTGGCTGGCCGGCGTAGTTATACCCCAATCCACCGCGGTGTTTGGTCAGCAGGTCGCTTTGAATCAGCGGATTATGCCTGTTGATCTGCGAAAACGAATAACTGATGTCGAAGTTCTCGATATCCCACAGATGTCGTTTACCCTGTTTCAGATTGAGTTTCCGGACGTTGGTAAAGTTCAGACTGGTGATAGAGGTGAAGTCCTGCGCGTTTTTGCGGATGGAGTCCCTCTCCCGTGCAGACCGGGCCAATGCTATTTTATCCTTCAGTTTGATATCCAGATCGTACGGATCATATTCCGGATTGCTGGCGGATTGTGAATATCCGGCATATACCGGGATAGACATACCTACCTTTTTAGGTAACAGTTTGCCCAGATCCAGATTGGCGGCAGCATCGTATTGCAGGAAGTTATCGCGGAAACGTTCGTTCACCCGCTGGTCAATATTTCCGAAGCCGGCTGTGTGCATATTTCCGGAAACGGAGATGGTACCCAGGTCGGCCAGCTGAAAGTCTGCCCTGGCGAGAGCGGCATAACCACCTTTCTCATCAAAGTCAGACAGACGCAGTTCATCGAACCATACTTCCGCACAACGGGGCAATCCATCGTCTTTGGGGTTAAGGACACCAATCATCATGGTACGTGCATCTCCCAGGCTGGGGTTACCCACTACTGACATATAGTTGCCGTATTCATCAGGCACTGGTGTCATGGGGTATGGCAGCAACGGAGTGCAGGAATCACACATATTCCTTTTCTGTTTGAGCTGACTTAACCGATCCATGATCAGCTGTAGGTTATTTCCTTCCGGCCATATTTCTGTAGGCGATTTGGAGTTCCATGCAGTCACTTTCAGCGGAATACGGTATTCGTAATAGTTACTCACAAAGTCACTACCAATACGTATCACCGCCTGTACCTGCCCGTCTTTCAGTGCGCTGGCTGATCCCATGGCTTCTGCGTGCATGTACATCTCCAGTTTTTTATACCGGCGCATGTCCATGTTCAGGGTTTTGTACAGAGAGCGGATCTCTCCGTCCTGCAGATTACATACCTGAACAGACAGGGATTGTTCGTTCAGCTGCAGTGTGGTATTGTTGGTACTGATTGTATTCTGTCTTACTACTCCCGGTGGCAGCACATAAGGAATAGGGCTGCGGGAAGAGTTTTCTTCAATATTTACAGCAGAAGAGTTAAAGGTGGTGGTCTGATTTAACGGTACAGGATCACCTGGTCTTAACTCGTACATATAACGGCGCCATTGGTTGCGTACCAGTTCCAGTTTCGCAAAACGTACCACTACCGGTTCGCTGAAATCGGTCATGAACATACGCATAAAGCGGATAGACTTAAAGTCGGGGATGCTGCCCACCTTAGCGTTGAACTGGTTTAACGGCACTTTAAACTGATACCAGGTTTCGGTGGTTTTCTGTCCGTTCGGCAGATCTACCGGCGCATCAATTTTATCCACAATGAAGTTGGTACCTACCGTCATACTGGGTTTCAGGTCTACCCGGTACTGGAAGTACTCTTCCGTTTCGTTCATGGTATTATCCCTGTTCAGATCTTCCGACTCGGGGATGTTGGTAGCGGCAGTAGAGAACGATGATTTGGGATCAGATACCGGGGAGTTGCCTTCCGGATTGCTATAGTTTTTATAACGTTCCAGAATGCTGGCCTTGCTGGCATCATAATCGGCACTGCGGTAATGTTTATAATCGTCGTTGGCCGGATCTCTCTGTGCCTGCTGGAATACAGGGGAACCACCGAAGTTCATGGCCATTTCGTTCATATAGGTTTTATAGAACGCAGCCTCATCGGAAGATTTCAGACCATCATAACCCACGTCCTGATAAGCCCTGATATTGGGATCGTTATCGAAGGCCTGGGTGATCTGCTGCTGGAACTTAGGCTGGCGGCCCCATGTGGAAGAATCGATCTTGTTAGGGTCCTGATTGGGGTCCGGCATACCATTTTCAAAGAATTTTTTACCGTCTTTGAGAATGTCTTCAGAAACGTTACCCAGGTTGAAGTAGAGAGAACCACCTGCACTGTTGGGTGATTTAATGAAGGGGTCCTGTATCCAGAATTCGATGTATTCGATATTCGCAGTTTCGAAGTCGCTGTTGTCGATGGCGCGCATGATACCCCCCCATCTTGATTTGGGACTGGCCAGTTTACCATTCCTGTCCATAGACATCGGATTGCTGGTAAAGTTATACGGGCCTCTTTCTGTAGGATAGTAGGCCAGATCGAGGGTACTGAGCTGACTTTGTCCGAAATCGGTAGATCTGTTACGGAACACCTCTTTCTGGTATACCAGCCTTACGCGGGGGTCTGACTGATCATCAACAGAGATACCGGGAGGCAGGTTGGGTGACTTGGGCAGCTGGAGTGTTGGCTCCAGGATATACCAGGCCAGTTTCGCCCTGTTTTTACCATAGTCGAGTGTGTTATTCATCTCTGCCTCCGGGAAAAGCACGGTACCGCTGGCATTGGTGGCGCCTTTGGGCGTAGAGGCCAGTGCCCAGCTGGTAGCAGGGAATTTAAGATCATAACCACTCTTTACACCTTCGAAATCGTCGATATAAGCTGTACCCTGTTTGCTGCCGGGCTGGTTGATCAGTTTACTGTGACCAGGGAACAGCCGGGCCACCTCACCAGTAAACAGGACGTGGGAAGGTGTGGTAGTACTGTAGTTGGGCAGTTTGTCCAGGAAACGTGTCAGTCCTTTCCATTCGGAAGCGTAGTTAAGGTCGAGGCCTACCATGGTGTTTTTGATAGGATCTTCACCGTAGTTCACCTTCTGGTAGTAAGGTCTTTCACTCATGCGGACGATGGTACCGCCGATACTCAGTTTATCATTGACGAGATAATCTAGGCGGGTACCGAAATAGTTGCGGACCTGCTGGCCGAACAGGGCATTGTTTTCAAACTGCACATTGATCGGCACGCCGGAGTTGAGCACACCGCCGTTGATGATCTTAAGCCTGCCGAGGTTATAGTCGATGATATAATCCACATTTTCACGCAACACCTGGCCACCGGCGGTTACGGTCACGGAGCCGGGAGGAATGGTGATACCACCTCCCAGATTGATTTCCGAGGAGTTGGCCGATTTATAGGAGCCGCGTATCACGTAGCGGTTGAGCTGCGGGAACTGTTGTGCCACTACCTTGATGGAGTCGTACAATACGCGGTACATGTATTGTTTTTCCAGGGTACCATCTCCGCCGAAAGCTTTTTTCAGTCCGTCCCCGAAAGGTTCCAGCATGGGGAACATGATTTTCCCGTTAAGGGAATTAATCGTGTATCCCTCTACGTAGTCGAACACACCATCCGGCTGCGGGTCGAGCTGGTTGTTGAGGCGGTCGAGGTTTAAGATGGTAATAATCGGTGCACCGGCGTAATCGCCTTTTGCATCGGGGAGGTAACGTTTATCGCTGGGCGGTCTGTTTTCTGCACCGGGGTCTTTATAGAAAACATCCATTTTGAAGTCCTGCTTATTCACCTGGAAGGCGCCGGTGGCATAGATGTTTTTCATCATCAGCTTCCAGATAGGCAGTGTAGGCCGGGCCGAAGTGGCTTTCAGCAATTTCAGGAACAGCACCGGTGAGTTGGCGCTATTGTTCTGATCTGGTGGGATATCCTGGGAGAATTCACCCACCTGGTAGGTTCTGCCGTTATACGTGTATTGATAAGCTACTGCCAGCACTTCGTCTGGTTGCAGCTGTTGGTTAAGAGAGATGAAGCCCAGTTGTTTGTTAACCGTATATTCTGTGGAGTCCAGTTTACGGGCGAATGTTTTTTCAAACTCCGACACCGGTTTCAGGCCCAGGGCCAGTAAACGGCTTACCACAATACCGGTATTACGGCTGGCAGGGTCGCCGATCAGACTGCCGTACAGGTTGTTGGTAGCCCTGTCTGGCAGGTGGGAGGTGGTGTTTACCTTGATCTGATCGTTGTAAGGTTTGTATTCACCAAGGTCCATCAAACCTACGATATCACGGGTTTGAGTGGTGGCCCCGGTTTTATTGGTTACCCACACCTCTATCCTGGTGATATTGGAGAGAGAGCGGATAATGGGCAGGTTGGACATGGCGTAGTTAAACGTATCGCGGTAAAACTGCGCCAGGAGGAAGTGTCGGTTGTCCTCATATTCATCGGCGCGGATATTATAATCCTGTACCATGGTACCGCCTTTGAGCATGAGGTTCTGTTTCTGTGATTTCTGGTTGGACAGTACACTCGTTACCGTGAGGCGGCCAAACTGCAGTTGCGTTTTCACACCGAAGAGTGACTGGATACCGGAGATCAGGGAACTACGGAGGGGGAAGCTCACGTTACCGGCTTCTATTTTCTTGATAATTTCGTCACTATAGCCGGTATACTCCAGTTTTACCTGGTTTTCGAAATCGAAGGTAGACTGGGTATTGTAGTTGGTGATCAGTTTCAGTTTATCACCGATTCTTCCGGTAACGTTCATGTTGATACCCATGTCGAAGTTGAAGCCCCCGTTTTTACGGGCCTGCTCCACCAGTACAGGGTTTTTGATATTCTGGCCCTGGTAGCCGAATGTCAGGTCGAGGCTTCCCTGCGGCCGGATATCCACTTTACTGCCGCCGAAGATGCGGTCAAAGAGGTTATTGCCGTTGTACAGCTGCGGGCCATTACCACGCTGGTTGAGATTACCGAGAGCGCTGGCCCTTTTCTGCCAGTAGTTTTTTTCGCTTTGGGCCGACTGAAGTTTATAGAACTCATCGAAGTTCATATAAGTCGGGTTCCGGTAATTCTGGTTGCCGATTTTCTCTGTGACGGTGTATTGTTTGGTAATGGGATCGTATTCTACAGTTTTGTTGATATTGGCCGGATCGTTCAGGTCAATAGCATTCCTGGACGTCGGGTCCGATATAGTGGGGCCGCGTCTGTCCTTAAGGGGGTATTTCAGGGTATCTTTCTTCCCGGTAGTATCGATTTTGGTATTACCAGTAGTTGTGGTGTCCGACTTCCAACTCGTTCTGCTCAAAAATTTAATATTCCCGGATCGTTCCCTTGCGGCAGTGTCAACAATGATAAAAGATACAATTCCTATTACTGCAAAAGCACCATAGTAAGTCTTTCTTGCCAAGAAAAATAGGTTTTTATAGAGGTCTTTATTAATTATAAACTTTTCAGGGCTTTTTTGATCAGCTCTTCCAAGTTTTGCAATGTTGGTTCGTTCTTCATAACTCTCTGAATTGCCGTATCTGCCATGTTCCGGGCTATGCCAAGAGTTACCAGAGCATTTAACGCATCTTCATGGATTGTATTGTTTAATGCTGCAGATAATTGTAAGCCACCTGTATCCTTTTGTTTCTTTATCTTGTCTTTCAGTTCCAGAATGATTCTTTTGGCTGTTTTTGCCCCTATTCCTTTGACGCCTTCCAGCATTTTTTCATTCTCCATCATAATGGCCCGCTGGATATCTTCCGGTTGAAGAGAAGACAACATCATTCTGGCCGTACTGGCGCCAACTCCTGATACGCTGATCAATAAAAGGAAAAGGCTTCTTTCTGCCTCTTCAAAAAAACCATACAGGGTATGTGCGTCTTCCTTGATCTGCAAATAGGTTAACAATTTACAACTTTCCAGGCCCTGTATCCGTGAATAGGTATTAAGGCTGATCTGGACTTCGTATCCTATTCCGTTCACATCCATATGAACAAATGCCGGTGACTTATATGCCAATTTTCCATCCAAATAAGCGATCATAGAAGGTAAAGGTTCGGTAATTTAACTAAAACTTACGAAAAAATGAGGAATAAAGCATCCCTTGTAATAAAGGGGCAAAGATGCTAACTTTTAGTGGATTGACAAGCCATTAACGGGTTCATATGCGACTTTTTTAGGAAATATTCGTTTATATCGTATTTTTACGCCTCGATTTAAACACATATTTAGTTTATATGAATAAAATAACGGCCGCTATTACAGCGGTGGGTGGATATGTTCCTGACTATGTGCTGACCAATCAGGAACTTGAAAAACTGGTTGACACAACAGACGAGTGGATATTGACCCGGACTGGCATCTCCGAAAGAAGGATTCTTAAAGGAGAAGGGAAAGGCACCTCCGATTTATGCGTACCTGTAGCCCTCGAGATCTGCAAAAAAAGAGGTATTTCTCCTGAAGAAATAGACCTGCTCATTGTAGCCACTGTAACTCCCGACATGACATTCCCCGCCACAGCCAATGTTGTAACAGATAAAATCGGTGCTAAAAATGCATTCGGTTTCGACATTAGTGCTGCCTGCTCCGGTTTCCTGTATGCTCTGGATACCGGCGCCCGGTTTATTGAAAGTGGCCGTTATCAGAAAGTGATGGTGATTGGTGCAGACAAAATGAGCTCTATCATTGACTATACCGACAGGACTACCTGCATCATCTTCGGTGATGGCGCCGGTGGTGTACTGCTCGAGCCCAATACCGAAGGTTACGGCGTTATTGACAGCATCCTGAAAAGTGATGGACATGGCCGTGAATACCTGCACATGAAAGCCGGTGGCTCCGTAAAACCTGCCTCCCTCGAAACAGTGCAGAACCGCGAACACTATGTTTACCAGGAAGGTAAAATGGTGTTTAAATACGCCGTGTCCAACATGTCTGAAGCAGCCAACAACGTACTGGAACGCAACAATCTCACTGCAGACAACATTGCATGGCTCGTTCCTCACCAGGCCAACAAACGTATCATTGCTGCCACCGCTCAGTACATCAACTTACCCGATGAGAAGATCATGATGAACATCCAGCGCTATGGCAACACTACCGCCGGTACTATTCCACTGTGCCTGTGGGACTACGAAAAACAACTGAAAAAAGGAGACAACCTTATCATGGCCGCATTTGGCGGAGGTTTCACCTGGGGCGCCAGCTACATTAAATGGGCGTACGACGGCGAAAAATTTGGTAAATAACCTTTAAGGCAAGATATACCCGAAGGCCAGGTGCGTTTGCCCCTGGCCTTCCGCTATTATATGCCCATGCATCATCTTCATCAGGTCCCTGCTGATCACCAACCCCAGCGCCAGTCCATTATCCTGCCAGTTTTCCAGCCCTGCCAGTACAAAACGGGCATCCTTCCCCGTTTCCGCCAATATCCTCACCTCCACCTGCTCCGGATCCTCCCCTGCAGCAATCTTTAATGTGCTGCCCACCCTTGCCACGGTAACGGCTATCTGCAATAACTGTATGTTTACCAGTTTTAGTAACTCCTCATCTGCCAACACCTGCATCCCCTCCGGTATATAATATGCCACCTTCAGCTGCTTCTGCGCTATTTCCGCTTCCAGCGGCCCTGTCGCACTCTTCACCAGGGACAGTAACGCACTGGCGACTGGTTTGTAAGTATAGCCCTGCAGCTGCAACCGCAGCCATTTCAGAATATTATCAAAAATATCCAGGATCCGCACAGAGGTAGTGCTGATCTGCTTTAGCCATGCAGTCATTTCGGCCTTCGACAAAGTTCCCGACCGGAACCGCGCCCCCACCTCTGTAAGATGTACAAGCGGCCCTTTAAAATCCCTGGCCAACAGGCTGATCAACTTGTTTTTAAAAGCTTCATTTTCCTTCAATGCCAGGTGAATGCGCTCCATCTCCCTATATCCCTGCAAAAGTGCCTCATCCTGCTGTTTCAGCCGCTGATAATGCCAGTAACGTTCCCACATCAGCACCATCAGCAGTATAAATACAATCAACATCCCTATGATCAGCAGCTGACGATTACCGGATTCAACCTCCTCTTTATCCAGTATCAGCTGCTGTATCCGGTTTTGCCGGACCAGCGACTGCAAAGCTTTCTCTTTCCTGAAGAAATCGATATAATCATAAGATCCTGCGTTAGGCTGATAACGTCGTTCTCCGGCAAGACGCATAATTTCCCGGCTGTATTGCGCGACTCTGACTGCATCATTTTTTCTGCTGTAGAAATCGTATAGCCGTGCCAGCCAATACAGGTTAAGGGCAATGCTGCCGGTTTGCAGTCCTAACTGATATGCTTTCTCCTGATATTTTGCTGTATCTGCATAATAACCCAGCCGCGGAAAATCATCCAGCCGGCCATATATGTCCATGGCCACTAAAGGCATCCCGCTGCGTATTGCTTTATCAGCCAGCTGATAGATGGCAGCTTCTGCTTCCTTACCCCTCCCCTTCAGTACCAGGTCGTTCAGCTCATATGCATCTACATAAAAGATCACTTTGGAACGCGGATAGCGGGACACTACCTCGCGGGCTGTTTTTAAGGCCCAGTGCACCGAATCAGCACGGGTACTGTCTTTGTAAAACCGCATAACATAGTTGATGAGCAAAATGCCATATACAGAGTCCTGTCCGGGTGGTAACCTGCCGGCCAGATGAAAAGCCTTGTAGAAATAAGTATTGGCATCTGCTGCCCTTCCCATATTACGATAGTAATGATAGATATTGCCCAGTGTTTTGGCTATGCGTGCAGAATCACCCAGCTGCTCATGTACTTTCAGCGCCCGGTAGGCATACACGCTGGCCACATCAAAATCAGTTTTAATCGCGTAGTAAAAACTAAATATATCATCAGCATCTGCCAATCCCCGCACATTGTGCTGCCGGGCAGCCATATCCTGCACTTTCAGTGCATAATAGAAGCAGCTGTCCAGATCAATAACAGCGTACAAAGCCGCGATTTTTCCCAATATGGATACATAACCGGCGCTGTCGCGTTGCAAGGCAAGGTCATGCTGCAACTCCGGCAATTGCGGAGACTGGGCAACCATCTTCAGTGATAACAGACAGCAAATAGTGGCAAGATAATGTTTACGCATATACGACTAAATAGTGTACTCCAACATCAAAAAACCTTCAGCTTCTTCCTGTACAATAAGCCCACCTTTCATCTTATGCATAAAATCCCGGCTGATAATAATCCCTAAAGCAAAAATATTATGTTCCTTATCCTTGAGTTCTTCCAGTAATTTCCTGGTAGCCGGCCCGCCATCGGCCATAATACGGACCGTTATTTTCCCTTTCTCCCCATACGCTGATACTACCAGCACACTGCCGGCCCTGGCAGTCGTAACAGCTACCTGAAACAGCTGGATATTCACCAGCCGCAATATTTCTTCATCTGCCACAACCGTCAGCGCAGGAGCAATACGGTTCACCAGCGTCAATCGCTTGTCGTTCATCTCTTCCTGCAGGGACTCCAGCGCCTCTGCTATCAGCGGCAGCAGTTTACAGGTGACTGGCTTATAAGTAAAGCCAGACAACTGCATCCGTAGCCATTTCAGGATATTATTAAATGCGCCCAGGGTTTTACGGGAAGCGTTACCGATCTGTTTCAACAGGCTTACCACCTCCGGCTGTGTAAGCGCACCCGTTTTCAGCTGCGTGGCTACTGCAATGATATGATGCAGCGGTGTCCGGAAATCGCTGGCCAGCATGCTGATCAGCTTGTTCTTGAAAAGATCATTTTCCGTAAGGGCAGCGTGGGTCCTGGCCAGTTGCACATAACTCAGGGCCAGTGCGTTTTCCTGCTGCTTCCAGCGCCGGTAATGCAGATAACGGCCGGCAAACAGGGCAATGAGCAACAGAATAATGATGAGTAATCCTACTGCCACCAGTGTCCTGTTCTTTTTCTCCGCCAGCTCCTTTTCCAGCTCCTGCTGTTGTATCCTGTTGGCAAGAGAGAGAGACTGTAATGCTTTCCCCTTCAGAAAAAAATCGATGTAATTGGCTTCCTGCCGGGATACCTGAGGGTTAATCTTGTAACGGTCCAGCGTGGCCAGCCGCATTATTTCATTGCCATAATACACCACTTTCTCCGGCTGTTGCCGGCTGCGGTAATAGTCGTACAGTCTGGCCAGCCAGTACAGGTTAAGTTCCATACTGCCGGATTGTGCAGCCACCTGATATGCCTGGTCCTGATAGTTGGTAGAATCTGCAAAATAGCCCAGCCGCTGAAAATCGTACAAACGGCTATACATGTCCATCGCCACGTAGGGCATACCCTTTTGCTGTGCCAGGTTGGCCAGTTCGTAGATACTGCGTTCTGCCTCCCTGCCCCTGCCTTCTTTCACCATCAGATCGGCCTCAAAAGCTGCCACATAAAAAGTGGCTCTGCTGTCGGGATATTTTTTCAGTATTGTCGCCGCCTTTCGTAATACCAGCCTCACAGAATCCGTACGTGTACTGTCATTAAAAAAGCGCCAGGCATAATTCACCAGCATAGTGGCCGTTATAGAATCCTTTTCCGGCGGTAGCCGGTTGGCCATATGAAAAGCCCTGTAAAAATAGTTGTTGGCTTCCACCGGATGACCGGAGTTCTTATAACAACCGTAGATAATATTCAGTGACCTTACCATCTGTGCGGAGTCGCCGAGCTGTTCATTCAGCAACAGCGCTTTGTATGCATAGGTGATCCCTACATTATAATCCGTTTTAGCTGTATAATACCATCCCAGCATGTTGTTGGCAGCGGCCATGCCGCTTACATCATGCTGGCGTGTAGCGATTTCCAGCATCTGACGGGCGTAGTAAAAGGAGCTGTCCAGGTGTATACTGGCATAGAGTGCGCCGATTTTTCCCAATACGGCCACATACCCGGCACTATCGCGCTGCTGCGCCAGGTCTTGTTGCAAGCGCGGCAATATGGCTGCCTGGCCATGGCCCCTGAGAGCTGGCAGCATCCACAGCCAGCAACCCAGTATAATGGCTAGATAACGTTTATGTATAAACGCTTTTATCATTACTACCTGTATCCTTTTGTAAATTAATTTCCGGCACCCGGTAAAAAAACGTACTGCCTCCTTCTTCATTATTGGCGGCTCCAGCCTCTCCGCTCATCTTATCAATAAAATCCCGACAAATGATCAGCGCCAGCCCCGCACCCTTGCCGGAGCGCTTTTTCGCATATCCATCACTACTGTAGGTAAACAATCCCGGAAGTATTACAGGGTCTATACCAGGTCCTTCATCCCGGAAAGTCACTTCTACAAAATCACTTCTACGTATAGCCATTATAGTTATAGCTCCATTTTCCGGTGAAAACTTGATAGCATTATGCAGAAAATTCCGGTGGATAAACTGCAGCATTTCAAAATCGCCCTGTATGGTCATGCCATCGGGGATACGTATTAGCAGCCGTATATTTTTTTCCCGCACCAGATGCTGAATGCTCTGTACGGAGGCTCCCAGCATATCCGACAGCACAAAAGACCGCGGCCGGTAAACGAATCCGGACAACTGTGTCCGCATCCAGCTTAATATCTCTTCAAATACTTTCAGGGTAGCCGTAGCAGTATGTTCCACTTCCATTACCATACCAGCGGCATCTTCCGGGGTCAGTATATCTTCATTCACAAACCCGGTAATATCGATGATATTATACAGCGGGGTCCTGAAGTCATGAGCAATCAGGGAAATCAGTTTGTTTTTAAAATCATCGTTGGTCTTCAGTACCTCATTGGCAGCGCTTATTTCTGTCCGTACCCTTGCCAGGCGCTGGGAGCGCAGCCGTGAAGAGTGATAGGAACGGATCAGGTAATAGGTAAGCACCAGCAGCAACAGGATAATGACCACGATAAATATAAACAGGTATTGCCAGTAATGTTGTGCCAGTCTGGTTTTCTGTAAGGCCGTCTGCTGGAGGGCTGACTGCATTTTGAGAGAATCCAGCATCTGGTCCTGAAGGGAGTAGGCGATATAATCCATTTCTCCCTGCTGCATGTCATCCTGCCGTTGCTGCATGATATTCAGCGCAATGCGACTGTATCTAGCCGCCTGAAGGGTGTCTTTTTTCTGCTGGAAGTACTGGTACAGCTGTGTTACCTGCGGCAGCAGCAATCCGGCATATCCTCCGGCCACGCCGTAGCTGACAGCATCCTGCTGGTATTTGATGGAATCGGCCTGGCGCAGCAAGCATTTGTAAGTTGCCAGTTGCAGGGAGCCATACATGGCGAAGTAGGTATAGCCTTCCTTCAAGGCCGTATCGATCACCTGTCTGAGCAGATGATCGGCTATTTCAAACCTGCCCGCAGCAAAATCCTTATTGACCAGCATCAGGTTTATGTACAGCAGTTCCCGGGTATCATGAAACCGTCTGGCCAGGGCTGTAGCCTCTTTGAGGGCCGCAGTGGCGGCTGCCTGCAGAGCGGTGTCGGCATAGTTGACCGTGTAATAGCTGGACAGTCCAAGGGCATGGAGCGAATCCTGTTTCAGTTGCCGGGTAAGCTGTAATGACTGATGAATATAATCGTTGGCCGAAGTATGTTTGCCGGTATATTGATGATAGATGCCGATGCTCCTCAGCACCTGGGAAACACTGATAGAATCACCTGCATGGCGGCTTTCCTCCAGCGCATCATTATAAAAAAGATAAGAGAGATAATGATGGGGGCGGAAAGCGTAGTAGTTGCCCAGGTTACGCAGTGCCCAGGCTTTGCCGGAAGGATAATTGATACGGGTGGCCACCTCTCTTGCCATTGATGCATAACGCCCGCAGCTATCGAGCTGACAAACCTGATACAGGACAGCCAGCCTGTTTAAGGCATTTACATATGCTATGCTGTCATTCACATGTGGCAACAAGGCTTTTAGCCTGCTGATTTCCTTGTGCTGCCCCTGCAACATCAGTGGGGAAACAAACAGCAGCCAGTGCATATGCAACAGCATATATCGCTTCAGGATGGTTTTCATTCAACCGGAAAAGTAAAAATAAATACGGCAACAGTGTACTGTCAGCGCCTGTTCATTTTGTTCATTTTCCTCCGGCCCCTGCTAAATCTCGAACACCAGTCCTTTCCGCATCAGCGCTTCATACCTTGCAGGATCAAAGCGGTACAGATGTGCGCCCTTTTTGGAGGAGGTTTTATCTTTTTCTTCCAGTTTCTCCATCACATCGAGTGATAATATTTTCTTACGGAAGTTACGTTTATCAAGGGTTTTCTGATATATTTCTTCATACAGGCTTCTCAGTTGGGACAGGGTGAATTTTTCCGGCAGCAGTTCAAAGCCAATGGGATGGAAATGGGCGTTGTTACGCAGCTGAACCAGTGCATCGTTGATCATACGGTTATGGTCAAAGATCAATGCAGGGATTTCATGCAGCTCCAGCCAGTGCGCACCATGTTCCTGGGCCAGCGGCCGGTCGTGTTCCTTGATACGTATCAGGGCATAATAGGCCACTGATATTACCCTTGCACCGGTATCACGGGATACCTCACCATAACAGTGCAGCTGGTCCATATAGATATTTTCCAGACCGGTAGTATGTTTGAGTACCCGGGCCGCTGCTTCGTCGGTACTTTCCTCCGATTGCACAAAACCACCTACCAGCGACCATTCACCCGCCATAGGAGCGACTTTTCGCTTCATCACCAATAACTTCAGCTTGCCTTCGTCGAAACCAAAGATGATACAGTCTACTGCCACCAGGTGTTTTGGGGCTTGCGCATAAAAAGAAGCAGCATTCATAAAACGGAATTTTTCCAGCGTATATCGGGTAAAAATAATATAAAACCGCTTATTTTTTTGGTTTATAACGGCGGTAGTCGGTAGCTGGAATTTTAGTCACCTCCAGCTGGCGAAGCATATTTACCAGCTGTCCGCGATGAAAAGTGCTGTGGTTACACACATGCATCACCGCTTCGTGTACCGGCAGCTTCACCTGCTCTCCTGTACCAGGAGTGAAAGCAAAGGTATGGTTCAACTTTACTTCGGAAGCCTGCTTCACCCATTCCTCCAATAGAAGCGACTGCTGCAGCCAGGACTGACAGGCCTCTTCAAAAGTACCGGTAAAAGCTACCGTCGGGTCTACCGGCTGCTCCGTCAGCTGTAAACGCTGATACCAGATACTTTCCCCAAACCATAAATGACATACTGTTTTACGCAGGGAAGGGAAACTGCCTCCCAGGTCCCGCTCTGTCTTTTCCGCATCCAGATTCAGCATAACGGCCACCAGCTGCTGGTTGGCCCAGTGATTATAAGATGCAAACCGCACCAGGATTTCTTTCATGTACAAAAAGGTTAATTAACCAGGCTTTAATGAATCGTCAACAAATTACAATATTGTTTGTCATTTTGCCTTGCGATCTTTGCATTCCCTAACCTGAAATATCATGGAAATGCTCACTTATCTCAGCCGCTGCCTGTTCTGGAACATCCCGAAGATCGACGACTACAAGCGTTTTAGCAATGCTTCCATCCCCAAAGGGGGTACTGTCCTGCCTTTGGTACAGGCCCCGGAAAAAATGCCACAGCATCCCGTTTCCTGGAAATTCAGAGGCCAGCCCCGGGAAGGGCAGCTCAGCGAACTGCTCGCCTCCACCGGTTCTACCGCCTGTATCGTGCTGCAGCACGGGAAAATATTATACGAACAGTATTTCAACGGCTACCAGCGGGATTCCATCAACACCTCCTTCTCTGCGGCCAAATCCATGACTTCTGTGCTCACCGGCATCGCTATTGCGGAAGGTGCCATTCATTCCGTAGAAGATCCCGTAGCCCGTTATCTTACAGATTTCAACAAAACCGGATATGACCAGATCACCATCTCGCACTTGCTGCAGATGTGTTCCGGGCTGGAATATAAAGAGGGCGTGTTTCCCTGGACCGATGATGCCAGGGTATATTATGGCCTGCGGCTGCGTGAGCAGGCACTCCGGGCCAGACTCATAGAAACACCCGGAAACATTTATCATTACAACAACTACAACCTGCTGCTACTGGGCATGATACTGGAAAAAGCCACCGGACAGCCCGTACCGGCCTATTTCAGCGAAAAGGTATGGCTGCATATCGGTGCCGAAGCCGATGCCTCCTGGAGTATGGACAGCCGCCATTCCGGATTTGCCAAAATGGAAAGTGGGTTTAATGCCCTGGCCATCGACTTCGCCCGCTTCGGACAACTCTGTCTGCAAAACGGTCAAAGCAACGGTCAAACGATCATTCCCGCATCCTGGTTACAGGAATCCACCAGCGCTCCTATTCACACTGCAGATACCACTAAGTACCTTTCCCGTATGGTGCCCCCGCTGTGCAAATGGGCCGGAAGTCCGCATGGATATTACAAATACTTATGGTGGGGATACCAAACGGATACGCATAATTTTGACTATTTTGCATTAGGCGTAAAAGGCCAGCTGATTTATATCTCTCCCCGCAAGCAGGCTGTGATTGTGCGATTTGGTAAAAAATGGGGAGATATTGACTGGTGGCCGGAGCTACTGAAACAACTAGCCGATTCACTTGCATAATTATTGAATACTATGGAAGATATAACGTTAAGGGTTGCACGAAAAGAAGATTGCCGTCGTTTACTGGAACTGATCCATGAACTGGCCGAATATGAAAAAGCACCCCAGGAAGTAACGGTTAGCCTGGCACATTTCGAAGAAGCCGGCTTTGGCCCCAATCCGGTATGGAAGGCATTTGTAGCTACCACACAGGAAGATGGTAAAGAACTGATCGTGGGTTTTGCCCTGTATTATGTTCGTTATTCTACCTGGAAAGGTTGTCGCATGTACCTCGAAGATCTTCTGGTCACCGAAAAATGGCGTGGCAAAGGAGTGGGTAAAGTACTGTTTGATCAGCTCATCGTGGAAGCAAAGGAAAAACAGTTCAGCGGCATTCTCTTTCAGGTACTGGAATGGAATACGCCGGCTATCAATTTCTACAAAAAATACGCTACTAAATTTGATCCTGAATGGATCAATGTCAGCATTGAGTTATCATAATCTTTCCGTTTATAACATTCCTGCATTGTATGTCATCAATCCTCATTAATATTGATGACATACAATTTTTACTATGATTTTTCTTCACGATTTCCGCGACTTACGCACAGCGTCTACAGAAACCCTGAGCAGTACCTTCAACGAAGCGTTCAGCGACTATATCGTGCCGATGCACCTCACTCCTTCCATCCTGGAACAAAAGATGAAAGCCGAAAATATACAACGGGCATGGTCTATCGGAGCCTTCAACGGTAATGAGTTGGGTGCCTTTATCCTGCATGGCGTAGATAACAATGAACACCCTACTGTATTGTACAACGGTGGCACCGGCGTAATCCCTGCTTTCCGCGGCCAGCATCTGATTCAGAAAATGTATGAACAGTTTATTCCGTATTACAAACAACAGGGTATCCGGAAAATACTGCTGGAAGTGATCAGTTCCAACTTACCGGCTATCAAGGCTTATACCAGCAGCGGCTTTCATAAGGTGCGTGTTTTCCGTTGTTATAAAGGCATTGTAACCGTTCACAAAACGGCTCCGGGCATCAACATCCGGGAGAACAACACGCCGGAATGGAGTATATTAAGCACCTTTATGAATATGGAGCCCAGCTGGTCCAATATGGTTGGCAGTATACAACGGGAACGTCCGGCTACAAGCACCTGGGAAGCAGTGTTTAACGGAGAAGTAGTGGGTTATATCAGTGTCAACAAAGAGAGCAGGCGTATCCGCAATATAGCAGTACATCCGGCATTCCGGCGCAAGGGTATTGCCAATGCCTTGCTGCAGTATGTAGCACAGGAACTGGATGGCCCTATGAGTATTATCAATATCGATGAAAAAAATCCGGAGATAGGTGCTTTCCTCGAACAGGCAGGACTGCAGCATTTTCTATCGCAATATGAAATGGCTGTGGAGATTTGATTTATTGATTTACGGATTTATAAATTTGGGGATTTGATTGGAGCGAAGATTACTGCTTCAATCAAATCCCCAAATTTATAAATCCGTAAATCAATAAATATTTAGCTGATGCCGTTTACAGTCACTTCTTTTGCAATTTTCTGCACCAGTCCCTGTAACACTTTACCGGGGCCTACTTCAGTGAATTCACCGGCGCCATCGGCTACCATGGCCAATACAGACTGGCTCCATTTTACCGGGCCGGTCAGCTGGTCGATGAGGTTTTGTTTGATCTGTGCAGGATCTGTTACCGCAGCAGCTACTACGTTCTGGTATACAGGGCAGGCAGGTGTGTTGAAAGCAGCTTTTTCGATGGCAGCTTTCAGTTCTTCTCTGGCAGATTCCATCAGCGGAGAGTGGAATGCACCACCAACCGGCAGTATCATCGCTCTTTTAGCGCCGGCAGCTTTCAGTTCTGCGCAGGCAGTTTCCACCGCTTTGAGGGTACCGGAGATCACCAGCTGGCCAGGGCTGTTGTAGTTGGCTGGCACTACCACTTCATTGGTTTCAGCGGCTACTTTGGCGCAGATCTCTTCTACTTTGGCATCTTCCATGGCCAGGATCACAGCCATGGTGGAAGGCTGCAGCTCGCAGGCTTTCTGCATGGCGTTGGCCCTGATGGCTACCAGACGCAGCGCTTCTTCAAAAGATAAAACACCGTTGGCAACGAGTGCGGAAAATTCACCCAGAGAGTGGCCCGCTACCATTTCCGGCTGGGAATGTTCGGTGGAGAGGAAAGCGATAACAGCATGCAGGAATACCGCTGGCTGGGTAACTTTGGTTTGTTTCAGATCTTCTTCTGTGCCGGTGAACATGATATCAGAGATGCGGAAACCCAGTATCTCATTAGCTTGTTCAAATAATTCTTTTGCTTTTGCATTGGTGTCATACAGGTTTTTGCCCATACCCGGAAACTGTGACGCCTGTCCGGGAAATACATATGCATGCTTCATGGTTGCTTATATTGTATTTATAATATCAGATAGAAATAATTCAAATATACAATCAATTAGATTTTAACAATGACTTATTAAAAGTCTCTGCAAAACTGCGCTAAAATAGCATTAAAACAAAAATGGTTTAACCACAAACGGGTTAAACCATTTTTGCAAGGGCCTTGAAAGGGCTTATCTTCCAATAAGTTTCATAAACTCAGCTCTGGTAGTACCATCCATAAACTGGCCGCTGAAAGCGGAGGTCGTAGTCAGAGAGTTCTGTTTGGATACACCACGCATCATCATGCAAAGGTGTTGGGCTTCTATCACCACCGCTACACCTTGTGGTTCAAGGGTTTCCTGGATAGCGTCCAGGATCTGGTGGGTCATTCTTTCCTGTACCTGGAGTCTGCGGGCATAAACATCCACTACGCGGGCCAGCTTGCTCAGGCCAGTGATATAGCCATTGGGAATGTAAGCCACGTGCGCTTTTCCGAAGAAAGGCAACATATGATGCTCACACATGGAATACAATTCTATATCTTTTACGATCACCATTTCACTATAGGCTTCAGTGAATTTGGCACCATTCAGGATTACCCTGGCGTCCTGCTGATAGCCTTGTGTAAGGAACTGCATGGCTTTAGCCATTCTTTCCGGGGTTTTCAGCAGCCCCTCTCTCTCAGAGTCTTCTCCAAGCAGTTCGAGGCATTCTTTATAGTTCTTTACAAGACCGGACGTGATCTTTTCGTCGTAACTTTCAACCTTAGTATACGCCATTCTTATATGATTTAATCAATTCCAAATGCTGATGCCCGCACCTTTCATGCTGCACAACTCATACTGATAGGCGTGGGGTTTTATTTACCGCCGTAGTATTCTACGTATATGCGTGGTGTTTCGTACAACTTGATGCAGTGTAACTGCACTTCAGCCGGAAGATGCGGGGCCAGCTGCTCCCAGATGGCGATAGCCAGATTTTCTGCAGAAGTAAACTTCCCTGCCATAAAATCCACATCCAGATTAAGATTGCGGTGGTCCACTTTTTCAATAACCGAATCCCGGATGATCACACCCAGTGTTTTGGCATTAAAAACAAATCCGGTTTCTGGATCAGGATTACCTTTTACGGTTACATGCAGTTCATAGTTATGACCATGCCAGTTGTCGTTGGCACATTTTCCGAATACTTCCTCGTTCTTTTCTTTGCTCCATCCCGGGTTAGACAACTTATGCGCAGCATTAAAGTTCTCTACTCTCGTTAAATAAATCATTATTGCAAAAAATTTTCGCAAAAATACCACTATTCTGTGAGTAGTCCCAAGTTTATCCTTATTCCTGTCAATTGTTTTACACTGTACAACATCATTTTTGATGTACTTTTACCGCATGAAATTATTGGTTACCGCTGCAACCACGCTGGAAGTCCAGCCATTTCTGCACTTTCTGGACCGTGAAAGCCACACTGTGTCAGCTCATCAGTACCGCCTTGCCAACTGCGATATACAAATTCTCGTAGCAGGTATCGGTATGATGCCCTTTGCCTATCACCTGGGCCGCCATCTGGCCACTCACCGCCCTGATTTCGCAGTACAGGCAGGTATTGCCGGCAGTTTCCGCCGCGATTGGGAGCTGGGCTCACTCGTAATGGTAGACCGCGAATACCTGGCCGACCTGGGCGCAGAAGACAATGAACAGTTTAAGGATTTATTTGATATCCAGCTATGGCAGCCCTCCCAGCCACCTTTCACCGGTACCGCCCTGGTCAACACCTTCGCCGGCCTGCCCTACATTCCCCAGCTACCCAAAGCAACCAGCGCCAGCGTTAACATGGTCAGCGGCAGCACCCACAGCATCACCCGGCTCGAAAGCAAGTATATGCCCGACATAGAAAGCATGGAAGGTGCCGCCTTCCACTATGCGTGCCTCAGCGAAAAAATACCTTTCCTGCAGATACGCAGTCTCTCCAACTACGTGGAAATACGCGATAAGAGCAAATGGAATATTCCGCTGTCCGTGAAAACATTGAATGAAGAACTCATTTCAATCGTTAAGTCACTGGCCAGCTTATCGTAATAAATAAAATTTTCAAAGTATATGCATTTATCATTAGGTTTCTCGCCCTGCCCGAATGATACTTTTATCTTCGACGCACTGGTTAACAATAAGATCGATACGGAAGGCTTTACATTCGATACCCAACTGGAAGATGTGGAAACACTCAACCGCTGGGCTCTGGAAGGGAAATTACCGGTTACCAAACTGAGTTTTGCCGTATACCTGAAAGTCAGGGACCAGTATGACCTGCTCAACAGCGGCAGCGCCCTGGGCCGAGGCTGTGGCCCACTGCTGATCGCCAGAAAAGATATTCCAAAAGAAGAAATCAAAAACCTGAAAATAGCCATCCCCGGTGAAAACACCACGGCCAACCTGCTGTTCTCCATCGCTTTCCCGGAAGCCAAAAACAAACAGGTCATGCTCTTTTCAGAAATAGAAAACGCTGTCCTCAATGGCGACGTAGATGCCGGCGTGATCATACACGAAAACAGATTCACCTACCAGCTCAAAGGACTCGTTAAACTCATGGACATGGGAGAATACTGGGAATCCACCACCGGTAACCCTATCCCATTGGGCGGTATATTCATCCGTAAGGATATTCCGGCCGAAACCCGCGCCAAAGTAGATGCCCTCATCCACAAAAGCCTGCAGCATGCCTACAGTGAATACCCTCATCTATCTGATTATATCAAATCACATGCACAGGAAATGGATGAACAGGTGATGCGCCAGCATATCGATCTCTATGTGAACGACTACAGCCTAGACCTCGGCACTGAAGGCAGAGCAGCAGTAGAAGCGCTTATGGAAGCAGCTAATCGTGTTAGACCAACGCACTAATCGGGAAGTAACAATATTAAAAACAAAGACGCGGAGATGATGTACATCTCCGCGTCTTTGTTTTTAGATAAAACTAATGTTTCACTGCCTGGCTGTAAACCGCAATAGCACGCTTACGCGCTTCCTCATGCGATACAATGGGAGGTACATAAGAGGAGTCTTCAAATTCAGGTACCCAACGGCGGATATACTGCAAGTCTTTATCAAATTTCTTTGTTTGTAAGGCGGGGTTAAATACCCTGAAATAAGGAACAGCATCACAACCGCAACCAGCCGCCCATTGCCAGTTTCCGTTATTTGAAGCCAGGTCATAATCCAGCAGTTTGGCTGCAAAATAAGCTTCTCCCCAGCGCCAGTCGATCAACAGATGTTTGGTCAGAAAACTGGCAGTGATCATCCGCACACGGTTATGCATATGCCCCGTGGCATTCAGTTCCCGCATACCAGCATCTACAATCGGATAACCTGTCTGCCCCACACACCAATGCTCAAACTCCGCTCCATTATTACGCCAGCGGATATTATCATATTCTTTCCGGAAAGAAGCCCCTGCCACCTGCGGGAAATGCCAGAGTATCATCTGAAAAAAATCACGCCAGATCAGTTCCTTTGCAAATGTTTGATTGAGTTGCATCGCCCGCTGCATCAGCTCGCGAATGCTCACCGTACCAAAGCGCAGGTGTACACCTAATCCGGAAGTGCCTGCCAGCGCCGGAAAATCACGGGTCTGATCATAATGTGTGATAATGCTTTCCGGAAATTCTTTGGAGGGAAAGTCTTTCTTTCCGGCTTTAAAACCCATCATGGCCAGTGATGGTAACTTTAATGGCCGCTGTTGGTACCAGTTGCCTTCATATTTTTCCACCGGATATGGCTTCAGATAAAACGGTTTTAGTGTAGCCAGCCAACGTTTGCTGTAAGGTGTAAAAATCGTATACGGGTCACCGTTATCTTTCACTACTTCAGACTTTTCAAATATTACCTGGTCTTTATAACAGTGAAAGGAGATCTTCTTTTTATGCAGCCATGCAGCCACATCTGCATCCCGTTTCCGGGCATAAGGTTCGTAATCACTGGTGGCAAACACCTTTTCTACCTGATAGCGGGAAGTCCAGTGCAGGAAAGCGTCTTCAGGTGTACCATAGAATACATCAAGGGTTGTTCCTTTGGCAACCAGTTGTCTTTGTATATCTTCCAGCACGTCATGAATAAACGTCACCCGGCGGTCGTGTTTATCTTCCAGATCATTCAGAATATTGGTATCAAATACAAACACGGGCACCACCGGATTGTTGTCTTTCAATGCGTGATACAAAGCAGCCTGGTCATTCAGGCGGAGATCACGGCGGAACCAGCAGAGATTGATTTTTGGAGCCATGCATCAAATTTATCACGCAGAGCTGAAAAAGGGAGCAAAGCCGCTTCTTTAGCGTTCTTTACTCCCTTTCACACCATTACATCGCTGGTTATAATTTTCCGTCGAACAGTACTTCATGTAGTATGGCAGCTGTTGCATTCCCATAGCTACTATCGCGGAAAACGCCTACCCAGCGGATGCCCTGGACTGCGTTTGTTAAAAAAATTTCATCCGCATTTTCCAGATCTTCCACCGTCAATGGCTTTTCCTCTATTTTAAAAGGAAGCTCTGTCTTCAGCAGATGTTTGCGCATCACACCACATACAGCACCTTCCGAGAGTGGAGGTGTGTAGATCGTATTATGATGCACAATAAATACATTAGCAATGGTACTGTCTGCAACACGGCCGTATTGATTAAGCAACACCACTTCGTTGATGCGATGTTGTTTGGCGTACATGGCGGCCATCACGTATGGCAGGCAGTTATTGGATTTAATGGAGGAAAATTTATCGCTGCTTTTTCTGGCATCCGGAAATACATCCAGTACCAGGCCCACTTCATTGAGTTCAAGAACTGATTTGTTCAGTTCCCATACCTGGATTATATAGTTGAGAGTATTATTAACAGGCTCATATAATCCGCCTTCTGAGCGGAATACAGAAAACCTGACACGGGCAATATCGGTATGACTATTTTTATGGCACAGATCCAGTATCTGTGTGATGAAAAAATCCTTGTTAAAGTAAGGAGGAACATCAAAATGCAACAGGTTAAGACTGGCCATTAAGCGCTCAAAATGTAAGTCGCTCAGCAATACTTTCCCCTGATATACTCGCAGGGTTTCAAAACATCCATCCCCGTAGCGGAAAGAGCGGTTGTCTGCCGTAAGGATCGGGTCTCCAGCGGGGAAATATTTACCATTGTAACAAAGAAAACCAACTTGCACTCGAACTGTGTTTAGCAAAGTGTAAGTTACCCAATTATTTTGTGATTTTGACCACATGGATGTGGCTGACCTTCATGGTCAGCCACCAAGGAAATGTTAAATTTAATTGCGCTTATTTACACAGTCCACCAAAACGAATACCCACAAAACCATCCATCTGATGGGCCCGACCAAGTGCTCAGCACGCTGCCATCGCTCCGTTCATCATCCAGCTGTAATAATAATGTAGCAGGCAAGCTGATCTTATTTCCCTTCTACTCCCTTCTTCCATTCTTTCAGTGAATCTATTTCTTTCTGTTGGCGGATAAGATGTAAAGTCAGTTCTTCAATTTTCTGAAGTAGTTTTTTATTCATCTCCCCCAACTCTATACCGTCTTTTTTAACTTCTTCAGCAGAAGGAATATCAGGTAGATGTTTATGTTCAATAACGTATTTTTCAATATCCTGTAATGTTGGTAATTGATAATCCTCATGAAATACAAAATCAGACCAATCAGATAATGTTACTCTTACCCGCTGAGCGGTGATAATACCGGCTACAGCTAATTTGGACTGAGGATGGAGCGTACCAACACCAACGTTACCATTTCCTAAAACAACGAATCTCTCGACACCACCTGCTTTGAAATTGAGACTCGTATCGGCCTTGTTAAACCATATCTGGTTATCTGTGGAATTTGAAAAATCTATGACAGCATTATTATCTGAAGATATACGTATAGGCCCGGCTACATCCAGCGGCCGTTGTGGGGTTGTTGTTCCAATACCTACATATCCTGATGCCCGCTGCATATATAATCCTCTTTCCACGCCGTTATCATCTACAACTCCAAATGTGGCATAACTATTAGTAGTGGGGGGCTGCATTGTATCCCATAAATACGCGCCTGTTATTATTATCCGTCAGATCAATAGTGGCATAGCCATAGGTGGTATTTGCTGTGAAGGCCCGATAGGAAGCACCGTTGGTTTTAATTCCACCATTCACCTGTAATGCTGTTGAGCCGTCATCCTGTGCAAAGTTGATCAGCGTGCGGGACGTTGTATTGATCAATGATCCGGCCAGGTTTAAAACAGTATTAACGTTGCCTGTTCTGTTACGGCTTTGAATATAGCCCTGACCGTTAGTGTAATATAATTCAAGCCCGGCGCCGGTACCTGGAATATTATTCACCCCCTCGACACGTACCAGATTGCTGGTGCTGTTGCCGGTATCTGTTACTGCTTGCAGATTTTGTCCTTTAAGGGAATGAATCAGCAACACAAGTGCTGATGTACAGAATAGAATCTTTTTCATAGATGTAGTACTGTTTTTTGCTGGCAGTGTTTATTAGTTAAGTAAAAACAAGCGTAAATATAAATCCGGAAAAGAGAAGCCCCACTTGAATTTATCAAGCGGGGCTTTCTCTTTATTCGCACTGATCTTCGCTTATCAGGAACATCAGTTATTATCAAAATTCATCACAGTTCTATGACGCCTATTTCACCTTCTACAATTAATCTTCCGGCTGTTTTGGCTTTAATCTCCTCAACACTAACATCAGCAGCGCGTTCCAGCAAGCGGAAACCCTGCGGTGTTACATCGAGGACAGCCAGTTCGGTAACGATTCTGCGCACACAGTTCACACCGGTGAGGGGTAATGTACAGGCTGGCAGCAGTTTGCTTTCACCTTTGGGATTGGTATGCATCATGGCCACGATAATATTTTTGGCGGATGCTACCAGGTCCATGGCGCCGCCCATGCCTTTCACCATTTTACCGGGTATTTTCCAGTTGGCGATATCACCGTTGTCAGACACTTCCATGGCGCCCAGCACGGTGAGGTCTACTTTACCTGCGCGGATCATGCCAAAACTTTCGGCGGAGTCAAAGAAGCTGCCACCAGACAGGAGGGTAACGGTTTCTTTACCAGCATTGATGAGGTCAGCGTCAATATCTTCCGCAACCGGATAGGGGCCCATGCCCAGCATACCGTTTTCAGACTGCAGCATGATGGACATGCCGGCAGGGATGTAGTTGGCTACCAGCGTAGGAATGCCAATGCCCAGGTTAACATACATACCGTCCTTTAACTCCTTTGCTATTCTTTTGGCGATGCCAAATTTATCGAGAGGCATAAATTACTGATTTTGGAAAGTGGAATAATGGGGCAGTCGCAGGCTAGATCTTTACGGTCCTGCGTTCTATCCGTTTTTCATAATTCGTGCCGGCAAAGATGCGGTGCACGTAGATGCTGGGTACGTGGATATGGTCCGGATCGAGTTGTCCCGGCTGTACCAGCTCTTCCACCTCTGCGATGGTGATCTGCCCTGCTTTGGCCATGGAGGTGCTGAAATTGCGGGTTGTTTTCCGGAACTGGAGGTTGCCCAGCGTATCCCCTTTCCAGGCTTTTACGATGGCGAAATCGGCATGCAGGGCCATCTCCATGAGATAGTGCTTACCATTGAATTCACGGGTTTCTTTTCCTTCAGCGATTTCAGTGCCGTAACCGGCAGGTGTAAAAAAGGCGGGGATGCCCATACCGGCCATCTGAATGCGGGTGGCTAATGTACCTTGTGGGATGAGGTCGACTTCCAGTTCTCCGGCCAGCAGCTGTCTTTCAAATTCGGCGTTTTCGCCTACATAAGACGACATCATTTTGCGGATCTGACGGGTTTTCAACAGCATTCCCAGACCGAAATCGTCTACGCCTGCATTGTTGGAGATACAAGTCAGGTCTTTCACTCCTTTTCTGACCAGCGCTGCGATACTGTTTTCCGGTATTCCACACAAACCAAACCCTCCCAGCATGATCACTGCGCCATCCCGGATGTCCTGTATGGCTTCGTCTGCATTTGCTACTACTTTGTTCATGTTTTGGTGTTTTATATTGATCTATGGCTGTCGTTTGATAAAAGGCCGCACTGTATCGGAAACGGGCACCAGGAAAGCTTTGTCGGCATGAGGGAAAAAGCCCTTCAGGCGGAACATCACCGGTGCGTTTTCATCAGTGGGGTTACCCAGTTTGTTTCTTCGCATATCGATGTTGGCCTGTACTTTTTCATAAACATCCTTCAGCCTGTCGGGATGCATTTCATACCAGTTGTAGCTTTTCATGAAATCCTTTACAGATACATGGTGCAGGTCCAGTACCTGCTTATAGAGGATCTTTATTTTTTCCTGACGCAGGGAGTCGGGCAACCGCAGTGTCTCTGCACTTACTTCGTTGCCATAGGCATCTGCCAGGGTCATATCTACCAGTATCCTGCTCATTTCTTCTTTCCCTATATATTGTTTGGGCACGTTGCCTGGCTCGCCGCATGATGCCGTCAATATTATTAATCCTGTAATGAGCGCTTTAAAACTGTTGTTCATTCTTCTATAAAAATTGGATGTCCGGTGGATAGCCGGACTGTTATTTCATCTGCTGATATTTCTGTGCATTGGGCACGTCCATCTGGGCCAGCAGTTCAGCAGCCCTGCTTTTCTCCTGTGGCATCGCTTTCGAAAATATCTTCTGCAGTTCATCGGCTTTGGCAGCGTAAAATGTTTGCATCAGCATAGAGTTGGGCACATCCTGGTAGATGGTATACAACAGGTTGAGGCAGTTCATAATAGCAGCGCGGCCCTTATTCACATCATCATACATCACGTCCAGTCCGTTACGGTGGTACTGGTACATCACATCGTGAAAGTTAAGGAACTTGGCGTTCAGCAGGTTGTCCTGCAGCCAGTAACGGTTACGGTTACCCTCAAAAGCCTTCCAGCCGGAGATATCTTTTCCGTCGGGCGCGTTATTCACAATATTGAGCGCCTTTTTGAAATACATATCGCCGCCACGGGGAGAGAAGGAGTCATAGTCCAGGCCCAGGATGATATTCACATAATAGGCCATGATAGCAGTAAGATTGGAGGCCATCGGATCGTTGCCTACTACCCTGCTGTCGCTGAATTCCAGTGGCTGGAACTCAGCATACCGGAACACTACGTTGTTATCCTGGGTATTGAGCAGGCTGGTCACATAACCGCTGTTGTACACCGGGCGGGTGGCCTGTATGGTAAGGGAGGCCTTGTAGGTGTTTTCTCCCTGTACGCCTGTCACATTGAGCAGGAAGTTACATTCTATCCTTTCTGCCGGTGTGAAGACGTCATCAGACCAGTGACGGTTGTTGAGGAATTCCTTCAGTGCATTTTGCAGCGTGGTGAACACTTTCCTGTCCACACCCTGTACCTGGTTAGCCACTACGGTGACATTGGCCCTGATCTCCTGCGCCTGCAGGCAGTTGGCCATTAAAACGAAGATGCCTGCCAGCAGCAGGATGAACGGGAAACGGTTACGCATGTTGCAGTTCAATTATAGCTGAAACAATATCTCTGGCTACTTCCTGTTTGGATTTGAGGGGAATATCACGTTCTTTTCCTCTGTTGTCAAACAGGGTTACCTTGTTGGTATCATGATTGAAACCGGCGCCGGGATCGGCGAGGGAGTTCATCACGATCATATCGAGGTTTTTATCACGCAGTTTTTTGAGTGCATACTCCCTTTCGTTGTTTGTTTCCAGGGAGAAGCCTACCAGCAGTTGCTGGGGACCTTTATTATTTCCCAGGGTGCGGAGTATGTCATGTGTTTTTTCCAGGGAGATGCTAAACTTATCTTCTCCTTTTTTGATTTTTTTATCCGCTATCTGAACCGGGCGGTAATCAGCCACGGCGGCGGCGGCCACCACGATATCCGACAGTGGATATACTGCAATCACGCTGCGGAACATGTCTTCTGCGGATTGTACCGGGATGATATCAATACCATTGTGGTGGGTGGTGAGGTTGGTGGGTCCCAGCACCAGTTTCACCTGAGCGCCGGCATCGGCGAGGGCTTCCGCGATGGCGATGCCCATTTTACCACTGGAGTGGTTGCTGATATATCTTACAGGATCGATGTGTTCAATGGTAGGACCGGCGGTTACCACGGCTATTTTGCCGTCGAGCGGTTTACGGGCGCTGGCGGCTACGCTGAAATGGCGGCGTAGCAGGGCCACGATATTTTCCGGTTCGGCCATACGTCCTTCTCCGATAAGACCGCTGGCCAGTTCACCGGCGGTGACGGGGATCTGCTGGTGGCCGTATTGCTGGAGGCGGGCTATATTCTGGCGGGTAGCGGGATGTTTCCACATGTCTTCGTCCATGGCCGGGGCAAACAGCACCGGGCAGGTGGCGGAGAGGTAGGTGGCCAGCAGGAGGTTGTCGCACAGGCCATTAGCCATTTTGGCGATGGTGTTGGCGGAGGCGGGGGCGATGAGCATTACATCGGCCCAGCGGCCCAGCATCACGTGGTTGTTCCAGCTGTTATGGTCGCTGATATGGAGCGGCACTTCATTTTTAGACAGGGTGGCGAGGGTGAGCGGAGTGATGAAGTCGGCCGCGGCAGGCGTCATGATCACTTTTACGATGGCCCCTTCCTTCACCAGGAGACGGGTGAGGGTAGCAGCTTTATAGGCGGCAATGCTGCCAGACACGCCCAGGAGGATTTTTTTTCCTTGTAGCATCTTGATATCGTCCATAAAAAAAGCGGCAGAAAAGATTCTGCCGCCATGAAATTAATATTTTTATTTTTCGCAATCATGCACCTCACTAAATAAAGTGTGGCGGATTAGCTGAACAGATCGTCGTCGTTCTTGCGGAAATAAATTTTGCTGTCCAGGAATTCCTGGGTAGCCTGGATAGCTGGATTCGCCATTCTTTCGTAAAAGCGGGAAATCTCAATCTGCTCCTTGTTTTCATGAACTTCTTCGAGGTTGTCAGTATGACTGGCAAACTCTTCCAGCTTGGAATGGAGCTCCTCTTTCACGGAAATATTGATCTGATTGGCGCGTTTGGCTATCACGGCAATAGACTCATATAAATTACCGGTCCGGTTCTTAATATCGGTAGTATTTTTGGTTTCTACCCAGGGATTAAGACTACTGGTTAGACTTCTCTTTATTTTGCTCATTTTCCAGTGATTTAATATTATTTTGCGCTAAGGTATAAAATTTTTCTGCATCCACCTTCAATTTGCTGTTAGGGTAGTGGTCTGCGAAGTCGAGGTATTCGCTGATAACGGTCTCGTAGCGTTCCTTCTGTTTTTCTTCCACACTGTTTTTAGCGTAATTGTAGTAAGCCCGGATGGCCATTATTTTGTAACCGTCGCTTTTATCGGAGTCGGGGTAATTGCGCATCAGGTTTTTGAAGGCAATACCGGCAGCTTTATAAAAACCGAGGTTATAGTACAGTTCAGCGCTGTTAAATTCCTTTTTTTCCAGTTTACGGCGGCAAAGCTCAACCACTAGATTGGCTTCTGCCACTTTTTCCGATTGGGGGTAGTTGTTGATGAAGGTTTGCATCTGGGCAATGGCCTTCATGGTATTGGTCTGATCCAGTGATACCTTGGGCGACTGCTTGTAATAGCAATAAGCCTGCATATAGTCAATTTCTACCGCTCTGGGGCTGTTGGGGAATACGTCCAGGTAGTTTTTAAAGTGGAAAGCTGCCTGTACATAGTCCTTAACGTAATAGGAACAATATGCGTAATTGTAATACAGGCCTTCAAACTTCTCAGTGCCTTTATACACCTGTAGAAGATCCTGATAGAGCGTTTGTGCTGTATTGTATTTTTTCTTCTGGTACAGCTTATCTGCATAAGCCAGCTTCTTTTCGAAGTTGTTGCTTTTTTCTATCCTCCTCAATTCATTATTACAGGAAGAAGCTACAACGATAAGTGCAAGAAAACTGCTATACAATAAAAATTTCCGCATAAAAGAGTCGCAAAGTTAAGAATTAAATGTAAATGTAAGGCGAAGAGATTTTCATTGCTGTTAAAATTTTGCAAAAGAGGCAGTTAAGTCGCTGAAACAGGGTATTTTCTCTGGTAAGGGACCTATTTTGCCTTTGGCTGCCGAAAATAAAAAATGGCGGGATAACCATCAAAAAAAGGTAAAAAGAGCTATTCAAATTAAAACAAAACCCTATCTGTAAAATAAATTTTTCTTTCGGCACTGACGAAATACCGCAGTCAACCGTAGATCCGCAATGGCAATACGGGCGTGTTTTTTACCAGTTATAAACAGGTTATTAACATATAAATATCTATTATCCACATATTTTCACATCCACATCCTAAAACCGGTGCACAAAGCAGGGCTAAACCCTGTACCTTGGCCATTCTATTCCTGTGGAAAAAATTTATAAAGTATTTTTTCGTTAAAAAGTGGGAAAAAGTGTTATTTTGTGTTAGAAAATGGTTTTTCAAGTACTTTGCCCCATGGTATGACAGGTTTTCTAGGCGAATATGAGGCTACGCTAGACGCCAAAGGACGTTTTCTACTGCCTGCTGGCTTCAAAAAGCAGCTGGCAGCAGAGGCAGGAGGTCAGTTTGTCATCAATCGCGGCTTTGAAAAATGCTTGTCATTGTATCCCATGAATGAGTGGCAGCCCATTTTCGAACGTGTCAGCAAGCTGAACGACTTTGACCCGAAAGTAAGGGAATTTAGGCGCTACTTCCTCAACGGGGCAACCATTCTGGAGCTGGATAGCGCAGGAAGACTGCTGGTACCGAAAAACCTGCTGTCGTATGCGAATATGGAAAAAGATATTGTGCTGGCAGCAGCATCCAATAAAATCGAGATCTGGGATAAAGGTAAATACCAGGAGTTCTTTGAAAATTTCTCACCAGGGGCCTTCAGTGATCTGGCTCAACAGGTAATGGGAGGAGGAGACAACAATATTTCAATTTAAACTGGAGCATATGGGCGAACAACAATATCACCTACCCGTTCTGCTGCAGGAAACAACGGAGTTGCTGCATATCAATCCCGAAGGGACGTATGTAGACGCTACGTTTGGAGGCGGAGGACATTCCCGGGCCATACTGGAGAAACTGGGCGAAAAAGGACGACTGATTGTATTTGATCAGGATGAAGATGCGTATCGTAACAGGATCATAGACGAACGTGTAACATTTGTACAACAAAATTTCCGGCACCTGCAACGTTTTCTGAAACTTCACAAAGCAGAACAGGTAGACGGAGTACTGGCAGATCTGGGCGTATCATCACACCAGTTTGATACTGCCGAAAGAGGATTCAGTATTCGCTTCAACGGCGACCTGGACATGCGAATGGATACGAGAACAGCCCTCACGGCAGCACAGATTCTGGCTACCTGGGGCGAAGCAAGGTTACAGCTGATCTTTCAGGAATACGGCGAAGTTACCAATGCCAAAACCCTGGCACAAACCATTGTACGGCAAAGAAAAACACACCCCATGCGTACTATCACGGAATTCAAATCCGTGATCCAGCCTATTGTAAAAGGCAACCCGCAAAAATATCTGGCACAGGTGTTCCAGGCTTTGCGTATAGCCGTTAATGATGAACTGGGCGCTTTAAAAGATTTGCTCACACAGTCCGCCAGTGTATTGAAACCAGGTGGCCGCGTGGCCATCATTACCTTCCACTCGCTGGAAGACAGGCTGGTTAAAAACTTTATGAAGACAGGCAGTTTCGAGGAAGCACCAGAAGATCCGTTTGGAAAGGAAACACCCCCTAAATTGTTCAGATTAATCACAAAAAAACCGGTGACCGCCAGCGATGCTGAACTGAAACTAAACAGCAGATCGAGAAGCGCAAAACTGCGGGTAGCCGAAAAAACAGCTTGATACTGCCTTACGCCGTATCATCAAGATCCTATCCTATCCTATACACATCTGTTGTGATTTGCTTTCAATTTTATATTGTCAATTTTTTAAAAAGGCATAGCACGTGTTGCAGGAAGAAGTTATAGAAACATACCAGGAAGAACCAGCCGAAGCCTCACCCGCTCCGGCTCAGGAACCGAAAAAAGAATGGCGGCTGCGCATCAACTATAAAATGTTGGTGCAAAACATGCCCTATATCGGTTTTCTGTCCGTACTGGCGTTGATCTATATCGCCAACAGTCACCTCGCTGAAAAAAAAATACGCCGGATTAATCAACTTGGCAAAGAAATCAAAGAGCTGAAGTGGGAATACATCAATGTGAAAAGTGAGCTCATGTTTCGCAGTAAAATGAGTGAAGTCAGCAAATCCGTAGAGCAACTGGGCCTCAAACAACTCAGTTCCCCTCCGCAGAAAATTATACTGACAAAAGAAAACGAAAAATGACTTTAATACTGGTACCTGATGCTGCCCGCCTGATATCTAAACAGAACGGGAATGCTGGTAAATCAATTAATTGGCAAGCATCTCATATAAATCGCAGCCAGCGTCAGGTATCTATTTATAGCACTTAGCCCTTAGCTTTTAGCCCTTAGTCGCTATCCCGGCAACTAAACCCTGGAAGTTATCCGCTAAAAGCTTAAAGCTAAACAGCTGGAACGTGGACGTAAAAAAAGACATATTGTGGCGTGTGTATCTGTGCCTGATCGGCATGGTTCTGTTTGGCATCGCCATTCTGGCTAAAGTATTTTACATCCAGAACGTGAAAGGCAGCTACTGGCGCAATATGGCCGATAGCCTCCACACCGGCTACGTAGCCCTCGATGCGGAACGAGGCACCATCTATTCGGAAGAAGGCAGAATGATGTCTACCTCCATCCCGTATTTCGATATACGGATAGATTTTGCAGCCGACGGACTGCGGGATAAAAAAGGAAAGGTTTTTAAAGAAAACCTCGACTCCCTCTCCCTCAGCCTGTCCCAACTGTTTGGCGACCGCACCAGAACGGCCTACAAACAACTGCTGCAGGATGGGTACCAATCAAAGGACCGTTACTTTCTCCTGAAAAGAGACGTACCCTTTAACCAGTACCAGCAACTGCGCTCCTTCCCCATGTTCAGGCTCGGAAAAAACAAAGGCGGCATGATCGCTGAAAGCAAAAGCAAACGCATCAACCCCTTTAAACTCCTCGCCAACAGGACCATCGGGCTGGCCCGCGAAAATTCACAAAGCGTAGGCCTCGAAAGGACCTACAACGAATACCTGAAAGGCGTTACCGGTAAAAGGCTCATGCGCCGCATCGCCGGCGGTACCTACGTTCCGGTGGAAGGGTACGATATCGAACCGGAAAACGGTAAAGATGTCATCACCACCCTTGACGTCAACATGCAGGATATCGTGGAAACAGCCCTCATGAACATGATGGTGCAAAATGAAGCTGACCACGGCACCTGCATCCTCATGGAAGTGAAAACAGGGAAAATCAAAGCCATCGCTAACCTCGGCCGCCAAACCGACGGTAGCTACTGGGAAAACATGAACTTCGCACTGCAGGTGGGAGAACCAGGATCCACTTTTAAACTGGCCACCCTCATCTCCGTGCTGGAAGATAAATACGCCACCATGAACACGATGGTTAACATGGACGGCGGACGCTGGCAGGTTGGACGCAGAACGGTTTTCGACTCCGAACCGCATCCAGGCCCCCAGAACGTAACCATCAAACACGCATTTGAGCTCAGCTCCAATGTCGCTATGGCAAAACTGGCCGTTCAACACTATGGCAGACAGCCCAACAAATTCGTGGCCCGCCTCAAACAACTGAGACTGGACCAGAATACGGGAATCGACCTGGTGGGGGAAGGCCATCCGGTGATTAAAACCACCAGCTCCAAAACCTGGAGTAACACCACCCTGCCATGGATGGCATTCGGATATGAGGTGCTGATAAGCCCGCTGCAGACCTGTATGCTGTACAACGCTGTGGCCAACAACGGTAAAATGATGAAACCCTACCTCGTCAATTCTATCATGGAATATGGCCAGGTAGTTAAACAGTTTGAGCCTACCGTAGTCATGGACAGTATCTGCTCCGCCAGCACCCTCAAACAAGTGCAAGCCATGCTGGAAGGCGTAGCCACAGACGGTACTGCCAGAAAACTGCGCAGCCCCTTCTACAACTTCGCCGCCAAAACCGGTACAGCCCTGGTGGCCAACGGCAGCCGCGGTTATGCCGACAAGATCTACCAATCCTCATTTGCCGGGTACTTCCCCGCAAATGACCCGCAATACACCTGCGTGGTAGTGATCAAAAACAAACCGCACGCCCTGCGCTTCTATGGCGCCAACGTTGCAGGACCGGTATTCCGCGAGGTAGCCGACAAACTGTACGCCATCGCCGTGGAAAAACAAAAGCCCCTGCAGGCCACCATGCAGCTTGATACCCTGCTGGCCCTCAAAAACGGGAAAGGCGGCGAATGGAAACAGATACTCAGAACCCTGAAGCTGCCCATCAGCGGCTCCGTGGCCAACAACAGCTGGGTTAGCCCCAGCGTCAGCAACCGGAAAATCACCTTCGAACCGGTTGCCCAGGCTAAAGGAGCTGTGCCCGATGTGACAGGAATGGGCCTCAAAGACGCACTGTACCTGCTGGAAAATGCAGGCCTGCGCGTAGTAGTAAAAGGAGCCGGAAAAGTGAAAACACAATCACTCCCCGGCGGTACAAGAATAGGAAACGAACAAACAATCGTAATAGAACTGAGCTAGATGAAGACGCTGCGAGACATATTATACAATGTAGGCATCAGGGCCGTTCAGGGTAATACAGACATTACCATCAACACCCTCATGATCGATTCCAGGTCCATTGGACCCGGCGATGCCTTCATTGCAGTGAAAGGAGTACATACAGACGGACATCAGTATATCGATAAAGCCATCGCTCAGGGCGCTGCAGCTATTATCTGCGAAACAATGCCCGCCGTGCTGCTGGATAATGTTACCTATATCGAGGTAGACAACAGCGCTCAGGCAAGTGGTATCATGGCCGGCAACTTCTATGATAACCCTTCCCACAAACTACAGCTGGTAGGCGTTACCGGTACCAACGGTAAAACAACAATCGCCACCATCCTGTTCCGTTTGTTTACCAGACTGGGGTATCATTGTGGATTGTTGTCCACAGTACAAAATCAGATAGGCGATACCGTTATACCGGCTACCCATACCACACCGGACCCGATCAGCCTCAACGCCCTGCTGGCTAAAATGGTGGATGAAGGATGCCTGTACGCCTTTATGGAAGTCAGCTCCCATGCCATACACCAGCAACGCGTCGCTGGACTGAAATTCGCCGGCGGTATCTTCAGCAATATCACCCACGATCACCTGGATTATCATAAAACATTCGATGAATATATCCGGGTGAAAAAATCGTTCTTTGATAACCTGCCTGCTTCGGCATTTGCCCTCACCAACCTCGACGACAAAAGAGGCATGGTGATGCTGCAAAATACCAAAGCCAGAAAGGCCACCTACAGTCTGCGTACACTGGCTGATTTTAAAGGAAAGATCCTGGAAAACAACCTCACCGGACTGATCATGCAGGTAGATGATACCGAAGTACACTTCCGCCTGATCGGTGAGTTCAACGCCTACAACCTGCTCGCTGTATACGGCGCAGCCGTATTACTGGGCAAAGACAAAACAAGCGTGCTGCGCGCCCTCAGCGACATCCAGGGTGCAGAAGGCCGCTTCGATTATATCGTGTCTGCCCATGACCAGATCATCGCTATCGTAGACTATGCCCATACGCCGGATGCATTGAAAAATGTACTGGCCACCATCAAAAACCTGCGAAAAGGTCACGAACAGGTGATCACCGTAGTAGGTTGTGGTGGAGACCGGGATACTGCCAAAAGGCCTGTAATGGCTGCTGTAGCAGCTGATAGCAGCGACCGCGTCATCTTCACCTCCGATAATCCCCGCTCCGAAGATCCGGATGCAATTATCCGGGAAATGGAAGCCGGCGTACCTGTACACCAGAAAAAAAGAGTGATCTCTATTACCGACCGTAAAGAAGCGATTAAAACCGCACTCACACTGGCAGGTAAAGAAGACATCATCCTCGTGGCCGGAAAAGGACACGAAAAATACCAGGAAATCAAAGGGGTGAAACATCCCTTCGATGATAAACAAGTGCTGGAAGAAGTAATGAAGCTGCTGGACAAATAATTTTTACGGAAGGAACAATAGTAAATAACTCAATGACTTAACAGCCGCATCTCACGATGCAGATGAACGGCTACGACTAAAACAATATGTTATATTATTTTTTAAATTACCTGAAAACAGAATTTAAGATCAGCGTCATCGGCGGTGGTATGTTTCAGTTTATTACCTTCCGTGTAACGATGGCCCTCCTGCTGTCGCTGGCTATCTCTCTGTTGCTGGGTAAACGTATTATAAAGCTCCTGCAACGCAAACAGATCGGTGAAACAATCCGTGAGCTGGGCCTTCAGGGTGAAAACTCCAAAAAAGGGACCCCTACCATGGGTGGTCTGATCATACTCGCGGCCATCATCATTCCCACCCTCCTGTTTGCACAGGTAGCCAATGTGTACATCTGGCTGGTACTGCTCAGTACCGTCTGGTTAGGTCTCATCGGCTTCCTCGACGACTACATCAAAGTATTCAAAAAGAATAAGGAAGGACTGGCCGGCAGATTTAAAATACTCGGACAGGTAGGACTCGGCCTCATCGTTGGCACTACCCTGTATTTCAACAACGACGTGGTAGTATCCCGTGAACTGATGGGTACCCAGAAACTGGCAGCCTACGAAAGACGCCCCACCAACCACCCCGAAAGGGTAACCCGCGAAGGGCAAAGGTTTGTGGACGTAAAAACACCGATCACCACCATCCCGTTCGTGAAAAACCATGAATTCAACTACGCCAAACTGATTTCATGGATACCTGGCGCAGAAAAATACACCTTCGTTATCTATATCCTGATCGTCATCTTTATCATTACCGCCGTGTCCAACGGCGCTAATATAACGGACGGACTGGATGGACTAGCCACAGGGGTGTCGGGCATTATCGGAGTATGTCTCGGCATTTTTGCTTATGTATCGGGCAACATTCAGTTTGCGGAGTACCTGAACATCATGTACATCCCCAACCTGGGCGAGCTGTCTATTTTTATCGCAGCCTTTGTGGGCGCCTGTGTGGGTTTCCTCTGGTACAATGCCTACCCTGCACAGGTGTTTATGGGTGATACCGGCAGTCTGGCACTGGGTGGCATCATCGCAGCACTGGCATTCATCGTGCGTAAAGAGCTGCTGATACCCATCTTCTGCGGCGTATTCCTGGTGGAACTGCTGTCAGTGATGCTGCAGGTGTCTTATTTCAAATACACCAAGAAAAAATATGGTGAAGGCAGACGCCTCCTGAAAATGTCGCCGCTGCATCACCACTATCAGAAATTAGGGTACCACGAAAGTAAAATATCCGTACGCTTCTGGATCGTAACGATCATGTGCGTGGTATTTACCATCGCTACCCTCAAAATGAGATAATCAATTATTTAAAATATAACAGGAAAGAATAAACGAAAATGGCGCACAAACTCATCATATTAGGAGCAGGAGAAAGTGGAATAGGAGCAGCTTTGCTGGGAAAACAGCAAGGGTATGATGTTTTTGTATCCGAAGGCGGCATCATCAAAGACAACTATAAACAGGAACTGGCGGTAAACCACATCACTTTCGAAGAAGGACATCACTCCTGGGATATTATCCTGAACGCTGACGAAATCGTCAAAAGTCCGGGTATCCCTGAAAAAACAGAGCTGATGAAAAAGGTACGCGAAAAAGGCATACCGGTTATTTCTGAGATAGAACTGGCCTACCGTTTTTCAAAAGGTAAAAAGATCATTGCCATCACCGGCAGCAACGGCAAAAGCACCACCACCGCCCTCACCTACCACATCTTCAAAACGGCAGGACTGGACGTGGCCATGGTAGGTAATATTGGCGTTAGTTATGCCAGACAGGTGGCAACCGCACCAGCGGAGTATTATGTGATTGAAATCAGCAGCTTTCAGCTGGATGACATCGTGGAATTCAAACCCAACGTAGCCATCCTGCTCAACATTACGCCTGATCATCTGGACCGGTACGACTACAAAATGGAAAATTATGTGGCTTCCAAGTTCAGGATCGCGATGAACCAGACAAAAGAAGATTATTTCATCTATTGTATGGACGATCCCGAGATCATGCAGCATTTGGCGCAGCAACCCATTTATTCAACATCAATACCTTTTACCATCATGAAACCACTGAAAGAAGGCGGCTTTATCGCCAACGAGCAGTTGCAAATACTGGTTGACGGAGAACCGGTCATCATGTCGATGTATGATCTGGCACTAAAAGGGAAACACAATCTGTATAATTCGATGGCAGCAGCAATTGCAGGCAGGACCATGGACATCAGAAAAGAAAAAATCCGCGAAAGCCTGGCTTCCTTCAAAAGCCTCGAACACCGGATGGAATATGTGGCAACCGTAAAAGGAGTGGATTTTATCAATGATAGCAAGGCTACCAACGTCAACTCCGTATGGTTTGCCCTCGAAAGCATTGAAAAGCCCATCGTACTGATCATGGGTGGTGTAGACAAAGGCAACGACTACTCCGCTATCCGCGATCTGGTGAAAGAAAAAGTAAAGGCCATCATCTGCATGGGTATTGACAATACCCCCATCATCGAAGCGTTGTCAAAAGATACGCCGGTGATGATCAACACCTCCAGCATGATGGATGCTGTTCGGGAAGCCTTTCAGCAGGCCACCAAAGGAGATGTGGTAATGCTCTCTCCCGCCTGCGCCAGCTTCGACCTGTTTAAAAACTATGAAGACAGGGGCTGGAAATTCAAGGAAGCTGTAAAGGCTTTATAGTGGATCTGGTTGGTAAAGGGGATTGAATAACAGTAAGGAATAAACGTAATTAACTAATATGAACGGTTTGCTCTATAGAACAAAAGGCGATAAGGTCATCTGGACGATAGTAATTTTTCTATCGTTGGTGAGCCTGCTGGCCGTATATAGCGCAACCGGATCACTGGCTTATCGTGAACGCGGCGGCCATACGGAGTATTATCTCCTGAAGCAGCTTATCGTACTGGGTATGGGCCTCGTGATCATCTATTTTGCACACCGGGTAAACTATACTATTTACTCCAGGGTGGCGCAGGTAGGTTTCCTGATATCGATACCACTGCTGATATACACACTGGCATTCGGATCACATATCAACGATGCCAGCCGGTGGATCAGGCTACCGATCATCAACCTGACCTTCCAGACATCGGATGTGGCCAAACTTGCCATCTTCATGTATGTCAGCCGTCAGTTGTCGAGACGCCAGGATGTGATCAACGATTTCAAAAAAGGATTTCTGCCCATCATCACTCCCGTAGCGGTTATCTGTATACTCATCATGCCGGCCAATATGAGCACGGCTTTGCTGTTAATGGCCAGTTGCATGCTGCTCTGCTTCATCGGCAGGGTACCGGTAAAATTTCTTGCCGGCATGGTAGCTGCCGGTGCATTGCTGGTAGTGCTGATGTTTGCCATCGCGAAACTGTCTGGTAACGATATGCGTACCAAAACCTGGGAAAAAAGGCTCGACAGCTTCCTGAACGACGACCATACAGAAGTACCCTATCAGGTACAACAGGCCAATATAGCCATCGCCGGCGGCGGACTGCTGGGGAAAGGCCCGGGCAACAGTACACAACGTAACTTTCTGCCCCACGCCTACTCCGACTATATCTACGCCACCATCATAGAAGAATACGGACTGTTTGGTGCATTCCTGATACTGGCGGCCTACATGGTATTATTACTACGCAGTATCCGGATATACAAAAGATGTCCTTATGCCTTCGGCGCATTCCTGGCAGTAGGCCTGAGTGTAACACTGGTCATACAGGCACTGACCAATATGGCGGTAAACGTACAGCTGTTTCCGGTAACAGGGTTGCCCCTGCCACTGGTCAGCATGGGCGGATCTTCCGTACTCTTCACCAGCATGGCCATCGGAATTATCCTTAGTGTGTCGCGCAACGTGGAAGAAATGGAAGGTAAACAGGCAGAAAAAGAACGACTCGAACGTGTAATGGCGGCGCAAGCGGAAAACGCAGCAGTAGCCTGATACGTATCTATAACATAAATATCAATCGTAACTGAAGAAACAATGCAACGCAAAGTGATTATAGCAGGTGGAGGCACGGGAGGACATATCTTCCCGGCGATAGCGATTGCCAATGCGTTGAAGAAAATTCAACCGGATATCGACATCCTTTTTGTTGGCGCCGCCGGCAAAATGGAAATGGAGAAAGTACCACAGGCTGGTTATCCGATCAAAGGACTGGAAATCGCCGGTTTCAATCGCAGCAATATTTTCAAAAATATCCTGCTGCCATTCAAAATCTGGAAAAGCCTGCGTCAGGCCAAAAATATACTGGACACTTTCCAACCCGATGCAGTAGTAGGTGTAGGTGGTTATGCCAGCTTCCCGATGCTGAGAAGGGCACAGAAAAATGGTATTCCAACGCTGATTCAGGAACAGAATTCCTTCGCAGGAAAAACAAACAAAATCCTGGGCAAAAAAGCAGCAAAGATCTGTGTGGCTTATGATGGCATGGATAAATTTTTTCCGGCAGACAAGATCGTCTTCACCGGCAATCCTGTCAGAAACAATATCACCCAGTCGGCCGTATCCCGGGAAGATGCACTGCAACACTTTGGACTGAACAATCATAAACAGACCATCTTCGCCGTAGGCGGTAGTCTGGGTGCCAAATCCATCAACGAAGCGCTGCAGCCCCTGCTCGAAACCATCGTGCAGAAAGACCTGCAGCTGATCTGGCAAACAGGAAAGCCTTACTACGAAATAGCCAAAGCTGCTGCAGCACCTTATGCATCCCATATCAAGGTGCATGAGTTCATCAATGTGATGGACATGGCCTACAAAGCTGCAGACGTAGTATTATCACGCGCCGGAGCCCTGGCCATCGCCGAGCTCTGTGTAGTGAAAAAACCAGTGATATTCGTGCCTTATCCATTCGCTGCGGAAGACCATCAGACTTCCAACGCTATGAACCTGGTGAACAAAAAAGCCGGGCTGATCATTAAGAATGATGAGGTAGGCGCACAACTCTCCGGTGTATTGTTCAGCCTTCTGCAAAACAGGGCGCTGATGGAACAGCTGGAAAAAAATATCGGCGAACTGGGTAACCCCAACGCAGATATGATCATCGCAAAAGAAGTTATTAACATTTTCAGATAAAGAGATTCAGGGATTCGGATATATGGATTTGAACAACATACAACAGGTTTATTTTATTGGCATCGGCGGTATCGGTATGAGCGCCATCGCCCGCTTCTTCAATGAAAAAGGAGTGGCCGTAAGCGGTTATGACCGTACCTCAACACCGCTTACGCAGCAGTTGGAAGCAGAAGGTATGCAGATCCATTACACCGATGATATCAATCTGCTGGACAGGCAGGCTAACCTGGTCGTATACACGCCGGCCATCCCTGCTTCCCATACAGAGCTGCAATGGTACCGTGATAATGGCTTTGAAGTCGTAAAACGCAGCGATGTATTACAGGAGATCACCAAATCATCGTTTGCCATCACCGTGGCAGGTACACATGGTAAAACCACCGTTTCTACCATGATCGCTCACCTGCTCACGCACAGCGGTTATGGCTGCAATGCTTTCCTGGGTGGTATCAGTGTCAACTACAACCGGAATTTCTGGAGCAGCGACAAAGACAAAGCAGTAGCAGTCATCGAAGCAGACGAATATGACCGCTCCTTCCTGAAATTAAGTCCGGATATCGCAGTGTTAACTGCCATGGATGCAGATCACCTGGATATTTACGGCACTGCAGAAGCAATGGAAGAAGCTTTTATTCAATATACACACAACATCAAGCCCAATGGCACGCTGATTGCTAAGTTTGGCCTGCATCGCGAAAGAGAGCTGAAAGCAGACAACAAACTGATGTACAGCCTGCAGAATGACGCAGCCAATGTTTATGCTGCCAACATCAGGATGGAACACGGCGGTTATGAGTTTGATGTAGTGCAGCAGAACTGGATGATCGACAAGGTACGCCTGCACATCGGTGGTATGCACAATGTGGAAAACGCTATAGCTGCCATTACTGTAGCACACCTGCTGGGTATAGACAGTGAAAAGATCAAAGCGGCCATGGAGAGCTTTAAAGGCATCAAACGCCGGTTTGAATATGTGATCAAAAATGATCGCCAGGTGTATATCGATGATTACGCCCATCATCCGGAAGAGCTGCGCGCGCTAATCACCAGTGCTAAAACACTATTCCCGGGCAAACGTTGTACGGTAATATTCCAGCCGCATCTGTTTACCCGTACCCGTGATCTGGCCGATGGTTTTGCAGAAAGCCTTTCACTGGCGGATGAAGTAATCCTGCTCCCCATCTATCCGGCGAGGGAACTGCCCATAGAAGGAGTGACCAGCGAAATACTGGCGGCAAAAATTACTGCACCGGTACAGATTATGTCAAAAGAAGCAGTATTGGACTGGCTGCAGAAAACACCAGCCCCGTTATTGATAACAGCAGGAGCCGGCGATATTGATCAGTTAAAAGAACCGATCAGCCAGTTACTGAAAGCTAAATAATAAAATCACGGAATCACAAGAATGGCCAAAACCACGACGATATTAAAACGACTGGGCGCGTTGCTCCTTTGGGTGCTTGCGTTCACAGGCTTTATTATCCTGCTGGTAGCAGCCAATAAAGACAAAGACGGTGGTATCTGTAAAGGTATTCAGGTGAAATTTGAAGGGAAGGATGATAATTTCTTCATTGAAGCCAAGGATATCCGCTCTTTGCTTACAAAAAACAAAACATTGAACCCGGTTGGAAAACCCATCAGGGATATCAATATCAGGTCACTGGAAGCAGTGGTGGACCAGGATCCCTGGGTAAAGAATGCAGAAATCTATTTCACCAGTAAACAGGAACTGCATATCAAAGTCACTCAACGGGAGCCTGTAGCCAGGGTGTTTACCTTTTCGGGCAACAGCTTTTACTTCGATGAAGCAGCGGAACGTATTCCGGTTTCATCGCGCTACGCCGCCAGGGTACCGGTTTTCACCGGCTTCCCCACCGATGTGGAAAAGCTGCAGCGGACAGATAGTCTGCTTGCCGCCCAGATTGTGGACATGGGAAGTTTTATCAGCAAAGATCCTTTCTGGATGGCGCAGGTAGAACAACTGATGATCACCCCCGACCGGAAATTCGAGTTCATACCCAAACTGGGCGACCAGGTGATCGTTTTCGGAGAAGGTACGGACATAGAAAAAAAATTCACCAAACTGCTGGCTTTTTACAAGGAAGGACTGAACAAGGTAGGTTGGAATAATTACACGCGGATCAATGTAGCATTTGAGAATGAGGTAGTATGTACGCGTAAGGATGGTGTAGCACCGCTGCAACCGGTGATACCCAAAGACACGGTAAAACAGTTTATGCCGGACGAACCGCCCATCGGAGACAATAGTGAAGATACAGCGGAGAAAACGGTAGCGAGGCCACCGGAACATCCACCGGTACCCGTCAAACAGGCTGTCAAACCAGCCACCACAACTAAAGCAAAGGCAAAGGCGCCCGAGAAAAAAGTGAAACAGGAGAAAGCAAAAGCGCCGCCCAAGCAACAACCTAAAGCAGTGTATAAGCCAGGGAATAAATCTGTTAACACATCAAAAAAACAAAAAACGCCATGAATCAGGAAGCTCCCATCATTGTAGGTCTCGACATAGGAACTACGAAGATTGCTGCCATAGCAGGACGGAAGAATGAATACGGGAAACTGGAAATCCTGGGATTCGGTAAAGCTACATCGTTTGGTGTGCAGCACGGCATGGTGCTGAACATTGACCAGACTATAAAAGCCATCAGGCAAGCCCTGGAAAACTGTTATGCCTCCAGCCCCCATCTGGAGATCAATGAAGTATATGTCGGCATCGCCGGTCATCATATCAAAAGTTTGCAAACCCGTGGAGATATTGTCCGCAATGATGTGGAGGCGGAAATATCCCAGAAAGATATTGACCAGCTGATCAACGATCAGTACAAAACCGTTATCCCTGCCAGTGATCAGATCATTGATGTGATCCCGCAGCAATATATTGTGGATAGTTTGCAGAATATCACCTACCCTATTGGTATGTCTGGGGTGAAGGTGGGTGCCAACTTCCATATCATCACCGGTGATAAAAACGCCATCCGTAATATTAACCGTAGTGTGGAAAAATCAGGGCTGAAAATCCGTGACCTGGTACTGCAGCCGCTGGCCTCTGCCGCCGCTGTCATGTGCGACATGGACTTTGAAGCCGGCGTTGCCATCGTAGACATCGGAGGCGGTACCACCGACCTGGCTGTGTTCTATGAAGGTATCCTGAAACATACTGCTGTTATTCCTTATGGCGGGGAAAACATCACGAATGATATTAAAAACGGCCTCGGTGTATTAAAAACACAGGCTGAACAGATGAAAGTGCAATTCGGTTATGCCCTGGCCGATGAAGCTAAAAGCAACGCTTATATCACTATTCCCGGTTTACGCGGACAAAGCCCCAAGGAAATATCCGTTAAAAACCTGGCACATATCATCCAGGCCCGTATGAGTGAGATACTCGATTTCGTAGTGTATCACCTCAAACAGATCGGTATGGACAATAAAATGCTGAATGGCGGCATTATCCTTACTGGTGGCGGTTCTCAACTGAAACACCTGATCCAGCTCACCGAATACACTACCGGCGCCAGTGCACGCATCGGCTTCCCCAACGAACACCTGTCCAGTGGCCTGTTCGACGAAGAACTGACCAAGCCTATGTACGCTACCTGCGTAGGATTGATACTCAAAGGTTACAACGATTATGAAAATGACCGTAAGTCACTCGAAGAAAATTATGTAAAAATTAATACCAGCTATTTCGCCAAGGAACAAGCTGCACAATCAGCTACCCAGCAAGACGATTGGGGAACGGAAGAAGCACCTTCCTCCCAGGAAATCCAGGACAGGAAAGCAAAAGAAAGAAATGCTTCGCTCAAGAATTTTCTGGACAAAATGAAAACAAAAATCATTGACATGTTTACAGAAGAAGAAGACGCAAAACTGTAAATGTGAAATGGCGCAATTGTTGCGAGCAGCAAACGTTTAATATATATGCAATCAAGAACGATAATTAATAATGAGAGGACAAATGAACCATATTAACGGCAAAGAATACACGCAATTAGCATCTAACATGTTCATTATTAATTATCCGTACTAACCCATAAAAGTATAGAGTCATGATACATTTTGATCTTCCTAAGGAAAAATCTTCTATCATCAAGGTCATCGGCATTGGTGGCGGTGGAAGTAATGCGGTGAATCATATGTATAGCCAACGCATTGAAGGGGTGAATTTTATTATCTGTAATACCGATGCCCAGGCTATCGCAAACAGCCCTGTTCCCAACAAAATACAGTTGGGTCCTCACCTCACACAGGGGCTTGGAGCCGGCGCCAATCCCGAAATCGGGAAACAGGCGACAGAAGAATCCTTTGAAGAAATCAAAAAAATACTGGAGGTAAATACTAAAATGGCCTTCATCACTGCCGGTATGGGCGGTGGCACCGGTACCGGTGGCGCCCCTATCATCGCGCGGATATGTAAGGAACTGGGTATTCTGACCGTTGGTATTGTTACTACCCCGTTTTCTTATGAAGGTAAAAAAAGAATGCTGCAGGCAGATGAAGGTGTTCAACGACTAAAAGAGTATGTAGACACCCTGCTGATCATCTCCAATGATAAATTAAGGCAGAAATTCGGTGACCTTAAATTTAAGGCTGCCTTCGAAAAAGCAGATAACGTACTGGCAACTGCTGCCAAATGTATTACCGACGTTATCAACTCCACCGGCCAGATCAACGTGGACTTTGCCGACGTTTGCACCGTTATGCGTAACGGTGGCGTGGCTATCCTCGGCTCTTCCATCGCAGAAGGCGAAAACCGTGCACAAAGAGCGATCGAAGATGCACTGACTTCTCCGCTGCTGAACGACAACGATATCCGTGGTGCCAAATGGATCCTTATCAATATCTCCTCTTCTGAAGGTGAATTTGAACATACACTGGATGAAATGGACATCATCCAGGCCTATGTACAGAGCCAGGCAGGTGAGGATTGCGACGTGATCCTGGGTGTGGGCTACGACCAGACGTTGGACCGCAAACTGGGTGTTACCATCATCGCTACCGGTTTTGAACAGAAACCGATCCAGCAGATGAAAATGGCACCTTCCACACCGGAACGTACCGAGCCTAAAATCGTAATGCAGCTGGGTAAAGATGGGGATGAGAAAAAGATGAACACGCAACAGGCACAGGGCGTGCTTTTCCACGAACCGCAAGACCTGATGGCCCCTCGTCTGATGGAACCCGCAGTGCCTCATCCTGAACCCACTACCGGCTATACTCCGCCACAACAGCAGGCGCCCATCGCTCCTGCCCGGCAGAACTATGTACTGAACGTTCAACAAGTGCCTGCTCAACAGCCGCAGGTGACACCTGAACAACAGATGCAGCAGCTGCACCAGCAACATCAGCCGCAACAGGTACAGCCTTCCACACAGCCCAATGTGAACGTAATTCAGCCTCAAGGCGGTAGCAGCGCAGGCGGTTACCTCAGCAGGCCGTCACACATCTATGTGGAACCAGGCAATACCCCGCCTCCTGAAATGAAAATGGTGTACCGGGAAGAGGAAATGAACCACCACCCACTGCCCCCTGAAGTGCCCATGCAACATTCCTACGAAGAGCTGGAAGAACAAAAACGCAAACAGGCAGAAAGAGTTGCCAAACTGCGCAGCATCAGCTTCAACGTAAAAAACATGGACAACAACGCGGAAATTGAAAACATCCCGGCCTATCTGCGCCGCAATGTAGCCCTGGAAAATGGTGCCGGCTCCGCCGAACACTTCTATTCCAACTACACTGTAAGCGGTGAACCAGGACAAAACAACCATCCCGAAATAAATACTATCAATACATTTTTAGATGGGAAGAAGCCCGATTGATGAACTTAGAGATATTCCATTCGGACATTTGATTGTTTTTTTAGTTGTGTTAAAAAGAAAATCCTCCGGTTCCCCGGAGGATTTTTCTTTTATAATTCACTCAGCTGCTGCTTCGCCCCTCGCAGCATATCTGCTGCCGGAATGGTTTTCAGCGCATTGATATCAAATGGTGCCAGCATCTTTTCCAGCTTTGCCAGCCCTTCAGCGTTGCGAGTTCTGGTGTATTCTTCCCTTAAAATCCGGATTTTTTCATAGTCCTGCACCCCTTCCACCAGGCGCTCAAAACGAATGGAAGACCGCGGTCCCGGATATACGAAATAAGTATCCCCTGCAGCCCAGGCACGGAAACGGCTATCCTGCAACGGCTTTTTTACCCAGCAGTTATAAGCCCAGCGTAAGTAACCGGTATACCCCTTGTAAGCAGCATGCCAGCCCATAAAGGTAGCTTCTGCCGGAGGAGAGAAAGTAAAGGTATTAGGAAATCCTTCTGTACAGCAGGTGTAGAATGTAGTAGGCCATCCCTTTTTTACCCGCTCTTTCAGCACTTCATCCGGAAAAGGCTCCTTGGAGGCAACACAAAAATCATAGATATCCTTGTCCAGTGGCGCATGATAACTACCCGCCAGCGATAATCTGAAGTTTTTGTCTGCTTTTCTGATCAGGGCCAGGGCTTCCTGCATATCTGCCATTGGACGCTCATCCATGGCAATGGTGGTAATATCAAACCAGCCTTTGGCTTTCAGATGCTTCACAAAATCGTTCAGCATCGGCTGCCAGTGGGCCGCATATTCCGGAGAACCAGGTTTGGCAATCAGCAATGTGTCTTTACCTTTCGCCTCATCATAATAATAGAATTTCAGGTTCCAGGGAATCATACTGTAACAGTTGATTTCCTTTTTGATGCCGAGGTCCATCATGAATTGTACCCATTTATCAAAAACGGTATAGTCAAAAGCCCATGAACCGTCTTTCTTTTTAGTCCACTTTACCATAGAACCATACACGTCTTCCGTCTGACTATTCCACGGATCATAGATAATAGTGGCAGTAATGCATTTTTGTCCGGCTGCTGCCAGCATCTGCATATAAGGCTTCATCGCCTTAAAATGAGCTTCGCTCCAGGGTTTTACGCCATACATCCGGGCCACAGCATCAGGGCTTTGCCAGAGGTCGAGGTGAAACTTCCAGTCTTTAGGCGCAGGGAGCGTATGGTTAACTACCTGTATCTCATAAGGCAGGCTACTGATTGTGTTGCCGTTTTTCACCTTCACAAGACCTTTATAGAGGCCCGGAGTGGTACCAGCCGGCACTTGTATACTCAGCCACACAGGCTGCGTATTATTAGCCGCTATGTTCATTTTACGCTGTATATCAATACCGTCAGCCACCAGTGAAGAGTCGAAGTTTTCAGGCTTGCGATAACCGCAGCCACTGCCGTCCTTATTCAGCTCGTCAGTCATTACGTATCGTACAAAGCCTGTAGTGACCGCACTGGCGGGAATAACAGCCCCTTTACCGCCCTGCAGGGCACCGGCTTCAATACTCACATCAGTGAGCGGGTTGGTGGTCCAGAGGAGGAACTGTGTATGTACTCTTTCGCCTTTCCAGGCTTTAGTACCCCAGGAAGAGGTCAGGCTGTTGGGATCGGGAGCATTTCTTTTTTCGTATCGGATATCGGCAGAACCAAAGGCAACGTGGAGCTGGTTGCCCTTTACAGCTTCCCAGGAAGCTTTATTGACAGGCCGGGGATCAGGCAACTCCTGATATCCGGCAGCAGGACCGCTCTGGGCCCATACGTTTTGTTGCAATGCCAGTAATACCAGCACGCCAAAAAATTTGTTCACCATACTAAATAGAGATTTGATTATTTGGGTTTTCCCACAAAATCCTATCACCCAAGATCTTAAAAATATCCGGATTTTTTGCGGGAAATCCTAAATAATCAAATCTCTATCAGCCGGTTAATGTATAATGCGTTTTAACTGCAGGTTGGTGACAGGAGCCACTACCAGCGGGTATTTTTCGATAGTTACATAACTGGAATCCAGCCCGAAACCTCTTTCTTCTGACAAACTGATTTTTTTCAGGAAGAAGTACATCTTCATGATCATCCGCTCGTACAGTGGCAGGTCGTTGTCGTGAGAAAGGAATTTTTCCATCACGATAAACTGGAAGTCTCCTACTACATTGTTTTTGCTGAGTGATTCGTAACGGCTGGTGATATTCACTTCCTTGTTACGTACCATATCTTCCACCACCATTCTGAACATCAGGTTGATCCTTTGTTCCACTTTGAAGCCCAGGCGGAATTCCACCCGTATTACTTCGTTGGGGATAATAGTTTGAACCGAATATTCGCTCAGGTAAGGTTCATCGACCACGTCTACGTGTACAAACCAGTAAATATCAGCCCTTTTAGGCTTTTTATTGAGGATGGAGTAGATGATTTTATGTTCTATTTCCTTCGGATTATCGGCACTACTCATATATACCAGGTGGGTGGCATATTTGGGGATAGTAGTGTCATTACTCAATTCCTGTATGATAGGCAGATAATCTTCCAGTCTCACAAATTCCACATAGCGGTTTTTGATCTTGCGGGATTTGAACCATACGATCATGACCAGGAAGAGGGCACCAGCCACGATAACGGTGACATAACCACCGTGCATGAATTTGACCAGGTTGGCAAACAGGAAGGAGAATTCTATGGAGAGATATACCACCAGGTATAATAGTATCCATCCTGTCCATACCCTCCGCGTGTATAGATAAAAGGCGAACAGGCAGGAGGTCATCAGCATACAGATCGTGATGGAAAGCCCGTAGGCCGCTTCCATATGAGAAGATTCCTGGAAGAGTATAACGATAGCCGCACAGCCTACAAACAGCATGGTATTGATACCGGGAATATAGAGCTGTCCGCGCATTTCAGTGGGATAGTTCACCTTCATTTTAGGCCAGAGGTTGAGGCGCATCGCTTCTGCGATGAGCGTAAATGAGCCTGATATCAGGGCCTGGCTGGCGATAATGGAAGCCAGCGTAGCGATGAGTACCCCAAAAATGATGAACCATTCCGGCATGATGGTAAAGAAGGGGTTCTGATCTTTAGGAAGGATCTGTCCTTTCTGGGTGAGCAACCAGGCACCTTGTCCGAGGTAGTTGAGGATCAGACATGTTTTGACGAAGATCCAGGATACCCGGATGTTGCCTCTTCCGCAGTGACCGAGGTCGGAATAGAGTGCTTCGGCCCCTGTGGTACAGAGGAAAACGGCACCGAGGATGAGGAATCCTTTGGGATAGGTGGTCAGCAGTTCTATGGCATAATGAGGGCTAAACGCCTTCATAATGCTCATATCGTCTGCGATGTGGGAGATACCGAGGATACCCAGCATAGAAAACCATAGTACCATGATAGGACCGAACATGCGGCCTATAGACACTGTGCCGAACTGCTGCATGATAAAGAGTCCGGTAATGATGGTTAATACGATTTTGACGATGGTCAGCTGGCTGAGGTCTTTAAATACTTCGAGGGTACGTAGCCCTTCGATAGCGGAAGTGACGGTGATTGGCGGAGTGATGATCCCGTCTGCGAGGAGGGCTGCGCCTCCGATCATACCGAAAATAACGGCCCATTTGGCGTGTCGTCTGACGAGCGCATACAGGGAGAAGATACCACCTTCCCCTTTGTTGTCAGCCCTTAGGGTCAGAATAACGTACTTAACGGTGGTTTGTAAAGTCAGCGTCCAGATAATACAGGAAATACCTCCGATGACGAGGAGGTCGCTGATGGGATTACCGCCTACGATGGCTTTAAAAACATAGAGCGGAGAAGTTCCGATGTCGCCGTAGATGATACCCAGCGCTACTACTAAACCTGCCAGGGATACCCTGTTAATGTTTATGCCCACAAAATTTTTTTTTAAAAAGCCTCCAAAATTAGGAGGAAATATTGAGATCAGCAATAAAAGGTGACAGTGAAGAGGCCGGTAGGGGTTGGCATAATGAGAAAGTCCTCTCCCAGATGAGTGGGAGAGGACTTTTTAATTATTCATCTCAATGAGTGAAACTGATTAGTTAGCAGGAGCTAAGTCAACAGTACCGGACTCACCAGGAGTGTTTTGTTTGATGAAGCGACCGCGGTCGATACCTTGTTTGTCAGCCAGGTAGTCGATCACAGCGTCAACACGACGGCTGCTCAGATCAACACCACCTTTTTTACCTTTAGCACCAGCGTGGCCAGTAACCAGCACGTTGCAAGAAGGATTAGCTTTCAGAGTAGAGGCAACAGAACCCAGGATAGCTTCCTGATCGCGACCAACTTTAGTAGCGCTACCTTTGAAAGAAACGCTAGGCAGAACCAGGCTGGAGCAAGTAGCTACAGGAGCGATGTTTTTGCAGCACTCAGGATCTGGGCATTTACCAACACCGTCAGCGTCAACTGGCTGGCAGTAAGTCGGAGTGATCAGTTGTTTGTCTTTGTAGTCAGGAACGCCGTCACCGTCAGTATCCTTAGCAACACCGTGAGAATCAACAGGTGCGCCAGCAGGAGTGTTAGGTTCGCGGTCGAACTGGTCAGTAACGCCATCACCGTCTGCATCAGGCAGTACTGGAGTAGGCAGTTTCATGTGACGAGGGTTGCTCAGCTCGCTGTAAGCGTATTCCAGCGGGTTGATCCACCACAGAGGCTGAACGCGTTTAGAAGCGTTACCCAGGTTGAAGTTCAGACGCAGGCTGGTGTAAGAGTAGAAGTCTTTAGAAGCTCCACCAGGGCCGGAATAACCGTCCAGGTAAGCGTCAAAAGGCATAGTCAGTTTCTCTTCCAGACCGATGTTGAAACGTTTAGTTACTTTGAAAGCGATACCGGTACCAACATCCAGAGCGTGACGGATCAGCTGGTTGTTGTCGTGACGACCGAGAGAGATTCTGTTACCCTGAGAAGGAGCGTTGGACTCGTATTTTTTATCTCTCAGGCTGTTCAGTTGTTTTCTGATATCGCTACGTTTTGCACCGAAGTTGATGCCGCTGTAGTCATAACCATTACCGTTACCGTCCAGAGCGTCAACGTCTACGTCAGCAGCTACGATAGAGTAACCAGCCAGTACGTACCAGTTGATTTTAGGTTCTGCTCTGTAGAACAGGATGTTGCTCAGAGAGGCAATCATGTCCAGAGACAGCTGATGGTTCTGGGACCTGTAGTTAGGAACGAAATAACCACCATTCTTTGCTGCAGTAGGACCCCATGGATTAGGGAAACCGCCAACAGAAGAAATTGGACGCAGCTGATAGTCCTGACCTTTGTCGATAGAACCGATGTACTCAGCTCTTACGGAGAAGGTATGACCCAGTGCTTTTCTCAGTGAGATACCACCACCGAAACCTGGATGAGGAGGAACGGTTCCGCTGATCAGGTGCAAACCACCACTGAGACCGAGCTCCCACATATCCCTGGGTTTAGCAGGAAAGTTGGATTGGTGGTTCATGAAGTTATTTTGTTGTACCAACCGCTTGCCTGACACTTTGGAAGAATCCAGTGCATCATAGCCGGTTGGTTGAACCTGTGCAAAACCGGTAGATGCTGTTAGTAACCCCACAGCGCCTGCCAGTAATAAGTACTTTTTGCTTGCCATAATTGTGTTTTATTTAAAAACTGTTAAAAATTTACTAATAACCCGTTTTTTACCTAGCAAAGGTAAATATCATAAATGAATATACAAATTTTTCTTGCAATATTATTTTCATTGATAAGTGCTTCAATATTAGAGCTTAAATGAAACTATTTACATACCTTATTCAAGGTTCTGCTAAACTCATTGTTTAAAGCCTGTTAAAGGAATCCTTAACCTGTGTTAAAGGAATGTTATACTTCATATACAAATTCAAGGCCAAAATGTTAAAATTTCCTATTTAAAACCTAGCTTAGCAATCCTTTTTATTTATTACATGGACGATATTAAGCAACTGATAGGTAAGGAATTACAGGATTTTGAAGAAAAGTTTGCGGATTCCGTAAAGAGCCACGTGCCGCTGCTGGACAGGATCATGCACTATATTGTGAAGCGAAAAGGGAAGCAGATCCGGCCGATGTTCGTAATGCTTTCCGCACGGCTTTTCAATGATCATGTCCCGGAAAGCACTTACCGGGCTGCCGCCCTGGTAGAACTGTTACACACAGCTACCCTGGTGCATGACGACGTGGTAGATGACGCAAACCAACGCCGGGGCCTGTTCTCCATCAATGCATTGTGGAAAAACAAAATAGCGGTGCTGGTGGGCGACTATTTGTTGTCCAAAGGACTACTGCTGTCTCTTAACAACAATGATTTCCGAGCTTTGCAGATATTATCCCAGGCAGTGAAAGAGATGAGTGAAGGCGAACTGCTGCAGATAGAAAAAACCCGGAAACTCAATATCAAGGAGGACATCTACTTTGAGATCATCCGGCGGAAAACTGCGTCCCTGCTGGCCTCTGCCTGCGCTGCCGGCGCATGGAGTACCAGCCAGGACGACGATGCCACCGAACAGCTGCGCCTGTTCGGCGAAAAAGTAGGAATCGCCTTCCAGATCAAGGACGACCTCTTCGATTATGGCACCGCCAAAATCGGAAAACCTACAGGCATTGATATCCGTGAAAAGAAAATGACGCTCCCGCTCATCTACACGCTGGAACACGCCACCCCGGATATCCGCCGGAAAATCATCAATATCGTTAAGAACCATAATACGGAAAAAGACCGTGTGGATGAAGTAATCCAGCTAGTAAAAGCTTCAGGAGGAATAGATTACGCACAGCAGAAAATGCTGCAATACCGCGATGAAGCACTCGCTATCCTGCATCGTTTCCCGCAAACTGAAATCCGGAACGGACTGGAATCCCTCGTAAGGTTTACGACGGACAGAACTTTTTAGAAAGAAAAAATTAAAAATGTAAAATAATAAATGTAAACTGTAACCCTAATAGGCTCCTTTTACGTTGCCACTGTTACTGTTTACATTGATTATTTTACATTTTTTCTTTTTAATCTGTTTCTATTTTACCAGAACATAATGCAAAAACGCTGGACAGTCAAAGCATATCAACCAAATCAGGAAAAATTACTCCAATCCTCGCTACGCATACACCCTTTGTTGTGCCGGCTGTTGGTACAACGCCATGTGCACACCTATGAAGCGGCCCGCCAGTTTTTTCGCCCCACCCTCGAAGACCTTCATGATCCATGGCTGATGAAAGACATGGACAAAGCCATCTCCCGCATAGAACTGGCTTTCTTCCGGCACGAAAAAATACTGGTATATGGCGATTATGATGTAGACGGCACGACCGCAGTCGCTACTGTATACGCTTTTCTGCACAAACTCTATAATAACATAGAATTTTATATTCCACACCGTTACCGTGAAGGTTATGGTATTTCCAACGAAGGAATTGCATTTGCAAGGGACAACGACTTCAGCCTGGTGATAGCCCTGGACTGCGGCATCAAATCCGTAGAACTCATCTCCCAGGCCAAAGAAATGGGGATTGACTTCATCATCTGCGACCACCACCTGCCGGATGCCATAGTACCTCCCGCAGTGGCCATCCTCAATCCCAAACAGTATGACTGCCCCTATCCATATAAAGAACTGAGTGGTTGCGGCATTGGCTACAAACTGATCTGTGCATACGCCCAGAAACGTGGCCTGCCCATATCAGAAGCCAATCAATACCTCGATCTGGTAGCCACCAGCATCGCTGCCGACATTGTGCCCATGACCGGAGAAAACAGGGTGCTGGCCTTTCACGGACTGAAAAAAGTGAACAGCAATCCCCTGCCAGGCATCAAAGCACTCATCACCCTCAGTGCCCTGAAAGAGCAATTGACGATCTCCAACCTGGTGTTCGTGATTGCACCCCGCGTTAATGCCGCAGGACGCATGGACGACGCCCGTAAAGCAGTAAACCTCTTCATCGAAAATGACGAGGAGAAAGCTGCCGCCATTGCAGCCGTATTGCATGCTGACAACTTTGACCGCAAGGAGGTTGACAACACCATTACTCAGGAAGCTGTATCCCTGCTGCAAAACGATGACACCATCGCGCAGAAAAAATCCACAGTGCTCTACCAGGCCCACTGGCATAAAGGTGTAGTAGGTATCGTAGCTTCGCGGCTGATCGACAAATACTACTACCGCCCTACCATTATCCTGACTCAATCAAACGATGTGGTAGCCGGCTCCGCCAGGTCTGTAACAGGATTCAACGTGTATGAGGCTATTCATCAATGTAAGGACCTGCTGGAAAATTACGGTGGCCATTTTTACGCTGCAGGCATGACGCTCAAACCGGAAAATGTACCGGCCTTCCAGCAACGATTTGAAGAAGTGGTGGCCAGCAGCATCAGACCAGACCAGCTTGTACCGGAGATCGTCATCGATACTGAAATATCCTTCACAGATATTACTGCCGCCTTTTACAATATTCTGAAACAGTTCGAGCCACTGGGCCCGGACAACCTGCGGCCTGTTTTCCTCGCCCGCAATCTGACGGATACCGGTTATTCCAGACTGGTAAAGGAAGAACACATTAAATTCTCCGTAAAACAAGGTAAAACCGGTCCTGCCCTGTCGGGAATAGGATTTTATATGGCAGAGAAATTTCCGATTGTCAACAGCCGCAAGCCATTTGACATGGTTTTCAACATTGATGAAAATGAGTGGAACGGACAAACCACCCTTCAACTGAAAGTAATTGATATCAGGGCTGCCTGTTAACATTCAAAATAAAAAAGGCGCCAAGAATGTTATCCCTGGCGCCTTTGCAGCTTCGCTCCCTTGTATGACATTACTGCTTCTTCTGTTTCAACATCCAGGTATATAAATCCGCCGTGGCATAAGCACGGGTCCAGGAGTCGTGGCCTCCATTAGGATACTCGGTATATTTCACATTGCTGCCCAGGGCCTGCAGGGCTTTGACCATATCTCTCGAACCGGATACAGATACCGTAGGATCATCGGCCGAATGGAAAGCCCATATGGGCAGGTCTTTTATCTTCCCAACCAGGCTTACATTCCCTCTTCCGGCGATAGGCACAATGGCGGCAAAACGTTCCGGATGTGCCACCGCCCAGTCCCATGTTTGCATACCTCCCATACTTAACCCGGTGAGATATACCCGGTTGGGGTCTATATGGTATCTGCTGACCACCGTTTTATAAAGTGATTCCAGCGCATCTGTATTCCACCAGTTGGCCCGGCATTGCGGCGCTACCATCACAAATGGTTTGCCTTTTACTACTTTGGGCAGACCCACATTACGAAGCACATCGATATTGGTGCCTATTTCCCCCACACCATGTAAAAAAATCACCAGTGGCCATTTTTCAGTCTGACTGTTATAGCCATCGGGGATATACAGCAGGTAATTGGTGATATTGGAGCCGGGCTGGCTGATTGCATCTACGGTAAGACCGGCAGTCTGTTGGGGAAAAGTGTCTCTGGGTGGGGCCGGATCTATCGGCGTGACTTTTTCTGATTTTGAACAGGAGAATAAAACAAACATTCCCAGGACTAAGACATGGTTAAAAAATACAATCTTTCTTTTTTCCATATAACAGCTATAAACTAAAAGGTCCCCTGGCTCATCGCCAGGGGACCAGGTTTAAAATATGTTTTTCCTTTTAGGAGCGGTTTTTCACGTTGTAAAGAAAAACTAAACGCTGAAAAGAAAGATTTTATTTTATGTTATTGAGCAGATTATTTTTTTCCGCTCGCTATCAGTTCCACACTTCTGTTTACAAAAGCGGTAAGATCAGCACCTGTCAGCAGGTTCTGTGATAACAAGGCCAGATCTGCCAGGTTTTTCACCAGTTTCTGTTGCAGGGTGTTGTCTTTTTCATCCAGGATCTGTTGGTATACAGGGTGGTTGGCATTGACAGTCATATTGATTTCATCCGGCATAGCTGCGTACCAGCTCATACCGCCGCCGCCCATGGAAGCCATATCTTTCATACGACGCATGAACTCCGGACGAGTAACGATCACCGGTTGTGCTTCTCCGGTCAGGCCTTTCAGTTCCACTTTGATATTAGGCTGGGTTACCTGGGCGGTGAAGATTTCCTTCAGGGCGCCTTCCTGATCTGTTGTCAGCACGGTAGTGCTGTTTTCTTCCTTATCAATCAGGTGATCGGCAATATCAGCATCTACCCGGGTAAACTGGATGTTTTCCCATTTTGCCTCGATATTGCTGATGAATGCGGCATCCACCAGTGTTTCCATTTTCACCACAACAAAACCTTTGTTTTTGGCAGCCTGTACGTAGCTGTCCTGCTGCACCGGATTTGTGGCATACAGAATCACCACTTTTCCGTCTTTGTTGGTTTGCAGTGCAGAAGCAGCTGTTTTATACTCTTCCTGGGTGTAGAAGGTGCCACCCTCTACATTTTCCAGTACGAGGAATTTGTTGGCTTTGTCCATGAACTTGTCATCGGTCATCATGCCATATTTCACGAACAGGCCGATGGAATCCCATTTTTCCTCAAAACCTTTGCGGTCGTTGCGGAACATTTCATCCAGTTTATCGGCTACTTTTTTGGTGATGTGCGCGTTGATTTTTTTCACATTAGGATCACCCTGGAGGTAGCTACGGCTTACGTTCAGCGGGATATCCGGGCTGTCGATCACACCGTGGAGCAGCATCAGGAATTCCGGTACGATATCTTTTACTTCGTCGGTCACATACACCTGGTTGGAATACAGGTTGATTTTATCTTTCTGTATTTCGTAGCTCTTGGTGATTTTCGGGAAATAGAGGATACCAGTGAGGTTGAACGGATAGTCTACGTTCAGGTGGATCCAGAACAACGGTGCTTCTGCAAACGGATATAATTCCTTATAGAAGTTCTGGTAATCTTCGGTAGTAAGTTCGCTTGGTTTTTTGGTCCATGCGGGTGTAGTATTATTGAGCTGTGTTCCTTCAAATTTAACCGGTACCGGCAGGAATTTACAGAATTTAGTGAGGATGGAGCGGATGCGTCCTTCGTCGAGGAATTCTTCACTTTCTTCGTTGATATACATCACGATTTCGGTACCTCTTTCTTCCTTGCTCACTTCTTCCAGCTGATATTCAGGGCTGCCGTCGCATTCCCAGCGTACAGCGGAAGCACCCTCTTTCCAGGATTTAGTGATGATTTCCACTTTGCTGCTCACCATGAAGGAGGAGTAAAAACCCAGACCGAAATGACCGATAATGTTAGTACCGTTTTCCTGGCCTTTATATTTCTTCAGGAACTCTTCCGCACCGGAAAAAGCTACCTGGTTGATATATTTATCCACTTCTTCAGCGGTCATGCCGATGCCATGGTCCGCGATGGTGATGGTCTTTTTTTCTTTATCCAGTCTAACTTCAATGTCAATATTGCCAAGGTCACCTTTAAACTCACCTACGCTGGCCAGTGTTTTCAGCTTCTGCGTGGCATCTACCGCGTTACTTACCAGTTCGCGGATAAAAATTTCATGGTCCGAGTAGAGGAACTTTTTGATAATGGGGAAGATATTCTCCGTCTGGACACGTATTGCACCTTTTTGCATTTGGCTATTTTGTTTTGGGAGAACTTTTTCAAAGTACATGCCAGCCCGGGAGTATCTGACAAGATGTCAACATTTACATAGGAAATTATACCATATGAAAACAATATTGCAGCAACCACAATAATATTCTTCAAAAAAATAATATTAATAATCTCCCTTAATTAACATTTAAATCATATAAAAACATTTCCAAAAGACAGCAAATTAGTAGATTTAAGTAACCAAAATTCTGAACTAAATCCCCCATTCATTTAAATCCAGTCTGTCTATGAAGAGACTTTTACACGCTTTATTATTTTTATTGGGAACATTTTGTGGATTAAGGGTTTTAGCACAAACCCAGCCATTACCCAGGCCGCTGCCCTATCAGGAAAACTTTGACGCATTGCCGGCGTCAGCCACCGTTTATCCGGACGGCTGGCAGGGCTGGGCTCTGAGCGGCTCTCCGGGCGGCATTTTCAACACTGCAGCACCTGCGTCCGACAAACCACTGACATCCAATGGCAGTGCCTCCTCTACTGCCAACGGAGCATACAACTACAGCGGTAAACTGGGTTTTCTCAACAGTGGTACTGTAGACAACGCCCTGGTGCTGTCTGTCAACACCAGCGGTCAGGTAAACATCAGTGTTGCCTATGATGCCATGACAATCAGGAATCCATACGATGGCAGTGCCAATACCCGTATCAATGAAATGACATTGCAATTTCGTATAGGCGACACCGGTAGTTTTACCAATATCAGCGGAACAGCCTATCAGAACAATACCAGCACACAGACCGGCTCGGGTATCACCCTGCCGCAGCAGCTGGTGCATATTACCGTCGCCTTACCTGCTGTCTGCGACAACCAACCGGTAGTCCAACTGCGATGGGTGAACCGTCAGATCAGCGGGGCAGGCGCCCGTCCTTCCTTTGCGGTAGACAACATCACGGTGGAAGGCGCCGGCGGCGACTTTACCCCGCCTGCCATCAGCAATCTGGTACCGGCCAATCAGTCTGCAGATGTGTCACCGGCAGCTCCGCTGAACATCGTCTTCAGCGAAAATGTCCAGGCCGGACAGGGCAATATCTACCTGCATAACATTACCCGTCAAAATACTGACACGATCTCCATTACCCATCCGTCTATCAGCATTAGTAACAATCTCCTGATCATCAACAGGATACTGCGGCCCAACAGTGCTTATTATATCACTACAGACAGTGCAATGGTGAAAGACATGTCCGGCAATACTTTCAGCGGTATTACCGACAGCACTGTATGGCGATTTTCCACCGGCGCGCAGCAGTTAAGCTATGATTTTAACAGCTGTTCTCCTTCCGGCAGCAGCATGCTGAGCGGCGGCTTTATCCAGTATAGTGTGAGTGGTGCTCAGACCTGGGCCTGCACTACTTTCGGACAAAATAACAGTAATGGTGTACAGATAAATGGTTATAGCGGTGGCACCGTCGAAAATGAAGACTGGCTGATATCTCCGGCTTTTGACCTGAGTGCGTTCCAGGTTCCGCTGCTTCATTTCAGCAGCCGTACTGCCTTTACCGGTCCTGCGCTGGAGCTGAAAGTGTCTACCGACTACAGCGGCAGCGGAGATCCCAGGACAGCCACCTGGCATACGCTGAATGGTCGTTTTCCTGACAGCGGCAGCGATGTATGGAGTCTCAGCAGTGGCATTAACCTCGCTGCTTACAAAGCCGCCAATGTATACATTGCCTTCATATATACCTCTTCACCAGCAGCCCAGGCTGCGCGCTGGACGATCGATGATTTCGGACTGAAAGACACCACAGCAGCACCAGCTCCTACCCTTACCAGCGGCCCTACCGCCCTGGACTTCGATTATATTAAAGCCGGGCAGCAGTCGGCGCCACAACTGATCCGTTACTGGGGTAATGACTTCACCGGCGACCTGCAGATCAATGTACCGGCCGGTTTCCTGATATCAGCCGACAGTAGCAGTTACAGTGCTCATCTCAGCATCCCCCTGGCCACGGTCAATGCAGGCCCACAGCAATTATGGCTGAAATTCGCTCCTGCCGTCACAGGCACTGCTTACAGCGGAACTATCAGTTTCAGTGCGCCAGGCTTCAGCGACAGCCATCTCCGGCTGACCGGCACTTCGCTTCGTTCGCTGAAAGTAGTGAACTGGAATATAGAATGGTTTGGCAGCCCGGTACAAGGGCCTACCAATGACAGTCTGCAGCAGGCCAACGTGACCAGGATATTGCAATATCTCGACGCAGATATCTATGCACTGGCAGAAGTAGTGGACACCGCGCGTTTCCACGCAGTAGTGGGTCAGATGCCAGGATATGCCTATACTTTATCAGATTTCGGGTCTTATGCAGATAGTGTTGGCGATGTGGACTATGCTTCTGCCCAGAAACTGGCGTTTGTATACAAAACGTCCGTTGTCCGGAAAGTCCGCACCTATGGTATACTCCGTCAGGGTGGCAGCAGTACAGCCTATTACAACTGGTCTTCAGGCAGGTTCCCTTATCTGATGGAAGCTACAGCCAGGCTGGACAATGATTCTGCCCGGATACAGTTTATTTTGCTACATGCCAAAGCCAATACCGGCACCAAAGCGGAAAAGCTAGTGTCCTGGGACCGTCGCCGGAATGGGCTGAAAGAGCTGAAAGATACGCTGGACCAGTATTACCCGTATCACAATCTGATCCTGCTGGGTGATTTTAATGATGACCTGGCGCGGACGATCACCATAGAGCGGGCTCCTGATACCACCACTTCCTATATTGACCTGATTAGCGATACCCTGCATTATAAGCCCTTTACATTGCCGTTGAGTCTGGCGGGCGGGCGGTCTACCGTCAGTTTTTCATCTGTTATTGATAATGTGATCGGGTCTGACGAAGCAGGAGTGGCTTATCTGCCTGCATCTGCCAGCGTGATGCAGCAGGTACAGCAGCTGGTAAGCGGTTATGGTACCACTACCACAGACCATTATCCGGTGATGAGCCGTTATGATCTGCGTGTGCTGGCCAATCCGCTGCCATTAAACAATTTTGATGCGCGGGCAGATGGCGGCAAGGTCCAGTTAAGCTGGAACACCCCTTACGAGATCAATGCCGCTTCTTTTGTGATAGAACGTTCACGTAATCTGATACACTTTGCTCCGATAGATACGGTGGCAGCACATGGTGTGAGCCGGGAAACGAACCAGTATCTGTCTTATGACGATGATGCGTGGCCAGGTATGACATTATACCGGTTGAAATACAGGGGATTGGATGGCAGTGAAAAATATAGTCCGGTGAAAACGGTGTTTTTAACGGGTAAAGATCTTTGGTTGAAGTTATTCTGGTGTATATTTGGTCACCAGTTACAGTATTGGGTAGACTGGAGCAGAAGCGGGGCTGCTGGCGTGCAGTTGATAGACTTGCAGGGCAGTGTTCGTTATCAGGGTCGTACTGATCTGGTGAAAGGCAGGAATTTCAGAACTATAGATATCAGCCAGTTACCTGCGGGTATTTATTTCCTGCGGATACAGTCCGGGGAGCAGGTACAGGTGAGTAAGATTGTCGTTAACCACTGATCTTTTTGAAAAAACCATGCAATTGATAGGCCGTCCTGTGATCCGGGACGGCTTTTATATTGATTTACAGATACTTACACATTAAAATATAGAAAAGACAAGATATTTGGGGATAAATGAGTAGGGTAACGTGGAAATTATCAATAGTTCAGTATCTTTGCGATCCAATTTTTTTATTTAAAACAATTAAAACAGGGAATTATGAACTACGAATTGATGGTGATCTTTACCCCTGTGCTTTCTGAAGACGATTACAAAGCGGCTCAGAAAAAATTCGCTGATATCATTAAAGATAACGGCGGAAACATTACGCACGAAAATCCCTGGGGATTAAGATCACTGGCGTATCCTATCCGGAAAAAGACTACAGGAATGTATGTTGTTCTGGAATACACTGCGCCATCCGACCTCAATGAGAAGCTGAAAATCCAGCTGAACCGCGATGAAAATGTATTACGTCACATGGTCACTGCGCTTGACAAGCACGCTGTAGAATACAACGGCCGCAAGAGACATGGTGTAAATGCAGAATCTAAAACTACTGAAGCTTAAAATTATGGCAGTTAAACCAAAAAAACAGGAAATCAAGTACTTAACAGCCGTAAAAACCGAGAAACGTCAGAAAAAATACTGCCGTTTCAAGAAAATGGGCATCAGGTACGTAGATTACAAAGACGGTGAGTTTTTGAAGAAATTTTTGAACGACCAGGGTAAAATGCTGCCCCGTCGTATCACAGGTAACTCCCTGAAATTTCAGCGTAAAGTAGCCCAGGCTATTAAAAAAGCTCGTCAAATGGCTTTATTGCCTTATGTTACTGACCTTTTAAAGTAAGAAGTTATGCAAATTATCTTAATACAAGACGTAGATAACCTGGGTCAGAAGAATGAACTGGTTTCCGTAAAGAATGGTTACGCCAGGAACTTTCTGATTCCTCAGAAATTCGCAGTAGAAGCTAGCCCTTCCAACCTGAAGCAACTGCAGGAGCGCCTGAAAGTGCAGAAAGTGAAAGAAGAAAAACTGCTGGCTGAAATCGCGAAAGTGGTGGAAGTGCTGAAAGCATCTCCTGTTAAAATCGGCGCTAAAACTGGTACTTCCGGTAAAATCTTCGGTAGCGTAACTGGTGTTCAGATCGCTCGCGCTATCAAAGAACAGAAAGGTTACGAAATTGACCGTCGCCGCATCCACATCCTGGATGATGTTAAAGAATTAGGTACTTACAAAGCACGCCTGGATTTCGGTAAAGGCAACGAAACCGAACTGGAGTTTGAAGTTGTAGCTGAGTAGTATTGATCCGGTTTACCGGAATAAAATATTCCCGGACTGACAGGCAGTCCGGGATTTTTTTTTTTGCGTTTGGAAGTGGTTAACAATTGGCAATATCCTGAGTGATAATTTTAGGGTATATTTGTAATGTATCACATATGAAACTGCCCAATAACCAAGTGATGCCTGAATCCAGAATCATTGAAAAGTTGAAAAAGATGATTATGGATCCCAAATGGAAAAATCACCATTGTTCAAAAGGTATAAAAACCACTGAACCCTCATCGGAAGTCAAAACGTTCAGGTTTGTTCCTCATTAAAATCAATATTTAAAATCATTTTTATGGCACACGCACTTCAATTGAAAAAAAACAGCGCTGGCCAGGTAACATCAGCTTTTAACAGCCAGTCTCCTGGGCCAACTCCTAATTGGATTAAGCGGTGCATTGTTCGGATAAAAGCCAAAAGGCAAGTCAATAAAATAATGCGCAGCTTGAATGAAGCCGAAGAAATCCACGCAGGGAAACGCCCAGGAATCACATTTGAAGACTTCCTCAAAGACTTTTAGGGTAATTACAACTTCCCGATTTATAAAAGAAGCCAAAAACCTTAAAAAGAAATACCCCAACATAAAAGAAGATTTTATTTCCCTAAATGAAAAATTTCAGTCAGATCCAATAACTGGAAACGTTTCCCTAGGCAAGGGCTGTTATAAAGTAAGAATGTCTATCTCTGATAAAGGATGTGGAGAAAGTGGCGGTGCGCGGGTAATCATTCAGGCCATTATTAAGGATGAAGTGGTATACCTTCTTAGTGTGTATGATAAATCGACTCGTGACACCTATACAAGTAAAGAGATCGTAACTATCTTAAAACATAAATTTGCCACCCCTGAGGATTCTGGTGGTTGGTAATCCTACCTCCTCAGCAATAGCTCCGCTGAAAAACTGAAATCTTATTAGTATTTTCATACACATATTCCGCCAGTATGAAAAAATACCTTTTCTGTTTCCTCATTCCCGTGCTCCTGACAGCCTGCAATACGCACAAAAACAAAAAAGTAACGCCTGTGCGTCTGACCGCCATCACTATACATGGCGACAGCATCCCGCAATATTCTTTTCAGTATGATACTGCCGGCCATCTGGTACGGCTGACCAAACATTACCGGAAAGATGCCTGTCAGGTGTACTCCTTCCAATACGACAGCTCCAACAGGCTGGCAGGGATGCAATCTGCCTACCAGGACAACGGACATACCACTATCGATCAGAAAGCGACTGTGAGTGCCTGGGACCCACTGGGTAACGTTACGGAAGTACAGTACTACGACACTAACAATATCCCCTTCAGAACCGCCCGTCTCGCCTGGAAAAAAGGAATGCCTGTAGCCCTTAAGTGTATTGATTCCACACAGGCTATCAGCTGGAATTATACCAATGGAAACCCTGACTGGAAGAACATCAGTACAGATACCACTACCAGCGACAGCCAGGATACCAGTATCTGTATCCGCAACGCCCGGTATGAATGGGATGATACGATTAATCCCCTGCGACCACTGGTCAACCAGCTGGTGATGGTTCCGGGATTATCACCGGGGCTTGCGCTTCCATTACCTGAATTATCCGATTTTCTGTTGACCGTCAGCTCCAACAATCCCACATTAATTAAAATGGACGAACAGCAGAAGGCTGTCTATGGCAAGACCTCACAACAATACTTCCGGAACAACACTATACAGTTTTTTTATGCCTGTAAAAATGGTTATCCTGTTACTGCCAGGGTTCACTTTCATTCTGAAGGATACACCAAACTGGGCTCAGATACCCAGGTAAACCTGGATTATAGCTATCAATAAACGTGATGCGGGGAATTATCCGTAACTTTTAAAGGATGGACACTCGCACCCGATTCAGACTAATGCCGGTCACCTTGTTGCTGGTTGCTGTCAACCTGTTGATATACCTGCTCACAGTTATAGTCGGTATGAACGGCTGGTGGGGCAATGGGGCGCAGTTACTGCACTGGGGTGCCAATTACTGGCCCCTCACCATCCAGGAAGGCCAATACTGGCGCCTGTTTACCAGCATGTTTCTCCATGCGGGATGGTGGCATTTGTTTACCAACATGCTGGGATTATTGATTGCAGGGGTTTTCCTGGAACCGGTTATACGACAACTCCGTTTTGGGATAGTCTATCTTTTTACCGGATTACTGTCTGATTACGCCAGTATATGGTTCCATCGTCAGGTGGTAGGTGTAGGTGCATCAGGGGCTATTTTCGGGGTTTATGGCGTATTTCTGGCCCTGCTGACCACCCGCTTATTTTCTCCTGTTCCCCGACGTAATTTTCTCGCTTATATCAGTTTGTTCATCCTCCTCAACCTGCTTGCTGTCAGCTTTGCACAGGACATTGACAATGCTGCCCATCTGACAGGTTTTCTCAGCGGTATGCTGGCAGGATATATCCTCTATTTCACCCTCACACCAGCCGACGGGAAACGATTGAAGTGATACTGTTTCTCCCTGAGGAATTCCCTACATTTGTACCCCAAAATCCCGTACTATGATCAAGAGAATATTATTGCTGGGACTGGCCGTTAACCTACTGTGGGCCTGCAATTCCGGCAAAGGAACAGAAAATGCCACTAACGACAGCGTCTATACGTCAAAAGACAGTACCCAGTCCGAACACCCCATCAGCGCACACCCCGACATTATTGACACCCTTAAGGTGGGTGACAAACAATTTCTGGTTTACTTTATCGATAAAGCCACCTTTGAGCAATATCCTGAATATGATTATTCCGTAGACTCCTCCTCCGAATCCAGGGCTCTTGCTAAAGACAGTACAGTTAAACGGGTAGGCGACGACCTGATCTTCCGGCTCGCCAACGGGCAACAAAAAATACGCACCAATATAGAATCGGATGGTGAAGATTTTGCTCATTATCAGTATGCCGGTTATTATCCAGCCCTGCACAGACATGGACTGGATATCACCTTTTACGAGGCAATGGGTTTTGAACTGCTCAACCCCGACAATGGCGACACCCTTCGCGTATGGGCTCCACCCGTTATCTCCCCGGACAAAAAATACTTCCTCTGCCCTAGTATGGACCTCGAAGCCGGGTTTCTTGAGAATGGTTTTCAGTTGTTTGAAGTCAAAAACAAAAACATTGTGCCCATCGGTGATATAGGCCTGGAACAATATGGTATCAGCAAAGTACAATGGATTGATAACAAAACGCTTATTGCCACTTATCAAACCCATGAGGACATTGTAAACCAACGTACCCGTTATGTAAAAATGGTGATGCAGTAGGACAAGAGAGCTTCCCCGCCTCTAAAAATAAATATTCAATCTTTACAAGAAAGTAAAATTCCGTACTATGATAAAAAGACTATTATTGCTGGGACTGGCCGTTAACCTGCTGTGGGCCTGCAATTCCGGCAAAGGCACAGGAAATGCTGCCAACGACAGCGCCTATACGTCAAAAGACAGTACCCAGCCCGGACACCCCACCAGCGCACACCCCGACATTATTGACACCCTTAAGGTAGGTGACAAACAATTCCTGGTCTGCCTTATCGATAAAGCCACCTTTGAGCAATATCCTGCTTATAAATATCCGGTGGATTCTTCCGAAACCAGGACCCTCGCCAAAGACAGTACTGTTAAACGTGTAGGCACCACGTTGGTCTTCCAGCTGACCAACGGGCAACAGAGAGTACGTGCAGACAACGAAGAGGAAGGAGGTGATTACGTTCATTACTTTTATGCCGGCTACTATCCCGCTCTCCACAGACATGTGTTATCGCTCACCTTTTATGAAGGAACGGGTTTTGAACTGCTCAATCCCGACAATGGCGACACGCTCAACGTATGGGGCCCCCCTGCTATCTCTCCTGATAAAAAATATTTCATGTGCTCAAATATGGACATAGAAGCAGGCTTTGATGTGAATGGTTTCCAGTTGTTTGAAATAAACAACAAAAACCTGCGCCTCGTTGGAGATATGTCCCTGGAAAAATACGGTATCGACAACATACAATGGATTGATAACAAAACGCTTATTGCTATTTATCAAACCCATGAAGACATTGTAAATGAACGTACCCGTTATGTAAAAATGGTAATGCAGTAGGGCAAGGGAGATGTTACAGGTATTTAGTATATTTAGATACATACCGTAACCAACAACCCTCCGCTGTATATGAAAAAATTATTCTCAATCCTCTTGCTGGTGGCAGTCGCCATTACTACTGTAAATGCTGCCACCAGTCTTCTTCCCCGCCTCCATCGGCAGGCGCCTACCATGAACATAGAAGGGACAGCAAGCTCCATTGTTGCAAAACTGGACAAATCTCTTTCACTCACCGACAAACAAAAACCCAAATTACTCAATATTGTTACCTCCTATCTGCAACAAAAAATAAACATTCAGTCTTTACAACAAAACAATCAGCCTGCCTATAAATCCAAAATCAACAGCATGCAGAACGGGCTGCGAGCCAAACTCAAACCACTGTTCACCACCGAACAGTACACAATGTTTCAGGAACTGAAACCTGCAACATTTGATGAGACCAATGTATTATCACATTTATTTTTTTAAGAAAACTATCTGCCCGATACATTTACAGATGCCTCTTATCTGTTTGCCTATCCCCAAATCAGCGCCGGAGAAAAACAAGGAACTCACACAGAATAAACCCTGATAAAAATCCGGGAAAAGATTATTTTTAACAGAGGGCTGACCAGCATGTTGGTCAGCCCTCTGTTAAAAATAAAGTGAACAATGAAATATGTATGCCTGGCTGCATTATCGGGTTTGTTATGGCAACCTGCAGCAGCCCAACAAATTGCAGATTCTGCTGCCTTCGCCCGTCTTGCGGCCTCTATCCAATCAATACCGTCCATTAATGGTAATATCCGGCAACTACCCATGCCCGCTGCACCAGACGGTTACAGCCTGCAACTCCGGGGTACCGACCACCTGCCTGTGGTAGACCGGCAGGGACACATCACTACGCCACTGGTAAACACACCGGTCAGCCTCTATTTTGTATTACAGCGAAATAGCGACCACGCTGTTATGGATGTACCTAACATCCAGGTCATTATACCAGGAAAATACGCCACCAGTGCCGGAAACCCTGTACCCTTTGTGATTCCCGCACTACGTGAATGGTATGGAAGCAGAGGTTCCTATACCCTGCCGGCCGCCATTACACTGGCAATAGATCCCGTATATGCGTCTGCGTTATTACCGGGTGTAACTGCTTTCCGTGATGATCTCCGGTTGCTTACCGGCAACCAGCAAATCAGCATACGTCAGGGACAACCCCGCAAAGGTGATATCTTCTTCACTTTGCAGTCGCCCGATCGCCAGTTGGGCGAAGAAGGATACCAGATGGAAATCAGCAACCAGATAACAATACAGGCCACTCATGCCAGAGGAGCGTTCTGGGCTACCCGTACCCTGTTGCAGATACTGGAACAGGACCCGCAACACCGCCACATTCCGCAAGGCATCACCCGTGACTATCCTAAATACGAGGTCAGAGGTTTTGTACTGGACGTTGGCCGGAAATTCTTTACCATGGAATTTCTCCGGCACTATGTGAAATTCATGTCCTACTACAAAATGAACGACTTTCACATACATCTTAATGACAACGGGTTTGATAAATTCTTCGGCAACAACTGGGACAGCACCTATTCTGCTTTCCGGCTGGAAAACAATACCTTCCCGGGTCTTACTGCCCGCGACGGGTCCTATTCCAAAAAGGAATTCCTGGCTCTTCAAAGCCTGGCAGACAGCTTTGCAGTACGCATTATACCGGAGATAGATGTTCCCGCACACTCCCTCGCTTTCACCAAAGCGGTGCCACAAACAGCCAGCCTGAAATACGGACGGGACCACCTCAATCTGGACAGTGCTTCCTATGCGATGATCGACAAAATGTTCAAAGAGTACCTGGAAGGGCCGGAGAAGGTGTTTAAAGGCGACGAAGTACATATCGGCACAGATGAGTACTCCAAAAAAGAAGCGGAGAAATTCAGGGCTTTTACAGACCATTACATCCGTTTTGTGGAAAGCTTCGGCAAAAAGGTAAGAATGTGGGGTTCTCTCACACATGCTCAAGGTACCACCCCGGTAAAATCAGCCGGCGTTACCATGAATGCCTGGTATAACGGTTATGCAGACCCTGCCGATATGATGCGCCAGGGTTATGACCTCATCAGTACTCCCGATGGATGGTTGTATATCGTACCTGCCGCAGGTTATTACCATGATTATCTCAACCTTCCCAAACTATACGACAAATGGGAGCCCAACATGATTGGTGAGGCAATTTTCCCGATAGGACACCCACAGATAAGAGGCGGCTCCTTCGCCGTATGGAATGACCACGCGGGTAATGGTATCACCGAAAAAGATGTGCATGACCGCGTATTTCCTGCTATGCAGGTGCTGGCCGAAAAAATGTGGAATGGCCATACGATGCAAAGCAACTACAGCTCCTTCTCACAACATAGCCGTTTAATTGGAGAAGGTCCCGGATTAAACATGCGTGCAAAAATAAACAGCCGCGATAGCATCGTACTGTCATATGACTTCTCTACACCAGCGGTCAACGATATCAGTGGTAACAAAAGAACAGCACAGCAAAAACACAACGCAGACATCACCCCTTCCAAAACCCTGCTGCTCAAAGGTGGCAACAGCTTCATAAAAACACCTCTCCCGGAAATAGGGTACGGCTACACGGTGGAGTTCGATATCAAACCCGCTAAAGACAACCTGCCAGGAGCTGTGATATTCTCTTCCCCTCATGCAGTAGTTACGCTGCTGCAACAACAAACCGGCAAACTGGGCTTTACCCGGGAAAACTATCATTACAACTTTAACTATACACTGCCTGTTGAAACATGGACCCATGTGGCTATTTCAGGCGATCATAAAGGGACTTCCCTGTTCATCAACGGGCAACTGGTGGAAAAACTGGAAGGAGCCACCATCTCCTTCCCCAACATCAAAGATAAAATCGCCAAAGTGCAAACACTGGTTTTTCCCTTGCAAATGATAGGTGATACGGTCAATAGTTTTAAAGGAGAGATAGATAACCTGAGAGTGATACAGCATCGTTAATCTTAACAGGTTTTAAATAAAAGCGGTCGTCTGAAAAGCGGCCGCTTTTCCTTTGGCCCGATCCGTCCAGGTAAAAGCCTGTTTTATCCATTCATGCCACAACTTTCACCGGGTAATTTTGTTAGTGTATTAAATCGTTTACAGCGATGATTAAACATCATTACAAAAACCTGATTATTGGTTTTGGCAAAGGAGGTAAAACACTGGCAGCTTACTTTGCCAGTCAACAGGAAGAAGTGGCTATCATAGAGAAATCGCCCCGCATGTACGGGGGCACCTGTATCAATATTGGTTGTATCCCCAGCAAGTCACTTATTACCAACGCAGACGCAGGCATGCCTTACAAAACTTCTCATGAGATCAAGGAAAACCTGGTGACCGACCTGCGTAAAAAGAACTATAAAAAACTGGCCGACACACACTATGCTACCATCATAGATGGAGAAGCGTCTTTCATCTCCCCTACAAAGGTAAAGGTGCATATGGCACAACAGGAAATCATCCTTACTGCCGACCGCATTTTTATCAACACCGGAGCCAGCCCTTCTATCCCCGACATAAAAGGCATCAACGGAAAAAATATCTATAACAGTACAACGTTAATGGATATACGCGAACGGCCGGCACACCTCACCATCGTAGGTGGCGGATTTATCGGCCTCGAATTCGCTGACATGTTCCTGAAATTCGGCAGCAAAGTAACACTCCTGGAAAGCGCTGCTGTTTTCCTTCCCCATGAAGACTCCGATGTGGCCGACGCCATCCACGGCCATCTTATCAAAAACGGACTGCAGCTAATCACCGAAGCCACCGTAGTGCAGTTCGACACCCAAACAAACCAAACCATCGTCACTTACAAAAAGGATCAGCTGGAAGAAAATTTCCCCACAGATGCAGTGCTGATCGCAACCGGACGAACACCCGAAACCAAAGGGCTTAACCTCGAAGCCGCAGGAATAGCCACCGACGATCAAGGATATATCAAAGTAAATGACAGATTACAAACAACAGCAGAAAATATATGGGCTCTAGGAGATGTAAACGGAAGCCCGCAATTCACCTATATTTCACTGGATGATTTCAGGATCATCAAAAATCAGCTTTCCGGAGGCCCCTATAATTCTACTGATAAAAGGCGGCTCTATCCCACAGCCGTTTTCCTCAGTCTCCCCTATGCTCACATAGGATTGAATGAGAAGACTGCCACTGAAAAAGGGCTGCATTTCAAAACCTTCCGGATAAAAGCGGCCGTCATACCCAAAGCAGCCATACTTCAACAGAAAGACGGTATCCTAAAAGCGATCGTTGACATCCAAACAGGAAAAATACTTGGCTGTACGCTTTTCTGTGCCGAAGCCCATGAACTGATCAACATCGTACAACTGGCCATGAACAATGCTTTAAGCTATAAGATACTGCGGGACAATATTTATACACATCCATCAATGGCAGAGAGTTTCAATGATCTTTTCTCCGAATAATATAATATGAAAACAATTTTAATGCTACTGACTATGATCTTTAGTCATGCCCCTGCTGATGATAGCCAGCATGGGCGGTATATCAGCCTATACTCTTTTGAACAAACAGTTGACAGACTGAAAACTGCTTTAAAAGAAAAAAATATAAACGTATTCTGCATCATTGATCATGCAGGAGAAGCAACGCAGGCAGGGCTTGATCTAAGACCCACACGATTATTCATCATCGGCAACCCCAAAGTAGGTACCGCATTGATGCAGGAAAATCAGGAAACCGGTATCGACCTACCGTTGAAAGTGCTGGTATACAGCGATAAAGAAGGACACACCATTGTGCTCTATAAAAAACTGCTGCCGATCGCGGATGCCCGTCAACTGAAGAATACCCATAAAGTGGCGGCCACCATAGATTCCAGCATGAATGTATTAATCAAACATGTTTCACAGGAACGCCCATAAAAAAGGAGAGCATTTCAGTTGCTCTCTTTTTTATGAATTACAGTATAATCTGCCGGTCCCTGGCAATAACCCTCCAGGTGGCCGAACAAACATGATCTTCTGCCACATATGCCTTTTCATACAACGCGACAGTAGGACAGATGTGCAGCGGTATGCCGTAAAATACCGTCCCGATAGGATAAGCAGCTGTATCAGCAACTTTTAATACCAGATGTTCTTCACTTTGAGAAACCGGCTGCGCTTCCGGCGCATTCAGAAAATGTACCCGGGGTTGCGGATTTTCTGCCGCAACGGATTTATGTCCCAGATCGAGGCATAAGAGCTGTCCATCTATAATAGAGACAACCCTTGAGAGGACTACAGCGGCCCACTGGAAAGGTTGTTCCGGCAGATTTTTGGCATATCCCCAATCCCAGAATATAAAAGTACCGGGACTGCATTCTATTTGTGGCCTTGCTGCATGTATCGGAAAAGTAGGTGAACCTCCGGCTACGATAACCGGCTCTGGCAAGCCAGCAGCCACTATAGCCTTCTGTAAAACAGGTACCGGTGCATAGGCTTCATCACAACGTTTTTTTCGTATATCCATGTCCGTATCATGCAGATGCCCGTCATAGGCATGGAGGCCTATTGGTTCAATGCCAGGCAATGTATGCAGATATTGATACAATGCCAATGCCGTTTCATCCGGTTTGATGCCAGTGCGGTTCATTCCTACGTTCAGATCGAGGTATACCGGTAACTTCTTTTGCTGTGCTGCAAATACGGCACTGATTGCCTCTCCTGCATCCTTGTTGTCCACAAGGCAGGAAAATATTGTATCAGGATAACGTTGTACCAGTTCCAGCAAACGTGCTACTTTAGGCCCTACCGGTTGATAAGCCAGTAATACATCCTTCGCTTTCACCATGCCCAGCATTTCCGCTTCAGCGATAGTAGCGCATTTGTAGCGCTGTATGCCTGCTTCCTGCATCAGCTGCACCACTTCCGTCATTTTATTTGTCTTTACGTGTGGGCGTAACCGTTGTACATCATCAATCATGCTTTTGAGCAGTGCAATATTCTGTACGATTCTGTCTTTATACACCACAATAGCGGGTGAATCTATCTGGTCTGTATTGCTGAGTTGATACCAATCCATTTGTGTTTATATTAAATTTCTGAATGCTCTATTTTCGTTTATTCGTTCATGTTATACAACCATACTTAGCAGCAGGCTACCGATGAGTCCTGTTACGGAAACGATTGTTTCCATCACCGACCATGTTTTGATCGTATCTTTTACAGACAAGTTAAAGTATTCCTTGAACATCCAGAAGCCGGCATCATTAACATGGGAGAACATCAGGCTGCCTGCGCCGGTAGCCAATACCATCAGGTTGGGATTGACGCCTGAAGTAGCGATCAGTGGTGCTACAATACCTGCCGTAGTGAGGCCCGCCACCGTAGCCGAACCAATACAAACCCTGATAATGGCTGCGATACCCCATGCCAGCAACAACGGATGCATATGCATATTTTGCAGGGTGACAGCAATATATTCACTTACCTTACTGTCGTGCAACAGCTGCGTCAGCGCGCCGGAGCCGCCAATGATCAGGATAATGACCGCCACATCCTTTACAGCATCATCCATAAGACCCAATATCTTTTTTGATGTCATGCCCCGCCGTATTCCCAGCAGGTACATCCCATTGAGTACCGCCAGCAGCATCACTATCAGCGGATCACCCAGCCAGGAGGCCCAGTGATACAGCGGCTGATCTGCCGGTATCCATACTTTCAGCAGGGCTGTCACCGCCAGCAATAATACCGGCAGCATGGCCGCAAACAGGCTGGCCATCATACCCGGCTGCTGGTCTTCCGGCATGGCTGCTGCCACAAACATCTTTCCAGGTTCACGTGTATACTGTTTCAGGTACCTCGAAAACACAGGTCCCGCCAGGATAATAGCCGGTATTGCCAGCAATATGCCATAGAGAAGGGTGAGCCCCATATTGGCATGAAACTGTTGTACCAACGCAGTAGGAGACGGATGCGGAGGCAGATATCCATGGGTGACAGACAGAGAGGCCAGCATAGGGATGCCCAGATAAACAGCAGGCAGCTTCGTTTGTGCTGCCACAGTAAAGATCAACGGTACCATCAGTACAAAACCGATGTTATAAAACAGCGGTATGCCTACAATAAAACCTGTCAGCATCAGCGACCACTGGATATAACGGGGGCCCAGCAGCTTCATGAGTCCGCCGGCAATCCGCTGCCCTGCACCACTTTCGGCTACCAGCTTGCCCAGCATACTACCAAATACAATGACGACGATGAGAGAGCCCAGTGTTTTACCAATACCGGTTTGGATAGACTGGGTAATATCCCCGATTTTCATATGCAGGGCCAGTCCCATCAACAGGGATACGATCAGGAAAGAAAGGAAGGTATTTATCTTACACCAGGTAACCAGTACAACCAGCAGGATAATGGCTGCAATAACGATCAATAGTGGCATATGTTCTTTCTTTTTAGGAAAGAACAATATAATAAATAGATCCCTGGAATTCTACTCGTACCGCAACGCAATAATCGGATCCAGGCGGGACGCCTTATATGCGGGATAAATACCGGAGATAAGCCCTACGGCTGCACAAAGGCTCACGCCAATGAGTATCCACAGCCAGGGTATGATAAAGGAGGAATTCAGCAGGGCTGATACAATATTGCCCAGCAACATACCCATAAACACACCTATCAATCCACCCATCACACTGATGATGATGGCTTCATACAGGAACTGTCTACGGATGGTGTGACTGGTAGCGCCCAGTGCTTTGGTAACACCTATTTCGCGGGTCCTTTCGGCCACAGATACCAGCATGATGTTCATCAGGCCGATAGCAGAGCCAAAGAGGGTCACAAATGCGATGACAACGGCAAACAGGTTTACTTTGGCAAGGCTGGAAAACAGCATCTCTGCGATACTGTCGCTTTTACTGATGAGGAAGTTATCTTCTTCGTTGAGATCAAGTTTACGGATGACACGGAAAAGGCCAGTTGCTTCACCTTGTGCGGCTTCCATCTGCCGGATATCTTTCACTGCCACGCCTACCTGATAGGAAGCATTGGGGCGGTTAAATATTCTTCGTGTATTGTTGACGGTAGTAATCACCACATTATCCGCACTCATCAGATTGCTGCTACCTTTGCTTTCCAGCACCCCTATCACACGGTAACGGATATCACCCACCCGGATGGTATTATTAACTACGTTTTTAAGCTTTTTGCCAAACAATTTTTCAGCCACGTCTTTACCCAGAATAGCCACATTACGGCCGGAAGAAACGTCCAGTGCGTTAAAATTGCGGCCATCCTGAATCGTATAATTGGAGATATCAAGATAATTTTCATCTCCACCAATGACGTTTACGTTAGGGTTGGTCTTTTTATCATCCTTATATACGGTGGTAATACCGGAAGCTCTGAAGTTAATACTGACGATAGCTGGGAATGTATATCTTTCCTTGAACTGCACTGCTTCCTGATAGCTAATCGTTTTATTACTGTTGGACTTCCTTACTTTCCTGGCATTTTTATTTCCTTTGGAAGCTTTGGCATCGTCATTTCCAATATGCACCTGCATATCCCTGTTGCGCAGGGAAAAGCTGTTGGCCCCCATACTGGCAAAGCTGCTGTAAATACTGCTTTTCATACTGTCGATGGCAGTGAGGATGCCGACGAGTACAGTGATACCTACTGCGATAATAGCAATAGTAAGGCCCGTGCGCAATTTGTTGCCACTCACGGAACGATAAGCAAGGGAAAATATATCTAAAAACCGCATATAATAAAGTTAAGGCAATTCAAGTGAAAAACTACGAATTAGCGATGACGAATTACAAATGGTAAAATGGGGATTCAGGCGGGCTTAGATATATTTCAACAGAAAAGCGAAGACCAGAGGGGATTTACCGCTCCGGTCTTCGCTCTATTATATTATTCGTAATCGATTATTTATTACAGGCAACCTATCAGCAGGTTGGGGAACAGTCCCAGTACCAGTACCAGGGCTACTGCCAGTATCAGCGCTGCTTTAAGGCCACCAGACACCGGTTCTACCTCAGGATCACCCTGTTTGAAATACATGGCGATAATCACGCGGAAATAGTAGTATACGCTGATAGCAGCACACAGTACCCCTACAATCACCAGCCACAGGAGATGCCCATGCTGAATAGCTGCAGACAGTACAAAGTATTTCGCGAAGAAACCCGCAGTTACGGGGATACCTGCCAGGGAGAACAGGAATATTGTTACAGCCAGTGCCAGCAGCGGCTGCTTTTTGGCCAGGCCGTTAAATCCTTCAAAAGTGTAGTCTTTCAGCTTCATCAACACGGCAAATACCCCGATGGTAGCAATGCTGTAAGCGGCTGCATACAGTATGATACCCTGTGCGGCAAACTGGTTGATGGCAATTACCGCAAACAGCATAAAACCAGCCTGTGCGATAGAGGAATATGCCAGCATACGTTTTACGCTCTGCTGGAACACCGCGCTGAAGTTACCGAGTATCAGGGTAGCAGCAGTAATGATGGACAGGATCAGCGTCCAGTGTTCGCTGATAGCACCACCCGCAAAGCTCACATGGAACATACGGAGGAAAGCCACAAAACCACCGGCTTTCACCACAGTAGCCATAAAGGAGGTGAAAACGGTAGGAGAACCGTCATACACGTCCGGTGTCCAGAAATGGAACGGAACGGCAGACACCTTGAAGGCCAGTGCAAAGGCCATCAGGATGATACCGCACAATGCCAGCGGATGAACGCTGTCGGCACCCAGGCCCAGCTCGGTGATATTAAAGGAACCGGCAGCACCATAGATCAGGGCAATACCCATCAGCAGAATACCGGTAGAGAAAGAACCCATCAGGAAGTACTTCAGCGAAGCTTCGTTGCTCTTCAGGTTTTTTCTGTCGGTACCCGCCAGTACATACTGCGGGATAGACATGATTTCTATCGCCAGGAACAGCATCAGCAGATTGCTGAAAGTGGAGGCCAGGGAAATACCTGCCAGGATAAAGAATATCAGGGCAAAATAATCTGCCACATGTTCGCCTACTTTTTCAAACTCACTCCCGGACAACAGGAAATATAACAGGGTTGCACCTAAAGCCACTGCATTAAACAACACACTGAACCTGGATACTTCTATCATACCATACATGGTATAGCTGCCCAGCTCCACAGAAGGAAACTGCGCCAGGTTAGCAATAAATGCTATGATGATGGCCGCGATGGCAAAAAATTTAATATGCTGCTTATTGCGTACAAATAAACCGACAAACATCAGAACAACGCCCGATAAAGCAGTAGAAATTAGTGCATTCATATTGTTGCGTTACAAAACCCGTTTAAAATTGTTGATTTGGGTATTTTGATATTTCGTCATTTTAAATACCTAAATATCAAAATACCCAAATCTTAAAATACCTTGCTTACCAGATCCAGCATAGGCTGAGGATAAACACCCAGCACAAAGATCATGATCACTATCAGGCTCAATGCCAGGGTTTCACCGGGCTGTAAGTCTGTAGTGCTGTCTGTCAATGTATTTCCTTCGCCGAAAATCACTTTCTGGATCATATTCAACGTATAAACTGCTGCCAGGATGATACCCAGTCCGGCAAAAGCCATGAACCAGTGGTTGTACTGGAACAGGCCGCTGAACATCAGGAATTCACCGATAAACCCGTTGGTCAGCGGTAAGCCGATGTTGGCCAGGCTGATGATCACGAGGAAGATGGCCATACGTGGCGCCTTGCGGGCCATGCCACCCAGCTGGTCCATATTTTTTACCCCCAGGCGGTTCTGGATTACGTCTACGATGATCCACAGTCCGATAATGTTGATACCGTGGTTAAACATCTGCAGTAATACACCCTGTGTGCTTTGTTCGTTGTGTGCAAAAATAGCGGCGCTCATCAGGCCGATGTGCGCGATGGAGGAATAAGCGATCAGTCGTTTCAGGTCGCTCTGTACCATAGCGATGCAGGAAGCGTAGATAATGCCGATGATAGACAGTACGATAGCTACGTCAGTCCACATGGCTGCACCTTGCGGTACTACCGGCATCAGCCAGCGCAGCAGGCCGAAAAGACCCATTTTCACCATTACACCAGACAGGATCATGGTCACCGGAGTAGGCGACTGATCGTAAGTGTCGGGCTGCCAGGTGTGGAAAGGAAATACCGGCATCTTGATGGCGAATGCCACAAAGAACAGCCAGAACAGCCATTTCTGATCACCCATGCTCAGCTGCAGACTGGTAAAGGAAGTCCAGCTGAAAGAGTGGTCCGGGGTCTGGAAATACAGGTAGATAATACCTACCAGCATCAGCAGTGAACCCAGGAAAGTATACACGAAGAATTTAAAGGTAACAGGTATACGTTTTTCGCCGCCCCACATAGAGCAGAGGAAATATACCGGTATCAGTGCCAGTTCCCAGAAAATATAAAACTGCAGCGCGTCGAAAGCGGTGAAAACGCCTATCAGACCAGCCTGCGATAACAACATCAATCCGTAAAAGCCGTTAGGCCTTTCGATATCGCGGTTGTAAATGGTGATGAAAACAAGGAGAAAAGCGATAGCTGTCAATAAACACAGCATCACGCCCATACCATCCAATCCTACCCTGAACTGACTTCCCAATTGGGGAATCCAGCTGGCAACAAAAGAAAGTTTGTCGGGTGAGGCATGAAAAGTGCACCCAGCTCCTATTGCTATTGCCACCGACGCCAGGGATGCAATCATGCCCAGCACCTTCGGTCCGGACCCTTTCAGGCCAAATGCAATAAGGCCTGCTATGAAAGGAATCAATATTAATAAAACTGTCAACATAATTTATCTGCGCTTGTAACTTCCGCTATTGGTTTATAATAAGAATCCGATCACAAATAATAAGATCATACCGATTACCATGGCAAAGATGTAGAAACCTACCTGTCCGTTCTGTATCAGGCGGATCTGTTGGCTGCCCCATTGTACGCTGCGGCCAACACCATTTACCAGTTTGTCGATACCTGCTTTTTCAACCGTATCACGGAAGAAACGGGAAAGCTCCTGCAAAGGCTTTACGATGATGGCATCGTACAGCTCATCCACATACCATTTGTTTTCCAGTACTTTAGCCAGACCAGTGTTTTCTTTGCCGGTATCTTCATAAGCGGCAAATTTCTGACGGGCTACCAGGATAAAGCAGATCACCAGTACGCTGCTCAGTCCCATCAGCATCCACTCCATGGAATGAGGCAGGTGATGTTCGGTCACAAACGGTGCAGAAGGCGCAAATACAGGTGACAGGTATTCTGCCAGCATGTTTTTAGTACCAAATACTTCCGGTAATCCTACATAACCACCGAAGATGGAGAGTACCGCCAGGATGATCAGGGGGATAGTGATGGCAGACGGACTTTCATGCAGATGATGTTCCTGCTCGTGTGTACCACGGAATTTTCCGGAGAAAGTGATGTAGTACAGGCGGAACATATAGAAAGCGGTCATCAGTGCGCCCAGCAGGCCCAGTCCGTATAGGATCGGATTGCTGGCGTACGCATGTGCCAGTATTTCGTCTTTGGAGAAGAAACCGGAGAAACCAGGGATACCGGCAATCGCCAGGCAACCTACCAGGAAAGTCCAGTTGGTGGTGGGCATGTATTTTTTCAGACCGCCCATTTTACGGATATCCTGTTCACCGCCCATAGCGTGGATAACAGAGCCGGAACCAAGGAACAACAGGGCTTTAAAGAAAGCGTGTGTCATTACGTGGAATACGGCAGCAGAATACGCGCCTACGCCCAGTGCCAGGAACATATAACCCAGCTGGCTTACTGTAGAGTAGGCCAGCACTTTTTTGATGTCGTTTTGTTTCAGCGCGATAGAAGCTGCAAACAGAGCAGTAGCCAGACCAATGATAGCTACTATCGTCTGGATATGCGGTGCCAGCGTATAAATCACGTTGCTGCGGGCAATCATGTATATACCGGCAGTCACCATGGTAGCCGCGTGGATCAGGGCTGATACCGGTGTAGGACCGGCCATCGCGTCGGGCAACCAGGTATATAAAGGAATCTGAGCTGATTTACCCATTGCACCTACAAACAGCAGCATCGCAATGGCTGCAATGGTTGGGTTGTTCATACCCAGTGGTGCCGCTTTGGCAAATACTTCAGGGAAAGTAACAGTACCAAACTGCATGATCATGAAGAAGATACCGAGCAGGAAACCGAGGTCGCCAATGCGGTTCATCACGAATGCTTTTTTGGCTGCATTATTATAACTGGTGTTTTTAAACCAGAAACCAATCAACAGATAAGAGCACAAACCAACGCCTTCCCATCCGATGAACATCATCACATAGTTGGCGCCCAGTACCAGTATCAACATGGAAAACACGAAGAGGTTGAGATAAGCAAAATATCTCGCAAAACCTTCGTTGCTTTCATCATGCATGTAAGAAGTGGAGTAGATGTGGATGAGGGTACCCACACCGGTAATGATCAGCAGAAATAATGCACTCAGTTGATCTACCTGGAATGCAAAGGGGATGTGCAGGCTGCCGACGGAGATAAAGTTAAACAGGTGTACCACCTGTGCCTGAAATCCCGGGGCTTTCACCTCAAAAAATATCAATAAGCTTACCACAAAGGAAACGAGGACAGAGCCGCTTCCGATAAATCCTACCAGAGACTTGGATAAAAATCTGCGTCCCAACCCATTCACCAGGAAACCCAATAATGGTAAAAATGGTACCAGCCAAACTAGATTAATCATTTATCAATTCTATTTACGACGTCGAAACAATTAATAATTAAGAGGATGAATTATTAATTTTTCAGCCTGTTAAGAATGTTTATATCTACTGAATGTGTATTTCTGTAGACCATTGTAATGATAGCCAGGCCTACTGCCACTTCCGCAGCTGCCACCACCATAATAAAGAATACAAACAATTGCGCTGATCCGGCATCTACTCTTCCTGCGTCTGCCCACATTTTGGAGAAAGACACCAGCAGCAGGTTTACCGCATTGAGCATCAGCTCTATGCACATGAAGATGATGATCGCATTACGACGCATCAATACACCCATCACACCAATACAGAACAGGGCGATACTCAGGAATATGTAATATTGAACAGGCATAATAAAAAATTAGGAATTACGAATAACGGGCCTGTAAAGCCCGTGTAGTATTAGTCTTTTTTACCAATAACAACTGCACCCACCATGGCGCTAAGGAACAGGATACTGCTCACCTCAAATGGCACTACATATTGCTTGAATAACATCTGTCCCAGGTTTTTGATCAACCCTATATCTGTGGATGCTGTACCGATTGCAGGCATGCTGGCATCACGCAGGGCAGCTACCAGTACTACCAGTAAGGCACCACCGCTGATAGCGCCGGCATATTTCAGCCAGTTACGCTTCTGGGGCTCCAGCTCTGCATTCAGATTCATCAGCATCATCACATAAAGGAACAATACCATGATCGCACCGGCATACACAATAATATGCACCACGGCCAGAAACTGGGCGTTCAGCATGATATAATGCCCTGCAATGGTAAAGAAGGTTACGATCAGACACAATACGCTCGTCACAGGATTCTTGCTCAGTACTACGCCCAATGCCGAAACCAGGGCGATGACAGAAAGCACCATGAAAATTATTTGTTGTATACTCATTCCCATCTCTGCTATGTTTGACTATTGTATTTTTAGCTAATGCGCACTGTGAATAATATTATTTACCCTGTTGTTTCGGATTAGGAATCAACAGATCATCCTTTCCATAAATGAAGCCTTTACGCTGATAGTTGGAAGGAGCAAAGGTTTCAGACATGTAAATGGCATCTTTGGGGCAGGCTTCTTCACAGAATCCGCAGAAAATACAACGCAGCATGTTGATCTCATACCTGGCCGCATATTTTTCTTCCCTGTACAGATTTTCCTCTCCGGGCTTCCTTTCAGCAGCTTCCATAGTAATGGCTTCTGCCGGGCAGGCTACAGCACAAAGGCCGCAGGCGGTGCATCTTTCACGACCTTCCTCATCACGGTTCAGTACGTGCAAACCACGGAATACCGGGCTGAATTGACGTCTCTGTTCCGGGAAACTTACGGTAGCCTTACGTTTGAATAAGTGCTTGAGGGTAATGCTCATGCCTTTCGCAATGGCAGGAATGTACATTTTTTCCGCAAGGGTCATCGGGCTACGGTCTACCGGTTTTGCCCTGTTTGTTAATGATTGCATAAGAAATGCTTTATTTAGTCCACACCCGAAAGTGTGTATAAAGTAAAAGAAATTAGTGTTGACGAGCCAATACAGTTGCTCCGGTAATCAGCATGTTCGCCAGTGCCAGCGGGATCATCACTCTCCAGCCCAGACGCATCAGCTGATCATAACGGAATCTTGGGATCGTCCACCGTACCCACATAAAGAAGAATATAAACACCAGTATTTTGACAAACAATGCCAGGAAGCCCAGTATGGTGAGCAGATTGGGACTAAGGCCCAGGCTGTCCATGCCAGGGAAGGCATATCCGCCGAAATACATAGTGGCCATCAGCGCAGAGCTGACAAACATGTTGATATATTCCGCAAAGAGGTAAAAGCCCAGTTTCATGGAAGAGTATTCCAGGTGGTAACCGCCATTCAGCTCGTTCTCTGCTTCCGGCAGGTCAAACGGCGTACGGTTAGTTTCCGCAAAAGCACATATCAGGAAGATAAAGAAGCCCAGCGGCTGGTATACCACGTTCCACAGGCTATGACGTTGCTGCTCCACGATTTCCTTCAGGCTCAGGGTGCCGGTCAGCATCAGCAATGCGATCAGCGCCAGACCCATTGGCAGTTCGTAGGAGATGATCTGGGAGGCAGCCCTCACAGACGCCAGCAGGGAGTATTTGTTGTTGGATGCCCAGCCACCGATCATAATACCGTATACGCCCATGCTCACCACACCGAAGATGAACAGGATACCGATGTTTACATCAGCCACCTGCAAGGAAATGGTGCGGCCGGCAATGGTCAGGGTGTCGCCCCATGGAATTACGGCGCTGGTCATACAGGCTACCAGCATGGCGATGGAAGGACCCAGGATGAAGAGGAACCGGTTGGAGTTGGTGGGGATGATCTCTTCCTTGAAGAAGAGTTTACCACCATCTGCCAGGGGTTGCAGCAATCCCATTGGACCTGCACGGTTAGGGCCTAAACGGTCCTGAATCCAGGCAGCCACCTTTCTTTCGCCCCAGGTAGAGTACATGGCCACTACCAGTGACAGTACCAACACTGCGGATATCAGCAGTATTTTCTCAAGAATAAAAAACCAGTCTATGCTTAATAACGTCATTTCCAGTTATAAGTTACGATTACGAATTACGATGCTTACTTATTAAAATCGTCCGAGTGAGCAGGACCTTCGATCTTTGACAGATCGATATCCGGTCTGTTTACCTGGCTTTGAGTGTGGATATCAAACAGCAGCTTGGGCTGTCTGCCATCCAATACCTCCACCAGTGGATCTTTCGGTTTAACGGTATTTACGTAATGGCCCTGAGAAATAACACTGTGACGGTCAATTTTGCGCGGCCCTTCAATGATCCAGTCTGATTTTTCCTTTTTCTCGAAACGGCAGGTGTTACAGATAAAGTCTTCCACTTCACCGTATTGATCTTTACGGGCTGTTACGCGGAACACCTCGTCACCACGCATCCACAATACGGTTTTACCACAGCATTTAGGATTTTCGCAGTTACGGTGAGCATCTACCGGTTTCAGGAACCATACACGGTTTTTGAAACGGAAGGTCTTATCCGTCAGTGCGCCTACCGGGCAAACGTCGATCACGTTGCCGATAAACTCGTTGTCGAGAGACTGATGGATATAAGTGCTGATTTCGGAAGCGTCGCCACGGCCGAGTATGCCGTGTTCACGTTTTTCCGTCAGCTGGTCAGCGGTATACACACAACGGTAGCAAAGGATGCAACGGGTCATGTGCAGCTGTATTTTGTCGCCGATATCGATTTTATCGAATGTTCTGCGTTTGAATTCGTAGCGGGTAGCTTCAGCGCCGTGTTCGTAGCTCAGGTTCTGCAGGTCGCATTCACCGGCCTGGTCGCAAACGGGGCAGTCGAGCGGGTGGTTGAGCAGCAGGAATTCTACTACACCCTTACGGGCTTCCTGTACTTCAGGAGAAGTGATGTTGGCTACTTCCATACCGTCCATTACGGTAGTACGGCAGCTGGCCACCAGTTTAGGCATCGGGCGCGGATCGGCATCGGAGCCTTTGGACACTTTTACCAGACAGGTACGGCATTTACCACCGCTGCCCTGTAACTTGGAATAGTAGCACATAGCCGGCGGCACTACATCCCCACCTATCTTCCGGGCCGCATTCAGTATCGTTGTACCAGGTTCGACCTCTACGGAGATGTTATCGATCTTAACCTTGAATAATTTTTTTTCCTCCGCCATCTTATTATATTTTTTGCTTACAGGGCTTTATATAGAAGCGATGCAGCAAAGTTTATGTTATTATAATTTATTGACTATTCTGTGAATCTTAGCGCCCTGGCGGAACTATACAGCTGCTGGTTCCGGTAAAGGAAGCGGGTCAGCATAGTGCGCCAGTCCGAAGTTACGGGTAAGCGCTTCATCCGGGTGTTTCACATGCCATTCAAACTCATCGCGGAAGTGACGGATGGCAGCAGCAACCGGCCATGCGGCGGCGTCGCCGAGCGGGCAGATGGTGTTGCCTTCTATTTTCCGCTGAATATCCCACAACAGATCTATATCACTCATTTTACCTTTTCCGTATTCGATGTTGTGCAGGACTTTTTTCATCCAGCCGGTACCTTCACGGCAAGGGCTGCACTGACCGCAGCTTTCGTGGTGGTAGAAACGGGCAAAGGTGAGGGTGTTGCGTACAATGCACTGGTCTTCGTCCATCACGATGAAACCGCCGGAGCCCAGCATGGAGCCGGTGGCAAAGCCGCCGTCGTTCAGGCTTTCGTAGGTCATCATACGGGTTTCGCCTTTGGCTGTTTTCAGCAGCAGGTTGGCCGGCAGCACCGGTACGGAAGAACCGCCGGGGATGCAGGCTTTCAGGCGTTTACCACCTTTGATGCCTCCGCAGTATTCATCGGAATAGATAAATTCTTCTACAGAGATGTTCATTTCGATCTCATAAACGCCGGGTTTGTTGATATTACCACAGGCAGAGATGAGTTTGGTACCGGTAGATTTGCCGATACCGAATTTGATATATTCGTCGCCGCCGATGTTAATGATAGGAACTACGGCTGCGATGGTTTCTACGTTGTTTACCACGGTAGGGCATCCCCATAAACCTTTTACGGCTGGGAATGGTGGTTTGATACGGGGGTTGCCGCGTTTACCTTCCAGCGATTCCAGCAGGGCTGTTTCTTCCCCGCAGATATAAGCGCCGGCGCCGCGTTGTACATATATTTCGAGGTCAAAGCCGGTGCCGAGGATGTTTTTACCCAGCCAGCCTTTGTTTTTCGCTTCTGCGATGGCCTGTTCCAGGATATCCGGAATCCAGGCATATTCGCCACGGATATAGATATACGCACTGTTAGCACCCAGGGCAAAACTGGATATGAGCAGGCCTTCTATCAGCAGGTGAGGGATGAACTCCATCAGGTAACGGTCTTTGAAAGTACCTGGCTCAGATTCGTCCGCATTGCACACGAGGTAACGGGGAACACCTTCCGGTTTGGCGATGAAACTCCATTTCAGACCGGTAGGGAAACCTGCACCACCACGACCTCTGAGGCCGCTTTTTTTCACTTCTTCCACTACGGCATCAGGCCCCATGGATTTCAGCGCTTTCTCTGCTGCAGCATAACCGCCGTTGCTCCGGTAAGTATCATAATACCGGATACCTTCTATGTGTGCTTTGTCTAACAGTAATTTGCGTCCCATTTTCTTCCTTATGGTTTAATGGTGATAGATAAACCAGCACCATCAACAGATTTGTATGATATATCTTTTATGCCTTGCGTATCCTGTGTTGGGCAATACGTTCACCCAGTCTGTAAAACAACAACCCTGCGCTGACACCACAGACAAAGGACAGGAACACATTGTTAATCCTCCACAGACCTGCCAGTGCTGTCATCAGCAGTATGGCTTCAATCACGATCAGCTTATACTGATGAAATAACTCCCAGATACGCATGACTATCGTTTTTTGGTGATGCATTAGTTTGCTTTTGCCCTGCATTCTGCGATGATCTCATCCACTTTTGCAGGAGTCAGGTGTTCGCGGAAGTGTTTGCCCAGTTGCATCATAGGCGCGTATCCGCAGGCACCCAGGCATTCTACCGTTTTAAGGGTAAACATGCCATCAGGCGTAGTTTCACCTACCCCGATACCCAGTTTGCTCTTGATATAGTCAATGATCTGATCAGAACCACTTACCATACATGGCCCTGTCTGACATACCTCAAACAGGTATTTGCCCACCGGCTTCAGATTGAACATGCTGTAGAATGTGGCTACTTCGTACACTTCAATGGGTTTTATTTGCAGTAAAGACGCAACATAGTCCATTGTTTCCGTACTCAGCCAACCGTCAAATTCTTCCTGTGCCAGATGCAGCACGGGTATCAGCGCACTTTTCTGCTTCCCTTCCGGGTAGCGTGCGATGATCTCTTTTACTTTATTCAGTTTCTCTTCAGAAAATTGAACCACAGCCATTTTTTTAATCAGCTTTATTCTTCAAAAATTCAATTGTACCTACTACGCGTCCAGCTCACCGGCAATCAGGTTGAGACTACTCATACACACGATCGCGTCGCTCAGCATGGCGCCTTTCACCAGTTCGGCATAAGCCTGGTAGTAGATAAAGCAGGGACGACGGAAATGCAGACGGTAAGGGCTGCGGCCGCCATCACTGATCAGGTAGAAGCCCAGCTCTCCGTTGGCACCTTCTACTGCGTTGTATACCTCACCTGGTAAGATGTCCGTTTCACCCATCACTATTTTAAAGTGATAGATGAGTGCTTCCATCTTGGTATATACATCCTTTTTATCAGGCAGGTAATAAGCCGGTACGTCGGCATGGTATACATCATCAGGCAGGCCTTTCAGTTTTTCCATCGCCTGACGGATAATGCTGATACTTTCCCACATTTCAGCGTTGCGTACGAGATAACGGTCGTAGCAGTCGCCGGTAGTACCTACTGGTACAGAGAAGTCGAAGTCCTGGTAAGAAGAATATGGGGTGGCCACGCGCACGTCGTAGTCTACACCGGCAGCCCTGAGGTTAGGACCGGTGAAGCCGTAGCTCATCGCTCTTTCTGCGCTGATGGCGCCTACTCCCTGTGTACGTTCCATGAAGATACGGTTACGGGTAAGCAGGGTTTCGAATTCTTTCAGTGCCTCAGGATATTCTTTCAGGAAACGTTCAATTTTCTCGAAAGCTGCCGGCGTGAAGTTTCTTTCGAAGCCACCAATACGACCAATGTTGGTCGTCAGGCGGGAGCCGCATATTTCTTCGTAAATTTCGTATATGAGTTCGCGATAGGTCATGAGGTATACGAAACCGGTGAGTGCACCGGTATCCACGCCCATTACCGCGTTACAAATCAGGTGGTCTGCTATACGGGCCAGCTCCATGATGATCACACGCAGATAATCTACCCTTTTGGGTAATTCGAGGCCCAGCAGTTTTTCTACTGTCATGATCCATCCGAAGTTGTTGATGGGGGCAGAGCAGTAGTTGAGCCTGTCGGTCAGCGGAGTGATCTGGTAATAGGGACGGCGTTCTGCGATTTTCTCAAATGCGCGGTGAATATATCCTACAGTAGATACTGCGCTCACAATCCTTTCGCCGTCTATTTCCAGGATATTCTGGAATACGCCGTGTGTAGCCGGGTGTGTAGGACCCAGGTTCAGCGTGGTCGTATTTTTTTCTATGGAGCCTTCCGGCAGTTTTATATGTTGTTTCTGATCTAACATAGCCTGGTTTAATTAAAAGTGACCGCCCCGACCAAACATTTCGTCGTCTTTGTCCGTACGCATAGGGTCTTCCAGTGGGAATTCCTTACGCATGGGGAAATAGGTCATTTCGTCCACATTAAGGATACGGATCAGGTTAGGATGTCCAACGAAATCGATTCCGAAGAAATCATAGGTTTCCCGTTCCATCCAGTTGGCAGATTGATACAAGCTGGTAGCGGTGAACACCTTAGGTGAAGCGACCGGCGTATATACTTTCATTCGCAGCCTGACATTGTCAACAAAGTTGTGCAGATGGTATACCACTGCCAGTTCCTCTCCTTTTCTTTCGGGATAATGCACGGCTGTGATATCCGTCAGAAAACGAAAACGCAATTCCTCATCATCAAACAGGAATTGCATTATTTTAAGGTTATAATCTTTCTGTGCAGTGAAGGTGAGCATTCCGAACGGCTCTTCAAAGCCGGTCAGCACATCCCCGAACTTCTCTGTCAGGCGTTGCTGTATGCGTTCGTTTGTTAAAGACATTAACAATAAGAGATTTACGAGTTACAAGTTACCATTCACACCCTTACTTATTTGATACCGTAGGATTCCATCAGCTCCTTATACCGGTCTGAATTACGGCGGCGCAGGCTTTCATTACCCACCAGCTGCTGTATTTTCATAAAACCATCGATAATACCTTCGGGTCTGGGAGGGCATCCGGGAACATATACATCCACCGGAATTACCTGATCGATACCTTGTAAAACAGAATATGTATCAAAAATACCACCACTGCAGGCGCAGGCACCTACTGCCATCACCCAGCGCGGTTCGGCCATCTGCAGATATACCTGACGCACGATAGGACCCATTTTTTTGGAAATGGTGCCCATTACCATGAGCAGGTCACACTGACGCGGCGTAAAAGCCATACGTTCTGCCCCAAAACGGGCCAGATCGTAGGTAGCAGCCATGGTGGCCATAAATTCAATACCACAGCAGGAAGTAGCAAATGGTAAAGGCCAGATGGAATTTTTACGCGCCAGACCTATCGCTTTGTCAAAAGAAGTGGCATAAAACCCTTCTCCGGAATATCCTTCCGGGATTTCCACCATCTTCACATTGGTATTATATTGAACCGGACGAGCCATTGATTAAGATTTAAAGGTTTAAGATTAGTCTTCCCACTTCAGGGCTCCCTTCTTCACAATGTAAATAAATCCGCACAGGAAGAAGCCCACAAACATCAGCACAGCTGTAAATCCTTCCCAGCCCAGCTCTTTAAAGTTAACAGCATATGGGTAGAAAAAGATCACTTCCACGTCGAAGAGCACAAAGAGGATAGCCGTCAGAAAGTACTTAATGGCTACTGGCTGCCTGGCGTTGCCACGCTGCTCGATTCCGCTCTCAAAGTTAATAAGCTTATCACTTGTTTTACGCTTGGGACCCAGAAAGTGAGTGGCTAGCATAGTGATCCCAACAAAACCTAAAGCAGCAAGTAATTGCAGTACTATAGGGAAATAGCTAAAAGGAGTAGTCGTTGCCGACAAAAATACAGATTCTGTATACATAAGCTTCCCGATAAAAACATTGTCCGAATTCGCAAAAATACTGTAACTAAACCAAATATCAAATCTATTAGGATCTAAAATATTATCTTTTTTTGCCAACCGGAAACCCGGGAAACCATCCTGCACAAATCGGGTTTACCCTCCCGAAGCTGATATCTCAAAGCCTTTTTCACTTTTTTACACAATGAATCCCCGCGGTATTACCTCACTGACAATTACATATGAACAATTATAGCGATACGTATATAATCCTTCTTAAAAAGAAACACCCTTCCCGGCATAACCAGGAAGGGTGCTTTTCTGTATGATTTACGAACAGATTATTTTTTATTCTGGGTAGCTTTGGGACCACCTGCAGGTTTTGCGGCAGGTTTTGCAGCCGGAGCAGCCTGATTTTCTTTAATCTGTTTTACAGTAGGATTATTCGGGTCGAGAGACAGTACTTTATCCATGTAAATCTGGAGATTAGCTTTGTCATCCTTGTTATAGTAATAAATCATCAGGTACTGATAAGGGAACATCAGCTGATTAGACTTGATTTTAGCTTTCTCAGGACCATCTATTTCAAAGAACTTCTGGAAGTAAGGCACAGCCAGGCCCAGTTTCGCATCCGGGTCTTTTGCCATGTTGGCACGGCCTCTCCAGTATAAGCCAAACGCTTCCTGCTCAGGATATTTGGTGATAAAGGTGCCATAAGTAGCATCGGCAGCATCATAGTCACGTGCGTACATTTCCATGGTACCTTTCCAGAAGTAGTCCTGGAGTTTGCCGGGGTTGGCTTTATCATCAAAATCATTTACCAGTTTGGTATACCATTCTGCAGAGCGTTTGAAGTCACGCAGCTTCTTGAAAGACTCTGCCACGTTGCGGTAAGTGTCTACGTCCTTGGTAGTATCAGAAGTAGCGTATTTTTCCAGATACAGGGAAGCCAGTGAATCGTTCACAGCAGCCTGTACGGAATCCTGTACTCTTACACGGCCATAGATTTCACTCAGCAGTTTGTAATCGTTTGGCTCCAGTTTGTTGTTGCCTACGGATTTAGCGTAGTCATCCATTACCTTCTTAGCGTTCAGGGAATCACCTTTCTGCAGGTAAGCATCACCGATCAAGCGGCTGAACTTGCCTTTGTAGATAGCGTCCGCACCGGCCAGGGCAGCATTACCCTTGCTGATAGCGTTATCGTAATCTTTTTTGAAGAAGGAGATGGAAGCGGAGTAGTATTCATTTTTCAGCTTGTCTGCAGGGTCAGCTACCTTCATGTATTTTTCCAGGTATTCTGCTGCTTTGTCCCATGACAGCTGATCTTTTTTAGGAGTAGTGTAGAACAGGAACAGCTCGTGGAAAGCAGGAGCATAGTTCGGGTCCATGTTGGTAGCTTTGGTCCAGTCGGCCACCGCTTCAGCTTTCAGTCTGGCGTTGTAGTTAACCATACCTTCTTTCATTACAGCCTCAGCGTTGTTAGCGCTCAGTTCCAGTGCTTTTTCATAGGCACCGATCGCTTTACCACCGTTTTCGCCACCGAGGTAGCGGTAAGCATCCCCTTGCTCGATATAGTCAGCTGCAGTAGCGGTGTACATTTCTTTCTTTTTACGGCCTTCATTGTTCAGGAGCTTGTCCATTACAGTGAGGGCGTAGGCACGGTCACCACCTTTGACTTCAGTGTTGGCATCTGCGATAGCGCGGGCTACATCTCCATCACGGCCCTGGGTGGCAGCGCTGGCGGCTTCAAATTTAGTCTTTGCAGCGGCAGCATCACCTTTTATCAGGTCTATACGTCCCATACCAGCTTGTAATAATGCAGAGGTAGGAACTGTCTGCAACCCTTTCTGGAAAGTAGCAGTGGCGCCAGCTACATCTTCCAGTGCGAGTTGTGCTATACCCATGTAATAATAAGCCTTGTCATCCGTAGGTTTCGCAGCAATTACCTTTTCAAACGTCTGTTTGGCGGACAGGTTTTTACCATAATACAGGTCTTTCAATCCATCCTCCACAGATTGAGCCATTACGCTCCCCGAGGCGGCACACAGCAATGCTACGAGTAAACTTTTCCGTCTGTTCATTTGCAATCTGGTTTTAGTTTTAGTTGTGTTTTTTGACTATTTAAGGTTGGCTTCTCTGAATACTACATTCAATCTTGCCGGGAACAATCTGAACTGCTTGATAACCAGCTGTCCTTCATAACTACCAAGGAAGGTAGCAAATCCCGAGCCTAAACCATGGTAAGGCTCTTTCAGACAAAAGTAGAAGCCACGTTTTAATGGATACGTTCCAATTCCAATATATGCCTGATAAGGTAATACAAAATCCGAACCATTATCTGCTCGCAGTTTCACAACGGAGACTTTGTTGATAAAGGCCATGGACAGCGAGTCGCTTGGATCTGAGATCCAGCTCACGCCGATTACACCGATCGCATCCTTGTTTTTGGAAACGTAATCTATTACTTCCGGATTCGTTTTAGCTGCCATAGTGTTGGCTGGCAAAGGTTTACCTTTATTGATGGAATCCTGAATATAACGGACAGTGCTTGAGTTGGCATTATCAAACACCAGTTGCCATTTTCTGTCTTTATTAGTGCCGTCCATGATACCGCGTACCTGGTTCATCGTAAGGACAGAGTCCGGATTACTATGATTTACCACGAGCGCCAGCGCATCCCACGCCAGCATCAGGCTCTGGGGCGTGATCTTTATTTTCTTGAAGTAATCACGCTCAGCAGCATTAAAATCGCGGGTCACGATGACCATGCGGGCACTATCATTTAAAAGATCTTTAAAGCACTCTGCTTCCGGCTTATAGGAAGGAATAATGTGTGCTTTGGGATACAGCGACTCAAACACCTTGATCTCAGAGTCCAGCAGTGGCTTGTAAGTTTCATCCACACTAATCTTTATCTCCCCTTCTGTTGCCGTATCTAATTTTTTCGCATTCGGATTGGGGCTACAGGCCGCCATTAATGCTAAAGCTGTTAAATATACAGCATACTTTTTAGTAAAACCGAAAAACATATCTACCCGTTAGTTCCTGTTAAAAAATAGTTTCCTGATCCCATTATATATCCTGAAGACACCATAAAGCAATAAAACTACTCCTAATGCTGTCATCCATTGAGGGGATAAACGGAACTCTCCAAGTCCCAGCTTTTGCGCAAAGATTGCGAAAAGCCCGAAGAGAATAAAGAAGATACCTCTTACCAGTTCACCGATAGGCCTGTATTTGTTTTCCAGTCGCCTGTTTGTTTGTTCGTCTTGCATTTCCATCTTGCGAATTACAATTATACAAAAAAATATTTTTTAAACTTGAATCGGGAATTTTAGAAGAATGTTAAAAAAAAGTGCCAAAACCAATGCCAGACCTCCATCCACACGCAATTTGAGGCATTTTTTCAACATGTGGTAAATTTTTGATTTAAAATTTGATCATTTTCCGGAGATTACAAATGAACCCCGTTTTATTTTATTGAAAGCAACTGCAACCGGAACAGCCTCTTTTTGTTGTTATATAGATGCAAACAGGTGAACATTTCCATAATAACTTGTAGGTTTGCGGGCTGATACGCAATTTAATATGAAGATACTGATGGTATGCCTGGGCAATATCTGCCGCTCTCCCCTGGCGGAAGGTATCATGAGGCATCTTGTACAAGAAAAGGGATTAGACTGGGAAATAGACTCTGCCGGTACCGGCAACTGGCATATAGGCCATCCGCCGGACCATCGCGCCATTAAGGAAGCCCATCGCCAGGGAATAGATATCTCCGGCCTGTGCGCCCGCCAGTTCCAGGCCGCCGATTTCGACGCCTTTGACCGCATCTACGTGATGGACCATAACAACCATCGTGACGTGCTGAAAAAGGCCCGCAATGCAGCTGACAAGGCCAAAGTACACCATCTGCTGCCGGATGATCAGGACGTACCCGACCCCTGGTTCGATGACGCCCTCTTCGCCCCGGTCTTTAAACTGATTTATGATGCCTGTAAAAGCATCACGGACAACAAACAATAACAAACACCCATAATATTTTTTTGAGATGATAAAACCCGGTATTCCAAACGGTACCCGCGATTTTGGCCCTGTAGTGGTCAGAAAACGTAACTATATTTTCAGTACCATCCGCGAAACCTTCGAGGTATTTGGCTTCCAACCCCTGGAAACACCCGCCATGGAAAACCTCTCCACCCTCACCGGCAAATACGGCGAGGAAGGCGATAAGCTGATGTTCAAAATACTCAACAACGGAGACATTTTCCCGAAAGCACAGGTCGCCACCGACAACAAATCGCTGGTATCCGCTGTCACTGAAAAAGCCCTCCGCTATGACCTCACCATCCCCTTCGCCCGTTATGTGGTGATGAACCAGAACGATCTGGCCCTCCCCTTCAAACGCTACCAGATGCAACCGGTATGGCGCGCCGACAGACCTCAGCGCGGCCGCTACCGCGAGTTCTACCAGTGTGATGCCGACGTGGTAGGCAGCAACTCCCTTCTCAACGAAGTGGAACTGCTCATGATCTACGATACTGTGCTCACCAAACTGGGCCTCCAAGGTTATGAACTGCGCATCAACAACCGCAAAATCCTCAGCGGCCTCGCCGAAGTAATCGGTAAACCGGAACTGCTCACCGATATCACCATCTCCATCGACAAACTCGATAAAATCGGTGCGGAAGGTGTAAGAAAAGAACTGGCAGAAAGAGGCCTCACCGATACAGATATCACCACCATCGAAAACTTCCTCGCCATCGGCGGCACCAACGAAGAAAAACTGGCACAGCTGCAAACCCTGCTCCAGTCATCCGCTACCGCCCTCAAAGGCATAGAGGAACTGACTTACGTGCTCAACTCCGGATTCGGTACCTTCAGCACCACGCCCATCATCGATGTAACCCTGGCCCGTGGCCTCAACTACTACACCGGTATGATCGTGGAAGTAAAAGCACCTCCTACCGTAAAAATGGGCAGCATCGGCGGCGGCGGCCGTTATGATGACCTCACCGGCCTCTTCGGCCTCAAAGGCATCTCCGGTGTTGGTATCTCCTTCGGAGTAGACCGTATTTACGATGTGCTGGAAGAGCTGCAACTGTTCCCACAGGAAGCTCAACAGTCCACCAAAGTGCTGTTTCTCAACCTGAGCGATGACAGTGCCCGCGCCTGCTTCTCCTACATGATGCAGCTCCGCGCCAAAGGCATCGCTGCTGAGCTGTTCCACGAAAATGCCAAAATGGACAAACAGATGAAATACGCCAATAAAAGGGGTATTCCTTATGTGATCATCCTGGGCGAATCTGAAATGCAGGAAGGCCTCGTTAGCGTGAAAAATCTCACCAGCGGCCAACAGGATAAAATCAAAGCCGAACAAATGGCAGATTTTATTATTTAGTCATTTGATTATTTTGATATTAAAAAAGCGGAGATCAGCATAACACTGATCTCCGCTTTTTTAATATTTAATGACCCAATGGCCAAATAGCCAAATTATTTCTGTCTTTGGGCAAATTCTGCCTTCGCACTTTCCAGATACTGGATAAATGCTTCCGCATCTTCTTTCGGATCGTACCCATAACCTTTATTCACCAGCGCATTCCCCTGCAGGTCTACCGGAATATAGTAAGGCTGTGAATTGCGTTTGAAATGAGTGGCCTCCAGGTCCAGGTTTTTCTGGCCTACGTTTTTGATCTTGCTGCCGTCGAATTTGGAAACATACTGCTCTGCTTCAGGCAGGGATGTCTTTTCGTCGGTGTAGAGGGAAGCTACAATAAAATCATTGCGCAGGATCTTCATCACTTTCGGATTAGACAGCACGGATTTTTCGAACTTACGGCAGTTAACGCAGGTATGTCCGGTAAAGTCGAGCATCAGCGGTTTGTTGGCCGCTTTGGCTGCTGCCAGCGCTTCTTCGTAATCAAAGAATACGTTTTCCACACCCGGGATTTCAGAATGCAGCAGACCAACCAGCTTTTTAGGCTTGATGGTATTGGCATTGCTGGTGTTTCCACCACCGCCGCCACCGCTTTCCAGGGAGGCTTGTATATCTACCAGAGATTTGTTCAGGTTGAAGTCCTGTGATCCTTCGTGTGGCAGGAATCCGCTGATACCTTTCAGTGGAGCGCCCCACATACCAGGAACCATATACACTACAAAGGTAAAGGTGGCAATCGCAAAACAGAGACGGGTTACAGTGAGGTAAGGTACATCGCTGTCATGGCTGAATTTCAGTTTCCCGATCAGATACAGGGTAAGCAACGCGAAGATGGCGATCCACAGCGCCAGGAATATTTCCCTGTCCAGCAGGTTCCAGTGGTAGGCCATGTCTACGTTGGACAGGAACTTGAGCGCCAGCGCCAGTTCCACGAAACCGAGGGTTACTTTCACCGCATTCAGCCAGCCGCCGGACTTACCGATCTTGTTCAGCAGGCTGGGGAACAGCGCGAACAGAGAGAACGGAATGGCCAGAGCCAGGGAGAACCCGAACATACCGACCAGCGGACCGGTGTTGCCACCTTTCGCCGCCAGTACCAGCAGGTTACCCAGAATAGGACCGGTGCAGGAGAAAGATACGATAGCCAGGGTAAGCGCCATAAAGAAAATACCCATAAAGCTGCCCATACCTGCCCTGGAGTCGGACACGTTGGCCCAGGAGCTGGGCAGGGAGATCTCAAAAGCTCCCAGGAAAGAAAAGGCAAACAACAGGAAGATCACGAAGAAGATCATGTTGGCAATACCATTGCTGGCGAGGGAGTTGAGCGCACTGGCACCAAATACTTTGGTGATAAGGAAGCCCAGTAAAGTATAAATAACGATGATAGACAGTGAATAGGTGAACGCATTTTTGATGCCTTCAGCCCTTGTTTTACTGCGTTTGGTAAAGAAGCTTACGGTGATGGGGATCATGGAGAACACGCAGGGCGTGATCAGCGCGATAAAACCACCGCCAAAGCTGGCCAGGAATATCCACAGCAGGGATTTGTTGGAAGCGTCATCTTCGGCTACGCCACCACTGGCTGCGGCACCTTCTGCAGCAGGAGCAGCAGTGGTATTGCCGGCAGCAGCAGCTGGTGCTACCGCTACATCAAAAGCTGTTTCCTCCGGCAATACTTCTTCTCCTTTCAGGACCATATAGTTGATATTGCCCCTGATTTTGCCGGAAGCAGGCGTGCCTTTGATATCGGCTACCAGTTCCACTTCATTTTCAAAATATTTGATGTCCAGGTTGTCGAACAGCGGTTCTTTGCGCTGCTGGAGCTTACCTTGCTCTGTAACAGTTCCCAGGGTGAGTTTGGCGGTACTATCGGGCACAATGCGGGTGTTGGGATCGTCGTTGCCCATGGTGGTGGAAAACAGCAGCCATCCCTTTTCTATCGTTGCCTTGGCATGGAGTACATATTCCTGGTCGTTTTTCTTCTCAGCGGAAAATTCCCATTTTACTGGCTTAGGACTTTGTTCCTGCGCGTTTGCGCTGAAGGCAAACAAAGCAAAAACCGGTATCAGGAATGAAAGCAAATGCTTCATATAGTCAATAGGCTTTAAATAATATACAGGAGATTAAACGACAACGAGTTCCTTTTGGAGGAACTCGTTCATCGTATAAGACATATTTTTGGTTACCGTGTGCAAACTTATTTTCCTCCCACACTTACCGCAAATTCCACTTCTTTAGGAGGCAGACACTGATGGTCGTCGCATACCATGAACTCTACAGAGCCTTTCACTTTGGTAGCTGCTTTACCTTTTACGGTCACTTTCTGAACGAAGTTCACGGTGTTTTCGTAGTATTTCAGTTCAGAATTGAAGTTTTTGTCGAAGGATTTGTGCAGTTTACCTACTTCAGTCACTTTACCGGAGGTAGCAGCCAGCGGGTTTTTAGTGAATTTGAAGGAAGTAGGCACAGGACCTTCCCCTGCTTCCTGGGCGTATAAATGCCAGCCGTTTTCAATGGTAGCTGTTGCATGCACCTCATAAGTGGTGGCGTTTACCTTTTTGGAGGTAAAGCTCCATTTAACCGGATTTTCGATCTGAGCGCTTGCCAGAATAGGCAGGGCGAACAATGCCAGTGCTGTTAATAATTTTTTCATGCTTTTCTTTTTAATTGGTTGGTTGATTGATACTAGTTGTTATTGATCAGACTCTGGAAGATGAGCTGTCCGTCGAGATTACCGAGCCCCTGGCTGGTAGCTCTTTCCGGGTGAGGCATCATTCCAAATACGTTTCTTTCTTTATTACAAATGCCAGCGATATTACGGATGGCTCCGTTAGGGTTAGCGGTGTCAATAATATTGCCAAACTCGTCGCAGTAGCGGAAGAGGATCTGGTTGTTTTTTTCCAGTTCGTCCAGCGTGGCGTCATCTGCATAAAAACGACCTTCACCATGTGCCACCGGGATCATCAGTGGTCTGCCGGTAACGTCTTTTGTGAGGGAGGCCGCATTGTTTTCGCTTTTCAGGAAAACGTTTTTGCATACAAACTGCTGGTTTTCATTTCTCAACAGTACACCTGGAAGCAGTCCGGCCTCGCACAGTACCTGGAAACCATTACATACACCAATCACACGACCGCCTTTTTGGGCGAATTCAATCACACTCTGCATCATGGGACTGAACCTGGCGATAGCGCCGCAACGCAGGTAATCACCATAGGAAAAACCACCTGGTAATATAATACAATCTTCTGTGCTGAATGCGCTCAGGTCTTTATCCTTATGCCACAGTTCTATTACTTCCTGCCCCAGATCATTGCGCAGGGAATCAATCATATCGTGATCACAGTTAGAACCCGGAAAGGTGACAACACCAAATTTCATCTGAAAATGTTTTGTGTTTATATGTAAATAATGCTTTATAAATTAGATTTCCCGTCTTTCACATGAATATAATGCTACATATCAAAGCTGTCAGGAAAAGACAAAATTACTTTTCCCTACGCAATTTTCCATTGCCGCTCATCCCGTTTTAACAAAATACTGAAGGTCAATTGGTTTTAAAAAAGCGGTATTAGCTGAAATACTGCATCACGATCATATACGCCAGTACAATAAAATGGACGACGTTGGCGAAAGTTTCATTGGAGATAGACCAGAATACATTACCGGCAAACATAGCTACCGGCAAAACAGCCAGCACCCAGTAGGCAGGAGAAAATTCCACATTAAAGAAGGGGACCATCACCGCCACCAGCACATAAATGATCAGTACCGCCCATATTTTACGTCCCTGGATCAGCATTTTTTTCAGCGGACGCTGCAGCAGCAGCCATCCCAGCGCAAAAAACAGCAGACAGGCAATCATCGCGCCCCACACCTTGTAATTGGTGATCATCGGCAGGGAAAGCCCTATATTAGGAATCTTGCGCAGCAGCGCCATCTGGTTTGTCAGAAACAGGTAAGTGCCCATCAGGTATAACGGACAGATAAGCCCCAAAATGGCAATAATCCATTCGGCCAGCCGGAAGGCACGCATGATCAGCATGCTGACCAGCAGCAACAAACAGAAAATAACAGCCGGGAAATAAAACAACCCGCAAACACCCAGTGCAAAACCAATATTAAACACCACATCCCTGGCGGAAGTCCGTGTATACAGCTCCGTTATACTCGAAAACACCCACAACATGATCACATTCACCAGCAGCGCCGGCGAAAAGGTATTCCAGCTCTGTAACAGTGATGTAAACAGCAGGAAACACATGGCCGGCAGATAGGTAGGCTTGGGAAAAAGCCGGTGGTGATTGATGATTTTGGTCAGCAGCAACGACTGCAGCAAAATCAGCAGGATAGCCAGCGATGTAAAAAAGAACGGGCTGTTGCCCATCAGCATATGCAGCCACTTTACGAGCAGATCATACAAAAGCCCCTCTGAACCGTCTGCCATGTAAGCAGCAGGATGCAACAGATAGTAGAACTTAACCAGTAATGTGTAAATCAGCAACAGCAATACCGTAAGCGGATTGCCTGAACGGAAAAAACGTATCACAGTGCAAAGGTGTGATTAAAAGTCAATTTTAGCAAAGCAAATATAGTTCCTATATACACACGGAACCAACACCGTCCGGGCACTGATTTGTTTACCGTACCGGGGCATCCAGGTGAAACCCTTGTCCAGGTTGCGTAAAGTAGGCATACGCGTTACTTTTCCTCCGGGTGCCAGGCTTACATCTGTCAGCATATAATTACGCCTGTCCAGCTCATTGTACAGAAAACGCAACTCACTGCCTATATTCACCATCAGGTAAGACAGATACAGGTCGGCATTATCATCAAACTGGCTCTTACGGACAAAATTGTTCCACTGCAGATTGCCCTCCTCGTCGAAAGACAATACGGCCACGTTATCATAGTGATAACGCACTCCCTGGGAATTATTCCAGTACCAGGGATTGTAATACATCGGAGAATACGGAGAGTAGTAATAAGGGGAATAGTACATACCGCCATAAGGGCTGCCGTACATATAATTCCAGCGGTTCCAGGGCTGGTAGCGGGAAGAAGTGTAAAATGCTTCTGCCGTCAGCAGGAACCCGCCATTGGCGGTATTGATAATGCGGCGTATGAAATAGTCGTTGAAAGCGCTGGAAGTACTGGACTCCCCGCGTGCGGCCATTTTCAGGTCGTTGGAAAACACCACGGATTTCTCGTACAGGGGTTTGTTGCCCTGATAATCGAACTTATACAGGTACATACCTTCCACATTGCCTCGTTTCTGTTTGTAATAGAAAGCGGTGACCAATGCGGTATGCTTGTTATTATCCAGTTTCATTTTCACTTCATCGAGCAACTGACCTTTGAATCCCATGGCTGATACTTCGAAGCTGTCTACCAGTGCTCTCTTCATCACCATGCTGCCACTCACCACATAATCGCGGTTGGAGGTACGTTCCAGTTTATTGAATACGAGATCGCCTTCATTGGTAAGGCTAAAGTTGCTAAGGAACTGTTTCCTGCCGGCCATCGGGAGAGAGAGGCGGCTGTTATTCACCAGTGCCATGGCGCTGTCGTACAGGAAGGTATAAAACACGTTGTTGTCTTCCTTATCCTGGTTGATCTTATACACCATGATCCGGCGTTTATCTTCGGATATCTCTACCGAATACACTTTATTTTCCTTGGAATACATGCCGATACGGGTAGAATCGATCATGATGGGTGCATCATTGAATTTTGCATCCGGCGACATGGTGGCACAGAAGCTATATACGGCATCTTTGCGCTGAAACTGATAGATCATCAGCACTCTGTCGGGGTAGGCCACAAAGTCCATGCTGATCACTTTCCTGGGGAGGAAGTCCAGTTTTACACGGTCTTTCAGCTGCATTTCACCATCATACACAGACACGGAAAAATCTCCCCGGTCGGTCTTATACACAAGTATATTACCGCCCACTTTACCTATGATTTCAAACTCAGTGCTTTTGTAATCATCTTTTTCGGGTTCGGAATAGGAAATTTTCTGTGCTACTGCTGTCCCGCCGGCAAAAAGCAGCAACAGAAGGAGTTGGATCCGGTATAGCATGTGCATACTCTAATGAAGTTTCGATAATGCTGATGATGAAAATGGTAGATAATGCGAACAAACGCATCATCTCCAAACTTACACTAAAAATCAGAAATTAATACGGCAAATTACACGATGTAAGTCCTGACTTTACTTAAATACCAAAAGGCGGGATTTATTGTGTATTTTTAATAAAATATTTTTAAACGCAGATATACCTGATGGAGACCGTTATGATAACCGGCGGCACGGGACTGGTAGGAACGGCATTGACCCGTATGTTACTGGAACGTGGCTATAAAGTGATCATCCTCACCAGAAAACCGGAAAAGGGCCCCAATAAGGCAGTAAGTTACGCCAGCTGGGACGTGAACGCACAAACGCTGGACGTAGATGCCTTGCAACAGGCTGACTATATCGTACACCTGGCAGGTGCCAATGTAGGTGAAAAAAGATGGACCGCTTCGCGGAAACAGGAGATCGCAGACAGCCGTACCCAAAGCAGTGAACTTATAGTCAAAGCCTTACAGACCCACCCCAACAAAGTAAAAAAAGTAATCAGTGCTTCAGCCACCGGTTATTACGGGGAATCGAAAGACCATCCATTTACAGAGACAGACCCACCGGCTACTGACTTTCTGGGCAGTACCACACTGGCCTGGGAAAGAAGCATTGCTCCGGTTGAAGGACTCGGCAAAAAACTGGTCATCTTCCGTACCGGCATTGCATTGAGCAGGGAAGGCGGCGCCTTGAAAGAGTTCTACAAACCGCTGAAGTTCGGCTTTGCCACCATCCTGGGTTCAGGCGATCAGTATATCAGCTGGATTCATATACAGGACCTGGTAAGGCTCTACTTCAACGCTATTGTAAACGACCAACTGGAAGGCACTTATAACGCGGTGGCCCCCAATCCTGTTACACATAAAGAGCTGATACTCACCATGGCTCATGCAGCCAAGGGTCGCAGTTTTGTTACCAGTTATGTACCGGCCTTTGCCCTGAAGCTGGCATTGGGAGAGATGAGTATTGAAGTATTAAAAAGTGTGAACGTGTCTTCGCGCAAGATACAGGATACCGGTTTTCAGTTTTCCTACCCTACCGTAAAAGAAGCCATGGAACAGCTATTCAAGTAGTTTTACCATGGCTGCTGCTTTCAGCAGACATTCCTCCCACTCCAGTTGCGGATTGCTATAAAAGGTAATGGCCGAACCGGTCTGGAAGGAGAGGTAGCGGCGGGAGGCATTGTAGATCATGCTACGGATCACCACATTAAAATCAAAATCTCCTTCAGGCGTAATATATCCTACCGCTCCGGAATACAGTCCACGGCGGCTTTGCTCGTATTCTTCAATCAGCTGCATCACCCTTATTTTGGGGGCGCCTGTCATGGAGCCCATGGGGAAGGTGTGTTTCAGTATGGCTGTAAGTGGAGTACCAGGGGCTATTTCGGCGGCCACGGTGGATATCATCTGGTGTACCTGGGCAAATGAGTAGATGCCGCAGAGTTCTTTCACAGTAACGCTGCCACGTACAGCGGTATGCGACAAGTCGTTACGTACCAGGTCTACCACCATGATGTTTTCTGCTCTTTCTTTGGGGTTGTTGCGCAGTGCTTCCTGCAGCTGCAGATCAAGGACAGGGTCCGGATCTTTTCTGCTGGTGCCTTTAATAGGCTGTGAGATAACGGTGGTACCGGTTTTTTGCAGGTAACGCTCCGGGCTGGAGCTGATGAGATAACGGTCATGCAGGCGGTAATAAGCCGCAAAGGGAGCCGGCGAAAGTGCATTTAACTGCGTAAATAACGCAGGCGGATATACGCAGGCATCTTCCATAAAATTCTCCCGGCAGAAGTTCACCTCATAACAATCACCGCGCAGGATATGTGCCTGCAGTCCTTTTACAGCGTGGATATACTGTGTGTGGTCCAGCCTTGCCTGAAGGGGCGTGAGCTGGGGTGCTGCCGGCGCTACAACGTCAACGGGCATACGAAGACAGTCCTGGTATATGGCCAGGGCGTCTGCTGCGGAAAAATGGATCCCTCCGATATGAACCTGGTTGTTTTGGAGCTGCATCACAACCCTTGGCTGAAAAAAGAACATATCCGGAAAACCGGTGCCGTCGGGGTTATCAGACCGGAGTCCTGGTGCTGTTTCGTTTTTGAGGTCGTAGGCCAGGTGCCCGAAGAGCCAGTCCTGACAGGAGGCATAAAACTGTTCCAGTGCAGGGAAGGCGTTGCCGGCATTTACTTCGAGGGATTGCAGGACATCGGCTGCCAGTAAGGCTTCGAAACGATGATGAAGGTCGGGATAATTATTATTGTCCAATAAACAACAAATGTTGAACTGGTTTGCCCAATTCAACATTTGTTGTTTAAATATTTTCTGATCATCGACCGGAAAAGTGTGAAATATTCTGATAATAATCGCTTTTAATCCTTAAAAATCATCATCGTCATCATCAAAGCGATCATTGAACAGATCCATGTCTTTGAAGTCGTCGTCCAGGCCCAGGTCGTCGTCATCATCCGCCTTTTTGCTACCGGCAGGACGGCCACGTTTACCTTTTGATTTAGGCATGTCAAACTCTTCAAAGTCCGGGTCATAATCCTCATCTTCGCCTTTCTCCCAAGCGTCAGCATCATCCGTATCATCATAATCGTCGTCATCATCATCTTCGTCCTCATCGTCGCCTTTACGTTTGGATTTGGAAGCTGACTTATCTGATTTTTTAGAGGGCTTCTTAGATGTAGTTTCCTCATCTTCTCCGTCCTCATCATCATCATCGTCATCCACCTCTTTCTTAGGCTTTTCCGCAGCTTTGGGAGCGTCTTTTGCAGTCTTAGGAGAAGTAGTTTTTTTCGTCTCTTTCTCTTTATCAGATTTTGATTTCATAATAGGTTCGCTTAATTTCTTTGCCGTAAAGTTTTAACAGTTTTTTTGATTAGCCAAATTTTTTTTGCCGTTTTTTTTCCTTAATTTTTATGATTTAGCGCTCAAGAATCTGGTCGCGTCCCGGCCCGTTGGAGACGTATTTCACGGGTACTCCCAGATACTTGTCTACTGCTTCTACAAAAGCTTTCATTTCAACAGGTAACTCATTGAATTGCTTGCATGTAGCAGTCTTATCGCTCCATCCATTGAAGGACTCCCATACCGGCTTAATGTCCAAACCATTCAGTTGGAAAGGCAGTTGTTTGGTTTGTTGGCCATCGATATCGTAAGCAGTGCAAGCCAGCACTTCATCAAATTCATCCAGTACATCGCTTTTGGTCATTACCAGCTGGGTAACACCACTCAGCATGCAGGTATAGTTCAGTGCAACCAGGTCAATCCAGCCACAGCGGCGGGGACGGCCCGTTACAGCGCCAAACTCATGACCGGCAGTACGCAGTTTTTCACCGGTAGCATCATGCAGTTCAGTTGGGAATGGTCCACTACCAACACGGGTGCAGTAAGCTTTGGTAACACCAATTACTTCGCGGATCCATTTGGGGGCAATCCCCAGGCCAGTGCATACACCGGCAGAGATCGTGTTGGAAGAAGTAACAAACGGATAAGTACCAAAATCAACATCGAGCATGCTTCCCTGCGCACCTTCAGCCAGCACTTTTTTACCGGCTTTCAGCTGGTCATTCAGGAAATATTCACCACTCACAATATTCATTTTCTGCAGGAATGGAATGGCTTCGAAAAACTCTTTTTCCCACACTGCAATATCTTCTGCCAGTCCTTCTACCTGATACTGAGACAGCATCTGCAGGTGTTTCTGCTTCAGTTTTTCGTACAGTTCCTTGAAATCTGGAGAGATTACATCGCCCACACGCAGGCCGTTTCTGCCTGTTTTATCCATATATGCAGGACCGATACCTTTCAGAGTAGAACCGATCTTTTCGGAACCTTTGGATATCTCGGAAGCCTTGTCCAGCGCACGGTGCGTAGGAACAATGATATGTGTTTTTTCCGCAATAAAAAGGTTTTTTGTCAGGTCAATGCCCAGCGCAGCGATATCTTCACTCTCTTTTTTGAAAGCGACAGGATCCAGCACCACACCGTTGCCAATGAGGTTAATGGTCTTATCATGGAACACACCGGAAGGGATAGTGCGTAAAACTACTTTCTGACCGTTTACATAGAGCGTATGACCAGCATTCGGTCCACCCTGAAAACGAGCGATTACGTCGTACTTGCCGGCAAAATAGTCCACAATTTTACCTTTGCCTTCGTCGCCCCATTGCAGGCCTAACAAAACGTCTACCATAATGATTTAATTAATTATCGGAGGTTGCTTTTAAAAGAAGTGGCAAAATTAAGCTGAAATACTACAAAATCAAACTTCAAATTTCTTGTTAAAGACACTAAGGGGGTTCCGGCAAAGATATAAGCCGGCAAAGCACCTCAGCACATCACGCGTTACAGCGCAGCAAAACGCGCAAAAGTAAATCCTTTGCGCGCTTCACTGTCTTGCTATTTGCAAGCCCCCCTTTTACGGAAAACTTTATAATTGCGATTCTTCCAGTCGTTGTACAGATTGTATGCCATCCAGCTTTTTAAGCCGTTCTACCAACTCATCCAGCTCTTCCTTATCATGTACATATACTTTGATCAGCCCCTCAAAAAGGCCCTCTTTAGACTCAATACTGAGGGCAGAGATATTAATTTTCAGTTCACCGGAGATGATATTGGTGATTTTGTGGATAACACCCACATCATCCATTCCGATGATCCGTAAACCGGTCAGGAAGGAGATCTCCCTGTTTTTAACCCATTTGGTTTTTACCACCCTGTGGCCGTAGTTGGCCAGCAGCTGGGCAGCATTGGGGCAATTGGTACGGTGAATCTTGAGGCCTTCACTGGCTGTGATAAAGCCAAACACGTCATCGCCCGGAATAGGACGGCAGCAGTTGGCCAGCTTGTAGGCAATCTTATCAGAACTTTCCCCGAAGATGATCAGCTCTGCATCTTTTTTGGAAGGCAGCTGATGTTTGACATGTTCTTCCGGCTGATGTTCCTGTTGTTTGGCCGGTTTGGGCTGTTCCAGCTTGTCGCCCAGGAGGGAAAACTGTTTCAGCTCTTTCAGGTCGATGTTCTTAACCGCGATCTGGTAGTAGAGGTCCAGTGGTGACGGCTGTTTATAGAACTGGACCAGCTCGTTGATATTGTGCTGACTGGCAGTGATTTTCATATGGTCCAGCTTGCGTTCCAGCGCAGCTTTACCATCCATGGCCACTTTCCTTTTTTCTTCCTTCAGCGCGTCCTTGATTTTGGACTTGGCTTTCGCTGTCAGTACAAAGTTGAGCCAGTCTTCCGACGGTTTCTGTTTGTTGGAAGTAATGATTTCCACCTGGTCTCCGCTGCGCAGCTTATGGCTGAGTGGTACCAGCTTGTAGTTGACTTTAGCACCGATACACTTGTTACCTACAGCACTGTGGATGGCATAGGCAAAGTCCAGCGCGGTGGAGTTGACCGGTAATATTTTCAGGTCGCCTTTTGGCGTATATACATAGATCTCTTCAGTGAAGAGGTTGCTTTTAAAATCGGCCAGGAAGTCCAGTGTATTGGAATCCGGGTTGTTGAGGATTTCCCTTATCTGGGTAAACCACTGATCAAATTTAGACTCCTGTTGCGGGTTCTGGGCACCTTCCTTATAGCGCCAGTGAGCGGCCACCCCTTTTTCGGCGTAGTCGTTCATACGTTTGGAGCGTATCTGTACTTCCACCCATTTACCATTGGGGCCCATTACAGTCACGTGCAGGGCTTCGTACCCATTGGATTTGGGGTTACTGAGCCAGTCGCGGGTACGTTCGGGGCTGGGGTGATAGAAGTCGGTGATGATGGAATACACCTTCCAGCAATCTGCCTTTTCCTTGTCCAGGGGTGAATCCAGGATGATACGGATGGCAAAGAGGTCATATACTTCTTCAAAGGCTACGCCTTTTGTTTTGATCTTATTGTGGATGGAGTGGATCGATTTAGGGCGACCGTAGATTTCGAAAGTGAAACCTTCTTCCTGTAATACCTCCTTGATGGGTTTGATAAACTCATTGATATAACGGGTACGCTCGCGTTTGGTCTCCTTAAGACGTTTGGCGATTTCACGGTAGGTTTGTTGTTCCGTGTATTTCATCGCCAGGTCTTCCATCTCGGACTTGATATTATAAAGTCCCAGGCGGTGGGCCAACGGCGCGTAGATGAACACCGTTTCGGAGGCTATTTTCAGCTGTTTCTCCCGGCTCATGCTGTCGAGGGTACGCATGTTATGCAGCCTGTCTGCCAGCTTAATGAGTATTACCCGGGGATCATCTGCCAGGGTGAGCAGTATTTTCTTGAAGTTTTCAGCCTGTGCTGTGCTGGTATTAGAGTCGATGACGGTGGATATTTTGGTAAGGCCGTCCACGATATGGGCTATTTCGTTACCAAATTCGCGGGACACATCTTCCAGCGTCACTTCTGTATCTTCCACCGTATCGTGCAACAAGGCACATATAGCCGAGCGTACGCCCAGCCCTATTTCTTCCACACATATCTGTGCTACTGCCAGCGGATGCAGGATATAAGGTTCGCCTGATTTCCGGCGCATTTCCTTATGTGCGTCCGCTGCCATTTCAAAAGCAGTACGTACCAGCTCCCGGTCGCCTTTTTTCAAACGGGGTTTTAGCGCTCTTAATAAAGCGCGGTAATGCCGGACGATTTCTTTTTTTTCCTGCTCTTCGTCGAGGTTATATTTTTGAACTGCCGCTGTTTCCATTGGGCATAAAGTTACGATTTAATATAATCTGAAAGAAACAGCGGCCGGGAAGGAAAAGCGGGCGCTGGCAAAACTGCTTCCCGGGTACAGTGCAGAGAAGTTCACAAGATTTTTACACAGCAACAAAATAAGCACGCAAAGGTGTAAAAGTGGAAAAGACTTATCACTTACAGGTAAAAGTATATAAGCAATTAAGTCAATATAACCTTTCACAGCTTTGGTGCTTACGGGGTTTAATCCCTTGCGTTCTTTTGCGTAACCGGGTTATTGGATAGCTGTATTGCTCAGTGGAATGGTAATTTTCTGCAGTGTGAAATCTTTCGGGACATTGAGGCGCATGCCTACGTTAAAGATGGTTTCCAGGGTAAGTCTGGGTTCCAGCTTTATCTGTTTGCGGATTTTGCCGATAAAGACATCCATGCTGCGGCTGGAGGTGACATCGTCGCGTCCCCAGAGTTTCATCAGCAGTTCATCTTTTTTGATGATGATATTGGGGCGGTTGAGGAAATAGCGCAGCAGCTTGGCTTCTGTGGGGGAGAAAGTAGCGACATATGCAGTCTGGTTGTCTTTGGGATATACTTTCATTTTGCGGTAGTTGAAGGTATGTTCACCTACCACATGCCCGATGAGGAGTTCTGATTTGGGGGGGCGGGTCCATTTCAGGAATGCCTTGACCCTTCTTTGCAACTCCAGCAGGCTGAATGGTTTTACGATATACCCGTCTGCCCCTAGTCGGAAGCCGTCCAGGCGGTCGGCGTCCATGGTTTTTTCAGCTGACAGGAAAAAAATGGGTACCAGCGTGTTTTTGCTGCGTACTTCCTTGGCCAGCTGAAAGCCGTTTTTCTTCGGCATCACGATATCCAGTAACAATAAATCGTAGCGTTTCTTTTGAAATTCTGCCCAGGCATCTTCACCGTCCACACAATGCTCAACCTGGTAACCAATACTTTCCAGGTTTCTTTTGACGATTTCGCCGAGTGCCTTATCATCTTCCGCAAGCAGAATACGGGGGTTCTTATTCACTTGGGTTTGCATGTTCATAGTCAAGCTTTTTGGACATTCTATCTATAAAACAAAAAACAGGCTGCCGCGGGTTAGAGACAGCCTGTTTTTCTTATTCACGCGAACGAATACTGTATTCACATCATATTCACATCTTTTCCACAGCTCCGATACGGATTGCCACCGCGTAAATCCAGGCCTGCTGACGCAGCTTTTCAGGTATACTTACGGTTACAGTATCCCCTACGGTTTTCCACCCCAGCTTACCGGAAGCGCCCAGCAACTGCATAGCCGCACCCCTGGCCGGTTTAAGGCCCTTAAATGTAATTGTGGCCGGCAGCTTTTCCTGGTCGTCCAGCAGGTAGATCGCATATACGCTGCCATCCTTTTTCCGGGTAAAACATACTTTTCCGTCTTTATAAGGCGCTACAGCCCGGGTACCGTAAATAGCAGCACCATTCACTTTTATCCACTCCCCGATACCTTTCATAGTAGTATAGGCCGCTTCATGCAGCTCTCCATCGGGGCCGGGACCAACGTTCAGCAGGTAGTTGCCCCCTTTGGCCACGATATCCACCAGATTATGGATAAGTGTGCCTACCGGCTTGTATTTGTCATTCGGCACATAGGACCAGGAACCGCCCATCGTCATACAGGTCTCCCAGGGATAAGACAGTGGCTTATCAGGGATCTGCTGCTCAGGGGTACGGTAGTTTTCATACGGCCCGTGTACACTGCGGTCTACCACGATCAGGCCTGGCTGATGGCTCCGGGCCATTTTGGCAATTTTGCCCATGTCGATATCCTGGTCCTGTGGGGGTGTTTTGCTCCAGGAAAGGGATTCTTGGGTCTGCTGACGCAAAGGTCTCACCCAGCCGCCATCCAGCCAGAGGATCTCCAGTTTGCCGTAACCGGTCATCAGCTCTTCGATCTGATTGTAGGTATACTGCTTGAACTGATTCCATCTTTCAGGATATTTTTTCACATCATAGTTCACATTACGGTCGCGGGGCGGGAAATAATTCCACCAGTAGGCATCGGAATGCCAGTCAGGCTTGGAAAAATAGGTGCCCGCATGAATACCTTCCTTACGGAAAGCTTCAAACACCTCTTTGGCAATATTGGCCCGTGGATTTTTGCTGAAAGCCGCATCAGGAGCGGTCACGCGGTAATCTGTCTGTCTGGTATCAAACATACAGTAACCATCGTGATGCTTGGTGGTAAACACCAGGTATTTCATACCTGCTTCCCTGGCTGCTTTTGCCCACTTTTCAGGAGCAAAATGTGTAGGATTGAACGTTTTTCCCAGCGCCTCATACTTTTGCAGGTATTCAAAATAAGACATTTTGGGGTTATGGGCGGTCCACCCTTCATCTTCCGGGCAGATACTCCATGACTCCACCACACCCCACTGGGAATATGGGCCCCAGTGAATGATCATACCAAATTTCCAGTCCTGCCACTCATCCAGTTTCTGCACTACAGCCGGATCTGTTTCCGGCACATAAGGCAATTCTTCTGTTTGTGCACTGGCCGCATTTATTGTCAGCCATGCACAACCCAATGCCATCCATAATTTTCTCATAATCAATTTTTATAAGTATCTACCAAAGAGGTTACTTTCAATGCAGCCCTGATGGCTGCCGGATTACGTTTTGTATATATCCTGATGGTCTTGTTTTCGCCAGGCAGCAGATCAAAATAATTCTCTTCAAACCTTTCTTCCGGCGTAGCATTGTCCAGCTGTAAATAAACATTTCTCGCCAGTTTCTCCGCTTTAACAGTCATATACAACACGTTATCCTGCACCGGCTGCTTCCCGAATGTTACCGCAACAGACGGCTCCTCCAGGGCCATCTCCTTCGCAGACACAAAATAAAAGATATTCCTCTTGATAATCTTATCGTCAATTCGCAGTTGTGCATAGCATATTACCTCAGCAGGATTCCTTCCCTTTAAAATAGCAGCTGTATCCACTGCAAACACTTTACTGCTGGTATTGGCTTTTATACTGATATTCTTTAACGTTTGCTGCCACAACGGGTGACCGGAAAGGTCGGTGGCTATCAGCTCCAGATCCCCCTTTTTGTCTTTGTTTTCATCCGATACCAGCCATACTCCCAGCTGTTTGTTTTCTACCAGACCGGATACCAGCAATGGTGAGAAAGCATCTTTCACATAATACTGCAACGCTTTCCAGCGGCCGTAATAATCCCGGCCAGACCAGGAAGGACCGGGCCAGCAGTCATTCAACTGCCAGTACAAAGTACCCATGCAATAAGGCATAGCCCTGCGATGCGCTTCTATCGCCACTTTCATGCCCTCCGCCTGCAGCACCTGACTCAGGTATACAAAAGAAGGGAAGTCTTTGGGTGCACGGTAATAATGCAGCATATAAGTTTTAATGGCAGTATTACCTTTCGCCGGACTTTTCTGATGCGCCTGCATCACATTGGAAAAAATATCGTAATCGGCTTTGGTCGCAAAACTGTCGATGGTGGCCATTTCGGGGAATGACTGAAAACCGTATTCACTCATAAACCGCGGTATATGTGTGTTAAACGCCTCAAACCATTCCATACCATGCCATACGCCCCAGTAGTGGTTATCGCCTTTGGTAAAATCTTCTTTTTTGCCCCAGTTGCTGATAGGAGAAGAATGAAAATAAAACCTGCCCGGATCATTTTCTTTTACCACGGCGGGTAGCAGCTCTTTAAACAACTGCTCATATCCTTGTTGCAGACTCGCCCATTGTGCATCTGTATAAGCATAACCGCTCTGCCAGCCCCAGTTTTTAATCGCCACGGCCACTTCATTGTTGCCACACCACAAAGCCAGCGAAGGATGGTTACGCAAGCGTTTTATCGTATATGCTGCCTCCTGCTTCACATTGGCCAGAAACGCCGTATCAGCCGGATACAGGGTGCAGGCAAACATAAAATCCTGCCATACCAAAATACCATTAGCATCTGCCAGTGCATAAAACAGGTCATCTTCATAAATACCTCCCCCCCAAACACGCACCATATTAAAATGGCTGGACTGCATATCTTCAAACAGCTGCCGGTACTTCTTTTCAGAAACCCTCGGCAGAAAATTATCCTGCGGAATATAATTGGCTCCTTTCATAAAAACCGGGCGGCCATTGACTTTCACGTAAAAGCTTTCACCCAGGCTATCCGGTTTGTTCACCACTTCAATTGTACGGAGTCCTATTAACTGATGATCTGCAGCCAATACAGTGTTTTTGTCGAGCAGTTCAGCAGACATCGTGTAACGGGTAGGATCGCCCAAACCTGCCGGCCACCATAGTTTCGGCTGTTTGATTTGTACCGGTACCTGTATGGTATTAGTGCCTTTTTGCAGCGTCACTACTTTGGTGATGGTTTCCCGTCTGGCTCCCGGCAGGGCAGTGGAGAGCTTCAGGTTGTAAGTGCCGGCTGTTACCGTTTCCAGCGTGAGCACTGCATTCAGGGCAGCTTTAGCGGCGTTCAGCTGTTGCTGTTGCCACCATATATCCCGAATGATCGCTTTATTCCATTTTTTCAGGTATACCGGTTTCCATATGCCGGCAGTCACCAGACGCGGGCCCCAGTCCCAGCCATAATGATACGGCGCTTTACGGGCGTATACACTGAGTGGAATATCACTGGCATCATTGCCTGCCGGATAGATCACCTGATCCTTCAGAAACTGTGGCATATCATGTTTAATCGGACTTTCGAACAGTACCCGCAATTCATTTTCGCCTTCATGCAGCCACTGTTTTACATTCACCACCTGTTCTACAAACATGTTGGCCGATTGTAATACCAGGTGCCCGTTCACATATACAGACGCATAGGTGTCCAGCCCCTTGAAGTCCAGTTCCAGTACCTCATATTGCAGATCACTGGCAGTCAGCTTCCATCTTTTGCGATATTGCCAGTCTTTTTTATCGACCCACTGCACCGCTTTTTCATTGGTGCCTACAAAAGGATCGGGTATCAGTTGCAGCGCCAGGAGGTCAGTATGTACCGTGCCGGGAACAGTCGCCGGCCGCCATATCCCTTCATCCACACGAGAGAATTCCCATCCTGAAACCAGTGTATCAGCAACGGTCTCCGCCGCATAAATCGATTTAGTAAAACAGGTTAAAAAAAAGATCGATACCAGCCATCGACCCCATCTATTACATTCCATGACTTGATTTTTCTAGCAGTTCCAAAAATAACATTGATTTACGATCTTTGGTACATGAAAAGCTTGTGGCGACAAATATTAAGATACTTCTATATTGGCAAAGGTGACCCCAATGCGCCTAAAACCCGTTATGTGGCTATGATGCACGGCATGAACCGCATCTCCATTATTCTTTTCGTTATAGCGCTGATTGTGATGATAATCAGGTTGGTGAGAAGACACTGACTATGATGCAAATGATGCTGCTGATAAGCCTGATACCCTGCAGAGATTGTATATTCTGACTTTTGATAAAAACGAAGCAGCCATTGACCGGATGTCAATGGCTGCTTCGTTTTATAAATCTCTTTAAATTATTTTCCTTTTGCGTAATTCACGATTACTTCTGCAGCCCTGCCGCTGGCATCTTTTTCACCGAGTTTATGCCACAATTCAGCATAATCGGCCTGGATACGCTGGCGGGCACTATCGTTTTTAAGAAGACTGGTGAGTTCTGTCAGCAGGTTTTCTTCCGTGAGATCGTGCTGAATCAGCTCTTTCACTACTGGTCTGTCCATGATAAGGTTAACCAGAGAGATATATTTCACTTTGATCAGCCTTTTAGCAAAAAAATAAGAGATAGGATTGCCTTTGTAACATACTACTTCCGGCACACCAAACAAGGCTGTTTCCAGGGTAGCAGTACCGGATGTTACCAGGGCTGCCTTTGCCTGCCGCAGTAACCGGTAGGTTTTGCCTTTTACCATCGATACGTTGGGATGCTGACCGGTTAGGCTTTCCAGGAAATGATCGTCGAGGCTGGGTGCTTGCGCTACCACAAACTGATAATCCGGGAAATGTTTGGCCATGGTGAGCATGATCGGCAGCTTTACGCTTACCTCCTGCTTACGGCTACCCGGCAATACGGCTATTACCGGCTTGCTGGCCAGCGGTGCATCTGCAGGCGCTTCTTTGGCGTTTTTAACCACTTCCACCAGCGGATGTCCTACATACTCCGTTTCAAAATTCCATTTATGATAGAATTCCTGTTCAAACGGCAGGATACACAGCATTTTGTCCACATCCCGCTTAATCTTCTTCACCCTGCTTTCTTTCCAGGCCCATACCTGGGGAGAGATGTAGTAAACTGTTTTAATACCCTGCTGTTTGGCCCATTCCGCGATGCGCATGTTAAAGCCGGGATAGTCTACCAGCACCAACACATCGGGCTTAAAGGCTGCAATATCTTTTTTGCACAGCTCCATATTACGCAGGATCGTACGCAGATTCATCACTACCTCCACAAAACCCATAAAGGCCAGTTCCTTGTAGTGCTTCACCACGTTTACGCCGGCAGCTTCCATCAAATCACCGCCCCATCCCCGTATATCCGCTGCAGTATCCAGCTGCTTCATCCGCCTGACAAGGTTACTGCCATGCAGATCTCCTGACGCCTCTCCTGCTATAATGTAATATTTCAATCTGGTGTTTATTAAAAATTATCTGATCAGTTTCAGTAACAGTATGGCTATTGCATACAACATCGTTACCAGGAAGATACCTTTTGCTGTAATGTCTTTCCTGGTTCTGGTATACAGAAAAAAGACCAACCCGTTGAGCAACAGACAGATACTCACGATTTTTGGAATCATTTGCCTGTTGTCTTTCAGGATGTTAAAAAACTGTCCCAGCCCCATATTGTTATGAGGTCTGATGAGGAAAAAATAATACAGGAAAAATGCTACCAGCGGGGTTATCAACCCCAGAACAATTCCTAAGGAAAGGTTGTCTTTTTTCAACATACTGTTATTATAATGGCGATATTAAGGTTGCCGTAAGTTTTACAGATCTTTCCAGTCTGCTTCCAGCTGCTGTTTCAGCTTGTAGTTGGTCAGGTCAAACTGTACCGGCACCATGGACGCATAGTTGTTTTCCAGGGCCCACACATCTGTATCTTCTCCTATATCCCTGTTTTTAAACTGTCCGGTAAGCCAGTAATATTTTTTACCATGAGGATCACGACGTTCATCAAACTCTTCTACCCATTTGGCGTCTGCCTGCCGGCAGAGGCGCAGGCCTCTGAAATCCTTTTCCTCCACAACCGGGATGTTCACATTGAACAATGTTCCAGCCGGCAGATCGGACCGCAGCATACGTTCAGTTACTTCCCTGGCTACTTTGGCAGGCAATGAGAAGTCAGCATCGTAGCTGTATTCCAGAAAAGAAAAACCTACGGAAGGAATGCCTTCTATGGCTGCTTCCATGGCCGCAGACATGGTTCCTGAATAAATTACGTTGATAGAATGGTTGGCACCGTGATTGATACCGCTCACACAAATATCCGGCTTGCGGTGCAGGATCTTATCCCTGGCCAGCTTTACGCAGTCTACCGGTGTACCGGAACACTGCCATGCTTCTATATCTTCAAAAATATCTACTTGGTTCAAACGCAAAGGCACCCCAATAGTAATCGCATGCCCCTTACCTGACTGCGGGCTGTCCGGTGCTACCACTACCACTTTACCCAGCGGCCGTACCGCTTCTATCAACGCACGTATACCCGGTGCCGTTATACCATCGTCATTTGTCACTAATATAATCCGCTCCTGTTTTTCCATATTTCACATTTTTAACTTTGCTCAACAAATTTAAGCTCTCTCACAAACATTTCGCTTTAAAAGAATGTGAAATATATAGCTTTTTTTACAGATCCGATTTTAATACTTTCCTGAAAACCAAATAGATGGCCAATGCAATATAGCCCAACAGACATAACAAATAAATACTGTCACTATACCCGCCGGTATTGGGCATCATCTTTCCTACCAATGGAAAAGGCAACAATTCATCACCGGTTTGCAGCGGCATCAGACTACCTATCTGACCTACATAACGTTTCAGTAACAGCACCAGCGTCTGTTCCAGCATCATGGTATACCCGAGAAAAATAGCCATGGCAAAACCTGCCCGTTTCACCAGCACACTGAGCAACAAAGCCAGGCTCAGCAACAATACTACCTGTAAAAAATAGTACCACATATAAACAAACCCTTCCAGGCTAAAGCCGGCAGTACCATATACCAGCCCTAAAACCACCGCTGTGAGCACAGCCACCAGCAAAGCCATTACTGACAATAGCAGCACCCATATCAGCTTGGCATATACAAACTGCCGGCGCTCCCATCCGTCGATAATATTTTGACGGCTGGTACGGAAAGTATATTCATTGGTGACCAGTATGATCAGCATCAGTCCAAACAGCGCAGATGCATAACTGCTCAGGTTGGCGACCATCTGCCATACAGTAGGGAAGCTGAAAGGCGACTGCCCCAGCATTTTAGTGGCCTGCCCCATTTCGCGGGTCATTACTTCCGCAGGAACATAGTTACCTGCCGGAATCATGATGGCAGCCACCAGCAACATTATCCAGAAAGTACGGTAATTCTTTACTTTCAGCCATTCGGTATAGAGGAGTAGTTTCATGCAGGATCGTTGGTTATTTCCAGGAATGCTTTTTCGAGGCTCTTTTTGCGTAACTGCAGGTGCTGCAGCCAGATACCCTTGCCGGCCAGGTAACTGTTCACCTGCGCGGCATCCGGCGGAGCGGAGAATACAGCCACTACAAGGTGACCATTCTGCTGCGCACCGGTGCATCCGGGATACGCCTGTAAGGCAGCACTAAGCGCTTCATTATCAGCGGAAGACAGCTCCAGATAATCATGCCGGCTGATAACCACATCTACACTGCCGGAGCGCAATAATTTACCCATCCGCAGAATAGCCACATGGGTACATACTTTTTCCACTTCATCCAGCAGGTGACTGGCGAGGATGATGGTTTTTCCCATCCGGGCCAGATTTCTTACCAGTTCTCTCACCTCAGCGATCCCTGCAGGATCGAGGCCATTGGTTGGCTCGTCCAGGATCAGCACGTCCGGATCTCCCAGCATGACAGCAGCGATCGCCAGGCGTTGTTTCATGCCCAGCGAATACGTTTTAAAAGCGGCATGTTGCCGGGCTGTAAGCCCACACAGCTCCAGTACCCGGGCGATGTCATTTTTGCCCCGTTGTTTGATGGCTGCGGAGATCTCCAGATTTTTGTAACCACTGAGATAGTGGTAGAAATTGGGTGTTTCCAGCAAAGTCCCTATCTGCCTGCGTTCGCGGGCTGTAGGTGTTTTATCGAAAAGGGTAAAACTACCGGTATCCGCCTTCAGGATATCGGTGACGATGCCCAGCAGCGTGGTTTTACCGCTGCCATTGGGTCCGAGTATACCGTAAATAGCACCTTGCGGCACATCAAAGGATACGCCGGAAAGTGCCTGTACGGCACCAAACCTTTTGGAAATGTTTTGTAAGGATAAGATTGGCAAGGGAAACAGTATTAGGATATAAAGATAAAGGGAAATACAGAGAAAGATCTTATGGCTAATCTTTCCTGTATTCCCCTTCCTATCAGGTCGAAATTAGTTACGGACCGGTTTACCTGTTTTAATAACGCTTTGCAGGCGTTCCAGCGTTTTGCGTTCGCCGCAGAGGCTCAGGAAGGCTTCCCTTTCCAGGTCCAGCAGGTACTGTTCGCTGACGAAGGACGGTTCTGTGAGATCGCCACCACACATCACATAAGCCAGTTTGTTGGCCACTTTCTGATCATGTTCGGAAATATAGTTCCCGAATTTCATCGCGTAAACGCCTGCCAGCAGAGCACCCAGGGCACTGCGTCCCATCACTTTGATATCGGTGCGTTCTACAGGACGGGTATATCCTTCATCCGCCAGCGCGATCACACTGCTTTTAGCATCGGCGATCAGACGACCAGGGTTCATGGTAATTTCATCATGACCTTTACGAAGCACGCCCATATCAAAGCCTTCAAAACCAGAGGTCGCCACTTTTGCGGTGGCTACGGTCATGAAATAATCTTTCAGTGGCTCTTCTTCGATGCGGCCTTCCTTATATTCCAGGCTGGCACGGAGGGCCATTTCCTTGGTACCGCCGCCACCGGGAATCAGGCCTACTCCCAGCTCCACAAGACCAATATAGGTTTCGGCTGCTGCCTGTACTTTATCCGCATGGAGTGCCATTTCGCAACCACCACCCAGTGTAAGCGCGTGAGGCGCTACCACTACAGGTATGGAGGAATAACGTAAACGCATAGTGGTACGCTGGAAGAGGCGTACTGCCATGTCCAGCTCATCATATTCCTGCTCGGCCGCCAGCATGAAGATCATGCCCACATTGGCGCCGGCGGAAAAATTGGTGCCATCGTTGCCTACCACCAGGCCACGGAAACCTTTTTCTGCCAGGTCTACCGCTCTGTTCAGTCCTTCCAGTACCTCACCACCGATGGTGTTCATCTTGGTTTTCCAGTCAAAACATACTACGCCGTCGCCGATATCTACCAGGTTGCAGGCACTGTTTTTCCAAACAATGTTGTTGGAGAAGTTTTCCAGTATGATAAATTCGCCTTCACCCGGCACTGTTTTATAAGCCTGGGAAGCGATATCGTAATAAAATTTCTTTCCGTTTTCTGCCTTGTAAAAACTTTTGATACCCTTTGCCAGCATGTCTTTCACCCATTGGGCTACGGTGAGGCCTTTCTCTTCCACTATTTTCACGGAGGCTTCCACGCCCAGCAGGTCCCAGGTTTCGAAGGGGCCTATCTCCCAGCCGAAGCCGGCTTTCATGGCGTCGTCTACCTTGTAGATATCATCTGCTATCTCCGGAATACGGTGTGATACATAAGCAAACAGGCGTGCATGAAACTGCTGATAAAACTGTCCGGCCTTATCGGTAGCGGCAGACAGCGCGCGGATACGCTGTTTCAGGTCTTCGATGGGTTTGGCTGCTTCTATGCTGGCGAATTTGGGCTTTTGCTTAGGCCCGTATTCCATCGTTTGCAGGTTAAGGGTAAGAATTTCCTTTCCTCCTTCTCCTTTGTTTTTTTTGTAGAAACCCTGACCGGTTTTATCACCCAGCCAGTTGTTTTCCACTACTTTCTGCAGGAAAGAAGGTATTTCAAAAATGCTGGCTGCTTCATCATCAGGGCAGTTGTCTTTCACACCTTTAGCCACTTTCACGAGGGTATCAATACCTACCACATCGGCAGTACGGAAGGTCGCTGATTTAGGACGTCCTATTACCGGGCCGGTGAGTGCATCTATTTCATCGATGCCGAGGCCCATCTCCTGCATAATATGGAAGATAGCCATGATGGAATACACCCCAACTCTGTTGGCGATAAATGCCGGTGTGTCTTTACACAGCACGGTAGTTTTACCGAGGAACAGATCTCCGTAGTGCATCAGAAAATCAATCACTGCAGGATCTGTATGTGGAGTAGGTATTATTTCAAGCAGACGGAGGTAACGGGGCGGGTTAAAGAAGTGGGTACCGCAGAAATGTTTTTTGAAGTCTTCACTGCGGCCTTCTGTCATCAGATGGATAGGAATGCCGGAAGTGTTGGAAGTGATGAGGGTGCCGGGCTTACGGAATTGTTCTACCTGTTCGAAAACTATTTTTTTGATGTCCAGGTTTTCCACCACTACTTCGATGATCCAGTCTACTTCGGCTACCCGTTTCATATCATCGGTGAAGTTGCCGGTTTTGATGCGTTTCACCACATCTTTGGTATAAACAGGAGAAGGATTAGTTTTAATGGCAGCTTGCAGTGCATCGTTCACGATCCGGTTTTTCACTACGGTACTGTCGAGCGACAGGTTCTTTTTCTTTTCTGCATCATTCAGCTCTTTTGGCGCTATATCCAGCAATAGTACCTGTACGCCTATACCTGCAAAATGGCAGGCAATTCTTGATCCCATTACTCCAGAGCCGAGCACGGCTACTTTATTGATGTGTCTTTGCATAGCTTTTGCCTTTTATGATCCTTGAATTTAGGATTTTTTTTCACGCAAAGACGCAAAGCGACAAAGACGAAAAGTTTTTTTTGAAGATAAAAAACACAACGGAGCAGAGAATCCTCTCTGCTCCGTTGTGTTTTAATTTATTACAGCGGCGCAACATCTTTACATGTGTCAGCCGGGTGAAATATCAGCTCACTCCGCTACCGGGTGCTACGGCTTCAGCGGGGTTGACAAACACCAGTTTGCCATTGTCTTCCGCCATCAGAATCATTCCCTGGCTTTCAATACCGCGCATTTTGCGGGGTGCCAGGTTGGCCACCAGTGTTACCTGTTTGCCGATGATATCTGCCGGATTAAAATGCATGGCTATACCGGAAACGACTGTACGTTGTTCAGTACCAATGTCTACCAGCAGTTTCAGCAGCTTGTCAGCTTTCTCTACTTTTTCTGCCTGAACGATAGTGCCTACACGAAGATCGAGTTTGGCGAAGTCATCGTACTGGATTTCAGGTTTGGCAGGAGCAGCAGGTTTTTCTTCTACTGCGGCCGGAGCAGCAGTGGCAACTTCAGCTGCTGGCTTGATGAGGCCTGCATGCAGTTTCTCTATCTGGGCTGCGATTTGATCATCCTCTATCTTCTGGAAGAGCAATTCCGGTGCACGCAGTGCATAACCTACGCTCAGCAGTTTTGCACTACCTGCATTTTCCCATTCCAGCATACGGTCTACCACTTTCAGCATATGGCAGATTTTCTTAGCAGTGAAAGGCATAAAAGGATGCGCGAAGATGGCCAGGTTAGCAGTTAACTGCAGACAGATATGCAGACAATTATCTATTTTGGCCTGCAGCAGAGGCAAATCTTTCTCTGTATACTTCGGATGTGTTTCCCCCGCATTGATTTTTTCAATGGCTTTAGCCAGGATCCATGGCTCGCTACGTTGCAGGTACTGGTTTCCTTTACGGGAGAATTCCATCACTTCCGCCAGCGCTTCCCGGAAACGGTAAGCTTCCAGACTTGTTTCCAGCCTTTGTTTGGTGGCGGAGAATTCTGCCAGCATTTCCTTGTCAATATCATCTGCTGCCGACTCATGATATGCCGGCACTTTGCCGCCACACAGTTTATGCATGAGTACCATGGTGCGATTGATAAAGTTACCAAGCGTGCTAACCAACTCATTGTTATTGCGGTCCTGGAAATCTTTCCAGGTGAAGTCGTTGTCTTTGGTTTCAGGGGCAGTACTGCATAATACATAACGCAGTACGTCCTGCTGGTCCGGGAAGTCGGCGATATAGTCGTGTACCCATACTGCCCAGTTACGGGAGGTGGATACTTTTTCTCCTTCGATGTTCAGGAATTCGTTGGCTGGTACGTTGTCCGGGAATACGAAACCGCCGTGTGCCTTGAGCATGGCCGGGAAGATGATACAGTGGAAAACGATATTATCTTTTCCGATGAAGTGTACCAGCTTGGTATCTTCCTTACACCAGTAGTCAGCCCAGTTGGGAGTGAGTTCTTTGGTGGCAGAGATATAACCGATGGGAGCATCGAACCATACGTAGAGGACCTTTCCGTCTGCGTCTTTCAGGGGCACTTTAATACCCCAGTTGCTGTCGCGGGTCATCGCACGGCTTTGCAGTCCGCTGTCGAGCCAGCTTTTGCACTGACCATATACGTTGTTTTTCCACTCTTTATGACCTTCCAGCAGCCATTCATTCAGCCATGGCTCGTAGTTCTGGAGGGGCATGTACCAGTGTTTGGTCAGTTTTTTGACCGGCACGGCATTGCTGAGGGCAGAATGCGGGTTGATCAGTTCATCAGGGCTCAGGGAAGTACCACAACGTTCGCACTGGTCGCCATAAGCCTTATCATTGCCGCATTTAGGGCAGGTACCCACGATATAGCGGTCGGCCAGGAACACTTTCTTTTCCGGGTCGAAGTACTGTTCTGATTCTTTTTCTTCAAAAAGGCCATCATTGTACATTTTGAGGAAGAAGTCAGACGCCGTCTCGTGGTGTATGGGAGCGCTGGTGCGGGCGAAGATATCGAAGGAGATACCCATAGCCGCGAAGCTGTCGCCTATAACTTTATGGTATTTGTCCACAATATCCTGGGGCGTCACGTTTTCCTTCATGGCTTTGATGGTGATAGGCACACCATGTTCATCGGTACCACAAACGAATTTTACATCTGCTTTTTTAGCGCGCAGATAACGCACGTAAATATCTGCAGGCAGGTAGCAGCCAGCCAGGTGTCCAATGTGGACAGGGCCGTTGGCATAAGGTAATGCCGCAGTTATTAGATATCTGTTAAAATTTCCCATACTATCTTAAAGAATGCTTAAATAAATGTCTTTTCCCGTTTTTGTTTTTGGAATCACCAAACAATTTATCACCTTAGTTTGCGAATAGTAAAAGTATTCACTAATCTGCAAAGGTAAACAAAAGTACAATGGTAAAAATTCCGCCATATCTGAAAAAAGGCGATCTGATTGGAGTTACGTGCGCCAGCAGCAAAATGGAGCTGCAGGCTGCCGAATATGCTGCCGGAGTGCTTTCGTCATGGGGCTACCGGGTTCACCTGGGGATTACAGTAGGCACCAGTTTTCATAATTTTTCCGCACCGGACGAGCTCAGGCTCGAAGAGCTGCAGGATATGCTGGATGATCCCGAAATAAAAGCAATCGTGTTTGGACGGGGTGGCTATGGTATGGTATGTATCCTGGATAAACTTGACTTTACCCGTTTCCGTAAACATCCCAAATGGCTGTGTGGCTACAGTGATGTGACCATCCTCCATGCACATATCCATGAGCGTTATGGCATCCCTACCCTTCACTCCATGATGTGCAGCGGAATTACGCCCGAAACTACTGATAATGAATATGTAAATAGTCTCGCTGCCGCTCTGAAAGGTAAATCCTACCGCTATTCTACGCCCTCGCATACACTGAACCGGGAAGGCACTGCCTCCGGCATACTGGTAGGCGGCAATTTGTCGCTGCTGGCCAATTCTTCAGGCTCCAGATCCCAGATCGATACCGAAGATAAAATCCTGCTGCTCGAAGATATCGGGGAATACCGCTATAATATAGACCGTATGATGTACAACCTGAAACGTGCCGGATGGCTGGACAAACTTGCCGGCCTGGTTGTAGGGTCTTTTACCGAAGGCAAAGACATGAACATTCCTTTCGGACAAACGGAATACGAAATTATCCACAATATTGTCAAGGAGTATGACTATCCGGTATGCTTTGGTTTCCCATCCGGCCACCAGCCCGAAAACTATGCACTGAGACTGGGGTTGAAACATGAGCTGAAAGTAGGAGAACTGAAAACTGTGATGGCTGTAATGGCTGATGATGCTCCTGATAAACGCAGAACAAAGCGAAAATAAGTACGGTTAAACTAATTAAAAGCGAAGCCCCCATTGAGTTTTATCAATGGGGGCTTCGTTTTTATCATCACTCCATCAGGAGCATCAGTAGTATCATTATTCATCACCGTTAGTCTTCAACGTCCGGAACAATGTCCAGTCCGTAGTCTTCCGCAGTCAGTATGCCATCCATCACGGTTTTCTCCAGTACTTCGGCATTCACGGTGAGGTCGTGCACGGTAGTGAGGTTGTGCAGATAGTCTTTGCCATAGAGTTTTCCAGCCAGTCCGCCGGGCACGTCCATGAGATATTTCAGCACTTCCAGCACAATATGCATACCGGTGGTGCCGTGTGTGGCACCGAGGGCGCCTGCATCGAAGTTTTTGTATTCTTCGGTGATGGGCATGGCGCAACGATAGGTAGCTGAGCGGGTACCATCGGGCAGGGGCATATTAAAACCGCCATACCAGGCCATCCAGTTATGTACTTCCCCTGTCACGAAGGGCAGGTTATGTTTTACGCAGCCATCGTTGATGAGCAGGTGGGTGGGCAGATGCTGGGAGCAGTCTATCACCAGGTCGAAGCCGGGCAGCAGCAGCTCTATATTGGCGGGCTTGGCCTGCACCAGCATGGGATAATGTTTGGTGAAGGGGTTTACTGCCCATAACCTGCTGGCAGCCATTTTGGCTTTGTGTTTACGGATATCCTGCATCTGGTATATAGGCTGACGGTGCATGTCTTCGTCATTGATGACGCCGTAGTCTGCAATACCGATCACACCTACACCGCTGGCACTGAGATATTGCAGTACCGGGCTGCCGAGGCCGCCGGCTCCCACTACCAGTATGCGGGCGCCATTCAGTTTTTCCTGCATGCCTACCCCTATACCGGGTACCGCGATAGGATGCTTAAAATGCTGTAATTCTTTTTCACTAAGTGTCATACGCTGAACCTTTAACTATTCCTGTGGAAATTCGAGGGTGAACTTACTGCCTTTGCCTACGGTACTTTCCACTTTGATTTTTCCTTTATGAGCATCTACGATGGCCTTTACATAGGTAAGACCGAGGCCAAAGCCTTTTACATTGTGCACATTACCTGTGTGGGCGCGGTAGAATTTCTCAAAGATACGGGAAATAGTGTCCCGGCTCATGCCGATTCCATTGTCTGTGAATACAATAAAGAGGCTTTTGCGGGTATTGTAGGTCTGTATTTTTACTTCCAGGTTGTCTTTGGAGTATTTGATGGCATTATCGAGCAGGTTAAACACCACGTTGGAGAAATGCACATCATCGGCCATGATGACAGGGTTGATGGCATCCAGTTGCAGGTCTACTGTTCCGTTCTTGGAAGCCAGTTGCAGCTGCAGATTGTCGGTGGTGGTGCGGATCACCTGATGTACGTCCATCGCCTGCAGTTTGAGGCCAATTTCATCTTTCTCCAGGAGGGCTGATTGCAGGATACTTTCCACCTGTTTATTCATCCGTTTGTTTTCTTCCTTGATAATACCGGAGAAATAGCGGATTTTATCGGGTTTGCTCATCACCTTTTCGTTGCCGATAGCGTCGATGGCCAGGGAGATAGTGGCCAGGGGCGTTTTCAGCTCATGGGTCATGTTGTTGATAAAGTCTGATTTTATTTCCGACAGTTTTTTCTGGTTGAGCATGGTGCGGACTGTCAGGGCAAAGGCTGTTACGAGGATGAAAGTAAACAGCACGCTGCCAGTGATCATGAAGCCCAGCTGGCGGGCGACGGAGTCATCCGCTTTCATGATGATCATGAGGCTTTCGGTCTGGGGGCCCAGGTTGGTCATGTCATCCAGCGGGATATAGGTCACCTGAAAACGTTTGGATTCGCTAACGCTGTCTTTTTCGTTTTCCTGATAAACTCTTTCGAAGTTGGCAGAATGTACTTTGAGCTGGGAACCGATGCCAGGCACAGGAGCCAGGATGGCGAACTCAAAATGGGTTGTGTCGAGGTGGTTTTTCCTCATCTTGTCCTGAATAAGATTCCTCATTTCCTGGGCATTGGTGAAGAACTCACTTGTGGGGGGCAGATAGGGTACACTGCGGTCGATGTCCAGGTTGAATCCTTTAAGGGTGTTCTGGTCTTTTTCGTTGAAGCGGAACATAACACGTGCTTTCCGTGTCATCAGCATTTCTTTCTGCACATCACTGATCATGTTGATGGAGCGTTCCACCAGCTGTTCTTTTTTGATGGCGATGGCATTTTTGATCCAGTTAAACTGGATATAGATAATACCCAGCAGGGACAAAGTGATCAGAACAACGATGACAGGAAAAATTTTCTTTAGTGGTATCATGAAAGTTAAGTCAGGCCTTAAATATACTTAACCTGCAAAATTAAATATTGTTAAAAAAGATATTTGCTATAGCAACTATGATACAAAATTAAATAGTTACGCGGGCTGGCGGGCTTCTTAACAACAATACAATATTACTTTAACGTAATTTTAACGGGCAACTGCTGATTTTATTATTGTTAGTTTTCTTACCTTTGCTTTACAGAATTGGTACTAAATTTGATTAGTAACAATTCATAACAAAGTAATTAAACTTTCTACATACATCGACGTGGATTCGTTCCATAAGCGATTTAGATTTTGGTTGATAAAATGGTAAGGAGGTTTTCTAGCCTCCTTTTTTTATTTCCTTCATTTTCAAGCAAATTTTGTTTCCTTTCCTAACTGCTTTTCTTTTCCTGTTTATTTCTTTCCTGCTTTGTAATCAATTATTTAAATTTGGTTAGCGATCAAAACGTATGTATTATGGTAAGCCTGTCGCCCGGTATTTTGCTTATAGCCGACCCATTTCTGAAAGATCCCAACTTTGCCCGTACGGTAATTTTCCTGTGTGAAAATGACGAAAAGGGCAGTTTTGGCTTCGTTATCAACCGATTATTTGATCAGCAGCTGGACATGTTGATTCCTGATGTGATTTATCCGGGTATTCCGGTACATTACGGGGGGCCGGTGCAGGTAGATACGATTCATTTTATGCATCGGTTGCCGGAGCTTATTCCAGGTGGTCTGGAGGTGTCTCCCGGGGTATTCTGGGGCGGCCGTTTCGATGATGTGGTGGAACTGCTGAACAAGGGGGCGCTGGACCTGCGGAAGATCAAGTTTTTCATTGGTTATTCCGGGTGGACTGAGGGGCAGCTGGAAGAAGAGCTGAAAGAGAAGTCATGGATCCCTTCGGAGAGTACGCCTGCGTTGGTATTTGAGGCCGAGGAGCAGCAGATATGGCAGCTGGCACTCCGAAATCTTGGCAGTAACTTTGCCATGATGGCAAATTTCCCTATTGATCCATCTTTAAATTAACCACCTAATATTCTGAAAGAGAGGCAGATGTGTTGCCAGCCGGCCCTGAATTCAAAAATGGATAAAAATGAATGGCTTTTTTTGCAACAAATTAAATATCTTGCTAAAGTAACAACACAAAATAACCCGTTATAATCAGGTAAGAATAACCGATAGAATACACCTATGAAGGCAGGGTAACACCTATGAAAAACATTTTTTTACACCTTCAGTAGAAAGAACGACGCCCGAATTTACCTGAAACAACGATAGGAATTAACTAATAAGTTCAACAGTAAAGATTATTCATTAGGTAATATATGCAGCCTGTGAAAGGGCTGGTCATGGATGTACGTACATGACTGCGGTCTGACAGCATTGTTGGGCCGTTAAGGCGTGTATTGTGCAGAAATGATGATTAGCGGAAATCCCGGCAGGTATTCTTACTATGCTTTCGGGTCTTCTAAGATTGGAATAGTTAGGACAAAACGAAGGCCGGGTAATCTTACCCGGCCTATTGCATTTTATACTAAAGGCAGTATGTTATTTTTCAGTAGCTACAGCACCTTCTACGAGCACGGTAGCCTTGTTGCGCAGCACTTCCACGAAGCCGCCGGTGATGGTAAAGAACTCGCTGTGATTTTTATCTTTCAGCACTTTCATTTTACCATTTCCAAGAGCAGCGATTAAGGGCGCATGTTTATCCAGTATTTCAAAAGAACCGTCAATGCCGGGCAGTTGTACGCCGTACACTTCGCCTGCATATAATTTTCTTTCTGGTGTTAATACTTCTAATAGCATGTTATGATCGTGAATGGTGATGGGAAAATGGTCCCGGAGACCGGGACCATTCAGAATTAGTTATTAGCTGCTTCCAGCAGTTTCTTACCTTTTTCGATAGCCTGATCGATGGTACCTACGAGGTTGAAAGCTGCTTCGGGATATTCGTCCACTTCACCGTCCATGATCATGTTGAAGCCACGGATAGTTTCTTCGATCGGAACCAGTACACCTTTCAGACCAGTAAACTGTTCTGCCACGTGGAAAGGCTGTGACAGGAAACGTTGTACACGACGAGCGCGGGCAACGGTTTGTTTATCTTCGTCGGACAGCTCATCCAGACCAAGGATGGCGATGATGTCCTGTAATTCCTTATAACGCTGCAGGATCATTTTCACGCGCTGTGCACAGTTGTAGTGTGCTTCACCAACGATGGCTGGTGACAGGATACGGGAAGTAGAGTCCAGCGGGCTCACAGCCGGATAGATACCAAGGTCGGAGATCTTACGATCCAATACGGTGGTAGCATCCAGGTGGGAGAAGGTTGTAGCCGGAGCAGGGTCAGTCAAGTCATCCGCAGGTACGTAAACCGCCTGTACGGAGGTGATGGAACCGTTTTTGGTAGAGGTGATACGTTCCTGCATCAGACCCATCTCAGTCGCCAGGGTAGGCTGGTAACCCACCGCAGAAGGCATACGACCTAACAGTGCGGATACTTCGGAACCTGCCTGGGTGAAACGGAAGATGTTGTCTACGAAGAACAGGATATCACGACCACCACCAGCAGTACCATCTCCATCACGGAAATATTCTGCCAGGGTCAGACCGGACAGTGCCACACGAGCACGTGCTCCAGGAGGTTCGTTCATCTGACCAAACACAAACGTAGCCTGTGATTGTTTCAGTAATTCTTTATCTACGGCAGTTACATCCCAACCACCGTGTTCCATGGATTCTTTAAACTTGTCACCGTATTTTACGATGTTGGCTTCGATCATCTCACGCATCAGATCGTTCCCCTCACGGGTACGCTCACCCACACCAGCGAATACGGACAGACCTTCGTAACCTTTCGCGATGTTGTTGATCAGCTCCTGGATCAATACGGTTTTACCTACACCCGCACCACCGAACAGACCGATTTTACCACCTTTTGCGTATGGCTCGATCAGGTCGATTACTTTGATACCGGTAAACAGTACTTCTGTATCTGTAGCCAGCTCTTCAAATTTAGGCGGCTGACGGTGAATAGGATAACCGCTGTCTGTTGCGATCTCACCCAGACCGTCGATTGCTTCACCTACCACATTGAACAAACGTCCTTTAACCTGGTCGCCAATTGGCATTTTAATAGGCGCGCCTTTATCCACTACGGCCATTCCACGAACCATACCGTCGGTGGAGTCCATTGCCACGCAACGTACACTGTCTTCACCCAGGTGCTGTTGTACTTCTAATACTACTTTCTGACCATTTTCACGGGTTAATTCCAATGCGTTGTAGATTTCGGGCAACTTATCTTCAAAGTGCACGTCCACCACGGGACCGATAATTTGTTTGATCTTACCTGTGTTAGGCATATTTTTAAAGAGGTTTATAAAATACTAAAAAGTTATTTCCTCAAAAATCGCTGCTACGCAACAATTTCTAAAATTTGGCGCAAAGGTAATAGTAAATGGGGGAAAATCAAAAAGCGATTAAGGAAAAAAATCCTTTTTGAGGCCCATTTTGCGCCGTTTTTCCCATTATCCACCGTCTGATTCCCGGCAATACAAAGAAGGAGCTGTCAAATATAAATTTTTAATTATCTATAACTATTTATCAGATTCCCTGGCCGCTTTCCCCCACTCATATAAAAAAACACCCCTTTGCTACCCCATTGACTATTTTTAGCCATCCTTCACATTTGTGTAATATATAATATGAAAAAAATAAACAGTGAACAAACCCGCCGCAGCTTCCTGGGCAATCTGTCCAAAGCCGGGCTATTGGGCATCACCGGCCTGGCACCACTTGCCGCCAGCGCAGTCAGCCCTAAAATCAGGGTCTCCGCCACGCCAAACAACCAGGAACATGCCTTCCTCTGCAAACCCTACCTGCAGGTGCCCGCACCAGACACCATCGCTGTCATGTGGCTCACCTCCCGCCCCTGCTACAGCTGGGTAGAATACGGTACTGATGGCCAGCTCAACCACAAAGCCCATCATGTCACCAAAGGACTGGTAGACGCCAACAACCGCCTCCACCGCATAGAACTAGATAACCTGGAGCCCGGCAAACAATACAGCTACCGCGTACTGTCCAAAGAAATCACCGACTTCCAGCCCTATAAACTCACCTACGGCAATACCATCACCAGCGATACCTATACCTTCACTGCACCCAACCCGCAGGCCAGGGAGGTGTCATGGCTGATGCTCAACGATATCCACGACCGACCTGCATCCATCCCCCACCTCCTTGAACTGAACGGCAACGATCCCTACGACTTCGTATTCTTCAATGGTGATATGTTCGACTATCAGTCAGATGAACAACAGATCATCGACCACCTGCTGGCACCCTGCGGTGATACGTTTTCCACCCGCATCCCTTTTATGTATGTGCGCGGCAATCACGAAACCCGCGGCAAATACGCCCGCGAATGGCACCAATACTTCGATAACCCCGACCATGGCAGTTATTTCACCTTCACCCGGGGCCCTGTACATACCATCGTGCTAGACACCGGCGAAGACAAGGAAGACAGCGCCCCCGTCTACGCCGGCATCACCGATTTTGACAGCTATCGTGAGGAACAAGCCCGCTGGCTCGAAAAACAACTGCAAAGCCCTGCCTACAAAAAAGCTAAATATAAAGTAGTGCTGATGCATATCCCCCACTACCACGGCGGCGACTGGCACGGCGCCACCCACTGCCGCAACCTCTTCGGCCCCCTGTTCAATAAATATAAAATAGACTTACTGGTATGCGGCCATACCCATCAATATGGCACCTACGATCCTGTGCCCGGTCAACATAACTACCCGCTGGTCATCGGTGGTGGCCCTCAGGAAGGCAAACGCACGCTTATCAAAATAAAAGCAGACCAGCAGCAGCTGCTGCTGACTATGCTCCGTGACGATGGAACTGTGATTAAGAGGATGACTATTGACGCTTCTGATAAGCGGAAATAAAAGCGAAGATGAAAGAGTATTAGAAAAAGTAAAAAGACCCATTGATTTCACCTCAATGGGTCTTTTTACTTTTTCTAAAATTTTTATGCTGATTTGCTCTTATCAGGGTCGAGCTTCTTTACAATCACCACAATCAGCCAGGCACCTACTGAAGCAAAAAATAATCCTCCCATCAACATCAGATAATATTTGATGGTCCATTGCAGTGCCACTTTTACACGGGTATACAGGCTCACGGTCTTTGCCACTGCGCCTTCGTACATAGAAAACTGGACAGTACAGAATTCATTCTCTGTATCAAAATTACCCAGCTCTACGCCCAGGTCCTGCAGTTGTTTTTCTACCTCATATATTTTTTCGTGCAACTGAATCCGTTCATCAATTTTACCCGGCTGCGAAGTAAGCTGATTCAGTGATTCCAGGTTTTTCTCCAGAGAAACCCTGCTGGCATTGAGTTTACGGTATTCATTCGTTTTATCAACTTTTTTTATTTCTGTAGACTTGATGACACCGATTTTCTGCACTGCATAATAGAAGGAATCGAATTTTTCCGGCGAAACTCCGATCAGCAGCTGTATTTCACGGCTACCTTTATTACCCGATTCCTGCTGGTACTGTACAATGGCTCCAAGCTGACGGATAGTACCATGCACCTGCTTTTCATCTTCGGTGAAATTAGTAGAGCGGGAGCGTACATTGGCCACCTTTTCGTATTTCTGCCCGGAGGTGATTGCTACCGGTCCAGTACCGGGCTTTGCAAATGATTTTGTTTTTTCGGAAGCATAGTTCCTCCGGTATTTTACAATACTCGAAAAAAAGTCGTCTCCGCCCAGTTCAGTGGGGGTATTGTCCTTATACAAGTATCCGTATAATAAACGGAATAAAAACATCCCTGCAAACAGCAGCAACGATATTTTAAAAATTCGTTTATACTTCAACGTTAGCTCATTTAACATAGGTTCATCTAAGGTTTAAAAAGTCAGGAAATCAGAAAAAAAGTGAAGGGCAAGGGTTGTTAGTGGTTTACATGTTTTAATATTGAGAAAATCGATCATCCCTCAATAATACACAATTCTTAAAACATTGTATCAGTATACGTTATGGTCTTTGAATAAATTGGAATCATTTTTGTCATAGTTAAGATATAACGCTCTACCTGCAGCAAAGCGTTATAAAAATTTTAACAAATTTCCTTAACAATTTGTCTTAGTGGACAAACTGCATTTAGACCGCGTTTGAAACACCAATCCCGATAGCAGATCATTGAAGTTTAAACCGGAAAAATAAAAATAAGCCTTTGAGTCTCCGCAAAGTCTAATAACAGCGAAACCAATCAGGACTAAAAAACAGGAGCTATGAACAGATTATTTAAAAACACAGCATTATCTCTCTTACTTATATCCTTCTTCCTGGGCAGCTGCGCCACCACTTATTCTGCATACAGCCCCGGTCCACAGGTACAGGTTGGCGCGTCTATCTCATTTTATGATGAATTAAGCCCCTATGGTCGTTGGGTCAGCTACCCTGGTTACAATCAGGTATGGATACCGAATGCCGGAGCGGACTTCAGGCCGTATTATTCCGGTGGACACTGGGTTTACACCGATTATGGCTGGACCTGGATGTCTGATTACAGCTGGGGATGGGCAGCCTTCCACTATGGCCGCTGGATGTACGACGGCATGTATGGCTGGATGTGGGTACCCGGTAACGAATGGGGACCTGCATGGGTAGACTGGAGAGGTGGAGGTGATTATTACGGATGGGCGCCTATGGGTCCTGCATCCTACACAATGCCTACTGCTTACTGGTCTTTTGTGCCCAGAAGATATATCAGCAGTCCGCATATCAACAATTATTATGTCAACAATAGCCGTAACGTTACCATCATCAACAACACGACCATTATCAACAATAATTATGGTTCCTCCGGCAGAATTTCCAGAGGTCCCAGTGCAAATGAAGTGGAACGTTATACCGGCGGAGCTATCAGACCTGTAAGAGTGGCCAGCACCGACAGACCCGGCGCCAGCAGAATCCAGAACAACCAGTACCAGATCTTCCGTCCGGACGCTGCTGCCCTGAACAGAGGCAACAACAGGCCTGCCCGTGACAATGGTAACATCAACAATGGTAATATCAACAACGGTAACAATAACGGCGGCCGTATTTCAAGAGAACCGGTGATTAACAACAATAACAACAACAGCGGCAATAATATACCCGGCAACCCCGGAGGCCGTCCTTCTAGAGTAGGACAGCCAGGCAATGACCGTCAACCGATACAACAACCTACACAACAACAGCCGATACAACAGCCAGGACGCATCCAACGGGACCAGCAGTTTCAGCGCGACGACCAGATAAGACAACAGCAGATGGAACAACAGCAAAGGATGCAAAGAGATCAACAGTACCAGCGCGATCAGCAGGCGAGACAACAGCAACAGCAGGTGGAACAACAGCAAAGGGTACAGAGAGATCAGCAATACCAGCGCGATCAGCAGGCAAGACAACAGCAACAGCAGATGGAACAACAGCAAAGGGTACAGAGAGATCAACAGTACCAGCGCGATCAGCAGGCGAGACAACAGCAACAGCAGATGGAACAACAGCAAAGGGCACAGAGAGATCAGCAATACCAGCGCGATCAGCAGGCGAGACAACAACAGCAGATGGAACAACAGCAAAGGGTACAAAGAGATCAACAGTACCAAGGCGATCAGCAGATGAGACAACAGCAACAGCAGATGGAACAACAACAAAGGATGCAGAGAGACCAGCAGATGAGGCAGCAACAACAACAGCAGCAGCAACAACAGCAGCAACAACAGAGACAGCAACAGATGCAACAGGAAAGGATCCAGCGTCAACAGCAACAACAGCAACGACAACAACCTCAGCCCCAATCACGTGAGTCCAATAACAGTGGCAGTGGAGAAAGGATCAGAAGAGACTAGCTGAGGTTATAAACATAGTGATATATCTGATTTTTAATGGTCTGAAAGGTTTCACCGTGTGTGGAACCTTTCTGCATTAAGCGCAGTTCCAGCTGAGGATATCCCTCGTGATGAGGGGGCTGAAAATAAGGCTCATCAAACATTTTGTATCCCAGTCTTTCATAGAATACGATCCGGCGACGGGCCTGTTCAGTCAGGGGCGGTTCTACTTCCAGCACCAGCCGTCCAAACATTTTCTCCAGCTCCTCCATGATATAGGTACCAATGCCACCACCTCTGGCCGCAGCATGGACCGCGAAATATTCAATAAAAGTAAAATCTGGCAGTGGCCAGTAAAATACAAAACCGGCAAATTGGCCGTCTTTGGTCAAATGTAACAGCCGGAGTTTGCCTGTTTCCATCAGGGAAAGCACTACCGGCCAATCCCGTCTCTCGTCATATGGAAAAGCTTCTTCATACAGCTCTCTGACTGCTTCATCCGGGGTATTGGCCGGTTTTAATATAATCATGCGGTAAATTTACGGATTCTTTGGGGCGGAGGGCACACATTCAAACGGATCGGGGTTACCTGCGGGTGCGGGTTTGTCTGCTGCCCAACAGAAATTCATCGCCTGGCTGGTGATACTAACCAGCTGCAGATTTACCTTACTGCCCTTACGGCTGTTGGATGCTGCTATGCTACGCTCACCCTTTTCAGGAATATTGTTGATAGTATATTGTTCTGTTTTAAAGACATCATCATTATTACGCATATATTGTACGGTAACCACCACATTATCTATTGGGTATTCTGTCTGGTTGCGCACAATAATGCTAAGTCCCTTGATGCCGCCCAGAAAACCGGTCCGGTAATCGCTGGCACCCACAGAGATGAACTGCTGCCAGTTACGGCGGTAATAGGCACGTCTTTCGACAAACTGCCCTGCTACCCGCTGTTGAACGGCCTGACGGTCGGTTATCTGATGGCTTACACTATTGTATTGTTCCAGTGTTTTGCGAAGGTCCCTGTTTTCATTCCACAGCCGTTGGTTTTCAGTAAGCACCTTCCGCACCTGCGTTTGTTGCCGGCAATAACCAAGGGCCAGGATTATGGTAAGTGTGCTTAGTATCAAAGGGATTATATAATTTCGCTTCATATGGTGGCATTCAGAAAAAATAATGCCAACGACTGTTTTTATTATTTTTGTACAAATAGTATCAATGGAATTGATTTTAGTAGACAACGCTCAAAAGGCAGCGGAGTTCCTGGCAGTACACGTTAGATTAAACAAGGACGTACCTGGATGGATCAGGCCACTGGACAAGGATATTGATGGTGTTTTTGACCCTCAGAAGAACAAGGCATTCCGGCATGGGGAGTGCGTACGGTGGATTATGAAAGACAAACAGGGCCAATTGACCGGTAGGATCGCTGCATTTGTCAATAGAAAGTATACCAATAAGGGAGATAAGGTAAAAGTTGGAGGTATCGGCTTTTTCGACTGTATCGATGACCAGGAAGCGGCCAACCAGCTGTTCGACACTGCCAAAAAATGGTTACAGGAAAGAGGGATGGAAGCCATGGACGGCCCTATCAATTTCGGGGAACGTAACAACTGGTGGGGATTACTGACCCAGGGTTATCACGAGCCTTTGTATTGCATGAACTTCAACCCGCCCTACTATGTGCGGTTGTTTGAGACTTACGGCTTCGGGCTGTTTTTCAACCAGATCTGTTACGGTATGGGAAGCCGTGGCGAGCTGGCCCAAAAGTTCCATACCCGGCATGCCGCCATTAGCCAGGACCCTAATTTCAGCGCAAAACATATCCGCAAAAACCAGCTGGAGAAATTCGCAGAAGACTTCAGCACTGTATATAACAAAGCCTGGGCGCAACATGCCGGCGGAAAGGAAATTAGCAAGGGGCAGGCACTGAGCCTCTTCAACCAGATGAAGCCGCTGCTGGACGAAAAAATTGCCTGGTTTGCCTATTATAAGGATGAACCGATCGGCATCTGGCTTAATCTGCCCGACCTGAACCAGTACATAAAACATATGAATGGGAAAATGGGCTTGTGGGGCAAACTCCTGTTTTTATGGATGAAACTCACCAGACAATGTAATAAGATGGTGGGCATCATTTTCGGGATAGTACCGGAGTTCCAGAGTAAAGGAGTGGATGCTTACCTTATCATGGAAGGCGCTAAAGTGATACAGCCCCGGAGCATGCCTTATGAGTCTTATGAAATGCAATGGGTCGGGGACTTCAATCCCCGGATGCTGAACGTGGCAGCCAGCCTGGGCGCATCTCCTACCAGGACTCTGACCACCTACCGGTGCATGTTTGATCCCAGCATGCCAGTGGAAAGACATCCGATTTTAGACTAAAAAGGGGGCATCCCTGTAAAAATATACTACTTCAAAAACGCGAAGGATATTTCCTTCGCGTTTTTTTGCTTGAATGGGATATCGGCCTCCCTCACACCAACGTTTTATTTCAGGGCATGACAACTTCAGACAGAAAAGATGCAGACCTACCCCAACCGGCCACAGCAGCAGATTTCATTGCATCATATCATTATCGTACCTACGTTTGCAGGGAAAATAAATCCCTTAATTATGGTTATATTTAAATCCCTTAACAGCGACCATACGTATTGTATTTAATCTGATGTTTTGTTATGACCAACTTATATCCTGAAAGTCCGGGGGTGAAAGATCCTTTGTTCTTCCAGCCTTCGGCGCTGTTTAGGCTGCAGATTGTCAAGGTAACCGGCTTTATATTGCTCTTTTTTCTGTTGTATGTGATCATATTATTGACAGCTGTAGCCCTGGCGGCAGGCTTTGTTGCGGCCGGCGTAGCTTTACCGGGTTATTATCCGAGTATATACACCTTCATTGTAGGGCCGGCCCTCCTGTTGCTGGGGGGCATGTTACTGTTTTTTCTGGTTAAGTTTCTATTTTACCAGCGGCCACCGGTCAACCCCTATCGTACGTTGATTGATGCTGATCATCATCCCCGTTTATTTGATTTTATTTCCAGACTGGTAAAGGAGACGCGGATTCGTTTTCCGAAGAAGATTTTTGTTGTGCCGGATGTACAGGCTTCGGTATTTTACAATACCAGTTTTTTCAGTCTTTTATGGCCCTCAGCCATGAATCTGGAGATTGGACTGGGGCTGGTGAACAGTCTTAATATCAGTGAATTTAAAATGGTGCTGGCACATGAGTTTGCACATTTTTCCCGGCGCAGCATGAAGTTGGGCAGTTATGTGTACACCCTGAACAAGGTGTTATACAACATGCTTTATGAAAATGACAGCTGGAATGAGCTGGTGATACGCTGGAGCAGTCATGGCAGTCTTCCCGCCTTTTTTGCTCACCTGACCAGGATGATTGTCAACAGTATGCAGTTTTTGCTGAAGAAAGTATACCATCTGATCAACCGGCAATATCTGGTGTTAAGCAGGGAAATGGAGTTCCGGGCCGATGCCGTGGCAGTTGCCCTGGCAGGCACCGCTGCAACGGTTAGCGGTACCAGAAGGCTGGAGATGGGCAGCTACTGTATGGATTACTGTATGCATCATTTATCCGATCCGGAGACTGCAGGACAGCGTTTCCGCAACCTGTTCAGTGCCCATAGTGCTGTGATGGATTATTTTGCGGGGCAGAACTACCTTTGCATTGATGCAGAAGGCCTGCCGGTAATAACAGACAACTATTTCCAGACTTTTCTGAAAAGCCGGGTACAGCTACGGGAGCAATGGACTACTCATCCTACGCGGGAAGACAGGGAACAACGGTATCTGGCTGCAGCGGTATCCTGCGAACAGGCCACCGGGAGCGCCTGGCAGCTGTTCAACAACCCCGAATCCCTGCAGGAGCAAAACACGAAGCTGATATACGACCTGTCAGCACCGGATATCCAGGAGGACTCCTGGATAGAACCGGCAGCATTCATAGAAGACCTTACCCGAAAACACCGTTTATACGAATACCCTGCAGCCTTCAACGATTATTATGACAACCGGTCTTTTCCACCGGTACAGCACAGCAGTCCATTACCCGTAACTGCTGCCACCCTTAATTTTGCCCAGCTGTATCATCCGGACATTATCCTGCGGATGCGACGGTATTACCGGGATAAACAAGACGTGGAGACTTTGCAGGCCATTGCATCGGGGCAGTTTCAGACCCGTGTCTTTGAATTTGACGGTCAGCAATACAAGGCTGCCGAAGCCCGGATTCTGTTACGTAAACTGGCCACACATGTGGCAGAGGAACAAAGCTGGCTGCTGTCGCACGACCAGCTGGCCTACCGTTATCATTACCAGCGTGCCCTGGAGCAGGGCTCCGACAAGGCCCGGCAGCTGGAAGAACAATACCAGGACATCCTGTTGCACCAGGAGTTTGCCCACCGGCTGAATGATCAGGTGATAAACATTATCCATGGCATCAGCCAGATATTTAATATTGGTCATGGTACCCTGCCGTTGCTGGGGCCCTGGCTGGAGGAGCTCAGTGCCGGGTGCTGGCGTTTCAGGCGCTTGTTGCACGAAGCCACTGTTTCTACCGGCTATTCGGGCACGCTCAGTCCGGAGCTGTATGAACAGGTGCAGCGGTTTACCGACCAGGAATGTGTTTTTATGCAGCAGGAAGTACCCGATTATGTAGCCCTCCAGGAGTTGCATGAGGTGATCTCGGCTGTTGTGGAACAGTATAATAACAGCAATATCCTGCTGAAGAAGTCCTATCTGGAGTTGCTACTGACTTTGGAACCGGGTTCCTGAGGCGGGCTGAAAGCCGCTATGGTGGCTACCATTTTTCTCTTAGTGAATTTGTGCGTATTTTCGGCGCACGCGAAAGCGTAGCAGTCATATGGAGAATTTTATCGTTTCAGCCCGTAAATACCGTCCACAGAACTTTTCAACAGTTGTAGGACAAGCACATATCACCACCACGCTCAAGAATGCCATCCGTAACAATCAGCTGGCGCATGCCTTTCTTTTCTGCGGTCCCCGTGGCGTAGGAAAGACGACCTGTGCCCGCATCCTGGCGAAGACCATCAACTGCGAAAACCTGCAGCCGGATGGTGAGGCGTGTAATGAGTGTCATTCCTGCAAATCCTTCAATGAGGGCAGTTCCTTCAACATTCACGAGCTGGATGCCGCGTCCAACAACTCGGTAGACGATATCCGTACCCTGGTGGAACAGGTACGTTTTTCGCCGCAAGCCGGAAAATACAAGATCTATATCATAGATGAGGTGCACATGCTCAGCTCCTCGGCCTTCAACGCATTTCTGAAAACGCTGGAAGAGCCCCCCTCCTATGCGATCTTCATCCTGGCCACTACTGAAAAACATAAAATATTACCGACCATCCTGAGCCGGTGTCAGATATTTGACTTCAAACGTATCACCATCCAGGATACGGTAGACCACCTGCAGGAGATCTGTACTAAAGAGCATATCCAGGCAGATGCCGACGCCCTGCACCTGGTAGCTCAGAAAACAGACGGGTGTATGCGTGACTCACTGAGCACCCTGGACAAAATCGTGAGTTTTACCAGCGGGCACCTCACCTATCAGAATACACTGGAGCACCTGAACATCCTGGACTATGATTATTTCTTCAGGATCATGGACACCGTATTACGGCAGGATGTAGCCAATGCACTGCTGATCTATGATGAAATTTTACAGAAAGGTTTTGAAGGCGACAACTTCCTGAACGGCTGGGCAGAGTTTCTGCGTAATCTGCTGTTGAGCAAGGAGGAGAAAGCTTTTCACCTGGTAGAAGTATCGGGTAACCTGAAAGAAAGATATAAACAGCTGTCCGGCCAGATCAGCCCCGCTTACTTGATCACCGCCCTTCAGCTGCTCAATGAAACGGAAATCCACTATCGGCTGGCCCGCAACAAGCGGCTGCATGTGGAGATGGCGCTGATCAAGCTCTGTTTTCTGCAACAGGCAGTCAGCCTGGTAAGTGATGACAATAACGGTGAGGTCGTAAAAAAAAAGCTGGTAGCTGACGGAACACCTCCGCAGCGGCTAAGAGCACCGGGAGCACAGCCGGTAACGGCCAAAAGTCTGACTGACAAGCCTGCTACCAGTGCCAGTATCGCGGCACAGTCGCCTGAAACAGCCAGGCTGACTGTAGAGACACCGGCAGCCATGCCATCTGCCAACCCGGCACAACCGGCTTCTGCCGTTAACACAACTACAGCGGCCCAGCCTGCTATGCCAGCTAATACTACCACCGCACCGGCAGCCAATACACAGGCACCAGTCACCCATACGGCACCAGCAACCATGCAGGGAAGTGCTACAACGGCAACGGCTACACCGGCAGCAGCCAAAGCTACACCAGCTGCACCAGCAGGCAAGCTGACCGGGCTGGCAGCCATGAAAGAAGCCCTGGCAGCCAAACAGCAGACCACCAGCACCGTACAAAGTATTCCGCTCACAGCCGGCGCAGTGGAAGTGTACTGGGAAGAATTCATTGACCGGTTCAGACAGGCCAACAAAATGACGGTGGTGAGCAATCTGGCACTGGCCAACCTCAAGCTGCTGGACACCGCTGAAATAGGTATCGTGAGCCGTAACATTGTACAGTACCGGTTTATGGAAGAGGAGAAACTGGCGATATCAGAATTTTTCAAACAGAAATTCAACAACCCGGCTATCATCCTCACCCTTCAGCTGGATGAAAGCCAGCAGGTCCAGGACCTGGGTCCGGCACCGCTTTCCAGCAGGGAACAATTCCAGCAAATGGCAGAGCAGTTTCCGCTGGTAAAGGAATTAAAAGACAGACTTAATATGGAGCTTGATTTTTAAGCTGGTTCCGTATATTATTATATTAACGATCATTAGACATTTTTAAACCGTTTAGCATTCCTTCTTTGCGTTTTTGCGCAAAAACATGTAGGTTTGAGCAAAATTTTTAATAAACACTATGGCAGAAGTTATCAGAATGCCCCTCCTGAGTGATACGATGACGGAAGGGGTGATTGCGGAATGGCATAAAAAGGTGGGCGATCAAGTAAAAGCAGACGATGTTATTGCTGAAGTGGAGACGGACAAAGCGACGATGGAAGTAATGGGCTACGTAGAGGGCACATTATTATACATTGGTGTGGAAAAAGGCAAAGCAGCTAAGGTTAATGAGATAATAGCCATCGTGGGTAAACCGGGTGAAGATTACAAACCTTTCCTGGAAGGTAATTCCGGCGCTACTGCTGCAGCACCTGCCCAGCAAGCCGCTGCACCGGCACCACAAGCTGCACCGGCCGCTGTGCCTGCCGCTGATGATGCTGCATTAAAAGAAGCACTGAAAAATGCGACTGTTATCCGTATGCCGCTGCTGAGCGATACGATGACGGAAGGAAAAATAGTTGCCTGGAATAAAAAAGTAGGCGACACTGTAAAGAGTGATGATGTACTGGCAGAAGTGGAAACCGATAAGGCTACCATGGAAGTGATTGGTTATGCTGATGGTACCCTGCTGTACGTTGGTGTAAATGAAGGAGAAGCTGCCAAAGTTAATGGTATCATGGCGATCGTAGGTAAAGCGGGCACCAATGTGGATGCCATCCTGGCTGCTGAAAATGCAGCTCCTGCGAAAGCTGCCCCGGCAGAAGCTGCAGCCCCCGCTGCTACTACCGGTACTCCTGCCGCTGCTCCTGCTGCCACAGCTGGTTCTGATGGCCGTGTAAAAGCATCTCCGCTGGCCCGGAAACTGGCTGCTGATAAAGGTATCGATATCAACCAGGTTGTTGGTAGCGGTGACAATGGCCGTATCGTGAAAAAAGATGTGGACAGCTTCGTTCCTGCCGCAACTCCTGCTCCTGCTGCTGCCAAAGCCGGCGCTGCTCCTGCTGCTCCTGCCTTCGTTCCGGCCGGTCAGGAAGGCTATACTGATACTCCGCTCACCCAGATGCGTAAGGTAATCGCCAAACGCCTGAGTGAAAGCAAATTCTCCGCACCTCACTTCTACCTGAAGATTGATGTTAACATGGATAAAGCCATGGAAGCACGCAAGGCCATCAATGAGATGTCTCCGGTGAAAATCTCCTTCAACGATATGGTGATCAAGGCTTGCGCCCTGGCGCTGCGTCAGCATCCGGATGTTAACAGCAGCTGGATGGGTGACTTTATCCGTCACAACCAACACGTGCATATCGGTTCTGCCGTAGCTATCGAAGATGGTCTGATTGTACCTGTGATCCGTTTTGCAGACCAGAAATCACTGAGCCAGATTGCCGGTGAAGCCAAAGGCCTGTACGACAAAGCGAAAAACAAAAAACTGCAGCCACAGGATTTCAGCGGTAATACCTTTACTGTTTCCAACCTGGGTATGCTGGGCATCGATGAGTTCACCGCTATCATCAACCCGCCGGATTCTGCTATTCTGGCTGTAGGTGGTATCAAAGAAACTGCCATCGTAGAAAAAGGCCAGGTGAAAATCGCCAACATCATGAAGCTGACTATGAGCTGCGACCACAGAAGCGTGGATGGAGCCGTAGGCGCCCGCTTCCTGGCGACACTGAAAACTTACCTGGAAAATCCAGTGACCATGCTGGTGTAAGTATTCACTACGAATTATTATCTGATTATATAACAAAGACCGAAGCAAGTAGCTTCGGTCTTTGTTTTTGCGGCAGGTGTCATTAAATGCAGCAGCGTTTTCACTTTCAGCCATCTCCTCTTCCTCCCATTTTCAGTATTTTGTTTCATTAACTTTTGAAAGTTCAAAAACTTGGTGTATTTTTGGAAAAACAAATCAGCATTTACATGAATTTAGTGGACGCAAAAGCGCAGTTTATTCAAACCTGGGGATCTTTAGGAGCGCAATGGGGGATTAACCGTACCATGGCTCAGATTCACGCGTTGCTGCTGGTAATGCCCGATCCGCTGAGTGCTGATGATATTATGGCAGAGCTGAACATCTCCCGTGGCAATACCAATATGAACGTGCGGGAGCTGATCAACTGGGGCCTGGTGGAAAGAGTGCTGATCCCGGGCGAAAGGAAAGAGTTTTTTGTAGCAGAAAAAGACATCTGGAAAGTAGCCACTTATATCGCCAGAGAGCGCAAGAAACGTGAGCTGGACCCCATTATGAAGGTGTTAATGCAACTCCAGCAGGCTGAAGGAGACCCTAAAGACCGAGAACTGAAGGCTTTCAAGGAATCTATCTCCAATATCAACAAGTTTGCCCAACAAACCGACAAAACTATCAGTGCCTTTATCAAGTCTGAGGAAAACTGGTTTTATAGCAGCTTGCTCAAGCTGATCAAGTAAGCCTAAATTTTTTTGCCGTAATATTTCAATATTTTCTGAAAATTCTGAATAATAAAAAACAAAAATCATGCAACATAAACGCATCATTATAGCAGGTGGCAGCGGTTTTATTGGCCGGAGCCTGGCAGAATACTTTGGTATTGATAATGATATTGTAGTGCTGACCCGTAATCCGCCAGCGACAGCTGTTACCTCAGTGAATAGCGGAGACAACACGGATGGCTTTGTCTCCGGCACTCACTACACCCGCGAAGCTGGCAATGGTCGCACCCCTGAAGCAAAGGAAACACCTCCGGCGGGTAAACTTACAGACCGTGTACAATACCTGGCCTGGGATGGCCGTACCCGGGGTGACTGGGCTGCTGCCCTGGAAGGCGCCGATCTGCTGATCAACCTGACCGGTAAAAGTGTGAATTGCCGTTACAATTCCCGCAACAAACAGGAAATCTTTGATAGCCGTACACATGCCACCGCTGTACTCGGGGAGGTGCTCCAGACACTGACGCGGCCGCCTAAACTCTGGATCAATGCTGCCAGCGCTACCATATACCGCCATGCCGAAGACCGCCCTATGGATGAGTATAACGGGGAAATCGAAAATGATTTTTCTGTACAGGTATGCAAACAATGGGAAGCTGCTTTTGATGCGATAACGCTACCGCATACACGTAAAGTAATACTTCGTATAGGCGTTACCTTGGGATGGCAACCGGGCGGCGTTATGCATCCTTATCTCAATCTGGTGAAATTTGGTCTGGGCGGGCATCAGGGCAATGGCCGGCAGATGTTTACCTGGGTACATATTGCGGATGTATGCCGTATGATTGACTGGCTGTACCAGCATAATCAGGCCAGCGGCGTGTACAACTGTACAGCACCTAATCCTGTTCCCAATAAAACCTTTATGCGGTTGCTCCGGAAGAGTGCAGGCCACCTCTTCGGATTGCCGGCACCGGCACCATTGCTGGCCATTGGTGCAGCCCTTATTGGCACGGAAACAGAGCTGCTGCTCAAAAGCAGGTGGGTATTGCCTGCAAAAGCTCTGCAGGAAGGATTTACCTTCCAATACCCGACACTGGAGAAAGCCTTCCCCGACATCCTGGCCCATATGCCCCGAAGCGCTTATCACTTGTTCTGAAATTCGTATCTTAGTTACATGGAAACCATCAACGATAAGAAACTCACTGTGGTACTGGGAGCATCGCCCAATCCGGAACGATATAGCAATATGGCTGTTAACAGGCTGACCGACAAAGGACATCCGGTAGTGGCCATCGGTAAAAAGCCTGCTGTCATTGGTGATATTCCTATTGTTACAGACCATCCACCGCTGGAACATGTTGATACCGTAACCATGTATCTCAACCCCGGTTTACAGAAAGAATACTATGATTATATCCTGCAGTTGCGGCCACGGCGGATTATTTTTAACCCCGGCGCCGAAAACGAGGAACTGGAAGAACTGGCCCGAAAAAACAATATACAACCGCTGGAAGCCTGCACCCTCGTGCTGTTGAGCACCGGACAGTTTTAATGCGCCCTCGGTTTTTCTTCCTGAAAAAATATTATTCATAGCTGTTAGCCAAAAAACTAACAGCTTTTTCGTATATTCGATAATTATATATTAGCCGCATAACCCCCAATGGAAAAGATTCCATCTTGTTGACCCAAATAGCTTGGCACTACTTCTTTTGGCTGGCAATATTCATATCTGAAACATTTGCATGTTCACCCTTTAATATATATTTTATGCAATGGAGACGATTTAATGGAGAGGCAATCCACCTTCCTATAAAGGAAGAAGTGCGGGATGCCATTATCCGGGAGACAGCCCGGGGATTTCGCCTGAAAGTGTGCATCGGCACCGATTCTCAGGTAAAAGGACTGGATACTGAGTTTGCTACTGTGATTGTTTTCCTCCGGGAAGGTCATGGCGGATTTATGTTTATCCACAATGAAAGAACCAAGGACTGCTATTCCATCAAGGAACGTATGCTGGTGGAAGTGGCCAAAAGTATTGAAATCGCCTATGAACTGTGCGACCTGTTTACTGAATATGATGTAGATATGGAAGTACATGCCGATATCAATACCAATCCTCAGTTCAAAAGTAACCTGGCCCTGCGTGAAGCCATGGGTTATATTCTCGGTATGGGCTTCGCTTTTAAAGCCAAGCCTGAAGCCTTCGCCAGCAGCAGCTGTGCTAACAAAATAGTGAACTAGCAAGGCCCACGCACCTGTTAATGATATTGTACCTCTCTCAGATTTTTGATGTGTCCTGCACGTCAGGTGATTTCCTCCCCCTTACCTAGCCGTTTCCCTGCTACAAACAACGTTTACTGCACTGCTTTGACAGCTTTTCTCCTTCAGAGACAGCCGGTTTTATGCGTTCATAAAAAAGCCTAACGTTGTCGTATAAACGTCAGGCTTCTCTAATCTGTTTTTGACAGGTCAGGCAATAGCCCTGAACTGTGCATTCATTTCTTCAATATATCCCAGGATGGCGTCGCGTCCTGTTTTTTTAACGGTGGATGTCACGAAGTGGGGGGGCAGAAACTCCCAGGTTTCCCGCATTTTCTGGAGGAATGTTTTCACATTGCGGCTTACTTCCGCCTGTGTGCTTTTATCGGCTTTTGTGAATACAATGCTGAAAGGAATATTCCATTCTCCCAGTTGATTGACAAAGTCGATATCCAGCTTCTGCGGGCTGTGACGGCTGTCTATCAGTACAAAAACATTTACCAGGTTGGACCGTTTCTGCAGATAGTTTTCGATCATCTTCTCCCATTGTTTGCGTTGGGACATACTTCTTTTGGCAAAACCATACCCGGGCAGGTCTACCAGGTACCATTCCTTATTGATCAGAAAATGGTTGATCAACACTGTTTTTCCCGGTGTGCCTGAAGTTTTCGCCAGCTTTTCATTGTTGGCCAGCACATTGATCAGTGAAGACTTTCCCACGTTGGAACGGCCGATAAAAGCGTATTCCGCCATGTTGGGCGTGGGGCATTGCTCCCAATCGGGACTACTGATAAGATATTCTGCTGACTTAATTACCATATGATATACTTTGTTCCATTAAAAATCCCGCTTCTTCCGTATTTGCATTCCTTCAGATGACTTAACTTTGCGGCCATGTCAGCAAACACAAATGTTCAGAAGATCGTTCCCTTTGAAGGATCAAAATTAAGCAAGAAGGAGCAGATAGCGTCCATGTTCGATGATATTGCTTACCGTTATGACTTTCTTAACCATTTTATGTCGCTCGGTATAGACATCATCTGGCGTAAAAAAGCACTTTCCTATTTAAAGAGCCTGCAACCGAAAAAGATGCTGGACGTGGCCACTGGTACCGGTGATTTTGCTGTCATGGCCGAGAAAAAGCTGCACCCCGAAAGCATTACCGGCATCGATATCTCCGAAGGTATGCTGGCCCACGGACGTGAAAAAATAAAAAAACTGGGACTGGACGATAAAATCACCCTGCAGTTGGGCGATAGTGAAACAATAAGTTTCCCGGACCAGACGTTTGATGCCATAACGGTAGCCTTTGGTGTACGTAATTTCGAAAACCTGGAAAAAGGGTTGTCTGAAATGCGCCGGGTACTGAAACCAGGTGGAAAACTTGTGATCCTCGAATTTTCGAACCCTACAGTTTTTCCTATTAAACAATTATATAATTCGTACTTTCGCCTTATCGTACCTCTGATTGGGAAGTTTGTGGCCAAAAGCAAAGCGGCCTACAGTTATCTGCCAGAATCCGTGAAAGCGTTCCCACAGGGCGAAGAAATGCGAACCATATTACATAACACAGGATTCCAGGCCGTTACATGCAAAACGCTCACATTCGGCATATGTTCTATCTACTGCGCTACGCGCTGATATCCCTGTTGATCCTGTTTGTGCTGCCGGCATCAGCACAAACCAACCTGAATATGATAGACCATGATGCAAAACCCTATTATTTCGGCATAACACTGGCCGCCAACCAGTCGTTTTTTAAGCTCGCCCATTCTCCTGCCTTTCTGGCAACAGACTCTATTATGGTGGCAGAGCCCCTGAAAACGATGGGGTTTAACCTGGGATTACTGGCCAATTTCCGCCTGTCGGAGCATTTTGACCTCCGGTTTAATCCGCAGCTGCTTTTTGCGTCCAAGAACCTGTATTACCGGGATACCTATCCCAAACCAACAGATACCGATAAAAAAATCGAATCCATCCTGCTGAGTTTTCCGATGCAAATTAAATTCAAATCGGACCGTATTGGTAATATGCGGGTATATGTGATCGGCGGCCTTAAATATGACTACGACCTGGCCTCCAATGCACGCGCCCGCCGTGCAGAAAATCTGATCAAAATCCAGAAAAGCGATTATGGTTATGAAGCCGGTGCCGGCTTCGAATTTTACTTCGAAAGTTTCATCTTCTCCCCTGAATTTAAAATCAGTAACGGCTTTGGCAACGTGTTGGTAAAAGATCCCAACCTGCGCTATGCCAATGTCATCGAAAAGCTGCAGTCCCGTATGATCGTATTCTCCATACATCTGGAAGGATAATGATATCAATGTCAGAAAATCTTTACCGCTTTGCGGCTTTGTACCTTTGCGTGAACTGCACTTGAGCTATCTTTGTAACCATGCAAAACTATCTCATCAGGAACATAGCTGTGGTCAACGAAGGGAAGACTACAGTACAGGATGTATGGATCAAAGACAGCCGTATTGAAAAGACAGGTCCTAATCTCACTGTCAGCGGCAACTACCAGGAAATCAACGGAGAAGGTAAATATCTGTTGCCCGGCGTGATAGACGATCAGGTACACTTCCGTGAACCGGGACTGACCGAAAAGGCCACTATCTATACAGAAGCACGCGCTGCCGTTGCCGGCGGCACTACCAGCTTCATGGAAATGCCCAACACCAAACCCGCCGCCCTTACCCAGGAATTACTGGAAGATAAATATGCCATCGGTCAGCAACATTCCCTGGCTAACTACTCCTTTTTCATGGGCGTGTCTAACGACAATGTGGAAGAGGTGCTGAAAACCAATGAGAAAAAAGACCGTGTATGCGGCGTGAAAATATTCATGGGTTCCTCTACCGGCAATATGCTAGTGGACAACTATCTCACCCTGGAAAAAATCTTTTCCGGCACAGAACTGCTGATTGCCACACACTGTGAAGATGAGAAGATCATCCGCAGCAATATGGAGGCTTTTCAACAGGAAAAAGGCGACCGCCTTACTGCTGCCGACCATCCGCTGATCCGCAGCGTGGAAGCCTGCTTCGAGTCTTCCTGGACAGCCGTGCAGTTTGCCAAAAAACATGATGCCCGCCTCCATATCCTCCACATATCCACTGCCAAGGAGCTGCAACTGTTTACCAACATGATGCCGCTGGAACAAAAACGTATTACAGCGGAAGTATGTGTACATCACCTGCACTTCACCGCTGATGACTATAAACTGTACAGCAACCTGATCAAATGCAACCCGGCCATCAAAGCACCGGAGCATAAAGCCGCCCTCTGGCAGGGTCTCCTGGACGACCGGCTGGATATCATCGCCACCGACCACGCTCCTCATACCTGGGCAGAAAAACAACAGCCTTACCTTCAGGCTCCATCGGGTGTTCCGCTGGTACAACACAGCCTGTTGCTGATGCTTGAGTACGTTAAAAAAGGTACTATCAGCCTCGAAAAAGTAGTGGAAAAAATGAGCCATGCACCGGCCATCTGCTTCCGGATAAAAGACAGAGGCTTCATCAGAGAAGGCTATTACGCCGACTGTGTGATCGTGGACATGAACGATAAAACGCCTGTAGCCAAAGAAAATATCTACTATAAATGCGGATGGAGCCCGTTTGAAAACCATGTCTTCCCGGCAGCCATCACCCACACGTTTGTAAGCGGGCACCTGGCCTATGCAAACGGTCAGTTTGATGAGTCCGTGAAAGGACAACGACTACATTTTGAAATTTAGAAATTTTGATATTTAGATATTTATTCTGAGTATGCCTGGCTTATCTTTTGTGGCCTTGCTACCTTAGAATAAATATCTAAATCCCTAAATATCAAAATATCTAAATGTAATGTGGAAAATCCTGATCCCAGCATCTTCCCTATATATTCACCAAAAAGATGTCGCATGCAGCTGGACAAAACATCCTATTATGACCTGTCAATCTTCAACAGGGACGAAGAGTACTCCTTATTCCACCGGCTCGATTTTACTACCACTGCAGGCGGACGAGATTATCTGCGCCAGCTTTTCAGTTCACCCTTACAGGACATCACCACCATCCAGAACCGGCAAAAAGCCCTGCAATATATTCTGGACCTGGAAAGCAACTGGCCATCCATTATTTCCAACGGTACCATTGTAGTGGTGGAAAACTACCTGGAAGCCCAGATTGAGCCGATCTCCAATACTGAAGGGCTACCATTACGCCTACAGGCCATCATCAATAAAACACTGTATGCACCGGATTTCGGGTATATCAAGTTTTCCTTTACCCAGCTGGTGAACCTGCTCCGCGGATTCCGCACCTTTGTAGATGTATTTAATTCAGACCAGACACCGAAAGTATTAAAGGTATTACTGGACAGGGCACAACAATTGCTGCATAAAAAGGATTTCAGCGATATCCTGGAAACAGATGCTGCCGGGCTGCTGAACTATGTGGAAATTCTCCGGTATGACAATTATGTCAGGAGGAGACATAAAAAAGTGATAGAGGAACTGGTCACCCTTTATCATCAGCTGGACGCCTATTATGCCATGGCCAAAGCCATCAAACATTACAAGCTCAGTTTTCCTGTTTTCACCAACAATCCGCGGCCTGCCATCAAAGCCACCCAGCTGTATCATATTATCCTGCAGGAACCGGTAGCCTATGATATCACCCTGGATGAACAAAATCACTTTTTGTTTCTTACCGGCGCCAATATGGCAGGTAAAACCACTTTCATCCGGGCAGTAGGTATTGCCGTATTCATGGCTCATATAGGCATGGGCGTGCCTGCCGGACAAATGGAACTCAGCTTTTTCCATGGCATCTTCAGTAACATACAGGTACAGGACAATATCTTCAAAGGGGAAAGTTATTTCTACAGCGAAGTACAACGTATCAAAAATACCATCCTGCAAATCAACAACGGCAAAAACTGGCTGGTACTGATTGATGAGATGTTTAAAGGTACCAATGTGGAAGACGCGAAAAACTGTTCCCTGGCCGTTATCCGGGGACTGCTGCGCAGTTCCAACTGCCTGTTTATCTTATCCACCCACCTGTACGAGATTGCGGATGAACTACGTCAGGAACAAAGGATATTGTTTAAATATTTTGAATCAGAAGTGATTGATGATAACCTGCACTTTACTTATCTTTTGAAAGATGGTATTGCCAAAGAAAAGATCGGTTATCTGATCCTGAAGCGGGAGAAAGTGCTCGACCTGCTGAACCAGATTAATTAATGTCCCAGGACTGAAGTCCTGGGCTAAAGAAGTCCTGGGCTATGATATGTTTTGAGGGAAATAGAATTAGCAATCTTTGAGGGCATCTCTATCATCATATTTTTCCAGGGAGTATAAGGTAATATCTTCCAGAACTGCTGGCTCATCCAGTGTTTAAATTTTGTTTTGGGCACAAACCAGTCCAGCCCTTCGGCCAGCTCCTGGCAACGTTTTACAAAGTCTTGCATCGCTGTTTCGTAGTTGGTAAAGGCCTGCTGATAATTACCGTGGTTTTCCCGCAGCTCTCCTGCCAGGATATAAGCGCCGATAAAAGCCATGGAAGTACCCATTCCCGACATCGGTGAGGCGCAATGGGCTGCATCACCGATGAGTGCAACACGGCCTCTTGACCAGTTATTCATTTTAATCTGGCTGATGGAATCAAAATAAAAATCAGAAGATGTATCCATCAATTCCAACAGGCGGGGCACCTGCCATTCTTCTCCGGAAAAGTTTTTTCTGATGATCTGTTTTTGCTGCTCGATATCCCTGTAATCGTAGTGAAAACGATCAGCCGTGAAATAGAATGAAGCTTTTGCCTCTGTGCCCTGTTTGGACCCGAAAACACCCACCCGTTTGCCCAACGTACCGTAATATAATCCGTCCATGCCCAGGTTCATGAAGTTGGGTATGGTAAAGATGGCAATATATACTCCCATATGGGATGAAAAACTGTTTTCTTCTCCAAAAGCGATAGACCTAACCTGAGAATGCAATCCGTCGGCGCCGATTACAAAATCGTAGCGGGCGGGCTTATTGTTCTTGAAAGTGACGTTCACGCCTTCATCATCCTGTGCAAGCGCAGTGATGGTGTCGTTGAAGATATAATTTACCTGATGACGGGTTGTTTCGTACATTATCTTTACCAGGTCGCCCCGCATGATTTCCAGTTCACCGCTGGTAAATCCATCCGGAAAACTGGCTACCTTCTTATTGTTTTTATCTACCAGTGTGATCTTCCCTGATCTGGTTTCATATTTAAGCAGTTCTTCCCAAATACCCATTTCCTTCAATATAGGCATTACTGCTCCGCGAAAGTCTACAGCATGACCACCAGGCCTGATGGTAGGGGAACGTTCAACAATAGTAACATCATAACCATATTTAGTAAGCCAGTAGGCCAGTGCCGGGCCTGCAATACTGGCTCCGGAGATCAGAACAGTGTTAGTTTTCATGTTGTAAAATTATTCTGTGGTACCGCGCCGGACAATCTGCCCTAGGTTAATCAACCTAAAAGCTCGGTGAAAGACCTTATCCGGGCGGTAGAAAACCGTTATGCTTTGGCCGCTTTGTATGAACGCATTATATTAGCAACTGTTAACCCAAAACCATATGATTGTTAAAACCTTCGGCAGCGCCATCTATGGTGTCAATGCCATCACTATCACCATAGAGGTGAACGTATCTTCACAAGGAAACAGATTTTACATGGTAGGACTGCCAGACAGTGCAGTAAAAGAGAGTGAGCGGCGTATTGAGTCGGCTATTAGTCACCTGGGCTTTAAAATGCCAAGGACAAGAACAGTGGTGAACATGGCGCCGGCCGATATCCGCAAGGCCGGTGCGGCTTATGACCTGCCTATTGCAATAGGCATACTGGGGGCTTCGGGTAAGATACCTGCCGGATCCTTTGCCCGTTATCTGCTGATGGGCGAGTTATCGCTGGATGGCACGGTGCTGCCTATCAGAGGAGCATTGTCTATGGCCATACAAGCGCAGCAGGAGGGTTTCAGCGGCTTTGTACTGCCGGTAGTTAATGCCCGGGAAGCAGCTATGGTGGAGGGCCTTGAAGTATATGGCGTATCTCATCTTTCGGAGGTACTGCAATTTTTCCGGCAACCAGACAGTCTTACGCCGGTGCATGTTTCCGCGCAGGAGCATTTTGGTGTAGGGCAATCTCTTTTTGATGTAGACTTCAGCGACGTAAAAGGGCAGCATAATATCAAACGGGCACTGGAAATAGCTGCAGCCGGAGGACATAATGCGATCCTGATAGGCCCGCCGGGAGCGGGCAAAACCATGCTTGCGCAGCGGCTGGCCACCATCTTACCGCCGCTTACCCTGCAGGAAGCGCTGGAGACCACCAAAATTCATTCTGTAGCCGGCAAACTGCCTGGTCATGCTTCGCTGATATCGAAGCGGCCGTTCCGGTCGCCGCACCATACCATCAGTGATACTGCGCTGGTAGGTGGCGGCAGTATCCCGCAACCTGGCGAGATCTCGCTGGCACATCATGGTGTATTATTCCTGGACGAGCTGCCCGAATTCAAGCGCAAGGTGCTGGAAGTGATGCGTCAGCCACTGGAAGAGCGGCGGGTGACCATCTCCCGCGCCCGTTCTGCTATTGATTTTCCCGCAGGTTTTATGTTGCTTGCTTCCATGAACCCATGTCCATGTGGTTATTTCAACCATCCGGAAAAAGAATGCAGCTGTTCACCCGGGATAGTGCAGAAATACCTCAACAGGGTATCAGGTCCTTTGCTGGACCGTATAGACCTACATGTAGAAGTAACGCCGGTATCTTTCAGCGCCCTGGCAGAAAACAGGGAAGAAGAAAAAAGTACGTATATCCGTGAGCGTGTGATAGCAGCGCGGACGCTGCAGGCGCGGCGTTATGCAGCTTATCCCGGTATTTTCTGCAATGCACAGGTCAACAGCCAGCAGCTGAGAGCACATTGCACCATCAACGACAACTGCAACCAGCTGCTGAAGGATGCCATCCGCCGGTTAAAGCTGTCGGCCAGGGCTTATGACCGCATATTAAAAGTAAGCCGTACCATCGCCGACCTCGCCCGGAGTGAAAGCGTGGAAGTGCCGCACATGGCGGAAGCTATTCAATACAGAAGCCTGGACCGGGAAGGATGGGGCAACTGAAAAGATTTACGATTTAGGAATTTTGAAATTTCTAAATTATGAGTTAAACGACTTCTTCCTTCTGGTATTCTTCGCTCAGTTTTTTCTGTATTTCAGGCGGAACGGGTGCATATTCCGCGAAGGAAGAATGGACCTTGGCCTTTCCCTGGGTAACGTTGCGCAGGGCGGCAAACAGCTTGTCCAGCTCAGCCTGTGGTGTGCGGGCTTTGATGACCTGGTAGCCGTTCAGTGTATCCATTCCCGTTATTACGCTTCTACGGCTTTGCAGTTCACTCATAATATCGCCCATCATGGCATCGGGAGCGGTGGCTTCGATGTCGAATACGGGTTCCAGCAGCTGGGGAGCAGCCTGGTGGAAGGCTTCCCTGAAGGCCATCATGCCGGCGATCTTAAAAGAGATATCGTTGCTGTCTACCGGGTGCATTTTTCCATCATAGACACTCACCCTTATATCACGCACATAGGAACCCGTAAGTGGTCCTTCCTGCATTTTTTCCATCACTCCTTTGAGGATGGAAGGCAGGAAGCGGTTATCTATTGCACCGCCTACGATGCAGTTGTTGAACACCAGTTTACCGCCCCACTGTAGTGGTACTTCTTCGGTTTCCCTGACGGGATATTCCTTCAGCGGGGGCATTCCTTCATACCAGGGTTCTATTTTCATGTACACTTCCCCGAACTGGCCGGCGCCGCCGGACTGTTTTTTATGGCGATAAGACGCCAGTGCCGGTTTACGGATTGTTTCGCGATAGGGTATTTTGGCGGGCAGATAGGCTACCTGCATTTTGTAGATATTTTCCAGTCGCCATTTGGTGACCAGCAGGTGTAAATCTCCCTGACCGTGCAGGATCACCTGTTTCAGTTCCCGGTTGAATTCCACCAGCAGGGTGGGATCTTCCATGTGGATTTCGGCGAGTACTTCGCTCATTTTTTCATCGTCGCTTTTGTTTTTGGCTTCGATGGCCACGCGTACTTTAGGGGTGGGGAACTGTATCGGGTCTATCTGTGCAGCCAGGTTTTTCTCGGAGAGGGTCTGGTTGGTGAAGGTATTTTTCAGTTTGAGGGTACAGCCTATGTCGCCGGCTTTGAGGGACTCAACGTTGTTGCGGTTTTTTCCGTCGGCGATAAACAGCTGGCTGATACGCTCGGTGGTGTTTGCCTCTTCATTGACCAGCTCCATGCCTGGTTTTATTTCCCCGGAGACCACTTTAAAGAAGGAGAGGCGGCCGATATGTGGTTCCTGCAGGGTTTTGAAAACAAAGAGGCAGGGAGGGCCGGCGGGGTCGCAGGGAATCTCTTTACCATCGATGGTGATTTCCGGCGACATTTCGGACGCGGAGGGGGCTACATTGTCGATGAAGCCCATGAGGCGTCCGCTGCCCATATCATTTTTTGCAGAGAGGCAGAATACCGGGAAAATCTGATGTCTGAGCATCCCTATTTTGATACCTTGCCGCAGCTCGTCTTCGTCGAGGCTACCTTTTTCAAAGTATTGTTCCATGAGGGTATCATCATTTTCCGCTGCTTTTTCCACGAGGGCATTGTGCAGGGCTTCGGCTCTTTCCTTTTCGCTATCGGGGATAGGGAGCTTTTCGGGTTTGCCACCATCTTCCGGGAAGCGGTAAAGGGTCATTTTGAGCAGGTCAATAATGGCGTTGAAGCCGTGTCCCTGATTGACGGGGTACTGCATGATAGTGACTGCATTACCGAGGATGCGGGTGGCGTCTTCGACTGTTTTATTGAAGTTTGCCTGTTCGGTATCGAGCTGGTTGACCGCCAGGATGGTAGGCTTTCGGTATTTGTCTACATAATCCCAGATCAGTTCTGTGCCTACCTCTACGCCGTACTGAGCGTTAAGCAGGAGGACAGCGGTATCACACACGCGGATGGCGGAGATCACTTCTCCTATAAAATCTTCCAGGCCAGGGGTATCAATGATGTTGATTTTGTAGTCTTTCCATTCGGTGTGCAATGCAGTGGCATAGACAGAGTTACCGCGCTCGTGTTCTATTTCGTGGTAGTCCGAGATAGTGTTTTTCTCTTCTACTGTTCCGCGCTTGTTGATGATGCCGGCTTCAAACAACATGGTTTCAGAGAGGGTAGTTTTGCCGCTTTTGGGTGCGCCCAACAGTACGATGTTTTTGATATGTTTTTCATCATACGTCTTCATATGTGGAGATTTAATCAGGTAATCGATTATCACCTTTGCCTAACAAAGAACTACTATTAAGTTAACGATTTTTAGTCAAAAAATGACCTTAACATTACCCATAATATGTTACAACATACAGTAACTTTGTGCTCCGAGAAAAATCGATATATGAAATTATTGCTGCATTATTTAAAGAGATATAAATGGCTCGTCGTATTGGCGATGGTATTAGCGAGTATTAACCAGCTTTTTTCTTTGCTGGACCCGATGATTTTTGGTTGGATAATTGACCGGTTTGCTTCACATCCGCATAGTACCGTAAAAGGAGGCACTATATTCAGGCCGGAGGGACAATATCTGACAGGCGTATTGCTGCTCGTTGGCGCTGCTATCGGGGTGGCGATGGTATCCAGGATTGCCAAGGCATTCCAGGATTATGCCGTAAACGTAATTGTGCAGAAATTTGGCGCACAGGTGTATACCGACGGGTTAAAACATTCCTTAAGGCTGCCTTATCAGCAGTTTGAAGATCAGCGCAGCGGTGAAACGCTAGCTATTCTTCAGAAGGTGCGGACAGACTGCGAAAAGTTCATCACTTCCTTTGTAAACGTATTGTTTGTTTCCATGATCGGAGTGGTGTTTGTGATGATATATGCAGCCACGGTACACTGGACCCTGCCACTGGTATATCTGACAGGCTGTATATTGCTGACCGTACTCATGAGTTTACTCAGCCGGAAAATAAAGGTGATCCAGAAAACGATCGTAAAGGAAACCACAGCGCTGGCCGGTTCCACTACCGAATCACTGCGGAATATAGAGCTGGTAAAGAGTCTTGGCCTTACCCAGCAGGAGATCAGAAGGCTGAATTCCACTACTATCAAGATATTGATGCTGGAACTGAAGAAAGTACGCAGTATCCGCAGTATCAGCTTTGTACAGGGCACCTTTGTGAACCTGATGCGGCAGAGTATTCTGTTTCTGCTGTTGTTTTACATCTATCGTGATTATGTGAGCATTGGCCAGCTGATGACGTTACAGCTGTATTCCTTCTTTATTTTCGGCCCTTTACAGGAATTGGGCAATATTATCCTGAACTACAGGGAGGCACAGGTATCGCTGCTGAATTTCCAGAGCATTCTGAGCACACCGGTAGAAGAGACACCGGCCCACCCGATAAGAATCAACCACATTGACGAGCTCACTTTCCGCCATGTAGGTTTCAAACATCTGACAGCGGCCACCAAAGCGCTGGACCAGGTGAACTTCGCAGTGAGTGTGGGCGAGACCATAGCCTTTGTAGGGCCTTCCGGTTCCGGTAAAACCACGCTGGTAAAACTGCTGGTTGGTCTTTACAAACCTAATGAAGGGCATATCCTCTACAATGGTGTAGACGCCAACGAAGCGGATATGGAAGACCTGCGGCACCAGGTAGGTTTTGTAACGCAGGACACGCAGCTGTTTGCCGGCACTATCCGGGAAAATCTGCTGTTTGTGAATCCGGGAGCTTCCGATGCGGAGGTCATGGAGGCGTTGAACAAAGCATCCTGTTATTCTTTGCTGGCAAGGGCCGACAAAGGGCTGGAGACTGTTATCGGTGAAGGAGGTATTAAAATCTCCGGAGGGGAAAAACAGCGGCTGTCCATAGCCAGGGCATTGCTGCGTAAGCCAAGGCTGCTGGTATTTGATGAAGCCACTTCAGCACTGGATTCCATCACAGAAGAAGAGATCACCAAAACAGTAAGGCAGGTGACTGCCAGCAAACAACATATTACGGTGATGATTGCACACCGGTTGAGCACCATTATGCACGCCGACCGTATCTATGTGCTGGAAAAAGGCCGTATTGTGGAAACGGGCAGACATGAGGAATTGCTGGAAGAGAAAGGCTTGTATTATGCCATGTGGCGTCAGCAAATAGGCGAGCGCAAGCTGGAAACAGTCTAGTGAATTAAAAAACTTATTTTTGCACCGAATCAGTGTAAAAATTATGGAACACAAACGCCCAAATTATTTCGTCAGCCTGTTAACGATGAAATGTCCCAAATGCCGGAGAGGAGATATGTACAAAGACAAGAATCCTTTTCATGTCAAGTTTTCGAAGATCTTCAACATGTACGACAATTGTCCGGTATGTGGTCAGAAGTTTGAGTTGGAAACAGGATTCTGGTTTGGGACGGGCTATGTGAGTTATGCGCTTTCCGTAGCATTCAGTGTATTTAATCTTATCTGGTACGCCGTTTTTTTTGGCATCAGCTGGAGAGACAATAGTATATTTATATGGTTGGGTGTAAACGGAGTTTTACTGGTATTGATACAGCCATGGCTGATGCGCATCTCAAGGGTTATTTACCTGTACTTCTTTGTTTATTATGATGAGGATACAGCTTCCCTGCCAGCACAGGTGCATCATCATCCGGAGAAAAACTAAAATGAATATTGTTGAAAATAGTATGGGGCTGTAAAAACAGCCCCTTTCTTTTTCAACCAAAATCTGAACCAATGGTGGTCAGAAAAATTTTACTCTGCAAAACCAATAATAAATAAAGAGGGAAAACTGCTTAGCCATTCGGGCAGGACAATCAATCACACTATCTAAAAGCAGGACGAAGCTACGAATTCCACTAAGATTCCAAACACAAAATTATATAAATGGCAAATCTTTAACCATGAGTTGAAAAAAAACATAGGTGAAATTAATCTTGTAAAGAGAATATTTGTACCTTCAGGATAAGCAGCGGCCATCAGTTTTTTGCGATGAAACTTTGTTAACACAGCTGCTTCGATTCACTCAAAAAACCATATCCAATCCTCCACCAGCCTTCATCTTATATACTTGTTGTTTATTAACAAATAAACCAGCAACTATATGTCTTTTAAAGCAACCATGCTGCTGGAAGGGGAAGAAATGAATGTACTGGAATGTCATTTTACCTTTTCACAGCCTACAGACCATAGCGGCAAGCCCTCCCACAAACCCCGCGGGGGAACCGTTATCATTATTATCGAGTCTAACGGAAGCACCCGGCTTTTTGACTGGATGATTTCCAATACCAGCACTAAAAGCGGTGTTATTACTTTTTTACGGCGGGATGCCTTGTCGCGGATGAAAGAATTACGGTTCTCCGATGCGTATTGCGTCAGGTACACTGAATATTTTAATGCCAGCGGAGCACATCCCATGCAGGTGAAGATGAAGCTTTCAGCCCGTGAGCTGTTGCTGAACCAATCTGTATACCGGAATCCGTGGCCATAAGCAGTATTCGTATATACTTCACTGTTAACCCAATAAATTTTATTGTTTATGCCCTTAAATACATTAACCAGGATATCTATTGACGGGAAATTTTTTTTCCACTTCCGGGAGCTGACCATCGATCAGCGTATAGACGGACATCATACGTTTGAATTATATATTAACCAGGAATGGCTGGTTGTTCAGTCAGATGATATTCCCGGCAGCGGGAAAGATCTGCTGGGCAAAGAGATCTGCATTCATATTGCCCCTGTGGATACTTTACCTCATCTAAAAGCCCTGCATTTCAAAGGGCTGATCACTGCGATCCATACTGGTAAAGAAGGAGATACTTCACAGGGTTTCTGTGTACTGAAAGGAACAGACCCGGGCATCGTACTCGATGGAGAGCCGCAGTTACAGGTATATGAAGCCCAGACACTGGCCGACATCGCCCGGTACTGTTTAAAACCACTGACATCTTATAGCCATTCACAGATAGCACCCGGTAATACGGCACCCCATCCTTATCTGGTGCAGTACAAGGAAAGTAATTTTGTTTTTCTGCAACGGCTGGCAGCACGTTTCGGTGAATGGTTCTTCTATAATGGCCAGCAGATGGTTTTCGGTTCCTATGCTCCAGCTAAAATCATCTTGCAACATCCGGCCGAACTGGTCAACTTTGATATCAGGCTACAACTGGTTTCGAACAACCGCCGCTTCACCAGTTATGATTACCATCAGGGTAGCAGCATTAGTCACGATGTACCTGTTGCCCGCAATGCCGGTATCCACCCCTTAACAGCTATTACACGACAAGCCAGCCAGCAGCTTTATCAGCAGTCCGGCACAGAAAAGCGTACAAGCCCCATGACAGATCTGTTAACACAGTCAAAGCTACACGAAAAAAGACAGCTGGCGACCAGTGTACAGCTAACTGGCTGCAGTGAAAACCCAGGTATCCGTATCGGTGACATTATCCAAGCAGCAGAGTCTATTCCAACCCAGGACCTGGAGGGAACTTTCACCATCACCCATCTTATCCATCACTGCCAGGGAGATGGTGCGTATTATAATCAGTTTACCAGCACCCCCAGCGACTGCTGTATTCCATCCGGTTATGATGGTATTCCTCCCTCCTGCGAAGCACAGAGTGCCATTGTAACCGATAACCATGACCCGGAAGGAATGGGACGCATCCGTATCCGTTATCACTGGCAGCAGCAGGGTAGCTCTCCCTGGATACGGCTGATAACCCCGCATAGTGGTGCCGGCAAAGGTTTTTACTTTATACCCGAAAAGGGAGAAGAAGTATGGATCGACTTTGAAGGAGGTGATCCGGAACTTCCGTTTGCCACCGGGACAGCTTATAACGGTAAAGCCAATACGAAATTCAGTGATACCGACAACAATATCAAAATTATCAAAACGCGTAGCGGGCATACCATACAGATGGATGACAGCCAAGGAGCGGAACAACTGCAGATACACGATCACAACGGCAATATTATTCAGTTGGATACTCACCATGGTAATATCACGATCTCTTCCCCCGGACATTTGCATCTCAAAGCACGGCAGATCAGCATAGAAGCCAGCGAACAGCTCGATCTTCATGCCGGTGAAAACATCACCCAGGGAGCCGGAGAAAACTTTAGTCTCTATGCGGGCAACCATACGACTATACTGTCTACCCACATCATACAACAGGCACAGGAAAGTTTTACGCGCACCTCCCGCAGACTGGAAGAACAGGCAGAAAGCATCCTGCTCAACAGTATCAAGGAAGACCTGACACTAGTATCGTCGGGAACAATTGCTATTAACAGTGTGGAAAAAATAAAACTTTCCTGATATGACAATGCAGTCTGTTACCCCCACAACCCCGGCCCGGCACCTGGTTTGCGAAGGCGCCCTCTGTAGCTGCGACAAAGCAGCAGCGCCCATACCGGTTAAAGTCATTTCACATCAGCGATATTATATTCACGGCATCGGGACTTCCCGGCTGATAGTGACCAGTCATGAAAATGATCAGCGTGCCCTGAATTTTGGCGGTTGTCTGGCCACCAGTCCACCGGTACCTTGTACGGCTGCGCTATTATGGCATATTCCTGTCTCCCAGCGACGTATACAACTGGCCAACGGAGCCTATCCCCTGCCCGACAATGCAACTGCCACCTGTATCGTTAAAGGAGGGCAAATACGTATTCTGACACATGGACAGCTACCCGGCGACAGCAGCCATCATAGCCCGTTTGAGACAGGCAACTTTCCATCGTCAGCTAATACCACCACAATATCTCCGGCATCATCACCTGATCTTTCGGAAACAACACCAGGTATCCGTTCCAATACAATTATATGCCTTGCCGGTCCGGATACCGTAACAACAGAAGCCTCCTGGGAAGTACAATTTGCCCTGCCGCCTACACCAGAAGAAATCAGCTTCCTGTATTGGGTGCTGGAAGATGAACAAGGCAATCAGGAAAATATGTTGCATGGAGACATCCGTTTTACGCATCACTTCCAGCTGCATGGTCAGTTTACCCTGCGGGTGTTTAGTGGAGCAACATCTGAAACGATGTTATCCAAAATGATTGAAGTAGTACCATCCGGCCTTAGCAGCACGCATACGCATTGCAGGCCAGGAGAAACCGTCACCTTCACCCTTCATACCAGCCAAACTGACCATCCTGTTAACTGGGTGCAAACAGATGAAAAAGGCAACACCAGCCCCCTTGCAACAACATCCTCGAACAGTATTCAACAGACCTTTGTACAGCCCGGCAGTTATGTGATACAAGCTATCACTCCGCAACAAACCTGGCAGCTGTCTATTACAGTCTGTCAAAACCTGATTCAATCTATCCATACCGATCAGCCTACCATCACCGGTTCCACTATCACCTTTCATATTCAGCGGATGGTATTTCCGGAGATGAGCCTTCCTGAGAAAAATAAGCTGCACTGGAAACTGGAAGGTCCGGAAAACACCCACTGTCAAGGTGTACAGGCCTTCCGTCATCATTTTACACTGAGTGGGAATTATACACTATATGCCTATCTGTACGACATACACCAGGAAGCTAAACTTCAGTTCACCGTACAAACAGCTATGGTACATAGCGGCAAGTGGATCGATGCAGACGGACAGGTGATCCGTCAGGCTGGTTACAACCAGGAAATCGGCCTCTACTTTGAACATACCGGTCTGGAAACGCAAAAGGTACAGCTGGAAATATATGCCAGACAGACCTTACGAACGACCCTTATTTTAGCAGAGACACTACAGCTGCCCGCCAGCAAAAAAGTATATTACCAACTGAACACCAATAAAACCTTCCAACAAAAGATTCCTCAGACATGGAACGGCCGGGAAGCACACCTCTACTTTCAGATTAAAACAACCACCTTTCCTCTTTTGCATAGTGACCGTACCTTTCCAGGTAACCATACCGAACACCTGCTGATCACTGAAAAACAACAGATCGTGAAAGCCTATTTCACCGATATGCAAGAGCAGCGCACTTATTTTGTAACAGATCATCATCGGGAAATAGCTTTAAAAATATATGCCATCAATCTTAACAATACTGTCCTCGACATCACCTTATTGCGCCTGCAGAGCCCCCACCACCTGCAACGTCCCCTTACCCTATATCCCATTACAGCATTGCAGCCACAGCTTACTCAACATACCGTTTTACACCACTGTCAGTGCACCGTAGATAAAAAAGGAACCGTTTTCCTGAAAGTGCCACTCAACACCCTTCAGCATTACTCGCTGATCTACGCATTGATAAAACTGCCGGGATTTAATGCTGTATACACCCCAAAAATTCTGGTATACCCCGCCGAATGCATAAAACTGAAGGACCCACTGAAAGCCAGTGCCAGCACAGTCATAGAACGGGTACGCATACGTCACCAGCAGTCTTGTGAATCTCTTGTCTGGGGTAATCATGTAAGCTGTGCTTTCAGGAAAAAGGTAATCAACATTGCCCAAAAACTTCAAGCCGATCCCAATCACCTGATGACCTGTATGGCCTTTGAAACCGGTGGTTCCTTCCTTCCTCATCTGCTCAGCGGATACCGGCCGGCGAATACGCCTGCACCTGAAGTCATTACGGATAAACAACTGAGTAATCATGCGGTAGGATTGGTGCAGTTTACTGGAACGGCGATTAGGGATATTAACCAAAGATTCAAATCAACTATATCCAAAAAACAACTAACCATGATGACAGCAGAAGATCAACTGGATTATGTTTATCAATACTTATTGCATTTTAAAGGAAGATTAAATACACTGGAAGATTTCTATATGACAATCCTGAAACCAGAAGGTACAGGAAAGCATGAGGATTATATAGTATTCAGTAAACAAAAGGACTTCGAACTGCATGATCAATGGTACGAGAAAAACAAAGGGCTCGATTCAAATCATGATTTTACTATCACTAAAAAAGAAGTCAGTATAATCATTCACAAAAAATATACTGAAGGACTCAGCCATAAAAATAGTTGCGAACATAACTGTCCTTTGAGCATTGATACTAAGTCATCTTCTGATCAGCACTGGCATCATCCCATTGACAACATACAATTGAGAGGCTGGTATAATTGCTGGGATCCCGATCGTAGCAGATTTGGGATAATTGCAAATCGTAAGAGTGGTAAGCACCAGGGACTGGATTTTTATGCCAGACAGGGATCGCCTGTTTACGCCTGTGTAAACGGCATCATAACAGCATCCTATTACTCTGCATCATATGGATATGTTGTAATACTAAATGGGGACTATAGCAATTCAAACTACTACTTCTTCTATGCTCACTTACAAAACCAATCAAAATATAATACAGGGGATAATGTAACTGCAGGAACCACCATCGGCTATACTGGAAAAACCGGAAATGCAAACAATGTAGAAGCCAATCAGGAGCACCTGCATTTTGAAATCCGAACCAAAAGCAGTGTAGGTAGAGGGTTCGATGGAAGACTGGACCCCATACAAGTTATAAAAGAGCTTGACCAAATAGCAATTACTAATCCTCAAAAAAATCAACAAAATGCAAATGCGATTTAAAATTATCACAGTTTTGTATTTCTTCATTTTTCTGACAGGCTGTAATAGTATCGCACAATCAAGTAACCTCTCAAGGTGGTCTGGGATATACAAGTTCAGCGTTATGACCGATGAAATCAGAGGAGGTATTGAGGTGGGCACCGATTACAAAATCAACATAACCAGGGACAGTTGCCTGTTTACAGCTAATGGGATACAATATGCTTTTAGTGACAAATGTTATATAAAGGCAAATAAGGACACCCTTATGGGCTATTTCTGTTACGACACTGATGGCTTTGTAAGCTATCATGAATGCTCGGTCCCCTTATTCAAAATCTTCAAAAAGGCTGATCAGTATTATATTATTTCCAGTGCAATCCTGGAGGATACCAGCAAAGCCTATGTATTAAAACGTACCCCATGAAGACAAAAAATTCTATAGCTTTATACCGAAATAAACCGTGTACCGTGAACAAAGCTATTATCCTCATATCTTTTTCTATACTATCCTTTGTAGCCTGTAACCCTGCTACTGAGGCTGGCAGCCAGCAGAGCAACAGTAAAGGTATTGTGTCATCCAGGGTGGCAAAGCCGACAGCCTTCAAACTGAGTAGCGGGCATCCTGACAGCAGTAATGCTACCTTTGCTTTATCGGGCATTACCGTATCATTTGTCAATGCACCTGAAGCGCTTCAGACCATCAGCATTCAACAAAATGAAAAACGGCTGATCAATTATATCCGGGCTTTCGATACCACAGAAAAAGTGTTGCCTACACCTTATCTCACGATCAATGGGAAAGACACTGTCATCACTTTCAATATCCGGCAGGATGCATTCCGCTTCAGGATCAAAGACAACAAAGCCACTTACACCAAAACACGGGACACTACCCGTGTTTAACCGATGATATAAAAAAAGGCTGGCCATAAATATGGCCAGCCTGCTATGACTGAAATAATCCGGACAAAAAGCCTATTTGAAATCAATAGGAATTGCCAGTTTAACACTAAAATTACGACCGACGTTGAACACTCCCTGACGACCTGTTAATTCATTAACAGGAGCATATTTCAACCTGCTCAGGTGGTTCTGATATGCCACATCCGTGAAGTTATTCACAGCAAAATGCAGCGAGAACAGTGTTTTATCATGTTTGTTGACAAACTCTGATCCCAGTCCGGCATTGAACAATGTATACCCTTTGGTGGATGTTTCTGTTTCGTAGGCAGCAAAAACATTATTCTGTGCGAAATTCATATCCATCTGTACTCCGATATAAGCGTTACGCAGCGGGCCTCCTACCTTTTTGAATTTGCCTTTCAACTCAGACAACCATCTGGCAGCGGGGATATTAGGCAGATTTTTAGTAGAATCGGTAGCATTGGAAGCAGTACCTCTCACATAAGAGAACGTATTTTCGAAGTGCAACCAGTCTATCGGATGCGGGTGGATGTCCAGCATCAGCTCACCACCATACAGGTTTGCATTTGCCTGCTGGTATTTAAAGGCTGCAAAGCCTTGGGCGTTGTTCTCCACAGGGATGGAGTCTGTACCGGCAACATTGAACAGTTTGCGGGAGAAAATAAAATTATTGATGTGACTGTAAAACAAGCTGGCGGTAAGGGATACGTGCTGAGTGTTAAAATCTACACCCGCATCCACCTGTGTGCTTACTTCCGGCTTCAGGTCCTGGTTTCCATATTCGTATTTAATAGTTCCTTCATGCACACCATTAGCAGACAGTTCTGCAATGTTAGGTGCACGGAAACCACGGGCTGCATTTAACTTCAACACCACGTGGTCGCTGGCTTCATAGCTGAGGCCCACACTTCCGGACACATTGGAAAAGTTACGGTTGAACTTCTCAAATTTGGTTTCACCGGTTGGTGCCGGTTTCCCGTTCGCATCCAGAAACAGCGCCTGGGAATGCAGGGAACGGGTATCAAAACGCAGGCCGCCGCTCAAGGTGAGCTTCTTAAATGTTTTGCTGGTCACCGCAAAAGCACCGAAATCAAACAGGTCGTATGATGGGATCAGGAATTCCTCTCCTTTGTTTCCGTTGTTCTGTTGCATACCGTTTACGCCTACACTGGTCTGCCAGCCGTTCATTTCAGGCAGATAGTATTTTGCAGCGTAATTGAATGTTTTCAGATTGAGCCAGAGTCCGGGTGTATTGGGATTGAGCACCTCTCCGTATTCACGGCGCTGGTTCCATTGATAACCCAGCGTAAGCCCGATACGGCCTCCATTGTGCAGATACAGGCTGTTGTCCCATACCAGCTTCTGGTGGTTGATCTGTTGTTTGGGCACCGTCATGCTGTAGGACTTGTTATCACTGCCGGTAACAGCTACTTCTTCCGCAGTACCGTTATCATTGACAGGTTTCAGGAATTTCCCTTCACTGTTACGCTCTCCTTCTACCAGCCCCAGGTGCTGATTAAAGGAGGTAAAGCTGAGGCGGGAGAAGCCCCATTGTTTATTGATACCGATATTGGCGCCGTAGTTGGTGTTGTTAAAGCGGGAGTTAAATACGTAATCGTCGTACTTGTTTTTATAATCGTGGGCTTGCTTTTGTGTGATATAGGCGCCCCAGCTGAAGCCGTTGTTATTACCGGCAATATCAGCGTGATAAGCCATCAGACCGTTGTTGGTCTGATAGTTGGCTTCTACATTACCTTTTATTTTTCCCTGAGGCAAAGTAGCGGGAGGAACGATATTTACTACGCCGGCCAGCGCATCTGAGCCATACACCAGGGAAGATGGGCCTTTGAGCACTTCAATTTTGCTGACATTATAATCGTCGATTTCGATGCCGTGCTCATCGCCCCATTGCTGTCCTTCCTGGCGGACTCCATCACCCACCACCACTACACGGTTGTAACCCAGACCGCGGATGAATGGTTTGGAGATAGCCGGACCAGTAGAAAGCTGGCTCACACCTGGCACTTTAGCGATCGCATCGATGATATTGGTAGAGATATTATCATCCAGGTAATCCCGACGGATAATGCTGATGGGTGCAGGTGTTTTTTTTACGGAAGTAGCCAGATTTACACCAGTGATCACTACTTCATTTTTTTCGATGAGCGTTTCTGACAGGTCAAAATCTTTGGTCGTGTTCCCGTTGATATTAACCGTTTCGGTATATGCGGCATAACCCATGGAATGTACTTCCACAATATATTTTCCTTTAGGCAGGTTTTTGATGGTATAATTTCCCTGGTTATCGGTAGCTCCCCCTACATGTAGATCTGGCAGATACACGGTAGCACCGGGGATGGGAGTGTGCGTAGTTTTGTCTGTCACTTTACCAGTGAGCACATTGGAGAAAGTACCCTCTTCAGGGTTTCCGGCATAGGCGGATGGTTGTATCAACAACAGGGCGCCCATTAATCCGAGTATAAATACACGCAAATAATGCATAATTGACGAATAAGAAATAAGGAAACAATAAATACCACCGGCTGGTTATGACAACCAGGTAACAGTGCAGTGTATAGAAGAAATCAGGCGATTCCGGATGGAGGCGCTCTGGGAGAAAGATCCCGGTAAGTATCATAGCTGGTTTCCGGCAGGTCCTTCGGATGAAAGACCCAAATCACCAGCCATACCGGTGCGATAAAGGTTGTGGTATATTGCTCGTAAGGCTCCACCCCTATCTGCAGAAATTCGCAGTGGCGGTGTGGCTCTGAAATCGTTATTCCGCCGACCGGACAACGCTCGTCCTGAGTATCATGGTGACCGGCAAATGCGTGTATAAATTCCCGTGGGAGCGTATTAAATGTAAATACCCCCAGCAGGATGATAGCTAATACTCTTTGTATGTAGTTTTTATACACAGCAGCAAAGGTAATAAACTTTACCCATTTGCAACAACGCTGCATTTATTTTGCATTACTTAACTTTCAGCATTGGCCTCACCTGTTGAACAGAACCATTTTGGAAACGGGCGTAATACACGCCGGTAGGCAGATATTCTGCATCAAAAGTAATGGTATAGGTCCCTGGAGAATGTGTTTTATTGACAGGCACACTTACCAGCCGGCCCATGGTATCGAAAATCTGAATCAAGGTATTACCGTTACCGGTAATATAGGTAATGGTGGTGGCGTTCGTGAATGGATTAGGACTGTTGGTGATCAGATGTTTATCATCATTATTAATATCGGGCAGGCCGGTAATAACACCGCAGGCCACGCCACTGATCAATGGCAGGCGCTGGTAGTCTTTCTGCAGTATTTTGTTCAGATCGGTCTGATCTACACAGAACCATTGTTCCAGGATAGAGGCATATACAGAACGGAAGTCGTACTGCATGGGCACGTTATCTGCTACTGTAGTAGCATCGGGGATAGCGGGGGAATTACCCAGCACACCCTGCATGACATAATCCCCGAAAACGATCATGGGTGCGGCAGCGCCATGGTCTGTACCCATACTGAAATTGGATTTGATACGGCGGCCGAATTCAGAGAAAGTCATACCTACCACCCTACGGGAGGCTTTCAAGCCTTTGAGGTCGTCCATAAAGGCTTTAATAGCATCGGAGACACCGCCGAGGAGTTTGGCGTGGCCACCCAGCGTAGTATCTCCGGATTCTGTCTGGCTCGCATGGGTATCAAAGCCACCGGTGCTCACCATATACATGCGGGTTTTGAGGCCGCCAGCGACGAGGCGGGCTACTATCTTCAGCTGATCTGCCAGATAGTTGTTGGCCGGATAAGCGCCCTGGGCGGTGATTTTGGATGCAGCCGACTTGATCGCCTTTTCATAACTATTCGTCTGTTTAGCAATCAGGCGGATATATTCCAGTTCTTTTCCTGCTTTGGTATTCGGGACAGGGTCCATCACCCCATCAATCAGATTATAAAAATCAGTAGCGCTGGTAATGGCCATCCCTCTGCTGGCTTCTGCACCCTGGAAAGCCGGAGAAACGATAGAGCCTATCTGTATCGCCAGCGGATCGGGGTTGTCTGCATTAGGATAGCTGTCCTGCGGTCCAGGGTATTTTGTATCGAGATAACGGCCTCCCCAACCGGCAGACAGTACCTCATTGGAATCTGAACCAGTGAGCCATATGTCTGTAGCCCTGAAGTGGGAAAAATTGGGAGAAGGATAACCTACACTCTGAATGAGACTGACTTTTCCATCATTGTACAGCTGCTGCAGTCCTTTCATGGCGGGATGCAGTCCTGATTTGACATAGTTATCCAGGCGCAGCACTTTCCCTTCCGGAATAGCGATGTTGGTACGGGCAGCCTGGTATTTACCATAAATATCCAGGGGGATGACCATGTTAAGACCATCATTTCCTCCTGTAAGCTGTATCATCACCAGCACATGATCGTTATCAGCAGCACTATTCAGGGCTGCCAGCATAGGGGAGTTTGCAAAAGCTTTGATAGAGAAGCCATTGATAATCGTTGGCAGTATCGCTGCAGGGGCTGTATATTTGAGGAAGTCTCTTCTTTTCATAGAAAGGTTTTTCAGGAATCAGGATAATTGGTATTCCGAAAGGTTCATGATGTATTTGTACAGCGCCTGCAGATGATTCGTCACTTCTTTCGTGTTGGCCGCATCCCCGGGATTGGATTTATAATTGTTCCAGGCACTTGTCCAGTAGCCGTTGGTACTTTGTCCGGCCAGCAGGATGGTGTCTTTCAGGAAAGTCTTCACATTATCGGAAACGCCTACACGATAAAGTATATCCAGCGAATCATTGACCAATGCTACCGGATCGCCGGGGTTGGACAATTTATCAGCAAAAGCCAGCGGATCTATTTTTACATTTTTATAACCCGTGGTGATCATACCATCGCTCAACTGATTCCGCTTTGGCAGGGTGGCGGTATTGATCCACAGCTCATGGAAGGCAGGCTCCTGATAGTAGGCCTCCCAGCCGGCTACCAGTGGAGGGTCACCCAGGTTTTGCAGCATCAGTATCATGATGTTGTGCAGGTCACCCCAGCGTTGGTACTGCGTGGTGTAGTCAGTCGGAAAAACAATACCAAACTCCCGGCACATTCCAATACAAAAGTCCACCGGGCTTTTGATCAGGCAGGCCATATTGAGCGGATCAAAGAAATGTTCACTGGTAAACAGTGCATTGAGTGTTACTTTGATATCGTATCCACTGCTGCGGAAGATCTCTGCCAGTGGCAGGATCACATTATCTTCCGTGGCCTGGTCTATATCGTAGTATACAAAGAAGCGGTACAACTTACGACAGATAAATTTAGCCACTTCCGGTTGTGCGAAGATAATCGTCAACAGGTCGTCTACTTCAGTGGCGCCATCCGGGCCGGTTTTACCGGAGATGACCTTGTTGCCATAGAAGCCGGAGAATTGTTTATTGGTGATATCGTGTTGTGTAGTATTAAAAGTGCTGACGATGGCGCTGCGATCTACGCGGAAGCCTGTCAGTACGCGGGCTGTAGCTCTTACATCATCTTCCGTATAGTGAGAATCCGGACCTTTACCGACGGTAAAAAGCTCGTGTAGTTCGCGGGCATAGTTCTCATCGGCTGCTCCTTTGGAGTTGAGGTAACCGTTGAGGTACACCAGCATAGCAGGATCCAGTGTCACAGCTTTGGCGAGTGCCTTAAAGTTGCCCAATGCATAATGGCGAAGGGTGAGATTGTACTGGTAGATAAAACGGCTATCATTGACCATACTCGTTTCCGTCACGAAGTGATTATGCCAGAAGAGCACCATTTTTTCGTGTATACTTGCCTGTTGGCCTATCATCTGCCCTACCCACCAGGCTTTATAGGAGGCGATTCGTTTTCTTTCCAGCATATCGTCGCCCATAGCGGCCCTAACCCAGGTAGCGCCGGAAGCCACGCCTGTACTGTCTGTACCGTAGTTGTTCACCGGCGGAACAGGATCAGCCTGCGCAGTGAGGAGTGTATCCACCACCTGCTGCATACCCATTCCTTTGAGGGCTTTGATGTTTTCGGGAGAAGCACCGAAAGTGGTACGTTTGAGCAGATGTATCAGCTGTTGGGTACCCCAACTGCCGGTATAAGGAGTAAGCCCGGTAGCAGTACGAACAACAGCTTTGCTGTTACGTGCAGCACGAGAGGGCGATAAGGTCAGGAATTGTCTGCGATCCATAAAGCGATATGGTTGAGATAGGGAGATAGCCTATTATTCAGCCAAATTAGCAAAAATTTTAATTCATCCTGATTAAATTATATTAAAATAATAGGGGCAGGCATCAAAAAAGCCGCAGGAAATATCCTGCGGCCTTGAGCTATAATGTATTACGAAAATCAGTCGATATTCTCAATAATTCCGGCAATACCTTGTCCGCCTCCTACGCAGGCGGTAACGATGCCGTATTTTTTCTTCAAACGTTTCATATCACCGAGTAATTGTACGGTGAGTTTGGCGCCGGTACATCCCAGTGGGTGTCCCAGTGCGATAGCACCGCCGTTGATATTTACAATATCAGGATTGATACCCAGTTCGCGGATCACTGCAATAGACTGTGAGGCGAAAGCTTCGTTCAGTTCAACGAGATCTATGTCCTGAAGCGTTTTACCGGCACGCTGCAATGCTTTTGGTATAGCCGCAACCGGGCCAATACCCATAATACGGGGATGCACCCCCGCAGATACACAGGACACTAACCGGCCTATGGGCTTCAGTCTCAGCTCGTTCACCATTTTCTCGCTCATCACAATCACAAAGGCAGCGCCGTCAGATGTCTGGGAGGAATTACCAGCAGTAACAGAACCACCGGCGGCGAAAACAGGTTTTAATTTAGCCAGTGCGTCCATTGAGGTGTCGGCACGTGGTCCTTCATCGGTATCTACCGTAAAGGAACGTTTTTGTTTTTTTCCTTTTTCATCCACATATACTTCATCCACTGAGATGGGGAGTATACCGGATTTGAAATAACCTTCCTTAATGGCGCGTATGGCTTTCTGGTGGGAATTAAAAGAGAACTCATCCTGGTCCTGGCGGCTCACTTTATATTCATTGGCCACTGCTTCAGCGGTGAGTCCCATGCCTATATAATAATCAGGAGTGGTGCTGGCCACAGTATAGTTGGGCACAGTTTTCCAGCCTGCCACAGGCACCAGGCTCATACTTTCTGTACCACCTGCGATGATACAGTCGGCCATCCCTGATTGTATTTTAGCGGTTGCAATAGCGATTGTTTCGAGGCCGGAGGCGCAGTAACGGTTGACCGTCATTCCCGGGATATCGATGCCCAGTGCTCTGACAGAGATCATGCGGCCTATCTGCAGGCCTTGTTCTGCTTCAGGGACAGCATTACCAACGATCAGGTCGTCCACCCGCTTTGGGTCCAGCTGCGGAACAGATTTCAGCAAACCGGAAATAACATCTACTGCCAGGTCATCAGGCCTGTAAAAACGAAATCCGCCCCTTTTAGCTTTTCCCACCGCAGTGCGGTATCCAGCTACTATGTACGCTTCTTGCATGAAAAAATAATTTTATAATGAGCTAACGGTTAGATTATCAAGATGATGGATTTTTATCCACATTTTACCATCTTACCAAATTTAATTAAATAAACTACATAAATATGCTGCAGAACAGTTAAATTTGTTGGCATCGATTTTTTGACTCTGTAGCTCAGTTGGTAGAGCAGCTGACTCTTAATCAGCGGGTCTAGGGTTCGAGTCCCTACAGGGTCACTTGAAACTTAATTCACCCAATCTTAGTTTTACTGAGGTTGGGTGTTTTCTTTTACTGGTGGTTTGTTTCCACAGAAAAGGAAATAAAGAGAGATAAAGAAAGATTAAATTTCCGTGTACCCCAACATGTACCCCTAAAAAGTTGGGGACGCATGGAAATCGCTAACCTGCCAACTTGAAAACAATTTGTGTGCCTGGGTAATTGTAAATCCAACAGCTACTTGATTCATCAGTATTTATAAGCTGCGGCTAAGGATCCGGAGCATTAAAAATAATGTTGCTATTCCGTTCGTCATGCGTGTCCATCAGCAAGGCTAAGGATAGAAATTTTCCCGTTTATTATCTTGATCGAGTAATATTTACGCAGGATAAAAGAAAATTTTGGATAATAATCATCCGGATTATTATTTTTGTATCGATCATTACAGAAATAAAATGAGAGGGAGACCAGCTACATATGATAATGATGCGGTGGTGCTCAAAGCCCAGGAAGTATTCTGGGAAAAGGGTTACAGCGCTACGTCTTTGCAGGACCTGCAAAACGCTACACAGATGGGTAGCGGTAGTTTGTACAACACATTCAGGGGCGGTAAAAAGGAACTTTTTTCAAAGGCGCTGCAGCAGCGACGGGAGGCTTTCCAGGCGTTTAAGAAGGAATTGAAACAATGTGTTTCGCCGATGGATCTGATCAGGGACTTTTTCCGCAGTGTGGCATTGGCAGACGAGCATACACACCTGAGGGGATGTATTGTGGCCAATACGGTAACAGCACTGGCTTTTATCGATAACGACCTGGAAGCGGAAGCCGTTAGTATATTAAAGGATGTAGAAAAAATGTTTACTGACACCATCCGGGAAGCCCAGCGTACAGGCGCTGTTACCAATCCTGCGGATGCTGCCGTTTTAGGTAGATATTTAATTACCTGCTGGAACGGTCTCAATGTAACCAGACGAATGCACCCTCATAAAGTAAAGCTGAAGGAGCTCATCGAAATGCAACTGAGCATACTGCGCTAAAATTTTTTGTTTAATTATGTAACAATCATTACAAAAATATATTTATGGATTTACAATTAAGCGGTAAGACAGCCTTTATCAGCGGCTCTACCCAGGGAATAGGATTTGCCATTGCCCGGCAGCTGCTACAGGAAGGTGCGGAGGTGATACTTCATGGAAGAACATCCGCTAAAGTGGACATCACGGTGCAAAAACTCCGGACGGAATTTCCAACGGCAGCCATCAGCGGATGGGCGGCGGATCTCAGCATCCCGGAAGAGACAGAAAACCTGTTACGGCAGTTGCCTGCAGTGGATATACTGGTCAACAATGCAGGCGTATTTGGATTAAGAGATTTTGAGTCGACAACAGACGATGAGTGGAATGATATTTTCCAGGTGAATGTGATGAGTGCGGTAAGGCTCTCCAGGCAAGTATTACAAGGGATGCTGTCCCGGAATTGGGGTCGGATTATTTTTATCAGCAGCGAGTCAGGCATGAATATTCCGGGCAATATGATTCATTACGGTGTCACGAAAGCTGCTATGCTGGCCCTGGGTAACGGGTTGTCAAAACTCACCAAAGGTACAGCGGTAACAGTCAATACAATCCTGGGAGGTCCTGCTTACTCGGAAGGTGTTGCGTCTGCGACGGAACATCTGGCAGCGCTACATCAACAGCCTGTGGGGGTGATAAAGGAACAGATCATACAAAGTACCAATCCGCACTCATTGCTGGGACGTTTTATCGAACCTGCTGAAATAGCCAGCCTGGCGGCATATTTAGCCAGCCCATTGTCTTCCGCCATCAACGGCGCCTCTCTAAGGGCCGATGGTGGGGTGTTGAGAACGTTGTAGTTTGAGTGACTGGCATAGTCGCCACCAAATTTAAAGTATACTTACTGCGTTAGATTCATTGTGCTATTGAAAACACGCAGCTATAGGTTGGGTTATAGAGCCATCTGTACCCAGCTTGCAAGCCTCTTTAAATCTTCCATAAAAAAGTTCGAAAAACGTACCGAAGGGGTCACTTTTTATTTAATTCGCCCAATTTTGATTTTACTAAGGTTGGGCGTTTTTCTTTACCGGACAAGGCTTTCAGGAGGAAGCCAAATAAAACGGAGAAAAGAGAAAACAATATTTCGTGTTATGAGGCAAATCGATTTATTACCTACCTCCGTTCTCTTTTCGGCACTGACATAACCAACGAACTGATTCAACGATACCAGATAGATACGTCCGGAAACCGCTGGCCGGGAGCTACAGTATTTTGGTGGATTGATATATCCGGCAATGTAAGGGCCGCACAGGTAAAACAGTTTGATCATACCGGTCATACTGCCAAATCAAAGGATAATAGTTCCCGAACAACATGGATACACAGTATTTTAAAGTACAACCATGAATCGAAAGAGGAGAGCCTTCCCGGCTGGTTGTCTGCTTATTTGGAACAAAGCGGAAGCTTCGCCAGCTGCATGTATGGAGAACATCTTTTAACAGAGAATACAGGTAAGCCGGCAGCTATTGTAGAAGCACCGGCAACGGCTATCGTCGCAAGTATATACCTTTCGGCTTTTGTTTGGCTGGCAGCTGGTAGTCTGTCTTACCTTACTACTGAACGGTGTCAGGCGCTTGCCGGCAGAGCGGATGGCCGGGCCTTTATCCTATGGAGCAACAAAGCCCGTGAGCTGGCCGGTATTGCGAGTGTCACGGTATCTAACTTGCTGGAACGTTGCGCCACTGCAACAGAGCGCGACCGAGGGCTAGACTTGCGGGATTATCTTACGCGGTTAGATTACCGGGAATTTCAGCCAGCACCACCGCCGCAGGACAAATACACGCTTACCATTGATGGACAAGAACACGAAATCAACGCCATTGCGGTTATAATGGAAATTGATAATTGCAAGATTGTGACCTACATGTTAAGAAATGCTGTTGATTGTCTTCTTTCCCCATTGAAAAACTGTTGAAAGATGTGACATACTGAGGCCCCATTTGCACGTATATAAGCTGTGCAGCACCTTAGCAGTGGCTACTACCCTGCGCAGCGTATAAAGGTCGTGCTGTAAAATCCGCCCCTACACGGAGCGGATTTTTTGCCTAATTGATTTGCACAAACATGACTTGATTGTCTATTACCCCGGCAGCTCCTGCGCTTTGGTAAATATCATGAATCGAATAAGAGTCCCCAATATTTGCTTGGACAATAATCCCGCCTCCTATAAAGGTGCGATATATTCCATTTACAGCTATGGTCCCCTGCATAACATATTGTCCGTTATAGCCATAGGTAATTTCAAACCAAATATCCTGGGTTGCCTGCGTAGTGTGAGCCGTGGCCTTTGCGTCATGTACGGTAGAAAAAGGAATAAGGCCCAGTAAAAGGGATAAGGCGGTTAAAAAGACTAGCTTTTTCATATGGTTTGGGTTTTACCAAAGTTAATTTGTCCTCGTGCGTCAGCCCGTCAGTATACATGGTTGATTGCCCCTTTTCCCGTTGAAAAACTGTTGAAAGATCTGTCATAATATGACACCATTTGTCACTGAAATAGGGCAATGAGGAAGATTAAATCTTCACATTCCCTAGTGATTTAGATATCAGATCTACGTAAATGGAACTATTTACAGCCTGATAGCTGGCGTAGCGGCACTCTGAGTTGGAGCCGAGGCGGTACGGTACACAGCCGGATAAGTTTTTGTGTCAACATAGTTGCAACTGGGCCTTATTTACAGCTATCCTACAGCTGTCAGGAACAGTCAATTTGCTACGAAGTCAAACTAACAGCCCTGACCAGCAACCTGGGAGTCTGGAGGGTCTGGTATTTTATTTGTCCGCTGACGGGTAAACGCTGTCGGAAACTATTTTTATCAAATGTTATTGTCATTCCTATAAAACTATCTAGCTTTTTTTTAAAAAGTTTTATGAAAACTGAATCCCTATCTTTGTATAGATGGTATTAAAAATACCACATCGTGATAACTCAAAATAATCTGAACCAGCATTAACCCGGACATTTGTTTAGAAAACCCTTTTTAATCGTTAATATACTATTCTCAGGTACCACCAGCAATGATGCTTGCATAAGGCATTAATATCACTCTGCGTCTATCCATTTTTTTATTAATCACTTAACCCTTTATGTATGAAAAGCGCTAATCTTTTCCTTACCCTCACTGTAGTATCAGTATTTATGATGAGCAGCTGCCGTAAAGATCTGGCAACAGATACGAATCCGCAGCAGAATGCCCAGACTCTCAACGCCCAGATTAAAGACGGACAAAAAACCATTACTCTCGGCGTCGGCTACGAAAAAGCCGGTAGCCAGGACGACGCGACCGTTTACAGCCACCCGGATTGGGTTAACCGGAATTTTAGTACTGAGGTGGATTTCCTCGCCCTTTCGTGGACCTTCCAGGGCGTACCTGGTACCGGCCGTCAGTTCTTTAAATTCAATGGCCTTAGCACTATTCCGTCGGGCACTACGATCATCTCAGCTACACTTACATTAACCGGTGTAAGTACCAGCGTGGCTGCCCCGCAGGGTAACTCCTACTATCCAGGCTCCCCATACAATTCCTTCGGCACTAACCCCGCCTGGGTGAAACGCGTAACAGGCACGTGGACAGGAAACACCATCACCTGGAATAACCAGCCATCTACCACTACCACCAATGCAGTAACTGTTCCTGCTTCCACCTCACAGTGGAATTATAGTGTAACCCTTAACGTTACTGCACTGGTACAGGACATCATCAACAGCGGACAGAATAACGGCTTTAGTCTGCAACTGCAGACAGAAGCTTACTACCGCAGCCTTATCTTCACAGGCCCCCGCAATGCAGATGTCAGCAATCGTCCGAAACTGGTGATTACATACGAGATATAGACAGTATTATCAACCGGTATTTTACCAGACATTGGAATGCTAATACAGTAACAGTCGCATACATTGCGTAAAGCCGCATTTTTTATTCTCGTGTATTCATTTCAGTTATACAAACACATAAAGAAGCTGTCTCAAAAGTACTTCTGAGACAGCTTCTTTATATCCTGGTATGATCCTTAGAGGCATTCAAAATACACCCTTCCGAATGACCTCTTTTTCTGTAACATACTTTATACTGGTTTTTCGGGATGTGCTGATTGACACATTGTGGCAGCCCACTCGGTAAGACGACTATATGGGTTGAATCCACTCAACTCCATCGCGCTTGATACTACGCCGAGAAAAGCGCGCCTGATGGCTAGTCCGTTAGTGAGTTCAAGTGTGTATGTATGTCGTATCGCCTTATCGATATCCACAAACAACCGTGTATCAGTATCGCTATTTTCGAGATGATCTCCAATAATATTGTGTCTCCAAATCCTGGCAATGAGCTCTCGCAAATTATTTAGGACCTCCCTATATTCTTGTGCGAACTTTGAAACAACCTCATCGAAGAAATGGCACCATTTATCAGACAATGCTCTCAAGTTCGCTACGTCGTTCCCAAGTGTCATGCAATCTGATAGTATTGTTGTTGCTGCTATTTCGCAACGTTGATATGCCAATTCATCGTTCACTCCCTCTAACAAAATCCTTCGGACAACCCGCTGCACTAAGTCGGGAATCTCCACGCTATGCTCTATCCACAATGGCTGCCAGCCATCGGTATGTAACAAATCTCCTGGCAACATGTCACATGCGATGTTTCTTGCTTCTGGTCTTTTTGATGCAAATGCGTTCTTCAATTCACCCTTTGTATTTTCCAAACTATCAAGTTGCGCTCTAACTAAGTAACGTGGTGTCAGAGCATACCAAAGACATGCGCCCATAGCCATTTCCGCAGCCTCAAAGTGTCCGTCTTCACCACAATTACATGCGAGTACATCATCTGTGACCGCGGCAAGCGCATCTGCATACCCCGAAACACCTTCATTGCCAGCCACACACATAGCCACTAGCAACTCGTTTACCCCATCTCCGTACATGCAGTCAGAGAAAAGATCAACAATTTCATTATAACGAAGAACGCTATCGATAGCACGTTTGATTTTCCCACATTTTTTAGTACTCCTGAAGGTTCCGGCTTCATCAGCCAGATAATGGTAACCAGTAGCCCCCATGGCATATCGATAATATGGAGCCATTGCTGCGTCCCACCATCGCATTCGAATGAACTCCCCTGGTGTTACAGGTCCTCCACTGGAGGAGATGATACTTTCTAACTCTTTAATACTCTTTGCCTTTGCCATGGCAGTTTCTGCCTCTCTAACCTTCATAAATGCACAACTCACTACAGCATCTCTGTGTCCTGCATCTATTGCAGGACCATTGAGGCAGGCCATCCCTTCACTCATTGCTGTGAGATAGATGTCAATTCCGCCCAAGCCAGGGTCATCATAGGCCCCAGGGTAATCAATCCCTGTTGTAAGACACATTATTGAGCCACAGAGTTCAGGAATGCGTCCGTCAGCCATACGAATGAATTGCCAAACATAAATACTGGCATAGAAGTCCCGCATCATCATTGGAGTTGCAAACCTGATATTTCCAGCGCATTGCTGCTGATATATTGGCCACAATATTTGCATTTCGTCTCCTTTTTTAGGACTCATTATACCAGCTGCTTGTATCCATTCAATGATCTTTGGCAGGCTAACCAGCACGGTCGCTGCTGTCAACATTGCAGCCACTGCCAGTGGGCTCGAAGAGGCTATAAAACGGAGATCATCTGAAAACACGGTATCAACTGCCAGACGAGCCATGGCACTACCAGTGTCGATCGTGGGGGCACTTTCTGACTCGTAGGGAATGTAGCGTGGCACTTCTGTTAGTTGTGTATATGGCCCACCCTCAAGTAAACGGAGTGCTGGCTTCCCACCAGATAATCGCGACAGCTTATTGTTAACGGCATTACTACCATCTGTTAATCCGCATTCCTGAGCACTCCATATGTCTGGCGCCGCCACTCCGATATATGCCCGCAATTCAAGTACTTGGCTTAGTGTAAGTTCACCGGCTGATACTGTTAACATAATCAATAAAATAATGGTTATCTAAAGGGGGCAGAGGTCTTAATTTATGAGTATCGTCACCCAGGACTAAATTAGTACCTCCAGCTGCTAATAACTAACAGTGACCTGGTATCCAGGGTAAAATAACAGCGCATAAAATGGATAGTAACCACTCAAACAAATTACTTGATCAGTTATATTTGTCAAAGGAGGAATACCGGATTAAATTGGCGAACTTAGGCCCAGTTGTACGTGATGGCTTATAGGTGGCTAAAGAACCAAACAAAGGATAAAAAAAGTCCCCGTGTTTGCACAGGGACCGTAGAGCCATAACTTTTATTTTCTAAACAGATACTTAGTGTTTTTGCTGCCCAGGTGCATATGGCCTGGCGGACTGAGATCCAGTCATTTTTTTTGCCTGTCCCGGAGGCACTTTCCCGCTATTACCTGCAGTATATACTGTATAGCAGGAGCTGAAAAGCATTACGGCTACAGTAGCTATAAGTAAATGTACTTTTTTCATGAAGTGATTTTTTGTTGCATATAACAGCCAGAACTGTGCCATTGTTTGACGCTGCCTATATTTCATTGGAATTTTAAATGCAGAGAATGTAGACCTCTTTTCCTGCTCAAAAGTCAGGACGTTGTGCCAGTCATGGATGAACTGCTGCGGAAATTTCCAGCGTTTGAATTTCAGCGTTAGCATCAATAAAACCCGGTACAAATAGTCCCGATCTCTCTTATTTTGAGACTTATGCTCTTGTAAAAGAGGAAGAAAAAAAAATTCGTATATTCCACAACGTTAGCACACATTATAACACTTCATGGATAGACAAGAACATTGGCAGCATTTTATAGCTGCATATGATATAGGAAAATTCAAACGAACAACCTATGAAGCATTAATAAAGTTCCGTCAAATGGAGGACGCAGAGGATAGTGCTCCATGGATAGCTCCTCCTGACGGAAGAAAATATACAGACCTGATAATTAAATTTTACGGGGTGAGTATTCTGCTGAAAAATCCTCAAGTTCCTTATTTCAGAGTCAGGTACAATCGGTATTTAGATAAAGATGATCTGATGCCCTACTATTATTATGATGTGGACTTTGACACAGATGAAGTGATTATAGATAATTTCTTTTTTACCCATATCATACAGAAATGGGATTAAATATTTAACATATTGCAGGCCTGACAGATAATAAAATCCGTCAGGCCGTATTTTTTAACACTGCTCTGAATTATCTTTTGGTCAGCTGAAAACGGCTATGGCTGTACAGTTATCGACAGTGTACAGGACTGTCCACCGAAACTGATGGGAAAAGACGCTGTTCCGGATGATGTAGGCGTTCCCCATATTCCAACAGTTTCCGCCCAGGGTCCGGAAGTTATGCTCCCTTCAAGGAGTACCAGCTGCAAGCCTCCAACACCCTGAGAAGCGATAGGTCCCGCATCAGCTGCAGCAACGGCACCGGCGACATCACCAACGTAAAGAATATACCAGACATTCATATTTGCCACACCGTTTTTGAAAGGTGCATCACCTTGTCTCACGACTGCATTGGCACAGTCGATAGATATGACGGTACCAAGTACCGGATCAGCTTTAAACACCCTAAGGGGGTTGGGATCGCGAAGTTGTACCGCAGCAGATCTCTGAGCAAACAATGATCCTACTGCCAGCAATGACAGGACTGTTAAGAGGAGGGTTTTTTTCATGTTTTTTTTGTTTTTATGGTTACGGGTTAATTACAAAAAAGTCTATCGTCTGAAGATGGGTTTAACATTCGGCGTAAGAAAGTTACAGGATGCGGGCAGTAATCTCACTTCACTAAGCGCTGAATAAGAAATGGTAAAATTAGTTATACCAACAAAAAACCCAGTCAGCAGTAACATCTACCGCTGCCTGGGTTTTCTCAACTCCAGCCTTCAATACTAGTCCTCAGTCTTTAGTTCAATACCTTGCTTTATTTGCGGGAATACAGCTTGTAAAAGCTAACCCCCTGGGCATAATCTCTTTGTGAGCCGCTATAAATGACATTACCATATTTATCCTGTCCGATGATCATTGTCTCTGCACCGAAACCGACTTTTTTGGCCGGACCGGTTTTTTGATCTTGCCACGGAACATTTGTGCCAATACCCATCTCCGATCCTGCGTAGCAGTACAGGGATTTATTAACAAGATCTACAGCCGCTATAGAAGCACCATCTGATGCGAGCAGTTCGCCCTCAGTAGTAAAACAATAGCGATTCAGGTATACGTCATCATTAAGGGAATAGCTAAATAATATTTCGGGTCTATGGTAACCGGTAACCGCAGAGGTATCATAGGAGAAGAAGCGGTAAGGCTCGGAATAGAAACTCTTCGGCATCATTAATATCTCGTCATGCTCCAGATCGTATGCAGCCTGTTTGTAGTTCATTCCCATATTCACGGCACAGGTACCAAAGGCCGTTTTGCCGTCGGGGCTGATCACGTAATCGGTGGTCAGCTCCAGTGGCCGGCCGGGAATGTTGTAATAGGAAGGCCCCATAAAGAACTCATCCAACTTAAAAATGGACTTTACGGAGCCACCGGCGTCAACCCGGCAGATATTGGCGTAAACAGCCGGGCTGACATAGTAGGAAGAAGGTCCCCATCCATTACTATACCAGTCGATTTCATTAACCCAGTCTGTACGGGAGGCCGCATAATTGTTGACAAAATACAGCGCGCCGTTCATATCTGTTTTCAGCTGGGTGGCCACTACCTTCAACGTACCAATTGCTCCTTCAAACGGTCCTGCAGGTTCATTGACAGTCACCCGCCCTTTGGTAACCAGCGTCCGGTTAATGGTAGTGATCTTTTTGGTTGCCAGTTCCATTTTACACAACCTGTAAATATAAGATGTGGCCGCCTCGGGCACAGCCTCCGTCACCTCAGCGGAGAAGGTCAGTGTATTGCCATCATAAGCCACTACACTGCCCTGTATCATTTTGATAGTGAATGTAGTACCATTTTCCTGGAACTGATCGTTTACATGAATGAGCGGGGTGATCGTTCCTCCTTTGTAAGCATCGATCTCTGTATTATTGCCAAAATAGATATCTCCTTCGGAAGTCAGACTGACGTTGTTGATCAACGGCCTATAGTTCTGCTGATATAAATTGCTGTTTGCAGGCTTCCAGTTTGTCAGCAGATCCACATAGAGAGTGGTATCCGTACGATGCATACTACCGGAGAACTTTCGGATAGTGATCTCTGGAGCCTGGATGGTTTGTCCGTTGGCGACAAGGCTTACCGGAATGTGGTCGCCAATACCCATTTCCCGGGTGATCACAAAACGTATTACATCCAGTGATTCAGGCTGTTTCGTATATTCGTTCAGGTTATACAACAGTCTGGATTGTTCCTCTATCTTTACCGATTGGCCACCAACAAGAATTTTGGAACCTGGTCTGTCCAGGAAAAGTCTTCCTATCAGCATCGCAGTATCTCCCACGAGATAGGAACGTCTGAAACCATCGTACTTTTTGCCGGGACCCATTCCTATTTCTCCGGTGATGAGGTAGGGAGTATCATTTATTTGTTGGGCATACTCGTCTGTTTTCCGGCAGGAGAAAAGTACTACCAGGAGTAACAACACGAGTGCAGCACGATTGAAAAAATGATGTATTGCTAACATGCTATTGATTTAAAAGTTGATGAACGGTTTTACTTGACCTGTGTCAATGCCAGCTTCAGTCTTGCATCGTAGCTGAGAGAACGGCCGGTTGCTGGATCGATGAAGGACTGCCCATTCAGGGAGCCACTCAACACTATATTGTAAGCACTACCTGGTGTTGTCAGCAGGGTAGTACTAATGATGTCCACGTCAGGCGCGGCCTGCTGATAAAGGCGGACACGCAGCGTATCGGGGCCGCTAACAGCTCTGCCTGTAAACCTGGTCACGTCGCCATAATCCAGGGAAGCAGGAAACCCCGTAGGTACTTTACCGTTAATAGTGAGGAATACTTTACCAGCATCCGGACTGAGGTTCAACACCCGCAGGTAAGTGGAATCACTTTTTGTATTTACCTGGTCAGATAGTTTCCAGGTACGAAATTTACCTTTATCATCAGCAAAGTAGACGGTCATAGGCTCTCCATGCCGGGAAAGCACGGTATCCATAACCAGGGTACGGCTCATACTGGTATCGCGGAGAATAAGCTGATGAGAGCCTGGCATGACCCGTATGTAACTGAGCCATGGTTGCGGGTGATTGACATAGTAGAACTTGTTGGGAAACTGATTAAGATAATCACTGCCGGTAAAACGGGGGATGGCGTCCGAAGGTACCGTGTCCTTTGTATCTACAAACAGATAGTTTGTTTTGGGGTTGTTCTTCAGCTGTAACCGTATGTATTCAGAGGCATTGTAGAAGCCGATCTGCGCGTCCTCCGGTTGCAGGTCGTTATCCTGCTGACGGCAGGCTGCTGCTAACAACAGACCTATTATTACCGCTAGTCTTTTGTATGAGTAAATGATACGCATGTGATCCATTTTTGATTATTTAGAAAGCATAGGTGAAGCCTAGCTGGAAATAGCGGCCGGGCTTATACCGGGTATAGATATTATCTCCTTCGTAGTAGGTCTCTCCCTTGCCGTTCAGTACGGGATATTCTTTGTTATATCGCTGATTGTAGTCTTTATCTTCCACGATACGGTAAGCCTGGTCCAGCAGATTCTGTATACTGAACTTTACTTTCAGCGATTTTACAATACGCTGGGTAATGGACAGGTCCAGCAGATGCATCGGTAATTGCACCATGTCAGGGCGTGTACTGTTAAAGACGAGTGTGTCCTGCCTGGAAAATAATACATCCTTGCTGGCAATCGATTTGGCATAGATCACAGGGCCGTTTATGTTATAGGTAACACCGATCTTGGTACCGGTACCTGGATGTTCATAGAAAAGTCCTGCGTTGAGTACATAAGGCGACTGCCCTTGCAAAGCTCTGCCGGATATCAGCAAGGTATCCCTGCCTACACCAGGGGCATAGTGATTTGTAATTAAACGCTGGGTGGAACTTTTCACCCATGTACCGTTTAATGCGATGCTCAGGCGCTTGAAGAAACCGCCCCCTAAGAAAGCCAGACTTTTCTTGATCTCAGCTTCCAGGCCATACACCCTGGCTTCCTTTGCATTGGCGAAACTGATCGCGGTAAAGCCATAACCATCTGCATAACCGCTCTTTTCCTCGCGCATACGCTCTATGGGATCCTGCAGGTATTTGTAGAACCCACCCACACTGAATACCTCATTCTGTTCTGCGTTATGTGGGTAATATTCCAGACGCAGATCATAATTGTCTATGGTCGCGGTCACTACCTGCTGACTACCAACGACCCGCTCATTGTTCATAAAATCGAAATCGTTGTAAGGTGTTAACTCACGAAACTCTGGTCTGTTCACCGTACGCCCCCATCCGGTACGGACTACGAAAGTATTAGTCGGACGATAACTGAAATTCACGGAGGGCAGGATGGATGTTTTGGGATGATCAACAAATACAGTATGGAGCGAACCGTTATCGGGCGCGGTAGCACCAGTCAGCTTTTGCCGGTCATATTCCACACGCACACCACCGTTCAGCGTCAGTTTTTCATCGGGTGTTTTCCAAGATCCCATGCCATAGAAAGCGTTATACTGTTCGCTTGCTACATATTTATCCACGGGAGAAGTGGCGTCGTACAGTTCCAGGCCGCTCTTGTTCTCCTGGAAATAATCGGTGCTCCATACCCGGTCGAGGTCCTGCAGATGGAAGTAGATCAGGGAGGGGTTACTCAGACCATACCCCTGCGGCCAGCCACTGGAGGCGCCTTCATTACCAGGTATGCTGGTTTCATTCGGTCCCAGCCCGCCCCTGTTTACACGGAAAAAACGCCTGCTTACGTTCCTGCGTTTGAATGACTGGTAGGTACCTGCTTTCAACTCCCACTGTTTGGAAGCGTGGAAGGTATAATCAAGTGCACCATTGTATACATCTTCATTGTTCTTTACATAAAGCCTGGAAACCATACCCAGGAAAGCATCAGCATCTCCATTGTTGGAACCGCGTACCGTATAGGCCAACCCCGATGCATCAGCAGGACGCTGAGCAGATGAAGTCATAAAACGGCTGATACGCTGGTCAGGAACATTCTGCTGGTCATAAGTATATCCCAGGTTCCATTCCAGGCGTTGTTTGTGTGTATTGCCCCAGTCATGTGTGCCGCCAAGGTTGCCGGAATACAGGATACGTTGCTGGAAAGAGAGAATGATATTTTTTGACCGGGTGTTGCTGTATATGGAATCTATCCGTGGTGTCACATTTTGCTCAATATCATTGATACTGGTAAACCTGCGGCCATCATTTACAAAGAAGTTTTTGAATTGCAGGGTATGACGGGGATTCATTTTCAGCGTGAAGTTTTCCAGCACGTTGATCTTACCTGTTTCGGTGCTTTGTTTTGACCGGATCCGCTGGTTATTCACACCCAGGTTCAAATCTACGTCTGCGGTCATGTAGGCATCTGTATTACCAGTTTGCCGGTACACATCAAAACCGGTGGTTTCTTTCGTATAGGTAACGGAGCTCAGGTTATACAACCAGGCCTTACCCAGATGAAAGGCATTGTAATAGTTAAAAAACACCTGCATGTCAGGAGTACTGGTCGTACGTTGCGTTGACAGCACAGGAGAGAATTCACGCAGGATATCAGCCTGGGACAGGTGCCTGGTATCCTTGCCCGACTGGAAGTAAGTAGGTGCAATGTTCGGCATTTTACGGGTACCATCGTCTATACCCAGCCAGTCCATTTTTCCGCCGCGATAGCTGTCGATGTCCGTCATAGTGGAACCCGGACGGTGTGCCAGCTGGATGCCCACATCAATATGTTTTACCGGCACAGCATTTTTCGTATATACTTTCACGGCAGCACCGGCAAATTCTCCGTTCAGATCAGGACGGGGTGATTTAAACACCAGGATCTTGTCGATGATACTGCTGGGCAGCAGGTCATAGGCAAAGGCCTTGCTATACATTTCTGTAGAAGGAGCGATATTATCATTCAGATAAGTGATATTGTAACGTTCGTTCATCCCTCTTACTACAATAAAACGATTATCCACCACCGTTACCCCGGAAATACGCTTTACCACTTCTGCGGCATTACGGTCAGCGGTCCGGTTGATCAGTTCACTGGAGATACCGGATACCACGCCTGTAGCGCCTCGCAGCTCATTCAGCAATTCTCTTTCTGTAGAATGTGTCACCGCTTTTACCTTACGAACCCCCGATTGTATCACCACTTCTTCCAGGGTTTTACCTGCCTGCATTTTCACATCAGCTATCATCTCCCGGTCTGCCTGCAGGCGCAGTTCCTGCATGGTCTTTTTCTGGTAACCGGTATAGGTGATTACCAGGGTATATTTACCTGCCGGTACTTTTTTGAAATGGTAATATCCTTTTTCGTCGGATATCACTGTTTGTGCAGCTTCCGGGATACTGACAGTAGCACCGGGAAGTGGCTGTGAAGTTTCAAAATCCACGATACGGCCTTTGATGGCACCGTTACCCGCCGGCTGTATACTTTCCGGCTGGTGACCGGACTTTCTAACGGCAACGGCTATATTATTATCAAGCATCGTGTATTCAAGTCCTGCTTTTTCCTGTAATGCTGTCAGCGCTTTTCCCAGCGGAATCTGCTGCCAGTGGATATCGCGTACCATAATAGCAGACAGCCTGTTCTTATCGTAGGAGAAAACATAGCCGGTTTGTTTTTGCAGGCTGGCGATCACGTCGGCCACGCTGGCCTTATCCATCTGCAGGGTCACATTACCTGCAAGACGGGATACCTGGGCCGGAAGCCTGTTACCGGCCAGGCATAGCAATAGCAACAGCAATAGTTGCTGGCAGATGGAGCGGAGCCGCTTCCATCCGGAAGATACTTTCATCATTGTGTGTTTTGTTTGAGTCTTTTAGCTGATAGCCTGTAATTGTTTGGCGGGCATCATTCAGGAGTGTATGACGATTTCCTGGTCAGGCCCTACTTCATATGACAACTGATAAATGAATAACAAATGGTGTAAAACCTGTTGCCAGGTTTCGTTTTGCCGATATACTGCCGTCACCGTCTTATTGCGTAACAGAGCGGGATCAGCTTCTATGCGGATGCCATAATAAGCTGCCAGTTTAGGCAGGGCTTCCGACAGCGGAAGCTGGTTGAATACCAGCTGTCCTTTCACCCAGCCGGATACATCTGTGACGCTGGTTTTACTCAAATGGTTTCCGTGATAATCAGCTTTGACAGTCTCTCCGGGCTGCAGGACTACAGCAGCTGTATCGCCGGATTGTGGTTGTACTTTTACACTACCTTTTACCAGACTGATATATACTGCTGACTGGCCAGGTGTATTGTCAATATTGAAGGCTGTACCCAATACCAATGTCTGCACTTTACCGGCTGTAACCCTGAATGGATGCGCTTCATCGGGAGCTACATCAAAGTAACCTTCACCCTGCAACCGAACTTCGCGGTGTTTACTATAATCTTTTCGGATATATAATACTGCTTGTTTGTTGAGCCAGATCCTTGTCTGATCGGGCAGTGTAAGCATTTGGGCATGTGCTGATGTATTGCTGATGCTATCCCATTGCACTGCAGCCAGCTGTGATGGAGAGGCCATTTGCCGGTGATTCAGCATATAAAACAGGCCGGTAAGGCCTGCAATTAATATCGAAGCGGCTGCCCACCATATAGCTGATTTACGTATAGCATGTAATCGTTTGCCTGTTGAAGGTAATTGCTGCAGCCGGGCACGTAAACGTGTAGCCATTTCCGTTGGCATCTTCATTTTTTCCGCCGGATTGTTCTGCATAAGGGCAGCAAGTTCCTCATTGGCAGCTTCCTGCAGCCAGGTGTCCAGTATTTCCAGCTCTTCCCGGGAAGCGGTGTCGGCCAGGTATTTCTCCCAAATCATTACAGGCAATTGCATGCTGATCCTTTTCTTTCCATTAAACTGTCATTACAGGATCTTTTCCGCCAATGTCTAATGTGAACTTATTGTTAACAGACTATGGCCATACAGGAATAACTATAGCTTTGTAATCGTTATCCGCCTATCTATGTCCAGGAACGACGAAGTTGCATTCTTACAGGTATTTGAAACTACCCGGGATGGTTTGTACCGGATCTTCCGGAAACTGACCACTGACGAGTATCAGGTGGAAGACCTGGTGCAGGAATGTTATCTTGAACTGTGGAAAAAATGGGAAGGATTACAGGACCCTGTCAATTATGTCTTCGGCATCGCCTATAATCAGGTAAAAGTATATCACCGCAAAAAAATCCGCGCTGCACTTACGATGATGGAGCTTCCTGAAGATGCAGGCAACCAGCCCGGTCTGCTGAACCCCGACCAGCAATACCAACTCAAGGAAACACAAAACCGTCTGCAAAAAATCATGCAGGAACTATCTCCCGAAAAAAGAGTAGCTTTTAATCTCATCCGCGAAGAAGAAAGATCGTATCAGGAAGCATCGCAACTGCTGGGAGTACCCGTGAGCACGCTGGAGAAGCGGGTATCGGGGAGTTTGAAGGTGCTGAGAAAAATGCTGAGATGTTTTTTTTAACCGCTGATTTATTGGATGAAGCTAATGCTCCTGATGACTTCTCCTACACCTTTCTCTCTTTTGATTGATTTAACGGAATCGACTATACGATTAACTCTGGAGATGGAGTAATCATCTGGCCGGTCCCAGAGTCGTATAGATCATTCCTGCGTCTTCCTTTTTACTGGCTCCACAACCAATTTTAAAGTGCCATCTTTTTCAATGACATTGATTCGTTCAACATCTATCTCCCCGAAACGTTGTTTCCCAAAATCATTGCGGAATGCCATAAAAAGAAAGTATAGCACAATAACATCATGGAGGAAACGATCAGTTCCCCGTAAGTTAATCAACCGTCTGTAAATTTTAAATGAACCAATTAATTATTTTTTTGTAATTACGTATATGCCATACAAACACTTTCTATACAGACAATGGAAGATAGCCTTGCCCCTATGGAGCCTTATAAGCCCTTTAGTTGGCCTGGCAATACTTGAGCTGACCGGAAGTGCAAACAGTCCTGTTTTATCTCTGTTAAAGGCTGTATCACTGATCAGCATTGTATTGTCGGCAGTGCACCACGCCGAAGTGGTGGCACATAAGGTAGGAGAACCTTATGGTACCCTGATTCTCGCGCTGGCCATCACCGTCATTGAAGTTTCATTGATTGTTTCTCTAATGCTGAGTGAAGGAGCCCAGGGATCTACACTTGCCAGAGACACAGTATTTGCAGCGATCATGATATTACTGACCGGCATCATAGGCCTGTGTTTACTGCTGGGTGGTTATCGCTACAAGGAACAGGTGTTTATCAAACAAGGTACCAATGCAGCACTGTCTACCCTTACCGCTATTTCCATTCTGACCCTGGTGTTGCCCAACTATACCACCACTACACCTGGCCCGGTATATTCTTCCAGTCAGCTGCTGTTTGTAGCAATCATATCGCTGGTATTGTACGGAGGATTTGTGTCTGTGCAGACAGGAAGACACCGGGATTATTTTCTTCCGGAAGATGAGCAGGAATCCCACTCCGCTCCTCCCGATAACCTGACCACTGCCATCAGTATGGGGTTTCTGCTTATATCCCTGGCATTGGTGGTATTGTTATCCAAAAAGCTTTCTCCGGTGATTGAAACAATGGTGGTTAATCTGGGTGCTCCCAAAAGTCTGGTGGGTATTATCATTGCAGCCGTGATCCTGTTACCCGAAGGACTGGCCGCCATCAGAGCTGCCCGCCGCAACAGGTTGCAGACCAGTCTGAACCTTGCACTGGGTTCTGCACTCGCAAGTATCGGACTGACTATCCCGGCGGTGGCCATCGTCACTGTCATCTCAGGCTTCAGCGTTACACTGGGCATCGATACAAAATCCACCCTGCTCCTGGTATTATCATTGTTCACCATCAGCATCTCCTTTAATGCAGGACGTACCAATATGCTGCAAGGCGTTATCTTACTGGTGATACTGGCTACCTATCTGTTTACTACGATAGTGCCTTAAAAAACGTACCTTGCCTTCGCTATGAAATATTTACTTGTTGACACCAATCCCAAACTCATCCAGGCCTGGCAGGAATTTTTTACAGAGGCCGCAGATGTAACAATTATCGAAGGAGATATCACGCGGATAAAAGCCGATGCGATTGTCAGTCCGGCTAATTCCTTTGGTTTTATGGATGGCTCACTGGACCATGCTTTATCTGAGCGGCTGGGCTGGGATCTGGAGAAGAAACTGCAGCAAATAATTAAAAACTTACCGGAAGGCGAATTGCTGATCGGCAGCGCACTTACACTGGAAACAGGAGACCCGGAAATTCCTTTTCTCATCTCTGCTCCTACCATGCGTATCCCCACCAACTTTAACATTGATACGTCTATCAACGCCTATCTGGCTATGAAGGCTATACTATTGCATGCCAACAAACATCCTGACATTGAATCCGTAGCCATTCCCGGCCTTTGTACAGGCGTAGGCAGGATGCAGCCTATTATCTGCGCCAGGCAGATGCATTTTGCTTATCAGGAAATTGTATTGGGTAAAAAACAGGACTTTAACAACTTTGGTGAAGCACAAAAATATCACTGGAACCTTAACCCTCAGGGGATGATCTGGACACACTAAATCCTCATGCTTCCTGGCCATCCAGCATTTTCCGGTACCGTGCAAAATAAAAAGCCATCGGTAGCCCGAAAGAAGCCACCATCACAAAAAAGAGATCTATCTCCTGCTTATCGAAGACTGTCATACCAAAACAAAGTGCGACCAGCAAGGGAGCCAGAAAGAAAGATAACAGGGACAAAAGAAGATTGTTTCTGACAACAGCCAGTTTATTCAGGAAAATAGTGGTTGTAGCCATAGCCATACAGATCACACAGAAAACAACCAACACATGTCCCAGTCCATACATATCACTATTTCTTGCAGTCTCTGATAATTCAACAGTCTCGAGCCATAACAGCGAAACCACGCCGCTGCTAATCATTGCAGCAAACGCAGCGCTTAAAACCATGCTTTTTAAACGATGGGCTTCCATGTGTACCAGGTAGATTAACTACTTTAAATATAATCATTTAAGATATTCCTGATTGCGTAAATTTTTTTTCGGATTAAATAAAACTGCCCATGGCAGCTATGGTATCTTCATACCAGATACCATGCTATTTGTAGTCCTTATTAGCATGTATCTGTTACAACGAGCAATAATTTCGTATTGGAGAAAGGCTGGCTATTCCTGGCCGGCCCGTCATCCATAAGGAGTGCAGGAAAGAATATAACGGTAACGCATATTTGAAGTATATTGTTATGCACCAATTATACTTATCAAGTGAATACAAAATTCATCCTGCTCTGCTGTTTCCTGCTTGCAGCCAGGCAACTGTATTCCCAGTCGCTGCCTGATGTATACGGTTATCGCCATCTGCAGACTGTTTTTAAGGGAGATACGGTAGATATCCTGATAAGATCAAAGAAAGGAGATGAACAGGTACCCAAACCACTCTTCCTGTTTTGCCAGGGCAGCCTGCCGCAACCACTGGTCATCCGTTATGATGACAACGGCCGGGAGTCAATCGGTAATGTTTTTGTGTTTAACCCCGACAGCCTGGCTCAACATTATCACCTGGCCATCATCAGCAAGGCATATGTCCCGCTGGTAGCAGATCAGAAAAACCTCAACCCCGACTTCACTTACAGCGACAGCACCGGCCAGTTTCCCAAACAATACCTGGAAAGATATTACCTGGATTATTATGTCAACAGAAACATCGCCGTGATCCGTTTCCTGCAACGACAGCCCTGGATATCACAGAACCAGCTGGTAGTGGCCGGCCATTCCGAAGGAAGTACCATCGCGGCCAAAATAGCTTCCGTATTTCCACGGGTAACTCATCTTATCTACTCCGGCGGAAATCCGCAAGGCCGTATGTTAACCATGATCACACGGGAACGGACACACGAAACAGACAGCAGCAGTGGAGTACGCGCCGCTTTCGCCCGTTGGGAAAAAATATCGGCAGATCCACAGGATATGAACAGCTCATTTGGCGATTCCTATAAAGTGACCAACGACTTCTCTATCCCCCCGGCCCGTTACCTTAACCGGCTGAAGATCCCGGTCCTGGTTACTTTCGGTACCCGTGATGCAGGAGTGCCTTACATCGATCTTTTTCATACAGAGATCATCCGTCAGCATAAAACCAACTTCACATTTAAAGAATATATCGGCACAGAACATAACTACTTCCCGCTGAAATCCAATGGTGAGCCTGATTATGATATCTTCAACTGGGACAAGGTGGCTGAAGACTGGCGTACCTGGCTACTTTCTCAACGGTAATGACAGATAGCGGCCTCGGCATTGATTTACATTTTTTAACATTTCTACCAGACTGAACAATGAAAAAACGGTTAAACCTCCTGAGACAAAAGATGTCTAAGAAGTGAATCGAATCAATAAAATACAGGTCATGAAAAAGATTGCCCTGATTCTTAGTACCCTGCTGGGGTTTGCCATGGCTGCACCACAGGCATTTGCGCAAGTAAGCGTAGGTATTTCTGTTGGTATTGCACCACCGGCTATACCGGTTTATTCACAGCCTCCCTGTCCGGGTGATGGTTTCATGTGGGTACCCGGTTATTGGGCCTATAGTAATCACTATTATTGGGTACCAGGTGTATGGATAAGGGCTCCTTATGCGGGAGCACTCTGGACACCAGGTTACTGGGCATTAACAGGAGGACTTTATTGCTGGCACCCCGGCTATTGGGGTCCTCATATCGGATACTATGGCGGTATTAACTATGGATTCGGTTATTTCGGCGTAGGTTTTACAGGCGGTATGTGGCGAGGCAGCGTCTTCCATTACAATACTGCAGTGACCAGTGTCAACAGGACATTTGTTCATAATACCTATGTCAACAGGGAAGTCATTCGTAATTCAACAGTGATCAACAATCGTAGCAGTTTTACCCGAAACAATGTGGTCAACAATAATAACTTCAATCGTAACAACGTAGTCAACAATAACAATTTCAACCGAAACAATTTTAACCGTAATACAACCTTTAATAACAACCGCACCAATAATTTCACCCGTAATAACGTGGCCAACAATAACAATAACTTTAACAACCGGGCCAACGCTTCACGCGGTATGTGGAATGGTAATCACCAGGCCGGTATGACCAGACAGCCGATGGCGATGAGCAGGCAGTCACAGGGCAACTTTATGAGGCAACCGCAAATGCAGCGGGGTGGTTTCCAACACGGCGGTGGCGGAATGGGCCATGGCTGGGGTGGTGGTGGCGGTATGGGCCACGGAAGACATAGATAATATACGATAGAGCATACGGCTTGTGAAGTGAAGGCGTCTCAGAAGAGGCGCCTTTACTTTATAGTATTCTGTTAACCGCCACTACGATCAGCAACAGTTCATAATTAGTGAGCAGATCATGTTTAAGCAAACGGATCGCTTTACTCATATGTTTTTCTACCATACTAACGGAGATGGATAAACGAGAAGATATTTCACGATAAGATAGTCCTTCTTCGCGGTGAAGCAGGTATACCTGGCGGCAGTTGACCGGCAGCTGTGCTATCGCTGCATCCAGTGCCTGCATAGGATTACGGCTGCTTTCCGCAGGAGTGGACAGCAGTTGCTCTGCCTCTCCTTTTACCGTTTCCAGCCAGGTCATATCTTCTTTCATCCGCTTGCGAACCACATCCACCAGCAGGTTTCGGGCGATTGTTTTCAACAGCGGAAGCGCATTCTCCACATCATACATATCATCCATCTTCTCCCATACTTTCAGATAAGATTGTTGAAGCAGGTCCTGTAACAGGTGGGTGTCTTTTGTATACTGATGCAGATATTGATACAGCCTGTCGCGGGAGGCGTGATATAGTCCGGTAAACACCCGTTCCTTATTATGCATAGCTGTATCCGACATAAAGTATTACAAAGATAGGCAGGCCATTGTAGAATAGTAATATTACCAAATTGTTAATTGCCGTTCAAGTAATTGAGGTAAACAATTGTTTCTGCGTGTTGATAGTAGCACGTAAACAATAACGGCATGAAAGATCAGGATACCTGGCAAAGATATATTGATAGAACCGACAGCGAAGCAGCCAGAAAAGAGATGCTGGACTGGCTGCAATCCGCCTCCACTGAACAGCTGGAAGCCTCCCTGGCGCAGGGCTGGGATCAGCCGGCAGGTTCTATGCCGGCGGGGATGGCTGTAGCACTGGAACAGCAGCTCAGACGACAGGGCGTGAAGCTGGCCTACCCGGCCCGCTCCCGCTATCTGCGTTATCTGGGCCGTACTGCTGCTGCAGCCTCCATTGCCCTGCTGGCGGGCAGTCTTTTCTGGTGGCAACGCCCTGCGAAAAAGCTGCAGCCCCTTGCCGTTCATAGCCGCCAGATAGCCAACAACAGCGCTCATGTGCGTAAGCTCACGCTCTCCGATGGCAGCCAGATATGGCTGACTCCCGGATCTTCCCTCTCTGTTCCTGATGATTATAATACCCGGGCACGTATCGTGACCCTTAGCGGCGAAGGTTACTTTGAAGTAGCTCCCCGGACAACACCTTTCCACGTAAATGCAGGCGGTCTGGAAGCCACTGTATTAGGCACCCATTTCAACATAGAAGCTTATCCCGGTGAGCATATTACCGGTATCGCCCTTTCTGCCGGCAGTATCTCTGTAAAAGTACGCCCCGACAGCTCCCTGGTGCTTACCCCTGGCCTTAAACTCACCTATCAGCAATCCACCCACCGCTTCACCACCCGCCACTTTGTGCCGGAAAAAGAAACCGACTGGAAACGCGGTGCCTTCGTTCTCGACGACGTACCACTGGATGCTGCTTTCAGCAGACTGGAAAAACGGTTCAGCAAAAAAATTGTCTTTGCCCCCTCCGCCCAGTCCAGTGCCCGCTTTACAGCCACCTATCACACCGAAACACTGTCAGACATACTTCAAAACATGGCTTTCATTTACGGATTTCAATACCAGGAAACCCGCGACACCGTCTTCATTCACTAATCACATAAAAAATGTCCCGCTGGCAGGCGGGACATCAAAAACAATTGTTTTTAAAGTTTACGTATGAACAAATTTAGACAAACCAATGCAAACCTGCTCAAAAGAAAATGGTGGCAGGCAGGGCTGGTATTATGGCTGCTGATGGCAGGCCATGCTCACGCCCAATCTCCGGCCATGGAACAACCGGTAACGCTAAATCTTAGCAATACCAACATGGCCACTGTGATGGCAGAAATAGACCGGCAAAGCGATTTCAGCTTTTCCTACGACCGCGCTTCCCTGAGTGGCGTAAAACTCAGTAATGTACACTGGAAAGCCGTATCACTGAAAAACGTGCTGTCGGAGCTCAACCACACCTATGGCATTCTCTTTCAGGTAAATGCCCATACCATTGCCGTTAAAACAGGCCCCAATACCAAACAGGAGGCCGGCAGCGGCACCATTCGCGGGCGTGTGGTGGATTTTGAAACAGCCACCCCGCTTCCCGGTGCCACCTTACAACTGGAAGGCACCACCCTCGGTACCATCACCGACAGCAAAGGTTTTTATCAGCTGGCCAACGTGCCGGCAGGTACCTATACCCTGCTGACCACTTTCGTGGGATATCAGCGGGGCATCGTTTCCCGGGTACAGGTCCACAATAATCAGGCCGCCTCCTATGACATCAAAATGCAGACCGGTGGAGCCCTGAAGGAAGTAGTGATAGGTAGCGGCACCCGCAAGGTAAGAGCCGTTACCCACAGCACAGAACAACAGCTGATCCAGGAGATCAAAGGTGCCACCGGCGTAGTATCTGGTATCTCCAATGAGCTGATCGCCAAAACTGCCGACCGCAACGCCGCGGAAATCGTGAAACGTATCTCCGGTATCACCGTGGTGGATGACCGTTTTATCGTGGTACGCGGTATGAATGAAAGATATAACCTCACTTACCTGAATGGTAACGTTGCCCCCTCTACGGAGTTGTACAACAAAGCCTTCGCCTACGATCTGCTCCCCAGCAGCGTAATCGATAAAATACTGGTATACAAATCACCGGTGGCCGACCTCGTAGGAGATTATGCCGGTGCTGCCGTAAAGGTGTTCACTAAAAACGCCGTACCTGTAAAACACTTCGACATAGGCGTACAGCTGGGCTACCGCGATGGTACCAGCATGCGCAACGTAGACAGCCACAACGGCGGCAAACTCGACTTCCTCGGCATCGACGATGGTACCCGTAAACTACCGGGATTTTCACCCGGCGTCTTTGCCAGTAATCAACGTGTCAGTCCTAATGCTGTACCCCAACATGAATGGCTCAACGGTTTTTCCTCCACGCTGATGCCCGGCAAACGTTATGCAGGCCCCGATATGCAGCTCTTTGCCAACTATTACAATAGCTGGCAGCTGGGAAAAGTCAGACTGTACGATCTTACCGCTGTCACCTATACGAAGGAAACAGCAGCTACAGAGATGTACCGCCAGTCCGGCAATACCAATGCCTACATGCTCGACAGCGTGATGGGACAGGCATACGGGGATAACAACAAAATATCAATAGGCCACCAGACTACAGAAACCGGTAAAATCAACGTGCTGGAAAACCTCACCTTAAAACTCAATGACCGTCATCAGTTGGCACTACTCAACTTTTTTGTCAACGATGGCAAACGGTTTACGAACGTCAGCAGCACAATACCCAATGCACTGCCCGAATATTATGCGAACCAGCCATTCCGGCTTAAACAGGACATGACCCTCTCCTTTCAACAGCGGATGTTGTATTCCGGCAACCTGAACGGCACCCATTTCCTGGGAGCAAAAAAACAGCATGAACTTACCTGGAATCTGGGATATACACATGACCTGCAAAACGTGCCCGACCAACGGCTGCTGCACTTCGTGAACGGAGATGCCCGATATCCCGACTCCCTCACCTGGATTCCGGCCGGCTCCAACGTCAGCAGATCAACCACCTACCAGGGCATGGTTTCAAGGCTCTATATCAAAAATCTGGAGCAGGTATACAACGGCTCACTGGACTACACTTTTCATCTCCAGCCCAATCTCTACGTAAAAGCCGGCGGGTACCAGCTCTTTAAGGTTAGACAAGTGGGACGCCGTTTCTTTCGGGTGAACAGGGCCGGACTTCAGACAAATGAGCTGGAAGCTGCGGCAGGTAACAATGATTATCTGAAATGGAATACCGGATTTGGTTATAACAATGTCAACCTCCTGAACTACCAGCCATCAGACGTGCCCCGGTTATGGAACAGCCACTACTTCCCCGACGACAATACCGGCCTGGCTGTATACGACGCCACCACACCGATGGACGCCTATACCGCCAGTGAACAGTATAATGCCTTTTACCTGATGGGCGACTGGAAGGCTGCCAAAGAACGCCTCACACTGAATGCCGGCCTGCGCATGGAATATGACCAGCAGCGCCTCGCAGGTGCCAAAGACGGCGCCACCGGAAAAAACACGGTGGAAATGGTCAATGTAGACCATAAAAAAACTATCCTGCTGCCTTCTGTTAATATCAGCTTCCGACCCAAAAACATGCTGGTGTTCCGTGCCGGCTATGGTCGCACCGTCAACCGGCCGGACTTCCGGGAAATAACACCTTACACCGATTACGACTTCACCCGCAATGAAGAGATAAAAGGAAACCCAAGGGTGGTAACTGCCGAAATCGACAACCTCGATCTGCGCGCCGAACTATATCCACGAAATAATAACGAGGTGATCAACGTAGGTGTTTTTTATAAACACATCAAACATCCGATTGAAAAAATGCGGGATGAAGTCACTAGTGATGAGATGCACGATGGATGGGGATTCAACAGGATCACCTATGACAACTCCGTTAGTGCCAACATCATGGGTATTGAAGCTGAAATCAAAAAAAATCTCTCCTTTATCCCAGGCAATCTCTTCAAACACTTGTCTGTAGTCCTGAATGGTACTATCATCAAAAGCAATACAGAAAGGCGCCAAACGCACGACGACTATGCTGCTGACAGTCTACATAAATCAGGTGGTCCTTTACAGGGACAAGCGCCCTATATCGTGAATGCCGGATTGTTCTATGAAAATGTGGCTACCGGCACCAAGGCAGGACTGATATACAATGTGAGCGGCCCCAGTATCTACGCCAAAAGTATTCGTACCCTGGCCGATTCCACCGCTAACGATAGCTATATCCGTCCGGACCTGTTGCAGCTGCCCACACATCTGCTGGACCTCTCCATCACCCAACGTATCATAAAATCACTGCAGGTAAAACTGAGTATCCAGAACCTGCTTGATCAAAGCTACCGCATTGTGGAAGATCAGAATTTTAACCAGCGCTACGACAAAGAAGTAGAAGTGGAAAGAAAAGACGGCAAAAAATACTTCAGTGGCGATAACATCTATACCAGATACAAACCCGGCAGGTATATCCTGCTGCAGTTTACCTACACTTTTTAAAAAATAAGTTATGAATAAGTTTACCCAACTTCTGTTAATAATACTCGCCGGCCTGCTGCATGCCTGTAACAAGGACGTTACACTCCCGGATGAAACAGCAAAGGGACAGATCAGCTTTTACTTTGCCTCCACAGCACTAACCAATGGGGCTGAAGCAAGGGGCTCCAAAGGTTACCTGGTATTGATAGACAGCCGCGACAGCAGCTATCGTCCGTCTAAAGATATCTTCTCCTCCATTTATCCTTTTCTGTATAATCCATCTCAAAGATCAACCACTTACCCGCAAACGAAGACCAGCTGGATTCAATTTATGGCACTGGATGCCGGCCAGCATCAGTTGTTCCTTAAAGACACCTCCTCCCGTTTGCTGGACAGTGTGAAATTTACGCTGGATGCAGACAAACCGGCGATGGTATTTTATGGCGACAGCATCGGTAATTACAGCCATATCATTGTTGCCGATCCGTTTGTTGCCGACACCGGCAAAATCGGTATCAGGATTATTAATCTCAGCCCGTTTACCGGTCCGGTGTATATGACCCTGAACAAAGTCGTCCCCTCCGCCTTGCCAGCATATACCCAATACATGGACCATACCGGATTTCTACCGCTCGCATTGAGTACACCACAAACCTTCAACATCAAAGTATACCGGTATGGTGATGATAAAAATTTTCTCACCCGTGGTACACTGGAAGCTATTCCCGGTCACGCCTATACGCTGATAATCAGTGGTTATTCGGATAATAACCCAGGAGGCTACAACGATCCCCTGACCGGTGCCAGAAGGCCCATCAGTAACAACTTCTCTCTTTCCGTCACAAAAACATTCTAATTAAAAAACTACAGATGAAACAGGTATTAACATTATTAAGTCTTTGCCTGCTCTTTTGGTGCGGATGCAAAAAAGTAGATGATCACGCAGCCCAGGTGGCAGATCAGCCGTGGTTCTCTGAGCAATACAGCCAGCTCAATGGTAGCCGGCTCACACCCATCAGCTGGACTTACCCTTCCTCTCTTATCGTTGGCGATACAGTCACGCTGATAGGAAAATTATTTCCAACCCGTACCGGCACTGTGATCAGCGTAGGTAATGTGCCCATCAAAATAATAGACACCGCACAGCTGACACCACGATACACCACCTTTAGCGAGCAGGGACAACTCGATGCCATACGCTTTGTGGTAACCCGTGAAATGGGCGCCGGCGAAAACAGATCTGTTACAGTCACTGCTAATGGTGTTACCGTTTACGGTCCTTCTGTAAGCATCAAACTGATAGGTGGCGGCAGCCTGCGCACGGATACCACTCTATGGGTAGATCAGCTTGCACAATGGACGCCGGACAACGGGAGTGATTATCAGAAAAAAAATTACAATCTTATCCGCTCAGTCCATACGGACATGTCCGGTAATATTTATTTTGACAACCAATTGTCCATTCAATCGTTCCGCAATGGCAGCTTCACCACCATTCTCAAAGCCGGCGACGCTTTAAAGGACAATAAAAACAGTAGCTTCAGCATAAAATACATACTGGGTAGTACCATTACCTTTACCGGAGATCTATTATACTTCACCACAGAAACAACTGAAGATGTTCCGGAAGCGGCACAAAACTATATCTTCCGTTTGTGCAAAATGGACCTGGCCAGCAAGACTGTAACTACCATCAACCGCACATTGGTAACCAAAAACGCCACTACCGCCGAAACCAATACCATACTGCAGGGAGATATAGCCCAACTAAAAATAGTGGCGATGCGTCTGAATACAGATGTTAATAACAATCTTTATTACACCAATTATTATGCGCCTGAAATAGCTTCCGGAAGCCATGCCATATGGTATAACTATGTCGGCGGAAACTTCAGCGGACAAGTAGGCAAGGAACCATTCAACAGTATTGTAATGGTGTCTAAAATGGATCCTGCCGGGCAAGTACGGGGTATAATGAGCTGGAAGCAATGGTTCGCCAGCATTGGCATTCCGGTAACCACCGGCTATTATGCGCTTGATCCGAGCGGCAAGTATCTATATGGATATAATTCTCCCAACTGGATTTCCTATAACGGTATTCAGTATGATATTCCGGAAGACGACCAGGGAGTAACCCTGAAAGCCAACCAAACTCAATTTGCATATCACTCCTATGAAACCAATCCTAAATACAAAATGACCGAAACGGTTACCTCATTTGGTGTGAGTCCGGCTAATCCGGTATTAAACAATAATATACAGCTGGCAAATGGTACCACCCTGATAAGACAAAGCCACATACTCCAGTGCTACGACATTCCTACACAAAGCTCCTATACTTATGCGGGTGTGGAAGCTGGAATAAATCAAACTGTAAGTGAGCAGAATCAAACAACCGGATTAGCCAAGTGGGTTGATTTTACAGGGGTATCACTCATTGGTCAGGATAAAAGCGGGGCATTGTATTTTTTCCGCGGAAACAAAGCAGACAATCCGCCCATCTTCTACAAACTCTATCCTAAAAAACAATAAACAACAACAAAGGGGCCGTCTCAAAACAAGAGACGGCTTCTTTTTTATAAATTCCGGTTGTTATAATGATTCTCCAGTTTCCATTTTTAGAAGTGAAGGGTTAACCTGATTTTATGCTGTTTTCTTTCTAAGATTGTGTGCCATAGCCATTAATCCCATTTCGATTGACACTTTATCCATCCCTTTTAGCATAAATCTTTTAAAGCCATGATTATGCTTAATATTTGCGAAGACAGATTCCACGTCATGGCAACGTTGTTTACGCTTCTGTATTCCTTTTCTTCCTTTTAATCGTTTGTCAGCCAGCTCCTTAAGACGATTTAGATTATGATTTACTTCTATGATGCGATTTGTTTGTTGATCATGACACATCTGCCGTAATGTACATCCTTCGCATGTTCTGGCTTGATAAGTAGTTATTGTTTGCCCGTACCCGTTTTTAGTTGTTTTTGGGAACGTACTTTTTCTACGCATTCGCTGGCCGGCAGGGCAGATATAGTGGTCCTTTTCAGCATTGTAGGGTAGGTTTTGGGCCTTGAACATTTCCCTGGTTTTAGTTGACCGGTGCTGGTTGCGATCGAAGGAAGCATGCTTAACATAAGCCGTAATTCTCCTGTTTTCCAACCATTGATAGTTCTGTTCGCTGCCATACCCTGCATCCGCTGTAATATTGGCGGGCACTCGTTTATATAACCGTATATACTGCAGGAGATGACTGATTAAAGTTGATGTATCCGTGGACTGCTGATGAAGGCTGTAATTGACGATGTATTGATTATTAGTACTTATCTGGAGATTATAAGCTGGTTTAAGCTGACCATTCTTCATATGATCTTCCTTCATACGCATAAAGGTAGCGGCGGGATCTGTTTTGCTATAGCTATTGCGGTTAGAGCCTATTATTTGTTCCTGTTGCTCATACTTATCCAACGCTGAAGGCCAGTTACGGTGAGCATATCCCAGCTTTTGTCTGATCCGCTTGTCTATGGGTTTTTCTTTGAGGGCGTCATTGATGGCCGCTATTGTTTTACTGACTTTTTCACTGTCGATTTTGTCATATCCGGATGGGTCCGTATCATCACCCAATTCTGAAGCTGCCACTGATTGTGCATATTTCCACAAGTCATTAAGCTGCTGTTTTATTTTTTCTTTACTGTACTTAATGCCATTGCTCCATACAAAACTGTAGCGATTTGCCTGCGATTCTATCTTTGTCCCGTCAGTGTACAGTTCTTTTATGTTCAGTAAGCCTTCTTCGCATAACAACAATACCACCTGGGTGAATATAGGTTGTAATACCTTTTGCAAGCGTTCACCACGGAACCTGTTGATCGTATTATGATCGGGTTTACTCATACCACTAAGCCACATAAAGTGGATGTTCTGGCCTAGTGCCTCCTCTATTTTACGGCTACTGTAAATGTTATTTATATAAGCGTAAATAAGGACTTTCAATAACATCCTGGGATGGTAACTGCTGGTTCCTCCTGCTTTATAACGCTTCAGCAATAAAGTTATATCGATCTTTTCTATTACGTCATCCACCACACGAACTGGGTGATTCTCGGCTATCAGATCCCCAATCTCGGGAGGGAAAAGCATAGCCTGGTGCTGCTGATTGGCTTTAAAGACTACTGATAGTGTTTTTCCTTTGGGCATACTATAAAAACGGAAAAAGCTACCCCGCAGATTTCCCCCCCCAAAAAAAAAGAAGGGAGTGTCTTTTGAGACACCCCCTGTTTTTCTGTATGTACCTGCTGTCCGCAACCCCGCCAACCATCGCTAAACTGACGAAAAGCTGCCCGCATCAGTAACACATTCATACCGATAAAGAGTACAATAACAAGTATCGCAGCCACTTTGGAGATATTTGCCAATACCCGCTTCCGGGAGAAACCACCAAAGATATAACCGATAATAAATACCATACAGGCTGCAAAAAGTATCCTGAGAAGGATAAGAAAGGGAAAGATCATTTTTTTGATTTTTAATTTGAAACACTCACCTGAACTTGCTCAGCAACGCCTCGTTTTCAGCTTTACCCCAGTGAGGTGTATCTCCGGACTGTTCTTTCGCCAGCAATGCCAGGCTTTTTCCTGCCAGCTCTTTAGCCAGCTGTTTATCACCACCCCATAACTTAGGCGTATAATATTTCACCCATGCCTGTACATACAATGCCCTGGGATTCTCCGGCGCCAGCTGACGCGCCACCTGCAGGTATTTTTCAGACAACGAACCATACTTACGGCCATAAGTCATAGGATTGATAAATACTTTTGTACGATACACCATGCTCATCACGGTATATATTTCAGATGACCATGCTTTGTGAGATGCACTGTCCACCAGCGATACAGCCCGGCTGATCTGTTCTTCGCCCTTATTGCTATAAGGCTCTATCTTCTCTCCATCATCCTGATATAAAAAACCGATCCTTGCATTGCAGTAAGCTGCATAATACCAGGGCAGCCAGGACTGAGGCTGTTTTTCCGCCAGCGATACAAATGTTTTTTCCAGTGCTTCAAAGTCCTTTACAGCGGCTGCTTTATCCAGCTGGCGCACCGCCTCACCCAGCGAAGCCGGCTGTTGTGCCCATACCATGGCAGAGAAAGAAAACAGCATCAACAGCGACAAAATTGTTTTTTTCATTTTTAATGAATTTTCTGGTTATAAATTATTGTTGATAAAATCATCAGTACGGTCTATTCCCAGCGTCATAAAGAAGCCCACGAAATACGTTCTGCTGGACGGCAACATTATCGGCACCCTATGCTGACCGTTGTAACTGTAGTTGTAGCCAAACACCTGTTTGGTACCCAGCAGGTTATTCACACCCAGTGCAAAACCGGAGAAATCCTTATGCTTCCACTTAGGGAATAAAGAAACAAGATGGGAGAGATGCAGATTCACTACACTATATGGCTTTGTAGTTCCCTGATCATACAACTGCCAGCCGTTGTTGAAACGGATATCGTAGTAAGGCCTTCCCGCCGCTAATGCATAGGACACGTTCACACCGGTGGAAATGTCCGGGAAAAACTTCTTCACGGCGATGGTCATGGTATGAGGCGAAGCAAAGCCAGGCTTCAGCTCCATCGGAAAATTGAGATAACCCCTTTTGGTGTCCAGGAAAGTGTAGGTAACCCAGTAGTCCATATTTTTAAACGTTTTTTTATCGCGGAAAAACAATTCAACTCCTTTCGCATATCCGTTACCGTTAGATACACTTTGTGGCAGCAGCCTGACCAGATGATCATAGGTTTTGTAATAGGCTTCCACACGGAAAAACCGGTTATGGGCCCGCCTGGTATAGTTGAGTACGTAATGAGCAGCTTGGGAAAGAGACAAGGTTCTGTTATGATATAAAAAGTCGTTGAGCGGTTCCTGGTAGAATATGCCATAGGCCAGATTTAGCTGGCTTTCTTCACTCAACCTCCAGCCGATACTTAATCTCGGTGCCAGCGACCATTGTTTTAAGAGAGAAGTATGCTCCAGCCGAAAACCCGCTTTGGCCGCCACATTACGGGCGATATAAATATCTCCTTCTGCAAAGGCAGCTGACAGCTGATCTGTGAGTGCTATGGCACTGTCATTCGTATAGCCTTTATCTTTAGTATAAAAATGTTCTGCCCCAAACCGGATTGCCTGTGCCCCTGGCAGAAAGCGGGTGAAAACCACTCTTGCCTGGGCAAAGTCGGAACCGATATTACTGCTGGCGTTTTTAGCCAGGAAAGGCAGTTCCGGCAGCACAACCATATTTTTTGCTTCATCCACCAGGCTGCGTATCGTATTCATTTTGTTATAGCTGTAAGCCAGCCCTGTTTCCATTTTCCAGTGTTCGCCAAAGGAATTGCGGTAACTCAGGTTGGTATAAAAATTATCTCCTTTCACCTGATATCCGGAGCGTAGCCCGGCACTGTCGATATCCGGATTGTACATACCTACTGCGCTGTGGCTCCATACCGTATATACTTTGAGCATACCGGTACGGCCTGTTTTAATACGGAAGTTGGCGTTGCCTTCCACATAAGCAGGACCGAGAAAATAATCCGGAATATGTGGCACCAGCGAATTATACAATGACTGATTGGAGTAGTTGAAACCCAGCCCGTAACTACTGCGGTTGTCTTTGGCGAGGTGCTGCAGACCCGCGCCCTGATTGGAAGGGAACAGATACAGGCTGGCAGAGGACTTCTCCGGCAGGTCTACACTTTCCAGTATCAGGGCACTGCTCATGGCCTGTCCGTACAGGGCGGAATAACCTCCGGAGCTGAACAGTATTCCTTTAAACAGGAAGGGGTTGATACGTGCACCTTGCGGAATGCCAGGCACTGCCGGGTAGTTGGGATATTTAAACAACGTACCGTCTATAAACTGTTTGGTTTCGTCGCTGGTGCCGCCTCTTACAAAAAGGCCTTCCTGCTCTCCAATCTGTTGAACACCAGGTAATGACCGCAATGCCTGGGAAAGGTCTCCATTGTTGCCCGCCACCGTCAACGCATCCATGGGAGTGAGAGAAGCCCCCTTGGCCTTATCGCTGGCTTCAAAAGCGCCGGCACTCACAGTCACCTGTTTCAGTGAACGGGAGGTACCCCGGAGAACGGTGTCCTGCGGCACTTTGCCGGCACTGTCTTTAGGGAGGCCTTGTGCATTGACAATGGTGGGTAGCATTGTCAGAAAAATCCATCTGATATATTTTGCCATTGCTGGTAGTATTATCTGCCCACAAAGCTAGTGGGAAGTACAACCGCCATTCCGGCAAAGAGACTATACAGGGAAGTGTCGCGACAAGACGGAAAAGTCTGTGTATATTAATTTTCAGGGCCTGCTACAATACGATTGATGTTCTCCTTGAAAAAATCACTAACAGGAATTTCCTTTTCACCCACACAAACCAGATCACGCTTGACAGCCGTAATTTTTTTCACAGCTACCAGGTAGGATTTATGAGTGCGGACAAAAGCTTCAGCAGGCAATTTCTCCATGATCGCTTTCATGGTCATGCGCGTGAGTATGGGTTTGGGAGAAGATGACAGGTAGATTTTGATGTAGTCTTTTAATCCTTCTATATATTCAATATCTTCTACAACGATTTTCACCTGCGTGTATTCCACATTGACAAAAAAGTCAGTCAACGTTTTAACAGGGGCAGGTGTTTGTTGTAAACGGAATAGTTCGTTGGCGCGATTACAGGCTTTGAGGAAACGCTCGAAGCTGAAGGGTTTCAGCAGATAATCCACCACCTGCAGATTATAACCTTCCAGGGCATATTTTTCATAGGCAGTCACCAGAATCACCAGCGGCGGATGTTGCAGCGACTGTAGAAATTGCAGGCCGCTGAGGCGTGGCATCTGTATATCCAGAAAGATCAGGTCTACAGATTCCTTTTGTAACACCTCCATGGCCTCCAGTGCATTTTTACAGGTAGCCACCAGCTGCAGGAAAGGTATCTGCCGGATATTATCTTCCAGCAGTTCCCGGACCAGTTGTTCATCATCTACAGCAATACAACGCATCATATAAGCTTCAACGTTAGGTTAATATAAAACCGGTTATGATCGTCATCGATCTTCAGTTGGTAATGATGGCGGTACAGCAGTTCCAGTCTTGATTTCACATTGGCCAGTCCTATACCGGAACTTTCATCCTTACTGATATCCTGTACCGGATCGTATTGATTCTCTACTTCAAAGGTAAGCACATCTTCCTTAACAGACAGCCGGATATGAATAACAGGTTGCAGTACACCTGTACCATGTTTGAAAGCGTTTTCCACAAAAGGGATGAGCAGCATGGGTTCTATCATGTGGCCTTCCAGCGCGGCTGGTGGAGGAGTATCACATACGATCGTTACATCGCTGCCAAAACGAAGCTGCTGCAAGGCAATATAACTGTTGAGATAGGCAACTTCCTTTGACAGCGCCACTTTGGCTCCACCTGCATCATACAACATATAACGCATCAGCTCAGACAGCATGATCAGGGAAGTCTCCAGTCTGTCGGACTTTTTTCGGGCCAATGATACCAGGTTGGTCAGCACATTAAAAAGAAAATGCGGGCTGATCTGTGAGCGCAGAAACTTCAGTTCTGTGGCCAGCTGCGCGGCCTCTTTTTCTTTCTGCTTTTTTTCTTCGTATATGCGGTCGAGTATCTTTCGGTATACGAGACTGATAATAAACACTGCGATAGAGGGCCCAAATACAAAACGATAGGCAGCCGTGTTCTGCAGCAACCCCGGAAACCACCACACCATAATACGGTACTTCAGCTGAAAAGACGCTATCAGCATCAGGAGAACGGCAATTATATACAGCCACCAATAACGCCGGTTCATCAGCCGTGGATACAGATAAAAGGCATTGCCATAAAATATGGCCATATGGATCACACCGGCAATGGTGAAAAAAGGTCCGGGAATAGGGCCTATGCTATAATTACTTTCAGCGGAAGATACTGCATACGGCAGGAACAACAGCATGCCCCAGATGAGCGCGTGCAGTATCACGTTAATATATGCGGATGTCGGGAATACTTTCATTTACAGTATAAATATACAGCAAAGTGCCTTCCTTCCCTTCCGGCAAAACCCGGTATGCGACTACACGGCAAAATGTGCAGACAAAACGGGTATTATTCGTAGGAGATATAAGTTGTCTGACCGGTTATATTACCGCCATTGGTGATGATTTTCACCGGGTACCCTGCATGATTGTACTCATAGCTGTATTGCTGTACCAGCTCGATGGTATTACCGATGGCGATATTCATTTTTATGACGTTGTTGGGAGACACCATGTCAGCAAACCGTTGCAGAGCAGGCAGTACCATCCCGTATTTTTTATACATCGCGTAAAAAGGGTTGGGGTGATTATCGTACTGATAGGTGATCTTCACTACAATTTCCCTCGGAACACCGGGGGTAGATATAAAATCACGGGCATAGGCAATCGCCTTGCTGATATTGCCTTTGGCATCATATTCAAATTTCACGGAAGTGTAGTAAGCCGTATTCCATTTGCCAGGCGTGAAGGTCAGCGAATCCAGGCGGTTGGTGGCATAGTTGTAGCCATAGCTGCTCAATACCAGTCCGCTTTCAAAGTGCTCGGAATCAACACCTTTTCCAGTGGTCGTTTTGGAAAAGGTATATATGGAATCGGCAATGCTGCCACTGCAGGTATTACCAGTCCATACATAGGTGCTTTTGTAAATATACCCGTTGATGATATTATTCGCTGTATCATTATGCTCAATACGGCTGCCGATAATACGGCCATTGTTATCATAGGTAAATGTTTCATTTCCGATGGCCACCAGCCGGTCGCCCTGGTACTTAAAAGCAGGAAGATCTGAGATAGCGGTAATTTTCACACCAGCCGGATCATCGGGTCTATTGTCATTATTCTTTTTGCAGGCTCCCAGAAATAGTACAGCGAAACACAGAACAGCGCTAGATAATTTCATATAAAGGCATAAGTTTTTAACAATGTAGGAAAAAATAATTGCAACAAGTTTATCTCTCAGCGTACTGTTGCAATTTCAGTCGTTCTTCTTCAGAAAGACTGTTAATACCATTGTGATGGATCTTTTCAAGTATAGTATCTATTTCCTGTTGTTGTATGGACCGCTGCTGATTATACAGATCGTCGATGTTCCGGTATTGCTTTACTGTACTGTTACTGGTAAGCAGTACATGTGGCTTACGGAAGAGCACATACAGGAACACCAGACAAGGTAGTATCATCGCCAGTAAAGGCAGATAGTTTTCCGTTACCACTTTCGGATGCAAGCATATGGCAAAGAGCAGTCCGATGAAAGCACCTCCCAGGTGGGCCTCATGCGCCGTACTGTCATTATTTGATTTAATCTTCATGATGGTATACAGCGTATATCCGGCACCGTATATCCAGCCGGGGATATACAACGGTATGCCGAAGAATCCGATGCCCATGCCCGGAAACAGTGCGATGGACGCGAAGATGATACCACATACCGCTCCGGATGCGCCTACAGCACTATAATCCCCATGATGACGATGAACAAACAACAACAACAGGTTACCACCTACCATGCTGGTCATATAAATGAACAGAAAATATTTGATGCCTAACACCGCTTCCACTGCCCCACTGAAAAAACAGAGCGACATCATGTTAAAAATCAGATGCATCCAGCTGGTATGCAGGAAGCCGGAAGTAACCAGACGTCCATATTCCTTGTGGATCAGTATTTCATCTACAATAAAAGAATGGTTGTAATAAAAAGCGGTGTTTTTAAATCCTTTATAGGACACTACCAGATTCAACAGGGTCAATACCAGGGTTACAATGCCGATATCATTCATGGCAACAGGACATTAAGGGTACAGGATAAAATATGAACGGCAGTCAGTGATACCTGGCTGCCGTTCATAAAGATAATACAACTATCAGAAAATAGGATCAGGCGGTGTATTGGTATTATCATTTCTTTCCACAAAAGGATAAGGGAAGAAGTTACGTTTCCGCTCACCAACGGGGCGGCCAAAACGTCTTTCATCTTCCACTTCCTGTCCTGACATAAACATTTCGATGCGGCGGTTTCTGTATATCTGTGTCAGCAGGTCGGGGATATTGCCAACCACGACAGGCGGCAGTCCGGCCCCTACGCCAAAAGGATCCTGTGCCGGCGTTTTGGTCACTACTTTATTCAGCTCTGCCAGCCCCTGTGCCAGGTTGTTCATCCGGGCATAACATTCTGCCTTGATCAGTGTGATTTCTCCGGGCAGAAATACAGGAATGGACTGGATATTGGAGGTAAAGAAGCCGCCGATCGCAAACCTGGTAGGTTTGCCATTAGGTGGCCGGGAGATATAAAAAGGTATGCGGGCATCTGCCAGATCAGGCTGTATGCCCACGGGCAGCCCCATGGTGGAATCCACCACCTGATAGATATTGCTGGTAGACGCTACCAGTATAAAAATAGGGTTGGGCACCTGCGGGTTAAAGTTGAAGGTACTGATACCAGCAACAGTAAGATCTACCTTATTGGCTGCATCCAGCGCAGTGGCGTAGTCGCCGGCACAGAGTGCATAACGGGCTTTGAGTGCATAGAGGGTATTTACAATATTGATACCCTTGGGTATACTGGGTGCGAAATTGGCTCCTATCGGTGTAGCGGCAATGGTATTGAGCGCGTTATCGATGGTGCGTACCGCCCTGGCATACCCTCGTTGAGCCGGGATAAAATGAACGGCGTTAGTCTGGTTGTCTGGCTGACTGGTGGTATCAGGCACCTGCTCCCAGTAATTGGCTTGTACACCCAGCGCCAGCGCCTTAAAAATAGAAGTATAAGCAATCAATCCGCTGGCGAAGCCTTTATCAGCCACCACACTATTGGTCTTATTGAGCACTTTGTCTGCTTCATAGGCTATTTTGTTTGTCACAGACCACATGCCGGTCACCACCACGTTGTTGTTGAGCAAGGTATTGCCGCCGGTGGCCAGCTGGCCTTCATCCGCGTTACCAGGATTGGTGACAAATGTTTCACCGGTCAGCAGGCTGCCGGAAGTAGTGGTGGTATATATCAGTCCTATCCTGTCTTTTACATACCAAGCCTGCAAACCCACAGCCACATCTGTGAGTGCCTGAGGAGAACTGTAAGCCTGCTCCAGGGAAGGCCCCGAAGGGTCCTGGTAATCTTTTTTGCAGGCAGTCATAACACACAGCACCAGTGCTGCCATGACCAAATATTTATAGAGCGCAGTATATCGTTTCATGATCATCTGTTTAGTAGTTAGAATTTAGCACGGACGGTCAGGTTGTAGGTGCGGGGGATGGGTACAGCCCCGAAGTCTATCCCGCGTAATACCGTGCTCTGACCGGCGGCATTCACTTCCGGATCGTAGCCTTTGTAGTTGTCCCATGAAATGAGGTTACGGCCTCCCAGGCTCACGGTGAGGTTATTCAGCCCTTTCACCACTTTGTTGCCAAAATCATAGCTCAGCGATACTTCACGCAGCTTTACAAAGTTGCCATCGTCTATCCTGAACTCCTGGATATTGTACACGCCGGCAATGTATCCTCTGGGCAGCTGTCCGCGGTCTTCCTGCTCTGCTACTTTACCATTATCCACACCCTGACGGGTCCTGAAGTCCGCGTTAAACACATCTACTCCCTGTACCGCATCCAGCTGGATATGCAGCCCGAGTTTTTTGTACTGCAGGTCAGTGGTGAAAGTACCTGTCCAGTCAGGATTAGGATCTCCGATTATTTTATTGAGGGCCGGCGCAGTAGCCAGAGGCAGACCGGTGGCAGGATCACGTTGAGGGGTATACGTTAAAGGCCCGTTCTGTATGCCTCTTTCTGTTAAAGGTATGCCCTTGGCATTCGTGATGATATTACCATTGGCATCTCTGGCGAAGAAAGTGCCGTAGAAAAATCCGATAGGCTCTCCGTTGGCAATCCCTACCGGTGCACCGCCGACAGTGTTCAGCAATATGAGTGACTGTCCTATGCTCAATGTTTTATTCCTGTTGCGGTTGTAGATAGCGGTGAGACTCCAGGTAAAATTGGTGGTTTTCACCGGTATGGCGTTCAGCACCACTTCAAAACCATTGTTCTGAAGAGAACCGATATTGCTCAGTATAAACTGATAACCTTTGGTAGGCGCTACCGCTCTGCTAATCAGCAGGTCGTTCACTTTTTTACGGTAGTAGTTAACGCTGAGGCCTATACGATCCTCCAGAAACGACATATCTGTACCTATTTCCAGCTCTTTCTGTTTCTCTGGTTTTACGTTGGGATCGGTGAAGGTGGTCTGTCCCTGAAAACCGGAAGCTCCTATAAAAGCATTGGCGTTATAGGTGTTAAAACGTCCATAGGCGGGGATGCCGGTAAGGTTGCCGGATTCGCCGTAGGCTGCACGCAGTTTCAGCAGGGTCCACCATTTGGAGATAGAGGATTTACCCCAGAAATCTGTGCCGGAGATCACGTAGCTGCCGCTTAGTTTAGTATACAGCTGGTTACGTTCACTACTACCGAAAACAGAAGAACCATCCACACGCAGGGCGCCGGTCAGGAACAGCTGATTGCGGAATTTGAAGTTCTGCTGGATATATTCCCCGGAGATAGACAGCTCCGTACGTTGATCACTGCCCGGAATAGCGGTCGTGGCTCTGTCGGCAGTCTGTACAAAGGGAGGCATACCTCTGCCCTGTTGCAGGGAATATTGTTGTCGCTGATATTGTACGGAGTAACCGACCTGTGTTACAGATTCCAGGTCCTTATTGATGCTGGCGTTATAGGTAGCGTTCACGTCGTGGTTGAGCAACAGTGAATTATTGGCGCCTACGCTGGCATAACCGTTCTGGGCGGGGTCCAACGCTGTACCACCACCGAAAAAGCTGGTACTTACATTATAGGCGAATGGTGGAATAAAGGTGGTACCGTACTGGTAATAGTTATCGATACCCACGTGATAGTCTACCGTCAGGTTCTTGATGGGATTGAGTTTCAGGCCCACACCGGTAATCACCCTGCCCACCTGTTGTTGCTGGCGGAAATCCCGGATGATGGATACGGGGTTTACACGGCCCAGGTTACCCACTTTCTGGAGATTACCAAATGCATCCCTTTGCTGAATATCGTAGTAGTTACCCAGGATGGTGACGGAGTTCATCGGTGAATAAAAGGTATTGCCATCCGGCTTTTCATTCGACTTGCTGTAGATGTAGTTAACGGTGGCATTAACACTCAGCCATTTGGTAACTTCCTGGTCCAGGTTGACTCTGAAGCTGAAGCGGTTGAAGTCTGTATTTTTGATGATACCCTGGTTGTAGAAGTAGCTGGCAGAAGCGTAGTATTTGGTTTTGTCTTTACCACCGGCGATGGAGATATTGTTGTCTGTGCCTACGCCGGTACGGAAAATAAAATCCTGGTAGTCGAAGCGTTGTACCGGGAAAGTGCTGACTACGGCGGGCGTGAGGATATTTTGTGTGGAGTCCTGAGGATTACCACCGAATTTAGTAGGAGCCCTGTTGACACTCAGTTTTTTCCGCAGCTCGTTGATAGACAGGCCTGTGGAGAAGTTGATCACCGGTTTGCCGGAACTTCCTCTTTTAGTGAATATCTGTACTACACCGGCGTTGGCCCTGGAACCGTAGATAGCTGCAGCCGCGGCGCCGTTGAGTACTTCTACTCTTTCAATATCATCCGGGTTGATGTCGGCCATACGGTTTTGTCCGACAGCACCTACGAAGTTGGCGCCTGCATAGTTGGGATCGGCGTTGGTAACGCGGGTGGTGGAGTTATCCACAATTACACCATCCACAATATAGAGTGGTTCCGTAGAGCCGTTGATGGTACTGATACCTCTGAGTTTCACGGATATACCACCTGAAGGGTCGCCGGAGTTCTGGGTGATCTGGGCGCCGGCTGTTTTACCCTGGAGGGCTGCCAGTACGTTGCCGGTAGCGCCTTTGTTAAGATCGTCTGCCTTTACGGAGGCGATATAACTTCCCAGTTGGCGACGGGTGGTACCCTGAGAGGTACCGGTAACGACTATCTCATCCAGTTTGGATACCGAGGTTCCCATCTTCACATCTCTGGTGATATTGCTGGTACCAATAGTGACGGGTATTTCCTGGGAAGTAAAGCCGATACCGGTAAAAACCAGAGTATAGTTGCCGGCCGGTACATTGGCCATAAAACTATAGATACCATCTACCGAAGTATTGGAGCCTAGTTTGGTGTTCTTCAGTGTTACCGTGATTCCAGGTAAGGGAGTTCCGGTTTCGTCTGTCACCTTACCGGATATTTTAACCTGTGCACTGACGGTGGCTGCCAGGCAGGTCATCAACAGAAAAAGCAGCACACGGCGGCCCTCTGTCAATCGCATAAATAGACGCGTGATCATAAAAAAAATTTAATTAGAGTTACTGTTGCTGGTTGCTTGTAAGCAGCTGCTAAAGCTGTTGAGTGGTTGACGACTGTTGTTGCTTTCTTTTTATTTGTTAATGATAAATAGTTAAACAAACAGGTACAGCATTTCGCTGCCTGTTGTCTGTTATGTCAAAACGTGTTGTCCCGGAACGTTCTTCAAACATTCAGTCTTTTACCGCTAGTTGTCCTGTAAAACAGCCCGGGAGGGCTATTTGTTGATAATACGGATGATAAAAATGAAAATGGTTCTTATATAATTTTTATTCCCTTACTGCTATATGGTTGTAATTTCTTCGATTTTGGTGGTAACTCTGTGATCAGCATATCAATGTCTTCTATGTCACATATCTTCAGATGTTCTGCCGTATTTACTTTTTCGGAGATGCAGAGTGCTACTACTTTTCTGGCGGTGCTGACCATGGCTTTTTTTACCTGCACTACTTCCCAGTCGTTATCTGTGAGGCCGGCCTCTACATCGATGGCATTTACTCCGAGGAAACACAAGTCGGCACGGATATCCCTTATTTTGGAGATCGCTTCGCCGCCAACGGTGATCTTTGAATTTTTGGCCAGCTTATCCCCGATGACAATCACTTCAATATTAGGATGGTTGGCATATTCAAATGCTGCCGGCAAACTAACGGTGATAAAGGTGGCCCGCAATTCAGTTGGCAATATTCTGGCCAGTTGTAATATGGTAGTGCCACCTGTTGTCAGCACAAACATGCCGTCGTGTATCAGTTCCACCGCTTTCAGCGCAATCACACGCTTCTCCTCAATGGCATAAACATCCTGTGAAACAATCCCCTGGTGAAATGAATTAGACAATCCGCCACCATGTACTTTCAGGATCTTCCCTTCCTGTGCCAGCGATGCCAGATCACGCCGGATCGTGTCTTCAGAAACACCCATCTGCTCACTCAGGTGAGAGGACAATACCTTGTTGTGCAGGTTGACCTGATGTAAGATATATGCCTGGCGTTCCTTCTTTAACATTGGAAGATGATTCTACTTTAAATTCGGCAAAAAAACGCATTCAAACAAATATAAAAATGCATTTTCCTGCAGATTTCTGCATTAAACGCAGGACCCACCTGCAATATTTTTTTTAGGGAAATATTTTTCAGGGAGATGGATTGCATTAAAAAGGAGATGATCACCCGATAGGACACCGAATGATCATCTCCTTAAAAAATATTAGTGTAGCAATTATTTATTGTCCAGCCATACCACCTTCTGTTCCGGCGTATGTTCCTGTCCGATAACATCGCGGTACAGATCGGGGCGGCGAGCCTTGCGGTAACGGTGTCCACCGGCCTGCTGCAGCTTTTCGGGTGTCAGGGTGGCCACGGTGTAATCATTATCCAGCTTACGGCATTCACCGATGATATCGCCGAAAGGATCGAGGATCATAGAGCAACCGTTTTTCAGCTGGTCATCATCCATGCCGATGGGGTTGGAGAACACCACGTATACGGCATTGTCGTAGGCGCGTGCCGGCAGCCATTTCATCAGCCAGCTGCGGCCTTTGAGTCCATCGAATTCCATGCGCAGGGAGGTAGGGTCTGCTGCTCTGTTGTGCCAGAGGGCAGGGTCCACAAAACCTGCACCCGGACGGGAAGACGGCGTACACATCGTCACATGTGGCATAAAGATAATGTCGGCACCCAGCAGGCTGGTAGCTCTTACATTTTCAATGACATTGTTATCGTAGCAGATCAGGATACCACATTTCCATCCCAGCAGATCAAACACCACGTATTCATCGCCAGGCGTAAGATATGGATTGATGAAAGGATGCAGCTTGCGGTATTTAGCCACCAGTCCGTTTTTATCCACGCACACATAGGCTTTGTATAATTTGTCTGCAGCATCTTTTTCAAACAGGCCGGCCAGAATAGCGATATCATGTTCCCGGGCGATGGCGGTTAATCGTTGAATACTGGGGCCGTCGGGGATAAACTCTGCCAGGTCCAGCATCTGTTCACGGGAGAGGCCCCGGGCGAAAGTGTAGCCGGTAACGGAACATTCATGAAAGGCGATAGCCTGTGCGCCATCGGCAGCTGCTTTGGCCGCCAGGTCATTAATCTGTTGAAGATTGTAAGCTTTGTCTCCGCTTTTGTTTTCGAATTGTGCTGATGCAACTTTAATATTCTTCATAAATAATCGTATATACTTAGTAGTTATATTTCTTCACTTTTGTTCCGGCTTCACTGTCACGGATCAGCTCCGACAAACGCTTTTCCCGGGTAGCCTCCTGTTTGGCAGACATCACCCAGTTGGCAGTCAGCATCCGGTAGCCAGGCGCCATTTTCTGATAAAACTCCCAGGCTTTTTTATTGGCCCGGAAACGTTGTTCATATGCTTCAGAAAGCGGGGGAGTCTCTTTCTGTTCATAGGCATAGATGGCCGAACGCTCTATTTCCCGCTTGTTGAAGGCAGCGACACCCGCAGGCATCATCCTGCCGGCTTTGGTGAGGTCTTCCACTTTTTTGATATTGATCGCACTCCAGATGCTTTTATGTTTACGGGGCGTAAAACGAATACTGTAACGCTCGTCATCAATAGATCTCCGGACACCATCTATCCAGCCAAAACAAATAGCTTCGTCCACTGATTCTGACCATGACATACTTTTTTTACCGGAACCAACTTTATAATATCCTACCAGCAATTCTTCTGCTTTGTGATGGTTTTTATCTAACCATTGACGGAATGCTTCACTCGTTTCGAAAAATGTGGGTTTATTATCCATACGGGGTACGATAGATTATTAAGTAAAAGATAAATACTATTTCTGATAATCAACAAAATCAAAATTAACTAGCTTTGGGTTAGAACGAACTGATATGAAAGATTTTAAGAAACATTTTATAATACCAGCTGAACCGGAGGAAGTTTATGCTGCACTGACTAACCCGGCTACTATCCGGTTATGGACAGGAGAAGTGGCAGAAATGTCTACTGAACCGGGGTCTGAATTCTCTATGTGGGAAGAAAGCATTGTGGGCAAGAACCTGGAATTTGAGCCAGGCAGGAAGATCGTACAGCAATGGTATTTTGGGGAAGATGAAGAAGCGGCATCTATTGTCACTATTATTCTTCATCCCAGCAAAAAGGGCACCGACGCGGAATTGAGGCATACCAATATTCCTGACGAGGCCTATGAAGATATTACCGCCGGCTGGCAGGAAGCCTATTTCGGGGCGCTGATCGACTTTTATAAGGAATAACCTGATGATTTTGTGATTTACGATTTTTTGATTTAGGAATTTACTTCAATCCCTAAATCAAAAAATCGCAAATCAAAAATTTATTCATTCACCTGATAAGGGAAACTGCTGTCCAGCCATTCGAAGTTGATCTCAGCTTCCAGGATGGCCTGCAGCTCTTCTCCTGTCAGAGAGCCTTTACGGTAAGTTTCTGCCACGATTTCCTGCTGATGCGGTGTTATATAAGGCGCATGTGTACGCAGGAAATGCCGGGTATTTTCCTGCATGTCTCCGTCGGCGATGAGGCCGGGATATTGCGGATCGGGATTGGTAACGGCTTCCAGCAGCTGCGCGAAAATAAAGTCCTGCAGATTTTTGGCCAGTACCACTGCTTCGTTGCTATCATGATACACCAGCACCACCGGCACGTCATTTCCATCCTGCAGGTTATAATAAAAGGCGTACCAATCGCCGGCACCAGTCACACCAAAAGGTACAAAGCGGTGGGTTTCGTCGGCAAACAGCATTCCTTCCTGCATCCCCTCTGAAATATCATCTTCCTCCATAATCTCAAAATCGTCGGCAAACAGCAGCAAAGGAGGGTTTTCCCGGAGGTGTGGAAACTCGTTATTAAACCATTCCGGCCCCAATACGCCCCAGTCGAGCATACCGTCTTTACTCAACTGTTTATACAACGAGGGATAGGTAAAATCGTAGTCTTTCTCTATCGTTTCCAGTATCGTCATCTTATTAGGTCATTTACGCAGGCAAGATAATGCTATTTGTTCGCCTTTGCACGTTTAAAGGTCAGTTCACCCTGTTTCTGATAGGGGTTCATTACAAATGACAACAGGCTGCCGTCTTCCTTGAGTTCTATTACACGGAAGCCGTGATAGTCGACACCCCAGCTACCACCTACGTGGCCATCCCAGAGGAAAGGAATTTTTTCGTCGAGGTATTTCACACTGTCTTCCTGGTGATCGTGACCATTAAAGACCGCTCTGATATTGGGATATTGTTTGATCAGGGTCTGGAATTCCTGCGCATCGATGCCGTGTTTGGTCCATTTCACCGGAGTGATGTGGATAATGATGAAGATGTTGGCTGCTTTTTTATGTTGTTCCAGTTTCTCGCGGAACCAGGCTACATCAGGGCTCAGGTAGTTACCTTCGATATCGGCGGTATCGCCCAGCAGGATCACGTTGTTACCCATTACCACGTCGTGGTTGAGCGGGTGGCCCCAGGCCTGCTGCCAGGCTTCGGCTGTCACATGGTCATGGTTGCCACGGGTAGCGAATACACGGGGATGTATTTGTTTGAAGAGTGTGGATGCCGGCGTCATAAAGGCCGGATCGTTGTGGATAACGTCTCCGTTGAGAACAAAGAAGGAGCAGGGATTTTCTTTCTCATAGGTTTGAAACGCCTTTTCGAGGTCGTGGTAAAACTGCTCATATTGTGTACCCTGTTCTCCATAGTGCCAATCGGAGCCGATGGCGAAGCGGAATACGGTTTTACGCTCAAAGTCCATTCTGGTGGCGGCGGTAGCTACCCGGCCGGCGGCCTGGATAACGATGGCGGCGGATATGCCGCGGAAGAATTCTCGTCTGTTCATCATGCGTTAAAATTAGTGCTTCCAATATGGAATCAATAGCAGCCATGATATATTAACGGAAAAGTAAAATGTTGCTATATTATATAAGGAGGTACGACTTGATAACTATAAAAATCACGCTCCTGTTTCGGGGAGTGATCCATGAAAAGTACAACCTCAGCAGTAAGCAGCTTGTCTGTCAAAAAAATATCAGGCTGGCTTAAGATAATATCAAACTTCCAAAAGCCATAATCATATCTGAGAATTCATTATGCAAAATATTATAACAGTTTTATTTTCAATTATTTATAATCATTTAAAGCAATCGTTTTCATACGCTCTTTTCCCGTCATCTATCTAAACTTTCAATTTATTCAGAAAGAATTGTAATCAGATTGTTAATATTAGTCCTAATCCTTCATTTTATTATCCTCCCTAAATGTTTTGATTGTAACTTTGCACCTCGAATAAAAATGGGGTTATGTTTAGAAGCAAGCGTACGTCTGAAACAGGTCCGGATGTGGTTTTAATAGGCGCCGGAATTATGAGCGCTACACTGGGAACACTCCTGAAAGAGTTACAACCAGAATTGACCATTGAAATTTTTGAGCGACTGGATATGGCAGCTGCAGAGAGTTCTGATGCGTGGAACAATGCAGGTACCGGCCACTCTGCCTTTTGTGAGTTGAATTACACGCCGCAAAAGCAGGATGGTTCTGTAGACATTAAGAAGGCCGTGAATATCGCCGAACAGTTTGAAGTGTCCCGGCAATTCTGGGCTTATCTGGTAGAGAACAATATTATTTCCAACCCGCAAGCCTTCATTCAAAGTATCCCTCATATGAGTTTTGTATGGGGAGAAGAGAATGTAGACTACCTGAAGAAGCGATACAAAGCTTTGCAGCAGTGCCATCTGTTTAAAAAGATGGAATACTCCGAAGACCAGGAACAGCTGAAAGCCTGGATGCCACTGGTAATGGAGGGTCGCGACCCCAACCAGAAAGTAGCGGCCACCCATATGGAAATGGGTACTGACGTTAACTTTGGCGCCCTGAGCCGTGCACTGTTCAACCACCTCGAACAACTGGATGGTGTCAACATACACTTCAACCACGATGTACGTGATCTGAAAAAAGCAGATGACGGCAGCTGGATCATAAAAGTAAAAGATCGTGAAACCCGCGAGAAACAGACTATCAAAGCCAGCTTCGTATTTATCGGCGCCGGTGGTGGTTCTCTGCCCCTGCTGGAAAAATCCGATATCCCTGAAGGTAAAGGCTTCGGTGGTTTCCCCGTAAGCGGCCAGTGGCTGCGTTGCACCAACCCCGACATCATTGCCCAACACCAGGCTAAAGTATATGGTAAAGCCTCTGTAGGCGCTCCTCCCATGTCAGTACCCCACCTTGACACCCGCATGATCGATGGTGAAAGAGCACTGCTGTTCGGACCTTATGCCGGCTTCTCCACCAAATTCCTGAAAAACGGTTCTATCTTCGACCTGCCCAAATCCATCAAAGTAGATAACATCCACCCAATGGTATCCGCAGGCCTCGACAATATTCCGCTGACCAAATACCTCATCGCTCAGGTACGCCAGAAACCGGAAGACAGACTCGAAGCACTTCGTGAATACTACCCCGAAGCACGTATGGAAGACTGGAAACTGGAAATTGCCGGTCAGCGTGTACAGGTAATCAAAAAAGATCCCGAACACGGCGGCATCCTGGAATTCGGTACAGAAGTAGTCAGCGCAGCCGACGGCACTATCGCCGCTCTGCTTGGTGCCTCACCCGGCGCTTCCACCGCAGTATCTATCATGCTCAACCTGCTGAAACGTTGCTTTAAAGACTACGTTGAAACAGAAGCATGGCAGCGTAAACTCAAACAAATGATTCCTTCCTACGGCCAGTCTCTGCTCAACAATCCGCAACACTGCGATGAGCTCCGCGACTGGACCACATCCGTTCTGGAGCTGAAAGCCATGCAGGCTGTCGCTCTGGATTCCCAGGACTAAAGTCCTGGGCTATATTTGTTGGGGTTAGTACGGAGGTATTTGGTTAGCACACACCAAACTTCTATGCTGGAATGAAAGTTTGGAATGTAGCCCACGTATTTTGATTTGAATTTTAGCAAAGAATAATAGCAAAGAAAATAGCCCGGGACTAAAATCCCGGGCTATTTTTTATTTAGAAAATTCAACGCAGAAACATAAGCAGCTATTTTCTACTCCGGAAATATAATTAAACATCAGCGTCCTCAAATATAGCCCAGGGCTTTAGCCCTGGGGGGCAATAATTATTCGTTTCACGACCACTTTTCCATTGTGCACCAGTTTGAGGAAATACACGCCAGCCGGCCATCCTGAAACAGACAGGTTGCTGGTATGGATACCTTCCGGCAGATTGCTGTTGATGGGTACCTGCAATTGTTTGCCGGTCACATCATATACGCCAAGGGTGGTATGTCCTGCAGACGGCAGTCTCAGTGTAATGGTGAGGGTGGTGGCGGCAGGGTTGGGATAGGCACTCATAACGGCCTCTACAGCGGCTTTAGCAGCCAGTGTGGTAGTCCTGATTTTCACTTCCGCATAACTGTTCCAGGCATTGACATTATTACCATGACCTGAAATTCGTACATACTTCGCCGTTACCCCATTGAAAGTAAATGTTTCGAAAGCGGTGGAGGTGCCGCTGCTTTGCAGACCGGTAGCAGCGTTGGTCCAGGTAATGGCATCGTTGCTCACCTGTATATCAAACAGGGCACGACGGGTATCTCCTTTATAAAAGGCGATATCCACACCGTTGACAGTAGCGGCGCTACCCAGACAGAACTGTATCCACTGCTCTCCGGAAGCAGACCAGCGGGTGTTTATATCGTTGTCCGTAGCGTTGGCGGCCACATTGCCATCATCCGCGCTGGCCACTGCAGGCGTACAGGAAGAAGGAGCGGTGGAATCGGCTATCACAGCCAGCAACGGCGGATTGGCGGCAGCTTCTTTTGAGTTCAGGAAAATACGCGGGTCGTGGGCCTGCTGGCTCTTCATGACAAAAGCTATTTTTTTCCTGCCGGCTGCCAGCTCACTTTGTACATAGCTGGTCACGTCCCAGGTATAGTAACGGGCACTGTCGTTGGTGAGTACGCTTGATGCCAGCAAATTGGCACCGGAAGCGGGTTTGTTGTTCCATGTAATGGTTTTCTCCAGCCAGGTGGTGTTGCTCAGCGGATATACACCTACCGGTACACTCATGGCTACGGTACCGTCTACACGACCATACACTTTCAGCACGACAGAAGACACTGCGCTCGCGGTATTGGTGAGATCAAAAGCCAGGTAGGCTTCGCGGGCATTATTCAGTTGTCCGGCCGGCGATACCTTGGTGATCAGGAAAGTAGAGTCGGTGGTGCCAAAAGTAGTTCCGGCATTGGTACCATCCCGCACATAAGCGTCCTGTACCGGCTGCAGCTGGATGGTAGCCGCTCCTGCCCTGAACACTGCGGTGTAGGTGGTGTCACTGTCGGTGATAGTAATGTTCTGTACTCTGCTGCCCCCGTGTGCCCAATGGTCGAAAATATAGGTTACCCCATTGAGCACCTGTGGGGACACAGCTTCCATCGGCCTGACCATACCGGACAAAGTAGGGGTACTGTACGGTGCGGTGAAAGGAATATCGTTGAGTTTTATTTGTAAACCGGCGGGCTGCGTTTGCAGTGTGATGTTGGAAGTCACTGGGAACAGTTCCACATAGGTGGTGTCGAGCTCGCCCCGGCTATCTCTAACGGAAAGGAGTATACGATACCAGATATCTGTTTCGGTATGCCCTTCGGCGGAAATGACAAATCTGCCGCTGGTAACACTGTCTGGCAACTGCGGTCCGGGGTGGACATGGTTGGCATGATGGAAATCTACCCACCAGTGGAAAGCGCCGGCAGGCAATACACCATCTTCCGCGTCGGTGCCGGTACCGGAGAATCTAACGGTATCGCCTGCACGGAATTTGCCATTATTAAGTGGAGAGGTGATAGTGGCTACAGGCAGGGTATTGGGCTTGGTTACACTGAGGCGGGCATTGCTGCTGGTAACGCTGCCGGCACTGTTGGTAACCACAACACTGTAAAGACCGGTATCAGCCGGCTGTACATTGGCGATGGCATAAGTAGCGGTCGTAGCACCATTGATATTAACGCCATTTTTCCGCCACTGATAGGTAGGCGCCGGGTTAGCGACTACGGTAACACTGAAGGTCGCTGTTTGGCCCTGCGGTACAGTAACCGGCTGCGGCTGTGTTGTGATCGAAGGCGCCTGCGTGCCGGTGTACACAATCTTATATAATGCGCTGTTATCGCGGCTCAGGTAATACAGATTACCGTCAGGGCCCTGTTTGAGATATACGAGGCCACCACCCAGACCAGTAGCATAAGCGCTCCTGGAGGGAGAAGCGGGGTTGAGGTAATTGATCCAGCCGCCGCAGTAGTCGAGGAAAAAGTATTTACCGTTATAGGTAGCGGGATAGTTGCTGATGGCGCCGTTGAAGAAGGTGCCACCATTGATGGCGCAGCCCTGTCCATCAGGAGGAGCAGCGTTTCTGTTGGTGCTGTAGCGGTAGATGGGGTTGGTGAGGCCGGTGCAGGAACCGCTGCAGTTACCTTCCTGGTCGGGCCATCCGAAGTTACGGCCACCGGTGGTGGCATCGTTGATTTCTTCCCAGGTGGATTCACCTACATCATTGATGTAGATCTTACCGGTAACAGGATCGATGGCATTGGTAAAGGGGTTGCGTAACCCGTACGCCCACACGCGGCTGCGTTGTGCACCACCACTGAAAGGGTTGCCTGCCGGCACGGTACCGTCGGTATTGATACGCAACAACTTACCCATGTAGCTGTCCAGGTTCTGCGCATTGGCACCTACCTTATTATCACCAACAGACACGTACAACTTACCATCGTTGCCAAAAGAGAGGCCGCCACCGTTGTGGTAGATAGCGCTTAGCGTAGGCAGGTCCAGTATAGCCGTTTCGGACCCGGCCACATCGCCCGTCATGGTAAAACGGCTTACCCGGTTGTGCGGCCCCGACGTATGCGTATAATACAGGTAGATATAATGATTGCTGGCAAAATTAGGATCTGTGGCCACACCAATCAGGCCACGTTCTCCACTACTATTGACAGACAACGTAACGGCCGGTGTGGACAACAAAGCACCGTTTTTGACTACACGTAGCTGGCCTGTTTCCTGGCATACCAGTATACGACCGTCCGGTAGAAAGGCCATGGATGTAGGATTGCTGATGCCGCCTGTTACCTGCACCCGCTGAAAATTGGATGGCAGGGATTGCGACAGCGTCGTGAGAGACCACAGCAACAATAAAATCATTGCGTATCTTTTTTTCATAAAGGGAGAAAACTTTAAAGGTGGATAATGAGGGTTATAAAAAACATGCGCTTCCCATCAGCGTATATTCATTACTGTTATACGCTGCAAAATGGTTCCGGCTACAGGCAGGGTACTCCTGTTACAAGCATGATGGCATTACGGGGACTTCATAAAGTGTTGATTTAAAACTTCCAAAAAACAGTCGTAAGGGAAACGGGTTTTCAACAACACTGGGCTACAGGCAGTTTCCGGTGGAAAACGTTCAGAGACGAAGCTAACAATTATCTATGCTCCCACACTACAAAGATGGGCAATCAGATCCTGGCTGTACCGAAAATATGCAATCGTTTGCAAATTTCAAAGAGTTTTTTTGAGGGAATGGTCACAAAAAATCCTTCCTGTTGAAAAGTAATACTTTAAAACAGGAAGGAGTACTGATAATCTGGTTGGTATTGAAAGACGAAGCGTTGGTAGCTGAAAGTAGCCTAAAGCAAAATATCTTATTTAAAAATTACCGGCTTCTGCCTGCATCTTTTAAGGCTTTCAGCTGTGCAGACAGTTCCTTCACCACAGCCGGGTATTGTGCGGCCACATTGTTTTTTTCACCCGGATCTTTGCGCAGGTCATACAGTTGTGGAGCGGGATCGTTGCCCAGTTCTATTGCTGTGGCGCTGTCATAACGCGCACCGTTGCCGGGAGTAATATATTTCCAGTTGCCTTTGATGATGCTGAGCATGCCGGCATGTTCGATAACGCTTTCACGGCCTTTGAGGTCTTTACCGGTGAATGCAGCCATCATATCAAAGCTGTCGGGCCCATCTTCATGCTGCAACTGCTGACCGGTAAGAGCAGCAAAGGAACCCAGCAAATCGACCTGGCTTACCAGCGCATTGGACACGCCCTGGCGGCTTTTTCCGGGCCAGCGGATGATCAGCGGCACACGGGTACCTGCATCAAAGTTGCTGTATTTACCACCGCGGTAAATGCCGGAAGGTGTATGCCCGCCGAGCAGTTCCCTGGCCTGGTCTGCATAACCATCATCTACAACGGGACCGTTATCGCTCGTAAAAATAAAGATGGTATTATCGCTCAGGTGCAGGCTGTCGAGTGTATGCATAATGCGGCCAACTGTCCAGTCGAGCTGCAGGATAGCGTCTCCGCGCACGCCCATGCCGCTTTTGCCGGCGAAGGCTTTGCCAGGAACGCGGGGCACATGAATATCATGCGTAGCGAAGTATAGAAAAAAAGGAGCAGTTTTATGATCAACAATAAAACGTTGTGCCTTCTCCGTTAGTACGGCGGCAATGCTGTCATCTTTCCACAATGCAGCGGTACCGCCCTGCATAAAGCCAATACGGCCAATACCGTTAACGATAGCATTGTTGTGGCCCTGGGATGAGTGCATGACCAACAGCTCCGGATTCTTTTTCCCCGTAGGTTCGTTACCGATAGGTGCTGTATAGCTGACTTTAATCGGATCAGCAGGGTCCAGGTTGGCTACCCGGTGGTTTTCCACATATACACAAGGTACACGGTCCGCCGTAGCCGGCATGATCCAGCAGTAGTCGAAACCTATTTCCAGCGGGCCCGGCTTCAGTTCACCATTCCAGTCCGGCCCTTTGCTGTCACCGATGCCCAGGTGCCATTTCCCTACAGCGCCCGTAGCATAACCTGCTTTGCGCAACAGCGAAGGCAGGGTGGTAACGGCTGTATCGATGATCAGGGAAGCATCCCCAGGGGCGATGCCAGTGCCTTTCTTACGCCAGGCGTATTGGCCCGTAAGGATGGAATACCGGGAAGGTGTGCAGGTAGCCGAAGAGGCATGTCCGTTGGTAAACCGGACTCCCTGTGATGCCAGACGGTCGATATTTGGTGTGCGTATTTTGGTGGCGCCATTACAACTGATGTCGCCATAACCGAGGTCATCTGCATAGATCAGTACAATGTTCGGACCTGCCGTAGCGGCCCGCTTTTGCGCATGGGCGTGGAAGGCAATACCAATAGCCAGGGCCAGCCCAAGGATTGATTTCATGTTCACCATTATTCCTGCTTTAGATAGATGAGGATAACAGCTAAGATAACACCTGATTCCGGAATTGTATAATTCTTTCCGAGTCCGGCTGATAATGCGAAAAAAGCATGACAAAAAGTTAAAATCGCAACAATCCACGGGGGAATTATTCCCGATCTTTAGTACAACAATTTTATGCTCCTGAAGACTTATTAAAATATGAGATCAGCAGCATCAACCAAATCAAATTCATCAATGTCAGACAAGCGCTCCGCGCTTATTTTTTGTATAGATTATGCAAACGATTGCAGTAAAATAGAATAAAAAACCGAACAAAAAGCCCTGTAAGCCTGACAAAAACGATTTTTCCCACCTGTGATCATTTGCATGCCATACATAAACTTCGGCCAGCACTCATCATCAGGAGCATCAAAAAAATCAGCATTTATCACGGTTCATAATTTCATCCGGAATCAGGAAAATCAGAATAATCAGCATTTATCACCGTTTAATAACACGTAATGAAAAAACTAGTACTCTTTCTGTTTGCGCTCAGCTGCGCCACGCAATCCATTTTTGCACAAACACCCACTTCACAGGATCAGCACATGAAATGGTGGCGGGAAGCCCGTTTTGGCATGTTCATCCACTGGGGCGTATATGCTCAGCTGGCAGGAAACTGGCAGGGACACCAGATAGGTCGCGGTGGCGAATGGATCATGAACCGCGGTAAAATATCAGTAGCCGATTATCAGCAGGTGGCCAAATCCTTCAACCCGGTAAAATATGATGCCGACGCCTGGGTAAAAGCCGCCAAAGATGCCGGCATGAAATACATCGTTATCACCGCCAAACACCACGACGGCTTCGCCATGTTCAAATCCGGCGCCAGCAAATGGAACATCGCCGACGCCACTCCTTATGGAAAAGACGTACTGAAACCACTGGCGGCAGCCTGTAAAAAATACGGCCTTAAACTGGGCTTCTACTATTCCCAGGCACAGGACTGGAACAACCCCGGTGGTGCGGCCGCCCGCAAAGCAACCTCCGAAGGATGGGCCAACCCCGACTCAGCTAAAATAGACGCCTATACGAAAGACAATACCGGCCACTGGGACCCGGCTCAAACCAGCGCCACCATGGGCGAATACATCGACGAAGTAGCCGTTCCCCAAGTGAAGGAACTGCTCTCCAACTACGGTGATGTAGCGGTATTATGGTGGGACACTCCTACCAACATGACCGATGAATTTGCTAAAAAACTGCAGGCTGTACTCTCTCTGCAACCCAATATCATCACAAACGACCGCCTCAAAAGGCCCAACTTCCCTGGCGATTATAAAACACCAGAACAAAAGATCCCTACACAGTCTGAACTCGATGGCCGCGACTGGGAAACCTGCATGACCATGAACGGTACCTGGGGCTACAAAAACTACGACAACAAATGGAAAAGCACTGAAACACTGATCAGAAACCTCGTAGACATAGCCTCCAAAAACGGCAACTACCTCCTGAACATTGGACCTGATGCACTGGGGCAGTTTCCACAAGGCAGCATCGATGGTCTTAAAGGCATCGGTCAGTGGATGAAAGTAAACGGTGAAGCCATCTACGCCACCAACGGAAGCCCGCTGGGTGCGCTGCCCTGGGGCCGCTGCACTAAGAAAACAAATGGCAGCAATACCACTCTTTATCTCCATGTATTTAACTGGCCCGCCGATGGTAAACTGGTGGTCCCCGGTCTGAAAAATAAAATCAACAGTGCCCAACTGCTGGCTGGCGGCAAAAAACTCAGCACTACTACCACCGATGAAGGTGTAGTGATCAATGTGCCTGCACAAGCTCCTGATGCCATCGCTACTGTGATCAAAGTTGAAACAGCAGGCACTTTATAAAAAACCAGGTGACAACAGATGAGACTTCGTTGTCACCTGTCTCTTTATTTCCACAGGTTATGAAAAACTTCCGCTCACTCCAGATTATATGCTGGTTGCTGCTGGCTATGCTGGCTGGTGCAACCGATAAAAAAACGATTATCGACATCACCCGTTTTGGTGCTGTCGGTGATGGTAAAACACTCAACACCGCTGCCATTCAGCAGGCCATCGATGCCTGTTCCGCACAGGGTGGCGGCCAGGTACGCGTGCCCGCCGGCACCTGGCTGACCGGCACTCTCTTACTTAAAAACAATGTAGTACTGCTGGTAGAAGAAAACAGTACGCTCCTGGGAAGCCCCGATATCAAAGACTATCAGATCGTTGATGGCTTTAAAGACGGCCTTGGCCAGCAGATGGGATATGCCCTCATCGGCGCAGTAGATGCCAGTAATACCGGCATCACCGGCAAAGGCACAATTGACGGCCAGGGCAAACTGGTAAGAGCCTCCGGCGGACACGACAGACGCCCTTTCCTGGTACGGTTTGTCCGCTGCCGTCAGGTAAAGGTGACTGATATTCATCTGCAGGGTCCTACCGCCTGGACCATGCACTTCTTCCATTGTACCAATGTACTCGCAGAAAGAGTAGTCATCCGCAGCCGCGGTCTGGGCAACAATGACGGCATCGATATCGACTGCTGTGAAAAAGTTAACATCCGCGATTGTGATATCGACAGCGGCGACGACGCCATCTGCTTTAAAACTACCAGTCCCTATCCCTGCCGCGATGTGACCATCAGCAATATTAAAATCAATACCGGCGAAGGCGCTATTAAATTCGGTACCGAATCGGCCGGCAACTTCGAAAACATCCGTGTCAGCAACATAGATGTAGCCTTCGCCAGAGAAGGCGGCATCAAACTGTTTTCTGTTGATGGTGCCAAACTGCAGAACATCGAGATCAGTGATGTAAAGATGGATAAGGTCAACATGCCCATTATCATCCGCCTCGGTGCCCGGCTGAAAACCTTCCGGGAAGGCGATGCCAGACAGGCTGTAGGTAGCATTGGCAACATCAAAATAAAAAATGTGACCGTACAACACGGCACCTGGACAGGTATGCTCATCAGCGGTATTCCCGGCCACTATATCGATGGTATCACCCTTGAAAATATCCGTATCAATGTACCGGGAGAAGGTACTGCCGCCGATGCACAGGTAAAACTGGAAGAAAGGGAAAACGATTATCCGGAGATAAAAATGTTTGGCAAACAGATTCCCGCTTATGCTCTGTATATCCGTCATGCCAGGAATATCCGCTTTAATAACGTTTCCTATACCAGCGATAAACCTGATGCCCGGCCCGCAGTAATTGCCAGCGATATTCAACAGATACAATTCAACAGATGGACCCTTCCCGGCAATACCGGTAAAGAGCCGCTGGTACGCATTTCAGACGCCGGCAGCATTCAGCTGCAACAGATAAAACATCCGGCACCACCTGATAAATTTCTGCAACTGGAAGGCGCTGCACAAAACATAACCCTGGATGGCCGTGTGGCAGCCGCTCCGCCGGTGTCCCCGGACAAGCCGTAGCACCGGCTTCCCTGTTTGAAACTCAAATGGCATTAAGACTCAACGGAAAGGATATCACCGAATAACAAACAATATTCCATTTTATCAACCTAAAACTAACGTTATGAAAATTCCTTCAGGACGGCAGGCCGCATCCCTGCGCCTGCTTCAAATCATGATTTGTTGGTTATTGTCTATCTACGTATATACGACACCGTTATACTCACAGGACAAAACCGTCAGCGTTAAGGGCCGTGTCACCTCTCAGTCGGGTGAACCGCTGCCAGGAGCCACCATCACAGTAAAAGGTACTAACAAAGGTATCACCACCAAAGTAGATGGTACTTTTCAGCTGGATGTACCTGCAAACGTTTTCATTAAAATTTCATATACTGGCTTCATCTCCCGTGAACTGAAGGTGGACAACACCAACATGAATAATGTGAGCATCTCTCTGGCAGTAGACAAGGGAGAACTGAATGAAGTAGTGGTGGTAGGTTATGGCACACAGAAACGTGCCGACGTAACCGGTTCCATCACCACCATCAATGCACAGGCCATCCGCGATGTGCCCGCCTCCAACCTCACATCTATCCTGAAAGGACAAGGCGCCGGCATCGATATTCAGAAAAGCGGTGGTAACAGTAAACCAGGTGCCAAACCCTCCATCCTCATCCGCGGCAGCAGATCGCTCAAAGCAGGTAACTCCCCGCTGTTTGTAGTAGACGGTATCCCCTACAACGGCGATATCAACGACCTCAATCCGGATGATATCACCTCTGTAGATGTCCTTAAAGACGCCTCTTCCACCGCTATCTACGGTTCCAGAGGCGCCAACGGCGTGATCCTCGTCACCACCAAACGCGGACGCAGCGGCAAAGCCATTGTCACCTACAGCGGATACGGCGGCTTCGTAAAACCCTCCGGCAACTACGACCTCATGAACGCCGGACAATATGCCGGCCTGAAAAAATGGGCCTACTGGAATGGTACCCAGGACCCGCCTTTAAAATACAGCGGCCCTGAAGATCCGCAGATACTGATAGATGCCTTTGATGCAGAAGAAAGAAGACAACTGGCCAAAGGCAATAGCACCAACTGGCAAGACCTCGTTTACAAAACCGGCATCATGACCAACCACCAGATAGGCATCTCCGGTGGTAACGATAAAACACAGTTCAGTGCCTCTGCCGGATATTATAAAGAAACGGGTGTATATCCCGGCCAGTCCTTCGAACGCTTCACCGTAAAAGCCAGCATCGATCATGAAATCAATAAGATTTTCAAAATCGGTGTCAGCTCGCTCAACAACTTTTCTACTACCACCGGCGAAAGCGTGAACCCCATGGGACAAGCCCTCAGAGCCAGTCCTATGGCCCCTGCCTACGACAGCACCGGCGCATTGATCAACGACTTCCTCGCCGGCAGCCAGAAACAGATCTGGAACCCACTGGCCGATTTCCTCCCAGGCGCCACCGTGGAAAAAAGAAAACGCTCCGGAACTTTTACCACCGCCTATCTCGATATCAACATCTTACCCGGCCTGAAATATCGCTTCAATGGCGGAGCAGAAATCAAAAGTGATAACTACGGCAACTTCGCCGGCAGCAAAACTACCAACAACCTCGGTAGCCTCAACACCAGCGAAAACAAATACAACAACGAAATCAACTACACCCTGGAAAACCTCCTGGTGTATGATCACCAATTCGGCAAACACCGCATCAATTTCACCGGCCTGTACAGCCTGCAGGAATCCGGCAGCCAGACCAACAACTATAACAACACCACCCTCCTGTCTGACGACCTGCAGTACTTCAACGCTACCTATGGCCTCAACCTCGCCGGCAGCGGCTCCGAAAGCAAATGGGACATCATCTCCTACATGGGCAGGATCAACTACAACTTCGACCAACGTTTCCTCCTCACCCTCACCGCCCGCAGCGATGGTAGCTCAAGACTCGCACCTGGCAACAAATTCAAGGGATTCCCTTCTGCTGCTGTTGGCTGGAATATCAGCAATGAAAAATTCATGCACAGCGCCAGATTGTTCAGCAACCTGAAACTCCGTGCCAGCTATGGACGCACCGGCAACACGGCTATCAATCCCTATCAGACATTAGGTGCCCTCAAAGGAATAAACTACAACTACGGTTCCTCCAACGTGACCGGCGTATTCATCAATACAGCCCCCAACTCCGCACTGCAATGGGAATACACTACCACCGCCAACCTCGGTATTGACTTCGGTTTGCTCAACAACCGTATCACCGGTAGTGTGGAAGTATATTCCGCCAACACCAGCAATCTGTTGCTGCCACTGCATTTGCCCGGCACCTCAGGTATCCCGGGTGATGTACTCGTCAACATAGGCAAAACACAAAATAAAGGTCTTGAAATACACCTGGCCACTGTCAATGTACAAGGCAAAGGCGCCGGTGATTTCACCTGGACATCAGATCTTAACTTCTTCATCAACAGAGGTAAAATCACAGAACTGTACAATGGAATACAACAGGATATCTCCAACAACTGGTTTGTAGGTCATCCTATCGGCTCCTACTACGACTACCAACGCATCGGCATCTGGCAGAATATCAAAGCCGATTCCACGACTGCAATAGCCTATGGTCAGAAAGTAACCGGCAACTCTTCCGTGATTGGGACTATCCGCGTGAAAGATATCAACAACGACAGCACCTTCAGTGATGCAGACAAAACCATCGTAGGTACTCCTCAACCCAAATGGGAAGGCGGTATGACCAACCGCTTCAGCTACAAAGGTTTTGATTTTACCATCGTGATGTATGCGCGCATAGGCAGCACGCTCAACAGCAAACTGTATGGCGGCGGTTTTGCCAACACCTTCCAGGGTAACTACAACAACCTCAATGTCAACTACTGGACACCTACCAACGGAGAAACCTATTTCCCAAAACCCAACCAGTCCAGAACACAAACACAATACAACTCCACACTGGGATATATCGATGGCAGCTACCTGAAGATCAGAACACTGAGCCTGGGATACAATCTCCCTTCCTCCTTTATCCAGAAGCTGAAAGCACGTTCCCTGCGCGTATATGTTTCTGCACAGGACCCACTTATTTTCTTCTCTGAATACCGCAACAAGTTCCATGGTGTAGATCCTGAATCCGCCGGCAACATCAACGCAGATACGCCTGCCACCTGGTCTATGCTCTTCGGGGTAAACCTTACTTTATAATCTTCAAAACCCTGAGTTATGAAAAAAATATTGCTCGCTATAAGCTTTTTTACCAGCGTTTCTTTTCTGGGAAGTTGCAGCAAGATGCTGAATGAAACACCACGGTCCGTACTGGTACCGGATTTCTATAAAACAGCGCAGGGCGTAAATGCCGCACTGGATGCTTCTTATGCAGGCACCCGCACCGTCTGGGGTTGTGAAGATTATTTCTCCATGACCACGCCTGGTACCGATGAGTTTAAAAGAGGTAACGACGGCAACCAGAACTTTATGACCTATGATCCTGGACTGTTGCCCAGTGATGGTAAGTTTAAAGCCCAATGGAACAACATCTACACCTACATCAATACCTGCAATGCTGTGATTCAGTTTGCGCCCACCGCTCCGGGTCTTACCGATGCCGTACGCAGGAAGGCCGTTGCAGAAGCCAAATTCCTCCGGGCCAACTATTATTTTGTACTGGTACAGCTTTGGGGAGATGTAACACTTACCACTACCTTTATTTCCGGGCCTGTCACTTCGGCCAACAGAGATCCGTTGGCTAAAGTATACGACGCCATCATCACCGACCTGAAAGAGGCCATGCCTGATCTGGCACCCGGCCCTAAAGGAATAGATCCCGGAAGAGCCAATGCAGCTGCGGCCAAACATGTACTGGCTAAAGTATACCTCACCCGGGCTGGCAGCAAAGCTGCCAAAGCCACAGACTACCAGGATGCTGCCACCACTGCAACAGACCTGCTGACAACCGCTCCTACACTGGGTTTGTCGCTGTTGCCCGATTTTGGCAGCGTCTTCGCCGAAGGCAATGAAAACAATGCAGAAGTACTGTGGACCGTACAACATACCTCCAGTCTGTCGTACAACGGTTCTCCTACCCAAAACAACAGTACCCCCGACAATATGCTTGTACACCTGTTTGTACCACAGTATGAAAAGATAGACGGTATGGCCCGCAATATTCGTGACGGCCGTCCCTACATCCGTGCAGTGCCCACCAAATGGCTGATTGATACTGTTTTTGCAGAACGGAAAAATGATACCCGCTTCGATAAAAGTTTTCAGACGGTATGGTTCTGTAACAATCCCGGCAGCATTCCGGTATGGCCTAACCCGCTGCCACCGGGCGCTCCGGCTGGCGCTGCTCCCGGCAAGCCTAAAATGAAGCTGGGAGACACCTGTATCTACATGCCACAAGGGAAGTTTACGGATGCACAGATCGCTGCCGCACCTTATACACTGATCCCGTCCAGTAAATATTCTATCAAAATGTCACCGGCATTATCCAAATACGTTGATACCAAACGATCTGATATGAATGCGCCATCTATCCGGCCCCTCATCGCTTACCGCCTGGCAGAAACCTATCTGGTGGCAGCAGAAGCACTGATGCAGAGCGGCCACCCTGCTGAAGCCGTAACCTATGTGAATGCTGTACGGGAAAGAGCCGCCTTCCCTACCGGTGATAAAACAAAAATGGATATCACCGTCGCCAACCTCAACCCCGACTTCATCCTCGATGAACGCTCCCGTGAGCTGGCCGGCGAAAACGTAAGATGGCTGGATCTTGTAAGGACACATACCCTGCAGGACAGACTGCTGAAACACAACGACGACAATTCCAGAGGCAACTTTAAATCGCCCAAACACTGGCTCAGACCTATCCCACAGGATCAGATCGATGCCACTACCACTGGTACTCCCTATCCGCAAAATCCCGGCTGGTAAAACATATCTGCAATAAAAAAGGGCAGCCCGGGCTGCCCTTTTTATAATATCGTACGAGTAGTTACAATCGTTCCAATCCTCCTACCATACTGAAAGTAATCACCGACAGTACGATCAGGGTGATGACCACATACAGGTAATCCTTCTCCAGCAAAAATGCTACAACGGAAAAGACTATACGAAAAATAGGCGTTGCGATCAATAAAACAATGCCCAGCTGTATCACGTCCCGTCCCTGGCCAGCCATGATACCCTTCAGGATGCCAGGCAGGTTGTCCAGACCTTCCCGTACACCGGTAAAGGTTCCATAGTCGGGACTTTCATGTCCGTGCCGGTACAGATACACGATACCACCCAACAATACTATAATACTGGATGTGATCACTCCGACACGCAGCTGTTTACCGATCAGTTGCTGAATATCCTTATCTGCCCAGAAATGTTTTGAAAAAAGCTTCATGTCCTACAGTTTACCGGTTAAACCATTATAAATCATCTGAAACGCCAGGAAGGTGATTACAACGCTAAAGACTATACGTAACCATTTAGTATTGGCTTTTACCAGCAGCCTGGACCCACCGAAAGCACCCGCCAGTACACCCAGTACCACCGGCATACACAGCCCCGGGCTTACATATCCCCGTTGCAGGTATACTACGGCACTGGCCGCAGCGGTAACCCCGATCATAAAGTTGCTGGTGGTAGTAGACACTTTAAAGGGAATACGCATGACGTTGTCCATCGCCAGCACCTTTAAGGCGCCGGAACCAATACCCAGCAGGCCCGACATAACGCCGGCAAACATCATCATAAAATATCCGCCCGGCACATGTCTTACCTTGTAAGATACAACGCCGCCCCCGGAAGGATAGGAACCGTTCAGCTTCAGCTGACGGGCCAGCTTGCTCACGTCTTCATCGGAAACAGCCTGCGTTTTCTTACGCATTGACATAAACGCGGAAAAAATCAGCACACAGCCAAAAATGATAGCCACCACATTAGTGGGGATAAAGACCGCTATCAGCGCCCCTATCACCGCCCCGGTAGTAGTAGCTATTTCCAGGAACATGCCCAGTCTGATGTTGGTAATCCCTTCCTTTACGTAAGCAGAGGCAGAGCCGGAAGAGGTGGCAATGGAGGCAATCAGCGCCGTCCCAATGGCATAACGGATGTCAACGTGGAAGACCAGGGTCAGCAGCGGAATGATTACCACACCGCCTCCTAACCCGGTGAGTGACCCCAATAGCCCTGCCAGAAAGGCCCCGGCAAGCAGGATCAATGTAAATAATAAAATCGTCATAAGATGGTCTGGTTGGTTTAGATCAGCAATTACAGGCAATAAAAACAGCCCTAACGGCCAATGTTACAAAAGTAAGCAGAATATGATTCCCACAATCCGCAATCTATAAGTAACTTGCAGCCGTATACTTAATTGTTTTTTATGATAAAGGTGGGTGAGTACAACCTGTTGAGGGTTAAAAAAGAAGCTGATTTTGGCGTGTATCTGGAAGGGGTAGACCAGGAAATACTACTACCCACACGGTTTGTGCCTGAAGGCACCAAAATAGGTGACGAACTGGAAGTGTTCCTGTATCACGATTCCGAAAACAGACTGATCGCCACTACCCAGAAACCTTATGGCATCGCCGGCGATATTGTGACCCTTAAAGCCGTCAGCGCCACCCGGCAGGGGGCCTTCCTCGACTGGGGCCTCATGAAAGACCTGTTCGTGCCCCAATCCCAGCAACTGACCCGTATGGTACCCGGACAGGAATACCTCGTCAAAATATACATCGACGAGATGACCGGCCGCGTGGCTGCCACCGAGAAATTTGACCGCCTCCTCAGCAACGAAAACATCAGCGTGAAGGAAATGGACCAGGTAGACCTCATCATATACCGACGCACAGACATCGGTTATGTGGTGATCATCAACAACCAGCATACCGGTATCCTCCATCACAATGAGCTCTTCCGCAGCGTGGAAATAGGCGACAAACTCAAGGGCTTCATCCGCCAGATAAAAGATGATAAAATCGATGTGATACTGGGCCAGCCCGGCTATAAACGGGTGGAAGATGAAGGGGAAAAGATCCTTCGCCTCCTCCACGAAAACAATGGCTATCTGCCTTACCATGATAAATCCACTCCTGAAGAAATACAGGAGTTCTTCGGGATGAGCAAAAAGACCTTCAAAATGACGATTGGAAATCTGTACAAACAAAGAAAGATCGTCTTCACACAAACAGGCTTCAAAGAAGCCTGATGCTTTTCCACAAAGACACAAAGCAGCAAAGATGAACATGATGTCATCCTTGCTGCTTTGCGCCTTTACAGGATTACGTTACCACCGGAAAACTGATCAGAAAGCTGGTACCTGCACCCAGCTTACTTTCTACATTCACTGTCCCCTTGTGGTTGAGTATAATATTCTGGGTAGCTGTCAGCCCCAGGCCCGTACCTTTTGTTTTACTGGTAAAGAAAGGTTCAAACAGTTTGGCCAGATTTTCCGGCGGAATACCGCTACCGGTGTCGGTTATACGAACAAAAACCCGGTCGGCTTCGTACCAGGAATCGATGGTCAGGGTTCCATCTCCCGCCTTCATGGCTTCTATCCCATTGATAATAATATTCAGCAGCGCGATGATCAGTTTGTCTTCATCGGCCATAATCTGCCTGTCGGGCTCCTCCAGCCGTTTGATGACCTGGATATTATTCAGCTGCAACCTGTCTGCAGCCAGCTGCATTGTTTTCTCTATCAGCACGTTCAGTCCCTGCGGCAGCATATTTAGCTCCGACATACGGGTTGACTCCAGTAACTCTGTCACCAGCTGATTGATACGGTGACAATTGCGCTCCATAATATCGAGGTACAGATGAGCATCGGGCGTATCAGTCAGTTCAGCTGTTTTCAGTTCAGATACGGCCAGTAATATGTTGGTAAGCGGATTACGCACTTCATGGGCTACCAGCCTGGCAATACGGCCGGTGATGGCAAACTTTTCATGCTGCTGCTTCTCCTGTTCCTTTCGTTTCCTTTCCGTAACATCTTGTATGATACAGAGGTACAGCTGCTTTTTTTCATCGAGCAGGGAAGCGTTGACAATAACATCCAGCAGTTGGCCCTGATGGGTACGGAACACATATTCCTGCTGCACGACTCCTTTATCGCTGCACAACTGCGCTATAAAAGCCTTTATCTGATCTTCATTGGCAAACAGGTTACTGAGATAGTGATTATACAGGGTTACTTCCTCATAGCGGAGCAGGCGCATAGCCGCCGGGTTGGCAGCCACTATCTTATGTTCGCTGTCTGCCAGCAGGATAGCGTCATTGGATTTTTCGAAGATACTGAAGTAACGTTTTTCACTTTTTTCTATGACGTTGAGATGTGTGAATTTGTCCAACGTGTAGCGGATAGCACGCTCCAGTCCTACTGCAGTGATCTCGCTTTTCACGAGATAGTCGGCTGCACCGGCCTGCATAGCTTCTTTATCGATATGATAATCGCCTTTGCCGGTAAACAGGATCACGGGGGCCTTATAGCCCAGATTGCGGAAATGGTGCAACACATCTATACCGGTATGGCTACCCAGACGATAATCCACCAGATACAGGTCGTGGGCCCTGGATTCAATGACAGCCAGTGCTTCCCGGTAAGATGATACCCATTGCAGCATGTATTGATCGGGTGAAATATCCTGCAGCAGTGCATTTACCAGAAAAAAATCATCCTCATCATCATCCACCATCAAAATATGTGTCTTGCCGTTTATAGCCATATGTTCGGGAATAGGTCCGCGTTATTAACCAAAATTATGCGCCAATATACATCAGGTATCAATATGGGTGTCGGTATCTTTCAGCACAATATTCCTGCGGGGCATAAACCATGCGGGCACCAGCGTCACCAGCAGGATGAAGAGGGAGATCAGGAAACCTTCACGCAGCGCCAGATGATGCGCGCTCAGGGAAGGCCTCCCGGCCAGCACGTAATTGTTGAAAGTGGTTTGTGTAACAATGGCAAGCACTGCAATTCCGATAGCACCACCCACCTGTTGCATGAGTGTACTGATGGAGGAAGCCATAGTCACCTCACTGGGCCTCACAGCACTAAGCGTAGCTGCATTCAGTGGTGCCAGCAACAGGCCCATACCAAAACCTCTCACCGTCATAGCGATCATCACATACCAGATATTACTGCCCCTGTCGAGCAGGGAAAAAAGATACATGGAAACAGCCAGCAACATAATGCCCAGCATGGAGATCTCACGGGAACCATGTTTATCGGACCACTTACCGGCAAAAGGCATCATGGCTGCCATAAAAACAGAGTTAGGCAGTATCAGCAGCCCTGACACTCCTTCTGAAAAACCCATCTGCTCCTGCAGCAGGAAAGGCATCAGAAACAATCCACCAAACAAGGCCGCCGCCCGGGAAATAGTGACCAGTATACAACTCACAAAAGCGTAGTTGGTAAACAGGTGCAGGTCAATGAGCGGTATCTGTTTGCCCCGGTCTATCAGAATAAAAAGCAACAGTGCCACCACCGCCACGCCCAGCGTGGCCAGTATTTCAGGAGAACCGATGCCCTTCACTTCTGCCCTGGCCACTCCATATTGCAGGCATACCAGGAAAACAGTCAGGAAGGTAAAGCCCCAGATATCGAAAGGCAGCTTCAGTTTAGCCTGACTTCGCAGAACATTCAGGTATTTGAAGGAGAGGATTATTGTGATAATACCTATAGGGAGATTGATATAGAAGATAGAAGGCCAGCCGAACTGCTGGGTAAGAACACCTCCCAATGTAGGACCGATGGCTGGTCCAACCATGTTGCCAAGGCCCCACCAACCCAGGATGGTGCCCCTTACGCGGGCCGGAAACACATACGAGATGATGGCCATAGAGGTAGGCGCCATGGCCCCACCACCAAGCGCCTGTATCACACGGCCTACCAGCAGGGAAGGCAACGTGGTGGACAAGGCGCACAACAAAGACCCAAAGGTAAAAAGGGCAACAGCGCCAATATAGAGATTAAAAAAACCAATCCTGCTTTTCAGCCAGCTGGTCAGTGGCATCAATATAGAAAAACTCAGCATGTATACGGTGATCACCCATTCTATTTCACTGAGTGTACAGTTGAACTGCCTGCTCATAACGGGAAGGGATATATTAACAATACTGGAGTCTATTCCCGCCATGGTGGTACCCATGATGATCACGATCAGAATACCGGTCCGGTTGACATTTCTCATACCCTGTCTTTCATCATGAATATAAGTTGTGCTTTAGCTACCAGCGGGTTGAGCGGATTACAGTTGATCATAAAGAGGTAGGTGGCCAGCTCAGACAGTTGCCAGTCTGTTTCCATCTCGCCGCCGTCTTTAAAGCAATATATTTTGCGGAAGTTGTAGTTGACCGGTATCTGCAGGGAGGCACAGGCATGCATAGCTCTGTCGAGGGGTTCCTGGAGCATATGTGGGTCTTCATAACCCAGTTCATGCATGATTTCGCTGGCGGTATACAGCAGGGGCGGGTTCTTTAACTGCGATATTCTCTCGGTGGCAATCACTTCTTCCAGGTAGTCAAAAAGTTTAAGCATGACCGTTCTCATTTAGTTGTGAAAGTTGCTGAAACAGTTCCTTTTCTTTGGCAGAAAGGTTCTTCGGAATATGTATAACAGTCTTGATATATAGGTCGCCTGGTATTCCTTTGTGGTCGTAAGCCGGCATGCCTTTGCCTTTGAGGCGGAACACCTTGCCGCTGTCTGTGCCTGCGGGGATATTCATGCTCAGGGTCGTTGCCGGAGTGGGAACCGTCAGTTTACCACCCAGGATGGCCGTATACAGCGGTAAAGGCACATCTGTATGAATATCCTGGCCTTTCAGTTCATATTGAGGATGAGGGCTGATGTGGATAGAGATCAGCAGATCCCCCTGTTGTCCGCTCTGGCGGCCCGGAGAGCCTTTTCCTTTCAGCCGGATTACCTGCCCCTCATAAAGACCTGGTTTCATTTTGATATTCAGCCGGCTGCCGTTTACTTCTACCTGTCTGGTGGCACCGCTATAGGCATCTTCCAGTGATACTTCCATAGTGGCCTGCACATCCCGGCCACGGGCCGGTCCCTGCTGCCTGCGGTGGCTGCCTGCAAAGCGGCTGCCAAACAACTGTTCAAAGAAATCAGAGAACCCTTCCCCACCGCCAAACATGTCTTCCACATTACCAGAGTAGGTGTAGCTACCCTGCTTGCCACCACCAAACTGTGACCAGTCAAAATCTTCCGGGCGGCCGCCGTGTTGTTCGTAATACTGATAGTTTTCCCCAAACTGATCGTATTTCTTACGCTTCCCGGCATCACTGAGTACTTCGTAGGCTTCGTTCAACTCCTTAAATTTCTCTTCTGCGGCCTTGTCTCCCGGATTTTTGTCCGGATGGTACTTTACAGCCAGTTTCCTGTAAGCCTTTTTGATTTGTTCCGCCGTTGCTGCCTTTTCTACCCCCAATATCTTGTAGTAATCTTTTACTTCCATAAAGTATACAACATGTGATGATAAAAACTTGTTCAGGCGCTTAAAAGGCTACAAGAAATATACCATTCCCAGGGCTGAAGCCCTGGGCTATGATTGAAGTATTTTTAGCTTAGGGCTTTAGCTCCATTTAGCCAGCGCTTTAGATTATTTAACCAAAAGCAATCGCCTATTTAACCAAGAGCAACGTCCCAACCCAATCTAATATAGCCCAGAACTTAACTCCATTTAATCAAAAGCATCCACTTATTTCACCAAAAGCACCATCCCAACCCAATCTAATATAGCCCAGAACTTAACTCCATTTAACCAAAAGCATCCACTTATTTCACCAAAAGCACCGTCCCAACCCCATCTAATATAGCCCAGAACTTAACTCCATTTAACCAAAAGCATCCACTTATTTCACCAAAAGCACCGTCGCAACCCCATCTAATATAGCCCAGAACTTAACTCCATTTAACCAAAAGCATCCACTTATTTCACCAAAAGCACCGTCCCAACCCCATCTAATATAGCCCAGAACTTAACTCCATTTAACCAAAAGCATCCACTTATTTCACCAAAAGCACCGTCGCAACCCCATCTAATATAGCCCAGGGCTTTAGCCCTGGGAACTCAGCGCGCATCCAGCAGATTCAGCTTAAGCTCGTCTATCATAAACTCCAGTGTTTTCTGGGCTTTGATGCTATTGCCTGATTTGTCGAGGGGCGGAGAGAATACGGCGATAGCGAGTTTACCGGGTGCCACTGCGATAATACCGCCGCCTACGCCGCTTTTGGCGGGCAGGCCGGTATGGTATACCCAGGAGCCGGTATTATCGTATAGTCCTTCCGTCATCATGGTGGCCAGTATCCGGGGACACAGCCCTGCCTCGATTACTTTTTCCTTTGTCACCGGGTTAAGGCCTTTGTTGGCCAGGGTTCCGGCCATAATGGCCAGGTCGCGGGTACTGGAGCCATAGGAGCAGGCGCGGGTGTAGAGGTCTACGGCCTCGCTGATGTCTCCATAAAAGCGGCCATAGGAGTAGAGCAGCCAGGCGATGGCTCTGTTATGCAGATTGGTGGCTGTTTCAGAAGCATATAGCTGTTGTATGACTGATAACCTGCGGGCCGCGAATCTGGCTATCAGGTCGTCAATCATAGTCCATTTAGCAGCGCTGCCGGGGGCTTTCACAAAGCTGTTGGTGGCCATGGCACCGGCATTTACCAGTGGGTTGACCGCCCGCTGCGGATCCAGTTCTACCGCCAGTACCGAATTGAAAGGCATGCCGGTAGCGTTTACGCCGATACTGTCTTCTATCGCCTGGGGTCCTCGCTGCTGCATGGCCAGTGCCAGTACAAATACTTTGGAGATCGATTCTATCCCGAACTCAAATTTGGTGTCACCCAGCTCCAGCACTTTTCCATCAGCAGTACAAACAGCGATACCATATAACTTAGGGTCAATATCCGCCAGATAGGGAATATAGCTGGCATTGGCGCCGCCGCTGGTATTTTTGAATCTGTCATAAGCCTGCTGCATTACTTCACGTATACGCTTTTCCGTTAGCAATTCATTTTTTTGCGCGTAGCTGCAGTGAGGCCATAACAGGGAAATGCCCATTAGGAAAAACAGTATTCGATTTATCATACGGTGTATTTTAACAGGTTCAGAATTTATACATCATGGAACACTGAATCCGGCTGTTCTCTCCGGCGGAACCATCTATATTTTTCTTTTTTCCATAGAGAAACTCTATACCAGCTTTTACAAAGTAGGAAGGGTAAAACAACAGGTTAACCACGCCATACTGGGTAGACTGCAGATCTGTAGGAGGTTGATAGGCCTTTGTTTCCATCCTCAGATAGGCATACCCGATCGTAGAGCTAAACTTGTCGCTCCACCAGAAGTCATAAAAGCCCATTACAGTCCATACGGGTATGTTCTGTACAATGGTTCTGGTTTTGGCGATGGCATCCAATCCCAGGCCGTTCAGATCGATGATATAGCGGGCAATACCATGGCCATAAGTAGTCCCATATACGAAAATATCTTTGCCCCTTACTGAAGTTTCTATCGTGCCGGTGAGGTTCAGGCCCCAGCCTATATTGGTATGATCTCTGTCGAGATAATTATCATAGGTAATGGGATGGAAAAGGCCCGCCAGTTGTATATGGGTGGCATCGGTGAAATTGTAGCGGTACTGTGCTACCACATCCGGGAACAATTGCCGGGACGTAAGCCCTGAATCAGCAGGTAATTTCGTATCGCTGCCCGGACTTTCCATGCTGAAGGCAAGGGTGGATTTTTTAGTCAGTGGCCCGGTATAACGAACCTGTATCTGCCGGCCAAAAGCCATGGCATTAGGTCCCTGATAGTCCAGTATGTTGGGAAACACGTCGATATCCATAAAGGTAGACCAGGTTTGGCCACCGCCCCATTTACCCAACTGACCCCAGGCATGGCGCAGCCGGGGTATGGCAGCACCATTGCTGTTAAAAAGATCTACTTCCAGCAAGGTCTTCAGCTCACCCAGTCGTGTATCAGAAGCGGATAAAATGGTAAACCGGGTCTGCCGTGCAGCAAAGGTTAATTGGCCCTCATCTTCGTTGTTGATCGGGATGGAAGAGGGAGCAAATGCTTCTTTGTTGCCCATCTCTTTAAAATCATAAATAAAATCTCCCTGTACAAACCCACCAATCGTAAGCTGTGTTTTATGTACATCTGCCACTACAAAACCGCCATAACCACCGGCTTCCAGATTACTTCTGGTTTCCGTGCGACGCTCCGGCTGTGGCCTGATGATCCGGTTCTCTATCTTCGATACCTTGGCTTCCAGACTGTCGATACGCCGGCGCAGACTATCCAGCGTCTGTGCTTCCAGCACCGACAGCATCCCTGATACCAGTAAGGTGGTGAGTAGTAGTTTTCTGCCCATAGGTAAAATGCCTGAAAAGGCCCGTCTTCAGTATTTTAGAAGTTGATATACGCTGCTTAAGAGAGCAAAGGAACAGGATATAACGTTGAAGTATATACGAAATAAAAAATCATACAGGCATCACTGTACCAATAAAAAAAATTTAAATACGTTGATACATAACAGCGCTGCTTCCTTCTCCTGCGTAGCTATTAGAACACGCCTGAAGTAAATAAAGTTCAAAAGGGAGCGTTATTTCTCCCCTGAAAAGGGGCAAAAAAATGGGAAATAACTACATAGCACAAGCCATGTTAACAACAAATGCCTATACGATCTAAAAGCGCCAAATTACTGAAGGGGAAAGGGGTCAACAAAAAACTATTCCCCGTAGGCGTCGGAGGAATAAGGGGAGGCAGCTTCCAGAATCTGATAAGCTTCGAGCAAAGCCCGTACTTCCATCACCATGGATGCCAGCCTGCCTGTCTCTGCCGGCGTCAGCAACATCATCACATGATCTGCCGGCAAAGGCAAACAAATACTTTTTTCATTCTCCGGATAACAGGCTTCCTTACCGTCTGACAAGCGGACAACCATATCTGCAAAACAAGAAAACTCTTCCGGAGCAAGGTTAACAACACTGGTACCAAAAGCAAGCTGTATACCTTTACAGTGAGGGCAACGGATCACATATCCATTCTGACCATGATATAAAGTCTGATAATTACACATAAGCTATCGCGGTTAGTGCCTCCAGCGGCCGGTTGTACGGCCGCTGTCAGGACTTTTGTTTCATCACTCTTTACTAATAATGGTGTTACAAACAACAGATACTTTCTCTTTCTATGTATCGAAGCATATTTTTATACAGCAAAAGTAAACCGTGGTATACAAGTACTATTATCGGATCAGGAAAACGATTTACGCAAAAAGGAAAGTTTCCTTAACATTTTTTTAGCAACCGGTATCCTAAAAAGTGTCTTCCTTCTGCCGGCATTAAGCGTCGTGTATACGTCAAGGTTAGTATTTCAGAAGAAGAATAAAATGGGGAGCATGCATAAGAAATGATGGTCGCCCTACCCGGGATAGGGCAACCACCGGCCCGCAGGAACAATTTTTCCGCCATTATCCCGCAGGTTATGCTGGGAGAGTATATACATATACTCTCCTGATGGGACTCAGATAAAAAAGTCCATCAAAGTATTTTTATCGTATCAATAAGTGTAATGAATACACTACCAACATCAGTAGTTTGATGCAGAGGATAGTGGGTACAAACTGCGGCCAGTTAATTTGTTTCTCAAAGCTACGTCACAAAACTGTAAGAGGTTTATCGAATCGGGAAATTTTATATTAAGAAAGAAAAAACAGCATATTATTCCGCTTTGAACACCAGCCGCTTTGAATTGATACCAGCGACTATACCATAGCCATTACGCACATTCGTAAATACCGTAACTGGCTCAGTGATCAGTCCTCCGGTGGTCCTTTGCTGCATTGATATAGAGCGGAAATAAAGGTAGGCGTTTTTAGTCAGCGCACTGACCTCTACCATTACCTGCGAAGCATTGATGGGCAGGTCCGTTTCAAGCACGAAGGTGGCTGTTTTGCCATCGAAGCGTGTGTCGCTCATCATCAGCGTGGGATAGTAGCTATTGGCGATGGCATCGATAAGATTATTACTTAAAACAGGGTCCAAACGGAATGAGCGAATAGTATCCGGCGTCATATCAGGTCCATAGGTAAAAAGGCGTATCTGGTAGTAATCCGGTACACCGGCACGGTCTTCCAGTATAAACTGCACCTTGGTGCTGCCACGCTGTGTAGCAGGATCATAGACAACAGGCGGAGGAGGCAGGGTATCTTCTCCACTCACGGGTATCATACCACTGGCAGCAGCTTTTATCGTATATACCTTACCGGTAGTCATCTTTTCTTTTGATACAAAATAGGTTCGCCCTTTGATCACCTGCGATTGTAAAGGTGTCAGGTCTACACCATCCTGCTGCAACACTACCTGGGCATTGCTGATCTCCTGAAACCCGCTATCATCGTAAACATTAGCCGGCACACTACGGGTAACGCGGATATAAGCCACACTATCCGGCTGCAGTAAACTATTCACCACAATTTTATCGCCATCATAAGGCAACTGAATATTCACCCGCTGTTCACAGCTGGTCAGCAGCCCTGCCAATAATAATATTCCACCAGCAAAAAACATTCTCATACTATTCATTTTAAAACTTGATAGAATAAGTAATACTAGGTAGTATAGGCAATACCGTTATCTTCGACAGGTAGCGTTGTTTTTCTATTTCATCCCGCTTCATATAATAAATGAACGGGTTCTTCTGGTTGTATACATTGTAAATGCTGAAGTTCCAGCTTTTACGCCAATATTTTTTCTGTTTGGAGTAGGTGATACCCACATCCAGGCGGTGTATATCAGCAGCCCGGTAGTTATAGCGGCCGTCGTATCTGTCTACCGACACATCGGTGTTCCCGGGGTCCCAGGGAGAGGCGGTGCCTACACCATGGTAACTGGACACTGGCAGGGTGAGTGGCGCCCCGGTCGTATAATGCCAGGAAGCAGATAGTTCCCAGCTTTTGCCGATACGTTGCGACAACACAACTTCCACATCATGACGATGGTCGTATTTATAGGGGAATATTTTTCCATTGTTGACACCAGGAAACTGACGATTACTCCAGGACAATGTATACCCTATCCAGCCAGTGGTAGAACCTTTCTGTTTTTTCACCATTACCTCTCCGCCGTAGCTCCAGCCTTTACCAATCACCACACTCTCATCCCAGCGTTTCACGTCTTCATTGATCAGCATATCATTGGTCGCATACTCAATCATATTGTACATCGACTTGTAATACCCTTCCAGCGAAAACTCAAAAGCGAGGTTGGTGCTGGTTTTGGCAACACCTGCAGCCACCTGCCGTGAATACATGGGTGCCACCCGTTGGGTGGAAGGTACCCATATGTCTGTAGGCAGGGAAGTACCGGCTGTAGACAACAGGTGAATATACTGGTTCATATGGGTATAGGAGGCTTTCACCGCCCAGTTGCGTGGCAGCATATAGCGCAGTCCCAGCCTTGGTTGTATGGAATGATAAAAGCGGCCTTCCACCAGAAAACCGGAAGCGTGAAAACCCACATTGGCAAACAGATCGGGCAGCAGCCGCCAGTCATCTTCCGCATACAGCAGCATTTCAGCCCCTCTGGTCCGGAAACCGGTACCCGTAGAATCCAGTGGTTTTATAGTACTTCCCTTGTCGGAGAATTCACTGATGCCCGGTTTGAAATAATGTCCTGTCAGTGCACCACCAAAACGGATAGAGTGGTTAGGCATAGGCCGGTAGTCAAAATCTACTTTGATGCCGGCGTTTTCCATACGGGAGCTGTATTTACCATACTGATCGGAGGTTGTCCCCACCACCGGCATGGTGTATTTAAATCCGAATTCTGTCCGGAAGGCGTACTGGGAATAATTAAGGCTGATGTTGGAAAAAAGTCGGGTATTGTAGATATGATTCCATCGCAATCCGCCAATGGTATTACCCCACTTCAGCTGAAAATGGCTGCTTTCTGTAAGACGGCCGGCATTGTCCATATTCATTGTATCCGGTACTGTGCGGATCAGCAGATTATCTTCTCCTTTATATAAGCTCAGGTAAATACGGTCTTTGGCTGAAAAGATATGGTTGATTTTGGCGTTGACATCATAAAAGTAGGCAAAAAAAGCACCATCTTTTCCGAAGTCGGTGTCTGTTTTGAGTGCCATGTTATATACGAGGTCGGGGTAAGAGCGGCGGGCAGAAACGATGAAAGATGTTTTGTCTTTTACAATAGGTCCTTCCAGGTTAAACTTGGCCGATATCATTCCGATGGCCACATCACCATGATAATGCCGCATGTCCCCGTCTTTGAGGGAGATGTCCACCACAGAGGAGAGGCGTCCGCCAAAGCGGGCCGGGAAAGCGCCTTTATAGAGGTCGGCTGATTTTACCACATCGGCATTGAGCAGGGAGTATACCCCGAAAAAATGGGAGAAGTTAAATACAGGGGTGCCATCCATGAGGATAAGGTTCTGGTCCGGGCTGCCGCCACGTACATGGAGACCTCCAGCGCCGTCCATACCACCGCCAACGCCGGGCATAGACTGCAGGGTGCGCATCACATCAGCTTCTCCTAACAGTTTAGGCATTGACTTTACAGCTGCCAGTGGCAGGTTTACCTTGCTCATCTGCGTCTGGTCCTGCAGTTTTGTTTTATCTGTACCACTGATCACCACTTCCTGCAGGCTGGGCAGGGGCTGCAGCGGTACCAGCAATATCCTGTTGGCCTGGCCTTCTACCGGCAACAGTGCAGACTCGTATCCTACATAGGACACTACCAGGCTGTTGGTATCTTTAACAGTCGTTAAACTGAAGAATCCATACTGATTAGTAGTAGTTCCCTGTTTAAGGGAAGGGGCATAGATAGTGGCTCCGGGTAGTTTTTCGCCACTTACTGCATCCTGTACATATCCGCTGATGGTACGGTTGATACGCCTTTCCTGTTGTAGTACCAGCTGGTCTCCTACCCGGGTAAACCGGATATCATCGGGCGCAAACAACTGCTCCAGCAGGCTTCTGAGCCGCTGTTGATGAGCTGTGACGGTAATTTTACGGGATAAGTCTACAAGTTCCCTGCTATATGAAAAATGGATGCCGTATTCTTTCTCCAGTATTTCACACACCACCCTTAGGGGCTGGTCCCTTACTACCACTGTGACTCTTGTTTGCCAATCCCACCCTGAAACTTTTAACGGGAAACATAATATTATACATATGGTACCCGTCACCAGTTTTCCGGCTAACGACATAATTTAATGAATGACTTGTTATTGGGATATATACTACCACAGTACCTGCAACAAACGATGAATAGCGAACTTGCGGGGAGATCAGCGGTATGATCTCCCCGCAAGTTCGCCATAATGTTATAGGTAATGTCTATTTCAATTTATACTGTCTGTCACCTGTCTTCTCCCATGATGCATTAAGCGTCATGGCCAGCGCACTGATAACCTCATCAATGCTTTCACCATTAAAGGTGGTGCTGACCGTCAGCTTCAGCAGGGAAGTATCTTCCAGCTCCACTTTCACATCATACACTTCTGTAATCGTATGTAATACTTCTTCCAGCGGTGTATCCCTGAAAGCAAGTGACTTTTTCTGTATGTCCTCCACATGTGCGGCGATACGGAAAACCGGACGAACACTGTCGTGCTGCAGCAACATGCCTGGTGTAAGCACTACGCTGTCGGCTTTCTCATGATCGATCACCATCACCTTACCACTGGCAACATGAACGGAGAGGGCCTGTTTGTCGGGTTCATAACGTACCGTAAAACGGGTACCCAGCACTTTCACTTCTGTACGTCCGAGCATCACAATAAAGGGTTGTGCTGCATTGCCGGCTACATCAAAGGTAGCCACACCCTGCAGGCTCACTTTTCTGTTGCTGGTATTGAAGCCTCTGGCCAGTTCCAGCCTGGCGGCTTCCTCCAACTGTACACTACTGCCATCCTCCAGGTGGGCCATCATTGGCCCCGCATAAATGGCAGCTGGCTTTTTACCTGCTATAAACCACCATCCTGCTCCCAGGACTATCAGCAATACTGCGGCTACTTTGAGCCAGGTATAAAGACCTCCTTTTCTGCCACCCGGCACGGCTGTCATGACCGGCCCGGGCTGTGTTTCTTTGGGAGCCACGTCCATTTTTTCATACAGCTGCTGCCAGGAGCGGTCCGTATCTACTTTTACGTCCACCGCCTGTTCAGTGGCGGTGCGCAGCACTTTATGAAGTGACGCCAGCAATTCGGGATTGCCTGCATCTTCCTGTAACCAGGATTCTACCCAGGCATGCTCCTCCTTGTCCGCTTCTCCCAGCAGATACTTGCAGAGCAAGGTATACAGTGCCTCATCAGAAAAGGTTGATGTCATGCGTAGTTGTAAGTTTTTGTTGTTCCTGCCACCGGCAGGGGGTCTAAATAAATAGACGCATGGGAAAATGTACTTCCCCTATGCGTCCTCTATTTTTTTGAAAATAAAATTATAAGCAACAGGGGCAGGTATTCTTTCAGTTCCTCATGCAGGATACGAAGTGCCTTCCCCATATGATTCTCAACAGTTTTTACCGAAATGTCGAGGGTGGCTGCAATCTCAGCATATTTCATCTGCTGTTGCCGGCTCAGGACGAAAACTTCCCTACACCGTTCCGGCAGTCGCTCCAGCGCCTGCTGATACAGTCGTTCCAGTTCCCTGGCCTGGTCTGTGGCCTCAGTGGCCGTATCCCTGATATTACTGTAATAGGTTTCCCGGTCAGACCTGACATTTTCCTTACGCCACTGACTGATGGCCGTATTCCGGATAGCCGAAAACAGGTATGCCTTTACCGGGCCGGTAATAGTTATACTATCCCGCTTTTCCCATAGCCGCAGAAACACTTGCTGAACTACTTCCTCCGCCCCGTGGGGATCTCCCATGTAGTGAGTGGCAAAGGCTATGCATTGAGCATGATTTTCCCGGAACAATAATTCGAATGAATGGAGTTCCAACATGATGAGGCACAAATATAACTATGATTTATCTGATTTTCCTGATTCTCCTGACGTCCAAAGACCGTTTTATGCTAATTTTTTGTTATACTTATTCAGATAAATGACGAATGAATGTTTTTATATTTTTTCCTTCCAAAACATAAAAATATTCTCAAACACCCCTCTTTCCTCATCAGGAGAATCAGAAAAATCAGGTAAATCACCGTTACCTCTTCGCACATAGAGAGAATCATTGAAATCATATACATCACAGTTAAAAATCATTTAAATCATAGTTATCTTTGTCGCGCAATGTACCAACTGATTAAAAAACTGTTATTCCGCATTCAGCCGGAAAAGATCCACCACCTTGTAATGCGTGGGATGAAAACAATTTATGCGCTCCCGTTTGGCAAAAATGTACTGAGAGCCTGCTGTGATGTTAAAACCAGCGGACTGGAACGGGAATTATTCGGCCTGCATTTTTCCAACCCGGTAGGGCTGGCTGCAGGTTTCGATAAAGACGCCAAATACATTGATGAACTGTCCTGTCTCGGATTCGGGTTTGTTGAAATCGGGACTGTTACCCCGCTGGCTCAGCCAGGCAACGACCAGCCGCGCCTTTTCCGCCTCCCGGCAGATAAGGCCCTGATCAACCGGATGGGCTTCAACAATGAAGGAGCCCCCGCCGCAGCTAAGAGACTGCAACGTAAAAAATCTAATATTATCGTTGGCGGCAACATCGGTAAAAACAAAAATACTCCCAACGAAGAAGCTGTCAGCGACTACGAAAAGTGTTTTCACGCCCTTTATGACGTGGCAGACTATTTTGTCGTAAATGTCAGCTCTCCCAATACACCCAACCTGCGGGCCCTGCAGGAGAAGGAACCCCTCAAGCAGCTGCTTCATCATCTGCAACTGCTCAACGCACAGAAACTCAAACCCAAACCTATTCTGTTGAAGATAGCTCCCGACCTGACCAACGAGCAACTGGACGATATCATCGAAATCGTACAGGAAACCAAACTCGCAGGTATCGTGGCTACCAATACCACCATCAGCCGGGAAGGCCTCGCCACACCGGCAGCCACGGTTACGGAAATTGGTGCAGGCGGACTAAGTGGTCTCCCTGTAAAAGAAAAATCCACGGCCGTGATAAAATATATCCATACCCGTAGTAAAGGCAACATTCCTATCATCGCCGCCGGTGGCATCTTCACCGCCGCCGATGCACAGGAAAAACTGGATGCCGGCGCTTCACTGGTACAGGTATATACCGGCTTCATTTACGAAGGACCTACCATCGTAAAGAAGATCTGTGCAGGGCTGCGTAAATAATACCGCATCTCAATTACAACCTATATGGAACAATTTCTGACTGCTGAATCGCTCATCAGCCTCTTTACGCTGGTGCTCATGGAAGTCGTGCTGGGCATCGACAACGTTATCTTCGTATCCATCGTCATGAACCGGCTCCCCGCCGAAAAACGCCCCGCTGCACGACGCATCTGGATGTTTACCGGCATCGCTGTACGTATTATCCTCCTGCTCTGTATCGGATACATTGTCAGGGCTGTCAACCCGCTGTTCCACATCGGCAGCCACGGCTTCAGCCTGCGCGACCTGATCATGCTGGGAGGCGGCCTGTTTCTGCTGATCAAAACCACGCTCGAAATCCACCACAAACTGGAAGGGGAGGAAGAAACAGCCCAATCCATCAACAGTAGCAAGTCTACCACCTCCATGATCAACGTGGTAGGTCAGATCATCCTCATCGATACGGTCTTCTCCTTCGATAGTATCATCACTGCCGTTGGTCTCGCCAAACAAGTGCCCATCATGATCATCGCCGTTATAATCGCCATGATCGTCATGTTCCTGTTTGCACCCCGTATCAGCGACTTTATCCACAAACATCCCACCCTCAAAATGCTGGCACTATCCTTCCTTGTAATGGTAGGCGCTATCCTCATCGTAGAAGGCTGGGACGCGGACAAAGCCCATGATCTCCACCTGAAAAACTATGTTTATTTCGCAATGGCTTTCTCCTTCGGCGTAGAAATGCTGAATATGAGAGTACGCAAAAAACATGGCACTCCCGTGGAACTAAAAGAGCCTAAATTATAATCCCAGGGCTGAAGCCCTGGGCTATTTTCGATTTTAATAGATGGGCTAAGCTGGTAGCCCGATACAATAATAGCCCAGAGGCTTAGGGCTGGATAAAAATGAGCAGGGCCCGGGAAACACATCCCGGGCCCTGCTCATTTTTGTATATCATTATTTCCAAGGCTAAAGTCCTTGGCGATTTTCTATTTTAATACTCCAGGCTAATTTAAAACCAATATAGCCCAATGCTTCAGCCCCAGAATATTTTCTATTTTAACACCCCGGGCTAATTTAAAACCAATATAGCCCAATGCTTCAGTCCCAGAATATTTTCTATTTTAACACCCCGGGCTAATTTAAAACCAATATAGCCCAGGGCTTCAGTCCCGGAATATTTTCTATCTTAACACCCCAGGCTAATTTAAAAACCAATATAGCCCAATGCTTCAGTCCCAGGATATTTTCTATTTTAACACCCCGGGCTAATTTAAAACCAATATAGCCCAATGCTTCAGTCCCAGGATATTTTCTATTTTAACACCCCGGGCTAATTTAAAACCAATATAGCCCAGGGCTTCAGCCCTGGGATCAAAAATTTTGCGCGGCGTTCATCAATGTCACGGCAACGATGCCGGCTGTTTCGGTGCGCAGTCTGTTTTTTCCCAGAGACACTGGCTCAAAACCCTGTTCCAGTGCCAGCTGGATCTCTTCCGGTGTAAAATCCCCTTCCGGCCCTATCAGCAGCAAGGTGTCTTTTCCTGGCTGCATATGGTGTTGCAACTCCTTTTTTTGTTCCGGTAAACAGTGTGCGATCAGTTTCTGCGGATCAGCAGCATTTTTAACTACCTTATCAAAAGGTTGCGGCTCCTGTAACTGTGGCAGGTAAAACTGCTGTGATTGCAGCATAGCCGACACCAGTATGTTTTGCAGTCTTTCTGCCTTCACTTTTTCCTTTTCCGTCCGCTGGCTTACCAGGGGGATGATGGTCTGGATGCCTATCTCAGTAGCTTTCTCCAGAAACCACTCTATCCGTGAGGTGTTTTTAGTAAAGGCAATGGCTATACGAAGTGCCGGAGCAGGGGCTGGCAGTGTTTCCGTATGGGTGATCTTTACACTGCAACGTTTGCGGTTGTCGTCTGTGATCACTGTGCTGTAACGATGACCACGGCCATCCGCCAGCAACACGGTATCACCGTTTTCATGCCGCAGCACCTGGATACAGTATTTGGAAGTATCCTCATTCATCGTATAAGCAGTAGCGCCTTCCACTATATCGGGCGCATAAAAGATAGGCAGGTCCATGGGCGCAAAGATAACTTTTTGATTAAGCTTCCGCCAGCAGTTTGCGGCTTTTAATATGGAACCGCACAAACAACAGCACAGAGGCCACCAGCAGACCTAACAACAGCGCCCACCATATGCCTTCCACGCCCAGCTCCAGTTTGATGCCCAGCACATAGCCCAGCGGGATACCGATACCCCAGTAAGCCAGCAGTGTAATAAATGTAGGCATCCGTACATCGCCGAGACCACGGAGTACTCCCAATCCGACCACCTGAGTACCGTCGAACAACTGGAAGAAAGCGGCTATCACGAGCAGACCGGCTGCAATATGTATCACCTGCGGATCATTGATATACATGGCTGGCAACAAGTTTTTAAATAACATAAACATCAGTGCGGTAGTCCCCATCAGTACCAGCACCATATGATAACTGGCGATAGCCGAATGACGAAGGGAATGATAGTCTTTTTTACCGAAGTTGTTGCCACTCTTGATACCAGCTGCCGCGGAAATACCGCTGGCCATCATGTAAGTCATGGCAGCCAGGCTGAGAGCGATCTGGTGGGCTGCCAGTTCGGCTGCGCCGATCCAGCCTACCATCACCGCCGCTCCGCTGAAAGCGCTGATTTCAAAAATATACTGCAGGGCCACCGGTGTGCCAATGCCCAGGATTTTTTTGATGGAAGCCATCTGCAACTGCTTAAACCCAAACGATTGCAGGTAAGGTTTAAAACGAGGAGAGCGAAGCACATAAAAAGCCATGGTGACGCCCATGATCAGCCTGTCCGTAAAAGTGGCGATACCTACGCCTACTACGCCCATACGGGGAAATCCGAAAAGGCCGTATACCAGTGTGATACCGATCAGGATATTGATCACGTTACCGATAATACTGATATTCATGGCCTGGCGCGTAAAGCCCAGTCCTTCTGCAAACTGTTTGAAAGAAAGAAACAGCATCAGGGGGATGAAGGAAAAGCCGAGGTAACGCAGGAAGGGTCTGGCCTGTTCGGCTACGTCGGCCTCTTGCCTGAGCAGTTCCAGGTGGCTGCTGCCGAAATAGATCACGGCCGATAATAATACGCCTACCACCATGTTGATGATAAGACTGTGGCTTAACAGATGGCCGATCGCGCTTTTGTTACCACGCCCGTTTTCCTGAGCGATAAGTGGTGTAAGGCCATACGACATGCCGATGCCGGTGACCATAAAAATACTGAACAGGCTGTTGCCCAATGATACTGCTGCCAGCGGCACTTTACCAGTATGACCGATGATGATACTGTCTGACAGGGCTACAAGGGTATGCCCCAGCTGGGAAATAACAACAGGATAGGCTAAATGAAAATTGTCTTTGTAATAAATCCGGTATTTTAGATAGAGCTGTTTCATTGATTCGTCGATTAAATTATTGTCAGGTTAAAAACTTCAGGTATGTAAACAAAAAAGGCCGGCGATCAGGTGATGCCGGCCTTTTATTGCAAATATTTTATGCGCTAAAACGGAGCATCTTCAAACCCTTCATCAAAGTTCATGTCGTTCATCTTGGAACCCTTCTGTATATACAGTTTCGCTTCATCATTGCCGCCACCGCCTTGCTGTGGACGGGAGATACCTGCGAATGGGCTGCCGCCGCCAGGATTTTCCAGGCTGCCATCATCTTCAAAGCGCTGGAATTCCAGTACCGCTCTTAATTTGATGGTGTCCAGCTGACCGTTACGGTGTTTGGCTATACGAACGTGGGTTTCACCTTTGTTGGACTCACCCATTTCATTGGCGTTGATCTCGTAGTATTCAGGACGGTACAGGAACATTACCATGTCGGCATCCTGTTCGATCGCTCCGGATTCACGGAGGTCACTCAGCTGAGGCATTTTATTACCGTCTTTACGTTTTTCCACGTCACGGCTCAACTGGGAGAGGGCGATCACGGGCACCTGCAACTCTTTTGCGAGCCCTTTCAGGTCACGGGAGATCTTACTGATTTCCTGTTCACGGTTGGACCCTCTGCCATCACCGCTACCGCTCATCAGCTGGAGGTAGTCGATGATGATAACGCCTACGCCGTGGTTATGTACCAGCCTTCTGCACTTGGCCCTCAACTCAAAGATATTGAGTGCCGGTGTATCATCGATAAAGATAGGCGCTTTGGCCAGACGTTCAATACCGTGGGTCATCAGCTTCTTCATCTCATATTCTTCCAGTTTACCACGGGAGATCTTTTCCAGTTTTATTTCTGACTCGGCCGAGAGAATACGTTGTACGATCTGGCCGGAGGACATCTCCAGGGAGAATACCGCTGCGCCTTTAGGGAAACGGGGATGCAGTGCAGCGTTACGGGCCAGGTTAAGGGCGAAAGCGGTTTTACCCACAGACGGACGGGCCGCGATGATGATAAGATCCGTTGACTGCCAGCCGTAAGTCACCTTATCAAGTGAAGGGAAACCGGAAGGCACACCGGTGATATCATCTCCTTTATTACGAAGATCTTCGATTCGTTTCATGGTGTTCACCAGTACACGGTCGATAGAGTCGTAGTTTTTACGGAGGTGGTTATTGGTGATTTCAAAGAGTTTGGATTCGGCGCTGTCGAGCAGGTCGAATACGTCGGCAGTGTCCTCATAGGATTCTGTGAGGATTTCGCCGGAGATGCGGATCAGTTCCCGCTGGATGAATTTCTGCAGGATGATGCGGGCATGTGCTTCGATGTTGGCGGAAGACACTACCGCATTGGTGAGTTTCATCACGGTAAAGGGGCCACCGACAGCTTCGAGCGTACCCATTGACTTCAGCTCTTCTGTAACGGTGAGAATATCTACCGGCATAGACTTGGACGCCAGTCGGGTCATGGCGGAAAAGATCTGCTGGTGTGCTTCTACATAAAAACATTCTCCTTTTAATATTTCTACAACAATATCAAAAGCACCTTTCTCCAGCATTATGGCTCCCAAAACAGCTTCTTCCAATTCTTTAGCCTGTGGTGGTATCTTGCCATACACCAAGGACGACACTTCAATGGCCGGTTTTCTACGAACATTGCGGTCCTTCTTAAGATTGAGATCCATTTATGGTTAGAGTATTAATAAAAGTTAATAAAAGGTTACTGTCAATGGGCCTTTCCGGTAGTGTTTACAATTATTTTGCATTATTCTCTGTTATGCTGCAGCAATTTCCGCTTTAAGGAATTGTAAATTTTCTCGAGCCGCACAAACTAAGGTAAAGGCATTTTTTTAATTAACCCTTTTTATTTGACGACTAAATTTATTAAGCCTCACGCACAGGTTATCCACCGTCATTCCGGCAGTTATCCACAAGCAACAATATAGTTACCCACAAAAAACCGGAAAAACCACGAGCAAAGGTCTGATTATTCACACACATTGTGCAAAAAAGGTTTTCCACATCAGCCACTGACTGTTCAGGATCCCGCAGGGGAACAGGTTTACGCCGGAAAAAACATTCTTTTCCCTGCAAAAACAGGCAAACAGGCAACCGGAACGGCCCTATCACCCAAATCTCCCTGTAAATCCGCCCTTTGTAATGCGTAATTCTTTAACTTTACGCTTCTTTATAAACCAAGCAGACAATGACGATTTCATACAACTGGCTTTGTGAGTATTTACCGGTAAAACCTACACCGGAGGAGTTATCCACCATCTTGACACGTATAGGCCTGGAAGTAGAAAGCCTCGAAAAATTTGAGGCAGTAAAAGGCAGCCTGGCCGGCTTGGTGATCGGAGAAGTACTGACAGCCGAGCAACACCCCAATGCGGACAAACTGAAACTGACCACTGTCAACACCGGCAACGGTGAGCCGCTGCGGATCGTTTGCGGTGCACCCAATGTGGCCGTAGGACAGAAAGTAGTGGTAGCCCCTATCGGCACCACCATTTACCCCCTGGGCGGTGAGCCCCTCACCATGAAAAAAGCAAAGATCCGTGGCGAAGAAAGTCAGGGTATGATCTGTGCTGAAGATGAAATCGGCCTGGGCAACAGCCATGCCGGTATCATGGTACTGGACGCCTCCCTTGAACCAGGCACTCCCGCCAGCGAAGTCTTCCGCCCTGCACAGGACTGGATCTACGAAATAGGCCTCACCCCCAACCGTATGGATGCGATGAGCCATGTAGGCGTAGCCAAAGACGTATGCGCTTTTCTCAATAACCTGGAACACACCCATAAATACCTGGTACAGCTGCCGGAAATAAAAGCCCTGCCACAGGCAGATGCTCCCCTCCCGATCAGCGTGACCATCGACAATACCGATGCCTGCCCCCGCTATAGCGGTATCAGCATCACCGGCGTTACCGTAGCACCTTCCCCGGAATGGCTCAAAAACCATCTGCAGGCCATCGGTGTACGTCCTATCAATAATATAGTAGACATCACCAACTTCGTTCTCCACGAAACCGGCCAGCCCCTGCACGCTTTCGACGCAACTGCCGTAAAAGGTAATGCTGTGGTAGTGAAAAACCTCCCGCAGGATACCCTCTTCGTGACCCTGGACGAAAAAGAAAGAAAACTCGACGCCACCGATCTGATGATCTGCAACGGTGCCGGCGAAGGCATGTGTATTGCCGGCGTATTCGGCGGACTGCATTCCGGTGTTTCTGATACCACCCGGGATATCTTCCTGGAAAGTGCGTTCTTCTCTCCCGGCGGTATCCGTACGACTTCTTTCCGGCACGGCCTCCGTACCGATGCCGCTTCCCGCTTTGAAAAAGGCGTGGATATCTCCAATGTGGTATTTGCCCTGCAACGCGCGGCAGCTCTCATCTGCGAACTGGCAGGTGGCAAAGCGGCTTCCGGCATTGTAGACGTATACCCTATGCCCAAACAGAAAACACAGGTGGAAACCACCTACGCTTATATCCACAAACTCAGCGGCAGCAAGTATTCTCCCGACAAAGTGAAGAATATCCTGCGCAGCCTGGGTTTTGATGTGCTGTCTGAAACGGCAGAAGGACTGCGGGTAGCCGTACCTTTCAGCAAACCCGACATCAGCCTGCCGGCTGACCTGGTGGAAGAAGTGATGCGTATTGACGGTCTCGACAATATCGAAATCCCAAGCCATGTCACTATTTCCCCGGCTTTGTCGTCCCACCCGGATGAAGAAGGTGTAAGGGAAAAAGTAGCCAACTACCTGGCGGGCAATGGTTTCAACGAAATTTTCACCAACTCCATCACCAACAGCAAATACTTTACGCCGGAAGTGCTGGAACATACCGTGAAAATGATGAACAGCCTCACCGTGGAGCTCGATGTGATGCGCCCTTCCATGCTGGAAACCGGCCTGGAAAGCATCTCCCACAACCTGAACCGCAAGAATGAAGACCTCTTCTTCTTTGAGTTCGGTAAAACCTACCAGGTACTGGAAAAAGGTTATGGGGAAACCAACCACCTTGTGCTGTACCTGACTGGTAAAAAAACACCGGAAACATGGATGCACAAATCCAGCCCGGCCGACTTCTACGACCTGAAAGGTTTTGTAATCAACGTATTAAGACAACTGGGATACAGTCAGTTGCAATGGGTTGAAAGCAATGCTGCCGATCTGCAGCCAGCCTGGGAAATAAAGGTAAAAAACCAGGTGGTGGTAACCCTCGGTGGTGTTACAGCACAGAAACTGAAGCAGTTCGATATCCGGCAGCCGGTATGGTTTGCAACATTTAATTGGAATAAAATACTCGGACTGTTGCAAAAAAGTGATAACTTTTACAAGGAAATACCCCGCTTCCCTGCCGTAAGGAGGGACCTGGCACTGGTACTGGATAAACAGGTGAGATTTGCAGCTGTGGAAGCCGCTGCACGCACTGTGAAGTCCTCTCTGCTCCAGGATATCAACCTCTTCGACGTTTTCGAAAGTGAGAAGCTGGGAGCCAATAAAAAATCGTACGCCGTAAGTTTTACCTTCCTGGACACCCAGAAAACCCTGACAGACAAGGAGATTGATGGGGTAATGGACAAGCTGGTAAAGGCTTTCGAAACGCAGTTACAAGCGGAAATACGCCGATAGATTTCGTTTTTCTGATGTTGGCGTGCAGGCCTGCATGTCAACATCAGGAATGACATAATTTGTTTAAAATGGTATTAGAGCAATACATTCAACGGGTAGAAGAAAAGCTACAGCAGCTGGTAAAACGTTTACACCAGCTGCAGTCGGAGAATGCATCGCTGAAAGAAGAAATCAACCACCAGCAACAAACGCTGCAACAGCAGCAGCTGGCCATACAGGCACTGGAAGATAAACTGCACCTCGCCAGGATTGCAGCTACCGCCCAGGGAGGTGCCACCGTAGCAACAGATGACGCAGCCTTTAAAAAGGAGATCCGGAGCAAAATCAATGACTATATCAGGGAAATTGACCGGTGTATAGCCTTGTTAAACGGCTGATAAAAATAATTTCAACATATGGAACAACTCATTCCTATCAATATCGTGGTATCTGACCGCTCTTACCGGATCAAAATACGGCCGGAAGAGGAGGAAGAGGTACGTCGTATTATGAAGGAAGTGAATGAAAAAATTGTTGACTTTAAGACCTCTTATGCTGGGAAAGACCAGCAGGACTACGTTGCTATGGCCCTCATCATGTATGCCACCCACCCTGTTACCAGCGGAGGTAAGGCGCAGGCTGTTACTGCTCCCTTTCTGCAGGAAAAACTTGAAAAGCTGGAAGAAATCATCAACCAGGCACTGGGATAAGCGCATTACCCGCTGCTAAACAATGACTTAGCTAATTCGCTAATTATCACGTATTAAACACGCTTTACTGCTATTTTTTTGTATTTTCGCGGGTCAGTTCTCGCCCCTGTCGCGTTTTAGCAGTGACATGGGTATGAGGATGCAACATAAATCAAGTATAAATAATTCATATGGATGTTACACTTTATACGACAATAGCTGCAGTAGTGGCATTGATCATAGGAATAGTGCTAGGTAAGGTGATATTTGCCAAAAACACACAGCAAAAAATAGACGACGCTGAACAACAGGCTAAAAAAATCATCTCAGATGCACAAGTGAGCGCTGAAAACCTCAAAAAAGACAGGTTACTCGAAGCGAAGGAAAAATACCTGCAATTAAAAAGTGAGCATGAAAAAGAAGTCATGCAGCGCAACCAGAAAATATCTGAATCTGAAAACCGTATTAAACAGAAAGAGCAATCGCTCAATCAGAAAAACGAGCAACTTCAGAAACAAATAAACGAAAACGATGCTATTAAAGAAACGCTGAACCGCCAGATGGAACTGGTTACCGTTAAGCGTAGCGAGCTCGAAAAACACCAGGAAGAGCATATCCGCCGCCTGGAAAAAGTGGCAGGCCTCACTGCCGAAGAAGCTAAACATCAGCTGGTGGAAAGCCTGAAAGAGGAAGCCCGTTCACAGGCGCTGTCCCATATCCAGGAAATCATCGAAGATGCCAAATTAAAAGCCAACAAGGAAGCTAAAAAAATCATCATACAGTCTATCCAGCGTACTGCTGCAGAGCAGACCATTGAGAACACCATCACCGTGTTCACCCTGGAAAGTGATGAAATCAAAGGCCAGATCATCGGCCGTGAAGGACGTAATATCCGTGCCATCGAAGCCGCTACCGGTGTAGACCTCATCGTAGACGATACCCCTGAAGCGATCGTACTGTCTTCCTTCGACCCGCTGCGCCGTGAAATTGCACGTCTGTCGCTCCAGCGCCTGGTACAGGATGGCCGTATCCACCCTGCCCGTATCGAGGAAGTAGTGGAAAAAACCAAGAAACAACTGGAAGAACAGGTGATGGACATCGGAGAAAGAACGGTGATTGAGCTGGGTATCCATGGCCTGCATAAAGAACTGGTACGCCTGGTAGGTAAGATGCGTTTCCGCTCTTCCTACGGTCAGAACCTGCTCATGCACTCCAAAGAAACTGCTAACCTCTGTGCGGTAATGGCTGCTGAGCTGGGCCTCAACCCTAAACTGGCCAAACGTGCCGGCCTCCTGCACGATATTGGTAAAGTGCCTGACGAAGAAACTGAACTGAGCCACGCCCTTCTGGGTGCCAAACTGGCTGAAAAATACGGTGAACATGCCGCAGTGGTAAACGCCATCGGCGCCCACCACGATGAAATGGAAATGCAATACGTGATCTCCCCGATCGTTCAGGCCTGCGACGCCATCAGTGGTGCCCGTCCCGGCGCCCGCCGCGAGATCATGCAGAGCTACCTGCAACGTATCAAAGACCTGGAAAACCTGGCCTTGTCTCACGAAGGTGTAGAGAAAGCCTATGCTATCCAGGCCGGCAGGGAATTACGTATCATCGTAGAGAGTGATAAAGTATCCGACAACGATGCAGACCGCCTGTCTTTCGAGATCGCCAATAAAATTCAGACCGAAATGCAATACCCCGGTCAGATCAAGGTAACCGTAATCCGTGAAAAACGCGCGGTGAACATTGCACGCTAATCATTCTGATTTAGATATCTGGAATTTTGATATTATATTGGAGTCCTCCGGCAAAACCGGGGGACTTTTTTTATATGCGAACGACGGATTACCACGTTATATTTCATTCAAAAATCCAATAATCTATATGAAGCGGTCTTTTTTAAAATTTGTATGGGGGGCTGCCCTCGTATTATGTACCAGCAGCGCTTTTGCTCAGAAAGCACAATCATTGTTCAACGGTAAAAACCTGGATGGCTGGAAAATACACGGTACTGAAAAATGGTATGTAGACAAAGGAGAACTGATATGTGAAAGCGGCCCGGATAAAGAATACGGCTATCTGGCTACCGACAAACAATACAAAAACTTTGAGTTGACCGTACAGTTCAAACAGGAAGCAGACGGCAACAGCGGCGTGTTTTTCCACTCTTCCCTGGAAGGCACCAAAATTTCCGGCTGGCAGGCAGAAGTAGCGCCACCCAACATGCACACCGGCGGTATCTACGAATCCTATGGCCGCGGATGGCTGATCAAACCTGAAAAGGAAAGAGAACAATACCTGAAAATGGGTGAATGGAATACCATGAAAATCCGGGTATCCGGCGATCAGGTAACCACCTGGCTCAATGGCTATGAGATGATCACCCTGAAAGACGAAAAAATCGGCGCAGCCGACGGTCAGATTGCCCTCCAGATTCACTCCGGTGGAGGCATCAAGGTAAGATGGAAAAATATTAAACTGGTTCCGCTGAAAGGATAACAACATTTTAGGATTTTGAAATTTGAAGTGCAGCGAAGACTTACACGGTTATCTTTACATTTCAAATTTCTAAATCAAAAAATCCCAAAATGCATTACAAAGACCAGGTAATCTTTATAACAGGCGCCAGTTCCGGTATAGGCCGGCAACTGGCGCTTTTATTGGCGCAGGAAAAAGCCTGGCTAATTCTGGCTGCCCGCCACCACGATACACTGGAGGCTGTAAAACAGGAATGCCTCCAATATACCTCACATTGTGAAATACTGGTGATGGACATCACTAATGAAGAACAGGTTAATGCAGGCGCTCAACATGCCTGGCAACTGTTCGGGAAAATTGATGTGCTGATCAATAATGCAGGTGTCACCCAACGTTCCAAACTGATAGATACGCAGGTGTCTGCCATCCGGCAACTGATGGAAGTCAACTTCTTCGGGCCTGTGATGCTTACCAAAGCCTTACTGCCCTATTTTAAAATACAGCAACGTGGCCAGATCATCGTTATCAGCAGCATGGCTGGTCTGATGGGCTATCCCTGGCGTTCCGGCTATAATGCCGCCAAACACGCCCTGCAAGGGTATTTCGAGACATTGCAGACAGAGCAGCCTATACCTCAACTATACACTACCCTGGTATGTCCCGGCCGTATTCATACTCCTATCACCTATGCAGCCATCACTGCTGACGGGTCTCCGTTCGGAAAGATGGACCCGGGCCAGGAACATGGTATCCCGGTAGAACAATGTGCCCGGCGTATACTCACGGCCATGCGTAAACGAAAAAAGCTAGTGCTGATTGCCCGCGCAGAACGGATACTGCTCTGGTTTAAGCGTTTCTTTCCACCACTTTTTTACGCAATAGCGCGGAAAGGGAATTAATTCCAGGGCATAAAAAAAGCCTGCATCATAGCAGGCTTTATAGCATTATTTTGTTTGATCTGTATCTTTGCTGGTTTCATCATCCTCATCATCCTCATCATCCTCATCTTCATGTTCTCCCGCAGGCTCATCATCTTCTGTAGGAAGGCCCATGGCTTCTTCTATCATACCATCGGGGTCCTTGTCTTCGTTTTCCTCTTCCGGAGTAATGGCATCTTCCGGGGTGGGAGCGGCTGCGGTGGTATCTTCTTCTCCGGTTGAAAGATAGGTATCGAAAGGAATGATTTCGTCATCTGGTTCAGCATCTTGATCTTCGGCTGCAGGCAGTATTTCTGGTGTTTCTCCGGACTCCTCCAGGTTATCCAGCTCATGGTCGGGATCCAGCAGCTCTCCGCTTTCAGACACCATCATGGAATGTACCTGCACTTCATCATTTCCTTCATTAGTTACTTCGCCGCGACCGATAGTGGCGGTGTCGTCGTTGATCAGGGTGGGCTGTACCATTTCTTCATCGAAGAGCTCCCTGAGTTTAGGCAGGTCGGCGGCAGAGTTGATACCGAAATAGTCCATAAATGAGCGGGACACGGCGTAGAGCAATGGCTTTCCGGGCAGTTCTTCACTACGGCCGGAGATCACGATCAGTTCTTTTTCCAGCAGTTTCTGAATGGAATAGTCGGTGCTGACACCGCGGATATATTCAATTTCACCTTTGGAGACAGGCTGGCGGTAGGCGATAATGGCAAGTGTTTCCAGGGCCGCGGTGGACAAGCGTTTCAGGAATTTATCCCCGTTCAGCTGGGCAACGGTCTGATAATATTCTTTTTTAGTCATGAACTGGTATCCACCACCGCTGTTTCTTACTTCAAAGGCATAAAATTCGGAGCTGTATTTTTCCTTTATGGCTTCCATAGCTGCTTCTACCTGGTCTAACGTAGCGCGGTCTTCCAGAAAGGCCAGTGCATTGTTAAGTAAATCCATTATTTCCAGCAGCGGTAAAGGCCTGTCGGCCGCAAAGATAAGTGCTTCCACATGCGGGATGAGCTGTGATATTTCCATGTCGATAACAGAAGTATGGCTTACAAAAAAAGGTCAAAGACCGAAAATACAGTCTTTGACCCTAATCTGAAAATATTTAAATATTCAGTGTTGACGTAGTGTGAATCATCTTTTATCAACCAGCCAGCGCAGCAGCACCACTTACGATCTCGGTCAGCTCGGTAGTGATGGCAGCCTGACGGGCGCGGTTGTAAGAGATCTTCAGGGAGCGCAACAGTTCCTGAGCGTTTTCTGTTGCTTTATCCATCGCGGTCATACGGGCACCATGCTCAGAAGCATGTGTGTCCAGAATAGCTTTGAAGAACTGGGTATTCAGAATTTTAGGCATTAACTCTGCAATCAGCACGTCTTTCTGCGGTTCGAAGATGTAATCAGCCTTTAATTTGTTGTTTTCATTGTTTTCCACCTTAGCAATGGGCAGGAACTGCTCAGACACAAATGTCTGGGTAGCAGCGTTTTTGAATTCACTGTAAATGATTTCCACTGCATCATAGGTACCGTCGATAAAGCCATTCAGCGCTATAGCAGCAGCTTCTTTCACATGATCAAAAGTCAGGTTGCTGAACATGTGCCAGAACTTATCGTTCACTCTGTAACCGTTCTGTGCAAAGTGCTCATATCCTTTTTTACCGATAGGCAGTATCTCTACTTTGCCCTGCTCATACTGCTCGTGGTATTTTTCGCGGATAACACGTTTGGCAGTTTTGATCAGATTGGAGTTAAATGCACCGCACAAGCCTCTGTCTGAAGTGATTACCACGATCAGTACTTTTTCAACCGCACGTTGTGCTGCCAGAGGTGTGTCGATATTGCCTTCACTGTTGGAAACAATATTCTGCAACATTTCCTGGAGCTTTAAGGCGTAAGGACGCATCAGCAAAATGGCATCCTGGGCACGTCTTAATTTCGCAGCACTCACCATTTTCATGGCTTTTGTGATCTGCTGACCAGATTGAATAGATTTGATTCGGTTTCGAACTTCCTTAAGCTGTCCGGACATATATTTTAATCAATTACGAATGACTAATACTTGTGACCCATTCAGGGGTTTAATTCCTGAATTTGGCTGCAAAGGTAAGCAATGACAGTATAATTTGAAAATCCGCAAAAAAGATAATTCAATCTTTCTTTTAAAGATTGTCATTCAATATATTACGAATAATAAATATTACAATGTTATGGAAGTGCCCAGTACCTGAAGAAAGGCAGCGATCCATTGCGGATGAGCAGGCCATGCCGGCGCTGTTACCAGCTTGCCGTCAACCACCGCCTCATATACATTTACAGAGACATAAGTACCACCGGCAGCTGTCACTTCAGGCCCTACCGCCGGATAGGCTGTCAGTTTTTTGCCCCGCACCACATCGGCTGCAGTAAGAATCTGGATGCCATGACAAACAGCCGCTACCGGCTTGTTTTCAGTAAAGAAATGCCGGGTCAGCTCCAGCACATTCTTATTCAGACGAAGATACTCCGGCGCCCTTCCTCCGGCAATCACCAACGCATCATAGTCCGCCCCGGACACATCCGCAAAAGTGGCATTGAGCACAAACCCATGCCCTGGCTTTTCACTGTAGGTCTGGTCGCCCTCAAAATCATGAATGGCTGTTTTTATCTTTTCACCAGCAGCTTTGTCCGGACATACAGCATGGACCTCATGTCCGATCATCTGCAGCATCTGAAAAGGTACCATGGTTTCATAATCTTCTGCATAATCTCCTGTCAGTAATAAAATCTTCTTCTGTCCCATATATGGTTATTATTTTTTTGTGTCTTTAAGATACTAAAAAAACCCAGGACTAAAGTCCTGGGCTATAATTGCTATAGCGACTTTTTCGTTTTAGTATCCCGGGTTTTGGGGGAATGGTGTGGAGGAACGGTCAATCTGGTCCTGCGGGATAGGCCGCAGCAGATATTTAGCCTCTACCGCACCGGCATCCGGGTTGTGTTTCTTCACCCTTTCGATCAGTTTGCCGGTACGTTTAAGGTCGAACCAGGCCAGTTGTTCACCAATCAACTCACGTCCCCTTTCATCAAGGAGGAAATCGATATCCACATCGGTGGCTTTTATTTTCATCGCCTCCTGATTGACCTGCGTTTCTGCCGGCGTGCTGCCCTGGCGGGCGGCCCTCATCCTCACGGCGTTTACCATATCAGCAGCGCCCTGGGCATTGCCTAGTTTGTACAGGGCTTCCGCAGCGATCAGATAGGTTTCTGCCAGGCGGAAAGCAATGAAGGGCCTTACGCCGGAAGCCTGGTTATCAGGGCGCAACGCATCATTAAACTTATTCAGGGACGGATATAAACGTTCGGTATATTTATCGGAAGATACCAGCAGGTAATTTTTGCTTTTTATCTCCGCATCCGTTACCGGGCGGCCAGGCATGTATACTGCTGTATCGCCCAGCTTCATCACCCAGGGGGTGGTAGTGGGTTTGTTAACGAACCATACGGTTGTAAAAAACTTCTCGTACCGTACATCATGCACGCGGTCTTTATACAGGGTATCCAGCAGGAAGGCAGTGGGCCGGAAACGTTTCCAGGGCGTACCATTGGCCAGGTCGCGCTGCATGCCATTGAGCACATCGTACTGCATCAGGAAAAAACGGCAGGCGTTGTTGTCTGGTGAAGCATAGAGCGGATCAGTAGTATATTGTGCGGCAAAGATGGTTTCTACATTGTTTTCATTGCCTTGTGCCCATACTTTTCCGGGATCATCCAGCAATTTAAAGCTGTAGTTTTTGATAACACCTTCTGCATATTTGTCGGCATTGGCATAATCATCGGGTTGTGCCTGCGGGGAAGAAGCGCGGGTGAGGTATACCCTTGCCAGCAGGTGTTCTGCTGCCGGTCTGGTGGCACGGCCCCATTCGTTCTGTACCGCCGGAAGATACTGTGCAGCCATCTTCAGGTCACTGATAATAGCATCATATACTTTGCTGGCTGTATCCCGTGTAGCAGCGGTATTAATTTCCTTGTTTTCGTGTAGCCGTAAGGGTATGTTACCAAACGTTTGCAATAAAATGAAGTGATAATGTGCCCTGCAGAACAGTGCTTCCCCCACTCCCAGGCTTTTGCTGGCAGAGTCCAGGTCCTTTACCTGATCGGCACGGTCTATCACTACGTTACTGTTGTTGATGGACTGATACAATCCGTTCCATAACTCTCTTACGTGATCATAGCGTGCATCCAGCTGGGAAGTGTATTGATTGGCAAATTTGAAGTTACCATCAGAACCGTTGGTATAGGTATCTGTTCCTACTACGGTCAGTGTCATCCCTCTTTCTGTGCTGTAGAAGATGCGCATACCGGCATAACTGGCATTGACAGCTGTTTTGAAACCATTCCGGGTATTATAGAAATCATCGGTGGTATTGGTTACCACAACTTCATCCAGCATTTTGTTGCATCCGGTGCCAGTGATTGCCAGTAATGCTATTGCCCACAATATATTTTTCATGACGAATGTTTTTGATTGAGAAAATTAAAACCGTGCATTCACGCCAAATTGCAGCATCCAGGTAGCGGGTGCATCGATACCTATCACATTTACATCTTCCGGGTCTACGCCTTTGTATTGCTGGCGATATGGCGCTAGTATGAGTGGTTGTTTTACGCTTACATTAAAGCGAAGGTCCTGCATCTGCATACGTTTTACAGCAGCTTCGGGCAAGGCATACGACAGCGAAATGCTTCTTATTTTCAGGAAGCTGGCGTCAAAATAAGCGAGGGACTGGTAGTTGACCGGCCGCTCCTGGTTGGCATTGGGCCGGGGGAAATCGTTGGTGGGATTGGTAGGTGTCCAGTAGTTGATGTTCAGGTTATTGAACCGACCGAAGAGTGTATTGGTATTCTGATAGAAATCACTTCTGATCATACCGCCAATACGGGCAAAGGCTACTACAGACAACTCAAAGTTTTTGTAGCTGAAACGTTGTGTGGTACCGGCTGTCCAGTCGGGTTGCGGAGTGCCCAGTATTTTACGATCGCTAGCATCTATCTTTTTGTCACCGTTGGTATCTTCCACTTTGATGGTCCCTGGTACCGGTTTGTAGCCCAGGCCGTCAGTTTTATCACTGGTTTGCCAGATGCCGATTTTATTATAGTCGTAGTACACATAGGTAGGTTGTCCTACAAACCAGCCATTGCCGATGTCTGCTTGTTTGCCATCCATGAGTTCCAGGATTTTAGACCTGTTCAGGGAGAAGTTGACATCCATGCTCCAGTTGAATCCTTTGGGGTTGTCTATCACGATGCCGGACAAACCCACTTCCAGACCGGTATTACTGGTAGCGCCCACATTCTGCAATACACTGTTGAAGCCGTTGCTGTAAGGCAACAGGAAAGGCATGAGCAGGTCGGTGGTTTTCTGTTTGTAGTAGTCTACGGTACCGGTTAAACGATTATTGAAGAAGCCGAAGTCCAGGCCGACGTCAAAGGAGGTGGTGGTTTCCCAGGTGAGGTTAGGATTACGCAACATTTGTGGTGTATAGCCGATCACGCCTTTGCTTCCGAATGAATAGGGAATGCGGGAGAGCTGTCCCTGAGTGGCGTAGGGGTCGATACCGGTATTCCCTATACGGCCGTAGCTGACACGCAGTTTCAGGTTGTTGATGTTGCTGTGTCCTTTCAAAAACTGTTCATTGGAAATATTCCATGCTGCGGCTACTGAGGGGAAGTAACCCCATTTTTTGCCGGGGGCAAAGCGGGAAGATCCATCTGCGCGCATGGTGAGGGTAAGCAGATAGCGGTCATCGTAGCCGTAGTTGAGGCGGCCCATGTAGGACAGGATAGTCCAGGAGCCGAGGCTGCTGCCTACGCCGGTTACGTTCATGGCTTCGCCCAGGTTGTAATATTCCTGTGATTCCACCAGTACGCCGCGTACATCTGCGGTGGAACTGTCGCCCCTTTGTCTTTGTACGCTGTACAAGCCGGTAAAGCCGATATTGTGTTTGCGGTTAAAAGTTTTGTTGTAGGTGAGGACATTTTCAACTGTATATGCAATCGTTTCGCCACTTCTTTTGGTAGCGGTGGCATCCCCCCCGCCTACCAGCAGGTTTACGTTGTTGCGTCCCTGAAACAGGCCATAGTTGTATTGTGAGATATCTGGGCCGACGTTCAATCTGTATTTAAGTCCGTCGATGATTTCCACTTCTCCATACAAACTGGTAAAAAGGCGGAAACGTTTGCGGTTTTCCACACGGTTACCGTCTACATAGTCCAGCAATGGATTAGGGAGGTTGCTGTCGCCATTGGGGAAGATGATCAGTTTACCGTTATCATCGTAAGGCGCGGAAATAGGAAGCATACGCAGGGTGTTGTTGATACCGTTGTAGGTTTCGCCTCTGCGGTTACTGTAGGAGCCTAACAGTGACGCTCCTACTTTCACGCGGGAGCCGATCATCTGATCGAGTGCGATGTTGATATTATAGCGTTCATAGCTTTGCAGTTTGAGGACGCCCTGATCTTTGTAGTAACCGAGGCCGATGGCATATTTTGTTTTTTCCGTACCGCCGGCCACGCTGATGGCGTGGTTGGTCTGGTAGCCGGTAGAGAGGATCAGTTTCTGCCAGTCGGTATTGGTTCCTTTCCGGATGCCGGCATATTCGGTGGGGGTAAAGATCACTCTGTCGGAAGAGTCGCGGTTGCTGTCTTTGTATTTACCGACGGTGCGGTTGGCTTCCCGTCTCATTTCAGCAAACTGTTCCCCATTCATGAGGTCTGTTTGTCCGAGGTTTTTTACGATACCGTAGGAGCCGGAATAAGAGACGATTGGTTTACTCACTTTACCGCGGGTGGTGGTGATCAACACTACGCCGTTGGCCCCTCTGGAGCCGTAGATAGCGGTGGCGGAGGCATCTTTCAGGATATCCATTGACTGGATGGTACCGGGGCCGATGTCGTTGAGGCTGCCGGAGTAGGGGATGCCGTCCACCACGTAGAGTGGGTCGTTGCCGGCGGAGAGGGAGCGGGTGCCGCGGATACGTACGGTGGGCTCATCACCGGGTTTGGCGCTGTTGCTGACAACATCCACCCCTGGTGTACGGCCCTGCAAGGCTTGCTGGGCGTTGGTTACCGGAACTTCCTGAATGGCTTTGGTGCCTACGGAAGCAATAGAGCCGGTGACATCTTTTTTCTTTTGCTGGCCGTAACCAACCACAACAATTTCTTCCAGTTTTTTCCGGTCCTCCTCCAGGGTGATGCTGATGACGTGGCGCCCGTTGACAGGCTCTTCACGCCGGGAGTAACCAATAAAGGAAAAGATCAGTACTACATTGGAGGCATTGGCAAGCTGTAGTTTGTAATGCCCGTTCATATCGGTCTGCGTACCGGAGGTACCGCCTTTGACGGCTACCGTTACCCCTACCAGCGGGGATTTATCTGTCGACAGTACGTTCCCTTCGACCTGTTGGGTGGTTGATTGCGCCTGGGCAAGCTGATGGCATAGTAGTAGGCATAACGCTGCCAGGCATAAACGTGAAATCCTATTCATAACGTTATCAGTTTTTCAAAAATGTGGCAATTGGGTAACTTATCCCGCTCAAAATAATAATTATTCTGATATATGCAAACGATTGCATTTAACATGTTGCATATTTGTTCGGACCGGTAACGATGATCCTCTTCAAACCCTTTCCAGCAGGGGATGTTTGTTTGTATTACTTTTCAGGAGATGAACATTATACTGCGATCATTCAGCAGTATTCCTAATCAAGCGTACCTTTTTGCCGAATGCTGTAATTTAGCAGGGCACCTATTAAAATCTGTAGTATGTTAAGACCTATTGACAACTATTTTCTGAAACAACCGGAACCACTGAAAAGCTGTCTGGAATTTATGCGCGCTTACCTGCTCAAAGCAGACCCCAACCTGAAAGAAGACTGGAAATACGGAATGCCCTTTTATTGCTATAAAGGAAAGATGTGTTGTTACCTCTGGGTACATAAAAAATACGGACAGCCTTACCTGGGCATCGTAGAAGGGCATAGTATAGATCATCCCGATCTGCTGACGGAAAAAAGGGCCCGGATGAAGATCCTCTTGCTCGACCCCGAAAAAGACCTGCCCATGAAGAAAATTAATACTATCATGAAAGCCGTATTAGCTTTATACCGTAACGGTGATGTATTATGATGCTGCTGATGCTTCTGATGAGCGAGGATAATTTCTTTTTGCAATCGGTTGTAAAAATCATTTTCATTGTTTAATTTGACACCTTCATTTCCGGTTTAGTTATGAAAAGAACGATTTTATTATGCGGCAGCCTGCTTTGTATCTACGGCAGCCTATTCGCGCAGAAAAGCCAGTGGCAGCCACTGTTTAATGGTAAAGACCTGAAAGGCTGGAAACAGCTGGGAGGCAAGGCCGTCTATAACGTTGAGGACGGTCAGATAGTAGGTACTACGGTAACGGGTACGCCTAATTCCTTCCTGGCCACCGACAAGGAGTACGGTGACTTTATCCTGGAGCTTGAATTTAAGCTGGGAGCGCCTTTTAACTCCGGCATCCAGTTCCGCAGCCAGAGCAGGGAGGATTATCAGAGTGGCCGGGTATTTGGCTACCAGATGGAGATCGACCCTTCTGACCGCAAATGGAGCGGAGGTATTTATGAAGAAGGCAGAAGAGGTTGGCAGTATCCGCTGGAACTCAACCCCGCCGGACAACAGGCCTTCAAAAACGAGGGCTGGAATAAATACCGTATCGAATGCCGCGGCAATGAAATGCGTACCTGGGTAAATGGCGTACCTACCGCCCACCTGGTGGACACTGCGTTACCAAAAGGTTTCATCGCCCTGCAGGTACATGGTATCGGCAAAAACGCCGCGGATGAAAACAAACATATCTACTGGAAGAATATCCGTATCATCGACAAACCAGCCGCTGCCCAGTATTCTCCTTATGACAACATCTATGTAGTCAACAATGTTGACAATACCATCTCCACCCAGCAGAAAAAGAACGGTTTTCAGTTGCTGTGGGATGGGAAAACCAGCAAAGGCTGGAGAGGGGCTTATAGAAAAGATTTCCCGGCCACCGGCTGGCAAATGAAAGACGGCATACTGACCATTGCACATTCCAATGGTGACGAAGAAGGCAGTGGTGGTGACATTGTCACGGAAAAGGAATATGGTGCCTTTGAACTGGAATTTATGTTCAAACTCTCATCAGGAGCCAATAGCGGCGTAAAATACTTCGTGAATGAATCGTATGAGACGGGTGGTAAATCTGCCATCGGACTGGAGTACCAGGTACTGGACGACGAAAAGCACCCGGATGCCAAGCTGGGCCGCGATGGTAACCGAACTCTTGCTTCTCTCTATGATCTCATGACAAGAAAACAGGAAAAACGTGCCCTTCTACCTATTGGAGATTGGAACAAAGGTCGTATTATTGTGTATCCAAATAACCACGTGGAGCACTGGCTGAACGGTTTTAAAGTATTGGAATATGAGCGGGGCTCCCAAGCCTTCAAAGATCTGGTGGCGATCAGCAAATACAAAAACTGGAAAAATTTTGGTCTCTGGCCGGTAGGACACATCCTTTTACAGGATCATGGTAATGAGGTTTCCTTTAAAAACATTCGAATTAAAGTATTGAAATAAAATATTTTTTATCTTTTTTTTCATTGTTCACTGTTCTAAATAAGCATTCCGATTCTTCGGAATGCTTTTTTGTTATAAGGATTTGAGTAATTTGTTACCAATCTATCATCAAACAATCAGAATTACATGAAATACGCTTCTTTAGTGTTGATAGGAAGCCTGTTGGCTGCCTCCTGCCAGCAGCGCACCAGCCACAGCGGTCAACAGGCCTCGCGGGATTCTCTCCATCAGCTTGTGGCCCGTTACTATGAGGGTAATATGGCACTCCAGCCGGTACAGGCTACTTTCAACGGTGAAAACAAGTATAATGACCAGCTGCCGGTAGATATCGGCCAGCCCTACCGTCACCGGGCTGACTCTTTTTATGCCGCCTACCAGGAGGCTCTTAAAAAGATAGACACCTCCAGCTTATCCAATAATGATCGTATCACCTATGCCATGTTGCAGCGCGAACTGTCGCTCAACCGGGAAGTGCTTACTTATCATGAATACCTGATGCCGGTACAGCAGTTCACCTGCCTGCCCATCACCTTGGCCCAGTTAGGTTCCGGTGCTTCCGCCCAGCCTTTCAAAAACAAAAAGGATTATGAGAACTTCATGCACCGCATGGAAGGTTTTTCTGCATGGGCAGATACCGCTATCGCCAATATGCGCCAGGGTATTGCTACCGGTTATGTATTACCGGAAAAGCTGGTGATTAAAACCCTTCCCCAACTGAAAGACCTGTCTAAAAAAGACAGCACCAACGTTTTCTTTGCACCACTCAAAACACTGCCTGATTCACTGGATGCAACCGCCAAACAACAGCTTGCCAGCGAATACAATGCAGCCATCGAAAAATTTATCCTGCCGGCTTACAGCAGACTGTACAAATTCATGCAGGAAGAATATCTTCCTAAAGCCCGCAAAACGAGCGGTATCGATGGTATTCCTGATGGTAAAAAATATTACGACTATCTTGTAAGGTCCTGGACTTCCACCAACAAAACACCTGAAGAGATCTATGCGCTGGGCGAAAGTGAAGTGGCCCGCATCCGCGGAGAGATGGAAGCAATAAAAAACAGCACCGGCTTCAAAGGGGACCTGTCTGCATTTTTCACTTTTGTACGCAACGACAAAAAGCTGCGCATCTTCAAAACACCCGCTGCTGTACTCGATTCTTTCAAAGCAATCGAAAACAAAATCATGCCTGGTGTCAGAAAAATGTATGGTCATCTTCCCAAATCCAAATTTGAAATCAAACAAACAGAGGCCTACCGCGCTGCTTCAGCCTCTGCAGAATATCAGCCTGGCAGCCCTGATGGTTCCCGTCCGGGTACTTTTTATGTGCCTATCCTCAATGCGGCCGATTTCTCTTATTCGGGCATGGAATGCCTCTTCCTGCATGAAGCCATTCCAGGACACCATTTCCAGTTCTCCCTGCAACAGGAAAATGATTCCCTGCCTCAGTTCCGCCGCTTCGCCTGGGTGGGCGCTTTCGGCGAAGGTTACGCCCTCTACTGCGAAAGCCTCGGTAAAGAACTGGGCCTGTACACGGATCCTTATATGTACTTCGGACGCCTTACCGACGAAATACACCGCGCTATTCGTTTAGTTGTTGACGTAGGTATGCACCGTAAAGGCTGGACCCGTGAGCAAGCTATCAAATACATGATGGATAACGAACCAGTATCTGAACACGAAGCCACCGCCGAAATAGAACGCTACATGGCCATCCCCGGACAAGCCCTGTCCTATAAAATCGGTGAGCTTAAAATCAGAGAGCTGCGGGAGAAATACACCAAAGCCCTCGGTGATAAATTCAGTCTGCCTGCTTTCCACGACGAGCTGTTGAAAGATGGTTGTATACCCTTGTCTGTGCTTGAAGAAAAAATGGTGAGATTTTACGGATCTAAATAAAATGTTTTAATGGCGGCTGGCCGCTGAAAAACTGATTGAAACCGGGCAGCGTAGCGCTGCCCGGTTTTTTTTATTGCCCGGTTTGCGGCATTATTCAGGATTAACTTCCCGGGCTTCCTACTGTTGGCCGTTAACAGGTAGTTTCATCACCTTAGTATTTATATACAGCATGATCAACCGTATTTTCTTCAGCAAGCATTTTTATCCACATTTTGCTTCCTGATTCTCCCTTCATCAAAATTTTACACAAACCATAAAATTTTCTTGTTATTTTTCCCTCTGCAACCGATTGCTAAAAACATTTTATTCAACTGGAGAGATCCGTTATGAAAAGAAGAGACTTTATAAAAACCGGTTCCCTGGCTGGTATAGGAGCGGGGCTGACTATTCTCAATTTCCCGGTATTTGGGAAAAACGCACCCAGCAACAAGCTGGTGCTGGGCGTCATGGGGGTTAATTCCCGTGGGAACTGGCTGGCACAGGTGGCAGCCAAACTGCCGGGCGCTGAAATAGGTTATATCTGTGATGTAGAAGACGGCGCCATTCAAAAAGGGCTGAAAGCCGTTACCGGCGCCCAGGACCGGAAACCGACCGTTATAAAGGATATCCGCAAACTGCTGGAGCAGAAAGATTTTGATGCGCTCATCGTGGCTGCACCTGACCACTGGCATGCCCCCGCTGCTATTATGGCCACCGCTGCCGGCAAACATGTGTATGTGGAAAAACCATGTGCCCATAATCCGCATGAAGGTGAACTGCTGGTTGCAGCTGCTAAAAAATACAACCGACTCGTGCAAATGGGCAACCAGCGCCGTTCCTGGCCCAACCTGCAGCAAGCCATCAAAGAAGTGAAGGAACAGGGTATCATTGGTAAAGTGCATTACGGGCGCGGTTGGTATGTCAACGATCGCCAGCCGATCGGTATCGGTAAAAAAATTCCTGTGCCTGGCACGCTCAACTGGGACCTCTGGCAAGGTCCTGCACCCCGCAGAGACTACCTGGACAATATCGTACACTACAACTGGCACTGGCGCTGGCATTGGGGCACCTCCGAAACCTGCAACAACGCCACCCATGAACTGGACTGCCTCCGCTGGTTTATGGACCTGGAATTCCCGACCAAAGTTACTTCCGCCGGTGGCCGTTATGCCCACCCTAAAGATGACTGGGAAACACCAGACACACAAACCCTCAACTTCGAATTTGAAGGCAACAAAGCCATCACCTGGGAAGGCCGTAGCTGTGATCCTTTTAACCTGGAAGGCAGTGGCCGCGGATTCGCCATCTTCGGTGAAAACGGTAGCCTTTACAACTCCGGCGGCGACAGCTATAAAATAGTAGACAATAAAAACAAAGTGGTGAAAGAGGTAAAGCAGGCCGCCAACCCCGACCAGAGCGTGACCAACACCGTAAGCCCGGCAGGAGAATTTTATGATGCCGTGCATATCAATAACTTCCTGGAAAGCATCCGCGGAAAAGCAACCCTTAATTCAGAAATCAATATCGGTTACCGCAGCACACTGCTGTGCCTGCTCGGCAATATCGCTCAGCGTACCGGCCGCATACTGCATACCGATCCCGCCAATGGCCACATCCTCAACGACAAGGAAGCCATGAAACTGTGGGAAAGAGAATATGAAAAAGGCTGGGCGCCTAAAATATAATTAGTGATTCGCCTCCGTTTTGGGAAGCAGGTATTTTGCAATATCGAAACTGGGCGGAGGCGGATCTTCAATATAGGCGCTTTCAATCGCTTCCCGGGAAGGGTATAGCTTAAAACCCTTCTGCCAGATCGGTTTGGACCGGTCTTCCTCTTCCAGGCCAGGCACCACTTCCAGCTTCAACTTATGAAATACGGCTGCCAGACAGTTTTCCAGCCGGGGAGCATTCAATTCTGCCAACCCTATCTGCCAGTTGTAATGCTCCGATTCATCCTGCACTACCGGCACCCAGATGGTTTTAGCAGTAGATATCTTAAAACTCCTATCTGTCAGGCGCAGCTCTGCTACCTGTACCAGGTCTTTTTGAATCACATCTTCACCATTCGGCAACTTTACGATTCCATAACCGTATATGCCCAGCTTCTGTTTGATCACCCTCGACCGCACCCACTGCCGGATCTCAGACACAATATGATCAATGTCCATACTCGAAAACTCGAACTTCTTTGACTTGTTCAGATTGGTGGGAATCAATAACTGCGCCCCGTGCAACACTTCCAGTATACGGTGGATATCCTCAAAAACCTGTTCACTCGGAACGCCTATGGTATTGTAATCTTCGTAGATATGCTGGTTATGGTCCCGGTACAGCCATTGTAAGGTATAATCAGCATTGGGAAAATCCACTTTCTTTATCATATGACAATTTAACTGCTATTCGTTAGCGATATGAAAATAACGAATATTCACTTCATTAGCTTTATAGACTAGCAATAAATATAATATATTGTTATCTCCCATAACTTATAGTTATCACCATTATTAATTTCCTGCCCCTATTTTTGGACCACCTGTAATTGAGATAAACCAACCACACCAACCATTAGTTGCACGTTTCCCGGAGGGATAAAATGAATGGAATATTTACAACAATCCAACTACCTGTCAATACTGGTGATAGGTATAGTTGTCGGCTATTTATCGGGCCTGCTGGGCAAAGGCGGCAGTGCTATCAGTACACCTGCGCTGCAGATTTTTGCTGGCGTCAATCCTTTTTTTGCGCTGGCTTCTCCTCTGCCGGCATCTATTTCCAGCACGCTCTCTGCCACAGCGGTATATACCAAAGAAAAGCTGTTTAATAAAAGAGTGGTATTGCTGGGGGCTCTATTTGGTGTACCCGCCACCGTCGTGGGTTCCTGGATGAGCAGCTTCCTGGCCGGAAAAACATTGATGATACTGACGGCCTTGTTTATTATGTCTTTAGGCTCTTCTCTGTTGTACTCCTATCTGCGCAACAAAGGTACTTCTGTGGAAACACCGTTGAACAGTAAGGATATACAGGCTTCCCAGGTGATGGGTGCTGCTTTGTGTATCGGCTTTTTAGCAGGTTTGCTGGCCAATGCAGGCGGTATCCTCTTCAGCACCTTTTTTATCCGGCGCCTGAAGATGCCCATCAAACAGGCACTTGCCTGCGCAGTTATACTCTCAGCGATATTGTCGGTGCCAGGTGCTATTACACACTGGTACCTCGGGCATATTGACTGGAACATCGCCCTGCTGTTGTCTTTAACAGCCTTTCCGGCTTCTTATCTCGGTGCTAAAACGGCAGTAAAAATGAAAACACCGCTGCTGGAAAAAATCTTTGCACTCACACTGGTGCTTTTCGGATTGTACGATATTGTCTATACCCTGTGGGTTTAGTAGTTAGGCGTCCACCCTCCGCTGTTTCTGAATCGCTTCCTGCTCATAGGGAGGCAGGCTTTCAAGGATCAGGTCGTAGGCATTGTGCAGGAAATGCTCCAGTTCAACTGAAGGCATCAGATCTTCCTGCTTCACCTGTACCCAATGATAACGCGCCAGATGCGGTGCCGGCACAATACCCGGTTTGGCTATCAGTTGATGGTACTGACTGGGCGTACATTTGAAGGATACGCGATGGGGCGGGTCAAGAGAGAGCATGCAGAATAATTTCTCACCCACAAAAAAACGCAGTTCATTATCCCACTTCTTTTCTGTGGTCACAGCCGGTAAAGACCGGCAAAAATCAAGGGTATTGTCAAACATAGCAGCAAGTTTAAACATCGTTTACATTACCGTCTCTGAACGGGTTACCTCAAAGAAATCTACCACAAACAAACATATTGAAATATGCTACATATGTGGAATATGCGTTTGCTGTAAATAGTGATTGAAACTGCTTTATAAAAATAACGAATTAAGCGGAGAAAAAAACAGCCTGAAACCGCTCAATAACGACGAATTAACCGGATTTTAATATTCTGCAAAAATGCTGGCAGGAAAAAACGATTCCTGCGCTGCCAGCCCTCCGGAGAGTAACAACAGGCAGATCAGGGCGCGAGCATATTTATACATTTGGGACGGCTTATTTACCAGTCAGCTGGTTCCATATCACGTCATATACGTCGATGGCCTGCAACTGTTTTTGCGCCAGTGGCGTTTTGCTGATTACCACCGCATGATTGGCAGGGTTTTCTTCCAGACGGCCGTGCGAACCCTTGATGAGCGTAGCATCCAGCGGAATTACATTCATGAGGTAACGGAAGCCCAGTTTTTTCTTCAGCAGTTTGGCTGCAGCTTTCAGCTTGATCAGCGGATCTGCAGGGTTCATAAACATTTCCACCGGATCATATCCCGGCTTACGGTGGATATCCACAATGCGGGCAAAATCGGGAGCTTTGTTATCATCCAGCCAGTAGTAGTAGGTAAACCAGCTGTTGGCATCGGCTACCAGTACGAGATCACCGCTGCGTTCATGGTGCAGGTGGTGTTCTCTTTTTCCTTCCCGGTCGAGCACCATTTGTACACCGGGTACTTTTTCGAGCAGCTCCCTTACTCTTCTGAAGCAGGAAGGATCGTTGAAATAGATATGTGCCAGCTGGTGGTCTGATACCGCAAATACTTTGGACGCACCGGGATCCAGCAGCTCGAGACCTCTTTCCGCACGTATCGACAGCAGGCCTTCCTGGCGCAGGATACGGTTGATATGTACCGGATTGCTGACATTGGTAATACTGTATTCCGACAATACGATCGGGTCACAGCCTTTCTGCTGATACCAGGTAATCAGCTGCTGGCATACTGCGTCAATTTCCTGCAGCTCTTTGGCAATACCGGCAGGATCCTGCCCGAATTTCTGCAGGCAGTAATCGAGATGCGGGAGGTATATCAGTGTTAAAGTAGGATCGTATAGTTTGTCTGTCAATATAGAAGCGTCAGCAATCCACTGCGACGATTTGATATTGGCAGTAGGGCCCCAATAGTTAAATAGCGGGAATGGTCCCAGTTCTTTGGTAAGATAGTCCCGCAGTGTATCGGGCGTAGTATAGCAGTCCGGTATTTTGCGGCCGTCTGAAAGGTAATTGGGACGGGGTGTCAGGGAGTAGTCCACGTTGGCGTACATATTGTACCACCAGCACATCTGAGCACAGGTAAAGGAAGGATCCAGGTGCCGGGCTTTATCCCAGATTTTCTGGCCTTCCACCAGTTTGTTGGATTGTTTCCAGAATTTGATTTCACAATCGGTACGGTCGTACCAGCCGTTACCTACAATACCGTGTTCACTTGGCCATTCGCCTGTCAGGTAGGTGCTCTGTACCGCAGTGGTTACTGCCGGCAACATCGGTGATACGGTTGCCATATGCCGCTGCTGCGCATAACCTTTCAGAAATGGCATATGCTCCAGCAAAGCAGCGGATAGCCCAACAACATCCAATACAACTGTCTTTCTCATAGATATGATCAACGTTTCATTTTCCGATATAAAACTATACATTTCAATTACGAATTACAAATTCCGGATGATGAATTTGTAATTCATAACTGGCTACGAACCCAGTTCAGTTCCCTTGACACAGACACCGCCATTTCTTCCTTAAGTCCCGCCGGCAGTACATCCCAGGTATAGGTTTCTACTTCCAGATGGGCAGTAAATGGTTGTTGCCGCTGTAATGCCAGTACTTTGACAATCTCTTCGCGGGTGGATTGCAACACTTCAAAACGATCGATGAAGATAGGCACATGAAAGTGGGAACGCCACTCGGCAACAGCTGTGTTGGCGGCGTCTTCCAGCGCCTGCGGCAGATCCGGGTAATGTATCAGGCTGCCATCTTTTTTTCTTCCGATCACCTGATGCAGATATACCGGTTCGTTGAACTGGCGGAAGGCATTGATGACCGTATTACGTTGGTCCGTTTCCGTTGGCAGGTCTGCTTTCAGGGCAGCACTGATCTGTATCTTCCCTACACGGAGGCCATTGGCCTGCAGCTGTTTCAACACGTGCTCCGGCTCTTCGTATTCCAGCGCAAAATGGCATACATCATAACAGAGCTGTACATGCCTTCTGATGATATCAGCTGCCTCCTCTTCGTCGACGCCCAGTTTATCTTTGATAAAACAGATACCAGCAGGCAGCAGCGATGTTGTATACCAGTTGATATACTCGCGGGTGTTCTCCAGTAGTCCGTCGGGCTCCGGCTCCACATCGAGGTGCATGAGTGGTCCACCGCCACGGTGAATACGGGCCAGCTGTTCCACCACGAGCAACATATTCAGTGTGGCACTTTCGGTGAAGGAATTTTTTTCTTCCTCGCAGCGGTTGCACCAGAATTTATAAGAGAGCGGTGAGGTGGAGATGCCGCCTTCCATTCCTTCCGGCAAAAGAGCTGCCAGCAGGCGAAACAGCCTGATGGTGTAGGCTACACGGTCGGCCTGTGTCCAGTCGGGTGCATGTACCTGATCTTTCACCACTACATCGTGAAAGCCGCCGTAGGGGAAACCGTTCATGGTGAATACGTAACAGTTTTCCTGTTGCAGCCAGGCTTTAAAGGCATTCAGGTTTTCCTCTTTTGCCAGTTCCAGGCTGGCCGTGTTGGCCAGTCGCAGCCCTATACCAAAGGGTTGGCCGGGAGCTACCTGTTGTTTGACTTGAGGAATATATTTTTTGAGTTGGGCGAAATGGTCTTCCCATTTTTCACCGGGATGAATATTGGTGCAATAAGTCAGGTGTCCGTATGCTGTTTGCATTACTGTAAGTTTTTGCAGATGTCTGCTGCTTTGTACAGCAGGTCCAGATCAATGTGATGTACTTCTGCGCCTTTACCGATGGCTTTCAGCAGGGAGATGGTCAGCTGTCCACCCAGGTGTTCGCGGAATTCTTCCAGGCCTGCGATGACGGGAGATGGTTCGCCATCCTGCTTTTCCAGGAGCGGATGCCATACCGGCAGCTGCATCTGTTTGAGAACACTGACGATACGGTGCATATCCGTTTCACTAATCCATCCTAACAGGCAGGAATACACGCTGTCGATCGCGATACCGATGGATACCGCTTCCCCATGGCGCAAAGCGAAGTTAGTCAGTTGTTCCAGTTTATGTGCACTCCAGTGCCCGAAGTCAAGCGGACGGGCAGAGCCGCTTTCGAAGGGATCGCCGCCACCACCAATATGTGCCATATGCAGGGCTGCGCAGCGATAGATCAGCTCTTCCATACCGGGCATATCGCCGGCAGTAAGTGCTGCCGCTCTTTGTTCCATCCATTCGAAGAAAGCTGCATCCCTGATGAGGGCTACCTTTACCGCTTCCACCATACCGGAGCGCCAGTCGCGGCCGTCCAGGGTGGTGAGGAAAGTGCTGTCATTAAACACTGCAGCCGGTGGTGCAAAAGAGCCCAGGAAGTTTTTCTTGCCTTTGTAGTTGACACCGTTTTTCACCCCAACGCCGGAATCATTCTGTGACAGCACGGTAGTAGGGATACGGATATGTTTTACACCACGGTGGGAGATAGCGGCTGCAAACCCAACCAGGTCGAGCAGGGAACCACCCCCGACGCCGATCACATAGGAGTGGCGGTCTATTCCGTAGCGGTCGATGGCATCAACCAGCGAAAAAAGCAGGGGCAGGTCATTTTTTACGCTTTCCCCGCCGGTGATGGTAATGATTTCAGGTGCCAGCTGAAACCCGCGCACCTGGCCCAGATAACGGCTGATCTGTTCCGCAAGGCCGGGATGACTGGCCGCTACACCTCCATCGAGGATGACCAGCAGTTTCTTTTGAAAGGCAGTACTGGCCTTGGATTCCAGGAAAGCGGACAAACAGGTATTGGCAGGATCAAATAAATGTCTGGAAAAAAATACCCCGAAAGAAAAGTTAACGTCGAATTGTTGTTGAATATACTCCATGGCTTAGTTCCGCATGCATCAATCTAAAAAAATTCAATAGCCATTAAATGTACACATAAAAACGAGATATTTTCACAAAGAATAAGGCTCCGTGAACGGAGCCTTTTTTGGGGTTCTACCTGTTTGTTGTTGTCGGTATGCAATTGAGAAATGGTTCATTACTCTCTGCAAAGAAACCAGGTTTTATACGGCTATTCCACGGTACAAACCATTATTTAAATAATTGCGTAGTTCTACTTAGCCTCTGCTCTTTGCCGCAAATCCTTATCTATCGGGCATTATATTACCCACCAGGTAAAATACGGATGGCAATCCTTTCCGTTCGTCCTATTACCTGTTGCGTATTAAGCAGGAATTGAAGATCTTTATCCTCTGCTGCAGATGGACTGTACTGTTATCTGTAAGTCATTGATTAATTGTTTGTTTAGATGAATATCCGGCAAATGCCCCCCATGTTGTTAACCCTGTAACACGGCTGTTTTTCATACTTCTCTTGTTGCATTGCTGAGTAAATTGTCACAAGCATTAAGCCTGGCCGGGAACGTAGTGTTTCCTCTCCCAGACTCATTTTCGGGCATACCCCAGATATTGATCTGATTGAAAAAGCTTATTGAGCAATGTTAAAAAGATTATTTTTTGTTTGCTGTTTAATCTCCGGGCTCTGCTTATCAGCGCGGGCGTTTAACACGGCAACACAAGACAGCCTGTTTCGGGTACTGCAATACAAGAAGGCCGACACCAGCCGGGTAAACACCTTGTTTGCCTATGCGATGAGTTATCTGCCGGACAGTTTACAGAAGGCAGACCAGATTTTCCGCGAAGCGCTGCATCTCAGCCGTCAGCTGCACTATGACAAGGGCGTGGCTGATTTCGCCTGTTATTACATGTATATCCAGGATATGCGCGGACAATACCGGGAATCGTTGTTTATGGTAGACAAGGCCGCGAGCATATACGCAGCACTGAAAGACACGATGAACCTGATGCGGGCCCTTAGTTTCAGCGGTAATGAACATCATTCGCTGGGCAATTTCCCTGCCGCTGCCGGCCGTTACCTGGAAGCGCTCAAACTGGCCGACGCCATGCGGGACAGCCTTTTTTCGGGGATGATGAACAACCACCTGGCCTCCCTTTTTGTGATCCTGAAAGACTTCCGCAAAGGCTTCCAATATGCCGAAAAGGCTTACCATAACGGCCTCGCGGTGGGCAACAATCGACGTACTTCTGCCGCCCTGATCACGATGGGCTCCTGTATGGTGTCGCTGCACCGCTATGAGGAAGGGGAACAATATTACCGGCAGGCTATCAATACAGGCCGGGAGCTGGAGGATAGTGCCTATGTGCTCAAGGCACAGCTCAACCTGGGCAATCTCTATTTTGAACAAGGGAACCGGGAAAAAGCCTACCAGCAATATTCCCAGGCGCTGGAGCTGTCTGATAAATACCCCCAACCCGAGCTGCTCACCTATTTGTACCTGGGCTACGGACGGGAGTTGTTTAACCTGAACAGGTTTACCGAAGCCTTCTCTTATGTGGAAAAAGCCATTACCATGGCTCAGGAATACAATGCCACCAATGAACTGCGCTGGGCTTATCTGGTAGCTTCCAACCTGAAAGCCACCATGGGCGATTATAAGCAGGCATTTCTCCTGCGGGAGAAGTTTGAAGTGCTGAATGATTCCCTTACCGGTGATGCGGCCCGCAATAATGTGGCACTGCTGGAGATGCAGTACCAGTCAGAGAAAAAAGACCGTGAGCTCACCGAAAAACAACTGCAGCTCACCCGCAAGGACCTGCAGCTGCAACATAAAAACATGTGGCTCTTTTTCTTCCTGATATCCGCTATCCTGCTGTTGGCATTCGCCTTTCTGGTATGGCAACGGCTGAAGCACCGCCACAAGCTGCAGCAACAACAATTACAGACTATGGAGGTGGAAAAAACAGTACAAGTGCTGGAAGCGATGATACAGGGTGAAGAAAGAGAACGTACCCGCCTGTCGAAAGATCTGCACGATGGCGTAGGCGGATTGTTGTCTGCCGTTAAAATGCACTTTGCAGCCGTAAAGCATGACCGTACCGTCTTACAAACAGACAAAGGTTTCATACATGCGATGGGCATGCTGGATGATGCCATCGGCGAAGTACGTAAAACCGCGCACAACCTGATGCCCGAGCTGCTGGCCAGAATGGGGCTGGCAGAAGCGGTTCGTTTTTATTGCCGTAATGTGAGCCATTCCCGGCATCTGACCATCTCGTGTTATGCACCGGATGATATCGGGCGTTTCAAAGCCAATTTCGAACTGTCGGTTTACCGTATTGTACAGGAACTGGTCAACAATATTATCAAACATTCACAGGCTACAGAAGCCTTTGTGCAGCTTACCCGGCATGGGCAGCTGCTCACCATCACTGTTGAAGACAACGGGATAGGCTTCCAGACCCACCCTGGCCTTCAAACCGGTATGGGCCTCAACAGCCTGCAATCCAGGATAAAGGCATTAAACGGCAATCTGGAAATAGACGCATCCCGCGGACACGGAACTACCGCCTATATAGAATTTGATATCGCGATTATGCAACTCATGGAAGTCTGATTTCCATGTCAATTATTTTTTATGAAGATCAAGTTAGCCATTACAGACGACCACCTGCTGGTCATCAATGGATTAAAAGCCATGCTGGCTCCCTATCCACATATAGAAGTAGTATATGAAAGCAATGCCGCCACCGCACTGATGGAGGCGTTACCGGCCAGCTTGCCGGACGTATTGCTGCTGGACATACAGATGCCGGATATTGATGGACTGGAATTATGTAAACAGGTCCGGAAAAATTATCCGGAGATAAAAATCATTGCACTCACCAATTTCATGGAATCACATTATATCAAACAGATGCTGCGTAATGGTGCCAGTGGCTACCTTCTTAAAAACACCGACCAGGACACGCTGGTAGCGGCCATAGAACAGGTATATGCCGGAGAACAGTTTCTGGATGCCAGCATCAAACAACAATTGTTACACGAAATGATCACAGGGCAGAAATCCACTGGCTACGACATTCCGCTTACCCGTCGTGAAAAGGAAATACTGAAGCTGATTGCAGAAGAACATTCCAATCAGCAGATCGCTGATATGTTGTTTATCAGCCTGCGTACAGTAGAAACCCACCGGCTTAACCTCACGCAGAAACTGGCCGTAAAAAATACAGCCGGGCTGGTAAAGGAAGCCATCAAAAGAGGGCTGATTTAAATATTTAGAGATTTAGGAATTTAGTGATTTAGTGATTTAGGTGATGGCAAAAACTTTTCCCAGTCCCATTGATACAGGCAACAGGAGCAATACCGCCAGTGCATAACTGACAGCATCAAAAGCTGCCACCCAGGCGGCATTCATGACTATCAGTGCAACAATGCCCGCCTTCACTGCCTTTCCGATGTTGGGCCCGGAAGGGTCCTTAAAAGCCCTGTACAAAGGTTTCATGATCATCCAGGTAAAGAGCAGCAGGAAAGGCAATGCTTTCCAGAGATGGTGATTAAAGGCTGCCAGGCCCCCGATGGTGAGCAGTACGATACCATAACAAACCGCCGTGATGCGGGTGCTGGTGCTTGTACCGCCATATACTTCTCCCCGGCTGATGTTGGTAACGGCAGCAATATACAACACCGGTACCAGGCCTATCCACCACCATGTTTCCACCGCGCCGGGCACAATACTGATGCCCAGCAGGAGGTTGAGACCGCGGCAAAGTCCCATGTTTACTGGACCAAGGAAACTATGATGTTTTCCCCATTTGTCGTATACCAGTGCCGAGGTGGCGGTGGCGATGGCCATCCAGCCGGCAATACCCTGGAAACCACCCACTGAAAAGGCAGCCAGTATTCCTACCAGCAATAGGTAACAGCCGAGGATAATCGCTTGTATGTGCGTGATAACGCCGCTGGGGATGGGCCTTTCGGGCCGCTCTACCTTGTCCAGGTCTGCATCAAAAACATCGTTGAACACAACACCGCCTCCATATAGTCCGGCAGTGGCCAGACACAGGCATACCACCGGAAGCGTCTGATCCAGTGTCAGGGAGGAAAAGGTTGCATTCAGAAAGTAGCCGGAAATAGCAACCCCTGCCAGAATATCGGCAATAGCCGTAATGATATTGGCAGGGCGCATCAGGCGCAGGTATCCAATTACTTTGCTAACAATATAAGTCACCGCTTAACAGGTTTTCATGGTTCATTGCCAGCAGTAACGAAACTGCCAGGCCTTTACCGGATGATGGTCGTATTTTTATTGATTCTGGGCTGTTGACCTCCGCGTAAAACGGTGCTTCCATTAAATCTTTCACTTTGATCTATATTTCCGGCCATCTCAAAATCCGATTCATTGATTTGCCCGCTTTGCGCAAATGCCTTTACAGCGTTCATGTAAGTTACCGAATGAATATCATTCAAGTCAATACCACTTTCGTGCATCAAGGCTGCTGTTTTAGGCACAGCAAGGGGATCGCTGATACCCCAGTCGGCAGCTGAGTTGACCATAATCCTTTCACTGCCGTATTGTTTCACAACGGCGACCATTCTTTCGTTACCCATTTTAGTGAATGGATAGATGGTGAAAGCGGCCCAGAAACCGCGGTCGAGCACTTCCTTCACCGTTTCCTCGTTGTTATGATCTACGATCACCATGTGAGGAGGCAGGCCATGTTCGATGGCTATGTCCATGCTGCGTTGCGTTCCTTTTTTCTTGTCGCGGTGAGGCGTGTGGATCTGTACGGGCAAACCGGCTTCCTTAGCCAGTTCCAGCTGTGCACGATAATATTTTTCTTCCAGCGCTGTCTGGTCATCAAAACCTATTTCACCAACACCTACCACTCCTTCTTTGTAGACAAACTGTGGCAGTATTTCCATGACGGCTTCTGCCAGTTTTTCGTTGTTGGCTTCTTTTGAATTAAGGCCGATGGTGCAGTAGTGTTTGATACCGAACTGAGACGCGCGGAAACGTTCCCAGCCCAGGAGGCTGTTGAAATAATCGCGGAAGGTATCAACGCCGGTGCGTGGCTGACCGAGCCAGAAGGCGGGTTCGATAAGTGCTACGATGCCGGCATCGGCCATTGCCTGATAGTCGTCGGTAGTACGGGATGTCATATGCACATGCGGATCGAAGAAACGCATGCCTTTGATTTTATCCAGATAGGCTGGTGTATAGGAAAGCGGTTGCAGATCTTTTTCAGTGAGTTCGTGGATACCACACATAATTTTCAGGTTTAGTTACTGGGATAATTTTGTGGCGATGACGTCCCAGGTGAGGGAGCCATCCTGTATTTCGGCTGCCAGGGCCAAATTGGAGGCCAGCAACTGCTGAGCAGGCGGATAATCAGAGCCTGCGCATACCAGCGCGGCGGCAGCTTTTTCTGTCTGATCAGCGGAATGCCATACACGGGTGATGTCCGGCAGGCTTTCGCTGTTGATAAAAGGAGTGAGTAGTCGCCATTGCATGGGATCTACTTTTCTGCCGGCGGCCCATCTTTCGTGGGCGAAGTCAGTCAGAATAGCAGCCAGTGCAATGTTGCGGCGCTCATCCAGGCCGGAGATACGGTGCAGCGGTTTATCTGTGAAGATCGCCTTCATGACAAGCTGGTTCCAGGCGGGTTCATCCAGGTATTTTGCCGGATAGGGATTATGTAGCATGATAGCTTCCTGTACTACCCCGATGTTGGAGCGGATACCTTCTGCAGTGCGGAGTTTCCACTCTTCCGGAAACGCCAGCAGCGGGAGTGCACTGTACAATGCTGCCAGTTCATTCATTTCGGCGGCGTTGAAGAGCTGTTCTATTGTATCAATATAAATCGTTTTAGTACTGATGTTCAGCTGCAGCAACCACCAGACTCTTACCAGCCGGTCTAACGTCCACCCGTGTACGAAAAACCCCGGTACTTCCTGTTGTAATACAGCTGTCTGTTCGGATGTTACGGAAATAATATTTTTCCCGGTGAATCTGGGAATAGCGGTAAAGGTTTGGTTAAACTGCGGTATGGATGCGGCTTTCTGCAGACGTTGCTGCAACCACTCCCTGGCTGTGTTACTGCTATTGCTGGCAATAATGGCTTCAAGCCCGTTGCTCATTTTCTGCTGGTCGTATACATATTCCGCCACTGAAAATCCTGTTTAAAAAATGAGAATGCTTATTTTCTGATTAAAAGTAAACAGGATTGACCATATTTTCTGATTAAGGAGGATAATATTTGATAGGTGGTAATAAAAATAAAAGAGAGGCATTGCTGCCTCTCCTTCCGCCATTCTAAAACCTGATTATGCATCAGGATATCTTTCTATCATCGCGCCCTGACGGAAAGCGCTATGAAAATATCTTTGGGTGATAATGGCTGAATTTAAAGAACAAAGGTACATTCCTTCAGGAACAATAGAATGTATTATTTCTCTGAAAATGTGTGACCCGACATGTGTACCTGCTCGTAGAATAATTATCGGCAATATACATATTATTCTACTTCTTCTCCAAATAAACAAACGATTTTATCGTTAGCGTTTTTTATTTCTGTTTGTTCTCAAGCACCATAAACGGTTGATACTCCTTCCAGTTAGGCTTATAACCATCCAGTATATTAAATCCACGCCCATAGTTTCCTAGTACTATATCCAGGTCTCCATCTCCATCCATATCCTTTACATCCATACAAATCCAGCGCCCTTCCTTTTCTATAGGAGGCGCATGGGGCGTGAAGTTCAGCTGATGGTCCTTTCCTTCGAACAAAATAAATTTCTCTGCAGGATTGTTTTTCATATCTGCAAAAAATGCAATTGTTGCAATATCTATTTTGCCATCCAGGTTAAAATCCGCTGCCACAGCCTTTGTACAGCCATTCACCGGATAAAACCAAGCCTGTCTGTACTTATTTTTCCCTTCGTTGATATAGACGTACAAACCATGATAAGGTTTAAGCACCATCGAAAAATCTGCATTATCACCGCAGGTATATAATATATCAAGCTTTCCATCCTGGTTAAAATCCACCAGCTGAAAACTGGTAGAACCATTGAGGGGCGGGAATCTCAGCAGGTTAACAGATTTAAATCCACCCTTCCGGTCGTTCTCAAACAACCATATGCCTTCATCGGCAGCAGCAAAAAGTACCATTGCATCGGGCCATCCATCTCCATTAAAATCTCCTACTTCTGCATGAATAGCACCTGGCACTTCTGTGATGGTCTTCTGCTCGTATCTGTGATCCGACAACTGTTTCAGCCAATACAGTCCTCCCTGGTTATGTCCAAATGCACACACTAACAAGTCAGTTTGGTTGTCCTTGTCAAAATCTGCCTGCACCGTTTGCACCGGACGTTTCAGAAAAGGCATAAGATCTGTTTGTTTGCTCTGCGGATCATGGATGTTGAGTCTGCTTACAATACCTGCCGGTGCATCCAGGGCTTTCATATTTCCGATCTGGGTGATGATTGCAGATGATGATTTTCCGCTATCAGTGGTATATAGTATGTCCACTACCGGGGAAGGCAAGCGCCAGGAGCCTGTTTTACGCAGGGAACTATCCCAGATATCGAGGGTACTCGTATAGGTATCGCTGGTAAAAATGCGGTGGCCCGCAGGATCAAAGGAAACCATCGTGGTACCCGCTATGTTGGGAGAGTCCACACCAACGGGGTATTGGGGCGCAAAGCCAAACCAGTCGTGCTGCAGCGGCACCGGTGGTTTGGCAGGTGTAAGCTGTGCCGGTGCGTTCTGTTCAAAATATGCCACCAGTGCTGTCCATTCGTTGAAAGATATGGGGCCTTGTTGTTGACCCGGACTGGCCGGATAATACTGATCACCTGCCCATACTTTAATACCCAGTTTGGGGGCCATGGCCGGCAGCACGTGTTTGGTCCAGGTTTCCTTGTCCAGCATGGCCGGATCTACGACCAGGTGGCAGCCAGTGCAATATTTGTCTGCCAGCATTTTTCCTTTCTCTTTTGCTGACGGTGTAAAACAACTGCTGATGATCGTAATGCCTGAGAGGATGATAAAAAGTGTGGCAAGGACAAATGGTTTCATGGATTAGATTTTGGTATCCTAAAATAATGAGAAAGGAGCAGAGACTGAAGCGAAGATTAATTATTATTTCGCTTCAGTCGCTGCTCCTTTCCGATCATTTGTATTTGACTAGTAGTTTTTATTCTGTTTTAATACCGGTTTGCCCTCCTTGAGTGTCAGATCTATCTGGCGTTGCGGAATGGGGAAGACTTCATTTTTATCTTTGGTAAAATGTCCTCCTTTCACATCATCCGTGATGCCGCCTTCGAAAGCGAAATAGGCATTCAGCACCTGATCGGCAATACCCCATCTGGCAATGTCGAAGAAACGGTGGCCTTCCATGGCCAGTTCGAGTTTGCGTTCGAAGCGGATCGCTTTACGGGCATAATCGAGGCCAGGGAAAACAGGATATTCACCGATTTTATAATTGGAGAAAGGTTTGGCAGGATCGAATCCCAGTATGGGTTTAGTCGGATCTTTATAATCGTGTATCCAGTACTGTGGGTTGTCGATCATTCTGTGACGTACCTGATTCACCAGGTCTGTAGCCCTGGCCATATCACCGGTTTCTGCGGCGCATTCCGCTGCCATCAGCAGCACATCGGCAAAGCGGATCAGTAATACGTTGATCGCTGTTCCCGGAGCCCAGGAGTGATCATCCATGTATTTGTCCTGGTTGTAGTTCCAGTACACCATTTTTTTGGTGGCATAAGGACCTGCATATTTCTGCGACTGGTCGCGTATCCAGGTGGAACCCGCGAAGTATCCCCAGTCATGATAAGGAATACCGCGGCGGCCCACGGTCCAGTCCAGACGAGGGTCCAGCAAACCATTGTCAGGCGTAAATGCTTCAGTGGCTTTGATACCCATATCAGATGTCACGGGATGCTGGTTATAATCGTCCAGGTAGGGCAATCCACTGGCATCTACGCGGTATGAGTTAACCAGATCGAAAGAGGGTTGGTAAAAGCCGCAGCATTTGAAATTGCCGGGGAAGTTAAGCATGTCACCCATATTGGCATTGGCGATACCATTGGTACCGTCGTTGGCACTCATCTGAATGGCAAATACGGATTCCGAATTATTCTTTTTGGAAGCATCGAAATTGTCTTCAAAATTATCCGTCAGCTTATATTTCAGCCCGTTTGAGGTAACGCCGTTGGTGATGGCATCATTAAAGAGCTGCAGTGCCTGTGGATATTTTTTCTGATAAAGATAGGTTTTGGCCAGGTATACCTGAGCAGCCCATTTATTGGCACGGGCCACCTGGGATTGTGTAGGCGGCAGGTTAGCCTGGGCAAATTTAAAATCATCTTCGATATTAGGCCATATTTCTGCATCATTAGATAACAGCGGATCGGTAGTTGCCTCTGTGATATAAGGCACGTTACCAAACATTTTCTTCAGTTCAAAATAAAAATGGCCTCTGAGGAAACGGGCTTCTGCCTGTACCTGTATTTTTTGCGCGTCGGTCATATCCTTGGCCTGTGCCATGAGCCGTAATGTATTATTACAGCGGGTGATGCCTTCGTAAACAGCTTTCCATTTGGTATTGAAGAAGGAGTTGCTGACATTGGGCTGGCTGATGGCTATTTCATTGATAGGCGTCTGGTCAGTACCTTCACTGCCTTTGTGCGCATCACCTCCTACTACACTGCCATAAATCCAGTTGGTAGGTGAGGCTTCCCAGGCGTTACCGCCGCCACCCAAAGCGCCGGTGGGGTTTCCCTGTCCATCCAGTGCTGCATAGGCACCTACCAGCAGGTAATTAACACCATCTTTATTGGCTACAATCTGGTCGGACAAAGCACCATAAGCCGGCTTTTCCAGAAAGCCTTTGGAGCATCCGCTGCTCAGGGCAGCAGCGACGAGCAGTATTGCACTTGTATATCGTACTATTTTCATTTTTCTCAGTTTAACAGTTCAAATAAACAGATCAGAAATTCAGCGTAACGCCCACCAGATACTGACGTGAGTTGGGGTAAGCACCTTCATCAATACCAAAGGAGTCTGTGTTACCGCCGATTTCAGGGTCCAGGCCGGTGTATTTGGTGATGGTAAACACATTGGTTGCCTGAGCATAAATCCTGAATTTATCCACGCCTATTCTTTTCAGCATATGAGAAGGAAAAGTATATCCCAGCATCATGTTTTTAGCACGCAGATAAGATCCGTTTTCCACATAGTAAGATGTTGGAGGATTGGAAGTGCTGAAGTAAGGTTTTGTTTCCTGAATAGGTGCTTTGGCATTTTTGCGGTCCGGCAGCCAGGAATCATACAGCGCTGTTTTGCTTTTGGCACCATTGAAGGAACCGTAGATATCAGTCCACCATCTTACCTGGTTCCAGATCTTGTTTCCATGTACGCCATAGAAGAATGCAGAGAAATCCCAGTTCTTATAGGTGAGGCCGATATTCAGGCCATATGAGAAGTCGGGATTGGGGCTACCGAGATAAGTACGGTCATTAACATCTATTTTACCATCGCCATTGATGTCTTTATATTTGAAGCGTCCGGGGGCAGCATCCTGCATATATTCTTTTACCCCTGGATTTTTGGCACTGGCGGCAGCATTGGCTGCAGCTACTTCTTCAGGGCTATCCCAGAATTTTTCAACCTGATAACCGAAGAACTCACTGATGCTTCTTCCTACTGCGTTTCGTATGATAGCCACACCGTAACGGCGGGTATCTCTTTCAAAGTAAGGAGCAGACTCTGATATTTTCAGGATCTCGTTTTTATAGGAAGTGAAAGTACCGGTGAGCGTTAATTTCAGCTTAGGAGCCAGGTTGATATTACCGGTAGCAGAGAAATCCCATCCGTTGTTTTTCATTTCTGCTACATTGGCAAATGGTACGGTAGCACCGCCATAAACGCCGGGCAGTTCCGGGTTGAACAACAGGTCTTTGATCCTTTTGCTGTAATAGTCCAGAGAGAATTCGAGTGCACCTTTAAACAAGGTTGCATCGATACCGATGTTGGAGTTGGTGTTGCTTTCCCATTTTGCATTGGGGTTACCAATCTGGCCCTGCATAAAGCCGGTGGCCAGTGTATTGCCCGTTCCATTCATGTCGTAGAAGGAAGTGGACTTATTGAAAGTAAAGGTAGTAAAGGCATTGCTGGGATTAACGTTGATCTGGTTACCCATAATACCATAACCTCCACGGATTTTCAGGTCGGAGATCCAGGAGATTCCTTTCATAAATTCTTCCTGAGACATACGCCAAGCGGCACTTACGGCCGGGAAGTTACCATAGCGGTAATTGGAACCGAAGCGAGAAGAGCCATCACGGCGGATCAGAGCACCGATCAGGTATTTATCCCTGAAAGCGTAATCCACTCTACCGAACAGGGAGAACAGGCTATTGGAGCCATACGAGCTACCATTCACCGGTGTTCCGAATCCGGAAGTAAGGTTGGCGAAATCAGGATTAAAAGAAAAATAATCGGTGGTGGTGCCCGTCACCATACGATCTACCTGATCAAAAGCTTCTGTGCCGACCATTACCTTGATATCATGTGCGCGGTTAAAATTGATATGATAGCTGAGGGTATTAGTCCAGGTCCAGTCATAGCCATTGCCGGCAGATTCTGTATAGGAATTGACGCTGTTGTTTTCTTTGTTTTCGTATTCCGGATAAGTGAAGTTGTGGTTAGAAGCGGAATAAATTTCACCACCGAAGGAAGTACGGAGGGTGAGGCCTTTGATGATATCTGCTTCACCATACACATTACCCAGCAACCTGCTGGCGATTGCTTTGGTGCTACCAAAGCGGTCCTGGATAGCCACGGGGTTGCGGGCATTTCCGAGGGCGCCTCCAAAGGTACCGGCATAGTTACCTTTGATGTCATATACCGGAATAATGCTCTGTTCCCTGAAAGCCATACCGATACCGCTGCCTTCTGTGAGGATACCGATCCTGGGGTTGTTGATAATGGAGTATTCCATGTTTTCCCCTATGCGGATATGATCGGTGATATTGAAGCTGCTGTTGGCCCTTACTGCATAACGTTTATTATAGGTATTGGTAAGGGTACCCTGCTGGTTGAAATAATACATAGAGAAAAAGTAGCTGCCGATATCGCTACCACCGGCTACGGATATGTTGTGGCTGGTGATAGGTGCCGGTTTGAATATTTCATGGAACCAGTCAGTACCCTGCTTGTTGGCTTTATTGATACGGTAGAAACCAGCGGAGACGGTGGGGCTTTTATAATCCGGTATCACGTTGTATTTAGAGGGATCTACGCGTGGATCACCTTCCATGGCGCCTTCGGGGTAGATATAATCCGGCAGCACCGGTTTATTACCTTTACCGTAGAGCACATCATCGAATACAGGTGGTGCTCCCTGGCTGCTGTTTTTGATGGCGAGCCATTTAAGGTCGGCCTGTTCCTGCGGATTCAGGATATTGAAGGGGTTACCGCCCTGTGGTTTTTGTACGCCATAATATCCGTCGTACTGTACTTTTACTTTGCCGGTACCTCTTTTAGTGGTGATGATGATAACGCCATTGGCTGCACGTGCACCATAGATAGAGGCGGCGCCGGCATCTTTCAGCACTTGCATAGTTTGCACATCGTTGGGGTTTACATCTGCCAGGTTGGAGATGGGCACTCCATCTACGACATATAGCGGTGTATTGTTACCGAAAGTATTTTTACCGCGCACGGCTACCTGCGGCTCCTGGCCAGGCTGGCCGGTACCTACGATGGTAATACCCGACACCTGTCCCTGCAGCTGGTTGGCTATCTGGGAAGTAGGTTGTTTAGTGATATTTTCCACTTTTACAACGGAAATGGCGCCGGTCAGATCTTTTTTCTTCTGGCTGGCATAACCGGTCACGACTACTTCTTCGAGGGAACCTACTTTTTCTGCGAGCAGGACGCTGATAGGGCCGACACCGATCACCGCTTCCTGTGGATCATAGCCCACGAAGGAGAAGATCAGTGTTTCTCCTGATTTGGCCTGAATAGTAAAATTACCGGAGGGGTCTGTAGCAGTGCCCCTGTTGGTGCCTTTCACAGATACGGAAACACCGGGCAGCGGATTGCGGGATGCCTTATCAGACACCTTTCCCGTATATTTCGTTTGTGCGACTACGTTACTACCACATAGCAGCAGTAGTATGCCGCATAGTAGTACGGCAAGTCTTTGGTAGAAATGTTTTTTCATAACGTGGTTTAAGGGTAACGTTTTAAAAAAATCGGTTAAAAAATAGAGTACCTGTCTTGTATGTTCTCTTGCCTTCAGACAATTCTTTGCATAACAATCCCATTCCCGCCGGCATGGGGTACCGGCAAGACAAATAAGGGACTGTATGAAAAGACATTATTTATCCATGGCCACCATAGGATGCACTACAGTAGCTGAACAAACAATAACTGTCTATTCAACAATTAAAACCAATTCATTAAGGATGCAAGACATGGATGCGGACATGTTTACACCGGGTTGTTCAATACATTTTTTTAATGCACGTTTTTTTGTCCGAAATCAATAATCTTTTTTTTTGATAATGATCTAGTGAGAAACGGTTCAGTTTAGTACTATGCTTTCTTACTTCAGATTTTGGTTCTCACGTGGAATTTTTATTACAATAAGCCGAATATATAACAATAAATTAGCTCAGTCAAGTGTTTTTTTAACATTTCTCTAAATAAAAAAATTTCTGCAGGCACTTCTAACAGTAATCCGCATCCGCGGGATAAAAAAGTATAATAGTTTACAGTTAAAAAAGTATAAACACCTGATACTTTTATGTATGTTTAATGCTTAATTTTCATGGCATGAAATTCTTCAACATTTTCTTCTGTGTCATCTTTATCATTTTCGCCGGATTACAATATAATGATCCCGATCCCTATGTATGGATGCCCATTTATCTGTTTGCTTCCTGGTGCTGTCTGATGGCTGCGCGGCAGCGTTTTTACCGTCGCTGGTACCTGGTGGGCATTGCAGTATATTTCGTATATGCGCTCTATTTATTCTTTACTAAAGACGGAGTGATAGACTGGATGTCGCAACATCAGGCGGAGAATATTGCACAAACCATGAAAGCGGAAAAGCCCTGGATAGAAGATACCCGGGAATTTTTTGGATTGTTTATTTGCATCGCTGTTTTAGGCATTAACTATTTTTATTCCAAAAAGAAATCATGATATGAAAAAAGAAGCCATTTCACCCGATCCGGAATATTTTGGCCGTTACATCAATCAGGTACCAGACCTTACCATACGCGAAGCATTGGACGCCTCCCTGCAGGAGCTGCAGGCCCTGGACATGGCCAGGCTGACGTCGCTGGCCGACTACGCCTATGCACCTGGTAAATGGACCGTCAAAGATGTATTCCAGCATATCACCGATACAGAGCGGGTGTTTGCCTATCGTACCCTGTTATTTGCACGTAATGATAAAAATGTGGCTCCCGGCTTCGATCAGGACCTGTATGCTGAGAATACCTTTACCAGCAGCCGTTCCCTGGAAGAAGTCATGGATGAGCTGATAGCTGTAAGAAAGTCCACCATCGCGCTGTTCAGAAGTTTTCCGGATGAAGCGCTGCTGAGATACGGTACCTGCTGGAAGTATCAGATGAGTGTACTGGCCATGGGCTTTACCCTCATCGGGCATCAGATACATCACCTCCGGATTCTCCACGAAAGATACCTGTAATACAAAGGGACTAACATTTATGTTAGTCCTTAACAATTACATCTCCTCTTCTTTAAACCAGGCTACCACTCTAGCTTTGCAGACATAAAATCAATTTTTATGAAACGTCTGGAAAATAAAGTAGCCCTGGTAACAGGAGGTAGTCGCGGCATCGGTGCCGCCATCGTAAAAAGACTGGCAGAAGAAGGAGCCGCCGTAGTTTTCACTTATACCAAAGGAGCAGAGAAAGCAGCTGCCATAGTTGCAGAACTGACCAGCAAAGGACAGCGCGGCCTCGCCATCGCAGCCGACAGCGCCGACCCTGCCGCTAATACCGCTGCAGTAGAACAAACCATCAAAGCATTCGGGCGTATAGACATTCTCGTTAATAATGCCGGCGTTGCGGTTCTGAAACCTTTTGAGGATTATTCCGTTGAAGAATACAACTGGACCATGGACATCAACGCCCGTGGCGTGTTTATCACTTCTCAGGCGGCCGCCAGACATATGGGCAAAGGCAGCCGTATCATCACCATCGGCAGCTGCATGGCCGACCGGGTAAGCGGTCCTTACGGCACCCTTTATGCGATGAGTAAATCAGCACTCACCGCATTCAACAAAGGCCTTTCCCGCGACCTCGGCCCAAGAGGTATCACCGTCAACCTGGTACAGCCCGGCCCTATTGATACCGATATGAACCCTGCCAACAGCGAACATGCCGATGCACAAAGAAAAAACATCTCCCTGGGCGAATATGGTACCGGAGAAGATATTGCAGCACTGGTGACTTTCCTCTCCTCTGCTGAAAGCGGTTATATTACCGGCACCGCCATCACCATAGACGGCGGCACCAACAGTTAATAACGCTGTGCCCCTACCAGCACATAGTACATATAATCTGTATTAGGCCCATCCGTGATACCCAGGTGGCGGCCCATGGTCACCACCTGGCCCCGGTGGTAAGCGGTATGGTTTATAATCTGCGGCAGCATTTCATACCCCGGGATATTAAAATCACCGACAAAAGGGATCGTTACCAGATAGGCCTGCTGCAATTGTTCCGCTGTCATGGAGGATACCAGTTCCATCAACTCTTCTGATACGGCCACTACTCCGGCCAGCACCTCCGCCACGGACTCCTGGCATTCTACCGGCCCATAGGTCAACCCAGGATGTTCGCCGCGGAGGTTTTTCATCCACCAGCTGGCAGTGCTCAACATATGCTTCAACGTATGTTTGATAGTTGGGAAGCTGGACACCACCTCTTTTTCCAGTAAAGCAGGGTCCTGTTTTTGTAACCAGGCTATCATTGTTTGATCAGCCCATAAATTGTAAGCAGCATAACCTTTGGCGAAATCAGCCAGTGAAGTGTGATGGGTGTCGGTAGTAGTCTGTATCATAGTGTGAATCGTTTACAATACAAAGAAACACCCCTCTTATGACAGCCTTATGTCAGTAGCATTTTTGCCTTCTCAAAAATTTTATAAGTAATAGTAATAATTATGTAAACCCCATACCCTGTGCATGCGGGTATATTTGCACACTGGTTTATGAAAAGGTTATTCGTCATATTACTTTCCTGCTTATACCTGGCACTGTCTTCGGGCTTTACCCGGTATTCCCATGTATGCAAAGGCATGGCTACCCGGCAGATGAGCCTGACGAATGACAAACATCCTGATAAACCCTGCCCCATCTGCGCAGCAAAAGAAAAAGGATTAAAAAAACAAAAGAAAGACTGCTGCAAACACGACAGCCAGACTATTAAAATAGCAGATGCTGCTAAAAAGCAGTCCTACCGCGACTTTTCAGTTACGTTTTGGGGAGAAGCTATCCCCAATCGTATGCTGGGCGCCGTTTTCGATTTCTCTATCGAAAATGAAACAGTAGCCTGCACAGCATTCCCTTCCTCCAAAATCCCCATCCGGAGCAACCCGCTCTACATCCTGCATTGCGTTTACAGAATTTAGAATAAGACTGATTGAGTTTAAGGACCCTTGTTCTATACCCATAGGACATACCCACTTCTTTATGTCTGATTCCTAAACTGATGATACAATGAATCTGAAATTCATTGCGTTGGTGAGTCTGGTGCTTGTTTTCAGCCATTCCGGCTTTTCACAGGTACTACAGCTACCTGACGCGTTACAGCGCGCTGTTGAAAACTATGATAAAATAAAATCTAAAAAGGCCGTTGTACTGGCCTCCGCACAGCATACCGTTTTCCAGCAACAACAATATCTACCTGATGTTACCCTGTCTGCCCAACAGAGCTTTGGCACCATCAACGTTCAGCATGGTCCCCTGTATGCTTACGGCGGACTGGCATCAGCCGCCACTTCCATGCCGATGGCCGAACAAAGCTGGAATGCCGCCTTTGGTGCACTTTACTTTGCCAATGTCAACTGGAACATCTTTACTTTCGGCAGACTGAAACAACAGGTAGCTACCGCCAGATCAAAAGAACAAACCGTTACTGCCGACCTGGACCAGGAAATATTCCAGCACCAGGTGAAAGTAGGTGCCGCCTACCTCAACCTGCTGGCCAGTCAGCGCATTAAATACGTACAGCAGAAGAATCTGGAAAGAGCACAGGTATTTTATGAAATGACCGATATCCGTGCAAAGAGCGGATTACTGCCGGAAGTAGACGCTTCCCTGTCAAAAGCAGAAGTATCCCATGCCCGGTCTTTACAGATAAAGGCTTATGATAAAGAGCTGGAATACGCCCAAAGCCTGGCCGTACTGCTGGGCGATGAATACCAGACCTATCAGCTGGACAGCCTGTTCAGCACTTCCGTTCCCTCACTCCACCCGGGTAGTACAGCGCAGGTAAAAGACCATCCCTTACTGGCCTGGGAACAACGAAAAATCGATGAAAGCGTTCAATCCGAACAGCTGATCCACACCTACAAAATGCCCAATGTTTCTGCCTTTGGTGTGATACAAGGCCGTGGCTCAGGATTCGACTGGAACTATGCACAGGATAAAACCGCCTATTCGTCTTCCTATTTTAAAGGAACAGGCATAGACCGTGGCAACTATTTACTAGGACTGTCCCTGAACTGGAACATCACCAATTTATTCCGCTATAACAGCAAAATCAGAGAACAAAAGCATATAACGGAATCACTGCAAAACAACTATCAACTGCTGAACAAGGAATTAAATGCACAGGCCCAACTGGCTAAAAACCAGCTGCAGAATGCATTTGAAAACTTTGAAGAAACAAAAGTACAGTTGGCGGCAGCACAGTTGGCCTATAAACAGCATACCGCCTTGTATGAAAACGGACTAACTAACCTGGTCGACTATACGCAGGCCTTATATAGCCTTAACCGTGCAGAGATCGATTTCGAAATTGCCCAAAACAATGTATGGCAGGCTTTATTGTTACAAGCATCCGCTCAGGGCGATCTGACAATACTATTGAACGCATCCCGAAAATAATTTTCAACCATGAACTTAATAAGATTTGCACTTCGCAAACCCATCTCTATAATGGTGTTGGTGCTGGGGCTGTTATTCTTTGGGATACGCTCAGCCAAAGAGATACAGGTGGACATACTGCCGGAAATGAACCTGCCGGTAGTATACATCGCCCACTCCTTCAACGGCTATACGCCGCAGCAGATGGAAGGGTATTTTACCAAAATGTATGTGAACATGATGCTTTTTACCAATGGCATCAAGAGCATCGAAACCAAAAATACACAAGGGCTGACCCTGATGAAGGTTAACTTTTATGAAGGCACTGAAATGGGCGAAGCGATAGCGCAGCTTTCCGCATTGTCTAACCGTTCGCAGGTGTTTTTGCCGCCCGGAGCGCCGCCACCTTTTATCATCCGGTTTGACGCCTCTTCCCAACCGGTAGGGCAGCTGGTATTTAAAAGCGCCACCAAAACCAACAACCAGTTGCAGGATATCGCCAATTTTACGGCCCGTCCGTTTCTGATTGCTATTCCGGGCCTGACCACCGCCCCTCCTTTCGGAGGTAGTCCCCGCACCATTGAGATCAATATCGATCCCGGCAAACTACGCGTACATCAGCTTTCCCCTGAACAAATAGTGGAAGCCATCAGCAGACAAAATGTGACTTCCCCATCAGGGAATGTTTATATCGATGATATCAACTACCTGACCCCTACCAACAATACACTGAAAACAGTGGAGGAATTCGGGAATATCCCGCTATTCAAAGGACAAGTAGATAACGTATACCTGCGCGATGTGGCCACTGTAAAAGACGGAGCTGATATCACCACCGGTTATGCCCTGATCGATGGTAAACGCTCCGTGTACATCAATGTAGCCAAATCAGGGAAGGCATCTACCTATGATGTAGTACAAAATCTGAAGAAAACGATTCCTGATATACAAAGAAACCTGCCCGACGATGTGACCATCTCTTATGAGTTTGATCAGTCTGTATATGTGATCAATGCAGTAAAAAGCCTGATCGTGGAAGGAATATTAGGTGCACTGCTGACGGGACTGATGGTGGTGTTATTTCTCCGCGACAGAAGGGCTGCCCTGATTGTCATTCTCACCATTCCCATCTCCATTATTTCAGGGGTACTATTCCTGAAATTATTCGGGCAAACCATCAACATCATGAGTTTATCCGGCCTGGCGCTGGCCATCGGTATTCTGGTAGATGAAAGTACCGTCACCATCGAAAACATCCACCAGCACTTTGCCATGGGCAAATCCAAAGCGCAGGCCATCTGGGATGCATGTAAAGAAATAGCCTTCCCTAAACTGCTGATTCTCCTGTGTATCCTGGCCGTATTCGCCCCTGCATTTATGATGACAGGCATACCCGGTTCACTCTTTATGCCACTGGCTTTATCCATTGGTTTTTCCATGATCATTTCCTTCCTGATGTCGCAGACTTTTGTACCGGTAATGGCCAACTGGATCATGAAGAATAACCATCACGCACATACGCAGGAAAAGGAAACAGGATTTGACCGGTTTAAAAACAAATTTTCTCTGCTGCTGGAGCGTTTGATGGCTCATAAAAAAGCAGTGGTTGCTTTCAGTATCGTATTGGTGCTGGCGGCGACAGGACTATTGTATCAATTTACCGGAAAGGATGTTTTACCCACTGTTAACTCCAGCCAGTTTCAGGTAAGGATTACAGCACCCGAAGGTACCCGCATCGAAAAAACAGAACAGAAGGTAAAAGCAGTATTACATGAGTTAGACACTTTACTGGGTAAGGAAAATATCGCTATATCATCCGTATATGTGGGACAGCATCCCTCCACTTTTGCGGTGAGTCCTATTTATCTCTATAACGCAGGGCCACACGAAGCACTGCTGCAGGTAGCCCTCAAAAAATTCAAGGGTAATGCAGACGAGTTAAAAGACCAGATAAGACAGCATCTGAAACAAAAAATGCCTGAGCTGAAACTTTCTTTTGAACCGATTGATCTGACAGAGAAAATACTGAGTCAGGGAGCCAACACCCCGATAGAGATACGCATTTCAGGAATGATGAAGAAGATGAATGCTATGACCGCCAATAAGTTGCTGGCCAAACTAAAAGAGCTGGATTACCTGCGGGACCAGCAAATTCCGCAATCCATGAACTATCCCGCCTTAGAGATTAACATTGATCGCGTACGGGCGGCACAGTTAGGGCTGGACGCGCAGGACATAGCCCGGTCGTTGGTGGCCAGCACGGCCTCTTCCCGTTACACCAGCAAAAACATGTGGGTAGGCGGTATGATGGGCATAGCCTATGATGTGCAGGTACAGATGCCACAGCATATCCTGAATAGTAAAGATGAACTGGCCAACATTCCGCTATCGAAGAACTCAGACCGTCCTGTGCTGGGCGATGTAGCCACTATCACACCCACCAAAACCCTGGGTGAAAGTTACAACCTGGGTACCATGGGCTATACAACCGTAACAGCCAATGTTCATAAGTCTGATCTGGCGCGTGCGCAGAAGGATGTACAGGCTGCTATTGCCTCCCTGGGCGAATTGCCTAAAGGCGTGAATATCCAGGTAGCAGGGATGACGCCTGTGTTGGACGATACCATGAAGAGCCTTGCCAGCGGCCTGCTGGTGGCCATCATCGTGATTTTTCTGATGCTGGCAGCCAACTTCCAATCCTTCCGGGTTTCGCTAGTCATCCTTACGACTGTTCCTTTTGTGATACTGGGTTCGTTGTTATTACTGAAGCTGACCGGCTCTACGCTGAACCTTCAATCCTATATGGGGATTATCATGGCAGTGGGTGTGTCTATTGCCAATGCGGTGCTGCTGATCAGTAATGCGGAGACACTGCGGTTGCAAAATGGCAATGCCATTCAGGCCGCCATCAGTGCTACCGGCCTTCGTATCCGCCCGATTATTATGACCACCATGGCTATGACAGCCGGTATGCTGCCCATGGCCATCGGCTTCGGTGAAGGAGGCGATCAGGTTTCTCCATTGGGCAGAGCGGTAATAGGCGGTTTGATCACCTCTACCTTTTCGGTGCTCATTATGTTGCCGCTCGTATTCGCCTGGATACAGGGTAAGGCAGGCGTGCAGTCTCCCTCTCTTGATCCTGAAGATGAAAACAGTATTCACTTTACAGCATTAAAAAACTAATATCATGAAATCCTTATTATATATAATTGTCACTTCTACATTTATTCTTGCAGCCTGCAGTGATAACAAAAAGGAAATAAAAGAAGAAAAGAAAACGGGCATGATGATGAACCCGTTCGAAACAGTGGAGATCAGGAAAAGCAATCCCCTGGTAACCTTAAAGCTGGCAGGGGAACTAATACCCGACCAGCAGACAGCGTTATTTGCTAAAGTAAACAGTTATGTTAAAAATATTCGTGTAGACATTGGCGATAGAGTAAGCGCCGGTCAGGTGCTGATGGTGCTGGAAGCGCCGGAAATCCAATCCCAGGTGGCCAATGCCAAAGCGAAGCTGCAGGCACAGGAAGCCATCTACCTGTCTACCAAATCCACCTATGATCGTATGATGAAGGCTTCCGAAACGCAGGGAGCTATCGCCAAAGATGCGCTGGACCAGATAAAGGCCCGCCGGCTTTCTGATGAAGCTCAGTTAAATGCAGCCAAATCGGCTTATAATGAACTCAAAGACATCGATAATTATCTGGTGATCAGAGCCCCATTCAGCGGCACCATCACAGACAGGAAAGTAGACCTTGGCTCTTATGTAGGCCCTATGGAGAAAACACCTTTGCTGGTGATTCAGAATATCCAGAAGCTGCGGCTGAATCTTTCCATACCGGAGGCACATACACCCTATCTGAAAATCGGGGATACTATTCGTTTTCAGGTACGCTCTCAGCCTCAAAAGAAACACCTGGCCTTCATCAGTCGTAAATCCGGCAGTCTGGATGTAAAGTTGCGTTCAGAAAAGATAGAAGCAGATTTTATCAATACCAACAATGAACTGAAGCCCTTTATGATTGCCGAAACCAGTATTCCATTGCAGAATACGGAGGCCACTTTTTTTGTTCCCAAATCGGCTGTAGTAGAGAGTGGTATGGGCGTATATATCATCCGGGTGGAGCATGGAAAGACCAGCAATGTACCGGTCAGCAAAGGACGTATGATGCCTGATCAGGTAGAGGTGTTTGGTGCACTCCGGGAAGGTGACAGGATTCTCAAAATGGGCAGTGAAGAAATACAGGAAGGAAGCAGCATTCAACAACCTAATAAAAACAAATAAACATAAAAAGGATATTCAACCTCATTGGTATAATGGTGCTGGCCACTGTACTGTTGGTCGCCTGCAATAGTGCGCCAGCAAAATGAGGATCACTACAATAAGTTTAAAACAGGCAAGTAAGCGTGTTTTTTATGGCGAGCTGGGCGGTTTTTACCGTCCGGCTATTTTATGCCCCTGCCAGGCTCATCATTCTAAATATTTATCTGTCAAATAGTTAGTTCCATTCACGCTGATATTCTCCAAAAAAAATTTGCAGGAATAAAAAATACATCTACCTTTGTTGTATATACAACAGTAGTAACTGTAATTATGAGACTAGAGGATGAAATAAAACAGGTAAAATTTAAAAGTGACTATCAGCGGGCCATGCTAAACATCGTTTTTACGGCAAACTGGCTGGAAGTAGGCATTTCAAAGCTATTGAAGCATTATGACCTGTCTTCCCAGCAATACAATGTACTGCGCATACTGCGTGGCAGCAGGCCCAATCCGTTGAACCTGCTGGACATACAGGAGCGTATGATGGATAAAATGAGCAATGCCACCCGCCTGGTGGAGAAGTTGCGCCAGAAAGGGCTGCTGACCCGTATTCAGTGCCCGTCTAACCGCCGTAAAGTAGAGATCGAAATTACGGATAAGGGCATGGAAGTATTACGGGAGCTGGATCCGTCCATGGAGGAGAACGATGAGTTGCTGGCCCAGAGAATGACGAGGGAAGAAGCCCATCAGCTCAGCCTGCTGCTGGATAAATTGCGCGGCTAATTTTTTTGCCCTAACAATTGTATATACAATATTTGTTCACACCTATACATTACAACACACACTTAAACACATTTTATGTTAAAACGATTATTGCAAACCGATGATAACCTTACTTCCTTCATCATCCGTGTAACCGTAGCCCTTGTAATGCTGCCACATGGCCTTCAGAAACTGTTTGGTATGTTTGGTGGTTATGGTTTTAAGGCAACGATGAACTTCTTCACCTCCAGCGGCACCCCTGCTATCCTGGCTTTCCTGGTGATCATCACTGAAAGCATCGGTTCTCTGCTGATCCTCTTCGGTTTTACTACACGCCTGTGGGCCCTGATGCTGACAGCCATCATGCTTGTAGCTACCAACATGCACTCCGCCAACGGTTTCTTTATGAACTGGGCCGGTACCCAGAAAGGAGAAGGGTTTGAATACCATCTGCTGGTAATCGGTATCTGTATTGCCCTGATCGTTAAAGGTGCAGGCCGCTGGTCTGTAGACCGTCAACTGACCAAATAATTCTTAATTCTTTTCAATAAAACAACAACAAAACATGAAGAAAGCGTTTTTTTCTACCGCCCTCCTGGTATTAGCCAGCATTGCCTCTTTTGCACAGGTTAAATGGAATGCAGACCCTGCACATACCGCCATCATCTTTAGTGTAAAACACCTGGGCATCAACTTTGTACAGGGTCACTTTGCCAAATTCAACGGCACTATTGAAACTGCAGACAGCACCAACTTTCAGAATGCAAAAGTAGAATTCACCGCCGATGTGAACAGCATCAACACTGGCATCGAACAGCGTGATAACCACCTGAAAACCGATGACTTCTTCAATGCAGCGCAGTTCCCTGAGATCAAGGTAAAAAGCGTTTCCTTCAAAAAAATAGCAGGCAACAAATATGTAATGCTGGCCGATGTGACCATGCGCAACACTACTAAACGTGTACCCTTTGACGTTACTTACAACGGTGTTGTAAAAGACCCATGGGGACTGTGGAGAGCAGGTTTCACCGCGAAAGCGACTGTTAACCGTCTGGACTTCGGTGTAAAATATGCCGACAAATTAGCTAACGGTGTATACGCAATAGCGCCTACCGTAGATATTCTGGTAAACGCGGAAATTGTTAAGCAGTAATTTCCCAGCACATAACATAAAGGAACATGATAACAAAGCGGCAAAGGATTCTTTGCCGCTTTGTTGCTTTATGATAAAACAGTAGATTTGCTGGCATTCAAAAAAAAACTATCCGTCCATGGCCGTCGGCAATATTTTCCTCGGTTCTGTAAAAAAATTCAACCAGCAACAGATAGAAACCCGGTTTACATTAGTGATACTACCCCTCATACCACAGTACTCCATGGTAATAGTAGGGAAAGAAAAAAGCGGGAGGGAAGGTTTCCGGATTAAACTACACCGGCAAAGTGTGATTGCGGGTTATCTTCGTGCACCCCTTACCGTGGGTAGCCTGACTGCCATCCTGATAGCCGGAGACAGGCCCGGCACCTTATCGATCACGATAGCAGTGCTGCTTACGCTGGCAGCGCTGTATATGCTGTTTTTGTACGGGCACACCCGGCCGGAGGAAAAGGAAGAACGAGCGCTGATGATGGAACTCACTGGCATTGCCGCAATGGCCAGTTGGTTTGATGAAGAAAGCTGTCAGGTCCAGTACGATGCCATCAATGAAAGCTATAAGGACAACTACGCCAACAATAACTGGAAAACTGATCTGCAAAATAATAATATCAACTACCAGAAGATGCCACTGATCTATGGCCTGGCTATTTTCAATGCCACCATACATCCATCGGTTGAAAACCGTGCCTTGCGCAACAAAGCTAAAATGTTGTATGATGGCATGAAAAAAGTATACGGATAAGGTTGTTTATTTCTTTTTCTTCTTTTTCTTTTTCAGTTTATCCATCTCCTCTTTGTGCTGATCTATCAGCAGCTGCCAGTTGTCATTCGGTACTTCTTCCGAGAAACGGATGGTTTCCTGGTAATCACTTTTATTGATTTTCATCTCCGTGATTTCTTTACCGATGAATTTCTGGATGTCTGCCAGTAATGGCTTTTCTTCGGTACTGCAGAAAGAAACGGCCTGTCCTTTCTGTACGCCGCGGCCGGTACGGCCTACACGGTGTACATAGTTTTCCGGCACATCAGGCAGGTCATAGTTGACCACATAATCTACGTTGGGGATATCGATACCGCGGGCATTTACGTCGGTGGTGATCAATAAAGGCACTGCACCTTCTTTGAATTCGCTCATTACCTGGAGGCGGTCATCCTGTTCCTTGCCGCCGTGCATAGCCAGGGAGTTGATACCTACACGCGCCATAGCGGCCACCACTCTTTCGGCCCTTACTTTGGTACGTACAAACACCAGTATTTTTTTGTCGGGGAACTCCCTTACCAGGCGTTCCAGGAAGAAACGCTTATCGTCCATTTCCACGTAGGCCACAGCATGGCTCACGTTTTTGGAAACCGGATCTTCCGGGGAGACCTGGATACGGATAGGGTTGTTGACCACCGAATATGCCAGGTCTTTGATGTCTTTATCGAGAGTAGCGGAAAAGAACAGGGTTTGGTGATCACGGGGGATATGTCTGATCACATCGCGGATATCGCGGATAAAGCCCAGGTCCAGCATATGGTCGGCTTCATCGAGGATCAGCGTTTGTACCTTGCTGAGGTCGAGGTGTCCCTGGTTGATCTGGTCGAACATGCGGCCGGGGGTGGCAATGAGCACGTCTACACCTTTCTCCAGGAATTTAACCTGTGGCTCCTGGTCTACACCGCCTACCATACCCAGGATGCGGAGTTCGGTGAATTGAGCGATCTGCTGGAATACGCCGGCTATCTGGATGGCCAGTTCGCGGGTGGGCACCATTACCAGGCATTTCACTTCATACCTGCCTTTCCGGGAGCGCCGGTCCTGCTGCTGAAGCCGGTGGAGCACGGGAATGGCAAATGCTGCCGTTTTGCCGGTGCCTGTCTGGGCAATGGCCATCACATCATCTCCCTTGAGAATAGAAGGAATCGCTTTGTACTGGATGTCGGTAGGACGTTTAAAGCCCAACTCAGCCAGACTCTCCTTAATCTCAGGAGATATATTGTACTGTTCAAATTTCATTTGCGCCGGTTATCTGCGGCGAAGATAAACCAATTACCCCACGCAAAGAAGGAAAGCGCCGGAGCCGGAGGTTAAAGCCCCCGGCTCCGTGCCTTTAACCGGGATGGGATCAGGATTTGACCAACTGTATTTCCATATTCAGTTTCACTTCATCACTCAGCACGATGCCGCCGGCTTCGGTGGTGGCATTCCAGCGCAGGCCATAGTCCGCGCGGTGTAAGCGGCCTTTCAGCGCAAAGCCTGCTTTGTGCTGCCCCCAGGGGTCTACGGTAGTACCACTATGCTCCACCTCCAGCTCTATAGGGTGGGTTTGCCCTTTGATGGTAAGATCGCCCAGCAGCTTATAGTTCTCCTCATCTATTTTTTTAATTTTTTTAGAGACGAAGCTGATTTTGGGGAAAGTAGTAGCATCAAAGAAATCACCATTGCGGAGATGTTCATCCCGCTGCTGGTTCTGGGTGTCGATACTGTCTGCTGCCGCTTCGAAGGCGATGGAAGCATCATGAAAATCGTCGCTCTCTGTTTGTACACTGCCGGAGAAGCGTGTAAAGTAACCACTCACATTGGTGATCATGAGATGTTTTACTTTGAATCCTATTTCACTGTGTGATTCATCAATTTTCCAGTTAGTCATAGCACATTGTTTTTTTATGTTTCAAAGACCTGACAAATTTAGGTCCTGACACGCCTACGGATGTTGGATAAAATACCGGAAATGATGCACTATTTGCACACGAAGGATAATTTAATGTGGGAAATTTTAACATTATTTCTACATATGCTTTAATTTTAGTAACAACTACGCACCTATGCCGTTCACGATTTCACATATCGCCATTGTTTTGCCTTTCACGTGTAAACAACGTCCTTACCTTTCGTTGACCGGCCTGATAATAGGTGCTATGGCACCGGATTTCCTGTATTTTGTATTATTCAATCCTTACTTTGACGGAGGACATAGCTGGTGGGGCATTTTTGCATATGATATTCCGTTGTCGCTGGCGCTGGCTTTCCTTTATCACGAAGTAGCCCTGCCTGCGCTGGTCCGTTATCTGCCAGCCTGGGCGGGATCGAGGCTGCATCATTTCCGGTATTTCCACTGGGGCAGCTATTTCAGGCGGCATTATCTGGTAGTGATCGGCTCTGTCATTGCCGGTACCCTGTCACATTTTTTCCTGGATGCCTTTACCCATGGGAATGGTTATTTTGTACAGCTGATGCCTTTCCTGCAGGGAGATGTACAGGTATTCGGCCAAACGATGGAAGCATGGTATCTGATGCAGTATATCACTTCGCTGGCGGGCCTGTTGCTACTGTTTTATTTTTTCATGAAGATACCGGCCGACCCGCTTCCTGCCGGCCAGCCGGCGCGAAACAAAGCCATATTCTGGCTGCTGACAATAGCTGTTACCAGCATTATCCTATTGCTTTATCAACAGCAACCCCTGCTGTACCGTAAAAGCATCGACTACCTCGCTATTGTGATGGCCGCTATATTTTATGGATTCTTTACCGTAGTATTGGGCAAAAAATTAATCAGGCTATGACCAGATACGTTGCCTTTCTGCGGGCAGTCAATGTGGGAGGAAGACAAGTGAAGATGGAGGTACTCAGAGATCTTTTTACACAGGCAGGGTTTAAAAACGTAAAGACCTATATACAGAGCGGTAATGTAATCTTCGACAGCGGCAGTAAAGACTGCGCTTCGCTGGAGAATAAAATAGAGCAACTGCTGCTGAAAAACCTGGGATTTGATGTGTCCACCTGTATAAGGTCTACCGCGGAATTAAGCGCTGTGCTGGACAACACCCCTTTCCCCGGCATTATCCCCGATAAAGAACTGCAGATTTATGTGGCCTTCCTGCAGACATGGCCTGGTAAAGATGCCATCGCCATCCTGGAGACTATGCAAAACGATATAGCAACCTATCGTATCAACGGCCGGGAAGTATATGTGCTGATGAAAAAAATCGTGGGCGGCAATCCCTTCTCCAACAACTCCCTTGAAAAAAAGCTTGGCCTCGTAGCCACTACCCGTAATTGGGCCACTGTTCAGAAAGTAACACTATAATTTGGTTATTGGGTTATTTGGTTATTGACCGATTTAGGTATTAAATAACCAAATAAAAAAATAACCAAATAACTCAATGCCATTGTGTGGTAGTATCATTCACCGCCTTCCAGATCAGTCCGTCCAGATCATTGTAGAAAGCTTTGTTGGTACGGGTATTACACAACAGTACCCAGTTAAAGCCTTTAGCGGAACGAACTATTTCGCTGGCAGTACCGGGCAGGGAACCGGCATGCCACCAGTTATTCCAGCTGTTGACTGCCCAACCTAAAGCATAACCCGGATTAGCCACAGAGCCGGTCGTCATTGTTTTGGTGCTTGCCGGAGAAAGCAGGTCGGGGTGGGTATCAAAGCCGTCTGTGGCCGCCAGGAACCGGGCCAGCCCGGTAGCAGAAGCGATCCAGCCTCCATGGGAGTCCATCCTGGACAGATTAAAATCATAGGGTTGTTCCTGCCGGTCGTAATACACTACTTCACCAGGTTTCCTTTCTGACAGTGTATTTCCGCCGATAGCCATATCTGTGATACCCATTGGTGTGCATACCGCATCCTGTACGTATTGTGCATAACTTTTGCCCGTCACCTTTTCTATCACACGTCCCAGCACACAGTAGCCGAAATTGGAATAGGCGTATACCTTGCCTGGCTGATACTTCAGCGGCCGCTGGTCGAGGGTACGGGAGATCAGCGTATCAGCAGTCCATTCGGGATGGCTGAACATAGGATCCTGTGCGTCGTTGGTCCAGCCGCCGGCCGTATGTTCCAGCAGCTGCTGCACTGTTATCTCCTGCAGCCATGCTGAATAGGGCTTGCTACCGTAAATGGTGCCCAGCAAGGCACCCGGACCGAATACCTTGCGGTGGAGAGACAGCCGTCCTTCTTCCACGAGTTTTAGTATAGCCACTGCCGTTATACACTTGGATACACTGGCAATACGGAAACGGCTATCCGCAGTTACCTTTTCGCCGGTGCTTCTATCGGCCACACCATAACCTCTGGCATACACCAACTTCCCATTACGTGTGATGGCCACCGCCATACCCGGCACCTTATATTTCGACATAAATGCTTTGACAGCGCGGTCTACCTGCGGGATCTCCTGGCCATTGGCCGGAACGGACCACCACAGGCTGAGTATCAATAAAACACTATTTATTTTTAAGGGTATTTTCATCTCCCGTAAGATAAATCAAAAAGCATCCTGCACCGTTAAATTTAGTTTATGAATCGCAGTAGCCGGGCTAAAGGCTATTACCGGGCAACTGAATATTGTATCTTGCAGTTTACCGAACATTCAAAATAATATTCATGATGAAACGTATCCTTTTCTTCCTGCTGGGAGGCAGCCTCTTCAGCGTTGGCAGCAGCGCACAACAGAAAACAGATGTGCAGGCCCACCGCGGCGGCATGGGGCTGATGCCGGAAAACACTATCCCTGCCATGCTGAATGCTGTGAAACTGGGCGCCCGTACCCTGGAACTGGACTGTATTATCACGGCAGACAATAAGGTGGTGGTATCACATGATGCATATATGTCAGCAGAGTTCATGCGTAAACCGGATGGCAGTGATATCACCAAAGAAGAACAAAAAAAGCTGGCGCTGTTTTCCATGACCTACGACAGCATCCGTAAATATGATGCCGGCACCAAACCACACCCACGTTTTCCACAGCAGCAGAAAATGCTGGTTCACCGCCCACTGCTCGCCGATCTGATCGACAGCGTGGAAGCCTATGTGAAACTGCATCATCTGAAACCGGTATACTACAACATGGAAACCAAATCCTCCCCTGATGGCGATGGTATCTACAATCCCGTACCAACCGTATTTGTAGCCCGTGTGATGGATATCGTCAACCAGAAAAAAATCGCTGGCAGGGTTACCATTCAATCGTTCGATATCCGGACTTTACAGGTGCTTCACAAAACCTATCCCAAACAAAAAACAGCCCTGCTGATAGGCAATCAAAAGTCTTTCGCAGACAATATCACTGAACTTGGGTTTGTACCGGACATCTACAGTCCCAACTTCAACCTGGTGACAGCAGACCTCATCAAAGAAGCCCACGCCAGAAAAGTACAGGTGCTTCCCTGGACAGTGGATGAAGAAGCTGATCTGCAGCGGATGTTGTCGCTCGGTGTAGATGGTATTATCACCAACTATCCCGACAGGCTTATCAAAATCGCCGGCAGCTACCAGCGTTAAAATAATTTTTGTTCCCGGGGCGGAAGCGCCGGGAACAAAACATTCGCAGGTATTGTTATCAAGCAGTAGTCCTTATCATTTCAAACATTAAACTGAATTATAATGGAAATAACTGCTGTAGTCCGTGAAGAGCGGGGCTGCCTTGCACTACCGGACGAGCCCCGGCACCATACAGTCCTGATGTGCCATACTGATATGGCGGGAACTGACCACGCTTTACCTCTTAACTTCTTCTCTCCATCCTCTTTCGGCAATTACCCCGTTGCTTCCGAAAACAGTGTTTTTAAAAATCCCCGAACTGCACCACTGACAATACAGGGGCTGTTAGCGCTGGCAGTCATTCATCCGTTAGGACCGCAGGAAAAATCAGGTACCACCGTGTTCGGTATGCGGGATCGTTCTACGCTGCTGCCGAGACTGCGTTATCAGCAAGAAAAATTGGTGTTGATAAAATCACAGTCATAAGAATCGGTAAATAATTCTCTTACATATATTTTTAATTATACATTAAAGATTATCATCACAACAAATTGATAATCTGAATTTTAGATACCTTTGCAGCCAAATAAACAGGATATGAAAAGAATGTTAATGACCTCACGTTACTGGATATACGCTGTGTTGGCCATGGCTTTTATGGCTTCCTGCGCATCTTCAAAAAAGAGTTCCAGTCCGCATGTTTATATGAACAAGCAGTACAAGGAATTAAAAGATGTATTGAATCAGGCGGAAGTAAGTATTATCAACGACAGTGTGAAAGTTATATTTCCCAATAATGTACTGTTTGCTTCTTCTTCAGATCAGTTGAAAGAAGAGATCAAGCCTACTTTCGGGCGTTTTGCAACGATACTGAACAAGTATAACAAAACCAAGATACTGATCACCGGGCATACTGACAGTACCGGCACGGCCAGTTATAACCGGGAGTTGTCTGAGAAACGTGCAGCCAGTGCCAAAACACTGCTTAGTGAATATAAGGTTGATAGTGACCGTATATTTACCTGGGGACTGGCAGACCGTCATCCTATTGCATCCAACAGCACAGAAGAAGGGAAAGCGAGAAACAGAAGGGTCGAATTTGTAATCCTTTACGATGTAAAAGAATAGCATCCGCTAAAATATGTGATGGCCGCATCTTTCCGGATGCGGCTTTTTTTTGCGGTTAACTTTTTCCGATCAGTCGTTTCCGGTGGGCAGTGCCCCATTCTGTCAGCGCCAGGATCAGGGGTTCCATGGTATGTCCGTATTCGCTGATCTGATAAATGATGGTAGCCGGATTATCAGTATCAGGGATTTTTTCCAGCAGTTCGTGCTGCTCCAGTTCCTGCAGTGTTTTGGCCAGCATGCGGGGAGTGATGTTTTTAATATCCCTCATCAGCTCATTAAACCTTCTGGGGCTTTCGCAGAGCGCTACCACTACCGGTATTCTCCATTTGCCGCTCAGCACCTCCACGGCGTCGATGACGGGCCGGATATGTTCCAGGCATAATTTTCCAGTACTCATGTAACTATACTTTATGATACTACTATCACGTATGATAGCCCGGCTATTCCGTACATGCTGTTGTCTAATTTTGCCGGTACCAAAAAAACTAACACTATGAAAATTGTTTATTATGTATTGCTGGTACTGCTGACAGCACTTTTCTGTTTTGCCGGGATTGTAAAGTTACAAGATCATCCGGTACACTGGGCTGTTTTTGAAAAAGCCGGTTATTCCAGATCGTTTTTTCATGGTATTGCTGTGATGGAGCTGTTGGCGGCAGCAGGGGTCTGGTGGCCGGCTGGCCGGACTTATGCATTGGCAGGCATGTTTGTAATCATGATTGGCGCAGTGGTGACACATCTTAAGAGCCATGACGCAGCCTGGCATTATATTGTGCCGGTGCTGGTAATGGCTTGCTGCTGGTGGTTATATAGCCGGCAGTTGAGCTAAAGGCTGCTTTTGCTGTCCGGCCTGCGCCAACAACAATATAACACTGCTGTCTGTTAAAGAAAGGAGATTTCTTAAACACCTTAGCGCCATGAAGAAAATACTGTTTTTTCTGCTGTTGATGCCAGCTTTCTGTTTTGCACAACAATCTGACAGACTGTTGTATGGATATGCTTATACGATGATCCATGATGGCGCTTTTGGTGGTGGCGTGGCCTGCAATGTGGAATTATGGCATCTCGTCAATATAGGGCCGGGCGTAGAGCTGACCTCTTTTGAAGACCATGCCATGATTCCTGTGTTCATGGACCTGAAGATCAAATACCGCTTTGATCGTGTTCATATCTCCCCCTATATTACCGGACAGTTTGGTTATAATAGCTATAACGTCAAGCAGGTACAGAATCTGACAGCCCCTTCCGGTGTACAGGCGATGACTACCTTTAACAAGAGCGGTAAGTATTTTTATGGTGCAGGGCTTGGTTTTATCTATCACTTCAGCAACATCGGCGTGTATGCGTCCTATATTTACCGGGGATATGAATATACTTTTCCGAAAGATATTAATATAAATAATGAGTTCGTAAATATCCCGGAACAATCTGTCAGCGCCAATCTTTTTGTTCTCGGCATTACTTTCTGAGTTTTTCCTGAAACAGGACAGCAGTTGAGAACCAGTAGCAGTCGTTGGTTGTAGCATTGTGATGATTTTTGAAACCCACTTGTCTGACACTAAACCCAATCAGGCGAGTCAATAACCTTCACCCAAAATCTTATCAATGAGACACACTAAAACCCTCGTTAACTCAGCGATTGTACTGTTGTTAACCATGACTGTCATTTACAGTTGTAAAAAAGCAGATCAGCCTGTAGTAGCACCTGAAAAACCTGTAGAGAAAGATCTTGTTGAAGATCACCTTACCATCACACCAGAACGTCAGAAGATCATCGACTTTTTCAACAAGAACAAAAATGCCAGAGGCGAAGCCAGTGGCGCGGTAGCAGCTGCCAGTTACCGTTCATTCACCATTAACTATTCCGGCACTGTTCCCAATGATATCAAGACATTGGTGAACGGAGAGATCGATCAGTTGTACAACACCAGTACCACCAGCACTACCAAACAACGGATGACTGGTGCACCTATCAATGTGTATAACAGCCCAGGAACCGGGGATCTGTTTTACACTAACGGCAACGTATATATTGTAAACTTTGCCACTTACCGTAGTGTGCATACAGGTCCCGGAAATGTAATTTTCCACGAGCTGTTCCACTATCTGCACGACAGATGGGTAAGCGGTGGATTCAACAACTCCACTATCTACAATCTGTGGTGGTGGTGCCGCAATGCAGGTGTATATCCTGCCGGATCTTATGTATTGAGCAATCAGGCAGAATACCTGGCGGTATCAGCAGAAGCCAAATACTGCAATACCAACAGGCCTCCTTACAATGCCAGCACACTGGCCAGCTCAGATCCTAACTGCAGCAATTATCTGTCAACTAATTTCTAGGCACAATCATCTTCAGTTCCCCGCCATGTTCCGTCGGCAGCCGGTCATGGCGGGGAATATTTATATCGTGATATCAGATTTTGGAAGGAAGCAAAGAATAACGCAGCTGTTACCGTTTGAAAAATAAAAACAGAACGTGAATGGACATCAGTTAATAAACTGTCCGTCAGGGGCGGCTTTACCAGATACTATCGGGAATGGGTGCGATCGTCAGATTGAATTTTCGTAGCTTAAAAGTTACATCTGACTTCAGGTAACCCAAAAGTTACACATTATGGCGAAGCAAATCCGGCACAGCCTGTTCTTTACGCATCCACCTGCCATTATCTGGGAATATCTTACTGGAAAACTTCACGCTCTTACCCGCACGGACGACGACTGGCTCAGGAATATGCAAAGGATAGCTGTACACATCAACATATCGAACAATGGACCCACAAATCTCTGACGTCTTTCAGGCTATTTCCGATCCAAGCAGAAGACAAATATTAAAACTGCTTTTCAAAAACAGCCTGACTATCAACGCGCTGGCCGACAACTTCGACATGAGCAGGCCCGCCGTTTCCAAACATATCAAAATACTGGAAGGTGCAGGATTCATCTCCATACAAAATATAGGACGGGAAAGATATTGTACCCTTAAAAAGGATGGCTTCAACGAACTGCAGGACTGGATTAATTTCTACGATACATTCTGGAAAGTGAAACTGCACAACCTGGTATCATTACTGGACGATAAAACATACAGCAATGAAAACAGCCCTCATAGGCAATAGGACTTACATCCGGCATCGAATGTTATGAAAAATGTGAAGGAGGCTCATAGCAGTTGCACATCAGCTACCTTTTGATTATCTTCAGAATAAAAAATGAAATACCTCATAGTAACTGCTGTGCTTTGCCTTGGGCTCTCCTCCTATCTTCAGGCACAAACCAATACCAATAAACTACCGGAAGACCTCGTGCATTTCTTTACCGGCAACTGGAGCGGGGAAGGAGCGTTTGGCAACGGCCGGAAAATAGCAGCAGACCTTAGTTTCCAGCTCTCGCTGGACAGCAGCTGGATCATGTATGAACATACAGACAAAGCCCCCAACCACTACAAAGCACACTCCATGTGGGGCATCGATGCACAAACCGGACAGTTTACAGCATATGCATTTGACAACTTTCAGGGCCACCGGAAATTTGACAGCAACGGCTGGAAAAACGGAAAGCTGATACTTACCTGCAACGCCTTTTATCCGAAGACAGGCGTACAGTACCAGCATTTTATCTATGAAAAACTATCAGATCAGTCTTTCAAAATAACTTATGAAACCAGCAATGATGGTATCACCTGGAGAATGATCGACTATCTGACCTTTACCAGAAAATAGCCTGTGCTGCCCCTAAGTTTCTGTCCCGATAACCCTATGGCTCCTTTAAGACAAGCCACCGCTTTCGAGCAACTATATCTGTAAATGATCACTATGCCACGTACTTTAAAAGCCCTTTACTACAGCCATGGGCCACCGTTATGCCCTGTAACCTTCATTATTTTCAATTCATTCTTTTACCTCAAAATACTTTTACATGAAAACAAACCCCGCCGGTTTCCAGCGATACTGGAAACTATTTTCTGCCATTATGTGCTTCATTTTATTGCATGGCAGCGCCTGGGCAGATAACCATCCCCCTCAAAACATCTGGACCGTCCAGGTTGTTGCCATCAGGGGATTTGACCAACATGCCGATTCTATTTACTTTCCTCAGTACAATACAATCAACGGTACCTGTGTACGCCGGTTCATGTTCAGGGTATATATCGGCGATACCATCACCATGGTATTACACAAAAATCCTATCATCAATGACACTAATCTCTATGATATAGACCTTTACTCTAATGACACTTTGCAAACCGCCAATTTCTATAGTCAGCTGGCGGTGGATGATACCGTCCGGTTTGTGTTTCATGAAAAATCGGTAAAACGGTTATCGTTATGGTATAATGATGGATCAGGTGATCAAAATCCCGCTAATGTTACATTTACCGTTATTCCCAAAATAGAAAAGGTATGGGTGGAAGCACCGGAAATCTGTCCGGAAAACTTCATCAAAGCGGGAGCTGATTATCATTTCAATGTAAAGACCTGGCCCTATTCTCTGAAAGATGTCATGAACAATGCGCCTTTGGTTCCTTATTATGTGGACGCCAATCATCAATGCGAATACATTGAACAATACCTGGCATCTATCTCCTGCGATGCTGTATGGGGCCCGGCCCATGGCGTTGGGATTTACAGAGGCAGTATTTATGACGCAACCACCGCTCCGGACCCGACTGATCATTATTTTACCTATAGTGATATGCTGATCCTGTTGCAATCGGGCAATCTCGGTCTGGCCGGACTGATAAATGTCCGTGTGAATGACGGTATCCGTGAAATAGCGCTGCCGGCGCCACTGGTAGTGCAGTCCGACATCAGCCAGCCTGACCCGGTCAATAATATCCCCGGCAGCAGCTATCACCTGTACGACTATACGGTCAGCGGTAATGAGGTATGGACACCCGGCAGTAACCCGCTCAACAATCTATACGGCACCGGCGGTAGCATCATCCGCATTGAACACGGGCTGACCATCCCCCCCGGCGCTTCCCTGAAAATCAAGGACATGAGCGTGGAATTCGGACCGGAAGCCTATGCCCGCATTAAGGCAGCGCCTAACGCATCTTCCTACGCAGGATTTTTAAAGCTCGAAAATGCCACCCTGACGGCCTTCCACCCATGTGGTATCGAAAAAGCCATGTGGATGGGCGTGATAGCAGAAGGCAACAACAGCCTTGACCAGAAGATGCATGGGGCATATAAGTACTATCAAGGTACACTCATGATGGACAAAAGTACTCTCAGCTATGCAGTAGACGGCTTTATGAGTACTGATCTGAATAATTTTGTTCAAAAGAGCGGAGGAATCATTTTAGCTAATAACTGTCGTTTCTACAATAATTCCCGCAGCATCTCTTTCAACCACTATCTAAATACCTATACCTTTAACGGACAAACCTATAAGTCACCGTACAATGCACATTTCTACAACTGTGATTTCCTGGTAGACCGTCAACTCAGCGGTCCTTTCCGTGGCTTCATCTCCGGCTGGGAAGTACGTGGCGTACAGATAGGCGGTTGCCGTTTCATCAACAGCTCCGGTGTAAAAACACCCTTAAATTACGGCGTAGTGGGAATGGATTTTGGTGTGACCATCGGGAACTATGGTTCCATCCCCTGCCAGTTCACCAACCTCGACGAAGCAGTAACCGTGCAGGCCACAAGCCCCACCTACGGTTATCTGAAGGTCACAGGCGCCACCTTCGACAATAATAAAAAGGGGGTATGGGCACAGGGCCTGATCGTACCGCAGATACAGTACAATACATTTAATGTGCCGAAGGGCATTCCGCCATCACCGGGAGCACCGGGCTTTTTAGGGAATATCGGTGTGCAGGTAATGGGTGGCAGCGGTTTCCGGATCAGCGAAAACAGCTTTAAAGGTGATTATCCGTTTTATAATATAGGGGTGCTGGTATGGAATACCGGATCAGGCAATAATGTGGTGCAGCGAAACACCTATAATTACATTGGTACCGCCAACCTGAGCAACTACAGGAACCGGGCCATCCTGTTTGCCCCTAAAGGGTTGCTGGGACTGCAGTTCCGCTGCAACACCAACAAAGCAGTACTGTATGACATTGTAGCCCGGGGAGCGAACCCTATATTCGATGGCATGGCATCCAGTCAGGGTAGCGCAGGATTTGCCACTGCCAACATATTAAGTTATGGTGGCGGTTACCAGGAAGTTTACAACCGTATAGATGAGGTAGGGAAGGTCAACTATTACTACAATGCCAATACGGTTAATCAGCAGCCCATGAACTATCATACCAACAACGTTAAAATTTTTGCGGTCACCGGCAGTAAAAATAATTGTCCCGAAGACAAAGATCAGTCATGGGGAGACCCCACCGTTCCATTCCCTACCATACCTCCTTATGCGCTTCACCGTATGATGGCAGATACCACCAGCGATCTTTGTACCGACAGCCTGAAATTCTATCTGAGCCAATGGCAGGACCCATATGCAGATCTGGCTTATGTGGACCTGCTGATCGATAACGGCAACATCCCCGAAGCCAATACCACCTATAACGGTATTGTATCCAAATATCAGCTGGCAGGTGATGAAGCAGAAGAGTTCAACAACTGGGGCCGCAGTCTTATCTCATTGCGCATAGCACTCGCAGGTAAAGGACTGACCGGAAAAGACCTCACTGCCGACCAGGTCAACACACTTCAGACGATTGCTACCAAAGCTTCCATGTGGGCCAGACTCCGTGCCCAATCCTGGTTACGCCTGTTCGATGACCGTATCTCAGATAACACCGTACTATACCCGCTGGAAGACAGCAGTACAGTCCGCAAACTACAACAGGCCGTAACGGAAGCCCGGACAGAAAACAAAGTGTATCCGAATCCGGTAACGGATGTTTTACAGATAAGTTATGCAGTCACCAGGGAGAATAGTATTGTATTCTTTGAACTCACAGATATGACAGGTAAAATAGTGATGCGCAGACAGCTGCGTAACCGCACCGAACAGATTACCACCACAGGACTTCCTGCAGGCATTTACCTGTACCGTGTTTTGGAAGACAGGAAAGTAGAGATGGAAGGGAAGATTATCAAACAATAAATCTTCATCAAAAAGGGCGTCTCCAACACAGTAGTGCTGGAGACGCCCTTTTTATTTACTTATTTATCTATTTATATATTTACTGTTGCACGTTAATCAATAACCCGGATTCTGAACCAATCCCGGATTCACGTCTATTTCACGCTGTGGAACCGGGAAAACCAACATATTGTCATTGTATTTCAGGTTGCCTACATTCAGCTGCAGACGTTTTACGATCCAGTAGTTATCGCCTTCAAATGCCAGTTCCAGTCTTCTTTCCTGTACTACGTCATCAGGTGTAACAGCAGCAAGTGGTGTGGCTTTGGAGCGGGTTCTTACCTTGTTCACGTCGTTCAGCGGAGCATCACCAACAGCAGTACCAGCGCGGAGATTGGCTTCTGCACGGGTCAGGTACATTTCTGACAAACGTACAACCGGGATGGTGCCATACAGGTCTCTCCATTTGTTGGTAGTGATATTGGAGCTATCGCTGGAATAGCTATAGAAATTTTTGCGCTGATCTCCGGGGCCATATTGTGCAAGCTGGTCAGGGCTGATGTTAATATCATTACGTTGATCCAGTGCATAAAAAGTAACGAGGCCGTTATTGGAGGTACCGGCGTTGCTCTGACTGGTTTGAAGAATCGCAAATATATCTTCTGCGGAGAGTGCCGTGTTATTAAATTCAGCATCAAAAGAAGGTACCAGGGAGTAATTGCCTGATTCGATCACTTTGTCTGCAGCTTTTGCCGCTTCAGCATAATTGCCTTGTGCCAGGTAAACCCTTGCCAGGAAAGCATATGCAGAATATTTGGTTGCCCTGCTTTTATTTTTCTTTTCTCCGTAGCTATCAGGCAGGCTCGTAGTACCCTCCAGTAAATCGGCAATGATCTGTTTATATACATCCGCTACGCTTGCTCTGGGCTGTTTGCTGGCAGGCAGGTCTGTGGTGCTGATCACTGCAGTGGTGATCAGCGGTACTGCCAGGTTTTTATCTACATTTCCAGCTGAATAAGGCAAGCTATAAAAGCCAGCCAGTTCGAAATAGTTAATAGCTCTCACGAACTTAGCTTCAGCAGCAATGGCAGCCTTGTTTTCTGCACTTACTTTGTCCAGGTTTGCCAGTACGATGTTCGCAGTGTTGATAATAACATATCCTCTGCGCCATACCTCCTGAGGGATGATACCACTTTTCTGAATCTGCCTGGTGGCTACCTGCGCATATGTCTGAAAAGTTCCCTGAAAATTGATAAAGCCGGCATCTGCGAAAAGGTCAGCGAGGAATATGTAACGTTCTCCGAATGCACTAGGGTCCTGCATGGAGTTATAAGCGCCCATCAGAATGGCATTCACATCATCTTCTGTCTTGATCTGTTCCGGCGAGATCTGTTGTCCTGGCGTCACATCCAGTTTTTTATTACAGGCAGCTGTAAAAGTCAGCATGGCAGGTAATACGAGATAACTGATATATTTAGTTATTGGTTTCATTACTTTAACTTTTTGTGGTTCATTTATGTTCAACCTGGCTACTGCTTAAAACTTCACATTAAGCCCAATAGTAATTGTTTTTGGTTGCGGAACAGTGTAGAAGTCAATACCACCGGTGATATTTCCGAGTGTATTGGTATTTACCTCCGGATCACTGATATATTTGGTTTTGGTCCACAGGTTGTATCCTGCAACAAAAATGCGGGCGCTGCTAAGTTTTACAGTTGACAGAACAGATTTAGGGAGATTATAACCCAATGTCACCTGTTTTAAGCGGATGTATGAACCATCATATATCCATTGTGAAGATGGAGACTGGTTACCATTTCCGAGGAAGTGGGACAGTCTTGGAATATTGGTGATGTCGCCGGGTTTCTGCCATCTGTTCAGCTGATCAGCAGTCTGGTTGTCATAACCACCGCCAAAACCTACAGATTGGTACTGGCCTGCCTGGTTATAGATCTGGTTGCCCTGAACAAAAGTGAAGAACACACTCAGGTCAATTCCTTTATAACTGAGGGTATTGGTGAAACCGCCTGTCCAGTCAGGATTTGATTTACCTACCACACCTCTGTCGGCCTGAGCGTAATCGTTGGTTGTCTTACCATCTTTGGTATAATATAATGCATCTCCATTGTTAGGATCTACTCCTGCATAACGTTGCATATAGAATACGCCGATAGGTTCGCCTTCAACGGCACGTTGTACACCACTTTCAATGATCTGGCCATTGATGGATTTCACCCTGTTCTTGTTGTAAGCCACATTCAGGGAGGTGGTCCAGGTAAAGTCTCTGGTTTGAATATTACGTGAGTTCAATAATACTTCAACACCTTTATTTTCCAGTGAGCCCGCGTTTCTGTAAATAGTGGCGTAACCGCTTGACAACGGTACGTTTGTTTTTAATAACAGGTCGGAGGTTTGTTTATTATAGTAGTCTATTTCACCGCTCAAACGGTTGTCAAACAATGCAAATTCCACACCGGCATCTGCCTGTACAGTGCTTTCCCAGTGCAGGGTTGGATCACCCAGCTGTGTAGGTGAAAAGCCCGGGAGCATTGGATAGTTCGTTACACTCAGCAAGGTATAGTAGTTATTCTGCCCGATCTCAGCGTTACCTGTTTTACCATAGCTGGCCCTGATCTTCAGTAAATTCAGCACTTTGCTGCCTTTCAGGAAATCTTCTTCAGATACAACCCAACCCAAAGATCCTGCAGGGAACCAACCATATCTGTTCTTAGGACCAAAACGGGAGGAGCCGTCTGAACGGATACTGAAGGAAGCAAGGTATTTGCCCTTATAGTTATAGTTCGCTCTCATGAAGTAAGACAGGAAGGTATATCGTTGTTCATTGGAAGAACCACCGGTAATCGTTCCTGCACCACCCAGGTTTTTCACCGCATCACTGGGGTAATTCTCACCACTCACAGCGTTGCCTCTCAGGTCATTTTGCAGGTAGCTCATACCCACTACAGCAGAGATATTGTTTTTATCATCGATATGAGGCGTAAAGGTGAAGTAGTTATTGGTATTGAGGTTCACGTTTTGCGTGATATTGTCGCCTCCCCTTCCGATACCTTTACCATCCTGTGTTTGTTTGCCCTGGAAGAAATCTTCGTTAAGATTATAAATATCCGTTCCCAACTCAGATCTGAAAGCTAAAGAAGGAAGGATATGATAATTCAGGAAAGCATTACCTATGGTACGGAAAGAAACCTGCCTGTTATACGCATATTTCTTATCTACCAGACCATTATAATACAATGTATTGGGATTAGGCTCACCCAATGAATCATATGGGCGTGACATTGGCAGCTGTGCTACCATCTGGCCTGGTGTGGAGAAGGCGTTGTCATTGGAAATACGGTTCAGCTCTGAACGGGTAACACCCATATTAACGCCGAAAGACAGTCTTGAATTAGCTGTATGCTCGAGGTTTAAGCGGGCACCATATCTTTTGAACCTGTTTACGATCACGATTGCTTCCTGGTCTGAATAGGATCCTGAAGCATAGTATTTTGTTTTTTCATTACCACCGGAAGCAGAAAGGTCAATCTGGTTGGTATGTGCTGTCTTGCGGAACTCTTCATCCTGCCAGTCAGTGTTGACGCTACTCGTACGCCAGTCTTTACCTGCCAGTGCAGTCATTCTCTTATCCACCCGTTTCTGGTAATAATCGATAGCGGCCTGTTCAGTAGGGAAGTTATTTATTTTGTGGGCAAAATCATATTTACCGTCCATTACTGCGGATTCCTGGACCAGCGTTGCATATTGCTGTGCATCCAGGAATTTACGTCTCATGGTTGGTTTAGCGAAACTTGTGTTTACATTCAGTTCGATGTTGGTCTTTTCACCGGCCTTGCCTTTTTTGGTAGTGATCAGCACTACACCGTTGGCAGCACGTGCACCGTAGATAGCAGCAGCAGAAGCATCTTTCAGCACTTCCACTGATTCAATATCATTGGGATTGATATCTACCAATGGGTTGGTAGGATCATTACCGCTGTCAGACATACTTTCTGATATCACTGGCATACCATCGATCACATATAATGGCTGGCTGCTGGCTGATATAGAAGAAGTACCCCTGATACGGATCTTCATACCCTGGCCCACTTTACCACTACCAGATTCGATTACCACACCAGGTGCTTTACCTTGTATGGAGGATTCAAAGCTGGCCACCGGCTGGTTGGCAATTTCTTTGGATGCTATTTTGGTTACAGAACCTGTGATCTCTCTCCTGTTCTGGCTACCATATCCCACCACCACTACTTCAGAGATGTCTTTACTTCCACCTCCCATTGCAACATTGATCGTTTGTTTACCGCCGATTTCCACTTCCTTATCGGCATAACCTATAAAAGAAAAAATGAGGCTGGTAGCATTCTCAGGAACAGATAATTCATAGTTTCCATTAGCTTGAGTAATTGTACCGGCATTAGTACCTTTAATTTTCACAGTAACTCCAGGCAAAGCATTGCCATCTTTTGAGTCTGTAACCTTACCGGTAATACGCTTGGCCTGTGCGAATGACAGGACACTTATGAGCATAAGCATGCTCATAAACGAGTAGAGACGCAGCATAGACAGTTAGATTTGATTAAAATGTTGATTTAGACAATGTTGATTTAGAAAATAGTTCAGTTTTTTTGGTTGTTAATTATTCGCGCAAAAACGACAGGTCATTTTAAAAGAGATTGGTCGATCTACTTTAAACACCGGTTTGATTAGCATTAAACTCCTAATAACAAGGGGCACTTCATTGCCACTTTCATAAGCAAAACAACAGTACAATAGGAAAACGGTCCGTAAAGATAAATCTTAATAAGTATATTACCTTATAAAAATATTATTTTGTTAAATTTTTTATGGCTGGATTAAAACAGCTCAAATGCCAGAATAAGAACAGGGTTATTAATAAATTAATTTACAATGCTTTGTAACACCCTGAAATCCGTTTTCTCATCTAATACATTTTCCCTGCCTTTCTTCTAAGCCATTTCCAGGTAAGTACCAACCCTGTGATGCTGACAGCTGTACCTCCCAGCATCAGCACCCATACCACGATATCCCATAACGGTCTCCTATATACGAGAAAGCTGAAATCCAGGCTATGCAAACCATGGTACAGCCAGCGTTCCAGCCGGCTCCCCTTTTCATGCCGCAGCGCCAGCTGACCTGTTTTCAGATCGAAATAATACCAGGTCTGTTCCGAATTGTCAACCTTTACTCTTAATACAGGCAATCTTTTTTCAAAGGTGCGGGAATAGTAATAATCATCATAGTGATTCAATACAACAGACTCTTTTATTTGTTGTGCCGGCTGAAAAGCCCTGACCTTACCGATGAAAAGCGAGTCCGGGAAATATTCAAACGGAATACTTCTCTCCTGGTCTGCTGCCAGTAAGCGTGTATGCTGAGCATCCTGATAAGCAAGGTAATAGGGCTTGCCATCCAGCTGAATCAATTGTATTTCCTTTACTATTAAGAATGAACTGAATATGGAAACCGCCTGACGCGGGGATAACGTAAACGCCGGTACGTTTAACGGGCCTCCGGATAAAAGATCGCGTTCAGCCAGCTGTTTGCCAGGACCCGGGCCGAATGCCACCGGGCTCATCGAGAACCAGCCACTTAAAATCCAGGTAAATACAAAGATGCCAAACACAAACCCCGTATAATGGTGATAACGGAACCATTTTTTCTGATATGGGCTGAAGACCAGCGGCTGTTTGTTTTTCCGTTTATAACGAACAATGCCCATGATAATACCTGTCAGACACATCACGGCGCCAATAAGTGAAACCCATATCACCACCTGGCTCCATACCGGCCGGTTGCGAATGAGTATAGTCGGGTAGATCCAGTGGGGAATAGGCCCCAGCCAGGCCCAGAACCGTTGCCGGGCATTCACCATCTGCACTACTTCACCGGTATGAAAGGATACATACACATAGGTAGCAGCCGGATCATTCATCTTAAACCGATACACCTCCGGCAGATATCCCTGGTAACGATAGGCTGCCATCCACTGGTCTATCTGCCATAGTGTATCTACCGCCTGGGGCCGGCTGGCATCGTGCACAAAAGCCCGTGCCAGCCGACTGCCCGATGCAACATCTATTTTATCTATCACGGCACCGTTGTCTGCAAAGATGGCTATATGCCTTTTTTGCTGTGTAACGATTCTATAAACAGGGCGGGCCAGTAGCATACCCATCCGGATGGTGACGATGGAATCAGTGATACCGGCAACATTCAATACCTGCTGCGGCGTCAGGTGACATGCCTCCATATTAACCGGTGGCAGCTGCTTTAACCGTTGGTCCGGTTTCATCGTTGGATAACCTGCGTACATCATCACAAAGCCGGATAAAAACCAGACCACAAACATCAGGCTCAGTACAAACCCCAGATAACGATGCAGCAATAGTATTGCTTTTAGCATTTTTTTTCTGAACATAGTTGTAAGGTGTAAATCTGTTCAGATCCTACAAGGAATACTTCAGGGTCAGCAGATAGTTGCGGGTAGCACCCGGATAGAACTGATTGGTGATGATCACATTGGCGAAATAGCGTTCATTTGCCAGATTGTTGACATTCAACCGCAGACCAATCTTTCCGATCTGATACCCCAATGCAGCATCTATCACCGTATATGCGGGAAGGATATAGGTGTTGGCACTATTCGCATAACTATCTCCCATATAATTCAATCCCATACCAATACTTAAACCACGCAACACAGACCGCTGCAACTGATAGTTGGCCCATAGATTAGCCATATGTTTGGGAGCCAATGCCACGGTTTTTCCGGCCACTGTATTGATCTCTTTTCCCGCAAAAGGACGATACGCCGCATTGGTAAAGGTATATCCTGCGTTAACATCCAGGCCTGCCAGCGGGCTTCCCTGCAACTCCAGTTCGTACCCTCTGGAATCTGCTGAGCCAATCCGTTTGTATACACCACCGGGTAAACTTTCCACCTGATTATTCTTCCGCATGTAGTACACAGAGCCGTTTACCGCCCAGCTATGGCCAAACTCCAGCCTTGTGCCCGCTTCTCCCTGATAACCATCTTCCGGATCAAAGGTCTCTCCATTGGGTGCCACTCTCCGGGAAGGTTTGAAGTAAGTGGAATATGAGCCATAAACAGACCAGGCCTTCGTAGGTTGATATACCAGACCGGCGCGGTAGGTCAGAGCTGAGGCGGGAATATCTGTTTTAGCGCCTCTGTCAGTAATATCACGATTGGCGTCTACTTTATTGGTATAATAAGTCCCTTTGAAGATATCATAACGCAAACCAATCAGACCTTTCAGCTTATTGGAGAACTTAAGCCAGTCCTGCAGGTAAAAACCATGTACGGTTTCTTCTGTAGCCTTGTACTGCGTCGTATAGTAGTCAACGTTACCCTGGTTCAATACAGGGTTTTGTACAGCCACCTGTGTATGCAGCCCTGCACCGAAAATATTGGCGCTATAGGTTTTTCTGTCGAGGTAACTGAATGAATACCCCACCAGCACTTTCTGTTCAATTTTTCCAGTTTGTGTATTGTAAGTCAGTTCCAGCTGGTTTTGCAGCGGTTTGGTCAGATGATTGAAATAGAGTGGGGAAGTGCGTTTGAGAGAATCCAGCGTTTTATTGAATGTCAGTTCTTCTGTTGAAAAATAGTTGATGTTATCATCTGAATAAGAGAGCTGATTGGACAACAGGAGTGAATGGCTGAACTGATGCGTATAACGCAGCTGAACATTATACTGCGTGTTTTTCAGGAAATCTGCCGGATCGTTGTAACGGGTATCCATGTTCATGCCAGGTGTTAATTTCCCACCTTCCAGCATTGGGATACCGGCATCCGTAGCATATTTATCGTGGTTGGCGCCAAGGGTCAGGTAAAAGTTATCATGGGCTGTGGGTGTGTAATCCAGTGCCAGATAGGCGTTGTTGGTATTCATGCCTGACTGGCGGTAACCATCGGTGGCAGACAGTCCTGCATCTACCCGGTACAGGAGTTTTTTACTCAGCGCACCACCGGCGCCCACCCGCATCCGGCGGGTATTAAAACTACCATAGGAAGCTGAGAAGTCCGCCTTCTGTTCGCTGGTAGGACGTTTACGGACCAGGTTAATAATGCCGCCCAATGCTGAATGTCCATATAAAACAGAGGCAGGCCCTTTCAATACTTCTATGCGTTCGATGTTAGCCAGATTGGTACTGGGGGCGCTGGTGGAAATATTGTGACGCTCGTCTCTGACACCATCTACCAGCAATACAAAATTGTTAAAACCCCGAATGGTAAAATGCTGAAAACCGCCATAGGTATTATTGGCACGCACACCGGCGGTGTTTTTCATAGCTTCTCCCAGATCATCTGTGCCTCTTTGTTCCAGCGTACGGGCAGAGATGGTGGTCGTTGTGAGTGGCAGGTCCCTGATAGGTACTGCAATTTTATTCACACTAATGACAGCAGACTTTTGTGCTGAAGTGATAGTGATTTCGGAGAGCTGTCCGGTGCGGCTACTGAGTTGCAACGACAACTCCGTTGTTTTCCTGTTGCTTATTGCCACCCGTTGCTCGGCCACATGGTAGCCAACGCCGCTGACAGCAAGGATGTAGTTGCCTGCAGGTATGGTTGAAAGCTGAAACCGGCCATCCGCATCTGTTACGGCACCATAGCCGGTTTCGTTCAGCCGTACCGTAATACCGGCGAGGGGTTCGCCGGTTTCTGAAGTAATTTGTCCGCGCAGGCTGCCGGAATGGGCAGCAGTCGTTTGCGATTGTGCATAAAGTTGATCATCTGTAACAACCATCTGTAAAACACCGATAATGGTACACATGAACAAAATCCGTAAATAAGAAGGGGGACAGTTAAAAAAATGGCTCCTCGTCCGGGAGTGGTTGATTGTAGCGTTTTGCATTGATAATGATGATGAAGACAGAAAATTGTTCTTCAAAACTTTACCATGCCATCGGATACTGCTATACAGAAAAAGACCGGAGGTATGCCCATTGCATACACTGCCCCGAAATGAATACACTTCAGGTACAAAACTCCAAACTTGACGTTGCTTCAGCCCACGAAAGCATTGCCAGCATAAAAAAGGCAGGTCTCCTGACTTGTAACATTACTGCCGTCCTTCCCAGTCATCAAAGACCAGTGGACATTTCCTGGCAGTAACCTGAACGTTACTTACAGTTGCGGGACAGTTCGTGATTTTCACACGATTCCCTATTAATCTGCACTTAAGCAGAACCTCTTTTTGTTGGGGAAAGAAAAGAACGAAAACGGGGCAAATATAGTAATTACCAGCATTAAAATCTTTGGGGCATAAAAAACAAAATAAGTTCCTTCCAGGGTTTCAAAAACCTGCCTGATCCGGAGCCTATCGGAATTTCGAACTTTTTTGTAGCAGATTTGTTCCATATCAAACAAACTGAAACCCCAAAACTAGCCCCGGACCACAGGATTCTGAAACCCCTATCACGAATGGAAACATCTATGAAAATCATTTGGCTTACCCCTGATCTGAGTAAACTTGGCGGAAGCGAGTATATGGTATCAGCCTTTTGTCGTTTGCTGAAGTCTGCAGGCATCCATGTGCATATTGTAACCCGTGCCATCCATCCTGTCTGGAAATCCGTCATGGATAAGGCTTCCGGCTCTGGACAGATAAGTTTTGCAGAGATCCATTCCAATGACATCAACGACTACATCCATACGATCGATACTATTGCGACCCGCTTTACTATCTCATTGATGCAGGTGATGCCCCTGGAATCATTTTGCTTTGACATTCTCCGGTATAAGCAATACGGGTTTCCCATTTGCGGGCTCGAGCCTACAGACCTTAGCAATCATTGCTGGTGGCTACCGGAAAACATGCAGGAGCATATGCAATTCCTGGATGGACTGATTGTGATGAATCCGTACACCGAAATCATCGTCAGAAATGAGTACCATTTCAACAAGCCCATCCAGCTCGTTTCAAATACCCTGATGAATGATCTGTACAAACGCACAGACCGGAGTTATCCCCAGTCTACATTCGGTTGTATCAGCAGATTATCGGCGGAAAAAGGGCTGGAATACCTGCTGGGAGCCTTCAGCCTTCTGTCGAAACGATATACCACCGCCACCATCTGTATTTGGGGAGAAGGGGATGATCATGAAAGGCTACTACAGCAATCCAGGATGCTGGGTATTGCCGACCGTGTTCATTTTCACGGTGCTTTTCATCCGCTCGAAGATTCTTTATCCATCAGCGACAGCGCCGAAATTTTTATTTCTTCTTCACTGTTTGAAGGATGTGGGATCGCCATGCTGGAACAGGCCTACCGCGGCAAACCGCTGATCAGCACTATGACCCATGGATTAAAATGGATACTGGGAGCCGATTACCCTGGCCTGATTCCAATTGCCGATACTCATTCCTTATCCAAAATGATGGAACAAACCCTCATCAATCCGCTATTTCGCCGAAGCCTGACAACACTTGCCCAGCAAAGGTTTCATTCCATCTTTTCACCTTCCCGGACATACAACCAGCTCCTTTCATTTTACACTGACGTACTTCAAAATAAATCATATGAAAATCTGCAGTATCAAACTAAGCCATGACGGCTCCATAGCACTGATCGATGATCAACGGCTCATTTTCAGTTATGAGATGGAAAAGTTGAACAACGCTGCAAGATATAGCGAGTTCAACATAGGCATAGATGAAATTAATGCCATATTCAATCTATATGGTTACTCATTCTGGCAAATGGATAAGTATGTCATCGATGGATGGGACCCGCATGAGGCACAAGTCATCGACCTTGGAAAGGGAAATACCAATGTAAATCTGGCAGGATATGATCGTTACAGTGAAGAAAGCGCCAACATTATGCAACGAAAAAGTTTTGAACTGCCCGGCCCCATCAGCTTTCATTACTCCAGTTACTTTCATATAGCCGGACATATTGCGGCCGCTTATTGCACCAGTCCTATGGCTAAAGCAGGACAAGACTCCTATGTACTTACCTGGGACGGAGGTATGTACCCGCAACTATTCTATTATCATTGCAAGACCAATGAAGTGGAAAGCCTGGGTGTGTTATTCAACATGATAGGGAATATATACTCGCTCTTTTCACAACATTTCAAACCTTTTCTGGTGAATGAGGACAGCCTTATGGATGATCTGAGTGTTGCCGGGAAAGTGATGGCATATATTGCAAAAGGTACCTACAGAAAAGAAATGATACCGGTGTTCCATGAACTTTATGAGAAACACCAGGACAAAGCCATGGCCTGTGCAAACATTTTCGGACAGGGACATGAAGAACGGGGATTAATCTTTGCACAATTATTTGCACAGGACTTTATCAGGCAGACAAGCGCTCTCCATTATGCGCACGAGGATATCCTGCTTTCTTTCCACATTTTTCTTGAACAACTATTGGTAAAAGAGCTGGGAGAGAAAATAAAAAAGGAAGGTAATAAAGCGAAGAACTTATGTTTTGCCGGGGGAAGCGCGCTGAATATTAAATGGAACAGTGCTATCCGCAATGCCGGTTTGTTTAACGAAGTATGGGTGCCTCCATTTCCCAATGATTCGGGTAGTGCCATTGGTGCTGGTTGCTGCGAAATGATTCATAGTACCGGCATTAACTATCTTGACTGGAATGTTTTCTCAGGGCCTCCTGTCATGGAAGAGGCCCTGCGTGAGGGTTGGATAAAGAAACCTGCTACTATTGAAGAACTGGCCCTCCATCTTTTTCTGAAAAATGAACCTGTAGTATTTCTAAACGGGCGGGCCGAACTGGGCCCCAGAGCCCTGGGTAACAGAAGCATTCTGGCGCCGGCTACACATCCCTATATGAAGCGAATCCTCAATCATATAAAAGGCAGGGAAGATTATCGTCCGGTAGCTCCCATCTGTCTGGAGCATGATGCAAAAGCCATTTTCGATCCCGGCAACAAAGATCCTTATATGCTCTTTGACCACCAGGTCAGGGAGGAATGGAAAAGCCGCATCCCTGCTATTTGTCATCTGGATGGTACAGCCAGACTGCAGACCGTCAGTGAATCAGACAATCCGGTCATATTCCGTCTGCTTAATGAATACAAAAAACTAAGTGGCATACCTCTCTTATGTAATACCAGCGCCAATTACAATGGGAAAGGCTTTTTCCCGGATGTAGCGTCGGCTATGAACTGGGGACGGGTAAATTATGTGTGGAGCAATCATTTTCTATATGAAAGAGAACAAAAAATTTCTTTTGAAATGGTGAGCAAAGAAGAATCCATTACTCCTATTGACAGGCTGCAAGCCCCGTAATATCAAACTACATCTAACCAATTAAATATAAAGAATCGGAGTTCGTATGGACTCCGATTCTTTTATTATTGAGCACCAATAAAGATTGGTAACTAAAATATTACATATCCTATAGTGCGTAGATATTTTGGGTCAGTACAATTTATACCGCAGAGAGTTAAACTACATTTATAGAAACAACCATTTTTCACCAATAATCTAAACTATGATGAGAAAAGTTTTACTCTTCGCAACTGCATTGTTGTGTAGCACAACTGCGTTCGCGCAAGACTATTGGAAAACCCATACCGATGCCGTCAGGATTACTACCGACAAATCTGTAGCCCGACTTGCCTTTCCGGCCGAATTCAAATTATTTGACCTGAATTTTAATCCTTTGCGTAAGGAAGTATTCAAAACGGTAGGCAATGCGCAAGCACGCAAAACAATTATCTCTTTGCCTAATGCAGATGGACAAATTGAACAGTTCGAAATTATAGAATCTTCCAATTTCGACCCTGCATTACAGGCTAAGTTTCCGGACATAAGGGCATTTTCCGGAAAAGGTATCACCGACAAACAGGCTACCTTAAAGCTGAGTATTTCTCCACAGGGAATACAAGCAATGGTCTTCCGTACAGAAAGGGATAATGAATTTATTGAACCTTATTCTGCCGACCATACAGTCTATACTGTATTCAAAAAACAACCGAGGACTTTACCATGGAAGTGTTCTACTCCTGAGCAAAAGATGGCAACTGACATCAACAGGCAGGTATCAACTGCCAGGTCAACCGGCGATGCAAAAACATTGCGGCTGGCACAGTCAGTTACTGCCGAATACTCCAATTATTTTGGAGCCACCAGCGCTTCACAGGTGGGTTTGGTACTGGCAGCTATCAATGCTACGCTTACCCGTTGCAATGGTGTTTATGAAAAAGACCTGGCTGTCCATCTTAACCTGGTCCCGACAGTAACCAATGTGATCTATTACAATCCTGCAACAGATCCATATTCCGATGCCGCTTCGGGTGCTGGTGGAGCGTGGAACAGTGAGTTACAAAATACATTAACCTCTGTGATTGGTGCAGCAAATTATGATATCGGCCACCTGTTCGGTGCATCCGGTGGTGGTGGTAACGCTGGCTGTATCGGTTGCATTTGCGTTGATAATCAAAAAGGAAGTGGTTTTACTTCTCCTGCTGATAATATTCCGCAAGGTGATAATTTCGATATCGATTATGTAGTGCATGAAGTAGGTCACCAGTTGGGAGCTAACCATACTTTCTCCATGAGTAATGAAGGTACAGGCGTTAATATGGAACTTGGTTCAGGGATTACCATTATGGGTTATGCCGGTATTACCAGCCAGGACCTTGCTCCTCACTCTATTGCCTATTATCATGCTGCTTCCATTGCACAGATCCAGTCCAATCTTGCCAGCAAGACTTGCGCAATCACCACCGATATATCTGCCACTAACGCAACTCCCGTTGCCAATGCCGGCGCTAATTATACTATTCCTATCAGCACTCCGTTTGCGCTTACTGGTTCAGCTACTGATGCCAATGCCGGCGATGTGCTGACTTATTCCTGGGAGCAATATGATAATGCTTCCTCAGCACAAACAGGAACTGCCAGTGTGGCCAGCCCTACCAAGGCGTCCGGTCCTAACTGGATATCAAATGTCCCTACTACATCTCCAATAAGATATTTCCCCAAACTGGAGACTATTCTTGCAGGTGGTTTAGTGTCCGGTCCATTGCCAGGTGGTGATGCCGGAGCCAATACGGAAGCTTTAAGTTCCGTTACAAGAACTTTGAAATTCCGGTTAACGGTAAGGGATAATGTTCTCTATAGCCCAACTCCACCGGTAACTATCGGTCAGACCAATTTCGCCGATATGACCGTAAGCGTCTCCAATACATCAGGACCTTTTGCAGTGACTTCTCCCAATACCAATGTATCATGGGCCGGCAATTCATCTCAAACTATAACATGGAATGTCGCCAATTCAACAGCATCCCCTGTTAGTTGCGCCAATGTAAAAATATCCATCTCTACAGATGGTGGCAATACATTCAACACCTTAGTGGCCAGCACTCCCAATGACGGCAATGAGGTTGTAACTATTCCCAATACACCCACTACAACAGCCAGAATAAAAGTAGAAGCTGTAGGAAATATTTTCTTTGATATTTCCAATGCCAACTTCACTATTACTTCCGGTTCAGGCTGTGCTTCTCCGTCAGGCTTAGCTGCATCTGCTATTACCACTACATCCGCTACAGTAGGATGGACAGCAGCAAGCGGCGGTGTATCCTATAATGTGGATTACAAAGCCAGCACATCTTCTACATGGATCAATGCAGCAACAGCAACAACAGCTACTTCTGTTGGCTTAACAGGTCTTACACAGGGAACTACTTATGATTACAGGGTAAGAACTAATTGCGCCAGCGACAGCAGTGCTTATTCAGCTGCACAGTTTACTACCATCTCAACAGACACTTGTAACGCGCCTACTGGCTTAACCAGTTCAGCTGTAACAGCCGCCAGCGCTACTGTTAGCTGGACAGCTGCAAGCGGTGCCTCAAGCTATGATGTAGATTACAAACCTAATACATCCTCTACATGGACCAATGCCGCAACCGGCACCACTTCCACATCCGTTAATGTAAGCGGATTAACATCAGCTACATTATATGATTGGAGAGTAAGAACCAACTGTTCCAATGGCAGCAGTACATATGCCGCTGCACAGTTCACTACCTTAACCTCATCAGGTTGTGCAAATCCATTGGATAATTCAACCAATGGAACAACTGCCGGTGCTGCAACCATTCCATTTAATACCGATGTAACTGGTCTTATCAGCCCAAGTGGTGATGTTGATAATTATAAATTTGTGATCACTACCAAGGGCACTATTACTATTACATTGCGCACCTTGCCTGGCGATTATGACCTGAAACTGCTGAACAGCGCAGGTTCACAGGTTGCTATTTCACAGGCAGGTGGTACCACCAATGAAACTATCAGCAGGACTGTTAATCCGGGTACCTATTATGCACAGGTGTATGGTTACAGTGGCGCCAATAGTTCCACCTCTTGTTATACCTTACGCGTACAATTAGGTACTGCCACCCGCGGGGCTGAAGCTGCAGATGTTACAGATATTACTGACAGCAAAGTGCAAAAAGTGGAAGTATTCCCCAACCCTGCCAATAATGTGCTGTACGTTAACCTTGCAGGTTACACAGGAAAATCAGAAGTGAGTATCCTTGATGTGAATGGCCGCGAAGTATTGCGTCGCGAAGTGAGCAATGTTAACTCACAGCTTGATATTTCTACCTTGCCTGTAGGTGTTTATATGGTAAGGATTAAGAATGGCGTAAAACAAGTGCAAATGACGAAGATCGTTAAACAATAAAGACCAATACATAACCCAATACTGAAAAGCCAGTACCGATCCGGGTACTGGCTTTTCTTATTAAGATGAATTAATTTAAAGAGGATACCTCCTTCCAATAATTAAGATGAAGGATTTCCACGCTGCTTTTTTTAAACCTCTACCCTTTAGTTATTTTAAGATTGTTTAGCAGCCAGTACATCTATTTTTTCAATAGTAGGAGGTTCAGCCAGTAAATCGGGGGCTTTTGCCATCAATGCTGCAGCTAACTGGCCTGCCAAATGTGCCTGTCTGCCGGCATCGTCACTGAAAGTGTCGAAAATCCCAAAAACAGAAGGCGCCATTTGAATAGCATACCAACTAATGGTGGCTGGTTCTCCTGAAACGATCGGAAGTCCACCTCTCAGAAAAGCAGCTAATTCATCTTCTTTTCCCGGTTTTGCATTTAGTCTAACTAATAATCCACAATTCACCATAAGATAGTTTTTATAAATGAACGAATATTTGAAAACAGAGCATGTTGATTTTCACCTGGGTGAATCAAAAGAACAAACCGATACACATAGTAAGGAATCCAAATTAACATATTTTTTTTCTTTTCCCAGCGTTATAATTTTCATATGCAGTATCCCCCCTTCATTTTCGGCAGTTATTAGTTGGCTTCAAAAGGATAAATAAAGGATGGCTGGTGGACAGGCAGGTAACTATTATAAATATTAAATAGCAGCTTACCTCTACTGACATAGGGTTGTCACTAACGGTATTTTCCTTTGTCCTACAAAAACATTCACTATGAATTTTTCTTCGGCCAGGATTATCACTGCTGACATTAAGCGCCTCGTTCAATTTTATGAACATGTTACCGGAACCCCCATGACATGGTATACCGATGATTTTGCTGAACTACGTACTCCCCTGGCATCTCTGGCTATTGGAAGTACCATGACATTGGCATTTTTTGGTGGAGACGAAGTGGCAAAAGCCGCCACTAACCGCTCAGTTATCATTGAGTTCAGAGTGGAGGACGTTGATAAAAGTTATGAGGCGTTGGCCTCCTTCCTGGATACAGTTGTTGTTCAAAAACCAACTACTATGCCCTGGGGTAACCGGTCATTGTTATTCAGGGATCCGGATGGTAATCTTATTAACTTTTTTACACCAGCGACTGCAGAAGCGAAGAAAAGATTTGAAAAAGCAGATTAAGGAGGCTGTGTGTCATCTTCAAAGGCAGATATAACCAAAAAGAACTCCCGGTTAATACCAGGAGTTCTTTTTAATCTGTTAAAGGCTATGCCGGTAGCGGGAGATGCTGCCACCTTAAACTTTTAGTACTACTTTTCCAAACACTTTACCAGATTCCAATCTTTTATGCGCGCTCACAGCTTCTTCCAGCAGATAAACCTTGTCAATTACTGAAGTGATCTTACCCTGTACTGCCAGCGTAAATATATCTGTCATAGCAGTCATCAACTGGCTATCAGCAACGGAATTAAGACTAAGGAATGAAATTGCAAGAGATTTTTGGAGCGATGTCACCAGCGGCATCGCAAAATCTGGTAGAGGAAAGCCGCCGGCAACACCATTAAGTACATAACGGCCGTTTGGCTTCAGCCTGTTAAAGAAAGATGTTACGTCATTTCCTGCAACAGAATCAATGATCACATCATATTCCTCATACCCGTTATCAAATTGCCGCACACCTAATGCTGATAACATTGAGCGTTTTTCAGGTGAGGTAGTTGATGCCGTTACCTGCGCACCTCTAAGCTTTGCCAACTGTGCCGTCATAGTACCTATTCCGCCGCCCGCACCTCTCACCAATACCTGTTCCTCTTTTCCACAGCGTCCCTGTAATAAAGAGAAATGTGCTACCAGTGCGTTAATACCCAATGCAACGGCAGCCTCTGAAGATAATGCAGCAGGTATTTCAGCGATACTGGTGACATCGGCAATAAGCTGCTCTGCATAACCACCCTTATCTACTTTGGCAAATACTCGTTTTCCTATCCATTCCGCAGCTCCGTCTATAACCGTCCCTGATACCTCCACACCTGGCACAAATCCTATAGGGGAAAGGCCTGGGAATAACCCCTTTCTGAAAAATACATCTACTAATCCAACACCACAGGCTTCTACTGCTATAAGCACCTGTCCTGCCCCTGCTCTAACGGGTTCAACTGTTGTTACACTCAGCTCTTCCGGACTCCCAAACGCTTTAATACTTATTACTTTAACTGACATATTATTGGGTTTTAATAAAGCCCAAAGGTATTTCGGCAGGTGCTGCAGCAAGACATTGGTTACCTTTAGGCAACTGATTACCGATTGGTAACCGATCAAAATAATGAGTAATTTGACAACACATTAACAGGTTATATGAAGAAGAAAGACAGTATTGAACAAATTGCAGAATGTTCCTATAATCGACTTGCCATTATGGATGCTGTATCTATGCTGTCGGGTAAATGGAAAATCCCGGTTTTGTGTGCGTTGCTGCAGCATGGCAGCCTTTGTTTTCTGGATATTGTAAGGCACGTGCATGGTATATCAGCCAAAACGCTGACAAAGGAATTACGCGAAATGGAATCAAATCAACTGGTAACACGAAAGGTATTGGACACGCGTCCTGTTACTGTGGAATATACATTAACAGATTACGGCAGAACACTGGATAAAGCCATCTTCGAACTCCTGGCCTGGGGACTGGCCCACAGAAAAAGATTGATTGGAAAAGATACATTGGGCGAAAAAAGTGCACATAGTTATATTTCGGAAATGCAGCAGGACTGGCCTGTTAATCGTGCCCAGCGAATCGCCATTAAATAATTTATTCTGCTAATGGACTGCATTTCAGAAAGTGATAAAAACAAACAAGGCAGCATTACTGCTGCCTTGTTCAATACTGTCGGGGCGGCAAGATTCGAACTTGCGACCTCCTGCTCCCAAAGCAGGCGCGATAACCGGGCTACGCTACGCCCCGTTCCGACAGCAACGCCTTATCGGCGAATCGGGATGCAAATGTATGTATAAATTTTACAAAACCAAATTCTTCCTCAAAAAAACTATTATTTACTTTCTTCTTTTTGCAGGCAGGCCATAATCGCCAGTATGGTAACTACCACGGAGATGATAGTACGGATGTTATGCCAGCCGTTCCATGGTCCGGCAAAGGTATTGCGGGCGTCAGCCAGCTGCTGCGCGGAAGCTCCGGCCACCTGTACCTTTGCCAGCGCGTCGTTCATCGGCACATTAGCTACGGAAGTGATACCCAACACTCCTACAATGTAAAGGATGGCAGACAGCCACAGCAGCCCTTTTCTGCGTCCCTGCTGTTGAATAGCCGCTACCGGTAATAATACCGCAGCTCCCAGGAAGGCACTTATAAACAACGGATTAACGATCACATCGTTGATAGCCTGCATTGCAGTAATATACTGTGCATCGGGCAGGCGGGTGAAAGCCGGATTGATGGATACTGCAAAGCCAAAAAACAACCCTGCCACCAGGGCAGCGGTTAAGGTAGCGATGATCATTACGATCTGTCTTGTGTTCATCTGGAAAATAATTTATACCCCAAAGCTATAACTGCGGGCACACTAAAAATTGAATAAAACCGACACTGGATTATTTTATGAGCAATATTTCTTCACCTGTTTCATCCAGCAGTTTCTGGAACTGGTAGGGAGAGCAGCCGGTGAATTCCTTAAAGGAGCGGATAAAATGAGATTGATCGGCATAATCGTTTTCAAAGGCAATATCTGAGAGTTTACTGTAGTCGTTGCTTTTCAGCTGGTGCAGGGAAGCCTGGTACTGACAGATTCTGGAAAATAATTTCGGGGAGATGCCCACATACTCCTTGAACCGCCGTTCAAAGGTACGCTCTGTGAGCTGTAGTTTGTCCTGCAGATCTTTGAGAGAAGTGCTGCCATTGGAGCCCATGATCTGTGACACGGCATATTCCACGATGCTGTCTCCCGTCGCTTTGTTTTGGGTGATTTTATTATGGAGATAGGCAGATAAAACTTCTATCCGGGTGGTAGCAGAACCAGCTGTGGCCAGCTGTTCCGGCAATGTCTTTTTTCCGGGCAACAGCCCCAGGTCCACACAGTCGTTGGTGAGCTCGCCGGCATTCATACCAAAAACCGACTTCAGTCCATTGGGGTGGAAGATAACGCCGGTGGCCTTCAGCGGGCCCAGCGATGCGATTTCAACATTCCGGGTGGTTTGTCCATACAGAAAAATTTCCGGCAGCTCCTTGTTCTCCCGGACAAAAGTGCCGGCATCCGGATGCTGGAAAATCAGCCCCGGACAACCATCTACCAAGGACCCAAAGGCCTTGGCCAGCGCCTGGGGATCATCGCCCTCCAGGGTCCAGAAATAACGAATATAAGCCTGCAGGTAAGCAGGCGCCGGAATAAGCTCGTACCTGATATGGTTATCCGCGGTTATCATCTTCATAAAAATACATAAAAAGGGCTATAATTATTGCTGGTCATAATACCCGCGCAGCGCCCGTGTTTTATTCTGCATCAGCCGGAGTGCACCATTCAACAGATGGCTGTGGTCCAGCGAAAATCCCGTATAATGCTGCAGCAGCAGGGGTGACAATCGCTATAAAAAAAACAGAGGAAGCTGGCATACGCTCCTTTTCTCATAAGCATTGGTTTGACAGGATAAATATAATCGCGTTCCGCTGAAACGGGAAATTATACTGGAACAAGATAACATCCCGTTGATCCGATGGTATCATAAACGTATACAGGCTATTAAAAGTATCAACAGCAAAAAACTTTCTCCCTCTTTTCAATTTATTAACTCAGGTGAATGAACAGGCTCTTTCCCGGTCTTAGTTTTGCCCTATAAATCAAACTATCTAAAACCTTTTCCCATGTTGCTTTTCAACCTGTTACTGCTGACACATTTTATGGCCTTTGCCGGTTACCTGTTTATCCTTGCCACCCTTTGGACCAACATAGAAGCGCCCCGGGATAAAAAAGGACTGTTCCTGGGCATAGCCATTCTACTTACAGGTATTGCCCTGGTGGCCCTGAAATACCCGGCTATCAACTACTACAAGGTAGTACCCAAACTGGGGATCTTTGGAGTAATAACGGTAATGAATATCCGTTTTGCAGATAAACCCTTCACCCGGCAGGCATACTACTGGATGGTGACACTAACATTGCTGGCAGCAGTCATAGCTACCATAAGAGTATAGCATTTACCACAAACAATTTGTACCTTGTATAGCTATTTCAGGACGAGACAATCTATGCAAAACCGGACAACCGGCTGTATCAAAACCGGACGTCACACGATTTTTGAACTTTCATAACTATCTGACAGTCACAATAGAATTAAAATGGCACTATCCTAGTGGCCCCAATGACCAAAACTAAAAGGAATGCTGAACAGTCATTTCAGGATTGCGATCAGAAACCTCTGGAAACACAAGGGCTTTTCTGTCATTAATATTTCGGGATTAGCTTTGGGCATGGCTTGCAGCCTGTTGATCCTCTTATGGGTACAGGACGAGAAAAAGGTAGATGCTTTTCATGCCAACGGGCCCCGTTTGTACAGCGTATACGAAAAGATGTTTCATGAGGGCACCATAGATGCCGGTTATGCCACCCCTGGTTTACTGGCAGAAGAGCTGAAACGTTCTATGCCGGAGATAGAAAAGGCATCCGGCCTGGGATGGTCCAGTACCAGCTCTTTTGCCGCAGGAGATAAAATATTGAAAGAAGAAGGCCGGGCAGCTGGTGCTGACTTTTTTGAGATGTTCAGCTATCCTCTGCTGGAAGGGAGTGCGCGGGAAGCCTTGTCAGCCCCGGAAAACATTGCCATTTCCCGCAGGATGGCCGTAGCTTTCTTCGGCAGCGCGGAGAAGGCCATTCATCAGACTATCCGGTATGATAACCACCGCGACTTTACCGTCAGTGCTGTGTTTGAAGATTTGCAGGCCAATGTTTCGCAGCAGTTTGATTTCCTGCTTAACTGGGAAGCCATGAAGCAGGAAAACGACTGGATCACTGACTGGGCCAACAACGGGCCGGAAACCCTTATTATGCTGCGTCCCGGCGCCGATGCCGCAAAGCTGGAACAGAAAATAACCAGCTTTCTGCAGGATTACAACCGGCATAACGCCGCTTTCCACAGTGAACTGGGCCTACAACGTTATGATGAAAGGTATCTTCATGGCCGCTTTGAAAACGGACAAATCAGCGGCGGCCGCATCACTTATGTAAAATTATTCAGCCTGGTGGCAGTGTTTATTCTCCTGATCGCCTGCATCAACTTTATGAACCTGACAACGGCACGTTCTTCCAAAAGGCTGAAAGAGATAGGCGTACGTAAAGTACTGGGAGCCGTTCGCGGACAACTGGTGCGCCAGTTCATCGGAGAAGCCGTGCTGACAGCCGTTTTTGCAGCCGTGCTGGCAGTGTTGGTGGTGCTGCTCGTGATGCCGGTGTTCAACACGCTCACCGGCAAACAGATGTCCCTGCCTACTCATCTGCCACTGTTCTGGGGCGCTCTGGCTTTACTGACATTGTTCACCGGCATCATCTCCGGCAGCTATCCTGCCCTGTTCCTGTCCGGCTTCAGTCCTATCAAAGTACTGAAAGGCACCCTGCCACAAGGAGCCGGCAGCAGCTGGTTCAGAAAGGGACTGGTAACTTTTCAGTTTGTGCTCTCCATCATCCTGATCATCTCCACGATATTAATTTCAAGACAGATCAACTATATCCAGGACTCCAGCCTGGGATATGACCGGGTCAATCTGGTGTATATACCGATAGATGGAGATCTGAGCTCTCAGAAAGAAGTGTTCAGACAGGAAGCGCTCAACACTCCTGGTGTGGTGTCCGTTACCCGCATGCTGGGCAACCCTACCAGTCTGGAAAGCCGTACCAGCGGCATTGACTGGGAAGGCAGAAACCCCGCTACCAAATCCTACTTTACCCATTCTACGGTGGGGTATGATTATATCTCCACTATGCATCTTCAGATGGCGCAGGGACGTGATTTCTCCAGGGAGTTTGCCACTGATTCCGTGGGCTATATTCTGAATGAAACAGCCGCAAAAAAAATTGGTTACAAAGACCCCGTCGGCAAACCACTCACCTTTTGGGGTAAACGCGGACACATCATCGGCGTGGTAAAAGACTTTAATTATCAATCGTTGCATAATACGATAGAGCCGCTGGTATTACGGCTGGACAACAGTAATGCTTCCGGCGTATTCGGCACCTTCCAGGCAGGCACCTTTCTGGTGAGGATACAACCGGGTAAAGCGCGGCAGGTGCTCACAGGCCTTGAACAGCTATGCCGTAAGCTGAATCCCAAATTCCCTTTCAGTTATCAGTTTGCCGATGAAGAATATACCCGGTTGTATAAAAGTGAGCAGGTGACCGGCCGGTTGTCGGTGATCTTTGCCGTGCTGGCTATCTTTATTTCCTGTCTGGGGCTATTGGGACTGTCTGTATTCACGGCCGAACAACGGGCCAAAGAGATCAGTATCCGTAAAGTGATGGGGGCTAGTGCAGCCTCCTTGTTTGGTATACTGTCATCCGGTTTTCTGTCGCTGGTGGGCATCGCTTTCCTGATAGCGGCTCCGATAGCCTGGTGGGCCATGCATCTCTGGTTACAACAGTTTGCCTATAAAACAGGCATCAGCTGGTGGATATTTGTATTATCCGGTATGATTGCAGTGCTGATTGCATTGGGAACTATTAGTTTTCAGGCTATTAAGACGATCAACATCAATCTGGTGAAAAGCCTGAGAGGAGAATAAAAATATTGCGTTAAAATGCGAACGCAGGTATGTTAGAAGTACTACAAGGGTACCCAGAAATGGGTGCCCTTGCTGTTATGGCCCTTCAGTATAAAATAACTACCTTTAAAAGATGATGCCTTGTTCATATATCAGTGCCGTAAAAAAACATCCGCCGCTCTGGCTGATGGTATTGTTTGCGCTATGCAGTACGGCCTTTTATCTGCCATATGAGGGGTATTGCAACAAACCAGCCGTACAGGATGAACAAGTGTATACCGGCACCTGTAAGGGCAGAAAAACGATCAGTTATCAAAGGGCCTTGTCGCTGTTACATCCGGCTGTGGCGGACTACCACTTACCGGTAGCCATGGCCCTGGCAGCTGCAGATAATCAAATTCACGTCCGGCTGCGCAGCGCTGCTGAAAAATGTAAGCAGATCCAGTCTTTTCCTCCTTCTCTTCCTGTAAAAATGCCCACTGCAGAAGAAGCACTCCCTGTGATCGCCTGATACCAGTATGCTTCATTACATGTTGCCTCTCCGGCAACAGTGGTTTTATTATTCTAAATTTTTACTCCATGAAAAAATTAAAACCCGTATTACGGGTATTGCGAATTGTATTGTTTTGTATGATGGCCGCTATGTGTATGTGCCTGTTCGCGGGTGTGCCTATCAGTATGCCCAGAATAAGAGAAGATGCACCTATAGAGGTAGTAGTCAAACCAGATACGGAAAACGCCAATAAGCCTGCTACAATTGACTTTCAGGTTTTCAATTAATTATAAAAGCGTCCGGTAAAATGCCGGACGCTTTCTATTTCAGGCAACTTCTGCCTATAACTTTTTGAGGCTTTTTACTGTTATAAAAACTACATTTTGATTCACCCTATTTTTTAACCTAAAAAAGTAAATGTTATGCCCTACTCTCCTTTGTTAATAAAACCTTTTAAAGATGAACTGACCGAAGTGGGTGTGAAAGAACTGATAACCCCTGAAGATGTAGACAAAGTTATGGCCCTGGACGGCACCACCATGGTGATTATTAACAGTGTCTGCGGCTGTGCCGCCGGTATGGCCCGTCCTGCAGTAGTACAAATCATGACAGATGAGTCTATTAAAAAACCGGACCGTGTGGTAACTGTGTTTGCCGGCCAGGACCTGGAGGCTACCGCCCGTTTCAGGAACTACATTGCAGATATTCCCCCATCTTCTCCTTCCATCGCATTTTTTAAAGACCAAGAACTGGTTTATTTTATCCCTAAGCACAGGATAGAAGGCAGAGACGCCCGCGCAGTAGCCAGCGATCTGCAGGCTATTTTTGAAGAATTCGTTGTATAGTCCATAAAAATAAAAGGCCGGATCAGGTGACCGGCCTTTTATCTAAAAATATAATTATCAGTAAGCTCCACCCAGATCTACGGCTCCTCCGTAAGCCTCCGGTACATCAGTTAATGCCTTCAGGTTCCTGCCGTCAATGTCGCAGGAATAGATATCACTCTTCTTATTGCCAGGAGTAGCAAACCGGGTCTCCAGTACAAAAAATATTTTTTTACCATCCGGCGACAACCTCACATCCCCAACTATACTCTGATCAGCTCCTAATTGAACATTTACTTTTGTCTGCCCCGTACCATCATAGTTCATCAACCATAGTTCCTTTTTTGATATAGCGTTGTATTTTAAGAACACCAGTTTATTAAGTTGTGTTGTATTGCCGTTACCAGTGTTATTTACAGAAAGTACACCTGTTGGGCTCACACTCAGACCATTCCCCACCATCACACCCCCTAAAGTAGTGGCAGTAGCAGGAGGCAACGTATAACCACTGCCGTTACTTCCATTGCCGCCAGTATTGCCTCCCGGTTCGGCATCGGCAGACTTTTTACAACTGATCTGGAAAAGTAAAATAGCAGTGGAAAAAAGGATTAACACAAAAGATCCTAATAACATCTTTTTCATAATATAGGTTTTATTTATAGCTAACTTAAACGTAATGCATACAATATTAATATACCATAAATAAAACATACTCAATTTTTACATGAAACTTTTCATGTTCCTTGTTTTTCTTCCTTTGCCGGAACATGATTGTAAAAATTGTAAGTTCGTAGTAAGAGCAGTACGCTCAATAACACGCTCCTATGACGGAAATACTGCGAACCGAACGACTCATCATACAACCCATCAGCATTGCTGATGCAGCTTTCATCTATACTTTAGTCAACACCGATGCCTGGAAACGATATATCGGCGACAGACACGTCGACACACTCGATGATGCTATCAGCTATATCGCACGTGTAATGGAAAACCCGGCCACCAACTTCAAAGTAGTCAGACGACTGGAAGATGAATGTCGGATTGGTATCGTCACCCTGATCAAACGGGCGTATCTGCCCCATCATGATATCGGCTTTGCCTTCCTGCCACAGTACGCAGGAAAGGGCTATGCCTATGAAGCGGCATATGCCCTGCTGGAAGATGTAAGAAATGATGCCGCCCATACTCATATCCTGGCCACCACCATACCTGGCAATGAACGGTCTATCCATCTGCTGGAAAAACTGGGACTGAAATTCAGAGATAAACTCTCCCTCAATGGAGAACAGCTGTTGTTATACCGGCGCCGGTTTTAGCCAACAGCTGATATTATAACTTCACGGAAAATCCCATCTCAGCAGTAATCGCCAGCCTGTTCCAGGCATTGATGGCGATAACAGCCATGAGCACCTGCGCCAGCTTTATTTCTCCTAAAATAGTAAGGGCTTTGTTGTACGTTTCTGCAGTCACTCCTTGCTGATGAATGAGTGTAATTTCTTCGGTGAGCTGCAACATTATTTTTTCTTCTTCAGAAAAAAGATTGGTTTCCCTCCATGCATCCAGCAGGAAAAGCCTTTGGGCATTTTCACCATCGCGTACTGCATCTACGGTATGCATATTGATACAGTAAGCACAGTGATTGATTTGTGAAGCACGCACCTTTATCAATCCTTTCTCAATCTCAGACAACTGAGTAGTATGCAGATATTTTTCAAGTCCACTCAGTGCCTCGTAAGCCGCAGGCTGCACCGCAGCGAGATTCATTCTTTGTTCCATAGTGATATCTTTTTATTTAACCACAAAACTATATCACCGGACCCGGGGAAATCTTAAACCCGTTTAAGATTTTCGTTTCTTTCGTAATTCACTTAAATATTCAGGGGTAAATCCCAGATAGGATGCCAACAGGTACTGAGGAATCCGCTGTACAAAAGCAGGTTCATTCTTACTGAAATGCTCAAATACCTCTTCCTTGGAAAAGCCGTACAAATATTTGATCCTGTACTGGGAAGCAGCCAGAGCCCGTTGATGCATAATCCTGAAATAGGATTCAATTGCCGGAAACTGCTTTATCAGCCCCTCATACGCATCATTATCGATGGAAAGCACTACACTCTTTTCTACCGCCTGCAAACAAAAATCTGTTGGCTGCTGGCTGAGCAAAGACATATGATCTGTCATCCACCAGTTCTCAATAGCAAAATGGGTGGTTTGTTCTGTTCCCTTATCATCAATGAAAAACATTCTCAGACAACCTTTCACTACAAAATAGTTGGCCCTGCACAGCTGTCCTTCTGTGAAGAGATTTTGCTTTTTCTTTAATTCAAGGGTATCTGTAAAACTTAGTATACTGTCTGCATCGGTGTCCTGGACAGCGATATAATTTTTCAGATGTTGAATAAAGGGATGAAGCATTGCCTGATAGTTTCTTTCAAAATTATCTACTATCAGGCAATATCACAACCTTATTACATTTTACAGGCTGATTTCTTCCAGGAGATTATTGTAAACAGGCTGCCATCCCAGCTCTTTACGCGCTTTTTCTGCACTGGCGAGAATATTGGACCCCATACCAAAATGAGCCATGGCAGGGCTCCAGATCTTAATCGCTTCGTGAATGGACAGTGATGTTATCTCTCTATCAAATCCTAAAACCTGATTAATTCTTTCAGCGATAGCATAAAAAGAAGTCCGCCCGTTTTCTGCATAATAGAAAGAACCTGCTGTGCCTTTTTCTACAGCCAGTTCATATAATGCGAGCAGGTCCATGATGTGCACATTGGAAGTAAGATTCACGCCTTTACCCACCATCACTGCATTCTTCCGTTTTTGTGCTTCTCTTATCAATGCAGGTATCTGGTCGCTTTCCTTTTTAAGTCCCAGTCCTTTACCATATACCATCGTAGGGCAGATCACCATACTACGTATGCTCCGCTGTGCGGCGGCCAGCACTGCCTTATCAATGGCTACACGTCCGGCCCTCTCCAGTAAAGGATTTTCCGGAATATCTGTATACACCACCTCACCGGCATATTGCCCTGCGGCCTTATCGCCAATCATTCCGCCGCCGGAAGTATGAATAAAGGTTTTCCCACTTCCTTCGAGTGCATCGAGGATAGCCGATACCATAAAAGGATCATCGGAATCTGAGACATTAATGATGATATCCGCCGTTCCAAGAATAGCCTGCACATCAGGGCTTTCCACCAGTATTCCCGCAGTTGCATGAATACCCAGTTGTTGTACTAATGCTACATCTGCCTGCTTCCGCACCAGACTACTCACCTGATAACCTCTCTCCAGCAGATAAATTGCCAGTGAGCCTCCAATATAACCTGTCGTACCGAGAATAAATACACGCTTTGCTTTCATTTTTTGGAGCAAAGTTCACGACAGCTTTTTTTTAGAAAAACCCGAATCTTGCGAATTTCAGATAGGAAAAACCGAGCTATATCTTCTCGATAAATATTATGTTAACACCAACAGAACAATCATCTGCACAAGTGTTTTCCACATATCCACAACTGGATATCATACCGTCATTCTTTGCTTCGAAATAGTTGTTAGCATTATCTCTTTTGATAAGCCACTCGTCTTTTGCCTTTTTATAGATTTCATCCAGTGTGAGCATAGAAAAGCCTGGTATGTGCGATCCCAGTGCACTTTCGTCTTCCGTCCATTCTTCATTGGTGACTACCTGGTTAGTGGCAGGATCTCTATGTTTAGCGGTATAAGACCGCTCGATAACTTTACCTTCCTTTACGGTAATAACTGTTACAGAACTACTCCCTGTCCAGGATGCAAAGGAAACTCCATACCGATAGGTGTTATTGGAGGATGCTTTAAAATTTATCCAGGTATCATAACTCTTTTTAAAATCATTGTCATAGGCAATCTTATCTTTTTTGCAGGATACAAACAGAACGCCCGTCAGCATTAGGATAAAGAGGTAAACATTTTTCATACGTGTGATTTTGTATTTAAACGATAGGAGATTGGCGAATGTTACACGATAAGTTTTGCACTGCATAATCATTGATTTGATTCGCATAACTTTAGTAAAACAGGTTGATCTAATTTTGTTCTGTTATTTTTTAATCGATATGAAAACAGTACAACAACCTATTCATTCAGGATACAATGCTTCCAGTACGGCGGCGGAATTAGCTGCTGGCCATGATTTAACGGGAAAAGTTGTTTTAGTCACCGGCGGCAATTCAGGCATCGGCTATGAAACCGTTATAACGTTGGCGGCTATAGGAGCAACAGTTGTTGTGGGTGCCAGGGATGCCGGCAAGGCATCAAGCCGGCTCGCTCATCTGAAAAATGTGTCTTTTTTTCCGCTCGACCTGGCCGATCCTGCTTCTGTTGACAGCTTTGCAGCGCGTTTCCTGGCAGAACATAACCAGCTGGATTTATTGTTCAATAACGCGGGGTTATTCCGGCTGCCACAACTCATGAAAGACCAACGTGGCTATGAGCTTCAGTTTGGCGTAAACCATCTGGGGCACTTTCAACTAACCGGACGGTTATGGCCGGCATTGAAAAATGCAGGCAGCGCGCGGGTTATCTCCCTATCATCCATAGGGCACCGGCATATGGGCCTGCGACTAAATGATCCGAACTTTGAGAAACAGCCCTTTGACACCATGAAAGCCTACGGACAATCCAAGACCGCCAATGTGCTTTTTGCCGTTGAACTGGACCGCGTAGGGCAGGCACATGGGGTCAGGGCATTTGCCGTACATCCCGGTGCTATCATGACAGATATCTTCCGACATATGCCACCCGAAGAACAACAAGTCTGGGCCACACGGGTGGATAACCTTAAAACGCCGCAGCAGGGAGCCGCCACCTCCGTCTGGTGTGCCCTGAGCCCTCAGCTCAATGGCATGGGTGGCGTTTATTGTGAAGATTGTGATATTGCCGTATCTGTACCCGATGATGATCCTGCCTTTTACGGTGTCCGCAGCTATGCGCTTGACCCTCTTAATGCCGCAGCCTTATGGAAGTTCAGCGAAGCAGTAACCGGTATCAAATGGCCTTATTAGTTAGGCTCAATTTCATAACTTAGGGATATGAATTCCCATGAAAGTATTGAACAGTTTTTTGAAAGACGGGGAAATAGAAACGACCACCCTGGCGATTTTTACGTCTATCTGGTGGATGATACACATCCTCCTCATCCCGCCCCGTTGACACGCAGGAACTATTATAAAATTTCACTGCTGCTGGAAGGCGAAGCCATTATACACTATGCTCATCGAAGCATCCCGGTTAAAGGCAATACTATCATTTTCAGTAACCCAATGATCCCTTATACCTGGCAACGTATTTCTGCCAGGCAACGCTACTACTTTTGTCTGTTTTCCGCGTCATTTGTAAATAACCGGCTAAAACATGAAAGCCCGGCGGAAGCATCCATCTTCAAAATCCAGGGAGATCATGTCCTGTTCCCGGACATGGCAGCAGCAGGAAGGATAACAGGCCTATTTGAAATGATGATGCAGGAAACGAAAGGGCATTATACCCATAAAGATGATGTGCTGAGAAATTATGTACAGCTGCTGATACATGAAGGGCTTAAAATTGCGCCTCCGGTGGCTTCCTATATTCCTATCACTTCAGCAGACCGGCTCACGGAACTATTCCTCGAGCTACTTGTCCGTCAGTTCCCGATCACCAGTGTTCATGACCGGATCAACATAAAAACAGCGGCTGCATTTGCAACACAACTGTCGGTACATGTAAACTACCTGAACAAATCGGTGAAGGCTGTAACCGGGAAAACCACCACCGAACTGATTTCCGAACATCTGGCCAATGAAGCCGGATACCTGCTCCGGCATACTCACTGGGATGTAGCCCAGATTGGGTATTGCCTTGGTTTTGAGCATGCCTCCAACTTCAACACTTTCTTCCGGAAGATGACCGGGGAAACACCTCAGCAGTTCCGCAGGAAATTACAATGATTATTTGCGCCGGTTGATCTTCCATCTGAGTAATACCTCCCATTGCATCACCGGCTTCATATTCATTCCCAGCGAATCCTTTGTAGTATGTAACACCGGAATTACCGTACGGGCCGCAGCCTGCCATCTGGCATGATCGTAATAAACTTCAGCAGTGATATTGCCCTGGAACTGACCTATGCTGTTCCAGGTTTTACTTTTATCTGCAGTAGTACTATTGTAAGTGCGGGTACTTATGGTATCACGGACTTCTTTGGTTTCAAAGATGGAAGCGGTATGTCCGTAATATCCCTGCAAGCCTGCACTTCCGAAGAAGTTACCCACTATACGATGATGGTAAGCCAGTGATGCGCTGTAGCCGAAGGTTTGCCTTAGCGTACGGGTGATCTTATCGTTAGGACCTGCCAGGCTTATTCCACTGTAATAAGGGGCATCGTTATATAGTTGGGTAGCCATTGCATTCATATCCAGACTGATCGCTGCATTATTCCAGGCACGTTGTATACGGATACCCGGAATTAATAGTCTGTACAGCTGGTTGTTTCCATCGGGACCTTTGTAATAGGCCGGATTGCTGCTTACGGGCACCGGAATGGTCCACTGTGCCAGCAATTGCCAGTATCCAGGTGTATGCGGCTTTATCTGCGGCATACGGTTACTGGTGAGATGATCCATGGTTTCGCGGCTGGCTTTTAATGGGTGTTCTGTTTTACGATGATAAAGCGGAAGAGGTTGCAGGATCAGTCTGGCAGGTAACCCAGGTTTTAGCATGGCGGATGCTTCGGAGTTGTTAACGCCTGCCAGATCTGATGCTGCAGTATTCCCGGAGGCTTCCTGTACGGAGGCCGGAGAAAGTAGTTTATGCGTTACAGTTATATCATCGCTGATTTTTTCCGACTTCTCAGCGTTGTTACCGGAGGAACTGTTATCCTTACGTGTATACGGCACTGTTATACCGGAATGGCGCCGGGCTTTGTCTCCAGCATAAGCGGAGGTATGCTGACCGACTGCTTTATCAGCAGCAGCGCTTTTCACAGATACCCTTCCAGCTGCAGAAAAGCCTGAGGTTGCGCTGTTACCTACTGGTGTATTTCGGACTGAATGGCCCGAAACTCCGGATGCAGGGGCATTGGCGGCCGCGGCTCGTGTATCAGACGCAGCTGCTGATATGGGGGGTATACCCGGTGTATTGGAAGCAAGAGCCCGATGATTGGTACCTGTGGCCACAACTGAGGATTTTCCTCTCGGGATATCCTGCCGGGAAGATTCCGTTTTTTCCGGATCTGTGGCTGTTGTTTTGTTGGCGACTAATGTTGTATCCGGTTTGGAAACGACAGGTGTTGCAGCCGGAGTGCTCACATTGTCTGCCATGGAGTCTGTAGTAAGGGTAGTGCTGTCTTTTATGGTAATGGTATTGCCCGCCGGCACTAATACCGGTGCAGGAAGGTTGTTCCGGTGTACAACGTATAGTACGGAACCGGATATAAACAGGGTGCCGACTGCATATTTAACGAAGGGCAGCATTTTGGCGATGATGCCTGCTGAATTTGGAGCGGGATGTCCGTTAGCCGGGGGAGTCACGGGCATCACTGCATTCAGGCGCTGCTCCATGAGCTTCCAGCTGTCATCAGCGGAAGGTAAGGAAATGGGGACTTCTTCATCGTCCCAAAAGTGCTTATGCAGGTTACTTTCACTCACTCAGGTATCATTTAAGGTAGTGTTGCTCCAATATCGGCTTCAGTTTAGTTCGTGTTTCACTCAGGTGCCATTTCACTGTTCCCGGGCTTTGTTTAAGCATTTCGGCAATATCTTTCACCGGAAAGCCTTCCAGATAAAACAGTGTGCACACAGCTCTGGTAGATGGAGGTAATGCGTCGAGCAGTTTATAGATATCTTCCCAGGCCAGTTTGCCCAGCGTATTATTCTGCGTTGTCACTACTTCTTCATCTATTTCATTATGTGATGGCCATTTACGGCTGCGTATTTTGTCCAGTGCTGTATTTCTGACAACAGTATACACCCAGTTAAAGAATTCCCCTTTAGCGGCGTCATATTTTTCCAGTTGTGTAAATACCTGCAGCATACCATCGTTCAGTACTTCCACTGCTTCCTCAGGCTGGCTGAAGAATTTCCGGCACAATAGGAATAGTGCCGGGTAGAACTTCCGGTATAGTTTTTCCTGGCTGCGCCTGTCGTTGGCCAGGCAGTCACGTACCAATTGCTGTAAATCTTCCAAAGGGCAATACTGTTACAGTACCAAATGTGGGTTATCAAAATGGGAAAAGTTGCTATAGACTATTCAGTCATATAGCAACTATTGTTTTTATTTTAATCCAGGACTGAAGTCCTGGGCTAAGATAGTTTTTGTCTAACATGATAGCATATACGTAATCAGTTATCTCCTCCGGGAACTGTCCGGGCGGGGATGCCATGATGTATCTATCGGATGTCTGGGACTGTCTACCGGATGCCTGGGCGTGTCAATCGGATGTCTCGGTGTATCTATTGGATGCCAGGGGGTATCCGGATGTTTGATGGTATCACCGGGATGATGGATAGAATCAAGCCTGGTACTATCATGGTGATGACCTGTTGAGTCGGCACTCAATTTCGCCTTTTGCGCAGCCATCTCCTGAAGGGTCACTTCACTCATATCCTTTTTACAACCGATCACACAACAAATACCCAGCAATACTGCTAAAAAATAAATGGGAAGATATCTCATAAGAAAAGTCGTTTATAAAAGTAAACGGGAACAACTGCAGAAGAGGTTGGGCAAAAAGAGAAAATTTTCTGTTGTTGATAAGTTGAGTATGAATGAAACTACTACCTACAAGGATTAACAATTATCCTCTTTCTTAGGGCATACGCTTCAGATCCGAAAATTTAATTTTTCATTAAATTCATCGCCCCAAAAAATCCTTTAAAGAAATGCCTTCTCCCCGCTATAAGTGTACATTATTGTCATTGGCGCTACTGATATCTGGTTTATCAATGTATGCTCAGCGCAATTCTATCCAATACAACTATTACAAGACAATTATAGGCCGAATAGATCCTTATACTGATATTAATTACTACAGGCTCTCCAATGGAAGCTCCAAAAGCTTTATGCACGTCTACAGAGCGGATCAACATCTTATGGATAGTAATGCTTTAATATTCGAGCGAAGACCTTCCAGACTACTTATTGAATATAGTAAGCAGAATGATAACGAATGGCAATTATACTCGCAGATAAAAAATAATATACCTATAGGGACTTCGATGATTGACACCCTTTATCTGGATTCACTTGCCGAAAGGCAGGGTGACAACTGGGTGATACCATATCAATTACATTTTGAAAACGCTTACATCCAATACATAAAATTTCCCGGTGAAGAACTGCCGGACAAATTACCCCATACTTCAAATCGTAATTATCCCAAAACACTTTTTCAAAAACCTGTTACATTTAAGCAATGTACTTTCACCAATGTATATTTCAGGAATATCATTTTCAATGATGATGTTACTTTCCTAAACAATTTTACTTTTGGAAGATTCTCAAATGGAGTAGTATTTGACAACACTTCGTTTAACAGAAGATCAAGAATTATAAATGACTACATCTCTCAGATCACCTACTTCCCGCTCGCCGATGATCAGCGAATAACGCAGATCGGGAATAAGGTATTCACCTGGGCTGAAAAAGTCTTCAGTAATTTTTTCAGCGATCCCTTTACTGGTCTAAGAACACAGCCTGCCTATAAGGCTACTCCCAACTGTATCTTCTATGACGAAGCTGTCATTTACAATAATAATCCATATTACTCACTTGATTTTTCCGGAGTAACATTTAAAGGGAGGACCTACATTACTACCTTTTTCCGGGATCAGTCACGATTAAAATACAATGACAGTCAGGCGGAAGACACTCCGGAGATTGATCTGGCACCGGCTTCAAACATGAAGTTTCCCATCTGCAATATGTCTTTTAATTCTGCTAACTTTTCACATATGACAAGTTTCAACAACCAGTATGTGAATAACATTGATTTAAAAGACGCCTTTTTCTCTGATACCTTAATGCTCTTTAATACCATCATTAAAGACTCGCTGAAAACCAATAATAGCTTTTACTATAGTCATCTTTCATCCGGCCTGAATATTATACTCAATCCATCAAATTTCAATCTCTCCAATTTTAATATTAACCCCGTTTCCATAGGTGAATTAAATTTTATGTATTGCCAAACGAATTCAGCTATCTCTATGCGTAGTAAAGCATTCCTGGAAAACGTAAACAGTTTCTATGATAAGCTGATCGATGACATTAAATTTACGTATAGTCGTAACCAGGACCTAGTTAACGAACTGGAGAACAAGTACCGGCACCAGCAACTAGGCTTTAAAGTAGTCTACCTTTGGCATAACCCAAGTATAAAAAATCTACTTGAATTATACTGGATAAGTTTTCTTGAACTCGCAGTACGGAATGGTTATAAAGGCGGAGGAAACTTTCTGATGAGTTGCTTTTTCATCATTACCCTTTTCACCCTTCTTTATTATTTTCTCTTCCGAAAAACTTTCATAGCGTATATCGATACTGAAAACGAAGAGAAAAAAGAGAGCGCCAATAAGAGCAAAAAACGAAAAAAGAGTCCATATGACCCAAAAGATTACATCAAAAATTTTCTAAAATGCTTTTGGAAAAGCTTTTACATCTTTTTCGATTACAAATTCAGCAAAACATATTTCAGTTTTCCAAACCCGCTGCTTATCGTGGTTATTATGGAATGGTTAATGGGCGTATTCATGATTGTAATATTTCTGATTTATGTAGCTGCCAACTATCCATTTATCCGGAATTTACTCGGTTTATAGACATACTGCTTCTGCCTGATTGAAGTCCTTGTCAACTTTTCCAGAGAAGCACAATTGTTTTTTTCACGTAGATACATTGCGTAGCACGATAATATCTTGCCTCCATTAAACATAATTTTACTATACTATGAATAAAAACGCTACAACCCCCTCACGCCCTTTCGGTTACCTGTCTGTGCTCAGAGAAGCGGGATTTTTCAGGGATTATGCTTCTCTGAGTGATGAAGCGCTGCTGGACGAAATACTGAAAAAGAGAAAGGATGCCTATTTTGACCTCTTTAATGAGAACGCTTCTGAAATTCCATCCACTGATCATGCCCTTATCACGCTGGACACAAAGAAAGTGCTTTATCTGGATATGGAAGCTGACGTATGCGCCGGGAACAACAGCTATACTGATCTTTTACTGTTATGTAACAGGATTTCCGGGAAAGAAGACCTTATCACTGACATCCGGGAAGTGTGGGAGAGTGACAGCGGTCCTATTAACGTTAACTGCAAAATCGACGGGCAGGAGAAAACTTTTGCACCAGCTTATCAGGATGACTGGTATGATGATATGATACTGGGAGATGTACTTGTTGAAATTGCCGCCGCAACAAAGGAACCCTATTATGCATGTCTCGGTCCTGACTATACCTGGGCCGGCCAGGATGTAGTGATTATCAGACTGACCACTGAAGAGAAAAAAATACTGGAAGAAAAACTTCAGTTGGTGCTGGAGCCATTTACATCAGCGGAATGATTATGTTTCCTGCTAAAAATAGCGTATAATAACAGAAATATAAAGAATGATAAACAACAATGAAATCATCTTGCGAAAGACAGAAATTACTGATTTAGCGTTCCTCTTTATCTTTCAACTTGACAATGACGCAAATTATTTAGCTGCTTTCACATCAAAGGACCCGACAGATAAAACAGCATATCTTCAGAAATATTCAAAACTGTTGAATGACCCGACTATAAATATGCAGACAATAATTGTGGACAACAGTATTGCTGGAAGTATCGCAGCATTTGAAATGGAAGGCGAAGCAGAAATTACATATTGGATTGACAAAAAATTTTGGGGTAAAGGTATTGCGACAAAAGCACTTCAAGCGTTTCTAAAAAGAGAAAACAGGAGACCCATTTTCGGACGAGTTGCATTTGACAATTTTGGTTCACAGAAAGTTTTAGAGAAATGTAATTTTGTGAAAATTGGTACAGACAAAGGTTTTGCCAATGCACGACAAGCGGAAATAGAAGAATTTATTTACAAACTGACTTAAAATTAGTTAAAAGACCGCCTGAATTCGAGGGGTGAAAGATTAGTTTTTGTTTTGAATAGTTTACTAAACGACTGCGAGTGTTCAAAACCCAATTCGTAGGCAACCTCACTTACGGATAAGCTGGTTGTAGATAATTTTTCTTTCGCTTTTTCTATGAGTTTATGATGTATGTGTTGCTGTGCATTTTGCCCGGTGAGAGCACGCAACATATCACTTAAATAACTCGGTGTTATATTCATCATTTCTGCAAGGTATTGAACTGTCGGAATCCCCTGGCTTAATGATTTTTCATTGTTGAAATATTCATCTAAAATTTCTTCCAGCTTTTGTAACAGGTCGCTGTTTACAGCTTTGCGGGTAATGAATTGACGTGATCTCCTCCCCAAAAACTGTAGCACTGAAAATTAGAAATTTCGGGGTAATTCTTCATAACTTAAAGGAGCAAATTGCCCATGAAAAAGACCAAATTTACTGAGGCTCAGATCGTATTTGCGATCAAACAATCCGAGACAGGGATATCCGTAGAGGAAATCTGCCGGAAATTAGGGATTAGTCAGGCTACATTTTACAACTGGAAAAAGAAGTATGGAGGCCTGGATCCATCCGAGCTACGGCGTTTAAAGCAATTGGAAGATGAAAATGCCAAGCTGAAGAAGATCGTAGCGGAGTTAAGTCTGGATAAGCAGATGCTGCAGGATGTGCTCAAAAAAAAGTATTAAGGCCAGCTCAAAAGCGAGAGCTGGCCCAATCCTTAAGCCAGATGTATAAGACTCCCATCCGTCAGTGCTGTCGTGTACTGATGATTCCTGCGTCGGTTTATTACTACAAATCTCACAGGAGGGAGGACCGCCCCTTACGGAAACGTATTAGGGAGATCGCTGATACGAGGATACGATATGGTTATCGTCGGATTCACACGCTTTTGCGTCGGGAGGGCTGGACAGACAACCATAAACGGACTTACCGGATATATAGGGAGGAGGGATTGAACCTTAGGAGTAAACGCCCCCGTCGGAACAAATCCGCAGCTCACCGGCTGGAGCGGCCATTGCTTACAGAATTATATCAATGCATATCAATGGATTTTGTATCAGACGCGCTCTATGACGGGAAAAAATTCCGATCGTTAACTGTAGTGGATAATTATAGTCGGGAATGCCTCGCTATCCACGTAGGAAAATCATTAAAAGGATACGATGTTGTAGGGGTGCTGGAGCAGCTGCGAATAGGTCAGGGAATTCTCCCTAAACGCATACAAACCGACAATGGCAGTGAGTTCATATCTAAAGAAATGGACAGATGGGCGTATCAGCATAAGGTTACAATGGATTATTCCCGTCCTGGTCGCCCGACTGATAATCCTTATGTGGAGTCCTTCAATGGGAGTTTCAGGGATGAATGCCTGAATGCCCATTGGTTCTTATCTTTGGAGGATGCTATGGAAAAAATTGAGACATGGAGGATTGAATACAACCAGTATCGCCCACATAGCTCTCTGAATGACATGACACCAGCGGAATTTGTTGAAGCATGCAAAAAAGAGGGTGTACAAAACGAAGGCCTACCGCTTATTTCTACCTCCAGTCAGATGACTTTTGTAACATCCAAACAGAACTCAACGGCATCAAAAAAGTCATCTGGCCGGACGCAGATTTTTAAGCAAAAAAACACCCCGAAATTCTAGTTCTGGGCGCTACTAAATTGGGGAGCACTTCAAAGCCGCTTAAAGTTAATTAAGCGGCTGTCTAAGTTTTTGGGGGCAGTCCATAAAACCCCGATTTTTTAATTTATACAGTTTTCGAGATAGTGTTACTCAATTTAATCTATCCTCCGCACCTTCGTTAAGTTCATTAATTATCTGAATGAGCTCATTTACCCGTACCTTATCAAAAATACCAAAAACTCCCATATCATTAATCTCTGTAAATGGAGGCTCGACCAATTTTTCCGGTTCTATACGGCCATTTTCCGACAAATAATCAATAATATTGTCTATAAATCGAATTTGATTGGCATTTAGATTTACAGACTGAATAAAAGAGTTAAATACCTTATTTACCGCTTCCCGATCCAAGCCAACAATGCTACGAATGAACACCCCTAATGGTTGATGGTTATATTCCTTTTCAAACTCCGCTTTGGTTCCAAGGTTTCCACCCTCAAACATAATTCGTTCCAGTGCCGCGATATCGTCGTTGGTAATAGGAAAGTTGTTTTTTAGTTTATGTATGGCAATATGGCTTTCATTCTCCCGGATAAACCTTTCAACGCGGCGTTTATAACCGTCCATCTGCGCAGAAGAGGTATTCATAATGTCAACTTCTTCCATTTCTCCCGTCATAGTGTCCTGGTAAGAAGTATAAAAAACCTGTTGTTGTTCTTTATCTAGGCAAAACACCAGATCCCTTAATTCTTTTCTTATCTTTTCAACAGTAACTATATCTGCAGTATCCCAAAACTCATATTTCATTGCCGGTTTTATGACAGGCAATTTTTCTCTCACCATATCAATCGCATCCTTTCTATATAGACTCTCCGCTATAGCGACTGCCTTGTCTATATAGAATTGTAGTCTCTTCGCATTCTGCAGTTTGTTTAACTGAATATTATACATAAGAAGATCAAAGCGTTTTGCCTTTTCTTCCCCTGTAATATCAAGAACCAAAGCAGAAAGATGTTCTTTTACTTCTCCCACCTTATCCTTAGTCAAGGGATCCCATTTGTCGCGATTCCTGTACTCTTCATACTGTTTACGATGCAAACGTATCTGAAAACCATCACCATCCAACGAGTTAATTTTATTATGCAGATCATTTACCAGTTCATGCCTATGTTTTCTAAGTTCGTCATTTTGAAGAGACTCCAGGAGCAGTGCTATATCGAGCTGCCGTTCATAAATACGTTGACTGAGTGGTTGGTTAAGTATTGGTTCTATACCATCAACATTAAGTTGAAAAAATTCAAAATTCTCACAATAATCAAATATGTAGAAAAACTGCTTTTCCAGGCCCGGACCGAATATGTCCTTACAGAGTCGTGTACCACGCCCAATCATCTGCCAATATTTACTACTACTATATACCGGCTTAAAGAAAACAAGATTCACTACCTCGGGAATATCTATACCTGTGTCCAGCATATCTACGCTGACCGCAATCTGTGGCATCGGAGTAACTCCTTTGAATTTGTCGATCAGATCATCAACCTGTTGTACTTTATAAGTTACTACACGCAAAAACTCACCACGTAAGAATGGATACAATTTATTGAAACGCTCTTCTATAAATTCAGCATGCCGGTTATTACGAGCAAAAATAATTGTCTTGCCCAGTTTATCTCCCCCTTCTACCTTCAGACCATTCTCCATTAAGTGCTGTAACACCCTATCTATCGTATCTGTATTAAAAAGCCAGTTGTTCAGTGCATCATTAGCAATTTCATCGGGCACTCCAAATGTGGGGTCTCCAAACCTCTCTTCGTAATCTACCTTTTCTTCCGGCGAAAGATCGTCGTACTTAACACCCTCCCTTGGAAAGCGCAGGGGTACACTCATTGCTTTGGGAGGAACGAGATACTTATCGCCCACTGCCTTATCCAAATCATAGTTGAAAGCGGGGAGATGGTCTTCATGATCAAACAACTCATAAGTATTGATGTCTATACCAGCTATTTTCGGCGTAGCAGTCAGTCCTATGCGTAAAGCATCAAAATATTGGAAAATACTTTTGTACTTGTTATACACACTCCGGTGTGCTTCATCTACAATAATGAGGTCAAAATGTCCACAGCCATAATAACGTTTATCACCATACCACATGTTATCGATTCGATTCATAATGGTAGGATAGGTACTGAATACAATACGGGCAGTACCATCGTCTTCCTCTTTAGTCAAATCAATCGCCGTAAGGTTGGGTAGATAATTGTTAAAGTTCCTTTTAGCCTGTGTAACCAGTGCATTCCTATCGGCAAGGAACAACACGCGTTTTACCCAGTTAGCCTTGGTCAATAAGTCAACCAGCGCAGCAGCTACACGTGTTTTACCAGTTCCAGTAGCCATTACCAGCAAAGCACCACGATACTTTTTTTCTTCCAGGCGGTCTGTTACCCGTTTAATAGCCTCCTCCTGATAATAGCGATCAACAATACTTTTATTTATCGGTTGCAGGAGCAACACCTTCCGGCTATTACGACGGGAAACATTCAGCTGTAGCTCATCTTTTGTATAAAAGCCACTTACCAAACGCGGAGGGTACAACTTATCATCCCATAACCATACTTCGAAGCCATTAGTATAAAAAATTATCGGACGTTGCCCAGTCACCTGTTCCAGGCAATCAGCATACAATTTAGCCTGGTGCTGCCCTACTTTCGGGCTTTCCATCGTACGTTTAGCCTCCACTACTGCCAGAGGCAATCCATCATCCCCCCATAGCACATAATCTGCCCGACCAGCGCCTCCAGGCATACCCTTCAATGAATATTCCCTTACATTAACGGCATTAACGTCCCAACCCGCTTCCTCTAGCAACAAATCAATAAATCGCAGACGGGTTTCTTTCTCAGAAATAAGCGGAGGCGAGGAAATTCCTTCCGTGCGGCTATCTTTAGTAGCCTTAGTGGCAGCTAATCTTTCCTTGATAACATTCTGCTGTTCAGTTGACAACAGGCTTTCATCGATAAAGCGCAGCAACGGCTTGTCCTTTTGCTGCAAATCCTTTACTATCAACTGCAGGTCTTCCTTTGCCTTGTCAGCTACAGGCAACGAGGGAATACGCGTTTCCTCAAATGGCGGTATCTCCACATGGCCCTGGCCATAGTAACGGGCAAACCAGCTTACAAAACGATATAGATACTTCAGGTTGGCAAGTGCGTCTGTTGCAGATACCCGCTTCTCCTTATGGGCTACAAGGTTACCAAGTTTACGAACATAGGTAATTTCGGTTATCAGACTTTGTATATGTACAATCGCCCTGAAGTCCGGGGAATTAATCATACTGTCCAGCGTCGGTACGTCTGGGGGCTGCAAATCACCATCATTATCATACATCCACTTGACCATCTGCTCAAGCACAGTACGACACATTAAGGCGCTACTACGTGGAAAATGACGGACCTGCGCCTCTGCCTCCTGGGCCGTTTCGTGTATATCCGGCCACTGAGGATTGAGAAAGGTAAAGTTCGACATGATAAGTTAAATATACGGAATTCTGTTCATATAATCAAGTCACTGCCTATGAGTTCACTATCTAATGCTGTTCTGATGCCAAACGGTGCATGGGGCATTTCTATCTATGACCAATCTGATGTCTCAAATTTTCGGGGAAAAACAATAATCAGTTTTCATATTTAAAGAATGCGTCTTACATTCAAGCAGGACGCATTCAAAATTATCACAATTCTCCTTTAAAAGCCTTTTGTAACAAGCTTTGAAAAAGAGCTTCACTTTGTTGCTGTTGTTGAATGACCAATACCTTTTGATGTTCGACTTCTTCTATTAATTTTGCAAATTTATCTTGTAACTCAATTGGAGGTAAAGGAAGTTTTAAATTTCTTAAAATTTCCAGATTAATATTTTTTTGTGCTGATTCAGGAGCGGTGGCTTCTAACATCTCTTGTAAATGAGAAAGCCAAAACTGTATATATATAACATTTGTTTTCTTATTTGGAGTGAATCCAACCACACTATCGGGGAAACAGGCATTGAAGGTTAGTATCCCTGTTTTTGCAATATTAGCAGCGATAGTAATACATAAAGTTCCAGGATACCATAGTTTGCTTTGTTTTAACCCCAACTCTGAATAGGTTGATTTATAAGTTCTTATATATCCCTCACTATTAGCAACATCACCAGTTTGAATTAGTGGATATATACCTCCAAGCAATTCTGGTGCATTTCTAGGTCTGTGTTTGGATATTCCTCTATCCAAGTTCCCAACATTTGCAAATTTTTCCCAATGCCAACCTTTCTCATTTTTTATTGGATCGCCAAACATTTCAATGAAGATGGATTGCATCAACTCATTGTGCATTACCAATAATTGCTTATCAGCTCTACGCAAACCATCAGCTTCGTCTAATATAGCGACTATACGCTGTTGAGTAGCAAGATCCGGGAAAGCAAAACTCATTTTACGCAATTCCACGCCATTAACATGTGGGATCGTAGCTCCTGTCCTTTTAGATCTAATTTCTGCTTCTTTTAGTTGTAAAAACCTAAATAGATACTTTCCAATGATCTTATCGGTAACTGGTCTTATTCGTGCCAATGTACTTCCGATAACACCAATCATTCCAACTCCAACCTTACCAGCATTCGCCCCATCCCAGGCTATTACGACATCGTTTTCCTCAACACCTACTCCTTTTTCAAGAGTATACTTGGGAATAAATTTGTCTCCAAGGTCCTCTATCTGTATATATCTCTTAGCATCGCTATCATTTGTTTCCAAATGTTTCTTCCCTTTGCTAATCACCGTTATATTTTCAAGGATTTCTGTCTTCCATCTCATAGTTACTTCATCAATAGTTGCTCCAATTTCTGTAATCGATCCATACGTTCTTTATCCAATTGTCTTATGCCAGGTTTTTGTAAATTGCCTGACTTGTCAAATACCCCCCCAATTATCTCCTGTGGCATGTCGTATTTAATTTCCTCATGCACAACCTCCTTATAACGATTTATACTAAGATCATAACCATTAGCCACTATTTCTGATAGCGGCACCATGAAGCTCTTTTCTGTACGGGCACGTTCCCTTTCTTTTTCCAGGTTATGGTAACGATGAACGATATCTGGAATATCCGTCTGTAAAACAGGCTCCTGTTGATATTGATCTATCAGTTTCTCCAAATCAGCGAAGCTGGCAAACTCAGGTGCCAGAGAGGTACGTTTATCATCCAGAGAATATCCATCAGCTTCCATATCGTAGAACCATACATCCCTGGTACCACCTTTTCCTGTTTTGGTGAAGATAAGAACGGCTGTACTTACACCAGCATAGGGTTTAAATACACCACTGGGCATGGATATCACAGCATTTAACTGATTATTCTCCAATATCTCTTTACGTATTTGTTTATGTGCATTACTACTGCCAAACAACACTCCATCCGGCACAATCACCGCCGCACGGCCGCCTACAACTAATCCCCGTAGCATTAGGGCCAGGAATAATAGCTCAGTTTTCTTTCCTTTTACTATTTGATGTATACTACTATCTACAGCATCTTCATCGAGACTTCCCTTAAATGGAGGATTAGCCAGGATCAAGGTAGATGTCGCTACAAAATCCTTATTAGCCTCACTTAGGGCATCGACTGGCTTCAGGTTAACGTTTTCTATCCCATGCAGCATCATATTCATAGCACCAATGCGCAACATCGTATCATCGAACTCCATTCCCATAAACATCCCATTCTGGAAATGGTCATGATTTTCCTCCTTTGCCAGCGCCTGTTTGTATTTTTCACGTATATATTCTGCAGCTACGACCAGAAAGCCACAGCTACCGGCACTCGGATCACAGATAATATCCGTTATTTTAGGTGCCATTAATGCCACCATCATTTTGATAATATGGCGTGGCGTGCGGAATTGACCGTTGACACCGGCTTGCGCTATTTTACTCAACAGATACTCATATACATCTCCTTTGGTATCCCGATCAGTCATATCTATCTTACTGATCAAGTCAATCACAGTGCCCAGTACACGAGCATTGGATATCTTAAACGTAGCATCTTTGAGATATTTAGTGAAAGCGCTGTCCTTGTTATCTCCCAGTTGCTTGATAAATTCAAAAGCTCCATCAGGCCTGATAAATATCTTTAAAAGCTCTTCCGGACTCCCCAGGGTTTGAAAGCTACTCCAGCGCAGCTCATTCTGCTCGGGAGTATAAATGGGGTCTTTTATTTCCTTTGTACGGCCCAACTGAGCCTTTTTCTCTTTCTGTTGCTGTATTACATCCAGCTGCTTCATAAAAAGCAGGTAAGTAATTTGTTCAATAACAGTAAGTGGATTGGTAACGCCTCCCGTCCAGAAGGTTTCCCAAATTTTATCGATTTGACCACGCAGCGTTGCGTTAAGCATATTATTAGTTTTCATCGCAAGATACTTGAAGTAAGGAAATTTTTATGCAGGTTTGTTCGAACATTCTCCAGTACTGAATTTTAAGCGATCCGGTAACCATTGATACTGCAAATGTCATTCGGATAGATGAAGTGTATTTACACAGCGAAGACTCCTTTTACGGTGGAATTGGATGCCTAAAATCAGCCTGGCAGCTGTTACCTTTTAAAATCCCTGCCCATTTCTTCACTTTTGACACAAGCAATGCTGTAAAATATATTACATATATAATTCAATCCCTTTATTAAACAACTCCTGTATGCCTTCTCTTAACGAGAGAGGTTTTACCACTTCGATATCCGCTCCAAACCCCAGTAATACCGAACGTAATTCATAGTTATCCACTACTTTCAGCGTTATCAGTAAATAGCCGTATCCATCTTCCTTTACAATCTCCTGCGTGTGATGAATAGGCTTACTTTTAATGTAAGGAACCTGACCAGGGGCGACTTTTATTTCAACCATTTCTATGTTCGCGTTCGCGGGCATGGTAACCCCTATAAGATTATTAAAATATGTATCAGGATCAAACAAGTCATTGAGGATATACGGGGACGCACTATTTTTAATTTTTTTAATTCTGTCCAGCGCACAAATAGTAAGATATCCATTTTCGTTTTGCCGGCCAAGTACAAACCATCGGTTACGCCATTCTTTTAGCAGGTAAGGGTGAAATACATATTCTGTTGGCTCTTTGGCTTTGTACGATTGGTAAGTTACTCGCAAAGAAACCTTTTGCTTAATGGCAGTAAAAATATCATCGATATACTCCATACCCAATGCCGTCGTATGCTTTTCAAACTGGATAATGGCTGCGTTACCTGTCACATTGGCTTGCACCGTATTCTGCAACTTGTTGATAATAGCATCCACTTCCGGCAATATCTTGAAGTCGTTGACCTGCCGCAAAATGTTAATTGCATCATTGAGCAGATTAACCTCTTCCTCTTTTATAGGCAGGTTTTTAATGGAATAATCGGGGGTGTCGTAAGAAAAATAAACTTTATTGCTTTCCCGTTGCCTGACGATAGGTGCATTTTTTTCCAGTTCCATATATTGGATATCACCCTGCAGGGTGCGCTTGCTTACTGCCGCTCCACATCCTTCTTCCAGCTTTTCATTAATCGTTTCCAGCAACGTCTTAAGTGTCCACTTTCTCAGGTTATTACGGAGACATGCGTCAATAAGCTCAATACGGCGGGTGAAGTCTTTGTTTTTAGGCATGGGCAACGATGTTTTAACGTATAGGAAAATAGCCAATATTTTTCAAATACCCAACGGCGCGCAAATAGGCTTCACATAGCACCTCTAGCTTTGTTTTTGTGATCAGAGATGGTAACCAACTAAAAATAATTCGTAGCAGCATGAGTTCCTGCTGTCCAAGAGCTCAGGAGAGACAAGACCTACTCTCCAATTTGTTGAGGTCTGATTAATCCATCCATATGGCAGTAGGTACTACAGCTAGGACCGGCGAAAAATGTCCGGAAAGTGGGGTATGGAAAGTAGTTGGTACACCAAGTACCACTGCTCCCATTGCAAAAGGCAACACAATGCCTCCCTACGATGGGAAAGCAGTAACCTGGATGTTGATCCTGTTAGCTTAACCCTCTTAGAAGCGCTTCACTGGAAGCGCTTCTTTTTTCTGAAAGATGAAATACTGTAAAATAAAAAAGGATAGCTCATCAGTAATGAACTATCCTTTTTTCCGTCGGGGCGGCAAGATTCGAACTTGCGACCTCCTGCTCCCAAAGCAGGCGCGATAACCGGGCTACGCTACGCCCCGAATCCCTGAACGGTCCACATTTCAGATCAAACAGGCGCCCTTGCGGCCAACCCTTTCTTCAAATGTGGAGTGCAAAGGTAGGGATTTGTTTGACATAAAAGCAAATTTTTCTAAAAAAATTAAAAAATCTTCTCGGAAGAAAAATTAAAACCCTTTACCAGTAAAGGTTTCAACGAATACTTTCAGAGAAGATTTTTTCGGAAAAGATGTTTACCGGGGCATTCTGATGATGATTTTTCCTTTTGTTGTGCCCTGATGGATGGTATCAAATGCGGCTCTCATAGCAGTAAAGTCGAAGACACTGTCTATATGCGAGGTAACACTGCCGTCTTTCAACAGCTGCGCGATCTCGTCGATAGCGCTTTCCTCAGAATGTACCATGGTAAAGGATACATTCAGTCCCTGGTCGTGGTAATGCTGCTGTTGTTTGTCAGGAATGACTGAAGGGACGTACAGCACAGGGGCGCCGGGCAGCAGATGGCGGGTAAAACGGGTAGCCGGCAAACGACCACCTAAGTCCAGCAACAGGTTGAGCTGCAGGCTGGCAGCATGGTCCAGATCGAATGTATCATAATCCAGCACTTCGTCGGCGCCGAAAGAGGAGGCCAATGCCTTGCTGGCAGGCTGTGTGATGGCTATCACATAAGCACCCAGATGTTTGGCCATCTGAATGGCATAATGACCTACGCCACCAGTAGGAGCGGTGATCAGGATACGGTCGCCTTGTTTTACGGTATAATGCCGGGTGAGGTTCTGCCAGGCGGTAACAGCCGCCAGCGTAGCAGCAGCCGCTTCGTCAAAACTAATATTATCAGGCTTCAGTGCCAGATGGGATGCCGGAGCAGCCACATATTCTGCATAGACTTTACCCTGGCCCGGAAAATTCACCATCCCGAATACGGCATCTCCTACCTTGAATTTTGTCACTTTACTCCCTACTGCTTCCACGATGCCGGCCAGGTCCCAACCCAGGATAACAGGGGACACACCGTCAAACACAGCGGCTGCGCTGGCACGTATCGTCTGTTCATCAGTGATCACTTTATAGTCTTCCAAAGTCTTAACATCCACGGGATTAATAGACAGCGCTACTGTCTTCACCAATACTTCTGTATCTGTAATAGCTGGTACTGCGATGTCGGTAACTTCCAGTGGTGAAGCGGAATCCAGTTTTTCCAAAACAATTGCTTTCATCTTTCGTAATTTTTTATACCAGCAAAGGTAGAAGCCGGCTTACCAATGGAGTGGTAAGCAAAAGGGGAAAAGCAGTAACGAGATTGGATACCCTCTCCAGCACGGTAGTAAATATGTATCTTAGCAGTATGGAACAAATACATGAACCATTCAATATCAGCGTTACCGAGCTGGATCACTGGGAAAAACGAAACCGTCGGAATAATTTTTTTGAGCTGGTATATATCCTCAAAGGAAAAGGGAAACAGTGTGTCAACTACAACCAGGTTCCTTACCAGGAAGGAAGTTTTTTCCTGCTGCCATCCTCCGACTGTCACTTATACGACATTACGGAAGCCACTACTTTCCTGTTTATCCGTTTCACAGCCAATTTTTTTTCGAGTGATGAAGATTGTGTGATTGATTTCGGGAAATGGTTCTGCCGCCTCAATTTCATTATCGGCAACTATAACCGCCTGCCAGGAGAACTGATCAGCAACGACACCGATAAACAGCACCTGGTACATCTGCTGGAACTGCTGATGTATGAAAAACAGCGCAACGACCCGCATACACGCCGTATCATGCAAAGCACCATGGTATCCATCCTGGAACTGATAGCCCGCAATATGGCAACAGCATTACCACTTCAACCCCTATACGAAGAAAAAAAGTTTGCAGACCTACTGCTACATGTCCAATACCATCTGCTGGATGAGGAGATGATCACACCACAATTTCTGTCTGAACGTTTCCATATTGCACCTACCTACTTCAGCGAGTATTTCAAACGCAATGCGAAAGAAACCTATCAGGAGTTTATCCTGCGGTCCAAGCTGAAACTGGCAGAAGCCAAGGCCCTGTACACCGATATTCCGTTTAAGGAAATCGCATACGACCTGGGCTTCACCGATAGCAGTCATCTCAACAAAATGATGAAACGCTTTTACAACAAAGGCATGTCTGAAATCAGAAGAAGTGCTATGGCCGACGTTCCGGCTTGATCTTGTCAAAGTCCACAACACCGGTTCTTTTAGCCCATTCAAAATAGGCGGCCGACAGTTCATTGACCACGTCCGTGCGCTGGGCCGCCAGATCGGTGGTCTCACCACGATCTTCTTCGATGTTATACAGTTCCCACCGGTACTGCGGCCAGGTAGACACCAGTTTCCACTTTCCTTTTCTCACCGCCCTGTTGCCCGCCCGTTCCCAGAACACCGGTTCATCACGGTGAATATCTTCTCCCCGGAAAAAGAGCCCTGTCAGGCTTTTACCGGGCAGGGCATTAGGCTTTGCGCCATTAAACTGCTGTGGATATTTCACGCCGGCCAACTCATAAAAAGTAGGGGCCAGGTCAATCAGGTGAGCGGTACCTTTTTCAATAGTGCCTTTCCGGATATGCCCCGGATACCAGGCAATCAGCGGCGAACTGATACCACCTTCATACATAAAGTTCTTGAATGCGCGGAAAGGCGTATTGGACACATAAGACCAGTTTTTACCCTGTGACTCAAAAGAGCCTGCAGTACCTACGGGTCCTGTATTGCGGCCGGCAGGAGTGCCGTTCCAGTGTGCCACATCTTCTGCCGGCGCACCGTTATCAGAGATAAACACAATCAGGGTGTTGTCATCTTTCTTCAGTTCTTTCAGCTTGTCCAGCACCTTGCCTACACCCTGATCCATACGATCTACCATGGCGGCATACACTTCCATCTTCGCTTTCCACAACGTTTTTTCATCGTAGGTAAGACTGTTCCAGTCGGGTACCGATGCATCTCTTGCGGCGATAGTTTGTTTGGGGTCCAGGAGACCCAGCTGTTTTTGCCGCGCCAGCCGCTCTGTACGCAGGGAATCCCAGCCTATGTCATACCGGCCTTTGTAACGGGCAATATCTTCCGGTAAAGCCTGTAATGGCCAGTGAGGTGCATTGAAGGCCAGATAAAGGAAAAAAGGTTGGCTGCTGTTGCGTTGTTCGTCCAGGTATCTAACGGCATGTGCTGCTATCTCATCGGTGAAATAATAGCTGTTGTCTGCCGGATGCAACCGCTGGTTGTTTTCCACCAGGACCACCGGATATTGTGACCCAAACAGCGGCATAGGCCTGGCATCGAAATAGTTGGCGCCACCGCCGATGATACCATAAAACCGGTCAAATCCACGTTGATTGGGCCATACCAGGCTATCATTGCCTACATGCCATTTACCTGACATGAGTGTACGATAGCCAGCTGTTTTCAGCACTTCCGCCAACGTGAGAGATTCTTTGTTGAGAAAACCCTGATAGGCAGGCAGTCCCAGGTTGACATCAAAAAAACCGACACCGGCCTTGTGCTGATACTGCCCTGTTAACAGGGAAGCCCTTGTAGGCGCGCAGATGGAGTTGTTGTAAAACTCTTTCAGCCGCAAGCCCTCACTGGCGAGGCGGTCCAGGTTAGGCGTATGTATCTCCGAGCCATAAGCTCCCAGATCGGAGTAACCCATGTCATCTACCAGAATCAGGATGATATTGGGTTTCCTGGCCTGTGCATATATCGTGTTCACAACCGCCAGAGTGGCGATGACGGTGAATGTTAACCATAACTGCTTCATTTTTTCTTTTTTATGCTGATGTTATTGTTTTTTGCTGTGGGATGGAAGAACCGGCGCGCCTGTAGGACCCGCAAAACCAGCAGGTCCGGCGGGTTTTATCTTATCATAGTCCACCACATTATTATCACTGGCCCATTGCTCATAGGCGGCCGACAGCTCTTTTACTACCTGTGGTTGTTGTGCGGCAAGGTTCCTGGTTTCTGCGCGATCATTGTCTATATCATACAATTCCCATTGTTTGGAAGGATAGGAGGATATCAGTTTCCATTTACCTTTTCTCACGGCCCTGTTGCCTGCTCTTTCCCAGAAAAGGGGCGTCGACCGGTCTATCTCCCGCAGGGAAAAAAACAAGGGCACCAGACTGACTCCCTGTAAAGGTTGTATGCTGAAGTTATGATAAGTAGCCGGATAATGCGCATGACCTATTTCATAAAACGTAGGCGCCAGATCTATCAGATGGGCTGTGCCCCGGGCGACGCTGCCACCTTTGATTTTAGCCGGATACCAGGCAATCAGCGGAGAGCTGATACCACCTTCGTAGGCACTGGCTTTGTACGAACGGAAAGGGGAGTTGGAAACATGTGCCCAGCTTTGTTCCTGATAATCATAAGAACCTGCTGTACCGATAGGTCCTGAACTGCGTTGTCTTCTTCTGCCGGTAGGGATAAAACCACCCTGCGCACCATTATCGGAAATAAATACAATGAGTGTATTATCCTCTTTTTTCAATGCCTTCAGCTTATCCAGTATCTTTCCGATGCCCTGATCTACATGGTCTACCATGGCCGCATACACTTCCATCTTTTTCTCCCACAACTTTTTTTCATCATAGGTAAGACTTTCCCATGCCGGCACTTCCGGATCGGGGGCGATAGTGGCGTCTTTGCGGATGAGGCCCAGTTGTTTCTGACGGGCGATACGTTCATTCCTCAGCGAGTCCCAGCCAATAGCATAACGCCCTTTGTAGCGGGCGATATCTTCAGGTGGTGCCTGCAGCGGCCAGTGAGGAGCATTGTAAGCCACATACAGAAAAAATGGCTGACTGGTACGATTTTGTTCTTCCAGGAATTTCACAGCATGGCCGGTGATTTCATCCGTCAGGTACTGTCCTGGTGCCAGATTGAGGCGGCGGTTGTCTTCTACCAGCGGCACCGGTGGCACCTTATCGGGATAACTACCAATATCATAGTAGTTGCTGGCACCGCCGATAAAACCGAAGAACCTGTCAAATCCGCGCTGATTAGGCCAATAGATACTATCATCGCCCACATGCCATTTGCCCGACATGAGTGTGCTGTAACCGGCTGTCTTCAACACTTCTGCCAGCGTCAGCGATTCCTTGTTCAGGAAACCCTGGTAGGCAGGCAGCCCGAGGTTGACATTAAAAAAACCGATGCCGGCTTTGTGATTGGACTGCCCTGTCAGCAGGGAAGCCCTGGTAGGTGCACAGATGGAATTGTTGTAAAACTCCTGTAATCGCAGCCCTTCGGCGGCCAGCCTCGACAGGTTGGGGGTTTGTATTTCGCCGCCATAAGGCGCAATATCGGAGTAACCCATATCATCTACCATGATCAGGATGATGTTGGGCCGCTGCTGTTTTTGCTGTGCTACACCCAGGTGGATAACACCCAGCATAACAAGGGTGGTGATCATTTTTTTCATCAGACATACTTTTAAATGCGGTATCAATAATTTTCCCAGAGCGGGTCCTGTTTTAGCCTGGGATTGAGATTCAGCTCCCGCTGTGGCGTAGGGAAATGAATATGCCGGGGAGCAGCCAGGGTTTTGCCGGCAGCTTTCAGCACTTTCACATAATAATCCGGCCCTCTTCGTACCAGATCAAACCAGCGCTGGTATTCATATACAAACTCTTTCCTTCTTTCCTGGAAAATACTGTCACGGAAAGCGTCTGCATTAAGCGAAGGAGCCAGGTCCTGCAGACGGGCCACACCAGCTCTTTGCCGCACGGCATCAACAGCCTGATAAGCTTCGGCCGAAGGCCCGTTCAACTCATTCAATGCTTCAGCATATATCAGCAAAACTTCGGCATACCGGATGATAGGCAGGTTTTTGGAAGACTCGCCCTGGCTGCCCACTACTGCAGGATCGTAGTATTTGTTGAAATGCGGTTCAAAGGTGTACAGCTTTCCATCCGTTGGACTGAGCATCTGGGTTACAAAGGTGACAGCCTTACGGGCATCTCCTTCTGCAAAACTTTCGTATAGCCCTCCCTGTTTGTGTAATGCATCGGCATAGTCACCATTGATGCCCGGCACTTCGTTGGGAGCAGAACGACTGGCCAGACTGTTGCCCTGGTAACCGGAATTGCCCTGAAACTGCGCAGAAAAAATATGTTCAATACCATTCTTCTTCCCCACATTAAACACATCGGCATAATTATCAAAAAGCGCATACCAGTGATGATCTATCACCTCCTTACTTTTCGCTACTGCATTTGCCCAGTCTTTGCGGGTGAGATATACTTTGGCCAGGAGGCTTTTGGCCGCACCGGAGGTAGCCCTGCCGATATCGTTGGCACCATATTCTCCGGGAGCGGGCAGGTCTTCTGCAGCGGTGAGGTCACTGATGATCTGTGCATACACGGCCGCTTCTGACGCTTTCTCCACATACAACGCCTCCGGTGAAAGAGAGGCTGGTTCATGCAGCACCAGTGGCACACCACCAAACCATCTCACCAGATTAAAATAATGCAGCGCCCGCAGGAACCGGGCTTCTTTGATCAGTCGCGTTTGTACGGTGGCAGAAATATTTTCCTTTTTGATAAGAGCAATACGGTCAATCGCGATATTGGCAACATTGATGGCATCGTAACTCTGTTTCCATAGCTGCTCCATACGGTCGTTGGAAGCATCGTGGGTAAGTCCGGAAATGGCCCGCACATGGGCATTACGCGCCCTTGGCCCGGCTTCATAATCATCGGTGGCCATTTCCACACCGATCTGGAAAAGACTGTTATAAATAGACTGCCCCGATTCATACAGCTTGCGGTAAGCAGCTGTGACGGCCGCTTTGGCCTGGTCTTCATTCTGATAAAAATTATCGGTAGTCAGCACTGACTCCGGTTTTTCATCCAGCCTGGTGCAGGATACCCACCCGATGGCCAGCATAACGATATACAATACAAAGGCTTTTTTCATACTTGCTTTTTTGTGGTTGGTAGATGATTACAGTGTGATGCGCACACCAGCACTTACTGTTCTGGCTACGGGATAGATGCCTGCATCTGTTCCCGGTGATACGTTGCTGCCGGAAGTCACCTCCGGATCGAAGCCGGTATATCTTGTCCAGGTAAGCAGATTTTGTGCAGACAGATATACGTTGACAGCCGATATTTTACCGATCACCGACCTGGGCAGGGTATAGCCCAGCGTGATGTTTCTAATCCGCAGGAAAGAACCGTCTTCGATGAAGCGGTCAGAGAAAACCGGGGCGGGGTCCAACTTGGCGCGGGGAATAGATTGACTGGGATTGGCAGGCGTCCACCGGTCCAGTGCCGAAGCCGCAGCATTTTGCTGACCGGTAAACAGTTCCAGCGATTGCCGGTTGGAATTCAGGATTTTATTACCATAAGATCCCTGCAGGAATATTGACAGTGACAATCCTTTCCAGGAAAAGTTGTTGCCAAAGCCAAACACAAAGTCCGGCTGTGCGTTGCCGATAATCGTTCTGTCGGCAGCTGTGGTGAAGGTGCCGTCGCCGTTAATATCCTTGTAAAGACGGTCTCCTGGCTTAGGCGCAGCATTGCCGGTATATTTTCCTTTGGTGGCTTCTTCTCCTTTTTGCAGAATACCATCTGTTACCGTACCATAGAAGCTTCCCAGCGGTTGTCCTACCTGAATGATATAGTTGCCGCTGATATAGGAGCGGGCACCATTGCCGATGGTCAGCACTTCATTATGGTTGAAGGAAATATTAAAATCCGTATTCCAGGTAAAAGCTCCGGTAAAGTTTTTACTGCTGATGCTGACTTCCAGGCCTTTGTTCAGTACAGAGCCGAAGTTCTGCAGGGAAGCGGTTTGTCCGGAAGTCCAGGGTATTTCTACATTCAGCAGCAGGTTGGTTGTTTTCTTGTAATAGCCGTCCAGCGTAAATAACAGCCTGCCTCGCAGAAATGCTGCATCCAGTCCGGCATTATACTGCCAGGTTTTTTCCCAGCCCAGATGATCATTAGCCAGACGGGAGGGAGCAAAACCGGTGGCTATATTTTTCCCGAAAAGATAATTGAGGCTGTAGAGGGTGGCGAGTGATTGATATTCACCGATCTCCAGATTACCGGTAGTACCAAAGCTGGCCCGCAGTTTCAGGTCGTTGATTACTTTTGTGGCCGGTTCAAAAAAGCGTTCGTTGCTGATACGCCAGGAAGCAGCTGCAGAGGGGAAGTAGCCCCATTTGTTGCCTTTCCCGAAACGGGAAGAACCATCTGTACGGATGCTGGCCGTTAAATAATAACGGCTGTGATAATTGTAGTTGATTCGCGCCAGATAGGAATGCAGCACCCAGGAGGTAGCGTCGGAAAAAGGACGTACCAGTGTAGATCCGCTCTGCAGGCTGTTGTAGGTAAGATCATCTGAAACAAAATTCTGTGCACCGGATCTTACAATATCACTACTGAATTCCTGTTGGGTGAAACCTGCCAGTACATCAAAAGCATGTTTACCAATACTGCGTGTATACGTGAGGGTGTTTTCATTCAGCCAGGAATAAGCATTGTAGGTGCCTCTGGCAGCGTTGCCTTTGTTCTGTATCCCTTCATAAATAGTTGCCGGGATGTAGTTCTTTTCACTGGTATTGTTCACATCGGCGCCCAGCAACACTTTCAGGTTCAGTCCATCTATGATGCTGTATTCAGCAAAGGCAGTGCCCAGCAGACGATTAGTAGTCGATTTGTTACGTTGTTCGTTAATGGTAGCGATAGGGTTAGCGAAAATGTTTTCGAAAGGATTACGGAGGGTATAGCTGCCATCCGGCTCATAGATGGTAGCGGTAGGCGGCATCTGCAACAGGGAGGTGATAAAGCCGGAAGGCGCTACATTGGCGTCCGACTTGCTGACAGACAGGTTGGCGCTTACTTTCAGCTTTTCATACGGTTGTGCGTCTACGTTAGCTCTGACACCCAGTCGTGTAAAGCCCGTATTGCTGACGATACCCTGCTGGTCAAAGTAATTGCCGGAAAGCAGGTAGCGGGTTTTAGGATTACCTCCGCTGATGGTCAGCTGATGATTTTGTGTGGGAGCACTACGGAAAGCGGCGTCCTGCCAGTCGGTGCCTTTGCCCAGCTGGTTGATCTGTTCCTGTGAGAGGTACTGGTTAGGGCCTTTGGAAGGATTGGCATCGAACAATGCTTCATTGCGCAAGATGGCAAAGTCGCGGGCGTTGAGCAGGTCTATCTTCCTGCGTAAGGACTGTACGCCGTAAGATTCTTCATAGGAAATCGCGTTCCGGTCGGCTTTGCCTCTACGGGTGGTGATGATCACTACTCCGTTGGCTCCGCGGGAGCCATAGATGGCGGTGGCAGAGGCATCTTTCAGGACATCCACACTTTCGATATCAGAAGGATTGATGCTGGCCAGCGGGTTTACGGGTGCACCGGTGAGTATACCCGGGCCCGCAGGGCTGTTGTATATCGGGAAATCATCTATTACATACAGTGGTTCATTACCACCCTGTATGGAGCTACCTCCCCTTACACGGATACTGACGCCACCACCAGGCTGCCCGGAAGTCTGGGTTACCTGTACGCCGGGAACAGCACCTTTCAGCACCTGGTCAACAGCACTTACCGGCTGCTTCAGCAACGGGCCTGAAACGGATGCTATAGCACCGGTAAGATCACTTTTTTTCTGCGTGCCATATCCCACTACCACCACATCATTCAGCTGACTCTGCACCGCTTCCAGTGGTATTTCTATATGGCCACCTGTAGCTACCACCTCTGTTTTTTTATAACCGATGTAACTGATGATAAGTGTATAAGGGAATTTCTGTCCGGTAACAAATACAAAACGTCCTTCTGCATCAGTAGACACACCATGCGTGGTACCTTTGATATTGACCACCGCGCCCGGCAATGGTTCATGGGTGCGGGCATCCACCACTATGCCGCTCAGGTGTGAATTGATCAGCGGTGTTGTAGGCACCTGTGCTGTTGAAAGCAAGGGGATAAAAAAGAGCATGGATAGTCCTACCCATGCCAATATGTTTTTGTGTAACATTATCTGCATGATTTAAAAATTTAGCCGCCCGTCCACACAAGCCGGAAAACAGGTAACATGACAACGGGCATAGGAATGTCAGGCCCTGGAAACAAAGGCCCTGTCAGAAAAGAATCAACTAGAGGAAATGCCGGAAAGCTTCTATCGTACACAACAACAGCCGGAACAGCACCTCACTCCGCCGGTACGGTTGCAGTAATAAGTGGTTGACATCTAAATAAAATTTAGTGTTGAAGAAAAATGTTGCTGGAAGCACTGTTGGTGCCCTACAGTTTTATTGGGTGGTGCTAAAAACTGTACCAGGGCTGGTTCTGCTGTATATAGATGGTGGTTTTCAGTGCCTGTTCTGATAACAACGGGGTAAAAGTAAGACTATTTTTATTAGTACACAATATTTGTAGACTAATAGTTATAAGATTTTTTTAGCGTGCATCAATTTTGTTTGGAAGAAATCGGGAAGTCGGCGTAACTTACGTGAAGCATAAAACCATCTGCTAACATCCTCAACTCCGTTTCATGAAAATTTTTTCCCCTGCCCTGATCAGGCGGACTTGTCAGCGTGCCCTCGCTGCGGCCCTGTTGATTTCCGTTATGCCAGCCAGCGGGCAAAGTCCTGCAGTCATCGCCCGTATAGACACCCTGATAAAAACAGACCTGGGACGTCCCTTCAACGGCGTTATCCTCATTGCCCGCAATGGCAGAATCCTATATTCCCGCTGTTATGGTTTTTCCGATGCTGCACACAAAATACCGCTTCAATCCGATGAACAGTTTGTGATAGGTTCTGTCAGCAAACAAGTGACCGGTGTACTGGTACTACAGGAGGCCGCGGAAAAGCATCTGGACCTGCAGGCGCCTATTGGCCGTTATCTCCACAACATCCCTCAACGCTGGAAAGATACCGTCACGGTACAACATCTGCTCAATCATGTCTCTGGTATCATCTGGCCTGACAGACCACTGGCATTTAAACCAGGTTCACAATTTGCCTATTCCAATATCGGTTACTCGCTGTTAGGTGAGATCCTTGAAAAAGTAACCGGTAAACCCTATAACACACTGGTGGCGGACCTCTTTAGCAAGGCCGGGATGAGAAACAGTTATGCCCCGGGCAACAAACCTATCGTCCTGAAAAGTTTTCTGGAAGACAGCACCCGCCAGCTCATCCCCACCGGCGCTGATGTAACCTTCATGAAAATGCTCGCCCCTGCCGGCGGTATTATCTCCAACGCCCGCGACCTGCTCCTGTGGAATGAAGCACTGCACAACGGAAGGATACTGCCTGACAGTCTATACAAAATCTTCACTACTTCTTTCTCTCACCGCGACCATCCCACCTGGGGCCCTGTAGACTATGGCGATGGCATACAGATCGCACATCCGGGAACGCTCACAGAACTGGGACATAGCGGCGCCGCCAATATGCCGGCTGCTGCCACCACCTGCATCAACTTTTATTACCCCGCCACCCAAACCAGTGTAATCGTACTGGAAAACGTATCCTGGGATACCCGGGATATGGCCAGGGCTTTTGTGTTTGAGAAAAAGATCAGGAATATGATGGTGGAAGATATGAAGTGAAATATTTATCCCCAATAACCAGAAATATCATGAAAACCAATACAATACTATTGCTTACTTTATTGTTTTTTCAGTGATGCAGGGATATTGACACGATCCCTCACTGCGAAAACGTGGATACACGTTAACTTCAGGCTCACACTACCAATAAAGCCTGCGGGGCTTTGTGGTGTGAGCCTTACCCACCAGGCTTTTCACTGGCCCACAAAGGCTGGTCTCAGTCCTTCCACCGCATATTCATGAATCTTAGTTTTTTTGATGATTACGTAAATACACTGCGTAAGGTGATTGTACTTTTGAGGAACATTACCAACTAGCTATTCTCTATACCTCCTATGAGATAATCGTACACCCTTTTTTTCACCATTATTGCGGGAATACAAACCGTGATGAATCAATCGACTATTGAGATTATGAAAAAGATCGTTTTCATGCTTGTTTGTTCTATTTCCATGAAGGCTGTTGCACAAAACAATATGTCTGCAAACACACCCCGGCAGCGGGACAGCCTTTTTCTGGCAGAAATGTGGGCGAGCCCTGAAGTAATACGGCTGCAGGAAATACTCGACAGCCAGAGCAATGTACGTGCCCACCTCTTCAAACCACTAGCCGAAAACCTGGCAGCCGGTATACCTGACATTGCACGAAACAGCCGGACCAATGATAGCATTGGCGGTAACTACGGGAATAACGGGACATCCGAAAAAATAACAACAACAGAAAAGAAAAAGTCCCGGCGGAAACATTAACCCCGCAATATTCACCCTGAAAAACTGTTGACGGCTGAAATATACCCTTCCCGCAGGCAGGTTTATATTTCAACCGTCAACATGGGTTCATCCAGTCATTCCTTACCGTTTACACAAACGCATTGTTCCTCACCGCCACTACAGCATAGTATTTTTTTCTGCCCGACAACTGCCAGGTAAAACTTTCACCTTCCTGTAACCCCATCAAAGCCAGGCCAAACAACGACAGCGCGGAGATATTTCCATTATGCTCATCGGCCTCACCTGGCGGCATCAGCTTGTATTCCAGATTAATCCGGTTTACCGTATAGCCATACATAAATATCCCTGTTCCGTCAGTAACTAACGGAGCGGGGATTAATTATTGAAGTCTTTATAATTTGAAAAGGAGTACAGTCTGCCACTGATGAATGGCGTAACACCTGCCAGTTGAAAGAGATTAGCAGGAGAGAAGAAAATGAATATGGAAAAAAGATTTTTCACGAAGGATGAAGATACTAAAAAACGGAGATTTCTCCATCAGGACTTATCTGTTGCCTGTTTTTCGGTATACTCTTCTTTGGTGATCTGATACACGAAATTATGCCTGGTTGCTTCGCCATAATAGGCTACATCTTCTTCTCTCACCTTTCTGGCTCCCAACCTGGTCATGGCTATCTGTGAACGGACATTGGAAGCACCTACATGGAAATACACACTATCCACATACTGAAAAATATAATCCAGCATCAGGTGCTTCACCACAGGATTTAATCCTTTGCCCCAATAACGGGTAGCATAAAACGTATAGCCGATCATGATACTGTTGTCAGATGGATTATAATCGTAGAAACGGGTGCTTCCGGCTACTGCCCCTGTTTTTTTATCAATGATTTTAAAGGCTCCGCCACTCTTTATGGCGCCTTCAAAAAAACGCTGAAATTCCTCTCTTTTCCAGCGGTCTTTATTTGGATGCTGCTCCCATATCTTTTCATCGGAAGCCGTCTCGTAAAGGGCTTCAAAATCTGATTCCTGCAGGGGTATTAACAACAGGTTTTCATTCCCGAGCGTAGGCTGTGTATTTATATTCATATCAGTAGGATTCAATTTCTATACAAAACTACTTTTCATATGAACGATACCTGTACACCAATCAGGAAAAAATGGATAGTCCGGTTTACAGCGCAGCAGTGTGTCGAGTGAAGCAAGAGGAACGGGAGAGATGCAATCTGCTACAACAATAGCCCAGGACTTTAGTCCTGGGACCAAATGAAAAAGGGACCAATCATCATGAAGCTGATTGGTCCCTTTCCTGCGGTGAGGGAGGGATTCGAACCCTCGGTACAGTTTAACCCGTACGACGGTTTAGCAAACCGTTCCTTTCGGCCACTCAGGCACCTCACCGTGTATATCCCTGAAGGGGTTGCAAAAATAGGAAAAGTTTTATATTCACCAAAAGCATTTTCATTTTTTTTAGATTTTTTTTTTGAAAAAACGAGTTTCAGGAGGGGGAGTGGAACAGGCGAAAGCGGATCTGCGTGGCCTTTCATACTGTATCAGCAACGAATAAAACTCTTTCTGGAAAAGGGTTTGCTGAGTAGTACCCAATAATTTAAATCTGCCGCCGATCTTTTCTAATTTTAAATTGCCGGGGCCTTCCAGCTTTTTCATTTTTTTTATAGGGCATTATTTAAAAAAGGATTTTCCCGGGGAAAATGGTGCTGCTATCATAGGCCAACCGGTAAATATGAGGATATTCCCGGAGATACAGGCTCGTCTTTGTAGTGCGGTTTACCTGCTTCTCCAGCTCTGTAACCATACAGTTCGAGCTGTTTTTTATCGTGTGTGGTAAAACGGACGATTATATTTTCGGTCGCACCACCTCGATGAGTACGATATATCCCGCCTTCAATGGTCCCTACTGTTGCCACGCCTTGTTCTGCAAACAGTTTTTCTTCCCGCTGGCTGCTGATACGATAAAAGACCACGCTGACAAACAATAGCAGCGGCTAAATGATGATGCGAATGTTCATGGAAAGGGTTTAAGCCGGCATAAAATATAAAAATAAAAAAGTAATGCCGTCCTGTAGAGGAACGGCATTACATAAATAGGTCATGGGGATTGGCTTTACATAGCAGCCAGCTGTACTTTTTGCTGTAATTCGATGACGCTGTCACGGAAATTATTATCGGTGTCCATCAGGTCTTTTACGGTCTGACAGCTGTGGATCACGGTAGTATGGTCCCTTCCGCCGAAGTGTTCTCCGATGGTTTTCAGGGAATTTTTTGTAAATGATTTAGCCAGGTACATGGTTATCTGTCTCGCCTGTACGATTTCGCGTTTGCGTGTTTTCTGCAGCAGTTTATCGTATGGTACATCAAAGTATTCGCAGACCATTTTCTGAATACTTTCGATGGTGATTTCTTTGGAAGAAGTTTTGACGAAAGACTTCAGTACTCTTTTAGCGAGTTCCAGATCAATCTCTTTGCGGTTCAGGGAAGACTGCGCCAGCAGGGAGATGAGGGCACCTTCAAGTTCACGTACGTTAGTCTGGATATTATAGGCCACGTATTTCACTACTTCCTTGGGCATTTCCAGTCCATCGTTTCTCATTTTGAGTTCCAGAATTTCCATTCTGGTTTCAAAATCAGGGATCTGGATATCAGCGCTGAGGCCCCAGCGGAAGCGGCTCAACAGGCGTTCCTGCACACCGTCCAGGTCTTTGGGTGCTTTATCGGAAGTAAGGATCAGTTGTTTGCCGGATTGATGCAGATGGTTGAAGATCGCGAAAAACGCGTCCTGTGTTTTTTCTGCGCGGGCAAAGAACTGGATGTCATCTACGATCAGTACATCTATCAGTTGATAGAAGTGAATGAAATCGTTGATGATATTATTTTTAGAGTGATCAATAAACTGATTGATAAATTTTTCCGCGCTCACATACAGTACAGCCTTATTCGGATGAATACGCTTTACTTCATTGCCCACGGCCTGTGCGAGGTGTGTCTTTCCTAATCCTACACCACCGTAAATAACGAGTGGGTTGAAGGAAGTACCACCTGGTTTTTCCGCCACCGTTTTTCCTGCACGGCGTGCCACACGATTACAATCTCCTTCAATATACGCGTCAAACGTATAGTTGGGATTCAGCTGCGAATCGATCTGTACCCGTTTGATACCAGGGATTACAAAAGGATTCTTAACCGGATTATGTATTGTTAGCGGGAAGTCAACCTCATTATCTTTCTGGGGTTTGACAAACTGCGTCGGCATATTGACCGTTCTGGGATGCTGATGTGGTGTACCGTTCTCTACTACAATGCGGTATTCCAACCGGGCTTCTTTACCTAATTCTCTTTTAATTGTTTTCCCTAACAATCCCACATAATGCTCTTCAAGATATTCATAAAAGAATTGGCTGGGGACCTGGATGGTTAAAACATTGTTTTCAAGTTTAATGGGCTTAATAGGTTCAAACCAAGTTTTAAACGGCTGCCATTCCACAATATCCCTAATTATATTAAGACACCTTTCCCAAACTTGTTCGCAAGTTTTATTCATTGAGATAAAAAAAATTAGTTGTTTCTTAATTAAGGATGCTGCTTAGTTCTCGAATTCTAAATTCCTCAACGCAGGATGTTGAAAAATTTTCAGACAGGACGACGAATATCTGTAGAAAATGTTGAAAAAAAAAATTTATCTACCCTTGTTTATATTCTCCGGACAACAGTGTGTCAATACTGTGCCATGCCCTGCTGCCAGTGCTTTACAGCACTAACGTTGCACGATTTTAAGTACCATAAATACTGTTGATTAGCAACATCTTTGCCTCTCTCATTGTCCTCTTTATCATAAATATGGATATATAACTGATAAAATAATATCGCACCTTCTCATCGCAAAAAAATCAAGCACAGAAAACAGGTGAGATATTCACAATTTTTTCTGCGAGGGTGCAAAACTATGTTAGTATCTCCATTTAAAAAAATGTGTTTGTAATTAGTTATTACCAGATAATTTTTTTACATATCCCGCGCAGGGTTTAAATAAAAAATATTTGCCCGCACTTGGCTGAATGCTGTATCTTTGATCCTTCTGAATTTTAAATTAAATTTTTATGAGTTTTGAAATTACCGGAAAGCTGATTGTGAAGTACAACACGGTACAACGCAGCGAAACTTTTAAAACAAGAGAGTTCGTTATCGAGAAATCCGATGATATCAATGGCCGTGTTATCAACAACTATATCAAATTCCAGTCCGTACAGGACCGTACAGGTATCGTTGACCGGTTCAATGAAGGTGAAAACGTTAAAGTTTATTTCAATATCAAAGGCACCAGATGGGAAAAAGATGGTAAAGTTAACTACATCACCAACCTGGACGCATGGCGTATGGAATCTGTAATGGCTGCTCCCGCTGGTGCAGACCCAATGCCTAACTACAATGCACCGCAAATGCCCGCTGGTGGCAACGATGGTGGCGACGATCTGCCGTTTTAATCCATCCCGGAATAACACCTTATTGCCAAGAGCTTAGCGTATAATGATATGATATACATTATCCGCTAAGCTCTTCGTTATAGGCCAACCATGCAAAATTTATAATTTATAACTCTTTTTAGGATAACTCCCTAACTAGTTTTTTCATGCAACAACAAATCTCTCTGAAGCTGACGCCAGCCGATGCAGCTCATCCGTCCCATATCACAACAGCGGCCGCTGCCGCACTTGGTGTCAAACCCAATTCCATCACCGGCTACCACCTGCTCAAACGCTCTATAGACGCACGCTCCAGACAGGTCTATTTCATCCTTACCCTGCTCGTATTTGTCAATGAACCTTTCCATGAAAGAGTTCATGCACACCCGGTGTATCAACAACTCCCGGCCAATGCACCCTGCGTCATCATCGCCGGAGCAGGCCCCGCCGGCCTCTTCGCCGCATTACGCCTCATCGAGGTAGGTATTAAACCTATCATCCTCGAACGCGGAAAAGATGTACGCGCCCGCCGCCGAGACCTCGCCTCTCTTAATAAAACCGGTATCGTCAACCCCGAATCCAACTACTGCTTCGGAGAAGGCGGCGCCGGCACCTATTCCGACGGCAAACTATACACCCGTTCTAACAAACGCGGCGATATCAACCGCATCCTCAATATCTTCGTTCACTTCGGTGCCGAAGAAAAAATCATGATCGATGCCCATCCCCACATCGGTACCAATAAACTCCCGCATATCATCACCGCTATGCGCGAACAGATCATCGCTGCAGGCGGAGAAGTCCACTTCGAACAAAAAGTTAGCAGCCTGCTTATACACAACAGCACTGTCACCGGCGTACAAACCGCCACCGGCCAGACTTTCGAAGCTAAGCAGGTAATCCTCGCCACCGGCCACTCTGCCAGGGATATATTTATCATGCTACATCAGCAAAACATCCTGCTCGAAGCCAAACCCTTCGCCCTCGGCGTCAGGGTAGAACACCCGCAGGAACTGATAGACAGCGCTCAATACCATTGCGACCTCCGTGGAGAATACCTTCCTCCTGCCAGCTATAGCCTGGTGGAACAAGTGGAAGGCCGCGGTGTATTCTCTTTCTGTATGTGCCCCGGCGGTATCATCGCCCCTGCAGCTACAGATCCCGGTGAACTGGTTGTCAACGGCTGGTCACCTTCCAAACGCAACAACCCCTTCGCCAACTCCGGTATGGTGGTCACTGTAGATGAATCCGATTTCGCCCCGTTTGCCCACCATGGCCCGCTTGCAGCCATGTATTACCAGCAGGCCGTAGAAAAACAGGCCTTCATCGCCGGTGGTGGACTGTTTGTAGCTCCCGCACAACGCATGACAGATTTCGTTAAGGGAAAAATATCTTCCTCCCTGCCCGAATGTTCCTACCTGCCCGGCGTCAACAGCACGGACCTGCGCACCGTATTGCCCGCAGCTGTACACCAGCGGCTGGCAGGCGCTTTCAAAGCATTCGGCCGGAAAATAAAAGGATACTATTCCGACAACGCTATCCTCGTTGCCACCGAATCACGTACCTCTTCACCAGTGCGGATTCCCCGCGACAACGATACCCTCGAACATCCGCAGCTGGCAGGACTCTATCCCTGCGGAGAAGGTGCCGGATATGCCGGCGGTATCGTGTCTGCCGCCATGGATGGGGAACGCGTAGCCAATATGATCGCTGATAAACTTCAGTAAAATCATCTCCTCCGGAATGATCCATTATTCATGATTAATTGTTATTTTTTCATCATGAATCTACTTGAAGTAAGAAACCTGAAAAAATACTATGCCACGCACAAAGCAGTAGATGACATCAGCTTTGATATTCAGCAAGGCAGTATTTTCGGCCTTCTTGGCCCTAACGGAGCGGGAAAAACAACACTGCTGCGCATGATCACCGGTATCTTCTATCCCGATGAGGGCACGATCCGGCTCAACGGCCAGCAGTACGACCCGCAACGCGATATTCACCTCATCGGCTACATGCCCGAAGAAAGAGGACTGTACAAAAAAATGAAAGTCGGCGAGCAAACGCTCTACCTCGCCCGCCTCAAAGGCCTCAGCGAAAAAGAAGCCATGCAGAAAATCAGGTTCTGGTTCGATAAGTTCGATATCAATTCCTGGTGGAACAAACGCGTGGACGAACTCAGTAAAGGCATGCAACAAAAGGTGCAGTTTATCTCTACCATCATGCATGATCCTAAACTGCTCATCCTCGACGAACCCTTCTCCGGCCTGGATCCCATCAACTCCAACCTGATCAAACAGGAAATCTTTAACCTCAGTCAGCAAGGTACTACCATCATCTTCTCCACCCATCGTATGGAACAGGTGGAAGAAATCTGTGATCATATCATGCTGGTCAACAAAGGCCATAAAATACTGGATGGCAGCGTCAAACAAATCAAACAGGACTTCAAGCAGGGCCTTTTCCGTATAGGCCTTGGCGTAATGCCCAATGCTGCCCAGATGGCTACCTACCATTTCAAAATCGTGGAAATACACGAAAATGAAAAAGCCTTCACGGTAAAAATGAATGAAGACAGCAGCACCAACGATATACTCCTGCACTTCATCCATCAAAACATCCCTGTCACCTATTTTGAAGAAATCTTACCTTCTATCAACGAAGTATTCATCACCCAGGTACAACAAACGGAAAATGCCCCCGCAACGGAGCAGCAACCTGCCTGATCATCCTGACTTACAACTATGAATAAAATCTGGCTTATCATAAAAAGGGAATTCCTTACCCGTGTCCGCAAACGGTCTTTTCTGGTGGTAACATTACTGGTGCCAGTGGCCTTTGGCGCAATGATCATTATCCCCATCCTGATGGCCCTCGGGGGCAACGAGAGCAAACAGATTGCCGTGATCGATGAAAGCGGTATTTTCTCCAACAACATGCCCGATAAACAGGGCGTATATTTTAAATTCCTGCCGGGTGCCAATCTCGACAGCCTCAAACTGCACTACGAAGAAAAAGGCTATTCCGGCATTCTGTACATACCCAATATTGATATCAACCGGCCCGCCGGTTTAACCTACTTCAGCAAAGGACAAGCCGGTATCTCCCTCGAAACCGGCATCAACAGCGACATCAACCGCGCCATCGAAAAAAAGCGCATGGAGCTGGAAGGAATCGACAGGGCCAAACTGGATGCTATCCGCTCCAACGTCTCTGTAGAATTTAAAAGCGGCGATGATGAAAAGAAAGGCAATGCCTGGGTGGCCTACGGAGTAGGATACGCCAGCGGTTTCATTATCTACATTGTATTGCTGCTCTTCGGCACCTCGGTGATGCGTGGTGTGATGGAAGAAAAAGTAAGCCGCATCGCGGAAGTAATGATCTCCAGCGTAAAACCCTTTCAGCTGATGATGGGTAAAATCGTTGGTATTGCGGCCGTAGGGCTGCTGCAGTTCCTGATATGGGGGCTGCTGATCAGTGTGATCTATGCGCTGATTCCGCTGTTCATTTCTCCCGAAAGCATACAGGCTGCCAGTCAGGGTGGTATGATGGCCCAGAACAATAATGCAGAAGCTGCAGAAGCTTTCCGCCGTATCTCAGACGTGGTAGGCAGTATCAACTGGAGCCTGCTGCTGTCCTGCTTTCTGTTTTATTTCCTCGGTGGTTATCTTTTCTACTCTTCATTGTTTGCTGCCATCGGCAGTCTGGCCAATGAAGATGCCAGCGATGTTCAACAGCTTACTTTCCCTATCACCGTACCAATCATCATTGGTATTATGATCATGATGAAAGCAGTACACGATCCGGGCAGCTCGCTGGCTGTATGGGGCAGTATCATTCCTTTCACCTCACCGATGGTGATGATGGCACGTCTGCCTTATGGCGTTCCAGGTACCGTTCCTTACTGGCAGCTGGTCCTGTCGATGGTATCTCTGATAGGTGGTTTTATTTTCACTACCTGGGCCGCCGGCAAAATATACCGTACCGGCATCCTGCTGTATGGTAAAAAAGTGACGCTGAAAGAAGCGCTGAGGTGGATTGTAAAGAAAGGATAAATGAAGATTTTTTTATTTAGGCATTTTTTTATTTAGGCATTTAAATAAAAAAATGTCTAAATAAAAAAATACCTAAATATGGTTGGTTCCCAGATGACGGCGGACAGCTTCAAACTCTGCCCAGATCTGCTTTACCACCTCGCCTGCCGGCATTATCTCATGTATGAGTGCACTCACCTGGCCAATTTCCAGTTCACCTTCTTCCATGTTGCCTTCAAACATACCTGCTTTGGCGCGGGCGCGTCCCAGCAGCGTTTGTAATGCGTTGATATCGGCGCCTTTATCTTCTGCTGTCCTCACCGCTTCATAGAAATGATTTTTTATCAGCCGTACCGGTGTGAGTTTTTTCAGACTGAGCATGGTATCGCCTTCTTTGGCGTTGACCACTGCCTGTTTGAAATTGATATGGGAAGAAGCTTCAGGGGTAGCTACAAAACGGCTGCCTATCTGCACAGCGGAGGCTCCCAGCGCAAAAGCCGCTGCCATAGCCTTTCCGGAGCCGATGCCTCCTGCAGCGATCACGGGTATCTTCACTTTTTCACATACTGCCGGCACCAGTACCATGGTAGTAGTCTCTTCCCGGCCATTATGTCCGCCGGCCTCGAAACCTTCGGCTACCACGGCATCTACGCCTGCCGCTTCACTCTTTAATGCAAAAGCGGAACTGGACACTACATGCACCACCTTTACACCAGCGGCTTTCAGCACCGGTGTCCAGGTTTTGGGATTGCCGGCAGAGGTAAACACTACCTGCACCTTCTCTTCCAGAATGATGTTGATCAGTTGGTCAATGTCAGGATATAACAGTGGCACGTTCACGCCAAATGGCTTGTTGGTGGCTTCCTTACAGCGTTGAATATGATGCTTCAGCACATCAGGGTACATGCTGCCTGCACCTATGAGACCCAGACCGCCGGCATTGCTCACGGCACTGGCTAAACGCCATCCGCTGGCCCATACCATGCCCGCCTGGACGATCGGATACTGTATCCCAAATAAAGTGGTAATCGGGTTCATGCAACGAATATAAGGCGAAAAGCCTTACAACCGGCTCACCCCAGATCGATCTCTGTATTGTCGCCTATATTCAGGCTCTGGCTGAGTCCTCTGATGTTGGCATCACTGCCTATCAGCGAAGATTTAAGCACCACTTCATACAGATTGCTGAAAGAACCGATGATGGAGTCTTTTACGATGGAGTAGTTAATAACGGTATTATCGCCTACGGCCACATTAGGACCGATGATAGAGTTCTTGATATTACATCCTTCTCCTATACTTACCGGTGGTATAATGATAGTGTTCTCATAAGGCAACACCGGATTATTGGCCAGTTTGTATTTTTTGAGGAGAATGGCATTGGTTTCCAGCAGTGTGTCTTTACGACCGCAGTCAAACCAGTTGATCACCTTGAATGAATTAAAACGTACACCACGTTCGATCATACATTCCAGTGCATCGGTCAGCTGATACTCATCATGTGACTTGATATGATTGTCAACATTAGCCTGCAGGCAATCATACAACTGTTTGCTTTCTTTTATTTTGTAGAGACCTACCAGGGCAAGATTGGATTTAGGTATCTGGGGTTTTTCTATTACACGGGTAATATGTGCGTTCTCGTCTATTTCCGCCACACCGAAGTTGCGCGGATCATCTACTTTTTTCAGACCCAATATAGAATAAGGAGCAGCAATGACTTCCTTGAAATCACATTCGCAGATAGTGTCTCCCAATACAATCAGCACTTCATCTTCACCCACTACTTCGCGGGTCAGTAATATGGCATGTCCGGTACCTTCCCTGCTGTTCTGCTGCACAAAGTGACAAGTCAGCTGCGGATATTTTTTTTCTACGTAGTGCTGGATTTTTTCACCCAGATAACCTACAACAAAAACAAATTCCGAAATGCCTGCTTCCACCAACTGATCCACAATGATACTCAATATGGTTCTGCCAGCTAAAGGAATCAATGCTTTGGGTTGTGTATATGTATGTGGCCTGAGTTTAGTGCCTGCACCTGCCACAGGTATTATTGCCTTCATGTACGTTGTAGTTAGGATAAGCTCCGAATGCCGCGAAAATAGAACAAATTATGAAGATTTACGGATTTTGACTTTTTACTGGTTTTATGTGTTTTAAAATTCAAAAAAGTCAAAATCCGTAAATCTCATAATTGCATTTCATCGGGCTTTATTCTAAATTTGCAGCAAATTTTTAGGCATCATGCAAAGAGACCAGCAAATATTTGATATTATCCGCCAGGAATTGGAGCGTCAGCGCCATGGCATTGAGTTGATCGCATCTGAGAACTTTACCAGCTTGCAGGTGATGCAGGCAATGGGTAATGTAATGACGAATAAATATGCCGAAGGATACCCTGGCAAAAGATACTACGCAGGCTGCGAAATAGTAGACCAAAGCGAACAGCTGGCTATTGACAGGGCCAAACAAATATTTGGTGCGGCATATGCCAACGTGCAGCCTCACTCCGGCGCACAGGCCAATGCAGCTGTGATGCTGGCAATCCTGCAGCCAGGCGACAAAATCCTCGGCCTCGACCTGAGCATGGGCGGACACCTTACACACGGTTCTGCAGTAAACTACTCCGGAAAGCTCTATGAGCCTCATTTCTATGGTGTTAACAGAGAAACAGGCCTCGTAGAATATGATAAAATGGAAGAAATCGCGCAGCGTGAAAAACCCAAACTGATCATTTGTGGTGCTTCTGCATACAGCCGCGACTGGGATTACAAACGTATCCGCGAAATCGCTGACCAGGTGGGTGCTTTCGTACTCGCTGACATCGCGCATCCTGCAGGCCTGATCGCCAAAGGACTGCTCAACTCTCCATTTGAACACTGTCATTTCGTTACCACTACCACCCACAAAACACTGCGTGGTCCTCGCGGTGGTATGATCATGATGGGCAAGGATTTTGAAAATCCATTCGGCCTGAAAACTCCGAAAGGCGAAATCCGTCTCATGAGCTCCCTCATCGATACCGCTGTATTCCCCGGTATCCAGGGCGGTCCGCTCGAACACGTGATCGCTGCCAAAGCCGTGTCTTTCTTCGAAATTCTGTCTGACGAATACGATGTATACGCCAAACAGATCCTGAAAAATGCACAGTCTATGGCGAAAAGCTTCGTGGACAGAGGTTACCAGATCATCAGCGGTGGTACTGATAACCACCTGATGCTCATCGACCTGCGCAATAAAAATATCTCCGGTAAAAAAGCCGAACAAACACTGGTGAAAGCAGAAATCACCGCCAACAAAAACATGGTGCCGTTTGATGATAAATCTGCCTTCATCACTTCCGGTATCCGCGTAGGTGTGCCTGCTATCACTACCCGCGGCCTCAAAGAAGGTCATATGGAACAGATCGTTGACTGGATCGACCAGCTGCTCCTGGATGCCGACAATGAAGCCCTCATCGCTAAAATCAAAGGCGAAGTAAATGGCTTCATGCAGCAATTCCCACTGTATCCTGAAATGTAAGACTGCTGCGCCTTCGGTGCAGTGACATATATTTTTTTAAGCGGTTGTCTTCTGTAAGACAACCGCTTTCTTTTTATAGCGTATGTTCCGGTCTCTCTGGAAATATAGGCGCGGTCTTTAATTCCAATTGGTTGGCCTCATCTTACCAATACCCGATAGGTACCATTCACAACCCCACCGAACTCCCTGCTTCTTACCGCTGATTGATAAAACCAGCCATAGACATGGTTGAGGCCTCTGTCTTTTTATTATTTTTTTTTCTTCTGATACTGAATGATTTAGGTAGATGTCCAACATTCCTCCCAAAAATTTTTTTTGATTTTTCAGAAGAAGCTGTACTTTTATAGTGTACTAGTTAAGTAGTACACTAAAACACGAATCAAATTATGATTACCATCCAATCCCTGAAATTCAGCTACCGCCCAAACAGGCCCCTGTTCGAGGATCTCAACCTCCACCTGGAAGCTGGTCATATATATGGCCTGCTCGGTAAAAACGGCGCCGGCAAATCCACGCTGCTCAAACAGATAGCCGGATTGTTATTCCCGGACGGGGGAACCTGTAAGGTCTTAGGTTATACATCTGCCCAAAGGCAACCCGCCTTCCTCCGGGAAATATTCCTGGTACCGGAAGAGTTCTTCCTGCCCAAGGTCAGCATCCACACTTATTTGAAATCTTATGCTCCTTTTTATCCCCGCTTCGATGAACAGGCTTTCTACAGCTATCTCAAAGAGTTTGCGATACCACAGGATCAGCAGCTCACCAACATGTCTTACGGACAAAAGAAAAAAGTGATCATCAGTTTCGCCCTGGCCACCAACACTAAAGTGCTCATCATGGACGAACCGACCAACGGCCTGGACATCCCCTCCAAAAGCCAGTTCCGCAAAGTGATCGCAGCGGCTGTTACAGATGACAAATGTATCGTCATCTCTACCCACCAGGTAAGGGACCTCGACAATCTGATAGACAGCATCGTCATCATCGATGATCACAAAATCATCTTCAATCAAAGCGTCAGCAGCGTAACCGACAAGCTCAGCTTCAAACTGCTGGCCCAGCTCGACGACCGGCTGCCGGTATTGTACGCCGACAGCAACCTGCGCGGCCATGCCGTAGTCATGAAAAATGTGAATATGGAACAAAGCCGCATCGATATGGAACTGCTCTTTAACGCTATTCTCTCCAACCGTCAATCTATTCAGGAACTTTTTAACTAATTCATATGCAACCTAACAATGTACTGGACTTCCGCCGTCTGGGCTTTTATCTCCGGCAACATCTGCTGGCGTCCTGGAAATCGTACCTGCTGGGCACCCTCGTCATCTTTGGCATTATGCTGCTTTTCCCCGTATTCATACTGCTGACAGGCAACGCTCCCAAACGGATGACCGACATCATCGGCTTCTACTATATTGGACTTTTCTTTGCCGGAATGCTCTTTACCAGCCTGTCCTTCAGCGACTTCAGCAACAAGGAAAAAGGGGTACACTTTCTCCTGTTGCCAGCCTCCCTGTTTGAAAAATATATCACCATGTTTCTCATTACCAGTATAGGCTTCCTGCTGGTTTACCACCTCTGTTCATCTATTGGTTTTTTCGCCATCGATAATGTGGTACGCTCTAAAACCGGGATAGGACTGGTACGCAACTGGGAATTCTTCAGCACCCAAAACGGAGGGGTATATTTTTACTACGGATACATTTTCCTCCATGCCGTATTTCTGCTGGGAGCAGTCTCTTTTCAGCGACTGGCTTTCTTCAAAACATTTGTCACTACGTTGCTGATTCTGGGCAGTCTGTATCTCCTCAACACTCTTTTTGTTTGGATACTCTTTGGTAACAAAATGTACTATCCTTTCCATCAGGTGCCATTCCTCCTGGTAGTGACAAAAGGTGGAGTATACAATAGCGAGATGTTTATCATCTCAGAAAAGATGATTAAAAGCTATGCCTTCATTGCCGAGTATGTACTGGCCCCTGTTCTGTGGACCATCGCCTATTTCCGGTTAAAAGACAAGGAAATTTAAAATTTTCATGAGATGGAATTTAAAGATTCACAAGCCATTTATCTGCAGATTGCAGACTATATATGCGAACAGGTGCTGCTCAACAAATGGCAACCGGAAGAACGCATCCCCTCAGTAAGGGAACTGGCCGTTGCCCTGGAAGTCAACCCCAACACCGTAATGCGCACCTGTGAGCTGCTACAGCAGCAGGAAATTATCTACAACAAAAGGGGTATCGGTTACTTCATCAGCAACGATGCCATCAAAAAAATCAGGCAGTTCAAGAAAGAGTCCTTTATCACCAATGAGCTGCCCAGCCTGTTTCGCAGCATGTATCTGCTGGACATCGATATGGACGAGCTAAAACCGTACTACGAAAAATTTAAAAAATCTAATTTCAAATAACATGAAAACTAGCAATAAATTATTCCTCGGCTTTTTAGGACTGGTCGTGTTATTGATGTTAAGTACCGATATCGTGCTGCGGGCCAATTACAGCAAGGGAATTTCCAATAACGGCAATCAACGGGAGGCAAACCAGTCCATCACTACCACCCTGCCACCCTTTAAAGTAGTACTTGTAAACACCGCCTCCGGTGCCCCTCAGCAGGATTCCATCAAAGAGATGGAAGTACGCCAGGGCAGCAACAGCAGCAGCACCACCACCGTCAGCAGTGTATGGGATAAAGGTTATCTCAACATCAGACAGGATGATAAATATGTGCTGACCACCCATACCGGCGACAAGGTACAATTCAGGAGCTCCGGTGATACCCTGTTTTTGCAGGTTTATAATTCAGGAGATATATACCTCACCGCCCCACAGATAGAACAGGTGATCGCTCCCACCTCCCATCTGCGTATACATGAAATGAAAGAGGACCGTTTGAGGATCATAACCGGACCACATGTAACAGCTTATATTAACGACAGCAAGATAGGTTCCCTGTCTTTTTCAGGCGGTCTTGAAAGCACGCTGGACATGGATGAAGCCACCCAGACAGACAGCCTGAAAATAAAGCTGGACAAGGCCAGCACACTTCGCTTAAGTGCATCCTACAAATATGGAGACATACAAGTCGACAGTTTAAGAGAAATGCATATTCATGGCAACAGCATTCAAAACATCAAACAAATAAAATAGACACAGCTTAGATATAACGTGAAAGCATATACGTTTTTACTATTTCATAACAGGGATGATTTTCCACTCGACCCTTTCATCACTAAAGTTAATCATAAATAAAAAAGCGTCCTGATGTTTATCAGGACGCTTTTATTTATGCAATTGTTTTTATCTGAACTGTGCAGCTAGATAAGCCATGGTGCCCATTCCTATCTCTATACTTCTTTCATCCACATCAAAAGTAGGTGTATGCACACCGGAAGTGATACCTTTTTCCACATTGCCGGTACCGAGTCGGAAGAAACAGGCTGGTACTATCTGTGAGTAGAAGGCAAAATCTTCTGCGCCCATTCTTAATTCGGTATCTTCTACCTGTTGTTTGCCGAGATACTCTTCTGCAAAACCACGTGCTTTAGCAGTAACCTCTTCATTATTATACAAGGTAGGATACCCAACCAGTATTTCGACATCTATTTCAGCCCCCAGGGATTCGGCAATACCCATCACCTGTTTGCGGATCAGCTCATGTGCTTTAAAACGCCAGGTTTCGTCCATTGCTCTGAAAGTGCCCATCAGCTTTACTTCGCTGGGGATTACGTTAGTTGTAAAACCACCATTGAAAGCGCAGATAGACAACACTGAAGGAGAGAAAGGATTGTTATTGCGGGAGATGATCTGCTGCAGGCTTACCACCAGTTGAGATGCCACGAGGATGGTATCCACGGTCAGGTGCGGCTGTGCGGCGTGACCGCCTTTACCTTTCACGGTGATGTAGATCTCGTCGGCGCTGGCCATGTATTTACCGGCGCAGAAACCCAGTTTACCGGTTTCCATGGTAGGCTGCACATGCAGGCCCAGGATAGCGTCGGGGCGCGGATTTTCCAGCGCTCCTTCTTCAATCATGATGCTGGCGCCGCCGGGATGTTTTTCTTCTCCGGGCTGAAACAGTATTTTGATAGTACCTTCCAGTTCGTCTTTCAGCTCATGTAATATTTTGGTAGCCCCCAGCACCACGGTGGTATGTACATCATGTCCGCAGGCATGCATCACGCCGTTGTTGACAGATTTGTAGGGTACATTATTGGCTTCTGTGATAGGGAGTGCATCAATATCGGCGCGCAGCGCGATCGTCTTGGATGCAGGATTTTTTCCTTCTATCAGTGCAATGATGCCGGTGCCGGCGACACCTGCCTTGTAGGGAACGCCGAATTTATCCAGCTGCTGCCGGATAAATTCGGAAGTATTATATTCCTGAAAAGATAATTCGGGATGGGAGTGAATATGCCGCCTGATCTCTACGAAGGCGGGGGCATAGGCTTTAGCCAGCTCTTTAATACGGTTCTTCATTTGATAGTTCTTTATCCGGTGACACGTTGATGATAGCCGGTACTACAAATACACCGCCAGAGAAGAGGCTGGATAATTTGTCGCGCAGTTCGGTGGCTTCTTCACGTGTTTTAAAATCGCCTACGCGTACTTTAAAATAGGGTGCCTGATAATCCATGTAAGTGCGGTAGTCGTTGTACAACTGCATTACACGGGCTTTGGCTTCATTGGCATCGCCGCGTTTGTTGGTGGAGATAACCTGCACCCGGAAGCCGGACTGACTGCGGACAGACAGGGTATTGATATAGATCTGTTTTCTGATCAATACGTCGAGACGCGGGTCTTTGGTCACTTTCACGGTTCCGTTGCCGGCCTGCGCATAGTCCTGCGCCATGGCCCAGCTACTTCCCAACAGGCAGCAAACCAGGATGAATAATTTTTGCATGAATACTGTATAATTAAGAATTAATAATCACTGTCAGCTGTAGCCACACCACCTTCCTTCACAATGTTGACACTGGCACTGGCGCCGATACGGGTAGCGCCGGCCTCAATCAGTTCCTTCGCAAAAGCAAAGGTACGAATACCTCCGGATGCTTTGATCTGTATGTTGTCCGGCAAATTGGCCCTCATCAGTTTTACGGCTTCCACGGTAGCGCCTTTTTCCGCATAACCGGTGGACGTTTTCACGAAATCCACGCCATACTTGCTGTAGAGCTGGCAACATTTAACGATCTCTTCTTCCAATAATATGCCACTTTCGATGATCACTTTGATCACTTTCTTCTTTTCCCGGACGATATACATCAGGTTGGCAATCTCTTTTTCCAGATATTCCCAGTCGTTGTTTTTAACAGCGGAGATATTGATGACCACGTCCAGTTCATCCACTCCGTCTACGATGGCGAGTACTGCCTCCGCCACTTTGGCTTCGATAGCGGAATAGCCGAAGGGGAAGCCGATAACGGTAGCCACTTTGGTATTGGTAGAACCCAGAAACTGTTTCGCCATTTTTACATACAGCGGTGGTACACAGGCAGCAGCAAAATCATATTCCACACACTGCATGCACAACGTTTTGATGTCTTCCAGGGTGGTGGTAGGCTTTAAGATGGTATGATCAATATATCGGTTAATCTTCATGACAAGTAGTATAAAATCGGAGCCAAAAATAAACAATAAAGCGGATTACGTATTTCACATTGAGAAATGCTACATCCGTAATCCGCCTTAAATATGTTGTAAAATCAATGATTACAAGTCCTTACCGTGGCAGTTCTTGAATTTTTTGCCACTACCACAAGGGCAGAGATCATTGCGACCTACTTTAGGGCCTACCCGTATTGGTTCATGCTTTTCTTCCGGCATATCATATTCCGGAGCAGCAACCTCATGACCGTTATGTTCGGCGATATCTTCATGGGAAGCGCGCATGCGGCTCATATCGGTTTTTTCCTCATGGCCTTCCCGGATCTGCTCCTCCTCTCTGCTCTGGTCCTGGCTTACAGGGATACCACATTTGCAGAGGAAGGAAACGATATCGCGGCTGGTTTCACCATCCATCTGTTTGAACAGTTTGAAGGCTTCCAGTTTGTAGATCAGCAGCGGGTCTTTTTGTTCGTATACGGCACCCTGAACAGACTGTTTCAGTTCGTCCATGGCACGCAGGTGTTCTTTCCAGGCTTCATCGATGAGGGCCAGGGTGATGCTGCGTTCCAGGGCGTTCATGGTTTCGTGACCTTCTGTTTCCACTACTTTTTTCAGGTTGGCCAGTACGTTAACACCTTTTTTGCCATCAGTGAATGGGATGGAGATGTTTTCGATCTGGTGACCTTGTTCGTTGTAGATACGTTCTATCACCGGCAGGGTGTTGGCAGTGATGTCCTGCACTTTGCGGTGGTAGTTTTCCAGTCCCTGGTGGTACAGTTTGGAGGCCAGTGTAGGCACATCTGTACGGACCAGTTCTTCCTGGGTGATGTTGGTATCGATGGCGAAGTTGATGATGGCGTCCATTTTGAAAGCTTCGTAATCGCCGCTTTCTTTATGGGTGATGACCATATTTTCTGCTACATCGAAGAAAGCGTTGTCGGTATCAATGGCCAGACGTTCGCCGAACAGGGCGTGGTTACGTTTGGAATAGATCACGGTACGCTGTTTATTCATTACGTCATCGTATTCGAGCAGGCGTTTACGGATGCCGAAGTTGTTTTCTTCTACTTTTTTCTGGGCTCTTTCGATAGAGCGGGTGATCATGCTGTGCTGGATCACTTCACCTTCTTTGTAGCCCATACGGTCCATCAGGCCGGCGATACGTTCGGAGCCGAACATACGCATCAGGTCATCTTCCAGGGAAACGAAGAACTGGGAAGTTCCGGGGTCACCCTGACGACCAGCACGACCACGCAACTGTCTGTCTACGCGGCGGCTTTCGTGTCTTTCTGTACCGATGATAGCCAGACCACCCGCTTCTTTCACACCAGGTCCGAGTTTGATGTCCGTACCACGACCCGCCATGTTGGTGGCGATGGTCACAGCACCGGGCAGACCAGCTTCGGCCACGATCTGGGCCTCACGGGCGTGTTGTTTCGCGTTCAGTACGTTGTGCGGTACTTTTTCGAAGGTCAGCATCTTACTCAGCAACTCAGACACCTCTACGGAGGTAGTACCTACCAGTACAGGACGTCCTTTGGCTTGCAGACCTTTAACTTCTTCTATAACAGCTTTATACTTGTCTCTTTTGGTTTTGTATACCAGGTCTTCAGAATCCAGACGGGAGATAGGCAGGTTGGTGGGGATGGTCACCACATCCAGCTTGTAGATTTCCCAGAACTCACCGGCTTCAGTGGAGGCTGTACCAGTCATACCGGCCAGCTTATGGTACATACGGAAATAGTTCTGCAGGGTGATGGTAGCGAAGGTCTGGGTGGCAGCTTCCACTTTCACGTTTTCCTTGGCTTCAATCGCCTGGTGCAGACCGTCGGAGTAGCGGCGGCCATCGAGGATACGACCTGTCTGTTCGTCTACGATCTTCACTTTACCGTCCATTACCACGTATTCCACGTCTTTGTCGAACAGGGTGTAAGCTTTCAGCAGCTGCTGAACGGAGTGGATACGATCTGACTTCAGGGCGTAGTCCTGCAGCATTATTTCCTTGCGTTGCAGTTTTTCTTCAGGGGAAACTGACATTTTTTCAATTTCCGCCAGTTCAGAACCTACGTCAGGCATCACGAAGAAGTTAGGATCTTCGCCACCCTGGGTGATCAGGCTGATACCTTTTTCTGTCAGGTCTACGCTGTTTTGTTTTTCTTCTATCGCGAAGAAGAGGCCTTCATCTACTTTCGGCATTTCCCTTTGCTGGTCGGCCAGATAGTAGTTTTCGGCTTTCTGTAATAATACTTTGATACCAGGTTCGCTGAGATATTTGATCAGGGCGCTGCTTTTGGGCAAGCCTCTCCAGGCGCGCATCAGGGCCAGACCACCGGTTTTCGGGTCGTCTTTACCTTCGCCGATCAGTTTTTTAGCTTCCAGCAGGTATTGGTTGGTTGCTTTTTTCTGCATTTCCACCAGGTACTGGATACGTGGTTTTAATGCGTGGAACTCCTGTTCTTCACCGCGGGGGATAGGACCGGAGATGATGAGTGGTGTACGTGCATCGTCCACCAGTACGCTGTCCACCTCATCCACCATGGCAAAGTGGTGTTTACGTTGTACCATTTCATCCGGGCTGTGTACCATGTTGTCACGGAGGTAGTCGAAACCGAATTCGTTGTTGGTACCGTAGGTGATGTCTGCCAGGTAGGCATTCCGGCGTTCCGGAGTATTGGGCTGGTGTTTGTCGATGCAGTCAACGGTGATATCGAGGAACTCGAACAGTGGACCATTCCACTCGGAGTCACGACGGGCCAGGTAATCGTTCACGGTCACCACGTGCACCCCTTCACCAGCGAGGGCGTTGAGGTAGGAGGGCAGGGTGGATACCAGTGTTTTACCTTCACCGGTGGCCATTTCCGCGATTTTACCCTGGTGCAGTACTGTACCACCGATCAGCTGAACGTCGTAGTGTACCATGTTCCAGGTCACTTCGGTGCCGGCGGCTTTCCAGCTGTTTTTCCAGGTAGCTTTATCGCCTTCGATGGTCACATAGTCCTTTCTCACAGCCAGCTGGCGGTCCAGCGCTGTTGCGGTGGCAGTAATGGTAGGATTGGTGGCAAAACGGCGGGCAGCTTCTTTTACTACAGCAAAAGCTTCGGGCAGCAGGCTTTTCAGGACTACTTCCAGCTGTTTGTCGCGGTCTTTCTTCAGAATATCAATTTCCTGATAGATGGTATCTTTCTGTGTTATATCTTCTACGGCTTCTGCCGCTTCTTTTTTCTCGTTGATCTCCTGGTCGATTTTGACAAGGTGGGCGCTGATGCGCTCGCGGAACTCCTGTGTTTTATGACGCAGGTCGTCGATAGGCAGGGACTGCAGCTTTCCATACTCCTCATTGATCTGCTGCACTATTGGAGTGACAGATTTGATGTCTCTGTCAGATTTGTTCCCCCCAAAAAGTTTTGTTAAAAAACCTAACATGTTGAACGTTTAATTACGAATTACAATTTTGTTTCTGTAACATCTCTCCGTCCCGGCCTGAAGCTATGTCAGTTGGTTTTTCCCTGCTCCCAGCCTGTGGCACAGAGGCTGCGGGCTTAGTCACTGGATAGACGGAGAATACAAGTTACTCAAATATTATGCTTGGAAAGCAGAACTGTCAAGGTGTCAGTTTTGTTGTAGCCGCTTTGTCAAGGGTGGTAAAATTATGAATAAATTCGGGGAAATGGAGGGATTTAAGCGGGAATTAAACATACAAATTGCGAATTACGGATTTGCAGGAAAGTTATAGGCAAACTCCCTGCAAATCCGCATCATCTGGTACCGGGGGTTATCTTTCGCGGTAAACCAGATCTACTATTTTGCCCAGCCCCTGATAACTCCAGGTAAGCTTCAAAGCATCATTCCGGTCAGGGATGCTGTACACCCTGATCACCCCATTCTCCGTATCCGGACGGGCCGCGTCATAACTGCCCACCACCAGGGAGTTGGTAAGGTTGGTATAAAACTCCTTCCCATAGGAAGAAAAAAACGGCGCCTTCATGACACTGATCTTCTCAGTACCAAAATCCGCCATCAGCGTGGCTTTGTGGATGAAAATATCATATTCATACAAACGTCCGCCCACAGCATAAAACACATATCCCAGCTGGTTGCTGACCGCAAAAACAGTGGCCTTGTCCAGCTCCGGTGCATCCGTCATCTCAGTATAATAACTCTGTTTTACTCCGCCCCTGGTGACATTGATACAGTAGGTGTAGTATTTACCAGCATCATCTTTCATGATGGCAAATACATCTCCGCCACCATAAGAGGTGGGTACCATGTATACCAGGTCTTTCCCGGTAGTGTAGGAAAACAGCTTTCCGTCCTGCAGGCTGCTGCATTTGGTGCCAAACATTGCATCATGCACCACAAAACGACGTTTATCCCTGTCATACAGCAAATGCTGGCTGGTACTGCCATACCCACCGGCAACAAAGCGAGCAGGATTAAAAGGTGTCTTTTCATCATCTACATAATTAACAGGTGACCCGAAAGCTTTGCCTCCCATTACCTGATTCCTGTAAAACACCTGTTTACCGGCTATCAGATAATCTACACCCAAATACAGGGGTGAATTATAAAACAAATCCACACTAAACCCCGCATCTACAGGCGCCAGCATCTCATAACGGATGCCATAGGTACTTTTCCAGGTAAAATTCTCTCCTTCAAACCGCTCAAGGCCATTTCCCGTATTCAGATAAAACTGCCTGCCGGCGTTACTATACTCAAACACCAGCTGTTTAGCCCCCTGCCTTGCCGGCAGACCGGCGTTAGTAAAAGTCATCACATCCCGGATCAACCGGTCCTGCTCTCCAAGCCGGCTCACCATGTCGATCCTCACCGCACCTTTTACATCACAGAGCGCCACCCAGCCCTGATACACCGTAGACTGCACCGTAAAATGGAACCGGTGAAACCATTCCACCCCGGTCTGTTTGTCTTTCACCCGGTAATAACAGTCATAACCGGCTGGCCGCAGCTTCACCGGATACGCCAGGTCCCTGAAAGACCCAATCAGCACATTGGACTCATCGCCCGGTACACGGGAACCTCCGTCCACCAGCGCCTCCCAGCGATAAGTATACCGTCCGGTATCGCCCTGGTCCTGTGTGGCAAACAACTTAGGACTGATACGCAATGTGTCTTTAAACAGAATAGCATATTCCTTATCAATACCGGTTATGCTATCCACATTATTGATTTCATGATATTGATAGTTGCCCTGGTCTTTGTAACAGGCAGTATTAAAGAGGCAGATGATACATCCACCCAGCAACAGCTTGATATAATTCGTTTTCATCTTGATATCGTTTTGATGTTAACTGGCCTTACTGCATATACTTACCCAGCTTCATAGGTGTTCCGTCTTCCTCCATCACAGGCGTTCCGGCAGCCTCCATGTCTTTGAGATAATTTTTCAGATAATTGGCGTAGAAGTTGGTCGCGCCCGGATCGGCAGCCCCCACCTTGATATAAAGTTCCAGAATGGACATCTCCAGCAAGTCACTCATCAACATCATCTTTTTAGCGGTGAAAGGCCCGTAAAAATCATCATACCAGCCCTTATCAGGCTTGTTCAGCTTATTATCCACAATGATCACGTGTCTTACGAGCGACACGAATTTGTTATTGGTTTTGTCTTTTACCCAAACTCCTAACCTGGTAGAAAAGTCGTTGTTGTTTTCCAGTTGCAGCGTCACAGAGAAAGTGCGTTTAGCCATTTCCGGTGTCTTGTGCAACTTTACCGGCAAATAACAGTTCACACTGCCTGCCGGTATTACGATCTTTGATGGTACCTCAAACTGGCTCCCTGCGGTGGCCGCACTGGCACTGGTATCAATCACCCGGTAACTGACTGTTCTTTCATGGCCGGCAGGTGTACCCAGCGCCCGCACCAACAGCTGCATGATAGTGTCATTGGTAGCAGGCGTATAGGCAAAAGTGACGATTGTGGTATCATATGTTACGTAATCTCTCACAACGGAGAAATAGATATCATTGGTAGTTGAATAAACAGGAATTTCAGCTTTCCTGCATGCGGCTGTCAGCAGCAAACCTGCTGCTATAGCGGTGATATACCGGATATTCTTTTTCATGGCAATAAGCTGGATTAGTTTCTGAATTGTGATTCGTCCAGAGGAATGGGCAGCACATATCTTTCTTTCGTCATAGCAACGGTACCGGAACCGGTACCGCCGGGTATGCCGGCCGTAAAGGTGCGTTTGTAGTAGAAGAACATCTGACCTTCTCCATAAAACTCACGTCTGTAATCTTTCAGCAGTTCTCCGGGCACACCTGTACCGGGTGCTATCAGCACGGCTCCACGGTTCTTGCGCACTTCATTCAGGTAGGCAATGGCTGCATCCGGGCTCTGTTCGCATTCTGCCGCAATGAAATACATCTCCGACAAACGGATCATAGGTATCAGATTACGGAAACGTTTGGCTGGTTCTTCTACATCTGCATACTTGTAATAACAGCGGTAGGATTTCTGATTGGAGCCAGGTATCATCCATGTATTATAATAACGGTAATCATTGGCATTGTTGCCAAACTCGCTGCTAAGGCGGCCCGACTCTGTATACAGGATCTCGTTGTCTTTCAGTCCCGGATCAAAGTAGGCTTTGTATTTATCGTTGCGGCGGCTGTCCTGCAAAGCAAACAACAGCTCGCTGGAGAATACTCTATCGGGATTTTTTGGATCACCGGAAAGATCACTAAACTTCACAAAAGGGAAGAATACACCGGCATTGCTGATCACCTCTCTGGCATATTTCAACGCACTGATTTTATCACCACGGTATAGATATACCCTTGCCTTCAAAGCTTTTACTGCAAAGTAATTCAGCCGGAGGTTCCGGTAATTCCAGGCACTCCCTTCGCCAGCATCACTGTCTGCACCCAGCGTAACACCAGCCAGTACAGGATCTTTCGTCAGCAACACTTCAGCGGCATCCAGATCAGCCAGCACTTTTTCGAGGAAGTTATTCCCTTTCTGATAAGGCTCATAGTTGGTAGTGAATGAACTGTAATAAGGCAGACTAAGAGCGGTAGAATCTTTGGAGTACACCGGCCCGAAAAGACGGAATAAATCAAACTGGATCATCGCACGCAAAGCCAGCGCTTCACCTTTTACCCATTGATAATGATCACCGCTGAAGAGACTTTTTTTCTGGTCGATGACTGACAGGATTTTGTTGACATTGGCCACCATTTTGTACATGGCAGACCAGGTACCGGTGAACATAGATTGTACCTGCGGATCTGTATATTGATAAGATGCCAGCTTATATAAATTATGACTGCCACCCACATTATATCGTTGTCCAAGCACTTCTGTCATCTGCATGGTCATCTGCCCACCGTAATTTCTGTCACCGGTCATGTCCAGATAAACGCCGTTCAGGGCGGTTATAAAACCTTCTTCGTTCTCCAGCAAAACATTTTCAATGACTTTATCACGGGGCTTCACATCCAGCCACTTCTTGCAGGAAGTGCAGAACAGTATTACCGGTATGATAACGCTGACGGATATATGTTTTTTCATTTTTCTTTCATTTAGAGATTAAAAACCTGCACTGATGGAAAAGGAAACAGTATTCGCAAAAGGATAGTCGATACCACGTTCACGCTTGATGGTAGACAGACGGAAGATGTCGTTCATATAAGCGTTCACGCGCAGGTACGACATGCGCCAGCGTTTCACCATGCTGTTGGCAAACTCATAGCCCACATTGATGGATTCTCCGGCCAGCACATTCTCCCTTTGTACAAAGCGGGATGTCATAGGAGGAATATTGGCGGTGATTACACTCGGGATCTGTGTTAAAGAGATCACACGATATTTGGCGATATCACCCGGTTTCTGCCAGCGGTCGTATAATGCACGTCTGTCCTGATTCAGCAGAATATCGTTGGCATTAATGTTCTCTACCTTGTCGTAAAGGGCATTATTGAAAATATCACCCCCTACGCGGTAACGCAGGTATATGCCCAGGTTGAAGCCTTTATAGTTGAAAGTGGTACCAGCCACACCATCCAGCTTAGGACGACTGTCACCCACCACTACTTCGTCAGCTGCATCATAGTTAAAAGTGAGGCTACCATCTTTTTTAATCAGCACTTCCTGACCTGTGCCGGGATCAATACCAGCGGAACGTACAGCCCATATGGCCGTAGGGCTTCCGCCATCATAATAACGATCCAGGTTTTTAGTGCGGTTCTCCTTATTCAACACTTCGAGCCGGTTGCTCATATTATCAAAGCGTGCATTTTCGTGTTTGGCGGAGAAGTTGATGGCCCAGTTGATGCGCTCTTCCGGACGATACAATGGCGAGACACTGAGCATAAAGTTATATCCATTACCTACCTGCTTGCCCAGGTTGGTAAAGTAGGTGCTGGTACCTACAGAGGCGGGGAGGCTGATCTGTGCCACCAGCGGGTCAGTGATACGGTTGTACACATCAATATTGAACCGCAGACGGTTGTTCAGCAGCACGATATCAGCACCGATATTTTTGTCGAGCGTTTTCTGCCACAACAGATTGGGATTACCAAAGGCATCGATAAAGGCACCTATCCCAAAATCATTGACGGTATTGGTATTATAACGGTAAGTAGTAAACGATTGGTAGGTAGAGAAGTTCTGATTGCCGGGTGTTCCTACAGAGCCTCTCAGCTTCAGGAAGTTGATCCAGCTTACATCACGAAGCATCGCTTCCTTATGCAGGTTCCAGGACAGACCTACCGACCAGGAAGTGGTGAAGAAATTATTGGAACCGAATACAGAAGAACCATCCAGGCGAAAGTTCACATCTGCCATATAACGTTCATCCAGCATATAACCGGCATTCACATAAGCGCTGGTACTGCGGGTAGTGGCTTCTGCAGAAGAAGATTTACCGGTGAGCGGATAGCCTGCAGCAAAGGCCGGTGAAGACACACCCGGAGGCAAACCTACTACCGTATAGCCGTCACTGATATTACGGAACTGCTGGAATTTCCAGCCGCCTACGGCATTCAGCTGATGACGGTTGTTGATCAGTTTACCATAAATAGCAGTGATCTCACCGTCGTAGTTGAAAGCAGAAGACCTCGTATTACCATAGCTGCCTCTTTCCATCGGCGTTTTTTTCAGGAACATGGTATGGCGGGCATCATAGAATACTTCCTGTTTACCCTCTTCTTTGGTGATACCCAAACGGCCTCTCACTCTGAGATCTCTATTCAGCTCCCATTCCGTCATGAAGTTGTTCACCACGCTGATGTTGCGGGATTCGTTGAAATTGCCGATAGAAGCATTCCACAGCGGATTGACAGTGGTATCCAAACCACTACCTGCTTTGTCCCTCACTTCCAGAAATGGAAAAACATTTCCGTTTTCATCGCGCTTACGATAATAGGGGCTGGCCTGCGCAAACGCCAGGAATGAGCCATAAGGGGATTCTTTGGCAGTAAAGAAGTTGATGGAGAGATTGTTGTTGAAACTGAGTTTCTTTTTCCGGTATATCAGTTTTACGTTGGCTCCGCCGATATCACGGCCGGAGCCCTTCATCGCCCCGCTGATGCGTTTATAGTTAATACCGGCGCTGTAGCGCATCTGGTTATCACCTCCTTCCACATACATGGAATGTCCGGTAGTAAAGCCGGTGCGCACAGGTTCGCTAAGCCAGTAGGTATTTACGCCCCGTTGTATTTCCGCGAGCCGGTCACTGTAGGACTGTTCCAGAATTTTCTGCAAAATCTGGTTGTTTTCAAAACCCTGGTTGACTTTAAAGCGTCCAGTGAGCCGCTCAAACTCCAGTTTTTCAGCGGCATTCATCAGATTGTAATCGTGCAGATCCGGAACGGTAACGCTGTTATCGGTTGTGTAATACACTCTCAGTTCTCCCGGTTTGGGTTTCTTTGTTTCGATAACGATGACGCCGTTGGCTGCTTTGGAACCGTAGATAGCGGTGGAGGCAGCATCTTTCAGAATGGTAACGCTTTCCACGCGGTTGATATCGAGGTCTACGATGGTGCGCAGATTCGTTTCAAAACCATCGAGGATAAAGAGTGGTTGGTTAGGATCGGTACCAAACTGTTCTTTCAGGCCCAGCACACTGGTTTTGCCCCGTATTTCCATATTGGGCATCACGTTGGGGTTGGAGCCCATCAGGTTATTTTCGTATACCGTAAAGGAAGGGTCGAGGGAGCGAAGGCTCTGGATAACGTTCTGGTTGCCTACCTGCTTCAGTTCTTTGACGGTGTAGGTAGAAGCAGATCCGGTAAAACTTTCTTTGGCGCGTTCGTAGATACCGGTTACCACTACTTCTTTTATTTTGGAGGCATCTTCCTCCAGGGTGATGGTAAGGCTGTTACGGCCTTTCACCGGTACTTCCACGACTTTGTAGCCGATGTAGCTGACCAGAAGCACATCCTGTTCGCTGACGGTCATTTCAAACTTTCCGGCGGCGTCGGTATGGGTGCCCAGGGTTTTTCCCTTTACCCGTATGGTAACACCGGGTATCTGTTGAATATTCCCTTTGCTGTCACGCAGGGAAACGGTACCGGCCATACGAATTGTTTTCTCCTGTTGTTCCCGCTGCATAATAACTACAGCTACAGAACGGGCAGGAGCACTTTTAACGATCACTTGGTTGCCCACCACCTGATATTGTACTTCATCATTAAAAATGTTGTGTAGTACATTTTTCAGTACCACGCCACTGACCTGTATAGTCACTGGCTGGGCCCTGTTGATCTGAGCACCGTCGTACACAAAATTCAGGTTGGTTTGTTTTTCGATTTCAGAGAGTACAACAGCAATAGGTTGGTTATTGGCTTTCACAGTCACTTTGCGGTTGAGCGCGAAGGTATCCTGTGCCCATGCCGGCATTGCCGACATGACGATGGCAGCCATTGCCAGCGGGCGGTACACACAGCTTCGTGAACGGGCGATGTACCGTAGATAATTTTTAATCATGGCTAAGGCGTTTTAGCGGTTCAGGCTAATACATTTTGGTTGGTAACTGATGGTAAGCTTGCACTATTTCACAGGCAAGTGCACATATATTGTGTCATTTAGTTGTTGAAATTGATAATCATATAAAGCGGTTAGTGTTTGCAGTACTTCCTGTAATGTTTTGTTGCTGAAGTTGGCGTTCAGCTTGCGCTGGCGGCTAATCTTCGGATCGAGGACCACCGGTACGCCATAGTAGGCGGAGAGAACGTTACATACATCCTGCAGGGAGGTGTCCACAAACTGAAGTTCGTGGGTACGCCAGGCCAGCTGGTTGATGTCTGTCACAGTATCGGCCCGTAGTTCTCCGGTGTTGGTATTGCAGGAAGCGCTCTGGCCGGCCTGCAGATGCAGCGCCTGTGGCCGGTGTTCCATGGCGAGGGCTATCCTGCCGGACAGTACGTACACCTGTATTTTTTCTGCGCCGGCCTTCACATTGAAGGAGGTACCCAGCACGTGTATCTGCGCCGGGCCGCTCACAACAGTAAAGGGGTACACAGGATCAGTAGCGATGTCAAAAAAAGCTTCTCCTGCCGTCAGCTCCACCTGTCTTTCTTTTCCTTTAAAGGCGGCGGGATATCGTACTTGTGAGTATTTATTGAGATAGATTTTTGAGCCGTCGGCCAGTAACAGGGAGTCTGGTTGACTGCTGGTGGTTTTGCCCAGCCATTGTATGCTGTTGCGGGTGTATTGCCACCAGGCGGCGCCGGCGGCGATAAACAGTACAGCGGCAGCAGCGGCCGTCATCAGGCGGCGCCATGGCCGGCGTAACGGCAGCACGGGCGTGGCGGCTGGCGTTTGGTCCAGCAGCGCCAGGAACCTGGCCGTGGCTGCAGTGGTGTCAGTATCTTCAAACAGCGCTGCATGGGGGGCCTGTTCCCATAGCAGTTTCAATTGCCGGTACAGCTCCCGGTGTTCCTCATCGGCATCCAGCCAGGATTGCAGCCGGGACTGCAGCGCCGCATCTTGCGGCGATTGCAGGCACAGCAGCATAAAAGAATGGTGGTCGGTTGGTTTGGTCATCTTACGAAAAAAGGATGCGCTTTATTGCTGAGACAAATCAGCAAAAGCCTACCCCCAAAAGGAGGGAAAAAATTTTTTAAAATAATGGGGACATTAAACAGAAGCAAGCCACAGCAACAGTTTCAGCCTGGTGACAGCCGATATAGGCTTTTCCGCATGGTCCAGTAAAGCAGCTTTCAGCTGCTTTAAAGCAATGGTCATCTGATTCTCTACGGTTTTTACAGACAGCTCCAGCTGTTGGGCTATCTCATTGTTCTTCAGGCCTCCGTAGCGGCTCAACTTAAAAATACGCCGGCATTGTTCCGGCAAACGCTCGACTGCATGGTGTATCCGTTCGCGTAATTCCTGCTCTTCTATGAATGTGCACAGGTAACTCTCTTCCTGTAAATGTTGAATTTCAGCATGATGTCCTTCCAGCATACGGTTGCGCTGCAGATGATTGATGCATTGGTTGATGACGGCGCGGAAAAGGTAACTCTTAAGCGCGGCAGCATGTTCCAGGGTAAAATCCTTTTCCCACAGCCGGAGAAAAACATCCTGGACCACTTCCTCCGCCTGTTCCCGTTCACCCAGGTATTTCCGGGCAGTGGCAAAAAGAATGGGATAAAAATGTTCGTATACCCGGGCAAACACCGCACGGTCTCTGGCCTGCAGGCCCTGCATCACCTCTTCGCTATACAACCCGCTAATCATAAAAAAGTAAAAGTCAGAAAGGCATATGATGGTTCATGTGGGAGCTAAGATAACCCATTACAGTGCGAAAAGGAAATTTTCAAAAAAAATGCCCCGGGCTGAGTTAAAAATGAAAATATGCAAATACTTTTTATAAATTTAATGGCTTTTATGCCGTTATTCTTAATTTATAAATTTCCACGTTATGCCAAACAGTATACAGCCGGCAAAGGCTCCCGCCCTTCTGATGCCGGCCACCATCCACTATCCGGGGAAACATGCACGCGGATTAAATGTTATGGACGGTACCGGAATATTGTCCTTAGCTGTTATCTTGCCTTTTGATGTGCCACGGATGCAGTAAAAACGCGATTTGAACACCTGACCATAATTTAAATTCAGAACCTAAATAATATTTGAAGATGAACCGTAAGTTAAGAATGGGAATGATCGGCGGTGGTAAAGATGCCTTCATCGGCGCTATCCACCGTATAGCCGCCAACATGGACGGTCTGATAGAACTGGCAGCCGGTGCGCTCAGCATCAACAATGAAGTGGCCATGGAATCCGGAAAAATGCTGTTCCTCGATCCGGAACGCACCTACCTCGATTTTAAAACCATGCTCCAGAAAGAAGCCACCATGCCGGCAGACAAACGGCTGGACTTCGTCACCATCGTGACCCCTAACTTCGCTCACTTTGAACCCGCCATGATGGCGCTGGACCTGGGCTTCAACGTAGTGATCGAAAAACCGATCACCTTCTCCCTGGAAGAAGCCAAACAATTAAAAGAGAAGGTAGAAGCCACCGGCCTCACCTTACTGCTCACCCACACCTACACCGGCTATCCGATGGTAAAACAGGCACGCCAGATGGTAAAAGACGGTGCCCTCGGTAAAATCCGCAAAGTATGGGTGGAATATCCACAGGGATGGCTCAGCAAACTGAGTGAGCGTGAAGGCAATGCCCAGGCAGCCTGGAGAACAGATCCTAAAAAATCGGGTAAAGCCGGTGCCATGGGCGATATCGGTACCCATGCCTTTAACCTTGCCGAATATATCAGCGGTGCCCAGGTAGAAAAACTGTGTGCCGATCTCAATATCCTGGTGCCAGGCCGCGCCCTCGACGATGACGGCGCCGTACTCCTCCGCTTCGATAACGGCGCTGCCGGTGTGCTGATGGCCTCCCAGGTAGCTGCCGGTGAAGAGAATGCCTTGAAGATCCGCGTCTACGGAGAAAAAGGTGGTCTGGAATGGGCACAGCACGAACCCAATACCTTACTGGTAAAATGGCTCGACAAACCTGCTGAGATCTATCGCGCCGGCGGGGGCTACAGCTTCCAGTCCAGCTACATGACCCATAACACCCGCACCCCGGGCGGCCATCCGGAAGGATACCTCGAAGCGTTCGGTAACCTGTACCGCAACTTCGCACAGACCCTGTCCGCTAAAATAGACGGTGTACAGCCTGCTCCGGAATCACTCGATTTCCCGGGTGTGGCAGACGGCGTACGTGGCATGGCATTTATCGATAACGTGGTACGCTCTGCACAAAGCGATACCAAATGGACCACCTTCGAGATCTAGTATCTCGTATAACAAGCACGACTATATGAAAACAATAAAAGGCCCTGGTATTTTTCTGGCGCAGTTCATGGGAGATGAAGCGCCTTTCAACAGTCTGAAGTCCATCTGTGAATGGGCTGCCTCCATCGGTTTCAAAGGTGTACAGATCCCTTCCTGGGATGCCCGCCTGATAGACCTGCAGAAAGCAGCAGAGAGCAAGACCTATGCAGATGAAATCAAAGGGATTGTGAATGCAGCCGGACTGGAGATCACCGAACTGAGTACCCACCTGCAAGGCCAGCTGGTGGCTGTTAACCCGGCATTCACCGAAATGTTTGACGGTTTTGCACCGGCACAATATCATCATAACATCAACGCCCGTACGGAATGGGCCGTTAACCAGCTGAAATATGCAGCTAAGGCCAGTCGTAACCTGGGACTCAATGCACACGCCACTTTCAGCGGTGCGCTGCTCTGGGCCCCGGCCATGTATCCCTGGCCACAACGCCCGGCAGGCCTGGTGGAAGCAGGTTTCGCCGAACTGGCCAAACGCTGGCTGCCTATCCTCAACGAGTTTGATGCCAACGGTGTAGACCTCTGCTATGAGATCCACCCCGGCGAAGACCTCCACGACGGCGCCAGCTACGAACGTTTCCTGGAAGCTACCGGCAACCACGCCCGCGCATGCCTCCTCTACGATCCCAGCCACTTTGTACTGCAATGCCTCAACTACCTCGAGTACATTGATATCTATCACGAAAAAATCAAGGCTTTCCACGTAAAAGACGCGGAATTTAATCCTACCGGCCGCTCCGGCGTATACGGCGGATTCCAGGCCTGGATAGACCGCCCCGGCAGGTTCCGCTCCCTCGGCGATGGACAGGTAGACTTTAAATCCGTATTCAGTAAACTCACCCAATACGATTTCTCCGGTTGGGCCGTTATGGAATGGGAATGCTGCATGAAACATCCGGAAGATGGTGCCCGCGAAGGCGCTCCGTTTATTAAAAATCATATCATCCGCGTCACCGAAAAAGCCTTCGACGACTTCGCCGGCGCCGCCACTGATGATGCTTTCAACAAACGGGTCCTCGGTATTTAATATTTGATTATTTGCTTATTTGTTTATTTGGACAGCAGGGATGCATCAATAAAGAATAGGTTAAAGTCAATAAAGAAGCTATAAGAAGGTTGTTAACACAGTACCTTCATCCAACAAAAAAATAACAAACAAACATCTATCAACAAATAACAAAATAAAAAAATAGGAAAATGAAAAAGAGGTATCTGGCACCGTTGGTATTAAGCGTACTGTTTTTTGCAGCTTGCGGCGGTGGTGAGAAAAAACAGGATCAACAGCAAACCAAAAGCAGCCAGGAAAACGCTGCAGCAGACAACTCCATGGTATCTCCCAATGCAGGCAATCCACCCAGCAAAGGCGAGGAACTGATGGCACAGAGTGACTGTAAAACCTGTCACAAGGAAGAAATGAAAGTGGTAGGCCCTTCTCTGAAAGATATTGCCGGTAAATATCCCAACACACCGGCGAATGTTGATAAACTGGCTGACAAAGTAATCAAAGGTGGTTCAGGCAACTGGGGCGAAGTAGCGATGCTCCCTCACCCAAATGTGTCTAAAGACGATGCGAAGGAAATGGTGAAATACATCCTGTCTTTATCAGGTAAATAATACTTTTCCATTATACAACTATAGTAAATGAAAAAAATCATCATCGGAGCCCTTATGCTTGGTGCGCTCACCAGCACTTCAGCATTAAAAGCCCAGAAAGCAAATAACCTTTCTGCCAAAGAGAAAAAGGAAGGATGGCAACTGCTGTTCGACGGTAAAACCACCAATGGATGGCATACCTACCTGAAAGATGCTGCCAGTCCAGCCTGGAAAGTCGCAGACGGCGCGCTGGAATTTGATGTGGACGCCAAAAAGAGCGGCGCCCCCGGCGGTGACATCGTCACCAACGGTGAATATGAAAATTATGAACTGAGCATCGACTGGAAAATCTCCGAAGGCGGCAACAGTGGCATTATCTTCAGCGTACACGAAGATCCCGAATTCCAGGCTACCTATCTCACCGGCCCTGAAATGCAGGTGCTCGATGATGATAAACACCCGGATGGCAAGATCAACAAACACAATGCCGGTGACCTCTACGACCTGGTGAAATCTGAAAAGAAATCCGTAAAACCGGTAGGTCAATGGAACACCGCCAGAATTGTGAAAAAAGACGGCCACCTTACCCTCTGGCTCAATGGCGTTAAAACCGTTGAAACAACGATGGGAACACCTGAATGGGACACACTCGTAGCCAACAGTAAATTTAAAAACTGGAAAGGCTTCGGTAAATATCCTAAAGGACATATTGCACTGCAGGACCACGGTAACAAAGTATGGTACCGTAACATCAAAATAAAAGTGCTGTAATCCTTTTCCGCGCAAGCGCAAAAGCTGTCACGCAAAGACGCAAGCCACAAAGACATTAAGCAGGGAAACCATTTCTTTGCCCCTTTGTTGCCTCGCCTCTTTGCGTGACGCTTTTACACAGTGCCCAATTGCTTTTTATATTTCTATTTAAAATACCACGCAAAAATGAAAACAATCACCGCCGTCATGACCCTGTTGCTGTCAGTCTCCCTCTGCGCACAGGCCGTCAAAAAGCCCAAACCCAAAAGGGTACTGGTCTTTTCAAAAACCACCGGCTACCGCCACGACTGTATTCCCGTTGCCAAAGCCACCATCATGCAGCTCGGCAAAGAAAACGGTTTTGATGTAGACACCACAGAAGATGCAGCGCTCTTCACCACCGCCAACCTGAAAAAATACGCTGCCGTCATTTTCAGCTGCACCACCGGCGATGTGCTGGACAGCACCCAACAGGTGGCCTTCCAGCAATACATCCATCAGGGTGGCGGCTGGATGGGCATCCACGCTGCTACCGACACCGAATACGGCTGGCCATGGTACAACAAACTCGCAGGTGCCTGGTTTCTGGACCATCCCAAACAACAACAGGCTACCCTTCATGTAATCGATCACCATCATCCCGCAACACAACACCTGCCCGATGACTGGGTCCGTAAAGATGAATGGTACAGCTTCAAAGACCTGAATCCGGATGTACATGTGCTCATCAAAATAGATGAATCCACCTATCAGGGCGGCAAAAACGGTGACAACCACCCTATGTGCTGGTACCATACCTTCGAAGGTGGCCGCGCTTTCTATACCGCCATGGGCCATACCAAAGAATCCTATTCAGACCCGTTATACCTGAAACACCTGTTGGGTGGTATTCAGTATACTATGGGCATCAAAAATGTTAACTGAAATTACCGATGAAACATTCGATCAAACTATTGTTATTGCTGGCGTTGGTTGCTATAGCTGGCTGTACGAAAACACGCCCCGGCCAGCCCAAAATACTGGTATTCACTAAAACCGCTGCTTTCCGCCATGCCTCTATACCTGCAGGCATCGCTGCCATACAGAAACTGGGCAAAGAAAACGGCTTCGACGTGGATACCACCGAAAATGCTGACCGCTTCAATGAAGACTCGCTCCAGCAATATGCTGCCGTGATCTTCCTCAATACTACCGGTGATGTGCTCAACACCGCACAGGAAGCCGATTTTGAAAGATATATACAGGCAGGAGGCGGTTATGCAGGCGTACACGCTGCCACCGATACTGAATATGAATGGGGATGGTACAACCATCTCGCAGGTGCCTATTTCCTCAGTCACCCGCCCGGCGTGCACAAAGCCAGTGTACAGGTAATCAACAAATCCTTCCCCGCTACTGCCGGACTGCCCGATAAATTTGAACATACCGACGAATGGTACAACTTCAAAAAAAGAGATACCACTACTACCGTACTGCTTAAGGTAGATGAAAAAACCTACGAAGGCGGTACCATGAATAACGACCACCCGGTAAGCTGGTACCATGAATACGACGGCGGCCGCGCCTTCTATACGGCCCTTGGACATACCGAAGAATGTTACTCCGACAGCCTTTTCCTCAAACACCTGCTGGGCGGTATTCAATATGCTATCGGTAAAAATCTGGTGCTCGACTACAGTAAAGCCACTTCTCTCCGCACACCGGATGAAAACCGCTTTACCAAAAACATGCTCACCTCCGGCCAGTTCTTTGAACCTACCGAAATGACCATCCTGCCTAACCTCGACATCCTCGTGGCACAACGCCGCGGTGAACTGATGCTCTACAAACAGGCAGACAAAACCCTCACCCAGGTGGGATTCCTGAAGGTGTATTACAAAACGGATGTTCCTAATGTAAACGCCGAAGAAGGTTTTCTTGGCCTCGCTGCCGATCCCGACTATAAAGACAATCATTTCATCTATGTGATGTATTCTCCCGTAGATACTTCTGTCAACCGCCTGTCCCGTTTTAAGTTTGAAAACAACCAACTGGACATGGCCTCCGAAAAAGTAGTCCTTCAGTTTTATTCCCAGCGGAATATCTGTTGCCATACCGGCGGTTCCATCGCGTTCGGCCCGGATAAACTGCTGTACGTCTCTACCGGCGACAATACCACTCCTTTTGATGAAGCCGGACAGAAATACGTAAGTAACGGTTACGGACCTACGGACGACCGCCCCGGCCATGAACAATACGATGGACGCCGCTCTTCCGCCAACACCAATGATCTTCGCGGAAAAATCCTCCGCATCAAAGTAGAAGCCGACGGCTCCTATACCATCCCTGAAGGCAACCTTTTCCCTAAAGGCACCAAAAACGCCCGCCCGGAAATATATGCCATGGGTACCCGCAACCCTTACCGCATCTCTATAGACAGAAAAACAAGTTATCTCTACTGGGGCGAGGTAGGCCCCGATGCCAACAACGATGATCCTAACCGCGGCCCCCGCGGATACGATGAAGTAAACCAGGCTAAAAAACCAGGTAACTATGGTTATCCCATGTTCATCGCTGACAACAAAGCCTATCACGCATACAATTACGAAACCGGTGAAACCGGTCCGGCCTATGATCCGTTGAAACCCGTCAATAATTCCCGTAACAACACCGGCCTGAAAGAACTGCCACCAGCCGTACCTGCCTTCATCTGGTATCCTTACGGTAAATCAGACGAATTCCCTATCGTAGGCAGCGGTGGCCGTAATGCAGAAGCTGGACCTGTTTATTACAGTGAGTTCTATCCGAAAGAAACCCGCTTCCCGGATTATTATAACGGTAAACTGTTCATATACGACTGGATACGCGGCTGGATCATGGCCGTGACCATGGACAAAAACGGTAACTTCTCCAAGATGGAACGTTTTATGCCTGGCACCAAACTGAATGCCCCCATCGATATGGAAATGGGCCCCGATGGCCGGCTGTATGTACTTGAATATGGCAATGGCTGGTTCAGCAAAAATGTTGACGCAGGCCTGGCCCGTATCGATTACAACGGTGGCAACCGCGCCCCGCTGGCCACTATTCAAAGTAACCAGCTCACCGGTGCCCTGCCCTTCACCGTTAAACTGTCCGCTGAAGGATCTGTAGATCCTGATGGCGACAAACTCACCTATCTCTGGTATTTCGGCAATGGCAGCAAAAAGGAAACCACCACCCCTACAGTGGAATTTACCTATACTACAGCCGGCGAATACAATGTATACGTGGAAGTACAGGATGGCAAAGGCGGTAAAACAAAGAGCAGTGAAATAGCCCTGTATGCAGGTAATGAAACACCACAGGTAAACATCCAGCTGGAAGGCAATAAAATGTTCTACTTCCCCGGCAAACAGGTACGTTATACCGTTACCGTTAGTGATAAGGAAGATGGCAGCAGCGCCAGCGGCAAACTCGATGTCAGCAATATATTTGTAAAGGCAGATTATATCCAGGGCAGCGATAAAGCCGGCGCTCCGCAAGGCCACCAGATCATCACCGGCGCCATCGCAGGTAAAAACATCATGGAAGTATCCGACTGTAAAACCTGTCATAAACCGGATGAAAAATCCATCGGCCCTTCTTTCAAACAGATAACAGAGAAATATAAAAACGATCCGGCTGCACCAGAAACACTCGCCAAAAAGATCATCAACGGCGGCGGCGGCGTATGGGGTGAAACCGCTATGTCAGCCCATCCCGGACTGTCCAACGGAGAAGCCCACCAGCTGGTGGAATACATCTTCTCTTTAGGCGGCAACACACCTAAAGCCCATTCCCTGCCTGTCACCGGCAGCCTCAATCCCACTATGGGCAATGAGCTGAAAGATAACGGTGTGCTGTATCTCCTGGCCAGCTACACGGATAAAGGCGGCCCCGGCATCAAACCAATCACCGGTACCACCACCGTACAATTGCTGAATCCCAAGCTGCCTGCAGCCGCATATAGCAAAGCAGATGGCGTGTCTACCTACCAGGCCGATGGTATCAAACTGCTCATCCCTGCCACCGCCAACGGTTGGGCCGTATACAACGACCTCGACCTCACCACTGTCAACGGCATCGAAATCACCTATATGGTGCAGGATGCCCAGTCACAGGGATATGTAGTAGAAGCCTTCCTGGACAACGCCAACGGTACCCGCCTCGGTGAAACAACCGTCGGCCCCGGCGCTCAGGCTAAAGTACCCAACAAGGCAAGCATCAGTTTTTCACCCATCAACGATGGTAAAAAACATCACCTGTACATCAAACTGAGACCTACAGATCCAGGCAAACAGGTACCATTAGGTATTGCTTCGTTTATGCTTAGAAGTTAGTAGAAGGTGATATATTAAAAAAGCGGAGGCTACTGTGTGTAGCCTCCGCTTTTTTAATCTTGTTATTCTTGCCCTAAATATTTAAACTGAAGCTAAAATCATAACTAATCTTGTCAAAATTGTTCACATTTTCTTTCCAGCCAGGTTCATTATGACTTACATCTACGATCTGGCTAGTATTCATATTCCTGAATTTTTCAGTAATAGTTTCTAATGTAGCTAACTCAAGTTGGGTCAAAGCATCTAATAAATTGACAGGGGTTGTTTCCTCATCATTATAAAATTTATCACCTCCATATTCGCCAAAATCGACTTCGGCTACTTTAACATATCCTTTATTCACTGCTGCGTTATAAAGTCCTCCATAGTTTGTGGGTACCGGCCCTCTTTGTATTGCTTTATAGGTTATACCACTGATGCTCATGCCATGTTTCTTATAGTGACTAAAATCAGCATAAAACATTAGCTTATTTAAAGCTGTTGTAAATGGTTGCAAAGCTGTGGCAAAATAGTTAATCATGGCCCCAATTCTCTTAATACCCGGAACCCTAAAACCGTTGTAAATATTAGGTAAGCAATCTTTAAAGAGTGATAAGGCTAACTGACCTTCGTCCTCATATAATTGCGGATCACGAAATTTAGAAATTATCTCTAGTACTTCTGAATATTCTGTGGCATCCCAGGAGGACTTATTAATTTCAACAAGTTTAATAAATTCCTGGGGATCTGCAACCAATCGAATATATCTTCCAATGGAAATACTTGGCATTTCACCTGCTTCATAATTTCGATACACATTAATACCAAGCCCAAGTATCTCGCTCATTTTGGCTGCGCTAAGTCCATATTTTGATCTGGCATGCTTAATCTCTTCAATAGTAGGAATACCAAACCTGGACCTGTATTTATTATGGACTTGGGTAATATTAAGTGTGTCCAGTTCATCATTCGTAAATTGCTCGCCACTCTCTTCGCAGACATAATAATGATATATTATCTCGAACTTTTCTTTTCTATAGTCGAATGTTCGGGATTCTTTTTCTAATCTAACGTTGCCTCCGGTAAATGGACTTTTCATAATCTTAACTTTAAAGGGCACTTCATTGGAAATTCCGATTGATGAAAAGAAATACAGATTACACTAGTGTTGGGATGTCCTAGAGTGATTTTAATATATATTTCTACTTCGTTGTGTGTTTTGCCAAAGACCCACATCTTTGCTCCTCCATTTAAAATATCATCCAAAGGGCCTTGGCTATATCAGCTACTTCTATTCGTTTGATTATTTCTGTTCTTTGGTTAGGGGTCAGTTCTAAATCTAAAAGTGCTTGTGTGTTCTTACCTCTGTCGTTCCGATAAATAATGTTCCATAGACTCAGTTTAACTTTAAAATCAGCTAAAAATTGCGCTACTTCATCATAAGTTGTCATACAAAAGAGAGTATCGGATTCATATAACAAATATAAATTAAAAAAAATCACAAAACAACTAATTAGTTGTTTTTATAAAAAACAAAATTAACTATTTGAGAGCTACTCAATAGCTACTTATTTTAAATTTTAATCTATTAATTATTGGAAATTAATAATTTAAACATTCATATACATCTATCAAAAACACAACTTATTAGTTGAATTTAAAAAAGCATCATTCACTTGATTTTTAATAATGCACAAACCCAACTACTAAAAAAGGAAAGGCCCTGGCAGTCACGCCAGGGCCTTTTTTGCATTTTATATATTCGAACACATCACTTCTTCGCTTTAGGCCCCATAAAAAAGGTGATATTTCCACCGTTCATAATCTCACTGTGTGTGATATACAAACGGTCGAGCGGCTTACCATTCAGCAATACTTTCTGCACATATACATTTTTATCTCCCTGATTTTTTACGTCGATGATAAACGTTTTACCATTTTCGAGTTGCAGGGTGGCTTTATCCACAGCAGGACTTCCCAGCGAATACTGGTCGGAGCCGGGGCATACAGGATAAAATCCAAGAGAACTGAAAATATACCAGGCACTCATCTGGCCACAATCATCGTTACCTCCAAGACCATCAGGGCCTGGATGATACATTTTTTTCAGGATCATCCGTATACGTTCCTGTGTTTTCCACGGATAGCCGGTCCAGTTATACAGATAGGCCACATGGTGGGAAGGCTCATTACCATGCACATAATTGCCGATAATACCATCACGGGTAATGTCTTCCGTTTCCGCGAAGTATTTATCCGGTAACTCCATGGTGAACAATGAATCCAGGTGTTGGGTGAATTGTTTTTTCCCTCCCATCATGGCAATCATATCATCCGGATTGTGAGGCACATAAAGACTGTAGTTCCAGGCATTGCCTTCAATAAAGCCCTGATCATGTGTTTGCAGCGGATCAAATGCAGCTTTGAAGGTACCATCATTCAACCGTGGCCGCATAAAACCAATGGTTTTATCGTAAACGTTTTTATAGTTATTGGAACGTTTGATGAATTCTTCATAAATAGCTGTTCTGCCTAGCTTTTTGGCCACTTGTGCAATACACCAGTCATCATAGGCATATTCAAGTGTTTTGGAAACAGAGGAGCCGTTTTTATCTTCCGGCACATAACCCATGTCCATGTAGTAGCCCAGCCCGTCATAATTGCGGTGTCTGGCGGTGGTCACACAGGCATCCAGGGCTTTGTTCACATCAAAAGGCGCATTGCCTTTCATGATCGCATCGGCAATCACCGAAACGCTGTGGTATCCGATCATGCACCAGTTTTCGTTGGCGTAGTGCGACCAGATGGGCAGCATATGCTGAACGCTCTGATCATAATGATGGATCATCGACTGTATCATATCCGCATTCCGTTGTGGCTGCACGATGTTAAACAGCGGATGTAATGCCCGGTAGGTGTCCCACAGGGAAAAGGTAGTATAGTTCGTATATCCGTTGGCGGTATGATTATTCATATCCAGTCCGCGGTACTGCCCGTCCACATCCATGTAGGTGGTGGGATTAATGAAGGCATGATACATCGCGGTGTAGAAGTTTTCCTTCTCTTCTCTGCTGGCGGATTCGATATGTACTTTATTCAGCTCTTTTGTCCACAGCGCCTGGCCTTCCCGCTTTACCTGATCAAAGTCCCATTCCGGGATTTCTGCCTGCAGGTTTTTCAGGGCACCTTCGGTGCTTACCGGGGAGATGGCAAATTTTATTTTTATTTTTTCTCCTGCGGTGGTGTTAAAATCAAACCAGGCACGTATTTGACGGCCTGCCATTTCCGGAAAGTTTTTTGTCTGGTCGAACTTGCGGTAAAAACCTTTGTACACATCGTTTGTATAGTTACGGTGTCCGTATTCCTTAAATGGTTTGGAGAACACCATGGCAAAATATTCTATCCTTGTGCGCGCCCAGCCGCTGGTTTGCCGGAAACCGGTTACCAGCGTATCATTTTCCACCCTCACAAAAGTCCATACATTTTTATTCGGATAGTTGTAAATGCCTGACATGAAGTCGAGGATGATATGCGACTGATCAGAAGCCGGAAAGGTATACTGATGAAAACCAACGCGGTTGCTGGCTGTCAGTTCGGCCAGGATACCGTCGTCTTCCAGTTTCACTTTGTAATAAGCCGGTTCTGCTACTTCGGTGCTGTGTGAAAACCTGCTGCGGTACCCACTTTCAGGATGATCTGCTGTACCGGGGTTCAGCTGAAGTGTTCCGGTAGTGGGCATAATGAGGAAATCGCCCAGGTCGGAGTGTCCGGTACCACTGAAATGCGTATGACTGAAACCGACGATGGTTTTGTCTTCATACTGATAACCGGCACAATACTTATACACATCAGGGTTGTATTTCCCATTCATCTCATAAGAGAGCGTGTCTGTTTCCGGGCTCAGCTGTACCATACCAAAAGGCACGGTAGCACCGGGATAGGTATGTCCCATACGTTGGGTGCCGGTGATGGGTTTCACATATGAAAGCACATTTTCCTGTGCAAAAAGTGAACAGCAAATACAGCTGAGTATGGTCGATAAAAAAATCCTGTTGGTCATCAGTATCAGTTTAACGTGTCTGACTTAAAAACTCTGCATCCCGAAGAATCGGGATGGATTATTTACAGTGAACAATGAAATTCTTCTATATCGTATTATTTGTTGGCTGTTGAATACGAATAAGGGAAAGCAGCTGGCTGGGTACCTCTGGTCTTTTCAAGAGTAGCGCCCATTTGGAATACCAGTTTTCCTCCTTTCTGAAGGTCCTGGTGGCTGATCCAGTTTTTCGTATAGGGGACACCGTTTAAGGCGGCGTTTTGTACGTACAGGTTCTTGTCACTGTTGCCTGGTGCTTCGATCACCATTTTTTTACCATCTTCCAGTGTCATGGTAAGTTTGGCAAACAGGGGAGTCCCTAATACATACTGTTGTGTACCTGGGCATACGGGATAGAAGCCCATGGCGGAAAACACGTACCAGGCAGAAGTCTGTCCGTTGTCTTCATCACCGCAATAGCCATCGGGTGTGGCTTTATAGAGGCGTTCCATCACCTGACGGATCCAGTACTGGGTTTTCCAGGGCTGGCCGGCATAGTTGTACAGATAGATCATATGCTGAATGGGCTGGTTACCATGCGCATACTGGCCCATGTTCATGATCTGCATTTCGCGGATCTCATGAATAACGGAACCATAGTAGCTTTCGTCGTATACTGGTGGCATTTTGAAAACGGAGTCCAGCATAGAGGCAAACATAGTGCGGCCACCCATCAGGTCAGACAACCCTTGTACGTCGTGAAACACAGACCAGGTATAGTGCCAGCTGTTGCCTTCTGTAAAGGCATCACCCCATTTAAAAGGATTGAAAGGTGTCTGGAAGCGGCCATCCTTGTTCTTACCACGCATCAGTTTGGTTTCCGGATCAAAAAGATGGCGGTAGTTCTGAGCGCGTTTGGCAAAACGTTCCACTTCTTCCTTAGGCCTGTTAAGCGCTTTGGCCAGCTGGTAGATCGTAAAGTCATCATAGGCATATTCCAGCGTACGGGCAGCATTTTCGTTGATTTTCACATCGTAGGGAACATAACCGAGTTCGTTGTAGTATTTCACCCCTTTACGGCCTACAGATTCAAGCGGGCCTTCATTTTCCGTATTCTTCAGAATCGCTTCATAGAGGGTATTGATATCATAACCACGGATACCTTTCAGGTAGGCATCAGCGATGAGGGAAGCGGAGTTGGAGCCGATCATACAATCACGGTGACCGGGGCTGGCCCATTCAGGCAACCAGCCGCTTTCTTTATAGCTGTTGGCCAGACCTTCCATGATATGTGCGCTCAGCGAAGGATACATGAGGGTGAAGAAAGGATGCACCGCACGGAAGGTATCCCAGAAACCATTGTCGGTAAACATATAGCCGGGCAGCACCTGTCCGTTGAATGGACTGTAATGCACGATTTCATTCTTTGCATTGATCTCATAGAACTTGCGCGGGAACAGCATGGTGCGGTACAGCGAAGAGTAGAAGGTGCTTACCTGCGCGGAGGTACCACCTTCCACGGAGAGGCGGCCCAGTTCTTTGTTCCAGCTGTCTTTTGCTTTTTTACAGGTGATGTCGAAACCATCTTTGCCCACTTCCCTTTGCAGATTGAGTTCAGCCTGTTCAAAGCTGATGAAGGAAGATGCTGTTCTGGCTACTACCTGCTCACCCCGTTTGGTTTTAAAGCCTACTACCGCACCGGAGTGGTCTGCCTGCAGCTCCAGTTGCCCTTTCAGCAGGGTGGAGTCTTTCCAGGTGGTGGCCACGGTAAACGGTTTATCAAAGTAGATGACAAAATAGTTCTTGAAGTTGGCCGGTACGCCACCGCTGTTTTTAGTGGTGTAACCGATGATCTTCTGTTCCTGTGGTAATATTTTAATATAGGATCCCTTATCAAAAGCATCTACCACGATGAAGGCACTGTCGGTGGTCGGGAAGGTAAAACGCAGCTGGGCAGCGCGTTCTGTGGGTGTGATCTCGGTGGTCACGTCGGCATCCGCGAGATAAACGCTGTAATAATAAGGTTTGGCTACTTCTGTTTTATGGGAGAACCAGCTGGCTCTTTTGTTCTGGTCGAACTTCAGACTGCCGGTAACGGGCATGATGGCAAACTGGCCATAGTCATTGATCCAGGGAGAGGGCTGGTGTGTTTGTTTAAATCCTCTGATTTTATCAGCCGCATATTGATACGCCCATCCGTTACCCATGGTATTGGTCTGGGGCATCCAGAAGTTCATCCCCCAGGGCAGGGCGATGGCAGGATAGGCGTTACCATTTGACAGGCTTACTTTAGAATCGGTACCCATCAGGGTGTTGACCCATTCTACCGGTTCAGCAACCTTGTACACAGTCTGGCTTTGGGCGCCGTGCATACAAAATAAGGCAGCTGCCAGCAATCCAACTTTTTTCATGTAGTAGTGGTGTTTCCCGCAAGGCAATACAGGCCGGCAAGGGCACTGGGTTTGTGTTTCAGGCTGCGGGAAATATTCCCCGCTTTGCCGGCTGATATTACGATGCGTGCAATTATTAGAAAAATCGATTTAGCATCAATACAGAAAAAAAAGATTCGATGAATCCTTATCCTCTTTTCCGAAGGGGAAATGATAGGTTCCCCTTCCGGAAACAGCTTTAAATGTATAAATATTTTCGGATCTAAAGCAGGTATTAACTATTTTTTTGCCGGGAAATTAGATGAGTGGCAGGCGGTTCTTATGCGGAGCCGCGCAGAATAAACTTCCCGGGCAGTTCCACGGCCTGTTTTTTAATGGGCACGGGCTTTTTACCCAGCTGCTGCATCAGCATGGCGATGGCTGTTTTGGCAATTCCTTCTATAGGCTGTTCTATGACAGAAATACCGGGAGGGTACAGACGGAAGATATCATGATCATCGAAACAGATCACAGACAGGTCGTCCGGCATCCGGAGTCCCAGCCGGGCGATGGCTTCCAGCCCCAGGATCCCCAGGTAGTTGGTGGCAAAGAAGATGGCTTCTACATCAGGATTGTCTTGTATGAACTGCTGCATTTCCAGCAGGGAGTCTTCCCGTTGTTTATGATATTTAAGATGCAGGATATGTTTCTTCCGGACAGGGATCCCATGGTCCTTCAGGGTGGTCATATAGCCACGAAGGCGCTCCTGCAGCTGGATCAGTTTAACCTCCACCGTTACAAAGGCTATCTTCGTGAATCCTTTACTGATAAGGTGTTCCATGCCCTGCTTTACGCCACCGAAGTTATCGATGAGCACATAAGGGGCTTTGATGGCCGGGAAGTAGCTGTCCATCAGCACTACGGGCTTATGATGCTGTACCAGCTGTTGTATTTCCTTTTCCATACCGGGTGCGGGAGTGATCAGGTATCCGTCTACCATCTGGCGGCCCAGCATACGGATCAGTTCCCCTCCCTTCTGGGCATTGTTTTCGGTACTGCAATACACCACATTGTAGCCCATCTGCTCTGCTTCCGTTTCGATGATTTTAGCCAGACTGGCAAAGAAGCTACCGGAGATGCTTTCCACGATCAGGCCCAGGGTTTTGGATTGCCCGGTGCGCAGGTTAACAGCCACCCGGTGTGGCTCGTACCCTGATTTTTCCACTACCTGCATGATCTGGGCTGCGACCTCGTCGCGTATCCTCATCTGCTTTCCTTTCCCGTTGAGTACAAATGATACGGTAGAAGGTGCCACACCGGCCATTTTGGCGACATCCTTCAGTGTAAGTCTCTTCATTAGCGCTTTAGTTAGTTTGATTGGTTTTCTGCTGCACCATTTTGTGTGACTTACAGGTTACTGCCGGGTGTCTTAACGATGCATCGGCCGGGAAATTACAAAAAACTGTTAAATCATTTTAAACTACCCTCAAAATGGCTATCTTACAACAGTACGGTCCGGCACTGAATAATAAGAGACTGAAGTAAACGTTATACAAATAAGCCGGCCATATCAACATATTAAGACTGGTCTGTAGCCAACCTGACATTCAAAAATTATTATGAAGCAACTAGCCCAACTTACTGATCCTGTATATGTGAAGCCTGCGCATGAAACGGTTTTCGACAGGGTATTCAAATCCATGATCCGTGATGAACGTGATCTGCCTTTTGTTTACCTGACCCTGAAAATTACTTTCACCTTATGGCCACTCGCCATCCTGCTATACTTACCAGGTGTCAATATTTGGGTATGGTGGGCAGCTGCTATCGCTTATCAGTTTTTTAATAATGTTACCTTCAAAGGGCCTTTCGGCCTAATGCTGCATTGCACCAGCCACCGCGCCTTCTTCGAAAAAAAATACGGCATCCTCAATAATTACCTGCCCTGGGCGATAGGCCCCCTGTTTGGACAAACACCGGAATCCTACTACTCCCACCATATCGGTATGCACCACCCGGAAAACAATATGCCCGACGATGATAGCTGCACCATGATGTACCAGCGCGATTCATTCCGTGGCTTCCTTCATTACCTCTGGTCTTTTGTGACTTTTGGCGTCTACGATACAGCCAAATACCATATCCGCAAAAAAAGGAATAAACTGATGGTAAAACTGGTCCGGGGCGAAATGTTATTCATCGGCGCCTGTGTGGGTCTTTCCTTTATCAATTTCCCGGCTACCTTCGTCGTGTTTATCCTGCCCTTTATCATCTCCAGGATCATTATGATGGTGGGCAACTGGGCCCAGCACGCCTTTATCAGTGCAGATGATCCCGACAACTGCTACAAAAACAGCATCACCTGCATCAACACTAAATACAACCACAAATGCTGGAACGATGGTTATCATATCAGCCATCATATCAAGCCCAGCATGCACTGGACAGATCACCCCGTATATTTCCGTAAAACACTTGATCAGTATATTAGCAATGATGCTGTTGTATTCGACGGCATCCACTTCCTGCACGTATGGCTTTGGCTGATGACCAAACGTTACGACCTGCTGGCCAAACACTTTGTGAATATCGGCGACCGCTTCCAGTCTGATGCAGAGATCATCTCCTTCCTCAAACAACGGACCCTCCGCATCAATGCTATACCGGAACCGGCAGCAGTAGCCGCCGCATAAACGAAAAGACTAATAATGCAATCATAAAAGAAGATGCCGTCCCTTTATAGAGACGGCATCTTCTTTTCATGTGCTTCCGTATAAAAAAGGCTGCCTCAACTTTACGAGACAGCCTTTGCTTATAAGACGAAATAGGATAGGATAGGTTATTATTAGTTGATCCAGCCCGGATTCTGTACCAGGTTGGGATTACGTTCGATTTCACTCTGCGGAATGGCCCAGTTGTAGATATAATCGCCTTTCCAGGAATAGTTAACCACATTGTTGCCCCAGATCTGCTGAAGACCGGCGCCTACGGCAAAAGTTTTTTCCTTCCATGTTTTCCAGCGCAGTTCATCGAAGTAGTTGATGCCCTCATTCACAAATTCCACCCTGCGTTCGTTGCGGATACGCTCACGCATGGTAGTCTGGTCGCCTACATAAGTAGGTTTGGAAACGTCAGCATTTTGCAGGGCAGGCATGCCTACTCTTGCCCGCACTTTGTTCACCAGGTCCAGCGACTGCTGGCTGAATCCCTGCTCATTCAGGGCCTCAGCCCACATCAGCAACACGTCTGCAAAACGGATCACCGGGAAGTCAGTAGGGCCATAAGCCCGGTTGATGGTTTCAGTAGCTCCTTCATAAACAAATTTGCGGTGCAGGTAATAGTAATATGCCTTGGTATCTGTTGCCAGGTCCCAGGTAGGCGTGGTATTGGAACGGAAAGGCCATCTTGAAACGTATACCTGATTAGCACTTCCGTTTACGCCCAGGTACTCCGAATACGGCGTGATAACGTTGGCGGCTAAACGTGGATCCCGGTTGGTATAAGCAGCCTTGATACGTGCTTCATTGCCAACGGGCAGATACTTAGTCATATCCAGTCCGCGTGAAGTAGCGGCTGCAATTTCGCCTGCAGTAAGTCCGTCTCTGAAAAAGTATACTTCCCGCTGTGCGGCCGTCATTCCTTTAAATCCGGGGATGACCTTTTCCCAGTCAAACTTGCTGCCATCGGAATTTTCATACATATCTACCACTACCGGAGAAACCAGGTAGGTATTCCAGCAGGAGCCAAAGGAACTTCTGTTGCCACAGAAGAACTGGGTGGTAGAACCAAAGTTAGTCACAGCGATATTCTGGATGGAGAAAATCATCTCATCACTTTGTTCATTCACTTCTTTGAAAAGCAGTTTGTAGTCTCCGTTGAAAAGGGTATATCCCGCTTCCTGTACTTTCGAGAAATCGGTTGCAGCAGCAGCCCAGTTGCGGGTATACAGATAGGCTTTACCTCTGAGCGCATAGGCAGCACCTTTTGTGATGTGCCCGTAGTTGGCATTACCTTTTGAATTCTTCAGCGGCAGGTTGGGCTCGTTAATACAATCTGTAAGGTCGTTGATGACTACCCGCCATACACTGTCTTCTGTTTCACGGCCTTTCACGGCTTCTTCTGCTGTAAATGGCTGAAGATACACCGGTACACCATGCCACAGCTGATTCAACCTGAAATAGAAATAAGCACGCAGGAATTTGGATTCTGCCAGATATCTCGCTTTTTTATCACTGGCAGAAGGTGATTTCAGCGGGATATTCACAATCGCATTGTTGGCGCGCTGAATACCATCATAAAACTGTTTCCAGTTAACGCTGAACATACCACTGCTGGGCGTAATAGTACCCACCTGTAAACCATCTGCATCACGCACCATACTGCCCACACCATACCGGTCCAGCTGATACAGTTCATTACCGGAGGCACTGCTCTGGTCTATATTCAATCTCAGGGCGGCATATACGCCGGCCATACCCTGATCGGTGAGGTTGTCTGTTGTCCACATCAGGGCATCACTTTCCTGTGTATAGGACGTGGTGTCCAGCAGGTTTTTCTTACAACTGGCTAAGGACAGGAGCCCGGCGGCATATATTAATATTCTGAACTTTTTCATACACTAACTTTTAAGAACTAGAAAGTAACATTAAGGCCCAATGCATACTGCTTCATGGTTGGATACCCAACGCTGGCGCCGATTTCCGGATCAAGGCCGGGATATCTCGTAATCGTCAGCAGGTTTTCTCCACTCACATACACAATAGCTTTGCTGATAGCGGCACGTTTGGTAAGACGGTCCGGAATCTGGTAACCGATCTGCACGTTCTTTAATTTCAGGTAAGAGGCATTGTAGAGATAGAAATTGTTATCCAGACTGTTCTGCGGATCTGTATTCAGTTTCAGACGAGGGTACTTACCGTTGATATTGTTGGCCGGATCAGCAGGATTAGCGTCGTTGTAATAGTAGTGATCATTGGCCACATCCAGTCCGATCGCATTACCGGCGGTAGTGACAGAACTTAAATATCCGCGGTCGTTGTAGTAATACTGCATACCGGCACTTCCGGCCCAGATCATGTTGAGGTATATTCCTTTCCAGGATGCGCTGAAGTTAAACCCGTAGTTGTATTTAGGCGTGCCACTGGTACCGGTGAAGGTCCTGTCGTAGTTGTTGCCATAAATGCCATCACCATTGGTATCAGCATAAATCAGGTCACCATACCAGATTTTTCCTTTGTCGGCGCCCTGAGCAGGCAGGAAGGTATAACCAGCGGCCATCATAGCTTTCAGCCAGTCCATATCTTTCGTTGACCGGATCATACCGTCTTTAGGACCACCATTGATATTCACGCTGCCATCTGCATTGAAATAGGAGCCATTACCCTGATACAGTCTGTTGAGATAATACTCATCGATCTGGTGTCCTTCCACCCTGTATCTATTCCCATTATTGGAAGATACCTTGCCGATATTGGAAGCCCATACCTTGTTACCGTTGGCATCAGTGGTATAACCATCCTGGAAAGCGCCGCGATACGATGTGATGATATTTTTATTGTAGGAGAAATTACCGCCAACAGTAATGTCCACCTCGCCGAATTTATGGTTGTAGCTGGCCACCAGTTCAATACCCTTATTGGATACTGTAGCGGTGTTGACAGTAGGAGCGTCGGCATTGCCCGCTGTCAGTGGTATAGGCGGCGTGGTAATGATGCCGCTGGTGGATTTGCTGTAGTAGTCGATGGAGACGTTCAGCGCATTATTCAGTAAAGTCGCATCCAGTCCTATATCAGAGATAGCAGTAGCTTCCCAGAGCAAACCGGGGTTACCCAGTTTGGTAACAGCCAATGCATTGACAGCGGTATTGTTAAAGGAATAATACACCTGGTTGTAGAGCGTCTGATAGTCGTAGTTGCCTCTAGACCTGTCGCCACCGCCGTTGTTACCCAGTTTACCCCAGGAGCCACGCAGTTTCAGTTGCTGGAAATCTTTCAGGAGATCTTTCAGGAATGTTTCTTCTGTGAGGCGCCATCCTGCAGAGAAAGAAGGATAATAACCCCAACGGGACGCGGATGCAAAACGGGAAGAGCCATCGTAGCGGAGGTTAGCCTCTAACAGATATTTGTTCCGGTAGGCGTAGTTGATACGGCCAAACCAGCTGCGGAGCGCATTGTCATATTCTGCACCTTCAAATACGTTGTTGGTATTTCCGGCTACGTTAATGTTGGTCACTTCTTCGGATATCAGGCCTTTCCTGGTGGCAGCATCACGGTTGTAGTAATAGTAATTCTGGTTATAACCAACGAGTGCAGAAAAATCATGTCCGCCTCTGAACTGTGTGCTGTAGCGCAATACGTTGTCGAAGGTGGTGGTGAATTCTTTGGCGTGATCCACGCTGGTGGTGAGCTGGTCTGGTGTGGCAGCCGGCTGTTTGGCCACGTTGGTGGAGAGGTCCCATTTAGCAAAAGGAACATCATGGAATTGTTTATCCAGGAAACGGGTCTGGTAGTTGAATTTGGTTTCAAATGTCAGTCCGCGGAGGATAGAGAGTGTGGCGTACACGGTGGAGTTGAATCTGTTCTGCACATTTTTTCCTGCTACGTTATTAAGATATAACAGGATGTTATTGGCTGTCTGTGATTCTTCCAGGGCAGTTGGGAATCCGTATTTTCCCTGGTAGATGGATGGCACGCCCGGTGTTGTCTGCCGGAGATAGTTGAAGGCGTTGTCTGTATTTCCCAGTCCGAATAATTCCTGGCTTGCAAACGTTTGCGTACCAACCGTAATAAACTGATTGATTTTGCTGTCCAGGTTGAGGCGTATCTGATAACGTTTGGCTTCTGTATGGTCCATCGTTCCGGGGTTGTTCTGGTAGCCCGCGGAAACCAGGAAGGTGGATTTTTCTCCACCGCCGGCAACGGAAACGTTATGCTGTTGCAGCACATTGTGCTTAAATACGGTATTAGCCCAGTCTGTATTGGCATATACCACGGAGTTGGGGATACCTGCTGCATTCAGATCATCGGGGTGAGCGTTGGCATTGTTCCAGGTATCGATGGTCTGCTGCTTAAACAGTTCTGCCTGTCCGAGGTTGCGGGCACTCTCGTTGTAGAGCTTCATGTAACGCACATAGTCGTTGACAAACTTGGGCAGGTTGCTGGGCTGTACAGTAGACAGGGTACCACTGTAGGTAACAGTCGTGCGGTTGCGGCTGCCCTTTTTGGTGGTGATGAGGATTACACCGTTTGCAGCCAGGGTACCGTAGATAGAAGAGGAGGCCGCATCTTTGAGCACAGAGATACTCTCTATATCTGTCGGGTTTACGGCATCCATGCTACCGATGATACCATCAATCACGACCAGCGGATCGCTGTTGTTGAGTGTACCCACACCACGAACGCGGATGGTGGCGCCATCAGAGCCGGGTTTACCGGAACTCTGACGGACCTGCAGCCCGGGGCTTAATCCGGCTAATGCGCTGGACACGTTGGTAACCGGGCGGTTTTCCAGGCTTTTACTGGTAACAGTGGCCACAGCACCGGTGAGGTTCACTCTTTTTTGTGTTGCATATCCAACTACTACCACGTCAGTGAGATCTGCATTTTTCTGTTTCAGGGTAACGGTAACGGATGAACGGCCTTGCAGATTTACCTCCTGTCTTTCAAATCCAATATAATCCACTACCAGTATGGCATTGGCAGGATCTGCATCTTTAATCATAAATTCTCCTTTCTCATCTGTCATCGCGCGTTTGGTGGTGCCTTTCAGGACAACGGAAGCTCCGGGGAGGGCTTCACCTTTATCGTTTACAATGCGTCCGCGCAGATCCACGTCCTGCACTGCTGTCAACTGCATTTTTTCTTTTCTGGTATCTACCACAATCACTTTATCCACAATGGAATAAGTGAGGGGCTGCCCGGAGAAACAGGCATCCAATGCTGATTTTAAATCCACATTGGTGAGAGAAACAGTAACACGCTGTGCTTTGGAAAGCATTTCATCGCGGTACATAAAATTGTAACCCGTTTGCTGGGTAATACTTTTAAAGACCTGTGCAAGCGTAGCATTACGCTGATGCAATGTTAATGTCTGGGAATAACCGAGTGCGGCCACCTGCAGGGAAAGGAATACCAGCAGGAGTATCAGCCTGAATACCCGGAATGTCTTGAAAAAAGTGAATTTTTGGGCATACGAAGTCCCATTGTAGTGAGGAGAACTCATACATCACATGTGTTTGGTGAAATGTTATCGGTATCGGAATAGATTAGTTATGACAATCGGAAACCCTTAACCCGATTGACGTCTGGCTTTTAAAATGGTTTTTTCATTGTTCTGCTTACATTTTGGATTTAGATTACTGGTTTTTTACTGTCGATATAATGAATGATTAATTCCTGCTGACTATCAGTCTGCGGTCGTTCAGCTTACAGTGGATGCCACTCAGTTCCAGCATTCTGATAATGTTTTCCAGGCTGGTGTTGCGTGGGAATACCGCGCTGAGATGTTCCTCAGGGATACCATCTTCAAACTGCAGCTGAAGGTCGTACCATCTTGCCAGTTGCCTTAGCGCCACATCAATTGCTTCTCCGGTAAATTCGAATTTCCCCTCTTTCCAGGCTATCACTGCATTCACATCGGCCTGGGTGATAGTCAACTGCTGACTACTATCTGAAGCAGCCTGCTGTCCTGGTGACAACTGTTTGGAGGCATGGCCGTTGGTCACGTTGACGGCGCCTGTTATCAGTGTTGTTTTGATGCTCTTCTCCTCGGGGTAAGCCATGATATTGAAGGAGGTACCCAGTACCTGCACTTTCATATTATTTACCTGGACGATGAAGGGCTTATTTTGATCTGGTGCAATTTCGAAATAGGCTTCCCCGCTCAGTTCCACGGTACGTTGCTGTCCATTAAAGCTGGTAGGGTATTTCAATGAGCTGGCAGCATTAAGCCATGCTTTACTACCATCAGGCAGTACTACTGCAAACTGGCCGCCCTGTGGTGTTTTCAGGGTATTGTACTGTATTGCACTGTTCTGATTATTCTCCGGCGTGTATACCAGGGACTTTCCGTTTACCTGGGCATTGCCAATAGCTGCCTGCAGGCTGTCGTTCAGGGTCATGGTGCTGCCATCGTCCAGTACCAGTATGGCCTTGTTGCTTCCCGGCATCACCGGTGACGGGGTTTGTGTGGCTGCAAGCTGAGATGGGGCCGCGTTTTTGGATATCCGTAGCCACCATAGTCCTGCGCCTAGCACAAGGGCAACTCCGGCCGCTACAGCTGTACGTTTCAGCCACAGCCTGCGAACTTTGCCGCGGGAAGGTGCTGGCTGCTGAACCAGTTCCTGCAGGTTTCCCTGTATTCTGTCGAAAATTTCTTCTTTGTCAAAACCGGTAGCAGCGGGGATGTTCACCTGCTCGTCGCTGAAGGAGTGGTACCATTGATTTACCAACGCACGTTCCTCTGCGGAGGCTTCGCCACGCAGATACTTCTCTATAGCGTTTAATAGATCCTGGTTTACTTTCATAACGGTAATTACACTGATGAGTCGAACAACTGGAAACAATCCCCTACGTCGTTCAGAAAAAAAAGGAGAAAAATATGGAAAATAAGTGTCTGATGCTACCTTTCAGCTGGCGCAAAGCCTTTGTGAGCTGGTTTTCCACAGTTTTACTGGAGATATTCAGTGTTTGTGCGATTTCTTTTACCGGCATGCCCTGTTCACGGCTGTAGCGGAATATCAGCTGGCATTTTTCCGGGAGTTTGTTCACTTCTTCCTGCAGGAGTTGCAGGATATGTTTATACTGGTAGGTCATTTCCGGTTCTGCAACGTTCACAGGTATGTTGGTGCTGTAAACCTCCTGGTACTGACGCAGCAGCTGTTCCCGGCGGAAACGGTCCAGAATCTTATATTTTACGGCCGTGGCCAGATAGGCACCGGCATTGTTGATCTGCCGGTTATGCCGTTGGTTCCAGAGGCTGGCGAATACGTCCTGTACGATATCTTCTGCTGCCTGTATGTCGGACAGCCTGTTAAAAGCCACTGCCAGCAGCTTTTCACGGTAAGCCTCATAGATTTCGGTAAATGCAGCCGCATCATCCTCCCGCAGACGCTCCATCCACAAAATATCTTTATTTGGTTGACCTGTCATCAGTATGGCACAAGTGTATATGCGATATTAAATATTATTTTCCGGCTTTTTCATACTTATCATGAAATCTTTATGAGATACTGGTATGATCCGGAGATTTCTTCTTGTCAACAGCGCTACCGGACGAACAGACAGCTGCCCCTTCCGGTTGGAGGTAGCCGGTCAAGGGTTCTTTCATGTGCTTTTTCCCCTTGCCCGGCAGAAAATGTTAACACTCTATAACACTTTTTGCTTTCCCGGCATAAGTTCTGACAGCCCAAATCCGCCACAGTATTGATCTCTACCTGCAAAATGGAAAGTTATGTTATATAATCTTAATGAATATGCTTATCTATAACAATAAGTAACTAAATTTGCGCTCTAACTTTTTTTATTAAAGTAAAAAATATGCGTACTGTTACACTGAAAAGGGTTGTGGTTACCGGCTTAGGGGCACTGACACCTATCGGGAATGATGTAAATTCTTTTTGGAGCAATTTGAAGGCTGGCGTGAGTGGCGCCGGGCCCATCACTAAATTTGACACCACAGAGTTCAAAACCAAATTTGCCTGTGAAGTCAAAGGATTTGATGTAGAGAAATACATGGAAAAGAAAGAAGCCCGCAAAATGGACAACTTCACGCAGTACGCTATGGCAGCTGCACACGAAGCGGTTGCGGACGCAGGCCTCGAAAAAGAAGGTATCGATAAAACCAAAATAGGCGTGATCTGGGCTTCCGGCAACGGAGGTATGCTCACGTTCGAAGAACAGATCGTTGAATTTGCAGCAGCTAACTTTGTACCTAAATTCAACCCGTTCTTTATTCCCAAGCTGATTTGCGACATCGCAGCCGGCCAGATCGCCATGAAATACGGTTTCATGGGCGTTAACTTCTGTACCGTATCTGCCTGCGCATCTTCTACCAGCGCACTGGTGGATGCTTTCAACTACATCCGTCTGGGTAAAGCCAACGTAATCGTGACTGGTGGCTCTGAAGCTCCTGTTACCCGTGCCGGTATTGCAGGTTTTAACGCGCTGAAAGCACTGTCTACCCGCAACGAAGAGCCAGAACATGCTTCCCGTCCTTTCGACACAGAACGTGATGGCTTTGTAATGGGCGAAGGTGCCGGTGCTATCGTACTGGAAGAATATGAACACGCTATCGCCAGAGGTGCTACCATCTATGGTGAAATGATCGGCGGTGCCATGACCTGCGATGCCTACCACCTCACAGCTACCCACCCCGAAGGCCTCGGCGCCAGACTGGGTATGGAACAAGCCCTGGAAGATGCCGGTCTGACAACTGCTGATGTAGACTATATCAACTCCCACACCACCTCCACACCGGTAGGTGACGTGAGCGAGCTGAAAGCCATCGTAGCTGCATTTGGTGAACACGCTGAAAAGCTGAACATCAGCGCCACCAAATCCATGACAGGCCACCTGCTCGGTGCTGCCGGTGCTATCGAGGCCATCGCTTGTATCAAAGCTACTCAGGAAGATATCATTCCGCCTACCATCAACACTACTGTACTGGGCGAAGGTATCCCTACCAACCTGAATCTCACCCTCGGCAAAGCACAGAACCGCACCGTGAATGTAGCCATGAGCAACACTTTCGGCTTCGGTGGACACAATGCCATCGTAGTATTTAAAAAATACACCAAATAAGCAGCCCTGCTGCCTGAAACATAACTGTCAGCGAAGATCTCCACAGAGAGGTCTTCGCTGATCTTTTTTATATCCCTTTGTCAGCATCCGTGTTCAGCATCTCCCGAAAAAAATTAAAATCAGCATAACCAGTACAAGCCTGAAAAAGACAAAATACCTCCGCCCATACATGCTAATTCGTCATGAGGAATTCGTAATTATCCCGTAGCTTAGTACTTTAATATTATGGCAAAGAAAAAAGAGAATGTAACCGCTGCCCCCGTCCCGGAAATCATGCCAGATGACCAGATTGAAGTATTTGGCGCACGGGAGCATAACCTGAAAAACCTCGACCTGCAGTTGCCCAAAAATAAGCTGGTGGTAATCACCGGCATCAGCGGAAGCGGGAAATCCTCTCTCGCTTTTGATACCATATACGCTGAAGGACAACGCCGATATATGGAAAGTTTTTCCGCTTATGCCCGTCAGTTTATCGGCGACATGGAAAGACCCGATGTGGATAAAATCACCGGTCTCTCTCCCGTTATTTCAATAGAACAGAAAACGACCAATAAAAATCCCCGTTCTACTGTAGGCACTATCACGGAAATCTATGACTTCCTGCGTCTGCTCTACGCCCGCGCGGGACTGGCATATTCCTACAATACCAACAAACGCATGACGCGTTTCTCGGAAGAAGAAATCCTCGAACATCTGTTCAAGCACTATCCGAAAAAGAAACTCGTCATCCTCGCGCCCATGGTACGCGGCCGTAAAGGTCACTACCGCGAGCTGTTTGAACAGGTACGCAAACAGGGATATCTTAAAGTAAGAGTAGATGGTGAAATCCTGGACCTTAAAGAAAGGATGCAGGTAGACCGCTACAAAATCCACGACATCGAACTGGTGATAGACAGGGTACAGGTACAGGAAGATGCCCGCACCCGTATCAGCCAGAGTGTGCAGAAAGCGCTCACCATGGGCAAAGGCCTCATGTTTGTAATGGACCACGACACCAATAAGGTTAGTCAGTACAGCAAACAGTTGATGTGTGAAGATACCGGTATCTCCTACGAAGAACCATCTCCCAACACCTTCTCCTTCAACTCACCCTATGGTGCCTGCCCGCGCTGTAAAGGCCTCGGCAGCATCTATCAGATCGATATGGACAGCATCATCCCTGATGCCAGCATATCCCTGGAAGAAGGCGGACTTAAACCACTGGGAGAAGCCAGAGACACCTTCACCTACAAACAGGTGCAGCAGCTGGCAAAAAAATATAAGTTCTCCCTCACCGGCCCTATCTCCGCCATCTCGGAGAAAGCCATGAACGTACTGCTGTTTGGCGATGAAAACGGTAAACTGGAAGTAGACCTTTCCTTCGATGAAAACTCAGACACCACCAAGTATTCCACCGAGTTTGAAGGGGTGGTGAACACGGTACGCCGTTATTTCAACAGCACCACCTCCGATCATGTGCGCAGCTGGGCAGAAGGTTTTATGGCCCTCAGCACCTGCCCGGAATGTAACGGCACCCGACTCAAAAAAGAAAGCCTGTTCTTTAAAATAGACGAGAAAAATATTTCCGAGCTGGGCAACATGGACCTCAACCATCTGTTTGAATGGTTTGCCAACATCGAAGACCGCCTCGAGAAAAAACAAAACGCTATCGCCAAGGATATCCTGAAAGAGATTCGTGAACGTCTGGGCTTCCTGCTGAATGTAGGTCTTAACTACCTCACACTCAACAGGCCCACCCGCACACTCAGCGGCGGAGAATCGCAGCGTATCCGCCTGGCCACCCAGATAGGCTCCCAGCTCATGGGCATCACCTATATCCTGGATGAGCCCAGCATCGGCCTCCATCAGCGCGACAACATGCAGCTCATCGATGCCCTGCGCAACCTGCGTGAAATGGGCAACACCGTGATCGTTGTGGAACACGACAAAGACATCATGCTCCATGCCGACCACCTGGTAGACATCGGCCCTGGCGCCGGTAAACACGGTGGCCAGATCATCGCCCAGGGTACCCCTGCCCAGATCCTTAAGCTCAACACACCCACTGCCGGCTACCTCAATGGAAAACGCGCCGTGGAAATACCCGCCCAACGCCGCAAAGGCAGCGGCAACAGCCTGGAGCTGAAAGGCGCCACCGGCAACAATCTGAAGAATGTCAACCTGAAACTGCCACTCGGCACTTTCATCTGTGTGACCGGCGTTTCCGGTAGTGGTAAATCCACCCTGATCAACGAAACGCTCTATCCCATTCTCTCCAAACATGCCTACGATTCCAAAGCCGTACCGATGCCCTATAAAAGCATCAAAGGCCTGGAACATATCGACAAGGTGATAGAGATAGACCAGTCACCTATCGGCCGTACGCCCCGCAGCAACCCGGCCACCTACTGCGGTTTCTTTACCGATATCCGCACCCTCTTCGCCTCCGTACCGGAAGCTAAGATCCGGGGCTATAATGCCGGCCGTTTCTCTTTCAACGTAAAAACAGGCCGCTGTGATGTTTGTGAAGGCGGTGGCATGCGTGTCATCGAAATGAACTTCCTCCCCGATGTATACGTTCACTGCGAAAAATGCAATGGCCGCCGCTACAACCGGGAAACACTGGAGATCCGCTATAAAGGCAAATCCATCTCCGATGTGCTGGACATGACTGTTGATGAAGCAGTGGAGTTTTTCCAGGCCGTGCCATGGATACACCGCAAAATCAAAACACTGCAGGACGTAGGACTGGGATATATCACCCTCGGCCAGTCGGCCGTTACCTTGTCCGGCGGTGAAGCCCAGCGCGTAAAACTGGCCACCGAACTATCTAAAAAAGATACCGGCAAAACCATCTATATCCTCGATGAACCCACCACCGGGCTGCACTTCCAGGATATCGTGCTGTTGCTCAAAGTGTTAAATAAACTGGTAGACAGAGGCAATACCATACTGGTCATTGAACACAACCTCGATGTGATCAAAATGGCCGACTACATCGTAGACCTGGGCCCCGAAGGCGGCGCAGGCGGTGGTACCATCCTCTGTACAGGCACACCCGAACAGGTAAGTACCTGTAAAGACAGCCATACTGCCGGATTCCTCAAAAAGGAGCTGGGAATTTAATATCTTGCCAACTGTATGAGAACGTTATACCAGATATTGCTCACCTGCGCCGCGCTCATAGGCGTGGCTGCCTGTGAGAATGAAACAAAACTGTGCGACCAGACACTTCGTACAGACCTTCACGTACACTTCTCCCTGCTCGACACCACCAAGGGGATAATAAGAGTACGCGATACCACCATGCCCAAAGTGACGGTATATGCTATCAGCAACGGTGTCAACAAAGATTCTATCTACAGAAAACAACCACTGACAGATGCCTTCATGCCCCTGGCACCTACGATAGACAGCAGCATCTTCTTTCTGCGGGTAGACTCCACACTGACACCCGACACCCTCACGTTCAGGTATAAACGTACCAGACACTTTATATCGCCGGGTTGTGGCTTCGGTACCTTCTTCTTCCTGGATACCGTGATCACTACCCTGCATACCATCGATTCTGTACTTATTAACTCAAAGGCAGTCACCAACAGTAATGATACGCACCTTACTTTGTTTTTCCTTAATCATTAGTATTCTGTTAGGCTTCACTGCACAGGCACAAACACCTGCCAAACCCGCAGCCGCCAAAACAGATACTATCCGCAAACATACCACCGATACCACCAGGGTAGTACCGGTGAAAGACAGTATCAACCGGATTCCCGGTGGCCTCAGGGTAGGAGTGGACCTGAGCCGCATCGTTACCTCCATCTACTATCCCTACCGCAAGGAAGGGACAGTCGTTGCGGACATACGCCTTACCCCCAGCCTCTATGCAGCTGCAGAATTAGGTTATGCCAATACGCCCCACAGTGATACCAACTACACCTATAAAGGCAACGGTGCTTTTATCACCCTGGGAATCGATTATAACTTCCTGAAAAGGCAGTCTCCCTCCGAAAAGAATATGTTCTACGGCGGTATCCGGTACGGATTTTCACACCTCACCTACGAGGTGCCTTCCTATAAGATCACCAACAGCTACTGGGGCAACAACCTTAGCGGCTCTGTCCCTAAAACCAATGTCAATGCCCACTGGATAGAGTTGGTGCTGGGCCTGAAAGCGGAAGTGCTGAAAAATTTCTTCCTCGGCTGGAGTCTGCGTGAACGTATTCTGATCAACAATGTAAAATCAGACGAGTTCACCCCGCTGGTCATCCCCGGTTTCGGCAGTGGTTCCAAAAAGGCTGTATTTGATATGCAGTACACTGTCTCTTACCTGTTCCCGCTGTATAAAATCAGGGAACACGTAAAGTTGACAGACAATAAAAAGAAAAAGAAATAATTAAGGACGGATCATCTCGATATGAGGTATCCCATCTTCGAGATAGGTATCACTGGTCTGTTCAAAGCCCAGGGAAGTATAAAAACGCTGCAGGTATTGCTGCGCACCGATCTTGATAGGTCCTTTACCATAAACCGATTCGACGGTAGCGATGGATTTTTCCATCAGCTGCCGGCCGACACCGGTGCCCCTCCCCAGTTGAGAGGTGACTACCCGCCCGATAGAAGCCTCTGTATATTTGATTCCGGGAGCAAATAAACGGGTATATGCCAGTAACTGCCCTTCCCCATTACGTCCCATCAGATGCAGCGCTTTCTGGTCGCTGTTATCCAGGTCCTGATACGCACACTGCTGCTCCACTACAAATACCTCACTGCGTAAACGCAGCACATCGTACAATTCATCTACCGTCAGTTCTGCAAAAGGTTTGATCTCCCAGTTCATAAATACTCGTTTGCCATAAATTTAATAGAAGCTTTCAATATTCCTGCTAATTTTATAGACGACAAATGAATCTTTAGCCCAACTCTGGAAAATCATGGCAATCAATAACCCGTTCCTCTCCCTGGAACATATTACCGTCAGGTATCTCGATAAAACCATCTTTCAAACACTCGACTGGGAAATACAGGAAAACGAACAATGGGCCATCACCGGTGCCAGCGGTTCTGGTAAAACGGCCCTGCTCAATACCATACTTGGTAAGTTTAATATCATCAACGGGGGTATCCGTTATCATTTTTATGATGTGTGGAAGCAACAAAATACCGTCACCGACCCTTATTTCAACTATCGTAACCTGATCTCCCTGGTGGGCCATCATCATACTTTCCGTAATCTTTCCAATACCACCGATTTCTATTATCAGCAGCGGTTTAACAGCATGGATGCCGACAATTCCCCTACTGTGGCGGAATACCTGGAAATCACGGAAGTCCCCGAACTGGTAAGGCCGCTGAAGATAGTGCCGCTGATGGAGAAAAGGCTGATCAAATTATCAAACGGCGAAACCCGCCGTGTGATGATCGCCCGCGCACTCCTGCAACAGCCACAGCTGCTGATGCTCGACAACCCGTTTATCGGGCTGGATGTGCAAACGCGGAAAGACTTCAGCCAGATGATCAATGAAATCATCAGCAACGGTACCACCGTGCTGCTGGCCACCTCTCCGCAGGAGATCCCTGAACATATCACCCATGTGCTCACCCTGGAAAATGGCGCTATCACGGGCAAGTATACACGCAGTGAGTTTATGGAACTGCCCCTGCCCGCACTGACCGATATCCCCCTGCCAGCCATGGAAGCGCAGCAGATAGCCGCCGTCGTGCAGCAGCGGCAGCCGGAACACTTCGATACCATTGTGCGTATGGAAGATGTACGGGTGAAATATGGAGAAGCCACCATCCTCGACCAGATCAACTGGACAGTGAGAACCAATGAAAAATGGGCCCTGCTGGGCCATAACGGTGCCGGCAAATCCACCCTGCTCAGCCTCATCAACGGTGACAACCCACAGGCATATGCCAACAAGTTATGGCTGTTTGACCGCAGACGGGGTTCCGGCGAAAGTATCTGGGATATCAAGAAAAAGATAGGTTTCGTTTCCCCTGAACTGCATCAGTACTTTACTTCCCGCGACAACTGCCTGAAAGTGATCTGCTCGGGCTTCACTGATATCATCGGCAGTACCCGTCCGGTAACGCCCGAACAGGAGGCTGTCGCCAAAGCATGGATAGAGATACTGGAAATAGATGTTTACCAGTCGGCTCCCTTTAAACAGGTATCCGAAAGTACCCAGCGCCTTTGCCTGCTGGCCAGGGCCCTGGTAAAAAATCCGCCCCTCCTGATATTTGATGAACCCTGCCAGGGACTGGACAATCAACAGAAACAACATTTCAAAAAAGTGATAGAAATGTTGTGTGAACATATGCCGGTTACCCTGATTTATGTGACCCACTACGAAGAAGAGCTGCCCGGCTGCGTGGATCAATTCCTTCGTCTCAGTGCTGGCAAAATGATATAAAACAATCTGCTTATGCATTTGATTATTTAGTTATCCGAATGATGACCATGGGCCATGGGCACATCAGATAACTAAATAATCAAATACATAATCAAAAAATAGTTCGATCTTCGCGACTAATAGTTAATCACCATAATTCTTTCCTGATGCACCCAACAAAACGGCTGTTTGCTGTAGTAGCATTATTTGTTTCCCTGGCAGCGTTGTATATGATGAGTGGCTGCCGGACCACGCGAAAAGAGATGAACCCCGGATTTGCCAAGTATATAGAAGCTTATACGGCAGGTATCGTCTCCAAACAAAGCCCTATCCGCGTTCAGCTGGCAGGGCAGGTAAATGTGACCCACACCCAAAATGAACCGCTGGACAAAGAGGTCTTCGAGTTTTCTCCTTCCCTCAAAGGGAAGTCGTACTGGATAGACGCCACTACCATCGAGTTTCGCCCGGATGAAAATCTCCAGCCGGGAAAAACCTACCAGGCTACTTTTAAGCTGAGCAAAATCATGGATGTGCCCAGTGAACTGAAGTCTTTTGATTTTGAGTTCAAAGTCATCAAGCCCTCTTTTTCCCTGGATATGTTTGGACTGAAAGCCAGCACCAACACCACACTGGACAAGATGACCTATACCGGTGCCGTAAATACGGCCGATGTGGAAAACCCACAGGCCATCGAAAAACTGCTGACAGCTCATTACGGCGGTAAAACACTGCCCATCACCTGGCAGCATAACAGTGCCGAACGTACGTCAAAATTCACCATCGCCAATATAGAACGCGCCAACATGGCCCGTAACCTGGAACTCAGCTGGGACGGAGGCGCCCTTAAAGTAGACAACAGCGGCAAAAAAACAGTGGAAGTACCCGCCGTTGGCGACTTTAAAGTGCTCGACGTAAAAGCCATGTCTGATCCCGAACAACACCTGCTGGTGCAGTTCTCCGATCCGGTGAGTGTAGCACAGAGTCTCGAAGGTCTTATCGGCATCAGCGGCCAGAGCGATCTGCGCTACACCATAGACGGCAGCGAAGTAAAAGTATATGCGCCCGTTCGCCTGGAAGGAAGTTATAATGCCGTGATCAACGAAGGCGTGATCAACATCACCGACAAACGGCTGGGCAAGACTTTCAGCGCCAACGTCAACTTTGAAAATACCCTGCCTGCGGTCAGCATCCCCGGCAAAGGTGTGATCCTTCCCGAAAGCAATAAACTGGTCATGCCCTTTGAAGCCGTCAACCTCAACGCGGTAGACGTGACCATCATTAAAATATATGAAAACAATGTGCCGCAGTACCTTCAGCGGAACAACCTGAATGGTGACCAGGAACTGCGTCGTGTAGGCAAGGCCGTGGTAGAAAAAACCATACGCCTGGACACCGACAAATCCGTGAACCTGCACAAGAAAAACCGTTTCTTCCTCGACCTCGACAAACTGCTGCGCACAGAGCCTGGTGCTATCTACCGCATCACCATCGGCTTCCGTAAAGCCTATGCACTCACCACATGCACCGAAGAGAAAAAAACCGGTGAAAACGGAGAAGCAGCCAAAGGAGAAGAAGAGGAAGGAGAAGGAGAATATTATGGAAGCGGGGAGAAGATAGATGATGAAGATGATTTCTGGCAGCGTTATGACAGCTATTATCCTTACGGATACAACTGGGACCGTCGCAACGACGCCTGCTCCAACTCCTACTACAACAAAGACAAGTGGGCTTCCCGCAACGTTATCTGCTCCAATATCGGCCTCATTGCCAAAAGAGGTAATAACAACAGCATGCTGGTAGCGGTAACGGATATACGCGATACCAAACCCCTCACCGGCGTGGAACTGGAACTGCTCGACTATCAGAACCAGGTGATCTTTAAAACCAAAAGTGATGGGGAAGGCCTGGCTACCTTCGACCTGAAACGTAAGCCATACCTGCTCATCGCCAAAAAAGACAACGAAAGAGGATATCTCAAACTTGACGACGGAAGTTCCCTACCCCTCAGCCGTTTTGATGTACAGGGAGAAGAAGTACAGAGCGGCATCAAAGGATTCCTGTACGGAGAAAGAGGTGTATGGCGCCCCGGCGATTCTGTTTACCTCACCTTTATACTGGAAGATAAAGACAAAAAATTACCGGCAGATCACCCCGTTACACTGGAACTGTACAATCCCAAAGGACAGCTGTACAAACGGATCAACCAGCACGAAGGTCTCAACGGCTTCTACAGCTTTGCTACTGCCACTCAACCGGATGATCCTACCGGTAGCTGGGTAGCCAAAGTAAAAGTAGGAGGCGCCACTTTCCAGAAAAATGTGCGCATCGAAACGGTTAAACCCAACCGTCTGAAAATAAAAATGGACTTCGGTACTAACACCGCTCTGTCCAAAACCGGCACCCAGGGCACCCTGTCGGCCATGTGGATGTTTGGCGCCACCGCCCAGCATCTCAAAGCTAAAGTAGATGTGTCGCTGGTACAATCTGCCACCAGTTTCAAAAATTTCTCCGGCTTCACCTTCGATGACCCTGTCACTCATTTTGAAGCAGAAAATAAAACCATCTTCGAAGGCCCGTTGAGTGAAACCGGTACCGCACCTGTGAAAGCAGATATACAGCTGGGTAAACTGGCTCCCGGTCAACTGAAAGCCAACTTCGAAGTAAAAGTATTTGAGCCCGGTGGTGATTTCAGTATTGACCACTTCTCCATGCCTTACAATCCGTTTACCTCCTATGTGGGCCTGCGGATACCACAGGGTGACCGCACCACCGGTATGTTGCTCACCGACAGGGCACATACTATAGACATCGTAGATGTAAACGATAATGGCAGCCTTACCGGCGGCACCCGCGAAGTACAGGTAGAACTGTACAAAATCCGCTGGAGATGGTGGTGGGATGAAGGAGAATCCGACGATTACTCCAACTTCACCCAGGACAGTTATAACCAGCTGATCAGCAAGGAAACCATCACCCTCAGCAATGGTAAAGGCAAATGGGACCTGCAGGTCAATTCACCCGACTGGGGCCGCTACCTCGTGCGTGTAAAAGATCTGCAGAGTGGTCATACCGCAGGTAAAGCCGTTTACATCGACTGGCCGGGATGGGCTGAGCGTATGCAGAAGGAAAATCCTGCTGAAGCCTCCATGCTGGTGTTTACATCAGACAAACAACACTATAAGGCTGGAGAGGATGTCAACCTCACCATCCCCAGCAGTGCCGGTGGCCGTGGCCTCATCAGCATTGAATCCGGCAGCAAGGTGCTCAAAACATTCTGGATCAATACCCAGCAGGGACAGACTACTTTCCGCTTCAAGGCAGAAAAGAATATGACGCCTAATATATACGTCAACGTTACCCTGCTGCAGCCACACTCCCAAACCATCAACGACCTGCCGATCCGTATGTATGGCACCATTCCCATCACCGTGGAAGATCCCGGCACTATCCTGAAACCGGTCATCAGCATGGCCGACAAGCTGAAGCCGGAATCAGAAGCCAGCATCACCGTCAGCGAAAGCAACGGCAAACCGATGACCTACACCATCGCCATCGTAGATGAAGGGCTGCTGGACCTCACCAGGTTTAAAACACCCGACCCGCATAGCTCCTTCTATGCCCGTGAAGCACTCGGCGTAAAAACATGGGATCTGTTTGACTTCGTAGTAGGTGCCTATGGTGCAGATATGGACCGTATTCTCAGCATCGGTGGTGACGAAGGACTCAACAAAAATGCCGGCGCCGCCAAAGCCAACCGCTTCAAACCGGTAGTGAAATTCATGGGCCCCTTCTACCTGAAAGGTGGACAGAAACAAACCCACAAATTCAAACTGCCTCCATACATCGGTTCCGTGAAAGCCATGGTAGTCGCAGGACAGGAAGGTGCCTACGGCTTTGCTGAAAAAGCCGTGGCCGTGAAAAAACCGCTGATGCTGCTCACCACAGCACCCCGTGTACTCGGACCTTCCGAAACGATACAATTACCCGTAACCGTATTCGGTCTCGAACCCAATATCCGTTCCGCCAACGTCACCCTCAGCACCAGCCCGATGCTGGAAGTAGTAGGTGAAACCACCAAAACCGTTACATTCTCCCAGCCCGGAGAACAGATGGTATACTTTGATGTGAAAGTGAAATCACAGACCGGTATTGCCAAAATAAAAGCGGTAGCTACCAGCGGCAGCGAAAGGGCAGAGGAAGATATAGAACTGAATGTACGCAACCCTAATCCGGTAGTTACTAACGTGATGGAACAAACGCTGGAAGCCGGTAAAAACTGGAATACGGCCTTCAGCCCTGTAGGCATGGCCGGCACCAACAAAGGCGTGCTGGAAGTGTCTACCATCCCGTCGCTCAACCTGGGCAAACGCCTGCAGTTCCTCATCGGTTATCCACACGGCTGTATCGAACAAACCACCTCCGGCGTGTTCCCTCAACTAGTACTCAACCAGCTGATGGACCTCAAAGAAAGCCAGCTGGCCGAAATAGACCGTAACGTAAAAGCCGGTCTCAACAGACTCAAAGGCTTCCAGACATCAGACGGAGGTCTCGCCTACTGGCCTGGTCAGGCCCAGTCTGATGAGTGGGGCACCAACTACGCCGGCAACTTCATGCTCGAAGCACAGGAGAAAGGATATACACTGCCTCCCGGACTGCTCGACCAATGGAAAAAATATCAGCGTAACAAAGCCACCACCTGGACTCCCAACACCCAGAACTTCTACGGCGGCGACCTTACCCAGGCTTACCGCCTCTATCTTCTGGCGCTGGCCAAAGCTCCGGAAGTAGGTGCCATGAACAGACTGAAGGAATTCAAATACATTTCTGTTCCCGCCAAATGGAGACTGGCAGCAGCGTATAAACTGGCAGGACAACCCGAAGTGGCCAATTCGCTCGTTCAAGGCCTGAGCACAGAAGTGAAACCATACAACCAGCTTGGCGGTACCTTCGGCTCCGATCTGCGCGATAAAGCCATGATCCTGGAAACACTCACCATCCTCGGACAACGTAACCGCGCCAACGATCTGGTGAAACAGATAGCTGCCCACCTGTCTCAAAACGACCAGTGGTACAGCACACAAACAACCGCTTATGCGCTCATCGCCATATCTAAATTCTGCGGCACTAACAAAGGCAGCAGCAAAATCAATATCAACTATACGATCAATGGTGTGAAAGGCAACGTAAACGGTCAGTCTTTTGTAGCCCAGGTGCCTGTTACCTTCAATGGTGCACAGGGTAATATTAGCCTGCAGAACAACGGACAAAACGTACTGTATGTACGCCTCATCCTCCAGGGTCAGCCGGAAGCCGGTCAGGAACCAGTGGCCACCAACAATCCAGACATACTGGACATGCAGGTACAATACAGCACCCGCGATGGCAAGTCCATAGATCCTGCTACCCTTAAGCAGGGCAGCGACTTTATGGCTACCGTGACCATCAAAAACCCCGGCAAACGCGGCTACTATGAGCAGATGGCCCTGTCACAGATCTTCCCTTCAGGATGGGAAATACTCAATACCCGCCTGATGGACAACGACAGCGCCTTCCACTCATCTCCCGCTACGTATATGGATATACGTGATGACAGGGTATACACTTATTTCAACCTGGAAGAAAATAAAACCAGGACCTACAATGTGCTGCTCAACGCCGCATACCTGGGCCGGTACTACCTTCCAGCCACTTCCTGCGAAGCCATGTATGACAATACCATCCATGCTTTCGTTCCAGGCCGCTGGGTTGAAGTAGTGAAGTAAAACAGTAATCATCTATCTATAAAAAGCCGTTCCGGGTTCGGAACGGCTTTTTTATTTCACCTGAGTAAACTGGGTTCCACCAGCCTTTTACAATAGTGAAGATATCATTAATTCCAGTGTACGGTGATTGGTATGATCGGTACGAAATTTTCTGAAAATAATTTTCCCCTCTTTGTCGATCACAAAATTTTCAGGCTCTCCATTTACACCATAGTATTTTTCGGCAAAGGCCGAGGTACCCCGTAATGGGATAAATGAATATTTGCTGTTCTTCATAAGGGGGATAACATAGGGGTCTTGCTCAGGAGACACATTGATCCCTACATATGCCACCTGTTCCCCTTTAAATCTGTCGATCACAGCCTGAAAGTGCGGGAATTCGGCTTTGCAGGGACCACAGCCCGGGAACCAGAAAGTAAGCAATACCACCTTTCCCTTTAGGTCATTCAAATTTAACTTGCCATTACTGGTATAAAGGTCCAGATCAAACGGATAAGCAGGAACAGCTGTGTTGTTCCTGATCGTTTCAATATCTTTGTCAACCTGCTCCTTATCCTTACCTATTTTCCTTCCATACAACCAGAGTGCTGTGTAAAGCTGATCAGTGGGTAGTTTTGCGAACTTTACAGCCAGACTGTCATAAGCTGCTGTGAACTCACCGGCTTTTTCCAACAAAGAAGATTTCTTCAATGCTATAAAGTCATCGATGTAATTAAACCCCGGAAGTTTCACCTGGCCAAGTTTACAAATGGCTTCTTTATAGTTTTGTTTTTCCTCCAATTCATCAATCTGTATTAATGATGTTGCTACCTGTTTCCTGATCTTCCAATCGTTTACTTCCCCCATTTCATTAATTAATGACAGGGCCTTTTCCGGATTTGATTGCAGATAAATATCAGCTAATTCAATCATCCCGGATGCTGACCAGCTAAATTTTTGTGGGGGATATAATCTGCGAAGTTCTTCGAAATAGTTAACCTTATCATCGGGATTGGCGCGTGTAGCTAGCGAATATAAGGCCTGGGCACCACGGTCACTTATTGGAAAACGCTTTAAAAAATCAAAAACTTTCTGCCTATAACCATTCGGATCACTATTCTCAAAAGACTTTAGATAGGCGAATGCGTAACCGGCATCTGAAGGATCGATAAGCGTTGCTTTTTTCAGATATTCAGTAGACAAATCGGTTTGCCCCCTCATGTATGCGTCTGACGAAAGCATAAACCATACCTTTGCGTTTTGAGTATCCATGGTGGCAGCTTTTAGCAAGAATTCCTTTGCTTGCGGCATCTCGGCATTATAGTAGGCTGTACCAATGGCCAGCGGAACATTCACATTTTCCGGATATTTTTTCATCCATGCTCTATACTGGGGTATAAGCAGTGGATTATTTAAGCCCATCGCATATATATAAGTTTTATGTGCTTTCAGGCTGTCGGGGTTGCCTTCAACCACCGCCTGGGCTTTTTTAATCTCGTCGGCGGATGCAGGACCTTTCCGAACAGGCATCTGGGCCTCCAACTGCCTAGTGGAACAGATTACCAGCAATAAAATTGCATACGCCGCATATCTTAGTTTATTTTTCATTATTCCTTTTTTTGCAAATAGCGAACTAACACTAATAGGATTATCTTTTTTTAACGTGGTGCGGAAAATCTTAAACCTCTAACAGGTCTGCCAATAACCAGGCAGCTTCTGCCCATTGGTCCTGGACTCTAATAGTCTAATTAAAAATTGCTGCATGTCAACAAATAGTTTCATAAATGGTCGTGGAAAATAGTTAATGAAAAATACGGTACTTGGGAACATTCAAGGTCTATAGGCTTACATAATGTATCTATTGAATCGGTTTTAAACAATCTTTACTTACATAGATAGTACAACACCAATCTAAAAATAAAATAACCAACTTCAAAATGATCTCTATTAAAACATAATGCGCTGTGCTATTAAAAAGCCAAAGTGTGTTTGATCTTTGAAATTTGGGGCCCGTTTTTGAAATTGATGAACTAAGTAGAGAAGACCTGTTTTTCTTCGGATATTTCGTGTAATCATGCTGGTTATTTCTGAACGGGACCTTTAACTTAAACTGGTAGTGGTCGAACAAGTCCATCTGAAGCCTTTGGGAGATATATGCCCGGTCACCTGCGAAGCCATGTATGACAATACCATCCATGCTAACAATTGTTACTGCAACACCTATTACTGTCATGATATTATCAAAATGCGGAAAGTGTTAATATTTTTTTAAAATTTTTACTTCTTTTTCTGTCGATAACTTTTTATTTTTGTTTTGAAGCTGTTTATTTACAGTTACGAAGCAGTTTAAAAATCAACCAGCAATCAATCTAAACCGTAGATGCCTATATTTTAAGTAATCAACTGTCAACAAAAAACAAAGCACTTATCAACTAAATAAAAAATAAAGCTATGCTGTTTGCTAGAAGCAGTGTAGCATGGTTTTGCACCTCAATACCGGATAATCAGATGTTCAGTATTGTAATGGGAATTCCCTTGCCTTTATGGAGCATATACTACTGGTTTTTGCATGATTCCCGGACATTTATTAACACACAATCTAAATCTAATAGAGCAACGCGTATGATATAACGCCAACGACTATATGAATTTATAACTGAGCATTTAATGTATTGAGCATTTTTGCCTTTACTGATAGGCCCGTATTAGCGTCCGGACTTATCGGGAGAGTACTTTTTGTCTGCATTTTTCTTAACAATCATTAATCTAAATCGAGCGATTATGAAGAAAACACTACTATTTCTTTTATTAGTCCTTACGTGTGTGCAGTTGTTTGCACAGCAACGTCAGGTTACTGGTAAAGTAACCGACGCCCGTGACGGTTCTGCATTACCAGGCGTAACAGTGGCCGTTAAAGGAACTAACACCGGCGCCACTACCAGTCCGGACGGAACTTTTAAAATCAATGTATCAGGTAAAGCTACACTGGTTTTCAGTTTTGTTGGATTTGAAACCATGCATATGGCTATTGGAGAAAAGTCTACTGTTATCGTTCAACTGGCTCCGGACATGAAAAACCTGAACCAGGTGGAAATCAGCACCGGTTACCTTCCCAAAAGAAAAGGATCTATCACTGGTGCTATCACTACAGTAGATGGCAAGCAGGTAGAATCAAGGCCTGCCGGCAACTTCATGCACAACCTGCAGGGACAGACTGCCGGTATGTATGTAATGGCCAACGGTGGCCGTCCGGGCGCAGCTCCTGTGATCCTGATGAGAGGTGTGGGTTCCATCAACTCCGGTACTGCACCGCTCTACATTGTAGACGGTCAGCCGGTAAGCGGCAGTGACTTCTCTCTCATCAATCCCACAGACATAGAGACGATCAACGTACTGAAAGACGCTTCTGCTACTTCCATCTATGGTTCCCGCGGTGCTAACGGTGTGATCCTGATCACCATGAAAAAGGGCACTCAAAATACACGTCCGCAGATCGACTACCGCGGTTTTTACGGCTATTCCGACATCAACCGCAACAAGTTCAAAATGATGAACACCAAAGACCGCCTGGATTATGAAGTCTTCGTCGGTAAAAGGAAAGCAGATGATCCTGCCATTCCTGAACTGCTGAAAAATGACTTCAACCAGTCAGAAGTGGTTTTTAAACCTTCACAGACTCAATCTCATGATTTATCTGTACGCAGCGGCAACGATGTGACAACCATTTATTTCAATGGGGAATATTTCGCGATGGATGGTATTTACTTTGATAATAAATTCAAACGTTACTCCAGCCGTCTGAGCGTCGATAACCAAACCACTAAATGGTTAAAATCAGGAGTGTCTTTGTATGTAGCCTACATGGACGAAACCACGCCCAACGAAACCCGTAACTCCCTGAGCAACCCGGGCATGCTGGCCTACATGCTGATGCCATACGAAAACCTCAAAAATGATGATGGCTCCTGGAGAAAATTCCTGCAGTACCAGGCATACAATGGCGCAAGAAGCCAGCTTTGGTCCCGCAGCCAGGGTTTGCTGGGCAACACCAACGATCACCTGAAACTCATGGGTAACGCTTATACAGAAGCAACCATCACCAAAGAACTGAAATTCACCAGCCGCGTTGGTATGAATCTCTCTGACTATGTTACTAAAAGCTGGACTGCTCCTGAGTTAGCCGCTACCGACAATGGCAACGCCTACAGACGTTTCTCCCGCTGGTCAAATGCTATCTGGACCAACACGCTCAACTACCGCAAAACATTCAAAGATCACTCTATCAACGCAGTAGTAGGTACAGAGTACAATGCACTCACCGATTATGACTTCTCTGTTACTGCACGTAACACCGCATTCCCTACCCTGTATGAATTTGGTGCCATGACTGCAACCACCAGCGCCGGTGGAAGTTTGAGCAAGTACCGCATGTTCTCTATGCTGGGTTCTGTGAACTATGGTTATAAAGAACGCTATTTCTTAGACCTCTCTGCCCGTCGCGACGGATCTTCCAAATTCGGTGCTAACAACAAATGGGGTACTTTCTGGGCTGTCGGTGTGCTGTGGAATGCTAAAAGCGAAGAATTCCTGAAGAACTCTGATCTGATCAGCGATCTCCGCTTACGTTCCAGCGTTGGTCTGACCGGTAATGATGATATCGGATTCTATCCTTCCTATAGCATCAACTCCAAATCCAACTACGAAAGCAAAGCTGGTGTGGTACCTACACAGGCTGCTAACCCCAACCTGGGCTGGGAAAAGAAACGTAAGTTCAACGTTGGCCTGGACCTCGGACTGGTTAACAACCGTGTGAACTTTACTATTGACTACTACCGCGAACTCACTTATGACATGGTACTGGATGTTCCTGTTTCTTACCTCACCGGCTTTAGCTCTATCAAAGCCAACATGGGTAAAATGCAGAACAATGGTATAGAGTTCACCTTCAAATCAGACGTGATCCGTTCTAAAGACCTCAACCTGAACATTGGTGGTAACTTCACCTACAACAGAAACCGCGTTACAGAGCTGTACGGCTTCAGAGACGAACTGCTGGGCACTGGTACCGGTATCCTCGTAAAAGTAGGTTATCCCCGTGGTCAGTTTAAATACAACCGCTTCTCCAGAGTAAATCCGGAAGATGGCCGTGAAATCTGGCTGGACAAGAACGGTAACGAAACCTTCAACTTCGATGGTGGTGATGCAGCTATCCTGGAAGGTAAAAACATGTACGCTCCTTACTACGGTGGCGCTACCTTCGACCTGAACTATAAAGGTCTCGGTCTGTTCATGCAGTGGAACTTCATGCTTGACAAATACATGGTTAACAACACCCAGGCATGGCTGGTATGGAACAACGATTCCTGGTTCAACACCAACCGCGTTGCCGACCTCTATGAGAACATGTGGAAAAAACCAGGCGATATTGCCAAATATCCTAAATATGGTTCTTCTACTGCCTTCGATGACAGATATGTGGAAAACGCGTCCTTCCTGAGATTAAGAGACATCACCCTTTACTACAATCTGCCTAAGAACCTGCTCAGCCAGACTAAAGTATTCCGTACTGCAAGAGTCTACGCCCGTGCCAACAACCTACTCACTTTCACTCAGTGGAAAGGTTATGATCCGGAATACTTCAACAACCTTGAGCTGGGTATATATCCTGTTTCCCGTTCCTATACCATTGGTTTAGATCTGACTTTCTAAAAGATTACCGAACATCCTAAAACAGAAAATATGACTATCAATAAAAGAATATTTCTTACTGCGGTGCTGGGAGCAACACTATTTGTTTCCGCCTGCAATAAAAAACTGGACCAACTCCCCACCACCAGTGTTGCCACTGAGGAAGTATATACCAGCATTACCGGTGCTGAAATTGGCCTGACTGGTATCTACAGCACCTTTTACAAGTCAGACTATTATGGTCGCAACTATGTGGTAATACCTGATCTTCAGGCAGACAATATGCTTCTCAGCGCCTGGGCCAACAACGTGTACAGCGACATTCATCGCTGGACCATTCACTCCGGCACTTACGAAACGCTGAACTTCTGGGCAGTTGCTTATCCGGCTATCCACCGTGCCAACGTGTTTCTCGCCAATATCGATAAAGTACCAGTACTGTCCGGTGAAAATGCGGAATCAGTAGGGACCAAGAAAAAAGTTTTCAAAGCCCATGCACAGGCCCTCAGAGCGATGTTCATGTTCGACCTGGTACGTATGTATTGCAAATTCGATCTGAAAGATCAGCTGGGCCTGCCCTTTGTAACTGCACCTACCACTGAGATCCAGCACAAACGTAAAACCGTGCAGGAAACTTACGATCAGATCGTAAAAGACCTCAATGAAGCGGCTGCAGCTATCGGAGACGACAACGCAAGCTCTCAGACCAGAGTGAACAAATACTTCATCGCTGCGCTGCAATCCAGGGTGTACCTGTATTTCCAGAAATGGGACCTGTCCATCGCTGCTGCTGATAAAATCATGACCGTAGCTACTTTCGGTTATGAAAATACTGCAGCTAACCTGCTGAAATTATGGAGAGATGATGCCAGCACCAAAGAAATCATCTTCAAACCAGCTATCACTGAAATCAACGAAGCCAAAAACTACTCCATCGGACAATGGCTCATCAATGACGACGTAAGCCGTCAGAAACCTAATCCTGATTTCGTGGCGCCTAAGGCTTTTGCTGAGTCCTTCGATATGACAGACCTTCGCCGTGCTATCTACTTCAGAAAAGACAGCGTTCGGAGCTATAAAAAAGACTCTATCTACGTTATCAACAAATATCCTGGTAACCCGGCTTACGCTTCCTGGCAGGAAAAATCCAATGCTCCTAAACTGTTCCGTTATGCAGAAGTGGCATTGAACAAAATGGAAGCTGCTTATTATATTGATAAAGCTGTTTCCAAAACACTGCTCAAAGCATTACGCGTTGCCCGTATCCCCGGATATGATGTAACCATCGTGGATGCTTACGACGACGTTACACTGCTGAACCAGATCAGAGAAGAGAGAAGAAAAGAACTGGCCTTCGAAGGTCACCGTTTCTTCGACCTGAAACGCTGGGGCCTCGGCTTCACCAGAAGCAAAGAAGGAGACTATCAGGCTGCTGAAAATGCCATTGGCGAAATCAAAGCCGACAACTACCGCTGGCTGTGGCCTATCCCACAGGCGGAAAGAGAGTCCAACAGACTTTGCGACCAAAACCCGGGTTACGCTAACTAATCAGTATAATTGAGTAGGAGGTGTAGGATTAATTCCTACACCGTCCCCTCCAGCCACCGTACGTACGGTCCCGTATACGGCGGCCCATCAGAATAATACAGTTGGAAGGGTACTTAACTCAGCAAGGGGTAAGTACCCTTCCCGTTTTAGTAAGGATTTGTTCAGAGCGCGTTGTAATATGGGACTTCCGCTTATTCGCCACGACCCTTTTCTTGTGTTACCCCATTGATATGCCTGCCAGTTGGGCGTCCCCAACTTTATAAGCATTGCCACTTTCGTCCTCGGTAACCTCCATTGCTTCCAGTGACATTGCCTGATCCGCCGCTGAACCCATTGATCTAGTTCTTTGAACAGGCTCTTTGCTTCGTTCAGTTTAAAGTAGTTTGACCAACCCCGGTTTAATTGCCTCAACAGCTCATAACGCTTGTACATGGCGTATGGCTTGCTTCGAGAGGTAATTTCACGGACTTTGGACTTGTACCTTGCTATGCTACTCCGGGCAATCGTCAGTCCCTTTTCTCCCTTCTTGTGGTAGAAGCTATAGCCTAGTGTCTTTCCCTTCCAGGGCCGTGTTACTGTGCTCTTACTCCGGTTCACTTCCAGTTTCAGCTCCTTCTCAATGTACATACTTACGCTATCCAGAACCCGCGCAGCGCTCCGTTTGCTCCGCAGGAACACGCACACATCATCGGCGTATCTTACAAAACGGTGACCTCGCATTTCCAGCTCTTTATCCAGTTTGTCCAACAGTACGTTGGACAGTATCGGGCTTAGAGGGCCTCCCTGCGGAGTTCCTTCTCTGTTTACCGTTGCTATCCCATCCATCATAACTCCTGCTTTCAGGTAACTATGGATCAGACGTAACACACGCCTGTCCTTTATTCGCTGACCCAGCAGATTCATCAGATAGCTGTGGTTCACACGGTCAAAGAACTTTGCCATGTCAATGTCTACTACATGACTGTAGCCTGCATTTACGTAGTCCCGCGCTTTTAATAATGCCTGATGCGCGTTTCGTTTTGCCCTGAACCCATAGCTGTTTTCGCTGAACGTTTCATCATAGATAATTGTCAGTTGCTGTGCTATAGCCTGTTGGATTAACCTGTCCAGTAAGGTGGGGATGCCCAATGTCCTTGTTCCACCTGATGGCTTAGGTATATCAACTCTCCTTACTGCAGATGGTTGATAGTTTCCTTCCTCTATCCTTGCTTTCACCGAAGGCCAGACCTTTTGTAAATGGGATTTAAATCCTTCGATCCCGATCCCGTCTACTCCGCCACTGCCCTTATTCGCCATTACCCGTTCATAGGCACGGCGGACATTACGGTTATCAAGTATGCGTTCCAGTAACTCCATTTAACATCTGCATTTTTTTTCCTGTCCTGTCCGCCTTGTTTCTTTCTTTCCGTCAAAGTGTAACTCAGCGCTTATTAATACCTTCAGGCTTCCAGCCCTATACTCTTAATATAGCCTTACCTAATGAGTAAGTTTTCTGCTTTCATGGCAACACTCCCAGTTCCAGATTTACTCCAAAGCTCCTGATGTCTGGCCCTTTCCTGTTTAGGCGACAGGTACTACGACCAGAGCTGACTTCTGTAAAACCTGCAATGGCATCTCTGCCATCCATTGCCCCTTAGTGGATACGCGTCTCCTTAAGGCAGCAGTTGCACAGATCTCCCCGGGTAAGAACGCAAACTTTCTCTCCATATGCCTGTCAGATTTACAGCTAAATGTCTCCGATAGTATAGGGCTTTGTTTTGTGTAGCAAACTCGCCCAACATTTAACTGCCTCTCATCTGCTTCCTGTTCGTCAGGCCGGAGATTTACCTTAGGCTTCCTTCAGATTCCTTCTCACGAAGGACACCCTTGCCATCAGTTAACGCTTCCTACTATCAAGGCGCGTTCGGGACTTCCACCCTAGAGTTTGCGCCCGTGCCGGGCGCACTACGAAACTGGGCTGACTTACAAGTCAGCCCAGTTTTATTTTTAAAGGGTTTTAGTTTTCCCTGAATTCTTCTTCAAATAATTCATGTAGTTTTTGTTGGAGCAGTTTTTTATCCGGTAGGAAAGTCTGGTATTCAGAGACGATAGTAGGAGACAAGAACCTGTTGAGCGCATATTCCACCACTTCATTATTTTGCTCCTTACACAACAGAATACCTACACTGGGCCTTTCATGCGCCCGTTTCACCTTTCTGTCCAACGCTTCCAGATAAAAATTAAGTTTACCTATGTACTCCGGAGCAAACGCAGTTGTCTTCAGTTCAAAAGCCACTAAACACTGCAGATCACGATGAAAGAACAACAAATCAATATAAAAGTCTGTTCCTCCCACCGTAATCCGATATTCCTGTTCGATAAAAATGAAACCATCCCCCAGCTCCAGAATAAATTCCTTCATTTTCCGGGACAGTGCTTTCTGAAAATCCTTCTCATCATGATTAACCGGCAGGTCCAGAAATTCAAAAACATACTTATCCCTGAACAGTACACTTTCATCCTGAGTAGCGTTGTTATGGGATAAAGGCATTTTCTGTTTCCCCAGCTGTACTCTCTCATACAAACTGCTTTTAATCTGTCTCTCCAACTCTCTTACAGAATAATTCTCCTGAACGCATAAACGAAGATAAAATTCACACTCTTCCTTTGTTTTGGTTTTCGTCATGAGGGTTAAATGATGTGTCCACGTGACTCTGACCAACAACGTATTACGAATATCCGTAAATTGTGTCATCGGTGATGACAAAATTTCTGTTTGATTATCAGTTAATTTCAAATTAAACAATTCAGCAAACTGAATTGAGTACATTTCAAAGAACTGTTTCATCCGATACAGATTCCGTTTTTCAAATCCTTGAAGTTGAGGTTGGGTTCTCCTTATATGTTGCGCTAGTTCTTTGATCGTTCCTTCTCCCCAGCTGGCATTAGCAATCTTCTTATGGATATACTCCCCAACCTGCCAGTAAAGATTGATCATGTCAATATTTACATTTTTTTGAGTATTGTACTGCGAACGCTTTATAAGCGTTACGATTTCCGTAAATTGGTCCGTCATAAAAGTTTTTTTGGATTAACCGAATATGGTTTAATGAAATGAGGCTCCAAATTTAAGGGTAATGAAACTCGCTCCCCTGTTCATTTTTCACGTGATAATGAACAGATCAAAATGAATGAACTTTATGCATTCAGTAACAAATAAAATCAGTAACACGCTTATCAAGCATGAACTTTCAACGATTCAGGCATTGGTGTAAAAGAAAAAAATGGTGGCTCACAGCAGCAGGAGTGCTGTTGATAGCCTATTACTTTTGCCTGCCCCGCCATTTGTTTACCAACCCTACTTCTTTTGTACTGGAAGATGTGAACGGTGATTTACTCAGTGCCAGCATAGCCGCAGACGGACAATGGCGTTTCCCTTTTAATGCCCATGTGCCGGATAAATTCGAAAAATGTATTCTCACGTATGAGGATAAACGTTTTTATTACCACTGGGGAATAGATCCGCTGGCCATCAGCCGTGCCATCCGGCAAAACCTGCGTGGCAGTAAAGTAGTCAGTGGTGGCAGTACCATCACCATGCAGGTGATCCGTATTTCGCGCAACCAGCCCCGCAATATCTGGCAGAAGATAGTAGAGGCCGTACTGGCTACCCGCCTGGAATTTGCGGCCTCTAAAAAGAAAATCATTGCCCTCTATGCCGCCAACGCCCCTTTCGGAGGTAACGTAGTAGGACTGGAAGCTGCCGCCTGGCGTTATTACGGCCGCAAAGCCGACCAGCTGTCATGGGGTGAGATGGCCGCCCTGGCTGTATTGCCCAACAGTCCGGCGCTGGTACATCCCGGCCGTAACCGCAATGTGTTGCTCAACAAAAGGAACCAGCTGCTTAATAAACTCCGGCAAAACAAAACCATTGACAGCATCACCTGCCAGCTGGCCAAGCTGGAACCCTTACCCGAACAGCCTTTGCCGCTGCCACAAGACGCGCCCCACCTGCTGGACCGCTTCCGGCAGGATTATATACAGCAAAAGTCTGATGGCCCCACCCGTATCAAAAGCACCGTGGAAGCCGCGCTGCAAAAAAATGTAACAGCCATCGCAGAACGATACCACAGCAGCTATAAAGCCAACGGCATCAACAACGCCGCCGTGCTCGTACTTGATGTGGAAACAGGCAACACCCTCGCTTATGTAGGCAACATCTACAATCCCGCCGACCCTGAACTGGAAAGCCATGTGGATATCATTCAGGCCAGAAGAAGCCCAGGCAGCACACTGAAACCCATCCTCTATGCTGCCATGCTCAACGACGGGCTGATACTGCCACATACGCTGATACCAGACATCCCTACACAGATAGCTGGCTATTCGCCACAGAACTTCGACCTGGGCTATGATGGCGCCGTCCCTGCATCCAGGGCCCTGGCCCGCTCTCTCAACATCCCCGCTGTACGGATGCTGCAGATGTACCGCTACGAACGTTTTCATGCCCTGCTGCAGAAAATGGGCATCACCACGCTCAACAAACCAGCCGACCACTACGGCCTTTCCCTCATCCTCGGCGGCGGAGAAACCACCCTCTGGGAAATGTGCGGCATGTATGCCAGCATGGCCCGCACACTGATCCACCTCGAACAATACCGCGGCAAATACGATATGGACGATATCCATCCACCTAATTATCAGGTAGACATACAACGTCCTTCTCAATATGGACTCAGTAAGGATGGTATTATCAGTGCTGGTGCCATCTGGTATGCCTTTGAAGCGATGACCGAAGTAATGCGTCCCGGCGAAGAACTGCTATGGCAACAGTTTTCCTCCTCCCAGCGTATCGCCTGGAAAACAGGCACCAGCTTCGGCTTCCGCGATGGCTGGGCCATAGGAGTGACGCCCAAATACGTAGTAGGAGTGTGGGTGGGCAATGCAGATGGAGAAGGAAGACCAGGCCTCATCGGTGTATCTACCGCCGCACCTATCCTCTTCGATGTATTCCGCCTGTTACATACCGGCAACTGGTTTACTACCCCTTATGCACAGCTCCGGAAAATAGAAGTCTGCCGCAAAAGCGGCTTCCGTGCCAGCGAATTATGTGATGTGAAAGATTCGGTATATGTGCCTGCAACTGGCATCCGTTCCGGCATATGCCCCTATCATCAGCTGGTGCACCTCGACAGGACCGGCCAGTGGCGTGTTACCGAAAACTGTGAATCGCCGCAGTTTATGCAACACCGCTCCTGGTTTATCTTACCGCCCTCTCAGGAATTTTATTACCGCAGCAAAAATTATTATGAGCCACTGCCCCCTTATAAACCGGATTGCATCGCATCGCTGGGGCAGGACAGGGCACCTATGGAACTGATATATCCAAGGCCTAATGCACGCATCTTTGTGCCCATGGAAATAGACGGACAACCGGGGCAAACCATCTTTACCGCTACCCATCGTAACAGCGCCGGTAAAATATACTGGCATCTTGATAATAAATTCATCGGCGAAACAGTAGAGTTTCATCAGATGGCCATACATCCGCCTGCAGGCAAACATACCATCACCCTGGTGGATGAAAACGGCGAAAGAATAGAACAGTCTTTTGAGATACTGGATAAAGAAAGAGAAACGAAATAAAACGATTTGGGATTTTGGGATTTATGGATTTATGGATTTGGGGATTTATGGATTTGGGGAGAAGATCTGAGCGAGTAAAAAATACATGGCCGCTCAGATCTTCTCCCCAAATCCATAAATCCCCAAATCCATAAATTCATAAATCGTAAATCTAATAATTATACTTGTCTTTCCAAAGTTGCTTCAGATGCCTTCTCAGCTCATCTTCCCGTGGGTTTTTACCGGGATCGTACAACTTGGTACCTTTGATAGCTTCCGGCAGGAATTCCTGTTCCACGAAATTGTTATCATAGTCATGGGCATAGCCGTAACCTTTGCTATATCCCATTTCCTTCATCATTTTCGTAGGTGCGTTGCGTATATGCATGGGTACCGGAAGATCACCGGTTTTAGCTACTATAGACATCGCTGAGTTGATCGCCATATAAGCGGCGTTGCTCTTGGCAGATGCAGCCAGGTAAGTCACACATTGAGACAAGATGATTCTGGACTCCGGGTAACCGATCAGGTTCACCGCCTGAAAACAGCTGGTGGCCAGCAACAGCGCATTGGGATTGGCATTCCCGATATCTTCCGATGCCAGTATCACCAGACGGCGGGCTATGAATTTCACATCTTCGCCCCCTTCTATCATACGGGCCAGATAATATACGGCTGCATTGGGATCGCTGCCCCGGATGCTCTTGATGAAAGCGGAAATAATATCATAATGCTGTTCCCCGCTTTTATCGTAGATGGCTACCCGTTGTTGTGCGATGTCCATCACCTGCTGATCGGTGATCACAACCGGGTCTTCCTGGATGGTGCCCACTACCAGCTCAAAGAGGTTAAGCAGTTTACGGGCATCTCCTCCGGAGATATTAAAAAGGGCGGTGGTTTCCTTTAATTCGATATTTTTTGTCTTCAGCCACTCATCCCTTTCCATTGCCTGCCTGAGCAACTCCATCAGTTCTTCAGGCCCCAATGGTTTCAGTACGTACACCTGACTACGCGATAATACCGCGGCATTTACCTCGAAAGAGGGGTTTTCGGTGGTAGCCCCTATAAGGGTGATGATCCCCTTTTCTACGGCCCCTAAAAGGGCATCCTGCTGGGATTTATTGAAGCGGTGGATCTCGTCTATAAAAAGTACCGCATGACGCTGGCGACGGGCCAGTTCAATGACTTCCCGCACTTCCTTTACCCCTGCGGAAATAGCGCTGAGGGTATAAAAAGGCACCTGTAACGTATGGGCAATGATATTGGCGATAGTGGTTTTCCCTACGCCCGGAGGGCCCCACAGGATCATGGAAGGTATCTTCCCCTGCTGGATGGCTTTTCGAAGGATACTGTCCTTGCCGGTAAGGTGTTCCTGCCCCACCAGTTCGTCTAACGTCACAGGCCTTAACCGTTCTGCTAATGGCTGCATACACTTGGATTATAAATGGATGTTATAGTTTGGGATGATTGATCTGCTGCATTTTGAACTGCATGATATCCCTGATGGAACGGGCACGGCTGATGGCCAGATCGGCCCTTTCACCGGTGAATAGTTCGGTTACCGTACCTTCAAACAACAACAGCCAGCGGTCAAAATGCACCGGTTCCAGCGGCACCCGCTGGTTAAGTGCAAAATGCGGCGCCATGGCATTTCTGCCATAATTGGTGCTGTTCAGTAACAACTGTTCCCAGAAATCATACATCACCGGCAGGTGGGTTTCCCAGTTGACCCGTGCAATCTCATTGAAGATATGGCCGATAACGTCGTCTCCCTTCACTTTATCATAAAAGCTGTTGATCAACAGCATAATATCTTCACGGTCAGTTATCTGCTTTTTCTCCATACAATATTATTCAGGATGCTTGTCCTCATTCCGGCGTGTCCACTCCCGCAGGAACCGGAAAGACAGGTTGGCATTAAAGGTTAAAATAAAACTAATGATCAGAAACACAACACTCATCGGTGTCAATACACTGGCATTGTCTGCTCCCAGCTGCTGGGCCACTTCCTTTTTCATTTCCGGTGGCAGCGCCAGTAATCCCAGTCCGCCCATAAACAATAAGGCACCGAAGAGGATAGTGATCACACCCATAATACGGATACCAGTGGGTGTATTCTCTTTCAAAGGTACTTCAGGCAATATCAGGCTCCGCTGAAGATATAATGACAAAACGCTATGGATAAAACACGCACCCCAAATCATTACAGACAACAGCATCATAGGATTAGCCCCTGATGACAGCGCCATAAACAAGCCCAGAAAAGTAAAAAGACCTGTAATCATCAGGGATAGAGCAGTAAAAATCCTGTATAATTTAAACATCAAACTCATCAAAAAAGCGTTTTTAACGTCACAAACCTACCTAATTTATTCAGAATATCAGGTATCTTATCAAGCATACATTTACCAGTACCTTGCCGTTCATATAAAAGCCTTGATTTTTGCTTCCCTCTTTTCCATAACTTTAAACACTAAACCTGTTTTACATATGAATAAAAACAATACGGTAAAACTACCGTTACTGGCCGCCATGGTTACGTTCGCGGCCTGTGGCACCAACACCTCTACCAAGCAGCAGGAGACTGCAGATACGACCAAAGTCCCCGCATTCAACATGGCCGACATCGACACCGCCCACAAAGCCTGCGACGATTTCGACAACTATGCCAACGGCAACTGGAAAAAAAACAACCCTATCCCCTCTACAGAAAGCCGTTGGGGTGCCTTCAACATTCTTGATAAACAAAACAAGGAAGTACGCCTCAAAGGAATCATTACCGAAATCACCGGTAAAAAAGAGCTGAAAAAAGGTACTGAAGAGCAGCAGATCGCAGACTACTACACCTCTTTCCTGGATACTGCCACCGTCGAAAAACGCGGCATTACTCCACTGAAACCTTACCTGGACAAAATCGACGCCATTAAAACCCTGGCTGACTGGGCTGCTGTTACCGGCGAACTCCAGAAATTAGGTGTGTCCTCCTTCACCGGCTTCGGTGCTGAAGCAGACGCCAAAAACAGTAAAATGAACGTCCTCTATCAGGGACAAGGCGGCCTCAGCCTCGGTGAAAAAAGCTACTACGAAAGACAGGATTCTGCCACTAAAAATGTGCGCAACGAATTCGCCAGCCACGTAGATAAAATGTTCAGCCTCGCCGGTTTCCCTGATGTTAAACCAGGTACTACCATACTCGGCCTCGAAACACAACTGGCCCAAATACAGCTGTCCAACGTAGAACTCCGCGACCCGGTTAAAACCTACAACCGTTCCGGATATGGCGAACTGAAAACACTCGCCCCTGACTTCGACTGGGACGCCTTCACACAGAAACAGGACATCAAAACAGATACCGTTATTCTCCAGAATAAAGAATATCTGACCAACGCCAATAAACTGCTGAAAGCAACACCTATCGATGTATTGAAAACATACACCAAATGGCAGCTGCTCACCAGCTTCGCAGGATATCTGCCCAAAGCTTTCGATGAAGAAAACTTCCACTTCTTCGGTACTATCATGACCGGTAAAAAAGCGCAGAAAACCCGCGCTGAAAGAGCCATCCGCTCTACCGACATGAAACTGGGCATGCCGCTGGGTAAACTCTTCGCTAAAAAGTATTTCCCCGAAAGCAGCAAGGAGAAAGTATCCCAGATGATCGAAAACGTACGTAAAGTATACGGCGAAAGAATCGACAAACTCACCTGGATGAGCGACTCCACCAAACAAATGGCCCACAAAAAACTGGCCTCCTTTACCTACAAAATCGGTTACCCCGACAAGTGGAAAGACTATTCCTCTATCCACATCGATAAAGGAACACTGCTGGAAAATGCTGTATCCGCCATGCTGTGGGAACACAAGGATAATATCGACAAAATCGGTAAGCCTGTGGATAAAAGCGAATGGGGCATGACACCACAAACCGTAAACGCTTACTACAATCCGCTTAACAACGAAGTAGTATTCCCCGCCGGTATCCTCCAGCCTCCTTTCTACAACCCGAATGCTGATGACGCTATCAACTACGGTGGTATCATCGCTGTAATCGGCCACGAATTCACCCACGGCTTCGACGACCAGGGCTCCCAATTCGATGCAGAAGGTAACCTGAAAAACTGGTGGACCAAAACAGACCGCGAAAACTTCGACAAACTCACTAAACGTTATATCAACTACTTCGGTGGCATCGAAGCACTGCCTGGATTCAAAATCAACGGTGCCCTCACCATCGGTGAAAACGTTGCTGACCTCGGCGGTATGACCCTCGCTTACTACGCGCTGAAAAAATCCTTCGAAGGTAAAGAGGAACCCAAACCAATTGATGGATTCACCTGGCAACAACGCTTCTTCCTCGGATGGGCCCAGGTATGGCACGGCAACAGTACCGACGCCGCCCTGCGCCAGCAAATACAAACAGATCCTCACTCTCCGGCAAGATACCGCATCAACGGCCCGCTGCCTCATCTGAAAGAATTCCAGGATGCATGGGGCTGCAAACCAGGCGACAAAATGGTATTGCCTGATGCAGAAAGAGTAACCATCTGGTAACTGTGATGTAAAATAATAAAGATGATTCTCCTGATGTGCGAAGATTTATGAGAAGATTTTTCAGGAGATTTTATCAGAAGATTTAAAACGCCGGTGCCCACTGATATCAGTGGGCACCGGTGTTTTATCAAATATGATTTATATCAGTTTTATTAAATTCATCCATGTTTTATGATGAAAATATCTATTTTTGCAGCGCGTGAAAAAACTCTCCTGCATATTATTGTGTTTGATCATCCTGATGCAAAACTTCGGCACAGCCATCGTGTTTATCAGCTATAAGATAAACCAGGCTTATATTGCCGCCAATCTTTGCGAAAACAGGAACAACCCCGGTATGCACTGTAACGGTAAATGTCAGTTGCGCAAACAACTACTACGTGAACAACAACAGGAACAGAAAAATCCTTACGCACAAAAAGAGAACAAGGAAATCACCCTGTTCTGCGAACAATACACCTTTTCCAGCGAAGCACCCTGCTTCCAGCTCTCCGAAAAACTTACCGCATTCTATCTTATAAAACCCACCCACAGCCCATCCGACAGCGTATTCCATCCGCCTCTCTGCTAAACTGTCTGTGTTATTTACTGTAGTTAAATTCACAACCTGATCAAATCAGGCATCCTGCCTTTTTTCCATTATTCATTATTACGCTATGCGTAATAGCAATGCCCGTGCTTTTTATTGCAGCGCAGGCAACAGGCTATCGTCATGCGTAATCCAAACCCTTGAAATGAAAAAGTTATTTTTCATCATGGCTATCCTCATGCCTGTATCCACCATGGCCTGCGACATCTGCGGATGTTCTGCCAGTGGCTACCAGCTGGGAATACTACCGCAATACCACAAAAACTTTATCGGCCTGCGTTATGGCTATCGTCAGTTCAGATCTACCCATCCCACGGAGCTGGGTAATACCATGAACCACGAATCCAGAGAGTACTATCACACCACTGAAGTATGGGGCAGATGGTATGCTACCAAAAGATTACAGCTGTTTGCCTTTGTCCCTTTCCAATACTTTAAACGGGAAGAAGGGAAAAGCATCACCACCGTTTCTGGTCTGGGAGATATTACCCTGATGGCCAACTATACGCTCATCGATAACAACTGGGACCTTGGTAAAAAATGGCACCATGTGTTTCAGGCTGGTGGCGGCATCAAGCTCCCTACTGGCAAAACAGGCATCCCTGATGAAGGCGGCAATATCTATCAGAACTTCCAACCTGGCAGCCGCAGCACTGATTTTGTGGTGAATGCTGTGTACACACTGCGTCGCAACAAATGGGGCATTAATACAGATGCCAGCTATCGTATCAACACCAACAACAAAGAAGAATACCGCTTCGGCAATCGTTTCAATACATCACTGCGTGGTTTCATGTACCAGCCGCTCAGCAAAACCATAGCCCTGCAACCCTATGCAGGTCTGATGTATGAACATGCTGCAGGCGACCGTCAGCAACAAAAAATCAAGGAATATACCGGTGGCGACATGCTGCATACCAGCATCGGCGCAGATGTATATTTCAAGCGCTTCTCCGCAGGCGTACAGGCTCAACTGCCCGTATATCAGCACCTGTCTGATGGTTATAATAAAACATATGCCCGGTTATCTGCTACTGTTAATTTTTTCTTCTAAAAAAATCACATGAAAAATTCAATTATACTTTTCGCCCTCGTTACTGTATTCGCCTCCTGCTCCAAAGACAAAACCACACCCGCTACCGACCCAACTGAAAAAGGTACCGTAGTGCTGGAATTCGATAACCGCGCCGGATCAGACGACCTGATATTAAACAACCAGCAATACCGAAATGCTGCCGGCGAATCACTCACCATCAGTCAGTTTAATTATTTCGTCAGCAATTTCCGGTTTATAACTGCCAGCGGACAGGTATATACCGTACCACAGGACAGCTGCTATTTTATCATTCGTGAAGACGACAAAACCACCGCTTTCCATACGCTCTACAACGTACCCGCCGGAGACTATACACAGGTGAAATTTATGATCGGAGTAGACAGCACCCGCAATACCATGGACATCAGCAAACGCCAGGGCACGCTTGATCCCGCGGAAGGTGCAACCGGTATGTACTGGAGCTGGAACAGTGGATATATCTTTGTCAAACTGGAAGGCAGTTCACCCGCTTCCACCGATCCGCAGAAACTCTTCCGCTATCATATCGGCCTCTACGGCGGTGGCTTTAACAACGGTCCGCGCACCATCAACAATACCAGAGAAGTGACCCTCACCATTCCCAACAATGGTAAAGCCATTGTCCGCCGCGACCGCAGGGCACAAATACATTTTTTTGCTGATGCGCTGAAACTACTCAACGGCACTACCAACGTAAGTATTGCTACCAATCCGGATGTAATGGTTTCGCCATTTTCAGAAAAAATCGCAGATAATTACACACAAATGTTTAACATTGACCACGTGCATAACGAATAATTTTAATGACACCTATCATGAAACAAGTAATCTTAGCCTGTAGCATCGTGCTGGCAATCGCCTGCAATCAGAACAATAAGCCCGCTGAAAAGACCAATGCACCCATGCCCGAACCACCTGCTATGGCAGAAGCTGCCAGCAGCGACAAATGGCCTGACCCTGTATGCCGGATGCCTTACGACACCAGCTACAAGGAGTGGACAGTTTATCAGAAAGACACCATTCATTTCTGTTCTGTTACCTGCAAGGAAGTCTTCCAGAAAGCGCCTGATAAATACATGGCTAAGCTGAAAAAGTAAGTATTCCTTATTTAACTATTCGTTTATGCATCATCGTTATCGGTGGTGTAAGGGGATGTTATTGCCCTTGCTCACCGTCCTTATCATATCAGCCTGCCACAAAAAAAACGATCCCGTTGTGGAGAAACAGGAAACCATTGCCTTCGTAAAACCGGCCCACTTCCCGGAACCCACCTACCGTCTGGCCGACAATCCCGTGACTACAGATGGCTTTGCCCTGGGGAAAGTGTTGTTTTATGATGGCCTCCTCAGCCGCGACGGGACTATCAGCTGTGCCAGTTGCCATATACAGGCCAATGCCTTCACCCATCATGGACACGATGTCAGTCATGGTATCAACGATCGCCTCGGAACACGCAACTCTCCTCCCATACAAAACCTCGCATGGTCTACTTCCTTCTTCTGGGATGGAGGCGTACACGATCTCGATTTACAGCCCATTGCCCCGATAGAAAATCCGGTGGAAATGGATGACAAAATGAATAATGTGATCGACAAACTGCAGCGCAATAACCGCTACCAGCAGCTATTTGAAAAGGCCTTCGGTTCTCCCGGCGTCAATAGTGCCCGTATGCTGAAAGCATTGTCACAGTTTATGGTCGTGCTGGTGAGCGCAGACGCTAAATACGACCGCTATATTGCCGGAAAAGAATCGTTCAGTGATACAGAAAAACGAGGGCTGGCACTCTTTGAACAACAATGTGCCAGTTGCCACCAGCCACCACTGTTTACTGACAACAGCTTCCGCAACAACGGGGTAGCTCCCCGGCCATTCGGCACTGACTACGGACGTTATATGATCACCTTGCGGGAAGAAGATAAACTCAAATTTAAAGTACCCTCTCTCCGCAATATAGCCCTCACCGCACCCTACATGCATGATGGACGCTTCGGCAGCCTGGAAAGTGTATTAAATCACTACGACAACTGCTTCTATAACTCCCCGACACTGGACCCTGCTTTTAAAAACGGGCTTACCCTCAGTACCACTGATAAACAGGACCTGATCGCCTTTCTCAAAACACTTAGTGATAAAGGTTTTATAACAGATCCACGATTTGCTCCACCACCGGGGTTTGTACAGGGTAATTAATCAGAAGAAAAATATACATAAACTAAAAGTGGCTGTCTCAGTAGTATGAGACAGCCACTTTCAGCTTAATGAAATTAAATATCCATCATACCAAAATAAAAAACCGTCCCGGTATAAACCAGGACGGTGTAAATACAGCTTATGAAATCTAAAAAATTACTGAGTTACAACGATTCTGTCCCAGGCAACCCATTTGGCTTTGGTCCAATCGTTGGCAGGGTCTGGAGGCCGGCAGCATCCAGTACAACTGCAGAAGAACCGTCAGCAGTAACAAACAGATCAGAAGAACCGTGCTGCAGGTTGTTTTTCAGGCCGCTGGTACCATCAGCATAAAACCGATGGTAACGTTATCGGCTATACGTAATTTGGCTTTTCTGAGCACCCATGATGATAGAGTTGCCAAGGATAAACTTGGCAGTAAAATATACTATGGGAATAAATTCAACGGGAAAGTATATACGAAGAAAGGCTCATAGGATAAGGTCGTATAAGATATGGCAGAGATTGGAACAGCTGATAGCAGTCGGCTTATATCAAAAAGGATGGAGGTGCAGTCCTGTTCATCAGCATATCCAGGGATATATCGACCTGATAGTTGCGTTCTTCCCGTTTACCTTGCGTGGTAGCAGATGATATCTGGAAAAGATGCTGGCTTTTGTTCGTAAAAGGTTTATTGTCTTTGTTACACAGTTCCAGGCTGAAGTTAAAACGTTCTTCCAGGTCTTCTTCGAATTCGCGGAGGCTGAGTGTTTCATCAATAGGATATTCCACCAGGCTTTCTTCTTCAAAGCCGGCTTCTCTCAGTGTATCAAAGGCATTAGCCAGTGAATGGCGTACATATACTGCTACGTTACAGGACAACAAACGTTGGATCTGCATCTGTAGCAGGGATATTGTCATTAATGGGTGTAATTTGAGTACTTTCATCGCTGTTCAATCTTCATTTACTGCGCTTACTAAATAGGTTTTCTTAGGTGAATAGTAATAAGCAAACTTAGCAGTCTACTTTTAATTTAATATTAAGCACTTGTTATGATTGTGTGAAAATAACACTCAAATATAAAAATATTTGAATATTTAAAATATTAAAATTATTAAGATGCTCAGGAGCCGGGAAAAACAATAACACGGGCAGCATCCCAGTCGGGCGCGGCATCATCTTCATCTTCAGGCAGTACGATCTTTGTCTTGCTCACAGGATGTTGATACAAGGTCCATTGTTGCTGGGAGTATTCGAGGGCAGTGAGGCTCTCCACCCAGTCACCGGAGTTGAGATAAGTCACTGATTTATCGCCAACGGGCATTTCCTTGATAAGCGGCTGGTGGATATGACCACAGCAGACTACATCAAAGCCTTTGTCTACTGCGATTTCAGCCACGGTCTGTTCAAAGTCGGAGATAAATTTAACGGCTGACTTCACCCCCTGCTTTACTTTTTTGGAGAAAGACATTTTTTCGCGCCCCAGGCCTTCCAGGACATGATTGACCAGGCGATTGAGGATAATGAGCAGGTCGTACCCTTTTCCACCCAGTTTGGCCAGCCACTTGGAGTTTTTCATGGTCACGTCGTACACGTCGCCATGGAAGAACCAGTGTTTTTTACCATCTACCTCCAGCACCAGTTTATTATCGATGGTGAAATTGCTCAGCTCGAAGCCGGCATATTTACGAAGGGCTTCATCGTGGTTGCCGGTCAGGTAATACACTTCGGTCCCTTTACCGATCATCTTCAGTATTTTCCGGATCACCTTGGTATGTGCCTTCGGGAAGTAGCGTTTACTGAACTGCCAGATGTCAATGATGTCTCCGTTGAGCACCATAATCCGGGGATCGATGCTGTCCAGGTATTGGACGAGCTCTTTGGCGTGGCAGCCGTATATTCCGAGGTGTACATCGGAGATAACAACTATATCTAATGCGCGTTTGTCTGACATCTAAATACAGGGTAAAATGAACAGGCTGTAGGCACCTGTTTATGATTATAATTTCTTATGCAAAGGAAAAATCGCTATATTACTTTTATATTAATCCAGTGTTAAGGAATTATTAATTCGCGTTTTTTTCTGGCTCCAATTGATTCTGAAAGCTATTTTTGCGGCAAATTTTAAACTCAAACGTATGGGAGGCTTCAATTCCTTTGTCAAACTATTCATGCCGAAAGACCGGGTATTTTATTCTTTGTTTGAAGATGTATCTTCCAACCTCGTTGAAATGGCCCAGGTGCTCAATGAGTTGGTAGCCACCAGTGATCCAGCCTTACGTAAAGATAAAGTACATCTGATCGAGAGACTGGAGCATAAAAATGACGATTATACCCACCGCATATTCGTAGAACTGGGTCAGAATTTCATCACCCCGTTTGACCGGGAAGATATCCACTACCTGGCCGCCACACTGGACGATGTTGCCGACTATATCCATGGTTCCGCCAAAAGAATGGACCTTTATAAGGTAAACACACACAACGAAAGTATCCGCAAACTTGCCGAGCTGATCCACCTGGGTGTACTGGAGCTCCACAAAGCCATTCCTGAACTGCGCAACATGCAGAATATGCGTGTTATCACCGATGCCTGCGTAAAAATCAACAGCCTTGAGAACCATGCCGACGATATCTACGACAGAGCCATTGCCGACTTGTTCGATACTGAGCAAAATGCTGCAGAACTGATTAAAATGCGTGAAATATACCAGGCTCTGGAAATCGCTACCGACAAATGCGAGGATTGCGCCAACGTTATTGAAACCATTATTATCAAATACTCCTGATAAAGGGGATCTAGTTCTGACCGCATAATCCTCGTGTTACATGACTTTATTAGTAGTAATTGTTATACTGGCATTCGTGTTTGACTATATCAATGGTTTTCACGATGCCGCCAACTCTATCGCCACTATCGTGTCGACCAAGGTACTGACACCTTTTCAGGCAGTACTCTGGGCCGCAGTCTTCAACTTTGCGGCTTTTTTTATTGCCAAATATGTGATTGGCGAGTTTAAAGTAGCCAACTCCGTTGCCAGCTCCGTATTCGAACAATACATCACCCTGAAGGTGATCTTCAGTGGTCTGGTAGCAGCTATCACCTGGAACCTCTTTACCTGGTGGCTGGGCATCCCGTCCAGTTCTTCCCATACCCTGATCGGTGGCTTTATCGGCGCAGCCGTTACCAGTGCCGGCACACTCGATGTGATCAACTATCACAAAGTGCTGCCTATCGTGTACTTCATCGTACTCGCCCCGCTGATCGGTATGATAGTAGCCTTTATCATTACTCTCATCATTGTGAATATCTGCCGCAAGGCCAATCCCTTCCGGGCAGAAAACTGGTTCAAACGCCTGCAGCTGGCTTCTTCAGCAGCACTCAGCCTTGGCCACGGCAGTAACGATGCCCAGAAAGTAATGGGTATCATCGCTGCAGCCATGGTGTCTGCCGGATATATTCCCAATATCAAAGCCATGCCCGACTGGATACCACTGGCCTGCTTTACCTGTATCGCCCTCGGTACCATGAGCGGTGGCTGGAAGATCGTTAAAACAATGGGTACCCGCATCACCAAAGTAACTCCCCTGGAAGGTGTTGCTGCTGAAACTTCCGGTGCCATCACCCTCTTCCTCACCGAACATCTCGGTATCCCCGCCAGTACCACCCACGTGATCACCGGCGCCATTATGGGGGTAGGTGCTACTAAAAGATTGTCAGCCGTTCGTTGGGGTGTAACCGTAAGCCTGCTCTGGGCCTGGGTTTTAACCATCCCTATCAGCGGTATCCTTGCTGCCATCACTTACCTGATCGTAAGCATCTTCATCTAGCATAAATGATTATCAATAATATTTAAAAAGCTCTCCGTACCTCACGGAGAGCTTTTTTTTATAAAAATGCCGCCATGTGAAATAGAGCTACTATTTTTGTACGGCTTGTGACAAGCGAATGACATCCAATCAAAACCGATCAACAACATGAAAGGAATTATCCTGGCCGGCGGCTCCGGTACCCGATTACACCCGATCACTTATGCGATCAGCAAGCAGATAATGCCGGTATATGATAAACCAATGATCTATTATCCGTTATCCACGCTGATGCTGGCCGGCATAAAAGATATCCTCATCATCTCCACGCCGCATGACCTGCCTTCCTTTCAAAGACTCTTTGGCGACGGCAGCCAGCTGGGGCTCAACCTGTCTTACGCAGAACAACCGCAGCCCAACGGCCTCGCTCAGGCTTTTGTAATCGGAGAAGAATTTATAGGGAAAGACAATGTGGCCCTCGTTCTGGGCGATAATATCTTCTATGGCGCCGGCCTCGGTACCCAACTGGCCCAAAATACCAGCCCCGACGGCGGTATCGTATATGCCTACCAGGTATCCGATCCCGAAAGATATGGCGTGGTGGAATTCTCCGACGATATGCGCGTACTGTCTATCGAGGAAAAACCAGCCAAACCCAAATCCAATTTCGCAGTGCCCGGACTCTATTTTTATGATAACGAAGTAGTGGAAATTGCCAAAAGCCTGCAGCCCAGTCCCCGTGGTGAATACGAAATTACAGACGTAAATAAGGAATATTTAAAGCGTGGCAAATTAAAAGTTTCTATCTTACCCCGTGGTACAGCCTGGCTGGATACCGGTACTTTCGACTCCCTGATGCAGGCTTCCCAGTTTGTTCAGGTGATCGAACAACGTCAGGGCGTGAAAATTGCCTGTATAGAGGAAATCGCCTACCGTAAAGGCTTTATCAACGCTTCCCAGTTGAAGGACCTGGCCAAACCATTGCTGAAAAGCGGCTATGGACAGTACCTGGAAACAGTGCTGGAACAAAAAAAATGATCTGACATCTCATAAAATCGTAAATCTGAAATTACTATGAAGGTTCTCGTTACAGGTGGTTGTGGCTACATTGGCGCCCATACTATTGTAGACTTAATCAACCATGGATTTGACGTGGTTTCTGTTGACAGCAACATCAGAAGCTCTACGCAACTCCTGGATGGTGTGGAAAAAATTACCGGAAAAAAAGTACGTAATTACAAAGTCGATCTTTGCAACCTGGAAGATACGCATGCAGTATTCCACGAAAACAGGGACATCGTCGGGGTTATCCACTTTGCAGCCCTCAAAACAGTTCCTGAATCTGTAGCAGATCCCTTGTTGTATTTTCACAATAACCTGACCTCTCTCATCAACGTGCTCAAATGCATCAAGGAATTTAACGTACCTCACCTGGTATTCTCTTCTTCCTGCTCCGTTTATGGCAATACCACTGCCCTGCCGGTAATAGAAGAAACACCACTGGGTGAAGCCCAATCTCCTTACGCCCGCACCAAACAGATGGGCGAGCAGATCATTGAAGACTACAGCCGTGTAAACGATACCCAGTCCATCCTTCTGCGTTATTTCAACCCCGTAGGTGCACACCCCTCCGGCCTCATCGGTGAGTTGCCCCTCGGCAAACCCGACAACCTGGTTCCCGTAATCACCCAGACTGCCATCGGTAAAATCCCGAAAATGGTGGTCTATGGCACCGACTACGATACCCGCGACGGATCCTGCGTAAGAGACTATATTCACGTAACGGATATCGCCAACGCACATACTAAAGCGATGCAATATCTCATCGAGCGTAAAAACGCTTCCAACTGCGAAGTATTTAACCTCGGTACAGGCAACGGCGTTACCGTTCTCGAAGCCATCAAAGCCTTCGAAAAAATATCCGGCGTTAAACTCAACTATACCACCGGTCCACGCCGCCCAGGTGACGTAATCTCTATCTATGCCAATAATTCCCGCGCCAAGGAAAAACTCGGATGGTCTCCGGAAATAGGCATAGAAGACTCCATGCGCACCGCCTGGCAGTGGGAAGTAAGCCTCCGAAATAAAGTGCTGAGCAATTAACATCGTGATTTTAAATGCTTACTTTTACGCTTCAATTTTAAAAAAACCGCAATGGTAAAAGATATTCAACCGCTGAACGAAAAAGAAACACGCGCCGGATTCGGTGAAGGTATACTGGAAGTTGGCCGCAAAAACCCAAATGTAGTCACACTCACCGCCGACCTGCTCGGATCCATGAAACTGAATGCATTCGTAAAGGAATTTCCAGACCGCTTTGTACAGGTAGGTATCGCCGAAGCCAATATGATCGGTATCGCGGCAGGTATGACCATCGGCGGCAAAATCCCGTATACCACCACTTTCGCCAACTTCTCTACCGGAAGGGTATACGACCAGATCCGTCAATCTGTAGCCTACTCCAATAAAAACGTAAAAATATGCGCCTCACACGCAGGCCTCACCCTGGGTGAAGACGGCGCTACCCACCAGATACTGGAAGATATCGGCATGATGAAAATGCTGCCTGGCATGACTGTGATCGTTCCATGCGACTTTAACCAGACTAAAGCCGCCACCATCGCGATCGCTGATTATGAAGGCCCCGTATATCTCCGCTTCGGCCGCCCGAAATGGCCTAACTTCACACCGGAAAACCAACCCTTCGAAATCGGTAAAGCGCAGGTCCTCCACGAAGGAACCGACGTGACCCTCTTCGCTTGCGGCCATATGGTGTGGACTTCCATCGAAGCCGGTAAAATACTGGAAGAAAAAGGGTATAGCGTGGAAATTATCAACATCCACACTATCAAACCACTCGATGAAGCTGCTGTGCTCAAATCCCTGAGCAAAACACGCTGTGCCGTTACCGCTGAAGAACACAACGTACTCGGTGGCCTCGGCGACAGCATCGCTCAGGTTGCTGCCAGAAACCTTCCGGTACCCATCGAATTCGTAGGTACCAACGATACCTTCGGCGAAAGCGGTAAACCAGTGGAACTGCTGAAAAAATACGGCCTCGACGCCGACCACATTGTGGCTGCAGCAGAAAAAGCCATCTCCAGAAAACAGTAACTGTGATGGATATGATACTACTGATCCTCCTGATGCACGTAGACTCAAGCGAAAAATAAAAAAGAGAAGCCCATGGTTTTAAACCATGGGCTTCTCTGCTTTTGCCTTCTTCTATAACAATTCAGATTAATCACAGTTAAACTTTATGGGATTCTTCCTATCATACTATTATACAAACCAGATTAATCATAAAAATCATAGTTGTCCAAGAACCATTTAACCTATGGCCGTTACACAGGACGATAAAATATTACTGGCGCTGTACCGGATACCGGAAACCCGGGAAGAAGGCTTTACGCTGATCATCCGCAAGTACCAGGAAAGGCTTTACTGGCATATCAGAAGGCTGGTCATCTCGCATGAAGATGCCAATGATGTGCTACAGAACGTTTTTATTAAGGTGTGGAAAAACCTGGAAAATTTCCGGGAAGATGCACAACTGTTCACCTGGCTGTATAAAATAGCCACCAATGAATGCCTCACCTTTCTGGAACAACAAAAACGGAAGTTCGCCGTCTCCCTCTCTGATGTGGAAGATGGGCTCAGCAACAGACTCAAGGCTGATACCCAGTTTGATGCAAACAGGCTGGAATGGAAATTACAACAGGCCATCCTTCAGCTTCCTGAAAAACAAAGAATTGTATTCAGCCTAAGATATTACGATGAAATGCCATATGAAGAAATGAGCCGTGTCCTCGACACTTCCGAAGGCGCTTTAAAGGCATCTTATCATCATGCAGTGAAAAAAATCGAGGAATTTATCAAATCCAACGATGTATAACCGTATGGTGACTGATTTTAAGCTGTCTTTAAAGTTTTTTGCCAAAAGATTAAAATCTCATTAAACTATCGGAACAGCTTTCTGTCTAAAATTTGTATATGAACAAGCACCAAAATATCAGCAATGAGTTAAAACAACTGGCGCCGGACGCTAATTGGCCCGCTGACGTACCTTTCACGGTGCCAGCTGGTTACTTCGACCGGTTTCCGGAAACAGTGCTGCAACAGGTTCATCTACTGAAACCCGACTTTTCCGGCATTGTTATTCCCAATCACCCTTATACAACACCAGCCGGATATTTTGACTCCCTTCCTCAGGCTATCATGCAGCGGATCAAAGGCGCTGAAGAAAATCCGGTAGAAGCCGAACTGGAAGCCCTATCACCCCTGATAGCAGCTATTCCCAGACAAACGCCTTTTACCGTACCAGCCGGATATTTTGACTCCCTGACGGTACACCCGCCTGCCCATGTTGCACCATCCCTGCGAATTGTTCACCGCAACCCGGTTCGAAAATGGATCAGATACGCCGTAGCGGCCTGCTTAATAACCTTTACCAGCACCACCGCACTGCTCTTCCTCCAGAAAGAAAGCCACCTCAACGTGGAAAAACAACTGGAAGGTTTAGACAACCAGGATATCGAATTTTATCTCCAAAACCATACGGATGTTTTTGATAATGACGCCATTTTTGCCAGCTTTGCTGATGTGACAGCTCCGGAAACCCTGCAACAGCAACTCAATGAAGAAATTCCGCCTGCTGCCATAGAACAATATCTGCAACAGTCAGATTTATCAAAAGAGGTAGTACCTAACCATTAGTGATGCATGAAACGCTTTGATTTTAAAATAATATGGATTGTCCTGCTTATGTTGACCGGCGCGCTCCCCGTCAGTGTGGCCCAACAGCCTCCCTCTGATGAAGCTGCCGAAAAAATAAAAGCACTGCAAATGCAGTATCTGGCCAAAAAACTGGACCTCTCCCCCGAAGAAGCCCAGAAATTCTGGCCGGTATACCAGAACTATACCCGTGAAGTGGAAACACTCATCGCAGAACGCCATAGCAAAAGACAACAGGATAAAGTTTCCGGCGGCGATCCTGACGATATCGCCAGAAGAAATATGGATAACGATCTCGGCTACGAAAAAAAAATGTTCGACATACGATCAAGATATACCAACGAATTCCAACGCGTACTCCCCGCCCGCAAAGCCGGCGCAGTATTTAAAAGTGAACGGGAATTCCGCACCATCATGATCAATCATCTCAACAACCAGCGCCTCAACAGAATGAACCAGGGCGCTAACTTCAGAAGAAGACAATAATCTCAGCAAATAAAAATAGCCCAGGACCTTTAGTCCTGGGCTATTATATATTTAGGAGAGAAATAATCACATCGCTTTGTAATGCGCCCTTACTTCTACCACCTTACCTTCCCGCAATACCATCATCTCCGTACATAAGTTATTATTAATGCTTTTATAATACAACACTGCAGAATCAACCCCTTCCAGTACATGATATAATTCAAACCGAAGGTCAGGATAGGCCACCAGCGCCTTGCTGAAATACGCCTTCAGCACTTCCTTCCCCTGAATACGGCCCAGGGGGTCATTGTTGATCCGCTTGATAACAGGTGAATAAAAGACAATGTCCTCGGAATAGTGGGACATAATATCGTCGAGATTGTGGCTGTTCCAGGCCTGTACCCAGGCATCCGCAAAAGAGGTCATACTTTCCATATCTGTTTCTTTTCAGGACAAGTTATTGTTTTTGCCAACAGTAGTATTGGCTGAAAAGCTCAGTTTATCCCCCGACGCCACTGAGCCGGGGTCATCAGAAAACATTTGCGGAACTGCCGGTAAAAATGAGAGATATCCTCAAACCCGGTACTATAGGCAATTTCCTGCACCGGCAGATCAGTAGACCGCAACAAGAGCGCTGTCATCTGCAAACGCTTCTCCCATATCCAGTCCATAGGACTGCGCTGGTAGGTTTTGCGGAAGCGCCGCTTAAGCGTGGCCGGGCTCACATGCCCCATCATTGCCACCTCTTCCAGCAAACGCACTTCATGCAACCCGCTATGTAACTGCACCATCATCTGTTGCATGGAAGGAGAAGGCACAGTAGCCAACGCCTGCTTCACGGTTGCCGGCTCTTTATTAAGCAGATGTAATACACGGCACATCACGGACTCATAATCCGGCAAGGCCGACGGTTGCCTGAAGTCCCGGAGCAGCTCCTCGGCAAGCTGTTGCCAGTGAGAAGCAGGAGAGAGCATTAATGTCGCCGCCGCAGGCCCGCTATCACTGTATTCAGACTGATGTTCCGGCAATACCAGATTGATGCTGGCAAAATCATCTTCAGGACGCATGATCTCCGAACAGATAAGACTGCCTGCTGGTATCAGGAAAACATCGCCTGCCCGCAGGTGATGCACACGCCGCCCGTCATACATCCTCTTTTCGCCCCGCAATATCAGATTGAGCACCGGATGTGGCACATATAGCCCATGAGCCGCCGGCTGACGGTAATTACTATATGCCGCCCAGCTACGACCTTGCTGCTCCCACGTTTGAATATGGTGCTGCCCGGTTAAAGTAAAACTGTCGTACAAGGTATACATAGGCTATCCGCTATGTTTGTCAGAATCTGGCAAAAGGTTCTTTGGTATCATGATAGAAAAGGAAAGTCCAGCCTTCCTGTTTTCCACGTTCCATAAACTCCTGGCGCAACTCCATGCTGCGTTTGCCATCGTAATCATATTTCGCTACAAAACGACTCTTCATCTGCGATATCTGTGGTGCCACATCTCCGCCAAAAAACACTTTATCTTCCCCGTCATCTATCAGAAATACCTGGTGGTACGGGCAGTGGCCGCCAGTCAGTTCATAATGAATATAACCATCTATGCTGCCATTGCCGGTGGTAAACACCACATTGTCGCGCTGCTGCAGCAAAATAATGTCTTCAGAGAGGTAAGATTTGCCGGCATGCTCCATCGCATACAGCATCTCTTCATTATTGACATAATAAGTGGCATTGGGAAAAGTCAACGTGCGCTCCCCGGTAATCGGGTCAGCGGCAGATACGCCGCCAGAGTGGTCTTTATGCAGATGGCTCATCAATACCTTGGTGATCTCCATGGGATTCACACCATGATCAATCAGGTGCTGATGTATCTGCAATACACCGTCTTCGTTACGAAAACCAAGACCGGCATCAAACAGTATATAGTCGCGGTCAGTAATCACCAGAAAGGGCTGTATCTCTACCAGCAGGGAACCATGCGGACGGTCCTGCAGATTATCTGTGCCAAGCCTGAAAGGAGAAAAACGTTTGGTTGCATCTACTGTAAATGAACCTTCTGATAATGGAATAATACGTGCCATGATGCAAAGATAGCCCATTAGCCATTAGTTGCAGCCGCCGCTTACCTCAACACCATCTGCCGGTCGGCATCCAGCCGCAGCATAATAAATATCAGCATGGTAAAGGTCATCATTGAAGAACCTCCATAACTCACCAGTGGCAACGGAATACCGATCACCGGCGCCAGACCAATGGTCATCGAGACGTTAATAGCCAGATGGAAGAAGATAATACTGGCCACCCCATAGGCATATACACGGGAATAAGTCGATCGCTGTCGTTCAGCTACAAAAATGACCCGGAAAAGCAGCGCTACATAAAGCCCCAGAAACACAATGCTGCCTATAAAACCAAAGTCTTCCCCTATAGTACAGAAGATAAAGTCAGTACTCTGTTCCGGTACAAAGTCGTAACGGGTTTGGGTTCCTTTCAGGTAACCCTTGCCCCAGAAGCCGCCGGAACCAATAGCAATCATACTCTGCCGGGTATTATAGGTGGCCTTGGGATCGTTCTCTTTACCCAGCATCACCTCAATACGGCGTACCTGGTAGTCTTTCAGCACCTTCGTAAAAGCAAAAGGCACTACAAACATCACAAATACCGAACAGAAGGCGTATACACCCAGTATGATCAGCAACCTCGACCGCTTCCGTTTTATCTCCCGGCGCATAAAATAAATGACCAGCGCCGTGATAACAGAGAAGATGGTAAACAGTATGTATTTATCCACCAGGAGGGCAGACAGTACCAGCACAATACCGGAGAAGGCTATTATCAGCAATACACCAGGCAAACCTTCACGAAACATCACCAGGAAGAAGGAGAAATATACCAGCGCCAAACCTGTTTCGTCCTGCAGAATAATGATAGCAGCCGGGATCAGTGCGATCGCACCGGCTATCAATCGTGATCGCAACTTGGTAAAGTCCGTTTCCTGCGACGATAGGTATTTAGCCAAAGCCAGGTTGGTACAGAGTTTTGTGAGCTCAGCCGGTTGAAACTGAAACCCGCCTACTACCAGCCAGGAGTGCGACCCCTTTACGTCTTTACCGATAGCCAGTACTAATAGCAGCAGCAGTAGCCCCCCGGCATACAACAGGTTGGAGGTAGCCGTAAAAAACTTACTGTCTGTTAGCCAGATGATGGAAGCCAGTACCAGCGACACACCCAACCACATCATCTGACGCGAATAGTTTTTATTCAGGTGGATGATATTCTGCCAGATGTTGTCATCACCACGGTATTCCGCAGCGAAGATGGACATAATGCCGATGATCACCAGCGCCAGGTACAGGCCTACTATAGGCCAGTCAATCCCTTGTGTCAGTTTGGCTTGCGAGCGGTTCATTATCGGTTCCTCTGTTTATACGTTTGAATTATTTAGTTCCGTTTTTCTTGATAATAGCACTGTTGTTGAGCGAGTCCAGTTTGGATCTGTTCACCATAGCCGGGTCCATAGTCACCGTTTCCATCACGGATTTCATGAGGGCCTGTCTTTTGACGGAGATGGAGTCTTTCAGGTATTTCTCCATCATCAGACTTGCGATAGGCGCCGCATAACGGGCACCGAAACCGGAGTTCTCAACGATTACGGCAATGGCTATACGGGCATTTTCTGCCGGTGCAAAGGCTACGAACGCAGCGTGGTTTTTCAGTTTGGTCCGTTTACCATCTACGAAGCCATAGTTTTCGGCCGTACCGGTTTTACCACCAATGGTGATACCTTCGATCTGGGCCACACGGCCGGTACCACTTTCCACCACATCGGTCATACCATGGATTACTGCACTATACGCAGTATCGGAGATATGGGCTACCACGTGTCTTTCCTTGTATTTATCCAGTACGTGGGTATCGTCGTTATCAATGCTCTGTACAAAGTGCGGAATAAAATAAGAACCGCGGTTAGCTACGATGCACATGGCGTTGGCCATCTGAAGAGGCGACAGGGTCAGCTCACCCTGCCCGATGCCGAGGAACACGGAAGTACAGGAGTTCCAGCTGCCTTTATACATTTTATCGTAGAAAGACGGTGTAGGTACGGTTCCTCTGGCTTCACTCGGGATGTCTATCCCGATACGGTGACCAAAGCCGAAGCTATGCATATAGTCCGACCATTTCTGGAGGCCGCCGGTTCTGATGCCACCAAATTTGCCGGCATCTACACTGAGTCGGTATACGTGTGCAAAATAAGAGTTACAGGAGTGGGAGAGTGCCAGCCGCAGGTTGGCCGCGTGACCGGCATCATGGTGCTCACACTTGATGGGCCTGCTACAGCCGTAGTAGGCGCCACCGCAGGGATAACCAAAGCTGGGCGTGATCACACCTTCATCCAGCCCTACCAGCGCGATCATCGGCTTGAAGGTGGAACCTGGCGGATAGGTAGCCTGAATGGCCCTGTTAAAAGTGGGCTTTGTTGTATCACGGTTCAGGAGTACGGAGTTGCTGCTACGGTAAGAACCGGTGAGCAGGTTAGGGTCGAAGGTGGGAGCGCTTACCATGGCCAGGATACCGCCTGTTTGCGGATCTATGGCCACAATACTGCCCATCTTGCCTTTCATGAGTTTTTCCCCGAACTGTTGTAATTCTATGTCCAGCGACAGGCGCAGGTTCTTACCTGCAATAGCGGCGCTGTCGAATTCCCCGTTCTCATAAGAGCCCTGTGGCCTGTTAAGGTTATCTTTTACAAGATATTGGATACCGCGCTGTCCCATCAGGATGCCTTCGTAGGTCCTTTCGAGGCCTGCGAGGCCGAGGTAGTCTCCGGAGTTATAGGAAGAATAAGCTGAATCCTTAAGGCGTTCCGGCGATATCTCCCCGATATATCCCAGGATATTGGCGGCTGCGGCGTAGGGATAGGAGCGGATCTGACGCGGCACCAGCTCAAATCCGGGCTGGAAGAGGTACATACTTTCCTGCAGCTGGCCAAAGACTTCAGCTGGCAGCAGGGCAGCAAAAACAGATTGTCGGACGCGGCCGTTTCTCACGATGGCGTTAACAATACGTTTTCTGAATTCGTCCTTATCGATGTTTAAGATCTTACAGAGATAAGCAGTATCAATGCTTTTAACGTTGGCAGGTGTAACTACGAGGTCGTACAACACATCGTTACTCAGGATAGCACGGTTTTGCCGGTCGTAGATGATACCACGGCTGGGGTATACCACCTTCCGTAGTACGGCGTTGGCATCCGCCAGCTTGGCGTATTTCTTTTCTACGATCTGCAGGAAAAACAACCTGGTAATGATCAGCACCACCATCCCAAGTATAATCGCCTGTATTACTCTTTTTCTGGGCTGATTAAAAACTGACATGCTATTGAGGACGGATAAATTTTTAACTTTTTATTGCTGGCAGTATCGCTGACAGCTTCCACTTCCATCTATAAATTTAATAGTAATATTTGGCAACCACTAAAAACGAAGTCCTATTTCTTTGTGAAAAATAGCAATTCATACAAGACGATCAGGAAAAGGCTGGCGGCAGTTGACAGGAGAATTTTCAGCATTAAATACAACAGGTTTCCAAAGCCAAAAACTTCCAGTGTAAAAAAGACCACATGATGCAGGAATACCAGTATCGCCGCGTAGATCAGGAACTGAGATACGCCCATGCTGGTCATGGACGGCGTTTTCTGGGTAGTTTCAAAACCACCCTGTGGTGACAGTACGTTGATGATAAACGGGCGCAGGTAAGCGATGAATACGCAGGCGGCCGCGTGTATCCCCATGGTGTTGGAAAACATGTCGAGGGAAATACCCATCAGGAACCCCAGTAACATTACCATCGGGCGCGGCAGGTTAAAAGGCAGCGCCAGGATAAAAAGCATGTACAGATAGGGGCTCACCAACTGATGAATCAGTATCTTGTTGAGCACAAATACCTGTATCAGCAACAGGAATGCAAACCGGATAATATTTCTTAGCAGTATACTCATTTGATCAACTTGTACGTTGAGTCTTCTAGTCGTTGTTGTTCATCTTTCAGCAGGTTCTCTATCACATACACATATTGTACGCCGTAGAAATTGGTAGCCAATTTCAGGCGGATAGTGAAAGAGGTACCGGCTTTGTCAGCGATTGTCACTGAATCTATGTATCCAATAGGGATATTTTCCGGGAACAGGGCAGAGAAGCCGCTGGTAACCACGGTATCACCTTTGTGTACTTTGGCGCTTTTAGGGATGTCTTTCAGCTGGGCATAACCGGCGCTTTCGCCATCCCAGTGTACAGATCCCATTTCCTTGCCTTTGGCCAGCCGGGCACTGATGGCCACGGAGTTGGATTTGGAGAGCATGGAGAGCACCACGGCATAGTTGTCGCTTACGCTTCTTACTACACCTACCACGCCGCTGCTGCTGATTACGCCCATATTGGGTCGGATACCCTGCAGGCTGCCGCGGTGGATCGTGAGATAGTTGATGGGTTTGTTGACGGAGTTGTTGATTACTTTCGCCTCAAAGTATTTATAGCGGCGGATCTGGGTACCGATTACCCGGTGAAGGGTGTCATCGCTGTACTGGCGGATCGTATCTATTTTGAGGCCGGTGCCGGTCACCATGGAGTCAAAGCTGGTATGCAACGCATTGTGCAGGCGGGTGTTTTCAGCTACCAGGCTGTCATTGGTGGCTTTCAGATGGAAGTAATACTGTACGTTGTTATACTTGTCGTACAACTTTCCACTGACATTATTGGCGGAGTTAAGATAGGCTGATCGCTGCAGGTTATTGTTCTGAAATACCAGGACAATACAAATCACTTCCAGCAGCAGAAATAAGAAGAAGTTGAAATATCGCCTAAAGAAAATGATTAAATTCCGCACAAGCGCGAGTCATTTAAGGATTTGGTTATTTGAATATTTGGTTATTTAGGAGACCTTTTTCTGTGAGATAATCCCTAAATAACCAAATATTCAAATAGCTAAATAGGTTTATTGCATTAGGAACGGATATTTACCCACATGTTTCAGGGCGATGCCGGTGCCTCTTACCACTGCACGCAGCGGATCGTCCGCTACATGAACCGGCAGTTTGATTTTCTGGGCAAGGCGTTTGTCCAGGCCACGCAGCAGCGCACCGCCACCTGTCAGGTACAGTCCTCTGCGATAAATATCTGATGCCAGCTCTGGCGGCGTTGTTTCCAGCGCCTTCAGGATGGCTTCCTCAATTTTAAAGATAGATTTGTCCAGGGCTTCTGCTATTTCCTGGTAAGATACCATGATCTGTTTAGGGATACCTGTTACCAGGTCACGACCGTTTACCGGGATATCATCAGGCGGATTGTCCAGTTCTTTCAGGGCAGATCCGATATGGATTTTGATTTGTTCTGCGGTTCGTTCACCGATCAACAAGCTATGGTAACGACGCAGGGCTTCCATGATATCGGCAGTGAACTCGTCACCGGCGATACGGATACTCTGGTCACAAACGATACCAGCGAGGGCGATCACGGAGATACCGGTGGTACCACCGCCGATGTCAATGATCATGTTACCCACCGGCTCTTCCACATCAATGCCAATACCCAGGGCAGCAGCCATTGGTTCGTGTAAAAGGTATACTTCCTTCGCTCCGGCCTGCTCAGCAGAGTCACGTACGGCTCTCTTCTCCACCTCAGTAATACTGGAAGGAATGCAGATCACCATACGCCAGCTGGGAGCAAACAGCGGCTTTTTAGGGTAAACCATTTTTATCAGTTCCCTGAGCATTCCCTCAGCGGCGTTAAAGTCCGCGATCACACCATCCTTCAGGGGACGTATCGTACGAAGATATTCGTGTGTTTTTTCGTGCATCATCATGGCCTTCTTACCAACAGCCACAATTTTACCGCTAGCCCGTTCTATCGCTACAATGGAAGGCTCGTCCACAACCACTTGGTCATTATGTATAATCAGCGTGTTCGCTGTACCCAGATCAATCGCGATTTCCTGCGTTAAAAAATTAAAAAATCCCATTGTTGATACGGTCAAAAATTAGAATGCAAAAATGAATAATTCCAACGAATATACGATGCAAAAAGTGGATATTCTTGCAATAATACGGCTAAATATTAAAAAAACTTGTTTGTTGTGTAAACGGCATAGAAACAGCTCTCTTTATGCTCTGCACTCATGAACGGAAATACCTTCAGAATATTTTCAATCAGGTGATTTTTATCAGATAAATTCATAGCCGATATCTCTCCGGTAAGTCTTGCCCTCAAAAGCGATCTGCTCCGCCGTTTGCACGGAATGTGACAACGCAAGCGACAGGGTGGAAGCCAGTGAAGTGATGGCCAGCACACGTCCTCCGTTGCTTACAACAGTATCTCCCGTTTGTTTGGTGCCCGCATGAAATACGATCTGGTCGTTGGTAGGTGCCGGTACCCCGCTGATAACCTTGTTTTTCTCATAAGCCTCCGGGTAACCTTTAGACACCAGCATTACGGTGGCGGCTGCACGTGGGTCGGTGAAAATCGTTTGCTGTGCCAGCGTGCCATTCAGAACAGCGGTAAACAGCTCCGGCAGGTCGTTCTGCAAACGGGGCATCACCACTTCTGTTTCCGGGTCGCCCATCCGACAGTTATACTCAATTACAAAAGGCTCTCCCTCTACATTAATCAAGCCAAAAAAGATAAATCCGTTGTATTTAATGTTTTCTTTTGACAAACCCTCTACGGTAGGGCGTATTACCTTGTCTTCCACTTTTTTCATAAACGCAGCATCTGCAAAAGGTACGGGTGATACCGCTCCCATGCCGCCTGTGTTCAGGCCCTTGTCGCCTTCCCCGATCCGTTTATAATCTTTCGCTTCCGGCAATATGCTGTAGGAATGCCCGTCAGTGATCACAAACACCGACAGCTCGATACCTGTCAGGAACTGCTCTACTACCACGGTTTTGCTGGCATCACCAAACTTAGCTTCACGGACCATCTGCTCAAACTCCGCAACTGCCTCTTCGTGGGAACTGGTGATCACCACCCCTTTACCAGCGGCCAATCCGTCGGCTTTCAATACAATTGGTAAGGAGTGCTGCTGAAGATAAGCTACCCCCTCCTCAAAGTTGCCGGCATTAAACTCCCGGTAACCGGCGGTAGGGATGTCATGCCGCTGCATGAATAGTTTAGCGAAAGCCTTGCTGCCCTCCAGCCGGGCTCCTTCCTTTGAAGGCCCCATCACCGGAATATGCTGCAGCGCTGCATCCTGGGCAAAATAATCGTAAATACCATTTACCAGGGCCTCTTCCGAGCCCGGTACTACCAGGTCTATAGCGTTTTCCAGACAGAAAGACCGGATCTTCTCAAATTCACTCACGCCCATATCCACATTAATACCACACTGCGAAGTGCCGGCATTGCCTGGCGCGATGAATAACTTGCCACAATGAGGGCTTTGGGACATTTTCCGGGCCAGAGCATGCTCCCGGCCACCACTACCTAGTAATAATATGTTCATATGAATTGCCTAATAAATGCAGGTGCGAAAGAAAATGCAAAGAAAGATCAAAAAACCACAAAAAACCATAAAAAGTGCGCATTTCCACCATTTTTTTACGAGATAACTGAATTTAGTTAACTTGCCACGTCTAGAGACTTAACAGAACCTTAAAACAACTATTGCTAAAACTAACCATTTATGATGCAAACAGCTGTTGCACAGAAGCCGGTCGATGCCTCGCAAAAGAGTCATCCTAAGGGCCTCTATGTATTATTTACCACGGAAATGTGGGAACGATTCAATTTTTATGGTATGAGAGCGCTGCTGACGCTCTTCCTGGTAAATGCCCTGTCTTTCTCTGAAGCTGAATCCTCCTATGTCTATGGCGGCTTTCTCGGCCTTTGTTATCTTACACCTATGCTCGGCGGTTATATCTCCGACCGCTACCTGGGAAACAGGAACTGTATCTTATTAGGTGGCTTTGTAATGGGTATCGGACAACTACTCATGGTCATCAGTGCCACTATATACAGCAGCAGCCCTGATACGTCCAAAATGGTGGTTTGGCTGGCTCTGCTGGTAATCATCTTCGGCAACGGGTTCTTCAAACCCAACATCTCCTCTATGGTAGGCCAGCTGTATCCTAAAAACGACGGCCGTCTGGATGCTGCCTTCACCATTTTCTACATGGGTATCAACGTCGGTGCTTTCCTCGGAATGTCCATCTGCTCCTTTGCCGGTGACGTGAAAGTAGACAACGTAAGGATGGTAGGCGCCTTCAAATGGGGCTTCCTCGCTGCCAGTATCGCCATGTTCCTGGGAACCGCACTGTTTTATTTCCTGAAAGATAAATATGTAATCACCCCCGATGGTAAAGCTATCGGCGGCAAGCCAGATTTCAGCAAACCTGCTGCTAACCTGGCCGAAGGCGAAGCAGACAAAGCCAAATTCTCCAACACCGCCATCTTCGGCGTACTGGGTCTGCTGGTAGCACTCTTCTTCATTATCCACTACCTGTCACTCGACCCCAACCCGATCAAATCCTGGCTGTATCCTTTCATCTATGCATCCGGTATCAGCCTCGCTGTTTTGATCCTCACCGATTCGAGTATCACCAAAGTAGAAAGACAAAGAATCCTCGTGATCTACTTTGTAGCCTTCTTTGTAATCTTCTTCTGGGCCTGCTTCGAACAAGCCGGATCCTCCCTCACCTTTATAGCGGACTACCAGACAGACCGCCACTTCTTAGGCATCGAACTGCCACCCAGCCTTATACAGAACTTCAACTCCATTTTCATCATCGCTTTTGCCCTTCCTTTCAGCTGGTTATGGCTGAAATTACAGAAGCGTAACATGGAGCCTATCTCCCCGGTAAAACAATCTATCGGTCTGGCTTTGCTGGCATTCGGCTTCTTTATCATCGCTCTCCAGGTGAAAAACCTCGGTGCAGATGAGAAACTGGGCGTAAGCTGGCTGATATTAATGTATCTGTTCCACACACTGGGTGAACTCTGCTTATCTCCGATAGGTCTGTCTCTCGTGTCCAAACTGGCACCACACCGTTTCTCTTCCCTGCTGATGGGTGTATGGTTCCTTGCCAATGCTGCTGGTTATGCACTCGCTGGTACACTGGGCGCATTGCTGCCTCCTACACCAGACAAGTTTATCGAAGCCACTAAAAATGGTATAGACCTGAAAGGCATTCTGGACGGTACTATTACTGCCACCGCACAGCAACTCGACAAACTGCACGAGCTGAAACTGGCCACTCATTACCCCACTTTCGCCGGATTCACCATCCACAACCTCTATGACTTCTTCATGGTATTTGTGATCCTGCCAGGTGCTGCAGCCGTTCTGCTGTTCCTCTCTACCAGCTTCCTGAAAAAATGGATGCATGGCGTGAAATAAATAATAATACCTTACACATAAAGAGAAGACCGAAGCAAACAGTAATTGCTTCGGTCTTCCTTTTTATACGGGATTTATAATTCCCTATTCGTAATTTCAGCCCTTAACTCTACCTTAACTCTACCTTATGTCTGACAACAACTTCAAACCTTTTGTACCCCCTGGCGTACAGATGAAGGAATTTACCCTCAAATCCATTTTGTTAGGCTGTCTTTTCGGGATCATCTTTGGCGCCGCCACCGTATACCTGGCGCTGAAAGCCGGCCTCACTGTTTCAGCCTCCATACCTATCGCCGTAATTGCCATCACCCTTGGCCGGAAATTTTTCAACACCACCATCCTGGAAAATAATATTATCCAGACCACTGGTTCTGCCGGCGAATCTATCGCTGCCGGGGTGGTATTTACCTTGCCAGGCTTCCTGTTTCTCAGCGATGGGGGCGGAGCACAGTTCTTTAATTATTTCACGATCCTGATACTGGCCATCTTTGGTGGTATCCTCGGTACCCTGATGATGATACCGCTGCGCCGGTCACTGATCGTTAAAGAACATAAAACCCTTCCCTATCCGGAAGGTACGGCCTGCGGTGATGTGCTCATCGCCGGGGAGAAAGGTGGTGACTTTGCCCGGACAGCCTTCTACGGCCTGGGCTTCGCCTTCGCCTATGCTATCCTGCAAAAGATCCTGCATGTAATCGCCGAAACACCGGAGTACATGACTAAACAGGCCAGCAAATTTTTCCCTTCTGCCAAAATCAGTGCAGACATCACCCCGGAGTATATGGGTGTGGGTTATATCATCGGTCCGCGTATTGCAGGCGTACTGGTAGCCGGCGGCGTGCTGTCCTGGCTCGCCCTGATCCCTCTGCTGGCCTCCCTGCTGCCACCCGATATGATCGCCTCCCAGCTGGTAAAAATCGGTTACCTCGCCAGCCTGCAAACGCCTGGCGGACAAGGCAACTGGGACCCGGTAGCACATACCTTCTCAGATTATTCTTCTGCTGTATACTATGCCTATGTACGCCAGATCGGCGCAGGCGCTGTAGCTGCGGGCGGATTTATCACCCTGCTCAAAACAATCCCCACGATCATCTCTTCTTTCAAAGGCAGTCTGGGTGCCATTAAAGAGGGCAAAGAAAACAACGGCTCCCGGATGGACGTACCCAGAACAGAAAGAGACCTGAGCCTGAAAATAGTACTGTTCGGCAGCATCGCTTTAATCCTCCTGATGGCCTTCCTGCCGCAACTGCCTGGCGACTCTATCGGTAAAAAACTGCTGGTAGGTTTGCTGGTAGTGGTATTTGGCGCATTCTTCGTCACTGTGTCCAGCCGCATCGTAGGGCTGATCGGATCTTCCAATAACCCTATCTCCGGTATGACTATCGCCACACTCATGGGTACCTGCCTGGTATTCATCGCCGTAGGCTGGACCGGAAAGGTATACGAGCCCATGGCCCTGGTAGTAGGTGGTATGATCTGTATCGCCGCAGCCAATGCCGGCGGCACTTCCCAGGATCTGAAATCCGGATACATTGTAGGTGCCACTCCCATGTACCAGCAGCTGGCCCTGTTTATTGGCGCTATCGTATCCTCTATTGTGATCGGGCTCACCGTAAAATTCCTTGACAAGCCCACTGCTGAGATGATCAGCAAAGGCATCACCGAACATGCTATCGGCAGCACTTACTATCCGGCACCACAAGGCACCCTCATGGCTACACTGGCTAAAGGTATCCTGTCGTTCAACCTCGACTGGCAGTTTGTACTGGTAGGTGTTTTCCTCGCTATTACCATGGAACTGTGCGGAGTCAACGCTCTTTCTTTTGCAGTAGGGGCTTACCTGCCGCTGTCTACCACCCTCCCCATCTTCGTAGGCGGTGCTATCCGTGGCGTAGTAGACTATAAAAACAAAAAGGCGAATGTGCATACTTCTGCTGCAGAAGAAGAACTGGGCAAAGGCAACCTGTTTGCTACCGGCCTGGTAGCCGGCGGTGCAGTAGCTGGCGTGATCATCGCTATACTCTCCGGCTTCGACTGGTCTGCTGCTGTCCTCACCAAACTGAATGCAGAAAGCGGCCTTTCCGGCATCCTGGGCCATGGCGGCTACTATGTGCTGGGATGTGCATTCTTTGCCTTTATGGGCTGGTATCTTTACCGTACTGCACGTAAAGCATAAACGATCAACTTTTCAAGATACCCTCAGATGCCGGTACGGGATGTAACAATCCTGCACCGGCATCCGTTTTTCTACTTGAAATTGATTATTTTTATCCGAATTTTATTACATCTTTCTATAATAAGTACCTATGCGCACACTTGTAACCGCATTACTCAGTGCAGTTGTAATCCTTGCCAGCTCCTGCGGAAAAGAAAAAAACGATAGTAAAGACCGTAAATTCGTTTCCGTAAAACTGGACAACAGGATCTTCCTCAGCGAAAACCCCAAAGGCCTGATATATGCCCCCGATTTTACCACCGGTAACCCCGCCGATGAATATCCTCAAATGGAAATCACTGGCAAAACCAGCACCGGCGATATCATCAACTTTACCATGGTGGCCCCTGCATTACCTTTCAAACCAGGCGCATACCCCTGCAGCAAAGAAGGTAACAGCATCATGATAGTAGTCAACAGTGGCAGCTATCCCGCCACCTATTCTTCACAGGGCAGCTCAGACTGTGTTATTACAATCGGCAGCATAGACAATGTTTCCGTGGAAGGTACTTTCTCCGGTACGGTGAAAGATCTTAGCGGTACCGGCACAAAAACCATCAGAAACGGTGCTTTCAGAGCTGTCATCACCATGATAGCCAGACCATAAAAAATTAGCCCAGGACTGAAGTCCTGGGCTAGATTCAAGTTCTGAGCTAATTTAATCAGATAAAATCCATCTTTTCGTAGTGCTGCTTCAGGATCTGCTGATCATCAGCACTCAGCCACTTGTTGAGTAATGTGGCATAAACACTTTTAAAGTCCACCTTATACTGTAAATCCCCATCCTTCAGGTTCATCAGGTCGGGCCCTTCATTGAGGATACCTTGTTTTTTCAGACCTCCACTAATCAGAAACATATTATTGGCAGTGCCATGGTCGGTACCACCGCTGGCATTCTGACTCACCCTGCGGCCAAATTCGGAGAAGGTCATTACCGCTACGTCCTGGAAACGGTTGTTCTTTTTGAGATCACCGGTAAACACAGTCAGGGCCTCGCTCAGCTGCTTAAAAAGGCGAGCCTGCTGGTCCTGCTGATTCACGTGTGTATCAAAGCTTCCATGTGAAACATAATACACTTTGGTATTGATGTCTGACATAACCAGGTTGGCGATGGTGCGCAGATTACGCCCCAACTCCGTAGCCGGATAATTCTCCTTCGATTGGTAGGTCTTAAACTGCTGCTGGATGTAGGCCGCTGAGGAAATCGTTTCTGCCATGGTTTTGTAGAGATATTCTACATTATGATGTTCATCTTCATGGGCATGTTGCTGTAACAAGTCTTTGAAATACTTGTCGTTGCTGGTGTTTGAAAGACGGCCGGGATCTGTGAGTGCCAGGCCTTTGTTATGATCACCTTTCAGTGCCAGGCTCAGGGTATCATCTATCTCCAGTGCCTGTGTGGGCTTATCACAACCATTGCACTGTGCATCGAGGTAACGGCCTATCCAGCCGTCGTTCCAGAATTCATTGGACTGACTGGCAGAATGCCAGATGTCCATAGAACGGAAATGGGAACGGTCAGGATTGGGGTAGCCCACATTATTCAGGATGGCCATCGAGCCTTCATCATATAAGGATTTCAGCCCATCCAGGGAGGGGTGGATGCCCAGTTCATCATTGAGTGAGAGCGCAGTCTCCCTTTTGATGCCCAGCACCGGACGGGAACGGTAATAGATATCATTACGGTAAGGGATGATCGTATTCAGTCCATCGTTTCCGCCAGACAGCTGTATAATCACCAGCACTTTGTTGCCGGGAGGCACCAACGCTCCGGATTCAAAAGCTTTCAGGAATTTAGGCATCATCATGGCCGCAGAAGCCAGGGAGCCTACCTGTAAAAAACGACGCCTGTTAAGTATATACATAACTTTTAGCTTTCTGGTGAATGATTAACACAATTGATATTCCGGAGTGCTCATCACATCAATGGTGACGGTTTTAATATATCCTTCCCGGGAACCGGTGTCGGCATATTTCTCCAACAATGCTTTTTTGATATTACCGGGTTGCTGCAACAACACACCGGCGATTTCGTCTGCCAGATTTTCTCTTGGGATATCGCTGTAGCCCTGTATATAAGGGTCCCAGTTAATCCGTGCATTGACTTTTTTGGCAAACTGTCTTTTCAGAAAATCATTGATCTGCAAGGTCATTTTATAATTACCGCCATCGCCCATTTCCGGCGCGATCTCTTTGGGGCGGATATTCAGCACCTGAGAATACAGGATCACCTGCGGTATGCGTAACCGGAACATCAGGCTGGAACTGTCTATCCAGGCGCGGCCTCCCGGCCAGCCAGCCACATTGGGCGGGTAAAAAAGCACCTGCCCGAGGATGCGCTGAAATGCTATCATCAGTTCTTCCTGCTCAAAAGCCATCGGAATGGTTCTACGAATACCAATCAGCAGCTCCACCGGCGACTTGATACGGTTGCCGATGTATTTACTGTCATAAAACCAGTCAGACATGAATATCTCCTGCATCAGCGTTTTGATTTCGTAACCAGACTGATAAAACTTATCGGATAAAGACTCGATCAGTGCCTGGTCCGGAGTATCGTCAACAAAATATCTGAATATCTTGGTGGTGATATAAATGGCCGTCTGTCGCTGGTCCAGCAGGATCTTCAGCACATCGTCACCATTATAGTTCCCTCGTTTGCCCAGGAGGACTTTTTCTCCGTCATCGTGTTGTTTTTCTCGGAACACAAATGTGCCATTGTCATCGAAGCCCCATCCGGTAAAGGCACGGGCAGCCTCTTTGATATCTGTTTCACTGTAATGGCCGCGGCCCATAGTGAACAGCTCCATTACTTCACGGGCAAAATTTTCGTTGGGATGTTGTTTACGGTTCTGCTGATTGTTGAGGAACTGCAACATGGCCGTGGACTTGGAAACGGCGCTCAGCAGGTCGCCAAAGTTACCAAGTGCATTTTCGCGGATAACACTGATCAGTTGTTGATTGTATAAGACATCCTGTGTACGGCAGGCAAAATGGCCATGCCAGAAGAGACTCATTTTTTCACGGAGCGGATGTTCGCTTTTTTCCATCATGTTCAACCAGGCCACATTAAGATCTTTGATACCCTGGGTATTCATTTCCCTGACGGTTTTCTTTTGTTCTTCCGTCATGTCCCGGAAACGTTTGTAGTCCGGCAGGTCGGTGGCATTGATCACATCAACAGACTCCAGTTCTGCACGTTTGGGACCTATCAGTACTTTATTCACAATTTCCTTCCGCCTCCTCTTTTCCCATTCGGTGATCACGGGCAAAGTTTCCCCGAAGCCGGCACGCCAGGCTAGATGTTGCATTTCTACTTTCTTGGCAACTACAGGCATACGTAAATAGTTTAATGTAAGACTGTGTTTTGCCCATCAGGTTTAACGAAATATCCAGACCGGATAACAGCTGCCTTTCTCAAAAACGGAGCCTTCTATTGGCAGTGTCATGAACGCATCCGCCAGCAGCAGGCTTGCCAGATCTCCGGAACCGTGATAAGGTTGTGGGAAAGCACCCATAGTACCATCGGGCAACGATTGTAATTTAACAGGGAGGTAATATTCGAGCGAAGGATTGAAGATAACCTGCTCCTGCAGCACCGCATATACCGGAGCTGCTTCTTTAGCCCCCATGGCAGCTTTCAGCCAGGGCTGCACATAACGGTAAAAACACATAAACCCTGATACGGGATTTCCGGGTAAAGCGAATACTACCGGGCCATCTTTGAAAGTGCCGAACAGGAAAGGTTTTCCGGGCCTTTGCTGCACTTTATGGAAAACCTGCTGCATCCCCAGCTGCTGTAACACCGCAGGCAGGTAATCATATTTCCCAGCCGATACTGCACCGGAGCTGATCCACACATCCGTTTCGGGCAACAGGGATTCCAATCGGCTGATCATTTCCGTTTGATCATCACTCAGGTGTATGTATTGTGCGCTGATACCGCATTGCTCAAGAGAAGCCATCAGACTGTAGATATTGGAGATGCGCACCTGATGCTCTTCCGGTGTGGCATCTACCGGTACCAGTTCATTGCCGGTAGCGATCACGACTACACGGGGAAGGCGCGCCACTTCCACCTGTGTTTTACCTACTGACGCCAGTACGCCTGCTTCTGCAGGGCCCAGCAACGTACCAGGCTGCAACAGCACAGCACCCGCTTCCACATCGGAGCCTTTGCGATGTACATTTTGTCCCTGTTTCACTTCTCCGCTGATGGTGAAACGGCGGAAACCTTCATGATCACTAACATTCAGCTGTTCATAGGGTATTACGGTATCTGTCAGTTCCGGCAGAATGGCACCGGTCATCACCTCTATACAGTTGGCAGTGCTGGAAAGCTGCAGGCGGGGAGTACCTGCAGCCTGTATATCTTCTACCCCGAAGATCTGTTGCCCGCGTGCATAACTGTCGTACAGGATGGCAATGCCATCCATCGTAACCCGGTCGAAAGGAGGAAAGGGCCTGTCTGCTTTTACAGGCTCACGCAATACCCGGCCGGTAGCAGCTTCAAAAGGCAACATCTCGGTGCCCATATCCCGCACGGTTTGTAATACGGCTCTGAACGCAGCAGCAACAGTCAGCATCATTTTGTATTATTTTTGTAAAGGTGAAGATGATTAAATTTATGATATTATGTCCAATCCATCAAGCAGCGATTTTACCCATCTCGATTCTTCCGGTCAGCCGGCGATGGTAGATGTAAGCGGAAAAGGTGTCACTTATCGTGTAGCCGTTGCCGAAAGCCGTGTTTTTTTACCGGCACTGGTACGTGAACAGTTTAAGGACCATGATATACAAACCCGCAAAGGTGCTGTGTTTCAGACGGCCATCATTGCAGGGATCATGGCCGCTAAAAAAACGCCCGACCTCATCCCGCTATGCCACTCCCTGCTGCTGGACGGCTGTGATGTGCAGATACAACTGGAAGATGAAGAAGCCGTTATCCGCTGTACTGTAAAAACAACGGGAAAGACAGGAGTGGAAATGGAAGCCCTCACCGGCGCCAGTGTGGCGGCCCTTACCATCTACGATATGTGTAAGGCTTTCACCCACGACATGGTGATCCGCGAAACCCGCCTGATCAGTAAAACAGGTGGTAAACAGGATTATGAGAAGTAACTATGCGCTCTCAAAGGCGAAAAAAAGAAATGATACAGTATGATGGAAAACAATAATGCTCCTTTGAAAGGGCTGGTTTTATGTGGCGGGCACAGCACCCGTATGCAGGAAAACAAAAGCAGTATCCACTATCATGGTATGCCGCAATGGCAATACCTGATGGAATTATTACAATCATTTCAACTGGAAACCTATCTGTCCTGCCGGGTGGATCAACAACAGGATTTTGACAGCTATCCGTTGTTGATTCCGGATAATGTGCCCTATGGCGGACCTTCGGCCGGATTACTCAGCGCCCGGCAGTATCAACCGGGCACGGCCTGGCTGGTACTAGCCTGCGACCTGCCGCTGATCAGCCGACAAAGCCTGGAAATACTCATAAACGCCCGGGAAAAAGACTGCGCGGCCACGGCTTTCAAAAGCCCTGTAGATCTGATGCCTGAACCCCTGATAGCCATCTGGGAACCTGCAGGCCTCGACGCTTTACTGGAGAATGTGGCAGCAGGTAAAAACTGCCCGCGTAAAACCTTGCTCAATACAGGTATCCAGCTGTTAAACAACCGCTACTACGAAGAGCAGTACAATGCCAATACACCTGCCGAAAAAGCAGAAGCTGTCCGGCAGATCAGTTCCCAATCTCCCCATTCTCAAAAAACTCCTTCTTCCAGATAGGCACTGTTTCCTTTAATGTATCAATAGTAAATTCGCATGCGTCAAAAGCAATTCCCCGATGTGCTGAGGCAACAGCAATCACTACGGCAATATCTCCGGGATATTTGTCACCAATGGCATGTAATATCACCAGTTTGTGGATATCCCACTGCTCCTGTACCCTTGCTGCGATTTTATGCATTTCGCTGAGGGCCATCGCTTCGTAGCATTCATAAAACAATTTTGCTACGGCACGGCCTTTTGTATGATTACGTACTGTACCGGTAAAAATCACCTCCCCGCCGCATTCCGGTGCCTGAATAAAGTCCAGTGCTTCCTGCACGGTGACCGTATCTTTTATAGCTATTAAAGTATCCATTGTCACATTATAATTCTTCATCCTTTTTCTTCTATGAGAACCCTCATCCACCACTTACCGGCGGTATTACTGCCACTTCATCACCGGCATTGATCAACTGCGAATCAGCTGCATATTCCCGGTTGACGGCTATCATAAGGGAGCTGAGCTGTCGCAGCGGCGGATAGTTTTCATACAACCATTGTTTCAGGGCCGCCACATCAGTAACGGTAGCCGGAAAACTGATCATTGCGGCACCCGCAATATCTTTTGCTACTCCAAAAAGCAATAGGCCCATACTTTCAGATTTATTGGTTAAAACTACGATATAGCAGGGATAAAGTAGTACTTTTAGAGCAGCAGAAAATCATTTTCTATGAAGATAAGGATAAGAGGGAACAGCATCCGCTACCGGCTCGACAAAACAGATCTGGAGCTGTTGCAGGACACTGGAAAAGTAGAGTCTATCACACATATCGGCGCAACAACGCTTCACTTCTGCCTGCGGTCAAAAGAAATCACCGATCCTGTTATCAAAATGGAGCATGATGGTGTACACCTGTTGCTCCCATCTGAAAGGCTGAATGCCTGGTATGAGCCGGACCAGGTAGGCTTTGAACTGATACTGCCCAATTCTGACGGCTCCGAGTTGAAAGTGCTGGTAGAAAAAGACTTCCGGTGCCTCACCACCCGCGACGAAGACGACAGCCAGGCATTTGACAACCCTAATGCCGGGCAAAACTGCTGAGATAATGCTGACTGATGCCCATCATCGTATAATCGATTACGTTAGACTGTCGGTCACCGACCGGTGCAACCTCCGTTGCACCTATTGTATGCCGGAAAATATGCGCTTCGTGAAGTCTGATGCCCTACTCACAGACAGCGAAATCATCTCCCTGCTGCAAACATTAGCCAGTGCCGGCATTTCAAAAGTCAGGATCACCGGTGGAGAGCCTTTTATGCGACCCGGACTTATCAACCTGCTTTCAGCCATCAAAGCCATACCCGGTATAACGCAACTCGCCATCACCACCAATGGTGTACTTACCCGCGATTATATACCCGCCCTGCAACAACTGGGCATCACACATATCAATCTTAGTCTCGATACCCTGCAACCCGCACGTTTTCTACAGATCACCCGCCGTGATCAATTTGATGCGGTCATGCAAACGCTCGATAGTCTGCTGGCCCATCAGATGAAAGTGAAGATCAATGTAGTGGTGATGGAAGATGTGAATACCGACGAGCTGGTCCATTTCACTTCCCTCACCCGCGACCATGCGCTGTCAGTACGGTTCATTGAAGAGATGCCCTTTAACGGTCAGGGACATATGTTTTCAGGCATTACCTGGAACTACCGGACCATCCTCGATACTATCCATGAAAAATATCCCCTGCATAAACTGCCCGACCCTCCGCATGCCACCGCATTGCTTTACAGCATACCCGGCCATCAAGGTAATATAGGCGTCATACCTGCCTATAGCCGTACCTTCTGCGGCACCTGCAACAGATTACGTATATCCGCCATCGGTAGTGTCAAAACCTGCCTGTATGGCGCAGATACCATCAATGTGAAAGACCTGCTAAGATCAGGAACACCCCTGCTGCCGGCCTTGCAACAGGTATTACACCACCGCGCTGCCAATGGCTTTGATGCGGAAAAACAGCACACCCGCATTCCGGAAAGCATGTCTGTAATAGGAGGGTAGAAAACAATCTATTTGATCAGCATTCTCACACCAGCATATAAAATCAATACAGCCGTAGCACCCGCCACCCATCGGGGTTTCAGCACCCGGGCACTTAGCCTTGCACCTATCTGTCCGCCAACAACGACCGCCAGCAGGAGAGGGCCGGCAAATGCAGCATCAAATATGATCGCCTGTTTGGCTGCCTGCCCCAAAAGGCCGGCAATGGAATTAACAAGAATAAAAAAACTGCTGAGACCAGCCACATTCTTGGCGGTATCATATTTGCCCAACCGTAAGACAGGGGCCAGATAAATACCTCCGCCGATGCCGGTCATACCTGACAACAAACCTATACCTCCGCCGATAAGACCATAAAGCGTTCCGTTGCTTTCCCGCAGCGTCTCCGGTTCCTGGTTACGCTCAAAAAAAAGACGGTAACACATAAACACCGCCGCCAGCGTCAGTGCAAAGCCCAGCAACAGAAAAAAAGTTTCCTGCTTCAACGGCAGGTAACTGCCCGCAAAAGCCAGCGGTACACTCACCAGTGACAACTGCCAGGCCTTTTTAAGCGGCAGATGACCACTTTTATAAAAATGATACACACCGCCCGCCACCACTGCCACATTACACAGCAAGGCGGTGGATTTCATCAACTGAAAATCCACGCTCCACAAAGCCAGGATAGCCAGGTAACTGGAACCGCCACCAAAACCGGCGGCTGAATAAAGCAATGCTACCAGGAAAAAAAGGATACAGAGTTCTATGACCACTATTAATAAGTTTGCATCTGATCATCTATACTACAGGCCCACGCATGGATACCACCTTCCACATTATATACCTGTTTGAAGCCCATTTCTACCAGTCGTTGTCCGACAGCACGGCTACGCATCCCATGATGACACAATACTGCTACCGGTGCTTCCGGCTGCAGTGCGGCCACACGGCCCAATACCTGCCCCATCGGAATATGGATGGCTTGCGGAATATGGCAGATCTCCCATTCATCATCTTCTCTCACATCAAGCAATTGCAGGGCGTCGCCCTGTTGCAGCCAGCCATGCAGCTGCTGAACAGACAAGGACTGTAAATTATTCACTTCACATACGGTTTGCTGGTAGTTGCCTGCCAGGCGCTGTATCTGCCTGTTGGCCGCTACCGGGGTAATATTAAAAATCAGGTGGGTATTATGCAGCGTATCGATGGTCATCAGCTGGTTTTTGAGTGGTGTACCGATACCAGTAATCACTTTCACCACTTCATTAGCCTGATAACACCCAATGATACCGGGCAACACGCCCAGCACGCCGATCTCACTGCAGTTCAACATCTCACCGGCTTCCGGTGGTTCAGGGAATATACAGCGGTAGGTAGCTCCTCCCTGATAGTTGAAAACACTCAGTTGTCCTTCGTATTTATAGATAGCTCCGTAAACCAGCGGTTTACCGGCAATTACGCAGGCATCGTTGACAAGGTAACGGGTGCCAAAGTTATCGGAACAATCTACCACTACATCATAAGGCTGTATGATTTCCAGGGCATTATCTGTCGTGAGCCAGGTGTCATGTTGTACCAGCTGTACTTCCGGATTCAGCTGCCCAAGCCGGTCGGCAGCCAGTTGTATTTTAGGTTTGTCCTGGTCTGCAGTGGTATATAACACCTGTCTTTGCAGGTTAGTGACGGATACGGTATCATGTTCCACAATACCGATTTTACCGATGCCCATTGCTGTCAGGTATTGTAATACCGGCACTCCCAGGCCACCGGCGCCGATCACCAGCACTGAGGCCTGTTGCAATAAACGTTGTTTTTCCGGGCCGAAGCCTTCCAGTCTTGTCTGTCGGTCGTATCGTTGCATACAAAAAGTCTTAAGGACGTTAACAGGTTATACCTGGCGGTACATAGTCACCAGATCTACATACTGGCCATCGCGCAGCTCTATTCCGTTGGGCAGGCGGCCACATTCCTGAAAGCCAAAATTACGATAGAGGTGCATGGCCCTGTCGTTGGTAGCAAATACCTGCAGATAGAGTAGATGTATTTTTTTGTGCTGTTCAGCCCAGCGCAACATGGCAGTCATCAGGCGACGACCTATACCCAGGCCGCTCCAGGCACGTTCCACGGCAATACCCATTTCAGCAGTATGCCCTTTTTTGTTATACCCGCTGTGATTGATGGTGATAGAGCCTACCACCTTATCTTCCACTACGGCCAGCAGCATCAGCTGATCTGAATTACCCAGATAGGTTTTGATATAATCTTCCTCTGTTCGTTGGCTCAATTCCAGCGACTCCGCATATGTGAACAACAGGAAGTCGGTTTCCTGTGTCATCCGCTGAAAATTATCCAGCAGGCTGGAAGCATCTGCGGTAGTTGGCTGCCGGATAATAAGTTCAGCTCCGTTTGGCAAAAAGTGTCGCATGGTACGAAAATAAAAAAAAGCAGCCGGTTTACGGCTGCTCTTTATCATCAAATAACAGTCAGATAATTAATTGATCTTGTCTGCTCCGAAATAACTGTGCAGTACGGCTGGCAGTTGGATACCATCTGCTGTCTGGTTGTTTTCCAGCAGGCAGGCCATAATGCGGGGAAGCGCCAGGGAGCTGCCATTCAGGGAATGCGCCAGCTGAGGCTTGCCGTTTTGTTCTTTGAAGCGGATCTTCATACGGTTGGTCTGGAATGTTTCGAAGTTAGATACAGAGCTCACTTCCAGCCATTTCTGCTGCGCTGCGCTATACACTTCAAAGTCGTAGGTGATGGCAGCAGTGAAACTCATATCACCACCGCACAAACGCAGAATACGGTATTCCAGTCCCAGGTTGTTCAGCAGCTGCTCTACATGGGCTACCATTTGGTCCAGCGCTTCGTAAGACTTTTCGGGATGTACGATCTGTACGATCTCTACTTTGTCGAACTGATGCACCCGGTTGAGGCCGCGTACGTCTTTACCGTAGGATCCGGCTTCCCGGCGGAAACAAGGAGTATAACCGGTCATTCTGATCGGCAGGTCTGTATCTTTTACGATCTCGTCGCGGTAAATATTGGTCAGTGGTACTTCTGCAGTCGGGATCAGGAAGTAGTTATCGTCTTTAGCGTGGTACATCTGTCCTTCCTTGTCTGGCAGCTGACCGGTGCCGAAGGCAGAGGTTTCATTTACCAGGTAAGGAGGAGCATATTCTGTATAACCGTTTTCCAGGTTATAATCCAGGAAATACTGAACCAGCGCACGTTGCAGACGGGCACCTTTGTTTTTGAAAACAGGGAAACCGCTACCGGTGATTTTATTGCCCAGCTCAAAATCAATCAGCTGGTATTTTTTAGCCAGGTCCCAGTGAGGTACGGCGTCTGCTGGTAAAACAGGGGTGGTACCACCTCTGCGCACTTCCACGTTTTCTTCCGGGCTGTTGCCGGGAGGAACGATCGCTGCAGGCAGGTTAGGCAGTTTCACCAGGGTATCATGCAATGCTTTTTCGGTAGCATTCAGTTCATCATTTACAGGACCCAGCTTCTCTTTCAGGGCGTTTACGGCTGCCCTTTGCTGTTCTCCCTCTTCTTTTTTGCCCTGCGCCATCAGTTTACCGATCTCTTTGGAGAGACTGTTCACCTGCGCTTGTGTTTCATCGTATTCCAGGGTTAATTTCTTACGCTTGTCGTCCAGTGCCAGCACTTCATCTACCAAAGCCACTTCCTTGAAGTTTTTCAGGGCCAGGCGTTCCAACACCAGATCTTTATTTTGACGTATAAACGGTACTTGTAACATGTTGTATTAAAAAATTTTGCTCAAAGATAGAATTTAGCTGAGATATTTACCTACTATCGGCATCCTGCGGCCTACACCAAAGGCTTTGGAAGAGACACGGATAATAGGGCAGAACTGATTTCTTTTATATTCATTGGTGTTGACCATCTTTAAGGCCCGCGAAACCAAAGCGGAATCGAAGCCCTGAGCGATAATTTCTTTAGGACCCTGACGGCGCTCAATGTACTGGTACAGCAGTTTGTCCAGCACGGTGTAATCCGGCAGGCTGTCGCTGTCTTTCTGATTAGGGCGCAGCTCTGCAGAAGGGGCCTTATCAATGATGTTTACCGGTATAATCTCCCGCTCCCGGTTGATATAACGGGCCAGCGCATATACCTGCATTTTGTACACATCCCCCAGTACAGACAGGCCACCAGCCATATCGCCGTAAAGCGTGCCATAACCGGTAGACAGCTCGCTCTTATTGGATGTATTCAACAGAATATACCCGAATTTGTTGGACAGTCCCATCAGCAGGTTACCACGGATACGGGACTGAGTATTTTCTTCCGCCACATTAAAGGGCAGCCCTTTGAAATAGGGCTCCAGCGTGGTCAGGAAATTTTCATAGATATCGTTGATACGGATGATATCATAGGGATTGTTCAGATTTTTGGACAAAGCCACCGCATCGTCTACAGAATGATCAGTAGAGTAGGGGGAAGGCATCAGCACAGCCCTTACGTTTTCGCTGCCCAGCGCATCACAGGCGATGGCGAGGGTCACAGCGCTGTCTATCCCGCCGGAAGAGCCCAGGATCGCCTTTTTGAAGCCCATCTTACCGAAATAATCACGGATGCCCAATACCAGCGCATCATAGATACGATGGATGTTGTGGTCAAAAACCAGTTCGGTCAGCGGAGTAAATGCCTGCGTGGCCGCTGGTGCGACTTCCTGGCAGAGCAGATCTTCCAGGTCCATACCATCCATGGCTTCCGTGAAGTAAGGCAATACCTTCGCCACATTACCGGCAGCATCAAAAATCAGGGAACCACCATCAAATACGATCTCCGTCTGAGAGCCTACGGTATTGCAATAATACATGGGCAGCCTGTATTTGAGCACATTAGCCCGGATGATCTCTTTTCTGTCTTCATCATGATCATAATCAAAAGGGGAAGCAGAGAGATTGATCATCACATCTGGTTCCTGCGCCATCAGCACATCCATCGGACATACCCGGTACAGGGGGTTGTTGCCCAGGTTCCAGATATCTTCACAGATAGTTACAGCCAGTTTTTTTCCTTTGAACGGAATGATATTCCATTCGTAGGATGGTTCAAAATAGCGGTATTCATCAAAAACGTCATAGGTAGGCAGCAGTGTTTTGTGCACTACCTGTTTCACTTCTCCTTCATGAAGGAACCAGGCCGCATTAAAGAGGTCTTTACCTTCACGCTGAGGATTGCGTGCCGGGCCGCCTACCAGCACGGCGATATCTTTGGTATGGGCTTTAATCACATCAATAGCATGATAACATTGCCCGATAAAGTCTTCAAACTCAAGGAAATCACGGGGAGGATACCCGCAAACACACAACTCGGAAAACACCACCAGATCGGCGCCCTGCGCCTTTGCAGCATGAATGCCATCAATGATCTTCTGTGTGTTGTGTTCAAAATTGCCTATATGGTAGTTCTGTTGTGCCAGTATAATCTTCATACCCTGAAAAAATTTAAAAAATCAGCTGTTGCCTAGAAATATACGCCCAGCCGAAGTGCAAAGCTATTCATATTTACCTTACCATCATTCCATTTCGCATTGCGGGTCACATCCACAAAACCATTCTGATAGGTGACACCTACTATGCCGGTAAGGGTTTCGCCCAACGGATATTCAATACCGGCGCCGATGAGCATGCCAACGTTGATACGGTTCATTTCCGGCAGTATGTTCACTCTGTCAAAGGTTTGATTCAGGGAGATGATATCTGCCCTTCCGCTGACAGGGAATGCGAGGTAGGTACCGAATTGTCCCCACCAGTCGATATCATTATGCGAGGTCGTTTTTAACTTCAGCGCCAGTGGTATCTCAATGTAGGTGAGTTTCATATTGTATTCTGCCGGACTGGCTTTAAAATCGCCCAATCCCTTGCCGGCATCGTATTTCAGCTTGCTGCCACCCAGCACCACGTTGAAGCCCGAAGCCAGGGCATAGTTACCGGTTTCGTTCAGGTTAAAATCGGCCATCACGCCAAAAGCCAGACCCGCTTTAGCACTGTTGCGGTTCACACCTGATTCCTGTGGTTTCAGTATTGATATCATCGGGTCTAATTTAAAGCCCAGTCGCACTTTCTCCCGGAAAGTACGGTAACCGCTCTGCGCCATCCCCATCTGCACCATACCTATTGTCAATGCTAAAAGGAAAATCCTCTTCATATGATTCATTTTAACGATGAAATTACGAATTACATTATTCACTGTCATAATTCGTAATTTGCAATTTTCTAATCTAATTACTGTGATGCGATATTATCCTACATACTCCCTGCTTGCCGGCTGCCTGATGGTACTGCTGTTCCACGCCTGCAAGCCCGGCAGCAAAGCACCGGATGTAAGCCATATACCCATGGACGTTAGTATCCAGCGGTTCGATTCGGCCCTTTTCTCCCTCGACACCAACAACCTGCAACCCGGCCTGACCACCCTCCATGCCAGCTACCCTGTTTTTATGCCCATATACATATCTGAAATCATGAATATGGGTGCGTATACAGACAGCAGCAGGGAAATACAGCAGCAGATACGGCTTTTCCTGACCAACCCCGACTTCCGTCAGCTGGAGAATGCCGTGACTGCGAAATTCGGGAATACCACTTCACTGCAAACACAGCTCGCTCAGGCTTTCCGTTATACCAAATATTACATCCCCGCTTTTCATCCGCCTAAAGTAGTCACTTTCATCTCGGGTATTGCCAATTATGGTGCCATTACTATCGACTCTATCCTGGGAGTTGGGCTGGATATGTACATGGGTGCCGATTTCCCACCATATGCCCGTATCCCGGATTATCCTGATTACATGATACGGCGCTTTGCCCCTGAATATATTACCACCAATTGTATGCAGGTGATCCAGCAACAGCTGTATCCCGCACCCCGTAATGGTGGCGGCCTGCTCGAACAAATGATCGAAGCCGGCAAACAACAATATTTCCTCTCTAAAGTATTGCCTCAAACCGCCGACTCTATCCGTTTCGGCTATACGAAAGACCAGCTGCAATGGTGCCACGAAAATGAAAAGATGATCTGGCAGTTCTTTGTACAGAATAACCTTCTCTATTCCACCGACTGGCAGCAGATCAACCACTTCATGACCGATGCACCCTCTACCCAGGGCATGCCCGAAGGCTCTCCCGGTAAAATAGGCTACTTCGTAGGCTATGCTATCGTGAGCAAATACATGGAAAAGCACGCTGACGTCACCTTGCAGCAGCTGATGGAATCGAAAAATTTACTGGAAATATTCAAGGAGTCGAAGTACAGACCCTGACTGTAAAACGGGAGCAAAGTTCACAAGAGCTTTGCTCTTTTTTTGCGCTTTAGTTCAGTTTAAACGGAACAACCATCTGGAACTCAGGAATCCTGACTTCCAGGATTTTCTTATCAAGCTGATTTTCCATTTGATAAGTACCGTACATCTTCCCGATCTCGGTGCGGAGGTTGGAGCCCGAGACATATTGATAGGTTTCGCCGGGGGCCAGCAGTGGCTGAACACCTACTACACCCTCGCCTTCCACTTCACGGTGGGAACCGTTGGAATCAATGATAAACCAGTGACGGCGCAGTAATTTGATGGGGAATGTATTGTTGTTTTCAATGGTGATACGGTAAGCAAACATAAATTCGCCTCCAATAGGATTGGAATAATCCGGCTGGTAGAATGTTTCCACGCTGATGGTGATGCCCTCTGTTACCTTCTTAACCATAAAATCAACCTTTGACGTAAAAATAAGAAAAATAAAGCCAGTGGGCAGATTTTTTCTACCCCGGGAAACACTTTAACGATTTTTTAGATAATTTCTATTCCTTCCAGCATGAGCGGATCGGTCTCCGCCATTCTGGCTGCTATTTCCAGCCTGTTATGATAATATCCCTTGCGGGCACATTCATACAGATATCTTCTCAGGAAACCAATCATACCATATTGCTGGTATTGCTTTACATGACAGGCCTCATGACGGAGCCAGGCAGTATCAGCCAGAAACTCCAAACGGGACGCCCCATACAGATGTATGGTGCGTCCCAATACCATGGCTACCTGTTCTACTCCCATTACCATAGCGGCAATGCGGGCAAGCCCTGAATCAACGTGTATACGGCATCTTATTTTTTCCAATCCTTTTTCCCGAATAATGTAAATCTACGGGAAATATTAAAACCCCAGCGGTATTGTCCCTGCAACCAGGAGGAAGTGGTCTCTGGTATGAACTGGGTCTCCTGGATAGCAGTGGCATTGGTGAAGTTGATATGAAACACGTGTCCGCCGGTTTCTATCTCAACACCTACTGCCAATGGGTTATAGAGTGAAGTAATCTTCTTGTAGTAATTCTTGCTGTCATCAGACCGGAAAGGATAATAATATTCAGCGATCAGTCCCACTCGCTTCGACAGCTTCAGCCGGCCACCTACGCCCATGGCAAACAGATTGTTCATGTCCATGTAACCGACCCGGTTGCGATGTACGAAAGTAGGAGACAGCGTTAAGGACAGGATGCCAAATTTCCGGGAGACAATAGCCTGGGCCACATAACTCAGCCGGTCTGCTGCATCCTTGAAATATGCGGCCTGATGCGGGTCTGCTTCCGATGTCATACAGGATATCACTGCGGAGCCCAGCAGTGACAGGGATACCGGCATATGATCATCCTGTGTTTGTTCCAGCAAACGGTATTTCGCCAGTACGTCCACCAGCTGGCGTTGCGCACCGGAGCCTTTGGAACGGCCCAGTCCTACCATCAGCCTGTCTGTAATACCATACTCCAGACCAATACGGATATCCGTAGAATTGTCCATGCCATAAAATGTCTTTACGCCACCGAATTCTCCGGCCAGGTCACCAAAACGGTGGTCCACCCGGAAGTCCAGCTCATGTTTACGGAGTGTTTCTGTAGAATGCCCCATGATTATGCGGGTGCCCTTGTAGGTATACAATACTTTGGGATGCCGGACACCGGTAGAATCGAAGAGTTTGCTCAGGTCGTCCTGCGCCTGGGCATAGAAGCTGATACCGGCCAGCAGCATCAGGGAAACAATAATTTTCATGTGTCGATTTAAAAATGAATGATGGATTTTTTACCGGTTGACAACTGTATACAGTGCATTTACTGTGACGGCAACTACCTCCGCGATATTTTTCACCACGATCGTAGGGATATCGATACGATGATCTGCTATGCGGATGTTAAAAGTGGCACCGGCAGTGATGTTACCGCCCCGTACGGTGATAGTACCTTTTTCCTTGTAGGTTTTTTCTACTCCATGCAGATTCAGTGTACCCTCTACCGTTACCTGATAGGTACCGTCTTTGCTGAGGTCTGCATCTTCCAGCACTTTTCCTTTGAATTCGGCATAAGGATACTTGTCACTTTCCAGATAGTTTTGGTTGAAATGTTCCTGCATCAGCTTCTGCCTGAACTGGAAAGAAGCAATTGGCACCTTGAAATAGATAGCCTTGGTTTTGATGTTGATGGCAGACACACCTTTCTCTGTCTTCGCTTCGATGTCTTCCAGCGGAGAAGAGGAAAAGAAAGAAAAGTGAGTGTTTTTAGAGGAGAAAATATCCTGCGCCAGCAGCGGTGAGGACAATAGGGCCAGGAATAATAAACAGATAAGGCTTTTCATGATGGCAAAGATTAAGTTTACTTATCGGGCATACCCTTTTCAATCCAGCAGGCGATAGAATCTTTTGTTCCCTGAGACAATGCAGGGAAGCGGGATGGCGGCATGGTGGCCTGAGCGCTGGTAACCCGTTGTGTAAAAACAGCCCTGGATGCACTGATATAGGATTTCAGTTTGTCCGCAGTAGAGAAATCGGAGCCACCAGCCCGGTGGCAGCCGCGGGAGGTACAGTTGGCCGTGACGACGTTATACACATAACTGGTAGTGACAAGGGCGACATTACAGTCAAATTTCCCATCGACACTCGCGGGGGCCACTGCCTGCTCATTCTTACAAGCAGCTGCCAGTACAAATCCCGACAAAAAAAGACAGGTTCTAATTTTCATAGTAGTTTTTTAATTCATGCCCTGATACGGAACTAGCAAAGAATAGGTTGCCGGAGATTGTAGCTATTTGAATATTTAGTTATTATTTTGCATGAAATATTTCCACCCGTGACCATAGAACAACTGTATAATATCTACCTGCAGCACCGCAGTGTTCAGACAGATACCCGCAAACTGAAGGCTAATGACATTTTCTTCGCACTCAAAGGAGATAACTTCAACGGCAATACGTTTGCAGCCAAAGCGCTCGAAATGGGAGCCGCTTTTGCTGTAGTAGATGAAGTCGCCTACTTTACTCACCCCGACAGGATGATGCTGGTAGACAACGTGCTGGAGACATTACAGGCACTGGCACTATGGCACCGGAAACAGCTGAATATCCCCTTTCTGGCCATTACCGGTACTAACGGTAAAACCACTACGAAAGAACTGGTCAACGCCGCTTTATCTGCCGGCTTTAAAACATATGCCACCATCGGCAATCTCAACAACCATATCGGTGTTCCGCTCACCATCCTGGGCATATCCTCCGATGTGGAAATAGCCGTGATCGAAATGGGCGCCAGCCATCAGCAGGAAATAGCCAGCTACTGCACCATCGCCCTGCCTACCCATGGTATCATCACCAATATTGGGAAAGCCCACCTGGAAGGCTTCGGCAGCGAAGAAGGGGTAAAAAAAGCCAAAGGAGAACTGTACGATTACCTCAGGGCCAACAATGGTACCGTATTCGTATGCAACGACTATCCTTATCTGATCGAGATGAGCAAAGGCATCAGCAAAGTAGTCACCTATGGCAACAAAGACGCCGACTATACCGGTACCCCCGCAGCAGACAAGGCGCTCCTCGGCGTACAGGTAACCGGCAACAGCGCTATCGGATTTATACAGACCCAACTTACCGGCTCCTATAACTTCCCCAATGTAATGGCCGCCGTGGCCGTAGCCAGCCACTTCAACGTGCCTGTGGAAAAGATCGGTCCCGCTATCGCCAACTATACGCCTTCCAACAACCGCTCCCAGGTTATCCAACAGGGTACCAATACTATCATCATGGATGCATACAATGCCAATCCTTCCAGTATGAAAGCGGCCATCGATAACTTCGTAGGTATCAATGCTCCCCGCAAAGTGCTGATGCTCGGTGCCATGATGGAGCTGGGCACCGACAGTATCCACGAACATGAAGCTTTGGTGGCGCAGTTACAACGCCATCACTGGGAAGCAGTGGTACTCGTAGGCGGGGATTTTAAAAAGATAAATCATCCTTACATCTTCCTGGAAAATTCAGCCGAAGCCGCCCAATGGCTGCAGCAGCAACAATTTCAGGACACTTACCTACTTATCAAAGGGTCTCGAAGCACCGGTATGGAAAAGGTGATTGCATAAAATTATTTTTAGATATTTGGGCAAATAAATGTTAATGATTTCATAATTGTATTATTTTTAATGCTATTATTTCTCATTTGATATTTGCCCAAAATCTAAATTGTAATGCCCAAGAACAAATGGTGTAAAACCCTATGTATGCTATGTTGCATACTCGTAATCCCCTTTTTGCTTTTTGCCCAGGAAACCACATCTGACATCGCCGGTATCATCGGCAGTGAACAGGGGCCTGTGCCAGGAGCGAGTATTATTGCCCTCCATCAGCCTACAGGCACCCGTTATGTGACCGTGTCCCGTAAGGATGGACGTTTCAACCTCCCCAACCTCCGCGTAGGTGGACCTTATGTGCTCACTGTTTCCTACATCGGTTTTAAGGACGAAAAACGCGAAAACATCTTCCTGCAGCTGGGTCAGGAATACAAGGCTGATATACGCCTGCAGCAAAGTACCAGCACCCTCAACGAAATAGTAGTGAAAACTGTCAGCCAGAGCAAGGTTATCAACAAAGCCCGCACCGGCAGCCAGGAAATCATTACCCGTGCTCAAATGGACCGTCTGCCAACTGTAACACGTTCCATGCAGGACTTCACCAAACTCACCCCATCCGCCAATGGCCTCAATATCGGTGGCAGAAGCAATCAGCTCAACAACATCACCGTGGATGGTGCCAACTTCAACAACTCATTCGGTCTGCAGCCTACACTCGGCTCCCAGACAGGTTCACAGCCTATCAGCCTCGAAGCCCTCGAACAAATTCAGGTGAACGTTTCTCCCTACGACGTGAAACAGGGCGGCTTCTCCGGTGCCGGTATCAACAGCGTTACCAAAAGCGGTACCAACCAGTTTAAAGGTACCGTATACACTTACATCCAGTCACCCGGCCTGCAGGGCCTGAAAGTAGGCACTGCACAGGTAACCAAACCGGTATTCGACTACAGCCTGCGCGGCTTCTCCGCCGGTGGTGCTATTGTACAAAACAAAGTGTTCTTCTTCATCAGCGCAGAACAGGAAAGAATTACCGCGCCTGCCACCAGTATGGTAGCCAACACTAAAGCCGGCGCTCCCGCTACCGGCAACGTTTCCAAAGCAGTAGCTGATACACTTAATCAACTCCGTCAGTTCCTGATCGACAACTATCAGTACAACCCCGGCGAATATCAAAACTATACCTATCGCACTTCCAGCGATAAAATCACTGCTAAAATTGACTGGAACGTAAATGAAAGCAACACGTTTACTTTCAAATACAACTTCCTCAAATCCTACAAGGATATCCCTGCCAGCAACAGCGGCGCACCCGGCGTACCCGGCGCAGGCCGCCAGCCCAGCAATACAGGCTTACCCTTCAGCGGAAGTGGTTACACCATCAACAACAACTTCAATATCTTCATCGCCGAACTGAATACACGCATCGGTAACCGCGCCTCCAACAAATTACAGGTAGGTTTTTCCGCGATGAGAGACTTCAGAACAGCATTGTCTGAGAAAGAATTCCCACTGGTAGATATCCTCGACGGACAAGGCAACAGCTACACCGCCTTCGGTTATGAGCCTTTTACCTACAATAATAAATTAAACACCAACGTATACCAGCTATCTGATATCTTCAACCTCTACAGAGGCAAACACGAAATCACCATCGGTACACAGAACTATTACAAAACGTTTGTAAACGGCTTTGCACCTAACTACATGGGCAACTACCGTTTCAACACACTCACTGATTTTTATGCCAGCGCCAAAAATGGTCTGACCAACGCATCCCGTTATGCGCTGTCTTATACCACCACTAAAGATGGTGCTTTCCCCTATGCTAAAATAAACATGCTGGAACTGGGGGCCTTTATTCAGGACAAGTGGAGTATCAATAACCATTTTACGCTGACTTACGGTTTACGTATAGACGTTCCTGTTATAGGCAACACTTTCGACAAAAACGACTCCCTCGCAGCACTTACTTTCCGCGATGGTATCCAGGTGGATGTTAGCCGTGCGCCTAAAACCAAGCCCATGTTCTCACCCCGTATCGGCTTCAACTGGGATGCTACCCATGATGGCAAGACCCAGGTACGTGGTGGTATCGGCTTGTTCTCTGGTCCTCCGCCGGCAGTATGGCTGAGCAACCAGGCGGGTAACAACGGTGTACAGTTTGGTTCATTCACAGCTCAAACCAACGAAAACGTACCTTCCATTCCATACGCCTTCAATCCGGACCCTAACAAATACCGGGTTGTGACGACATCGCCATCCAAACAATATAATATCGCGGTTACAGACAGAAACTTCAAATATCCGCAGGTGCTGAAAATGACACTGGCTGTAGATCGCCAGCTGCCAGGTGGTATCATTGCCACACTGGAAGGTAACTACTCCAAAGACATCAATGCAGTATACTTCCAGAACATCAACCTGCCAACAACCGGTATTCAGCTGGACAGCACACCGGATCATCGTCTGCGTTACAGCTCTCCCAAAATGTACGGAGCCGGCACCAGCCTGGGCAATCCCAACATCAGCGATGCTATCCTGATGCGCAATACCAACAAAGGTTACTCTTACTTCGTAACCTTACAGGTGCAGAAAAATCTGCCAAACCTCTACCTCAGTGCTGCCTATACCTACAGCAAGTCCCGCTCCATCAATGATGGCGGTACCATCGCTCAGGGCAACTGGCGCGACCGCCCTGTAAGCGGCGATCCTAACGATGCCACACTGGGATACTCCAACTATTATATCCCTCACCGTGTGATTGCTGCTGCTACCTATAAATTCAACTGGGCTAAAAATTTCGCTACCTCTATCGGTATGATCTTCGAAGCTGCTCCTAATGGTGTTGCTTCTTATACCTACAACGGAGATCTCAACAATGATGGTTCCGGCGGAAACAATGACCTGATCTACATTCCAGCCAGCAAAAGCGATATCAAACTGGTACCGGTAGGATATGGCGACAAAACCTTCGATCCTGCTAACCCTGCTGACAAACGCAGCGAAGCAGTTATCTGGAATCAGCTGGACAACTTTATCAAACAGGATGATTATCTGAGCCGCCACCGTGGAGAGTATGCAGAACGCAATGCAGTAGTGCTGCCTTTCTTCAAACGCATGGATATCAACATCACACAGGATATCTATGTATTCAGCGGCAAGCAGAAAAATAAACACACGCTGCGCCTTACTTTCGACATCATCAACTTCGGTAACCTCCTCAACAGAAAATGGGGTACCTACCAGATTGCCAACGTACCTTCTTTCCTGAAGTATGAAGGTCAGCTCCGTGATGCCAATGGTAAAGCTACCAGCGCTCCTGCGTTCTCTTTCCCTTACCTCGACAAGGATAACCAGATCCCTGCTACCAATTCCTGGAGAGATAATACCAACATTATCTCCCGCTGGCAGGGTCAGATCGGCATACGTTATATTTTTAACTAAACACGCATTGCCCGAATCAATTATACCAATGCCTCCGGAAGTGTCAAAAACTTCTGGGGGCATTTTTGCTGTAATAAGGGATGATACTGCTGAAGAGCATGATGGGTGGAGATTAAAGCGGAGATATAAACGAAGACTTTAAATACCGAATAAACGATAAGTCAGGAGCAGTAAAGCATGTGAGATGATAATAACGGAGAAAACTATACTTTTTTGAGAGACCGGCAATAAAATGGGGAGCTGTTGCGTTTAATATATTATACGCGGTTGCGTATAACTTTCTGTACTATCCCACTCAGGAGAACTCCATTAAATGATACAAGTAAAAGGTTGTCTGTTATAACTGTTTGCTGGCTGCTTTAAAAAAAAGACCTGCAAGCTAAAAAACCCGCAGGTGTTCATAACCTATGCCAACTTTAGAGTAATCGTGAAAACTTAAAGTTTATATTAACTATAAAATTCAAGTTTTATAATATCTTGAGTGTAAGGTGAATCTTTTGTATTGTTATTTATAGAGATAACGTATCAGAAAATATATTTGTTCAAAAAGATTTAAAAAAAAGTTTCAGGCAGATAACATTTCTGATTTTGGTTATATCTGATGTTGCTTATACATCCCTTTTGGAGGTCGTTCATATTAATCTACGTATCACAGGATCTGTTTGGATTGCTAAAATGGAAAAAAAATTAAAATAATTTTAATTATTAAAATTATTCATACATAAGCAACTCATTACTTAATCTCTTGGCAGATTTCTATCAAAACACCATTGGTATTTTTAGGGTGCAAAAAACAAATCAGCTTATTATCAGCTCCTTTCTTTGGGGTCTCGTGTAGTAATACGAAGCCTTCTTCCTTTAACCTCGCCATCTCCGCATGTATGTCTGCCACTTCAAAAGCGATGTGATGCATACCCGCTCCCTTTTTAGCCAGAAATTTAGCAATCGCACTGTCAGGGCCCGTTGCCTCCAATAACTCTATTTTTGTTTCCCCCTGTTGAAAAAAGGCTGTCTGCACCTGCTCAGTACTTACTTCTTCCTGCTTGTAACAAGGTGTGTTCAATAATTTTTCAAACAGCGGCACGGATACGGCCAGCGACTCTACAGCGATCCCGATGTGTTCTACTTTTAACATGGAAAATCATTTACCGGTATAATAAAATGCAGTCTTGCTTAACCGGGTAAAAATAGAACTTATGTCGTAGATTTGGATTGTTTGGGAAATAATATAGAAAATAAAATAAATATGTTGAGCCTGCCTGTTTACCTGGACAACAACGCTACCACGCCCTGTGATCCCAGGGTGCTGGAAGTAATGTTGCCCTATTTTACAGAGATGTTTGGCAACGCTGCCAGCCGCAGCCATCCCTTTGGATGGACAGCTGAAGCAGCCGTGGATCATGCCCGTGAACAGGTGGCCAGGCTGATAGGAGCGCAACCACAGGAAATCGTGTTCACCTCCGGCGCCACAGAAGCTGTCAACCTCGCCATCAAAGGCGTCTTTGAAACATATGCTGCCAAAGGCAACCATATCATCACCTGTGTAACAGAACACAAAGCGGTACTGGACACCTGCAAACATCTGGAGAAAAAAGGCGCTGTCATTACCTGGCTGCCTGTAGATGCAGACGGCCTGCCAGACCCTGCAGCCGTGGAAGCCGCCATCACACCGCAGACCATCCTGATTGCCATGATGTACGCCAACAATGAAACAGGCGTCATTAATCCGGTACCAGCCATTGGCGCTATCGCCAAAAAACATGGCATCATCTATATGTCAGACGCTACGCAGGCTGTGGGTAAGATACCCGTCCATGTAGACCATGACGGCATAGACCTGCTCACTCTCAGCGCCCATAAAATGTACGGACCCAAAGGTGTTGGCGCCCTCTACGTCAGACGGCGGTCGCCCCGGGTAAAACTCACCGCACAGATGGACGGCGGCGGCCATGAACGTGGCATGCGCTCCGGCACGCTCAACGTGCCCGGCATCGTAGGACTGGGCATGGCCTGCGAAATCTGCCAACAGGAAATGGAAGCCGAAGCAAAAAGATTGTCTGCCATGCGAAACCGCCTTCAGGAAGCGTTATTACAAATAGAACATACCTATGTGAATGGTTCGGTGACACACCGCCTGCCGCATGTGATGAATATTTCCTTTCAATATATAGAAGGATCAACGTTACTGATGGGATTCAACAAAACAATTGCACTCTCCTCCGGATCGGCTTGTACTTCGGCCTCTATGGAGCCCAGCTATGTGCTCAAAGCCCTGGGCCTGGGCGATGATCTGGCTCATGCATCCCTGCGTTTTGCGCTGGGACGCTTTACCACGGATGAACAGATCGATTATACGATCCGTATGGTGACTGATACCGTCAACCGGTTACGGGCCGAAAGTCCACTCTGGGAAATGTATAAAGACGGGCATCTTCAGGATACCGGTTCCTGGGCACACCATCAGGAGCAGGGATGATTTTCTTGCCGGCAACCATAATCTTATATATTTGTATTTTTATGTATCCTAATCCTTACACAACTGTCCATGCTTGCCATCTTTAAAAAAGAGATAAACCAGTTTTTCAACAGCGTCACCGGCTATGTGGCCATTATTCTTTTTTTAGTGGCAAATGGCCTGTTCCTCTTCGTATTTCCTGATACCAGCCTGCTGGACACCGGCTACGCCAATCTCGATCCGCTGTTCGATCTGGCCCCGCTGATTTACCTGCTGCTCATCCCCGCCATCACGATGCGCTGCTTTGCCGATGAGTTTAAAACCGGCACCATGGAGCTTCTGAGCACGAAGCCACTCAGCTGGTGGCAGATTGTGATGGGGAAATTCTGGGGCAGCCTGCTGATTGTGGTCATCTCCCTGATACCCACCTTTGTGTATTATATTGCTATCCGGCAACTCAGCGTCACCCCGCAACAGCTGGACAATGGCGGCATCCTCGGCTCCTATACCGGTCTGTTTCTGCTGGGTGCCGTGTTTACCGCCATCGGCCTGTGGTCATCCTCTCTTACTTCCAATGCCATGATTGCTTTTCTGATAGCCGTTTTTACCAGCTACATCTTTTACAATGGTTTTGATGCACTCAGTAAAATCCCGGCTTTCAACGGAGGGGCCGATTACTATCTTCAGATGGCCGGCATTAAATTTCACTATGGCTCTGTAAGCCGTGGTGTGATCGATAGCCGTGATATCATCTATTTCATCAGCCTCATCGGCCTGATGCTCTATCTTACCAAATTATCCCTCCAAAGAAAACTCTGGCAGAACGGTTAATATAAACAGTATGGCTAAACGAAAAAAATATATACAGCGTGCGCTGGCAGTCATAGCAGTGCTCATGGGCCTCAATATTGCCGCCGCCTATTTTCATGGCAGATGGGACCTGACAGCCGAAAAAAGATATACCCTCACCAGCAGCACCAAACAGATGCTGCGTCAGCTCAACAGCCCGGTGGAAATAGAAGTGTTCCTGAAAGGCGATTACCCCGCCAGCTTCAGACAGCTGGCACAATCCACCCGTGAGCTGCTGGAAGAGTTCCGCGAATACGGTAGACAAAATATACACTTTGTCTTCGTCAATCCCAATCAGGGCCTTTCTGATTCGGCCCGGATGAAATTCATGGGCGAACTGACGGCACAGGGTATCATGCCCTTTAACATGAAAGTACAGGGAGATGCCAACGAGAGCCAGCAGCTTATTTTTCCCGGCGCCCTGGTACACTATAAGGGAAAAACACTGGGCGTAAACCTACTGAAAAACCAGGGAGGACAAGACCCGATGCAGACGATGAATAATTCGGAAGCGCTGCTGGAATACCAGTTTGCCAACGCCATCGGTAAACTGAAGGAGGAGAAAAAGCCACTGGTAGGGTATATGCTCGGACATGGTGAATCATTGGGTGCCGAAGTATATGATGCACTGACTACGCTACAGTCCGGCTACAACCTCGATACACTTACCTTACAGTCCGTTCCTGCTGTCCCGCATGATTTTGACATCATCCTGTTTGCCAAGCCGGCATCGGCTTTCAGCGATCAGGACAAACTGAAGATAGACCAGTATGTGATGAATGGCGGGAAAGTGCTTTGGTTTATTGATGAAACCAATGCCTCCATGGACAGCCTGCATCAGCGGCAGGAGTTCCTGGCTTTTGACAAGGGCCTTAACCTGGAAGACCTGTTATTCCGCTATGGTGTACGTATCAACCAGGACCTGGTACAGGACCTTCAATGTGATATCGTGCCATTGGTAGTAGGCAGTGTGGGCAACCGGCCACAGATACAGCCCGTGCCCTTTCCTTATTTCCCGATGCTGGCCCCTACCGGTGCACATCCTATTGTAAAAAATATGGATATGGTGCTGAGCCGCTTTGTCAGCTCTCTTGATACCGTAAGAGCTGATGGTGTACAGAAAACCGTGCTGCTGACCACTTCCAGAAGTAGCCGCCGTGTCCGTATACCTTCACAGATAAGCTGGGATATCGTGAAAACAAAACCCAATGTACGGGAATACCGGCAGCAATACGTACCTGCCGCCGTACTGCTGGAAGGGCATTTCACCTCTCTGTTCCGCGACCGCCTGGACGAAGCTACCAAGGGTAGTTTCCGGCAGGCTACCGGTAAGCCTTTCCGGGAAAAGGCGGATACAGTCAATAAGATGATCATCGTCAGTGATGGAGACCTGATCGCCAATGCCGTGTCACGTAAAGACGGTCCTTTGCAGATGGGCATCAATGAATTTAACCCCGGCTTCGCCTTCGCCAATAAGGAATTTTTCCTCAACTGTCTGGAATACCTCAGTGGTCATAACGGTATTATGGAAAGCCGCAACAAAGAGCTGGCCCTTCGCCTGCTGGACAACGAAAAAATTCAGCGGGAAAAAACAAAATGGCAGATTATCTGTTTTGTGATACCGATAGGGTTGGTACTGCTTTTTGCGATGGTGTTCCAGTTTGTACGCCAGCGTAAATTTGCTGAATAGATGACGTAAAGAAATTGAAGAGAGCAAAGCGACAAAGTACATTCAACCATCTTTCGTCGCTTTGCTTTTTTTAATGCCTTAGTGTGAATTTTACGCCTTTGCGTGCGTAATTTTTAACATTCTCTTGTGTTCCTTTGCCTTCTTTAAAGCTTTGCGTGAGCAGAATTGCCTATCTTTGCTGCTCATAAAAAGCGAGCGATTCATGACACCGATCCAGTGGACATATCTCATATTTGGTATTGTGATAGTCCTGGCTTTAGTTTTTGATCTTGGTTTATTCAGCAAAAAAAATACAAAAACAACACTTAAAACCGCCTTCTGGCAAAGTATTTTCTGGATTGGGCTGGCCGTATTGTTCTTTGGCTTTATGTGGTTTGAAGATGGATCTGAAACGGCGATCAATTTTATGAGCGCTTATCTCATGGAGAAATCGCTCTCCATGGACAACATCTTTGTATTTATTCTCATTTTTAGTTTTTTTAAGATAAGGGAAGAGCACTACTCGCGTGTATTATTGATAGGCATCCTGATGGCACTCGTGTTCCGGGCTGTTTTTATCAGTGTGGGCGTGGTGCTCATCAGTCGGTTTCACTGGATATTATATATTTTCGGCGTGTTTCTGCTGTATACAGGGATTAAAATGTTTACGGCCAAGGTCAGTGATGAGTTCAAACCGGAAGAAAACATCGTTTATCGGTTTATGAACAAATACCTGCGGGTAACGCATGAAGAAGCCAATGGAAAATTTGTGATCCGCAAAAATAATAAGGTGTATCTGACTACGTTATCTTTGGTAGTCGCGATGCTCGCTGTTACCGATGTTATTTTTGCTCTGGATTCCATACCGGCGGTATTTGCTATCTCACAGCAACCGGTCGTGGTATACACCTCCAACATTTTCGCCGTACTGGGATTGAGGTCCCTGTTTTTTCTGTTGAGAGGAGCGGTAGATAAATTTGATTATCTGCCCCAGGGTATTTCCATTGTACTTATATTCATTGGACTAAAAATGCTGGCAGAATACTTTATCCATATACCGGTATATGTATCGCTAATAGTGATTATTCTTTGTCTTGGAGGAGCAATCTGGTACTCGCTCCATCATCAGAAAAAAGAAATGCCGGAAGGAAAAGCCTAATAAAAAAACAACTGTTATTGGAGTCGTAACAGGTTGTCAACTGATTATTCAAATCTGATAAAAGTGTATAACGCAGCAAGCATCAACAAAACGCTCAAAGGAGAATTGTTGCAGGAGACCGGATTTTCTGAAATTGAACATCTCTTATTGGACAGCCGGAAGCTGAGCTTCCCTGAAACATCGCTGTTCATACCCTTGGTAAGCCCCAGGCGGAATGCTCATCAGTACATTGAAGAGCTGTACCGCAAAGGGGTAAGCAACTTTATTGTGAGTGAGCCCGTGCCATTGGAAAAATATCCTAAAGCCAACTTTATCCTGGTAAAAGATACCTTACAGGCATTACACACACTGGTCGCATTTCATCGCCATCAGTTTCATGTTCCTGTTATCGGTATCACCGGCAGTAATGGAAAAACCATCGTCAAAGAATGGTTGTACCAGTTGCTGGAAAAGGACTACAACATTGTCCGCAGCCCGAAAAGCTATAATTCACAGATTGGTGTGCCGCTCTCTGTATGGCAGATGAAGCCCGAACACCAGCTGGCCATTTTTGAAGCAGGGATTTCCCAGCCGGGAGAAATGGTCAACCTGGAGAAGATCATCCGCCCTACCATCGGCATCTTCACCAATATCGGCGAAGCACATAGTGAAGGCTTCCTCAACATCCGGCAAAAGATCAACGAAAAACTGGTCCTTTTCGCAAAAAGCGACATTCTGATCTATTGCAAGGACTATCTCGCCCTCAATGAGTGTGTACTGTCCTTCCACAGCCAGGTAGGCAAAAAGGAAACACAGGAAGGCGGCGGCGGTGGTCCGGAACTGTTTTCCTGGTCCAGAAAAACAGATGCCGACCTCCGTATTGTAAGCGTCGACAAAAACGATAACCATACCCGCATCGAAGCCCTGTACAAACAGGAAACGCTGCATATCACCATCCCTTTTGTGGATGAAGGATCTATCGAAAATGCGATCCACTGCTGGGCCCTCATGCTGTATCTGGGCAAAGAACAGGAAGTGATCCAGCAACGTATGGACCTGCTCAGCAACATCGCCATGCGCCTGGAGCTGAAACAGGGCATCAACAACAGTTCTGTGATCAATGACAGCTATAACCTCGACCTGGGTTCACTGACCATTGCACTCGACTTCCTGCAGCAGCAACAACAGCATGCTACCCGTAGCGTGATACTCAGCGATATCCTGCAAAGCGGGAAAAGCGATGCTTCCCTGTATGAAGAAGTAGCAGACCTGTTGCACAAAAAGCATATCAACAAACTGATCGCCATCGGTAAAAACATCGGCAGGGAAAAGAAAAGCTTTCAACAGGTAGAAGGATTAAAAACACAGTTCTTCAATACCACCGATGAATATATCCAGCAGTTCAACTCAGACGATTTCGAGAACGAAACCATCCTGGTAAAAGGTTCCCGCATTTTTCAGTTTGAACGTATTGGTAAGCTGCTGGAGCAGAAAGCCCATCAGACCATCCTGGAGATCAATCTTTCAGCGATTGCACACAATGTGAAGTTGTATCAGTCTATGCTGAAGCCGGACACCAAGCTGATGGCCATGGTGAAAGCCTTCTCCTATGGCAGCGGCAGTTTCGAAATTGCCAATCTGCTGCAATTCCACGGGGTGGATTATCTGGCGGTAGCCTATGCCGATGAAGGCGTGGAGCTGCGCAGAGCCGGCATTACCATGCCTATTATGGTGATGAACCCCGAACCAGCCAGCTTTGATGCTATTCTGCACTGGAACCTGGAACCGGAAATCTATTCCATGCATATCCTGCTGCAGTTTATGGAAGAAGTAAGCGCAGCCGGTAAAACGGAGTTTCCGATACATATCAAGCTGGACACCGGTATGCATCGTCTTGGTTTTGTGAAAAAAGATATTCCGGAACTTTCTCAGGCCCTCACCGCCAGCCAGCTGCTGAAGGTACAGTCTATTTTCAGCCACCTGGCAGCCAGCGAAGACCCTGCGAAAGATGCACTCACACAGCAGCAGGGACGCCTGTTCTACGAAATGAGCCACGAATTGCAGAAAGCGCTGGGATATACGGTAATCCGCCATATTTCCAACAGTGCAGGCATCACCCGTCATCCGGACCTGCAGCTCGATATGGTGCGGTTGGGTATCGGTATGTACGGCTTTGACTATAGCAATGGCATTCAGGATCAGCTGCGTAGTGTCAGCACGCTGAAAACGACTGTGGCACAGCTTAAAAACCTGGATCCGGGTGAAACCGTGGGTTATGGCGCCAAATGGACCGCTGAGGCCCCGGCTGTCACCGCCACTGTCCGTATCGGGTATGCTGACGGTTACCCCCGCCGGTTAGGCAATGGGGTAGGAAAGATGCTCATCCGCGGTAAACTTGCACCGGTAATAGGCGTAGTAGCCATGGACATGCTTATGCTGGACGTGACCCATATCCCCGATATTATGGAGGGCGACGAGGTGATTGTATTCGGCGAAGACCTGCCTGTGCAGCAATTGGCAGACTGGGCAGACACAATTGCCTACGAAATATTAACAGGAATTTCACAGCGGGTGAAAAGGGTATATTTCCAGGAATAATGATATTGCAGGCTTCGGACTTTGAAATAATCTGTTATTTTTGACAAAATTTTAATATCAGTTGAAATATCGTCACGTAGTACTTATCGTTATCCTTATCCTGATTGTTGATCAGACCCTGAAGTTCTGGATCAAGACGCACATGTTTATGCAACAGGAGTTCATCATTTTCCCCAACTGGTTCCGCATCCATTTCATTGAGAATGAAGGGATGGCGTATGGACTCAAGTTCGGTGGCGACTTCGGTAAGATCCTCCTTACCACTTTCCGTTTGGTAGCAGTGGTAGCCGGTTTCGTATACATGAAAAAGCTTATCCGTGAAAAATACAGCATCGGTCTGCTGATCTGCGGATCCCTGATCCTCGCTGGCGCTGCAGGCAACCTGATAGACAGTATGTTCTACGGCCTTATTTTCAACGATAGCATCGGTTATGAAGTGGCTAAGTTCATGCCTCCCGGTGGCGGTTATGGCAGCTTTCTCCACGGTCGTGTGGTAGATATGCTCTATTTCCCCATCTATGAAGGTTATCTGCCCAGCTGGATACCTTTTAAAGGTGGTGACTACTTCGTATTCTTCCGGCCGGTGTTCAATATCGCCGATGCGGCCATCTCCATTGGCGTGATCACGATCCTGCTGTTCCAGAAACGTTTCTTTGCCAAACATACGGCCCAGCAGCAGGGAAGCGCGATCAAGGCTGATCAGACTGCCTGATTTTTAAACTGATACTGCCTTCGGCAGATGATAAACATATTAATGAGGTTGCCTTTTAAAAGGCAACCTTTTTTATTGGCAACTACGCTATGACTACAATATCCTAAAACCTCCGGAGTATAACCTATTCCCTAAGATCATCCTACTTCATCACTATTTTCCGGATTTTTTTACATTTCATTCTCAATCACTTACAATTTATTTTCACTGCAGTATTTTGAAATCAGAAATACCCGGTTTATATTTGTCTACCAATTCTATAGACTATATGGCTTTTCGATTTGCACATAGCATGTTTTTACACCGATGTTGAGGCCCAGCACCGGCATTCAAGCCCCTATTACAGTACCATCATACCAACATCTATAATGATATAATATCTACCACATCATGCAAAAGTTCTTACCCTTACTGGCAAAATACCTGCTTTTATTGCTGGTATTCAGCCCGGCCCTAACCCACGCACAGCTGAACGGCTCCTACGTCATTGAGGGCAAAATCACTGACGACCACAGCTATGGCCTGCCGGGCGCATCTGTCCAGATAAAAGGCACCTCTTTTGGCACCACCACAGACACTTCCGGCCGTTTTCAACTGACAACCAATACCCGGTTTCCGCTTAAACTGGTGATCCGGCTGATCGGTTACCAGCCACAGGAATTTGAAGTAAAAAACAGCAACAGTAAAGTAGCCATACAGCTATATACCCAGTCGTTACTGGTCAACGAGGTAGTGGTATCCGCTTCCCGTCAGCAGGAGAAAATGCTCCGGTCACCCGTAGCCATCGAAAAACTGGACATACGGGCCTTAAAGGAAACACCATCACCCACCTTTTACGATGCCCTTGGCAACCTGAAAGGAGTACAGATGACCACTGCCGGCCTTACCTTCAAAGTATTTAATACCCGCGGTTTTAACGTGCCCAACAACTTCCGCTTTATGCAGCTGGTAGATGGGGTAGACAACCAGGCCGCCACTCTCGGCGTTCCGCTGGGTAACGCCATCGGACCTACGGAGCTGGACATCCAGAGCGTGGAAGTAACGCCTGGCGCGTCTTCTGCCTTATATGGCATGAATGCCATCAATGGCATGTCTAACCTGGTCACTAAAAATCCTTTTGATTACCAGGGTGTCAGTGTTTATCAGAAAATCGCTTTCAATCACTTTGACGGCAACGGCAGCAGTCCCAAACCACTCACAGAAACGGCTATACGCTATGCACAGGCCTACTCCAAATGGTTTGCCTGGAAAATCAACGCCAGCTACATGCAGGGTACCGACTGGTATGCAGACAGTCATGATGACTTCACCCCGCAAAGCAAGATCAATCCCGACTTTCCCCAGCTGAGCGGCCCAAACAATATCGCCGCCGACAACTGGAACAAATATGCCGACCAGGGCAATATTCCCATCACCGACAAAGATGGACGCGCCTACACCGTACACCGCACAGGCTACTGGGAGAAAGACCTCGTAGGTGACTATACTGTACGCAATACTAAAATAGATGGGTCACTCAACTTCAGGCTGCCACACAAAATGGAAATATCCTGGTCTTCCCGCTGGGGACAAATGGATGGCTTCTTCCAACGCGGCAACCGTATCGGCCTTAAAGGTGTAACCGTCAGCAATCACAAGCTGGAACTCGTACACCCTGACTTTACCGTAAGGTCTTATATCTCCATAGAAAACACCGGCAATTCCTACAACATGAATCCGCTGGCCGACAATCTGGAAAAATCTTTCAAGACAGATAAAGCCTGGGGGACAGATTATACCACCGGCCTCAACAAAGCCCTCACCGAAGGGAAGGACCTGGTAGCTGCTCATCAGGCAGCCCGCGCCTTCGCCGATGCCGGCCGCTTTGTTCCCGGAACTCCTGAATTTGAAGCCCAGCGTGATAAAATCAAAACCATCAACGACTGGGATATTTACCCTACCTCCAGGAACCCTGCCAACACCACCGGTGGCGCTGCCCTGCTGCAAAAGAGCCGTTTTTATCATACAGAAGGCACCTGGAACCTGCGTAAATACATCAAGTTTGCCGATGTACTGGTAGGCGCAGACTACCGCACCTACGAAATCATACCTGATGGCAACAACTTCGTAGACTTCACCCGGCCACTGGACAAACGTAACCAGGAAGGCGGCAAACATATCTGGTATGGTAAAGTGGGTGGCTTTGCCCAGATCAGTAAATCGTTCTTCAACGACGCCTTAAAACTTACCGGCTCCCTACGCTATGATAAAAACCAGGAGTTTGCCGGTAAAGTCAATCCCCGTATCGCTGCCGTATATACGATAAAAGATAAACACAACTTCCGTATTTCCTGGCAGAATGGATTCCGCTTCCCTTCTCTGTTTGAAGCTTATTCTTTCGTGAACAACGGACAGGTACGGCGCGTGGGCGGCCTTGCTTTCATTGAAGATGGACTGGGTTATTTTAAAAATTCTTTTCTTACCAGCTCTGTTGATGCCTTCAACGTAGCAGTGAACAAAACCGTAAACGCTGACCATGTTACCAAAGACGTGGCCGCCGCCAAAAATGCCGGCATCCTGAAAGTGGCCAACCTGGACCCAATCGTACCGGAGCAGATCACCTCTTTTGAAGCAGGTTACAAAGCGGTATTGCTGGACAATAAACTGTTCGTTGATGTGGACGGCTACTACAGCTCCTATAAACATTTTATCGGGCAGATTGAAGCGGTAGTGCCACAAACCGGTAATGTGAATAACCCGGATGCTGCTGTATTAAAACAGATGCTGGATAAAAACCTGCAAAACAGATATCGTGTATGGACCAACAGTAAATCCACTGTGAACAACTACGGATTTGCGCTGGCAGTCACTTATGATATCTACAAAAACTATACAGTGAGCGGCAATGCCAACTTCAACAAGCTGGCACAGGACAAGACCAAAGACGACGCGCTGGTACCAGGTTTCAACACGCCGGAATGGTTTACCAACATCAGCATTGGTAACCGTAACCTGTATAAAAATATAGGCTTCAACGTTGTATGGCACTGGCAGGATACTTTCTACTGGCAGAACCTCTTCGGTAATGCAGATGTGCCAGCCTACAGCACTGTTGATGCACAGGTAACCTACCGTGTTCCCAAAATCAAAACATCCTTTAAACTGGGTGCTTCCAATCTGCTGAACACCCCTTATTTCCAGTATGTGGGAGGCCCTACCATCCGTGGGTTATACTACTTCGCTATCACTTACGACAATGTGTTTAAAAAATAATCATCGACCATAAAACGAAAGAGGGCTGACCGGTTTTATCCTGGTCAGCCCTCTTTTATGAAGGAGGTTATTGTTTACAGTGCATTTTTCAATGGTTCATTTTTTTCGAAGCCCGAAATATTGGCCAGTGTTGTTTCAGCAATCTGTGTTAATGCTTCTTTTGTAAAAAATCCCTGATGGGACGTTACCAGTACATTAGGGAAGGTCGTAAGCCTGGACAGTACATCATCCTGGATGATGGTGCCGGAGAAATTCTGAAAGAACAGCTGTTCTTCCTGCTCATAAACATCTATTCCCAAAGCACCGATATGGCCGTTCTTCAGGGCCTCCACTACTGCCCTGGTATCAACCAGGCCACCGCGGCTAGTATTGATGAGTGTTACGCCCCGTTTCATACTGTTGATACTATCCCCGTTGACCAGATGTTTTGTATCGGGAGTAAGCGGGCAATGCAGGGAGATAATGTCTGATTCTGCCAGGACACTTTCCTGGGAAACATAGGCAACACCAGCCTGTACCAGCGATGCATCCTGTACGACGTCGTGGGCCAGCACCTTACAGCCAAAGCCCAGCATAATACGGCAAAATACCGCTCCGATATTGCCGGTACCAATTACGCCGACTGTTTTCCCATATACATCAAATCCTTCCAGACCGGCGAGTGTAAAGTTATTATCACGTACACGGTTATACGATTTATATATTTTCCGGTTGAGTGCCAGCAGGAGAGTGACTGCATGTTCAGCCACTGCATGAGGAGAATATGCCGGCACACGTACTACGCTGATACCTGCTTCTGCCGCCGCTTTCAGGTCTACGTTATTAAAGCCTGCACAACGCAGGGCAATGAGCGTTATTCCCTTCTCCTTCAACTTGTGAACAACGGCAGCGTCTACTTTATCATTTACAAATACACATACAGCCTTTTCATCCTTGATGAGGGCAGTATTATCTTCATTCAGGGGATATTCCAGAAACCGGAAGTGGTGAGTATTCTGTTGATTAGCCTGGTTAAAATAGGTGATATCGTATGGCTGTGCACTAAAAAAAAGTATATCCATCAGCGTTAGTTATGAGTTGGGTTAAAAAATTACGGATTTGCGGGCTTTTGACACCACACAAATCCGTAATATAATAAAATCGGTATGCTTTATTTAATCTCGCCTACCATGTTGCCGGGCACTACCCATTCATCGAATTGTTCTGGTGTTACGTAACCCAGTTTCACGGCCATTTCTTTCAGTGTGGTACCTTCCTTGTGTGCTTTCTGTGCGATTTCTGCGGCTTTGTAATAACCAATTTTGGTATTGAGTGCAGTCACTAGCATCAGGGAATTTTCCACGTGTTTGCGGATATTGGCTTCGATGGGTTCGATACCTTCAGCACATTTATCGTTGAAGCTAACACAACCTTCGCCGATCAGGCGTGCAGAGTGCAGGAAGTTGTAGATCATCACCGGTTTGAATACGTTGAGCTCGAAGTGGCCGTTGGAGCCGCCTATGGAGATAGCTACGTCGTTACCCATTACCTGTGCAGCGATCATGGTCAGGGCCTCACACTGGGTGGGGTTTACTTTACCTGGCATGATGGAAGAACCTGGCTCGTTGTCAGGGATATGGATCTCACCGATACCAGCGCGAGGGCCGGAGCTGAGCATACGCACGTCGTTAGCGATTTTCATCAGGCTAACAGCCACCGTTTTCAGGGCACCGTGGGCTTCTACGATAGCGTCGTGGGCAGCCAGTGCTTCGAACTTGTTGGGAGCGGTGATAAAAGGCAGTCCGGTCAGTTTGGCGATGTTACCAGCCACGCTTTCAGAGTAACCTTTTGGTGTGTTGATACCAGTACCTACTGCAGTACCGCCCAGTGCCAGTTCGCTCAGGTGCGCGAGTGAGTTGTTGATAGCTCTCAGACCGTGGTCCAGCTGGGCTACGTAGCCGCTGATTTCCTGTCCGAGGGTGAGTGGTGTGGCGTCCATGAAGTGGGTACGGCCGATTTTCACCACGTGTTTAAAGGCTTCCGCTTTTTTAGCCAGGGTATCACGGAGTTTTTTAACACCGGGGATAGTTGTTTCCACCAGCATTTTATACGCCGCGATGTGCATGGCGGTAGGGAAGGTGTCGTTGGAAGACTGAGATTTATTTACGTCGTCGTTCGGGTGAACGAATTTGTCTTTATCGGTGAGCTTGCCACCGTGAATAACGTGGGCGCGGTAAGCGACAACTTCATTCACGTTCATGTTGGACTGGGTACCGGAGCCTGTTTGCCATACTACCAGTGGAAACTCGTTGTCCAGTTTACCTTCCAGTATTTCATCACATACCTGAGCGATGAGATCACATTTTTCTTTCGGGAGCACGCCGGCTTCCAGGTTGGTCAGGGCCGCCGCTTTCTTCAGGTAAGCAAATGCCTTGATGATTTCTTTCGGCATTTTGTTGATGTCCTGGGCGATCTTGAAATTTTCAATGGAGCGCTGTGTTTGAGCACCATAATAGGCATTTACAGGTACCTGTACTTCACCCATCGTGTCTTTCTCTATTCTAAATTCCATGGCTTAAGCTTTTATGAATTAGGAGACAAAAGTAAGGATTCTCACGCCTTTGCGTTATTCTCCTTTAAAATTCGCCTGTCTTTTCTGAATAAAAGCTTCCGCGCCTTCCTGCAGGTCTTTGGTAGCAAAGCAGGCAGCAAACTCTTTGACTTCTGTTTCCCAGCCATCGAGTTCCTTATCTATAGCGGCGTTCACGCATTTTACCACGCGGGCAACGGCCAGCGGTGCTTTTGACTGGATTTTTTCGAGGATGGAAATAGCCTTGGGCATCAGCTCTTCCAGCTTCACCACATGGTTGACCAGTCCCCAGGCCAGCGCTTCAGGGGCGGTGATCATGTCACCGGTCATCATCAGTTCGATGGCTTTTCCTTTACCAATCAGCTGGGTAAGCCGCTGAGTACCGCCATACCCGGGAATAAGTCCCAGATTCACTTCCGGCTGGCCAAATCTGGCGTTTTCACTGGCTATACGGAAATGGCAGGCCATCGCCAGCTCACAACCACCACCCAATGCAAAACCATTTACAGCAGCGATGATGGGCTTGGGAGAATATTCAATCCGTTGAAATACCACATGCCCGCTTTTGGCCAGCTCTTCGCCCTGCTTGGGGCTAAGAGTCAGAAACTCACTGATATCGGCACCGGCCACAAAAGCCTTTTCTCCCGCACCAGTAATGATCGCGCCTTTTATGTTCTTATTACGGTAAACCTCATCAATGGCCAGTCCCAGTTCTCCCATCATCAACTGATTGAGAGCATTCATCTTTTCCGGGCGATTGATCGTGATGATCTGAATATTTTTCTCTAATTGTGTGCTTAATGTCTGGTACATGGGCCTTCTTTTTTATTTTATCAATATTAAGCAATATCTGAAAACTAATGAATCAGGCTTACGGCAGCCTCGAGTTGCGGATCACGGCCTGCATTCAGACTGGCCAGATCATAGGGTACGGCCAGATCTGGCGGAAACCCTTTACCCTCATAGATATTACCATCTTTATACTTAAACATCAGGGAAGAAGTATACACCTGTGTAAGCCAGCCGGTAGTAAACTGTCCGCCATTATAAAAAACATTGCCGGTGAGCGGACCATTGGCCCCCCAGGTACGTTCTCCTACAAAATGCCCATTGGGAAAGGTTTTCACCGCCATGGTGGTTATTTCTGCCATACTCACCGACCAGGCGTCTGCCAGCACCACAATAGGGATAGTGATGGCTTTACTGCCCGCCTGCGGCTTTACATAGGCGAGTGCCCAGGGTGAATAGTCCAGGCGACCGTTGCCCATCTTGGAACGGGTGTATCCAAAAAACTGTGGCCGGGTGATCATCTTCCCCAGCAAAAAATCCAGATCTTCCAGCGCCCCACCCCGATTACCCCGCACATCTATAATAATCCCTTTCAGGTCTGTTCTGGTGGCCAGGTTATCGAAAAAATACTGCTCCACCGTTTTGAAGCCATTGGCAGTATCTGTATTGAATAAGGTTTTCAGCTGAAAATCACTGAAGAAAAAGTACAATATATTCTGATTGATAGTTCCGGAAACAGCTACATACTGGCTGCTATCCGAAGTATTAGTGAATCCCCGCTGGCCGGCGTCCAGATAATTGGCCGGAAGAGTATAATAAAAATGCCGGATGTCGATAGGGGGATGAAAGCCGGGACTACCCAGCTTCCGGAGGAAGGCCGGGTTCACGGCGGCGGAATCAGCCAGCCAGGTATCTGCGAATGTCAGGGTGTAGTGGGAGTCTACCAATCCGGCAGTCATCTGCTTAAAATACGTATAGGCTTTACGTACATCGTTTGAGTCGTTGACATTCAGCTGTGCAAACAGCGGTTTGTAAGTCTTGTATATCTGGTCCCAGTTGACCGTATCGATATCCCAGAAAACATAGTTATTGTTCATGCCTGTCCAGAAAGCGTCGAACACTTCATTGAAATTGGCGCTGACATAATTCTGCGGATCGTTGAGCTGGGGCAGGTCTTTCCGGCAGGAAGCCATGGTGGCCAGTATGGCCAGGGGTATAATAAAATGTGTGAGCGATTTCATCTTGCTGACATGAATGGTAAAAAACAGGTTATTCAGCATATCCTCCGAAAAGGCTGCCGAGATTCAACAGGCATCCGGCCTGTATCACGTAGGTATCGTTGTATCGGGGCACCTGATCGAGCATATAATTTTTCTGCTGGTCACTCAAACCGTAATAGTACCGCGCTTCTACAAACAACCGGCAACTCTCCTGCAGCAGGTATTCCACTCCACCACCTGCTACCAGGCCCCATTCCATACGACGATCGCGGCGGCTGTCGAAGGTATATTTCTGATCATATTGATAAAGCAGGTTGTACTGAAAATACCCCGATGGCTGCTGGTTGGGCGGTATGTCGGGGCTATTATCAAAAACATTGCCCATGGCCCCTTTGACGCGGGCAGTCACCCACCGGGCAGCATAACCACCGGTATTGACAAAACCTTTGAGTTTTTCTCCACCAAAGGAGAAGTGGGCCATTAGGGGCAATTGCAGATAGCCGTTGCTGTTAATCTGGTAAATCCCATCAAAAAAATGATCCCGGCGTTGTTCATAATTCTTCTGAATGTAGGAGGGCTCTATCTGGACAGCCAGCCAGTTATTAAAATGATATTGCAATACCAGTCCGGCCATAAAACCACTGCGTTGATGGTATTGTGTAAAAGCGCGGTAACCGGCACTGGTGTGCAGGTAATTGTTCACATAACCTCCGGTAACGCCTACTTCGAACTGAGCCAGTGCACTTTGAAAAAATAGGAGCAAGGGGGCAAAAAGAAGTACGTTTTTCTGCATAAGGATTACGGTTGATAGGGGTTGAAACGGTTGATAAAGGCGAAAAAAAAGTCCCGTAGCAAACGATGTCTGCTACGGGACTTATATAGAATAACGTTTTTACGTACTAATAGTTCACCTCAATTTCAGCCTTACCGCTTTTCATTCTCATGTAGTTTCTTTTTTTCTTCACTTTGAAATAGTTCACACCGTTGAAGCTATATCCGAAGGTAACAAATACCAGGTTGGCGTCCAGGTTGCGGTAGGGGTATACTTTGTTGCCGGTAGTGCCATAGCTGAAATCGCGGTTGAAGAAGTTTTGCGGATAATACTGCACTTTCAGCGCAAAGCCCGGATGCATACGGAAACCTGCGAATACAGAAGGCATCAGCAGGGGAGTGCGGTCGCTGAACCACTCATTGAATTTGTGTACTTTTTTACCATCCACAAACTGCTTTTCCTTGTAGTTGAAGGCCATATCGATTTCGGCGCCGGCAAAGAAAAAGAAAGAGCCGCCGGTGACATCCCCTATTTTAAAGCCTACCGGTATACCGAGTGTGTATACACGTTGTTTCAGCTTGAGGGAGTCGGTAGGTTTGGAGATCAGACCTATGTTCTTGAAATCCAGTCCGGTAAACACCCCGAAATGCCGGGAGAAGTCTTTATTAAAAGTGGTGGAATAGTTGAAAATGAAGCTGAAACGAGGAATATTACGCAGGTGTTCTCCATTCTGTTTCATATCAGCAAAGGATAACATTCCTGACAGGGAGCTGGTTACGTATATCCTATCCCGTTTTTTGGGGTATTTCCCGAAACTTATCGAGAATTTGCTATCGATTTTAGCAGTAGAATCAGTTGTCTCCTGGGCAAAGGTCCTTGTGATGCTTAACAGTACTAACAGCAGGGCAGGGAAGAACTTATATTTCATAAAATGGCGGTTGTGGTTTTTTAGATTTGGTAACATTTTCAAAAAGAAGACGACCGCCAATATGAAATGTTACGACCCACCGGAAAAAAAATTAAAAATTTCTGTGGGAGGCCACCCAGGTGGTGATATAATCGGAAATATCCTTGGTATGCGTACCGGGGGGAAACAGTTTACCGACGCCCATTTCCTGTAGTTGCTGCATATCCGCATCGGGGATGATACCGCCGCCGGTGAGCAGTACGTCGTTCATTTCCTTTTCCTTCATGAGGGCTATTATTTTAGGAAAAACCGTCATATGTGCACCGGAGAGGATGCTGATGCCGATGGCGTCTACGTCTTCCTGGAGGGCGGCGTTAACGACCATTTCGGGGGTTTGTCTGAGGCCGGTGTAGATAACTTCCATGCCGGCATCCCGGAGGGCGGCAGCGATCACTTTGGCGCCGCGGTCGTGGCCATCAAGACCTACCTTGGCTACCAATACACGAACAGGACGATTTAACTGGTTGACCATGCTTAAAAATTAAGGTCGTAAAGATAAGGATTAGCCGTAACTAAAAGCTAACCGCTATTTTTCCTATTTTTGCAGACATACTTAATTTTTCTTATGAGCGAAGAAAGGTCACTCAACTTTATAGAACAGATCATTGAAGACGACATTGCTAATGGCGTCAATGACGGACGTGTACTGACACGTTTTCCGCCCGAACCCAATGGCTATCTCCATATAGGGCATGCCAAGTCTATAGTGCTGAACTTCGGCCTGGCCCAGAAATACAACGGCAAAACCAATCTCCGCTTCGACGATACCAACCCTGTTACAGAGGACACTGAATACGTGGACTCTATCAAGGAAGATATCCACTGGCTGGGATTTGAGTGGGACAAGGAACTGTATGCCTCCGACTATTTTGACCAGATGTACGAATTTGCCGTACAACTGATCAAAAAAGGACTGGCTTATGTGGAAGATGCTACTTCTGAGCAAATTGCTGCCAGCAAAGGCACTCCTACCACTCCAGGTACACCTACCCCGGCCAGAAGCCGGTCGGTAGAGGAAAACCTGGATTTGTTTGAACGTATGCGCAAAGGAGAATTCAAAGACGGGGAAAAAACCCTGCGGGCCAAGGTAGACCTGAATTCTCCCAACATGCACATGCGCGATCCTATCATGTACCGCATCAAACATGCCCATCACCACCGTACCGGCGATAAATGGTGCATCTACCCGATGTATGACTTCGCCCATGGTCAGAGTGACAGCATCGAAAATATCACTCACTCCGTTTGTACACTGGAGTTCATCCCTCACCGCCCGCTGTACGACTGGTTTATCAAGGAACTGGAAATATTCCCCAGCCACCAGTACGAGTTTGCCCGTCTGAACCTCAACTATACGGTGATGAGCAAACGAAAACTGAAACAGCTGGTAGCAGAGAACTACGTAAACGGATGGGATGATCCCCGTATGCCTACTATCAGTGGCCTGCGCCGCCGTGGCTATACCGCCGCCAGCATCCGCGCCCTGTGCGAACGCATCGGTGTGCAGAAACGCGATAACATGATCGACGTAGGTCTGCTGGAATTCTGTATCCGCGAGGAACTGAACAGAACAGCCAACCGCGTAATGGCCGTACTCGATCCGGTGAAACTGGTGATCACCAACTACCCCGAAGGGCAGGTAGAGGAAATGACTGCCGAAAACAACCCGGAAGATCCTTCCGCCGGCAGCCGTACCCTCCACTTCAGCAATACCCTGTACATAGAGCGCGAAGACTTCATGGAAGAACCACCTAAAAAATTCTTCCGTCTCGGTCCCGGTCTGCATGTACGTCTTAAAAACGCCTACATCATCAAAGGTGAAAGCGTGGAAAAAGATGCCGATGGTAACATCACCACCATCTACGCCACCTACCTGCCGGAAAGCAAAAGCGGAGGCGACCACAGCGGCCTGACCGTAAAAGGTACCATCCACTGGGTAAGTGCCGCACATGCCGCCACCGCCGAAGTACGCGTATATGACCGCCTCTTTAAATCAGAGAATCCGAATGCAGAAGAAGGAGACTTCAAAGACTTCATCAATCCGGATTCCCTGCAGGTCATCAAAGAAGCCTATGTAGAACCCGGCCTGCTCCAAGCCAAGCCAGGAGACCGCTTCCAGTTCATGCGTAAAGGTTACTTCACCGTAGACCCGGACAGTACTTCAGAAAAAGTAGTCTTCAACAGAACCGTGACGCTGAAGGACGCGTGGGCTAAAGTGAACAAATGATTCATTTGATGCCGCTGATGCTCCTGATACACAGAGATTAAAGCGAAACAAATAAACGATAAAATAAAAGCCCGTTTGGTATGAACCAAACGGGCTTTTTTATGCGAATGTTGTATGTTATTGCCTATGTTACTGGTTGTATGCCAATAATCCTTTTGCAATTCGTGTACGGGTTTCCGTGAGACCGATGGTAGCTGCGATATCGAATACGGGAGGACCAAATTTGCCACCGGTAAGCATGATACGGAAAGGCAGCTGTAATTCGCCCATCTTGATGTTTTTCTCTGCAGCAAACGCTTTAAAGCTGGCTTCCAGCTCAGGAGCGGTGAAGGCAGAAACATCTGCCAGTTTATCGGACCATTCTGTGAAGAAGGCTGATTTATCGGCGTTCCATTTGGGTTTTACGGCAGCTTCGTCATAGGCAGCTGGTGCCTGGAAGAAGAAAAAGCCATGATCCCATATTTCATTGACAAAGTAGCAGCGTTCTTTTACCAGTCCGGCTATGGTAGCTACATAATCAACATCTGCCTTGATACCTTTTTCCTCCAGTACAGGCAGGAAGAGGTTGGCGAGGCTCTGGTTGTCTTTATGATGCAGGTACTGGTGATTGAACCATTTAGCCTTTTCGAAGTCGAATTTAGCACCCGCTTTGTGAACGCGGTCGATGGAGAATTTCTGAATCAGTTCATCCAGACTAAAGATCTCCTGTTCGGTACCATCATTCCATCCCAGCACGGCCAGCATATTGATAAATGCGTCCGGCAGGAAGCCCAGTTCACGGAATCCTTTGGTGAATTCGTTGGAACGGGGATCGGTCCAATTCATAGCATATACCGGGAAACCGAGGCGGTCACCATCACGTTTGCTGAGTTTACCATTGCCATCCGGTTTGAGGATCAGTGGCAGGTGCGCCCACTGCGGCATATCGGCTTCCCAGCCCAGGTATTTCCAGAGCAGGATATGTACCGGTGCGGAAGGCAGCCATTCCTCACCACGGAAAGCGTGGGATATCTTCATCAGATAGTCGTCTACTACCACGGCGAGGTGATAGGTAGGCATACCATCTGCTTTCAGTAATACTTTATCATCTACCTGACCGGTGTTGAAAGTCACTTCTCCCCGAATCATATCGGTAAAGGACAGTTCATCATTGGCAGGCATTTTAATACGGATAACGTGCGGAGTGTTTTTGGCCAGCAGCTCCTGTACTTCCGCTTCGGAGAGGGAGAAGGAGTTACGCATCTTTTCCCTTACCTTATGGTTGTACTGTGGGTGCGGGTTTTCCGGTGTTTTTAACCGTTCACGCATACTTTCCAGTTCTTCCGGTGTATCAAATGCGTAATAGGCATGGCCGGAAGCGACCAGCTTTTCAGCATACTGACGATACAGCGGCTTACGTTCACTCTGACGGTAAGGTGCATAAGGACCACCCACTGCAGGACTTTCGTCCGGCGTGAGCCCACACCAGCGCAGACATTCATTGATGTATTCCTCTGCGCCCGCTACATAACGGGTCTGGTCTGTATCTTCAATACGCAGTACAAAATCCCCCTTGTGCTGCTTTGCAAACAAATAGTTGAACAATACAGTGCGTACACCTCCAAGATGTAGGCCACCAGTAGGGCTGGGAGCAAAACGCACTCTTACTTTTTTGTGATCCATAGAGCGCAAAGGTAAGGAAATAGCTTTTAGCTTTCTGCCATCAGCTTTTAGTGCTTTTAACTATCTTGCAGCTATCAGCTCACTGCTAAAAAGCTCAAGCTTTGTTCTATCTTACCAAAACACCCGGCATCCTGAAAGCTTTGTATAGAAGCTGTATCTGGGACCTGTCTCCGGCTAACAATACCGTCTATCTGACTTTCGATGATGGCCCCCATCCGGAGGCTACCCCTTTTATACTGGAACAACTGAAGAAATATAACGCCAAAGGCACTTTTTTCTGTATCGGTAAAAATGTGGTGGAACACCCGGATATCTATCAGCAGATACTGGAAGCGGGCCATAGTACCGGCAACCATACGCACAACCATCTCAATGGCTGGAAAACCAATACTGACAAGTATATTGAGAATATCCTCGAAGCCAGGAAATATATCAGCACCAACCTCTTCCGCCCGCCTTATGGCAGGATCACCCCTTTTCAGATCAAACAACTGAAAAAGACTATCCCCGGTATCAAAATCATCATGTGGGATGTACTCAGCGCCGACTTTGACCAGGATATTAACGGAGAAACCTGTGTACAGAATGTCGTGTTTAAGATGCAGCCCGGCTCTATCGTTGTGTTTCATGATAGTACCAAAGCCTGGGAACGCCTTTCCTACGCTTTACCCCGTGTACTGGAATATTGCAAAAAACAAGGCTACAACGTAGCTGCTATTGAATAAAAAAACCCAGGACTAAAGTCCTGGGCTAGTATTGTTGTTATTGAGTGTTGGAGATTATTTTAAAGTGATTTCTTTTACTTTATCGCCATTAACGGTGATGGTGGCTTTGTTGTCACATACGCCGTTGCCATAGTCGATAATAGCGGAGAGGTTGCCTAAAGCTACCTGCAGCTTACCCTGGCTTACCCATTGGCAGGCGGTTGCTTTCACCAGCGGTGTTTGAGTAGTGAAAGTAGCGCTACCGGCAGGACCACCTTTTTCGTAGTTAATAGCAGCGGTGCCTTCCACATTGTAGACATTGTCGTTAGGTGTTGGAGTGCTTGCACCGGCAGTTTGTTTAACTGTTTTTTTGCTGGTATATCCCAGGACAAGGGTATCACTGAAAAGCATTCTTCCCCCGGTGATTTCTGTCGTGTATTGTACACCGGTAGTAGCATTGTAAGAGACGTTATAGATAGAATCCCTGCCTTGTACGGGGATACCATTGTATTTATAACCATCCAGGCGGATAGCAATGTTGGAGTTAGGTCCGAAGAGCAGGCCATAAACGGTAATGTATACTTTACCACTGCGGGTAACGCCGTAGTTGTCGCGGCAGGCATCTCCGTAATCGATGACCAGTTGTTTAGGCCATACGGTGGGGTCAGCGCTGCTGAGCAGGATAGAAGGACAAGCTGTTACGTTGGCGTAGTCATTGTATTCCGCTTTACGGCCGTTGGTAAGGCCCTGGTTGGCTGCAGTCACTGCTGCGGTTTCAAAGAGATCGCCATAAACAGCATGGGCAGTTGTTTCATGAGAGGCGGCCAGTAATGTTTTGTTATCGTCTTCGTTGGCAGCAGCGGTATCGGTGGTCACTTCCTTTTTACAGGCGAAGAAAAGGGTAGCCACGGCCACGATCGCGATGGTACCAGCCAGCACACGATTTGTACTGAAGTAGCTTTTCATAGTTATAGTTTTTTAAATTAGGTTTAGGTTTTTCAGGCTTTACCTTTGCAGGAATAAAAATACCTATTTAATATTACAAAAAATAGAAATTTAAAAAATATTTTTATCATGTTTTGGACCGATACGCACGCCCATTTGTATTCAGATGAATTTTTGACTGACCAGCAGGAGATGATAGAGCGTGCACTGCAGGCAGGCGTGACCACGCTGTTGCTGCCGAACATAGACGAGTCGTCTATCACCGGTATGCTGAAACTGGAAGCTGCGTATCCCAAAAACTGTTTTGCCATGATGGGGCTGCATCCCTGCTATGTAAAGCCCGACGTGGAAAATCAGCTGCGCCTGATAAAAGACTGGCTGATACACCGCACGTTTAAAGGCATCGGAGAGATAGGGCTTGACTTTTACTGGGACAAATCCCTGCTGGAGCAGCAATATCAGGCTTTCCGGGAACAGCTGCTGCTGGCGAGGCAGTATAAGCTGCCTGTTTCCATCCACAGCCGGGAGGCTACACGGGAATGCATAAACGAAGTGAAAGCATTGCAGGATGGTAGCCTCAGTGGCGTATTCCATTGTTTCTCAGGTACGCTGGAAGAAGCGAAAGAGATCATCGACCTGGGCTTCTACCTGGGCATAGGTGGTGTAGTCACCTTTAAAAAATCAGGCCTCGACAAACTGCTTGAAAACATCGACCTGCAACATATTGTACTGGAGACAGATGCACCATACCTGGCCCCCGTTCCACACCGTGGCAAACGCAATGAAAGTGCCTATATCCCATTGATAGGCGAAAAGGTGGCAGATATAAAAAATCTAAAAATAGAAGAGGTAGCCGCTATTACCAACAGTAATGCCCGGAAATTATTCAAAACGCTCTAACTGTTTAGTGGATACCTTTGCAGGCAACTGGCAGTTAGACAATGAGTAAAATTCTGATAATCTACACGGGCGGTACCGTTGGCATGATCTACGACGACAAGACCAAAGCACTCCGCCCTATTGGCTTCAATGAAATAAGAAACAATTTACCGGAACTTTACCGGATGGGGATTGACTTCTATGTATATGCGTTCAACCCGCCTATAGACTCGTCAGACATGCAACCAGAGATCTGGATAGAACTGGCCAGTATCATTGAAGACCGCTACGACCGCTATGATGGATTTGTCATCCTGCATGGATCAGACACCATGTCGTTCACCGCCTCCGCGCTGAGCTTCATGCTGGAAAATCTGTCCAAACCGGTTATCCTCACCGGCTCACAGCTCCCTATCGGTAAGATACGTACCGATGCCAAGGAAAATATCATCACTGCCATGGAAATAGCCTGCAGCAGGCATAACGGCAGCCAGGCATCTATGGTGCCGGAAGTATGTATTTACTTTGACTTCTCCCTGTTCAGAGGCAACCGTTCCAAAAAATACAACGCCGAAAAATTCGAAGCGTTTTATACTATGAACTATCCTCCGCTGGCAGAAGCAGGCATCGACATCAAATACAAAAATCAGTTTATCCTGCCTACCCCTGCAGCTCCGCTGAAGGTGCATAAAGAACTGGAAACGAATATCACTGTGCTAAAGCTGTTTCCCGGCATCACCCGCAGGGCTGTGGAAGCCACGCTCAGCGTTCCCGGCCTGAAAGGCGTGATTATGGAGACTTTCGGCAGTGGCAATACCAATACCCAGCCCTGGTTTATAGAAAGCATTAAAAAAGTAATCGACAACGGCGCCCTGGTAGTAGATATCACCCAGTGTGACGGTGGCTCTGTAGAACTGGGCAAATATGAAACCAGTCAGCATCTGGTGGAAATAGGCGTGATAAGCGGCCATGATATGACTTTTGAAGCCGCCGTTACCAAACTGATGTTTGTACTCGGACAAGGGCTCTCTATAGCCGACAGCCAAAAAATGATCGAGACATCGCTGAGGGGAGAACTGACCCCGATAGAGGTCTACTAATTCGAATATAAAAGATAGTTAAAGCGGAAAGTATTGTAATAGTATACTTTCCGCTTTTTTATTACAGATTTTTATTAAATTTAACCGTCAGGCACTATCTATCCCTTACCCTGCAGCTCTTTCAATCACCACTAAATCTATGGTATGAATGTTTCGTTAACGCAAAAGTTTATTGCAGAATTTTTTGGCACACTGGTACTGGTACTGATCGGTTGCGGCAGCGCCGTGATAGCCGGCAGTCATGTAGGCCTGCTGGGGATTTCCTTCGCCTTCGGCCTGTCTGTACTGACCATGGTATATGCTATTGGACATATCTCCGGTTGCCATATCAATCCTGCGATTACCATCTCCATGCTGGCCACCGGTAAAATATCCGGTAAAGATGCCGGCGCCTACATTGTAGCACAGATAGCCGGCGCTATCGCTGCTTCCGCCATCCTCTACATCATCGCTTCCGGCAAAGGCGATTATACCCTCGCAGCCAACGGCCTCGGACAAAACGGTATCGGCGACGCCTATCAGGACCATTACAACGTACTCAGCGGCCTCATCTTCGAGATCGTGTTTACCGCCATCTTCCTGGTAGTAATACATGGCAGCACCAGCAAAAACAATAAGAACGGCATGCTGGCAGGTGTAGCCATCGGTCTGTCACTCACCATGATCCACATCGTAGGTATTCCCATCACCGGTGTTTCCGTAAACCCCGCACGCAGCATCGGACCGGCTCTTTTTGTAGGTGGTGATGCGCTCGCTCACCTCTGGATATTCATAGTAGGACCCATTATCGGCGGGCTTTTGGGCGGTGGAATCTGGAAACTCTATGACAAAGCATAAAAAATTCTTGGAAATTAAAAGTAAAGGATTATCTTTGCAACCCTGAAACGGAAGCTCAACCCTTCCAAATATGTTTCAAAGATAATCTACGGAGAAGTGCAGGAGTGGTTGAACTGGCACGCCTGGAAAGTGTGTATAGGTGAAAGCCTATCAAGGGTTCGAATCCCTTCTTCTCCGCAACCATTCCCTGATGATCACCGATCATCAGGGTTTTTTCTTTATACCAGAGCAGTTAGCACAAGAGCCCTATACTGATTCAACCTATTCAAATCGCTTCAGCCAACTTTTAATAAATAAACCTCCAAAATTTAATTATCTGATCCATGAAACGTTTAATACACTCCCTACCTTTCCTGCTAATAGCAACAGCTGTAGTATTATTTACCGCCTCCTGCAGCAAAGACGGGAATACCGGTCCTGCCGGCCAACAAGGCCCCAAAGGTGATAAAGGCGATACCGGCACCGCCAATATTATCTACTCCGATTGGCTCGATATTCCCTTTAAGGCCGATACAGTTCATACTGCCGGTAACAGAATTGACACCCTGGGTTATTTTGCCAATATCGATGCTCCCAAGCTGACAACCAGCATACTGAACTCAGGTGAGCTGAAGGTATATATTAACCTGAATAGCGCTGCTGATCCGCTTATAACACCCCTGCCATACACTGATTTAAGAACCGGTGTTTACATCAGATATATTGCATATAAACAGACGATAGAGTTGTATTCCAACTTGAATGCAGGCACAGTTCAAAATAATGCCGGTGTGAAAATGCAGCAATACCGATACATTCTCATACCAGGCGGCACCAAAGCCAGGAAAGCGAATGTGATCGACTGGAACAATTATAACGCGGTGAAAGATTATCTGGGTCTGAAGAACTAATGACCAGTATTTCTGCGAATGCATTTTTGCTGAATTAGTTGGCAGCAGCATTCAGAACCAGGTCTTTTTTTCTCCGCTAAACGGGATAGCTTTTAACTATCCCGTTTTTTATGTCATCAATATTAAAATCCCCGCTCTTTTCTCGATCTTCATCCTCTAATCTGATAAAAAATGTCACTCATTAAAATTAACAATATCAACATAAACGTCAATATCACCGGTGAAGGAAAACCCCTGATCTTCATTCATGGTATAGGCGGTGATCAAACTCATCTGGACACCATCATCCAACCGCTTTCAAAACATTTTAAAACAATTGCGTTGGATTGCAGAGGACACGGCCTTTCAGATAAGCCCGCTGAATATACCCTGCAGGATCACGTGCAGGATGTATTGGGAATTTTAGCGTATTACAAACTATCATCAGTAAATTTATTCGGTGTTTCAATGGGTAGCTATATTGCACAGGCTGTTGCTATTGCCGCCCCTGAAAGAATTGAAAAACTGGTATTGACTGTTCCAAAATCCAACGGATTGACTTCCTCTGTACAAAGACTGTTTAGTGAACACTCCAGCGAAATTGAAGGTAAAAATCTGCATGAAGCAACATTGACACTGCTCAGGTATTTTACTTATGATGCCGATGTGATGAAACAACATATTAATATTTTTGAAACCGATCTTCCCCGCGAGCAGTTTGCAGCTGCCAACAAAGCGCTTGCAGGTTTTGATTTCAGGAAAGACCTGGCAAAAGTTACAGCGCAAACGCTTGTCATCAGTGGCAAATATGATGGATTAAATCCACCGGAAGAAGGAAGGGAAGTGGCCGCATTGATACCTGATGCAACATTTGTGGAAATGCAATACTCAGGACATGCTCCTATGTTTGAAGAACCTGAGCATTACTTAAAAACGGTATCTGATTTTTTACTATCTCCGCTATAAGGAGTTAAATTTATTTTATTACTTTTAAGTAATTCCGCGTGTGGATGCTGAATTCGTAACATATCGTTAATAATAAGCTTTCCATGATTTATATACTTTTGTATTATGAGGAACAATGAGCAGATTAGGTCTCTCTTTCAAAAAGTCTGCAGTGATGATATGCAGGCATACAATGAGTTATATCTTGCTTTGTGCCAGCAGCTGCTTCATTTTTCCGCCGCTATCGTCTCGTCTTTCCATCTTGCAGAAGAAGTAGTTTCCGATGTTTTTGTTACCCTATGGCAAAAGCGCCATCAGTTATCGCACGTGGAAAACCCTGTTGTTTACCTGTATGTTATTACCAAAAATCTTTCATTAAACACTTTACAGCAACAACGTCGTCACCTACACGAAAATCTGGAATTACTGGATACCGCTGCGCTGGTAATAGCACCGGATGCAGAGAGCAGTATGATCTCCGCGGAAGTGTCGCAGAAGATAGAATCGGCAGTACGTAGCCTGCCGGCCCGCTGTCAGCTTATCTTCCGGCTCGTTAAACACGACCGGCTCAGTTACCGCGAAGTAGCAGATCTGCTCAATATCTCCCCCAAAACCGTTGATGCCCAACTGGCCACTGCCGTTAAAAAAATATCCCAGGCAGTACGTTTTGACCTGTCCAGTGAACTGGCAAAATCCTACCTCCACCTCGACTCCTAAATTTTTTTTCAAACGCATAGGGAATTCCGATGCGTAATACTGTCCTTTTAATATCTGAAGATCATGGATCAGGAAAGATTATATACCCTACTGACCAGGGAAATCGCCAATGAACTCACGCCCGCTGAGGCAGAGGAACTGCAACAATTACTGCAGCAGTATCCGCATGCCTCCTATATCCGGGAAGTGTTTACAAAACCCTGGCAGGAAACAAGCTATGGAAGCACTCCTGAGCAGCTGAAACAAATGCAGGCCAGACATCTGCAACGCCTGCAGACAGCCTCCTCCTCTTCAGCAGCAACCATCCCCGATGATGTAACCACTACTACCCCGGTACGCCGCCTGTGGTGGCATGTAGCCAGCGTTGCAGCCAGCATCGCGCTGATAGCCTTCACCGGATGGAAGCTGTTGTATCGCCCTGCCACCCAACCACTACCGCTGGAAAAACTGGTAACGTCGAAGGGCACACGCTCACAACTATTATTACCGGATGGCTCCCATGTATGGCTGAATGCAGGTAGTAAACTCAACTATCCACCAACATTTGCCGCCGGCCAGCCAAGAATGGTAGAACTGGAAGGAGAAGCTTTTTTTGAGATTGCCACTGATGTCAACAGACCCTTCCGGGTGAAAACCAAATCCTTTACCATACTGGTATTGGGTACCTCTTTTAATGTACGGGCCTACCCGGAAGAAGACAGTGCTGTCACCGCTCTGGTAAATGGCGCTGTGGAGGTACAACTGGATCAGGCCGGCCAGCAAAAAATATTGCTTCGTCCAAATGAAAAACTGACGGTGCCCGCTGGATTGTATGCCAATCCGGATGATGCACGGCTACACGAAAACGAAACAGGAAAATTACAGATCCCGATATACAAACAACAACTGACACAGGTAAGGGACAGCATCGTTTCTGAAACTGCCTGGGTAAAAAATAAACTGGCATTCAAACATCTGGAGCTTGAAAAAGTAACTGCACTACTGGAACAATGGTATGGCGTCGAAATAGACTTCCACAACGAAGAGAAGAAACGGCTGTACTTTACCGGTATGTTTGAAACGGATAATCTCGATGAAGTCCTGGATGCATTAACATCTACGGGATCATTTACTTACACTAAAGATGCAAGAGGAAAAATCTGGATTGAATAGTCCGATCTGTTTAACATAAAACGAACCATATGGCTTAATTCACACCTAACAACACTGATTCCAACTTACTTCCTTAACAGATAAAGAAAACGGGAAATGTTCGCACCATTCCCCGCTCATTTATCGGTTAATGGCTTTGTATTGTCTTTTGCGCAACAAACAAAAATTAATTAACCAACAAAACAAATTTATGAAAAAAAACACAGTGGACAATTGTGCCCTGCAACGGCGGGGCTTGTATAAGCTGTTAATTTTTATGAAATTTCTTACACTATTCATAACGGTCGCCTGTCTGCATCTGAGTGCTGCAGTGCGCTCCCAGTCAAGGATAACGTTGAAGATATCACAGGTACAGCTTGAAAAAGCACTGGCCATGCTGGAAAAGACCAGTAGTTACCGTTTTGTGTACAATGATGATAATCTCCCGCTGCATCTCAAAGTATCGCTGGACGCCAACGAGTTGTCTATCGACAAGGTGATGGGCCAACTGCTGAACAAAACAGCATTGGGATACCGTATCATCCCGGGCAACCTTATCGTGATTGCTCCTGCAGCCATTGTCAGCAAAGATGTGGTTGTAAAGGGAAAGGTCATCACCCCTGCGGGCGAGACACTTCCCGGCGTCACCGTGCGGTTGAAAAATACAGCCGTTGGCGTTACAACAGACGCTAAAGGCAATTTCGAAATAAAAGTACCTGAAAACGCTGTGCTGGTTGTATCCTACATTGGGTTCAACCAACAGGAGGTTAGTCTCAATGGAAGGGATAATGTGACCATCACAATGGAGCCCTCTAAAAACTCCATGGAAGAAGTAATCGTAGTCGGTTATGGCACCCAGAAAAAAATCAATGTTACAGGTGCCATCGACCAGATCAGCGGAAAACAACTGGCAGAAAGGCCTATCGCCAATGTCATGCAGGGTCTGCAAGGTGTGAGCCCGGGTTTGAATATCACCTACAAAGGCGGTGCACCCGGTCAGACTCCTAAGATCAATATCCGCGGCGTAACATCTCTGAATGACAAAACAGATGCACCATTGATCATTATTGATGGTATCACGGCAGCCACCGACGATCTGCTTCGACTGAACCCTTCTGACATCGCTTCCATTTCTGTATTGCGTGACGCTGCCTCTGCGGCTATTTATGGTGCCCGTGCGGCTTTTGGTGTGATCCTCATCACCACCAAACAAGGTACCACCGGCGGACGGCAATCCGTCAGCTACAACAACTATTTCGCTAAATCCCGCCGAACCGTCATGCCGGATGCGGTAACCGATCCCTACATCGTTTCCCGTGTAATGGAAACAGCCACCCATAATACTCCCTGGGCCTATGTAAGTTATTCCGATGAATACTATAAATGGGCCAGAGAAAGGTCCGATGATCCATCTCTCCCGGATACCCGCATTGACCCCAGCGACCCTTCCAAATGGGCTTATATGGGCAGCAACAACTGGAATGATTATTTTTTCAGTAAATCCAATTTCTCCCAATACCACAGCATCTCTTTGAACGGCTCTGCTGAAACAGCGAAAAAAATGCCGGTATCATACCTGCTTTCCGCCGACTTCACCGATGAGAACGGCCTTAACAAACTGTCCAAAGACAAATGGGACCGCTATGGGCTGCGCAACAAAATCAACATTAAACCATTCAGCTGGCTGCAGGTAGACAATAACCTCAGCATATACCAGACCAAAGCTGATGCACCTACCTATAACATCACCGACGTTTATTACCTGCAACCCACCATGGTAGCGGTAAATCCCGATGGCACCTGGGCCAACACCAGCGCCGGACGCCTAGCAGCACAACTCGTAGACGGAGGCAGGACTACACAAACACGCTTCGGTTTCCAGAACGTTATCAGAGGTGTGGCCTCCTTCCTCAACAACGACCTGCAGATTACTGGTGATGCCAGCTTCAAACGGGAACAATGGAAATATCATACAGACTCCAAAAAATACAATATCGGTTTCGGCCCCAATGATATCCGTCAGGAAGGTGGTACAGGTTATGTAGCAGAAAACAATGCCATGGCGATACACGATGTATATGACCTCTATGCCAACTATCACAAAACGCTCGGCAAAGACCACAAAATCCAGCTGTTGGGCGGCTTTAACCAGGAGAACTATGAATGGAACAAACTAAATGTTACCAAACAAGGGCTTATCTCTTCATCCCTGCCTTATGTAGCACTGACCAGCGGTGATAGCAAACTGGGCACCGATTACACAGCCTATGCGATCAGAAGTTTCTTTGGCAGGATCAACTACACCTACAAAGACCGTTATATCATCGAAGCTAATGGTCGCTATGATGGCTCCTCCCGCTTTCCTTCCAACAAACGCTGGGGGCTCTTCCCTTCCATCTCAGGAGCCTGGATCGCCAGTGAAGAAAATTTCATGAAAGGTATTTCCAAACAATTGCCAACACTTAAAATAAGAGCCTCTTACGGAAACCTGGGCAACCAGAGCGTTAGTGACTTCGGATATATCCAGACACTTCCTACTGCTCTTTCCGGTTACCTGATCGGAGGTAATATCAATCAAACCATCATCAAAAATGCTCCGGATATCCGCGTGGACCCCAACAACTATACCTGGGAAAAAGTAACCACTGCCAATATAGGCGCAGACGTGGGATTGTGGGGTAACAATGTGCAGGCCACTTTTGATTATTATGTGCGTAATACTATCGGTATGCTGTCAAAAGGTGTGGAGCTACCTGGAGTGCTCGGAACGACTCCTCCCATGCAGAACTCAGCAGACCTCTCTACCCGTGGCTGGGAGCTGACGCTTGGCTACCATAATACCTTCAATGTGGGAGGAGACCCGCTGAGCTTTGGGGCAAAAGTGTTTGTGTCTGATGATAAGACCAGGATCACCCGTTTCAAAAATGAGCAGCAACTGCTGAGTACTTACCGGGAAGGGCAGACCCTTGGCGAAATCTGGGGCCTTGTTAATGATGGCGTCTTCAGAAACAAAGATGAAATCAAAGCCCTGGATGAAAAAGCTATTATTCCCTGGGGAGCCCTCGATATCGTACCCGGATGGCCCAAATACAAAGATCTTAACGGTGATGGTAAAATTGATCGTGGTCCGAGTACCAAAGATCCCCAGGACCTCACTATCATTGGCAACAGCAGTCCGCGCTACCGTTTCGGTATCAACCTGGACGCCAGCTGGAAAGGTTTTGATATAAACGTTTTCCTGCAAGGCATCGCCAAGATGGATTATTATCCGCACCATTATCTCTTCTGGGGCCCTTATCAACAGCCATATGCCAGCATTTATCCCTGGAACCTCGACTACTACCGCGGTACAGCTGACGATGCTTCCCTGCGCGCGCAGCACTCCCAGTCCTATATCAAGGCCGGCCTCGCAGATGCCAATCCAAATGGCTACTTCCCTGTATTACAGTCATGGCTGGCAGACAACAACTATGGCAGCGGCCTGGATATCCCGCAAACAAAATATCTGTTGAACGCTGCCTATCTCCGTGTCAAAAACCTGACGATAGGATATACACTGCCGCAATCCGTTTTAAAACGTTACCGTATCTCACGCTTACGTGTATTTGTCTCCGGTGAAAACCTCTTCGAGTTTTCTGCCATCAAAAAATATCTCGATCCCGAATCCATTACAGATGGCTACGGATGGGCATATCCTTATCAGCGCAAATATGCTGTAGGTATCAATCTTGACCTGTAATCCCTGATATGGTAATCTTTTAAACACCGTAACATGAAAAAAATTTCCATCATAATAATAACCGGTCTTCTGTTGGCCGGTACTGCCTGTAAAAAATCTTTTTTCGACCGGTATCCGCAGGATGCCATCTCTCCACAGCTCTTTTTTAAATCAGAAGAAGATCTGGCATTGTATATCAACGGCCTGCTCTCTATGCCTGGCACAGGGATCTACTATGATGACCAAAGCAGCGACAATATGGCCACCACAGCGGCCAAAGAAGTCAAAAACATTATGACCGGCTCACCCAGCTCCAAAAATTTACCTGATGGCTGGGACTGGGCACGGCTGCGCAACATCAATTATTTCCTGGAGAACTACAACAAAGCTCAGGCCACCCAGGATGTAAAAGACCACTATGCCGGTATGGCCAGATATTACCGCGCACTCTTTTATTTCGGTAAAATAAAACGTTATTCAGATGTGCCCTGGTATGGTCAGACGATGAACCCAAGTGATACGGCACAACTATACAAGCCCCGCTCTCCCCGGGCACTCGTAGTAGACAGTATGATGGCAGACCTCAGTTTTGCCGCCGCCCATATACGTAGCAACGTACCCTCCGGTACTCCCAACGTATGGGCAGCCAAAGCACTGTTTGCACGCATTGCACTATACGAAGGCACCTACCGCAAATACCATCCGGAACTGAATCTGCAAGCCACTGCCGGACGGTTTCTGGATACCGCCATCAATGTAACACAGGATATTATAAAGAACGGCGGTTTCACCATCTACAACACCGGCAACCCCGCACAGGATTATGCTACATTATTTTACAGCCAGGACCTGCTCCAGAACAAGGAAGTGATACTGGCTTATCCTTATGATGCCAGCAAATCTGCCAGCAGCGGAGGTACCGGCACTGTCTTCGGAGACTACGAACAGTCGCCTTCCCGCGACCTCGTGCAGAGTTATCTCATGAAAGATGGCACCCGCTATACCGACCAACCCGGATATGATCAAATGCAGTTTGTACAGGAGTTCCAGAACCGCGATCCCAGATTAAAGCAAACATTGGCCTGGCCTGGTTTTGTAAAAGCTGGTGATAACAAACCATACATCCAGCGTCTGAATAAAAACTTCTCCGGTTACCACCAGATAAAAGGTTTTACCAATACTACCGATAATATTATGGCAGGTAGTGTAGATGTACCGATGTACCGTTATGCTGAGACATTGCTGATTTATGCAGAAGCAAAAGCGGAACAGGCAAGCCTTACACAAGCAGATCTTGACCAATCCATTAACCTGCTGCGTGCCCGGGTGCAAATGCCGCCTGTCAGCCTGGCCATGGCCGGTGCGGACCCGGATATGGTGCTGGCAGCCAGATATCCTGATGTGAGCGGCCCGCTGAAAGGTGTTATCCTCGAAATACGCCGGGAAAGAAGGGTGGAACTGGCCATGGAAGGCTACCGCTTCGATGACCTCATGAGATGGCATGCCGGCAAACTGCTTGCCAAACAGCCTGAGGGCATGTATTTCCCCGGCCTCGGTAAATTTGACCTGACCGGTGATGGTATTCCGGATATCATCCTGATAGATCAAAGTGCAGATATTCCAACAGACGACAAGAAGGAAAAAAATTCACTGGGCGTAAACCTCATCTACTACAAAGCCGGTTCTTTCGGTGATAACGTGACCGTATATATGAAAAACGGTACCGCCGGCGGAGCACTGGTTACAGAGATCACACCCAGAACATTCCTGGAACCTCAATACTACTACCGTCCGATTCCCTATACGCAAATGGTATTAAATCCTAATCTCAAACAAATTTTTGACTGGCAATAATATGAACAGAAGAGATATCATCAAAGGTAGCGGCCTCCTGGCAGCTGCTTCCTTACTATCACCGGCCATAAAGGCCGCAGCAGCATCCAGCTCCAAACGCAAGCCGGTACTGACTGTTGCCCATATTACAGATGTACACATAGCCGCAGGAGATAATGCCCCCGAACGTTTTATCAAATGCCTTGCAGCCGTGAAAAAACAGGGCGTTGACTTTATCCTCAATGGTGGCGACTCTATCATGGATGCTTCTTATGATAACGTTAAACGGGAGCAGGTCACAGAATTATGGAGCATATGGGACCGATGCATAGAAACGGCAAAACCTTATGCGGTATATAGCTGTCTTGGCAATCATGACATGTGGTGGAAAGCACCGTCAGAACAGGATGAAATGTACGGCAAACCTTATGTAGTAAAACGGCTCAAAATCCCCGCACGCTACTACAGCTTCACTAAAAAAGGCTGGCATTTTGTAATCCTCGATGGCAACAATGATAAAATATCACTGGATGAAGAGCAGTTCAAATGGCTGGAAAATGATCTGCAGCAGCTGGCTCCCGGTACGCCTACATTACTAATGTCGCATTACCCTATCCTGGGCGTAACACCCACCCTGGTAGGTGGTGGCCATAGCGACCATGTAAAGCTGAAAAACCTCTTCTACAAACACAAGGATAAAGTGAAGATATGTCTCAGCGGTCATAACCACCTTGCCGACAATGCGCTATACAATGGTATCCATTACTGCTGTAATGGTTCCATGTCGGGCTTCTGGTGGGGCGCCGGCGATAAGGATTCCGCAGGCAAAGGATACTACTTCGAAACACCGCCGGGATATGCTATCCTGCGGTTATACGAAGATGGACAGGTGGAGAATGAATATATCGCACATGGATATTGATAAGTGATTCCTTTTAAATCAAACGGCTTGAGTCCCTGGGCTCAAGCCGTTTGATTTAAATCAGCTATACTCTGAAGCCCTGCCAGGGAGATGAACACTTCCAGTATGTAATTATGCCTTTCCAATAAGGTATATCAGCATCATCCAGTCTGATTGTTTCCCAATCATCCAGTTCAGGTATACCGCTTACTATTCTATCATAATAATATTGACCTTCCTCATCGAAAACCATTTCTTCCAGCTCCAGTTCCTTAGCAAATGTCCTCATCAGATAATGCCGTAAGCTCCAGGCTATCACAATAGTATCTGTTCCATAAACAGACAACAGCGGCTTAAGCCCATGACCGGCATCATCCATTAAAAAGGTATGTGCCTTAACAGGCAGCAGCCTGGGAGCATTATGATACCATGCTGAAAATATCCGGGTTTTCTCTTCTCTGGTATCAGGACGTTGTCCCCATGATTTTAACCAAAATCCGGTATTAAGTACATCAAATAAAATGGTTTCGTAACGCCATTCAAGTTTGTTCTCAATCCAATTCGTATCTGTCAGCCAGTTATAGAAGAACGAAGGAGTGCCCCAGGCAGCCATTGGACTATCTTCCTCATCATCTTTATCATATTCAGGCTCATCATAATTTTTGTCTATGGTATGCAATACCTTCAAAAAAGCCCTGTGCTCATATCCAAACTTTATATCGTATTTCTGTTCCAATCCATCGATTTCCTGATCACTCAAACCTAGCCATTTAGCTCCATGGATGGCACTTTCCGGCGGAACGTTGCTCCAGGCGGATTCTGTGGTTGTTTTTACCCAGACAAGAAAATCGATAAGATCCGCGGGAAATGTTATGTGTGACTTCATAGGTGTAACGGGAAAGCATATCTTTTAACCATCTAAAATTATCAAATTTTTTCAGGGCGATTCAATCTATTGCTTCGGCTTCGCTCTGGGCCTGCCCAGCAATTGTAAGACAGATTCATAATATTGCTCAATAGGTTCCATACCTGCTTCTTTTCTCCGTGCATCCACATTTTCCGGATCTTCCAGGTCGGGCGGATAAATGATCCTGTTGTTTTTGTCAAACAAACTGCCGTTCTCACCATAAGCAGGCTGTGTCCCATAACGTTGTTTCCCGCCTGTATTATGCTGAACACGATCATAGAGATAGGCATAGTCCTTCCTCAATATATCGCCTTTTTGGGAAAGGCTGTCCAATATCGGCAGCATTTCCAGCTGGAAATGGGGTTCACTATCGGCATGCTGGATGAGTATAAAAAAATGATGCGAAGCATCGGCACCTACCAATGTGATGGTTGGGTAACCATATTGTGCGTAAATCTTTTTGATGACCTGCAAATTGCGTTTATACATTGCCCGTTTTAGAGAATACTGTTTTTCCATGCTATCCTGGGGAGCCTTGTGCTGGTTCATTTCCAGCAATCGGAGCTGCACTGTCTGATCAGCTTCATAGAGGTTGTCAATAGTACCGGCCAGGGACTTGTTCACCTGTCCATTTGCAGTTGAAGCAATAAAAACAAATAGTACAACGTAAAGGCGGATGATTACATTCATAGATTAGGATTTTTTCATCTGGGATTTTCTAAAAAAACGTTGGTAATATGCGGGCATTATACAAGTAAAGCATCTACTTTAAGTTAACAATTAATCACTAAAAAACCTTATACTTGTCTACATTACCAATCCTTGAATGTAACACCCATGGCCTATTATATTAACCTTTTCTCTCCAGCCACCTACGAAGCCTTCTCCAATTCAGACAAAAGCCTTTCCGGCTTTATGGAAAGCAAACGATCTATCGCTAAAAACCTTCGTCCTGGCGATAAGCTTATTTGTTATGTAACAAAACTATCAAGATGGGTTGGGGTCATGGAAATCAACAGCCTCCTGTTTGAAAACGATAAGCCTATATATTACCCGGTTAACGACCCATATACCTTACGATTTAAAATCAATCCCACTGTCTGGCTTTCCTTTGAACAAGGTATTCCGATTACGGACAGCAGAAGTTTTAACCACTTATCTTTTACCAGACTCTTGCCGCCCGGCAGCAATACCTGGACCATACACGTAAGAAGCAATCTGCGCAGACTGAAGGATGAAGATGGTGCCTATCTGGAGAAAATACTGCTGCAACAGCGGGCCGCCCCTGTAACTTATACGCTCACTGATGCTGATCAGAAAAAGATCGATACTTCCGTCACAGCATTACAAACAACAGGAGCAATAGAACTCACCATTCCGGAGCGGGAAGACCCTGGTATCCTGTCTAATCAGCCCTTTCCAAGGGAGAGCATCACAATACAGGCCAAACTGGCCGAAATAGGAGAGAAAATGGGTTTCAGCATATGGCTTCCAAGAGCAGACAGACAAAGAGTACTGGAACACTGGAATGCAGCAGACAATAGCCTTCTGGAGACACTCCCATTAAATTATGTAAACGCTGTACTGAAAACCATCGAAAACATTGATGTGCTGTGGATCAGCCGCAACATGATCGTCAGAGCCTTTGAAGTGGAGCATACCACTTCTGTTTATTCCGGCATTCTCCGCATGGCCGACCTGATGGCACTACAACCCAATATGAATGTAAAACTACATATTGTAGCTCCTCAGGAAAGGCGGGATAAAGTTTTCCAGGAAATAACGAGGCCCGTATTTTCATTCATGGAGCATGGCCCCATGAAAAATACCTGCACCTACCTGAGTTATGAAAATATATTACTCATCGCGAAAGATAAACACCTGGCCAGTCTCAAACCTACTGTCCTGGATGAATATGATGAATCAGCTCCGGAATCCTGATTTTATTATCTTTGAGTAAGATGCTCCTGAAGCCTTACATACCCTCCGCACCACTACAACCTTTCATCCAGGCTTACAAAATCATTGAAAGCCAGGATGCACGGGTCAACCGGGTATTGCCCGACACCACGCCCGCCATCGCCTTCCGTTATAAAGGCCGGATCAATTACCTCAGCGATCAGCAGGCCAATCCGGTGCCGGCAGCCGTTATATCGGGATTAAGGTCTTCTGTACGGCTGATCAATTACCAGGAAAACACCGCTGCCATTATTGTACAGTTTAAACCTGCCGGCGCAGCAGCCTTCTTTAAAACACCGCTCCATGAACTGTTTGAACACAGCGTTTCATTGGATAATTTCATCAGCCGGCAGCAAACCGCTATCATAGAAGAACAGCTGGCCGAAGCCAAAACTACCCACGAGAGAATAACAGTTATTGAAACACTGTTACTCTCATTGCTGCATGGCTCCAAACAGGACAACCTGATATTAAACGTCCTTCAGCAAATACAAACAACACAGGGAGATCTCCCTATAAAAAACCTGGCTGCATCCAACTACCTAAGCCAGGATGCCTTCGAAAAACGTTTCAGAAAAACCATCGGCACTTCGCCCAAACAATACGCCTCCATCATCCGGCTAAAATCCCTCATCACTCGCAAACAGCCCACTCAAAGCCTTACAGATCTAGCCCTGGATGCTGGTTATTTCGATCAGGCCCATTTCAACAAAAGCTTTAAACGCTTCACCGGCCTCACACCTTCTCATTTCTTCCAGTCACCGCTGTTCTGGTAAAATCAATGATTTTTTACAATGATAAGGCTGCCCTAAAGCTGAATTTTGCTGTATAAAAACAAACAATGATCAAACAATTACTGGGTGGTTTGTTGCTCACAGCAACGACTGCCTTCTCACAGGAAAAAGTATCAGATATGGAAACAATACAGCAACAAAACAAAGCCGCCATCATTCACTTTTATGAAGATATTCTCAATCAGCGGCAGTTCGGACAGCTGGACGGTCTCATCTCCCCGGATTATGCCAACAGCCAGGGAGACAGCGGTATTCAGGGTTTTATACAGTCGGCGCAAGCAGTCCTTCAGTCATTTCCGGATGCCCAATGGAGCTTGTCTTTGGTAATGGCAGAAGGTGATAAAGTCTTCGTAAAACAAAAAATGCAGGGCACTCATCAAAACACCTTTCAGCACATCGCACCTACACACAAAGCCGTTACCAGCGAAGGAACCGGCATCTATACTTTCAAAAACGGAAAAATCATACACCACGAAATTCAGACCGACAGGCTTGGCTTTCTGCAACAGTTAGGCGCCATTCCTGCTGATATTACGCCAACGGACAAACGAAATCAGGTGTACTTCATCGATAAATTCATTGTACCGTCAGCGGCTATCAGTGAATTCACACAAAGGATGAACTATAACAGGGGCTTTATTCAAAAGCTGGACGGTTTTATGGGAGATAAGGTATTTCAGCATCAGGAACAAAACGGACAGTACTCCGTTATCACCGTTGCCACCTGGAAAAATCAGGAGTATCTGGACAATGCCAAAACACAGGTGCAGGCTGAATACAAGCGGATTGGTTTTAACCCTGCCGGATTTTACCAGCAGCTGCATATTCAGATGGAAAGAGGCATTTATCAGGGAAATGATTAATTCCGGCTATTCTCCAGTAATGCCATCATACTCAATACCAGTGGGAAGGCGCTGTCCATACCTTTGCGGAGGGTCCGCAATGCCTGCGACATCTTCTTTTCCACTGTTTTCACAGAGATCTCCATTTTACCCGCGATCTCACGGTAGGTAAGCCCTTCCTCGCGGCTCATGCCAAAGATCATCCGCTGATCTTCCGGGAAGGTGGCCAGCACGCGCTGTAATACAGTATCCAGCTCTTTAAAAGCCAGGGGCTCATGAATGAGCAGGTCTTTGGAAATAAGGGCCAGCCGCTCGTAGAAGTTAATGTCTGACTTGAGAGTACGCAGGGCTTTCAGTTCCTGGTAGCGCACCGCCTGAAAAAGGTAAGCTTTCAGATGCAGTACCTCCACTTCCTTACGGCGATGCCAGAGAGAGATGAACACCTCCTGTACAATGTCCTGTGCAAGGTCGCTGTCAGTCAGCATACTTTGAGCACGCAGGTACAGCACCTTCCAGTAACGGTTATACACCGCTGTGAAAGCTTCCTGATCATCCTGTGTGATCTGTTCCCAGAGCTGATCATCCGTATATGTACTGCAGTTTGACATTCAGGTGTTTATTCGGTTAGTTGCGGGTATACAGACAGGAAGTAACAGAGATGTCCGCTTCAAAACACATTCAAAAATAATATATGAAGCGGGTTGGTTTAGGGCGAAGATAATTTCAGGCGGGAAATAATGCAAATCCTTTTTCAAAACAAAAGGTGTAGCGATCATCGCTACACCTTGTCTATATAGGATATGGTCGAACTATTACAATTTTTCCAGGTCGTCAACCAGCGCCTGCGCCAGTTTCTGTATTTTGGAGGTCTCTGCATCTGCCAGTGCTCTGGCTTTGCGGGCTGCAACCAGACCTTCCTCTTTTTTCTTCATAGAAAGACATACCCATCCGAATGTGCTTTGAATGCTGTATTCTTCAGGATTTACTTCCACGGCGCGTTTGGCCAGTTTATAAGCCTGCGGCAGGAAAGCGGATGTTTTAGCATCAGCATCCCGTTTGCCATTCAGGCGACGGGCCAGAAAACTCAGTTTTTCACCATCATTCTTTAAAACGCCTTTCATGGCCTTGTCAGTGAGTTTTACATATTCATTCAGTTTGTTTTCCTGGAAAAAGAACTCTGCTTCCAGCATCACGGCCTGCCGCTGCCTTTCAGGCTGCGGAGATTTTTTGAAGTGGTCCAGGCCAGCGTAGAAACCTTTTGCATCTCCGGCGTAGATCATCGGATACAACATAGCGGAGATAAGGCGGTCAGCAAGGGCATCCCTTTCTGCCTGATTGGCGTAAGAAGCAAACTGGGTCTGGTTGGCCAGATAGTATTTGCCTAATCTGTCATTACCGGATTCGGCGATGTTTTTGATGGCCTTCCACCCCAATGAAGAATTCAGCTCATTCTCCGGGAATTTCTCACTGATCTCTTCACCGATCTTTGCTGCAGCACGACGGTTTGATTTATGCACTGCCATGTAATAATTGATCAGGAAAGGAATGCCTCTTTCTCCGGCATCATAGCGGGCAGACAGGGAAGAGGTATTACGCTCCGGATCATTGGCCATACGGGCTTCTTCCAGGAACTCCTCTGCAGACATGCGGGAACCGGTACGATGCACTACTTCACCCTTACCATTGATAAAAAGATAGGTAGGATAGGACTGAACATTATACTGTTTTCTTAAGTCAACACCTTCTCCCTTTTCCATGTCTTGTTTGGTGTTGATAAAATGCTGGTTGTAATACTGATATATTTCCGGCAGGTTAAACACGTTTTTCTCCATCCATTTGCAGGGGCCGCACCAGGAGGTGTAACAGTCGAGGAATACCAGTTTGTTTTCTTTGGTGGCCTGGTCCAGCGTAGCCTGCCAGGAAACGTTGTTAAACGCTATCTCTTCCTGGGCATTACTTTGGAGTGCAGCCAGCATCAGGAAGGCGTAAAGAATTCTCTTCATAAAATATTATAAATGCCCGGAGAAAGGTTTTCTCCGGGCAGTGATCAAAATTGTTTATCGCTCGTATTGCGGAATGTTGGGATTGACAGCGAGTACTTTTGGAGGAACCGGCAGAATATATCGTTTATCATTCGGCGGTAACGTAAAGGTTTGTACTCCCTGTGTATGGGTAATGGTTTTAGCGAAGCGCGGATCTTTGTTCAAACGTTTAAGATCAATCAGGCGGGTACTGCCCATAAAAGGCATTTCCCTTCTGCGTTCTTCCAGCACAAGTCTTAATGCATCATCGCTGGTGTTGGCAACCAGTGGCTGATTATTCTCAATACGGCTGTCACGCAGTGTATTCATCAGCTGGATAGCTCTTGCCGGGTCACCAATTCTTGCCTCACACTCTGCAGCAATCAGATATAACTCCGGTGTGGCGAATCCCAGGTTGAACTCAACATAAGGCGCCCATAATTCTCTGCCGGGGAAGGATACGATTCCTCCTCCGAAATTGGATTTACCATGACAGAAGAAAAGTGCAAAACGTTTATCTGTAGCTCCGGCAGGGAGGTCCTTTTTATAAGCATTAATTAAATCAGTACTCGCATATACTTCGCTGAAGACATGGCTGGAACTGGAACTACCATAACGGATCCAGACACTTTCCTTATTCTTGTTGCCATCCGGAAATGCAGTACTATCACTGAGTGTACAAACACGTCCCCAAGTACCATTTTTATTGGTATAGATCTTATAATCCAACAGGAAGCTGTTCAGCTTCAGTGCTTCATTCGCATTGGCCAGCGCAGCCTTATAATCTCCCATATAAAGGTTCATACGGCTCAGAAAAGCATATCCTACGCTTTTCATCGGCTTAAAATTATTAGGCACGTTATCAGGCAGATTGGGTAATGCTTCGTCCAGATCTTTTTTGATTTGTGCATATACTTCAGCCACGCTTTTACGTTCATAAGGCAGGTTAATATCCTCTGACAGTACCAGGGGAACACCTAGAGCAGTAGCGGCTGTTGCAGCGTCATAATGCTCAGCATAAACGTTTACCAGTGACAGGTATTCAAAGGCCCGTCCCACCTGTGCTTCAGCACGCAGCCGTTTTTTATCCTGTGCAGTACCATCGGGAACATTCAGTATATTATTAATCACAGTATTGTAAGTATAGATGTGATTATAAGCTGGTTCCCAAAATGGATCTGAGTCGCTCGGTTCAAAGGTCTGACCGTTTTTAAAGGTATAGAGGCTTTTCTTGAAAACTGAATATCCGGCGAATGCCGCTTGTTTCGTTACATCATTATCCTCTCCGGCTAAAACATCATCCGTGATATAGCTGGGATAAGCAGCGGTAGCCCTTATCAGGGAAGCGTTGCTCAACAACTTCTGATAGTCCTCATAAAACTCCGGAATCGTATAGCCTTTAGGTTTAATATCCAGAAACTTTTTACATCCCGGCGTAGTTATAATGGTAGCACCTGTCAATAACAGGTAAAATATCCTTTTCATACTTGTCCCTTTTAGAAATTAACATTTACACCAATTGTATAAGTGGTGGGTACCTTAAAGCCTCTTGTTGCATTTATGTTAAAACCGCTCCATGCTTCGGGGTCCAGATGCTGTTTGTTGGCAGACCAACTCCACAGATTCTGTACCTGGAAACTCCAGCGCATGTTCTGGATATAATATTTCTTCAGTAAGCGGTTAGGTAAATTGTAGCTGAGGGTTACATCACGCAGTTTGATATAAGATGCCTTGCTTACGTTTTTATCTGCTGCATCCCAGATCTGGGTAGTGTTGTAAGGCGCGCTGAAACTATAACCGGGTGCGATATCAGGGTTTGCTTCATCTCCTGGTTTTTTCCAGTAGTTGAGTGCCAGCCTGTCCATATTGGAAGTATAGTTTAATTCCGGATATTTTGTAAGATATGGTGAGGTCACATCACGCATTACATGACCACCGTAATAAATAAACATCACGAAGAGGTCAAATCCTTTATAATGCACCGTATTCTGCAGAGATGCTGAATAAGGAGGCACGGTGGTACCTTCATACACCAGATCATCAATTGTAAGGAAATCTGTTGATTTTACCACCTTACCATCTTTGGTGTAAGCCATTGGCTTGCCTTTGTCGTCCAGGCCGGCATAACGAATAGAATACAAAGAACCCATTGGCTTGCCGACACGGTCCTGCACTCCACTCAGGTAATCGAACAGCGTATTACGGGATACGTCCAGGCGGGTCAGCTGGTTTCTATTGTAGTTGAAATTCAAAGTGGTATTCCAGCGCAAATCCCGGGTGTTGATATTAGTGCTGGTCAGTGTCACATCCACACCGCGGTTAAACATAGAGCCGTAGTTGACCAGGTAGTTAGACCAGCCAACCGTAGGATCTGCAGTGCGATTGCCCAACAGGTCAGAAGTATTTTTATTATAGAAGTCAACGGACCCTGTTAGCTTACCTTTAAACACGCTGAAATCGACAGCCAGGTTGGTCACTCTTGTTTTTTCCCAGCGCAGTCCGGAGTTTGGCGGACTGGATATATAAGCCTGTGATTCATTCGTCCAGTTGTTGGAGCCGTCATCCCTGGTGATCATATAAGGACCGGCTTCTTTAGGGATATTACCGTTGATACCATAGGTAGTGCGTACCGCCAAACGATCTAACCAATTGAAATCTTCTGTGATGACATACAACAAACCGGCTGACCACATAGGTTTATACTGATATCTCGGATCAGTACCAAAGAGGTTGGACTGGTCTACCCTGATACTACCGGATGCGGTTAATCTGCGTTTAAAGGTGTAGGATGCATTTCCGTAGAAGAAAGCATATCTGTTTTCTCTATCATTGAAACCCATCTCCTTTTCTTTTTCTTTCCTGTCCAGTCTGAACTGACCGAATAAAGCCTCCGTGCCATAAATATACTGGCTGAGTGCCCATTCATCAATTGGCTTATAGTTCAGGCTGTATTCATCATACCCATATTTATACATATTGGTACCGGTACTCCTGATTCCTCGTCTTTCCGCACCTGCCAGCGCCTGGATCTCATGATCCGAATTAATCAGTTTGTTATAGTTCAACTGCATACGGAATGTATAGGAATTCGTTTCACCTCTTATTTCCCTGAACTGACCACCGATAGGGATGTAATTCAACACCTTTCCGTTCTGAATAAGTGTTGCATCATTAATCATGGTTTTCACCGCTGCCGCATCTTTACGATACAGCTGCTGGTCCAGCGTATCTGTGCGTTCAGACTGATAACGTACATCCAGGGAAAGGCCCTGCATCAGTTTGAAGTTAGCACCGATGTTCATGTTGAGATACTTGTAGGTGCGGGTATAATGCTGTTTCCTGATTTCATCAAGCGGACGATAGGTTTCATCCTGCAGCCCCAGTTTGTTCAGCCGGTCAATTTCATACTGAGACTTTGACTGGTACCATTGAGCAGGTTGTCCGTTCTCATCCCGGAGCATATAGTAGGAAGCTTTTCTTTCTTTGTCCAGCAGATAACGTTCACCAGCAAATCCATTATCATAGTCCTGCTTCATGTTACTGCCCAGTATCCCTACATCCACACGCATCCATTTGGTGAAATTGAAAGTATTGCGAAGGTTATATCCCAGGCGCCGTGTTTGCTGGTTCTTCTCGTATGGGGCAGTACCAGTATAATTTACAGAGAGGTTGTAGCTGTATTTTTCACTACCGCCGGAGAATCCAAGATTATGTTGATGGGTGACTGCTGCCTTGCGAAGCAGTTCATCCTTCATCTGGTCGTACCGGTCTCTGTTTCGAAACACATCCAGTGCAGTCTGCAATTGTGCTTCTGTAATTTTTCCTGCCTTACGTTCATACAATAATCTATACACATCATTCATGGCCTTACGAGGATCAATCGATGCATAGTCACCGGAACGATAGTTAAACATCTCCTGTTGGAAATTCACCAGTTCGGCGCTGGACATCAGGTTACGATAACCCTGGTCCGGCAGGGGAGTGAACTTGATGGAATTATTATAAGTAAGCTTTAAAGGGCCAGCTTTTCCGGCTTTTGTTGTCATCACAATAACCCCATTGGCTGCACGTGCACCATAGATAGAAGCCGCTGTAGCGTCTTTTAATACGGAAATCGTGGCTATATCGGAAGGATTAATCGCCTCGATATCTCCTTCAAAAGGCACCCCGTCTACTACATACAAAGGATTTTTTTCACCTTTTAAAGTAGATACCCCACGTATATTTACAATCCCTCTGTTGGAAGTCAAACCTGCAGCCATACCCTCGAGACGGTCAATGATATTTGTTTGCAGTTTGCCGTTGAGATCATTCGCAGAGATGGCAGCAAAGGACCCGGTAGCGCGCTCTTTGGAAATAGTCTGATAACCGGTACTCACCACAGACACAGCGGCCAGACGGCTGGAAAGCTGTTCCAGCATTATCTGTATGTTACTGCTTTTTCCTACCACTACCTCACGGGTAGTGAAGCCTACATACCGGATCAGCAGCACATCACCTGGTTTAGCATCGATATTAAATGTTCCGTTCACATCCGAAACAGCGGAGTGGTTGGTACCTTTGATCACGATGGAAGCACCTGGCAGCGGCGTTCCGGAGTTGTCCGTAACTGTACCGCTGATAGGTATGAAGGCTACTATGGCTGCTTCTGTGATGGCGGAAGGAGCCGGATTCTCCCGTTTGATAATCACTACTTTATCTACAATCGTAAAAGTAAGCGGTTGGTTCTTAAAACACTCCTTCAGCGCAGTAGACAGCTGGATGTTCTTTAACTCCAGGCTGATATTTTCTGTTCGCAGAAGGTCTTCCTTTGAATACAGGAAAGAGTATCCTGTTTGCTGTTGCATTTCCTTGAAAACCTTTGTCAGAGGTGCCCTCTTTAAAGAAAGCGTCACTGTTTGGGCGTAGGAGCCTGCGCTCACCTGCATAAAAGCAGCCAACAATAACATGACAGTTAATCTCATAATCTTCCAGATTTTTCTCCGGATGGCATATCTCCCGGAGTGCTCATTAGCTGGCGGGTACAGGGTACCGCGCTGGTCTTGGAACCAAGCTCTTAAAATCATACATTTGATTTTGGGTGATGAATAAATTTCTAAACAGGACATTTGACGTTACCCTTCCGGTCAGCCATACTGCGAATATGTCTGACCAGCTCCCGGCCTTTTACGGCCGGGATTTTTTATGGGTAGATGTCGGCATTTTTTTTACTGGTATTGATTGGTTTTTGATTGGTTTTTGATTTAAGGTCTTACGAAAATTTTGTTTCCATCTACAGTAAACGATACCCTGCCTGTCAGCTCCAGCATTTTCAGCAATCTGGAAACGGGCACATCACGGGGGATAGTCCCCATGAAGTGGTGATTGATTTTTCCCTCATAGATCACTTCAGCCCCATACCAACGGGCTACCTGGCGCATGACGGTGGTTATATCTGCATCGTTGAAAGAGAATTGTCCATTTTTCCAGGCGGTGATACCATCGGTATCCACATTGTTTAACAGGGAGAACTCCCCGCTGGTCAGCAATTGGGCCTGCTGTCCGGGTTTCAGCATACAAACGCGTTCGCCGCGGTTCACGCTGACGGCGCCTTCCAGCAGCGTCGTGCTGATGCTGGTTTCATCATTATAGGCATTGATATTAAACTGGGTACCCAGGACTGTTACTTCCATATCCCGCACCTTTACCTTAAAAGGTTTCTGTGCGTCTTTATTGATTTCCAGGAAGGCTTCTCCTTTCAGCTCCACGCTGCGGTCTTTGCCGGTAAAGGCAGTAGGGAAGGTAATGGTGGAGGAGGCGTTGAGCCATACTTTGCTGCCGTCCGGCAATATCAGCTTGAACTGCCCTCCGGCCGGAGTAGACAAAGTATTATATACAACAGGTTGCGCGCCGGCTGCTGCTTCATATACCAGCTGGCCGCCACCGGGTTTTGCGATTCTGCTATTGCCCTGAAGGGCCAGTGTGTCGGTCGTTTCTTCATCCAACACGATGGAAGTGCCGTTGGCCAGTGTAAGGGTGGCTTTGTTGCTGCCGGGTTGCAGATCGTTATGGTAAACAGAGGTCTGTGCCATCCGGGCAGGTGGTGTACTATGCCGCGTATAGAGGAAAGTGCCTGCTGTCACCAATACCAGCACAGATGCCGCTGCGGCATAGGCCCAGCGGAAAGTCCGTTTCCGGGGTGCTTGTATCCCTTGCAGGATACGGGCATACATCGCACTTTGCAAATACGCTTCCTGCTCCGGTTTCAGCCCGGTATCACCGGAAGTCTCCAGGTGTTCGCAGTAGCGGTCTACCAGTGCTTTCTCTGCGGTAGTGGCAGAGCCGTCCAGATATCGGTTGACGAGTTCTTGAAAGGTATTTTTATCCATAGCCTGTTAAATAGTACCCAAATTGGAGAGGTACCCTACGGCTACAAGAAAATTTTTTTAGGGCACGGCCCTTAGAGCCGTGCCGGAAATATTATTATAACAACGGCCGGGGATCAAAAACAGCCCTGAGTGAGCTGATCCTGCCATCGGTCAACTGGTACCAACTGCTGCCAAACACAGTAACTCCGCCCATGATATAATCACAGAGCACACAAACGTCGTTTCCGTCTTCAAACAATTTGTGAATATTATACTTAATTTTCATACGGCCCATGTCTTCCATATAAACGGCCGCGCCGTCGCGGGTACCCAACACGCCCACAAATTTAAAATCCGGGGCCAGTAAAGCACCGGCTGCTGTCATATCTTCCTGGTTCAGGGCTGTAATAAATTGTTCAACGGTTATTCCTGCAGATGTCATCGCTTTGTTTTTTAGTAATCAAAGCGTAAAGGTAGTTTGCCGGAAGGAATCTGTCCTGTGACGATCGTCACAAAACTCAGGACGAACGCCGGGCACGGATACGGCTCAACGTTTCCCGGGCTATGCCCAGGAAAGATGATAACTGACTCAGCGACACCCGTTGCAACATCTCCGGATAGTGTTCTTCCAGGTAGGCATAGCGCTCCTGCGCCGACATCAGTTTGAAAAGGGCTGTATGTTTTTCCTGTTTGGCGGCTATACGCTGCAAACACAGCCGGCCCAGGGTTTCAATCTGTGGATCTTTGGCGGCAGCCGCTAGCAGGAGCTCCCGGTCAAAACGCACCACTTCCGTATCTTCACAAGCCTGAATTGCAAAAGCTGACTGCTCCCGCCGGCCATAGCTGTTGATATTGGTAGCAATCTCATCTTCAAAAAAGAAATCAGTATTGATATCCACACCATCCTTGTCATAATAAGCCCTGCAATAACCACGGCTGATAAAAAAGAGGGCATCACATACCTGCCCCGCCTTCAGCAGATAGTCACCTTTCCGGTATTGCGCTACTGTCAGTGCTGGCAGGAGATGTTCCCAGTTCTGCTCCGAAAATGTTGTCAGGGAATGGATATAGGCTAACAGGTTTTTCATATTATTTTTCCGCTGAGATCTTTTAGTCTTGCTGACTGCTGATCATGTTTAAGAGAGAAGACTTTTAAAGCTGTTTCCTTTTGTACAGCATAATCCATTAACAGACGGGCCTTTTCCAGCAACGCCGGCAACGGCTTCACATCTCCCATTGCCAGCCGGATCTCAACTTCCTCCAACAGCAGGTCAATGATCACTTCTGCTGTTTCATAACCCATTTGCCATTGCTCCAGGAAATCCGGGAACGCCTCGGAGCTCAGGCTGTCAAAAGTATTGCGGTCACCGAATTTTGTGCCTTTAAAAGCGGCATTAATCTGGTCCAGCGCTTTGTCCGGCTGGGTTTTCTTCAAAAACACTACGGCCGCCAGTATCTTCCCCAGCTCTTCAAATATTTCTACGATATAATCTCTTTGCATAAAAATGTGTCAGGTCAAAAAATGGATAATCTCATATTTAATTAGTTCCCAGTGTTTACCTTTTAAACAAACTGAATCAAAGTCTTCATCTGCTACAGTAAAATCTTTGCACTACCTCCATTTTCATTGCCACAATTTCATCTATAGTCGCCATTCTAATATGGTCAACCATTTTCACCGGTTGTATGAATGAATCTGTATAATAAAGATCAAGTTTAACAGCCTCCTGTTCACTTTTGCCAACAAAATAAGACTTTCCCATTCCTATAATGTCTGTTACCGGATCTGTTATATATGAAAACGAATTTCTCAGATATGTATCAATACCGGCAAAATCAACAGAAGCATATTCACTGTCAGTAAATAAATCTATATCAACAGAGATCCTGTGCCCAATTTGTAAGCTCAACGAGGTTCCTCCCACCAGTCTGAATGAGTTAAAAATCTCACATGCCATTAGCTGCTTCAAAATAGCTTTCAGCATTGGGTTAACAGTATTCCAATATAGTTGATGAGACATTTTAGTGTTTATTTTTCAAAAACTGATCTACTACTTCCTTTCCATAGAAGCGGATTATTTCATTTTTCTCAACTTCATTCCCACGTTCAAAAACACGTTGAATAACGGCTCTTTTTTGTTGTTGCCAATCAATTGTGGCGATATTAGTTTCCCAAAATAACACAGGTCTAAGTTTAGAGAGATCAGGATGCTCACTGGCCAGCTGTTTACGTTTCTCTTCTTTTATCTCATAATACACCTGTAAAATCATAAAATAGCCTTCTTCCAAACCTAAAGCATGCTCTATTTTCAGAGCCAGAGCAGTATTCATACTCCGCTTACCCTTAGTAATGGCACCCAATGTTTGAGGATGCTCATTTATAGATAAGGCAAAAGGCCTCTTGGCGAGCTTTCTGTTTTTAAGCTCCATTTCCAGTACAAATCCTGGATGTACCCCCTTTAATATGAATAAATCTTCTCTCACCTATCAAATATAAGCAAATTTGCTTACATTAAAAAATGATTACAAAATATTATATATCAATAAATTAAATATAAATATCAAAATAATATTCATACTCAAAATTCACTTCCCACTCGATCCTCTCACCATCAGTTCCGAAGGAATCACAATACGTACATCCTTCGACGTTAGTGTTCTCTTTTCCAGCCACTTCACCAGTGTTTCTGCAGCGGCCTTACCCATATCAAAAGCGGGTTGCGTTACGGTACTCAGAGAAGGCTGAAGGATAGTAGCGATCTCCAGATTGGAAAAACAAACCAGTCTTATGTCTTCCGGCATATGAAGGGCCAGCTGCTGGCAGACCTGATACACGGTGGCGGTCAGTTTTTCCACGGAGGCGATGATACCATCGGGTCTTTTAGGATGCTGCAGCAGTTTTTTCACCATCCGGAAATTCTGCGCAGCGTCGGCAGAGCAGGTGATCATGTTTCGCTTTAGGCAGGGCAGGGAGTGGTCTTTCAGCGCCTGTTCACAGCCTTCCCGGCGGCGGTTGCAGATAGAAAGGCTTTCAGAAAGTCCCAGATAGGCAATGCTACGGCAGCCCTGTTCAATCAGGTGGGTGGTAGCCTTATAGGCGCTTTGAAAATCATCGGTCACTATTTTGGGTACCGGCACTGCTTCCAGGACCCGGTCGAAAAACACAACCGGCACTTCTTTTTCCAGTAGTTCCTGCACATGCGCAGCAGTGGTGGTTTCCCTGGATACCGATAACAGTACCCCGTCCACACGGCCACTTTGAAAATCCTTCAATATAGCCGCTTCTCCGGCATAACTCTCATGCGTAAGGTAAATAATCACATGATACCCTTTCGGCTTCACAGCAGCCTCTATTCCATTAATAGCAATCGAAAAGAAACTGTCTGCTACCTCAGGCAGCACCACTGCGATATTTTTGCTCTTACGGCCTCTTAAACTGCCGGCATATGCATTGGGAATATAATTCAGCTTTTCTGCCAATGCCCTTATCCGTTCCTTGGTGGCTGCACTGATCTCATAACTGTCGCGTAACGCCTTGGAAACAGTAGACGGTGAAAGATTCAATTCCCGCGCCAGCTCCCTGATGTTGACATTCTTCATGGTCAATAAATCTACGAAACCGGTTTCGTAAATAAAACCCCCGGTTTAAATGAATAATCCTTTCAAATAGCCGAAATTTAAATCAGTCATAAAACAGCCTGCCATGGATAACAAACAGCCATCCTTCAATGAACAAGAACGGAATCCTTTAACAAGCCTTGATCAATGGGAAGATGCCGTACTGGAACGTTACCCCACACCTGAGAGTATTGCCACATCAAAATCCGTTGATGAATACCGCAACTACGATACGCCTGAAAGAGATACTGTCCGCGAATTTTACCGGCTCAATCATACTTACCAGACCTACGATTTTGTAATAGAGAAAAGAAATAACTTCCTCCGGTTTGATAAGAAAGAAATGCCGGTATGGGAAGCCTTTCAGTTCCTGAACCAGCTGGTAGACGATTCAGACCCGGACACAGACCTGGACCAGTTCCAGCACCTGCTGCAAACATCCGAAGCCATCAGAAACGACGGCCATCCCGACTGGATGGTGCTCACTGGCCTCATGCACGATATGGGCAAAGTATTGTGTCTCTTCGGAGAACCGCAATGGGCCGTAGTGGGAGATACCTTCCCCGTTGGCTGTCCTTACTCCGGCAAAGTTGTTTACCCGGAGTTTTTCCGGAATAATCCTGACTATCAAAACAAAGCCTATCAGGAAGGCACCGGCATCTATCAGCAAGGCTGTGGCCTGCGCAACGTCCATATGTCCTGGGGACATGATGAATACGTATACCAGATGATGAAAGACCATCTGCCGGAATCAGGACTATACATGCTGCGCTACCACTCATTCTATGCCTGGCACCGGGAAGGCGCCTACGATTATCTGCTCGATGATCATGACCGCGAAATGCTCAAATGGGTGAAGCTCTTCAATCCATATGACCTCTATTCCAAAAACCCGGTGCCACCAGACTGGAACAAGCTTCGGCCTTATTACGAAGACCTGGTGGCCAGATACCTGCCGGCTACTTTAAAGTTCTGATAATTCTGAAAAACCGTCCACATATTATCCTGCACTGAAAATGAGCGTCCCCCTTTGGGGGATTGCGAAATTCAGTGTATCTTATCAACCACAGCAATTCCACACCTTATCCAACTTACACTTCCACCGCATGAACAAGCTGCATCAGGCTGACTACATCGTTTTCTTTATCTACTTCCTTGCCATTGCCTCTTACGGCTATTACGTCTACCGCAGAAAAAAAACAGCTGCCACCAGTTCCCGTGATTTTTTTCTGGCCGAAGGATCGCTGACCTGGTGGGCTATCGGCGCCTCACTAATAGCTTCCAATATCTCCGCAGAACACTTCATCGGCATGTCCGGCTCCGGGTTTGCACTGGGCCTCGCCATCTCCACCTATGAATGGATGGCCGCTGCTACCCTGATCATCGTGGCTGTATTTTTTATACCACTGTACCTGAAGAATAAGATATATACCATGCCACAGTTTCTGGCCAAAAGGTATAATGACAAAGTCAGTACTGTCATGGCTGTATTCTGGCTGCTGGTATATGTGTTCGTCAACCTCACCTCCATCATCTACCTGGGTGCGTTGGCTATCGCTTCCATCTCTGCCATCCCTTTTGAATGGTGTATTGCAGGTCTCTGTATTTTCGCAGTTATCGTTACACTCGGTGGCATGAAAGTGATCGGCTACACTGATGTAGTACAGGTAGCTGTGCTGATCATCGGCGGCCTCGTCACCACCTATCTTGCGCTCTCCTTACTATCAGAGAAATTCGGTTATGGAGGCCATATCCTGCAAGGCTTATCTGTACTGCGAAAAGAAGCGCCTTCACATTTTCATATGATCTTCAGCAGTGATCATCCGTATTATAAAGATCTGCCGGGCTTATCTGTACTGATCGGCGGTATGTGGATCAACAATCTCGCTTATTGGGGATGTAATCAGTATATCACACAACGCGCACTGGGAGCCAATTTACAGACGGCGCGCAAAGGGATATTGTTTGCCGCTTTCCTGAAACTACTGGTACCCGTGATTGCCGTACTGCCGGGTATTGTAATGTTTGTACTGCACAAGAACGGTATGTTTCAGCAGGAGATGACCGATGCGACCGGTGTCATCAAACCGGATCACGCGTATCCCACTCTGATGAACCTGTTGCCGCCCGGCCTCAAAGGAGTGGCCTTCGCCGCACTTACGGCAGCCATCGTGGCCTCTTTGGCAGGAAAAGCCAACAGCATCTCCACCATCTTCTCACTGGACATCTACAAAAAATTCTTTCAGCCTGCCGCCAGCGAAAAACAATTGGTTAACGTAGGACGCTGGGCTGTTATCATCGCCATGCTACTGGCTGCCATTGTCACACCTTCGCTACGATCACTCGACCAGGCCTATCAGTTCATTCAGGAATATGTCGGGTTTATCTCTCCCGGCGTATTGGCCATATTCCTGCTCGGCTTTTTCTGGAAAAGAACAACAGCCGGTGCGGCACTCACCGGTGCTCTGCTCACCATCCCCATATCAACAGTACTCAAATTCCTGCCAGTATGGACCCATGGCGCTTTTCCGGACTATCCATTCCTCGACCGTATGTCTATCACTTTTGTATTGATTGTGCTGATCATGATGGTGATCAGCATCATAAGGCCCGCTGACGCAGGAGCTCAGACTATCGAAATAGACAAGTCCATGTTCCGCACCAAACCGGGTTTTGTCGTGGGCTCAGTGATCATCGTGGGTATTCTGACGGCCTTATATACCGTGTTCTGGTGAGTTTGATTCCGCCCGCTGCCGGATCACCTGCAGGATATTGTTTTGTATATCCTTCATAATCCAGGATGCCCACCAGCTGGCATAAAAATTAAAGGTGGTATTCAGTTCAAAATGGCTATAGAGATGCAGCCGGAAATTTCCGTCGGACAAGGGTTGCAGCTCATAGGTACCATCCAGCACATCAAAGTATTTTCCTCCGATCACTACATGTTCATCCATGGTAGTAGAAGGGATATTGTAGGGATCTGCTTTTATGGTAAAACTCATACTACGCTGATGGTTATACGCAGTAACCGTTTCGTCAAATATCAGCCCCTTATCAAAAATAGCTTTGCGGTAAGCGCCTACACCTTCATAATTCAGCTCGGCCCTGATAGGGCGGGGGAAACCAAGCATACGGGTAAACCAGCCTTTATCCTGTTTCTCCGCTATTTCACTCACACGGGTTACATTTTTCCAGATATTTTCCTTGCTGGCATGAATATCAATGTATGTATACGCTCTGTATTGTCCGGGAATCTTTTTGATCAGTTGTTCTGCCGGAGAAACGACCAATGGCAGTAATGCGATGAGTGATACATATATCCGCTCCCTGTTCCGGTCTCTTAACTTATACCGCGCTGCCACTTTACCTCCCAGTGAGGCAGCCAGCAGAAACAAAGGCAGCACCATCAGCCAGCATGCCCATCCTTCCCACCCTAAAAGAAGGGTCAATAGAAAAAAAGCGCCAATAGGTGCCCAAGGCATAAAAACACGGTATGCTCTGCGGGACGCATTTTCTTTGGAAGACAGGTAAATAGTGAGTGCACCTATCCCAAAAGGGACCAGGAAAAGGAAGGACAATCCCATTACAGAATAGATAGCTTCTACACTATTCAAGCCGAATATAAAACGCAGGGACAGGCCAAAGAGCAGAGGTATAGCAATAATCGCAGGGACTTTAAAATTTGAATTATGGGTTGGCATAGATAGTACTTATGCCGGCAAGATAGATACTTCCATTAGAATTTCATCTGCCAGTCGAGCCGGTATCTATATAGCCAGTCTGCATTTTTGGCTGCAAACAGCGGTATCAGTACAGCCATCAGCCATTCCCGGATTTTAGCCTGCCAGGGTTTAAGGATGGTTTTTGTGGCACCTCTTCTTCTTCCTTCTGCCACAATCTTTTCTACCCTCGGTTTACGGTCTTTTTCAAATTTACGGAAGGCGGCTGCATAGGAACCCACGCCGGCGTCACGCAGCAGCATCGCCAGGAACATGGCATCTTCCAGCGCCATGGAAGCTCCCTGACCGGCATTAGGGCTTACGGCATGTGCCGCATCACCGATCAGCAATACCCGGTCTTTATGCCAGGAGGGAAGGGAGGCGATATCTGACACGTTTATCTTCAGTACCTTTTCGGTATTAGCAATCAGCGCGGCTACCGGAGCATGGTAATCGCTGTATCGTTCCAGCATAGTGGTTTTGACATCTTCCAGTGTAGTAGATTCAAGTTCGGCTTTGGTAAAGGGTTCATCAGAAGGGAGGTTGGACCACCACATGGCCATGTCATTACCGGCTGCGCAATAGCCGAAAAATCCGTTGTTACCGAAAGTGAAGTTGAGGCTGTTGATTTCGCGGGCTGTTAATTCCGGCACGGCAGAAAGAGGAGTGAAGCCGCCGTAATTTTTCATGCCTGTAAAAGCCGGAGCTGGTCCCTCCGGGAAAAGAAGCTGGCGGGTAGCAGAGTGTACGCCATCTGCGCCAATCAGCACATCACCTACTGCCTGGGAACCGTCTGTAAATACAGCAGTAACACCCAGTTCGTCCTGACGGATATCACAAAGTCTTTTTTCGTATTGTACTTTCAGTCCCTGTGTATTGAGTTCTTCCAGCAGAATATCATATAATGCAGCACGGGAAAGGCTTACACCTGGTTGTCCGTATTTTTCCGGAGAACCATTTTGTATATGGCCTATCATTTTGCCTTTGCCATTACGCATACAAAACTCTTCAGCCACCGCGCCTGCATCAATTACTTTTTGTGCCAGTCCCAGGGCATTCAGCACATTCATACCGTTGGGAGCGATATTAAACCCGCCACCGGCAGAAGCCTTGTAAGTATATGCTTCATAAACACTGCAGGACACGCCTGCCTTTTTCAGGAAGAGCGCCAGCGCCAGGCCACTGATACCGCCACCGGCAATAAGTACATGGAAAGTTGTTGGGAGCTGTGTCATAAAACAGAGGTTTATACCCCAAAATTGCGACACAACTCCCAGCCGGTCAACCGGCGTTAGGTAAACAAAGGCCGGGAACCGGTGAAAACCGGTTTTTTACCGGTTATTTAATTGGCTTCAGCCACTTTTTTGATCTCTGTCAGGATAGAAGCCCACCCACCGGCCTCCATCGCTTCTTTGTATCTTCTGTCGCCTTCAGCCACTGTAGTGTAATCTCCCTGGCTTACCTCCAACAACGTCTGGCCATCCTTATTCGACAACCGGTAAGTCACTTTCAGGTAGTTTTCAGAAGTATCGTCAATGTTGGAATTGGGATCGATGGTGGTATATACCAGCAGCTCGTTGGGGATGATCTCTTCGATTACACCTTTTACAGCTACCAGCTCCTTACCTTCATGTATCATGGTCCACAGCAATTCACTGCCTTTTTTCCAGTCGGATACTGTTTCACAACCATACATATACTGTTTGGTTTTTTCCGGGTTCACTAATGTGTCCCATACTACATCAGCAGGGGCGTCGATAGTAATATCATTTCTTACGAAGAATCCTTGACTCATATAATTATTTTTTAGGTAGACAGTTCTTTTTCATTGTAGTAGTCCCACAAAAGTAGAATGCCGGATATCAGGAGCATTGCACATTACGGATTATTTCTAACCGAAAACGGAGTGATGCCGAATTTCTTTTTAAAGGCGTTGTTGAAATGCTGTGGGGTAGCATATCCCAGCTCGGCAGCTATCTCAGCGGCTGTTTTGCCCGTATCCCGCAGGTATTGATGGGCCAGTTGTAACCGTTGGTCTGCCAGATACCCAAACACTGTATTATTGAACTTTTCCTTGAAGCCCCGCTTTAGTTTGTATTCATTTAATCCAACTGTCTTGGCGATCTCAGTAAGGCTGGGCGGGGAATCCAGCCGGGTATTGATCAGGTCCCGAACAGCGATGATTTTTTCCGTGTCCTGTTTATTTTTGAGAAATGGATTTGCTTTACTGGCAGCCATATTGCAGGATTCGGCAGATAGTACCAACAGCTCCAGCGCTTTGGACAACAGAAACAGCCGCTGAAAATCACCGGCATACTTACTATGCATAACCTGGAAAATAACCTGCTCTATCTGTGTATCTACGGCACCCCAGGTATCGGAAAACAGAACGGGCTTACCCAGCACAATACATTCCGCAAAACGCTTCAACTGGTCGCTTGCATGTTGGGTGAAGCTGAGGAATGTCTCCCTTGGAAACTGTACTCCGAAAGTCTCTATTTCCAGGGTTTTATTCTGTACCACCATATCAAAGGGATGGGAGTACATGATATTGTGATGGCCACCTACCAGATCAAATGTTCGTCCCAGTTGCTGGTAAGTAAAGAGATAATCACCTCTGAGACCAAAGTGTAGTCTCACCACATCATTGTCACTATGGGCGGGGTAGGTAAACAATTCCCTGAATGAAGACAGACCATGTCCGATGAGGATACCATCGCAGGTCCAGGTCGTCATACTGATGTTCCCGTTAGGATAGGTTATAACTTTTTTTTCTTCCATTTTTAGCAGACAGCAGCAGGGCTGCAGTTTCCTAAAGGTACATACATTTTTTGCTTACCGGAAGGGGAGAGCGGGGGGAAGGGGAGAGGTGGCAGTGCTTTGCTAACCGGCGCAACCATATGCGTTGGCCGCTGTTTCATCGGAGCGCATAAGGCCCCTGAAGAACGCAAACAAAACGGAAGGGGCTATGTACTCCATCATGTTGGCGTTCTTCTGTTACGGAAAAGTCCTGGTGCTTTTACAGGATCAGTGTGCCCAGGGGTTCTGATAAACTGAATTGTTCAGTTTCAGTTCACGGGCAGAAAGGGACAACTGGATCTGCAAAGGCTGTTCATTGGAGGCATTGAACTGTTCGGTATACCCTACACAAAAGGCGTCGGTAAACTTCAGTTCTTTCAGCCTGGACATAGAGTCGCGGCGGAAAAAAATGATGCTGCCGTTTTTTGTTTGGGTATTGGAGACCATCCAGTCAAAGAGATGGGTTTCGCCGGCAGATTCTATTACCAGGTTGATAACACCTCCTTTGGGGCGGGCTGCAGGCTTTCCATTGTGGTCTGTTTGCTGACTGAATGAAAAGTCGCACTCCAGGATGTTCATTTCTTCTCCGTCGATGTTGAGAACTGCTTTAAAAGACATAAATAATCCGGTTAACAAGTCCGCTGCAAAACAGGCAGACAGGAAAAAATATGGTATACAGCCTGAAAATACGATTTATCCTTATACAGACAGCATTCTTTCCTTTAATTTTTTAGGAATTCCGGGTAAAATATATTCTGATCAGATGAGGTCAAAAGCCTGTGCAAAACTGGTCAGGTCGTAACCCGACTGGGCCCCTATCTTACTTTTAATATTCCGGCGATGGGTAACGGCTGTTTTTTCTGAGATATGCACTTTTTCTGCTATTTCCCCTGCGCTGAAACCCAATGCCATCAAGCGGAGGATTTCCTTTTCCCGTTTTGTAAGTGCAGCAAAAATATGCTGATTTCTCCGCAGGAAATTGTTTTCTTCCAGCAGCCGGTTTACTTTACTGGTAACATGATGCAGTGGATCGATGGGGATGGCGCAGGTGATCACATGGGTAGGTATTCCTCTTGCATTGCGCATAAATACACGGGTAGTGCCCAGGTGCCAGGACCAGTCGAGGTGACGGGCCAGCCTCACCTGCTGAAAAAAGGTTACTGCTGCGTCCTTCTCAGCCGGAGCAGTCAGCATGGCGGTGATCTTAGGCAGATAGTCAGCCACATCGTGAGGACTAAAATAAGTGTCGTAATAGTTATGCCCCATGGCCTGCAACGTTTCCATCGAAACGTCCAGCTGTCGCCGCCCGTTCTCTGACATATATTCCACGTAATCCTTCTCCACGTTCATAACAATAAATACTGCCGGCAATTCACGCTCTATTGCCTGCAGGGCTTTCAGCTTGTCTTCAAGACTGGTCGCCTCGGATAATACGGTATACGTACTCATGTCCTGCTATAATAGTGTATAGGAAATAATCAGTGTGGTTGATTTTTGATGCTCTCTCTGCAGCAAATGTATATAAAAAACAGATAAGGGTCCTCTTCACGAGGAAGATGACCCTTTTTTGGGGGTAAAAATATGATGATCTGTGACAGTATTAACTTCGTGTGACAGTATTGGTCTGTAAATTTCTCGTACCAACAAAGGTAAGTGAAGGGAATGATTGTTAAAATACCTAGTAGTGAGTATTTTTAAAATCCCGATAACATCATACATGAAAAAAACAGCTATCACTTTTGAAGCATCCATCCTTCAAAACGCCCAACTGGACAGCATTTCAAAAGAAATGTTATTTAATGCGGCACAAACACAATTGGTCAAACAAGGTGACTATATATTAACAGAAGGCCAAACCTGCCAACATATATGGCTGGTGGAAAAGGGTGCCTGCCGCGCGTTTTACGATAATAACAATAAAGAAATCAATACCGTTTTTTTCTTCGAACAGGCATTTATCGCCAACATGAAAAGTCTGCGTAACAACGAACCATCCCTCTATCATCTGCAGGCAATAGAAGCCACCACCTTATTGCGCTGGCGCAAAGAAGAACTGACAGCACTGTATCAGCAATCACCAGCCATAGCCGCTTATGGCACAGCACAACTCGAACAACTGGCCATCATCAGCGAAGCCCATGCCGACTGGTTAAAAGTGCTAAACCCTGAAGAACGTTACGAATACATCCTGCAGCACCAGCCTCAATTGATACAACGTGTATCTATTACACAACTAAGTTCCTATATCGGTATCTCCCGGGAAACCCTTAGCCGTATCCGTCGCCGCGTTTTGTGACGTTTGACACAATTACCATCTGTTCCATGCTGGTACCTTTGTTTAAAAGCCAATACTATGGAACTGACTACACAAAAAAAACTGATCGCCCGCTTCATTGCGGAAGTATGGAATGAAGGTAACACCAGCAACTTATCTATATTCCTGCATCCGGACTTTAAGGATTTTTCCCTGCCCGAAGGGCTGTCACCAGATGCCAATGGATTGAAAGAATGGGTTTCCCTCACACATCAGTCCTTTCAACCACAGACGATCATTGAGGAACACCTCGCCGAACCAGACAAGTGCATGGTCCGCATCTCCATGCACATGAAACATATTGGCTTGTGGCGAGGTATTCCTGCAACAGGCATCACTGCCACCACTCACGGCTATCGTTCCTTTCTCCTGAAAGATGGTCTTATCCTCGAACACCGGGCACTGATTGATGGCAATACCCTCGAACGACAGCTCAGCAGCACGACTATTACAGGCTGCCAGGTTAAACCTGTTGCCCACTAACGTTTTGAAAAGGCCCTCGGGAAAATAGTGCATCCTCTGCACGGGGGCCTGTTTGTCGCAGGAACTCCAATCCTGCGTACAAACAGACATTCCGTTGGCAAGGTAATAAAACGATTAAGTGGAAATAAAATGCAACCGGTCTTCCCTTATCGGCACATAAACGTGGAAATCGTCACTTTGTAAAAGTGATTTTTATTTCTACAACTATGTAATACTTTCTTATCTATTAATTATACTTTGATAATCTTCCCTTATAATTTTCTGTAGTTAAAATCATCGATAATCAGTAATATTATATACTGAATTCCACTAACCCGTTTTATTACAGGAACAAGAAAAAATAATGCTTTTTTATCCTTACGATCTGTACAAGGGTTAGTAAATCAGCCGATTCCACGTTATCTATCAACCAAAATCTGCTTACATGAAAAGCAAGTTATTACGCGAGATCACCCCATTGACCCAAAGTGACTGCTTCTCCCTTTTTTCCCGGGAGAAAACTGCCTTCGACTTTCCGCTTCACTATCATGATGAATTTGAACTGAACTTCATCCAGCACGCTGCCGGCGCCCGGCGTATCATCGGCGACCATATGGAAGACATTGAAAATATTGAACTGGTATTGGTAGGTCCCAATCTGCAACACGGCTGGTTTACCCATAAACATAAAGGCGGCACCATCAAGGAAATCACCATCCAGTTTCATCGCGACCTGTTTGATGAAAAGTTCCTGCAACGCAGCCAGATGAGTTTCGTTAAAAACATGTTTGAACGCTCGCTGAGAGGCATCCTTTTTTCCGAAGAAACCACCCGGCAAATCATGCCCAGACTGGTCAACCTGCCACAAAAACAAGGCTTCGACTCTGTACTGGAATTAATGTCTGTCCTCCACGACCTGTCTACCAGCCGCAATATGCGCATCCTCTCCGATGCCACCTTCCGGAACCTGGAAACATTTTCCTATAACAGCCGCCGCGTAGAGAAAGTCATGCTTTACCTCAACAGCAACTTCGACAAAAACATCTCCCTTCATGAAGCTGCTAAGCTGGCATCCATGACAGACGTGGCTTTCAGCCGCTTTTTCAAAACCAGAATCGGAAAAACATTTGTGGATACACTCATAGAAATCAGGCTGGGGCATGCCTCCCGCATGCTGATAGAAACAACACAGACGGTCAATGAAATCGCTTATAAATGCGGGTTTAACAATATCTCCAACTTCAATCGCATCTTCAAAAAGAAAAAAGATTGTACGCCCAAAGAGTTCCGTATGGCTTATACCGCATCCGGCACGCGAACCTTCGTTTAGGTTCCCAGGGCTGAAGCCCTGGGCTATAATAGGCGCTAGCGAGGCTTTTAGCCTGGATATCAAATATGCAAATAATGTGTGGGTAAATGTGTTGTAATAATAGGTTTCAGCTGAAATATATTAGTAGGGTTTTAGTTTAAATATGCTATTCTTACGGGTTTCAAAGCTGAAATAGGCTATAATCAAGGAACTCAAATATTTTAATCAAAGCGTTTCGTCCACAATATTAGCCCAGGGCTTCAGCCCTGGGACTCAAGCGCTAATAGCCAGTTTTTTTTCCACGGCAGCCAGCAGGTGATCAATGGAGAATTCTTCCTGCAGATAAGCATCTGTAAAGCTGTAGGTAATTTCAAGTGAAGGTGTGATCAGGAATACTCCCGGAATCGGTACGTCGGCATTCACACCGGCTACACGGCCCCAGATAGGGTCTGTTTCCCGGTAGATACCGGCTTTACGGGCGATGCGATGTTGTGCATCCCAGGCTATATCAAAAGGCAACGGCTGTTTATTAAACTGCGTAAAGTGTTTCTTCTCTTCTGCAGACAATACCAGCAACCGCGCTCCTGCGGCTTCAATAGCCGCATGTTTCTCTGCCAGCTGCGCAATCAGTGCGTCTCCATAGCCGTTCCAGTTAACCGAATAAAATACAACGATCAACGGCTGCGCAGTGAGCAGGTGCAGGGAAGTACCGGAAACATGGTCCCCCAGCAGAGAGGCCCTGTTGATCACTTTATCTTCTGCTACATAAAAATCCGGAAAAAACTGCCCTGCGGCCAGTGGCTGGATACGTTCCCTGTTTTTAACAGGGCTGGGGAAACGCTCTGGTGTTGGTGCTGGCAGGTAGTCTGCATATCGATGTAAAGTAGACATGTTCGCTCGTTTTTAATGGCTGATAAAATGGCCGTTGCAGGTATATTATCGCTCGTGATGAATACTGAAACAAAGATAAAGCAAAAAAACTAATATCCTACTAATTCTATAGACTATATGTGATTAAAATTATAAAAAGCTGGTTTTTAGGATATTGTAACCGGATTATTTTTCCCCGAACCTTTCCCGGACCTCTTTCACATTTTTACATTTCGTCAAAGGATTTCTGCAGATGGTCAAAAGCTGCCCTGCTGGCAACCTGCCGGCACGTAGGTTTGTGTAAATCATTTTCAGATGCACACCCATACTTGCCGACTGGCTTATCTGGACTGGCTCCGGGTATTGGCCATCCTGGGCGTTTTTTTATTTACTGCCGCCCGGCCTTTTACCCCCGGCATCCCCGGACCACTACCGGATAGAATAGACTATATGCTCAACAGCAGCTGTATTCCATTACTCTTCTTTATATCCGGTGCCGTTTCCCTGCACATGGCACTTAAACGTAATAAAACGAAAATGGTCTTGTTGTGGATACGCCGGCTGCTGATTCCGTTAATCACCGGCATGCTGTTGTTACTGCCACCACTGATTTATCTCGAACAAACCCAAACCGGCAACCAGAAAAGCTTCTGGCAGTTTTATCCGACAGCTGTCCGTATGGCTTTGCGGCCTGAAAACTGGCACCACCTGTGGGTCATCTTTTGCCTGGCCATTTATATGGTGCTGATGATTCCATTACTGAACTGGACCCGTACCGTTGCTGCCCGCAAAGCCCAGCAACGGCTGCTGGTACTGGCTGCCGGCAGACGGGTATATGCCTTGTTACTCCCCATCGCCGGACTTTTTGCTGCCAGCATCGTCCTGCAGCTACCAGGATATGCTACCAGTTTCCTTTACTGGTGGATGTTGCTGCTGACCGGATTTTGCTGCATGCTGCAGCCACAGCTGATGGACAGCCTGGAACGCAATCGCCGTTGTTCGCTGCTCCTGTTGCTGATCGCCATTATCACCATCATCATCCTCCGCCACTTTGATCCTCAGGGATGGCTGCAGATAATGCTGGAACCGCTGCACGCAGGGCTCTGGGTGTTTGTGCTCACCGGCTATGGTAAAAAATATCTGGACCTGGAACATCCGCTACGGCCATATGCCAACCTCTTCGCCTATCCGTTTTATATGCTGCAACAACCGCTGATCATGCTCATTTCGGGATATGTTATGCAATGGGAATACCCTATGGTGATGGAATATATTTTCGTGGTGCTCAGCACCTACCTTATTGCGATCGTTGTATTTAATCTGCTCATCAAACCTTTTGTGCTGACTCGTTTTTTCTTTGGTATAAAACCCGGAACACCGCCGGTGGTCACCGGTAAGGTGGTGAAAGTGCCCATGCCTCCTTCCGAATTTTTTTACTAACTTGATCTGATGGAACAGTTCTGGCGCAAATACATTTTCCCTCTCTTATATACTTTCATCATCGCCGCCAGCATGCGGCTGATAAATGCGGTCCTTACCGGCTTCCGCTTCTGGGAAAGAAGCTGGGAAGAGACCACTATAGAATGTCTGCTGCTGACAACAGGATATGTATATACCTATGTGCTGAACTCCCTCCTCCGGAAATATCAACAACAACCCAAACCTCCTTCCGCCATAAAGGAATACCTGGTAGTGGCAGGGGTGATCATCGCGATGACCGATGGTTTTATCCTGCCTGTCCAGCATTTTACAGGTAAGCGGGGTTGCGAATTATATGATGTGATCAACTTCACGCTGATTCCCACCTTGTTTTACCTGCTGTATTACGTGATCAAGCGTGCCAATGCCTCCATGAAAAAGAGCTATGAACAGCAGCTGCTGCTCGAGAAAATCAGCAACGACCAACTGCAGACAGAACTGCGTTTCCTCAAAGCCCAGTTCCATCCGCACTTCCTGTTTAATGCACTCAATACCGTTTATTTTCAGATGGACGAAAGCGTAGGCACGGCCAAACATACTGTCGAAAAACTGTCTGAACTGCTCCGCTACCAACTGTACGATCATCAACAGACCGTTACGGTAGGAGCGGAGCTGCAATACATGCAGTCCTATATCGATCTGCAGAAAAGCCGTATGAACGACCACCTCCAGCTGCAGGTTAAAATTGATGAACAGCTGAACAAACAAAACGTTTATCCGTTACTGTTATTACCATTGGTAGAAAACGCTTTCAAATACGCTGGTGGCGACTACTGGATCAATATTTCAGCCTGCCTGCAAAACGGATGGCTCGTATTTCATGTAAGCAATGCCGTACCCCAGATAGCAGTCAAACACCGCAAAGGTGGGATAGGCCTCGAAAACCTCCGGCGACGCCTTGCCCTCCTCTATCCCGGCAAACATGCGCTCGATATCAATGCCTGCCAGCATAACTATTCGGCAGATTTAAAAATAGCCTTATGAAGATCAGCTGTATCATCACTGACGACGAGCCTGTAGCAAGAAAAGGATTGGCCGGATATGTGGAAAAAATCGATTTCCTTTCCCTCGCCGGCATCTGCGAAGATGCCCTGTCACTCAACAATCTCCTCCGGCGCCAACCGGTAGATCTGCTATTCCTCGATATTGAAATGCCTTATATCAACGGTGTAGAACTCCTGGAAAGCCTCTCCCAGCCACCCAAGGTCATTTTTACCACCGCCTACGAACAGTACGCCCTCAAAGGCTTCGAGCTGGATGCCATCGATTATCTGATGAAACCCATCTCCTTCGAGAGATTCCTGAAAGCAGCCAACAGAGCCAGGGAAATATTTAAACCACCCACACCCGCCATCACCATAGAAAGGGACATCTACATCAAAACCGGGGAAAAACTGGTACGGATCATGCTCGAAGATATCATCTACATCGAAGCCATGGAAAACTACGTATATATCCATACGACCACCGGCCGCTATCTGACACATGCTACCCTGAAAGCAGTGGCGGAAAACGTAACCGGTCCGGAATTTGTTCAGACCCATAAGTCGTACATCATCAACACCCGGAAAATTACCAGCATAGAAGGGAACATGATCGACATGGGCGGCGCTGCTGTACCCGTTTCCAGAGGATTAAAAGACAGTGTCATGAATACCATTTTAAAGGACAAATTACTGAAGAAATAAATCCGATATATGCTGCTGAAACACCGTCTCACACCTACCCAGATCTTTACCTTCACCTGGAAGGTAGACATCATGCTACTCCTTTGCTGCACCGTTGTTTATTTCCTGGACACTTACTGGCTATCGGCTCATATAGCCATCCCCGTGGCCGTATCGGCCGTACTGGGTACCGCCATCGCCTTTTTTATCGGTTTCAACAACAATCAGGCATACGACCGCTGGTGGGAGGCCCGCACGATCTGGGGTGCCCTGGTCAACGACTCCCGCTCCTGGGCCAGAAGCCTCCTCTATTACGCCAATACCAAAGATGATCCGGAGCTTCACGCCTTTGTCCGCCACATGATCTACCGCCACCTCTCTTTTGTCTACGCCCTGAAAACATCCCTCCGCAAACTCCCCGATGAATATTATACCCGCTACCTCACCAAAGAAGAAATAGACTACGTACAAAATCAACAGAACATACCCAACGCTATCCTCAACCTCCAGTCCAAAGACCTTCAACAACTCCGCCACAGCGCCGCCATCGACGGCTTCGCCTTCCTGGAACTCAACGAGCTCCTGGTAAAACACTGCGATCAAATGGGCAAATCCGAACGTATCAAAAACACGGTATTTCCTCCCAGCTACGTGTATTTTACCCGCCTCTTCATCTGGTTCTACGTTATCATGAACACCCTGATGATGACAGAAGCCATTGGCGCCTGGTCCATCCTCTTCGGCTGGGTATTCGGGTTCGTGTTCCATGTCACCCATTTGAACGGCATCTCCCTCATGAACCCTTTCGACTACCACCCGCTGGGAACCCCGCTGGACAGCATCTCCCGCACCATAGAAATCAATCTCATAGAGCTGATGGGCGACGAACCCATACCCCAGCCGGTAAAAACAAAGGCAGACGGGCTTTATATTATGTAAACCCCGCCCCGGATTTGCCATTCATAATCCGTAATTCCTTATTTTTACCGCATGACTTATGATCAATTATGTAATCTATATGCCCAGTCAGTCACACTAAAGATACTCCGGGCACGTAGCGCGCCAATGATGTTGTCATTTTTTCACCAAACATTCAAGGAGAAAAACCATACTACCGTTCCCAATGTGGAACTGGTAACCCGTCTGTCGGACTACCTGGTGATCACCGGCTACCGGGCCACAGATGATGAAATAGACGCTACCGGCCTGCTCGACAACGAAGACGAAAGGGCCCGGAAATACATAGAACAATGGAGTAACAAGGGCTTCCTCCGGAAGTACCCCGACGACGATGGCAATGATATCCATGAGCTGAGCAGCGACATGGAAAAAGTGATGCACTGGGTGTCTACCCTTCAGAAAAGAGAATTTGTAGGCACAGAAAGCCGCTTTAAAGACATCTTCTCCAAACTGAAGGAACTGGTAGACCAGAGTAACAAAGACCCTAAACAGCGTATCCAGGAGCTGGAAAGAAAAAAGTTCGAGATAGAGCAGGAAATAAAAAGCATCACCCTCAGTGGCAGGGTACAGGTGTTCGACGATACGCAGATCAAAGAAAGATGTTACGACGTAAACCGCATGTCCCGCGAACTCCTGAGCGATTTTAAGGAAGTAGAACAGAACTTCGAACAGATCACCCAGGAAATTTACCGCAAACAAAGCGAACGGGATATCGCCAAAGGCACCCTCCTGGCCTATACCCTCGATTCTTTTGAAGCACTCCGCCAGAAAGACCAGGGCAAAAGTTTCTACTCCTTCTGGCAGTTCCTCATGGATGAAAACAAACAGGAGGAAATGAGGACGCTCATAGAACAGCTCTATGCGCTCCTGGAAGACCGGAACATCGAATACAAAAACGACCGCTTCCTTAAAAAACTCAAACAGTTTCTCCATGCCTCCGGCAAAAAAGTAATCGACGCCAACAAAAAACTCAGCGATAAGCTCAGCCGTGTGCTCAGTGAAAAAAATCTCACCGACCACCGCAAAGCCATGGAGCTGATCAACGATATACGGCAACTGGCTTTCCAGACACTCGACAATATTCCCGGAGAAGAGTTTTATATCGAAATAGAAAGCGATCCGGAAATAGATATGCTGGACCGCTGGGAGATGGCCGAAGACAAAAAAACTCACCCCGACGTGGAGTTCCCCGACGGACTTGGTGGCGACGACTTCTCTGCATCCGATCTCGATGCACTGTTCAATCATTTCAATATCGATCGTACCTTACTGGAAGATCGTATCAATACCCAACTGCAAAACAAAAAACAGGTTAGTTTGAAGGAACTGGTAGATATCTATGGCGCAGAAAAAGGACTCACAGAGCTCATCACCTATTTCTCCATCGCCAGCCAGTCATCCAGCCACATTATACTGGAAACGCCTGATCCGGTATCTCTGGGCGAACGTATCATTAACATGCCGATGGTACTGTTTACTAACTCACAAAACTAAAACGAAGTATGGCCAATAACAATATTTCTCCCTTTGCACACGTGTTCCTCAAACTTATGCAGGGGCCTGTGTATGAAGAAGACAAAGCTTACTGGAAAGACCTCCTGGGCTGGCAGACAGAGCTCAGCAAATATCTCAACCAGGTAGGACTCCAACTCATCATCAACGAAAGCGATGGTTTCGCCCGCATCCTGCAACCGGAAGCAGACGACAGCTCCGGCGATAAACCGCTGCCACGACTCATGCGCAAAACCAGGCTCACCTACGAAGCCACCCTGCTCTGCATCGTGCTGCGTGAAGCCCTCGATGAATTTGATATCCAGGGCAATGGCACCCGGTTGTTCATGACACAAAAAGAAATCAAGGAAAGACTCACCTTATTCTTCAAGGAACGTAACAATAAATCCAAACTGCTGAAAGATCTCAACAAGCCTATCATCAGCCTGCTCAACATAGGCATCCTGAAGGCTACCCGGGAAGATGCAGCCAATAAGGAACTGCATCAGTATGAAGTGAAAAGAGTGATCAAAGCTTTGGTCAACAACGAAAAACTGGAAGAAATAAAATCAAAATTAAAATTGCATGTCAACCCTGTTCAACAGTGATTCCAAAGAAAGCGGTTTCCGGTTGCAGTATCTTGAAATATACAACTGGGGCACGTTTCATAATAAAATATACCGTCTCAACACCAATGGCCAGACTTCTCTGCTCACCGGTGCCAACGGTAGCGGTAAAACAACGCTCATCGACGCCCTGCTGACACTCCTCGTGCCAGCCGGTAAACGTTTCTATAACCAGTCTTCCGGTACCGACCAACGTAAAGACCGTGGAGAAGAATCCTACTTCTGGGGATATTACGGGAAAACATTTTCCGAAGACTCCCTGCAGTCCAAAACAGAGCAGCTCCGTAATAAAGACAGCAACCCGTATTCCGTGCTGCTGGCCTATTTCTATAATGCTGCCACCATGCACCAGATCACCCTGGCGCAGGTAAGATGGTATTCGGGAGAATTAAAAAGACAATTCATCGTATCTCCTCATAAACTCAATATCAACGACCACTTCGGCAGTGGCAGGTTTGATATGAAAGGAGACTGGAAAAAGAAGCTCCGCCTCGAATATCCGAAAACGGAAATCACCGACAGCTTCAAGGAATACGCCTCTCTCTTCAGTAACATCTTTGGCCTCAGAAGTGAAAAAGCCCTTTCACTTTTTAACCAGACCGTCGGTATCAAAGTACTGGGAGACCTCAACACCTTCATCCGTAGCCAGATGCTGGAAGAAACAGATGCGGAAGGCGAATTCCTCAAACTGCGCGAAAACTACGACAGCCTGCTGTCCAGCCACCGCGCCATCCAGAAAGATGAAACCCAGCTGAAAATGCTGGAGCCCATCATCTCCAATAAAACCGCCTGGCAGGAGCTACAGGACAGAAACCGCGAGCTGCAGATGCTCCAGGACCTGCTGCCTGCCTGGTTCAACAAACAGGAAAAAGATATCCTGGAAAATGAGCTGGAACAACTGCAGAAAGTACAAACGAAAACCGCGAGCATCCTCACCGGCATCAACGAACACCTGCAAACGCTCAACCTCCGCAAAGATGAGCTTATAGCCCAGAAGGCCAACAACAGCGTGGACGAACAACTACGTTCCATCGAAAAATCCATCCACTACGAACAAAAGGCCCTCGAAGCCAAACGTAACAAGATGGAAGAGTACAACATGCTGGCCGACAAGCTGGAACTCGCCCCCAATCCGGACGAACAGCAGTTCCATGAAAATATCTACGGTGCCGAGGTACTCAAAGGTGCCCACGACAAACAGCTGGAAACCCTCCAGGAGGAAATGTTTCACTACAAAAGCAGCCTCACCGCCGAAAGAACACAGGCTACCCGGCTGGAAGAAGAAATCGACTCCTTCCTCAACCGTAAAAGCAACATTCCTTATGAACTCGTCCGTATCCGCCAGCAGCTGGCTGATATGCTCGATGTACAGGAAGATGACCTGCCTTTTGCCGGTGAACTGATCAGGGTAAAAGACAGTGAAAGCCACTGGGAAAACGCCATCGAGAAAGTGTTGCACAACTTCGGTTTGCGTCTCCTCGTTCCTGAAGAGTATATCATGGACATCAACCGGTATATCAACTCCAATAACCTGCAAACCCGCCTGGTTTATCATAAGGTGGAAGACGAGAGTTATACCATGCTGAGGATGCCCACAGAAAAAACAAGCCTCCTGCAGAAAATAGAAATCAAACCCGGCACCATCTTCAAGGAATGGCTGGAAAACCAGCTGCTGGACCAGTTTGATTACACCTGCACAGATGATATGGCCGTCTTCAACAAATCGCGCAAAGCCGTTACTTCCAACGGACTAACGCGACAGGCTACACGCCACGAAAAAGATGACCGCCCTAACCGTTCCCAGCAAAACAGTTATGTACTGGGTTGGAACAACAAAAACAAACTGCGGCTCCTGAAAGCAGAACAGGATGAGTGCAACAGCAACATCGAATCATTACAGCACAGCATCTCACAGCTGGAAGATAGCCGTAAGGCCATCTCTACCGCCAATACGCTGATGAATGCCTTCCTGTCGCTCCGCAACTACAGCGAAATCAACTGGCAAACACATGCCGGCGTCATCGAATCCTTTACCCGCGAAAAAGCACAGCTGCTCAAAACCAGCGACAAATACCAGGTAATATGTGATCAACTCGATGAATCCATCGCCCACATCCAGGAAAAAGAGAAAGAAAAGGAAAGAGCCCTGCAGGAAAAAGGCCGCATCGATGATAAAGCCGCAGAAAAACTGCGTCACTTCAATCAGCTCAAAGTAAACAAGCTCGACGACATATCCCTGCAATATGTGCTGGAATACCTGTCGGACCTGTCACTCACCGAACCGGCCGAAACCACCGCAGAACTGGCAGCCTACCGCAAACGGGCCGATGACAACCTGAAAGCTACCCTGCACGATGCCATGCGCCAGGCCGCAGAAAAAGAAGCCGAAATCACCCGGCAGCTGTCTGCTTTCGTGATGCCTTCAAAAGCCATCCACGACGCCTATCCCGAATGGCTCGGTGATGTCAGCGACCTGCAGCCGCATGTGAAATACCTCGAAGAATTTACATCGCTGTACGAAAACATCAAGTACCAGCGCCTCATAGAGCATAAAGAACGTTTCCGTAAATACATGGACACCAGTATGCTCAACGCCATCACCAACTACCGTGCATGGATATACGGCCAGGAAGACCTCATCCGTGAAGTGATGGACGATCTCAACGAACCACTCCGTAACATCACCTTCAACAAAAATCCGGATACTTATCTCCAGCTGGAATGCCGTCATGTGAAAGACGTAGAGATCAGAAACTTCAAGGAAAAACTGAGCAATGCCGTGCCGGACTCCTTTAAATACCATCTCGAAAAAGATCAGGTATACGGCGAACAACTCTTCGAAAACATCAAAGTACTCATCACCGAATTACAGCAAAATGAGGCATGGCGCCGTAAAGTAACAGACGTCCGTAACTGGCTCGACTTCGGTGCCAAAGAGTACTACATCGCAGACAATAAGGCCTTCAAATACTACGAAGACACGGCCAGCCTCTCCGGTGGAGAAAAGGCCCAGTTCACCTACACCATCCTGGGTGCTGCCATCGCGTACCAGTTTGGTATCAATGAAGCCAACCGCCAGCACCGCAGCCTGCGCTTCATCACAGTAGACGAAGCCTTCAGTAAACTGGACCCGGAAAAAAGCCATTACCTCATGGAATACTGCGGCCAGCTCAACCTGCAGCTGCTGGTAGTAACACCACTCGACAAACTCAACATCGCTGAACCTTATATTCACGCCTGTCACTTTGTTGCCAATAAAAACAAACGCGACTCTGTAGTGTACAACTTCACCATGGAGGAATATAGAGAGAAGAAGAAAGACTTCGCAATCACAACCGCAACCGCTGATTAATTCTGATAGTTTTGATGCTCCTGATGAGCGAAGACTTAAGCGAAGATAAAAGAGAAAGCCCCCATTGATTTAAAAATATCAATGGGGGCTTTCTCTTTTCATACAAATTAATTATTTTATCTTCATATAAGCATGGCTAAATCTTCGCTTATGTCTCCGCTCATCAGGAGCATCAAAAGAATCATCACTTCATGATATTTATCAGGTTGTCAGATTGGAGGAGCTCCTAACTTTGTATCAATAATTAAAGATTATGCCTTCCGTTGAAATACTATCCAGAATACAATTTGCTTTTACAATAGCATTCCATTACATCTATCCTCCGCTGAGTATCGGACTGGGCTTGTGTTTGGTGATAATGGAAGGTCTTTACCTGAAAACGGGGAAGTTATTGTATAAGGAAATCACCAAATTCTGGATTAAGATATTCGCCCTGATATTTGGCATAGGTGTGGCCACTGGTATTGTCATGGAATTTGAGTTTGGCACCAACTGGGCTACCTATTCACATTATGTAGGGGATATCTTCGGAAGCGCGCTGGCAGCGGAAGGGATTTTTGCTTTTGCGATGGAGTCCGCCTTCCTGGGAGTGCTGTTGTTTGGATGGGACCGCGTGCATAAAGCTGTACATTATTTTTCCACTATCATGGTAGCGATAGGCTCAGCCTTGTCTGCATTATGGATCGTGATTGCCAACTCCTGGCAACAAACCCCTGCCGGTTACCGCATAGAAGGACATGCGCTCGGTGCGCGCGCTGTAGTGACTGATTTCTGGGAGATGGTGTATAATCCTTCCAGCATAGACCGTTATGCCCATGTGATCATCGGCTCCTTTCTGGCGGGATCTTTCCTGGTGATGAGCGTTGCCGCCTGGTATATCCTAAAAAAACGTTTTGAAGCACATGCACAGGCTATGTTCAAAGTGGGCTTATCTGTAGCGGTGATAGCCGCGCTGATGCAGCTTTTCACCGGCCATCGCTCTGCACATTATGTCAGTAAATATCAGCCAGCCAAACTGGCCGCCATGGAAGGGCACTACGACAGCCTTTCCGTAGCAGATATGTATATCGTCGGCTGGGTCAATAATAAAACCGAAACCACTACTGGTATCAAAATTCCGGGCGGTCTTTCTTTCCTGACCCATGGCAGCTTTAGCGCCCCGGTGGAAGGATTGCGGGCTACTCCGCCACAGGACAGGCCCGGCGCTGTCAACTTCGTATTCCAGACCTATCACATCATGATCTCTATCGGCGTAACACTGATAGGGCTTACGTTGCTGGCACTGTTATTACTCTGGAAAAAGAAACTGTTTGAACAACGATGGCTGATGATCATCTTCACATGGGCTGTATTACTTCCGCAAATTGCTAATCAGATGGGATGGTATGCTGCTGAAGTAGGCCGCCAGCCCTGGGTAGTATATAAACTGTTACGCACCTCCGATGCTCTTTCCAGAAAGGTCACTGCCGATCAGGTTATGTTCTCCCTTATCCTCTTTACATTAGTATATGTGTTGCTGTTTGCGTTGTTCCTCTACCTGTTGAACCGTAAAATACAGCATGGGCCGGATATCAGCGGTAGCAAACGTGATGATGACCACGACCAGTACTATCCCAATAATCTCGAAAATCTCCCTGCTTAAAATACTGTTGTATGGAAACAATACTCGGACTGGACCTTCCCACCTGGTGGTTTTTAGTGATCGGCGGACTGATCACCGGTTATGGTGTACTGGATGGTTTTGACCTCGGTGCCGGATCTTTACACCTGTTCTTTAACAAGGAAGAAAGCCGCCGTCTGGTGCTGAATGCAATCGGGCCGGTATGGGATGGCAACGAAGTATGGCTGGTCATCGCCGGGGGAGCGTTGTTTGCCGGCTTTCCGCTCGTTTACGGAGTGATCCTTTCGACCTTTTACGTCCCTTTTATGTTGTTTCTGGTGGCGCTGATTTTCAGAGCTATCTCTATAGAATTCCGGAGCAAGGAACCCTGGACCTGGTGGCGTAAAATGTGGGATATCTCTTATACTGTTTCCAGTACTGCCATCACGTTGTTGCTGGGGCTGGTATTGGGTAACCTTATTCATGGGCTGCCGCTCAATAGTCAGCATGAATTTACCGGCAACCTGCTGACATTCTTCAATCCCTACGCTATTCTCATCGCTTTCACCACCTTGTCGCTGTTTATGTTACACGGTGCCATTTACCTCGTGATGAAAACCGAAAACCGGCTCTATGCCAAGCTCACAGTCCTGGTGAATAACTGCAGTAAGTTTTTCATTCTCTGTTTCATATTAACCTCGATGGCTACACTGATTTATATTCCACATATGACGCATCAGTTCAAGGACCATCCGCAGCTGTTTATTCTCCCGATGGTAGCGGTGTTTACCCTGCTCAACATCAAACGGAATATTGATTCCAGGAAATATTTCACCGCCTTTTTCTACTCCTGTATTATTACTTCTTGTCTGCTGATCCTCTTTGCGGTGGGACTGTATCCCAATATTGTGCTCTCTACCACAGACCCCGCTAATAGTATCAGCATCTATGATGCTGCCTCTTCCACAAAATCATTGAAAATAATGTTGCTGATAGCTGCCATCGGTACTCCGCTGGTAATTGGTTACAGTATTTTTGTTTTCTGGACTTTCAGAGGTAAGGTGAAGTTGACAGATATGAGCTATTAGACCCCTGATTTATGTGATTTTACTGATGCTCCTGATGAACGGGAAAAAAAAGGCCCCCGTAAGAAATTACAGGGGCTTACCATTTAACCTATATTCTGTACTGTAGCATCGTGTTTGTTGATCTCCAAAAATTCTATCTCACACTCATTATCAACCACTTAATTGTTTTCGGAGATTTGTTACATATTAAAGACAGTTGAATCTTCTCAAAGTTTAATGGAGGATAAAAAAAAATGAAAAATAATTTTAGGCGACCGAAATTAGCGGTCTTAACCAGGCTATTCCATGAACCGCATCGACAGACTTACCGCCATCCTGATCCAGTTGCAAGGCAAAAAGATTGTAAAAGCAGCGGAGATATCCGAACGCTTTAATATCAGCCTCCGAACGGTTTACCGCGATGTGAAAGCATTGCAGGAAGCCGGTGTGCCTATTGGCGCAGAGGCCGGCACCGGTTATTATATTGTAGATGGGTACCATCTTCCCCCTGTAATGTTCTCCAAGGAGGAGGCTGCCGCCCTGCTGACCGGTGAAAAACTGATGGAACAGTTCAGTGACCATTCCAACCGCAAGCAGTTTGGCTTTGCCATGGAAAAGATCCGGTCTGTGCTGCGGGGCTCCGAAAAGGATTATCTGGAATCACTGGAAGAAAATATTGCCGTTATCCGTAACAGCCCGCCCATCTCAGAAGACAGCTTCCCGAACCGATTTCTTTCAGATATCCAGCAAGCGCTTGGCCATCAGCAGATTATCAGCATGGAATATTTTTCCCTGGGGGAAGAAGTGAACACCCGCCGCGAAGCGGAACCTATTGGGATCTTCCATGACAACCTTAACTGGCACCTGATCGCCTGGTGCCGGCTTCGGCAGGGGTACCGGGATTTCCGGGTAGACCGTATCCGCAAGTTAAGCCTCACTTCATCCTATTTCAAAAAAGACAAACACCCATCGCTCCACCAATACCTGGAACAGAAACGAAGCAATGCACCCGAAAAAACACTACTGGTAAGAATAGAAGTGGATAAGGAGATGATACGTTACATGCGCCAGCAGTTGTTTTATTTTGGCCTCATGAAGGAAGTCGACCAAGGCGATAAAGTGGAACTGACTTTCCTCATGTACAATTTCGAGTACTTCAGTCGCTGGCTGGTCACGTATGGTAATACTGTGAACGTGCTGGAGCCGGAGTCTCTCAAAACCTCCATACGCGAACTGGTAACAGAACTAAAGGATCATTATCTGTAATAAACTTATAATTAATCACTTACACACTTAAAAATTAATATTCAATATATTTACCCCCCTCCTGACATAGGGTTGTCACACTCTGTTTGTTGCTTTGTATTGTAATCAAAAAACAAAGCAATTATGAAAGCGCCACGCAAATGTTATGTGTATGTGTATAACCAGTATTCAGATTGGGAACCAGCTTTAGCCATTTACGGACTCAGTAACTTCACTGATGTTCAGGTGGTGACGTTTTCACTTGACGGTCAACCTATTACATCCGGAGGCAATGTGAGCGTAACACCACAGCAAAGTCTGTCACAGGCGCTGGATGCCGATATAGACCTGCTCATCATTCCGGGAGGAGCTACCATCGCCAACAACCCCGAACATAACGCCATACTGCCATTGATACGCAAACAGCTGGATAATGGCCGGCTCCTGGCCGCCATCTGCGATGCTACTGCTTTTATCGGCAACCATGGTTTCCTGGACGAGGTACCCCATACCAGCAATGATGCTTCGGTACTCAAAATATTGGCCCCTGATTACAAAGGACAGGCTCACTATAAAAACCAACCTGCTGTAACAAGCGGTAACCTGATTACTGCCAGCGGCACTGCCATGGTGCCTTTTACCAGAGAGATCTATACGGCACTCGACCTGCTCGGTAACCAGCAACTGGCTTTCTGGTTTGGCTTCTTTGCCGACGGCCCGGCACCAGAGTTTAGCCAGGTAAAGCCCCTCACATTCTTTTATCGCAGCTATGAAGTTAATTATAGTGGTATGCTGGCGCTGGTACGTACCGCTGCCCGGGAAATATACCAGCAGGCCATCGCTGCCGGCATGGAGATCTCCGGCCCTGTTGAGTGGCACTACCACCAGTTTGATGGCAAACCCGAAACAGTCTTCCGGCTTGATATAGGCGTCCCCGTTACCACCGTTGGCCCGGTACCTGCTCCATACCAATGCGAGGTACTGCCAGGTTTCGACGGTATCTCCATGTCCCACAAAGGCGGCTGGGACAAACTGGGAGAGACCTATGGCAAACTGTTAGGCGCTATCAACCTCCTGGGTATCAAGATGACAGGCTATAACCGCGAACAATATTTCCAATACGACTTTCAACAGCCAGACCAGAATATTACCAATATCCAGATCGGTGTGGTAAAACCCTAATACAATGAAATACTGGAGTAACCTTGGATGGATACTGCTGATAGGATTTACTATTGACTATGAAATAAAACTAACGGAGATGACTAAACTCGAACTTACCAAATCATTCAAAAGCTATTACAGCGCTGCCACCACAGCGGAGCTGGCCACTATGGGGAAAGGGCTCTTCCTGACGATCAACGGTCAGGGAGACCCTGACGGGGATGTTTTCGCAGAAAACATCGGCGCCCTGTATACGGTAGCTTACGGTATCAAGTTTTTATGTAAAAAGGCGGACAGTGATTTTACCGTCAGCAAGCTGGAAGGTTTTTGGTGGGTACAGGATACCGCAGGCGATCCGCGGCAGGTGCCCCGTGACCAGTGGTGTTATGAGTTGGCTATCCGTATGCCCGATTTTGTAACCCGTCAACAGCTGTCTTCCTCCGTGATGAGTGCCGAAAAGAAGAAACAGTCAACCCTGTTCAGAAATGTAGACCTGAAAACGATAGAGGAGGGGAGATGTGTGCAGATCATGCACATAGGACCTTTTAGTGAAGAACCCGTTTCACTGAAAAAGCTGGAAGTGCTGATGGAGCAGCAAAACCTGAAAATGAATGGACGGCATCATGAGATATACCTGTCGGATTTCAGGAAAACAGCACCGGAGAAACTGAAAACGATTCTACGGCATCCGGTAAAATGATCAGGAGAAATTAGTCAGCAAGCCCCAACTGTTGGATGGCTTGCTGGGCAGCTATCTGGCTGGCGTCTTTTTTATTGAAGGCTTTACCGGTGCAAATCAGTTCACCGTCTACTACAGCGCCTACAGTAAAGATACGCCGGCCATTGTCCATTTGTTCTTCAAGGAGTTCGAACTCGAGGACTTTGCCGTTTTTATTGGCCCAGCCATACAGTTTGTTTTTGTGGTTCATTTCCACGCTTTCCAGCAGCTCCATATCGATGTAGGGCATGAGGATGCGTTTATGTACAAACTGCTGGGTTTTATTGTAGCCGCGGTCGAGGTATACAGCGCCTACGAGGGCTTCGAGGGTATTACCGAAGATCTGACTGATTTTCAGAAAGCTGTTGTACTTGTCGTAGATAGTGAGTTTGCGCAGCCCCATTTTGATAGCGATATCATTGAGTTGCTGGCGGTTTACAATTTTGGAGCGCATCTCTGTGAGATATCCTTCTGTTTTGTAAGGATATTTTTTAAAGAGATAATCACCCACAATTGCTCCCAGAATGGCATCACCAAGGTATTCCAGCCGCTCATTGCTTTCGAGAAACTTCTCTTTGCTCGAGCGGTGGCTAAGGGCTATCTCATACAGGGCAAAGTTACCTGGCGGGAAACCCAACAGGCTGGTGAGCTCTTTGTATAAGTGCCTCTTCTTGGATACGAGTCGATATAAAAATCCTGGCAGTAATCTCACACGATCAAGATCAAGGAACAAATTTTTTGAAAATAACAGAGGCATTATGTCCACCAAAACCAAAGGTATTGGATAATGCAGCTCTTACATCTCTCTTCTGTGCAGTGTTAAAGGTAAAGTTTAATTTCGGGTCCAGCTGAGGGTCGTCAGTAAAATGGTTAATTGTGGGTGGTACAAGACCATTGATGATAGACATGATAGCAGCTATTGACTCAATAGCACCGGCTGCACCGAGTAAGTGGCCAGTCATGGATTTGGTGGAGCTGATGTTGAGGTCATAAGCATGTTCACCAAATACTTTCTGAATAGCCTTTACCTCTGCGATATCACCCAGTGGGGTAGAAGTACCATGTACATTGATATAATCAATATCATTAGCCTGTAAACCGGAATCTGCCAGCGCCTGCCGCATTACGTTCATCGCACCCAGTCCTTCCGGATGAGGGGCAGTGATATGATGGGCATCTGCTGTAGCGCCTCCGCCGGCCAACTCAGCATAAATTTTTGCACCTCTCGCCAATGCATGGTCCAATGATTCCAGTACCAGCGCACCTGCACCTTCTCCCATTACAAAACCATCACGGTCGAGGTCGAAAGGACGGGAAGCGGTCTTAGGATCATCGTTTCTTTCAGACAAAGCCTTCATGGCGTTAAAACCACCAACACAAGGCTCGTTGATCACATTTTCCGAACCGCCGGTAACCACCAGATCGGTCTTACCGTAACGGATACTGTACATCGCCTCAATAATTGCATTGGTGGCAGAAGCACAAGCAGATACAACGGAAAAATTAGGCCCTCTGAAGCCGTGGCGGATAGAAATATAACCAGCGGCAATATCAAGAATAAGCCTGGTGATCAGGAAAGGGCTGAAACGGGGAGTCCCGTCTCCGGTATGAAATTCTCTTAACTCGTGACTGAAGTTAATCATCCCACCAACACCGGTGCCCCATATCACACCGGCCCGATCCACATCGATCTTGTCCTTGTTGATATTGGCGTCCTGTATTGCCTGATCAGCGGCTATTACCGCGGTTTGTGTAAAGGGGTCCATCTTGCGGGCCTCCTTCTTATCCAGGTAGTTAGTAGGGTCGAAATTCTTCAGTTCACAAGCAAAACGGGTTTTGAACTTGGAAGCGTCAAATTGACGGATATAATCCGCGCCGGATACACCGTTCGCCAATCCGTGCCAGAATTCGGCTACGGAATTGCCGAGCGGTGTAAGAGCGCCTAAACCTGTAACGACAACTCGTCTTGGTTGCATTAAAACAATTCTGATTAGTAGGATTATTTTACATGTTCTTCCAGGTAAGCAACTGCCTGGCCAACAGTAGTAATAGTTTCAGCTTGTTCGTCAGGAATGGAGATGTTGAATTCTTTTTCGAATTCCATAATCAGTTCTACCGTATCCAAAGAGTCAGCGCCTAAGTCGTTGGTGAAGGAGGCTTCAGGAGTTACCTCGGCTTCGTCAACGCCCAATTTGTCAATGATGATCTTTTTAACTCTTGATGCAATGTCTGACATAATTTTAAGTGTTTTTGGTTTAAAACTTGAGTGCAAAAATATAATTTTTATTGAATTGCCAAGAGATAGCCCGAATTTTAACCTGCACTCTCCTTTTTTATTCCTCCCAAACCCAATACAGTAAACATATTCTTCACTTTGTTAATAAAAGATTTTATGTCCCGGTATCCCCCGTCTGATAGGATTTTCCCCCTTTTTTCCATTCCCCTGAATACCAGTACTCCCATCTTCATCTCTTCCAAAAAACGTATATTATCATGTTCTAAAATAGCCAAATATTCAAATATCCCTCTCCTCCGGGACAATAAAAATCCATTTAACCCGCTTTTTCACCACTTATCTAACCCCTTAACGCTAATTAACAGTCACCCCATCCATTCACCCCCTCCATTTATTAAATTTGTCCGGCTTATGAGAAGCCGTTAGCTATACGTAACACAACTGGATGCAACACCTCAACAGTAGAATGTTAAAATACTAACTGACCTTCGGTAATTTATCATTAAAAGCTAATCGCTAAAAGGCTTAACAACATGCCCAATATCAACAAAACAGTCCGCTCCACTATTATAGTGGTAGCTGTAGGCATCGTGATCTTCCTGATTTATAAAAAAATAACGGGCAAAAAAGAAGCTGCTGCCGCTACCAGCGGTGCCGCCGCCAAAGGAGCCAACTCCAGACAGCTCCTCACAGACGCCTGGATCGTAAAAACAGATGCCCTCGCTCAGGCCATCGAAGCAAGCGGAACATTACAAAGCAATGAAGAAGTGGAAGTTAAACCGGAAATTAATGGCCGCATCACCCACCTCTATTTTAAAGAAGGTACCAACGTCAGAAAAGGCGACCTCCTCGTAAAAATCTACGATGAAGACCTCCGTGCCCAATTACAAAAACTGAAACTACAACAGGAACTGGCCAAAACAACCCTCGAACGCCAGGAAAACCTGCTCAAAATAAACGGCATCAGCCGCCAGGATGTAGATGTAACCCGCAACCAGGTTAGTGCCTACGGCGCCGATATGCAATACACCCAGACCCAGCTGCAGAAAACTGAGCTCCGCGCGCCCTTCAGCGGCAAACTGGGACTCCGCAATGTCAGTGAAGGCGCCATTGTATCTTCTGCTACCATCATCACTACCCTCCAACAGGTAGATCCGCTTAAAATGGACTTCGCCGTAGCAGAAAAATACCGTAACGTCATCAAAATCGGTGATCAGGTTAACTTCTCCGTTGCCGGCGACAATAAGGAATACAAAGGCAGCATCTACGCCATCGATCCGAAAATAGACCTGACCACCCGCACCGTTAAACTCAGGGCTATCATACCCAACAATAATGGTACACTCTTCCCCGGATCTTTTGCTAAAGTAAAGATCACCCTCAGAGATCTTCCGGATGCTATCATGATCCCCTCTCAGGCAGTCATCCCTGGCACCCGCGATAAAAAAGTAATCGTTGCCGATAGTGGCAAAGCCAAATTTGTGATCGTAGAAACAGGCATCCGCAACGAAAACAATGTACAGATCACCAGTGGCCTCCAACCGGGAGACACGGTGGTTACCACCGGTATCCTCCAGCTGAAACCTGGTATGCCGCTGAAGTTCAACAAAATACAATAGTGAAAGAGGGCGATTACGTACTGTAATCCCTTAAAAAATATTCCAATGAGTCTACCTTCATTATCTCTCAAACGCCCTGTTCTGGCAATTGTGATGAATATCATCATTGTGATATTCGGTCTCGTGGGCTTTTCCTTCCTTGGAGTGCGAGACTTCCCGGCCATCGATCCGCCCATCGTAAACGTGCGGACATCCTACGCCGGTGCCAACTCAGACATCATCGAAACACAGATCACCGAGCCACTGGAGAAATCCATCAATGGTGTCGCCGGTATCAAAAACATATCTTCCAGCAGCAGCCAGGGTAGCAGCAATATCACCGTGGAATTTGAACTGGGTCAGGACCTCGAAGGCGCCACCAACGACGTGCGCGATAAAGTATCCCAGGCCCTGCGCAGCCTCCCGCCTGATATCGACGCACCGCCTGTAGTATCCAAACAGGATGCTAACTCAGATGCTATCATCTCCATGACGGTGCAAAGCAATACCCGCAATCAGCTGGAAATAACCGAATACGGTACCAACGTACTACTCGAAAAACTGCAAACGATCCCTGGGGTTTCCCAGATCCAGATATGGGGCGAAAAAAGATATGCCATGCGTATCTGGATGGACCCGGCCAAACTGTCGTCTTACAGCCTTACACCATCTGATATCCAGGCCGCCCTTCAAAGGGAAAACGTGGAACTGCCCTCCGGTAAAATCGCCGGCAACGCCACCGACTTTACCGTACGCACCTTCGGCCGCCTCTTCACGGAAGACGATTTCAACAACCTTATCATCAGAAATATCAACGGCAGCGAAATACGCATCCGGGACATAGGCCAGGCTGTACTGGGCCCAGAAAATGAAGAAACGGTGCTCAAAGAGTCCAGCATCCCGATGATCTCGCTGGCGCTTATCCCGCAACCCGGCTCCAACTACGTGGCCATCGCCGATGAGTTCTATAAAAGATATGAGCAGCTGAAAAAAGATATCCCGGAAGACTATACGGTCAACATTGCCATGGACAATACCCGGTTTATCAAAAAATCTATTGAGGAAGTAGAAGAAACCCTGATCGTGGCACTCACACTCGTGATCCTCATCGTATACCTCTTCTTCCGCGACTGGCTCATGGCCTTCCGTCCGCTGGTAGACATTCCCGTGTCTCTCATCGGTGCCTTTTTCATCATGTACATCTGCGGCTTTACGATCAATATCCTCACCCTGCTGGCTATCGTACTGGCTACGGGCCTTGTGGTCGATGACGGTATCGTAGTGACTGAAAATATCTACAAAAAGATTGAAGCAGGCATGCCTCGTATGAGAGCTGCCCGTGAAGGGTCTGAAGAAATTTTCTTCGCCGTTATTGCTACTTCCATCACCCTGGCCTTCGTATTCCTTCCGATCATCTTCCTGCAGGGATTCGTAGGACAGCTCTTCCGTGAATTCGGTATCGTGGTAGCTGGCGCCGTACTCATCTCTGCCTTTGTATCCCTGACGCTCACACCGGTGCTCAACGTAAAACTGGGCCGTAAAACGCATACCCACTCCTGGTTCTATACCAAAACAGAACCATTCTTCCGCTGGATGGAAGATGGTTATAAAAATTCACTGGAAGCGTTTATGCGTTTCCGTTGGGTGGCAGGACTGATTATCGCAGGCTGTCTGGTCATGATTTATTTCCTGTTCAGAACACTGCCCTCAGAGCTGGCTCCACTGGAAGACAGAAGCCAGTTCCGCCTCTCCATCACCACGCCGGAAGGTACCTCTTTCGACTATATGGATAACTACGTGGACAAACTCACCAGGTTTCTCGCCGACTCCATACCCGAAAAGAAAATCATCCTCAGCGTTACCTCTCCCGGTTTCAGTGGTGCCGGCGCGGTCAACTCCGCCTTTGCCAACGTCATGCTCACCGAACCACAGGAGCGTACCCGCTCTCAGAAGGATATCGTGAACATGGTCAACCGCAACATGGCCCGATACCCTCAGGGTAAAGTGTTTGCCATCGAAACACAGACCATACAGGTAGGACGCAGAGCCGGCCTCCCCGTTTCATTTGTACTCGAACATATCAACTTCGACTCCCTCACACATGTACTGCCTAAGTTCATGGAAGAAGTGGGCAACAGCCCTGTCTTCCAGGGTACCGACGTAGACCTGAAATTCAACAAACCGGAACTGCGTATACACATCAACCGTGACAAGGCCACACAGCTGGGCGTTTCGGTACAGGATATCTCTCAGACACTGCAGCTCGCACTGAGTAATCTCCGTTATGGTTATTTCATCAGAAATGGCAAACAGTACCAGGTAATGGGCCAGGTGTTCCGCGCCGACCGCGACGATCCTACCGACCTCCAGAACCTGTATGTACGCAACTCCCGCGGCGAAGCCATACAGCTCGACAACGTAGTTAGCATCGAAGAAGAAACCAGTCCGCCTATTATCTACCACTTCAACCGCTATAAATCTGCTACCATCTCCGCAGGTCTCGCTCCCGACAAAACCATCGGCGACGGCCTCAAAGAGATGTACCGCATCTATGACAAGCTGGAGAAAGAAAAAGTCATCGACGACTCTTACTCCACTGCATTGTCCGGATCCTCCCGCGACTACGCCGAAAGTGGCTCCAATACAATGTTCGCGCTGGGACTTGCACTGGTACTGATCTATCTTGTACTTGCTGCTCAGTTTGAAAGCTGGATAGATCCGCTGATCATCATGCTCACTGTACCACTGGCGTTCGCAGGTGCATTGTTATCGCTGTGGATATTTGACCAAACCTGGAACATCTTCTCTCAGATTGGTGTGATCATGCTCATCGGGCTGGTAACCAAAAACGGTATCCTCATCGTGGAATTTGCCAACCACCAACGCGATGCCGGCCTTGCCAAAGGAGACGCCGTAATACATGCCTCTGCCATGCGTTTACGTCCTATCCTTATGACCAGCCTTGCCATGGCACTGGGTGCATTACCGATAGCGATGTCACTGGGAGCTGCGGCCACCAGCCGTATTCCGCTGGGTATCGTGATCGTAGGTGGTATCGTGTTTTCACTGGTGCTCACATTGTATGTTATTCCGGCTATGTATACTTTCTTCTCCCGTCACGGTAATAAAAGCGCTGAGGGAGAGGAGGAGGAAGAAGATAAAGAAGAAGGTGTAGCAGCCACTCATGCATAAACTGTATTAAATTTTTTATGAAGAAATATATCACCGGAAGCTGCCTGTTCCTGATCATACTACTGGGAAGTATCGCTGCCACTGCGCAGGAAAAGATACTGACCCTCGAGCAGGCAATAGACGTGGCACTTAAAAACAATTTCTCTATCAGGCTGGCCAGAAATACGGCTGAACTATCGGCTAACGATTACGCCTATGCGGACTTTGCATTTGCGCCACGCCTCAATGCCACCGCCGGCACCAACTGGAGCCGTACCGCCACCAAACAGGAGTTTGCCAACGGCACCAAAAGAGATACCAGCGGCATCAAGGGAAATAATATCAATGCCAGCGTCAATCTCAGCTGGACACTCTTCGATGGTCTCAAAATGTTCGCCACCCGCGAAAAACTGGAAGCCATCAAAGACCTCGGCGAGCTGGGCATCAAAGACCAGATACAAAATTCCATTGCTACCCTGATTGGTGGTTATTACAATATCGTGCAGCAAAAACAACAGTTGCGCGCTATCAGGGAACAACTGTCCATTTCAGAAGAAAGAGTGAAGCTCTCCGACGCCAAATTCACTACCGGCCTGGGTCCTAAAACAGACCTGCTGCAGTCTAAAGTGGATTACAACGCACAGAAAGCGCTTTTCCTGCGGCAGCTTACGCTCATCGAACAAAGCAAGGCATTGCTGAATCAGCTGATGGCCGTACCTCCAAACGCCATCGGATATGATGTACAGGATTCCATTCCCATCAATGCCAGTCTGTCTTTTACAACGTTGCAGCAAAACATCGCCAACAACAACACGGCTATCAAAGTACAACAACAGAATATCAATATTTCAGCACTCACCATCAAAGAACGCCGTGCCGACTACTTCCCGACAGTGTCGTTCAACTCAGCTTATAACTTTAACCGGAGTACGTCTAACGCGGCATCCAACAACTTCAGCCCCCGCTTTAACCGCAATGGGGTGATCAACTACGGCCTCACTGCAGCTATTCCTATCTTCAATGGCTTCAATGTAAAACGTCAGGTGAAAAATGCCCGGATAGATTTCGATTATCAGAATATCGCACTTGATAACATCAAATCACAGATCGATCTCTCCCTGAATAATGCTTTCAAGGATTATGAATATTACAAGAAAGCTTTAGCACTGGAAGAAGAAAATAATACGCTGGCAGAAGAGAATATGATGGTGGCACTCGAACGCTTCAAACAAGGAGTATCTACTACCATCGAGGTAAAACAGGCCCAGCAAAGCCTGGAAGATTCCAACTACCGTCTTATCCAGGCCCGGTATAATACCAAACTCGCTGAAACAGAACTGCAGCGGCTCAACGGCTCCCTGTTGAAATAGTCAGTATACAATTTTCATAAAAGCGCAAAGCAGCAAAGACTACAAGGTTTTTGCTGCTTTGCGCTTTTATATGAAAATAGTACCGCTCCTTAACATTCCTGTAACATAGCCTGCTTAAATTTATAACCGGATAATGCAACAACCTCGAACTATGTCTGTAAGCCCTCCTAAAGTTCATTTTGAAAAAATATTTGAGGAGAACAATGCGAAGGTGTACCGATTTGCATTCAAGTTAACCGGTGATGCTAACCGGGCACAGGAAATCACCCAGTTATGCTTTGTTCGCCTCTGGGAAAATATGCACCAGCTGAAGGAAGGGCAGGATGTTTTTCCCTTGCTGTTTGTGTACGTCAAAAATCTCGTCATAGACGAAACCCGTAAACTATACCGGGAAAAAAAAGCGCTCTCCCTGGTAGCTGACAACCAGGCCTCCGAAACAGCCAGCAGCGGAGAAAAAATTCTGCTGCAAAAAGAACTCGCCACGCAACTGCAAAAGGTAGTGGAAAATATGCCGGAACAACGGCGCAACGTATATATGCTAAGCCGTAGTGAGGGATATAGTCACAAGGAAATCGGACAACAGCTGTCTATCTCTCCGGCTACCGTTAAAAACCACCTGACAGCCGCACTGCAATACATCCGCAAAGAACTGCTCCATCACTTTAATATCGACACCACCCAATAATCACATCATGAAATACTGGTACCTGGGAATAGCCCTTTTCTGTATGGCCTGTAGCAAAAAAGACCAGCCCGCACCTACGCCCACCGGCCCTGTCACCCAGCAGGAAATCAACAACTGGATGCTGGATAGCATGCGTCTTTTCTACCTGTGGAATGAAACACTGCCTGTCTCCGCCAATCCTCAACAGGAAACAGTCTCCTTTTACAACAGCCTGAAAAACGCCGCAGATCCTTTTTCGATGATTTATAATCCGGGCAACTGGGCCACCTTCCCCAGAAGCATGTTATATAACTACGGCATGGATTACAGCATCATTCCGCATCCTTCAGCTGCCAGTGGCTTTATTGGCGTGGTACGCCTCGTTATCCCCGGCTCCAATGCCGACAAAGCAGGCTTTAGCCGTGGTATGTATTTTACAGCTATCAATGGCCAGCCGGTCAACAGTAGCAACGCTGCTACCATCACGGCACAACTACTGCGGGAAGGAAAAGGAAACTTCACGCCGGCAACCATCACAGCCGGCGTTATCAGCGAACAAACGCCAGTGGAAGTATTGCTGGGCATCGTTACTGAAAATCCGATCTATCTTCAGAAAGTGATTAACAGCAACGGCAAAAAAATCGGCTACCTTTTTTACAATGCATTCAACGATAATTACAATAACGCCTTATTGACTGCCTTTCAGGATTTCAAAGCACAAGGTGTCACCGAGCTGATTCTCGACCTTCGGTATAATACCGGTGGAAGTCTGGCTGCAGCGGCGGTTTTATCCAGCCTGGTGGCCAGCCGGCTCAATGCACAAACTTCATTTGTAGAGTATACCGGTAATAACAAACAAGGCAAACAACTGCTGGATGTTAGCACTATGCTGCGTTATCCGGAAAGTGGTACACCAGTAAACTTCAGCAGTATCCAGTCTGCCCGTCTCACATTGGATCGCGTTTTTATCCTTACCGGCCGTCAAACCATCTCTGCTGCAGAGTTGACCATCAATAACCTCAAGCCCTATACGCAGGTAACACAGATAGGACAAACTACCTACGGAAAAGACAAAGGTGCTGTCATTATCAAAGACGGTAGCCGCCGCATCACCTGGGTATTACAGCCTATTGCTTACCGGCTTTCCAATGCCAAAGGGGAAGGCAATTATGCTACAGGCATCACACCTCAATATGTGGTAGATGAAATGACCAGTCTCCCGCTCTCTGCCATCGGCGATATCAGCGATCCCCTCATCACCAGAGCACTGGCGCTGATCAACGGAGGAGGCAGATCAGCATCCTCAGAAAATGTAAACAGGGAGAACACCTACTTCAATACGTTGTCTACCGGTGCAGAAGTGATCATTCCGCGCTAATGCAGGTTTCTATTATTGAGCCAGTAAAAATTCCAGGAATTCTTTTTGTACCTGGGGAGTATTCTCCTGCACAATCCAATGTCCGGCATCTTTTATGATCACCCCTTTAACATTGTCGGCCACCAGCCGGCAATGTTCCGGAAGGAAAGAGGATGCGAACTCTCCGGCCATGGCCAGCAGCGGCATTTTCAGTTTGTGCTTCATAAATTCCTGATTATCCCTGGCGTCCTGTGGAAATGCAGCAAACCAATGAAAGCTTCCTGCAATAGATCCATGTACGGAATAGGCTCTGATAAATTCATCTGATTCCTGTTTTGTAAAAGGGTCTTTTACATATCCGACTACCGGCCAGAAGCCCGTCAGAAACGTTTTCGCCTTTCCTTCAACAATATCCGGTGAGGCAGGCCAGGCAAAGAAACCAAACCACCAGGCAGCACCGCGGACCTGTGACCACACCGGTTCAACACCTGGTAATAATGCATCCATCAAGACCAGTTTCGTTACTTCATTTTCATATTGTCTGGCATAAGCATAGGCCACCATCAGTCCTATATCGTGGCCTGCAAGCATAATATTGTTAAATCCCAGTTTTTGCATCAGCGCGTGTATATGTAGCGCCATCGTCTTTTTATCGTAACCATCAGCAGGCTTACCAGACTCTCCAAGCCCGGGAAGGTCCGGAGCGATCACTGTAAAGTGTTTTGACAATTCAGGAAGCAAACGCTCCCACATATACCAGTTCTGTCCGAAGCCGTGTAATAACAGGAGAGGCTGGCCTTTTCCTCCTATGACGTAATGGATGGTTAATCCGTTTTCAACGGCCATGACTTTGCTTGTAAAATTAGCAGGTGGAGTTGCAGGCTTAATGCCCTGGGCGAAACCAATGACTGCCATACTGATAAACAGCAGCAAAAGAGCACATGACTTTCTCATAGATTTAAGTTTATAGCCTGCTTAAGAAAACAGCTTATAACAATAGATGTTTAAATTCACTCAACTCATTAACATGCAGACCCAGCCTCAATGTTGATGAGTACGGTGTATATTTCTGATGTTTGCTCCCAATAAAAAAAGCTGTCTCCTAAACAGGAGCCAGCCGCTTTCTTTTGCATTGCTTGTAAATATGGAGAATAAACCAAATAGGGTCTTCGTAAATATATTAGTAGAGGAAAATGGGTTTCATACCAGGATGACGGTCGTATAAGGTAACATGTTGCAAAACCGTTCTGCTACCAGCCCCCAGCAGTTTTAAACCTTCAGACATCGGGGACTGGTAATGCAGCTGCACATATCGTACAACACCGGAGCTATCCTGTTCTGTTGTTCCGCCATAAGCGATACCCGGCAGCAGTTTATTGTCGGGATGATCTGCCAGCGGCATCTTATTTTTAACCGGGGCTTTGCCCAGCAACAGTATATTGCCTTTTTCCTTTATGGAGATATGAATCGGGGAACGCGCTGTACCGGCTGCATGCAGGTATGCACCGCGGGTGATCACAAGACCACCGCTATTGCTGTGTTCTCCCGGAAGAATATGTATAATAGACCCCGGCTCAATACGCAGGGTAGACTCATTGCTCACATATACCCATCCTTTGATATACCAGGGATGACTGGCAGTAAGGAGGGTATTGGCATTGATCACCTGTGTCAGCGTATCGGTGGTGGGGATGATTTCCATGGTTGTATGCGTAGCTACCGGCTGTTCATCTTTCTTGCAGGCATACAGTAATAGCAGGGAAACTAATCCTATGTAACATAAATGCCCATACGAAAAATTATCGTTCGGTAACATACGGTTGTATTTATAAAGTGTTAGGGGCCATCTTAATCCTGTTGGTCTCCGGCGTATCACCGTCCACATCTATAATAGACACCAGGTTAAAGCGACCTTTAAAGCTTTCATAGTTCATGTTCATAAAGATGTAGCTGCCATTTACGGTATTAGCCTGACGTAATATCCAGTTACCCGTTTTGCTATCCTTCAGTTTGAACACATAATTTAATGTGGCGCCGGTGGCTGATTTACAAGGCAATGTAAACACACGCGGGTCGAGCACACCTTTTTTCAATCCTTTTACTACCAACACTTCTGTCAGCACTGCAGGTCTCCCAGCGGAGGTATAGATATACATCTCTGCTTCCGGGTAGTCATTAAAGGATTGATTGAGATAATAAAAAAGCTGGAACTTACTGGAATCAGGCGTTACAGCGGTACTACCGATAAAACCGTTAATATTGAGCAGACGGGAACTGATCACCCTGAAAGACTGAGCGCTGTTTTGGGTAATGGTGATGGAGGTATCTGCCACCAGCGAATCTGTACCGGCTTTATAAATACTTAATTTGGCTGCCTGCTGTCCGGCTGGTAAAACCACATCCACAGTAGGTACCGCCTCAGGGGATTTTATCATCGCTCCCACCTTTTTTCCGTTATAAAAGATGTCCAGATTGGTAGTATCACCTAATACAACCTGAGTAAGGGCTACTCTGCCGAAATAGTTTTCCAGGGGAAGTTCGCCTTTCCGGCAGGCGTATAGCAGCGTAATAAATGCAGCTAAAAAAAGTAAATTTCTATATCGCATATGTATTTATTGTTGCGGATAAAAGGGTAGGAGAACAACGTGCAGCAAGCTGCTGCACGTTGTTGAAAAAATTAATTGTATCTGGTCCAGTTGTGGCTACCGCCTACAGTAGTCCAGTCAGCACCATTCGGGAATGCACCCGCCTGATCTTCAGGAGTACCTTCTGCTGCGAAGAAGCTGGCTGCTCCACCGCTACGGTCAAACGGACTAGTCAGGCTGATATTAGTCAGCGTAGTAGTACCAAAGTTTCCTGTTGGTGTACCGATAACAGTGAATACTTTGCTTACTTCTTTGGCATAAGATCTAACATAACCATGAACGAAGTTGTTGGTAAAAACAGACACACCGCTTACGTATTTATCGTAAGTAGTACCTACAGTCTGGTCCAGGCTGATACCTGTAGAGAAACCAACAAAGATGGAGTTCTTCAGGTTGAATTCAGCGTTTCTTCTCAGGTGAGCAGCACGGCCGTATTTGAATCCACCGGCGCCGTTAGCAGCTTTAGTTGCGTTGGGTAAACCTACAATGGTGACATAGTTGTAAGTAGGACGGGTGATTGGAGTAGCACCAGTACCACCAGCGTTGTTGTCGCTTTCAAAACCGTTAGACTCGCTCTGGTCAGCACGGGTAGTGTCAGACAGACCCAGTGCATAGGAGATAGTACCGATATAACCGTTGTCAGTATCGAACATATCATCCAGTGCGTCAATTGCCAGCAGGTGAGAAGCATTTACAGTACCGCCGAAGAATTCGAAAGCATCATCGTTTGCTTTGAATACTTCTACGTAGTCAATAACGGTTCCGCTACCAACACCAGCCAGTGTCAGACCGTTTAATTCATTGTTCAGTGACAGCGCAAAACCAGCATACTCAATACGAACGAATTGCAGGATACCGGAGTTGTCATTAGGAACATTACCGCCGAAAGTAGCATCAGCAGGTGATACGTCAGGAACACCTTCTACACGGGTGGTAGTAGGAGCGTTGGTAGGTGCTTTACCCAGCAGTACCACACCAGACCAATCACCGGATTGAGGGGTGCTGGAATTGGAAGTGAATACGATAGGGTTGGCAGCAGTACCTTGAGCCAGGATTTTTGCACCTTTAGTGATGATGAGACCACCACCGGCAACGGTAGAGGAACCACTCAGGTCACCTTTGATAACGGTACCAGGCTGAATAATCAGTACGTCAGCGGAGTCAACATACACCAGGCCACTCAGGTGCCATACAGTGCCACTGGTCAGCAGGATGGTATCTGCTACATTGTGGGTAGTACCTAATACACCAGAGAGGATAGGAGAAGACGGAGGTACCTGCGTAGCAGTTACAGCACGGCCTTCCTGGGCATGATTCTCCTTTTTGCAGGAGGCAAACAGTACAGCACCTAAAGCGGCAGCTGATAAAAGGGCTAATCCAAAGGGTTTTCTTTTCATGATTTTGTTTTTTTCTTTTAACAAAAACGGGATACCTGATCAGGATATATAACAAAAAATGCGCATGCTCTTAAATCAGAATTTGTAACTGGCGGTCAGGCTAAAAGTCCTTCCCGGACTGGCTTTATAGTCGATCGCATCGTTACCGGAATGGTATAACAACTGTTTGGTAGTAGGCATTTTACTGCCAGCCAGAATCTGCGGATCATCATCAAAACGATTGATATATACCAGGCTGAAACTGTTCAGCAGATTGGATACATTTAATCTTAATTCACCTTTGCCTTTCAACAGATGAAATGCCAGCTGTGCGTCCAGTGATTCGAGCGGACGCTCAAACAGCGAGAGAGCGTAGATTTCATTGGCCCGGTACATCCTGTTGGTTACATAGTTGTACACCAGGTTAAAAGATACCGGCTTAGTATCATAAGCCAGTCCCGCATTCACCATATAATTGCTGGCCCCGGCCTGTGGTCTCTTTTCTTCCGGCAACACATTTTCCGTGATCACCACTTTACGCGGGTTATCAGGGTCAGTTCCGTCAAAACGAACAATCATCGGCGTCACGCGGGAATCCAGATAAGTGAAGTTGCCGGACAGCGTGATGTTACGCAACACGGGCACACCGGTAAACTGAAGTGATTTACGCAACTCTATCTCCAGACCATAGTTCTTCGCTTCCTTACTGTTGCGCAAGCGGAATTCATTGTTGGCTTCCTTGAATATCTCCATCGGGTTTTTCATCTTCTTATAGAAAAGAGAGAAAGACACGATCTCACCAGGTCCGGGATACCATTCATAGCGGAAATCATAATGACGTATAGTGGTAGACGTTACATAGGTGCTATAGTAAGTACCTCCCAGTTCAAAGTCATACTCTCTCAAACCACTCATCTCACGCAGGTCCGGACGGATAATACTTTCTGCATAAGCCAGTCGCAGGTTCATGGAAGGAGTGAGGCTGTAAGTAAGATTGGCGGAAGGAAACAGCCGGAAATCAGGCTCCCTGTTTCTTAAACCGGACAAGTCCAGTTTATTATCTTCACCACGTCCTCTGTTGAGGTCCTGATCCAACACATCCAGGGCAGCATTTACGTTATTCAGATTATAGTATTCCCCACGAACACCCCATACCAGCCTGAAATCACCGATCTTGTTGTCCAGCATACCATAAACCGCATGCAGGGAGGCCGAGCGGTTATAGTTGTCCCCAAAACGTTCCAGCTTTGTTTCCAGTCCGTTTTCAGGTGTCATGAGGGTAGATACAGGCAGATAATTTTGTCCTGGATTCTGGATGGTATTGGCAGTATTGATCACGTAAAAAAAGCGACTTTTACTCCAGCCTCCATAGCCCAGCTTGAAAGTATTATCCAGCGGCACAGCACCGATATTGAATTTAAAAGGCTGTGCAGCAGACAGGTCCCAGCTGTAGTTGTTCTCACGGGCTCTGCTCCAGGTGCGGAGTGCGCCGGCAGTCACATTGATCGGGAAGAGATAATCGACGTTATAGTTGTTGGGATAATTGTTGTCTGTGTCCAGGTAGTTGCCTGCAAAAAAATGGTTGTCAGGGCGCTGACGGTCCAGCTGTGTATAGCTGCCCAGCCATTTTACTTTAAGCCCATTATGACCAATGGAATGTTCTCCCTTCAGTTGGTTCTGCCATAAACCAGTAACACCGGTCATATCAAAATAAGCGTAGGTATGTGCACTGTAGGCGGCAGACTGGCCGATACCGGATACCAGCTGCTGGTCAAGAGAACGTTGATAGATGCTTTGAAAACCAATACGGTTGCGCTCATTACGGTAACCGATTCCGGCCATGCCACCCAGGTTGGTAGTAAAACCATAACGTTGTCCTCTGAAGGCGGCATAATCCATCGATTTATCACCTTCAAAGCCGGCACGGCTCATCACTACGTCCTGCGTAGCCAGCGTATTGCGGTAGTTGGCTGCCAGGATCACACCAAACTGACCCTTGCCATGCTCCGGTAACACACGGCCCAGAGAGATCTGATAGTTGGTAGACGGCTGTGCATTAAAAGATGTAATACCGTAGTTATTATTAAAATGTTCGCTTTTACCAATACTGGCGTCAAATGCACTGATGATGTCTGCGCGGTCTTTCCAGTCGAATTTACCTAACAGCTTACGATGGTCTGAAGCTTTCGCCCAGTATTCTTTCCCTTCCAGCGGAAGCGACAAAAACGTTTTACCAGTCGTTTTATCATTATAACTGCCACCCACGCTGACGTTGAGAAAATTTTCAGAAGGGATATCTACAGTATTTACTTCTATCAGCCCTCCACCGAATTCCGCACTACGATCCGGAGTAAGTGTCTTAATGACAGTTATATTTTCAATTACATTGGAAGGAATAATATCGAAGCTGAAATTTTTACGATTCAGTTCTGTGCTGGGCATCAGCTGACCATTCAGGGATGCCTGGTTATAACGTTCGCTCAAACCGCGCACCACTACATATTTATTATCCAGCGTAGACAAGCCGCTCACGCGTTTCAGCACTTCACCTACGTTTTTATCCGGTGTGCGGGCGATGAGATCTGAGCTGATACCATCAGTGATGCCCGCATTATTTTTTTGCAGTGCGTAAAGTCCTTCTATGGAGGATTTCCGGTAGTTGCCGGTAACAGTCACTTCCTTCAGCCGGGAACCGCTGCTTTTCAGCACGATGTTCAGTGGTGTGATCTCTTTGGGTGTCACTTCCACATCTGTCACTTTACGGCTGTCGAAAGAGATATAGGAGAAAGTGATGGTGTATTTACCAGGCTCCAGTTGCAGCTCGTAGCTACCATCTACGTTAGATACGGCGCCTTGTCCGCCTTCTACCACAATAGTCACACCTGGCAGTGGTTCATTTTTAGAGTCTACTATTCTGCCGGTGACACGGCCACTAACCTTTACGGCTGCTTTTTCCGCCTTGCCTTTGCGTACGGCAATAGTACGGTTATTGGTCAGTTCAATATCAACAGGAGCATGCTGATCGAGGTACTGCAATACCTTTCCTAATGGAGCACCTTCAAACTTTACAGCAGAAAGTGTGCACTGTGTCAGGTATTCGGGATCGTATATAAAAGTATAAGAGGTCTGGTCCTGCAGCGATTTCACGATGGCGGCTGCATTGGTCCGTGCCGACTGCAGCTGCACCTTATCAGTAAGAGAAATATAGGACTGGGCCTGCAACAGGAAAGGCGATGACCCCGTCATCAACAGGAACAGGGACAGCAGTTTAAAGGACATACGTTTCCCCGTACAAAATCTTTGTGTAGATTTTTGCATACTTCAGTTAGATTAAATAGATAGTTTTAATTGTGGTTAGTTGCGTTTGCGTTGTACCTGGAATGTACTGTCATTTACACGAGTAATGGAGATGTTGTGCACATACGCCAGGGTGGTCAATATTTTTTCGGGTGATACTTCTTTTTTAAACTCTCCGGATATCTTCCTGTTGCCTATTTCCGGTTGCTCCAGGATGATATGGATACCATAACGCTGCTGCAGTTTCATCAGGGCATCCGCCAGACTGGTATTCTCGAAATGTATTTTACCGCTCTTCCAGTCCAATACTTCATGCTGTCCGAAAGCCATCAGCTGTGGTTCTTTACCATTCACATATTCCAGCATCTGGCCAGGTAATAGTATTTTATTGAATCCATGCAATTTGCTTACTGCAATTTTTCCTTCTATCAGGCTCACCTGGATAGCACCGTCTGCTTTGTTGGAAGTGGCGATATTAAAGGATGTTCCCAGTACAGTGGTAGTAAGACCGCCGGCATGCACCATAAAGGGACGGTCTTCATCTTTTACTACTTTAAAATAGGCTTCGCCGGATAACCACAGTTCTCTGTTTTCCTTGTTGTACAGCAGGCCATAACATACCGTGGAATGAGCATTCAGCCACACTTCAGAACCATCGGCCATGGTAAACAGCTGGATATTGTTACTGTTGTTGCGCAACGTGTCGTAGCGGGCTGCCAGCTCCTGCCGTGCATGTCCCTGTTGCCACAGAAAAGATACCAGCCCTATCATACCGGTTACTACGGCCGCTGCTGCTGTATACCACCAGCGATGTATTTTGGGCGCGGCCGCCACCGGCGGATTCGCAGCATCCCACTTTTCCATCATAAACTCATCGAGCAGGGGAGAGTCCGGCGCCGATAACCAGGCTTCAACAGCAGTTGCTTCCTGTTCCGTACAATGTCCTTTAAAATACTTGTCCAGTAGTTGTTTGTCCATATCCCAGATTCCCTGCTTTGGGTGTTTACATGAAGAGTACGTCTGGGAAACGGGATGTTCCTAGTCAGATTTACGGGTTAACAATTTGGTAATATTTGATCTTTGGGAGAATTATTTGCCCTTTGTCCGCTGATATTCTGCAAATGACTGTTTGATGAACAACAACAGGTCATATTCAGTAGCATCATTGAGAAACTGATAACCAGGGCGGTATCTATGCATGAAGGAATCCAGCTCGGGGCTTTGCAGTTTGGTCATTTTGCCCACCAGCTCAGGAGAATAACGGTAATCAATATACTTTTCTTTTTCCCAGTACAACAGCTGCTCATGGAACTGTTCCTTACGCTTGCGCGCCTTACTGGGCACCAGGTAGGACAAGGCAGTGATAGGGTTGGCAGGCAGCGTTTTTAATACGTCTACAGCACCTGGCTTACGGTAACGGAAATAACGATCGTATTCATCACGCATAGCCAGTGAGTCCTTTTTATAGTTGCTTCCTTTTACATTCACACCCTGTAACTCAAAAAGCCTTCTCTGCAGGTAGATATCCAGAGAAGAAGACATCCCTGGCATTACAACCTGGCGCTGGGTATAACTGAGCATAGAAAACTCAATGGTATCACCCGGCATACCTTCAATATAAAAACGACCACTCTCACTGCTGAGCGTGCCCGTCATCGTTCTTTTGTTAATGATGGAAACAAATGGCAATCCCGTTTTCGTTTCCTGGTCTGCCACCATACCAGACAATCTTACCTGCGCTGATGTGTGCTGTTGGCAAATGAAAAAGAAGAAAAAAAGTGCTCCGATATATGCTAAAAGTCGAATCATGGACGTACTAATCGTTCAAATTTAACGTTCCACCCGCAAATGAAAAGTTAAAAAAGCGGGTAAATGACAGTGCTCAGGTACAAAATTATTAATTATCAGCCTTATAAATAGCTTAATTTTACCTCAATTCACCATTATCATGCCACAGAAGATCATTTTTGCTACACAGCACTATCAATATTTAAAGGACCGAATACTGGCCCAGACCGCTTCCCAGTGGGAAAATGGCCAGCTCGAAATCCGCGATTTTCCTGATGGAGAGCATTACCACCGCATTGTCAGTGAAATCAGTAATAAAGAAGTAATCCTGTTAGGCGGCACCATTGACGACAAGGAAACCCTGGAATTATATGATCTCGCCAGCGGATGCATCCAGCTGGGGGCACACTCCCTTACCATCGTAATTCCATTCTTTGGTTATTCCACCATGGAAAGAGCTGTCCAGCACGGAGAGATCGTGAAAGCCAAAACCAGGGCAGTATTGTTCTCTTCTCTTCCCAATACCTCCCGGGGCAACAGGATTATGCTGATAGATCTTCATGTAGATGGTATCACCTGGTATTTTGAGAATGATATCCGTCCGGTACACCTTTATGCCAAAGATTTTGTGAAGGAAGCTGCGCTGGAGATAGCCGGCGGTAAACCTTTCGTGCTCGCCAGCACCGATGCAGGCAGGGCCAAATGGGTAGAATCACTTGCCAATGATTTTCATGTTCCGGCTGCTTTTGCCTTCAAACGCCGCATCTCCGGCGAAGAAACAGCCATCACCGCCATCAGCGCCGATGTAAAAGATAAAATCGTGATCATATACGACGATATGATCCGCACCGGCGGCTCTCTGCTGCATGCAGCCGAAGCCTACCTCCATGCAGGCGCCCGTGAAATCTACGTAATCACCACCCATGGTATCTTCGCTGGCAACGGCTTTCAGAAAATAAAAGACAGCGGTATCATTAAAGGTATCTATTGCACCGATACCCATCCCAACGCGCTCCTGATTCAGGATGATATGCTGCAGGTAAAATCCGTTGATCAACTTATCGTGAATGCTGTTATGGCCAGAAGCTGATACCTGTCTCAATTTCGTTGATACATAAACGTTAATACATCCTATTCACCATTAAAACCGGTCTGATGCTTGATTTTCGTATAATCGAATACGGTAGTTGCGACTACCAGGACATGGTAGCACTCCGTGATGAAGTGCTGCGCAAACCATTGGGACTAACGTTCACGGCTGAATACCTGCAGCAGGAAATCAATGACTTCCTCATCGGAGGCTTCCTGCAGGAAGGTGACAAAACAATGCTGGCCGGCTGCTGTATCCTTACACCCGTCAGCGAAAACACTGTACAGTTAAGGCAAATGGCGGTATCGCCTCTATTGCAGGGAAAAGGAATCGGAAGAGATATCATCCTCTTTGCAGAGTCACATGCTGTCAGCAACGGGTTCGGAATACTAACCATGCATGCTAGAAAAGAAGCCGTCGGTTTCTATCAGAAACTGGGCTACGAAATCTGCGGAGACGAGTTTACAGAAGTAGGAATCCCACACTACGAAATGAAGAAAAACCTGATAAAATGAAATAAAGCCCATTGTAAATGGGCTTTCAATTGTATAGATAATTGATATGGACCACCATTATAACCATCGGCAGCCTATAAACGCTGTAAAAAAAATTTGTAACCAAATCAAGCACTATACAATGAGAAGCCAAGTACTAGCCTGGTCGGGGCTGTGCTATGCCCTATTCTGCTATCATTCCGGCAGTGCATACGCAAAACCCGAAGGGTATCTCACCGCTCAGCAGCCAGCAGATACCACCGTTCCGGTAGTAACCAAACCCGCTGCTCCCAACACTGCAAAACCAAGACAAGATACTGCAAAACCCAAACAGGACACCGCCCTTATCCTCCCTCCGGATGACGCAACTGTGAAGAAAGAAATCGGGAAATTTACCATCAACGGAATCGTAAAGGATGATAAAGGTACTCCCGTTCCCGGTGCACACATTCGTAACCAAACTACCGGCATCAATGCCCAGTCCGGCCCTGATGGCAAATTCTCCATCAAAGCAGGATTAAAGGATACGATCAGGATAAGTTCACCCACCTTCGCAGAACAATCTGTTATCCTCTCCAAAAAGGAAGCGCTGGCTATTACACTCATGCCTGCTGATGCCAACAAAAAAGTATTGGGTGAAGTAGTGGTAACAGCCCTCGGTATCAGAAAAAATCCACGCTCCGTGGGATATGCCATACAGGAAGTGAGTGGCAGCACTGTACAGGAAGCAAAAGAAGTCAACTTCGTAAACGCCCTTACCGGCAAGGTGCCAGGCGTACAAATCAATACCAACAGCGGCTCTATGGGTGGTGCCACCAAAATCACCATCCGTGGTGTTAAATCCATCCTCGGCGACAACAACGCCTTCTTCGTGATCGACGGGGTGCCCATGATGAACAACAACACCAACCAGGGCGGTCAGCTCAATGGCGGTGGCGGTTACGATTATGGTAGCCCTCTCCAGGACATCAATCCGGAAGACATCGAAAATATCTCTGTGCTAAAAGGCGCTGCAGCCACCGCACTCTATGGCAGCCGCGGTGCCAATGGCGTAATGCTCATCACCACCAAAAAACGCCCGGACTCAGAACGCGGTATAGGCGTTACCTATAGTCTCAATGCTCAGATAGACCAGGTATACAAACTGCCCGACTATCAAAATCAATACGGTGGTGGCTCCAGTCCTCGTTTCGATACGCTGTTTTACAACAAAAATCCAGAGGGCTTCCTCAATGCACAAAGTGGTACCTACGACGACAATAACGGCAAAGGCCGTTATGACCTGATGCCGCAGTACTATGAAGATGCCTCCTGGGGTCCTAAACTCGATGGTCGCCTCGTACGTCCGTACTGGTCATGGGATAAAAACAAAAACAATCCCTACTTTGGTCAGACAGCCCCCTGGGCAGCGCATCCCAACAACGTAAGAGACTTCTACAGAACAGGCTTTACCCTTACAAATAATATATCCATGGCCGGCAGTAACGACAAAGGTGGTTTCCGCCTTTCCTACGGCAATATGGACCAGACTTTTGTGCTCCCTAACGCCTCCATTAAACGTAATAACCTGTCGTTCAACGGCAATTACGAAGTAACCAAAGGCGTTAGAACAGTAGCTGCTGTGAATTATGTAGCCCTTAATGCCAAAGGCCGCCCCGGTACCGGCTTTACAGGCCCCAACCCGGCACTGCAGTTTACCATGTACGGTCAGCGTCAGCTCGACCTCGACATGGAAAAACGTTACAAATACGACGACGGCTCCCAGAGCACCTGGAACCGCAAAGCCTGGGACAACCCCGCTCCACTCTCCAGCAACGGCCCTTACTGGAACCGTTATATGGACTATGAAACCGACAGTCGCAACCGACTCTTTGGTTTCGCTGGTGTAGACATAGACGCCAACAAATGGCTCAGCTTCTCCGGCCGTGTATTCATGGACGATTACAACACCCTCGAAGAAGAAAGGACTGCCAGAGATTATTTTGTAGGTGGTTATATCAAACGGGTACGTACCTCCCGCGAAATGAACTATCAGATGACTGCTGATATTAAAAGAAACTTCGGGCACGATTTTCAGCTCAATGCCACTGTAGGCGGCAATATCATGCACCGCCGCTGGACTACCACCGGAGGCAGCACTGTACAGGGCCTTACCATCAAAGATGTATACAATCTTGCCAACTCCGTACAGCCAGCCCAGTCTATCGATGAGTTCTACGAAAAACAGATCAACTCTGCTTTCGCTACCGCGAATCTGGGCTATAAAAATATGCTGTTCCTCGACCTCACCGGCCGCAGCGACTGGAGCTCCACACTCGTAAAAGGCAACAATCAATACTTCTACCCGTCAGCATCCCTTTCCTTCGTATTCTCTGACCTGCTGAAGGAATGGAAATGGCTCTCCTTTGGTAAGGTAAGAGGCAGCCTGGCCGCTGTAGGTAACGACGCCGACCCGTACAGGATTTACAACACCTACGATTTTGTACCTCCGTTCGGCTCTTATCCGGTCACACAGGCTTCTGCCACCAAATACAACAAAGACCTCAAACCCGAACGTACCTCCGAAGTGGAAACAGGGGTGGAACTGAAATTCCTGGACAATCGTGTAGGCGTTGACTTTACCTACTACAACCGCACTACCAGAGACCAGATCATCGCGCTGACATTGCCCGCTGCTACCGGATATACCAGCGCATATGTCAATGGCGGCAGCGTACAGAACAGCGGTATCGAAATCGGCCTGAACCTGAATCCTATCCGCCTTAAAAACGGCTTCCGCTGGGATATCAGCGCCAATATCGCCCGCAACCGCAACAAACTGCTCAACCTCGACATACAACAGTATAATACCTCCCTGCCGGTTCTCCTCATCGGCACCGACCGCCGTACCCAGAAAGTATCTGTAGTGGCTATGGTAGGCCAGCCGCTTGGCACCATCATCGGTACCGATTACACGTACCTCAACGGTCAGAAAGTAGTAGACGCACAGGGACACTATGTGCCTACCAAAACAAACGTGCCTATCGGCAACGCCTATCCGGACTATGTAGGAGGTATCACCAACTCCTTCACCTACAAGGGTATTTACCTCTCCGCTCTGATAGACTTCCAGCATGGTGGCAATTTCTTCTCGTACACCAACCTGTACGGTGAGAAGTCGGGCCTGCTGCAAAGCACAGTGGAAAACAATATCCGCGAAACAGGTATCGTAGTGCCCGGTGTTACCGCCGATGGCCATCCTAATACAGTCAACATCACTGCGCAGGACCACTTCAGTTCCAATGGCGGCAACGTGATCAGCAAAGCTAATCTGTATGATGCCAGTTACGTCTACCTGAGAGAAGCTAAAATCGGTTACAACCTTCCGGAATCATGGTACAGAAAGATCGGCGCCCAGAACGCACGCCTTTCCCTCTATGGCCGTAACCTGTGGCTGATCAAATCAAACGCGCCCAACGTAGACCCGGCCAATATTATCAACTCCTCTACCAACGTACAGGGGATAGAAGGAGGGGCCTTGCCTTCACTCCGCTCTTATGGCTTAAACCTGAGTGTATCATTCTAAAATTCGTGAAGATGACTAACAAGATCCTGAAATATAGCTCCGCTTTTCTACTGCTGACCACCATCGTGTTCTCCGGCTGTAAAAAGCTCGATGATATCAATCACGACCCTACGAAACCCACTACCGCCGATCCGCAGTACCTGCTGGCCGGTGCCCAGAAAAACGCCATGGACGTGCTGTACAGCGGCCTCCAGAACGGTTATATCGGTACGCACTATGCCCAGTATTGGTCTGGCAACTCCCGTACAGACGACAGCCGCTACAAACTGGACGAAGGCAACAACTCCACACTCTGGAACAATCTGTACCGTATTTCACTTAACAATCTCAATAACGTTGTCCGTCAAAACGGTAACAAACTTGATGATCCGAAAATAGCTGCCCAAACGGCCATCGCCCGGATCACCGCCTGCTGGATATACCAGGTACTCGCTGACGCCTACGGCAACCTACCCTATTCCAGCACGTTCCAGCTCGACGCCGGTAATATCACTCCCGCCTACGATGACGCCCAAACGGTCTATGCCCGGTTGATTGATACCCTGCAGGCACAGATCAAAATACTGGATGTCACCAAAGGCACGCTGGCCACCGGCGACGTGATCTATCTCGGCAGTGCTGACAAATGGAACAAACTGGCCCACTCACTGCTGTTGCGTATCGCCATCCGTATGGCTGATACTAATGATGCCAAAGCCCGGGAAATCATAGAAGCCAATTACCAGCAGGCATTTACCAGCAACGATGATAATGCGTTGTTCACCTATCTGAACGCTGCTCCCAATAAATTCCCCTTCAATGATTCCGAAAGGGAGATCTCTGACTTTTTCGTAAGTGCTACCCTGGTAGACTATATGAAAAGTGTAGCCGATCCCAGACTGGCCATCTATGCCCGTCCTTCCAAAGATGACCAGGTCGTCAACGGAATGCCTTACGGCTGGGCCAGTGCTGATAAAACCCGGCCTGCACCCGGAAAGTTTTCCTATCCTGGTAAACAGATCTATAGCGCCGTTATGCCCGGTATTCTGATGGATTATGCGGAAGTGGAGTTTATCCTGGCAGAAGCAGCCGCCCGCGGCATGAACGTAGGCGACGCCGCCACCCACTACACCAATGGTATCAAAGCATCTATCGGCTTCTGGAAAAAACTGGCAGATGACAGAAGTATCGATGACTCTGCTATCAACAGCTACATCGCAAAAGTGCCCTACAACGCCAGCGACTGGCGTAATGTAATCGGTACGCAGAAATGGCTGGCACTCTATCCTCAGGGTTTGCAGGGCTGGTTTGAGCGCACCAGGCTCAACTTCAAAAAACCAGGCGGAGAAGCCTTGTTCATAGCACCAGTATCTGGTTCTATGGACCCTTCCACGCCTTTTGTGCCATACCGCCTTACTTACCTGATCTCCGAACAAACCGTTAATAAAACATCATATGAAAATGCCGCCAAGGCAATTGGAGGCGATGTGAAAGGCACTAAACTGTGGTTTAACAAATTTTAACAAAAAAACACAATCAACTAAAACAATCAACCGGCGCCCGCTTTTGCGGGCGCTTTTTTGTTCTGTAAGGCCCTGATCCTCGTCTTCCCGTTTTTATCAATGCCGCACTTGCTTTATCTTTAATCCCCCCTATAATAAGTTTTAAGCATTTTTATGAAGAAAGTACTGTTATTACTGGCCGTAATAGCCCTTACCCGCTATGCCTCGGCCCAGGAAACCACGCATGCCTACCAGCACTGGTACACTTATTTCGGGACAATGAAAATCAATCAGCACTGGTCGGTTCCCTTCGATGTGCAGCTACGTATCAGAGACGGAATCAGCAATAAGGGACAGCTGCTGATGAGGGGAGGGCTGCAATATGCTATCAACAAACAGCACCAGGTATTATTGGGATATGCTTTTGTGCCTACGTATAACAATGTCAGCGATACCTGGCTGCCGGAGCAGCGTATTTTTGAGCAATACATTTACAAAGCCCCTAAAATCGATATGACCCACCGTTTCCGGCTGGAACAGCGCTGGGTAGCACAACCCTCAGCACCTGGTGCCCATGAGGCTATAGGTGACTGGAAATATGGCAACCGCCTGCGGTATTTCAACCGTACCCAGTTGACCATCCGCCATCACCAGCAGCCAACCCGGTTTTATGTGGCATTACAGGACGAAATTTTCCTGAATCTCTGGGGTAATAGTATCAGCAATCTCCTTTTTGATCAGAACCGGTTTCTGACCGCCTTTGGCTATCAGATCAGTCCCAACCTCAAAGCTGACATCGGCTATATGAACCAGCTTGTACAGGTAAATAGCGGAGCCAAAACCATGAACCATATCCTGCATTTCAGTGTATTCCAGAACATTAATCTCTGATGCATTTGATATTACTGCGCCAAACAGATAATCAAAAATTATAAATGTATTAATCTATAATACAAACATAAAGCCCGCTGATCTTACCAGCGGGCTTTTGAATTAAATATCATATATAAAAAAATACAATTTCTATTTATCAGAAAATTAAATCTCCGGCATCAAGATCAGCAAAACACAATCTCCGCTCATCAGGAGAATCAGCCCCATCAGCTAAAACATCATCTGCCTGAGTTAATAGCTGGTGTTAAATTTAGACTTCATCATAGTTGAGAAGAGTTCGTACGCATCTTCCGTTTTAAAAGCACTAATAGGAATGAGGAAGAAGGATTTTTTATCCCTGTAGAGGAAGAAGAATTTTTTGGTTTCCACTACGCGGTAAAAGCTTTTCCAGCTGATAGAACGTTCGTGGTCACTGGCGCTGGTAGAGATTTGTATGCCTTCGTCGGAATAGCGGAGCTGGATATTGTCTTTGAAGGTAGCGGCCTTGTTGTAGATGGAAATGGGGAGGAGATACCAGAAAACGAGCCCGAGCAGGAGTACCATGACGGCTATGCCGGAAAGAGTGCCGGGTGTGACCAGGTTAAAGGAATAGCCCGCTATCGTAGCCAGCAACAAGATAATAAGGGTGTTTCGGAACACCTTAATTTCACCCCGCTGCATAAAATGATAGCGTAATGCATGCAACACATCTCCCTTATTGTAACTGAACTCTAACTGCATTAGGCGCCTGGCAAAACGATTTTATCTGTTTACGGAAATCGACATAGGATTATCCATTTCATCACGTACAGTAACAGGTGCATCTTTCTTACGGTTACGCTTCAGTGTGGAAAGGAACTCCTCATTGAAGCCCGGAAAGTTTTTCTTGATGAAAAGGAAATACTGCTGTAAGGTCTTGGGATCCACCTTGAAGGGGAATGCCAGCTCCTTACCACTTCCTTTCAGGAAGTCGTTGGTGTTTATTTTTGTTTCGTTTTGTAAATACCATTTGTAAAGGTCCACAATAGCTTTTTCCAACTCTGCTTCATCTACTTTCTCAGCCGTCTCTACCCGGGGAAATAATAATACAAACTCTTCTACCCGTACAGGTTTGGCTTTATCATTATTTCTGGCATTATTACGGTTATCGTTGTTATCCCCGTTTTTATCTCCATTGTTCTCCCCGGCTTTACAGGTGCAGGTGTTGTCACCATTCCCACCACCAGTGTTGGCATTTGCTGATGTGGCTGCGGCCAAAACTACCAGCAGCAAGAACAACAGCTTTTTCATAAGGCGTCAATTTTTCGAGTCTTAAAAATACAATTATATTCTGAGATTTCTCATGCCTAAAAAAAATACGTATAAACCCGTAAAAAAACAAAAGCAATGGACGAACCATTGCTTTCGAGAGTCATTTACAGTGCATGATGAATCACGCGGTGTAGGAATATTTGGTTTTTCATAGGACAGTAACCATAATAAAAATTAATACAATAACAAATATAATAAAATTATATGGTGACAGTTAGAAAAGGATAAAAATTAAATATTTTCTAATATGAAAACGCAAAACTTCAGAAATGAAAATTAAAAGGCTTAAAATTAGACAAAATGAAATACCCTAATACCCCATTGGAGTAATAGGCCAGAAGAAGGGAGGTCAAAAACGGTGTTTCAAACCGGGGTTTTTGGAAAAAAGTAAGGGCGCCTAGAAAAGCGCCCTCAATTTGTTACTATCCTATGAAAACCCTATTTGAATACAAAGGTAAGTGCATGTTATTTTTCTTTGAAATTTTAAAGGCACAATAACATATCGTTAACAAGAGTTGCAACATCAAATCAGCTACAACCCATGCTGTTACCGCAGTTCAGGCATTTGTAACAAGTGCCGGACCTTACTGTAATATGCCCGCAAACGTTACAGGCAGGGGCATCACTCTGCATACTGCGCAAATAATCCTGCGTGCTGTTTTCTGCAGAATGCTTGACTGCCGGCTGCTGCTTTACCGCTCTGGGCGCGCTTTTCGGACTACCCGCATGATAAGTCACCCGCATACCTGACAACAAATGGGTATCGTTTTTTTCATCCTCTTCTTCTCCGGTATTCCCCGGCGCATCCAGCAAATGCACCAGGTCTGTACGCCCCAGATACTCATATCCCAATACCCGGAACACATAATCCACCAGCGATGTAGCCGATTTAATGTTCGGATGGTCAACCATCCCCGCCGGCTCAAAACGGGTAAATACAAACTTATCTACGAATTCCTCCAGCGGCACACCATATTGTAATCCTACAGAAACCGCTATGGCAAAGCAGTTCATCATACTACGCAGTGTAGATCCTTCCTTCGCCAGATCAATAAAAATCTCTCCCAGTGTGCCATCATTATATTCTCCCGTATGCAGGTAGATAGCCTGTCCACCAACTTTTGCCTTCTGCGTAAAACCTCCCCGTTTGGCTGGCAATGTCTTACGCTCTACAATCCTTGACAGCTGCCGCTTCAACGTAGTATCCGTACTGGCGATCATCCGCTTGTTCACTTCTTCCAGCAACTCTTCAATCGTCAACTGGTCGGTATCTAAAATCTGTGCAGATTCTGTAGTGGCTACAACATCTGTTTTTTTCTTCTTATCACTCTTATTACTAAGCGGTTGACTCAACTTACTACCATCCCTGTAAAGCGCGCAGGCTTTGAGTCCCAGCTCCCAGCTCAGCATATAGGCATCTGCTATTTCATGCACTTCCGCTTCATGCGGCAGGTTGATCGTTTTGGAAATAGCCCCGGAAATAAACGGCTGCGCTGCCGCCATCATCCGGATATGTCCATGCGGATGGATATAACGCTCACCATGTCTGCCACACTTGTTGGCACAGTCAAACACCGGCAGATGTGCCTCCTGCAGATACGGCGCGCCTTCTATCGTCATCGTACCACAGATATAATCATTGGCTGCCTCTATCTCTGCATCCGTAAATCCCAGCGCATGCAACAAACTGAAGTCAAGATTAAAGTACTGCTCCGGTGTAAAGCCCAGCCGCTGCAGACAAGCTTCTCCCAGCGTATAAACATTAAACACAAAGGAAATATCGAAGGAAGAAACCACCGCACTATCCAGCTTTTTCAACTCTTCAGCGATAAAACCTTTTTCACTGAGTGACTGATGATTAATATAGGGCGCTCCGGCAAAAGAACCGGTACCCTTTGCATAGTCCACAATTGCTCTTATTTCATGAGGCTGATAGCCCAGATTATGCAAGGCTGTTGGAATAGACTGGTTGATGATTTTGAAATAACCACCACCGGACAGCTTTTTAAATTTTACCAGCGCAAAATCAGGCTCTACACCTGTAGTATCACAGTCCATTACCAGCCCGATGGTCCCCGTGGGAGCAATCACTGTTGTCTGGGCATTACGATAGCCATATTTCTCACCTGCCTGCACCGCCTCATCCCAGGCCCTTGTAGCTGCTTTCAGCAGATAATCAGGGCAAAACCGGGCATTGATACCCTGGGGAAGAATTTCGAGCCCTTCATAAGCTTCTGCTGCATCGTAAGCGGCAGCACGATGATTACGCATCACACGCAACATGTCTTCCCGGTTATCTGCAAAACGTGGGAAAGCGCCCAGATGCGAAGCCATCTCCGCTGATGTCTGATAAGCCACACCGGTCATAATAGCTGTAATAGCTCCTGCAATACCACGAGCCTCTTCACTGTCATAGGCAATACCATTTACCATCAGCATGGAACCCAGATTGGCATAACCGAGCCCAAGCGTACGATAATCGTAACTCAACTGAGCCACCTCCCTGGAAGGGAACTGTGCCATCAATACAGATATCTCCAGCACCACCGTCCACAGCCGCACTGTATATTCAAATCCCGGTACGTCGAAAAGACGCTGCTGCTCGTCAAAAAAGCGCCGCAGGTTGACAGAAGCCAGGTTACAGGCGGTATTGTCCAGAAACATGTATTCAGAGCAGGGGTTGGAAGCATTGATCCGGCCTCCTTGTGGACAGGTATGCCATTCGTTGATGGTCGTATCATATTGGGTGCCGGGATCTGCACAACGCCAGGCGGCATAGGCAATCTGGTCCCAGAGATCTTTGGCCTTGATGGTTTTGACAGCTTTACCGGTAGTACGGGCTGTCAGATCCCAGTCGCCATCAGCAGCCAGCTGATGGAAAAAGCGGTTGGGGATGCGAACAGAATTGTTGGAGTTCTGGCCGGATACAGTCCGGTAAGCCTCACCCTCATAATCTGAAGAATAACCGGCAGCTATCAATGCGGCTACTTTTTTTTCCTCTTCTACTTTCCAATTGATAAAATCCAGTACTTCCGGATGGTCCAGGTCCAGGCACACCATTTTAGCTGCCCGGCGCGTGGTACCGCCCGACTTAATAGCGCCGGCAGCACGGTCGCCGATCTTCAGAAAACTCATTAGTCCGCTGGAAGTGCCGCCACCGCTCAGTTTTTCTCCTTCTCCCCGGATATGGGAAAAATTAGTGCCCACACCGGAGCCGTATTTGAAAATACGGGCCTCCCGCATCCACAAGTCCATAATACCACCATCACCTACCAGATCATCTTCTACACTCAGAATAAAACACGCATGGGGCTGCGGTCTTTCATAGGCAGAAGTCGACTTCTCCAGCTTACCGGTATGTTGTTCCACATAAAAATGTCCCTGTGGTTTTCCTTTGATACCATAACTCTCATAAAGCCCGGTATTAAACCATTGCGGCGAATTAGGCACACAAGCCTGATTCAGCATACAATAAACCAGCTCGTCATAAAATACCTGTGCATCTTCCGGAGAAGCAAAATACCCATAGCGTTCTCCCCACGCCTGCCAGCAGTGAGCCATACGATGCACCACCTGCTTCACCGACGTTTCACGGCCCAGACTACCGTCTTCCTGAGGCACGCCTGCCTTTCGGAAATACTTCTGTGCCAGGATATCAGTCGCGATCTGCGACCATCCTTTGGGCACTTCCACGTTGTTCATCTCAAACACCACATCTCCACCGGGATTACGGATCACCGACGAGCGCAGGTCATACTCGAACTGTTCATACGGAGGCACTCCTTCCCGTGTGAAATAACGGGAAAACGTCAGGCCACTCTTGCTGCTTGCTGGATTTTTCATACCCAAAAATTTTTTCTTACGATTAAAGAAATATGTAAAGGGAGGGGGATTTAAAATTAATTTTAAAATACCTGGGTAAGTTGGATTATTATGCACAACTTGTGGATAATTGAATCAACTCTTTCCCGGGATGTTTGTTATAACCAAACCAATACAACAAAAATCCGGCTCAAAATTTGTCGTTAGCAGAGCTTTATATGTGGGTGTTACTTATAATGCCGTAAGTATCATGAACTCCATTCATAGAAAATGAATTGCATGCATATTTATTTAGCATTGTGGGTTATTAATAAAAATATTATACATTTGCGACAACCGGAACAATGCGCTATTGATGTACAATAAAATATACACTTCGTTCATCGAAAGAAAGGCTAGGAAAGAAAAAGCATTCGCGGTTTTGATTGATCCGGATAAGGTTACACCTGCAGGGATCATTGAACTCGCGGCTAAATGCACTGCGGCCAAGGTGGATTATATCTTCCTCGGTGGCAGCCTCGTTATTACTAACCACCTGGATGAATGCGTGCAACAATTGAAAGCCAGTTGTGATATTCCCGTTGTTTTGTTTCCGGGAAGCCCCTCGCAGGTTTCGAGATATGCAGACGCACTCCTTTATCTTTCAATGATATCAGGTAGAAATCCTGAGTTACTGATTGGTCAGCATGTAGTTTCTGCTGCTGCTGTCAAAAAAAGCCAGCTGGAAGTAATTTCTACCGGCTATATGGTCATTGATGGTGGAGCTCCCACCACTGTATCCTACATTAGCAATGCCACTCCCATTCCTTCAGACAAAGCAGATATCGCTATGTGTACTGCCATGGCAGGGGAGATGCTGGGTATGAAAGTTATTTATATGGATGCCGGCAGCGGTGCCCGTAACCCCATCACTGAAACCATGATCAACCGGGTAGCCAGCCAGGTGGAAGTACCAATTATCGTTGGCGGCGGTATCCGCGACGCAGAAAAAGCTTACCGCAACTGTAAAGCCGGTGCCGATATCATCGTAGTGGGTAATGCCATCGAACACGATATTTCCCTGATCAAAGAACTCGCAGATGCTGTACATTCCTCAGCACCCGTAACAATGTAATTTACGATTTATTCATTTTTTTATCGATATAAAAAACAGCGGAGACAGCCCTATGGCGATCTCCGCTGTTTTTATTAGCTCAATAACAAAAGACTGTTACAGACTCATCATCTCCTTGAATTTAACAGCCTGCCGGCGGCTCACCTCTATCTTTTCCCCGCCTCTCATCTCCAGTAACAACCCTCCGTTAAAATAAGTGTCAATTTTCTCGATCATCCGCAGGTTCACAATATGTTTGCGGTTGGCCCTGAAAAAAACCCTTTCGTCCAGCCTTTCCTCCAGTGCATTTAATGACTTCAGAATCAACGGTTTGTTGGTCTCAAAATACACCCGGGCGTAGTTACCCACGCTTTCAAATAACCGGATTTCCTGCAGCTTCACAAACCAGCAACGATCACCATCCTTCACAAACACCTGGTCATTTTCAGACAGCAGGGTACGGATACCGCCTGCAGTGGCCAACCGGTCCTTTTCCTCCAGTTGGTGCAGTTTATGGATCGCATCTGCCAAACGCTTGGGCTCCACCGGCTTCAGCAGGTAGTCCAGCGCATTGTACTCAAATGCTTTCAGCGCATATTCATCATATGCAGTGGTGAAGATCACCTGTGGTGCCTTCTCCAGTTCGGCAAGCAGATCAAATCCCGTTTTGTCCGGCATCTGAATGTCCAGAAACAACAGGTCAGGATGCAGCGTCTCTATCTTCTCGATACCATCCTTCGCGTTAACCGCTTCTCCTACCACCACTATTTCCGGGTGATCTGCCAGTAATTTTTTCAGTTCACTCCTGGCCAGGCGTTCATCATCTATTATCAATGCTTTTTTCATTGGCAATATGAAGTTTGGTTGATGATTAAATTTTTTAATAATCCAATACGCTATAGACAGTCCAAACGCACTTCCATAGCGGTTTCCGTATAACAAGCAATCAGAGTAACGGCATCACCACCCTGGCTTCTACCGTTGCCTCGTCTTTATTTTTGATATCAAAGGTAGCCCTGTTTCCAAACAAAATACTTAATCGTTGCCGCGTACTCTGTAGTCCAAATCCATGGCCGTTGAGAACATTTTTTTCCACCAGCTGGCCGGTATTTTCGATCATAATTTCATGTTCCATGCCATTCAGCCGGGAGGCGATAAACACTGTTCCGCCGCTCACCACCCTGGAAATACCATGTTTGATGGCGTTTTCCACCAGTGTTTGCAACATCATGGGCGGCACCTGCAGCCCCAGTGTATCGGGATCTATTTCATACCTTACCTGCAACCGCTCTTCAAAGCGGATATGCTCCAGTGCAAGGTAATCCTTTACAATATTTAATTCACTCTCCAGGCTTACCGTTTCCATCTTTTCCGTAGCCATGGAACTTCGCAGGATATTGGAAAGCTCCGTAATGGCCGTCCTTGCCCGCTGCGGGTTCTCGTCTACCAGTGCCCGGATGCTGTTGAGCGCATTAAAGATAAAATGAGGATTCAGCTGCGCCTTGATCGTTTTAAGCTCCAGTTCCCTTACAGTCGCTTCCAGCTTCAGCCGGTCTACCTGCGAGATCCGGTTTCGGTCCACATAATGCCCGACGAAGTAAATAGCCCACCAGATGAAGGAAACAGCAAAACAGGACAGATAACCTCTGTCCAGCAGATTCTGCAGGAAATTCTTGTTATGCGGCGGATTACCCACCAGATAATCCAGTACCACATTGTACACAAAATACAAAACCACACTAGTACTTAATACCAGTACCACATATAACACCAGCTGCTTTTCAGAACTAAAACTCCCCCAACCCCTGAGCTTGTTTAACAGTGTTCTGAACAAATGAGTGGAAACAATACCACACAGCACAAAAATGATCAGATAGATCATCGCTGTTTGCAGATTTGGTTTTTTCAGGAGGGTGAAATTGAAGAATACGTTGATCAGAAAGTACGCCGACCACCCTAACAGTTGCCCCCACCAGTATTTATACACTTGTTTAAACATCCATTCAAATTAGTAAACTTCCCAAGTATACCAAAAATACCGTACGACACACCCTACCGGAATCTAAAATGTTATAAATGGCGAATCAAAACCGGTAAATGGTGAATCCCACCCTCCGAATGGCTGGTATTCCGGCTATATGGGGTTTTTCCCGCCCAATATCGCATGAGAACCCATATTTTTTAGTAGTTTTGTTTTTAATTAAACCCTGGACCATCAAATTATGAATATCACGGCCGGTTCACTTTTAAGCCAGATTAATTACCCAGCGGATTTGAGAAAGCTGAGCAAAGACCAGCTTCATCAGGTGTGTGATGAACTACGTCAGTATATTATTGACGTGGTAAGTGTGCATGGCGGCCACTTTGCTGCCAGCCTGGGCGTAGTGGAACTCACAGTAGCTCTGCACTATGTATTTAATACTCCTTACGACCAGCTGGTATGGGACGTAGGGCATCAGGCGTATGGACATAAGATCCTTACCGGTCGCCGCGATTCCTTTCCGACTAACCGGAAATACAAAGGCATCAGCGGATTTCCAAAAAGAGACGAAAGCGAATACGATACCTTCGGAGTAGGGCACTCCTCTACCTCCATCTCCGCTGCTTTGGGCATGGCCATGGCCTCCCACTACAAAGGAGAGTTCGACCGCCAGCACATCGCTGTTATCGGCGACGGCGCCATGACCGCCGGTATGGCCTTCGAAGCACTCAATCACGCCGGTGTAGCCAATGCCAATGTGCTGATTATCCTCAACGATAACTGCATGTCTATTGACCCGAACGTGGGTGCTCTCAAAGAATACCTGACAGACATCACTACATCTCCCACCTACAACAAACTGAGGGATGATGTATGGAACCTGCTTGGTAAACTGCCGGTAGGCAAACGCTTTACCCGCGAAATGGCCTCTAAACTGGAAGCCTCTCTCAAAGGTGTGGTGTCTAAATCCAGTAACCTCTTCGAATCCCTGCAGATGCGCTATTTTGGCCCCATCGACGGCCACAATATCACCAAACTTGCCGATACCCTGCAGGACCTGAAAGATATTCCCGGCCCTAAACTGCTGCACATCGTTACCACCAAAGGTAAAGGTTATGCCCTCGCAGAAAAGGACCAGACTACCTGGCACGCTCCGGGCCTCTTCGATAAAATCACCGGCGAAATATTCAAAAAAATCCCGGACAGACCGCAACCTCCTAAATACCAGGACGTTTTCGGCCATACCATTATCGAACTGGCAGAGAAAAACGATAAAATCATCGGTATCACCCCCGCGATGCCTTCCGGCTCTTCCCTCAAATTTATGATGGAAAAGATGCCTGACAGAGCCTTCGATGTTGGTATCTGCGAACAACACGCCGTTACCCTCTCCGCCGGCATGGCCACTCAGGGTATGCGCGTGTTCTGTAATATCTACTCTTCCTTCTTCCAGCGTGCCTTCGATCAGGCCGTTCACGATGTGGCCATCCAGGACCTCCCCGTGGTTTTCTGCCTCGACAGAGCAGGACTGGTAGGAGAAGACGGACCTACTCACCACGGTGCTTACGATATCGCCTATATGCGCAGCATTCCTAACGTCATCATCAGCGCACCGATGAATGAAGAAGAACTGCGCAACCTCATGTACAGCGCCCAACTGGAAGAAAATACCCATCCGTACGTGATCCGGTACCCCCGTGGTCAAGGTGTCATGCCCGAATGGAGAACTCCTTTTAAAGCCATCAAAGCCGGCACAGGACGTAAGATCCGTGACGGTAAGGATATCGCCATCCTTTCCATTGGTCATATAGGCAACTTCGTAACAGAAGCCTGCAAGGAACTGATCAGCGACGGCCTGCAACCTGCCCACTACGACATGCGCTTCGTAAAACCACTGGATGAAGCCATGCTGCACGAAGTGTTCAGCAAATTCGATAAAGTGATCACCGTGGAAGATGGATCTATCAAAGGTGGCTTCGGCAGCGCCATACTGGAGTTTATGGCACAACACCACTACACATCAAAGATTCGTATACTCGGTATCCCCGACCGGATCATAGAACACGGTAAACCGGATGAACTGTTCCGCGAATGCGGATACGATCCCGCCGGTATTGCCCGCGCCACCAGAGAAATGCTGCGCGAGAAAATTACCGTGACCATCTAACATCAATACAGCTTACATTACAGATAAAGGAGCGAAGATCCGGCCGGCACTTCAACATTCACGGCTTATCTTCGCTCCTTATTTATTTGTACGCCCGTAATTAAAAGCCATATGTATTTTCAGTTAAGGATCGTTGATATAAAGAAGGAAACGCCCGGCACCTACACCTATTATCTCGAAAATACAACGCCGGAGCCTGTCCCTTACCAGGCAGGCCAGTTCCTGACCTTCATTATCCATGTCAACAACAAGGAATATCGTCGCTCTTACTCCTTCAGCACTACACCCGGCATCGATCCGCTAATAGCTGTTACCATCCGCGAAAAGGAAAACGGTGAAATATCCCGCCATATACTGCGGTCCTGGCAGAAAGGAGATATCGTCACCTCACTGGAGCCCTCCGGAAGATTCGTCTTTACACCCATTCCTTCCGGAGAACGTGACATCTTTCTCCTCGCCGCCGGCAGCGGTATTACGCCCGTATTCTCCCTGCTCAAACAAATACTGCAGGATGAACCTGCTGCCAGAATAACCCTCATTTACAGCAATACGTCGCCTGCAAGGACTATTTTCTACGAACAACTGCAAACACTGCAATCCCGGCATCCGCAACTGAAATGCCTCTTTCTTTTCAGTAATGACCCTGACAGTAACCACACCTACAGAAGGCTCAACAATATTCTGCTCGAACTGCTGGTCACCGAACACCTCCTGTTCCATAAAGCAGATGCGCAGTTCTTCCTTTGCGGGCCGCCGGAATACATGCGCATGATAATATTGACCCTTCATTTCATGGGCTTCAGCGACGCACAAATGCATAGAGAAAACTTTGTGGTGAATACCGAAGCCCGGTTGTCCAGAACAGCCCTGCCTACAGATACCACGCCCCGGGAAGTCAACATACTGCTGCGCAACGAAACCTACACCCTCGCTGTACCAGCCAATCAAACTATCCTGAACTATGCACTTGAACATGATGTGCCGCTACCGTACAGTTGTAAGGGTGGTGTCTGCGGTTCCTGTACTGCGCTATGCACCAGCGGCAAAGTATGGATGCCTGTCAATGAAGTGCTCACAGACAAAGAGTTGGCAGAAGGGCTGATCCTTACCTGCGTCGGTTATCCTGCCACTGAAAAGATCAACATCGAATTATAAAGTATCATAATGTTTGTTTAATTATCAATCATATCTGTCTGCGTATTATTTTTCCCATGTGATTTTTTTAATTAATTTTTAAGGAAATTAGCGAAATGCAACGCTCCCCGATAAAGATTGCTTGTTTGTGTTTGCTTTTTGTAATCATTGTCATTAATGCTTACCTCCTCACCGGAAGCGAATCATCTACTCAGAAAACCTGGCTTATTCTGAATGAAATCGTATTGTGTAGTGCATTCCTGCTGTTAACCATTCCGCTGGTCCGCAAACCGATTGTTTCTGAATTCGAAAACCTCTTCATGGGTCATCCCATTCCCATGTGGGTGTATGAGAAAGATACTTTACAGTTTCTCTATGTCAACCATGCTGCCTGCTATAAATACGGCTATACCAGAGAGGAGTTTCTCCAACTAACGATCAGGGATATACGGGAACATGAAGAGTTGGATGCACTGATGGAAAATGTACGGGAACGTTGTAACGGCACAGAATATCGGGGCATATGGAAACACCGCCGGAAAAACGGAGAGAATTTTTTCGTGGAAATATATGCCCATTCGGCTATGTATGATGGGAGAGATGCCCGTTTTATTATGGCCAAAGATGTGAACGAACAGGTAAAAGCAGCCAGGGAAGCACATCAGCTGGGTGTACGGTACGAACTGCTGGCACAAGCCACCAACGATGCCATCTACGACCGCAACATGCAAACCAACGCCATCATCTGGAAACACGGCCTGGAAAGCTTCTTCCAGCCACCTACCGAATCCGGCGCCGACCTCTACGAATGGTGGCGAACCCATATTCATCCGGCAGATGGCCCGGCTGTTATGAGCTCGCTGGAAACCTGTACCCAGAACAGGATCAATTACTGGTCACAACAATACCGCTTCCGCTGCCCCGATGGCACTTACAAATACGTAGTAGACCGTGCTTTCATCATCTACGAAAACAACCAGCCCATACGGATGATCGGCATCGTACAGGATATAGATAAGTATATCAAACAGGCCGTACGTCTCGAAGCACAAAATAAAACACTCCGGGAAATAGCCTGGATCAATTCACATGAAATACGCAGACCTGTTGTCTCCATCCTCAGTATTGCCAACCTCTTCGATAAAAGCAATCAGGATATTCATCTCAACTCGCGTTTGATGGAATGGCTACATCAGTCCACCCTGCAACTGGATGAAATAATTCATAAGATAGAGCATAAGGTGAAGAATATTGAGTAGTCTGCTACACCTCATTCATCATAAAATGATTGAAATCTTCTTTCAGCTCAACAAATAGTTTCTGAAAAATCTCCATGCGGCGTTGCAAGGTTTCGTAGTCGCATACAGGCCGGTCGTCGTGGATGACCGTTTGTGGCTGGTCCGACTGGCTTTTGGCAAATTGTTTAATATCGTGGAACATCTCGTCGGCAACTTCCCGCTGTCTTAACAAACGGTTCTCAAAGTGTTCCACACTTTTCATTACTTCTTCCGGTGCAACACTGAGCGCAATTTGCTCCAGTCGCTCCCGCATCAGTTTCACTTCTTCTCTTACTTCGTTTACCTCCTCCTTCCAGGAGTCGATCTGATGGATCAGATCTTCAGGCTGTGTTGTAATTTCCATGGTGTATTGATTTATCCATTTACAAAATGATGATTCATCATTACCCAATCCGTGATTTCAATATCCACTTGGCAGTTTTACATTCCGCAATTATTAACAAAGACCTGCTTCTAAGTTACGATCTTTTTTGATGCAGACCTCATAACTTTCGTACTTCCTCACTTGTTATTCAGAGATATATACCAAACTCCGGAAACCGGCTTAATGCCTCCAGAATACCCCCTGTACCAATGCGGTCCGACTGCAGTACACTGGGCATTCCCGCTGTACGGACCAGCAATTCGGGTTCTGCATCTCCCACAACTACTCCTTTAAATCCCATCTCAAACATGGAATAATCATTCATAGAGTCACCAGCTACCAACACCTGATGATGCGGCAACGACAGCACTCCTAACAATTGCTGCAGTGTATTACCTTTATTCACTCCTTTAGGAAGAACATCCAGATATTTTCCGGCAGACAATACCAGATCACACTGCAGCGATTCCGCCACCTGTCTGGCTGTTTCAATATCGGTAGCATCATCATAATAGTAGGAACAACGATACTGCTGCTGTGCCTCCTGATGCAATAAACCTTTCACCGTTTTTAGTTTTTCCCTCACCTCATCTCCGGGCCATAACCCTGCAATGGCAGACTGTACAGGTTCCACCGCCACTAGTGAAGCCAGGTGCGTTACGGTAGCACCCACATCACAGATAATATATTCCGGCCTGGGCAAATCAGGATCTTCCAGCAATGTCAGCACACTACGTATACCCCTTCCCGTTACAAATACCAGTTGTATGTCTTCCCGGCTACGCACCAGTTCATATAATTGTGCTTTGTCGGCCGCTGAGCCAGCCAGGAATGTTCCGTCAAGATCTGTTGCTAATAACATTTTTATTTTCTGCTGTTGAATGCCTCAAGATAAAAGGTTTAGGTGTGTAATACAAATTCAGCCGTGGCAAACCACCTGCAAAAACAAGAGACCGCCTGAAGGCCGGTCTCTTGCTGCATATAACGGGTTAATATCTCACGAAATAAATAATCAGTTCAGCATAGGCACATCTATCAACAAAAATTTTGCCGGTTTCACTACTTCCACTGTTACCTTTTCGTAATCAGATAATCCGATCGCGTCTCTTGTCGTTAATACTTCATCAGCGACTTTTATTTCACCCTCCATCAGGAAGAGGTAAGAGCCGATGCCTGATTGTTTGGGTGTCAGGTCTATCTTACGGCCTGCTTCAAAATCTCCCAGTGAAAACCAGGTGTCCTGATGGAGTGTCAGTGCACCATCAGCAGCATCGGGTGAAATCACTACCTGTAAAGCGTTTTCACGGGCTGCCGGATCGAAGGTACGCTGATCATAACGAGGTATAATATTTCTCTCTTTCGGGAAAACCCATATCTGCAGGAAGTTGGCGTCTTCTGTTTTCGATGCGTTAAATTCTGAGTGCACAATACCGGTACCTGCACTCATTACCTGCACATCATTTTTTTTGATCACTTCATGCCTGCCGGTATTGTCGCGGTGTTCCATACTACCGTCGAGAACGATAGACACAATCTCCATATTGTCGTGTGGGTGTGCACCGAAGCCCATGCCGCCTTTTACGTAGTCGTCGTTGAATACACGCAGAGCGCCGAAATGTATCCTGCCGGGATCGTAATAATTGGCGAAGCTGAAGGTCTGATGACTTTTTAACCAGCCATGATTGGCGTAACCTCTGCTATCTGCACGATGTATAATCTTTTCCATAATTAAATCTCCTTGTTTAACATTACAAAGATCGGCATAAAGAGAGGGGAGATAAATGGATGATATGTTGAAAAAAGTGGACAAAAAAAATGCAGCGGAAAACCGCTGCATTCCCATAAATTTTATTGTTCCGGTTATACCAGTACAGCGTCCATAGTGATGGTGGTGTTCAGCAGTTTGCTGATGGGGCAGTTTGCTTTTGCATCAGCGGCCATTTCAGCAAATTTAGCTGCATCCAGTCCGGGAACACTGGCTTTCACTTCCAGATGGCTGGAGGTAATAGCGCCGTTTTCCAGGGTGATGGTGCATTTGGTATCGATACTGCCTGGCGTTAAACCTGCACCGGAAATTACGAAGCTCAGTTTCATAGTGAAACAGCCGGCATGGGCGGCAGCAACCAGCTCTTCAGGATTGGTACCAACGCCTTCTTCAAAACGGCTGCTGTAAGAGTACTGTGTGTTGTTTAATACAGTAGACTGGGAAGTCAGTGTACCCTTTCCTTCTTTACCGGTGCCTTGCCAATTGGCAGTTGCAGTTCTTTTCATATTATAGTGCTTTTATAAATTTGAGGTGATTAATCCGTGAGAGGCCTCAAATTACAAAAATAAACAGGATTATCGTGATTAAAATAAATAACCTGACGGGTATATCCGTCAGGTTATGTCCGTTAATACCTTGCTTGCCGCCTTAGATTAATTCTACTAATTCAGCTATCGGTTTCCTTACTTTCTTTGCGTGTTGCATAACATCATCTTCCGCTCTGAAACCAATGGCCGCAATCACTACTGTAGCCAGTCCTTTTTCTTTCAGGCCTAAAATCTCGTCGTATTGAGCAGCATCGAAACCCTCCATAGGGCAGGCATCGATACCTTCTGCAGCTGCAGCAGTAAGCAATGTGCCCAGTGCCAGATAAGCCTGTTTGGAAGTCCACGCGGCTATTCCTATTTCATCCAGGCTGTTAATAGTCCCTTTCATCATACCGTTAAATCCTGCGAGATCTTCCGGATTGATATTGCGGACAGCTGCTATATTATTCGTATAATCGTCTACGTGAGTTCCGTTCAGATTGCTCATTCTGGCAAACACTACCAGATGTGATGCATCAGTGATCTGTGGCTGGTTCCAGGATGCGGCCTTCAGTCTTTCCCTGATGGCAGGGTTTTCAATGACCAGCATTTTGTAAGGCTGCAGGCCATAAGCAGAGGCAGAAAGCCGTGTGGCGGTTGTAAGCCTGTCCAGCTGAGCAGCACTCAGTTTTCTGGTGCTATCAAATTTCTTCACGGCATAACGCCATTCCAGTTTCTCTAAGATATCCATGATCGTGTCTTTATTATTGTTCCTGGTTATTGTTTAATCATTTGTACGCTGGCCAGCAGTTTCACTTCATCACTCAGCAATACACCGCCTGTTTCTGTGGTTGCGTTAAACATCAGACCGAAGTCCTTACGGTTGATTTTACCACTGAGCTCAAATCCGGCTTTGGTTTGTCCCCATGGGTCCACTACTTCACCACCAAATTCTACTTTCAGTTCTACCGGACGGGTATTGTCACGGATAGTCAGATCACCGATCAGTTTATAGTTTTCGGCATCTATTTTTTTCACTTCTTTGGAAACAAACAGCAGTTTGGGATATTTATCTGCTTCAAAGAAATCGCCCGCCAGCAGGTGCTGGTCACGCTGTGCGTTCTGAGTAGTGATACTGTTGATATCTGCACTGAAAGAAATATTAGCGCTGCTGAAATCATCACCGGTTGTTTCCATGCTTGCATCAAATGTTTGGAACTGGCCGGTAACAGTAGTGATCATCAGGTGCTTCACTTTAAATTGCACGTCGCTATGGGTAGGATCAATTTTCCAGGTAGTCATATTATTGTGTGTTTAGTTGTTTATTGATAATGTTTGTTTGTTAAGATTAATTCAGGAAGCCCATTTTACCGGCATTGTAGTCGTTGATGGCTTCATTGATCTCTTCCGGCGTATTCATCACAAAAGGACCATAGGCCACAATAGGCTCGTTGATAGGTTCACCGCTGAGGATCAGCAGACTGGTATCTTCCAGGGCAGTGACGGTAATATCAGTGCCATCCTGTTCGAAGAATACGGTTTCCACACCTTTGGCAGCGTTGCCGTTGAAGTCAGCTTCTCCGTGCAATACCACTGCCAGGGTATTGAAGTGCTGCGGGAAAGCCACATCAATGGTATCTCCCTTTTTCAGTTTCACATCGAGTACATTTACCGGAGAGAAAGTCCTGGCTGCGCCTTTGGTACCGTTATATTCCCCTGCGATCACTCTTACATATCCTTCTTCACTTACTTTTATAACCGGTATTTCGGCTTTGGTCAGGTTCTGGTAACCAGGCTGATGATTTTTAAATGCTTTAGGCAAATTCACCCACAGCTGTGCCATTTCCACTTTCCCACCACGTTTGCTGAACTCGGTTTCATGTTTTTCTTCATGCACAATACCAGCAGCAGCAGTCATCCACTGTACATCACCGGGGGCCAGTTTACCATGGCTGCCTGTAGAGTCGCGGTGTTCCAGTTCTCCCTGGTATACGACAGTTACTGTTTCAAATCCTTTGTGCGGATGCTGATCTACTCCCCTTGGCCTGTTGGTAGGGGGGAAGTAGGATGGTGCACCGTAGTCCATCAGAATGAAAGGGCTTACTTTATTGTTCTGTGTGCGGGTACCGCCTGGCAGAACACTCTGTACTCTGAATCCATCGCCCACCATATGCGGTGCTGGTGCTATTAAAATCTGACTGACATGTTTTGTATTTTTCATATTGCCTCCTTTTAAAAGACAATACAAAACTACATGTTGCAACACCTAAATAGAATGGATAAAACGTCTTACCTGATGGACTTTTTTTGGGGAAGGGTAAAAATCAGACCTGGTGGCTGACAGAGCGGGAGGCTTCTTTAAATTCGGAAGGACTCTGGGAAGTGTATTTCTTAAAGAAGCGGCTGAAATAATGTGGGTCATCAAACCCAAGCTTATAGGCAATTTCCTTGGCGGTGAGGTCGGTATTATAAAGATAGCGCTGCGCCTCCAGGATGACCCTGTTGCGGATGTGCTCTCCTGCAGTGATACCAGACAGCTGTTTGCTGATTTCGTTGAGCAACACGGGTTTTATATGGAGCAGACCGGCATAGTCAGATACGGTCTTTAGTTCGTGATATTTTTCTTCGATCAGGTTTTTGAATTTCAGGAAGATGGAACTGTTGTGCATAGCATGCTGTTCCGGTGGGATGGCCACGCTGCGGCCTTTGATACGGGACCCCAGTACCAGGAAATAACGCAGCAGTCCATGAAGGGCCATTTCATATTCAGGCTCCCGGGTATTCAGTTCTTTCAGCATCAGACGCACAATGGCTTCAATATCAGCAGATTGATCCTGATCCAGTGTGATCACACTGCTGAACTGGTCATTGAAAAAGAGGCCTGAATTAATGCCGGACACCTGAGTCTGGTCTTTCAGACACATAAAAGCATCCTGAAAGGCGATCATATACCCTTCGATGCGCTCACTCATCTGTAACTTATGTACCTGACCGGGTGCGAGGAAAAACAAGGTGTTCCGTTTTACCACATGGGTTACGGTATCGATGGTATGCAACAGCGATCCCCGTTTGATCCAGTAGATGGTATAGAAATCGTGCCGGTGGGGCACGCCGGCCTGGTCAAAAAAGGTTTCTCCCAGCTCACAGAGGCCAGACACCACAAAGGATGGATCTGCCTGCGCATAAGCCGGCAAAGAAATGATCCCGATATTTTCACGTTTCTCCGCCATCTGTTTATTCCTCAGTTAAAGTACCGGCAGGCTCTTCCTCCCTGTTTTCCGGATCAATGTAATCTATAATAAAGTTATTTCTGCCTTCTCCCACCATAATGCCCAGGTGCTTCATCTGTACCAGTTCCAGCATACTCAGGAACAGGAAAATGGCATGGACCCTGTCTTTACAGTGATCAAATATTTTTTCAAACGACAAGGTACGTTCTGCCCGGGCAAGCTCTTCCATGTACATCCTGGAGCCTTCCATGGTATAATCATATTTGTATACCACGTGCTGGGGCTTATGATCGCGCGCTTTCATGCGCTGAATAACCTTTTCAAAAGTCTGTGCCAGCTTAAACAGAGTCAGGGTCTGAATTTCCGTTCCTTCACTGGTTACTTCCCCGATTTCTGCCAGCTCCTTTGCAATATTACCACGTTTGATATGCAGCATCCTTTCAGCCTCCATTTCTGCCATCTCTGCCGCAGCCTGCTTATACCGCTTGTATTCCAGGATCTTGTCTATCAGCTCCATCCGTGGGTCTATTTCATTCCCCTGCTCGTCCAGTTCCTTGCGGGGCAACAGCATTTTAGCCTTAATACGCATCAGTGTTGATACAAAAAGGATAAACTCGCTGGCCAGCTCGATGTTCAACGATTCGATATCATGAATGTACTGCAGAAATTCCTGCGTAATGGTATTGATAGGAATGTTGTAGATATCCAGCTCATCACGTTCTATAAAGAACAACAGGAGGTCAAAAGGACCCTCAAACTGCGGTAATTTTATTTTGTAGGAAACCTGTTCGCTCACTTAATGATGTTTTTTCACACAAAGGCGCAAAGCAGCAAGAACGCAAAAACCTTTTGTTGCCTTGCGCCTTCGCGCCTGTGTAATATCAAAAATAACAAAATTCCGGCTAATCAGAACTTAGCGGCAAAACCCACCCCTATTACCTGTTTCACCTGCAATCGGGGCCCCATCACGCCTGTTTTCTTGTTTTCAAACACTTTTACATTATCATCATATATCATATCTACGTTGAGCACAGCGGAAAGATACTTGTTCACCTTCAGTTCAAACGCATTGGTAAAAAACACTACGATGTTCTGCGGGTTGTGAAGATAGTTGGAGAACAGGTCCAGCCGGCCTTTGTAGGTCACATTTTTAACCACTGTTTTTACATAGTTGGCAGACAGGTAAGCACCAATTTCATATTTAAAGTATTTACCGGTATCTACACCATAAGCCCCTTGTTTGGACAGGAGATCGTTTGCCACAAAAACAAAGCGGGAAGTAGCCGGGGAAAGGAACAAAGAGAATTCAGGCACTGGTTTATAGTCAAAACCGGGAGATAATAACACATAAGCCGGGGCAAAGAATTTGGAAGTCAGCTGCGGAGTAGTGTCTGAAGAATACAGATAACCGTTGGTAAACTGCGTCCGGAGGTTTACCAGTCCGCTTACATACCAATGCCGGCCGATATCATAGCCGTATTTGGAGGTGAGGTCTATACGGTCATCGCTTTTACGACCGCCCAGGCTGGTTGTATTAATGTATCCATAAGCCAGGTCGGCTACGTTGTCCCATGCGCGGCGACCTTCTTTGTAAAACGCCCAGGCATATACGGTGGAACCCAGGGAAAAGGAGAAATTGTCACCACCGGCAGCCCAGTTGGTCAGCGTTCCCTGATTAATATTCACGTTCAGGTTCAGGCCTTTTCTCCATATCCGGGTAGAAGTATCCTTATCATCTTTCTTGATTTTTTTGGAGGTTTCCTCCCGTTGGGTCTTTATCCAGTCGTTTTGTGCCCGTACTACCATAAAACACAATAAACAACAGGCAATGGACAAAGTAAATTTTCTCATCAATGTATCTTTTTTTTGATTAACATAAACATATAAACGCAGCATCCAGCGTCACTCCCGGGAAAGGGTGAGGCTGAATGCTGCGAGGGATATAAGCGGATAATTATTTTTTCCTCAACTCATCACGGATCTCCATGAGCAGTTTTTCCTGTGCAGTGGGTTCTGCCGGAGCTGGCTCTTGCTTTCTGTTGATTCTGTTCATAAACTTCACCAGGATAAAGATACAGAAAGCGATAATCAGGAAGTCGATGATACTCTGGATGAAGGCACCATATGCGAATACCGCTACTCCTTTGGCTTTGGCATCTGCCAGGGTTTGAATGTCCCCCTTGCTTGTATCCAGCAACACAAAATAATCGTTGAAATTTTTGCCGTGTGTAAATAAGCCCACGAGTGGCATCAGGATGTTATCTACCAGCGATGTAACAATCTTTCCAAAAGCGCCTCCAATGATCACACCCACAGCAAGATCCATCACATTGCCCTTCATGGCAAATTCCTTAAACTCTTTGATGAATGACATAATGCAAGGTTTTATTTTGGTTAAAATAAGACGACGAAAATAGCGTTTAATCGCGGAACAGCTTAATTATTAGTGTATTATTTCTTTAACCGGGGATATTTCATGTTCAGCGATTTCAGTGTATCCCTTAGCGTTAGTGCCACCATATATTCCTTGTACCAGTTATGGTCTGCCGGTACGATCGTCCACGGAATATCGTTACAATATTTGAAAGCATCTTCATAGGCGTCCATATACTGGTCCCAAAGTTTGGCTTCTTCAAAATCATTTTCATTGTACTTCCACATTTTCCGGTGATCTTCTGTCCGTTCTATCAGCCTTTGCTGTTGAGCTTCCTGTGATACATGCAGGTAAAATTTAAGCACCGTTGTGTTGTTGTGGACTGAAAGCAGCTTCTCGAAATCATTAATAGCCTCCATTCGTTTACGGGCCATTTTATCGTCGATCCATTTGTGTACTCTCTGTATCAATATGTCTTCATAATGGGATCGGTTAAATACCTGGATCATTCCTTTTGCTGGCGCATGCAGGTGTACCCGCCATAAAAAATCGTGGTCTGCTTCTTCGGCAGTAGGTGCTTTAAAGGAATGTACCATTACACCTTGCGGGTTCAGGGTACCGGTTACATTCTTGATAACACCATCTTTTCCACTGGCGTCCATTCCCTGAATAACCATCAATATGCAATGTTGGTGTTGTGCATATAACAGATTTTGCAACTCGTCCAGTTCCTGTAAAATTTCCTGTGTGGCGGCTTTTATTTTTTCCTTGTCTACTTTTTTAGGTGCGGTAGTACTGATGGCTGACAACTTGATCTTACTCATGGATTAAACTCTTTGTCAATGAATTTAACAAAATCAGTCCAGAAGTGTTGTATCGGATGATTTATATTTTGCGCAGTACGGTTATATTCTCACCTTTGTAGTCTTAAAAAATGCCGCTTTGAACCAAAAATTTGCCCACTGGGGTGTTTTTCTGTTGCTATCCCTCACCTGGGGTAGCTCTTTTATCTTAATGAAGATCGGACTGGAATCATTTACACCCTATCAGGTAGCCAGCTTAAGACTGGTAGCTGCCGGTGTGGCTTTGTTACCCTTCCTTCCCAAAGCTCTCCGGCAAACGCCGGTCAACAAATTGCCGGTCATTTTTCTCTCCGGCTTACTGGGCAATGGGCTTCCGGCTTTTCTTTTCTGCGTGGCAGAAACAGAAATAGACAGCTCCCTGGCCGGTATTCTCAACTCTTTGACACCACTGATGGCACTGCTGACAGGTTTAATCCTTTTCAAAAGCCCTATCAAAAAAGCACAGCTAACGGGAGTATGTGTTGGTTTACTGGGTGTAGTGCTGCTTTTCAGCTCCAAGGGCATCAGCGCCGGCGGCCACTGGTATTATAGCCTGCTGGTGGTGGTGGCTACTATCAGCTATGGTACCAACATCAGTCTGGTACATCATTACCTGAAGGGATTCGGCTCGTTGCAACTAGGATCTATTGCTATGTTTTTTTGTGGACTGATCACCTTTCCCATATTGTGGTTTAGTGACTTTTTTCCCCAGTTTGCGACAGATCATGCCCCATGGCGTTCATTGTCGGCAGGATTGATATTAGGGGTGATGGGCACCGGTGTGGCAGCTGTATTATTTTATCTGCTGATCAGACGTGCGGGCTCTATGTTTGCCTCGATGGTCACTTATGCGTTACCGGTAGTGGCTATAGGCTGGGGATTACTGGCCCATGAGCCGATTACCTGGGTACAGGTGTTGTGTATGGGTATTATTCTGTTGGGGGTTTATATGGTCAATCGGGCTAAAACGGCCTCCTGATACTAAAACAGCGGAGAGACCATACTACCGGCCTCTCCGCTGTTTTTATAAGTTTGTCTGATACAATAACTGTTTTAGACAGCCATGATCTCTTTTTCTTTCACTTCGCAGTGTTTGTCTATCTGTACGATGTATTTGTCGGTCAGTGCCTGAATATCTGCTTCTGCACCTTTCGCAGTATCTTCACTCAAGCCATCTTTCTGCAATTTCTTGATACCTTCAATCGCATCGCGACGGATGTTCCTGGTTGCTACTTTAGCCTGTTCCCCTTCATTATAAACCCTTTTCACAAACTCTTTCCTTCTTTCTTCAGTGAGTGGCGGAAGGAAAAGGCGAATAATGACACCATCATTCTGAGGGTTAAGACCAATGTTGGATGCGATAATAGCCCTTTCGATAGGTTGCAGCATATTTTTTTCCCAGGGCTGAATGGTCAGGGTACGTGCATCCGCTATACTTACGTTTGCTACCTGGTTAAGCGGAGTAGGGGAGCCATAGTAATCCACGGCAATACCGTCCAGTATCTGGGGGTTTGCTTTACCCGCCCTTATTTTTGTGAGTTCCAGCTCCAGGTGCCCGACTGCTTTAGCCATCGAGTCAGCTGCATCATCCATGATAAGCGTTAGATCGTCTTGCATAACATAAATAGTTAAGTGCCTGCAAACCTACAGGATTTCTTTTAATCGTCAAAGTGACAGATACAAGAATGGCATTAGAAATGCTGCTTTACATCCGCAATCGTTGTAAAGGTATAGATATCGCCAGGGATGTTATTTGTCCTGTAACACACCTTCGGTAGTAACCCTTAGTATTTTGGGAGGAGCGACGCTGTTAGCCGGTTGAGAGATGGCAACAGCTGGCTGAAGGGCTTGTTTCCGTTTGCGGGCCATATACAGGATACCGGTAAAAACGGTAGCGGCACCCACTACAAGCATTGTCAGAACGGTGGAACCCAGCCCCTGGAGCATAAAAGCAGCAGCAATAAAGATAGTGTTCACTGCTACGGATACCAGGGTAGTTTGTCTATGGTCCAGCTTGAGGTCCAGCAAGTAGTGATGGATATGGTTCCGGTCTGCAGAAAAAGGAGATCTTCCCCGCAGCATACGCACAGCAAATACCCTCAGGGTATCAAAAAGCGGTACGATGAGGATAGCAATGGCAACTGCAGGAGTAGCACCCACTGGCATTTTACTGGCAGGGTTACCGGCAACTTCAATAAATTTCAGTACCAATACCGCATTCACTAGTCCGATCAGCAGGGAGCCAGTGTCGCCCATAAAAATACGGGCAGGGGAAATATTGTAAATCAGGAAACTGGCCAGGCCGCCGGCAAGGGCAAAACCCAGTACAGCATAAGTGATTTCACCTACATGCAGGAAATAGGCACCCAGGATCGCACTTACCAGCAAACCAATACTGCCGGCATGTCCGTCCACCCCGTCTATCAGGTTAAAGGAGTTGATCACCACAATAAAATAAAAGTAGGTGAGCATCAGGCTGATATTAGCAGGAAGGGTGGTAATACCCAGAAAACCATACATGCTGTTGATCTGCAGATTACCCAGATAGATAATTGCGAAGGAAGCCACTAACTGACCTATCAGTTTTTTTAACGGAGAAAGGCCTACGATATCATCTTTCATTCCCACCATGAAGATGATAAAAAAGGCTGCCATCATATACTGAAATGGCGAATTCTGTAAGGTTGGAACACATACCGCAGCAGCAATAATAAACCCTGAGAAAAAACCGATTCCCCCGAGCGTTGGTATGCGTTGTTTGTGCGTTTTTCTTTCGTCCGGTTCGTCGTATAGGTGTTTCAAATCCGCCACTTTAATCAGTATTGGAATTGAAAAATAGGTTACAACAAAGCTTAGGACGGTAGCAATTAAAACATTCTCCATTAGTGGGGCTTATTTTGCAAAGATATTAATTTCAATGAAATGTGTAAAAGAAACGCTAAAAAAATCAGGATTTTTAATACTTTGAGATCGCAAAAACAACATTCAACGCCACAAATCTAGAAATTCAATTAGTTTTGCGGCACAAAAATCATCAAGTATCATGCCACAGCTTCAGGATATTGCTACCCAGGTTAGAAGAGATATTGTACGAATGGTACATGGCGTTCAAAGTGGTCACCCCGGTGGCTCTCTAGGTTGCGCAGATTTCTTTACTGCACTCTATTTTAAGGTTATGAAGCATACGCCACAGCCTTTTGACATGGACGGCCGTGATCAGGACCTTTTCTTCCTCTCCAATGGGCACATTTCCCCTGTTTTCTATAGCGCGTTGGCCCGTTCCGGTTATTTCCCGGTAACAGAACTTGCTACGTTCCGCAAATTAAACACCCGCCTCCAGGGCCACCCTACCACACACGAACACCTCCCGGGTGTACGCATGGCTTCAGGATCCCTCGGTCAGGGCATGAGCGTAGCCATCGGCGCCGCACTGAGCAAAAAACTGAACAACGATAAAGGCATTGTTTTCTGCCTCCATGGTGACGGTGAACTGGAAGAAGGACAAATCTGGGAGTCCGCTATGTTTGCTCCACACCATAAAGTAGACAACCTGATTATTACCATAGACCTCAACGGCCAGCAAATCGACGGCACCACCGACGCTGTAGCCGGCCTTGGTGATGTAGCAGCCAAATTCGAAACCTTCGGATGGACCATCCTCCACATGGACGGTAATGATATGAACGACACCGTAGCGACCCTGGAAAAAGCCAAAAGCCTCACCGGACAAGGCAAACCTATCGCTATCATCATGAAGACCGTAATGGGCAAAGGAGTTGACTTCATGGAAGGCCACCACGAATGGCATGGTATCGCCCCCAGCGATGAACAACTCGCCAAAGCACTGGCTCAACTGCCGGAAACACTGGGTGATTATTAATGACCGAACAACAAAACTTTAAAGATAAAAAGCAAAGGAGCGAATCATCTTCGCTCCTTTGCTTTTTATATACATTATATCCTGACTGTTCTATTTATCAAGTAGCCTTTAACGTAATAGCTTCCTCCGCCGCTCTTCTCGCAGGATACCAGCTAGCCGCCAGACCAATCACCAGAATGGTAATAAACACCAGCCCAAAATCAGCCAGGTGCATGCTCACAGGATAAGCATCTACCAGAAAGGAAGTCCCCTCCAGTTTGATAATACCAAAATGCTGTTGAATCAGACAGAAACCACCCCCTAATACAAAACCCAACAAGGTCCCGATACCCGCTATAATCAACCCTTCAGCCAAAAATATCCTCATAACCAGCGACTTACGGGCACCCATTGCTTTCAGGATGGTAATATCCTTCTCTTTCTCTATAACCAGCATATATAAAGACCCGATCATGTTAAAAGCGGCAATGATCATAATAAAACTGAGGATCACATACACTGCCCATTTTTCTGTCTGCATAATCGCGTAGAGTGACTGGTTCTGTTCATACCGGGTTTGTACCTTGTACTGCCCACCCAGCAGCTGCTGCAGCCGTTTTTTCAGCAGATTCTGATCGGTACCCGGGCTGGCAGCCACTTCCAGTGCCGACATTTCATTAGGCGCCATTTCCAGCAACTTCCGCAGAAAATCGATATGGGTAATAACATATTTGCTGTTAAATTCCTGCTGGATAGCAAAAGTACCAACAGGGTAAAGCACCCCATTATTCAGAGCATCTTCCGGGGTAACAAAAGCATTCACCTTTCTGCGTGGTACATAAACAGTCACCGGGGCCAGACTATGCACCACGTCTACACCCAATGCACCTTCCAGCTCCAGTCCCATTACTGCCCGGTAAGCCGTTTCATCTCCTATATCAAAACGCCCCCGGACGATATTGCTTTTAACATCCGTTACTATGTTGTAATTACTGTCTACCCCCTTCAGGATGGCAATAGTGGGCTCATCTCCGTAACGCAACACCGCTTTTTCCTCCACTACTTCAGAATAACCAGCCACTCCGGGCGTACGACCGATAGCCTGCAGTTGTGCAGGCGATAACAAAATCGTTTTGCCCGTGGCCGGGGCCACCTTGATTGCAGGGTAAAAAGAAGAATACAGGGATTTAACAAGGCCCTCAAATCCGTTGAACACGCTTAAAATTACAATCAGCGCGCCTGTTCCTATCGCAATGGCAGCCACACTTACCCAGGCAATGATATTGATGGCATTGGTCGATTTTTTAGCCCTGAAGTAACGGGAAGCAAACTGCCAGACCATACATTTTACTTATTATCCCCTTTGATATGGGAATCGTCTTCCTTGATTTTCTTAAAGAGCTCTTCCATCTTAAACACATAATCCAGCGTATCATCGAGGAAAAAAGTCAGCTCAGGCATACGACGAAGTTGTTTGCCCACTCTTAACCCAAGGGCCTTTTTAATTTCGCCCATTCTCTCTTTTATACGTTCCAGCATGTCTTCCGGAGACTTTATCTGGAACATGCTCAGGTAAACCTTAGCCTCCAGCAGGTCAGGCGTCATTTTCACAGCAGCAATGGAAATCATTCCACCCTCTACCACGTTAAACCCCATCCGCTGAAACACATCGCTCAGTTCCTCCTGTATTAATTGTCCAATTTGCTTTTGCCTTTTAGTTTCCTGCATCGCATTCAGTTTTAATCGTTAGAAATACAGCCCATATGCACAATAATAATATATTTACCGCACAGCGCCCAATCAGGCTGCTGCTCCCAACAGCTCTGTTATATGCGAAATTAACCATTTCCCGGAAAGATTGGGCGAATTGCCGGCAAGGGGTCGCTTAATTATACTATTTTTGCATGCTAACAAAAAGCAAGTGTAAAAGCATCAGGAATGAAGACTTTCAAGCGATTACTGGGATATGCCACCCCCCTGCACCATTATATTCCGGAATATGTGATTTATACCATCATCGGTATCGTTTTTGGCATGGTCAATTTCGCCATGCTGATCCCGTTGCTGAACGTCATATTCAACCAGGTATCCAACACACCGGAAATATTGCCCCGTCCGTCTTTTTCCTTGACCATCACCTACTTTATCGATCTTTTTAATTACTATTTCAATTATTTCATCCGCAGCAGCGGCTCCAAAGAAAGTGCACTGTACTTCGTTTGTGCTGTCATTGGTGTATGTATCACCATCGCCAACCTCGGACGCTACATGAGCGGCCGCGTGGTGACCCGGATGAAAATGACCATGCTCTCCCGGCTCAGGACCGATATCTATAAAAAATATACTGAACAGTCCCTGGGCTATTACAGCGAAAAACAGAAAGGCGATCTGCTCTCTGTTATGACCAACGATGTACAGGAAGTAGAAGGCTCCGTGGTAAACTCCATCCAGGTGTTATTACGCGATCCTTTTATTATTATCGGTTACTTCGCGGCACTCTTTTACCTCTCCGTTAAACTGACCCTGTTCACCATCATATTTTTCCCTATATCCGGCGCACTGATTTCCTACATTTCCAAGAAACTGAAACAGAAAGGATGGTTCAGCCAGGAGCTGCTGGGCAAGATCCTGAATGTATCAGAAGAAACACTGGGAGGTATTCGTATCATACAATCCTTTACTGCCGCCGTTTTTATGCAGAAAAAATTTGGTGACGTAAACCATCGTTTTGTTAAAGTCAGCAAATCCATGTTCAACCAGCGGGAACTGGCTTCCCCGGTATCTGAGATCCTGGGGGTGATGGTGGTGATTGTACTGGTGATCTATGGTGGCACCCTGGTACTGCATGGCAGCGATCTGCTCACCGGCGCCACTTTCATGACCTACCTGGTTTTTTATTCCCAGATCATGCAGCCGGCGAAAAACATTTCTACCGCCATCACTACCATGCAACGTGGCATGGTGGCCAGCGAGCGTATCTTTAATATTGTCGATGCACCAGTGGCTATTCAGGAAAAACCCAATGCCAAAGCCATCCATGCTTTCGATGATAAAATTGAATATGATCATATTTCCTTTAAATATGACCAGCATTATGTGCTGAAAGATGTGAAGCTAACCATTCCCAAAGGCCAGATGATTGCATTGGTAGGCCGCAGTGGCGCCGGTAAATCAACGATGGCCGATGTGCTGCCCCGTTTCTATGATGTCAACGAAGGAGCTATTCGTATAGACGGCACCGATATACGCGACCTCCGGCTGAATGATCTGCGTTCACTGATAGGAATCGTATCACAGGAGGCTGTATTGTTTAATGATACTGTGTTTAACAACATTGCTTTCGGACATCCGGAAGCAGACCGGGAAGCCGTGATCCATGCTGCAAAGATTGCCAACGCACATGAATTTATTGAACAGCTGGAAAACGGATACGATACTCCAATAGGAGACCGCGGCCTCAAACTGAGCGGTGGCCAGCGTCAGCGCCTTACCATTGCCAGGGCCATCTTTAAAAACCCTCCCATCCTGATACTGGACGAAGCTACTTCCGCACTCGATACTGAATCCGAAAAACTGGTGCAGTCCGCTCTCGATCAACTGATGCAAAACCGTACCACCATTGTGATTGCACACCGTTTGAGCACGATCCAGCATGCCAACGAAATCATCGTGATGGACCAGGGTGAAATAAAAGAAAGAGGCACCCATGAAGACCTGCTTACCCACGAAGGCATCTACCAAAAACTGGTGGAAATGCAGGAGTTTAAATAAAATTACGCGCATTACGAATTACGAATTATGGTAATCAATTGAACCTTTTCTGATTCATCACAATTCGTAATTCGTAATTCATTAATAACCCAAAATCCCCATCTGGCCTACATCTCCACCCCCTTTTTGGTATCGTTTTTGTTATACCCTCCCTTGATAATGCCAACCAGCTCTTTGCAGCTCTTGTATTCTTTAACCTTTTAACATAGCGAACTCCTATGATTTCTATCGTAATTCCTGTATTAAACGAAGGGGCAACCATACGCCAGGTAATAAAAACCGTTAAAAAAACAAGCCGCAAAATTGAGATTATTGTGGTGGACGATAATTCTACTGACAACACAGTAGAAGAGGCCATGAAGGAGGATGTAAGAGTCATTACCAGTAGCCAGCGCGGCAAAGGCATCTCCATGCGGGAAGGCATGATGGCCGCCAAACATGAAATTATCGCTTATGTAGACGGTGATATTCTAACTTATCCGGATAATATTGTAGAGCTGTTGACCGGTCCGATCGAGCGCGATGAAGCTGACTTTGTCAAATCCTACTTTGAAAGACAAGCGGGCAGGGTCACACAATTGGTGGCCAAACCACTGTTGAGCATCCTGTATCCGGATCTCGCCCATTTTCAGCAGCCACTCAGCGGAATGATTGCCGGCCGCAAATCACTTCTCTCCAGCGTACAATTCGAAAATGATTATGGGGTAGACATTGGTTTGCTGATTGACATGCACCACCTGGGTGCGCGTATTGTGGAAGCCAATATCGGCAAAGTGGAAAACGCAATGCAGACCTGGGAACAGCTTAGTAAAATGTCGCGGGAAGTATCCCGCACCATCCTGCGCAAAGCAGAAAATATCCCGCAGGAAAACCTGGAAACACTGGGTAATATCAACCTGATCAGGGAACAGATGGAATACTCCATCCTGGAGTCTATCGACAAAATGCAGAAGATGGTTATCCTCAACCTGGACCATGCTGTATTTACACAAAACTATTTTCAGTGGGCTGCCATTGCTTTTGATCAGGAGGAAGCTCTGCAGAAAATTTTAGCAGAGGAAACGGACACGGCTACACGCTTACATCAAATAGCTGCGCTTTTTGAAGGCCGCAATATTGCGGAACTACTGGAAGTAGCAGATGCTATTCCGCTGGTACCGGGCATCCGCGAGGTAGTGCAGGAACTGAAGAAAAGAGGGTATGCCTGTGGACTGATCACCGATGGATTCGGAATGGTAGCCCGGCACATTAAAAACAAACTGGGGATGGATTTCGTACTGGCCAACAAGTTACACCTGGTCAACAGTGTTGCTACCGGTGAACTAACGATACCGGATTATTTCCTGCAGGACGGTGAATATCGTAAAAGTGCCATCCTGCCTTATGTTGCGTCACAATACAAGATCCACACGCAGAACATTATTTACGTAGGCGACGGCAAACAGGACACCCAACTATTAATGGAAGCCGGTATTGGTGTTGCGTTTTGTCCACAGTATCAACGGGCATATGTAGAAAAGGTTGCCGACAAAATCATTACAGGCTTGTCATTAGCACCACTGCTGGATATTGCGCCTGCAAGCCAGCAGAAAAAGTTTGGTATCAGATTGCCGGCTATCAGTAAGAAACAGGCCAGAAACATTGGTATTGGTAGTCTGGTAGGACTGGCAGGAGCGGGGTTAGTATATTTTGCCATGCGTCAGATGCGCAGTAAACAAAAAGAACGTTGTTAATAACAATAGTCTATAAACGAAAAAGGGATTTGAATATTCAAATCCCTTTTTCGTTTATAGTAATATTTTTTATTTACTTTTTGCCAGTTTGGCTTCAATACTTAAAGTAGCGTGAGGAACAGCTCTGAGACGAGCTTTATCGATCAGTTTACCGGTTACGCGGCAAATACCGTAAGTTTTGTTTTCGATGCGTACCATGGCTTTTTCCAGGTGATCGATGAACTGGATCTGACGGCTGGCCATCTGATTGAGTTGTTCTCTTTCCTGGGAGCCACTGCCATCTTCCATGCTCATGTATTTGTTTTCGGTATCATCGGTACCCGCTTCATCTCTGCGGGTGATAAGTCCTTGCAGATACACCAGTTCTTTTTTAGCGAACTCCAGTTTTTTCTGGATCAGTTCCCTGAACTCCTGTAAATCTGCATCACTATATCTGTAGAGGGGGCCTGCAGATGGTTCTGGCTGGTCCAGCACTGATTTGGTAAATTCAGGCTGGTAAGCTACCTGGGCAGGTTTTCCACCTTTTTTCTCTGTTTTTTCGGTTTTCTCAGCTTTTTCAGCCTTTTCCGGTTTTTCTGTTTTCTCGGGCTTCTCGGACTTCTCGGATTTAGCTGATTTTTCTGCTTTTACCGCAGGTTTTTCGGCTGCTTTTTTAGTGGATTCTTTTTCCTTAGCAACTTGTTCCTTAGTATCTGCTTTCTTTACTGCCATTGTTTTAAGTTCTTTTTCTTCTGACTTAGAAATTAATGGTTTCTCTTTTTCTGCGGCAACACTTTTAGTGACCACTTGCTGCTTTACAGCAGGCTCTTTTTTAACGGTCGTTTTTGCAGGTACAGCAACTTTCGGGACGGACGATGTTTTACTGTTTACAGGAGCCTTTTTGGGGGTAGCGGCAGTTTTTTTGGCTGCGGCCTGGGCAACGGCTTTGCTAGCTGCTGGCTTCTCCACTGCTTTTTTGGCGGCTGCTTTTTTAGAAGCAGCGGGCGCAGCCTTTTTGGCTGGGGCAGGTTGGGCGGCCTTTTTTGCAGTCGTCACCTTCTGGGCTACAGCTTTAATTGACTGAGCTACCTTTTGGGTCGATTTACTAGCAACCTTCTTTTTTGTTGCCATGGGGGATTAGCTTTTTTTGTTAACTAATACATTAAATTTAAGGTCATTCACCTCTATTTCAGTTCCGCCCTGTAATTGCTCCACTAAATCCAAGCTATCTGCCAAAATTTCCGTGCAAATATAGTTATTATAGTTTATAATCGCCGATTTGAGCGAGTCTACGCTCTCTACAGCCACTTTAATTCTGTCAGTCAGTTCAAAGCCGCTATCTTTTCTGATTTTCTGAATGCGGTTTACCAGCTCCCTGGCATTACCTTCATCCAGCAGCTGTTCTGTAATGGTAATATCAAGCGCTACTGTTAAAGCACCTTTATTTGCAACTGTCCATCCAGGAATATCTTCGGAAATTATCTCAACATCAGAGAGTTGTATCTGTATCTGTTCTCCTTCTACTGCCAGGTTGAAATGGCTGTCTCGTTCAATGGAGGCGATATCTGCATCTGTAAACGCACTGATAGCAGCAGCAACTGCTTTCATTTTTGCTCCCATTTTGCCTCCGAGCGACTTGAAGTTAGGTTTAATCTTTTTCTTGATAAAACCTTCCGTTTCGGTAAGATAATCAATCCCTTTGACATTTACCTCACTTTTTATCAGATCCTCTACTTTTTCCAGTTGTACCTGCATGTGATTACCGGAAACAGGAATCAGGACCTTCTGTAAAGGCTGCCGAACCTTGATATTCACCTTCTTACGCAAGGATAATACCAGTGATGAGATATCCTGGGCCAGCTGCATCCGCTCTTCCAGATCTGCATCGACCGCGGCCGGGTTGGATACCGGGAAATCAGTATGGTGAACGGATTCCACCTTATGACGTCCACTAACCTTGTTGAGGTTGTTAAACAGCCAGTCTGTGAAGAATGGGGAAACCGGGGCCATCAATTGTGTAATTTTTTCCAAACATTCGTATAATGTCTGGTAAGCACTGATTTTGTCCTGGCCATATTCCCCTTTCCAGAACCGGCGACGGCATAAACGCACGTACCAGTTGCTCAGGTGCTCATCCACAAAAGTTTCAATAGCCCTGCCCGCCTGAGTAGGCTCGTAATCATCAAAATTGCTGGTCACATCCTTTATCAGGGTGTTAAGCACAGAAATAATCCAACGGTCTATTTCGGGACGCTCTTCCAATGGTATATATGCTTCCCTGAATGTAAACTTATCAAGATTAGCATACATAGCGAAGAAATTGTATGTATTGTACAGGGTACCGAAGAGCTTACGCTGGGCTTCGCCAATTCCTTTCACGTCAAACTTCAGGCTGTCCCATGGGGAAGCATTGGTGATCAGATACCAGCGGGTGGCATCAGCACCAAACTGTTCAATTGTTTCAAATGGATTCACCACGTTGCCGAGGCGTTTACTCATCTTCTGGCCGTTTTTATCCAGCACCAGACCATTGGAAACAACTGTTTTATAGGCAACACTATCGAAAAGCATTACACCGAGCGCATGCAGCGTATAGAACCAGCCACGGGTCTGGTCAACACCTTCCGCAATAAAATCAGCCGGGAAAGCTTCTCCCTTCTCAAGCAATTCCTTATTCTCAAATGGATAATGCCACTGAGCATAAGGCATCGCTCCGCTATCAAACCATACGTCTATCAGGTCGGGCTCACGGCGCATAGGCTTACCGGATGGGCTCACCAGGATGATTTCATCCACATAAGGTTTGTGCAGGTCCAGGATACCTTCGTGCAGATAGGATTTATTGACATCACCACCCAAAACTTCATTGGCTTTGCGGATTTCCGTGTTCAGTTCGTCAATACCGCCGATACATATTTCCTCGCTGCCATCTTCTGTACGCCAGATTGGCAAAGGAGTACCCCAATAGCGGCTGCGGCTCAGGTTCCAGTCCACCATGTTTTCCAGCCAGTTGCCAAAACGACCGGTACCGGTAAATGCCGGTTTCCAGTTGATGGTTTTGTTCAGTTCCACCATCCGGTCTTTCAGCGCAGTGGTCCTGATGAACCAGGCATCCAGCGGGTAATATAATACCGGCTTGTCTGTACGCCAGCAGTGAGGGTAGGTGTGTTCGTATTTTTCTACCTTAAAGGCTCTGTTTTCTTTCTTCAGTTTTACAGCGATGTCTACGTCTACATCTTTATAGTCGGGATCATCTTTGTAATTTTTAACATACCTACCGGAGAATTCTCCTACGTTGTTAGTGAATTTACCTTCACGGTCAACCAGTGTCAGAATGCCGATACCATATTTTTTACCAACGCGGTTGTCATCTGCACCAAAAGCAGGAGCGGTATGCACGATACCAGTACCATCTTCCGTGGTAACGAAGTCACCCAGGATTACACGGAACGGATCGCCTTCTTCCGGCTGAGTATATGGCAGCAGTTGCTCATAGCGGATATTTTCCAGCTTGCTGCCCTGGAAGCTGGTCAGGATTTTCCAAGGGATCACCTTGTCACCTTCCTTATAAGCAGCGAAATCAGCATTTTCTCCTTCGGCCTTAAAATATTTCCCAAGCAGTACCTTTGCCATCACCACGTTTACCGGGAGATGGGTATATTGGTTGAATGTGCTCACCAGCACATATTCTATATTAGCACCAACGGTGAGGCCCAGGTTGGAGGGTAATGTCCAGGGAGTAGTGGTCCAGGCCAGGAAGAAAACTTCCGGAGAATCGGCCGCATCAAACAAAAACTGTGAATTTTCAGCTTGTTTTGCCTTAAACATGGCCACCACAGTGGTATCCTTCACATCTTTATAGGTACCAGGCTGGTTCAGTTCGTGTGAACTGAGGCCGGTTCCTGCTGCTGGTGAATAAGGCTGAATGCTGACACTTTTATACAGTAGTCCTTTCTTATACAGTGTCTGCAGGCTCCACCAGAGGGATTCAATATACTTATTATCAAAAGTGATGTACGGATCTTTCAGGTCTACCCAATATCCCATTTTACGGGTAAGGTCGTCCCATTTATCCTTATATTTCAGTACTTCTTTACGGCAGGTCTCGTTATATTCCGCAATAGAGATTTTCTTTCCGATATCTTCCTTGGTAATACCCAGGCTTTTTTCCACGCCCAGCTCTACCGGCAGGCCATGAGTGTCCCATCCGCCCTTGCGTTTTACCTGGAAACCCTGCATGGTTTTATAGCGGCATACCAGGTCTTTCAGGGTACGTGAAATAACGTGGTGAATGCCCGGCAGGCCGTTGGCGCTGGGTGGTCCTTCATAAAACACAAATGGAGCAGCGCCTTCCCGCACTTCCACGCTTTTTTCAAAAGCCTGGTCAAGCTCCCATTGCTGCAGTATATCTTTCTCTATCTGAGGTAAATTCAGCTGGTTATATTCCTGATATTTGCTGGACATAAAACAATTCCCCGCCCTTTGATGTTAATAAGACAATAATTGATTAAAATTGTGCGAAGTTAAGAAAATACGGCGGCACCTAAAGGGGCAACTTACCCAAAAACGGAGCATTTAAAATATTTTTCGTAAATTTTCTGGTAATTTACAATAAAGAGTATTTAATTTACGTTTTTGGCATTGTTTTAGCTCTTTGCCGGAAAGAAAAAGGAAAAACCTAAGTTTTAATTTTAACCCAACGCGGATAAAAACCATATCTGATTATGAAAAAGTTGACGTTAATTTTTTGTGCAGTATTGATTACTTCCGGCATAACTTTTGCACAGCAAAAAAAATCAGTTAAAAAAACAAAAACCGTTGCGAAAAAGGTGGAGGCACCTGCAACCGTTAAAAGTTCTTTTGATCAGGCCTTTGCCGGAACTACAGATGCGAAATGGACCAAAACTAGTGCTGGTCACTGGAGCGTCGGTTTCCTCAAAGACAATATACAAACCACAGCAGAGTATGATGCAGATGGAAAATGGATATCCACCAGAAGCACCTACGATGCACAAACACTGCCGGGATCAGTGGCTGGTACACTGAAAGCAAAATATCCGGCTGCCACCATAAAAGATGGCTGGAAAATTGAAAGAGCAGATGTGGCTGCTTACTATAAAGTAAACATTCAGGACAATGGTGCAGAGAAAGCAGTGTTGTTGAACGAAGCCGGCACCGTCACTGAATAATTCAAATTTGTATTTCATAGGTATAGGGATAAATAGGACAGACCCTGCTCTTTTGGGCGGGGTTTTTTCATTTTACATACACCCCATGGCAGATACTGCTTTCCTAATGGTAAGCAGGTAACAACAAGCCCCAAGATCCACTGGTATTGACTTTTATATCATTTCCCTTTTTCACTGCAGTATAGTAACAGTATGGCAGACAAGCTGGCTGGCAGGACTCCTGTCGTTATGGCTGTAGTAAACGGACTACGGTTCTGTTTAAGTGATTTTTGCGGGCATACTCCTGGAAGTCTTTCTTCAACAGATATACGATAACGATCCGGACAAATTAAAAAGTCGCCCCGCAAAAGCAAGGCGACTTTATAAAATCTGGTAAAAAACTTCTCTGGCAATTGTACTTGTGTTCCCTTGGTGTTTGATACGCAAGTCTAAAATTTATGGCTTTACATTTTTAACTGCCAGCCAAGTCTCTTCCCATGGTCAAATCTAATAAGGAAGCTTGTGAGGAACAGCAGATAGATATCTGCTATCGTTTCGTTGACACAAAATAACAACGATAATTCCGCCCTGGCTTTTCAATTCGGGAAAAGAAATGATCAAAGCGGGAAATTGCAAAAAAAAATGCTGACAGGTAAAAGTCCTGCCAGCATTTTCAAACTCTTAATACTTTGATAATCAACGAAGTAACAATTCACAAGGTTTAAGTCCTGTATGTTTTTTGAAAGCAGTAGAGAAGTGGGAGATGCAGGAATACCCCATCAGCATGGCCACTTCGGAAACTGACATCCCTTTTTCATACAGCAACCCCTTGGCCTTTTCCATCCTTTCTTTCTGGAAATAGTCGTAAATGGTGGTACCGTACATGGCTTTAAAGCCTTTTTTCAGGTAACATTCATTCATGGCCACTTTGCGGGCCAGATCACGGATTGTGATAGGAGAGTCCAGCTGCTCCAGTAAGATACTTCTGGCTTTTTCAATTTTTTCCCGGTCTTCCAGATGCGTCAGAAAGCGGCAACCGTAGCGTTCGTCGGGATCGTTCTGCATGAACTGGTCTGAGCTGTACAACAGCAGGTCCAGTGCCCGGCTCTGCAAAAAGATATTCTTCAGGATGCCATCATAGTTGTGATGTACCATGGTTTCCAGTACTGACTTGGATTTGGTGCAGGGCTGGATGGTTTTCACAAATGGCTTACGGGACTGATTCTCAAAAAGAGAGAAAGAAGTCGTATTTTTCTGAAGTGACTGAATGAATGCTGGTTGAAACCTGACGGTGATAAGGTCTACTGAAGGGACCTTGTCTTTACAGGCTTCCTTGTTGCCCTCTGCACACAATTGGTCGGTGCAGGCGGGATTTTTACAATATTTGCTGCCGGCAACACAATAGCGCAGTTCTATTGCGGCGGACTGCCCTCTTTTAGCCGGCTGGTATACTACCATGGCTACGTCTTCCACCGGGAGCGGCTTGTCGTACACAAAGCGCTGCAATGTAAAGTCCAGGCAATCCGGAACCGTCACGCTATCCTCCTCCGCCAGCTGAAGCTGGTCGCTCATGGCGGGCTGCGGAATGGCTAATGCCAGTATTTCCTGAATTTCTTTCACTTTACCTGATGTTTTAAAACCGGGACAAATTTAACACTTCAATTTTAAATCAAATGTATTTTGACAATACACTTACAAAGCATTCCTAACATAAGAGATAATTTCAACATGTTTGAGGCGGTTAGCCACAATCAAATGATATGAATTTTCGTTTATTCTTCACAGATGGAACACAGCAAATCGAAACGCTCCAAGGTACTGAGGATCATATTCACTGCAGCAGCCTTATTAGTCTTACTGGTATCAGGCACCGGTTGGTATCTTAACCAGCACTGGAGCAAGCGCTTACGTAAGGAATTATCTGATTATGTGATCGATTTGTCTGATAGCCTGTACACTGTTCATTTTAAAGACCTTCGGCTCAACGTACTATCCAACAGCCTTACCCTCGAACAGGCCACCATGACGCTGGACTCTGCCGTTTACCAACGTATGAAGGCTGACCACCGCGCCCCGGCAACCATCTACCTCATCCATGTGGAAGAGCTCCGGCTCCGGCACTTCAAACCATGGCGGTATTTTACCGGAAAAGAACTGAATGCCGGCGCCCTGATCGTGACAGGCCCCAGTATCGTAATGGAACAGGACAGCACCGTCACAGATACCACCCGCCCCCGTACCGCCTACGAAAATATATCCGCCAAAATGAAGTCTATTTTCATAGGGCACCTCCGGCTGGACAATACCGATTTCAAATATGTATTTACCCGGAAAGACTCTTCCCGGGTAACTCACCAGTTTCATCACCTGCGGGTAAACGTCAACGACTTCCTGATTGATTCGTTAGCGCTAAACGACCCTACCCGTTTTTTATACGCCCGGAATTACGAGATAGGGATGAAGGATTACATGCGTCCTACGCGGGACAGCCTTTACTGGATGCATGTACGGGGCATTTCCTACGATGCGGCCGAAAGGACTTTTAACATCGGGCAGTTTGAAATACAACCCCGGCACGACAAGGTGGTTTTCCAGCAGCAGACTGGTGTGCAACAGGACCGTTATGAGCTGTTATTTAACGATATCCATGTGTATGATATCGATCCCAGGCTGTTATTACAGGAACAACAGGTATGGGCCCGCCGGGTCGATATCGGCAGTGGCAGGCTGCATATTTTCCGTGACCGGATGCTGCCCATGCCTGCCGGCGACAAACTGGGCCAGTTTCCCAACCAGGTACTGCAAAAGCTGAAATTCCCCCTGAAAATTGATACTTTGATCGGCAATAATGTGGACGTTCAGTATGCAGAGCTGAGCCCTGTATCGGAACAAACGGGGGTAGTGACCTTCAGCCATGTTCACGGCCGGTTTACCAACATCACCAATATTGATTCCGTGATAGCCCGTGACAACCACTGTGTGGCCGATGTGGACGCTATTTTCATGCAAAGTGGCAAACTAAAAGCCCGCTTTGATTTTATGCTCAACAGCCCTTCCGGCAAATTTGAAGTAAGCGGACAGCTGAAAAACATGAACGGCCGGGATCTGAATGTGGCCACCCAGCCGCTGGGTAAAGTGGAGATCCGTTCGTTCAACATCCGGGACCTCAGTTTTAACATCCATGGCGATGAAAGGAAGGCCGCCGGCACTGTCACTCTGTTGTACAACAACCTCCGGATAGCCATCCTGAAGCAGGACAAAGACCATAAGGTCTTTACCCGCAAAGGATTGATGAGTCTTGTAGCCAATGTGATGGTTATCCGGGATAGTAATCCCCTGAAAGGGGAAAAAGTAAGGGTATCTTATCCTGTTCAGGTCAGGGATATACAGAAGTCTTTTTTCAACCTGGTGTGGAAAACATTATTTACCGGTGTAAAAGAAACCGTGGGAGCGCGAAAACTGGGATAAAAAAGTAGCATCCACCCCACCCAAAAACAGCTATTCTTTTATGGAAATAAGGCTTATTTTTCGTATTTTTGCATGATTGTCTACCGTTTTTATTTCTAAAAGATTTTACACCAACATATGAGCGAAGAATTAGTGCAAGCACCCAGCCCCAGCAACAGTTATGATGCGGGAAGTATTCAGGTATTGGAAGGATTGGAAGCGGTGCGTAAGCGCCCTGCCATGTACATAGGCGACATTGGCGTCAAGGGTCTTCACCACCTGGTATATGAGGTCGTGGACAACTCCATTGACGAAGCCCTGGCTGGCTATTGCAAAAATATCGATGTAACGATCTGCGAAGATAACTCTATTCTGGTAAAGGATGATGGTCGTGGTATCCCCACCGGCATCCATCCGAAAGAAGGACGCTCCGCCCTGGAGGTGGTAATGACCGTGCTCCATGCCGGCGGTAAATTTGACAAAAATACCTATAAAGTATCCGGCGGTCTGCACGGGGTGGGTGTCAGCTGCGTAAACGCACTGAGTAGCGTGCTGCATGTGACCGTACAAACTGAAGGCAAACTGTTTGAACAGGAATACCACCGCGGTATCCCTCAGTATTCAGTACGGGAAATCGGGGTGAGCGACACCACCGGTACTACCGTTCACTTCAAACCGGATGATGAAATATTCAAGGAAACGACCTACAACAAAGAAATTCTGGCCGGCCGTCTGAGAGAGCTGGCTTACCTGAACCGTAAAATCCGCATCACCCTGTCTGATGAGCGCGAAAAAGACGAACAGGGCAATATCTTCACAGAAACCTTCTACAGCGAAGGCGGTATCCGTGAGTTTATTCAGATGCTCGACAAAAATGGCCGTCGTAACGCACTGCTGCCAGCACCTATCTACGTGGAAACCCACGACCCAGCCTCCAATGTAGCTGTGGAAGTAGCCCTGGTGTACAACGATGCATTCAGTGAGAACATTTTTTCCTACGTTAACAATATCAACACCATCGAAGGGGGTACCCATGTGGCCGGTTTCCGCCGCGCCATCACCCGCGTGTTCAAATCCTATGGTGACAAAAACAAGCTGTTTGAGAAATCAAAGGTAGAAGTAACCGGCGATGACTTCCGTGAAGGCCTGAGCGCTATCATCAGCGTAAAAGTACCTGAACCTCAGTTTGAAGGCCAGACTAAAACCAAACTCGGCAACTCCGATGTAATGGGAGTAGTAGACAGCTCCGTAGCTGCCGTACTGGATGCCTTCCTGGAAGAAAATCCCCGCGAAGCCAAAACCGTTATCAATAAGGTAGTACTGGCTGCCCAGGCCCGTGAAGCGGCCCGTAAAGCCCGTCAACTGGTACAACGCAAGAGCGTAATGACCGGTAGCGGCCTGCCAGGTAAACTGGCCGACTGTTCCGACAACGATCCTGAAAAATGTGAGCTGTTCCTTGTCGAAGGTGACTCGGCGGGTGGTACTGCCAAACAAGGCCGTAACCGTAACTTCCAGGCTATCCTCCCGCTCCGTGGTAAGATCCTCAACGTGGAAAAAGCCATGGAACACAAGATATACGAAGACAACGAGATCAAAAATATCTTCACCGCGCTGGGTGTAACCATCGGTACTGAAGAAGACGATAAAGCACTCAACCTCTCCAAACTCCGCTATCATAAACTGGTCATCATGACGGATGCGGACGTGGATGGTAGCCACATCGCCACCCTGATCCTTACCTTCATCTTCCGCTACATGAAAGCCATGGTAGAGCAGGGCTATGTTTACATCGCCCAGCCACCGCTGTACCTCGTTAAAAAAGGTAAAGATCACGTGTATGCCTGGACAGAAGAACAGCGTAAAGCTGCTACTCTCCAGCTGGCCGGCGGCGGTAAAGAAGACAGCGTAACCATACAGCGTTATAAAGGTCTTGGTGAGATGAACGCAGAACAGCTGTGGGATACTACCATGGACCCGGAAAGACGTACCCTCAAACAGGTGACCATCGAAAGCGCCGCTGAAGCAGACCGCGTATTCAGCATGCTGATGGGTGATGAAGTACCTCCCCGCAGGGCCTTTATCGAGTCTCACGCGAAGTATGCGAAAATCGATGCATAACGCTAACTGTGATTGATGTGATACTACTGATGCTCCTGATGGAGCGAAGATAAAAGCGAAGAGCCCACTGATATTTCAGTGGGCTCTTCGCTTTTTATTATGTTGATCTCCATATTGATCTTCGCTCATCAGGAGCATCAGTAGTATCACATCAATCACAGTTGTTATTCTCTTGTTATAAGATAATTGGCCAGGAACTGATACAAAAAGATTCCAATCAGCATAACGACCACGAATATATTTTCCACATTGTTGGTGAGGAAGGTAAAGCCAATGCCGAGCAAACCAATAAACGTCAGGGCCAGCGTATATATGAGAAATATCTTCCTGCTTTTGGGTGATTGTGGCGTATACATGCTGGCCACGGGCAGCATCAGCACGCCGGTACAGATGGCAATCGCGAGCAGTCCGGGAATGGAGGTGAGCCAGTAGGCACCTGCCGCCAGAAAAGCGGTGAGCAGGAGACCGCCCACCCTATTGGACACTTTCGTTTGTTCGCGCGTGAGCGCATAACGACCATAAGGATTCAGCCTCAGAAACAGGTTGCTTACCGGTACTATCAGCCAGGTAGACAGGGCCACCAGCGCCAGCAGCACATATAGCGGGAAGAACACCTGGCTGGCTATCTGTGTCAGTACCAGTATACCAATAATGACCAGCCACTGTGTGCCCGCCTTCAGCCGACCCATAAAAAATGCGTAGTTCAGAAACTGGCGATACAGCCAGTAGTGGGCCTTCATGGCCTGCACCATCCCGTCTTTGGCCCATTGCTGGCCAGGATCTATTTTCAGTGATTCCCTGAAATGTTCCAGCGACTTACCATGATCGCCGGCCTCCAGCCATTTCCAGCCCAGATTGGCGTGGGTATAGGCATTTTCCGGATTATGCTCCAGGGCTATGCCAAGATTAGAAAAGGCTTCTTCCTTTCTGCCCAGATTAAACAGGGCATTGGAGCGCAGATTAAGACAGATCAGGTTTTCCGGGTCAACGGCCAATCCTTCTTCTGCTTTCTGCAACGCTTGCGCATAGTCTTTTTTAAACAGCAATATCTGACTCCACATACCAAAGTAATCGGCATGATGGGGATTAATAGCCACCGCTTCACTGATAGCCTGTAAGGCCTCCGGCAGCTGATTTTTATTGAGTGCCAGCCGCGCCCTTAAATATAAAAAGCGGTCATCGTCCGGGGCAAAGCCGAGCGAGCTGGAGATCACCTGGGCAGCCTCTTCGGGCTTATCCATCTCCATATAACAAATGGCCAGCAGAAAAAGCGCATCAATATCATTGGCGCTGGTACTGAGGTATTGTTTTAAAGTGGTAAGTGCATCCTGATAACGCCCTTGCTGCAACAGCAACTGGGCACGCTGAATGAGTACAGCCATAAATCTTATTTCTTAATATCCAGGTATTTGAGCACATCATCATACAATCCGGCCTCGTTGGAATACAGGGCATAATTACGGGCTGTATTAAACCATTCCCTGGTGGTAGGTTTGTGTGTTTTGATGGCTTTCACCAGTTCTTTTTGTGATATCGGTTGTGGTACACCTTTCTGCAGTGCTTCCATGAGTTTATCTTCGATGGCAATGTCCACGATAGCTTTCAGATCGGCGCCGGAGTAGCCGGCGGTAGCTTTGGCCAGTGCTTTGTAATCCACGTCGGACACCGGTTTGTTGCGGAGCTGCAGTTTAAGGATGGCTTCCCGGCCGTCGGTGTCGGGTGGTGCCACGAAGATGATCCTGTCGAAGCGGCCGGGGCGTCTGAAGGCAGGGTCGAGGCTCCAGGGAGCATTGGTAGCACCGATGATCAGCACATTTTCGTTATCGGCTGCGATACCATCCATTTCGGAGAGGAACTGGTTGATGAGGTGACTGGCACCGCTATTGCGCATAGAAGTGCGGTTGGCGCCCAATGCATCTACTTCATCAAAGAAAAGCACGCAGGGCTTGCGCTGGCGTGCCAGTTCAAACAGGCCATGGAGATTCTTTTCACTGTTGCCGATCCACATATCCAGTACATCGTGGATGCCCACGTTGATAAACTCCGCCTGTATTTGTCCGGCAGTGGCTTTGGCAAGATAGGTTTTACCACAGCCCGGAGGACCATATAATAAGATGCCACCACCAGCCTTTTTACCATAAGCCTTGTACAGGTCAGGGAATTGCAGCGGCTTGATAATTTTAAGGTCTATTTCCTGTTTCTCTCTTTCCATGCCACCCACGTCGGAGAAGTTGATGTCAGGCTTCTCCATGGTAAAGATCTTGTCGGGATCTTCATCCTCTTCCTCATCAAGCGTAAAGCTTTGTTGCTGTTGTGGTAAACGGAACTGAGCATCGAGCGCTTCATCACGGAAGCCGGGATTCAGCAGCAGGAGGTGCTGGTAAACATCTTTTGCTGCCTGGAGGGAGTTTTCCTTTACCAGGATGCGGCAATGCAGCAACAGCGCATCGAAGTGGTCTGGTTCATGATGTTCCAGTTGTTCGAGTACGACTATGGCGGCAGAATATTTTTGCTGATGATAGAAAGTACGGGCTAGTCCCAGTTGTGCAGCGGTATTTTCGGGTGAGAGTTCCAATACTTTGCGGTATTGTTCTTCGGCTTGCACATATTCATAATCCTGTAACAGCACCTGGGCGAGGTGTAAGCGTAAGGGCACATTTTCCGGAGAAAACTGCACGGCTTCCTGTAATTGTTTGACTACTTCCGATGACATAATGTGCTATATATTTTAAACTCAAGCAGTAATAATACGGAATTACGCCACAAAAATATTGTTAATATTGACGCAGGCCATTTTAGTATGAGGTGCAATATTACCCTATCATTTATTATTATTTTATTTAATTTAAAAAATATTACATATATTGCACATGAATTTATCCCTATGCCCGTATACTAACCGGTACACCTACTTGTTCCTATAAGTCAGCTGGCCATGGCCTTTTTTGCCAGCCAGCACCGGTCTATTACATGTACGGCAGGACAGCACACTAAAACCAGACATATGCGTTTAAAAGTCTTCGTATGGGCCGTTATTGCGATTGTAGTAGGAGCGGGACTGACCAGTTGTTCCAAAAAGAAAGAAGCTACACCGGATGGCCACTTCGCTTTTAAGTTGGGAGATATCACCTATCAGTCCAATTCCACCCAGGGTTATATGACAGATACCGTTATTGCTGGCAAAAGAACGCTGATAATAGATGGTGTTACCAATAATTTCGGCAAACATATGGAGCTGATGATCACTTTTCCAGGCAATGTACAGCCGGGAACATATGATGAACAGGCCGGTGTAATGACGCTGATGGACATTCAGCAAAAAGAGAGTGGTTATATCTCTAAAACACTCTCCATCAAACTTGAAAGCATTAATAGTAAACAAGCGGAGGGTACACTCTCCGGCACCTTGACCAGTGGTGAAATAGAAAAACCTTTAACGGACGGGACTTTTAAAGTCTACTTTTAAGTAATCAACGTTTTTTGCAAAACGCGAACCCTGTCTTTTAAGGCAGGGTTTTTTAATTTAACATTATCAGACACAACCCTTTAGCCATTTTCGTATATACGTTAAAGTTATATTAATAAAGTTATTGTTCATGTTCGGTTAACAATTCTTTTCTAGTACATTTCAGGTTGATTCTTAACATACTTTTCATATAAAATACTAAACATAATACTATCTAAACCCATTTTAAATCGAAAACAGCTAGTTTAAGATCATTTTAAGTACTCCTTAACAATTTGGTAATGATCTGTTAACATTCTGGTTGCTTTGGAGTAGTTGCTTTGCACCTGTAAATACTTACAGGCTTTATGAAATCAATTGTCACGCTATTAGCGAGCATTCTTGTAATTTTATTTTGTAACAGCGCCCAGGCGCAGATTACTACTTCGATTGTTACCGGTAAGGTATCAGATCCGAGCGGACAGGCTATTCCCGGGGTGACCGTAGTGGTAGTAAATACCAGCACCGGCATCAAAAACGGTACTCAAACCAACGGCGATGGCCGTTATATTGTACCCAACCTGAATCCGGGCGGTCCTTATACAATTACCGTATCTTTCATTGGCTATAAAAAAGAAGTGAAGGAAAATGTGAACCTCGGACTGGGTTCTATCAGCTATAACTTCAAACTGCAGGAAGAATCCACAGCGCTGAGCGAAATCGTGGTAACCGGCAATACCGGCAGCAAAACCGGCGGCACCAAAATAGGACAGGAGCAGATCAAATCCTTGCCTACACTGAGCCGCAGCCTGCAGGACCTCACCAAAGTAACTCCTCAGAGCAACAACAACTCATTTCTCGGTACCAACTACCGTTATAACAACGTAACCGTTGACGGTGCTATCAACAACGACGCGATCGGCTTCAGCCCTTCCCTCGGTGGACAGAGCGCTACCAGCGGTCAGCCAGGCAGCAGCACCCGTACTAACCCTGTATCTCTCGATGCGATCCAGGACGTACAGGTATTACTCGCCCCATTCGACGTGAAAGTAGGTAACTTCCTCGGTGGTAGCGTAAACGCTGTAACCCGCAGCGGTACCAACGAAGTACACGGTTCCGTATACGGTTATGGCCGTAACGCCTCCATGATCGGTAAAAACAAAATCGGTGACGGCTCCAAACTGCCCAGCGATTTCCACGAATACCAGTCAGGTGTACGCGTAGGTTTCCCTATCATCAAAAACAAACTGTTCTTCTTCACCAACGAAGAAGTAACCCGTCGTGTAGACCCGGTGATCCTCGCTGCAGGTTCTGCTGATGGTGGTGGCGTTCTCACTGAAAAAGATGCTAATGACATCACTGCCCTGATGAAATCCTATGGCGTTGACATCGGAACTGCAGGTAACACCAGCATCTACTCCAACTCCAATAAATTCTTTAACAGAATCGACTGGCATATCAACAGCAAACATCAGCTGTCTGTTCGTAACAACACCATCACTTCTGAAGCTACCAACCTGGAACGCGACCAACAGAACTTCCGTTTCCAAGGCATCGACTTCAAACAGGTGAACAACCAGTCTTCTACTGTAGCAGAGCTGAAAAGCAATTTCAACAACAACCTCTCCAACAGCTTAATCCTGGGTTATTCCAATATCCACGATTACAGAAGTCCGTTGTCTGATCCTGCTACTCCGCAGATCCAGATCAAAGGCCGCACTCCTGGTTCTACCATCTTCCTGGGTACTGACCGCGAAGCCAGTATCTTCAACATGAAACAAAAAACCTTCGAAATCACCGACAACGTGACCATCTTCAAAGGTAACCATACCATCACTGTAGGTACACACAACGAGTTCTACAACATCACCTATGGTTTTGTAAACTCCTGGAACGGCCGTCTGGACTACAACAGCGTAGAAGACTTCCTCGCTAACAATCCAAGCCGCGTACGTGGTAACTACAACTACGCCAACAACTCCCGCGACTATATCTGGAACAATCCTCCGGCACAGTTCAAAGTAAACCTGCTGAGCCTGTACGGACAGGATGAAATCCAAATCACTGACCGCTTCAAAATCACTCCAGGTATCCGTTTAGACTATACCGGTATTCCTAACAAACAGCCGCTGAGCGACAAAACCACTAAAGCTCCGGTTGATGCAAACTACGGTACTACCTACACCTACACCAAACCTCAGGATATCAAAAACAGCTTCCTGAATAATGTACAGATATCTCCGCGCTTAGGCTTCAACTATGATATCAAAGGTGATAACAGCCTCGTACTCCGCGGTGGTACCGGCCTCTTCACCGGCCGTATTCCTTTCGCATGGTTAGGTTATGCTTACTACAACAACGGTGTTACCTATGGTGCTTACGACCAGAAATCCTCTACACCGTTTGTTAACGGCCCGCTGCCTGCTGCTAAACCATCTCCCAATGGTATCGCTGATTTCGCAGCCCAGAATGGTGTAAAAGTAAACGATCCTGCAGGCGCTACCCAGGTAGACCTGATCGACAACAACTTCAAAATGCCACAGGTATGGAGAAGCAGCCTGGCACTGGAATACAACACCCGTGACCAATGGAAATTCAGCATCGAAGGTATCTACACTAAAGTAGTGAAAGACCTGATGTTCCAGCAGATCAACCTGGTAGACAATCCTACCTACTACGCATATGATGTAAACAAACAACAACCTATCTTCTCCGGTAAAAAAATCAATCCGCTGTACACCAACGCTTACCTGCTGTCTAACACCGACAAAGGTTACCGTTACAGCATCACCGGTCAGATTTCCAAATCCTTCCCATTTGGTCTGAACTTCATGACTGCCTATACTTACGGACAGGCTAAAGATCTCACCAACGGTATCCGTAACTCTATGGAGTCTAACTGGCAGCTGAACCAGGCACTGAATCCAAACAATCCAGGTCTGGCTTACTCCAACTTCGATATCCGTCACCGTATCGTAGCTACTGTTGGCTACAAACAGGACTGGGGAACTAAAGGCAAATGGGTTTCCAACTTCTCTGCCTTCTTTAACACTTCTTCCGGTTTACCATATACTTACGGTTTCGTAAACGCCACTATCCAGGGTACACCACAGCAGGTGAGCCTGGCTTACATCCCGAAAGATGTTGCTGAAGCTACCAACTTCTTCACTGACATCGCCGGTGGTAAAACTGCTGCACAACAGGCTGCTGACTTCATGACCTATGTAGACGGCAACAAATACCTGAACGGCCGCAAAGGTGAGTTCACTGAACGTAACGGTGGCCGCACACCATGGAACACACAGGCAGACTTCCGCTTCAGCCAGGATTTCAACTTCAAGCCTCGTAAAACCATGCACACGCTCACACTCACTTACGATATCGTGAACGTTACCAACCTGCTGAACAAAGACTGGGGTATTCAGTACTTCTCACCAAATACCTTCAACTCTTCTGCCAGCGTTGGTCTGACACCAACCGGAAAAGTTGTGAACAACTATCCTACTTACAAATTCGATACTCCGACTTCTTCTTATTCCAAAGATTTCTTTGGATCCCGTTACCAGATGCAGATCGGTCTGAGATACAGCTTCTAACATAAAGCTTCGTAAAACAAAAGGGGGTGTCTCAAAAGACACTCCCTTCTTTTTTTTTGGGGGGGGAAATCTGCGGGGTAGCTTTTTCCGTTTTTATAGTATGCCCAAAGGAAAAACACTATCAGTAGTCTTTAAAGCCAATCAGCAGCACCAGGCTATGCTTTTCCCTCCCGAGATTGGGGATCTGATAGCCGAGAATCACCCAGTTCGTGTGGTGGATGACGTAATAGAAAAGATCGATATAACTTTATTGCTGAAGCGTTATAAAGCAGGAGGAACCAGCAGTTACCATCCCAGGATGTTATTGAAAGTCCTTATTTACGCTTATATAAATAACATTTACAGTAGCCGTAAAATAGAGGAGGCACTAGGCCAGAACATCCACTTTATGTGGCTTAGTGGTATGAGTAAACCCGATCATAATACGATCAACAGGTTCCGTGGTGAACGCTTGCAAAAGGTATTACAACCTATATTCACCCAGGTGGTATTGTTGTTATGCGAAGAAGGCTTACTGAACATAAAAGAACTGTACACTGACGGGACAAAGATAGAATCGCAGGCAAATCGCTACAGTTTTGTATGGAGCAATGGCATTAAGTACAGTAAAGAAAAAATAAAACAGCAGCTTAATGACTTGTGGAAATATGCACAATCAGTGGCAGCTTCAGAATTGGGTGATGATACGGACCCATCCGGATATGACAAAATCGACAGTGAAAAAGTCAGTAAAACAATAGCGGCCATCAATGACGCCCTCAAAGAAAAACCCATAGACAAGCGGATCAGACAAAAGCTGGGATATGCTCACCGTAACTGGCCTTCAGCGTTGGATAAGTATGAGCAACAGGAACAAATAATAGGCTCTAACCGCAATAGCTATAGCAAAACAGATCCCGCCGCTACCTTTATGCGTATGAAGGAAGATCATATGAAGAATGGTCAGCTTAAACCAGCTTATAATCTCCAGATAAGTACTAATAATCAATACATCGTCAATTACAGCCTTCATCAGCAGTCCACGGATACATCAACTTTAATCAGTCATCTCCTGCAGTATATACGGTTATATAAACGAGTGCCCGCCAATATTACAGCGGATGCAGGGTATGGCAGCGAACAGAACTATCAATGGTTGGAAAACAGGAGAATTACGGCTTATGTTAAGCATGCTTCCTTCGATCGCAACCAGCACCGGTCAACTAAAACCAGGGAAATGTTCAAGGCCCAAAACCTACCCTACAATGCTGAAAAGGACCACTATATCTGCCCTGCCGGCCAGCGAATGCGTAGAAAAAGTACGTTCCCAAAAACAACTAAAAACGGGTACGGGCAAACAATAACTACTTATCAAGCCAGAACATGCGAAGGATGTACATTACGGCAGATGTGTCATGATCAACAAACAAATCGCATCATAGAAGTAAATCATAATCTAAATCGTCTTAAGGAGCTGGCTGACAAACGATTAAAAGGAAGAAAAGGAATACAGAAGCGTAAACAACGTTGCCATGACGTGGAATCTGTCTTCGCAAATATTAAGCATAATCATGGCTTTAAAAGATTTATGCTAAAAGGGATGGATAAAGTGTCAATCGAAATGGGATTAATGGCTATGGCACACAATCTTAGAAAGAAAACAGCATAAAATCAGGTTAACCCTTCACTTCTAAAAATGGAAACTGGAGAATCATTATAACAACCGGAATTTATAAAAAAGAAGCCGTCTCTTGTTTTGAGACGGCCCCTTTTGTTTTATGGGGTTAGTTTATTTGATGCCGAAAGTAGTTCTTACTTCAGCGCGGATTTTGATGGTTTTGAATTCGATGTCGGAAGAATAATTTTCACCGGCTGCATCAGCAGATTTGTACATAACAACGTTAGTCTGCATTTGCGGGCGGAAATCAGTGAAGTTGTCGGTGCTTATTTCCTGTACTTCGATGATACCGTCGAGTGTATTACCGATAGCAGCCAGCATATATTCAGCTTTTGCTTTGGCAGCCTGCATGGCTTTGATCTTTACTTCCTTACGGTATTGCTCCATTTTGCTGGAAGTATAGGAAGCGATACGGGTACTCTCAATACCTTCTGCATCTACTGCACCGAGGATGCTGTTAATTTTATCCAGTTTGTTGAGTTTAAGACGATATTGTTTGCGGGCCATAAATTCCATGGGATCTTTTTTCTTACGGATGATCTCATAGTTAAAGCTGTTTATATTTTCAATGGTGAGGCTTTCCTTTGGCAGACCTGCATCAGCAACTGCTTTTTCCAGTTGTTTTTCCAGCGTAGTGATGTCTACTTTGTTTTTGCTTTTTACATATTCTTTCAGTGTGATATCGAAATAGATTTCATCCGGAGTGATGATCATTTCTGCAGAACCGTTGACCTCAATTTTTTTAACTTGTTTATTGTCGGCCTGTTGGGCGAAAGTGCTCAGAGTTAAGAATAATCCAGCGGCTAATAACATTACCTTTTTCATGTGTCTTTGTTTTTCTATTTAAAAAATTTGTTTTCGTTGCTTTTAACACCCTCATGATGCGGAGGAAATAAAGGTTTCCATAAAAGCGATGAAAAAAAATTTCCATCCTCATCAAATGGCAATAAAAGCAATCTATTTCACTTTGTAAATGAAACGATTACACACAAAAATTGTTACAAAAAATTATTTACGGCTGTCGGTTATGCCTTTGAGGAAAGCATAGAGATCGTCCATATTACGGATACGGTTTACTACCAGCATGAAGTTTTTGCCCACCTGTTTGAGTTTGGCGTTATTCACACGGGTTTGTATATACGTTAATATATGGTGGAACGTGGGAGATTCGAAATAAGGGGAATCCGGGTTATTGATAAAATAGCAGCGTAAGTTTTCTTCCTTGAGCATCATTTTCTCGAAGCCCAGCTGGATAGCCATCCAGCGGCAGCGGATCATGGTGAGCAGGTCTTTTACCGGCTCAGGCAGCTGCCCAAAGCGGTCTACCAGTGCTTTCTCGAAGTGCTGCAGGATGCTGTCTTCTGTGATATTGTCCAGTTCCTGGTACAGGTTAAGACGCTCCTGGATGCTTTCTATATAAGTATCAGGGATAAGAATTTCGAGGTCTGTATCGATGGTACAGTCGTTGACGAAATCCTTTTTCTCTTCCAGCTGTTCTTTAAAGAGGTCGCGGAATTCGTTCTGTTTCAGTTCACGGATAGCTTCGTCCAGGATTTTCTGGTACATATCGAAACCTATTTCCGCCATGAATCCGCTTTGTTCACCCCCCAGCAGGTTACCGGCACCACGGATATCGAGGTCGCGCATAGCGATCTGGAAACCGCTGCCCAGTTCACTGTGTTGCTCCAGTGTTTGCAGGCGTTTACGGCTGTCAGCAGTGAGCGTGCTCATAGGCGGAGCAAGCAGGTAGCAAAACGCTTTTTTGTTGCTACGTCCTACGCGGCCACGGAGCTGGTGCAGATCGCTCAGTCCGAAATGGTGGGCATTGTTAATGATGATGGTATTGGCGTTGGGAATGTCCACACCGCTTTCCACGATATTGGTACATACCAGTACATCATATTTACGGTCGATGAAATCCAGCACTACTTCTTCCAGATGGTGTCCTTCGAGCTGGCCATGGGCCGTGGCGATAGACAGATCGGGACACAGACCCTGTATGAGGCCGGCCATTTCGGCGAGACCTTTAACACGATTGTGCACAAAGTAAACCTGTCCACCTCTTTCCGTTTCATAGTAGATCGCTTCACGGATAGCGTCCTGGTTGAAGACCTGTACTTCCGTATCAATAGGCTGGCGGTTAGGCGGCGGCGTATTGATAATGGAAAGGTCACGGGCACCCATCAACGAAAACTGCAGCGTACGCGGTATAGGCGTTGCTGTTAGTGTGAGGGTATCTACGTTATGCTTAAACTGTTTGAGCTTTTCTTTGGCGGAAACACCGAATTTCTGTTCTTCGTCTACAATCAGTACGCCCAGGTCTTTGAACTTCACATCTTTGCTCAGCAGGGCATGGGTACCGATGATAATATCGATTTTCCCTTCCTGCAGACGTTGGAGTGTTTCCTTCTTTTCCTTGGAAGATTTAAACCTGTTGATATAATCTACTGTGCAGGGGAAATCCTTGAGACGCTCTGAAAACGTTTTGTAGTGCTGGAAGGCCAGGATGGTGGTAGGTACCAGTATAGCAGCCTGTTTTCCATCTACGATGGATTTGAAGGCAGCGCGGATGGCTACTTCCGTTTTACCGAAGCCCACGTCACCGCAAACGAGGCGGTCCATAGGAGCGGGGCCTTCCATATCCCTTTTCACGTCGGCCGTGGCCTTGCTCTGATCAGGTGTATCCTCATAGATGAAGGAGGCTTCCAGCTCTGTTTGCAGGTAAGTATCCGGACTGTGTGCAAATCCCTGCTGGGCTTTACGCACGGCGTACAGCTGTATCAGGTCTTTGGCGATATCTTTTACCTGTGTTTTGGCTTTTTCCTTCAGCTTGTCCCAGGCATCGCTGCCCAGTTTGTTGACACGGGGCTCTACGCCTTCCTTGCCGGTGTATTTGCTGATCTTGTGCAGGGAGTTGATATTTACATACAACAGGTCGTTGTTTTTGTAAATAATACGGATGGCTTCCTGCATCTTCCCGCCCGATTCAATCTTCTGTAATCCGCTGTATACGCCCACACCGTGATCGATATGTGTTACATAGTCGCCAGGCTGCAGTTCCCGCAAGGTCTTCATGGTAATAGCCTTGTTTTTGTTGTAGGCCTGTTTTACCCTTGACTTGTGGAAACGCTGGAATATCTGGTGGTCTGTATAACATACCAGTTTCAGGGAATGATCGATATACCCGTTGCTGATAGCCACGGGGATAGGGAAGAAGACGAAGTCTGCTTTCAGGTCTTCGAAGATACTGCGCAGGCGTTCGAGCTGGCGCGGGTTATCTGCGAATATGAAGAGGGAGTATTTGCTATTGTTGTGCTGGCCGAGGTCTTTGAGGAGCAGGTCGAACTGCCGGTTAAACACCGGTTGTTCCTGGGTATCAAAGGTAATGGTTTCCGGTTGGATACCATTTTCCGGGAGATATTCTTTGTTGCCGAAAACGATGGTGGTCTTTTGCAGCAGCTGTTCCATCAGTGGGGCTGCTTTTTCGAAGTCGTCGCTGTTGAGCGTCATATCTTCATCATCGTTCACCTTTACCTTCTGACCGGTTTGTAACCAGTCGTCCAGTCGTTGTTCCATCTGTTCCACCACATCCCGGATATAGGCCGGGTCTTTCATCCATACGATGGTATTGGCGGGCAGAAACTCCACCAGTGATGTTTTCATATGGTCAACCGTATGGGTGTCCATATTGGCGATGAGCGTCACCTGTGTAAGTTTACGCTCACTCAGCTGGCTTTCCGGATCGAAGAGGCGGATGGAGTCGATATCTTCCCCGAAAAGTTCGATACGGTAAGGTTTTTCATTACCGAAAGAGTAGATATCGAGGATACCACCTCTCAGTGCGTACTGGCCGGGTTCATACACAAAATCGGTATGTTCAAAGCCCCAGGCCACCATTTTCTCCAGCAGGGGATCTACTTTCAGTACATCACCTACTTTCAGCTGAACCATGTTGGTACTGAAAGCCTTGCTGCCGGCCACTTTCTCCCAGAGTGCTTCGGGATAGGTGACCAGTATTTTCTTCCGTACAGTATCACCGGAGAACTTCATGAGCGCTTCCGTGCGCAGCATACTGTGGCTGCTGTTGAGCTCCTGGAACTGTCCGGTTTTTTTGAAAGAGTCGGGGAAGTAGAAGATATCCAGCGCCTGGCTGAGACTTTCCAGATCGTTCTGGAAATAGGCTGCCTCCTCTTTATCATTCAAAATAAAGAGATGGTTCGCATCTGCATTAGCCCAGGCGGTAACTGCCACAAAATTTATTGCACTCCCACTGAGGGAAGAAAGCTGAAAGTATTGTGGGGTGGGCGATTGAATGCCTTTCACCAGCGACTGCAGGCGAGCATCACGTTGATATAATTGTAATACAGCCTGTAAATTCATGAAGGTGGCAAAGATACGAACATTTGTTTATTTGGTTATTTAGAAATTTAACTATTGGGTTTTGGACCCTTGTGGGTTCCTAAATGGGGAAATATTCAAATGATAAAATGCCAAAATGTTTTGTTATATTCAATGACACCAAAATCATTTTTCCATGCAGGAGATATGGCATACAGGCATTGTTACCCGGCTGGTAGATGAAACACCCAATACCCGGCGGTTCTGGGTCCGTGTGCCCGAGCTGGAAAGCTTTAATTTCAAGCCGGGACAGTTTGTTACCCTCGACCTCCCCATCCACGAAAAAAAGAACAAACGATGGCGTAGTTATTCCATTGCCTCGCACCCGGATGGCACTAATGAATTTGAGCTGGTAATCGTATTACTGGAAGGCGGGTTGGGCAGCACCTATCTTTTCAATGAGATCAAAGAAGGAAGCACACTGCAGCTACGTGGGCCCCTGGGCGTATTCACACTGCCGGAAAACATGGAGAAAGACCTGTTCCTCATCTGTACAGGCACGGGCATAGCCCCTTTCCGGTCTATGGTCCAGCACATTCTCCTGCACCAGCTGCCACATCCAGAAATACATCTTATTTTCGGTTGCCGTTATGAAGAGGACCTGCTGTATGCTGAAGAAATGCGGCAGCTGGAAGCTCAATTGCCTGGTTTTCATTACCTCCCTACGCTGAGCCGTCAGGAAGACTGGAGCGGCCACAAAGGGTATGTACACAGCATCTACGAAGAGATACTGGCCGGAGAGAAAAAACCCGCCAACTTTTACCTATGCGGCTGGAAGGCGATGATTGATGAAGCCAAACAACGCATCACCGCCATGGGCTACGACCGGAAAGATATTCACCAGGAACTGTACGGGTAACTGTTTTACCAGCAGTAGCCAAAACCCAGGTCCAGATTGGGCGTTACCCGGTTAGACGAAAACATCAGCATTCCCCCGATCTTCATCATAAAATGCCGCTTGAAATGCCGGCGCCATGCTGCGGCAGTCCATCCCACCAGGGTGCGATCGCTGGCTCCTTCTTCAAACCATAATGAATCGCCAAACAGGTAGGTCATGCCAGCACCCAGTTCCGCACAATTTTTATCCGGCTGCCCCACTACATAATTGAGGCCCCCGAAAATACTGGGGCGGTTGGGAACAGAGAGGTAGTGCCGGCCTGTATCCACCTCTACACTGCCATTCCAGCGGGGACGGCTTGGCTTGTCAGCCCAGCTGTCCCGGTACTCCGGAGCAAAACCGATGCCCATGCGCGCACCCAGACCGGTACGGCGCCTGGTAAAACGTACATCATAGTTGAGCCCGAAACCGCAGGCAGGACTGAAAAGGCTACCATACAGTGCATGTGGCCATATTCTGGCGTCAGCAGCAGCTGTTACAAGGGTGTCAGCAGAGAAACGGGGTTGCGGTGTTTTTTTGCGCTGGGCAAAGAGGGTAGTACAACAAAAAACAAAGGCTACAGCCATTAATATTCGTATATGCATAGGGGTAGGGGATATATACGAAGTTTAACGACTGTAGCCCGGATATGTTACAATGTATTACATGATCTTATTCATAACAATATTCCTTACCTCGGTCAGCGGAACGCGTTCCTGTTCCATGCTGTCGCGGTGACGGATGGTAACAGTACCATCTTCTTTAGTCTGGTGGTCTATTGTTACGCAGAAAGGCGTACCGATGGCATCCTGACGGCGATAGCGTTTACCAATACTATCCTTTTCTTCATAATAACAGTGGAAGTACTGTTTGCACTCTTTTATCAGCAGTTGTGCCGCTTCTGGTAATCCATCTTTCTTAGTTAACGGGAAAACAGCCAGTTTGATCGGAGCCAGTTTGGCGGGCAGTTTCAATACTACACGGCTGTCTGCTTTTTCCGGGGTGCTCAGGTCCTGCTCTTCGTAAGCATTGCAGATCACCTGCAGGAACATACGGTCCAGACCGATAGAAGTTTCTATCACGTAAGGCACATAGTTCTGGTTGATCTCTGTATCAAAATACTGGATTTTCTTTCTGCTGTATTCCTGGTGTTGTTTCAGGTCGAAGTCAGTACGGGAGTGGATACCTTCCAGTTCCTTGAAGCCGAATGGGAATTCGAATTCGATATCCACCGCGGCATCGGCGTAGTGAGCCAGTTTAGCGTGGTCTTTGAAGCGATATCTGGCTGGATCGGTGCCGAGGCTCAGGTGCCACTGCATACGCTCTTCCTTCCATTTCTCATACCATTCCTGTTGTGTGCCAGGGCGTACAAAGAACTGCATTTCCATCTGTTCAAATTCACGCATACGGAAAATAAACTGACGGGCTACGATCTCGTTACGGAAAGCTTTACCTATCTGTGCGATACCGAAAGGCACTTTCATCCTGCCGGTTTTCTGCACGTTGAGGAAGTTTACAAAGATACCCTGTGCTGTTTCAGGACGCAGGTATATTTCATTGGCTTCATCGGTTACGCTGCCCAGCTGGGTGGAGAACATCAGGTTGAACTGACGTACTTCGGTCCAGTTGCAGGTGCCGCTGACACTACATTTAATTTTATTGTCTTCGATCAGGGTTTTAAGGCCTGCGAAGTCGTTTTCTTTCAGGAGTTCGTCCATTTTGGCCAGCAGGGCATTGCCTTCCGCTTCCGGCAGTGTTTCGGCAAAGGCCTCCAGCAGGTGGTCTACCCGGTAACGCTTGTTGCTGTCCTTGTTGTCGATCATTGGATCGCTGAAGTTGTCCACATGTCCGGATGCCTTCCAGATGGTAGGATGCATAAAGATGGCAGCATCGAGCCCCACGATATTTTCGTGCAGCTGGGTCATGCTCTTCCACCAGTAGTCCTTAATATTTTTCTTCAGCTCCGCGCCGTACTGACCGTAATCATAAACAGCGCTCAATCCATCATATATCTCGCTGGATGGAAAAACAAAACCGTATTCTTTACAATGCGATATAATCGCCTGGAATTTATTCTGATCTGTAGACATAGTGGCGCAAAGATAAATGCCAAATTTGAAAATATGTTTGTAATTATTATATAATATGTAATGCCATTACTGGCAGTAAATTCAACCTTCTTCCACTTCATTTTCCTTAACCGGCCGCTCATACGGCACTTCTACCTGTTTTACCCATACAGCATAGTCGTTAGGATAGATCTCCCTTCCGAAATGCCGGATGTACACCCGGGTGAAGACAGCCCCAAAATACAGGATAGCTGCGGAATAATACACCCACAACAGTATGATAACCACCGAACCGGCTGCTCCGTAGGTGGAGCTGACCTTGCTGGCACCCAGGTAATACCCGATGCCGAATTTACCGATCATAAACAGTACTGCGGTCGCAATAGCGCCTACCACCACATCTTTCCACCTGATACGGGCGTCCGGCAATACTTTAAAGATGATGGAAAACAAGATGGTAATGACTATGAAAGGCACTACCAGATTGGCCACATATACGATCACGGTGGTGGTCAGTTTGGTGGGTATGAGCCGGTAGAGCACATTCTGGAAGAGCTCCACCAGACCATTGATAGCCAGCGATACCAGCAGAATAAAGCCCATGCTCACTACCAGCGAAAAAGACAACAGCCGGTTGAGCAACATACGCAGCAGGCCATTTTTCTTAGGCTTCGACTTCAGTCCCCAGATAAAGTTAATGGAATCCTGGATCTCAGCGAATACACCGGTAGCACCGATGATCAGGGTCACGAAACCCACCATGGTAGCCCAGTTCATATCGTTTGACAGGGTAGCATTACGGATCATGGACTGTATCTGTAGGGCGGCTTCGCTGCCTACCAGTCCCTGTATCTGGCCATAGATGCTGCCTTCCACCGCTTCCTTGCCCAGAAACAGATCACAGAAAAAGATGATAATGATAAGCATGGGCGCTACGGAGAAAATAGTGTAGTAAGCCAGTGCAGCACTGAGTTTCAGTACTTTACCATCTATAAAAGCGCTGGCCGACTCTTTCAGCACTTTCCAGTACAGTTGTATTTTTCCTGTCGTTCTGTTCATGCAATAGGTTTTATAGGCGGAGTGGGGTAGTGGTGATTATTTTAATTTCGGGTTGCTGGTATGTCTGGTAGCATCCCTGATATTTTTCTTTTCGAAGTTTTTCTCCAGAGCCACCGTCATGTCTATACCGGTTTGATTGGCGATACAGAGTAATACCCACATCACATCGGCCAGCTCATCGGCCAGTTCTCTTTTTTTATCACTCTCTTTAGCAGACTGATCGCCATACTGCCGGGCCATTACACGGGCTACTTCTCCCACTTCTTCTGTAAGAATGGCCATGTTGGTCAGTTCACTGAAATAGCGTACACCGGTGGTGTTGATCCAGTTGTCGATCTTTTCCTGAGCTTCCTGTATAGTCATGGATAATGGATTAAAGTTTTAAAGATAACGGATTGTATGAACAATGGTTTAATCTACTCGCGGTTATGGCTATCGATGATAATGGTGACCGGCCCATCGTTGATCAGCGCCACCTTCATATCAGCGCCGAAGATACCACGCTGGATGGTGGTACCCAGGTCCTGTTCCAGCTGCAGAAACATTTTCTCATACAGCGGAATAGCCACATCGGGTTTACTGGCACGGATATACGAAGGTCTGTTTCCTTTTTTGGTGGAGGCATGCAGCGTAAACTGGCTTATCAGCAGAATGTCGGCATGCATATCTTTCACGGAAACGTTCATTACGCCATCGTCGTCGTTGAAGATGCGCAGGTTGACGATCTTGCTGCTTAACCAGTTGATATCCTCCTGCCCGTCGGCATCTTCGATGCTCAGCAATATCACAAGTCCCTGGCCTATCTGACCGGTGACTACCCCATCTACAGTGACCGATGCCTGCGACACACGCTGTATGACTACTCTCATATTTATCCTGTTTAAGAAAGCGGGAAATTAATACAATCAGGCGTAACATTTTCCGCTTTTACACGCTTAACGTTTACCAAAATCAAAATATTATGACCCGCCTTCTACCCTGTATTCTGTTTATTGCCCTGTTGATAAGTGCCTGTAGCAATAAAAGCAAGAAAGATGAAGACCCCTGCGGCAACTGCTGCTACTTTAGCGAGCCTTTAAGATTCCGGCTGGTAGATGCCAGAACAGGGGAAGACCTTGTATTTGGTCCTCATGCCAATATATCTTCAGATAGCATCCGGTTTATTTACGATGATAAACAAGTACTGGAGACACGCCAGTCGCCCTGGGATAAAAATGTGCTTTATGGTCCTGAATCCTGGCCACGTTTACAGTTGGAGGTGGGCAGACCCGGAAAAATGACACGGGAAAAACTCACCATCACCCCCAAAAGTAATGGCTGTTGTACAACCTCCATTCAGGCTGTTACACTGGGAGAAAACCCTGTTTCCCTGACAAAAGATTCAGCAGGCGTTTATCTGATCCCTTACTCCCTGTAAGGCTATAAACTGCAAAGGCACAACACCATTCCCGGGCGGATTTCAGAGAGATTTAATAAATTGCCTCCCTATTTGTGTAATTTTGCATTATAAAAAACAATCATACAATGAACATTGACGTTACACCTGAGCTCACATTCCGTACGGCCCGCAGTGGCGGTTCGGGCGGGCAAAATGTGAACAAGGTGGAAACCATGGTGGAAGCCTATTTCAACATAGAAGCCTCCGCCCTGTTAACCCCCGAACAAAAGCAGACACTGCGCGAGAAACTGGCCAACCGTATCAATTCAGAAGGAATGCTGCTGGTAAAATCACAGACAGCGCGTACCCAGCTGGGCAACAAACATGAGGCTATCTTCAAAATCAATGATTTAATCAACAAAGCATTGATACCACGCAAGAAAAGGGTAGCCACCAAGCCCTCCAAAGCTGTTATTGAAAAACGGATCCAGTTTAAAAAGCGCCTGTCGGAGAAAAAACAGCAGCGCAGAGGAAATTTTGAGTGACAGCGCAGCACTAATTCGTAATTTGCATAAAATTTTCAGGGTTTGAGCAGCATCAAGAAACTGGCAGGACAGACGGTTTATTACGGTTTGAGTAACATAATGAGCAAACTGCTCAATTATTTCCTTACTCCTTTTTACCTCGGTATTTTAACGAAGGCCTCCTTTGGGGAGATGTCTAACGTATATGCCTATATCCCTTTTGCCAATATTGTGCTCACCTATGGAATGGAGACGGCCTTTTTCCGGTTTGCCAAAAAAGAGAACCAGGCGCATGTGCTGGGTACGTCCACCATTTCACTGCTGATATCGACTTTATCTATCACCGTACTGCTGCTGTTGCTGAAGGGGACGGTGATCAACTCCTATACAGGAGAGCTGGCAGGGCTTACCGGGCATCCGGCCTTTTATACCTATGTGGTATTGCTGATGGCTTTTGACGCCCTGACGGCCATTCCCTTTGCCCAGCTGCGGCTGGAGGGCAGGCCGGTGCGGTATGCTGCCATCAGGCTAGCCGGCATACTGACGACTATCTTCTTCAATATCTTTTTCCTGGCCATCTGTCCCAAACTGGCTGCAGTCGGCTATCAGTGGGTACCCAACCCGCATAGTGGAAGTGACATGACTGGTTATATCTACCTGAGCAATATGCTGGGCAGCGCCATCACACTGGTGCTGTTCCTCCCACAGATCCGGCGGATAGAATGGAAATTTGACCTGGCCCTCTGGAAGCAGATGCTTCATTACGCCCTGCCCCTGATCATTGTGGGCATGGCCGGCATGGTCAATGAAACCTTTGACCGGGCCTGGTTTCTGCCTCAGTTCCTGCCCGGCAACAATATGGAGGCCAAAAAGGAAATTATCGCACTGTATAGCGCCAACTATAAACTGGCCATTCTGATCACCATGTTCATACAGGCGTTCCGGTTAGGAGCAGAGCCTTTTTTCTTCAAACAGGCTGAAAGCGACAATCCGCAACGGGTATATGCCCGTATCATGAAGCTGTTTGTAGTGATGCTATGCCTCATGTTCCTCTTTGTAAGCCTTTATCTTAATGTCTGGAAAGCATTCCTGCGTACTCCCTTCTATTATCAGGGGATGCGTATTGTGCCGGTGCTGCTGCTGGCCAACATGTTCCTGGGCATCTATTATAACCTGACCATCTGGTTCAAACTGACAGACCGGACCAAAACGGGCGCAGTGATCACGCTGATCACGGCTGTACTGGCTTTTCTCTTCAACTACTGGTGGATACCGGTAATGGGCTACTATGGCGCCGCACTGGCCACCATGGTATGTTATTTTATCCAGATGGTGATATGTTATGTACTCGGACAAAAATATTATCCCATCCCTTATCATCTTCCTAAACTGATCACCTACATTGCTGTGGCAGTGCTCACCTATTACGTATATAGCTGGCTGAATGCCAAAGTACTTTCTCCACGCGACATCTATGCACTGAAGCCATTGTCGCTGCTGGTAGCCACCGCTTTCTTTGGCGCCTATACGTGGTTTATCTTTCGGATGGAGAAGAAGGAATTTGCCAGGATGCCGTTTATCGGAAAATACATCAGGTAATTTAGGGATTTGGAGATTTAGATATTTTGAGATTTATATGGGTTTTCCTCTCAAAATATCTAAATCTCTAAATAAAGAAATCCCTAAATCAAAAAAGGGTTATATTTCTTTTCGAAGCCGATCGTAGTGGCGGGACCGTGCCCGGGAAATACCCTTACCTCATCCGGCAATACGAAGAGTTTTTCCCGTATGCTGCGCAACAGGGTAGCATGATTACCTCCCGGCAGGTCGGTACGGCCTATGCTTTGATAAAAGAGCACATCGCCTCCGATCACAAACTGCTGGGTAGGACAATAAAAAGACACGCTGCCAGGAGAATGGCCGGGCGTCAGCAGTACTTCCAGCTCGTGGCCGCCAAACGGGATTTTTTCTCCTTCTGCCAGGTAACGACCCGGCATGGGAGAGGGCTCAAAAGGGATATTGTACATTGCTCCCACTGCCTGTGAGTTGTCCAGCACCACCTGATCGTCTTTGTGTATTTCAGGCTTTACCCCAAACGTATCCGCTACCAGCTTGTTGCCGAATATATGATCAAAGTGGCAGTGCGTATTCAGCAATCTCGTAACATTTAAGCGCTCCGTTTGTATATATTGCAATAATTCTTTTCTTTCGTCCTGAAAATAACAACCCGGGTCTATAATTATACATTCCCTTTTACCGTTAATAAGCAGGTAGGTGTTTTCCTGAAGAGGACCAAAGGTGAATTGTTGGATTTCGATCATTGTTACCTGATTTTTAGCTAATTTTAAACTGATCACAATATTATCAATACTTTCTGTATGAACAGATTTATTACCCGGTTATTAGTCCTAGGTACCCTATTACTTGGAACGATAGTTACAAAAGCCCAGACAAATACAGTAGAATTCGGCCAAAATCGTGTTCAGTTTAAAAATTTCAAGTGGAGGTATTACCAAAGCCGGCACTTTAACACCTATTTCAGCCAAGGAGGTCTGGAACTGGGGAAATATGTTGTCCAGATAGCCGAAAAAGAACTGCCTTCCATAGAGCAGTTTATGGAATCCAATCCCCGCCAGCGTATCAATATCGTGGTGTATAACAGCTTCGGCGAGATGAAACAGTCCAATATCGGTATTGGTATCGACTGGCAGAATACCGGAGGTGTCACCAAGCTGGTAGGTAATAAGATGATTGTGTATTTTGATGGTAATCATGACAACCTTCGCCGCCAGATACGCCAGGGGATAGCCCGTATATTACTGGAAACCCTCCTCTTCGGTGAAGATATCGGAGAATTTGCCGGCAACGCCGCCCTGATAGATTTCCCCAAATGGTTTACCGACGGCTTCATCGCCTATGCAGCCGAAAACTGGAGCGCCAAAATGGACGAAGAGCTGAAAGCGACCCTGTTGTCCGGAAAATACGCCAGCTTCAACCAGCTGGCATACGACAAGCCCTTACTGGCCGGACAAGCCTTCTGGTATTATGTGGAAAGTAAATATGGCAAAGACGCAGTACCTTACCTCATGTATATCACCCGCATCAACCGCGGCCTGAAGAAAGGGTTTGAGCAGGTACTCAACCAGACACCTAAAAAAGCGACCCAGGACTTCTTCGTTTTTTATCAGAAACGTTTTGCAGAAGACAACCGCCGCAGAAAAACATCTGCCAAAGGTCGTGTGATCGTAGCACAGGAAATCGGCAAATCCGATTACTACCGCTTCAACCCCAATCCTAAAAACAACTCATATGCCGTGGTAGAGTTCAAAAAAGGCGTCTACCGCGTACAGATACAGCTGGGATGGAACAAACCTAAAGTGCTGCTGCGCAGCGGTGTCATGCAGCTGGCCAACCAGGTAGATCCCAACTATCCGCTGATGGCCTGGAACACCAAAGGCAACCGCATCGCAGTGATATACGAACATGAAGGCAAGACCAAACTGATGATCTATGACCTGGTAACTAAAACGACTATACGTCAGGACCTGCCACAGTTCGACAGGGTAGTGGATTTCAAATACATGCCTGTAATGGAAAATACCCTGCTGCTGTCTGCCATCAAAAACGGCCATACCGACATCTTTACCTATAACATCAGCAATTTCAAAACAGACCAGATCACCAACGACGTATACGACGACCTCGATCCGTCTTTTGCAGCCTTCCCTGGCAAAAGCGGTATCATCTACGCGTCCAACAGACCCGGCCCCAAAGGCAGAGGCAGCGACACCTCCCTGCCTAGCAGACCGTACAACATCTTTATGGTGGACAACTGGAACAAAAGCAGCGAAAAACAGATCACACAGCTCACCGACCTGAAGTATGGCGATGCCCGCCTGCCTATGCAGTACAACACCCATCACTTCACCTTCGTGTCTGACGCCAACGGTATCCGTAACCGTTATGCCGGCTTCTTCAGATCACAGGCCGCCGGTGTGGATTCCCTGTTTTTCGTAGGCTCTGAAATACTGCACAACCCGGACAAGGAAGAGCTGGACTCTGCCCTCGCCGCTTATGGCTCCACAGCACCTGATTCTATCCAGGCCGTAGCCATCACCAACGACTCTACCTACACCTTCCCGATATCCAACTATCCATATGGTATCCAGGAATCACGTATTACCGGTGAACAGGGTGAAGTATCTGAAGTCATCGGTTATGGTGATATCAAAAGATTGATGAAGCTGAAGGTAGATACCAACGTACTGAAGAAAAGGAATGTAACGGCCCGTCCGACCAACTACCGCAAAGCAGAAATGCATGCAGACAGTCTGCGCCTGGGACTGCCTACCTATACAGCCCCGGCCAAAGACACCTCCTCACATCCCAACTTCTTCCAGAACGAATTTGGTAACGAACCTGTTGATACCACCAACCATGTGGTTTCCGTACCTACGGTGCCAGGACTGTTCGAAAAGAAAAAAGAAGAACCGGTACTGAAAAAATCCAAACTGTTCCCTTACAAGTTCAAGTTTGCTTCTGATTACCTGATCCTGCAATTGGACAACTCCGTATTAATCAATAAATACCAGCCGTTTACCGGTCCTCCTTCCGGTCCTATCCGCCTGACAGACCCGGTGAACGGATTAATTCGTATAGGCGTCAGCGATCTGTTTGAAGACCTGAAGTTTAGCGGTGGTTTCCGTATCCCGTCATCGCTGCAGGGCTCTGAATATTTCTTCACGACTTCCTACCTGAAGAAACGTTTCGATTATAAGTTCACCTACTATCGTAAAGTAGATAAGAACAGCGATGTGATCGTGAGCGATCCGGAGCTGGGTCAGTTCCGTGCACCGGCCAAGTTCATCACTAACCTGTACCAGGCGGAAGTACGCTATCCGTTCGACCAGGTAAGGAGCCTCCGTTTGTCTGTTGGTCTCCGTACTGATAAACTCGTTACCCAGGCTGTGGAAAAACCTTCCCTGCTGAGCAAAAACTACAGCGAAAACTACGCGATTGGTCGCCTGGAATATGTGTACGACAATACCATCAACCCAGCCATCAACATCTGGAATGGTACCCGTTACAAAATATACGGAGAGCTGAATTCCCAGCTGACCAACGGCGGGCTGAACGAGATCTTCAATCCTAACTCACCGGCTGCTAACGGTCGCTTTACCTACAACATGGGTATCGACGTAAGGCATTATGAGAAGATTTACCGCAACTTCATCTGGGCAACCCGTTTCTCTGCTGACCTCTCCTGGGGTACCCGCAAGCTGTTGTATTACCTGGGTGGTATCGACAACTGGCTGAATCCGCAGATCAACACCAATACACCGGTTAATCTCAATACCAACTACGCTTTCCAGACACTGGCCGAAAACCTGCGCGGTTACAAACAGAATGCGAAAAATGGTAACAATGTGATGTTGCTGAACACTGAATTAAGATTGCCGGTATTCGCCACGTTCATCAACAAACCTATCAACTCCGCATTCCTGCGTAACTTCCAGCTGACCACCTTTATGGACATCGGTACGGCCTGGAACGAGAAGCTGAGCTTTAAAGATGCCAATTACACCAACTACAACGATAACAACGGGCTCGTGACCACCCGTATCAAAGAAGGCTTCCTCGGACCTTTCATTGGTGGTTATGGTTTCGGTTCACGTACTACCATCGCCGGATACTTCCTTCGTGTAGACGCCGGCTGGCCAATGGTTGCCTTCTTCCGCGGCAGCCCGATCTGGTACTTTGGTATGGGAGTAGATTTCTAAACTGTGATGGAGCTGATGCTCCTGATGGGAGAAGATTGAAGAGAAGATTAAAGCGAAGATTTATAAAACAAAAATCCCGTTTGATGATGATCAAACGGGATTTTTGTTTTTAGGTAGATATATTAAGCGGATTCACCACTTTGTTTTTTTACGAGGGGATACATCAGGCTGAGGAAAACACCCATACAGATAGTGAAGGCCCAGGCGGTGCGGTTTTCCACTGGATGCAATATGATATCGCGGATGTCGCCCAGGAGGGTCAGCGGGTCCTTTACCACGTCCCAGCTGTTGTAACGCAGGTAGCGGCCAATATATACGCCCATACCACAAAGGAACATCACCGGGAAAGTAAACAGCCATGCCGGCCAGCGGGTATGCCTTGCCTGCCACAATTGCTCCATACTGCGGATAGAGATATAACCCAGCATCATGCCGTTCCAGGCAAAGGAAAAGATAACGAAGAGGTCGAACCAGAGCGGCACGCCACCATCGAAGAGATGAAAGAGGTCTGTCAGAATATAAGGTGAATTGGGGATGAACAACAGCCATACTACAAAATATCCGTACCAGGCATAGCGGTTGCTGACTTCTGCCGGATGTTTTTCCATCCACCGGGTGATGGCAAAAGGAATATAAGCCAGAAACAGATTCCATATCAGCGAGATACGCAGGTAACTACCGGAATGGTATATACGAAAACAGAGTAATGACAAGCTGAAGAGGATAGAAAAATACAGGGTGTATACCTGCTGGTTACGGGCAATTCGCTGTTGCATCAAACGGATGGCACTTTTCAAACGCATGTTTCATTTGTTTTTAATGTGTTAATGGTACGGGACGAATAGCTGTTTTTACAGAATATGCGGAATAAATATCAGGGTTCCGATGAAGGCAGCTGCGATAGCGGCCACCAGCACGGCACCTGCCGCCACATCCTTGATCCACTTCACTTTGAGGTGGTAGTCGGGCGACAGGTGGTCCATTATTTTTTCGATGACGGTATTCAGCATTTCTGTGACCCATACCATCGCGATGGTGATGATCAGCAAGATCCATTCCATCCTTGTCAACTTATACCAGCAGCCGGCCGCTGTTACTACGATGGTGGCCACCGCATGTATGCGGGCGTGGGGTTCGCTGCGCAGGAAGGCGGCTATCCCGTTGAATGCATATCCGAAACTGGCTATCCGTCTGCTGAAATAAGAATCTTTCATAATATCTACGCCGATGTTGATGATTTTTGAGACAGTTTATCCCACCGGATATTCCTGCTGAAGTACATGATGGCAGCCAGCACGAGGAAGAGACCGATACTACCCATCAGGAGAGCCTGGTCTTCAGCGCTGATGATCACATAAATGAAGCCGTACAGGACCAGCAAGGTAGCTCCGATGCCTGCAGCAATACGGCTGCTTTTATAGGCGCTGGCTGTATACAGGGCTATCAGGCCGATGGTGAGCCCACTGGAAATCAGATAGGCGAGTGTAAAGTTAAGCTGTTCTGAAATGGATATCAGCAAAGTATAGAAAATACAAAGGGCCAGGCCGATGAGGGCATACTGTAATGGATGAATGGCGCGGCGTTGAGAGAGCTCAATGAAATAAAAAATGATGAAGGTAAGGCCGATCACCAGGATGGCATATTTAACAGCACGGCTGGACTGTTGATAACTTTCTGCCGGCATGAAGAGTTTGATACCAAAATCATCGCTGTGGATATTGTACTTGTTGCCTGTCCAGCTTTGGGGGAACTGGCGGTTCAGGTCCTGTACCACCCAGGAGGCACTGAAACCTTTGGCGTCTACCCGGCGGTCTTTGGGCGGGAAAGCGCCGTCGAAGCTGGGGTCGGGCCAGGCGGAGCTGATGTTGACGGTAGTGGTTTTACCAATGGGGGAGAAGCTGATCCTGCTGGAGCCTTTTACACTCAGTTCCATCACAAAGGAGCCGGCGAGGGCGCCGGTATCGCAGGGAGTCAGCGATACCGGGGATTGAATGCCGCTTTTGAACAGGTCTGTGTTGACCACGCCGGGGCTGAATGGATAGGTTTTACCGTTCCATGTCATGTTTACCTGGTTGCCTATGCCACGCAGGTCGTTGATACCCAGGATGATGGCTGCCTGGTCCCATTTCAGGGCAGATGGCGGAATGCCTGATTTGAAGAGGGCAGTGGGGCTGAAGGTACCGCTCAGCTGTAGTTTGGCATCATAAACTGCTACGTTGAAGATGCCTCTTCTGAGTTTTTGGGGTAACAATTCACCATTGACTTTTAATTGTTCCGGCAACAGGTATACATAGGCTATGGCGCCAGAAGATGCCACCGTATAGGGAATGGCCAGTAAAGGGCCGGTAATTTGTTGTTCGTATCCCCAGCGGCTGCTGACTTCTTCAGTGGCCGATGTTTGCCGGTCCTGCCGTTCGAAGATCAGGTTCTGGATCATGCCGGCAGGTATCAGCAGTACGAGGACCATGATCACAATGAACAGTGCTTTCAGGGCGTAAGCATAACGGGCAAAAAAAGACGGGGTGTCGTTATTAGTGGGAATTTCCATGGTTTATGTTTTTTAAAAGTACTTTGTATTTCAAAGTGAAAGGACAAAAAAAATTATTTCGTGAATTTGATCATATGTTCAAGGGCCGCCAGATGCCCTTTAAAGGCTTTTTCGCCGGCAGCGGTAATACTATAGGTGGTATTGGTCTTACGACCGATAAACCCCTTATATACCTTGATATAGCCGTTTTCTTCCAGCGTATTGAGGTGGGAGGCCAGATTGCCGTCAGTTACTTCCAGCATCTGCTTAAGGTCATTAAAATTGACCTCATCATTCACCATCAATACGCTCATCACGCCAAGGCGTATCCGGCTTTCAAAAATCTTATTTAAGTTTCCGATCGGATTCATGCTATATGTTGAATGCTTCCCTTTCTTTTCTTTCGTATTTCCACCACATCAATATCCCATAGATAATGTGCAGTACACCAAATCCTACGGCCCAAAAATAAAGCCCTTTGCGCAAAAAGAAAAGATTGGCGATGCCCAGAATGGTTTCCAGAAGACCGAGGTAACGTACGTCCGGCAAAGTGTACTTACTGCCGTTGATCAGTGCCAGACCGTAGAAGACAAGACAGGTGGGAGCCACCAGCGTTTCGAAATGGTTATACAGCAAGCCGGCTGCAAAAGCGCCACCAGCCGCCAACGGAATACAAACATTGATCAGCACCTTCCGGCTGGTAACATCCCATACCGGCAGATTATTCCGCCTCGCCCGGCGCCAGGTGAAAAATATTCCACCGCCTATCGCCGCCGCCATTACAGCCAGTGCCAGCGCAATCAATCTGAACTTCAGCGCTGCAAAATCCGCCATATCATAAACGCCGGAAGCATCCCAGCGATCATAATAGCCCACCAGCCATGTACGCGCCAGCCAGGCCCCTACCAGTGCGCAGATGCCGGCAGATACCCCACTCAGTCCACTGAGGGAAATAAAGCGGCTGCTGCGCTCCATAATACGCTTAATGTCTGTTAATGTTTGCAGATGTTGTTGGTCTGTCATACTAAAAAGTACTTTGCATTACAAAGTTAGAAAAATTTCATTCATATCAAAATATAAATTTTTGTTATAACCGCGTTACCTACAGGAAAGCAGATATACAGATTAGCGCTAAATATTTTAATATTGTTGTAGATATGTTCGGTTGGAAAAGAATTATAGCAGTCCTAATAGGCGTAAGTGTTTGTTCTACAGCATTGAAAGCGCAGCAATATAAGATCAGTGGAACAGTGAGAGATGCGCATTCCCAGGAAATCATTCCCTTCGCTACTCTTCAGTTTGACCATACACAGACCGGTATGGTCTGCAACGCTGAAGGAAAATATGTATTCGAGTTAAATGTTATCCCTGCAGATTCACTGCTGGTAAGGGTAATGGGGTATACCGTTCTTAAAATGCCCGTTAACCGCACATTGAAAGAACAAACTGTCAACTTCGACCTTACCCGCTCCGACCTGTCTCTCAAAACATACGAAATCAAGGCTAACGTCAACTTCGCACTGATCCTCCTCAAACAGATCGTCCGCCATAAACCGGAGAACAATTATAACCGGCTGGATAACTATAAGTACGAAGTATACAACAAACTGGAACTGGATATGAAAAACCTTAACAAGGAAAAATTGTCCAGAAACCGGTTCACCAAACCGTTTGCTTTTGTTCTCAATAACATCGACAGTACTTCGGAAGACAAACCTTTTCTACCCATATTCCTGACAGAATCCCTGTCAGACTTTTACTACCAGTCGAGCCCCCGCAAAACAAAGGAGATCATTAAAGCTGCCCGTACTTCCGGCATAGACAATGAAAGCGTTACCAAGTTCCTCGGTGGCATGTACCAGAATGTCAATGTCTACGATAATTTTATTCCGGTATTCGACAAACAGTTTGTAAGCCCTATACATCACAACGGTGCCTTCTACTACGATTATAAAATCGCTGACACACAATACATCAGCAGTCAACGGTTCATCAAACTGAATTTCTCCCCCAAACGCAAAGGGGAAAACACTTTTATCGGTGATATCTGGGTACATGACACCACTTACGCTGTCATGAAAGCTACGCTGTCTGTTCCGAAAGATGCCAACATCAACTTTGTACACCGCGTAAGCATGGTACAGGAGTTCAGACAACTGCGCGACAGCACCTGGTTCCTTTACAAGGATAAATTTGTAGCCGACTTCTGGGCACCCAGTCCCAAGCCAGGCAAGACCTTCGACTTCATCGGCCGCAAAAGCACCACCTACGATAACGTCATCACCAATGATACTGCCGCTACCAACATCTTCAGCAACAGAAAATATCCGGAAGCTGTAGTAGTGCTGGATAGCGCCCGCGTACGCAAAGAATCATTCTGGGACGACAACCGCCCCGAGAACCTGAGCAAAAACGAGGTAGGCATCTACAAGATGATCGATACCCTGCAACGTATGCCGCTGTTCCAGAAGTACTCCAACACCATCCGTTTTCTGGCCACCGGCTACAAACCACTGGGACCGATTGAATGGGGGCCTTACTATTACCTCTTCTCTCAGAACAGGCTGGAAGGATTCCGCCTCCGACTCGACCTCGGCACCACTCCCAAATTCAATAAGGATATATATCTCTACGGCTACCTGGCCTATGGCTTCGGCGATAACGTTTACAAAGGAAAGATGTCTGCCCTATGGCTGCTGAAAAGACATCCGCGCATGTATCTCTATGGCGCCTATACGAAAGATCTTGACAACGGCTCCCACTACTACGATGAAGTGGGCACCGACAACATCTTCACCCTCGCCATCCGGAAAAACGGTATCCCGCAGAAGTTCCTTATGATCGAGGAACAAAGGTTGGAATTCTTCAAGGAATATTACAGCGGTTTCTCCCATCAGATCACCTTGTTGCACAAACAAGCCAGACCTTATGAACCATTGCCAACCGCTGCCTTCTATCCCAAAGAACCCAATAACCGTGACCCGCTCACCACAACAGAAGTGGAGTTAAAATTACGCTGGGCTTTCCATGAGCAGTTCCTCGAAGGCAACTACTACCGTATCAGCTTAGGGAGTAAATATCCCATCACCGAACTGAAATACGCTGTAGGCATTCCGGGCATCGCCAACAGTGGCCAGCAATATCAACGGGTATCACTCAGTGTATCCGATTACGTTAAGCTACCGCCCTTCGGCTCACTCTACTACAACGTCTTCGGTGGCAAGATCTTCGGCACCGTGCCCTATACTTCCCTGGAAGTACATCCCGGCAACGAAATCTACTACTACAACAAATACGCTTTCAACATGATGAACCGCTTTGAGTTCATCAGCGATCAATACGTAGGCTTCAATCTCGAACACACCATCGGCAATGGTATCTTCGGTTATATCCCGCTGATCAAAAAGCTGAAATGGCGCCAGTTCTGGACCGCCAAAGGTATCGTAGGCTCCCTCTCCGAGTCTAATAAACAGCTGAACCTCAACAACGGTTATCCTTTCCGTACCCTGGCCGGTAATCCCTACCTTGAAGTCGGTACCGGCATCGAAAACATTTTCAAATTCCTGCGGGTAGACTTTATCTGGCGCGTGGCTCCGGACGTGCTGCCTGAAGAGCCGGCCAATAAGAAGTTTGGCGTGTTTGGAAGCTTTAAACTGCAGTTCTGATGATCAAAGATGTAACACATATCGAACTGTTTGAAACGCTGCTTTCCGGCGACATAGGCGATATGTATTACGACCTGCATAACGATTTTGAATGCATCCGCATCACTTACAGCCTGGTAGAGAAAAAACTGGAATTAAGGTTCATCAACGATGACTATAAACTCATCGTTTCCTTCCTTGGCGCCCGGTTGGGTCACTGCAACTTCAACCCTACCAAACCAGGGAAAGGCAATGATATGGATCTTTTCTATCGTGGACGTTTTGAAATGAACAACAATCTGCATGAAATGACCTCAAAAGGCGAATATTATTTCTATATATCCTTTCTTGAAGGAGATGCTCTGGAGATATTTTCCCGGCAGGCCCTGCTGGAACTGAGCCGGCTGAATGCCTGAGCAGGCCCGTATAAGCATCAAAGTCCCTATATAAATATGAAGTTAAAATACTTCCCTGTATTGATCTTCCTAATGGTTTCATGCCAACTGCAACACGTCAGTAAGGACAGTTCTACCAGGAAAACCACTGCAGACTCTTTATTTGATTATTTAATCTCCAAAGCAGGAAGATTTTCACTTCCACGTCCTGTAACTATTGCCGATAGTAATGAGTTGATTTTTTGTTACACCCACCGATTCGACACTTCATTGCTTTTTCCACATCTCTACATGAAATATGAATAAGGATATAATAAAATGGTGGGAGTCAAACAGACTACGGTTAAATATCTACACGATTTTAGCCGGCATACTTTGTATGGTGATAATGGTACAGTTCAACAGCGCATCTGTAAACTTTTTTATGTTGCCATTCATTCTTTTCCATTTACTGCTACTTAATATAGCCTATACGTTGTTCTATATCATTTACTTTTGGCGCGCTGAAACGTGCGATAATAGTTTAAACAAAAGGCTTTTTAATGAAACAATCTCCTGGTCCATTTTAGTAAATGTATTGCTAAGTATATATTTTGTTTTTACTATCCCTCATCGCTAGAGATTTAGAATTTGTAGCAAAACTAAAAGCATTACCTATTTGAAATCTTATACCAATCAAGATACTACAATTTAGGTTCAGGTAGAAATTAGCAAAAATACCTGGCGCTCAGATGCTATTCCCTTCAGCAGTTTAGTGAAAGTAACCCTAAACCTGATTGACTATTGCCATTTTATTATTTATCATTGCACCGCTGTTACAAAAACTGTTACTTGAGCAGTAACCATCATTAAAAGAACAACATTATTTCCTTTAAACCTATGCTAAAAAAGTCAAGCCTTTTTGCAACGATAATCTTTTCCTGTCTCTGGATAGGAACGCAAGCCCAATCGCATCAAATCGGAACTCCGGAACAAAAAACAACCGCTATTCAATTCATGTATTTCCTGGAACAGGATATGCAGGATAACGCCATCTCTATGATAGATGAACACAAAATCATCGTGAACAAAGCGTTTAAAGACAAGCTGAAGGAGGCTACCAAACAGATTGCTATCGCCATCAAAAAAGCAGAGCCGGGTATTATCCCTGTAAAAGAGAAAGAAGGTACACGTTATACCTACTGCTATTACAACAAGGATCTTCAATTCCCTGAACTGTATCAGGCTGACATCTTCTTCTTTTCTGATGATGCTACTAAAATCAGTAAAGTAATTTTCTATACGCCTGAAGAGTTAAAGAAAAAACGGATTGAAAGAGAGAAGTCGGCGGCACCACCAAAAATCAAAAACTGATAAGATATAGCAAAAAAAAAGCGGCAGATCTCTCTGCCGCTTTTTTTATAATTTATCCAATCCTTCACAGATTACTTTACAAGCATGTATGATCTCTTCATCTGTAATAATCAGTGGTGGCGCTATTCGCATACATTCCGGCGCAAAAAGGAACCAGTCTGTTAACACACCATTCTCAATACAGTAATCAATTGTTTTTTTGTTGACTGCAAAATTCTCCAGTTCTACCGCCATCATCAGCCCCAGGGAGCGGACTGCTTTAATGGCCGGGTGTTGCAGATGCTGGCGGAAAAGCTCACCTTTTCTTTTCACATCTTTGATCAGGTCTGCCTCTAACAATGCGCTGAAACCAGCAAGACCGGCAGCGCAGTTCACAGGATGACCACCGAAGGTGGTGATATGTCCGAGTACCGGGCTGTTGGTGAGGCTCCACATGATGTTGCGGGAGGAGATGAAAGCACCCAGTGGCATGCCACCGCCGAGGGCTTTGCCCAGCAACAGAATGTCAGGAGTGATGCCCAGTTGTTCAAAGGCCCAGAGGGTACCGTTTCTACCAAGACCACACTGTATTTCATCCAGTACCAGTAGTGTGCCGGTAGCGTTACATTTAGCACGAAGTGCGTGTATCCATTCCAGTTGGGGTACTATCACACCACCTTCTGCCTGTACACTTTCTGCGAATACAGCTGCAGTGTTGATGGTAATCAGTTCCAGCGAAGCGTAGTTGTTGTATTCCAGGTGTTGTATGCCTGGTAACAACGGGCGATAGGCATTGCGCCAGTATTCATCACCGAGGATACTGAGGGCACCCTGTGTGGAACCGTGATAGCTGCGGTTGAAGGCGGCGATCTCTGCTCTGCCGGTGATACGTTTGGCCAGTTTCATGGCTCCTTCTACGGCTTCAGCACCGGAGTTGGTGAAGTATACGCAGTCGAGGTTTTGAGGAAGGTGTTGTGTTAGTGCCTGTGCATAAGCCACCTGAGGCGACTGTACAAACTCACCATATACCAGCAGGTGCATATATTGTTGCGCCTGGTCCTGTATGGCTTTCACCACTGCAGGGTGACAATGTCCCACGTTACATACGCTGATGCCCGCAATCAGGTCCAGAAATTTCTTTCCGTTGACATCCCACATGTACATGCCTTCCGCTTTCACGATCTCCAGGGCCAGCGGTGCATCTGATGTTTGCGCTACGTGCTGCAAAAAAAGTTGCCTGTTGTTCATATCTCTTACATTCTCTGCGAAGGTAGAAAACAACCGCTAATTAGTAATTGTTATCTTTGTAACATAAGCATTAAAACAATCAGTTATGTCTCATATTATACCAGTAAGAGGATTTACACCACAGATTGCTGACGGCTGCTTTATCGCGCCCAATGCCACTATCGTAGGCGATGTAGTAATGGGTAAAGGTTGTACCGTATGGTTCAATGCTGTTGTTCGTGGTGATGTGAACAGCATCCGGCTGGGAGAGAATGTTAATATACAGGATGGAGCCGTGATCCACTGTACCTATGAGAAATCCAAAACCATTGTGGGAAATAATGTGTCTATCGGCCATAACGCCATCCTGCACGGCTGTACGATAGATAACGATGTACTGATCGGCATGGGCGCTATTGTAATGGACAATGCCCATATCAGCAGCAACAGCATCATCGCTGCAGGCGCTGTGATCCTCGCAGGTACCCATGTAGAACCCGGCACTATCTGGGCAGGCGTTCCTGCCAGAAAAGTGAAAGACATTGATATGGTACTGATTAAGGGAGAAATCAACCGTATCTCCAACAATTACAACATGTACGCTTCCTGGTACTCAGAAGGGGAGGAGAAAAAATAACACTTTAGGGAAAAATATTATATTGCAGGCAAATATCCCTCTATGAAAATGTTTATTTGCCTGCTCCTTTTGGCTGCTATTCTGCTGCCAGGCTGCTCTTCGCAGAAATACGGGTGTCCCGCCACCGGTTACAATAAAAAAGATTTACAGCGTTCCAACCGCAAAGCTGGCAAACAAATGCGTTTATTCTAGTAAAACCTTGTTATGCGTAGAATAATCGTCCTTGCCCTGCTGGCCATCATGGCCCTTACCGCCTGCCGTACCCGTAAAAAAGGCTGCCCGCTGCCCCGCCGCAACTGGGGCGCAGAAAAAGTCCTCGATGAACTCAACAAACCCAAAAGATAATCAGTATTGTTCTTCCTGGATGCTCTCCAGGATGGTAGCATAGCTCACATATCGCTCAGGGTCAATCTCTCCGGCTTCCACGGCTGCTTTTACAGCGCATCCGGGCTCGTTGAGATGCAAACAGTTGTTGAACTGGCACTGCGATAGAAAGGGCACCATCTCCAGGAAATAATGAGACAGCTCTGTCTTCTCAATCTCTGCAATACCGAATTCACGTACTCCGGGGGTATCTATCAGACAGCCACCTCCCGGCAGGTCGAACATTTCCGCAAACGTAGTGGTATGCAGCCCTTTACCGCTCCAGCCGCTGACAGCGGTGGTGCGCAGGTCCAGCCCGGGCATCAGGTCATTGATCAGTGACGACTTGCCCACGCCGGAGTGACCCGACATCAGGGTGGTTTTGTCTTTCAGTATGGCCTGGATCTCTTCAATACCCTCTTGGGTGGTAGCAGATATCAGCTTCACCTGATAGCCTATTTCGGTGTACAAAGCCTCAATAGCCTCATACAGCTCCATCTCCTTCGCCTTGTAGATGTCTTTTTTGTTGAACACCAGAATGGCCGGAACATGATAGGCTGCGGCCGTTACCAGAAAACGGTCAATGAACCCCAGAGAGGTACGTGGCTCTTTAATAGTGCAGATCAGCATGGCCTGGTCCAGATTGGCGGCCACGATATGTTTTTTATGACGCCCATGGGGAGAGCTGCGCACGATATAGTTGCGCCGTTCCCCGATCGCAGTGATCATGGCGTTTTTCGCATTGGCATCGCTGTCATCGGGAGCAATCTCCACAACATCGCCTACGGCAATAGGATTGGTGGAAGTGATATCATCATTTTTTTTGAAAATCCCTTTCATCCGGGCCTGAAATGTCTCTCCTGTAGCAGTTTTCACCACATACCAGCTGCCTGTCGATTTATATACTGTTGCTTGCAATAGAAAATTATATTGTCCCCAAAGGTAATTTTTTCAAACAAAGCGGCCAAGCGGGAACAAGGTACCAAAACAGCAAAGGCGCCAGGGATCCCGGAAGATGCCTTAGCGCCTTTGTGTCTGGTGTAAATAGTTTATGGTAAACTTCTGAATACGGAATAACGCAGGACAACTTCCAGCAGGATGCAGGCCAGGGCCAGCATAGCCAGTGGGAAGAAATGCTCTGCATAACGTTTGTAGGAAGTGATCTCTACTTTTGTTTTCTCCAGCTGGTCAATTTCACTATAGATGTTTTTCAGATCTGCCGTATTGGTGGCACGGAAATACTTACCACCCGTTTCTTTGGAGATCTTTTTCATCAGTGGCTCATCAATCTGTACGTCCTGCATCACCATCTGTACGCTACCATCCGCCATAGGCATGGGGAAGGGGGCTTTGCCGATGGTGCCCACCCCGATGGTATATACACGGATTTTGAATGCCTTGGCTATTTCCAGGGCTGTCAGCGGATCTACGAGACCGGTGTTATTAACACCATCTGTCAGCAGTATGATCACCTTGCTTTTAGCATGACTGTTGCGCAGGCGGTCCACTGAAGTGGCCAGTCCCATACCGATGGCTGTACCATCCTGCAACATACCGCTTTTCACCTGTATGATCTGGTTCTTCAACACGGTATGATCGGTGGTGATAGGGCACTGCGTAAAGCTTTCTCCGGAAAACACCACCAGGCCAATACGATCGCTGATACGTTTGTCAACGAAGTCCATGGCCACTTTTTTGGCGGCTTCCATCCTGTTGGGCTGCAGATCCTCTGCCAGCATACTGCCGGAGATGTCCACAGCCATTACAATATCGATCCCTTCACTGTCGATATTCTCGGATGTATTGGAGGTCTGTGGCCGTGCCAGCGCTGTTACCAGTGCTGCATACGCCAATACCCGCAGGGCCAGCAATACCGGCCGGAAACGTACTTTCCAGGATACCGGCAGGCCTTTAAGGCCTTCTACGGATGATACCATCATCACGCCCTGCGCCTTTTTACGCCGGACAGTGCGCCAGTATATCATCACCGGTATCAGCAGTAAAAGCCAGAAGAAAACCGGATGGGCAAATTCAATATTTTTCCACGCTGAAAAATCCATTACTTAAATACGGTTACAAATTACTAATTACAGCCCCTTATGCCTGCGGTTTTTCACCTTGTACTGCGGTTACCGGCTCTTCTCTGGGCCGTGTCCACTCCAGTATTTCTTCGGTTTTGCGCATACAGTCCTCATGCTCGTCGTCAGTAGGCTGCAGTTTGGCAAACTTGGCAAGGTCCGCTATCGCCAGCAGGGAGCGCAATTTATCGCGCTGCTGATTCAGCTTGGTGACCGGTCTGATGTTATTTAACAACTCCTCGCTGGTCTGTTCCAGCGCAGCGATACCAAACTGGTGTTCGAAATAGCTACGCAAAATATCTGTCAGTCTGGTATAGTATTGTTTTACATCACCCTGCTGCCACAGCTTTTCATCCTTGAGAGCTTTCAGCTGTTGTATAGCCAGCTCGTAAGGTGTCACCAGCGGCAGTGTTTCTACTGGTTTCTTTTCCGGACGTTTACGGAAATACAGCCACAGGCCCAGTGCTATCAGCACTACGGCAGCGCCGATCACGATATACAGCCAGTAGTCCCAGATGTTCCAGGGCACTGCTTGCACCGTCTTGATCGGTTTAAAGGCTTTGGAAGTGTCTACCGCCACGGTGTTGACATCGAAGCCCAGCGGTTGGCTGAACAAGGTATCTATGCTGTTGGCAGCAGTGGCGCCATACACTTCAAATTTTAAAGGGGGAAATTCCCAATGTCCGGAGTCAAAGCTGGTAAGGGTAAGGGTTTGCTGCAACACTTTCATGTCCTGCCGGGACACGGTGTCCAGAGAAGTACGGGACACCACCTCGAAGTGGTCCAGGGAGTCCGGCACTACGGGAAACAGCAGCTTGAAGTCGGATTTGCTGAAAGTCGCCGCCGGTACGGTGGCGCTCAGGTGTAACTTTATCTGTTCTCCTATCCGGATGCTGCCCGTATCCGCCTTCGCTGTCACCTCCAGGGTGTTTTGTGCCAGCAGGCTTAACGGATACAACAATCCCATAAAGAAACATAAAAATATACGCCTTATAACTTGCTGTTTATACATGTCTGAAATTGCTCTCCTTATTAACTTATGCCCTGTTCAGGAAAAATGTCTGCAACGCTTTCACGTAGTCTTCATCCGTACGGATGCTCATCAGCTCTGCACCACTTTTCATAAAGGCATTTTTGCAATATTGTGCGTGCTGTGCAAACTGGTACTCATAGTACTGTCTTACCCGGCGGTCGGCGGTATCTATCCATTGTGTGGTGCCTGTTTCAGCATCTGCCACCTGGATAAGCCCTACCGGCGGCAGTTCCCTGTCACGCTGGTCATATACCTGTATCCCTACCACATCATGCCTTTTGGCAGCGATGTTCAGGGCATCCTGGTAGTTGCCGGACAGGAAGTCGCTCAGCAGAAACACGATACTGCGTTTTTTGGTTGCGTTGTTGAAAAAACGCAGTGTTTCCTTGATATTGGTACCTTTTCGTTTAGGCGTGAACGATAGTAGCTCACGGATAATGAACAGGATATGTGATTTACCTTTTTTCGGAGGGATATATCTCTCCATGCCGTCGCTGAAGAAAATAACGCCCACCTTATCATTGTTTTTGATGGCGGAAAAAGCCAGCACAGCACATAGTTCTGTGATCAGCTCCCGTTTATCCCTTTTTTGTGTACCGAAGGAAGAGCTTTCGCTCATATCCACCAGCAGCATCACTGTCAGCTCCCGTTCTTCTTCGAAGACCTTTACAAACGGGTGATTAAAGCGTGCTGTCACGTTCCAGTCGATAGACCGTACGTCATCACCAAAGTGATAGTCCCTTACTTCGCTGAACGACATACCACGGCCTTTGAAGGCGGAATGGTATTCGCCCGCGAAAATATGGTTGGTAAGTCCTTTGGTCTTGATTTCGATCTGTCTTACCTTCTTTAATATTTCGGCAGTCTCCAATATCATAAAAATTGGCTTATGGCACTTCTACTGCGTTAAGAATTTCGCTCAGGATGTTTTCACTCGTAACGTTTTCTGCTTCTGCTTCATAAGTCAGTCCCACACGGTGGCGCATTACGTCGAAGCAGATGTTGCGTACGTCTTCCGGAATAACATACCCTCTGCGTTTCATGAAGGCATAGGCTTTTGCGGCCAGGGCCAGGTTGATGCTGGCCCTTGGAGATCCACCGTAGGAGATCAATGGCTTCAGCTTCTGCAACTTGTATTCTTCCGGATTACGGGTAGCAAAAACAATATCGATGATATATTTTTCGATTTTTTCATCCATATATACTTCCCTTACCAGTCTGCGCGCTTCCAGGATATCGGAGGGCTGTATCACCGCACGGATAGGCGTGGTGGCTTCCGGGTTGAGGTTCTGACGGATGATGTGTCTTTCTTCTTCCTTGGTAGGATATCCGATCACTACTTTCAGCATGAAACGGTCTACCTGAGCTTCAGGCAGGGTATAGGTACCTTCCTGTTCTATCGGGTTCTGGGTGGCCAGTACCAGGAAAGGATCATCCAGTTTGAAAGTAGTGTCACCGATGGTGATCTGCCTTTCCTGCATGGCTTCCAGCAGGGCGCTCTGTACTTTGGCAGGGGCGCGGTTGATCTCATCTGCCAGGATGAAGTTGGCGAAGATAGGTCCTTTACGTACTACAAACTCATTCTTCTGCTGATTGTAGATCATAGTACCGATCACGTCCGCGGGCAACAGGTCAGGCGTAAACTGAATACGGCTGAATTTAGCGTTGATAGCGGATGACAGCGATTTGATAGACAAGGTTTTTGCAAGGCCGGGCACCCCTTCGAGCAGTACGTGTCCCTGTGCCAGCAAGCCGATGAGCAATCTCTCCACCATATAGCGCTGTCCCACGATTACCTTGCTCAGCTCCATGTTCAGGAGGTCCACAAAAGCACTCGCCTGGTGAATTTTTTCATTTAGTTGCCGGATATCGGACGTTGTATTTTCCATGCTGTTAATTTTTCAAGTGTGCTAAAATAAACATTCTCTTGTCAAATAAAACTTATCACTATGTGAAATGCCCGTTAAAGTGCTGTTAAACTTGCCACTGTGGCGCATTCCCATGAAAATCAGCCTAACGGGGATGCCCAAATTAATAAAGCTGCCGCATATTTATATAATATTTTTCCGTATAACGTACATTTGCCATGGCTATGAGCCACTTAACAGCAAACACTGACCCAAAAAACAGCAATAAGATGGAAGATTTTGAGAAGCGTTGGAAACCAATAGAAGATATGCTGACAGCCAGGTTCGGCAAAAAGCCCAATATGGAGGCTATCTTGTTCCTGATCGGCATCAATGAGCTCAACAACCTGAAGACAAAATATAGTAAAGAACAGAAACAGGACCTGATGCACGTAGCAGTATGCACACTGCTCAGCCAGAGCGGCTACTTCGAGCTGGAAGGCTATGATGCAGACGGATGGCCTCATTTCAAGGAACTACAGCCTGTTCCCAAGTTCAATCTGGAAGAACAGGAGCACTTTCTGAAAGAACATATCATCACCTATTTTTCTGAGCACGAAGAAGATTAAACATCTGGTATGAAAAAAACGCTACTCCTCTGTACCCTGCTGCTAACCATTGCCGCCTTCGCCATGGCCAAAAACAGGAAGGTAAAAGTGATCACGCCCTATGGCACCATGGTGATACACCTGTATGACCAGACACCCAAGCACCGGAACAACTTCCTGAAGTTAAGCCGGCAGCACTTCTACGATAGTACTCTGTTTCACCGGGTGATCAAACAGTTTATGATCCAGGGTGGCGATCCGGATTCCAAACACGCCCAACCCGGTGCAGCATTGGGTAATGGAGATGTAGGGTATACCATCCCGGCAGAGTTCCAGCTGGACCTCTTTCATCGCAAGGGCGCGCTGGCAGCGGCCCGCGACAACAATCCGGCCAAGGCCTCTTCCGGTTGCCAGTTTTATATCGTACAGGGTAAGGTGTTCACCGACGAGCAGCTGGACCAGCTGGAAAAGACAAGACTGGGTGGCCGCAAGATTCCGGTAGACCAGCGTGAGATATACAAAACGCAAGGAGGTTCACCACATCTTGACCAAAACTACACCGTTTTTGGCCAGGTGATCAAAGGGCTGGACGTGATCGACAAGATCGCAGCAGTGAAAACAGACAGCCTGAACAGACCACTACAGGACATCCCCATGAAAGTGCGCGTTATCAGAAAGTGGCTTTTTTTCTGACAACACAACAATCCAATTAATCATCTTGTTAAAAATCAAAAAAACGCAAATCTCTAAATGATTTGTATTTTTACGACTCAAAACCTGACTTATATGAATTTTCCGTCAAACCTTCGTTACACTAAAGATCACGAATGGATTTTATTAGAAGGCGATGTTGCCACTATCGGTATTACCGAATTTGCACAACGTGAATTGGGCGATATAGTGTTCGTTGACATTCCTACAGTTGGTAAGACTTTAGCCGCTGAAGAAGTTTTCGGAACTGTAGAAGCAGTAAAAACTGTTTCTGATCTTTTCCTGCCTGTTGCAGGCACCCTCAAAGAATTCAATGCTGAACTGGAATCTGAACCAGAGCTGGTTAACACCGACCCATACGGCGATGGCTGGATGGTTAAAATGACCGTAAAGAACACTGCTGACGTAGCAGCCCTGCTGACTGCAGATCAATACAAGGCCCTGGTAGCTGAATAATTAGCCAACTGATATTTTTACATAGAGTACACAACAGGCCTGCGATACCGCATGCCTGTTGTTTTTTTTACGGGACCATATAATCGACGCATAGAAGATGAAAGCCTGGAGATATTACCTTCCTGCCACTTTATGGATCATCCTGATCCTTGTTTTATGTACCCTGCCGGGTAAAGATATCCCCACTAACTCTTTTTTAGAACGGATACATTTCGATAAGTTCGTTCATTTCGGCCTTTTCGGCGGTATTGTGTTGTTTTTAAGCATGGGTGTATACTGGCAGAAAAAACATATCTCTGCTTTTACCCTGCTGCTGTTTATAGTAATAGCAGCCGTTTACGGGTTTATAATTGAACTGATACAGAAATACTGGGTCGTAGGCCGCAGTTTTGATTTGTATGATGCATTGGCAGATACGCTGGGAGCGGTGGCCGGCGTGATTGTATTCAAAATTATATTACGACTTTTTTATAAACAGAAGGCATAAAAAATCCCCCCTGGAACCAGGGGGGAATGTATATCTGCTTATGAGAAATATGTAATTTTAAAATCTTCTATTACTGACCAACTTCTTTCTTCGCGTCCTGTTTCATTTTGTCGTTAGCGAAGATGGAGAATTCTACACGGCGGTTTTTAGCACGGTTAGCATCTGAATCGTTGGGAACTTTAGGCTGGCTCTTACCATACCAGAAGCCCTGGATACGGTTAGCAGCAACACCCTGAGATTTCAGATAATTTACTACCGTGTTAGTCCTTCTTTCAGACAGGCCCATGTTGTAAGCATCTGTACCTCTGTCGTCTGTATGACCTTCTACACGCACGTTAGTATCAGGATATTTGTTCAGGATCTCAGCCAGTTGTTTAACACTGGTTTGTGCGGCCGGAGACAGATCAGATTTGTCGAAACCGAAAAGCACGCCTGCATCAAATGTAACGTTGATACCTTCACCCACACGTTCTACTGTTGCATTAGGAACTTCACTTTTAATTTCCTGTGCCTGTTTGTCCATTTTTTTACCGATCAAAGCACCGCCAGCACCACCAAGCGCAGCACCGATAATAGCACCTAATGCAGTATTCCCTGCCACTTTACCGATCACCGCACCAGCAGCAGCACCGCCGCCAACACCTATTGCAGCTCCTTTTTTAGTATTGTCCATGCTCTGCCAGGTTTTACAGCTAAACAACATGGTTACGGATAAAGCCACAGCTACAAGGGCATTCAATCTTTTCATCTTAGTAATTTTAAACATGAAGGTTATTATATATAATTCAGGATAACAAATGTAATCGAAAAGTGGGAAACAAATACTTTGCCAGTTTCATTTTAAATATACAACCGGCTGATTGATAATGGTAAACAAACGTTAAAAAAAACACAAGCAACTTATTTATAATCAAATAATTATATACGAAGTGCTTGTGTTTTTACCGTTATGAATACATCCGCAAGAAAAACAACGGACTACCCCAAAAGGTTTTTCAGCATACCGCCAATACCACCTTCATTGCCTTGCTGACCTTGCTGTTGCTGGCTCGCACCATTTGAAAACAGGCTTGTCAGGTCGCTGAGGTCTACCTTGCCATCACCATTTTTATCCAGTCCGCCAGACAGTTTACCCAGCACACCCTGCAGATCGATACCACCGGCAGCGCCACCAGTCAGGGAGTTGAGGATGCCATTGAGGCTGAAATTGTTGTTGGATGGATCATTGGTCTTGTGTACCAGCGAACCCAACACAGTAGGGATCAGAGAAGCAGCCAGCTGGGTGGCGGCACCTTTGTCCAGGTTAAATTTCTCCAGCAGCGTACCAATAAAGTTATTGGAGATATTGCCCACTACAGGATTATCCTGAGCTGTAGCCGACTGGCCGCCCAACAGCGATAATACCCCTTCAGTATTGCCATTGGCCAACTCCTGTTGCAGACCATTTGTAATGGACGCAGTGGCAGCGCTCATCACTGCCTCATTTTGTTCATTGGGCACAGCGGGATTGTTGACAACAGTGCTCTGTGCATGTTCCCGAACGAGTTCCATTAATTGCTCTAACATCTGAATATGGATTTTTGTGGAAGAAAAATGTAGTGGTCGTTGTAAATAAATGTAAGATTATTTACTTATGATTAGCGCGATTTACAAAGGATTAACACGATTTAAACAGGATTTAACACTATAGGAAGGTCTTATCAAAAACAAAGTGAGCAAAGGCGCAAAACGGTTGTGTTGCACACTTTGCGCCTCTGCTCACTTTATTACTGTATCGAAAACGATTAATTACCCTGTTTCAGTTTCTCTGCGTTTTCAGCAAACTGCAGCGCGTCTACCATGTCTTTGATCTCCCCGTTCATAAAGGCATCGAGGTTATAAACGGTCATGCCTATACGGTGATCTGTTACACGGCCCTGCGGATAGTTATAGGTACGGATTTTCGCGGAACGGTCGCCGGTAGACACAAGGCTCTTACGCTGGGAAGCGATAGCATCTTCATGTTTACGCACTGCCGCCTCATAAATACGGGTACGCAGCATTTTCATGGCGATTTCCCGGTTGGAGTGCTGGCTACGGCCTTCCTGACATTCCACCACTACACCGGTAGGAATGTGGGTAAGCCTTACGGCAGACTCGGTTTTGTTTACGTGCTGACCACCTGCACCGGAAGAACGGAAGGTGTCCATTTTAATATCTGCCTCTCTTACGTCTACGTCTACTTCCTCAGCTTCGGGCAGTACCGCTACGGTAGCAGCAGAGGTATGTACACGGCCGGAGGCCTCTGTGGCTGGCACACGCTGTACACGGTGTACACCTGATTCAAATTTCAGGGTACCATATACATCATCACCGCTCACTTCTATCACCACCTCTTTAAAACCGCCGGCAGAACCCGCGTTTTCATTCAGCAGGTTGGTGCTCCAGCCTTTCAGCTCACAGAAACGCAAATACATACGCATCAGGTCGCCGGCAAAGAGGCTGGCCTCATCACCGCCGGTACCGGCACGTATTTCGAGGATGGCGTTTTTCTCATCCTGAGGATCTTTTGGTATCAGCAGGTTACGGATCGTCTCCTCCTGCGCCAGTTTCTGCTCCTGCAGGGCTTCGGTCTCAGCCTTGGCCAGCTCCCGCATCTCCTCGTCACCACTGTCCAGTACCTCCTTGTTAAAGTCGATATTGTCCAGCAGATTCCGGTAGGCGTCGTAAGCCTTCACGATCTTTTCCAGCTGGCGGTATTCCTTGCTCAGCTGGCCAAACTTTTTGTTGTCACTTACCACTTCAGGGTTGGTAAGGGCCAGCGCTACCTGTTCAAAACGGCCTTTTATAGCTTCCAGTTTGTCTATCATAATTATCTTTGACTTTTGAGTACCCACCTGAAAGGGTCGGGATACTGCTAATCGGGTTGCAAAATTAACACCATTAACTTAATTAAATATCAGGTTGTTGAAACAGATCAAATTAAAAGGAAAGGACCTCTTCGACGGAAGCCATTTTCTGGGGCCCGGCAAGGTGCTGATCATGGATGAAAACGGCGTGGTGACCGGCATTGTAGCCGAAAATGCTGCCGGTGAAGACGTCCGGGAGCTGGACGGCATCCTATGCCCGGGATTCATAAACGCCCACTGCCACCTGGAGCTGTCGCATATGAAAGGGGCTATCCCCGAAAAAACAGGACTTCCTTCTTTCCTCACCCGGGTCATGGAAGGACGCAACAACGGCCACGACCAGACCGATGCCATCGCGGCGGCCGAAGAAGCCATGTGGGAATCCGGCATCGCGGCAGTAGGAGATATCTGCAACAGCCCGGCCACTATCCCGCAAAAACGCCACCAGCGCCTCTACTACCATACCTTCGTAGAATGTATGGGATTTGTGGACCATGCCGCCCCAACCCGCTACAACTACAGCCTGGAAGTATTACAGGCCTTCCGTGAGATTAGCGGACCGGGCCACAGCGCCTCCATCGTACCACATGCTCCTTATTCTGTCAGCAAAACCTTATTCGGCCTCCTGGCCCAGACACCACACAATACCCCGCTGACCATCCATAACCAGGAATGCCAGGCGGAAAATGAGCTGTATAACAGCAAAACCGGCGACTTCCTCCGCTTCTTCAGCCACTTCGGCATGGATACCAGCGGATTCCAGGCACCAGGCGTCAACAGCCTCGAAGCCTATCTGCCCTACTTCTCCCATAACAAAATATTACTCGTACATAATACCTATACCAGCGCCAGCGATATCCGGTTTGCCCAACAGCAGCCCCTGGAGATATGGTGGTGCTTCTGCCCGCAGGCCAACCTCTACATAGAAGACCGGTTACCGGACATTCCCCTCTTCCGGGAAGCAGGATGTAATATCGCACTGGGCACCGACAGCCTGGCGTCCAACCATCAGCTGTCTGTCTGGGAGGAAATAAAAACCATCCGGGCACATTATCCCGAAATACCACTGGAAGAGCTCCTGCAGTGGGGCACAACCAACGGCGCCAGGGCACTCGGCATCGAAAGCCGCTATGGTAGCTTCCGGGAAGGAACCCAACCCGGTGTAGTACTGATCAACAACGAAGAAAGTAAACGAATTATCTAGATTTAACCATATGAATGATTTCCTGAACCAGGTCATCCTGGACAATCCCGTTAGGGACTATCTCATCCTGATAGGTGTGCTGCTGTTTGTATCCTTTGTCAAACGTTATGTGTCAAAAGGAGTAGCCGCCGTCCTGTTCCGCCTCGTCCGCCACTGGTCACCACAGATCGAAGAAAAGGACTTTATTAACCTGTTGCTCCGCCCACTGGAGTATTTCCTGCTGCTGGTCACCTTTATGCTGACCATCGACCGGTTTACCTTCCCGCAGGTGCTCAATGTGCACATTTACAACAAAGCCACTCTGCAGAACATTACAGATACCCTGCTCAGCCTGGCTTTCAGCATGAGCATTATCTGGATCATGCTTCGTTTGATAGACTTCATCGCCCTGGTACTGGAGAAAAAGGCCGAACTCACGGAAGACAAGACTGACAACCAGTTTATCATCTTCTTCCGCGACTTCTTCAAAGCCATCGTATTTATCATGGGGGCCATTGCCTTTATCCGTATCCTCTTCGGGCCATCTCTGGTAGAAAAGATCATTGCTGGTCTCGGTATCGGTGCGGCGGCCCTCGCCCTCGCTGCCAAAGAGAGCATCGAAAACCTGATCGGCTCGTTTATCATCTTCTTCGACAAACCCTTCCGTGTAGGCGACAACGTTAAGGTAGATTCCTACCAGGGCACCGTGGAAAAGATAGGTCTGCGCAGTACCCGTATCCGTACCCTGGAAAAAACGTTTGTCACCGTGCCCAACAAAAAGATGGTCGACAGCATTCTGGACAACCTCTCTCTCCGTACCCAGCAAAGAGTGGCCATGCGCCTGGAGCTGGGATCTGAAACAACACCCGATAAACTCATCAAAATACTGGACAATATCCGCAGCCTGCTGAAAAACAATTCCAACATATTGCCTGGCTTTACGGTCAACCTCCACGACTTCACCAAAGACACCTATATCATCCAGATCATCTTCAACACCTATATCATCGAAGGCAGTCAGTATGCGGCCCTGAGAGAAAATATCAACCTCTCTATCGTAAGACTGCTGGCCGACCATGATGTGAAACTGCCGACTACGTCGACAAACGTCACCCTGAACCAACAGTGATGTATTTGATGAATGCTGATTCTCCTGATAAACGGAGATCAGGGTGTATATATAAAAGCGAAGAACCCATTGATTTTTGAATCAATGGGTTCTTCGCTTTTATATCTTACTCAGCAGTGATGCTAATGTATCAGCGGTTTAGTTTTCTTTCTTGGAGCTATCCAGTAAAATGCGGGAGAGATCACTTTCGATAGACTCTTTAGGAGCGCCGGAGATACGACCTACTTCAGCACCATCTCTGAAAACGATCACGGTAGGCAGTTTTTTTACTTTATAGTCAGTAGGAGCGTCTGTCTGGAATTTCTGATCAGCACCGAACATGAGCACCTGATCTTCCGGGCTGCCGGCGGTGATCATTACTTTGAACAGTTCGGGAACCACCTTGCGGCTGGTTTCGTCCCAGGTGCCCATCACTACTACCAGGTTGTAGTTGCTGCGGTTAGCTTTGATGTAGTTGAGCATATTGTCATTGGGCTGGTACTTGTTGACACCTTTGTAAAACCAGTCGGTAGACGGGTCCTGCATCAGTGCTTTCATTTCGATTTTGCCTTTCATCACTTTATCGTTACCATTCTGTGCCCAGGCCATTGTCGAAAAAAGCAGGCCGCCTCCCAGGAGTAATGTTTTCAATCGCATAATCATGTTTTTATAATTGATCTTTCAATTCGGTCAAAAAACCCCGTACCTTAAGCAAAGCTTGTACCATTTCGAAATTACGGGCGGCCAGTTTCAGGTCTTCCTTCAGTTTTTGTTTGGCGCCTTCAATGGTGTACTTTCTTTCGCGCAGGAGGTGGTAGATCAGTTTAAGGTGATGGATATCTTCCTGGCGGAAAAGCCGGTCGCCTTTTCTGTTCTTTTTGGGTTGAAGAATATCGAATTCATTTTCCCAATAACGTATCAGGGAAGTATTTACTTTGAACATAGCAGCTACTTCACTGATCGAATAATATTGTTTGTCTAGTACTAATTTATCCAGCTCCATAATCAAGTCTGGCTCCTCTGATGCTTCTTTCAATGATTTACGTCCCCGCTTTTTACCAGGCTGTATGGGAGCAGCTACGGTCTTTTTCACTTTTGCTTTTACAGCACCACCCACTATCTCCGTTACCGGGTGGGGAGTTCCAGGTGAGGAAAAGAGGTTTAACTGTTGCATGATGGTAAAAAACGGTGAAAAAATATTTTTTACGGGAATGAAGTTAAGCTTTTCATGGTAAGCATGCAGCTTTTCTTTCCCCGGAAAAATATCGTTTCCCCTGTTGCAACATCTTAAAAGCCAGTTCGATCTACTGGTAGCCGGCTATTAGTCAAAAGACTGGTTACCGGACCTGGCCATCTTCAGCATACGGTCAAACTGGTCGGGTGTGAGGTCATTAAAGAAGAAATACACCGGGTCAACTTTTTCTCCGTTTTTGATAACCTCATAGTGGCAGTGAGGACCGGTAGATTTACCGGTACTGCCTACCCATCCCACTACATCACCGCGTTTTACCGCCTGGCCGGCCTTCACCTTCATGCGGAACATGTGGCCATATAACGTTTTATAACCATATCCATGTCGTACGATCACGTGGTTGCCATAACCGACGTCGCTCAGGCTGGCCTCTTCCACCACTCCGTTGCCGGTAGCGTAGATAGGTGTACCGCTGGGCGCTGCAAAGTCGAGGCCCGCATGGAATTTCATCGTTTTATAGATCGGATCGATACGGTAGCCGAAGCCGGAAGCGATATGTTTCAGGTCTTTGTTGGCCACCGGTTGTATAGCGGGGATGGAAGCAAGCATCTGTTGCTTGTTCTTCACCAGGTTATCGATTTCTTCGTATGATTTTTCCTGTGATTTGATACGATTGGTGATTTCTTTCAACAGGACACCAGTGGAAGCGATGATCTCACTGCTGGCAAAAGACTGCAGCTGGGCAGCTTCCTCATCCCGGTTGATCTTACCCTGACGGGTACTGTCGGGGATAGGGGAGGCTTCAAAGATGACACGGTAAATTTCATTGTCACGCTCTTCCAGTTGGGCCAGCTTACCCTTCATTTCCCGCATACGACCCTGCAACGCGTCGTATTTCTCCTTCATTCCCTCCAGATCGCGGCGCAACGACTTCTCCTTGGGAGAATCCACCACCCTGTAGGCCACTGACAGAAAAATAGCCCCGGTAACTATCGCAGCCGACAAAAAGCCGAGTATCCTCAGGACCTTCACCCGCAGCGATACTACGAGTTTCTCATATTTTAATGTTTGGGTGTTGTAAAAATATTTAACCTTCTTCATGCACCGGGTGTACTTTACGCTGATTTACAGCGTTGAACGCTATAACAGCAGATTTATTTCATGAGGTACAAACAAGTTGGATGGCGGTAGTTAGCATTATTTTCTGTCCACATTAACTTTTTTCCCGGGTAACACCACCTGTTTTGAATAATCATGCAGGTTTTCGATATTTTTGCACTCCCTGTAACTCATCGGAAAATAAGGCGCACAAACCTAATGTAATTAGATTAAAACATCAACCTTTTGAATGTCAATTTTCTAACTACTTTATAATGGCTTGAAAAACAATGTAAAATTGCCTATTGCCGCGTGTTACATAACGACAAAAATACATATTAACTCGTATCAATATTTATGACAGCATCTGAGATAAGACAGCAATTCCTGGATTTTTTTGCGTCGAAAGGGCACCAGATCGTTCCTTCTGCTCCCATAGTCATCAAAAACGACCCGACTTTGATGTTCACCAACGCGGGCATGAACCAGTTTAAAGACTACTTCCTGGGCAACAAGGTACCTGCCAGCACCCGGGTCGCGGACACGCAGAAATGTCTGCGCGTAAGTGGTAAACACAACGACCTGGAAGAAGTAGGTATTGATACTTACCACCATACCATGTTTGAAATGCTCGGCAACTGGAGCTTTGGCGACTACTTTAAAAAAGAAGCCATAGCCTGGAGCTGGGAACTGCTCACTGAAGTCTATAAAATCCCGAAAGACAAACTCTATGTCACTGTCTTCGAAGGAGATGCGAGTGAAAACCTGCCCAAAGACGAAGAAGCATACAACTTCTGGAAAGAACATATTGCAGAAGACAGAATCCTGCTGGGCAACAAAAAAGACAACTTCTGGGAAATGGGCGATACCGGCCCTTGTGGTCCCTGCTCCGAAATACATGTGGACTGCCGTCCGGATGCCGAAAAGAAACTGGTAGATGGTAAAACACTCGTTAACGCCGACCATCCTCAGGTGATTGAAATATGGAACAACGTATTCATGCAGTTCAACCGCCTGAAAGATAAATCGCTGGAGCCACTGCCAGCCAAACACGTAGACACCGGCATGGGCCTCGAACGCCTGGTACGCGTACTGCAGGGTAAAACCTCCAACTACGACACCGACCTGTTCATGGGCACCATCCACACCACCGAAAGCTTTACCGGCAAAAAATACGAAGGCACCGACACCAGAAAAGACGTCGCCTTCCGTGTAATTGCCGACCATATACGCGCCATCTCCTTCACCATCGCCGACGGCCAGCTGCCTTCCAATACCGGTGCTGGTTATGTGATCCGCCGTATTCTCCGCAGAGCGGTACGTTACTATTTCTCCTTCCTCGATGTTAGAAAACCACTCCTGCACGACCTGGTACCTGTACTGGCCGCCCAGTTCTCCCACGTATTCCCTGAACTGCAACAGCAGGTGGATTTCGTGAAAAAAGTAGTGTTTGAAGAAGAAAACAACTTCCTCCGCACCCTGGACAGTGGTATCCGCCGTATCGAAGACTTTATGCAACAGGCTGCCACCAAAGGCATCGATGGCCAGACAGCCTTTGAATTATATGACACTTACGGTTTCCCATACGACCTGACCACCCTCATCGCGTCAGAAAACGGGTTCACCGTAGACAAAGCAGGCTTTGATGCCGCCATGCAGCAGCAGAAAGACCGCTCCCGTGCCGCCACAGAAGTGGATGCCGGCGACTGGGTAATCCTGGACGAAACACCCGATTCCGTTTTCATCGGCTACGAACAGCTGGAAAGCAATACCAAACTGCTGAAATACCGTACCGTAAAAGCCAAAGGCAAAGAACAGTTCCAGCTCGTACTGGGGCAGACACCTTTCTATGCTGAAAGCGGCGGACAAGTGGGTGATACCGGTATCCTGCACTTCGGCGATGAAGTGATCCATGTTACCGACACCAAAAAGGAAAACAACCTGATCATTCACTTTGCGGATAAACTACCTGCCAACCCTGCTGCCCATGTAAAAGCAACAGTGGCCAAAGACAAACGCCGCAACATTGCCCGTCACCACTCCGCTACCCATCTCCTTCATGCTGCACTGCGTCAGATACTGGGTACACACGTGGCACAGAAAGGCTCCCTGGTGAATGCAGAAAACCTCCGCTTCGACTTCTCCCACTTCGCTAAAGTGACCGATGAAGAACTGGCGCAGATTGAAGCTATCGTTAACGAAAAGATCCGCCAGAACATCCCGGTGATCATAAAGGAACTGCCTAAGGAAGAAGCCCTGCAACTGGGTGCCATGGCACTTTTCGGTGAAAAATACGGCGACATGGTGCGTGTGGTAATTATGGATCCTGCCTATAGCGTAGAGCTGTGCGGTGGTACTCACATAGGCGCTACCGGAGAACTCGGTCTCTTTAAGTTTTTATCCGAAGGTGCTGTTGCTGCCGGTGTTCGCCGCGTGGAAGCCGTTACCGGCGCCAAAGCGGAGGCCTTCATCAACGAACAGCTGCAACTGCTGAAGGAAATCAGGAACACCCTGAAAAATCCGAAGGAAATCGTGAAAGCCGTGGAAACACTCGCCCAGGACAAATCCTCCCTGGAAAAACAGGTGGAAGCCCTCGAGCTGGAGAAAGTACGCCAGCTGGCTGCCGATCTGCGCAACCAGGCCCAGGACATCAACGGTGTGAACTTCCTCGGACAGGTGGTGAACGTTAACAATGCAGAAGGTCTCAAACAACTGGCCCTGCAACTGAAAGGCGATATCCCCAATCACGTACTGCTGTTCGTAGCAAACATCGGCGGCAAAGCCAGCGTAGCCCTCAGCATCGCTGATGAACTGGTAGCAGCCAAAGGCTGGGAAGCACCCAAGATCATCAAGGAAAAAGTAGCACCCCTGATCAAAGGCGGCGGCGGCGGACAAAAAACCTTCGCTACAGCCGGTGGACAGGAAACAGATAAACTGGACCAGGTAGTAGCGGCTGTAAAAGCCATCCTGGGATAATTCTACAATCACTCCGGCTTTGCCGGAAAACATAACCAAAAGGCGAAAAGCGAAACAAAAGTTTCGCTTTTCGCCTTTTTAATCCCATTTGGTCATCTCCCAGGAAAAAATTTTAACAAACCATCTGGTGACGTACGTCATCATTTCAGTAGTTTTAACTTTTTCTTACCTCATACCGCGGCTAATTTTGTAACATTCCAAAAAGAAAACAGGTAATTATGAAAAACGTACTCAGAAATTTTACCCTTGCAGGCTTTGGTTGCCTGGCCCTGAGCGTGGCCTCAGCACAAAACCCGGGTTCATCCAGAGATAAAATGGGCGAGTATGATGAGATCATCATTAAGAGCAAAAGTGACAAAGGTGGAAAAGTTACCGTGGAAATCAAAGACGGCAATATCCTGGTAGACGGTAAAAAACTGGACCAGTATAACAACCCTGATATCTCTGTTCTCCGCAGGAGCATCACCCCGATCAATGGTAACAACTTCAGCTTTGAAAATGGTTCCCCTGACCACATTCAGCTTTTTAGTGATGGTGATGAAACCGATATCCCTGTTCCCAAAGCTATGCTGGGCGTGATCACCGAAAAAACCGTTGCCGCTGGTGCTACCGTTAAAATTGTAGCCCCTGGCAGCCCTGCCGAAAAAGCCGGTATCAAAATCGGTGATGTGATCACCCAAATAAACAAGGATGCCATCAAAGAACCGAAAGAGTTATATGAAACCATCGGTAAGTTCCAACCTGGCGACAAAATAATGATCACGTATATACGTAATAAGAAAGAAACCAAAGTGCCGGTTACCCTTGATGAAAGAAGAGAGGAGTCTTTTGGCATGCATAATATGCCCCGCAGGAGAGGAGAGCTGTTTACCATGCCGGTCCCCCACGGCGGACAAGGTTTTGGCAATTTATTCGGCATGCCCGATGAAGGTGTAAAACTCGGTATTCAGGTGCAGGACACCGAAAATGGTGACGGCGCACAGGTGATTAATATGGCACCCGGTTCTCCGGCAGAAAAAGCAGGTTTCAAAGTAAATGACCTGATCACTGAAATGGCCGGATCGCCTGTAAAATCAGCGGGAGACGTGGCAGAGATTTATCGTAACAACCGCGATAAAGGAGCTATAACGGCTACGATTAAACGAAACGGACAAATACAGACCATTGACATAAAAATTCCAAAGAAACTGCGTAAAGCAGATCTTTAATACCTTCTTTCAACATTTTATTTTGGGTTTAAAACGCAAAGGCGCAAAGGAGTTCTATCCTTTGCGCCTCTTGTTTTATGGTTAGTACGCCTTACTTCATAATTCTCTTCATGAGTCCGAGCTTGTTTTTAAACGGCGGATATTTGACTGGTACGTCCAGCCAGGTGCCGGTTTTCAGCATGCCTTTAGCGTGCGTAAATGTTTCAAAGCTGTAGCGTCCGTGGTACTGGCCCATACCGCTGTAGCCCGCGCCACCAAAGGGCAGCTCCGGATTGGTAAGATGTACCAGCGCATTGTTGACACATCCGCCTCCGAAACGCACCTGCTCGATGAGTGCTTTTTCCGTTTTTTTACTTTTGGTGAAAACGTATAATGCCAGCGGATACGGATTTTTCTTAATAGCCTGGATAGCCTGTGGCAGCTCCTCAAAAGTCAGGATAGGCAATACCGGACCGAAGATTTCTTCCTGCATCACCGGATCATCCCACTCTACATCATCCAGCAGGGTAGGGGCGATATAGAGCTTGTCACGGTCTGTCTGACCACCATGCAATATATGTCCTTCTTTCAGGTAAGCGGCCACCGTATCAAAACGACGGGAGTTGATCATTCGGGCGTAGTCTTCACTGCTGGCAGGATTTTGTCCGAAGAAGTCCACGATGGCTTCTTTCATCGCGTCTACCATCTCTTCCTTCACACGGTGGTGTACCAGCAGGTAATCAGGCGCCACACAGGTCTGGCCAGCATTCCAGAACTTGGCCCATATAATTCGTTTAGCCGCTACCTTTATATTCACCTTATCATCTACCACACAAGGTGATTTTCCACCCAGCTCCAGTGTTACAGGAGTAAGATGTGGCACGGCCATCTCCATGATCTTTTTTCCTACCGGAATGCTGCCGGTGAAGAAGACATGGTCGAATCGGTAGGCCATAAGGGCAGGGATGATAGCGGCACCATCACCTTCCACCACAGTGACGAAGGCAGGGTCGAATATTTCCTTTATCATGGCGGCAATTACGGCGGCTGTATGCGGCGCCAGTTCCGATGGTTTCAGGATGGCACAGTTGCCGCCGGCGATAGCACCTATCAAAGGGCTTAACTGCAGCATAAACGGGTAATTCCAGGGAGCGATGATGAGTGTGAGCCCCAGTGGCTCGCGGTAAATGCGGCTGCTGCTGGGATAGGTCACAAAAGGAGATGTCACCACCTCCGGCTCCATCCACTGTTTCAGGTTGGCCAGCGTAAAGGCGATTTCTTCATACAGAAATCCTACTTCGCTGCTATAGGCTTCCAGCGGGTGTTTATGAAGATCCTGGTGCAAAGCCTCCAGGATACGGGATTCATATTGGCTGACACCCTTTTTCAGACGCTTCAGCATGTCCTTTCTGAAGGCATAGGGAAGGGTTGCTCCTGAGTCAAAATAATCATGCTGGGCCTTATAAAGCTGACTTATCTGGGCATTGCTGATCATAGGGTGTAAATTTAGTACGTTGCTTAACCTCAAGTTAGTCATTCCCCGGATGAAATAGGCCGAAATCACGGCATTATTTGAATATATTTGTGGGAATCAGTACGGATTATGAGCGATATCTACAGTAAATACGAAACAGTGATAGGGCTTGAAGTACATGCCCAGCTGCTTACAGAAAGCAAATTATTCTGCAGCGACAGCGCTGCTTTCGGTGGAGCACCCAATACCCATATCAGCGCCATTTCGCTGGCCCATCCCGGCACCTTGCCCCGGATGAACCGTAAAGCCGCAGAATATGCCATCAAACTGGGCCTGGCCTGCCATTGCGAGATTGAAAAAGATAACTATTTCGCCCGTAAAAACTACTTCTACCCCGACCTGCCCAAAGGTTATCAGATATCACAGCATACCGCACCTATCTGTAAGGGCGGTTATGTTGCGGTAGTGACCGATGCCGGCAGCCGGCAGATAAAGCTCAACCGTATCCATCTGGAAGAAGATGCCGGCAAACTCCTGCACGACCAGGACCCTGCCAACAGTTATGTGGACTACAACCGCGCCGGCGTACCCCTCGTGGAAATCGTCAGCGAACCGGATATGCACACCAGCGAAGAAGCCTATGTCTATCTCACTGAACTGCGGCGCCTTGTTCGCTATCTCGGTGTATGCGACGGCAATATGGAAGAAGGCAGCATGCGCTGCGATGCCAATATATCCGTACGTCTCAAAGGTGCTACCACACTGGGCACCAAGGTGGAAGTAAAAAACATGAACTCCATCCGCAACGTAAAGCGGGCTATTGATAATGAAGTAAAACGGCAGATCGACCTGATTGAAGCCGGTGGCACACTGGTGCAGGAAACCCGCAGCTTCGACGCTTCCAACGGCAGCTCTTTCCCGCTGCGCTCCAAAGAGGAAGCCAACGACTACCGTTACTTTCCAGAGCCGGACCTGGCGCCCTTCCGGCTTACCGACGAGTTTATAGCCGGTATCCGCGCTACGCTGCCCGCACTGCCGGAAGAACTGGTGCAGAAATACACTACTGTGTACGGCCTGCCTGAATATGATGCCCGTGTAATCTGCGACGACAAAGCCACTGCCGATTATTTCGAAAGCCTCACCGCCATCACCCCCCATTACAAGGCTGCTGCCAACTGGATGCTGGGGCCGGTGAAATCCTGGCTCAACGAACATTCGGAAGACATATCCCGGTTTCCGGTGACTCCCGCTGCGCTGGCGGCACTCATCAGTCTTACTGACAGCGGCAAGGTAAGTTTCTCCATCGCCTCCTCCCGGATACTGCCGGAAATGACACAGGTGGCGGAAGACCCGCTGGCCATCGCTACCCGGCTCAATCTCCTGCAAGACAACAATGCAGACAACATCAGCCCCATCATCGATGAAGTGCTGGCCAAATATCCGGATAAAGTGGCCGCCTTCCGGAGTGGTAAAAAAGGATTGATGTCTTTGTTTGTGGGAGAAGTGATGAAACTGTCGAAAGGTAAGGCAGATCCCCGGTTGACCAACGAATTACTGGCAGAAAAACTGAAAGGCTAAGACGCTTTGCATTTATTTAGCTAATATTGATAGTTGTAAGGCTCAGAAAAAACGATAAAAAAACAGCAGCATGAAAAAATACTTATTGTGGATGTCCGTAGCAGCTTTCCTGGCCGGATGTGCCGGACAGCAGGAAAAAGGTGAGTTCAAGATAGAAGGGCACTTTACCAACCTGCCGCTCGGCCCCGTTGTACTGGAAGAGCTTACGCTCGACAACCTGAAAGTGGTAGACTCTACCAACGTAAAGGATGCCAGCGGTAAATTTACCCTCAAAGGCATGGTACCTGAGCAGGGCCTGTACCGTATCCGTTTTGAAAACGGCAAATTCATCCTGCTCTCCCTGGATGCTGGTGACATGAAACTGGAAGGTGATGTCAGCAACCTGGAAAACATGAAAGTGTCTGGCTCTGAAGCCACCTCCGAACTGCATCAGTTCCTCCAGGACATCAGCAAACAATCTATCGCGCTCACCGAAGAAATGCGCAAGGTAGACAGCCTCCATGGCGCCAAAGTACCGGACAGTGTGTTCCAGCCACAGCTGACCGCTGTTCAGAAAAAAGAAAAGGATTTTGAACAGAGCTTTTTTGATATGGCAGGAAAAACAAAAAACCCTGCCAACGCTGTATTTGCTATCAGCCAGGTAAGAAATCCGGAAGAAATCATCTCCCATAAACAGGTGATCACTGGATTAACCACCCGCTTCCCTAAAAATACCCTGGTAAAAAGCATGACCGACAGGATTGCGCAACTGGAAAAAAGCAATCAGCCGACAGGCAGCGATGCAGCCGGTGGCGAAGAGCCTACAGCTGCGGTAAAAGTAGGGATGGAAGCACCTGATTTCTCCCTGCCTGATCCCAACGGCAAAATGATCAGCCTGAAGTCACTGCGTGGTAAATATGTACTGCTCGACTTCTGGGCCAGCTGGTGCGGTCCCTGCCGGGAAGAAAACCCCAATGTGGTAAGAGCTTTCCAGCAGTTTAAAAACAAAAACTTCACCATCCTGGGTGTATCACTGGATAAAACCAGGGAACAATGGCTGGCTGCCATCTCCAAAGATGGCCTCACCTGGAACCATGTGAGCGACCTGAAGTTCTGGGATTCTTCCGTAGTACCTTTATACGGTATCAACGCTATCCCTACCAACTTCCTGCTCGATCCGCAGGGTAAAGTGATTGCTTCTGACCTCAGAGGCGATGCGCTGATTGCAAAGCTCCAGGAAGTACTGAAATAAACAGATTAGTTGCTATATAAAAGGGCAGACCTGAATCAGGTCTGCCCTTTTTGTTTTTTCTTCATTTCCAGCGCTGTTTTGAACGTTTCACCACCTGGGGGAGGGATAATAACCCGAGCCTCCGGAAAACAGGCTTTAATAGCCCGCTAACGCCCAATAAAAAGTCCCGGGAGTAATCCCGGGACGTTGTTAACTGAATATATGTTACTCATCATCTATCTAAAAACATAACCTATCGCAAACTAGTAACCAGGATTCTGTGCATCCTTCAGCGTAGGATTGGACAGGATTTCAGTAGATGGCAGCGGCCAGATAAATCTGAAATCGCTGTAGTCAATCTTACCGAATCTGGAATTGGTAACTGGTCTGTTAACGAGATCGTAGTTGCTGCCATCATCTTTCAGATCTGTCAGCAGCACTTTAGCTGGAATACCACCGGTACCATACACAGGGTCCATCACCAGGCGGGTGATATCCGGCCAGCGACGACCTTCACCTGCAAACTCAATACGACGCTCATTCAGGATGGCCTGTACCATATCCGCAGGAGGTGTAGTGAGGAAGTTAGTACTTGTAGGAGGCAATGCACGGTTACGTACAGCATTGAACAACAGGAAAGCCTGTGCAGTATTTCCTGTACGGGCATAAGCTTCTGCAGCGTTCAGTATTACCTCAGCATATCTGATAATTGGTGCCCAGTCTGCTTTGTTCAGGTAATCGCGGTATTTGTAGTTAAAGTAAAAGTTCTGGCTGGGTTTGCCGCTTTTAACGGTCAATTGTTTCACCTGCAGCGCGCTACGACGTAAGTCATCGCTTACCCAGAAAGAAGCATTGTACAGGTTAGGGCTTGTAGCCACCAGACCACGGCCATTTTTATCGGCAGGACCGAACATGGAAGCCAGCGCAGCGTTGGTATTAGGATTGGTAGCAGCAGATTGTGCGATAGAGAAGATAGACTCCTTGTTATTATCGTATTTCACAAACGCTTCATCCGGACCAGGCAGTAATTTATACCCGTTGATAGGGCTTACGAAGTTACCAGCAGTAGCAGTACCCAGTTTGGTAGCTTCTGCAATCACACCAGCCCAATCACCCATGTGCAGTTTAATCCTTGTTTTCAGTGCAATAGCAGCTCCTTTACCAGCCCTGGCTATATCTTTTCCCTTAGGTGTGGCAGGCAGGTTAGCTTCTGCATAGTCCAGGTCTGCCAGGATTTTGGTGTAGTCTTCAGCAACGGTACCACGGCCAATCTTCATAGCCACCTGAATTTCTTCAGGTGTGCCCACAGGAAGATCACGGTAAGGAACCCCTACTTTAGAACCAGCTCCGTCTGCATAAGGACGGCTGAAGTTAATAACCGCCTCGTGATGTGCCAATGCACGCATAAAACGGGCTTCGCCTTCTACCTGTGCAGCTTTAGCCTGACTAACGACTCCTTTTGCAGCGGCCTTACGAACACCGTCGATCAGGGTATTAGTCTGGTTGATCAGTGCATACAGGTTCACCCACATGTTCACGTTGTTAGCGGAAGTAGGGCTATAGGTAGCTTTATAAGTGATTTCATAAAACGTGGCCAGGTTCACCATATCTTCTCCACGCATTTCAGCCTGCTCAATGGAAGCAGCACCGAAAGGATAACCACGACCAGCCGAGTAATCATCATTATAACTACCAATGGCCGCAGTATTGTACATACCGTTCAGTGCCAGTTCAATGGTAGCAGAATCATTAAACACTGTTTCAGCAGGCATGGCATTTTTAGGCGCCAGCTCCGTATATTTTGAGCAGGATGCAACACCCAAACCAATTGCCAGGAGTCCTGCCATAGCCGTTTTCAGGCTTCTGTTATATGTATATGCAAATTTATTTTTCATGCTCAATTTTTTTATAATCCTACGTTAATACCAAAAGTATAGGTACGGGGAACCGGGTTGGTGTTGTAGTCCAGACCTGGCTGAGTATTAGCTCTGGAGTCAGTATAAGTGTTTAACTCAGGATCCAGACCTTTATACTTGGTAATCACAAATGCATTCTGTACCTGTGCATATACACGGAGGTTGTTTATTCTGAATCTTTCCAGCATTGATTTAGGCAGCGTATAACCCAGACCAATGTTTTGTGCACGGATAAAGCTACCATCTTCGAGGAAACGGCTGTTTACGTTACCGCTCTGTAACACGAAGTTGTCAGAACCATAGTAGAGTTTAGGCACATCAGTAACCTGACCGGGTGTAGTCCATCTGTTCAGCACTTCTTTACCATTATTCTGGAACTTCTGGTTGTTGAGTGTTTCCTGACGGGTTACGTTATACACTTTGTTACCACCGGAGAAGGACAGGAAGATGTTAAAGTCAAATCCTTTGTAGGTAACAGTGTTGTTCAAACCACCGTAGTAAGTAGGCAATGCACGACCGAGGATCTTTTTATCACTGGTAGACAGAGAAGCCACCTGTGTGCTGACATCTTCCGGTTTAGCAGGATCGTAGGCATAATATTTACCGTTTTTAGGATCATTATCGATACCCTGGTAGCCCTGGATAACAGAACCATCTGCTCTTTTCCACAGCGGATTACCATTGGCAGGGTTTACACCGGCAGATTCAAAACCGTAGAAGGAACCCATTGATTCGCCAACACGGGTAACGTTGTAAGCATAGCTGATATCAGCATCGTTTACCAGTGCGGTCACTTTGTTCTGGATAAAAGACAGGTTAAAGGATGTTGTCCAGGTCAGATCCTTACGCTGGATATTGGTACTGTTGATAGTCAGCTCCACACCTCTGTTGTACATTTTACCAACGTTGGAGTAAAATACGTTTGGCTTACCAGTGCTGGGAACACCCAAAGATGGAGGCAGCGGAGAAGCCAGGATCATGTTGTCGATATCATTCTTGAAGTAGTCTGCAGTTACAGTAATTCTGTCCTGCAACAAACCGAGGTCAAGACCTACGTTGATTTTTTTACTGGTTTCGAAAGTCAGGTTAGGATTGAACATCTGGCCGAAAGCGATACCCAGCAATGGTCCGTACAGTACAGGCTTGTAAGTACCCGCATAAGGATAGGCGCCGATGTCCACGTTGCCCACTTTAGCATAACCGCCACGGAGTTTCAGGTTGCTGATGAAACCGATATTGGCATTCTTGAAGAAATCTTCCTGAGAAACTCTCCAGGCAACAGATGCACCTGGCAGTGTAACATTCTGTTTACCAATAGGCAGGGAAGAAATCGCATCCCGGCGCAAGGTAGCAGACAACAGGTAACGGTCTTTGTAACCATAAGTGGCACGGCCAAAATATGACTGGAAAGCACGTTCAATAACATTACCGCCAGTGGTCTGGGTAGCTAAACTCGCATCAATGATGTTATTAACACCAAAGAAAGGATTGGTAAGGTTGGTACCTGACCCAAAGAAGTTTCTTTCCCTGGTTTTCTGGTTTTCCATACCAATCACCGCATTCACATTATGTGAACCGATCACTTTGTTATAGCTTAAAGTGTTCACCCAGTTGTAACGGAAGCTGGGAATGAACTGCTGATACACATAACCGTTACCACTTTTACCATCACCGTGAATCGGGTTCCAGTACTGGTAGTCTTCACCATTCAGGTAGTTGATACCGATCTGTGTTCTCAGATCAAATGATTTCAGGATTTTAACGCTTGCAAAAGAGTTACCTGTGATGTTCAGGTTCTGGTTGCGATAAATGTTATTATCCAGTACATATTTAATGTTGGTATAGTTGTCGCTGATGGTCAGTTTGTTGGAACCACTGCCCAGGGTATTGGTAGGGCTCAGGTTGTAGGTACCATCATTCCATTGTGCAGGAACGTTAGGTAAAGAGCGCAGCGCGTTGGACAGGTTACTGGACAAGCCACTCTGACTGGTGTTGAGACCATTGTTGGTAATGTGGGAAACACCCATATTCACCCCTACGGTTACTACATCAAATGCTTTCTGTTCGATTTTCAGGCGGGCCTGGTATTTTTTCTGATTGTTACCTACCAGGATACCAGTCAGGTCGGAATAACCTACAGACACATAGTAGTTGGTCTGGTCGCTGGCGCCGCTCATAGACAGTGCGTGGTTCTGCTGGAAACCTGTTCTCGTTACCAGTTTCTGCCAATCTGTATCATAAAAGCCACCATCAGGATTAGGTGTAGCAATTGCATACTTAGGAGCTGTAGGATCTGCGTTAGACAGTTTTTCATTCGCGATGGTAATGAATTCATCTGCATTCAGTACTTTATAGAGCTTGGACGGAGTAGCAGCAGCCAGCCATGCATCATAAGTTAAACGGGGTTTACCGGACTTACCTCTTTTGGTAGTGATCAGGATTACGCCGTTTGTTGCGCGGGAGCCATAGATTGCAGTAGCAGCACCGTCTTTCAGTACTTCCATACTTTCAATGTCATTAGGGTTGATATCGCCCAGCGGATTGTTGGGAGTAACGCCACTCTGGTTACCAGCGATATAAGGAACTCCATCGATTACGTACAACGGATCGGTACCGCTACTGATACTGTTTGTACCACGGATACGGATACGCGCTGGTTGACCAAGCATACCGCTGGATACTGTTGCCTGAACACCCGCTACCTGACCGGCAAGCTGACGGTCGATACTGGGGGAAGCAACATCTTTCAATGCTGCACCTTTAATACTGGCAACGGAAGCAGTGATGTTCTTTCTTTCTACTGTACCGTAACCCACTACCACCACTTCGCTCAGGCCTTTTTCATCCTGGGCAAGTTTTACGTTAACAGCATTTTTGCCGGCAATGCCCACTACCTGTGTAGCATAACCAACAAAAGAAAATTCCAGGGAAGATGACTTGGCATCTACGTTTAAATGAAATTCACCGGTAGCGCTGGTCATAGTTCCGTTAGCCGTGCTAACAATTTTCACCGTAACGCCGGGTAAAGGTGACCCATCCTTCGCGTCGGTAACCTTACCAGTGATTGTTCGTGTTTGACCCAGCGCCTGTAAAGCGCTGATGGCCGCGAACAGCCAGAGGAGCAATCCTTTCTTCATAAGCGATTTTGATTTGAGAAAATAAAAAGTAGCTGACACATACATTCAGACATAGTAATGCCATTAAGCATTAAATGCTTTTATCAAACATTAAAAATTAAAATGAAAAACCTTTACGCAGTCACTGGCGCAAAGTCATGCTACTGCTGCAGTTAATCCTCTCATAAGTAATGAAAAACAGCATTCAATAAGCAAAAAACCAAAATAAATTTACAATCCGGAAAAGCGAAATCATACCTATGACGGTGCATTCCCTAAAACCCTCTATGCTACTGTTGAATGTCCCCCGTTATAGCTTTTGGATACCGATTATAAACAGAACTGACGAAAAGCTGGTCAGACTTTTCTTCATAAGCAAATGAACCCTTCCTATGAAAATTAAATAAGCAAAAACAATTTTTGAACTTTCTCCGTCTAGTATTTAGATTTTATTTGAACTCGCAATTTTAGATTTAGATTCGTCTATCCTTCTCAGATTCTGGCACCCGAAACAATTTCGATGGTCACAAATATAAATAAAGCACTTTGGAAGAAGATACTACCTTCGTGTTATATACGAAAATATTATCGCTGTGCAGGTGCATAAAAAAACCGCCCCGGTTTATGCCGGGGCGGTTCCTATTTTAGAATAGCTGATAATTATTGTTTCACGTAAATTTTAGTAGTCGCAGTACCATAGTTACTTTCTCTGGAAGTATTGGTAACTGTCAAAGTCACTGATTTGGTGCATGGATTGATTTTACCAGAGCCCACAACAGTCCAGTCATGCTCGTTAGGGTCCAGATTAGGAGCCACAGCAGCATAAGTCTGTTGTTTGATGGTCATCTTATAATTACGCTGGTCCAGTGTCATGGTGATTTTAGCACCCGGAACACCTGCCCAATCGGTAAGGGTCCAGGTATCACCGTTAATGTCCACTTTTACAGGATAAGTAGCACCGGAGAAATTTTTATCATCTACATACAGTACGCCATTAGCATTCAGAAAATCATCCTTTACATACGGACAAACTTTCTCATAAGTCATGGTCATATTTGCATCCGGGAAGTTGTTGGCATCAACGCCATAAGGTGGCAGCTCAGTCAAATCACCGTTGATAATAGCCGTTCTGAAGGCTGGCAACAAAGTACCATCCACCAGGGTGATATCCGGTCTGATTTCGAAAGCATCTCCTGGTTTAATAGCACTGGGCTGTAACCCGAAAGCTGCTGCCAGCTGAGCACCAGTGATTTCCTGTTTGCTGGGGAAAGAGGTAATTTCCGCCTTCAACGGTTTTGGATTGGAATAATCACCATTCATCGCCACCATCAGGTCCATTTTCTTAGGTTGGTTACCATCCTTAAAGTAAAGACCAACAGTAAATGCGGTGTTGAAATTTGCCGCATCCTTGATCAATATTTCACGTGTATCATCCTGCACCAGTTGAGGCAAAACACCCTTGGCTATATCCGGCAGTTTAGGATTGTCGTTTTTACGGCAAGCAGTAAACGAAACCGCCAACCCTGCTAATATGACAAAACTGATTATCTTCTTCATAAACTTTCTTTTAAATGACTTTAAACCTAGTTTTTATCCCAGAATACCGGTGCAGTGTCCGGATTTTTAGCCGGTGGGGTATTCGGGTTTACGTTCGCTTCACTTGCTGGCCAGGGCAGTGACAATGGAAACTTCCTGCCATTGGCCACTTTTACTTTAGGCTGAGCCCCCGGATTTTTGAAGTCACCATTGATAGGAGGCTGTACATAACCACCTGGTGCCTGCACCGGATTTCCCGGATCAAATATAACGGGATAGCCTGTACGACGATAATCAGTATACTGATCACAGCTAAAGCCGAAACTCTGTATCCATTTCTCTGTCATAATGTATTCCAGTTTGCGGGCATCTGTTGTGGCTTTGTCATACTCCGCCAGAACAGCATCCCTGTAAGTGCCGGCAGCTGTACTACCAGCCAGTACCGGGATAGTCTGTCCGCTATTCGCCAGGCCAGCTACATAGTCAACCTGTTTCATAGACTCGTCAATTGCCTGGGAAAGTTTAGCTCTTGCATCACCACCAACAATTTTAGCATTGATCAGTTCTGCTTCAATATACAAACGGTCTGCATAAGTCAACAGCCTTAATGGTGCGGCACCAGTAGCATTGCTTCCTGAAACTGCAACCGGCTCACCATCATCATAACGACCGCCCACCGGATAAATACCGAATACGGTAATTACCTTATCATTGGTCTTGTCACGGTTAGGGCCGGAAGAACCAAAGTAGATACTGATAAATCCGCCATCACGGTATTCTGTATCGTTTTGAGGCTCAGTAGTAGAACCTGCCTGTTTGTAGAAATAATAAGGCACACGTGGATCTTCAATACCAGTGAAGATCTGGCCATTGTATCCTTTCAGGATTTCATAGAACCAGGGGCTCTGATAGTGGCTTTTCTGGGTAGCCACATATTCAGAGAAACCAGGATTACGGCTATCCGGAGAAGCTACTGCAGTATATCTCATCATGAAACCTTCGCTGGTAGTGCTGATCAGGTTACCTTCCGTCAACAGGGCATTCACCGGAGCAGAAACATCCTGCACCAGTCTTAATTGGTTGTATAATTTCAGCTTGATGGTTTTGGCCGCTTTTATCCAGAGGTCCTTATCACCACCGTAAAAAACATCGTCTTTACCAGGTATTGCAGTATTAAGATTCGGAGCTTTCGCATTCAGGTTAGCAATTGCTTCATCCAGTAAAGCCAGCAGTTTTGGATATACTTCACTGCCTTTGTCAAATTTAGGGAACCTGTTACCAGTTTCTCCAAACTTAGTGGCTTCTGTGTAAGGCACATCTCCATATGCATCTATAAACTGGCTCACACCATATGCTTTCAGGATTTTTCCGATACCGGCATATCTCAGGTTGTTACTTTCCGTTGCCTGTTTGATCATCACTTCCAGGTTCTGCATGGTACCAATTACATCAGAACTTGGAGAAGGAACCGGGTTACCGCTCCAGAAGTTGATCCAGCTGTTGTCAATGGAGAAGTCATTACCGTCAGCACCGTATTTGTCTGGATCTTCACGCACAGTCACCTGATGCATGTATACAGCCAGCACTTCTGTCAAACCACGCACACCGGCGTTATCATTGGTAAAGCCCAGACTGGAAGCAAGCCCCTGCTCCGCAGCAGGCAACAATTGGGACAAGGAAACCTTGGCAGGATTGTTCGGATCTTTGTTGATATCCAGAAAACCTTTGGTACAAGCCGTACCAGCCACCAGCATCCCTAAAACGATATATCTGAATTTTAATCTTTTCATCAGTTCAAGTGTTTTCGCAATTATTAAAAGGTTGCTTTCAGATTCACCCCAAAACGACGGGTAGTTGGCGCACCTGATAACTCAATACCTTGTATGTTGGAATTACCATAACTTCCCACTTCCGGATTAAAGTTGGTATACTTAGGCAGGTTAGGTGCCAGATACCAGAGGTTACGACCGGTCAGGGTCAGGGTCAAACCACCAACTGGCGCTTTGCTGAACCATTTTTTCGGAAAATCATATCCCAGGGTCACTTCACGGAGAGTATACAGGGTTGCATCATACACGTTCCATTCTGTAGCAGAGTTGATACCAAAAGATTCACCAAAGTACAGTTCGTTCATACTAACCTGTGTAGTGTTGCGGATTTTCTGTCCTTTTGCATCCACGATAGGCTGCTGGTTATTAATGTTACCATAGTAACCCGGAATGATGAACATATTCTCACGGTCTCTGGTATCCAGTGTTACACCGCGGCCCAGCAGAGAGCTTACTGTTACAGAATAGATATCACCTCCTTTGGTCATATCAAACAGTGCATTCAGGAAGAAACCTTTATAGGTTACAGTTGTACCAAGACCAGCTTTAAAATCAGGGTTAGGATCACCAATCATACCCTGTTCTTTTGCTTTGATCAGCAAACCAGTCGCAGGATCTATCAGCAGATTGCCTTCGTTGTCTCTTGCACTCATTGTTCCACGAAGATAACCGTAAGGCTTGCCTGCCTCCAGGTAAGGACTAACGGTATTCAGTACACCACCCAGCAACAGGCGGTCTACGCCTGGTACCAGGGATTCAACAGTACTTTTGTTTTTAGTAAATACTCCATGAATAGTCCAGGTTACTTCCTTGTTTCTGATAGGTGTAACATTCAGGTCGATTTCCACACCTTTGTTGGACAGAGAACCGAAGTTATCATACATAGAGGTGAAACCGGAAGAAGGGGAGATAGAAACAGGAGCAATCTGGTTGGTGGACAAACGGTTGTAATAAGCCACGTCCAATGTTACCAGTCTGTTCAGGAATTCCAGGGTAGCACCTACTTCATAATCACGGGTAAACTCAGGTTTTAATTTAGGGTTACCGGCAACAGGGAGCTGGATAGCACCAGACACACCCAGGAAGCGGGTATTTACTGCGAAGGTATTGCTCAGCGCATAAGGGTCCGCATCGCGGCCTACTTTAGCCCAGCTTGCACGCAGCTTACCATAGTTCAGGATTTTGCTGTGCATGTTGAGCGCCTCAGTAAACACAAATGATGTTGCCACACTGGGATAAAAATAACTACGATTGGAAGTAGGCAGGGTAGAAGACCAGTCGTTTCTGCCTGTCAGGGTCAGATAGAGGTACTTCTTATAGTCTACGGTAACATCGCCGAAGATACCCCACAGCCTGCGCTGACTCAGCACATCTTCTGTAGGCAGTACGCTGGCCGTGTTGGACATGGAATAGATACCAGGTACCACAATTCCTTTACCAGTAGTAATCTGTGAATTTCTCGTACGTTGGTTAACGTTATGACCAACTACGATACGCAGACCGAAATCATTATTGATTTTTGGAGTAAAGGTACCGATCAGGTTGGACTCGATTTCAGTGAATTTGTAGTTCTGTTGTACGATACGACCTACACCTTCAGCACCTCTGGAACCGATATCCACAATTTCCTTTCTCAGGAAAGAGTTAACGTTGGTACCCAGCTGATAGCTTACATTGAACCATGACAGTACATCATAGTTCATTTTCAGGTTGGCGATATAACGATCTGTCTGAGTATTTACAGTATTATGTTTGAATGCCCAAAGCGGGTTATCATACTGAGAGCTGGTGGTAGAAACAGGGCGGCCGTTTGCATCTTCATAAGGTAATCCTTTAATATCCCATGTTCTTCCCAGGAAGAGGTTACGGGCGAAAGAAGAAGCAGCACCGTCTACCTGGTTTTCACCGAAGACGCTACCCAACTGATTGCTCTTGCTATAGCTGAAGTTACCACTTACGTTTAAACCATTGGTCAGACGGGTAATACCACCCACAGACATATTGGCCCTGTTAAAGCTTGAATTGGGAACATAACCGTCCTGGCTCAGATAAGAAGCAGTTGCACTGAGAGCTGATTTTTCATTGCCTCCGTTTACGCTTACAGAATTTTCTGTCATTACACCTGTTCTGAACAGGTCTTTAACGTTATTAGGAACTGGTTTATAAGCCATCCGCCTGCCCTTGGGAAACAAATCAGGGAATGCATCCTGATAGTCCTTCCATACAGGAATAGAGTCTATAGTACCAAACTTAGCACCCCAGGAACCATTAGCATTGGCATATCCAAAGCGGGAACCAGTACCATAGTCGTTCTGGTATTTAGGCAGATTGGCTACTCTTTCCAGTGCCAGAGAGGAAGTATAGGTTACTTCCAGTTTTCTTTTAGAGAGGGAAGCACTACCGGATTTGGTAGTGATGATCAATGCACCATTGGAGGCACGGGAACCGTACAATGCAGCAGCTGCAGCACCTTTCAGTACGGTCATGGAAGCGATATCATTAGGATCGAGGGAGGACAGACCGCTGGCATAAGCACCACCACCGGATGTCTGGCTGGAGGTAGAAACCTGATCGTTGTTGTAAGGAACCCCATCTACTACGATCAGCGGTTCGTTGTTACCGAAGAAAGAGGTATTACCACGGATGTTGATTTTGGTGGCAGCACCAGGAGTACCCTGTGAAGTTTTAATGTCTACACCTGCAACTTTACCTTGCAGGCCTTTCAACATGTCAGGCTCAGACTTCTGCACCAGCGCGTCCGGCTTAACAGTTGAAATGGAATAGCCCAGAGATGATTCGTTACGCTTCAAACCTGCAGCGGTAACAACAATCTCCCCAAGCTGTTTTTTGTCCTGCTCAAGGGTAATGTTCACCACATCACCATTGGCAGCAACATCTTTGCTAACATAACCTACAAAGGAATAGATCAGTACAGCACCGGATTTTACGTTGGGGAACTGATAGGTTCCGTCTGCAGCTGTGAGCACCCCTTTCCCGGAACCTTTTACCACTACGGTAACGCCTGGAAGTGGGGCACCATCTTTGGCATCGGTAACCCTACCTGTAATCGTTCGCGTCTGCGCATAGGAATGCAAGACGCTTATGGCCACGAGCAGCCACAAGAGTAGTCCTCTTTTCATAAGCAATTTAGATTTGATAAATATTTCAGTTAACCTAAAATCAGGGTCGTTGAATTACAGGGCACTTTAACTATCGGGATCAAAAACTCACATGGATATACTGTTTGGAGCAGCTGTTGGCATCAGGTATCTCGTACAGCATAGAATTCATCACGTCTACATAAGCAAAGGCTGTAAAAAACGGGTTATAACATCACACTTCTAAGATTTTGATTACTCAATTGTTAATTCTTCTTTAAAACCTGGTACAAGGTATAAAAAAGTTAAAAATATTTTTTAACCGCACTAAGTTAATGCAATTCTATAATTCCACTCGCCGATAAATAACTCTTGATAAGTTAAAAAACATCGAAAGTCAACAAAAAAGCGCGCCATACTGCAAATGGCGCGCTTCTGACATTAAAATTCAGTAAGGTATCATTACTGTTTTCTGTTAAGTCATTATTAAATTACCAAAACGGCCTTCCTCCACGATGGACGTAATATTGAATGCGATAAGTGTATTACAGAGGCATCATGTCTTAAATATCGGAGCTATCAGCCGTTTTTGTTGCTATAAACTGATCTCTCTTCTTATCTAGCACTCCTATCCATCTTCCCTATCTTATCTTTTTTACTTCACCGTAAAGGTCACCTTCCTGACAAGTTTGGCAAAACCTTCCACATCACTACCGTAAGGTCTGAGAAATTGTTTGCTACCATCCGACAAAGTGATGGTATCCCCAAAACCATGTAGCTGCCGGCCATCATTCATATTGAAATTGATGGCCACATCAAAGAAATCTCCGGCCTTCACACCATTGGCAGGTAAACTAAACAACTGCATCAGTTGTGGACCAGTAATCGGTACACTAGCAGGCAGTGATGTAAGACCTCCCTGCAATACTTTGATGTTGTTGAACTTACCGTTCATAGCCACTACCACATCGGTGGTTTTAGGCTGTTCCCCATCCGGGAAATACAGTGCCACATTGATGGCCCCGTTAAAACCAGGCAGGTTGGCTGCCAGAATAGACTGGTCTTTGGTAGCATCTTTGGACAGCTGGGGCAATGCGCGTTTGGTAATACCATCCGGCAGTTTAGCATTGTCATTCTTGGTGCAGGCAAAAATGAAAATCATCCATGCGGCCAACGTTACTATATAGAGAAACTTATTCTTCATACTTACAATTTTTTTTATCCAGAAATGCCGATGTTAAGGACGCCAGAACGGAGGCGTTATATCAGGTTGTTTTTGTGGTGGCGCATTCGGGTTTACCTGCATCTCCACAACAGGCCATGGCAGAGAAAGCGGGTATTTCCGGCCTAAGGCTACCGGCACCTTAGCCTGCGGAGGAGGCAGGGTAGGATTACCGGCGACAGGAGGCTGAGCAAAACCACCCGGAGCCATCGTAGGATCGGTTGGGTTAAACAGGATGGGGAAACCGGTACGGCGATAATCGCTATACAGGTCGCCACTGAACCCAAAGGCCTGTATCCATTTCTGAGTAATAATTACTTCCAGGCGACCGGCCGGTGTGGTCTGGGCGTCATACACCGCCAGTATTTTATTACGATAGGTGGAATCTCCGAAGAGCGTAGGTACCGACTGGCCTCCCTTTGCCAGCCCTACTACAAAGTCAACCTGCCGGAAAGATTCATCAATCGCGTCAGACAGCTTCTGACGGGCATTTCCGGCAATAACACCGGCATTCATCAGCTCTGCCTGAATGTACAAAACATCTGCATAGGAGATCAGCCTTAAAGGCGCAGCACCGGTACCACTGCTGGCGGTTACTGTAATCGCATCTCCCACATCATAACGACCACCTACCGGATATATGCCAAATACCGTCATACTACGGTCCTGGGAACCATTCCGGTTAGTACCGGTAGAACCAAAGTAAATGGAAATAAACCCGGAATCACGGTATTCTGTCGGCTGCTGGGAAGCGCCCAGCGGTTTGTTCTGATTATAAAAATAATAGGGAATACGCGGATCCCTGATACCAGTAAACAGTCGGGGGTTATACCCTTTCATAATCTCATAAAACCAAGGGCTGATATAGTGTGATTTCTGCGTGGCATAATATTCACTGAAGCCCGGGTTCCTGTCGTCCGGAGAGGCCAGCGTACCGTACTTCATCATGAACCCCTGACCGGTATTACTGATCAACCCTCCTGCTGAAATCAGCTGGTTCACCGGGCCGGATACATCCTGTACGAGCCTTATCTGATTATACAATTTCAGTTTAAGACTTTTGGCCATCCTTATCCAGGCACTTACATCGCCACCGTAAAAGATATCATCGGCATCGGGTGCCAGCACATTGCCACTGGTGTTCTGCAAATCACCAATAGCCGCATCGATCAGGGCCAGTAACTGGGGGTAAATGGTAGCCCCTTTGTCGAATACCGGGTAACGCAGTCCGTTGGTGCTAAACTGGTTCGCCTGTGAAAAAGGTACATCTGCAAAAGCATCTACATACTGACTGTAACCATAGGCTTTCAGCAACTTACCAATACCCGCATAGAAGTGGTTGTTACCAGCAGTAGCCTGCCGTATCAGCACCTCTATATCTTCCATAAAACCAATATAGTCAGGACCGTTAGCAGCTACCGCAGAACTGTAAAAACCTGTCCATGCACCGTTAATGTCAAACTGCGAACCGGTGGCCCCATACTGGTCCTGAGATTCACGCACTACAATCTGGTGCACGTACACAGACAACACTTCTGTGAGTCCCCTCGCCCCACGGGCATCATTGGTAAAACCCATATCGGATGCCAGGCCTTGTTCCGCACCGGTCAGCAACAGTTTCAAAGAAGCTTGCTGCGGGTTGTTCGGGTCATTGTTGATATCCAGAAAATGTTTCGTACACCCCGCCGTCACAACCACGAAAAGGATCAAAAAAATATAGCTTAGTTTTTTCATCAGTTCAATTTTATTCATGATAAACTAGAACGTCACTTTAACGTTTACACCAAAACGCCGGGTGGTAGGAGCACCAGACAATTCAATCCCCTGTACGTTGGTAGAACCAAAGCTGCCCACTTCTGGATTAAAGCGAGTGTATTTAGGCAGGAAAGGTGCATAGTACCAGAGGTTACGTCCTGTCACGGTAACGGTTAAGCCGCCAATAGGCGTTTTGCTGAAAAACTTCTTGGGGAAATCATAGCCCAGTGTAGCTTCACGGAAGGTATACACGGTAGCGTCATATACATTCCATTCGGAAGCAGAGTTGATGGCAAAAGTTTCTCCAAAGAACATTTCAAAAAGACTGATGGCTGTTGTATTGGGTATACGTTGTCCTTTGTCGTCCGTTAAGGCGGTGGCGGAGTTCACATCACCATATACACCTGGAATCACATATACATTGTCACGCTGACTGGGACCTGTATCTTTTGTCACACCACGGCCCAACAGAGAGCTGGTGGTAACAGAATAAATATCTCCGCCTCTGGTAAGGTCAAACAATACATTCAGGAAGATGCCTTTGTAGTTGAGGGTAGTGCTGATCCCTGTTTTGAAATCCGGATTGGGATTACCGATCATACGCTGACTGGGGTCAGGAATCAGGAAACCATTGGAAGGATCTATGAGCAGCTTACCATCGGTGTCTCTTGCGTCAGCTGTACCACGGAGGTAGCCATATGGTTTTCCTGCTTCCAGAAAAGGAGAGATCGCATCCAGCACACCTGCCAGCGGCAGTCTTATCACACCGGGTTTCAGCTCTTTTACGATGCTCCTGTTTTTGGTGAATACACCATGTATGCTCCAGGTGAGATTTTTATTTTTGATCGGTATCACATTAAGATCTATCTCAATCCCTTTATTGGTCAGTTTTCCGAAGTTATCGATCACCTGTCCGAAGCCGGAAGAGGGAGGAAGGGTAAGCGGTGCAATCTGATTGGTAGACTTGCGGGTATACCAGGCAAAATCAAGCGCCGCTCTTCTGTCAAAAAACTCCAGTGTAGTACCCAGTTCAAAGTCTTCCGTAAACTCAGGCTTCAGGTTGGGATTGCCCGCATTGGGACTTTGCATCACACCGGATTGACCCTGGAAAGGTATATTGAGGCGGAAGATATTGGCGAGTTGAAAAGGATCTGCATCCCTGCCCACTTTCGCCCAGCTGGCCCTCAGTTTACCAAACGTCAGCACTTTGCTTTCCAGTTTAAGCGCATCGGTGAACACCCAGGAAACCGCCACGCTCGGGTAAAAATAGCTGCGGTTGTTGGATGGCAGGGTGGAAGACCAGTCATTTCTGCCTGTGAAAGCCAGGAAGAGCCATTTTTTATAGTCCAGGTCCACTTCCCCGAAAAGCCCCCACAATCTGCGCCGGATGAAAAGATCTTCCGAAGGCAATACGCTCTTGGTATTGGTGAGCGCCCAGGTACTTCTGGGCACGATGATATTTTTACCAATATTCACCTGTGATTTTGTGGTACGCTGGTTAACGTTCTGACCTACCAGCACTTTCAGTCCGAAGTCTTCATTTTTAAGCTTGGGAGTAAATGTACCAATGAGGTTGGACTCGATTTCCGTAAAACGATAACTCTGTTGTGTAATCTGACCATTACCTTCTGCTCCTCTGGAACCTACGTCCACCACTTCCTTACGCAGGAAGGAGTTGATATTGGTACCGATCTGATAACTCAGGTTGAACCAGGGCATTACTTCATAGTTGAATTTCAAACCGGCCACATAACGATCTGTGGCAGTAGTAACAGTATTATGTTTGAAAGCCCACAAAGGGTTATCGTACTGGGCATTGTTGGTAGATACCGGATTACCTGTAACAGGGTCCTCAAAAGGCAGCCCGGCAATGTTCCAGTTACGGGCCAGGAAGAGGTTACGGGCAAAGGATGAAGTAGCGCCTGATACCTGGTTTTCCCCGAAGATACTACCACCCTGATTACTGGTGCTATAGCTGAAATTGGCGTTAACAGTCAGCCCGTTGGTCAGGCGGGTTACACCACCTACAGACAGGTTACCTCTGTTGAAGAAAGAGTGGGGCACATAACCATCCTGGCTCAGATAAGAAGCGGTAGCACTGATGGATGATTTTTCATTACCACCATTTACACCCACTGAATTTTCAGTGATCCAGCCAGTACGAAACAGGTCCCGTACGTTGTTAGGGACTGCACGATAGGGGGTTTTACCGGAAGCGGGGAAAAGTTCGGGGAAAGCCTCCAGATAGTTAGGCCATACCGGAATAGAGTCCAGCGTGCCAAATCTGGGGCCCCAGGACCCGTTTGAGTTGGAATAAACAAAGCGGCTACCGGCGCCAAAATCGTTTTGATATTTGGGATAGCTGGCTACTGTTTCCATGGAGAGTGAGGAAGAATAGGTCACTTCGGTTTTCCGTTTTCCCATGCTGGCGCTACCGGATTTGGTAGTAACGATGATCGCCCCGTTAGAAGCCCTCGAGCCATAAAGCGCTGCAGCTGCGGCACCTTTCAGTACGGTCATGGAAGCAATATCATTGGGATCGAGGGATGAAAGACCGCTGGAGTAGGCACCACCACCGGAAGTCTGGCTGGAGGTAGTTACCTGATCATTATTGTAAGGAATCCCATCTACTACGATCAGGGGTTCATTATTGCCATAAAAAGAGGTATTACCACGGATATTGATACGGGTAGCGGCGCCGGGTGTACCTTGTGAGCTCCTGATGTCTACCCCGGCCACTTTGCCTTGTAATCCCTTCAACATATCCGGTTCAGATTTCTGTTGGATCTGGTCTGGTTTTACCGTGGCTACCGAGTATCCCAGTGAGGTCTCATTTCTTTTTAAACCTACCGCTGTTACTACTACTTCGCCTAATTGTTTTTTATCTGATTCCAGGGCCACATCGACTTCATTGCCCGGGCCTACAGGCACTTCTTTGGTGAGATATCCTACAAAAGAAAACACGAATGTAGCATTAGCGGGGACGTTATTCATTTTATAGGTACCATCACCGGATGTAAACACCCCTTTTGTCGTACCCTTTATGACTACCGTAACACCAGGAAGAGCAGAACCATCTTTAGCATCCGTAACTTTTCCGCTGATCGTTCGTGTTTGGGCTACTGCGCTGAGAACGCTGCTGCACACGAACAGCCATAGTAGTAGCTCTTTTTTCATAAGCGACTTGGTTTTGATTGACTAAATAGAAGTTAACTCGGTTAAATTACGACAAAAAAAGCTGATATATTATCAGTATTGGTTAAAATAATATCAGATAATTTCAGATATTTTGCTATATGAGTCTAGATAAATATTTGTTAAATAACAACTAGATAACAGGGAAACATTTGGAATTGTTGACAAAGTGAGGAGAGGGGAATACATTTTTTTTAACCAAATACAAAGAAAACTGCATAAAAGATTTTTTTTACAGATGGCAGGCTGGGGCAGGAAGGATGGAAGCTAAAGTAATGAATGGGGGTTATATGAAAAAGGGGCCGTCTCAAAACAAGAGACGGCTTCTTTTTTATAAATTCCGGTTGTTATAATGATTCTCCAGTTTCCATTTTTAGAAGTGAAGGGTTAACCTGATTTTATGCTGTTTTCTTTCTAAGATTGTGTGCCATAGCCATTAATCCCATTTCGATTGACACTTTATCCATCCCTTTTAGCATAAATCTTTTAAAGCCATGATTATGCTTAATATTTGCGAAGACAGATTCCACGTCATGGCAACGTTGTTTACGCTTCTGTATTCCTTTTCTTCCTTTTAATCGTTTGTCAGCCAGCGCCTTAAGACGATTTAGATTATGATTTACTTCTATGATGCGATTTGTTTGTTGATCATGACACATCTGCCGTAATGTACATCCTTCGCATGTTCTGGCTTGATAAGTAGTTATTGTTTGCCCGTAACCGTTTTTAGTTGTTTTTGGGAACGTACTTTTTCTACGCATTCGCTGGCCGGCAGGGCAGATATAGTGGTCCTTTTCAGCATTGTAGGGTAGGTTTTGGGCCTTGAACATTTCCCTGGTTTTAGTTGACCAGTGCTGGTTGCGATCGAAGGAAGCATGCTTAACATAAGCCGTAATTCTCCTGTTTTCCAGCCATTGATAGTTCTGTTCGCTGCCATACCCTGCATCCGCTGTAATATTGGCGGGCACTCGTTTATATAACCGTATATACTGCAGGAGATGACTGATTAAAGTTGATGTATCCGTGGACTGCTGATGAAGGCTGTAATTGACGATGTATTGATTATTAGTACTTATCTGGAGATTATAAGCTGGTTTAAGCTGACCATTCTTCATATGATCTTCCTTCATACGCATAAAGGTAGCGGCGGGATCTGTTTTGCTATAGCTATTGCGGTTAGAGCCTATTATTTGTTCCTGTTGCTCATACTTATCCAACGCTGAAGGCCAGTTACGGTGAGCATATCCCAGCTTTTGTCTGATCCGCTTGTCTATGGGTTTTTCTTTGAGGGCGTCATTGATGGCCGCTATTGTTTTACTGACTTTTTCACTGTCGATTTTGTCATATCCGGATGGGTCCGTATCATCACCCAATTCTGAAGCTGCCACTGATTGTGCATATTTCCACAAGTCATTAAGCTGCTGTTTTATTTTTTCTTTACTGTACTTAATGCCATTGCTCCATACAAAACTGTAGCGATTTGCCTGCGATTCTATCTTTGTCCCGTCAGTGTACAGTTCTTTTATGTTCAGTAAGCCTTCTTCGCATAACAACAATACCACCTGGGTGAATATAGGTTGTAATACCTTTTGCAAGCGTTCACCACGGAACCTGTTGATCGTATTATGATCGGGTTTACTCATACCACTAAGCCACATAAAGTGGATGTTCTGGCCTAGTGCCTCCTCTATTTTACGGCTACTGTAAATGTTATTTATATAAGCGTAAATAAGGACTTTCAATAACATCCTGGGATGGTAACTGCTGGTTCCTCCTGCTTTATAACGCTTCAGCAATAAAGTTATATCGATCTTTTCTATTACGTCATCCACCACACGAACTGGGTGATTCTCGGCTATCAGATCCCCAATCTCGGGAGGGAAAAGCATAGCCTGGTGCTGCTGATTGGCTTTAAAGACTACTGATAGTGTTTTTCCTTTGGGCATACTATAAAAACGGAAAAAGCTACCCCGCAGATTTCCCCCCCCAAAAAAAAAGAAGGGAGTGTCTTTTGAGACACCCCCTTTTCAATTACAGTTTGCAAAAATTATTTATTATAACCCGGATTCTGAACGATGTTCGGGTTAGCATCAATTTCTGTCTGCGGGATCGGGAATGCTACACGGTCGTTATCATAATTGATATCCGGTGTCTGTGACAGGATCGCATTGTTGTCTTTAATGCTACGCTTACCTTTTTTTCTAAACAGGTCTGTAGCACCAAAACCTTCACCTACCAGCTCCAGCCTTCTTTCTTTGATGATCTCAGCTTTTATTCCGTCAGCGCTCATATCAGTAAACGCAGCCAGACCACGTTTTGCACGCAGGCTGTTGATATCGTCTACTGCCTGTTGTAACGCTCCACTTTCAGCATAAGCTTCCGCGCGGTTCAGCAGCACTTCACTAATTCTCAGAACTTTTACGTTAGTCATACCTGTCAGACCCAGGCCATTACCTACCCATTTCATCAGGTAGTTACTACCGGAATAAGTCTTGATAGCACCTTTTCTGATATCAGCGGGATCCAGCTGGGCCATAAAGTTATCAGTAAGCCTGATATCACCATATCCGCCTGTGGAACTACCGTCATTAGGCAGGTAGATGTAACCGAAATTATTCGCCCCTCTGTTTTCCAGTGTCAGGAAACGCAGCGTGAAAATATCCTCAGCAGTAGCATTACCGCTGGTGAAGTTAGCCAGATAGTCGGCACCGCTCCAAAGAGCGTATTTCTGGATCAGCGGTGTAGCTTCTTTAATCACATTCTGCCAGTCTTCTTTGTAAAGATAAGCACGGGTCAGCAATGCAGAAGCTGCGTCCTGAGAAGCACGGAACACTCCATCTGTGCTTGGCTTGGATTGGGGAGCCACGGTCTGCGCTGCTTTCAAATCACTGATGATGGCATCATAGGTTTGATTCAACGTAGCGCGGGAAGGTTTAAATGCAGGAACCTCTGTTTGTTCCAGTGCCCGCAGTACCAGCGGAATACCAGTGTTGGCAGCATCAGCCTTGTCTTTCACCAGGGAATACGGCTTGGTATATCTTCTAACCAGATCAAAATTAGCCAGCGCACGCATAAAATATGCTTCGCCCCTGTAAGGTTTTGTAGCGTCTGTTTCAGGCAGTTTATACAGAATAACGTTAGCCTGGTTCACCACTCTGTAGGCATTCTGCCAGGTGAGTGACTGCGAAGCAGTCAGCGGTGTGAAAAGATATTGGAACTCAAAAAGGAACCTGTTGGAGTTGGACGCGGTGATTTTCATATCATTGCCAGTCAGGTCAGTTACCACCATAAAGTCGCGGCCATAATACTCCATTTCCTGCGCCCGCTCATACATACCGTTGGCAAGGTAGCGGACGTTGGATTCCTTAATGATGTCTTTATCTTCCATGGAATCAGCAGGCTTGATGTCCAGCTTGGAATTACAAGCGGAGAAAACCGTAGCTGCTGATAACGCCAATATAGAAAGTTTTGGATATTTCATAATTTAACCAAGATTTTTGTCAAACAACTTCTTCAATTACAATCCTACACTGATACCAAACGTGAACACACGGGAAGTAGGATAACGATAAAAATCAACACCTGCGTTGGTAGTTGCTACAGAAGCAGTGCTGGTTGGAGGCAGCGGGTTGGTATTGATATCCGGATCCCATCCTTTATAGCTGGTCAGGGTAAAGAGGTTCTCAGCCTGTGCATACACACGCAGTGACTGCATCTTCATATTACCCAACAGTTTCTTAGGCAGGGTATAGCCCAGTGTGAGGTTTCTGATCCTTGCATAAGACACATCTTCCAGATAACGGGAAGAAGTCTGGTTTGCTCCGCTACCGCCGAAAATTACGGCAGGTCTGTCAGAGATATCACCTTTCTGTTTCCAGTGGTCCAGCGCGTCTTTTGCCTGGTTACGGGAGTTTGCACCATCGCTTTCCAGGTTTGCACGGTTGTAGTTATAAGCTTTGTTGCCTGCACTGAAAGTAATCAGCATAGACAGATCGAACTCCTTGTAGTTGATTTTGTTGGTCCATCCTCCAGTGATTTTAGGCAGTGCCTGACCAATAAATTGCCTGTTAGCTTGTGCTTCGGTATAGCTTTCAGTAGGTTTACCATCGTTGCCTACCCACTGTGCATGACCATTTTCCGGATTAACACCATACCAGATAGGCATGTACCAGGAACCAAACGGTCTGCCTACTTCAATACGTTGTCTGGAACCGGAAGAGATGAACGGCTGTCCACCCAGGTCCAGTACTCTATTACGCAGGGTAGCGAAGTTCACGTCAGAAGACCAGGTAAAGTTTTTAGTTGCAACCGGAACACCTCCAATGGTCACTTCAAAGCCCTGGTTCAGCATTTTACCGATATTGGTATTTAATGTCTGGTAACCGGTGGTCATAGAGATCGGCATTTCCATTAGCAATGCGGAAGAGCGTTTGTCATAGAATCCAATGCTACCGTATACACGACGTTTGAAGATGCTGAAGTCCAGGCCGATGTCAAACAGGTTTTGTTTTTCCCAGCTCAGGTTAGGGTTACCTGGTTGGTTAGCAAAAGCAGCTGCTTCTGCGAGATAAGCACCTTTCAGGCTATATAATCCCTGATATGGATAATCAGGATATTTTCCCAGACCTTCGGCATTACCCATTACACCATAGCTGGTGCGCAGTTTCAGATCATTCAGCCAGCTCAGGTTTTTAACAAACTCCTCTTCAGTAATACGCCATGCAGCACCTACAGAGTAGAAGTTACCATAACGGTTTTGTTTGGGGAAACGGGAAGAACCGTCTCTTCTGTAACTACCGCTCAGGAAATATTTGGATTTGTAGTCATAGTCCGCTTTGGCGATCAACCCCTGGAATGCATAGGCTGTTTCATTACCATCACCATCAAACAGGTTGGCGCCTACGCCAGGAACCTGTAAATCCAGTCCTTTAGGGAAACCGCTTTTTGCTGCCATCGTGTATACTCTGTTCTGATAGGAATACTCATTACCGGCCAACAGGCGGATATTGTGATCCTTGGCAACGCTGAAGTTGTAAGTCAGCAATTGCTGGGTGGTATACAGTGCAAAGTTGGAGTTGACATTATAGAGATAACCGCCATTATTACGACCGTCATAGGAATCAGGAGATACCCATTGTTTTTCACGGATACCGGTTAACTCAGCATTACCTTTTACTACAAAACGCAGACCATCGATGATGTTATATCCCAGTGCTGCGTTGAAAATAGTCTGGGTATTGTTATTCTTATTGTAGCTGTTGGCAACTGTCTGCAGGAAGTTACCGCCCTGCAGGGTAGGACGCCATGCATCAGGAATATCAGCTACGCCGGACCAACCAACGGAACCAGGCTGTCCAGCCTTATGGCCTGCATATGGGTTACCATTTTCATCCAGCGCAGGAATCCAGGGAACCTGTGTCATAGCACCTCCCAGTGGAGAAGAGTAGGAATTACCGGCAGAAGCGCTCAGCTGATCTGTGTAGCTACCGCTCATTTTAACACTCAGGTCAAATTTATCGTTGAACTTGTGGTCTACGTTCAAACGGCCGGAATAACGACTAAAGCTACTGCCCACCAGGATACCATCCTGTTTGAAGTAATCACCGGAAGCATAAAAAGTGGTTTTTTCATTACCACCGCTGGCATTCACACCATAAGCGGCAGTTTTACCGGTACGGAAAGCCAGATCCATCCAGTCTGTATTATAGTCTGCCAGGTGATCAGGGCGATATTTCAGGATATCTGCATCAGAGTATTTTCTGGTACCATCGCCATTCAGGACATTTTTCAGACCTTCACGCTGATATTCCAGCAGCTCAGAGGCATTCATCATCGGAATCTTTTTCGCCAGATTCTGGAAACCTAATTTGCCATTGAAATTGATTCTGCTCTTACCTTTTTTACCGGTTTTGGTAGTAATTACCACCACACCGTTGGAACCACGGGAACCATAAAGGGCAGTTGCAGATGCATCTTTAAGAATGGTCACATTCTCGATGTCAGCAGGATTGAGGCTGGACAGGATATCCTGAGAAGGTGTATTTTGAGAAAAATCACCAGAGGACATGATCACACCGTCCAGTACATACAGAGGACTGTTGCTGGCAGAGATGGAACCGATACCACGCACTCTTACTTCTGTTTTAGCACCAGGCTGGCCGGAGTTAGTGGACACAGAGATACCAGGCGCATTACCCTGCAGCATCTGGTTTACATCTGGCAGGGATACGTTGTTGATTTTTGCACCGGTAATGGTGGATGCTGCGATGGTGGAGTTAACTTTTTTCTCCATGGTGTAACCTGTTACAACTACTTCGTCCAGGCTTTTGGAGTCTGTTTTCAGTGCGATGTTGAGCTTTTCAGCTTCCCCAACAGGTACTTCTTTGGCTTCGTAGCCAATAAATGATACTACTAATACATCTTTCCCGGAGGCCTGCAGGCTGAATGAACCGTCCGGATTTGTGGTAATTCCCTTGGAGGTTCCCTTTACCTGGATGGTTACTCCAGGCAATGGTGATCCGTCTTTCCCGTCGGTAACTTTCCCCGTAACACTGCGATTTTGCGCAAATGCCTGACCAACCGCGCATAGCACGGCCAGGAGGAGAAATAATACTTTCCTCATAAGCATGATTTTGTTTCCTAGTTTTTAACCTTCAAAAAATAATAATCAATATCAAGGCCTTAAGCCTCAATTCATTTGGTTCCCGTTATTGCAATAAAATAGTTGATAAAATTCCTGTGGAGAACTTTCAGCTGGCAGGTGTAATGACAGTACGATAACTAAAAATCAATGACAATCCTTGCGATTTATTCAATAAATCGACTGAAGAAGTAATTAACTTCTTTCCCATAAGCAGTTTCCTTGACAAATTTTCAACCAGCTGTAAATATAATCTTTATTAACAAAAAATTAAGCTCGAAAACTTGGCTATAACAGGACGATAACATCTTTTTAACACGACGTTAACTTATGCAAATAATTATTACTATATAGATATATGTAAATAAACAAGCGGCAAGAATACCACCTGCATTTATCAACCAAAATCTAAATCGAGATTAATGTTGTCACGCCTGACGGCGTGACAAATAATTTTATCAAGAAAGGGTAAGCGGGTATGCTTTTAACAATTCCAGCAACACCGCATACAGGTCTTCATTCCGATAATTAAACCTGTACTCACATTCTTTCAGATGCAGATAGGCCGTATTACGGTTCAGCCCCTTGAACTTGGCCAGGCGGTGCTTGGTCAAACCCCAGAAAGCATCTACATCATCCATCAACGGACCTCCATGGGCAGAATCCGTCTGGGAATTACCCAATCGGTACAAACGATACTGGCCCAAGTCCACAACACCGTTAAACCGACGTAAACGCTCGGTCGTATCCAGCGTTTCCAATACGGAACGGCCACGTGTAGCGGCATGGATCATAGGCCTCGTTACATCAGGTAAAATTTCGGTGTGCAACCGGTCTGCAATTTTGCAGATACCAAAAATGACCGGCTTTACAATGCGGTCAACCTCCGGCTTAACAGCTATCAGCATATCGCCGCTGTCAATATCCGTCTGGGTTTCAACATACCGGTTGTCGTAGGCTACGACCGGAACCGGTACTGGATGCTGCGTCTCGCAGAAACGGGCGATCTGATTCCTAAGCTTCTTCAGATAACTATTAATAGTTACTCTGCTTACTCCGCTTATATCAGCGATCTGCGTCGCAGTGAGATCATCGGCAAACAGCCGCAGGATCTCCTTAAACTTGCGCTCAGATAAATGAGCGCCCTTTAAGTATTTGTTTTTCATGAACTAGTGGTTAGAATGGCATTATAAACCTCTAACTTTTTATTCGGTATATACACAGCTTTTATACAAGCGGCGATAAGGGTATTTGAATGCTGCCCACTAGATTATTTTATGCCCGTTTTTTGTCCATTTTAGCTAAATTATTGCGGCAGTTTAGCATCCTGCAACCCGTTATAGGTAGGAAAACGAAGAAGCGAAAACCATAGCACCTCACTATAGCTTTCGCTTCTTCATTTTTTTTATCTGATATCTAAATACTCAATTCATCCTATTCACTGTCATCAACACCCAGCTTAGACATCTCAATATCCTGCTCTTCATCCAGCGTTGTCCACAACTCCTTCTTCCGCGCCTTCTTCAACAAAGCCTTCTCCATCCATAACAACAACGCCGGCAGAATCGTGAGGTTGGTAATCATCGCCACCACCAACGTCAGAGAAGTCAGCCATCCTAACGCCTTGGTACCGCCAAACTCAGAGAAACTGAAAATCATAAACCCGGCAAAAAGGATCATCGAAGTATAAATAATACTCAATCCGGTTTCATGAATCGTCTGCTTTACTGTAGCGGAAATATCCAGGTCATGCCGCGGCAACTCCTGCTTGAAGTTCACCAGGAAACGAATAGTAACGTCAATGGCTATACCCAGTGCCACACTAAACACCAGTACCGTAGATGGCTTCAACGCTACCCCTATCCAGCCCATCACACCGGCAGTCACCACCAGCGGGATAATGTTGGGGATCAGCGAAATGAGCAGCATCCGCCAGGAACGGAACAGATACAGCATACAAACCATGATCAGCACAAAAGCCAGCAGAATACTTTCTGTCAGACCATTGATGATAAACCGCGTGCCTTCCTGGAATATAATACTCGTACCGGTAAAGGTTACTTTGTAGTGCGCTGTGTCAAAAATAGCGGTCACCTTGGGAGCCAGTGAATCCATCAGTACCGGCAAACGCTGGGAACCCACGTCTTTCATATTCACACTCACCCTGGCCACCTGTTTGGTACTATCCATAAAGGAAGACAGCAGCTTCGAAAAGTTAGTAGCCGAACTATTCGCCGATGTATTGGACTGTTTCATCCGCAGATAAGGCGCCAGAAAGCCCAGGTCAAACTGGTTAGGCACTGCATAGTTGGAGCTATCTCCGTTATAATAAGCCTGCTTGGCAAACTTGATACCCTCTACAATCGATAAAGGCCTTGCAAAGTCCGGCTGGGATTCAATCAGCTTCGTCAGCTCATCCAGCTTGTTCAGCGTCTGCAGGTTAACTACTCCGTTTTTCCGTTTGGTATCTACCGCTATTTCCAGCGGCATCACACCTTTAAAGTTGTTCTCAAAAAATTTCAGGTCGGTATACAGCTTGTCAGTCTTCGGAATATCATCCAGCATATAACCAACAGACTTCAGTCGGGTCATGCCTACCAGGGCTCCTATCACCACGATACCCGTAAAAAGATATACCGGTTTGCGGTATTTAAATACCAGCGTAATGAGGAAATCCAGCACCTTGCCCAGAAAACCGTTTTCCAGGTAGTTGATATGCTTGGTTTTCGGCGCCGGCAGGAAACTCAGTACAGAAGGCAGGAAGATGAAAGAGATCAGGAAGATGAACATGATGTTTAACCCTGCTACCACACCAAATTCTTTCAGGATAGCACTGTTGGTAAAACAGAATACCCCGAAGCCAATAGCAGCGGTAAGGTTGGTAAACAGCGTTACGATACCCATCCGCTGGATCATCCGCACAAGGGCCTTCGTTTTATTGCCGTGGCGGGCATATTCCGCATGGTATTTACTGAGAAAATAAACACAGTTTGGTATCCCGATCACTACAATCAGCGAAGGAATTAAACCAGTCAGCAACGTAATCTTATAGCCCATCAGCACAATAGTGGCCACCGACCAGATCACACCAATCGCTACCACCACCATAGACATCAGCACTGCTCCAAAAGAACGGAAGAACAGGAACAGGATCAATCCTGTCAGCAGGAAAGAGATCTTCAGAAAAAGCTTCAGTTCATCCGCCACCTTAACGGCCATGACTGTACGAATAAGTGGCAGACCACTTAAATGTACCTCTGTATGATGTTTCTCTTCAAAAGCTTTGGCCAGTTTGTTAATTTCAGCTACCACAGCTGTGCGTTTGGGAGAATTGAAAACATCCTTGTTTACATAGATGGCCATCATGTAGGCACCCGTTTCTGCATTGTACAGGCGGTCCTTATAAAACAACAAGGTCCTGAACACGCCCGCCAGGCTGTCAATCTGTGCCTGGGTATAACTGCTGTCCTTAAACAACAACCCCGCTTCCAGCTTCTGTGTACTGTCATTCTTCACCAGGTTGATGGCCACCGGCACGCTCAGAATGCTTTCCACTGCGCTGACTTTCTTCAGGTCCTGATTGAGCTTCACATAATCCCGGAAAAAATCTTCCTGGAAAAATTTGTCGGTTTGCACCCCCAACACCAGCATATTACCATCTCCTCCGAACTTTTCCTTGAACTTCTGGTACTCCAGAAATTTAGGGTTATCATGCGGTATGGTAGCCACATAGTCGTAGGACATCTCCACCCTGGTTGCATAAATCGCCATCACGCCGGTGGCGATCAGTAACAGCAGTAGGAGCGGTAATCGGAATTTTAGCACAAAGCCGGCTAAACGTTGCCACATAAAGGATTTTTCAATTTTGTTAAATGGCGTAAAGGTAAGTTAAAATCCCTATTAGCTGGTAACGGCCATCTCCCCTGAATTACATTTGTTTGGCCTAAATTGCAGCTTTATTCCGGCAGTTGCCGGTATCACTTTAAAAACGGGGAATTGCTTCATAAAACACGCGGCATAGTATTACGTACAGTAAAATATGGGGATACCAGCGTGATCGTGAGTATCTTCACAGAGTTGTTTGGCCTTCAGTCGTATATTGTCAATGGTGTGCGCTCATCCAAGCCTAAAGCCGCCAAAGGCAACCTGTTGCAGCCAGGTAATATTCTCGAACTGGTAGTATACCACAATGAGCTCAAAAACCTGCAACGTATCTCCGAATTCAAGCTGTGCTACATTTATACCTCGCTGCACTTCAGCGTGGTTAAAAATACCATTGCCCTGTTCCTGATAGAACTGCTGCAGAAAAGTCTGAAACAACCGGAGCAACACCTCGAGCTGTATTATTTTACAGAAAACACCCTGCAGTTACTGGACGGATCGGCCACACCGGTTATCGCCAACCTGCCACTGTATTATACGCTCAAACTGGCCGAGCACTTCGGCTTCCGTCTCAGTGGACGTTTCACGGAATACACACCCTACCTCGATCTGCAGGAAGGTACCTTTTCCGATCTGCCCCCTCACCATACGGCCCACCTGGACCCGGAAAACAGTGAGCTGACCGACCGTATTTTCCAGTGCAGCGAAATACAGCACCTGGCTGGTATCAGTATGACAAAAGAAAAAAGAAGGAAACTGTTATACGCTTACCTCGACTACCTCCGGTTGCATATGCCGGATTTCACGGAACTACAGTCACCGCCCATTCTGCACGAGATCCTGGACGCCTGACCGCCCCAGTTTTGCACCCGCTTCTGTAAAAAATTCCAGGCTGGTATCATTTCCATCAAAAACGGCATAGGAGGTATAGTTCAACCATTCTCCCAGGTTGATGTAACGACTGTCTTTTCCTACAGTAAGGTCGAGCGGCAGGTGCCGGTGGCCGAAAATAAAGTAGTCGAAATGTTCCTTTTGCAGTACTTCCCGGCTATAGATCGCCAGCCATTCCTGGTCTTCACCCAGGAATTTCTCCAGCTCCTGACCAGTGGCAGCCCTGCTCTTACGGCTGAAGTAATTAGCCATGGAGATGCCCGCTACCGGATGTATACAGGAGAACAGCCAGCGGCATACGGGGTTGCGGAAAATCTTTTTCAGGAACTTATATCCATGGTCGCCGGGGCCTAACCCATCACCATGGCCGATATAGAATTTTTTGGTGCCCAATGTAAACACCTGGGGTTCGTAATAAACAGGGATATTCAGCTCTGACTCAAAATAGCCATCCATCCACATGTCGTGGTTGCCGATAAACACGGATATCCCGATGCCTTTGTCGGTAAGATCGGCGAGCTTGCCCAGCAGGCGGGTGTATCCTTTAGGGATCACATGTTTGTATTCAAACCAGAAATCAAAAAGATCTCCTACCAGAAAAATATGTTGCGCATCCTTTTCCACCATTTCCAGCCACTGTACGATCAGCTTTTCGCGCTCCCTGCTGACAGCAGGATTGGGAGCACCCAGGTGGAAGTCTGAAGCAAAATATATTTTCTTATTGGCTGGTAAAGAAATTTCCATATGACAGTTAGCGTTACCCCTTAAAAAAAGTTTAGCCTTCCGCATAATAGCTTTTAGTAAAAGGATATTCTACTAAAATCTGAAAGCGGAAGGCTAAACAGCATGATTTTATTCGTCTACTAAAAAAACGTATACTTCTTTTGGACCGTGGATACCCACTACCAGTGTTTTCTCGATGTCTGCCGTACGGCTGGGTCCTGTGGCGAATGATACTGCAGAAGGCAATTCGTTGCCGTATTTTTCTTTCAGTTTATTGAAAGCATCTTTCAGATCAAACACCAGCTGGTGGGTATAAGCCACCATAATATGGACCGGCGCATATACCGGGAGCACTCTTCCGCTGGGCTGGGCTGCGCTCAGCACAACGGTACCGGTGCGGGCAATCAGGTATTCGCAATCGGTGATGGCCGCATCTGCTTCGTGCATATCGCCCTGGTTGAGCACCGACAGCTCTTCTCCACGCAACATTTTCATCACGGAAGGAGTCTGACAGTAGAGATTGCGCCATTCCTTGTTTTCGGATAATGCCCGCAGGTTCTCTATCAGTTCTGCCTTGCTGGTGCAGAAAACGAACTTCCCCTGTAATTTGGTGAACTCCTCCGCAAACTTCAATTCCAACCCTTCATTCTCTACTTTGAAAACAGTGGAGTTGCCCTCCGAGTTAGGGAAGGGCAACTGTACCGGCTGGCTTAACGCATTCCGTACTCTTTTCAGAATATTTTCCTTAGCAGGAGAAATCTTCATATCTAAACTATGCATTAGCAGGTGAAGGAGAAGGGTTGATGATATCTGCCGGATGTACACCGTCAGTCGTCATACCTTCTTTTCCCAGATGATGTTCTCTTGGCACATCGTAAGGACGTTTGCCGATGAGTCTTTCCAGGTCGGCCTGGTATAAAACTTCTTTCTGCAGCAGTTCCTTCGCCAGAATCTGCACCTGTTCCATTCTTTCTGTCAGCAGGTTTTTGGTCCTTACATAAGCCGCATCGATCAGTTTCCTTACTTCTTCATCAATCATCCGGGATGTTTCTTCAGAGTAAGGTTTGGTGAAGGACTGATCGCTGTTAGGATCATAGAAAGACACATTACCGATCTTATCATTCATACCGTATACGGTCACCATTGCATAGGCCATGCGGGTGATTACCTGCAGGTCGTTTTGAGCGCCGGTGGATATTTTACCGAATACGAGTTCTTCTACAGCACGGCCGCCGAGGGTCATGCAGATATCATCGAGCAACTGCTCGGTGTTGTAGAGATATTGTTCCTTCGGAAGATACTGTGCGTATCCGAGGGCAGCCACACCACGGGGTACGATGGTTACTTTCACCAATGGGTTGGCGTGTTCCAGGTACCATCCGCAGATAGCGTGTCCGGCTTCATGATAGGCGATTACTTCTTTTTCTTCCGGAGAGATGATTTTGTTTTTCTTTTCCAGGCCACCGATTACGCGGTCGATAGCGTCGTTGAAGTCTTCCATTTCCACCTGGGTCTTGCCTTTACGGGCAGCGATGAGGGCTGCTTCGTTACATACGTTGGCAATATCAGCGCCGGCGAAGCCGGGGGTCATGGAGGCCAGTTTCTTCACATCCAGGTTAGGAGATGTTTTGATAGGCTTCAGGTGTACTTCAAAGATGGTTTCTCTTCCGGCCAGGTCTGGTTTGTCGATGGAGATCTGGCGGTCGAAACGGCCGGGGCGCAGTAAAGCGCTGTCCAGTACGTCGGGGCGGTTGGTGGCAGCCAGGATGATGATACCGCTGTCTGTACCGAAACCGTCCATTTCAACGAGCAGCTGGTTCAGGGTGTTTTCCCTTTCGTCGTTGCTCATCATAACATTTTTACCTCTGGCACGTCCGATCGCATCAATTTCATCGATGAAGATGATACACGGAGCTTTTTCGCGGGCCTGTTTAAACAGGTCACGTACACGGCTGGCACCTACCCCTACGAACAGTTCCACGAAGTCGGAACCGGACATAGAGAAGAAAGGAACCTGTGCCTCACCTGCCATCGCTTTGGCCAGCAGGGTTTTACCAGTGCCCGGAGGGCCTACCAGCAATGCGCCTTTCGGTATTTTACCCCCCAGAGAGGTGTATTTTTTCGGATTTTTCAGGAAGTCCACGATTTCCATCACTTCCACCTTTGCTTCATCCAGACCAGCCACATCGTTGAACGTAATGTTAACGCGGGTGCCTTTATCAAACAGGGTAGCTTTGGACTTACCGATATTAAAGATGCCTCCGGGACCGCCACTACCGCCGGCAGGGCCTCCCATTTTACGCATCAGCAATATCCACAGACCAATGATCAGGATGATAGGCAGCAGCAACTGGAAAATAGGCTCAAACCAACTTTGACGCTCGTCATAGGAGATTTTTACCTGGCTTTCCATAGGGATGCCTTCCTGGGCCTTGTCAATATCTTTCTTGAAACTTTCCTCACTACCAATCGAGAAACGGTAATGAGGGCCGGGATTCAGACCGCCAAACTTGCTTTTGGCTACATCAGTGAATTTTGGCAGTTTAAGACTGTCTTGTTTTATGTAGACTTCTACATATTTCTTGTTTACAACAACCAATTTATCGACGTCCCCAGGTTTCAAATAGTTTACCTGAAATTCCTGGAAGCTGATTTCTTTGGTAGGGGATCTGAAATCAAAAAAGTTCATTGCAAGCAGGGCAAGACCTATAAAGGCATACACCCAGTATATATTGAACTTCGGTCCTTTCTTAGGCGCTTTTTCTGAACCCTTGTTGAAGTTATTGCCTCCTTTTTCCATAATCTTACGCTCCTTTACGGATGTTTATTACAATCAGAATTATATAATAATTAATACTTTAACGACTGTTTTGTTCAGTCATCGTTGTGGTCCATCCTGTCGGCGTCACTCCACATTTCCTCGAGATTATAGAACTTCCTTGTTTCCGGCTGGAAAATATGTACTACAATATTCACATAGTCGACCAGTATCCACTGTTGAGCAGTAAACCCTTCATGTCTATAGGGAGCTTCACCTACTTTCAACTCAACCTCATGCGATACAAAGTCTGCGATTGCTCTTACCTGGGTATTGGAATTGGCTTCACATAATACGAAGAAATCGGCCACAGCTTCAGGAATCTGGCGTAGATCCAGGGACACGATATTTTCCCCCTTCTTTTCCTGTATGGCTTTTATGATGGTGGTAAAAATTTCACTTTCTCTGGTCAGGCGCGTTTGGGCCTTTTTTCTCGTGCTCAGAACGGTTAAGGGTGCCAATAAATCTCGTTTTTGTTAAAAATAAACTTTAATTGTCAAAGTTACTAAACAAGCACTAATATAACATGCAGAAATATCATGCTCAGGGGCCTACAAATGTTAAGAAAATAATAAAATGAATTACTTTTCCGGCTGTTTTCAGACTAAAAAAGGTTCATGTGGTAGGACACCCGTTTTATACTCTAGACGAAATTGACAGCACCAATAACTATGCCATGGAGCAGGTGAATTCAGGCCAGGTGACATCCGGTACAGCCTGGTTTACCAGCAACCAAACCGCAGGGAAAGGTACCCGTGGCAAGCAGTGGCTGGCCCAGCCCGGGGATATCATCGCGCTCTCTATAGCCCTGCAACCAGCCATGTTACCGCTTTCCCGCCAGTTCATGCTGAGCATGGCCGTAGCCCTCGCTACCCATGATTTCTTATCAGCCTATGCCGGTGACGAAACCATCATAAAATGGCCTAATGATATTTACTGGCGTGACAGAAAGGCAGGAGGCATCCTCATAGAGAATGTTTTACGCGGCAGTATGTGGCATTATGCCATTATCGGTATCGGTCTCAACATTAATCAGGGCAAATTTCCGGATGCACTCACCAACGCCGTTTCGCTCAAACAAATCACCGGCAAAAACTGGGATGCCGCCACCCTGGCGAAGGAGCTTTGCCGCCATATCGACAACCGTGTCAAACAACTGCATATGTCCGCTATTGATACACTGCTGTCCGAATATAAAACGAAACTCTTCCGCTGGCAGCAACCTGCCCTCTACCGGAAAGACGGAGAGATCTTCCAGGGCATCATCCGCGATGTTCTGCCCGATGGTCATCTCTGCCTCGAAAGAGACGGCACCATATTACAACTGGGTTTTGGTGAAGTAGAGTTTATTCTGACCCATTAGCGACGAAGGCCGGCCGAAAGCACAACATTGTCCGGATCCCTGCGATAACTTCGCTGCTTAGCCAATATGCCTGCTTTCAGCATGGCCGGCACTTCCGGAGACAACCCGGACAACAGATATATACCCGCTTTATCAGCGTACTCCCGGGCCAGTGTATCCTGTAGAGCGCCCGTCTTTTCCACATGCCCTATAAAAGGCAGGACCCGCTCTTCAGGAGCCTTACCGATTTTGATGATATATTTCAGTGTGTCCAGGCGGGGAAACCAGAAAACGTAATCCGCACTGAAAGAAACCGCCGCCGGCATCTTACCATGGTTGTAGTAATTCACGGCACCAGCCTGTCCGTAGTTATCACAGATCACCAGCGTATTGGGCCTGTCCGGTACCGGTATCTGCTCATAAGCCCGGAGCACCAACCTCGCTTCTTCCTTCCAGCCCAGCATATCCGCAAAATCCTGCGGCAGCGTATGTTCTTTCCCATCCTCCCAGCGCAAAAGACCTACTGCGGCAAATTTACCTGCCATCTCCCTTAGCTGGCCGGGCTCCAGCACAGGAAATATCACATTGATCAGGTAAAAAAACGGCACTATCACTAATGCCAGCCATAACACCCGCAGGTAACGGCTCCAGCCATCCCGGAATATCCGCTCCCAGTAAGCACTGCCGAAGGCTATTAACATCGGGTACAACCCAATCGCATAGTAACTTTTGGCCCGCTGCGATAGCAGCAACAATATCACCAGTACATACACCAGCAGCAGCACCCTGTACAGCCGGTACGGCCAGTAAAACAACAAACCCGCAAAAGCAGCCACAATCACAAAAGCACCGCCCAGGAAAAAGATAAACTGGTCTGCCACAAAATCCATCCTGCTGACATGCACCAATTGTGTGTTCATCAGCTCCTGCATATGATGCAAGACCGGAAAACCCTGCTGTACCTGCCATAACAGATTAGGCGCTATCAATAGTAGTGCAATCAGTCCACCCAGATACAGTTCTTTCTCCCGGAAAATCCTCCGGTGCGAAGACAGCAGCAATCCTAGCAGCCAGCCTGCCAACAGAAAAATGACCGTGTACTTATTAAGTATTCCAACACCTGCAGCCGCACCAGCCCATAACAGCCATTTACCCTGCTGTGTACGCAGATACAATAACATCAGCCAGCAGATCAGGGTCCACATCAGCACGTCAAATGAATTGGGCTGGTATAGCAGATTGATGCGGGCCAACGCAGAACAACAATAAAGCGTCAACGCCAACACCTGGGCATATAGCCCTCCGCCCAGAAAACGGACCATCTTCCAGATAAGTACCATAGTCAACGCTCCATATAGGGCTGGAAAAAAACGCACCCAGTAATAACTATTGCCCAGCCATTTTATCAGCAGGGAATTCAATGCCGTAAAAGGCGGTACAGACAAATACCCGGTGGCCAGATGATTGGCCATGTCCAAATGGAGGTACTCATCCCGATGAAGATCATAGACCGGATTAATGACTGTATACTGGAAAACTATTTTAAAAACTACAAACAGTAAGAGTAGCAACAAGGAGGTACGACGCTGGTTTGGCACCATGGGATATGATTTTGATTGAATGTTGATCAGGGCAGGGATAGTAATCATTACATAAAAAAAGCGGAAAGCTGCCTCTTTAAGTACAGTCATTCCGCAGTCTCTTTATATCTTGCTTATCCGCTATATAAGGCAGGACGCTCTTTACAAGGAATCATCTAGGCATCGATGATAACAAGATTTTGGTTGATAAAGGCGTTAACAAATTGTGAAATTTTCTGAAATAAATCAAAAATGAATTTGCAACAATGTTGCGTTAAATAAAACCATCCGCCATGGGAGCGTATTTCATTCGATCTCTGTTCGCCAAAACTTAACATGAATGCGTTTCCCGTGCGGTATAAATTAATCCGGAAATACCTACATTTGGTTTATGCCTATTCACAAAACCCCTACCATTCAACTGCAAAGAATGGAGGATTTCACTGACAAAGTGCTACTATACTCATCCAATGTCATGGTCCCTAAAGCTCCCCTCAAAGGTAGCTTTGCGGTGCATTCCAGATCGGAGTATCCATGTCAGGATGAGGTAACAGCCAGCAGACGTGACTATTATAAGATTAGTTTTTTCAGCCGCGGCCAGGGTATATTCACCATGGGAGAAGACCGGTATGAGATAGATGGACCGACATTGCTGTTCCTCAACCCTCATGAAATTAAAACCTGGCGGGCCACTTCAGAAACCCAGGAAGGTTATTTCTGTTTGTTCACAGACTTGCTATTCGACTCTATACATGCGGCGCATGAAGACATCCTGCAACATCCTTTGCTGCAACCTGGCGCCAGAGCTATATTTAAACTGACACAACAACAAAGTGATTATCTGGAATCCATTTTCCGGCAGCTGTTACGGGAGTACAACGAAAATGCCGCTTTCAAACAGGAAGCGATACTGATTTACCTGAGGTTGCTGATGCTGGAAGGCAGAAGACTAGCCTCAGAGGCTCATACACCGCAGCGTACACAGACGGCAGCACAGATACTGGCTCACCGCTTCACCGATATGCTGGAAAAACAGTTCCCGATAGAATACAATCACCATCAGGTAAAACTGAAAACAGCCAAGGAATTTGCCGTTCAGCTCAACACACATCCCAATCATCTTAACGCCTGCATAAAACAGACAACAGGCCGCACCGTGAGCGAGCATATAAGGATGCGTCTCCTGCTGGAAGCCCGGCTGTTGCTCATCCATACCGACTGGCAGATCGCTGAGATCGCGTGGTGTCTTGGCTTTGAAGATCCTGGCAACTTCACCCATTTCTTTAAAAACCATAGCGGGCAGTCGCCCCATATCTACCGTTTACAGTAATCTTTGATATTTACAATTAATACTTTGCCTGCTACAACTGTTATCCCTACATCACTGGTTAATTTTGTTACTCTAAAAATTTAACTATATGCAGTACAGAAAACTTGGAAAAACAGGTGAATCAATTTCCGCAATAGGACTGGGTTGCATGGGTATGTCATTTGCCTATGGTAATGCTACCGACTTCAACGAAGCGGAATCGCTCAACACTCTGGAGCTGGCACTCGAACTGGGTATCAACTTCCTGGACACAGCAGACATGTATGGGCAGGGTGCCAATGAAATACTGCTCTCCAAAATACTGGCTACCAAAAGAGACAAAATATTCCTGGCCACCAAATTCGGCTTTAAATTCAAGGAAGATGGTTCTTACATTTTCGATGGGTCTCCCAAATATCTGAAACAGGCCTGTGAAGCCAGCCTGAAAAGACTGAAGGTAGATGTGATTGACCTCTACTACGCACATCGTGTAGACGAGAACGTGCCCATCGAAGATACAGTAGGCGCCATGGCCGAACTGGTAAAGGAAGGAAAGGTGCGGTACCTCGGCCTGTCTGAAGCCAGCGCTGCTTCCATCCGGAAAGCGAACGCAGTACATCCTATCGCTGCTCTGCAGAGTGAATATTCTTTGTTTACCAGAGATGTGGAAGGAGAGATCCTGAAAACTACCCGTGAACTGGGTATCTCACTGGTAGCCTATAGCCCGCTGGGAAGAGGACTGACGACAGGTGCTATAACGGATGCGGCTACACTGAGCAGTGATGATTTCCGCAGAAACCTGCCCCGTTTCCAGGAAGGCAACTTCGAACAAAATCTGCAGACGGTTACAGCTTTGGAAAATTTTGCGAAGGAAAAAGGTATTACTACAGCTCAGCTGTCACTCGCATGGCTGCTGGCGCAAGGAGAAGATATCGTGCCCATACCTGGCACCAAACGCAGAAAATATCTGCAGGAAAACGCAGCAGCGGCAGATGTACAACTCAGCAGTGCAGATCTTGAAAAAATAGATACCATCCTGAAAGCTGGTACCATTGCCGGTGCCCGGTATTCAGAAGGAGCCCTGAAACTGGTGAACCGCTAATACGGAAGATTTTATTAATGGCCCTCAGTCGACGATACGGGCATCATCGACTGAGGGCCATTAAATTTATTTCGTTTTCTTATAGCCCCAATCGAGCAGCCACTTTATCACTTTCTCTTTATAATCACCCTGGATAAGGATTTGACCATCTTTTACGCTACCACCGGTACCGCATTTGGTTTTCAGTTCCTTGCCCAGTTTTTCGACGTCTTCCTCTTTTCCAACAAAGCCATCTATCAACGTTACCACTTTACCGGCTCTTTGTTTGGTATCCAGTTTCACCCTCAGCTGCTGCAGAGCAGGGGAGAGGGTTTCCTGTTCTTCTGTATGTTCCGGTTCGATGGAGAAGTTGGGATCAGTGGAATACACAATCCCGCCGGAGGTATTTTTCTTCTTGGACATAACTCAAATCATTTAAAATTTATTCATTCACAACTACCTTGATGGCGGCGGGTTTTATGGTAAGCTTTACGCTGCCGTCGCCGCCTACCGGTACTGCATCACCGTCTACCTGCAGATATTGCAGGGAATTACTATGGATGATGATTTCTTTACCGGTGAGATGTTTAAGATAGCGCGTTTTATCGATATTGCCCAGTAAGGAATAAATGCTTACCGGCAACAGGTGATAAAAGCGCACCGGAGGCATGATACAGAGGTCCAGTTGCCCGTCGAATACGCTGGCGCCGGGCGCCAGTTTGAATTCATAACCAAACTGGTTGCCATTGGCTACTGTCAGCAGGAATGCCTTTTCGTCGAGCTTGCGGCCGTCAATGCTGATGTGATAAGCTTCCGGATTGTAGCTACTGAAGCTTTTTAATACCAGTTTGGCATATCCCAGCAGTCCGCGTTTTTTGGTATGCTTGAATTGTTCTGCTATCAGTGCATCGAAACCTACACCGGCATTGCTGAGGAACAGATGTTCATTTGCATATCCTACATCAATGGGACGTTGTTTGTTGGCTACTATCAGCTGCAATGCCTTGTCTACGTCGAGTGGTATTTTAAGGGCGCGGGCCAGTCCGTTGCCACTGCCAAGCGGCAGTATGGCCATCGCGGTGTTTGAGTCTACGAGTCCCTGGGCTATTTCATTGATGGAGCCATCTCCACCAACGGCCACAACGGTATCTACACCGTTGACAACAGCTTCCCGGGCCAGGTCGGCGCCGTGGCCCAGATAGGCAAGATGCGTAATACGCACGTCGTACTTGCTTGCCGGGAAGTGCCTGTTGATAGCACCTTCCAGCCGTTTCTCACGATCAGTGCCCGCCTTGCGGTTTATGATAAAAAGGATCTTCTTCAAAAAAACTGTTTTAAGGTATAATCGCTTTCAGGCTCAGGTCCAGGCTTACAGCATGATGTATAATAGCGCCTACGGAGATAAAGTCTACGCCCGTCTTTGCATAATCCTGTAAGGTATCGAGGGTGATCCCGCCGGAGGCTTCTGTTTCCACCTTTCCGTCGATGATCGCCATGGCGGCTGTAATTTGTTCGGGGGTGAAGTTGTCCAGCATGATACGATCTACATGCCCTACAGCCAGCGCTTCCCTGACGTCGTCGAGGTTACGTGTTTCCACCTCTATTTTCAGTGGCAGTTTTTTTTCTGCGAGATAGGCCACGGTTTTGTTGACCGCAGCGGTAATCCCGCCGGCAAAATCGATATGATTGTCTTTCAGCATCACCATATCATAAAGCCCCATGCGGTGATTAACGCCACCGCCTATACGAACTGCTTCCTTTTCCAGCATACGGAAGTTGGGCGTGGTTTTGCGAGTATCGAGGATACGGGTATGATATCCCTGCAGGCGGTCTACATACTGGCGGGTGAGGGTAGCGATGCCACTCATCCGCTGCATACAGTTGAGCACCAGTCTTTCACCCATCAGCAGGGTATGTACGGCAGCCTCTATTTCAAAAGCAGCCTCACCAGCCACCATCGTATCACCATCTTTCTTTAACGGCTTAAACACCGCATACATATCCAGCCACTTAAATATGGCTTCCGCCACTTCCATACCCGCCAGGATACCGTTTTCCTTGATCTTCAGCAAAGCTTTTCCTTTGGCGGTAGGAGGGATACAAGCCAACGTAGAGTGGTCGCCATTTCCGATATCTTCTGCCAGGGCACTCCTGATAAACGCGTTCAGCGCTGTTTCATCTAACATATGTGCGTGAATTTTAGCTCGCAAAGAATAAAGGTAGCAAATTGCCTACCCATACCTTTACATGAATGATGCCCGTAAGAAACGAAGTCTGCAGCACCTTTGTATTACTGCATCTATTGTTTCTTTCCGTGAAACCGCTGCAAAAATAAAAAGTGCCCCGCAATTAATAGCGGGGCACAGGCCTTTTCAATCAATTTATGTGGTCTTATTTTACTTACTTTCGAATCTCAGCTCATTCAGGACCATCGATCCTCCTTTCTTCTGGAGGAAGAAGGAAAGCCTGTAATTCCCGCCGGAGGTGGTCAGATTACCGATACCGAACCTGGAAGTTTCACCTCCCTGGTGTACCAGCTCAAATGACTTCACCTGATTTTTAGAAAAGAAATCCTTTAGAATGATTTCCGCCTGTGCTTTACTATAGGAATTGGCTTTACCGCCAATATTGATTTCCACATTGTTGTCCAGGTAACGGGATAAACCGCTTACATCACCTTGTTTGATAGCGCCCACTACATCTTCAAATGGTCCTGCTACCGAATGATCTTCATATGAGTTTGCCGACAGCGCAAATGCCGAAATAATTCCTCCCAACAACACCGCTAGCACAATCAATAGCTTCTTCATTGTCAGTTTTTTTATTAAAAAGTAACTTTAAATCAACACAAATTAAATGCGAAAACTATGCCAAACCCACTGCAAATCAATAAAATCACATCATCGTGGTAGCAATGAAGCATTAAATCATAACGACAAAATAATATGTAAATATATTCGAATAACTGGTTATCAAAATGTAATCAGGGTAGGAGGTATAGATAATTTTTCGATTAACTTTTATTTTTGTAAAAAATTTAGAAAGTATTCAGCATCATTATCAGTACTTTCACCTCCCTTGAATTAATAGTATTAACCTTAACCAGACAGGTATGGAAAAGAAAAGAGCCATTCTCGTAATTATGGACGGATGGGGCGAAGGTAAAGTTCCTACGGCCGATGCCATTGCACAAGCACAGACACCATTTGTAAGCAGCCTATATAACAAATACCCACACAGCCACCTCGTAACCTGCGGAGAAGCAGTAGGGCTGCCGGACGGGCAAATGGGCAACTCTGAAGTAGGTCACCTTAACATCGGCGCCGGAAGGATCGTTTACCAGGAGCTGCAAAGAATCAACGTAGCTATCCGCGAAGGAGAACTGGCCAGCAATCCTGTACTGCTGGAAACCATGGCCCACGCCAAAAATAACAACAAAGCCCTGCACCTGCTGGGCCTCGTGAGCAATGGCGGCGTACACTCCCATATCGAACATCTGAAAGCAATTACCTCCATCGCCAAAGCCAATGGCCTGGAAAAAGTATATATACATGCCTTCACCGACGGCCGTGATACCGACCCTAAAAGCGGATTAGGCTTCCTGGAAGACCTCCAGGCCCACCTGCAGCAGGCAACCGGTAAAATAGCCTCCGTTACCGGCCGGTATTATGCTATGGACAGAGACAAACGCTGGGAACGCGTGAAACTGGCCTACAACGCCCTGGTAAATGGCATCGGTACTGGCACCCACGACCTGTTTACCGCCATCAAAGCATCCTATGCAGAAGGCGTAACAGACGAATTCATTAAACCGATCATCGTTCAGGATGAGCAGAACAAACCCCTGGCCACCATCCAGGAAGGGGATGCAGTACTCTGCTTTAACTTCCGTACCGACCGTTGCCGCGAAATCTCCCAGGTGCTCACCCAGGAAGCATTCCCTGATTTCGGTATGAAGCCGCTGCAGTTGTACTACACCACCATGACGGAATACGACAAGACCTATAAAAACGTTCATGTCATCTTTGAAAACGATAACCTGAACATGACCATTGGTGAGGTACTGGCGCAGGAAGACCGTACACAGGTGCGCATCGCGGAAACTGAAAAATATCCGCACGTATCTTTCTTCTTCTCCGGCGGAAGGGAAAAAGAATTCGATGGCGAACGCAGAATCATCGTTCCTTCTCCTAAAGTAGCCACCTACGATCTCAAACCGGAAATGAGCGCCAATGAAGTAACGGATGTCATCGTGCCCGTACTGCAGGAAAAATCCGCCGACTTCGTCTGCCTCAACTTCGCCAACGCCGACATGGTTGGCCATACCGGTGTATTCTCCGCCGCAGTGAAAGCCGTGGAAACAGTAGACCATTGCGTAAGCAAAGTGGTAACCGCCGCTCTGGCCAGCAACTACACCGTGTTTCTCACTGCCGATCATGGCAACGCTGACTACATGGTCAATGCAGATGGTACTCCCAACACTGCTCACACCCTCAACCTCGTTCCTTTCTTTATCATCAGCAACGACTTCCAGGGTAAAGTAAAAGATGGTAAACTGGGCGATATCGCACCTACCATCCTGCACTTCATGGGCCTGCCCATTCCGAAGGAAATGACAGGTAACCTGCTGGTATAGGTTCGACATAAAAAATTCACGCAAAGGCGCCGGGCAACAGGAAGAAAAAAAAATTTCCCGCCCGGCGCCTTTGTCATGCTACATCTTCCCGCTTTCACACCTTTGTGTGAAAAAAAATATCCCCGTCATGTAACTTTTCATTCACTTCTCCCGTTTAACTAAAACCGTTTTGACATAATCTCAGTCTGACTGACTGATTTTCATATTTTTAGTGCTCTCGACAGATTTGCTCATGCATCGATGCGCCGTTTTTACGGCGCATTTTTTCTGACCCATATTTAAGTGCTAATTTTGTTGTATGAAACACTACCGCTACGCAACGGTACTATTGACCATATTCGGTTTTATAGCCTGCCACCAGGATAATATAACAATGAAAACGGCCTCCGGGGCCAAATTTGAGCCACTGCCAGCTTACTTCAACGGAGAAAAGGCACGTATCCGTGCCGGCAATTTCAACCTGCAGAAAGCAGTCACGCTCAACGGTGCCAAAATAACCACCAACATCCCCGGAACAGACAGCACCGCCGTTCAGGACCTGCTTAAACCGTTCACCGACATAGATCTTAACAAGCCTTCCCTCCGGGATGAATATGATACCTCCAGCCTGTATGATCCCTTCTCCGGCCGGAGATCCATCATCTACCAGTCAAAGGGAAAACAAACCTTCCCGTCTGAAATCACGATGGAACTCGATAAGAATGGGAATATACAACAGGTGAACATCCACTCCTACACCAGCAACATGGTGTACGAGTACCGGCAGGACCTGTTTTACCAGCAGGATAAAACCATTAGGATCGCTACCTTCCAGAAGATAGCTTTTCTGACACCGAAAGAAACGGAAGTCAGCGTAGCGATCACTCCTAAAAACAGGATGTAAACACATGACAGCAGCCGAGTTTCAACAGATATCACATACTATACCGCTCGATGCCGGTATCTACAAATACTACGACCAGGCAGGCACCCTACTCTATGTAGGTAAGGCCAAAAGCCTGCGCAAACGGGTAAGTTCCTATTTCGTCAAATATCACGACAGCTTCAAAACCCGTAAACTCGTGGAACATATCCACCACATCGAGTTTACCATCGTGGATTCAGAGCAGGACGCCTTTCTGCTGGAAAACTCCCTTATCAAACAATTCCAGCCACGGTACAACATCAACCTGAAAGACGATAAAACCTACCCGTATATCGTTATCAAACATGAACCTTTTCCTCGTGTGTTTTTTACGCGCAACGTGATAAAAGACGGTTCCGATTACCTCGGCCCCTTCACGTCCGTTGGCCGCGTCCGGGAAATACTGGAAGTGATCAAATACAATATCCCCCTGCGTACCTGCAACCTGAACCTGTCTGACCAGAACATCAAAAAAGGTAAGTTCAAGGTATGCCTGGAATACCATCTGGGCAACTGTAAAGGCCCCTGTGAAGGACTGCAGAGTGAAGAAGATTACCGCGAAGGTCTGATGCAGGTTAAAAACGTGTTGAAAGGCAACCTCGCACCTGTGGTCAACCTCTTCAAGGAACAAATGCTGCAGTACGCCGCCGCCATGGAGTTTGAAAAGGCCGAGATCATGCGCAAAAAGATCGAAAGCCTGGAAAACTATTCCGCCAAATCCACTATCGTCAATACCCGCATGGGCAATGTGGACGTCTTCTCTATCATCAGTGACGGCAACCACGCTTACGTAAACTACCTCCGCATCCTGAACGGTACCATCTCCGATACCAAAACCGTAACCCTGGAGAAACAACTGGAAGAAGGAGATGAAGAAGTGCTCACCTATGCTATCGCCTACCTGCGGGACGTGTTTAAAAGTATCACTACAGAAATCGTAGTGCCTTTCCCGTTAGAATATCCGGAAAGCAACGTGACTATTACCGTACCCAAAGGAGGAGACAAAAAGAAACTGCTGGAACTGTCTGAGAAAAACGTTAATTACTTCAAAGACGAATTATACCGCAAGAAGATACTACACCTGGAAGGTAAAAGCGATATGGAAAGAAAACAGGTGCTGTACCAGCTCCAGGCCGATCTTGAGCTGCCCGCCTTACCTGAACATATTGAGTGTTTCGATAACTCCAACTTCCAGGGCAGCTATCCTGTATCCGCCTGCGTGGTATTTAAAGACGGCGTAGCATCCAAAAAAGATTACCGTCATTTTAATATCAAGACCGTAGAAGGTATCAATGACTTTGCTTCCATGAAGGAAGTAGTATACCGCCGTTATTCCCGTTTGCTGGCAGAGCAACAGCCGCTGCCTCAGCTGGTGATCATCGACGGTGGTAAAGGCCAGCTCGGGTCGGCCATGGAGAGTATCCGCGAGCTGGGCCTCATAGGCAGCATGACCGTAGTAGGTCTGGCCAAAAATGAAGAAGAAATATTTTTCCCCGGCGATTCAGAGAGTATCAAGTTGCCCTTCAACAGTGAAAGCCTGAAACTCATACGTCGTGTCCGTGATGAAGTACACCGTTTTGGTATTACCTTCCACCGGCAGAAACGCAGCAAGGGCACCTTTAAAAACGAGCTGGAAACCATTAAGGGCATAGGGCAGCAAACGGCTACCCAGCTGTTGAAAACATTCCGATCCGTAGCCAAAATCAAACAGCTTTCCGAAGAAGATCTCACCAATGAAGTAGGCGCCGCCAAGGCAAAACTGGTGTGGGACCATTTCCATCAAAAAAGCTGATCTATACCGGTTTTCTTACCTGTTGCTGACAGGTGCTGATCGCCCTTTCGGCCTGCAGCACATGCCGGTTGATATGTGCTGTCATAAAACCGAAAGTATCTCCTACAGAGAGGCGGATAAACCGGGACAGTGAGGTGGTCACTTTAGCCTGCTGCAGATTGATCTTTTCTGCTCTCTGCATCAGGGCTTCCATCATTTGCTGTTGTTGAATAAACTCGTTGATTACTGTTTCCTCATCAGGTTGTACAGCGGGCAGGTGTCCCTTGGGAGACTTCATGCGGGAACGCAGTTGTCCATCAGGCTGGGGCTGCATTTGTTTGGTAAACCAGGCGCCCACCCAGCTGCTGCGGAAAACAGGTGTTGGCTGACTGCCTTTCCGTTCTGCTTCGGTGATGGCTTTGTCCAGTGCAGGCAGATAAAAACGGCCATAAGTATTCAGATGCTCCAGACATTGCAGTGCGCTCCATTTGCCGGGCTGGGGCCGATGCTGCAGCATGGCTGAAGGTTTTTCACCAAAGCGGCTTTCAGCCTTGTATTGTGCTGCGACTATCTGTTTGCGCAGGTCTTGCAGTAATGCTATTGTGTTGACGGGGGTCATATCCGGAAGATTTATCACAAAACTACCCTAAGTGCCCACAGAAAATGTTGGTGCAGATCAAGATTTTACAACTTTACTGATCGCAGGAGTTTGCTGAAAGTGGCCGGGTCTATGCCCAGGTAGGAGGCCAGGTATTTCTGCGGGATCAGCTGTAATACATGTGGACTGCGGGTGAGCAGGGTCCTGAACTTTTGTTCTGCGCTATAGGAAAGGATCTCCTTATGTCTTTCGAGGATACCGGCCAGCGCAGCGGCAGTACCGATCCGTACCCACCTTTCAATCAGCGGATACTGGCGGGTAAGGCGGTCGAAGTCGGTCCAGGATAACCGCAGCATACTGCTGGGTGTCAGCGCTTCCAGGTACCAGGGAGAGGGTTTCTGCAACTGAAATGAGTCTACCACACCGGAAAAGGAGCCGGTGTAGGAAAAGAGAATGGTCACTTCCTTATCTTCTTCCAGGCTGAACAGCCGTTGTACACCGTCTTCCACGAAGTAGATATACTTTTCCACTTCACCGGCGGCGGTGATCATATCTTTTCGTTTATACTTCACCGGAGTCCAGCAGGCTGCGAGTGCTTCCCATTCGGTATCGGGAAGTGGCATGATGCTGAAAGCGGTTTTATCCAGTGCGGAAGAAATCATATGCTACCTACAAAATACGAATAAAGCACGAAGGTCCGGGTGCTATTCACCCGGACCTTCGTGCTATTATGTGTTTGTAATGATATTAGTATTGCCAGAGATCCTGTTCTTTGTTAAAGATGCGGTCTTTGATGGATTGTCCTTCGAGGAGTCGCATTACACCGTCTTTAATGTAATCTTTGATTTCGCGGTTGTAGGTGTTATTTTCCTTCACTATATAACTACCGAAGAAGCGCATTTCGAAAAGGTCTTCCCAGCTGATAGTGGAAGCGTCGTTATTCTGGTTATACACATCGTATTTGGCCAGGGTAGGACGCAGGTCAGGATAATAAGCCCAGAACAACGGGATAGAAGCGCGGACGCTACCATCTTCGTTCATACGGGATACCATGGGAGCAATACCGAGGATACGGACTTTAAGGGCGGAAGCTTCTTTGTCGAACACCCATACTTCCTTGATTTTGTACTGTTTGATGGTACGTGGATCGAAGTCGTCGCGGGTGGTCACCATTTTTTCTTCGCCGGTTACCGGGTCGATACTGCGTACGGTCCTTTCTTCACCGGAGATCTTGGTAAGGATCTCAGAATAAGGCATTACAGTGGTGAAACGGTCATCGATAGGGTTGAAGGCCTCTATCTCTTTATTTTTGATAGCGGTCAGCAGAATATTGATAAACAGCTGGTTGTTACCACTCTCATCGTCAACGTTGTATTGGAAGGGGAGGTTGATTTTCTCCCTTACATCGATCACCTGCCATACTCTTTTTTCCCAGAAACGGTCATCCTCGCGGATATAGTCGTATACGATGGGAACGCGTTCTCTGGCAAGGTTTCTTTCCACTACACCGTCTACACGCAGTGATTTGCGTGGAGTATCTACTACCGGGGCAGTGATACCATCCGGCCGTTGGGATGCAGGCTGAGCAGGAGGTGGCGTAACTGCATTACCTGTTGCGGGGTTTACTACCGGCGCGTTCGGGTCTTGCTGAGTTGCTTCTGAAGCAGTTCTGCGACGGGTTGTACCGCCACGTCTCTGCGCCTCTGCAGCTGTTGCCATCATCACCAGCAACATGGTGCACCAACCGATTCTGTTAAATATTACTGCTCGCATATTTCAGTAAATTATGACCTGTTAATTTAGTTTAAATATTGTGCTTGGCATTGTACGAACAACACCATCCGGGCCTTTTACTTTTACGTTTTCGAAGTAAACTTCATCACCCGGACGCAGGGAACGAATGGAGGCAGCAACGTTGCTTGGGAAATAAGCGGAGTTAGCTTCACCTTCCAGGTAGTCCTTACCTTTAGCAGATACACCGATACGGTAACCTACTACGTCGTATTTTACGCCTTCAAATTCGAAGTCTTCCAGTGCAGCAGCGAGACCCATCTGAACTTTAAAGTCAGCTGCTTTCATGCTGCCACCTTTGTTGAATCCCACTTTCAGCACCGGATCCGGTACTCTTTTTACGCGGAATTCTTTCTGACCCAGGCTTTTCACTTTACCGTCGATGTTGGCTACTACGTTGATCACCGCTTTACCAGGCTGGCTAACGGTTACAGTGTATTCACCGGAGCCGCGTTTAGCAATGTTTCCACCGCTGATGGAAGCAGAAACGGCTTCAGCAGGTACACCGGCAGCAGAGATAGAGATCGGGTTCTGCAGACCGATATAGAGCACGTTCATCTTATCGGCAGAAATGGAGGTGGTAGAAGCACCTACGTTGTACGTTTCTGTGAAAGACTGTGTGATAGGATCACCACCAGTTGGGTTAGGCAGAGAGATAGTACCGGAGATGGTTTTTTCACCCAGGCCACTCACGGGGAGGGAATAGGTAGCTAAACCTTCAGTAGCGGTAATGCTCTGACCGTTAACGGTGATAGTTGGATTAACCGTGCTGCTGTAGGCACCTACTGCGATTTGAGCAGTGAGGGTCTGGCCAGCCATCAGGTTTTTAGAGTTAAGGGAGATAAAGGGTCTGATTTTATCGAATTTGAAGTTCTTCGCATCAATCTGGCGATAGAGGTCATCGATAATAGCAGACTCAGAGTTTTTGATATCATTCTGGAATTTACCCAGGATGGTAACCGCAGCGATGGTAGGTACCATGTTGAAGTGGTAGGTAGTCCAGGTTTTAGGGCCTGCACCGGTGTGGTCATCGCCTGTGGATTTACCCACTTCAATTTTCAGTGGTAAAGTTTTTTCAAATTTTGCTTTGTCTTTAGCTTCAACGAAGGCGAGCAGCTGACCACGCAGTGCAACCAGTTTAGCTTCCAGTTCAGGACCTTTTTTCATGTTCTCCATCACGCGGGTAGGAGCGTCCAGACCGGCTTTATCTTTGATATCACCGTGTTCGTCTTTACCACCGCTTTCAGTGATGATGAGGTCTTTCAGTGACTCAATGTATTTATAAGCGTCGTCAGAAAGTTTTTTCACCTGTTCAGCTTTTGCTTTCAGGGGAGCCACTTTCTCAGCGTTATCCTTCATCTGTTCCGCAAACTGCTGATAAATCAGGTTGTTTTTATCGGTAAGGGAACCGTTGGAAGTAACGATAGAGTTATTGACGATATTAAAAGCGTTCAATATTTCAGCAGAGACGTTCAACGCAAGCATGGCCGTTAAGACCAGGTACATGATGTTGATCATCTTCTGCCTAGGATCTTTAGGTAGTGCCATAGTTTTCTTTCAGATTTAATTGATGATTGGTTAAACTATAAGCAGTACATTATCTGTTTCCGTGCATGGCAGTCAACATGTTGCCATAGATAGCATTGAGGTTGCTCAGATTTTTTGCCAGCAGGGTAATTTGTTCCTGTGTTTTCTTTGCATCTTCGATGCTGCCACTCATTGCGGAAGAAGCTTTTGACAGGTTGCTGTAGAAAGCGTTCATCTGTTTGAGGTGGTTGTTGGTATCCTGCAGTTCGAGCTCGTAGATGGTATTCAGGGAAGCCAGATTTTTGGTCATGCCCTGCATTTGCTCGTGGAAACTTCTGGTAGACTCAGATGCACTATTGAAGGAAGATACAGCGGAAGCAGCAGTAGTGTAGGCGTTAGCCACGTTACCGATTGCAGCAGCAGCTTCTCTTGTTTTCTGAGTGTAGTCACCGGTAGCAGCTACTACGTCGCTGATATCTCTCATTTTATCAACGGTAGTTCCCAGTTTCTGGAAGTTTTCGCTGAGGCGTTGCAGATTAGCAGGAGTGATGTCTGCTTCCTGCAGCATTTTGTCGAGGCCGGCTACTGCGGGGCTACCTGCAACCGCTACTACCTGGCCTTCTGCATGGGAGGCACCGGAATCAGGTACAAATGCGTATACGAAAAAGATGAGCGCTTCTGTGCTCAGACCTAAGATCAAAGCGATATCAGCACCCCTCCAGTGTTGCAGTTTAAATAATGCTCCGATAATTACTACGGAAGCCGCAATACATACGAAAAAGTTCAGCCATTTAGCTTTGTTAGGATTCATAGCCATAGGTTAAAATTTACTGGTTAAAGTGTTTAGTGTTAAAGTTCTCTGTATGGAATAGTTATTACTCACTGATTTGCTTACGGTGTGCATAAATAATGGCTTTACTGGTTAAACAAATACCGGTTATCAGCTATTACTATTTGTGTTTGTTTCTTCTGCTCAGCGCTATCGTACAACGGAAACCAACATATGATTTCGCACTATCCTGATATTCATAAGTTCTGGTACCTGTTTGCAGGAAGTATCCTACGTCTTTCCAGGAACCACCTCTGATGGCTTTACGTTTCATTTTCAACGGAGCATCATCAGGAACATCCATTCTCAGATAAGGGTTCATATCAGAGGTAAAGGAATAGGCATTTTCATAGAAGATATCGGCAGTCCATTCAGCAACGTTACCTGCCATACAGTAAAGGCCGTAATCGTTAGGCCAGTATGCATCTGCACGTACGGTATAGAAACCACCGTCTTCCGGATAGTTACCGCGGCCAGGTTTGAAGTTGGCCAGCAGACAGCCTTTTTTATTGCGGATATAATAACCACCCCAGGGATAAGGTGTTTGCTCTCTTCCGCCACGGGCGGCATATTCCCACTGAGCTTCTGAAGGCAGCTGGAATTTGTCTTCCGTGAATAATTTTTTAGAGTTTCTGTAGTCTTCCCAGAATTTACTTCTCCATTCGCAGAAGGCAGTAGCCTGGTGCCAGTTAACCCCAACAACCGGATAGTTGTCGAAAGCCGGGTGCCAGAAGTACATACGGGTCATCGGCTCGTTGTAGGCATATGAGAAGTCTCTGATCCAGCACAGGGTGTCCGGATAGATGGGAACGTCTTTCTTTACGATAAACGTAGAACGGGGCTTGCCGAAGTTCTCCCTCAGTTTGGCCTTGTCCCAGTTAAAGGTTTCCTGGTGGTAGATCAGTTTTCCAACGTCTACATCTTTACGGCCGTACAGCCTGTCGGCTTCAGAATAGATCATCGCGTCCAGTTTCTCTACGGTCGCTTTATCGCGCCAGTTGATCTTCTGTTTCCAGTCAATGATATCCTGTCCGTCATCATGCTTTACATGACCAAGCAGAATGTGCGCAATAGAATCCTGAACCCATTGTACAAACTGGCGGTACTCGTTATTTGTAATCTCCGTGGCGTCCATATAGAAGCCGGAAATTGAAATAGACTTGTTACGCGCAGTGTAGGCATAGTTCACATCCTCATCGCTGGGGCCCATGTGAAAAGTTCCCGCGGGAACATAGACCATCCCGTAAGGTACAGGGGGGGTGTACTTTGGTCTGGGGCTTACGCCGATCAGTTGCCCTTGTGCGTTTTTGGGGCCTTTACTACCGCCACAGCTGGCCAGCAGGGAAACCAGCAGAACTGCCAACAGACCTCTTAAATAGTTAAGCTTCATAAGGGTAGCTTTCATCAGAATATGTTTTTCTATTAACCAGCCTGGTGCTTTTTGCCTGAATGCAAGGGAACACATTTCTCATACTATCACCCGCTTTGTTTATATGAAAGATAGCAAATGTAATAATAAAATTTAATTTGTAGTCACTTTTTATCCAACTTTTTCAATTCCACATACCTTGGTTCGGTAACTAATTTAAACGTATTTTTTAACATTTTATTATATCACCGGTCCAACATTTATTTCCCTTGACCTACCCTTATAACGGGCAAGTTACATAATTATTCTATTAAATTAATAATTTCTTGTATATAAAAAACCGGCTTAATACAATGATAATCCTTGCATAAATAAACTAATGTGTCGTTTTCCCGGTATCTATCCTGTAAGAGCGGAATATCCGGCTGATCTTTTTCAGACCCGATTAAAATTCTGAACGGAATAAACCAGTTACCCGCCTCATTCATTCTGGCCCTGAAATCTTTTCCTACAACTGCTATTTCCGGGGTACCTTTTACAAACTGAAGTAACTGGCTCGCCCACACGCCGAAGGAGGTTGGATATCTTACAATAGTCTGGGAAATACCGGATAACGCGGCTACCGCTTTATTCCCCCAATCTTTATTATCGAAAACAACAGAAAGGTACCAAAGGTTTTGCGCCATCAGTGCATTACCGCTGGGCACAGCCCCATCGTACACTTCTTTTTTACGCACAATCACATCGTCCTGTCCTTCAATGGTATAGTAGAAAAGATGACCACCATCACCAAAATGATCATTCACAAAAGCCGTGATATCATGCGCCTGGTGCAGGTAACGGGTATCACCGGTCACCTCCTGCAGCGCAATCAGGGCGCGTATCAGGCAAGCATAATCGTCGAGGAAAGCGGGATATTTGGCCTGACCATTTTTCCAGGTATGATAAAACGCCTGCGAACCATCCTCCTGACGGAAATTTGTCAGTAGAAAATCCATATTGCGGACTGCCATCTCCCGGTAGGATTCATCCCCCAGCGCAGCGTAAGCCCTGCAACAGGCATGTACCATCATAGCATTCCAGCCCAGCAGTATCTTATCGTCCAGCCCCGGGCGTATTCTGTTGGCCCGCACTGCCAGTAGTTTTTCCCGGCAGCCCTTCAGCATGGCACCCAGCACTACCGGATCATAGCCCTTTTCGGCGGCAAACTGTTCCAGCGGCTGTTGTATCCATAATATATTCTGTTCTTCCCAATTGCCATGCTCAGTCACATCATAAAACTCGCAGAAAGGACCAGCCTGTTCTCCCAGGATATGATATATCTCTGCCTTGCTCCAGGTATAAAATTTACCTTCCACTCCTTCAGAGTCCGCATCCAGTGCGGCATAGAAGCCACCTTCCGGAGCTGTCATCTCCCGGGTGATGAAGGTCAGGGTATCTTTCACCGTTTGTGCGTAAACGTTATTACGGGTCAACTGCCAGGCATCACACAACACATCTATCAGCAATGCATTGTCGTACAACATCTTCTCAAAGTGCGGGGCCAGCCATTTTTCATCAGTGGAATAACGGGCAAAACCGCCGCCCAGCTGGTCGTAGAGGCCACCCTGCAACATTTTATCGAGTGACAGCAGCGCCTGTTGCAACGCGGCAGGATGCCTGAAAGCATGGTGATAACGCAGCAGCCAGCCAATGGTAAAAGTCTGTGGAAACTTGGGAGCCCTTCCGAAGCCGCCCCATACTGTATCTGCCTGCTTCAGGATATTCTCACAGATGGTATCGCACTGCTGACGGGTAAACAGCTCTTCCCGGGGAATATTGATATTAATACCGGATTGCAGACCAAACTGGCTCGACTGGTCTATATGCTGGGTAAGGTTGTCGGCTTGTGTTTCAATCTCTTCCCTTTTGTTGGCAAACGCATCGGCCAGTGCCAGCAGCACATCCTGCCAGGAAGGCCGGTTATAGGCTTTTACCGGTGGAAAGTAAGTACCACCATAAAAAGGTTTTTTATCGGGGGTGAGAAATACGTTGAGAGGCCAGCCTCCCGCGCCGGTCATCGCCTGCACGGCATCCATATAAATATGATCCAGATCGGGCCTTTCTTCCCGATCAATCTTGATATTGATAAAATGCTTGTTCATGATGCCGGCGGTAGCCGCATCCTCAAAACTTTCCCGCTCCATCACATGACACCAGTGACAAGCGGCATATCCAATGCTCACCAGGATAGGTTTGTCTTCCGCCCTGGCCCGTTCCAGCGCCTCTTCTCCCCACGGATACCATTCCACAGGGTTATGCGCGTGTTGCAATAGATAGGGACTGGTTTCACCTGCAAGTTTATTCATGGAATCCGCTTAAGTGGTTGAATTGGAACAGTTGATTTGCTAAAATATACGGTACAAAGAAATTTATTTTTGGTCAAGATTAAAAAGATTTTGACAGATTTCCTTTACCGGCGGAAAGATTTTTCAGGGAATTGATGAGAACGGGAGGGGAGGAGAGAAGGCAGATGATAGAAGATGAGGCCCTACTGCGCTAGCTCTGCAGTAAAAAAACCAGGGATGGCAAATGCCATCCCTGGAAAACTATTTATGCGACACAATTCGCTTATTTCTTGTTGACAGTTGCCAGGTACTGGTCCAGCGCGGCCGCCATAGAGGGAGCCTGTGGAGCAGGAGCCTTAACATCCAGTCTTAATCCCGCCTCTTCCACTGCTGCGGAAGTAGTAGGCCCGAAGGCCCCGATACGGGTACCATTCTGTTCAAAAGATGGTACGTTCTCAAACAGTGATTTCACACCTGAAGGACTGAAGAAAACGATCATGTCGTAGCTGGTTTTTGCCAGTATCTCCTTTACATCGTTGGAAACGGTTTTGTAAAGGGTAGCAGTAGCATACTCACATTTGTTCGCTTTCAACCATTCTTCGATATCCTTTTTCTGACTGTCTGAGCTGGGAAAGAGAAACTTCTCATTATCCCGGTGTTTGTTCATCACTTCCAGCACACCTTTGGTGGAACCGTCAGCTCCGTAAAACACTTTCCGCTTACGATAGAGGATAAACTTCTGCAGGTATAAAGCAACTGCTTCTGTGATACAAAAGTACTTGCAGTCCTGCGATACCTTAACCTTCATTTCCTCACAGATCCGGAAGAAGTGATCCACTGCATTGCGGCTGGTGAAAATAACCGCCGTAAAAGTCAGTATATCAATTTTCTGTTTCCGAAACTCCTTAGCGGGTAAGCCTTCCACCCTGATAAACGGATAAAAGTCCAGTTTTACATTGAACTTTTTTGCCAGATCAAAATAGGGAGACTTTTCTGTTTCAGGCTTAGGTTGAGAAATTAGGATTGACTGAATTTGTTTACCTTGCAAATCTTTTTTTGGCCCGCCTTTAATCATACTTTTTTTGCTCTTGTGTTAACAATAGGCAGTAATCAGGGATTACCAGTTAACCAGATATTCAGTAACACCTTTGTCAATATTAGTACCGGCGCTACTTCGAATGCGCAAAGGTAAAGAAAAAAATGCAATTTACTGAAGGATAGGTATTGCTTTACTAGAGAATAAGATCTAATATACCGATATACAACAAGTAATGAAATGAAGAATATTGAAATATATAGGAAAGTACGGGCAATTTCCACATCACAGAAAGCCAGCACTACCAGGAAAGGCACCAGTAATACCCCCAGTATTTTGTTGATCAGATATAAGATAAAGATGTAGGCATCAGCCAGCTCGCTATTACCAAACAACCACCCACAGAAGCGCAGCATCATGTATTTGATACCGTATACAACCGCCACCAGGACAATCAGCCCCGGAATCAGCAGCCAGGGTTCTGCCTGCGGAAACACCTGCTGCCGGTACAATACCAGATACAGATATACTCCCAACGATATCGCAAAAAATACATTGAGCAGCATATTCGGGAACGGCGCCTGAGACAGCTGGTCTTTCAGCTGCCGCTGACTCAGTGTGGGATTAAGAAATGCCCGGAAAAGGTCTGTAAAATACTTGGTATAAGACAGACGGATAATACTCAGCAACAGTACGATACCCGCCACCACGTACACCAGCCAATCCAGGTTACGGTATGGCCGCAACGGGTTAGTATCATAAAACACTGGTCTTCCTGGCTTCAGCAAAATATTCTCGGCCGCCAGCTTTTTCAGGTACAGATCATATGCTGATACCGGCTGAGGCTTGGGTACCGCTGCCACAGCGGTACTGTCTGTTTTATGCGCGCTGGTGTCTCCCGGCAGGAATGTAACAGGCAGTGCTGCTTTACCAACAGTATCCCTTCTTACAGCGATGCCTACCGTGTCTTTTCTAACGGCAGCCCGGGCCGTATCCTTCCTGACAGCCACCGTAGCAGGCCGCGGTTTGGGACGAAGCGAATCCGCCACCACATGCGTAGCAGCAGGCTTCTTCTTTTTAACGACGGGGGCAGGCGCAGCAGTACTGTCTGCTGTTTGCGCCATGAGCGGTAAGTAGCTGAAAATTAATAGAAACAATAACCAGTTGCGCACCAGGAAAATATTTTGCAATGTCTTTATAATCGGTTTTTCAATTTCAACGCGTTGCCCTCATCACACCAACCAGAGGGCAATTAACAGTGTCCTGTTCACATAACAAAACTGAAACGTAATTTTGCTATTTGCAAAGATATTAAAATAGTCCATAGTTGACCTGTAAAACGGCAACAGCAGGCTATTATAAAAAACACGGATGGCTGGAATTTATTTACATATTCCCTTTTGTAAGCAGGCTTGTTATTACTGCAACTTCTATTTCTCTACTTCCCTGGCCGGAAAAGATAAGATGGTGGAAAGCCTTTTGCAGGAAATCGACCTGCAGCGCAACTACCTCTCCGGTGAGCCGGTACAGACGATTTATTTCGGTGGAGGCACGCCCAGCCTGCTCAGTACAGCAGAGCTGCAGCAATTGTTATCCCGCCTGCATAGCACATTTGAGGTGGCTCCCGACGCGGAAATCACGCTGGAAGCCAATCCTGATGACCTCGATATCCCTAAACTGGAGGCACTTCGGGATGCCGGCATTAACCGCCTGAGCATTGGCGTGCAGTCCTTCCACGAAACCGATCTTCGCTGGATGAACCGGGCCCACAACAGCCAGCAGGCGCTGGAATGTATCACCAATGCCCAGCAGCTGGGTTTCCGAAATATTACGATAGACCTGATCTATGGCGGTCCTACCCTCAGCGATGAAGGATGGGAACAAAACGTACGTCAGGCCATTGCACTGGGCATCCCTCACCTGTCGTGTTATGCACTGACCGTAGAACCCGGAACGGCACTGGACCATTTCATCCGTAAGAAAAAAATGGCTGCCACCGATCCTGATAAGGCAGCCCGTCATTTTGAGCAGCTGATGCAATGGCTGGAAGCAGCCGGCTATGAGCATTACGAAATATCCAATTTTGCGCTGCCTGGCTGGCATTCCCGACACAACAGCAGCTACTGGCAGGGTCGTTCCTATCTGGGTCTGGGCCCCTCAGCCCATTCCTTCAACGGCCATTCCCGGCAATGGAATGTGGCCAACAATGCGACCTATATGAAAAGCATTGCCGCCGGCCAGATACCGGCAGAAATAGAAACCCTTACCACGGCCATGCAGTTCAATGAATACATCATGACTTCCCTGCGCACCTCCGCAGGATGTGACCTGGAATGGGTAAGCGGAAAATTTGATGCCGCCAGTACTCAGCATCTGGAGAAAGAAAGCCGGCAATTTATTAGCAAAGGCTGGATGGTACAAGAGGGTAAATATCTGCGGCTCACCAGGGCGGGCAGATTGTTTGCAGATGGAATTGCAGCAGAGCTGTTTTTATGATAAAAGCGTTACATCGTTTTCTATAAAAAAGAAAGGAGATCACCTGTGTGATCTCCTTTCTTGCTAATAATTCAATATTAAAAGATATTACCAACCCAGCACATAAGCGAAGATCAGTGGCGCTACGATAGTCGCATCTGATTCTACGATGAACTTCGGTGTATGGATATCCAGTTTGCCCCAGGTGATTTTTTCGTTGGGAACAGCACCAGAATAAGAACCATAAGAAGTGGTAGAGTCGGAGATCTGGCAGAAATAGCTCCAGAAAGGAACATCTGTCCATTCCAGATCCTGGTACATCATCGGTACTACGCAGATAGGGAAGTCACCGGCGATACCACCACCAATCTGGAAGAAGCCAACGCCTTTACCAGCGGAGTTGCTGCGGTACCACTCAGACAGGAAGATCATGTACTCGATACCACTTTTCATGGTAGAAGTTTTCAGATCTCCTTTGATGCAGTAGGAAGCGAAGATGTTGCCCATAGTGCTGTCTTCCCATCCTGGTACGATGATCGGAATATTTCTTTCTGCGGCGGCGATCATCCAGCTGTTTTTTGGATCGATCTCGTAATTTTCTTTCATTACTCCGCTCAGCAGCAGTTTGTACATATACTCGTGTGGGAAATAGCGTTCGCCTTTATCATCAGCATCTTTCCATATTTTGTAGATATGTTGCTGGATACGGCGGAAAGCTTCTTCTTCCGGGATACAGGTGTCAGTTACACGGTTAAAGCCTTGTTCCAGCAGGTCCCATTCTTCCTGTGGACTCAGGTCGCGGTAGTTGGGAACTCTTTTGTAATGAGTATGCGCAACCAGGTTCATAATATCTTCTTCCAGGTTAGCACCAGTACAGGAGATAATGTCCACTTTACCCTGACGGATCATTTCCGCGAAAGAAATGCCCAGCTCAGCCGTACTCATCGCACCGGCCAATGTCACCATCATTTTACCACCTTCCAGTAAATGTGTTTCATATCCTTTGGCAGCATCCACCAATGCAGCGGCATTAAAGTGGCGGTAATGGTGCTGGATAAATTGAGAAACGGGTCCCTTGTTCATGTCATTTAATCATTTATACATTAACAGCCTGGCTCATAAAGCCTTAACAGCTGGCAAAGTTAAGATAATTTTCCAAGGGGGAACAGTGCGATAGATAATAATAAAAAAGGCCAACCAGGGATGGTCGGCCTTCATTCAATCAAAAGGTGGCACAACTAAAACTAAGCTTTTTTGAGACGGCTATGAACAGTAGTGGAACCGGTGCCATCGGCCTTTAATACTGTCCAGGTGTCCTTTCCTTCGAGGGTAACGAAATACACCACATTTTCATTAGAGGCATATTCTACCACACAGAAAATACTGTCTTTCGGATATTTTTTGTTGATCCGTGCGGCCAGGGGCAGCGGCAGCTGTTCGGGCTGCAGGTAGCGGGAAGTGGCGAGCAGGGTACCAGCATCATCAAAGAAGGCAGTCACTTTGGTGTTGCTCATAGTGAATTTGGCAGTGAACGTTTTGTTATCGTCTGTATACCATTTTACTTCACTGGCTCCAACGAAAGCTTCGGTGAAATTGTGCTGGATTTTGTTACTAACAGTAGTTTCGTATGCATTTGCAAAGAGGGCTCCGGTGCTCAGCAGGAAGGCAGCGCTCATTAAGAAGAAAAACTTTTTCATGTCGTAAAAATTTTATGGTGTTAATAATTTTTTGAGTTGGTTTTTTGTTTTCGATGACTCAAAGCTACGGCGGGAATGGACCATCGGTCAAGGCATACTTTACTGATGGAGGTACATGATAACTTCAGATATCCGCTAACGGACGTCCGCCTGACCGGTGGCGGACAATGGAGCATCTTCCGCAGCCCTGGCCTGTCTGTTGGTGCCACCTTGCCAATGTTGCATGGGTGTGTGTTAAGGTTCTGTTAAAGTGGATGAGAAATATGGTTCAACGTGAAAACTGGCATGAGCTCCTACATCAGTGGTTAAAACGATTGTTACATTTGTTATTCAAAACATTAACAGGGAGGCTTTATTCAATGAATTATCTGGCACATGCATATTTGTCGTTTCATCAGCCGGAACTGATCACCGGCAATCTGATCGCTGATTATGTGAAAGGACAACATCAACTGGAACAATACAGTCCGGGTATACAACAGGGTATCCGGATACACCGGGCTATTGACGCCTTTACCGACCAGCACCCTGTCACCAGTCAGGCCAAGACATTTTTCCGTGCTTCCTGTGGTCTTTACAGCGGCGTATTCACTGACGTTGTCTATGATCATTTTCTGGCTACCGACACTACCCGCTTTTCGGAAGACAGCCTGTACGATTTTTCTGCAGAAGTATATGATGTGATTACCGGTCAGGGCGATACATTGCCGGCAGATTTTCTGCGGATGTTTTCTTATATGAAGGAGTTCAACTGGTTATTTAATTACCGGCACAACGACGGTATCGAAAGAGCATTCCGCGGACTCAGCTCGAGGGCACAGCACCTGAAAAGCAGCCCTGCCATTGTATTTGCCGTTTTCCTGGAACACTATGAAGCATTACGTGGTTGTTATCAGGCTTTTTTCCCTGAGCTCCAGGCTTATGTGGAAAATTTGTTACAAAACGAAAACCGCTAACAGCTTGTTAAAGCCTTTCCGCCCACTTTCCCGATTCCATAAAAAAGGCTAGGTTTGGGGCCGCAATTTATCTGTTTTAAAAAGAAAATAAAGTATCAAAGGATGTTTAAAAAAGCAATCATCTTTGCCTTTGCACTGGGATTATTTGCCGCCAACGCAGGAGCACAGGATAAAAAACTGCCGCCATTGGATGCCAGCCCAATGGACATGGCGTATTACCCTCCCATGTACCCTTATGTGGTAAAAGTAAAAGGAGAACCCGGCACCCTCGTTGCCAGGGTGATATACAGCCGTCCGCAAACAAAAGGAAGAGAAATCTTCGGTAACCTGGAAGAATACGGAAAAATATGGCGACTCGGCGCCAACGAAGCCACTGAAATAGAATTCTTCAGACCTGTGACCATCGCCGGAAAAAATATTCCGAAAGGCCGTTACACCATGTACGCCATCCCAACAGAAAAAACATGGACCATCATCATCAATAAAGAAACAGATATCTGGGGCGCCTTTAAATACGATCAGCGTAAAGACGTTGTGAGAACAGCGCTTCCGGTAGTAGCACTCGACTCCCCCGTAGATGCCTTCACCATGGTATTTGAAAAAGGCGAGCCTGGTGCCAACCTGATCATCGCCTGGGATAAGGTAAGTGTAAGTCTGCCTATCCGCTGGTAACTGTGATGAATACTGATACTGCTGATGTTCCTGATGAGCGAAGATGACCAGGTGATTGGAGATAGAAGACTGGATTAAAGCGGATCAGTTTTGATAGCAGTAAATCAGTAGAAAGATAAAAAGGAATCGCCCATTGATAACAGTATCAATGGGCGATTCCTTTTTATTTATTTTGAATAATTCTACTGATTCTCTCTTCTTTCGATCAAATCATCTGTCCTCTTCGCTCATCAGGAACATCAGTAGCATCAGCATTCATCAAAGTAAAAAAGGCGGTAAGAATACCGCCTTAAAAATTTTAACCATATCCTATGAAAAACCTGAACGAATGTATATCGAATATCCGTACCCGTTAGGGTTCATTTGGTGAATGATATAAAAATGTTCGTGAGCGTGCTAAATATTTCCTTCAGTAAAATAAGAAAAGCTAAAATGGACAAATTATTGCGGGGCCTGTCAGGCGGTTCCAATCGCAAAAACTGAAGTATATTTGGAAAAACCACCAAAAATTGTTCATTATAAAATATTAAGACATGAAGCTGGGTACAAAACTCATACACGCAGGTGTAGCTCCCGATCCTTCCACCGGAGCCATTATGACTCCTATCTTTCAAACATCCACCTATGTGCAGAGCGCGCCAGGTGTACATAAAGGGTACGAATATGCCCGCACCCAGAACCCTACCCGCGATGCCCTGCAGAATGCCCTGGCAGCCATCGAAAACGGAACACACGGTGTTTCCTTTGGCAGTGGTCTGGCAGCTACTGACGGTGTTATGAAACTGCTGTCGCCAGGCGACGAAGTAGTGGCTACCAACGATCTTTATGGTGGCACCTACCGTATTTTCACCAAGGTTTTCGAGCGCTACGGCATTAAATTCTCTTTTGTAAGCCTGCGCGACGCTGACAGCATCGCTGCACACATTACTCCCAAAACCAGGATGATATGGCTGGAAACACCCACCAATCCGCTCCTGAACATTATTGATATTGCAGCCGTGGCCCGCATTGCCCAAAAGAACAATGTATTATTATGCGTAGATAATACGTTTGCTTCTCCTTACCTGCAAAATCCGCTGGACCTGGGCGCTGATATCGTATTGCATTCTGCCACCAAATACCTCGGCGGCCATAGCGATGTGGTACATGGTGCAGTGATCGTTAAAAACGAGGAGCTGGCCAAACAGCTGTATTTCATTCAAAACAGCTGCGGCGCCGTTCCCGGTCCGCAAGACTGTTTCCTGGTATTACGCGGCATCAAAACGTTACATGTACGCATGCAGCGTCACTGTGAAAACGGTGAAACCATCGCCCACTTCCTGCGCAATCATCCTAAAGTGGACAAAGTATACTGGCCCGGATTTACCGATCATCCCAATCATGACATCGCTAAACAACAGATGCGGGGCTTTGGTGGGATGATGTCCTTTACACTGAAGGATGATAACATGGAAGCAGCCAACCGCGTACTGAGCAACACCCATTTGTTCTCCCTGGCCGAATCACTGGGCGGCGTAGAGTCACTGATAGGCCATCCCGCCAGCATGACCCATGCCTCCATCCCCCGGGAAGAAAGAATCAAAAACGGACTGGCAGACTCCCTGATACGCCTTAGCGTAGGCATCGAAGACGCCACCGACCTGATAGAAGACCTGAACAAAGCCATCGGATAACGCGCTCATCAATCAGATTTTAATTCTTTCGGGGTAAAAATTATCTTTACCTGGTATATTATTTTACCAGAACCATATCCACAGCCTTTATCCACTAGTGGATGAATTAACCAGCTGCAACGGTACCTGCGGTACTGCTGCAGCTGGTTATGGCCTATGCCGGCTGCAGATGTACATGTGACAAACTATGAAGATCCAACAACTGAGGGACTTCCTGAATGCGAAAGCGGCCTATTACAATCATCCGGACTTTATTGCAAATGACCCCATTTGCATTCCGCACCGCTTCTCCGAATTACAGGACATAGAAATAGCCGGCCTCTTTGCTGCCATACTGGCCTGGGGCAACCGTACCAGCATTATCAACAAATGCACGGAGCTCATGCGCCATATGGACAACGCCCCCTATGACTATATCCGCCACCACGAGCCCAGAGAGCGCATGAAACTCATGGCCTTCTGTCACCGTACCTTCAATGGACTGGACCTGATGTATTTCGTGGAGTTCCTCCAACATTACTATACCAATATCACCTCCCTCGAATTTGCCTTCAGTGGCCATCTTAGCCCACAAGACGACAATATCGAAAAAGCACTCATCGGCTTCCATAAAATGTTTTTCTCCCTGGAACATCCTACCCGAACGGAAAAACATATTTCCACCCCGGCCAAACATTCTGCATGCAAACGATTGAATATGTATTTGCGCTGGATGGTCAGGAAAGATGAAAATGGCGTGGATTTTGGGCTATGGCAAAACATATCACCATCACAACTGATATGCCCCATGGATGTTCATGTAAGCCGCGTGGCTGCCAGACTGGGACTTATATCAGATGCGAAGTCAGACTGGAAAACAGCAGTAGCGCTCACCCACGAGCTCAAAAAGCTGGACCCCGAAGATCCGGCCAAATTCGACTTCGCCCTGTTTGGACTGGGTGTAATCGAAAAATATGTTTGATTAAAATAAATTACGGTAATGAAAAGATTATTGGGCGCCATTACAGCTATGCTGACACTGTCCTTCTCCGCCAACGCGCAGGATTACATGTCAATAAACTACAACTTCAACAAAGGGGAATTATTTGAACTGGAGCAGAAAAGCCGCAGTGAAACTTACATGACCGTAAACGAAGTAGTACAACGCACCACCCGCGACTACAACAACATCATCAGCATCGAGGTAACAGACGTACAACCTGGCAGAGCCCTGCTGACCTTCCGTTACAAAGAGCTGAAATTCAATTTCAACGCCAAAAACCAGAACATCTTTGTGGATGCAAAGGTCAGCAAACCGGACGAACCCTTTCAGGAAGGCCTGAAAAAACTGCTGAACCAGCCTTTCACCGTGGAATTACAGAGCACCGGCATTATCACCAAAGTAGATGGCCTGGACAACCTGCTCGACAACGCTGCTGCTGCTTTCAGCAGCCTCAAAAAAGATGAACAGGAAGCCTATAAAAAACTGATGAAAGACCAGTTTGGTACCGATGCCTTCCGCAGCTGGCTCGAACAACTGCTGATCATGTATCCGGTACATGGCATCAAAACCGGTACCCAATGGGAGGAAAGTGTACCCCTCCGCGGAGGCCTGGTAGGCCGTGTAGACCTCTACTGGAATCTCCAGACCTGGGATTCCCAAACCGCTAAAATCGGTGGTACTGCCAAAATACAAACAGACAAGGTTCAAACCCTCACCCTCGAGGATGATATAAAAGCCACTGCCGAAATCAGCGGTTCTACCTCTTCCAACTACCTGATAGCCCGCAGCAGCGGCCTGCCCAGCATCTGTGTGCAAACCACCGAAATGAACGGTAACTACACCTATAAGGTCAATAAAGCCAAACGCATCAAACACGATCTGAAAGTACCGGTGAAAGTAGTTACCAATGCTTCCTATAAAATAAAACAAATGAAATAATGCATCCCGTTCCTGCTCCATATCTACAGGAAACAGTTGCCTGGGCACAGCAAACCTTCGCGGTAAGCCTGCCCCCGGGAAATATCAGCTACGAACAACTGGAGGAAATGCTGGGCAGAAGACTGGAATATCTGATCAGTAATGATTTCCAGCAGTTTATCTTCTTACTGTATCGTATAGACGTGGCAGAGAAAAAAGTAAAACTGATCCTGGAAGCTGCCGCCGCAACAGGCTCAGATCCTTACCGTCCCATCGCTGCGCTGATCATTGAAAGACAACTACAGAAAATAGCATCCCGCGAAGCTTTCCGGCAGGATCATCTGCCGGATGATGAAGAGAGATGGTAAACACCGGGATACCTACATAAAAAAGCAGCAGTGATAAAATCCCTGCTGCTTTTTTTATGATTGAAGATACACACATCAGAACATCAGTTCCTTCACTTTTTCCTTGTCTTCCTTTTCTTTTTCGAGATCGAAGAAAGTACCGAATACCCTGTCCCAGAAAGCAGAGCTTACACCAAACCCTTTTTCCTCGCTCTTATAGTGGTGCAGATGGTGATTGCGCCACAGTGGTTTCATAAACTTAAACGGTGGGTTCCAGGCATGGATGGCGTAGTGCATACTGCCATAGATCAGGTAGCCCAGCAAAAAGCCCGGGAAAAACATAAATGTATACTGCCGCAGAAAAATATACTGCGAGCCGAAAATCGCGGAAGCGAGGATCAGACTCGGCACCGGAGGCATGAATAAACGTTGTTTGTCTCGCGGGTACTCATGGTGGTTACCATGCATCACATAGATAAAGCGCTGCACCCTGGGGCTATCGCTGGCAAAATGGAACATAAACCGGTGCATGATATACTCAAAAAATGACCAGAATAACATGGCTCCGAAGAATATCAGGGCAACCGTTCCCACTTTAAAACCAAGTGTGTCGTGGCTATAATAAAGCATATAGCCGATGATGGGCAAATACATTCCCCAGATAACCAGAGGATGCGTTTTCGTCAGCATCTCCAGGTACTGGCTTTCAAATAATCTTGCCTGTCCTTTGTTCTTAATCTTTTCAAATTTCATGAATCCCAGTTTTAACGCGCAACAGTTACGGGAAAATGAATTAACACCACTCTTATGAACCGGTGGATTACGTCCTGTGTCCCGCCGATTTCAGGTACAAAAGTACAACCTTCGTAGTAATTGGAATCTTTTAATTTATCCGTCAAAAAATTTTCAGGCGTAACACTACCGTTGTTTGTAATCGATCCGAAAATCCTGCAAATCCGGCTGGTATACACGCTTTCGCTGCAACTCATAATCATAAATGATTTTTCCTGCATCACGGAAGAATGGATAGCCATCCTCTTCATATTCGTATTTATTATCATTCAAAATGCCATCGCGGTTTACATAGATTGTACCGGTTAACATGAACTCTACATTATGCTCAAAATCAATGATATAAGCGGCGTCCGTCAGGAAACCGTATGACCATCCTGTCTTATTAAATACACGTATGTTCGACGGAATGTTATGCCCCGCTCCCTTAAAAAGAAAAAACTTCGTATAGCTGTCAAAGTATTCCGATGTATCATAAGCAGGGTAATCCGTTTCAGAAGGATATTGAGACATATAACGGTACAGGAACCGGTAATCCTGCGGCGCCAGCCTGAAACGCTGTGAAGCAGGTACTGACTGCGGAAATATAACAGTCTGTAACATCCGCTGAAGATCTTCAAGCGGCAGATTGTTATGCCGGGTAAAATCCATTGGCTCCGGCACTACGTTATCGTTCTTATCCATATACCCATGGCCGATTTTCAGTGTTTTACTGAAATCATACTGCAGTTTGCTGACAGCCGGCGCTTGTTCGTATAGGGTTTTACCGTTATTCACAAAACGGATGGCATTGGTATGTCTGTTTTCCTCTTCAGACAGCGGCATAAAGCGGCGCACTATACGGGCACGGCTATATCCTTTTTTCCACAGCCTTTCATGGATAGACTGCTGACCGATGAACTCGTAGAGACGATTGTACGCATCGTTGTCACTCACCAGGAAAATTTTTTTGATATAGTGATGAATGGAAGGAAGACCATTGGCAGCGGAACTGTCTGTATGTACTGTCACCTGCCCACTCCAGCTGCTGTCTGTCAGCATAGGCGTATTACCGTCGAGTCCACGCACTTTCAGCTCCCGCAGCTTTTCCAGCGCCAGCACTGCAATAGGTAGCTTCACGGTGCTGGCCGGATTAAAATACTGGTTGGCATCTACCTCCAGATAGTAGTTCTTAAAATGAGGCTTGTTGTCTGCATCCCGGTCAATCTGTGTATAGATCAACTGGTACCGGAAGGAGTCGGGATGCTGCAGGATATGCCGCAGGGAAGGCGTAGCTTCGCGATCAAACATATTCTTCAGTAAGGTATCGGTACGGGGCTGCGCCTGCACAACAAACAGACTGCAGCAACAAAGCAGCATCAGCAAACAATTTCGCATAGTCAATAGTGGTTCTGATCGCCAAAATATAAAATTATCAGCTGGCGGCTAAGAGCTTTCTGATCTTTTCGTTAAAGTTGCCCGATGTAAGGCCAAAATGTGTCTGTAAAGACTTATCCAACCCCTCGTCGGTATTTTCGGTTTTAAGCACCTCCAGCGCCTGCCGGATGCCCTGCCGGCGGATCTTATCTTTCAGCAACAAGGCGTTAATAGTATACTTCAGGCTGATATCACCTACAGTGACAGCTTTTTTAAAAGTCTGGTATAAATCTTCTCCGGGATGATCTTCCACATATTTCTTCAGCACTACCAGACAGGCTTCAAAAGACTCCCCCCAGGCACCATCGGCATAATAGGCCAATCCTTCTTCCGCAGCCCTGTTCACAGGCCTTGGAAGAAACTTAGCACAGTAAAAATGTACCAGGTCATGCGCATACCAGGGACTGCCCACACCACTCATAAAAATATTATTGTCCTCATCCGAGTCTCCCCGGCGCAGATAGTTGGCACTGGCATCATAGTCTACACCCTTGATACGCAGCAACTCCTGCGCATTACTGCAATCGTAATACAGCAGCTCAACCGGCTTCACGCCAAACCAGCCGGCCAGTTCCGTATTAAAACGATCAAAGCGTCTGGCAGCATCCATATCCAGCATATGAGGATATACGTAGTGAATATTGCCCACCTGCTGCCGGTTCCAGTTGCGGACTACCCAATCAATCGCCGGATAAAAGACAATCCTGTCCTGCCTGTCTTTGCCCACCATGCTGTATATTTTCCGGATAATAGGTTGCCCGTTGTTCATCCCCATGAATCCCAGCTTTATCAGGTATTCACCGGACTGCTTCAGCCGGATCACATTCAGCAACTGAGGCCGGAAGAAGTTGCTGTCGCTGTATTTTTTACTGTTCTCTATCCGTACAATTTCATCAAACCCCATCGTATAGTGCTTCAGGTAAGCACTGTCGGTATAAAGGGAGGGTTGTTCCGGATGATCTTTGTCACGGAGGAAACCATCCAAACTTGTCAACATTCTTGTTTTCAGCAGACTGTCAGCCGGCAGTACAGCCAGCGGGGAAACGGTAAAACGGGAATACTGTGCCGCAACACTCGCCGGTATGGCCAGCAGCGCTAAAAAGAGCAGGAGCAGGGATCTCATGTAAAGGGTTTTTTAATCTACCTAATTTATGTAAAAAACAGCAGGAGCATCCTTATATTTGGCCATTCATACAACCAGAACAATACAAATCATGAAACTCGTTAGTTATTTAAGGGAAGAATCCGACCAGCTGGCCATACTCGTAGAAGGGCAGTTGTACAACACTCAGGAACTGCATCCTGACCTGCCCAATAATATGGGTATGTTTCTGATGATGTGGGAAGATGTGATCGATATAGCCAGAAAGGCAGATGCCGACCTGAAAGCCGGCAAACACCCCGGTAGCGCCAAAGGCGTACCCGTAGCAAGCGTACAGCTGCTGTCGCCGGTACCCTTTCCAACTTCCTGCCGCGATGGCTACGCCTTCCGTCAGCATGTGGCTGCCGCCAGAAGAAACCGTAAAGTAGAAATGATACCCGAATTCGACCAGTATCCTATTTTCTATTTTACCAACCACAACGCCATACAAGGCCCTGGTGATATCCACTGCATGCCCGACCACTTCGATAAACTCGATTTCGAACTCGAAGCAGCCATCGTAATCTGTAAGGCAGGCCGCAATATTACCGCAGCAGAAGCCGATGATTATATCGGTGGTTTTATGATCATGAACGATATGAGCGCCCGCACCCTGCAGATGGAAGAAATGAAACTCAACCTTGGCCCCGCCAAAGGAAAAGACTTCAGCACCGTAGTAGGCCCGATGCTGGTTACACCTGATGAACTGGAATCCTTCCTGATCCCAGCCAAACCAGGCCATACCGGCAACAACTACAACCTGAAAATGACCTGCAAAGTAAACGGCATCCAGGTGAGTGAAGGTAATATGGGCGATATGGACTGGACCTTCGCAGAGATCGTGGAACGCTGCGCCTACGGCGTCAATATCCTGCCCGGTGATGTCATCGGTAGCGGTACCGTTGGCACCGGCTGTTTCCTCGAGCTCAACGGCACCGGTAAACTCAACGATCCCAACTACACCGAACAGTGGCTGCAACCCGGCGATGTAGTGGAAATGGAGATCGATGGACTGGGCACCCTTACCAATACGATCGTACAGGAAGATACCGACTTCTCTATACTGGCACTCAAGAAAAACGTATAGTCATGAAGGTTATTCCTGCCGAAATAAAGACAACAGAGCTACAGGCTTATTTACAGGGAGCTGTGGCACCACGGCCCATCTGCTTTGCGAGTACCGTCGATGCGGACGGACATCCCAATCTTTCGCCCTTCAGCTTTTTTAACGTCTTCGGAACCAATCCGCCTACGCTGATATTTTCACCATCACGAAGGGTAAGAGACAACACGACCAAACATACACTGGAGAATATTTACATCACCCGGGAAGTAGTGATCAACGTAGTCACCTACGACATGGTACAACAAGCCTCCCTGGCCAGTTGCGAATATCCCGAAGGAGTAGATGAATTTGTGAAAGCCGGTTTCACACCTGAGCCTTCAGAAAGGGTAAAACCACTCCGTGTAAAGGAAAGCCCTGTACAAATGGAATGTGTGGTAAAACAGATCATTGAAACCGGTACCCAGGGCGGCGCCGGCAACCTCATTATCTGTGAGCCCGTACTGATTCATATTAATGAGCGTGTCCTCGACGCCAAAGGCAAAATAGATCCGCATAAAATAGATCTGGTAGCCCGCATGGGCGGCGACTATTACTGCCGCGCCTCCGGCAGTGCTGTATTCGAAGTACCCAAACCCAACACACAACTTGGAATAGGCGTAGATGCGTTACCGTTAGGTATACGAAACAGCCGTATTCTGAGTGGTAACGACCTTGGCAAACTGGGCAATGTGCATGAAATGCCTTTTGTAGATGCTGCCTTCGAAGATGATCATCTCAAAAACATCATCCAGTATTATAGCATTACGCCAGAGGAGATGGAACGGGAACTGCACCAATATGCTAAAAAGCTGCTGGAAGCAGACAAAGTTAAGGAAGCCTGGCAGGTGTTGCTGAGTGCGTAACAAAGCGTATTCAATAACAAAGGCGCAAAGGAATTGATAAAATCCTTTGCGCCTTTTCTTTATTGTTACTGGTATTATTTCAAAACGTTTCCGAACACTTTCTTCAGAAGGTCTGTTGTTCTTGCGGCAGGGTTAGCGCGGATGGCAGCTTCTTCCTTACCGATCTGGTCAAACAGGGCATTCACGGCCATCGTGGTCACGTAGTCCTGTAAGTCAGGATTTACTTTATTGAAAGTAGTCGGCAGTTTATTGTATGAATTAACGATATCACCATAGAAGCGGGTAGCACTGGTGCTATCCAGTGATTTTTTTATCACCGGAGAGAAAGCGGATTTCAGCTGATCGGTGGTTTTGCCTTTGAAATATTCAGTAGCAGAATTATTACCTCCTTTGATCAGGTTAAGTGCATCCGTGAGAGTCATTTGTTTCACTGCATTTACAAAGATCGGAGCGGCAAATCCTACGGCCTTTTCCGCAGAGCGGTTGATCTGGAGGATAGCCTGGTCTACCTGTGGGCCAAGGCCGATGGCTCTCAAAGTATTACCAATTTTAACAGCGTCGGGAGGCAGGAGCAGTTTATACAGTTCGTTGCCGAAGAAACCATCTGTTTTATTCAGATTAGCGATACCGTTGGTCACGCCTTTCAGGAGAGCTTCCTTGATAGCGGAACCGGCTTCGGATTCTGTTACGCTGGCGCCGGTAGTGCTGGTGTTGGTGGTTGTGGTGGTGGAAGTGTTGGACTTACTGAGTTTTTTAAGTTTGTTCAGTAATTGTGCCTGGCTGGCTTGCAGGCTACAAACGCCCAGCAATACTAACAGTGTTTTTTTCAGCATAATGTTGTGATAATAAGTATTAATGTTTCAAATATAAAAATTTATTCGTGTATCGCTAAAAGCGGAATATGTGTCCGGTACGCTAGTTTGGCGGTATTGCTCCGTTTGAAGATACTGTCAAACAACCCATGTTTTTTAGGAATGGTGATCACCAGGTCGGCTTGAATACTTTCTGAAAACGTCACAATCCCCTGTATAATATTCGGATTATCAATGAAGTGATACTGTGGCTGATAGCCTTCCAGCAAAGTATCCAGCATCAATGTTTCAAAGGGTGTATCGGTGGTAAAGTGCTTGTTTTCATGGTCGATATTGATCACATGCAGTTCAGCCTTAAACACGGTCAACAGTTTCTTCAATGGCGCTATAGGCGTTGTGTCCGCTACTTTACAGAGGTCGCAGGCAAAAACCACTTTTTGTATTCCCTTGAATTTTGCCTGACCGGGAATGATCAACACCGGACAGGTGGTATGTTTTACCACATCGATGGTATTGGAGCCTACAAAGATTTCCTCCATCTTGCTGCCTCCGGTAATGCCCATCACAATAAGCGCTGCTTCTTCCTGTTTTACCACATCGTTGATAGTAGCGGCCAGCAGGGTATTATCAGCCCGTGTCACAATGCTGATACCAGCTCCGGCCGCGGGGGTTAATTCTTTCTGCATCTTTTCCAATCCTTCCACGGCGGCGATCCTCAGGTCGTCAGGGTTGACCATTGGAATGGAGGTAGGCACATCCGGAATGGGTACAATCAGTTCATATGCATGATACAGCACAATACGGTCTGCTCCCAGCTGTCCGGCCAGCGCCAGCGCATAGGCAGCAGCATTATAGGCGGTATCAGAAAAATCAGTAGGTACGAGTATAGTTTTCATATGACTAATTTTAAGATACAGAAAGTGATACTGGAAGTATTACTTAAAGTTACGACTGGAAACGGTATATGAGCGCTTCCGGGGAGGATATAGAAAATATAATGCCAACCCTGATTTATTTTGATACTACTGATGTTCCGGATGGGTGAAGATGATAGCGAACAAGCTAAAAGTACATTTGGAAAAAGTAAAGGGCCCATTGATCTGATGTCAATGGGCCCTTTACTTTATATATGCTTATATCTCCGTTTATCAGGAGTATCAGCGGCATCAGAATTAATCAGCGGTTAATGTTCTGGTCTCATCTGCGGGAAGAACAACACATCCTGAATAGAGGGCTGGTTGGTCATCAGCATGGTGAGACGGTCTATACCGATACCGATACCGGAAGTAGGAGGCATACCGTATTCCAGGGCACGGAGGAAGTCGTAATCAATGTACATGGCTTCATCGTCGCCGCGTTCCATCAGTTTTACCTGATCTTCGAAACGTTCGCGCTGGTCGATAGGATCGTTCAGCTCACTGTAGGCGTTAGCGATTTCCTTACCGTTGACGATCAGTTCAAAACGTTCTACCAGTCCGGGTTTGCTGCGGTGTTTTTTGGTCAGCGGACTCATTTCCACCGGATAATCGGTGATGAAGGTAGGCTGAACATAGTGGCCTTCGCATTTTTCGCCGAAGATTTCGTCGATCAGTTTGGCTTTACCAAATTTGGCATCTACGTGAATGCCCAACTGTTTGCACACATCGCGGAGCTGTGCCTCGTCCATACCGGAGATATCGAAGCCGGTATGTTCCTGGATGGCTTCGTACATGGGTACACGACGGAAAGGAGCTTTGAAGTCGATGGTTTTATCACCTACCTGTACCTGAGTAGTACCATGGAGGGCCAGGGCTACTTTTTCGAGCAGGGTTTCGGTGGTATTCATCATCCACTCATAGTCCTTGTAGGCGGCGTACATCTCCATCACGGTAAATTCCGGGTTGTGAGTACGGTCCATGCCTTCGTTGCGGAAGTCTTTCGCAAATTCGTATACCCCTTCAAAACCACCTACGATCAGACGTTTCAGGTAAAGCTCGTTGGCAATACGGAGGTATAACGGAATATCCAGTGCATTATGGTGTGTAACGAACGGACGGGCGGTAGCACCACCAGGAATAGGCTGGAGGATGGGTGTTTCCACTTCCAGGTAGCCCATATTATTATAAAAGTCGCGGATGGTCTGGAGTATTTTGGTACGTTTTACAAACACATCTTTCACTTCCGGGTTGATCACCAGGTCAACATACCGCTGGCGGTATTTGAATTCAGGATCGGTTACTTCGTCAAATACATGTCCTTCAACGGCTTTCACGATTGGGAACGGGCGCAGGGCCTTGGACAGCATGGTCACTTCCCTGGCGTGGATGGAGGTAGCGCCGGTTTTGGTAATGAACGCATATCCTTTTACGCCGATGATATCACCGATGTCCATCAGTTTTTTGAAGACGGTGTCGTAGGCAGACTTATCCTCACCGGGGCAGATATCGTCGCGGCGTACATACAGCTGGATACGGCCAGCCTTGTCCTGCAGTTCCACAAAAGCAGCCTTGCCCATGTCGCGGACACTCATAATACGGCCTGCCAGGCATACATCCTGGAATTGCTCCTTGGTGGCTTCCGAAAAGTTGGTTTTTATGTTAACGGAAGTATCATTGACCGGGTACTCTGCCGCAGGGTAGGGGTCGATGCCCAGTTTATGCAGCTCCTGTAATTTCTCCCGGCGTATAATCTCTTGCTCAGATAATTGTGTCATGTGATTATTTGTAAATGCCAAATGGAGTGCAAAAATAACTGATTATGGGGAGAATCTTATGTAAAAGGGCTGCAAGACTACAGCCCTCTTATTTTTTGACCATATCCTATGAAAACCGCGTTAAAGGTAGGCGCTTCCACTGCTATATATAGCCAGACTTCGTGAATGCATTAAATTACCGGGTAACCGGCACCTTTCAGCCGGTGGCTGGCGGACCTTTGCTGCCCGTTTATGGAATTTGTTGGGGCTATTTTTTAGTTATGCTTATTTTCGCCAGCTATACAGCAAAAACTCACTGATTTACACATTTTATGAGAAGCTTACAATGGTTGAAACCAGCCTGCCTGGGCGGAACCGCCCTTTTACTGGCTGCCATGCCTCGTGTGCAGGCCCAGGAAAAGCAGGACATTACATTTGAACAGGCCTTCAGAGGCAAGCCAACTGATATCAGCAGACCTTTACCGATACTTAAAGGCTGGGCAGATGCAGAACACTACCTGGAAATGCGCCCTGATGCCGCCACCGGTCGCGTACAGGCCATGAAAGTGGATGCCCGCAGCGGAAAAGCGGAAATATATACCGCACCAGTAGATGGCCCCAGCGTAGAAGTACGTGACAACGATATTTATTATAAAAGTGCTGAAGGCAACAGCGTTCGCCTGACCAACGACACCCTGGTGGAAAAGAACCCCACCCTGTCACCCGATGGCAAAATTGTGGCCTTTACCCGCAACAACGACCTCTACAGTGTAGAAGTGGCCACCAAAAAAGAAACCCGCTACACCAATGACGGTACGGACGTTATTTACAACGGATGGTCTTCCTGGGTGTATTACGAAGAAATTCTGGGCCGCCCTACCCGCTACCGCGCTTTCTGGTGGAGCCCCGACAGCAAACAGATAGCCTATATGCATTTTGACGACCGCAAAGTGCCGGTATTCCCTATCTACAGCGAAAAAGGACAACATGGCTACCTGGAAAACACCCGCTATCCCAAAGCCGGTGATCCCAACCCAGCAGTAAAAGTAGGTGTAGTGCCTGTTGGCGGCGGTAATACCGTTTGGGCCGACTTCAACGAACAAGACGATCAATACTTCGGCACCCCTTTCTGGTCAGCCAATAGCAAACAGCTGTGGATACAATGGATGCCCCGAAGCCAGGACAACCTGAAAATATACAGCATCAACCCGCAGACCGGTACCAAAAAAGAGATCTACAACGAGGTACAAAAAACCTGGGTAGACTGGTTTGATGCCGTGCCTTTCCTGCAAAACAACCAGGGCTTCCTCCTGCAGAGCGATAAAACCGGCTGGTCACATCTCTACCTCCATAACATGGACGGCTCTCTGAAAAAACAGCTGACCAGTGGTAACTGGACCGTAAAAGATGTAGTCCTGACAGACGAGAAAAACCAGGTTATCTACTTCACTGCCCGTAAGGAAGTGTCTACCCGCTTTGATCTCTATAAAGTGCATATGAAAACCGGTGTTATCACCCGCCTCACCTTCGGCAACTACAATCACAACATCAGCATGTCGCCGGATGGTAAATACTTCATTACCACTTATTCCAACCTGCAAACCCCTACCAAAATGGCGCTGCTGGACAACAATGGTAAGATCATCCGTGAGCTGGGAGACAGCAAAGGCAGCAAGTTTGACCAGTATAACCTGGCCAAGCCAACGCTGACTACCTACAAAACCCGCGACGGCCTTGTACTGCCCATGACCATCACCATGCCGGTGCATATGCAGCCTGGTAAAAAATATCCGATACTCATCAGCATCTATGGCGGCCCTAATGCCGGTACTGTATACGACACCTGGAAAGCTGATCCTGGTAACCAATGGTGGGCACAGGAAGGAGTGGTGCTGGTAGCCATCGACAACCGCAGCAGCGGACAGCTGGGCAAAGCAGGGATGAATTATATCCACCGCCAGCTGGGTAAATATGAAATTGAAGACTATATGGACGCAGCCACCTGGTTACGCTCCCAACCCTGGGCCGATCCCACTAAAATATGTATGACAGGTGGCAGTTTCGGAGGTTATATGACCTGTATGGCCCTCACTTATGGTGCTGATGTATTTACACACGGGGTGGCCAATTTTGCCGTTACCGACTGGCAACTGTACGATAGCCACTATACCGAGCGCTATATGGATACCCCGGCTGAAAACCCGGAAGGCTATAAAATCACTTCCGTGATGACCTATGCTGATAAATACAAAGGTCTGCTTCGTATTGCGCATGGCACCATGGATGATAACGTGCATATGCAGAACTGTATTCAGCTGATCGATAAATTCGAAAACCTGAACAAACACGTTGAGTTTATACTCTATCCCGGCGAGCGCCATGGATGGAGGTCTAAAAACGCACATGCCAGCCAGGAGATGTCCAGATTTATTTATAACAACCTGCTGGATAAACCGTTTCCGGCCATGTTCACCAATAAATAAATAACATACCCGATCTTAATAGACGAGTCCCAGAGAAGTACCAGGAGGTATTTTTCCGGGACTCGTTCGTTTCTATAACTATAAGTATTTGAAAATCAATAGGAGAAGAAGTAAACAACCATCACACACAGGTGATAAGGAATAAACAGGACCAGGTAAAATAGGACCAAAAAACCTTACACAAGGGATGTAATTAATTGACTATCAGGTAAAAGGAAATAAATAAGTGGGAGATGACTGGTTTTAGGGAGAAAAAAACAGGGCTGCAAGACTACAGCCCCGAAAAATTTTAACCATATCTTTATTGAAAAACCTATCCCAAAGGTGGGCGTTTTTCTCATTAGGTGTTATTCCATTTTTGTGAACGATGCATTTTATTCGGGGAACGCGGCAAAAGGGACGGTGAACGTATATAGCATCTAAACATTTTATATTAATCAACAATATGTTATTTTTCAACATATAAAATTGATTATCAGGCAAATAGATTGAAAAACTGAGCATTTTGTTATCCTGTAAGGATGTGATAAGCCTGGCTCACTGAAATATTATAGCAGGTGAACGTAGCAAATCAGGGGGCAAACGAAAACGATTAAAGGGTATAAAAAATAAAAAGGGTGGTAAGAATACCGCCCTTGTAATAATTTTAACCATATCCTATGAAAAACCTAAAACAAAGATATACTTAGGTTTTTAGTCATAGGGGCCCATTTCCGTGAACGCTTTAATATTGTTCGTGAAAAGAGGATAATGGTAAATATCTTATTATATTAGATAATTTGCAATATTATAAATATATAGAATTACTAATTATAAATATGCATAGCACATTTATAATCAATAAGAAATGAAGATTTAATGGTTATTAATTAATTTTTTTTGTGGTTTTGGAAAGATATTAACCTGATAAGTTGCTGCGATAACCTTCCCAAAAAGCACGTTCCCCGTCTTTATCCTGACGTTGGGCCATTGATTCTCACTTTACATTTTATGCAATACGTTGTCCGTTTTTAACGGATTGACCGGGTTGCAGCAGCGTCACCTCCTTATCATCTCCCAATACGCCCAGCACCAGGCATTCAGATATAAAATTGGCGATTTGTTTGGGAGGGAAATTAACGACTGCAATTATCTGTTTGCCCACCAGTTCTTCTTTCTGATACAACCGGGTAATTTGGGCGGAAGAACGCTTAATTCCCAATTCTGGCCCAAAATCAATTGTAAGCTGGTAAGCCGGGTTACGGGCCTTAGGAAAATCATTGGCTTCAATAATGGTCCCTGTTCTCATTTCAATTTTTTCAAAATCCTGCCAGTTGATCAATTCCATTTCAGTCGTTTTACTAAATATAAAGGTCTTGCGGCAAATAAGCAACAGCCGGATCATACTTTATGAAGAACGGTCAGGGAATGTGTTGAAATGAATTTATTATGTCCAAACTGGCATAGTTATTGTTTTTAATATTACAAATTTTAGGTTAAAAAATAGGTTAAAGCGAAAGAACCCCACCTGCAGAGGTGGGGTTCTTTTGTTTATACGTTTACAACGGAGCTCTCTTATTGCATAGACAGGCTGTCCTGCACCGTGATAGGTCCGCTTACATTAATAATCTTTCTGTCGGTAAAATCTTCATTGGCAATCAGGCCCCATCCATGCAAGGAATCGGTAGGGGTTTTAATGAAGACCTCTTTGGTGGAGTAGAAGACTTTCCTTTTAGGGTCCCAGTTCAGTTCATCTGTATTGAGCCGATCACCTTTTTTATTCACTACCACTACGTTTTTGGAGAGGAACACAGCTCCTTCGTCCTCCAGATAGCGGCCAGTGTCGGCGACCAGGGTACTTTCCAGGCCCAGGGTATCGTTAAACATCAGCAGTTTAAGGCCTTGTTTGAACTTCACATAAGAAGGCTTGTCGAGACTTCTTTCCATGGTAGGCGCAGTCAGTTTGGCGTTTACCCTGCCTCCCTGACTATAGATGAGCAGGATATCCGTTCCATTTTCCACAGCAGCTTTTTTGGAATCAAATTCCATTACCGCCTGGATATCATTTTCACAGGCGACCGCTGTCAGCGCAATCAACAGATATATGAGTTTTTTCCTGATCATCCTGGCCAGGCCTTAATCGTATTTCTTCTTAATAAACCATCTGTCACTCAGCGTGAAACCAAGTGATACCCGGTAAATATTTTCTTTCAGGGCAGTGTTGTTATTGCCACGGTGTGCCACATCAAAGGCAACATTGACCATGCTATACTGGTTGGAGTAAGGCATACGGCGTACCGGTAATCCTGCACCTACTGTAAAGCCCAGCGTATTCATATTCTGGCCGTTCAGTTTCAGGTAATCCAGTCCGTAGTAAGCACCAAGGCGGTAAGCCACCCTGTTCCAATAACCGCTGAGAGCCATGGCATTGGGTACAAACTGGCCACCCAGCGACACTTTCCAGCTGTTCTGGAGGGAGTCAGCCTGACCAAATTTGGAGAACTTGCTCCACTGAGTAGTATTAAAATCCATACCTACCATCCATTTGTCCAGTTTACGCAGCATAAAGCCGGCGCTGAAGTCCTGAGGATACACAACTGTCCCTTTAGGCCCTTTTGAATACTGAACAGTATCGAGGGTGTTAAAGTCGTTGGTAGATGCGATATACATGAGGCTTTCACTCAGGGTTTCCTGGCGAACGGTCATATCCTGTTGCAGACTTCCGGAAGCACCCAGTGTCAGGTCCATTTCTTTGTTCAGTTTGGCCCTGTACTGTACCCCTAATTTATAAAAGAAGCTGCCGTAGCTGATACGGGTCATATGCCGGGAAGCGTTGATATCGCTCACCGGATAGATCACACGGGTATTGTTTTCAATATTACCGAAGAGATAACCCACGTTGACACCAATGCTGAAGTTGCCAATACCAACACCGGTACCTGCATACAGCTGGTATAAACCACCACTGCCCTGGTAGCGGCTGGCCACCGGCATTTTCAGGGTATCATAAAAGATCTGGTCTTTAGATTCCTGGATGTTGTAGGAAACTTTGGTCACCGGACGCAAACCCAGGTTGAGCCCCCATTTCCGCTTGATAGGAATACCGATCTGCAGATAGGAAAGAGTACCAAAGCCAGAGTTGAAGCTGGCAGTTTTGTCGGTGATAGACCGGGAGCCACCTTCTATACCCACATCAAAAGTGGTGAGCATAAGGTTGGAATAGCTGGCCGGATTTAAGAAGTTAACGGATTGTGGATCCCCGTATGCCTGGGATACGCCACCCATACCGCGGTTTACCGTATTCTGGTTGTTATTCAGATCGCCTAATCCATATCGTGAGTAGGGTGAATTATCCTGTGCTGTAGCATTATTTGCCACCAGGAACAGTCCAACCAGGAAGCAAAGAATACTGACTTTAGTCCAATGCATTTCGTATCAGAATTGAGTTTAAACCCTTGTCCAGTGAAAATTATGGGTCTGCAAATATCTACTTTTTAAGGCGGGAAGCAAAAAAAACCAAATTCGGCCCTGTTAAAAGCACGTTAAAGTTGACATTCCCGAAAGCTGAAATCCTTGCCAGACAACCATTTCCCCTCAAAAATATGTTTTTTCGGCAATATCTTCAATGGAAAATATATAGTTTAAAAATTTACAGATCGCCGGCAGAGAGATTTCTGAAATGACCGTTGAGTTTTACTCTTTCTTTCAGTCTTTCCATTTCAGCCATCATCGGTATTACTTTATGCAGGTGTCGTTTGAGATATTCCAGTCGTTGCACCTCATAAAAAAGGTGTAACACTTCATACTCTTCTTCCAGCGACAATCCGGCATGGTGGGCCAGGTCGTAGGCGGTCAGGCGGCCATCTTCCTTCCTGAAGTTTTTATGTACCTGGAGGATAGCATGCAGCTCCCGGATACCATGTAATACCTCATCCAGCAGACGTACATTGCTGGCTTCATGGTTTTCGGGATAATTGACAATAGCGCCGGCATATAATTTATCCGGGATTACGTTGATACGTTCCAGTGTACGGAATACACTGGTTCCCCGGGTGATGATGTCCATTTCACCATTATCGTATATTTTTTCTACTTTTTCTACGGTTACCAACGTTCCATATTCCATTATTTTTTTGTCAATTACCGCAGGAATGCCAAAAGGCTTATTTTCGGCCACGCATTCCCGGGCCAGTTGTTTATACCTGGGCTCGAAAACGTGGAGATTCAGCTGTTCTCCCGGATACACCACAATACCAAGCGGAAATATGGAAATAAAATTTGTCATCTTAATGATCAGTATTTAGGCTAAGGTAAAAAAAACGCCCCGCATAAGGGGCGCAGAATCTGCTAATTAAGCTCACCCTTATGCATATATTAAATAAAAGGAATACCTTTATAACTAACATTATTACTCATTCGCAAACATGCTAGCAACCACATCCACGATATCGTTGTTGATTTCTACATATAACTGGCCTGCAGCTCTAGCCTTATGCCTGAATAGTATTAAATCACAAACTATCTTACCGACAGAAGTCGTAATCGCCGACGACGGCTCCAGGGAAGACACCCGGGAACTGATCAACAGTATCCGGAAAGATTTCCCTGTACCGCTTGTCCATGTATGGCAGGAGGATAAAGGTTTCAGGCTGGCACAAATCAGAAACAAAGGGATCGCTCAGTCGACTTCCGACTATATTATCCAGATAGACGGAGACCTGATCCTGGATAAACACTTTGTAGAAGACCATATGCGCCTGTCGGAACCGGGCTATTTCATCACTGGCAGCCGGGCCCTGTTATCTTCCCATATCTCCAATAAACTTTTACAGGCAGACGATATTAATGTGGATTTCCGGTCTACACCTTTCAGCCACATTCTCAATGCGTTACGTTTTCCGTCACTAAGCCGTTTCCTTTCCAAACGATACAAGATAGGTGGCCGTCATAAATACTATGTAAAGGGCTGTAATATGTCTTTCTGGAAAAAAGACCTCCTTACCGTCAATGGTTATGATGAAAATTTTACCGGCTGGGGAATGGAAGACAATGATATCGCTGTAAGACTGCTGAACGCCGGCGTTCAGAAAAAATTCATTAAAATGGGAGGAGTGGCGTTCCACCTGTACCATCGTGAAAACTCCCGTGGCAAGCACCAGGAAAACAGTATTCTTGTAAAAGCCGCTGTGAGCAGTAAAAAAATCAAAGCTGACAAGGGCATACTGGAATACCTGATCAACTAATATTTCGTACATGTACCAGCAATATTTGGAGGGGCTTCTGCGGGGAGAAATAAAAGCGCTGGCCCGGTGTATTTCTCTGGTTGAAAATGAAGCAGCTGGTTATACCTCCTTGCTGGAACAGCTCCCGGCCAATAGCCCTACCCGTGTAGTGGGTATCACCGGCCCTCCCGGAGCAGGCAAAAGCACCCTGGTTAATGCCCTGATCACCCACCTGCTGGCGGAAGATAAAAAAGTAGCCATCATTGCTGTAGATCCCTCTTCACCGTTTAATTTCGGCGCTTTGCTGGGCGATCGTATCCGTATGGGACAACATTTCGGGCATCCCGGTGTGTTTATCCGGTCTATGGCCAGCCGGGGCGCGCTGGGTGGTCTCAGTCCGAAAATCATCGAGGTGAGTGACCTTATCAAAGCTGCCGGCTTCGATTATCTCTTTATCGAAACAGTAGGAGTAGGGCAAAGCGAAGTAGAGATTGCCGGCATCGCAGATACCACCATCGTAGTGGTGGTGCCAGAAGCAGGCGACGAAATACAAACCATGAAAGCCGGACTGATGGAAATTGCCGATATTTTTGTAGTCAATAAGGCCGACCGTGATAATGCAGACATCTTTGTAAAAAACCTGCGACTGCTGGCCCACAGCAAACAACAGGCATCGTGGGAAATTCCCGTTATCAAATCCGTGGCCACCCAACAGAAAGGCATACACGAAATCGTAACCGCCATTGCCCGGCATAAGGAAGCCATTATGCACCAGCATCAGCGCAGATCTCTGCTGCTCGCGGAAAAAGCTTACCAGCTGATACAACACCGGCGTATGCACGATATCAGCAAAAAAAATCTTCAGACGGAAATACAGGAACACATCTCGCAACACTCATTTAACCTCTACCGTTACGTGGCTGATAAAGCTGGTCGCTAAATTTTATTATCTTTGCGGCATGCGTACCACCTCATTTGGCATATCCATCGCTTACGCAGTGTTTAATTACGGCCTCTGATCCACAGGCTGCGGGCTTCTCATGCCCAGACCTATATTTTATTCAAATCTTATTTTTCACTAATAAATCTGGTTATTATGGCTTGGTTATTCCTGCTTATTGGCGGACTATTTGAAGTGGGCTTTACTATTTCGCTGAAGTATTCTGAGAACTTTTCAAAGCTGTGGCCTTCTGTCAGCTTTTTTATCTGTATTACACTTAGTTTCTTTTTTCTGAACAAGGCAATCAACAGCGGGCTGCCCATCGGCACCTCCTATGCCGTATGGACTGGTATCGGTGCTGCCGGTACAGCCATTGCAGGTATGATCTTCTTTAAAGAACCGGTGGCCATGTGGAGGATCTTCTTTCTGATTATGCTGATTGGCTCTATTGCCGGCCTGAAAGCCGTTTCCGGCGGAGAATAGTTTTTTGCACGGTGCAGGACATCAGCCCTGCACCTTGTTTTCTGCGGTATCCCGTTTTGTTTTGATAAGCGGGAAAGAGATAACAAATGCAGCAATAGCCGCGCAGGCCACTGGCAATACAGCCGGCTGGCAATGTGTTAATTCCAGTGCCAGTATAATAGCTGTCAACCAGGCCCGGGTAACTCCGGCAAACATAGCACTCATTCCTATCAGCGCAGCCATCGCGGGATTAATCACAATAGAAGGGCATACGAGCTGCACCACTACTGCCAGCAACAGGCCCAGTGCCCCGCCGATCATCAGTAGCGTTGTTATAGTAGTACCTGTATTGTAACCCGAAGTAAAAAACAGCCAGGTGATCAGCTTCACCACCCCTACTACAAACACCAATTGCAACGTTACATGCGCCTGCAGCAGGTTGTTACCATATACTTCACCGTTACCCAGACTTTCGGGGGCCAGGTAGCCGGCAATGCCCACTGGCACGGCCGCCAGCAGCAGCCACCAGGGACTATGGTATTTCAGCCGGTTAAATAACCGGGTAAGACCACGGGAGGCTCTTACCAGCAGGGCCGCTGTCAACCCGACAATGAGCCCCAGAACAGTATAAACCAGCAGAGCACCGGCATTCAATGCAGGACCGCTGCCCATCGTAAAAAAAGGATTCATGTCAGACAGACAATAATGAGCTACACCACCGACTATCACACCAGACAGCACCGGCAACAACAAGGTCAAGGACCAGGTGCCCAGCCATAATTCCAGTGCCAGCAACAGTGCAGATACCGGTGCCCCGAAGTACCAGGCCACGCCGGCAGCGGCACCGGCCACCAGTAACAGATGAGCTTCCGCTTCCGAAATACGCAGCCGTTGGCGGTCCTGCAGTGCAAAAGCCCCGGCGGCCACCATCACGGGCCCTTCTGTACCAATAGGTGCACCTGTGCCAATACAGATGGCCAGGGCCGGCAGTTTCCAGGTAGGGTAACGGGCCCCGATAAGAAACAGAGATACAAATGCCCCGGCTACCGGGATAAATAACAGCCAAATGCCGGCTTCGCTATCGGCCAGCATACCCGCATCCGTACTCAGCTTTCCGAAAAAAGCCAGGCCGGTCAGCATCCGGACCAGCCATGAGAGCAGCATTCCGGCGCCTACCGTGAGCAAACCGGCCCCGGCACCCAGCGCCGACAGGTAAAACGTACGTCGCAAATGCCCCTCGCGGAGAATGATTTTAAAATTTTCTTTGTCTTCGGATAGTACAGAGTGGATACCAAGACCGTTTCTATATAAAAGTGTCTGTATGTTCTTCATTATTGTAATTAAAAGGCCTGGTTAACAGGAAATCAAAACTATACAGTTCATCCGAAAATCTCAAATTAATTCAAAGTAGCATATCTCGTCAATTCAGAAAAAGGGAACATTCAATAAAAGTTGTATTGCTTTTACAATAAATTGCAAATGAATAGGAATCCTCACTATATTTGCACGTGACCATTTTCTAATTGCAGCAGCTCAAAACATATGTATGATATGATTAACGCAGCAGAGCGGTCATCTATGATTCCTGAACCCCAAACCACTTCCATTGATGCACAGGTGTTGATAAAGATCAAACGCATGATGCTTTTTACACACGAAGATGAGCAATACCTGACCCTGGCGGGGGAGATCCTGGCACCGCATGCAGAAGAAATTTTAAATCGCTGGTACGAGCGTATTGTGAAAAACAATTACCTGGCGCATTATTTCACCAGTAGTGGTGCGCCGGACCTGTCGTACCTGCATTCCATCCGTCCGCACTTCCGGGAATGGATCACCGGCTTGTGCAAGCGCAGTGAAAGTAGCCGCTGGTGGGAATTTGAAGAGAAGATTGCACGGCAGCTGCAATTAAGGAAAGTACCACTGGATGATTTGCATCCGCTGTCACCGGTGTTTCTGCGGTATATGACCACTTTTGTTTTCCCGGTGAGTGAAGCCGGCCGCCATTTTCTTAATGATACCGGATATAGTCCGGAAGAAATAGAAGCGATGCATCAGGCCTGGTTCAAGGCCGTCAGCCTCAGTGCTCTGTTGTGGGTTTACCCCGGAGGACAAACAGCCCCGTTCTGATATTCATTTTCCACCCTCAAAAAATGTTTATGGAAGTAGCCGTGTATAAGGCATATGCGAAAAAGAAAGCAGGAGGTTTCCTTCACTTTGATATTATTGTACCCCCGGAAACAGCTTTCACAGCTGTATTAGCCTTCGGAAGCGAATTTTTGCAGGCCCGGCTGCAGGAAGACCTGCCGGTAACACGGAAAGACTGCCGTTTTTGTTATACAACACAGATCATTCCCCGCTGGGAGATGAAGATAGCCCAACAAGGTTACTATATCCATGAACCACAAGGATGTCACTAATATGCTATTTACAAGCAGGCTTTATTATTGTACCTTGCCCCGCTAATTAAGGACAGTAGTAAATATGGGGAAAGTTTCCACATTCAGCCCCGCGCAGCAGGCAGAAAACACATCGAGCAAAATCGTGGTTGCTCTTGAGCGCTTATCAGAGGCTTTCAGGGTACTCCTTTGGCAGGAGGCCACACAATATGGGTTGAGTCCCATACAGATTCAGGTGCTGACTTTTTTACTCCACTACCCGGAAGAAAAACGTACAGTGACCTCGTTAGCGTTGTATTTCAACATGACAAAAGCCACCATCAGCGACGCTGTGAAATCGCTGGAACAAAAAAATTACCTGGTGAGAAAACCGAGCGAAACGGACACCAGGAGCCATTCCCTGCATTTGCTGAAGGAAGGTCGTGCCATCGCTAAAAAAGTAGAGCATTTTGCTGCTCCGCTACAGGACGCTGTGGCCACCAGCCCGCTGAAAGAACAGGGCGTGCTGCTGGATCAGCTGATGCAGCTGATTTACCAGCTGAACCAGGAGGAGGTGATTACTCACCAACCTATGTGCTTTAATTGCCAGCATTACACCGAAAAGAAAGGCAATTACTGCAACCTGCTCAAGGTCTCGCTGAAGCAGGCCAACCTACGGGTAGACTGCCCCTCGTTTGAAACAAGGGAAGACTAGGCTACATCTTTTTTACAGATTGTCCGGTGTGAGTGTTTTGTCGAATGTTCAGGGAAGGTAACTTTCCTTTTTTTCTATTCCCGCAAAACACTCCTCCGGAGCCTGTCAGGGTTGTATACGCGGGAGTTGTAATGTCATCTCGTTATCTCCGGCAGCAAAGCCCAGTCTTTCATATAACCGGCGCCCTTCCAAACTGGCATGCAGACTCAGTTTACCGGTATTTCGTTCCTTTGCTTCCCCAATCAGTTTTTCCATCAGTATCTGTGCAATTCCCTGCCGGCGGTAGGCCGGAAGCGTATATACATTCAGTATATAAGCCACTTTGCCATCCAGATTGTGGTAGAGCGGAGGCTGGTTATAAAAAACAATACCAGCACTGGCGACTACATTTCCATGATGTTCAGCGAAGAGGTTTACAAAGTCTCCCTTGGGAAGGTGTTCTGTGAGATACCGGGCAATCTGTTCATATAGCAAGCCATCGCGGGAAACATCTGCCTGGGGATACACTTCTTTCAGAAACTGCAGACGTAACGTAGCTACCCGTGGAATATCAGGGATATCCGCTTTTCTATAGGTTATCATAATAAAGGGGTTAAAAAAGGGCAGGGGCTCAGGAGGCTTCCCGGTTGCTCTTCCACCACCGGAAAGCTAGCAGGCCGATGATTACCAGCGGGGTAAATGCCAGCATCAGGATACCATTGTTCAATCCTTTAGCAGGGCCTTCACCCAGCTGCTGTGCTGTTTTTGTACAAAGAGAACACTGCGCCATCAAAGGAGCACTCATCATCGTCAGCATTATTGTCAGCAAAAACAAACACAGCTTATTCATTTCAATTCTTTTTGATCCAGCAAAATTAGGTCATCTACCCCAAAAATATCTCCCGAAAATATATCAATGGTAATATGGGGAAATCATAATATACACAATCACTCCGGTAACAGCCACATAGAACCAGATAGGCCAGGTGATACGGGCTATTTTACGGTGGCGGGGAATATCATTCTGGAAGCCGCGCAGCAGCGTGAAAAGGACCAGTGGCACAATGATACCGGCCAGCACGATGTGGGTAAGCAACAGGAAATAATATACATAACGGATACCACCCAGTGCAGCTTTTTCAGCAGCGTCCAGCATACCGTTGTGGTCTAAGTCGCCAAAACGTGTTTCCGGTGCCAAAGCGTGATAGGTAACGTAAGACAACAGGAAGACAACAGACAGGCCCACCGCTATCAGGTTGGTGATCTTATGCGCCTTTACCTGCTTGTTTTTGATGAAGTACAGACTGGCAACCAGCAGTACAGCAGTAGCAGAGTTGAGGATCGCATGGAACAGCGGAAGAATCCTGACATCGAAGCCGGGATGGAAGTCGGGTTTGGGTAGGAAAAACAACAGGGCCACCAGTACCGGGATAACTACAGAAACGATGGCGATAGGTGTGTTAAGATTTTTATTTTTTAGTTCCATAATATGTTCCGTATATGGGAAAGGTGGAAAAAGAAAGTTGAATCCTTTCCTTTATCCACCTTCCGTGAAAATTATTTTTTAGTTGATCAGCTCAGATTCTTGAACAAACCTTTCAGGAACTGCCAGAATCCCGGGCGATGCCTGTCTTTTTCGAGGTACAGGGTAGCGATGTCGGTAGCACATTGTTTGATGGCGTTGGAATCGAGCCCGTTGTAATATCCTCTGATGTGTCTGTTTTTATCGATCAGTACCAGTTTTTCGGTATGAACGAAATCGTCTGGTCCGCCGTCACCTTCTGTCACAGAAACGAAGAATTGGTGTCTGGCGAGGTCGTAGATTTCTTTTTTATCGCCGGTCAGAAGCCACCAGTTGTCCGGATTTACCTGATAATCGTATCCGTATTTCCGTAATCTGGCTACTGAGTCTCTAACGGGATCTACCGAAAAGGAGAGGATCTGGAGCAGGGTATCTGTTTTACCGTAAGCGCTCTGGATCTTTCTCAGGTTCTTTGTCAACGTAGGGCAGATAGAAGGGCAGGAAGTGAAAAAGAAATCTACCAGGATAACTTTACCTTCCATGTCTTTCAGGCTCACTTTCTGTCCCAGCTGGTTGGTCATCTGAAAGTCCTTGATCTTGTGGTAGACAGTATCGTAGGTAACTTTTCCGTTATGAACGATGGTATCTACACCTTCGGGAATATAGTACTTTGGAATGGGTACTACATTTTTCCCATAATGATCTACAATCAGGTAACCAGTCAGTGGTACCAATATAGCCAATGCAACTCCTAATATAGCCCTGCGAGAAATGACGCTGAAATTTAAATGATCAAAAAATTAGTGGTGTGCTCCGTGACCTTCAGCTGGTGCAGCTTTAACAGCTTCTACAGGAGTTCCTGGTCTCAGGTCCTTGTTCAGGTTTTTCCAGGAGTTACCCTCATAGAGGAAAGCGATGATGAACCAAACGAAGAACAGTAACGGAAGCAGGATGGTGTAGATCAGGTTTTTGATTTCGCTGCCGAGGTGCATAAATTCGGCTACGATATAAAATGCCTTCACTACGGTCAGACCGATGAACACGGCGTTCAGCAGTACCCTGTTGGGAACACCTGTTTCGAGGTGTAAAAACGCCAGACCAACTTCTACCATGGTTACACCCAGGAGGATCCAGAATGTTCTCCAGATCTTTTTGGTAGATGAATCGTGTGCATGTTCATGTCCTTCTGCAGTATGCGTATGCTCCATTCCTATTTAAATTGAATAAGTTCTTAATATCAGATTCTATTAATCAAATTACAAACCTTGTATTCGTTTTTGATTGCTTTTGATGCTTAGAGCAGGTAGAAGCAGGTGAATACGAATACCCAAACCAGATCTACAAAGTGCCAGTAGAGACCTACTTTTTCCACCATTTCGTAGTGACCTCTTTCTTCGTAGGTACCTTTCAGTACGTTAGCGAGGATTACGATGTTCAGTACAACGCCGGAGGTTACGTGCAGGCCGTGGAAACCGGTGATGGTAAAGAAGAAGTTGGTGAAGTTGGTAGATGCCATTGTGCCATCAACGTTGTGGAAAGGGTTGCGACCCCACCATGCACCTTCATGGAACAGGTGTGTCCATTCCCATGCCTGGCAGCTCAGGAAGCAGATACCTCCGATGATAGTCCAGGTCAGCCATTTGGCAACAGCTTTTTTATCTCTCATGTGACCGGCATGAACTGCCAGTACCATGGTTACAGAACTCATGATGAGGATGAAGGTCATCAAGCTCACGAATACCAACGGTAAGTTGGCATGTCCCATACCCGGGAAAGAACGGAAAACCTCATTCGGATCAGGCCAGGATGTGCTGGAAAAGCGGATAGTTCCGTATGATATCAGTAATGCACCGAAAGTGAAGGCATCTGATACCAGGAAGTACCACATCATCAACTTGCCATAGCTCACATTAAAGGGAGAATGTCCGCCGGCCCACCATTTTTTCTTCGCTGTAACTGCTGTGTCCATTGTTTGTTTTATAAAATTTTACAAAGTTTATCTCGCGATACTTAAAAAAATCAACAGGTAGATCCACAAAACGTCTACGAAATGCCAGTAAGTGGCGGCTACTTCGATTGGTACTGCGGAGTAGGTACGAATGCGGGTCCGGTAGGCCCTGGCAAACATTACGAGCAGTGCTACCACACCACCCAGTACGTGCAGCATGTGCACGCCTACAATAACATAAATAAAGGAAGCGGAAACGGGCCCGTTGAGGGGGAGTCCGCTGTTTTTCATCTGAGCAAAGCCAATCCACTGACAGGCAGCGAAAGCCACGCCTAATATGGCGGTAACGGTGATCAGCTGTTTGTAACGCTGCATATTTCTTTCCCTGAACTGTTTCAGTGCCAGGTGGATGGTCAGGCTGCTGAGTAAAATTACAGCAGTAGATAACCAGAAAATATGCGGCAGTTCAAATGCCAGCCAGTTGGCCTGCGATCTCTTCACAACGTATGCACTGGTAAATCCGATGAACATCATGGTAATGCTACCCATTGCTATCCATAGGGAGTACTTGTGCGGATGAATTTTCTTACGTTGTATGCTCATTGTATGCATCACTCCTCCTATTGCTTTTAGGCCTTGTCCAGCAGCTGTGCCAGCTGAACAATGGTCAGGTAAATGTATGAACCGAACATCAGTTTACGTGCTGCAGGGACATCATTTTTTCTATACAGGTTAATGGCACGGTACAGGAAAAACAAGCCTGCTACGATAGCCACGATCGCGGAAATACCACCAGTGATTTTCAGCAGGTAAGGTATTACACCTGCGGGAATCAGCAGCAGGGTATACATAACAGCCTGCAGGGCGGTAAACCGGTTGGGCTCGCCGTTAGCCGGCAGCAGTTTAAACCCAGCACGGGTATAGTCTTTGTGCGCAATCCAGGCGATAGCCCAGAAGTGCGGAAACTGCCACAGGAACTGGATAGCGAACAGTGACCAGCCACCTTCAGAGAGGTTATTGGCACCTGCAGCCCAGCCTATGAGCAGCGGCATTGCTCCTGGAATTCCACCTACCAGTACGGCCAGTGAATTCCATTTCTTCCAGGGAGTATATACAAATCCGTACATCACCAGGGAGAAGAGGCTCAATGCAGCACTCAGCCAGTTAAAGCAGTATCCCATGATCAGGAAACCTGCTACCCCGGTTACGATGGCTACGGTGATCGCTTCCCCTTCACTCATCCTGCCGGAGGGCAGGGGACGGGTGGCGGTACGCGCCATCAGTTTGTCCGTATTTTTTTCCCATATCTGGTTGATGGTATTGGCTGATCCGGAAACCAGCAAACCACCAGCAAATAACAAAAGAACTTTGATGAGATCAAACTCCACGTCCGGTACCAGCAGGTAAGCTACCACTGATGAAAATACCACCATGAAGGTGAGATTAAACTTCATCAGCTGAGAATAATCCTTCACCTTGCTCGCTACTGCATACGACGACGACAATTTTATGGAGTTTTCTTGCAACATTTTATTTCTTTCCACATTCCGGTATTTAAATCCGGAACAAATTTACAAACATCACGGTGAACAAGATTCCGGAAAGCAGTTATTTTCTGCCCCCCGGAATCTCTTTTATTACATTAGTGAGCTGACTCGTTAGGGCCGATGGGCTCGGTTTGCGGGATGAAATCTCTTCCATCCTTGCTGTAATCGTAAGCCCAGCGGTGTACTTCAGGAATTTCACCAGGCCAGTTGCCGTGACCAGGATTGATTGGAGTAGTCCATTCCAGGGAAGTAGCTTTCCAAGGGTTCTGCTCGGTGAGTTTTCTTCCTTTGAAGATGCTGTAGAAGAAGTTGAACACGAACAGCAGCTGAGTAGCAAATACGAGGATTACCACGATGCTGATGAACTGGTTCAGACCACCAAACTGGTTAAAGGAAGTCCAGCTGGAGTAGTCAAAATATCTTCTTGGCATACCGGCCATACCTTCGTAGTGCATTGGCCAGAAGATCAGATAAGCACCGATCAGGGTTACCCAGAAGTGGATATAGCCGATAGTATTGTTCATAAAGCGGCCATACATTTTCGGGAACCAGTGGTAGATACCGGCAAACATACCGAAGAATGCGGACACACCCATTACGATGTGGAAGTGTGCGATTACGAAGTAGGTATCGTGCAGGTGAATGTCGATAGAGGAGTTACCCAGCCAGATACCAGTCAGACCACCAGAGATAAAGGTGCTCACGAAACCGATAGAGAACAGGGAAGCCGGTGTAAAGCGGATATTACCTTTCCAGATGGTGGTAAGCCAGTTAAACACCTTGATGGCGGATGGTACCGCGATGAGCAGTGTCAGGAGTACGAAGAAGGCGCCGAGGAATGGGTTCAGACCAGTTACGAACATGTGGTGAGCCCATACCAGGAAGGCCAGGATACAGATAGCGAACAGAGAACCGATCATGGCCAGATAACCGAAGATAGGTTTACGGGAGCTAACTGCCAGTACTTCAGATACCATACCCATGGCAGGGAGGATAATGATATATACTTCAGGGTGACCCAGGAACCAGAACAAGTGCTGGTAGAGGATGGCGCTACCACCTTCGTTAGCCAGGGCTTTACCTGCGATGAAGATATCAGAGAGATAGAAGCTGGTACCAGCGTGACGGTCCATCAGCAGGAGGATGAAGCCGGACAGCAGTACAGGGAAAGACAGTACGCCCAGTACAGCGGTAAAGAAGAATGACCAGATGGTTAAAGGCATTTTGGTCATGCTCATACCTTTGGTACGCATGTTCAGAAGGGTAGAGATGTAGTTCAGACCACCGAGCAGCTGAGAAACAACGAACAGTGCCATACTGGTCAACCACAGGTCAACACCTATTTTAGAACCGATGGAAGCATCTCCGAGGGCGCTCAGCGGAGGATACATTGTCCAACCTCCGGAAGCCGGGCCTGTTTGAACAAACAGGGAAGCCATCATTACGAGGCTGGCCAGGAAGAAGAACCAGTAGCTGAGGCAGTTCATGAAAGGAGAAGCCATATCGCGGGCACCTACCTGCAGCGGAATGAGCAGGTTGGAGAAGGTACCACTTAAACCAGCGGTCAATACAAAGAATACGAGGATAGTACCGTGCATTGTTACCAATGCATAGTAAGCTTCAGGAGTGATACGGCCACCTTTTGCCCAGTGACCCATAATGCTTTCCAGCCAGGGGAAAGTAGCATCGGGAAAACCCAGTTGCAAACGGAACACCACAGAAAAGAAAGCACCAATGATAGCCCAAACGATACCGGTGATCAGGAATTGTTTGGCGATCATTTTATGATCCAGGCTGAACACATATTTCGAGATGAAATTGTCTTCATGATGGTGCTCATGATCGTGATGATCATGCGCGCCGTGCATTACCTCCTGTTGACTGTGCAATGTTGCTTCGTTACTCATAATCGGTTCGGTTTATTAATAAACTAACGCCCGGGAAGTATCTTCGTTTGTCAGTTTGTCTTTTTTAGTTTTTTAAGTTCTGCGTCAAAAAATTCTTCTTCACAAAATTACGGCTTACCGGATATTCGCAGCCACAGTTTTTTGCGTGCTGTCAGCCTTTGGCGCTTCAGCAGGAGCGGCCGCAGGGTGAGCCAGGCTATACTGTAATGGCTGTTTAGCTACCCAAGCATCGTATTCTTCCTGTGTTTCCACAACAATCACACCTCTCATGGAGTAGTGACCGGAACCACACATCTGATCGCAGGAAATTTCGTAGGTGAAATCCGGGTTGCCGGTTTTTTCCTTCATTTGTTTGGTGGTAAACTTAGGAGTAAACCACAGGGTAGTAGGAATACCAGGCACAGCGTCCATTTTCATACGGAACTGAGGTAAACCTACGTCGTGAATAACATCACGGGAACCGATTACGAATTTTACGGGTTTACCTACCACCAGGTGAACTTCTGTTGCCATGAAGTCGTCTTTACCCAGTTGATCTTCCCAATCCATACCCAGCGGGTTGCTGGCTGCCTCATCAATTTTCTTGAAGTCGCGACGGCCGAGCTGACCATCTTTACCTGGGTAACGGATGAGCCAGTTGAATTGTTTACCGGTGATTTCCACTACCGCAGCATCTTTTGGAGCGTCGGAAGTCAGCTGGAACCAGTGTTTCAGACCGAAAGCCACCAGTACTGTCAGTGCGATGGCCGGGATAACGGTCCAGATCACTTCCAGTTTATTATTATGCGGGAAATAAAATGCCTTGCGGCCTTCTTTTTCCTGGTATTTAAATGCGAACCAGAACAGGAGGATCTGGGTACCAATAAACACAACACCGGTGATGGCCAGGGTTACATAGATGAGGGTATCTACCCCTTCACCCTGCACAGATGCAGATTCGCCCAGGATCTTGCCTTTCAGCAGATTATTACAGTAATACACGCCGATGAGCCCCAGCACCAGGAATGCTATCAGCAGGAAACCATTGATACGGTTACTTTGCTGGCGCGCTTTCTTTTCTCCCTTCAATATGGACACATATTCGCTCGCCTTCGCAATCTGGAAGATGACTATGAATATGAGAACAATAACTAAGACTGCTAAAAATCCTGACATTGCTATATGAAATAATTAAGTTATCTAATGCTTTTCTATTGCTTAATCTCCGTTATCACCCATATTAGGTGTGGTGAACAATACTTTCTTTCAGGTAAGGATGATTTTTAGGCACCAGCGGAACTTTAGCAAGTTGGTTGGCAACCAGGAAAATGATCAGACCTACGAAACCAAGTCCCAGTCCCAGTTCATACCAAGGGAATACCAGGTGTTTGTAAGTACCGGGGCCTACCATCTGCCAGAAATCCAGCCAGTGGCCACAGATCACCACTACAGCGATGAATGCTACCGCAGTATAGTTACGTTTGGTGTCCCGTTTCATCAGGAACAACAACGGAGTAATAAAGTTGATCAGGAGGTTCAGGAAGAAGATAGGTCTCCATTCGCCCCATACGCGTGGCTGGAAGTATTCAGTTTCTTCCGGCATGTTAGCGTACCAGATCAGCATGTACTGGGAGAACCAGAGGTAAGTCCAGAAGATGCTGAAAGCAAAGATAAATTTACCCAGATCGTGCAGGTGCTCTTCATTTACATAAGTCAGATAACCGTTCTTTTTCAGGTAAATAACGAACAGCGCTATCAGGGAGAGGCCGGATACCCAGCTGCTGGCGAAAGTGTACCAGCTGTACATGGTAGAGAACCAGTGAGCATCGATGCTCATCAGCCAAACCCATGGAGTAGTGGAACCAACGCTGAGGGCGTAAATCACCAGGAAGCCACCGCACCAAACGGTGTTTCTCCAGATCAGTTTACGACTGGTTTCAGGATTCATGGTCCAGCTATCTTCTTCTATAGACATGTTGCGGAGTTTCCGTGTAAAGAAAATCCACAGGCCGAGTGTCAGGATAGTGGCAGTAGTATAAAATCCTTTGTTCAGGAAAGCGGATTTCCAGGTGAGGACTTTATCTTCTGCTACGTGGTGAGCGTTTACCCAGTGGTAGATATGTTCTTTACCACCGAAAACGAGAATCATTACAATGATGAACAAAATAGCAGCCAATGGCATTACTGCCATTGAAATAGCTTCCGGTACGCGACGGAAGGCGATCTGCCAACCACCGTGTGCCAGTGTTGTGGCTGCAATAAAAAAGGTGCTGGCCAATGTAATCAGCAAAAAGAAGCTGCTGTTTTGCAACAGACCGGCCCAGAACCGTGTCGCGCTCTCACCTTGAAACGCAATTAATCCGATCAATAAAGTCAGCAAGCCCACGCCCATTAACACGAAGCTGGTCTTTTTTAATCTTGCCGGTACTACAAATTGGTCTTTCATTACTGTATATTAAAATACTTTTTGAAATGCTGTTTTTTAACTCTTCTTACACTTATTTAGCCGTTGCGCTGTCTTTAGCAGGCGCGGCTTCAGCGGCAGGCTTGGCGGCACCAGGCTGTTTGCTCTTGATATAAGCGGCTATTTTCCAGCGTTGTGCCCTGTCGAGCTGGCTGGCGTAGCTACCCATCATGTTATAACCATAGGTCATTACGTGAAACAGGCGGCCTTCGGTATAACCGGCTTTAGCGCCGGCAACCAGGTTGGCAGGTGCTGCAGAGTAAGGACCTTCGCCTCCTTTATACAGCGGACCATTACCATCCAGAGCAGTACCATGGCAGATACCGCAGTAGATATTAAACAAACGTTCTCCTTCTTTCAGATCTTCAGGTGTGATGGTCAGCGGATTCTTCACCAGATTTGCCTGCGCCGTATCTGCTTCTTTCAGATGGTAAGGCAAAAGTTCACCTCTTTTTACTGTTCCTTCCACTGGCTTCAGGCCTGACAAACGAGCACTGTAAAATTCATACGCACGGGATTCATACATGTCGGGCATATAAATCCTGCCGGGCTTTCTGTTGTGCTCCCCTTTGTTACAGGCTGCCAGGAAAGCTCCAGTTGCCAATGCGGCTACAATCAATATGTTGGAAGTCCTTTTCATCAGAAATTATTTATTCTAGCTTTCATTAGTTCTTTTGCTTGCCAGATCCTAATGTTGCAACTGTATTTTTTAGCTGTTAATGTTATTAAGCGTTAGCCGGATAAGCGTGGATATCCGCATCATCTTTATCGAATCTGCCATACCACCAGCCAGCTTCTGCTCTCTGCTCATTGATATCATGAGCGCCGGCATCTTTCAGGAAGCGTTTTACTTCTTCTGCGTTGGTTTTTTCAGTCAGTTCGATCGCCATTACAAACTTGTCGTCAGTTTGTCTTGGGTGGAAGATATGTTTCTTTACGCCTGGCATTAACTGGCACAGGTAGCAGAAGGTCATTACCATCCCTACGGCTGCGAATAATACCGTCAGCTCGAAAGTGATAGGAATGAATGCAGGTAACGGGAAGTGAGGCTTACCACCGATGTTCAGTGGCCAGTCTACGTTAAAAACCCAGCTCATGAAACCCAAAGCCGTGGTGGTACCAGTGATACCATATATGAAACCGGCTGTGTGCAGACTGGTTTCCCTTAAACCCATTGCATGATCCAGGCCGTGAACAGGAAAAGGAGTGTATACATCGTGCAACTTGTAGCCCGCATTGCGTACTTTCTTCACCGCAGGAAACAACACTGCCTCATCGTCAAACAAGCCTACAACAAAATTTTTAACAGCCATATATTTAAAAATTCAAATTCCAATTAATTAATTCTGTCAATTCATCTATTAGTGAGCGTGTTCGTGATGAACAGCGTGAGAAAACTCTTCTGCAGTTTTTCCTTCGTACTTCTCCATATCTTCCTTAAAGTTCTCACCGGAGGTTTTCAGGATAGACTTGATCTCAGCTACCGCGATTACCGGGAAGTATTTAGCGAACAGGAAGTAGCAGGTAAAGAACAGACCGAATGTACCCATGTAGAAACCAACTTCCGGCCAGGATGGACGATAGTAAGACCAGCTGGATGGCAGATAGTCGCGGTACAGGGAAGTACAGATGATCACGAAACGTTCGAACCACATACCGATGTTTACGATGATAGACATTACGAAAGTCACCGCTACGCTTCTTCTCATTTTACGGAACCAGAATACCTGCGGAGAGATAACGTTGCAGGTCATCATGATCCAGTAAGACCAACCCAGCGGACCAGCAGCACGGTATTTGAAGAAAGTAGCAAACTCGTAAGGGTTAGCACCGTACCATGCCATAAAGAGCTCAGTAAGGTAAGCGCAACCTACTACGGAACCGGTCAGTACAATTACCTTGTTCATGGCTTCCATGTGGCCCAGGGTAATGTATTCTTCCAGGTGTAATATTTTACGGGTGATGATCAGCAGTGTTTGTACCATCGCGAAACCAGAGAAGATCGCACCCGCCACGAAGTAAGGAGGGAAGATGGTAGTGTGCCAACCAGGAATTACGGAAGTAGCAAAGTCAAAGGATACGATGGTGTGTACAGACAGTACCAGCGGAGTGGACAGACCTGCCAGTACCAGTGACAGTGCTTCATGACGTTGCCAGTGTTTGGTGGAACCAGTCCAGCCGAAAGAAGCTACACCATACAGCAGTTTACGCAGCTTGGTTTTAGCTCTGTCGCGGATGGTAGCGAAGTCCGGAATCAGACCGGAGTACCAGAACAACAGGGAAACGGTGAAATAAGTGGAGATCGCGAATACGTCCCACAGCAGCGGGGAGTTAAAGTTAACCCATACCGGACCGCGGGTGTTAGGGTAAGGCAGGATGAAGAACGCCATCCATACACGACCCATGTGAATAATCGGGAACTGACCGGCGCACATTACCGCGAAGATGGTCATCGCTTCCGCTGCACGGTTCACCCCTGTACGCCATCCCTGACGGAACAGCAGGAGGATCGCAGAAATCAGGGTACCGGCGTGACCAATCCCTACCCACCATACGAAGTTGGTGATGTCCCAACCCCAACCGATGGTTTTGTTCAGATTCCAAACACCCACACCGAAATAAATCTGCCAAAACACTGAAAATGCGCCGAAGCCCAACAGTAACAGTGATATAAAAAAGCCTACATACCACAATTTACCAGGCTTCCCTTCAATGGGACTAATGATATCTTCCGTTACCTGGTGATAATCCTTAACCCCGTCAACTAAAGGTTCTCTCAGTGTGGATTCGTATTTTAAACTCATATTCTATAAGCTTTTAGCTGCTAGCTTCTAGCTACTAGCCCTTTGTCTTTTGTTATGATCTCAGATTCTGTAACTTCTTTCTATTTTTTTCCCTTAACGTTACCTGTTAAAAGATCTTATGCGTGATGCGCTTCTTCTTTGTGAGCAGATTCTTTTTCTGCTTTAGGAGCGGCATCTTTGTTTCTGATCTTAGCCAGGTAGTTGATAGAAGGCAGTACGTGTGTTTCTTCGAGCACGTAGTACAGCCTGTCTGTTTGCTCTTCGTTACGGATCTTATAGATTTCGCTGTTTTTGTCGTTTACGTTACCGAATACGATCGCATCGGCGCCGCAAGCTTGCTGACAGGCTGTTTTAGCAGCACCATCTTTCAGCGGATGACCAGCTTTTTTAGCATCCAGTTTGGCTTCCTGTAAACGCTGAACGCAGAAGGAGCATTTTTCCATCACACCACGGCTACGAACTACTACATCCGGGTTCAGTACCATGCGGGTGAGGCTGTCGTTCATATCTGCTACGTCGTACAGGTTGTTTTCGAAGCTGTCCGCACCGTTCCAGTCTCTCCAGTTGAGGCGACGAACTTTATAAGGACAGTTGTTAGCGCAGTAACGGGTACCGATACAACGGTTGTAAGCCATCTGGTTGATACCTTCAGAGCTGTGGTTGGTAGCACCTACCGGACAAACGTTTTCGCAAGGCGCGTTATCGCAGTGTTGGCACAGCATAGGCTGGAACACTACTTCCGGGTTGTTCTCATCACCGCTGAAGTAACGGTCGATGCGGATCCAGTGCATTTCGTGCGCTTTTGCTACTTCGTCTTTACCTACTACGGAAACGTTGTTTTCCGCCTGGCAGGCAATGGTACAAGCACCACAACCGAAGCAGGAGTTCAGGTCGATAGACATACCCCATTTGATACCAGGGTAAGGGTGACTGGAATACAGGGTAGCGTCTGAGCGGAAATCCTTACCGAATTTATCCAGTTCGCGTCTGTCTTCGTTAACCTCTTTCGGATTATGTTTGAACTCTTCGAGGGTAGTTTCCTTGATGATAGGACGACCTTCGTAGCTATTGTGAGTTTGTGTTAAAGCAACAGGGTATTTGTTACCGGTAGCTTCTACAGAAGCATCAGCAGCAAAATAATCGAAAGTCTGACCGTTGAAGCTTACCAGTGGATAAGCGTTCTGACCGATACCGGCAGCAGCTCTACCAACGTTTTTACCGCGTCCGTAACCTACGGCGATCGCGATCACTTCCGGGTGCATACCCGGGATGATCAGCATAGGCAGGATGATTTCCTTACCGTTTGCTTTTATTTTCAGTTCTTTCTTTTCAACGTTGATTTCGTAGTCGTCACCCAGCTGAGCAGAGAAAGTTTTAGCGAGGGTGTTGGAGATACAAGCGTAGTTGTCCCAGGTAGCGCGGGTGATTGGATCCGGCATTTCCTGCAACCATGGGTTGTTGGATTGTTTACCGTTACCGATAGCTACTTTTTCGTACAGTACTACTTCGTATTTACCGCCTTTCTTAGCGCTGTTGATTTTGGCAGCAGCACCAGCGATATCGCCGGAGAAAGAGGCACCGCCTAAAGCCGGAGCAGTGGCTGGTTCAACCACACCGTCCTGCAGTGCTTTGTCCCATGCTTCTGCACCACCCAGTTTAGCAACCCATTCAGCTTTCAGGAAGTCAGCCCAGCTAGTGGAGTTAGCACTCCAGGTGAGCAGACTGTCTTGTGCAGCGCGGGTTTTGAAGAGGGGAGAGATGGTAGGCTGAGCGAAGCTGTAGTAGCCTGGTTTGCCCTGAGCATCGTTCCAGTTTTCCAGGAAGTGGTGATCAGGAGCAACATATTTACATTTTTCAGTTGTTTCGTCCAGTCTGTCGTTGAAGGAAACAGCGAGTTTCACTTTACCCAGACCTTCGGAGAACTTAGCTGCGTCGAAGTAGTCGTAAGCAGGGTTAGCACCGTATACGATTACAGCACCGATGCTGCCAGCGTTCATATCGCTTACCAGTTTGGTCATATCGCTGTCGATACCCTGACGGTAACCGGCTGGAGAAGCCCAGTCGATAGTAGTACCGTTGGCACCGATGATATTGTTGATCGCGTTTACGATCAGCTGGATGTTTACATCGTTGGAACCGCTTACTACCAGTGCTTTACCGGCGCTAGCTTTCAGTTCCTTAGCAGCTTTCTGAATACCTGCTTCTACTTTGGCGTCCAGTTTGGGGGCGCTTACGCTGCCGCCTACTGCTGCCAGCAGGGCCAGTGCTACTGCACCAGCTTCAGAAGGTCTGTGTGTATATCTTTCGTCGGCGTTTGCACCGGTAAGGCTCATTGTGCTTTCAAACTGGAAGAGTTTGGACATTTCCGGGTTCTTAGCATTGATCTTACGGGTTTGAGCGAACTGACGGGCATACTCAACAGGGTTGAGCCATGTACCGATGAAGTCTGCGCCCAGGCTGACAATGGCTTTAGCATTTTCGAAGTGGTAGGAAGGAATGGTCCTTTTACCGTAGGAAGCTTCGTTAGCCAGCAGCATACCGGAGTAGGAAACCGGATCGTATACTACGTGGCGGGAGTTTGGATATTTAGCCAGGAAAGCGTCGATTACCTTCTTAGTGGAAGGGCTGAGGATGGTAGCGCTTAATAAAACAACAGGAGCACCGCCCAGACCGGCCAGTGCAGCACCTACTTGTTTATCCAGTTCTGCCCAGGTAGTCTCAGTACCGCCGATAGTCGGGAAACGCAGACGGGCTACATCGTACAGGCTCAGTACAGTGCCTTGTACTTTGGCTGAAGTAGAACCACCTGTGATAGTAGACAGGGTGTTACCTTCTATTTTAATGGGACGACCTTCGCGGGTTTTAACCACAACAGGCACATATTCACCATCAATTGAATAAGAGGAAGCATAATAGTTGGCTACGCCCGGAGTGATTTCTTCCGGTTTGTTCACGTAAGGGATAGCCTTATGAACGGGCGTTTCGCAACTGGCAGCGATAGTAGCGGCAGCTGTGGTGAAACCGAGGTATTTCAGAAAGTCCCTGCGGGGGGTAGTAGCATTCAACAGGCCTTCACTCTCAAACGGTAATTCTTCTTTGAATTCGTTCTTCACAATTTCCTGATGCGCTTCGGTATTGTGCAACTCCTCCAAGCCTTTCCAATACTTTTTTTGCTCCATGTTATATTAACGAGTTACGATTATTATGAATTATGATATCTTCTGAAACGATTTCATGATTTCCCGTTTGACCAGAAAATCATGAAACGCTAAATCCTTTCTAGTAGTGACATTTTTGACATTCAGTACCACCTACCATTTCAACAGTCACACTATCGATCTTCTTATCTTTAATATCCTGATGAAGTTTCTCGAAGATGCTGTAGTAGTTGTTATCTGCGAACTGCACTTTGGTAGTACGGTGACAGTTGATACACCAGCCCATAGAAAGGTCGGCGAACTGATGTACTTCATCCATTTCGGTGATAGCACCGTGGCAGGTCTGACACTGTTGTTTACCGGCCACTGTGTGTTGGGAGTGGTTGAAGTAAACGTGGTCAGGCAGATTGTGGATTTTAGTCCATTCGATAGGACGACCTGGTTTGGTATACTTACCTTTTTCAGCGTCCCAGCCTACGTAATCGTATAATTTTGCGATTTCTGCAGTACCGTCAACTTTTTTACCTTCAGCAGTAAACAGCTCAGGGCCGGAGTACTCTTTAATGGCTTTGTGACAGTTCATACAGATGTTCTCGGAAGGAATCATGGCATACTTACTCTTCTGAGCACCAGCGTGGCAGTACAGACAGTTGATCTGGTTGATGCCGGCGTGCACTTTATGGCTGTAGAAGATAGGTTGTTCTGGCATGTAGTCTTTCTGACGACCCAGCCCGATAGCTCCCTGAATAGTGAAGTAACCGCCTACCATAAACAACACCAGAATACCCAGTGCGATGTAGGCTTTGTTTTTGTAGAAGGGAATCGGCTCAGGAGTAGGCTGACCTTCTTTATCACCAGCAAGCTTGTTCAGGTTGCTGTTGATCTGCATGAGGATCAGGGCTACCACTGCCAGGATCAGGGTGATGATACCAAAGAGGAGGCTGTTGTCACTGCCTTCTTCTTTAGCACCGGCAGTAGCGGTACCAGCTTCTGGTTTAACACCAACAGGTTTTTTCTCTTCAACAGAGATGAACGCCAGGATGTCGTCAATATCTTCATTGCTTAATGAAGGGAAAGCCGTCATCGCGGTTTTGTTGTACTCATTGAAGAGGTTATTGGCATACTTGTCGCCACTTGCCAATACTGATGCGGAGTTATGAATCCACTGGTGCAGTAATTTCTTATCTGCCCAACGGCCTTCTACACCCGCCAGTGCAGGACCTGTCAGCTTCTTATGGACATTGTGACATGAAGCGCAGTTTTGTTGGAAGATTTGCTTACCCTTAGCAGGATCCGCTGCCTTTACAGCTGAAAACGGAATTACTATACTAGCGCATAGAATAAGCACACTCACAAAATGCTTGCGCAAAAGAATGGAAACACGACGATACACAGCCTATATAGTTTAGATTTGACCTAAAGTTTCTTAAAAGTGCCAGCAAAAATAAGACACAATGTTGACAATTTACCAACAATTATAAAATTATTTGCCTTAGGAAATCCCCGTTTTTTCCTTTCCCTTCAGCGGAATGTCTGTTGTAATCCTTTATGCTGGCTAATTTGATTGAAATAGTATTCAGAACCTTTCAAAACTTATTATTTTGATTGAAAGTTCAATTTCTATTTACAGATGTGCTCATAAGTAGTAGGGTAGGCCCTTTCCAAAGGATATAGTATTATTATATGCAGATCAAAACTTAATAACGCCCCCCTATATCCCGACCTGTATATATTATATATATAGGCTGCCGCCTTTAATTAAGGTAAGTATCTTATTTTTACCATAATAACCTGCTACCGGACAAGAATGTTCAATCTGTCTCTAAAAAACATTCCCATGCGTAAACTAACTTACTTACCAGCCCTGCTCGCCACCCTGATGGCCTGCAACAACAAAACTACCCATACCGGCACCGACAGCACCGCTGCCGCTGGTCCAACACCCACTACTGTAGCTGTCCATATCACCGGCACCTACCAAGGTACCCTTCCCTGTGCAGACTGCCCGGGAATGGACTACCAGATCAGCCTGTTTGACGACCACACCTTTACCGAACTGGTAGCCTACCAGGGCAGAGGTCAAGGGATCGCCTATACGGAAAAAGGCACCTGGCAACAAATCAACGACTCCATCGTCCGCATACAGAAAAAAACAGACAGCAGCTCCTTCCTTGCCGCTGAAAACAAACTTCTGCTATTAGACCGCCAGGGCAAACGCATTGAAGGGGCTCTCGCCAGCAACTACGTGCTCAAACCCGTAGAAGGCGGCGACCGCCGAACCATCCTGGCACAGAAAGCCAGCGCCGGCGTCTCCTTTACCGCCAGCGGCAATGAACCCTTCTGGAGCCTGGACCTGGAAAAAAGTAAGCTCCGCTTCCATACCGCCTCCGGCGACAGCATCCTGGCTAACTTACCCGCTGCCCAACCTAATACCGACACGCTTAAAGTATACACCACCCCGCAAATTACTGTCAGCATCCGTAATACTATGTGCTCCGACGACATGAGCGGACTCATGCGCCCGAATACTGTGGAGATAAAGGTGAAAGACCAAACTTATCACGGCTGCGGAGAATACATTAAATAACTTAATCAGACAAGGGCCCCATGCCAGGGAACACCCACCCTGCATGGGGCCTTGCTAAAAAAATCCCCGAAACCATATTAATCCGTTCAATCCTGAGTACCTTTGCAGCTAAAAAAAGAACCGTTGAAAAATATTGTCATCTTCGCATCGGGAGCAGGAAGCAACGCGCAAAAGATCATTGATCATTTCAGAAATTCAGACAAGGCAAGAGTAGCATTGATTGTGTGCAACAAACCCGGAGCAGGCGTACTGGATATCGCCCAACGGGAAGGGATACCCTCCGTTCTGATAGAAAAAGAAAAATTTTTCCATACAGACACTTATGTTAACTTGTTGAAGGAAAAGGAAACCGATCTCGTTGTGCTGGCCGGCTTTTTATGGAAAGTACCCGACAACCTGGTACACGCTTTTCCCAACCGGATCATCAATATACACCCGGCATTACTCCCCAAATTTGGCGGCAAAGGCATGTACGGGCACTTTGTACACGAAGCCGTAGTGGCTGCAGGAGAAACAGAAAGCGGCATCACCATCCACTACGTGAATGAAAAATACGACGATGGAGAAACCATCCTCCAGGAGCGTTTCACCATCACCAAAGAAGATACACCAGAAACCGTGGCACGCAAGGTACAGGCACTGGAACACCAATGGTTTCCGGTAATTGTGGAACGAATATTGCTGAAATAACAAACGGCATGTAGCTTCTGACCACTGGCTATGCCTGGCCGGAAGCTACCAATCGCCCCTCATCCACCTCAACACTTTGTTACCTACTAGCTGTATGAAAAAAACACTGTTACTCACCGGAATACTCTGTTTACTCTACGCATGCTCCTATGCCCAGGACCCTAAGCGGCTCCGGTGTACCTATCTTAAAATAAATCCCACCACCCTGATCAACGAACTGGACATCCTCCTGGAACAGGATATCAGCGACAAACTCAGTATAGAGCTGGGGGTTATCGGCGTTTATACAGATTACCCCGACTATGTTCTCACCAGAAGAATCAACATAGGCCAGAAAAAACCCAATGTCAGCACAAAACAGTTTGTAGACGCCCGTGGCCTCGGATTCAAAGTCGGTGTCCGATACTACCTGATTACAAAGGAAATAGGCCCCGCCACTGCTGCCGGGACCTATTTTGAACCTGTATTCGTTTATAAAAAAGTTTTCTATCCTAACGAAGATGTGGTCTTCAATAATAACACCTATACGAACTCTGCATCCAAAGACGTATATGCGTTGCAGTTACTGGTAGGCCGTCAGTACCGCAGACAAAAACTGGTGCTGGACCCTTATATCGGTATTGGTATCCGTGGAAAACTGTACCGCACCGATAATTACGAAGCCGGCGACAACGGTGTCGTTAACCGCGACAAGGCCAACGTTGTCAGTGTATTCCCCAGTCTGCACCTGGGTATCAAAGTGGGCCTCAATCTCCACAAATAAACCTAAAAAGGAACAATCACTTTAGCACTGAAATTTCTTCCCATATTATAAATGCCATAACGGCCATTGGGTGAAGCACTGTAGTACTCAAAATACTTCAGACGGTTCATGTTAGCCTGATAGGCCACATCAAACACATTGTCCAGCTGCAGGAACAGCTCCAGTACCGTTTTCCCTTTCTTATTGGAGAACCCTGTACCGGCTCCAAAGTTAATCAACGTATAGCCGGCGGTATAGGTTTCGGTATTGTCTACCCCGTAAAAATGCGACTGGGCTGAATAGTGGTCTACCTCCGCACGCACATAAGTTTTGGACAGCATCCCGAAATTCCGGGGAGCAGTAGCTTTCAGTGCGGAGCGTATATGCAGGGGCGGTATAAAAGGCAGGTAACGGGCTGCATCGCCATGCTGGGCGATTAGTATTTTGTTCCTGTTCAGCCCCTCCGTATAGGCGACACTGTTATCCAATGTCAACCAGGACACAGCACGCGGATGCAGATTTACACTCACTTCTGCCCCATACAACCGCGCGCTGGATTGCTGGTAACGATACGTGGCATTGCCGGGCACTATCACCACCGGCTCGCCATTGGCATCATACAATCTTGCCTGGTAGATATAGTTGTTGATATTATTGTTAAACACTTCCACGCTGATATCCAGGTCCGGCAGGTAGGCGAGGAAACCCAGATCCTGCTGCAGGCTGAACTCCGGCTTAAATTCCCGGTTGCCCAGGTATACGATATGCGCGCCGGGGTCCAGTCCGTTGGAACCGATTTCTGTAATATTGGGCGCACGGTAGCCCCTGGCGATGTTTGCCTTCAGCAGCACGCGCTGGCTCAGGTTCCAGGTAACACCCAGGCTGCCGGAAATACCGGTATAGTTATGCCGGAAAGCAGGGAACTGCAGGGTAGCGCCGGCGGTATCTGGCAGGTTGTATTTTTTATCAAACCCATTGTCTTTATTGGGCCCTACATAGAAGTCGTTCCATTTAATATGACGGCTGTCGTAACGAAGCCCTCCGGAGATATCGAACTGTCCGACCGTTTTTTTGGCGAAGAAAAAACCGCCGATATCAAACAGATCATAGTCCGGAATAGGGAAGTCGGTAGCGTTTTTGCTGCGGTTGCGCTGGTACATACCGTTCACGCCTACGGTCGTTTCCACACCGCTCATGGCGGGCAGGTTGTAACGCAGGTCGTAGTTGAGCGTGTTTAGCACTACATACAATCCGGGCTGGGCCGGCATTTCGGGGTGATTATATTCCCGGCGGATGCTCTTTTGCACGCCTATGGTGGTGTTAATATCTCCCTTACCCAATATATAACGACCACGGTTATACGCTCTATAATGTTGAATATGCTGGTGCAGCGGGTTGAGGGTATAAGTACGTAGTTGATTATCGGGAACAATGGGCCTGTTTTTGATATTATCATCAGCATCCAATACCTGGCGGGTAAATTTACGAGTCAGCGAATCCCGGCTGCCATCGGGGATTTCCTGGGTATTGTCGTATAGCGTGATGCCCCAGAGGGAATGCCCCCACGACTTATCTACCCGTGCCAGCGCAGACAGATTGTACTCCCGGAAAGCGGTGCCGTATACATAACCATCCACTTTGTTTTTGTAGTTGTGGGCTGCTTTCACAGTTCCGCGCACTACATACTTCCAGTCGTTTTTGTTGTATACCAGGCCCAGGGAAGAGCCAATCATACCGTTGTTGGTATGGTAGTCTGTCAGGAAATTTCCCTTGAGTTTGCCCTGCTCTGTTTCGGGGATATCGGGGATCATGTTGATCACACCGGCCAGCGCATCGGAGCCGTAGGTAAGACTGGCTGGCCCCTTTACCACTTCGGCCCTCGCAATACCGTACTGGTCTACTTCGATGCCATGCTCGTCGCCCCACTGCTGGCCTTCCTGGCGCACCCCGTCGAACAAGGTGAGCACGCGGTTATAACCCAGTCCGCGGATGAAAGGTTTGGAAATATTAGGGCCGGTGGTTACAGCGCTCACCCCTGGAATTCCTTTCACGATGGCATCGATGATATTATTGTTGACATGCATATTCATGTCTCTTTTACCTATAACGGCAATGGGTATAGGATTTTTGCGTACAACGGTAGCGCGGGAAACACCGGTTACCACTACCTCATTCAATTTCGACAGGTCCTCTTCCAGGGTGATATCCAGCGAGAGGTTTTGTTTGTTGCTGATGCTTTTTTTCAGGGTCAATGGCTGATACCCTATCATAGATATTTTAATATCGTAAGATCCCGGTTGCAAGTTGTGGATCACAAAGAGGCCCTGTTGATCAGCGATAGCGCCGGTTTTCAAGGCAGGAATGGTGATATTGGCAAACTGTACAGGTTTCCCGTTGGCGGTTACTTTTCCCGTGATGGTTGCTTGTTGCGCCTGCAACGATAAGGCAAGTATAAGCACGCCTATGAGTGTAAATAAATGTTTCATGTAATTTCAACACTTGTAGGTGAGGCAGACACAAGGAATTCCCGGGACAGTTACAAGTACTTGTACTTTCCTTTGTGGCTACAGATATTTTTCTGCAAAACTAAATTTTCAATTTATACTTACCTTAATTATTATTTAGACCAGCCTAAATAATAGGAAAAGGATCATGGAAGGAAGCTCCGCGGAGATATTGTTTTATTTCAGCTTCAGTACACAGACAACTGTCGATTTCATAGATGATGGTATGCACATCCATCTGTTGTCCGATGATGACCAGTTCATTGTAGCGATCAGCAAAACGTTCGTCCCAGCGGCTGGTGACCAGCTGATAGGATTCTTCATCCAGGTTCCATTGCTGGCGGGGGATAGCACACCACCAGTAACCGGCCTTCTCTGCGCGTAAAGAACCGCCGGCCTGGCTCCAATTGACCGCTAGCTTGGGCCGTGATGCTAACCAGAACAACCCTTTGCTCCGTATAACGTTGCCGGGCCAACGTTCATTGATGTACTGCCAGAAGCGTTGGGGATGGAAAGGTTTACGGCTGCGGTATACAAAGGAGGAGATACCGTATTCTTCTGTTTCCGGTATATGTTCTTTCTCCAGTTCGGCCTGCCAGCCGGCACTTTGTGCAGTAGTATCAAAATCGAACAGACCTGTATTCAGGATGCTGTTCAGTGGTACCTCCCCATTGACAGCCTCTATGATGTTAGCACCAGCATTAAGTTGACGCAACATCGCTTTCAGGTTGCCCAGCTGCTCAGGACTCACCAGGTCGCATTTATTGAGAACAATTACGTTGGCAAATTCTACCTGATCAGTGAGCAGGTTTACAATGGTACGCTGATCAGATTCATTTGTCAGTCCTTTGTCCTGCAGTAGTTCCATGCTGCTGTAGTCGTTGGCAAAGTTGAACGCGTCTACCACAGTCACCATAGTATCAAGCTGACTTATTGCACTCAGGTCTATACCGTTCTGTTCATCCTGGTAACAGAAAGTCTGCGCCACCGGTATCGGCTCTGATATACCGGTAGATTCTATGAGGAGATAATCAAACCGGTTTTCACGCGCCAGCAGTTCCACTTCTTTCAATAAATCTTCCCGTAAGGTGCAGCAAATACATCCGTTGCTCATCTCCACCAATCGCTCTTCTGTTTTATGTAGTGTGTTTTCATTCTTCACCAGTTGAGCATCAATATTCACCTCGCTCATATCGTTAACGATAACGGCTACACGAAGATTTTCCCGGTTGTGTAATACGTGATTCAGGAGCGTAGTTTTCCCTGCGCCGAGAAAGCCACTCAGCACCGTAACAGGTAATTTTTTCATATAATATTGTTAATGATGTTTATGGACCCTGCAGGAACGGCGTTGCCGCTGATTGATAAAGTGTGCCGCCATGATAGCTCCGGCGCCCACACAGATAGCAGCATATTCCAATACGACCGCTTCCGTCCAGAAATGCCCCGTCAGCAGTAAGGCAAAGCCCGCTGTAAACAGCAGCAACGGCATCAGCCTCCGGTGATGGCGCCAGTAGCCCACCCCTAAAGCCAGGCAACCTATTAGGAAAGAAAACAGTAACAAACAATACTCCAGTATGGCATGTTCCGTTATCTCCATTCCCAGGAGAGGAAGCGCAGCAAATAATAAAGGCAACAGCGCGCAATGGACCGCGCAGATAATGGAAGCTCCTATGCCTAATGTATCTAAGTTCATCCTTCTGAATATATTCTCCACTTTACCTTAATTTTTTGAACCTGGGACAAAACTACGTAAATTTGCAACAATGTTGCAAGTTTTATAGATATGATTTTTTTGATCTTCCTGATGAGCGGAGAAGGATGTAGATTTTGGGATTAGGAAGATGAGATGAATTATATAAAAACATACTTTTTAAATAATTGATTAAGTGTTTTTGAATGCATTCATTTGCTTTCATTGATGAGCATCTGTCAAGTATGTGTTACCTTTGCATATTGATTAAAAGTTATTTTGAACAAAACAGTGGGGATTTTCACCTATGTCTAAAAAAGCGATCTTATATATTGTATTTTTTTCAGTGTTGAGCCTTGGGTTTCTGGGATATGCCGGCTATGTGATCAAGGGCGAAAGAGGCACTTTTCTGGGAAAAGAGAAGCTGCCGATCCTGGGAGCGCCGGGACATACCGTACAGGGATTTTCATTTACTGACCAGAATGGTCGTACTAAAACAAAAGCTGATGTACTGGGCAAAATTTATGTAGCAGAATATTTCTTTACCACCTGTACCGGTATTTGTCCGAAGATGAATGCCAACATGGAAAAAGTATATGCTAAATACAAGAACAAACCAGATTTTCTGATCCTGTCACATACCGTTGATCCGGAGCATGACAGCGTACCGGTACTGAAAGCCTACGCCGAAAAACACGGTGCTGATGCTAAAAACTGGTGGTTCCTCACTGGCAGCAAAAAAGAATTGTATGCACTGGCCCGCCAGGGTTACCTGGTAGACGACGGCACCTATACCGGCGAAGAAGATTTTGTACACACCCAATGGTTTGCACTGGTAGATAAAACAGGACAAATCCGCGGTTTATATGAAGGCACCAAATTACAGGATGTTAACAAACTGATAGATGATATTGAGCGTTTAATGGAAGAATAAAGTTTTTCATCATGGCTACCCAACAACAAATAGCAGAAAAAATAGGCACCTTACTGCGTGAGAGCAAATTAAGCGTAACAGAAACCAGAACCAAAATCCTGGAGCTGTTCATGAAAAGTAACGGGGCACTGGAACACAGCGACTTTGAAAAACTCGCCGGCCAATCATTTGACCGTGTGACCGTATACCGGACCCTGCAAACTTTCCTCGAAAAAGGCATCATCCACAAAATACCTACTACCGATACTTCTGTACGTTATGCAGTCTGTAAGTCAGAGTGCACAGAACATCATCATCATGATCATCATGTGCATTTCAAATGTGAAGAATGCGGCACCACCATCTGCCTTGATGATACAGACGTACCACAGATACAGCTGCCTAAGGGCTATTCCTTTCACAATGTGGAAGTAGTCGTTAATGGTGTATGTAAATCCTGCAAATAACTTATGATTTACGATTTATGGATTTGGAGATTTAAAATCCATAAATCGTAAATCCATAAATCGTAAATCCATAAATCCCTAAATCTTTTCGATCTCGCTCTTCACAAAATCCGCCAGTTCCTTTACGTAGGCCGGTGAAAAATCAAACCGGATACCGGCAGCCTTATACAGCTCCGGCAGCGTTTTAGTATTACCTAAACTCAACGCCTGTACGTAGTTATCAAGTGCTTGTTTTTTATTTTCCTTGTATTGTTTCCACATGGCGATGGCGCCCAGCTGTGCGATACCATATTCTATATAATAGAAAGGTACTTCGAAGAGGTGCAGCTGTTTCTGCCAGAAGCTGGCGCGATAGTCTTCGAGACCGCTCCAGTCTACAATAGCAGGGGAGAACTCTTTCAGTATTTCCAACCATTTGGCTGTACGTTCTTCGGCAGTATGCTGCGGATGTTCGTACACCCAGTGCTGGAACTTATCGATGGTAGCAATCCAGGGGAAGATGGTGATTGCTCTTTCCAGCTGTTGCAGGCGGGCACGACGGAGTTGTTCCGCATCGTCGAAGAAAATATTCCAGGAGTCCATGGTGAAGAGTTCCATGCTCATGCTGGCTACTTCCGCGATTTCCATCGGATATTCCTTGAATGCGCTCAGTGGCAGGTTGTGACTCAGGAAAGAATGTACAGCATGGCCACCTTCGTGTACCATGGTAGTGAGGTCTTTCATCTGACCGGCGGCGTTCATGAAGATAAAAGGCACGCCGGTTTCTGCCAGCGGGCAATTATATCCTCCCGGTGCTTTACCGATACGGCTTTCCAGATCGAGACGGCCCATTTTTTTCATCACGCGGAGGCAGTCACCAAAGAACGGTCCCAGCTGATCGAAGGTTTCGATGGTTTTGGTAATCAGTTCTTCACCGGTTTGGAAGGGCTCCAGTGGTTTCACGCCAGCTGGTTCTGCTTCGGTGTCCCAGGGTTTTAACTGATCGAGCTGCAGCTTCTGCTGTTGTTTTTCCAGTATCTGCTGTACCAGTGGAACAATATGTGTTTTCACGGCATCATGGAACTGGAAGCTGTCTTCTTTGGTATAATCGAAGCGGCCCAGCTCTTCGAACTTATAATCGCGGTAGTTGGCGAAGCCTGCATTTTTGGCTACCTGATCACGTTTCAGCACCAGGCCGGTATACAGCTCATCCAGTGTGCCCTTGTCTTCCAGGCGGCGGGCGGCTGTTTTGGAAAACACTTCTTCCCGGAGGGTGCGGTCTTCATTTTCGAGGAACTTGGCGGCTTGTTGCAGCGTATATTCCTTTCCGTTAATGCTGATCGTCATTTTACCGGCTATAACACCGTATTGCTGAGCCATCACGCTCAGTTCAGCCTGGAGGGGAATGTTTTCTTCCCGGAACAGTTTGATCTGATTTTTAACGTTACGGAGATAGGTTTTATACAGTTCCTGATCCAGATCTTTTACGAAGGGGCTGTCAACCAGTTTTTTATTGAGTGCATCTGCGTACGGCTGGAGGCGGGGCTGTATTTCCATACAGAAGTAAGTAAACGCGTCTTCCAGTTCTTTATTGGTAGTATCGCAGGTCATTTTGATCTGGCGCCAGCAGGCGTCTTCGCTGATCACTGCTTCCAGTTCACTGACATCTTTCAGCCACTGTTCCAGTTCGGCCACATTGTTAATGGGTCTTTGCTGCAGGTTTTCGAAATATGGCTGCAGGTGGTCCCAGGTGGTCACCTGAAAGGTTTCCGGCAGGAAGTGGCGGGGAAGTTTTTTTATATCTGCATTCATATGCTATTGTTTTACTGAATTTTCGGAGTTGGGAATTTAGTTATTTATCAAAAGACCTCAAAATGAATCAGGCTTCCAGTTACAGTGAATGACTGTAACATGGAAGCCTGAGATATTTTTTATTTTTTCATTTTTTTATTTTTGAAAATAAAAAAATGAAAAAATTGTCAATTATTCTTCTGTTTTCTTCTTACGGGGCTTAGCCACTTTCTTTGGTTCTTCACCTTCAGCAGCAGGAGCGTCTTCTTTTTTAGCTTTTGCTTTTTTAGGTGCTTTTTCTTCTGCGCCTTCTTCAGCAGCCGCTTTTTTAGCGCGGGGCTTTTTTGGTTTTTCTTCTGCGCCTTCTTCAGCAGCAGGTTCAGCAGCTTTTTTCTTTTTAGCCGGAGCTTCTTCGGCATCAGCTTCTACTATCGCTTCTTCACCATCGGCCAGGATTTCCTCAAATTTCAGCAAATCGTTTGCCTTGAGGATACCAAACCATTTCACCATTTTCTTCATATCGCTCACATATACCCTTTCTTCATCGAATTCAGGATATACACTCTTGAAATAAGCTTTGATAGCATTGTTGTCGGCTTTGCCGTCAATCAGCGGAAATTCAGCTGATTTTTCATCCATGGCTTTGAATACTTCAGCCAGGTTTACATTTTCACCTGTAGTGAAAACTTCAATACTTTCCAGTGGAGTAAAATTATGCACGCGGGAAGATACAAACTTGGTACTTTTATCTTCCAGTGACCTAACGATGGCGCCATCTTGTTTACTGGCCATTAACTGAAACAAACCGCCCAATCCGGTTACTGCAACAATTTCTCTGTACTGCATGTTCAAATTTTTAGGAAGCGCAAATATAAATAATTATAATAGATTGCCCGCTGACAAATTTTCATGTGGAAAATGCCGTTAGCAAAGGGCTGGCATCAATTCAACTTTCGTGCCATGACCAGGGACTGTCTCCAGCGTTTAACCTGGCCTTTGAGGTCAAATATTTCAATTAAAAATATATAAACACCTGGCGGCAAAAGTACTTTATTTTCTTCAAATCCATCCCAGTAGAAACATCCTTTATTTCCGAGTGTGGTATTACGGACCAGATAGCGAACGGGGCGGCCGGCAGCATTAAAAATGGTCACATTGCCCACCCATCCGGAACCCGGTAGTTCGAAACAGAGGGCGGCGCGGCTTTCTGCGCCGGGACTGTCCGGTGAAAATACGGCCGGCCCGAGGGTCACCGTAGCGGGAGCACCGTCTGCCAGCCATTGACGGGAGCCGGCAAAGCCTGGAGTGGCGTAGCCATCGCTGGCAGCCACCGATTGCCAGTTATCCGCCAGCGTTGCAGGCCGGTTATAGTCCAGCCGTTCCAGGGATACACCCTTCAGCTGGGCCGACAGTGGAAAATGCCATGAAGACATATAACGCACGGCGTCTATCATCAGGCTATCGCGACGTAACAACTGCAATCCGCCTTCCTCCCTGGGCAACTGCGGCAGGCTGCTGACCTCCTGGATATTTTCGGGGAGGCGGCAGGTATAATAATAACAAAGCCGGTCGGCAACAGTTGTAATAGCCAGAAAATTTCCCGGCATCAGCAACCGGGGGCTGCTACATACCTTTTTCCAGGGCCCTTGCCGGCCATCTACCTTTCTGGCGCAAAGAAAAACCGTCTGCAGATCAATGGCCTTACGGCTGCGGTTGTACAGCTCTATAAACTCCGGTGTGCCATCAGGCGGGTACAACAACAGCTCACTGATTACCAGGTCCATCGTATCCGGCAGCTGAGGGCGGGCGAAGGAAAGGGTATTCTTTAGCCGGCTTTCCTTTCCCTGACAGTCTGTGATACCCGTGGCGATAACCGTTCCTGAGTCTATTGACGTGGATAGTTGCAGGGATACAATGTTAAACAATGGGGGTAGTACTGTCACGGCAGTAACTGCAGCCCGGCTTATCCTGTATTTATCCACGGCGGCGGCCTGCAGGCTATCCAGTGTTTTGCTGAAGTGCAGGAACAGGTGCAGGCTGTCGGGCATCTCTGTAAAATAAAGGTCAGGGGAGGTATCATCCGTTACAGCACGGGCAGCCGCATTGGACTGCCCTGGTGTGCCCCCGGCAGCAGCAGAGGAAACCGCCCAGTTAGCTTTACCGCTACAGGGCAGGGATGGATCCAGCATTTCGAGGCTGCGCCCTCCTTTGGGCACGGTGGTGCCATACCACGACGGGGTGTAGGAGACGGCATGCACTACTTGTCTGTTGTTGTTATACAGCACGATCAGCCCTGTATCGTCCGGCAGCGAAGGAAATTTAGGCACCGCCAGCACACGGGCTGCACGGAAGCTGTCTGCCGCCGCCGGCGCACATAATACCAGCAAACTGTCCGGAGGCAGTAAACAGGCCGGCAGCAAGGCTTCCCGCTTATTGACCGCCAGTATCCAGTTTTGCAGCTGTACCGGCCGGCTGCTCCTGTTCCGCAGCTCCAGGTATTCGAAAGGGGGTAAACCAGCTACGGGAGCGGGCTTCAGCATCATTTCGTGGATCACCACATCGTACAGGGCGGGGGTAATAGTATCTGTTGCAGACAGGGTAGCCTGCCCTAGCAGGCTTAAACAAACAATGGGTATCAACATATTGTGACGTTTTTTGGAGTTATGCTCAAAATAAGTGTAATCTCCCGGCAGTATGTTAATACCTTCTTAACAGGAATAAATACCTTGCATTGTTATGAAAAGCGCGGGGTATATATTAATTTTGGGGTCCAGATTTTAAAATGTAAAACAAAATGAAAGTTGCCGTAGTAGGAGCGACCGGATTGGTAGGCTCAAAAATGTTACAAGTGTTGACAGAGCGGAATTTCCCTGTCACTGAATTGATTCCCGTGGCTTCTGAGAAGTCCGTTGGTAAGGAAGTAACATTTAAGGGTAAGACCTGGAAGGTGGTGAGCGCTGATACGGCTATTTCCATGAAGCCCAATGTGGCTATTTTCTCTGCCGGCGGTAGCACTTCCCTGGAATGGGCCCCTAAATTTGCGGCAGCAGGTATTACCGTGATCGACAACTCCAGCGCCTGGAGAATGGACCCATCCAAAAAACTGGTAGTACCGGAAGTAAACGGTGATGCACTGACCCAGGAAGACAAGATCATTGCGAATCCTAACTGCTCTACCATACAAATGGTGCTGGTGTTGAAACCATTGCACGAAAAATATAAAATCAAAAGGGTGGTAGTATCTACCTACCAGTCTGTAACCGGTACCGGTGTAAAGGCGGTAACCCAGCTGATGAATGAAAGACAGGGTATCAGCGGCGAAATGGCCTATGCTTATCCTATAGATCTGAATGTGATCCCGCAGATTGATGTGTTTCTCGATAACGGATATACGAAAGAGGAGATGAAGATGGTGAACGAGACTAAAAAAATCATGCGTGACGATACTATTAAGGTAACTGCAACGACTGTACGTATACCGGTAATGGGCGGACATAGCGAATCAGTGAACATTGAGTTCGAAAACGAATACGATGTAAACGAGATCCGTACCCTGCTCTCCCAGACTCCAGGCATAATCGTAGTAGACGACCCGTCTAAAGCACAGTATCCAATGCCTAAAGACGCCCATGATAAAGATGAGGTGTTTGTAGGCCGTATCCGCCGTGACGAAACACAACCTAAAACAGTGAACATGTGGATCGTGGCAGACAACCTTCGCAAAGGAGCTGCAACAAATGCGGTTCAAATTGCGGAATTTTTGCAAGAGAAGAACTGGTTGTAATCATACTGTCGTGCTATGTAATTTAGTGGCGTAATTCCCCCCTAAACGTAGCCCTCGGGTATGAATACACGAAAACATATCTGTAACTCATTAAAAGCAAGCGTATTAGCGCTTGCTTTTTTTTGAACATTTCACAATTGCATAACACGGAAAGTGTAAAAATTACACGGAAGTAGTATTGATTTGTGGCTTAGAAAATCCAATTTTGATAACATAATCCTATGCCAACTAAGCTTTTGCGAAAAGAGTAGTCCAATTTTAGAGAGATGCCGGATATTATCGTTATTTTCTAATCAGAAAACACCCTTTAAGTCCTATGAAAACCAACACCAATCGTGAGCTTTTGTTAATGCACAAGTTTACCGAAGAGTGGAGCACCAATTTTTCCTCTCAGGTATCACGCATCATGAACATCGTTGACCAGCAGGATACTCTGGATGGAATAATTCCTATCATTGAGGTGGCAAATGTTTATAATCAGCGTTTTGCCCACGCAAGAACAGACAAGGAGAATCTGCTGAAGAACCGCAAGGCGCGTCCGTTCGAATTTCTTATTCACAAAAATTAGAGGGAAAATTTTTGATTTTCGATTTCTTGATTTGGGAATTGATAAGCATCACTAAATCAAAAAATCGAAAATCAAAAAAAGGGGGCTCAGTCCATTGCACGGTTAATGAACTGTATAAGGGGCTGCATGAGCGCAAATGTCTTCAGTATTTCCCGTACAAGAGACGGCTGTACGCATGTTTCATCAGAGATGGGATGCGTCACAATAAGGCTTTTCAGTTTCAGGTAGGCAATAGCGGGATTATCAGGCTGATATCCCTGCGGAACGGTTTTGAGTGCATCACCTTCCACCTTTCCGAAATGTTTGATAAAGTTTTTGTTGGAGATGATACTTTCAAATTCTTCGAAGTTGTAGTCTATCTCCTGCCGCACTTTTTTCAATTCGGGAGCAGCCGGCATCCATAGCCCGCCGCCAGCGAAACTATTGCCTCCCGGCTCCAGGTGGAAGTAATATCCCGCCAGTATCGATTTTTTACCACCCGCCTGAAATGAAGCGGCCAGGTTTATTTTGTAAGGCGTCTTGTCTTTGGAGAATCTAACGTCTTTGTATATACGAAAAACGCAATCCTTGAGCTGCAACCCGGCCAAGGTAGCATCCTGCTTAGCCATACCATCTATCAGCTGTTGTACCATGCTCTCAAAATCGGTTTTGGCCGCCAGGTAATTGTCCCGGTGCTCATCAAACCATACCTTGTTATTGTTCAGTTTCAGTGATTTCAGAAACTTCAACGTGGAAGGCTGTAACATCATTTTAAATTTTTATAGCAAGATAATACACAAGCGCTTATGATGTAAGCACCTGTCTTGAAATTAACAGGACGAATGATAAAAAACCATCCCGAAGGATGGTTTCTGCATGGGGGTTTTCTGGTTTTTTATTCTTTTCTGAATATGAGTCAGACTTTGGTTTCAAAAATGATATACGGCGGCTAACAATACATTGGACGTTACATTATAAGGAGCTCCGCCAGACTTGTTAAAAATATCTGCAGAAGCTTTATCTATCCTGAACTCCGGTATAATCGTCAGGTTTCCTGCCTTATAGTTGAACGACAGCGTACCAGCCACTACATTACCTCCACCTGGCACAGCACCAAATACTTTCACCCCATCCTTATCACTGAAATATTCTCCGCGCAACGTAAGACCCAGCTTATCCGTAAAATCACAATTCACATACAAGGCAGAGCCCCACCAGTTGGCATTCCTGCTGCTTTCTTTAGGCGTCCGGGTATCCAGGTAGGTGCTGTAGGTACCGTTGAAACCCAGCCCCAGTACCTTATTTACCTGGTAGGTGGCCACTACATCCACCTGATGATTCTGTATGCCGAAGGTATCTTTTCCCTCCAGATAGTTGAGATAGAGCTTAACGGGCGTTTCTGCCGGAGCAAAGCCCAGCTGTGCCCCTATATATTTATGACTGTTTAAGGTGACAGATTTAAGATCGGTAGGATTAAACACGCCTACCATCGCGCTCAGCGACGAGCTGAGGGTAATATCAGCTTTGATGCCGGTATGAAAGAACGGACCATAGCTGAACATATAACTCATACTGTAGTTCCTGTTCAGATAGGCATCCACCAGTTCGTATCCCACATGAGTAGCATAACTACCGAGACTCAATTTTATTTTTTCTGTGAGCAGATAGGAAACATACAGTTGTTTGATAGCCATCGACAATCCATTTGACGGAGAAGGCGGTTCATTATAGGAGAATTCTCCTGCCCTTTTTCCAAAGCCGAGGTCGGCCACTATACTTCCTTTTTTGAAACCATGCTCTACTTTCAGCGATACCATTCCCAGTTCAAAGGAGTTGTGTGAATTGGTGAAGCTGGTTTTGTTATCTGTATTATTGCCGTTCAGGTTGTATTTATAATAGACGTCAGCAGAACCTGAGATTTTAAGTGCCGGCGCGGGCAGGGTGTCGGAGGATTGTGACCAGGCAACAAAGTGGCTACCCGTCAGCAATAAGGTCGTTAGCATTCGTTTCATGTACTTATAGTTTGGTTGATAAATGGTAAGTAATGATGCGGCCTTCTCCTGCGTATTGTTTTGGGGATGCGTGCGTTCCTGTGCTACATAGAAGGAACGGGTAATCAATAAAATGATTTCAGCATTGGGTTTTTCAACGGCCAGCTGGTTTTATATGATTACCCATTCCAGATCTTTCAAACGGTAATGTATATACGTTTTAATAAAATTGATAAAGGTCAGAATCAAACTCAAAGAACTTACTTTCACGGAGGGTCATGACGGGCGGTACTTTTCAGGAATGTACCAGTTCTTCTTCCTTGAGCGTGCCGTTGTCGGTAACACTCATCATCGCAGGATGATAGTGTTCGTTGTGTTGTGTAACATCGAGGCCCAGTGCTTCTTCATCTTCAGATACGCGCAGCGGATGGATCAGGTTGATCAGTTTGAAGATGGCAACAGACATGATAAAGCTGTAACCTACCACCAGCAGCAATCCGAGTACCTGATTTTTGAAGAGGTCGAAATTGCCGTATAACCAGCCATTGTTACCGCCTTCATTGATTGCTTTGGTAGCGAAGATGCCGGTGAGCAACATACCTACCATACCACCCAGGCCATGGCAAGGGAATACGTCCAGTGTGTCGTCGAGGCTGGTTTTGGACTTCCAGTGAACGGCCATGTTGGATATGATGGCTGCTATAAAACCGATGAATATACTCTGTGGGATAGCAACATAACCGGCAGCTGGTGTGATGGCTACCAGCCCTACCACAGCGCCTATACAGAAACCGAGTGCAGATGGTTTTCTGCCACGGATCACATCAAAGAACACCCATGACAAACCAGCAGCAGCAGTGGCGGTATTGGTAGTAGCAAAGGCAGTAGCAGCCAACGCATTGGCACCCAGTGCCGAACCAGCGTTAAAACCAAACCAACCGAACCACAGCAAACCGGTACCTAATAATACGAAGGGGATATTGGCCGGCTGCAGTTCTTTCTTTTCGATATGGTCTTTCCGGCGTTTGAGCACCAGCGCACCCGCCAGTGCCGCACAACCTGCAGAGATATGCACCACGGTACCACCGGCAAAGTCGAGTACACCGAGTTTAAACAATATACCGTCCGGATGCCAGGTCCAGTGTGCGATTGGCGCATATACCAATATGCTGAACAACACCATGAACAACACATAGGAAGTAAAACGGATCCTTTCCGCTACAGCACCTACTACCAGCGCAGGAGTGATGATGGCAAACTTCATCTGAAAGAGCGCAAACAACAACAGCGGAATAGTAGGAGCCAGGCTCCAGGGAGCACCTGATCCAACATTGCGGAACATAAAGAAGGAGTAGGGGTCACCAATAATGCCATGATAAGATTTTCCAAATGCCAGACTAAAACCTACCACCACCCACACAACGCTGATCAGACCAGTAGCTATAAAGCTTTGCATCATGGTGGAAATAACATTCTTCCGGTTTACCATCCCGCCATAAAAGAAAGACAGACCCGGTGTCATTAAAAATACCAGGGAAGATGCTACCAGAATCCAGGCGATGTCAGCCGTATTATATTTACTAACATCTGAAAAGTTAGGGAAAGCTGGAATAAAAATTCCAATTATTGCCACTATCGCCAGAAAAATAAAGGGGAGATAGTCTTGGAATGAATTTTTCTTCATAGCATTTGATTTTTAAATTTCTTAAATAAAAGTAGAAGTGAAATTTAAAACATCAAATAGAATGACTGAAAAATAGAAAAATTTTAATTAAGACAACAAAAATTAGGATTGCGTCAATTAAATTATAAATATTAATAATATTAATTATTATTTCCTGTTGCTAAACAAAGGCATTACAATCGATAATATCTACACAAATAGATAATTATCAATCAATTACAAACAACAAAAGAAGGGTTGAGATTTATTTAAAAAAAATCGGCTAACGTTCTACTACAATTCCGCTGAATCACTTTCAACATCATGTTTAACAAACAATTACATATTTATAATATAACATTGTGAAATCAGATTCACAATGTTATATTATAAATAATTACATATAATATTTTTAGAAGGAAGAGATTATTATTGTTTCATTTCCTGTAATTCCCGCTCCATCGCAAACATCTGATCGCGTAAACGGGCCGCTTCCATAAAGTCCAGGTCCTTCGCAGCCTTTTCCATATCTTTCTTGACTTTCGAAATTGCCTTTTCCATCTGCGGAATCGTTTTCGCCGCAGCGGTGGTTTCCTTAGCCACTTGCATGGCATCTTCAGCTACCAACGTCACTTCATCATGCACAGCATACGGAGAGGATTCGTCGAAATGTTTGATTTCCAATACAGAAGTCTGACCCAGGATCTGCTCTTTGCTTTTGCGTACCGTACGGGGCGTAATATTATGCTCCAGGTTAAATGCCTGCTGCTTCTCACGGCGACGATCCGTTTCATCGATCGTACGCTGCATACTGTCTGTAATATGGTCTGCATAAAAGATCACCAGCCCGTCTACGTTACGCGCAGCACGTCCCGCTGTCTGTGTCAAAGACCTTTCATCACGCAGGAAACCCTCTTTATCTGCATCCAGAATAGCCACCAGCGACACCTCTGGCAGGTCAAGTCCTTCCCTCAGCAGGTTCACACCTACCAGCACGTCTATATTGCCCAGACGCAAGTCACGCAATATCTCGATACGCTCCAGGGTATCCACTTCCGAGTGGATATACCGCGACTTGATATTGATCCTGCCCAGGTATTTGTCCATCTCCTCCGCCATACGTTTGGTCAGTGTAGTTACCAGCACACGGTCGCCTTTCTGTACCCGCTTGTCAATCTCATCCAGCAGATCGTCTACCTGGTTCACACTGGGCCTTACCTCAATAGGCGGCTCCAGCAAACCGGTAGGACGTACCACCTGTTCCACCACAACACCTTCTGTTTTCTTCAATTCGTATTCACCAGGGGTGGCACTTACAAAAATGGCCTGATTCACCAGGTTTTCGAACTCATAGAAATTAAGCGGCCGGTTATCCAGTGCTGAAGGCAGCCTAAAGCCAAACTCTACCAGGTTGAGCTTACGGGAACGGTCGCCGCCATACATCCCACTGATCTGTGGCACGGTCACATGGCTCTCATCAATCACCAGTAAAAAATCTTTCGGGAAATAGTCCAGCAGACAGAAAGGACGGGTTCCGGGCTTACGCCTGTCCAGGAAACGGGAATAGTTCTCGATACCACTACAGTAGCCCAGTTCGCGGATCATCTCCACATCATAGTTCACTCTTTCAGACAAACGCTGGGCTTCTATCAGTTTACCATTGGCTTTGAAATACTCTACCTGGGCATGCAGCTCGTCCTGAATCTCATAGATCACCTGCTGCAGAATATCTTTCGGCGCCAGATACAGGTTGGCCGGGAAAATGGCCGCATTATCCATCGTACCGATCCGTTTTCCGTTCTGTACATCAAAACTTTCTATCTCCTCAATTTCATCTCCGAAGAAGGTAATCCGATAACCATAATCCACATAGGGCAGGTTGATGTCTACTGTATCACCCTGTACCCGGAAGTTTCCCCTGTTAAAGTCGCCGGTAGTACGGCTGTAGAGTGAATTAACCAATCCGTGCAGGAAAGCATTGCGGCTGAAGGCCTGTCCACGTTGAATACGGATGATCCCGTTTTCATAATCGGTCGGGTTACCCATACCATAAATGCAGGACACGCTGGCCACCACGATGATGTCCCGGCGACCGGAAAGCAGATTGGAGGTAGCTTTCAAACGGAGTTTGTCCAGCTCTTCGTTGATGGCGAGGTCTTTTTCTATGTACGTATCACTTACCGGCATGTATGCTTCAGGCTGGTAGTAATCATAGTAGGAAACGAAATACTCTACCGCATTCTCGGGAAAAAACTGTCTCAGTTCCCCGTACAGCTGGGCTACCAGGGTTTTGTTATGGGTGAGCACCAGGGTAGGACGTTGTACATTCTGAATCACATTGGCTACTGTAAAGGTCTTACCTGAACCGGTCACCCCCAGCAGGGTCTGATATTGTTCACCTTCCTGTAATCCCAGGGTCAACTGTTTGATAGCTTCCGGCTGATCACCAGCAGGAGCGTAAGGCGCTTGTATCTTAAATGGCATATTGAAACTTTCATTTGAGCAGTATGTAAAAATACTAAAGAACAGCGTGCTAAAGTGTTAAAAAAAGAGCTTTAATTTTGCCCCTTCAATCATAACTAACTTATGAGAAAAAAGATCTTGACAGGACTGTTCCTGTCCTTTTTACTGCCTTTAGCCAGCTTTGCCTGGGGGCCCAACGGGCACCGCATTGTAGCGGAAATTGCCTGGCAGCACCTGACTCCACAGGCTAAAAAAGCCGTTATTAACATCCTCGGACGCCAAAGTATGCCGATGATCGCCAACTGGCCGGATTTTATCAAATCTGACACCACCCACCAGTACGATCATACCAATAAATGGCATTACCTGGATTTCCCGGCCAATATTGGCCGCGCCGAATTCGACAATCTGCTGAAAGAAGCCACCGGCGAAAACCTGTACACACAAACACAGGCAATGATCAAAGATTTGAAAAACAAGAAACTGGCAAAAGATAAGCAGGTCTTTGCCCTCAGTTTCCTGGTACACATGCTGGGAGATATGCACCAGCCGCTGCACGTAGGCCGTGATGAAGACATGGGCGGCAACAAAATCAATCTGACATGGTTCGATAAAGCCTCCAACCTCCACCGTGTATGGGATGAGCAACTGATCGACTTTCAACAGCTCAGCTACACAGAATACAGCCAAGCCATCGATATCGCTTCCCCTGCACGCGTAAAGGAATTGCAGAGCGGTACTATTGCTGATTGGATGTATGAATCCCATGTACTGGCCGACAAAGTATATGGTTACACCAAACCGGATTCCAAGCTGAGCTACCGCTACAACTACGTTTTTGTGGACAACCTCAATGACCAACTGCTGAAAGGTGGGCTGAGACTGGCCACTGTGCTGAATGGCATTTTTAAATAATCATAGATTACCATAAAAGCGAAGGCCGAAGCAGACATATTTGCTTCGGCCTTCGCTTTTATAATTCGTAATTGATCTACACCAGATCGATATCGAAGTTTACCAGCTGTACAAACTGTTCCAGACGGGTAGTGATTTCCTGGTGTGTAACTTCTCTCAGACGGGAAGTACCAAATTTTTCCACGCAGAAAGAAGCCATTGCAGAACCAACGATGATGGCTGTTTTCATGTTTTCGAAAGACAGATCACGGGTTTTAGCCAGGTATCCGATGAAACCACCGGCAAAGGTATCACCGGCACCGGTTGGGTCATATACTTCGTCCAGCGGCATGGCAGGAGCAAAGAATACGTGGTTTTCGTGGAACAGCAACGCTCCGTGTTCACCTTTTTTAATGATCAGGTAACGCGGACCCATGGTCATGATCTTTTTAGCTGCTTTTACCAGAGAGTATTCACCACTCAGCTGACGGGCTTCACTATCATTCACCATCAGTACATCCACTCTTTTCAGCACTTTCAGCAGGTCGTCCATAGCTACTTCCATCCAGAAGTTCATGGTGTCCATTACGATCAGCTTAGGCCTTACGGTGAGCTGGTCCAGTACACTCATCTGAACCTGCGGAGTGAGGTTACCCAGGATCAGGAACTCGCTGCCCTGATAACTTTCAGGAATAACCGGGCTAAAATCAGCCAGTACGTTCAGGTCTGTAACCAGTGAATCGCGGGTGTTCATATCCAGGTGGTATTTACCAGACCAGTAGAAGGATTTTTCACCTTTTTTCACCTGTACACCTTCCAATGCTACTCCTTTGGAGGAGAGTGCATCCAGTTCAGTCTGGGGGAAGTCTTCACCTACCACAGATACCTGATTGATAGGGTTCACGAAGTTAGAGGCAGCCCATGCGATAAAAGTGGCTGAACCACCAATGATTTTTCCTGATTTACCAAAGGGCGTTTCTATTTCATCGAACGCCATCGTGCCTACGACTGTGAGAGACATGTTATTTTCCTGAAGTTTATTTGTTTAAAAATTAAATGCAAAACCAGGCAAAGGTAAGATCTTCCTCAGAAAGCGTAAAGCTAAATCTTCACTTGTTTCCAGGTACCGCGGCGGAATAGCAGTACTCCTGCCACCGCCATCATGGATTCGGCAATGGCAATAGCCCAGAATACGCCCTGGGGGCCCCAGTTGAGCCATATTGCCAGCGAATACGCCAGCGGCATCTGAAACATCCACAGGGCCACCAGATTAATCAAGGTAGGGGTACGGGTATCCCCTGCACCGTTGAAAGATTGTGTAATCACCATCCCATAGGCAAAAAACACATATCCAAGGCTCATCAGCCGCAGACATTGTACACCATAGCGAACCACTTCGTCCTCGAAGGTAAACAGCTGTATCACCGCAGGCGCCGCAATCAGGAAGGCCAGACCTACCGCCCCCAGAAATATCACGTTCAGGAAAGCGGCTCTCCATACCGACTGCTCGGCCCTTTCCGGCTGTCCGGCACCCAGGTTTTGACCTACCAGCGCTGCAGCAGCATTGGCCATGCCCCATGCAGGCAGTATTGTAAATATCACTACCCTGATAGCAATGGTATATCCTGCTACCGCATCTTTCCCGAAATAGGAAATAATCCTTACCAGAAAAATCCAGCTGGCAGAGGCTATCAACATCTGAGCAGTACTACCTGCCGCCAGCTTCAACAACGATACAATGGTCTTCCATGCTGGTGAGAGGTGTTGCTTTGTAATCTTTATCAGATCATTACCACGTATCAGGTGAGATATCTGATAACAAACACCAGTACCCCTACCAATAAACGTAGCCAGTGCAGCTCCTTTCAAACCCATTGCCGGTATAGGCCCCCAGCCCCTGATCAGTAAAGGACACAGCAAAATATTCAATCCGTTGGCAATCCACAGTGAACGCATCGCCAGGGCCGCATCACCTGCTCCCCGGAAAATACCATTGATTAGAAACAATAAAATGATCACGACATTACCGGCCAGTAATATTTTCGTATATACGTAACCGTATTCAACCACTTCTTTGGAAGCACCCATCAGCAATAAGATATCCCGGGCAAAAAATACACCCACGATGCCGATCACCACAGACAGCGTAACAGCAATATACAGTGCCTGCATAGCTGCATGGGCCGCTTCTGCGGCGTTCTTTTCGCCGGTACGTCTGGCCACTATAGCAGTAGCTGCCATACCCAGCCCCATCGAACAGGTATATACCAGTGTAAGCACCGATTCTGTAAGCCCTACTGTAGTAATGGCATTAACACCCAGATGGCTAACAAAAAAAATATCCACAACGGCAAACAACGACTCCATGGCCATCTCCAGCACCATCGGAATCGCCAGCAGAAAAATAGCCCGGTTGATACTACCAGTAGTAAACTCCTTTTCTGTTCCGGCAACAGCCGTCCGGAACAACGTAAAAAAATTAACAGCACGTAACTGTGCCTGTTTAAGAAATGACATAGTCAATAAGATTAAGCATGAGAAGATAAGCCCGCAAGTGTGGCAGGGGATTTGTCCGGGGGAAAAGTAACTGTCGGAAGTACCGCAGTCAGATTAGTCTTTCATATGCGATGCAATTTACACATCATGCCGATGTAAGATAAAATTAGTCGTTTTTTTTAAATATTTCCTACGGCGACTGTAACTTTTAATGTTACCTCACGTTTAATCTCACAGTAAGCGCGCCGAAACCTATAGGGAAACCAATTCAGACTTATCTAAATTAACCTTTTGTAAAACAGACATCATGTTTATGTTACACCAACATGCTCTCAAAGCGGGAGCTATAGCCCTTGCTGTACTCGGACTGGCCATTACTGCCTGCAATAAAGACAATGACAACCCTGTTCAGCCACCAGCTGCACGTAGCAAAACCTTCAAAGTGTATGGTACCGGCACTGACGCTGCCCGGGAAACAGGTGCGGTCACTGTTACTGAAAATACCGACAGCACTATTAACGTCGTGTTTGTACTGGGTAAAAACAAAAAGGACACAGTACATCAGGTATACTTTATTGGTGGCAACAAAACAGCACCTACTACTGATACATTACAAACCAAAGAAGTAAAAGGCACAGGCGGCGCAGTGAGCGTAGACCTGTTCAGAAACGTAAAGAAAATAACCTTACGTCAGGCAGCCGGCGCTACCAAGGAGATCGGCTTCAAATATGATGATGCCGTAGCTTATGCCGCCCACCTGAAAGTAAGACATAGCCTCTTCTCAGCTGACACCATTGCTATTGGCAATTTTGGTAAGGCTGCTAACTAATGCCATTAAAACTGTTCTGAATGGTATAGTGTGAAGAAAAGAAATAGCCGGCACAGTGGCCGGCTATTTTCCTGTTTTTTATTAGGATATGGAAGTAATACGGAACAGACTCCGTATACTGTTGGTTTTATTGCGATGATTGATTTTCTCCTGTACCATCCGTCAAAGCAGGCATCTGCTTGCGTAATACTTTAAACTCTGTTCTCCTATTCTGCTGACGTCCATCGGGATTATCCTTATGGTTAGGCAGGGAGTTGGGCGCAACAGGACGGGTTTTACCGTATCCTTTTGCGATCAGGCGCTGAGAAGGAATACCCTTGCTGATCAGATAATTGACGCAGGATTGTGCACGTGCCTGAGATAATTTCATATTGGCCTTATCTGAGCCAACACTATCCGTGTGCGCACTCATTTCAATGATCACTCTGGGGTTATCAACCAGCATCTCTACCACGGAGTCCAGTACAATTTTGGACTCGAGACGCAGCGTGGCTTTACCAAAATCATAGTAGATGTTATTTAACACAATTGGTTTTTCTACTTCATAATGCTTGAGGCAAAGCGTTGGGTTGTCCAGTGAATCGATCCTGTTCAACTCCTCTGAGTTGAAGTAGAGGCTTTTGGTGAAATAATTATCTTTTGCGGCCACTATTTTATAGAAACGTTGCGGATCTATTTCGAAGCTGTAACGGCCGGATCCATCGAGTTTGATGGTACGGACAGTCTTTTGTCTTACAGTATCCAGCAGCGTGATAGTAGCGCCTTCCAGCGGCTGATGGGTATCACAGTCCAGGATCACACCACTGGCCACCTTCCGGATCCTTTTGATGGAAAATACTTCCAGACAGCAAACGGATTCGCGGTCGGAGCTGATAAATCCTTCTGCAAAGGGATGGGTATTATCTATAGCAGAATAGTAGATGTCATCTTTGGGTGAGTTGAGGGGTTTTCCCATATTTACCGGAGCAGACCAGGTACCAAAATCACCTTCGCTCTGGAAGAAGTCCAGACCACCAAGCCCTACCCGGCCATTAGAACTGAAGATAAGAAGGTTTTTCTCAGCATCGTAGAAGGGTGCCTGCTCTTCATCTTTGGTATTGATGGTGGTGCCCATATTACGGGCATTACCGGGAGTATTGCTGTTCATCACGCAGTACCAGATATCGTATTTGCCCATACCTCCGGGTCTGTTGGAGGAAAACAGCAGATATTTCCCATCGGCGGTAATATAAGGCTGCATGGAGTTGTAGCCGTCTGCATTTATATTGCTACCCATTTTTTGTGGTTCCGACCAAACACCGTTTTCTTTGGTGCTCAGGTAGATAGCAGACTGTTTGACACCATCCTTTATCGTCCAGCGGGTCATATAAAGGGAGTTGCCATCAGGGGAGATGGAAGAAACACCCTGATCATATCCTTTGGTGGAAGGTATCTTCAGTTTCTGGCTGCTTTCAAAAGCACTACCGTTACCATTAGCCATATAGAGGTCACTTACATAAGGGGTGCCTCTTCTGTCTTTGGGCCTTTTATCCGCTTCTTTTACGGTGACACCTGGCAGCGAAGGTGCTTCCGAACGGGAAGAAGTAAACATCAGGGTGTTCTGATCTATCACTACCGGCGCATAGTTGGCGCCGCCTTCATTCACATTGCCTGAAACTTTTGTAATCGTGTATTTTGGTCGTTTGGATGCCTCACTTAATGCAAACTCGCAGGAAGCTATTTCCAGCGGTACGCGGGTAGTCAGTTCATCTGCTGCTGTATAATTCTTTTTAAAATCGTTTAACTGTATCAGTGCTTCATCATATTTACCATTGGCACGCAGGCATACGCCATACCAGAATTTAGCCTGTAAATACTGAGGGTTATTAAACCCTACTACCTGTGAGTACCAGGTTTCAGCGTTGCCGTAGTCGTGGTACAACCGGTACGACTCGGCCAGCCTCGCCACTACCTGTTGATAATCCTTGAATTTACCACTTGGAGGGGCTGCGTTGGCGACGGCATAAGGTAAGATTTGCTCTGGTTTTACTTTAAACGTGCCCAGTGCCTTGTTATAATACTGTGCTGCCGAATAAAAATCCTTAGCGCTGTAATAAACGTCTGCCGTGTGTTTGAAATCGATTACATATTGAGCTTGTATCGAATTAATCAGCCCTGCAAAAATTACCAGTGCAAGAAGCGTAATTTTTTTCATGAAGGTTCTAATTCTAAATATCTGGAAGAAATAATGTATCCACTGTGTTAAATATCCACTTCCCACTATGTGTGCAACAGTCTGTTATAATCTGGGGCAAATGAAGTATTCTTCATTGAGTACCCTTCTTTTTCTGCTGATAAAGGATAAGGACACTTCAAAGCTCTGGCTGCCATTCACGAGGCGGCGCATATTTGAAGTGTTGGCATCATAGCTGAGGCCCAGGACAAAACCTTTGAAATGAAAGCCGGCAAAGGGTATTACGGCATCATTAAAGCGGTAGTTACCACCTACCAGGAAATCAACATCAGCATTTACCAGCAGCTGGGCATACATGCCAGCCACTATTTCATTAGCATTGCCCTGACGCATATATAATCCGGTAGGAGTAAGGCTTAAAAAATCGTTGACTTTGATTTTTGAACCACCATGTACCAGGTAACGTACCGGCATTGTCTTTGATTCACCGCTACCAGAGAAGGGGTCTTTGGGAGCAGTCAGGTGAGCGGCAGCAAAACCTACAAAAGGATTGAACATATGATTGGGGTTACCATCAAAGAACATGGCGCCAGCGCCAGCATCAAATACGGTAGAAGAAGTTGTCGTAACATTTTCACCATTGGCAATACTGGGATCAAAACCAATGGTCGGTTTATACTGACTGCCGGTCTGGAACTTGGTAGGGTCAACCCTACGGCTGATAATCCCCCCCTGGATACCAAAGACGAGCTGGCTGGTTTTGGTTTTTCCAAACCGAACACCGGTGTAAGACACACTGGTCATGGCATTGAAATAGTTGTATCCTGCATCGCCGGCAGACATATTGATCATATTCAAACCTACCCCGATGTTTTTATCGGTAGCGGCATCCACAGAAACGCCCGCGGTAGAAAAAGGTTTTCCATAATTAGCCCACTGGTTGCGGTAATTTCCGCTGACCCGGTAGTCGCCATCTATTATGCCTGTCAGCGCTGGGTTTAACCAAAGCGGATAAGCGTAATACTGGGAAAAGTGCGGGTCTACCTGAGCAAAGGAATACCTGGGCAACAAACTGCTCCACAAAAGTATTGCAACAATAAAGATCCTTCTCATAGGAACATTTTTTACTTGTTCAAAATTAACCGGGGTGCAATCCGGTGCTGAATGCACCCCGGCTGTAGTTCATTTATTTGATTAATGCTACGGGTTTCTGTTCCTGCCGTTAACGCATGAGCGTTACGTTTCCTTTCTTAGTGACTACTGATCCATCCTGCATGGTTGCTTTCACGATGTATACATATACACCTACCGGCTGGTTCTGACCATTCATGGTACCATCCCATCCTTGATGCAGGTCTTTGGAAGAGAACACCAACTGACCCCACTGGTTGTATACCCTGAATTCGAGTTGAGCGACAGCGGTTCCGTATACGAACAGGACATCGTTCATGCCATCACCGTTCGGACTGAAGAGGTTTGGAATAAAGATGTTATTGCCTTGCGGGTTGGAAGTCCTACAAGCGAGGGTACCTAATCCGCTGGTCTGACAATCTGATGCTCCGATAGCCCTTACTCCGAAATTGAGACCCTGGTTAGGCTGCAGGTTGTTGATGGTATGTGTAGTACCTGTTGGTCCTGAGCTTGGAGGGTTGAAGGTAACACCACCGTCGAGGGTCACTTCGTAGCGTACCGCACCTGGAACAGGGTCCCAACGGAATGTAACGCTGGTAGCAGTAAGATCGCTGATGACCACATGCGGTGCAGGCAGCGGCTGCAGCATCGTAACCGTGACTGCTGTTCTTGGTCCTGCCCCTACACAACCACCGTTGGAGAATGCTTCCACATAGTAGGTGGTGGTGTTGTTCAGTACAGGCGTAGTAAATACCGCACCTGTGAATACCGGTGTACCACCTGTTGGTACTGTGTACCAGTTGAAGTTTACACCTGGTGTGGTAGAGGAAGCCGTCAGGGTAGCGGTATGGCCAGGGCATATACCGTTTTCGTTGCCTGTTACGGTTGGTGCTGCCGGTGCTGTGATCAGCTGGATGCTAACCGCTGCGCGGGTTGCACTCGGACAACCGGTGTTATTAACTGCTTCAACATAATACATGGTATTAGCGGTAATCGGTGGTGTGGTGAACGAAGCACCTGTTGACACCGGCGTTCCGCCTGTGATCGAAGTATACCAGTTGTAGGTGAGTGTCGGATCAGGGTTTTGCACGCTGAGTGTCACGGTCTGGTTCAGACAGGTCGTCAGTGTTGCATTGGCCACAACCGGTACTGCCGGAGCCGGATTCACGTTCACATTCACTGCGGTTCTGCTGGCGCTTACACAACCACCATTGGTAGCAGCTTCGAGGTAGTATACTGTGCTGCCGGTCGGAGTGATCATGAAGTCAGCACCCGTGAATACCGGGGTACCGCCTGTTGCTACTGTGTACCAGTTGTAGATCAGACCTGGTATTCTGTTCTTCACAGAGAGTGTTGTGGTCTGACCTGCACATACAGTCACCGGATCGGCCTGTGGTGCATCGACACTGTTGATAACTATAACAGATGCGCTGGTACGTGCGCTGCTGCAACCACCATTGCTGGATGCGGCTACATAGAAAGTAGTATTCGTGGTCAGCGGACCGGTTGTATAGCTGGTACCGGTAGACAACAGGTTGCCGCCGGATGGAGCATCAAACCAATTATAGGTAAGACCGCCGATCGGATTTTGAACGTTGAAGGTTACTGTACCACCAGGACATACAGTCAGCGAAGAGGCTGAGAGTACCGGTGCAGGCGGTGCAGCTGTGATATTGATCGGTATAGCTGTTCTTGGGCCAGGGCAACCACCGCAAGACCTCGGACAACCACCGCCTACAATACCTCTTACATAGATGATAGTGGTACTGTCAGCGATGAAGGTGTATTGAGTACCAGTGAACAGGAGGTTACCATTATCATCCTGCCATTGATAGTGAACATGTGGTTGCGGATTCTGTATGGTCAGTGTCACACTGGATGCACCGCAGGTATTTACCACTGCTGGTGTTACCACAGGTGCCGGTGGTGTCTGAACAACTGTCACAGTGGCCATTACGCGGGCAGAAGGCGTGCCACAGGTACCTCCATTGCCTACCGCTTCCACATAGTATTTGGTAGTGGTGCTCAGCGGCGGTGTAACGAATACCGGTCCGGTAAAGATCGGCGTACCTCCTGTTGGAGTGGTATACCAGTTATAAGTGAGACCGCTATCCGGATTAAAGATTTCCAGTGTTGCAGGAACCCCTTCACAAGCGGTCACATTATCGGCTACCAGTTCCGGTGTCGGAGCGGTACGTACGGTAATGGTTATTTTAGTTCTGGTAGTACCTATACAGCCTTCGGAAGACACTTCTACATAAAAATCAGTAGTTATAGTCAGTCCTTTCGCCACATACACCGGACCAGTAAAGACTGCTGTTCCTCCGGTGGGCACGGTATACCAGCGATAGGTGAGGCCGTTCACCGGATTCACTACTGAGAGGACTACAGAGTCACCCGGGCAGATAGTGGTGCTGGATGCGCTGACACTTGGTGCCTGCAAGCTTGTGAGACTTACGGTCACTGCTTTTGCAGCACCTGCAGGGTTTGCACAGCTGTTGCTTCCTTCCACAGTCACATAGAAGGTTGTATTGGCTGTGATCACCGGAGTGGTGAAGGTTGCGCCGGTATGCAGCAATGTTTGCAGTGAAGCATCCTGGTACCATTTGAATACCGGGTTGGTCACGGTAGTGGTAGTAGCAGTCAACATTACAGTTGTACTTGCGCACACGGTAGTATCAGAGATGATAATATCGGCGGCAGTAGACCTTCTGTTGACAGTTACAGTCACTGCTTTCAGATCACCGGCAGCGTTTTCACAGCGGCCGGCGCTGCTTACGCTCACATAGTAGGTATGAGTACCTGTTGTGAGACCCGGGATGGTGAGTACACCATTGCCACTTACACCTGTTGTGATCGGACCTGTCTTATCTGGGTTAGCATACCATTTAAAGACTGGGTTCGGCACAGTGATAGATGTTGGTGTCAGTACGGCGGTATCACCTGCGCAGATGGTCTCGTTAGCGATGATGATATCTGCCGCTGTGGAAGCGTTGGTCACGGTGAGGGTGATCACTGCGCGGCCGCCGGTGTTTGTACAGCTGTTGCTGTTCACCGCTTCCACATAGAATTTATACGTACCCACGGCAAGGTTGGCCGGAGTTGTGTATGTATTGGTATTGGAGGCCAGTTTGGTGCCACCGGTAGCTGCATCGTACCAGTTGAAGGTGACGCCAGGAACAGGTGTTACGCTAAGCGTTGCAGAAGTACCCACGCAAGCCGTCACACTGTCGCTCACTGGTACCGGTATGGTCGGACGACCCACTACCGTTACAGTTACTGCTTTCAGATCACCGGCAGCATTTTCACAGCGGCCGGCGCTGCTTACGCTCACATAGTAGGTATGAGTACCTATTGAGAGACCTGGGATGGTGAGTACACCATTGCCACTTACACCTGTTGTGATCGGACCTGTCTTATCTGGGTTAGCATACCATTTAAAGACTGGGTTCGGCACAGTGATAGATGTTGGTGTCAGTATGGCGGTATCACCAGCGCAGATGGTATCGTTAGCGATGATGATATCTGCCGCTGTGGAAGCACTGGTCACGGTGAGGGTGATCACTGCGCGGCCACCGGTGTTTGTACAGCTGTTGCTGTTCACCGCTTCCACATAGAGTTTATAGGTACCCACGGCGAGGTTGGCCGGAGTAGTGATTGTATTGATGTTGGAGGCCAGTAGAATACCACCGGTAGCTGCGTTGTACCAGTTGAAGGTGACACCTGCAACAGGAGTTACGCTGAGCGTTACAGAAGTACCCAGGCAAGCCGTCACGCTGTCGCTCACTGGTACCGGTATGGCCGGACGACCTACTACCGTTACAGTTACTGCTTTCAGATCACCGGCAGCGTTTTCACAGTGGCCGGCGCTGCTTACGCTCACATAGTAGGTATGAGTACCTATTGAGAGACCCGGGATGGTGAGTATACCATTGCCACTTACACCTGTTGTGATCGGACCTGTCTTATCCGGGTTAGCATACCATTTAAAGACTGGGTTCGGCACAGTGATAGATGTTGGTGTCAGTACGGCGGTATCACCAGCGCAGATGGTATCGTTAGCGATGATGATGTCAGCCGCTGTGGAAGCACTGGTCACGGTGAGGGTGATCACTGCGCGGCCACCGGTGTTTGTACAGCTGTTGCCATTCACCGCTTCCACGTAGAATTTATAGGTACCCACGGCGAGGTTGGCCGGAGTCATGTATGTATTGGTATCGGAGGCCAGTTTAGCACCACCGGTAGCTGCATCGTACCAGTTGAAGGTGACACCTGCAACAGGAGTTACGCTGAGTGTTGCAGCAGTTCCTGCGCAAACGGTCACACTGTCGCTCACTGGTACCGGTTTGGCCGGTGTGCCCACTACTGTTACCTGAATCGGAGCAGAAGCGACACTGGTACAACCATTGCGGCTGGCTCTTGCTGTGTAGATATGAGTACCTACGCTCAGGTTTGCGGGTGTCACAAAAGCGATGCTGTCAAGCAGGTGATTGTTCAGGTTATCGTACCAGCTGTAGGTAATACCGGCAGCTGGGTTCACCACGCTGAGGGTAGCCTGCTGGCCTTGACAGATGGTAGCGTTATTCACCTGTATGGTTGGCCGTACGAGGGCACGCTGTGCGTAGTTGAAGCCTATTACATTCAATGCACCCAGGATACCTGATTTCAGTTTCACTTCCACACCATTGAATGGCTGGCTTGGAACGAAGGACAGTAAAGCACTGTGGCCGCTGTTCAGCAGAACGAGGTTTAGGGCCGGGCTGGGCAGCATTACGGAATCACCAGGTGTATTACCGTTGTAGGCTGTCAGCTGCACACCACCCAGTAAGGAGACTGACAGTATCTGACTTGGGCTGGTGAGCAATACTTTCACAGTATCACCCGGAGTGGAGAGACCGTTGAAGTATGCTCTTTCCCAAACGGAGGCATTCAATAAGCCGAGATCTATTACGAGGGAAGAGTAAGTCAGGGTACTGGTATCAACTGCCAGTTGCGGGTTGTATACGTTACCCAATATCAGGAGGCCGGAGCTACCTACTGTATAAGTAGTAGCTGCTTCGCAAGGTACTGGGTTACTACCCGGAATGATAGTGATAGCGTTCACCGATACTCTTGCAGAGGTACAAGAGCCAGCGCCTGGCACGGCAGCTTCTACCCAGTAGGTAATCGTACCGGGCACCGGTGATGCAGGTGCCGCATACACTGCACCTTTAAAGAGGGTATCAGTGCTGGTTGGGCTGTTGAACCAGTAGAACTGGGCATTCGCTGATGTAGAAGATGCAGTAAATACCGGCTGCTGGTTCACTACCACCGTGTCATTCTGAGGTGTCACGGTTGGAGCTGGCAGTGAAGCTGCTATGGTCACATTCACCGCAGTTCTTGTAGCGGAAACGGTGCCACAGCTGTCATTCATTGCTTCTACATAATAAGTAGCCGGAGCTGTAACATTGACTACTGTAAAGGTGAATCCGCTGTCTGTATTGAGTTTGCTGCCACCGGTAGGTACGTTGAACCAGTGATAGCTGTACCCTGGCAGCGGATTGCTGATAGCCAGTTCGGCATTGGAGCCAGAACATACTTCTACATCGGTAGAGAGCACTGACGGAGCAGCAGGTACAGCGCCAACTTTAATATCTATTCTGGTTCTTGTTTTGCTTGCGCAACCATTGCGGAAAGCTTCCACAAAGAAGCTGGTATCTGAAGTGAGCGGACCTGTAGTGAAGCTAATACCGTCCTTACCGGTAAGGTAAGTACCGTTGGAAGTATACCAGCGGTAGGTAATGCCTGTCACCGGACTCAGTACGTTCAGGGTAGCAGTATTGCCAGCGCATACAGACAGCTGGGAAGCCTGTACGGAAGGTTTCACCAGCGCACGTTGTGCGTAGTTGAAGCCGATTTCTGTCAGCGCACCCAGGATGCCGGATTTCAGTTTCAATTGTACCGCATCAAATATATGAGTCGGAACAAATTCTATGATGGCCTGGTTGCCAGTGCCCAGCAGGGTGTAGCTCACCAATGGATTATTTATCAGCACGGAATCACCCGGTGCATTACCATTGTAAGTGGTAAGCTGTATGCCACCCAGTAACTGGAGAGACAGGATGGTGCTTGGGTTGGAAACCAGTACCCTTACAGTATCACCCGGAGCGGAGAGGCCGTTGAAGCCAACTTTTTCCCAAATGTCTGCACCAAGCAGGCCCGCATCCATCACGAGGGTGGCTGCAGTGCTGGCATCATTATCCACAGCCAGCTGCGGGTTGTATACGTTACCCAGTATAACCAGTCCGTCGCTACCTACGGTATAAGTAGTAGCTCCTTCACAAGGTACTGGTGTCGGAGTGTTAATAATGCTATATACGACTACCGCCGGTACACGGATAGAAGAGCAAGTATTGGCAATAGTTGCCTGTACCCAATAAGTCACAGTACCAGGGGTATTCTGCGTAGGCGGAGCAAATACAGGTCCGGTAAACAGACTGTCGTTGCCTGTCTGGCTGCCGTACCATTTAAATATTACATTGGCAGCACTGGATGAAGCATGGAGCACGGCCTGTGTACCAATCTGCACGGTATCCGGATTCGGAGTAACCACAGGTCCACTCAGGGTAGAAGACATTACAATATGGAATGCTTCTCTCGGAGATACATTGCCACAGCTGCTTACAGCTTCCACATAGAAAGAAGTGTCCCTGGTGATATTGGGCACATTGAATACGTAGCCACTGTCAGTATTCAGTTTAGTTCCACCGGTTGGTACGTTGTACCAGTTATAGGTGAAGCTATGGTTCGGAGTTGGTACCGCCAGGACAGCGCTGGTGCCAGGACAGAGATTAAGGGTCTGATCCGGACCAGGCACGGCTGGAGAAGGAGACACGATCACCTTCACGGGTACACGGTCAGGGTTGGCGCAGCCATTGGTACCTACTACCTGTACATAATAAGTAACAACACCGGCAGTTCTCAGGGTGTCTGTTGTATAGGACGGCTGAGTACTGAGCACAGTGGTGCTGGTGGAATCTGCATACCAGCGTACGGTAGTACCGGCAGCCGGTGTTACAGTAAGGGTAGCCCTCCGGCCCACACATACTGTATCATTGGTTGTATTGATAGTTGGGTTAGCATACACGATACGTACGCCATATATATCGATAGAGTTAAGCAGATTGGCAATGCCGGTGATTCTTACTTCCACGCGGTCGAATGTACCAGCTGCCCGGACAGTAGCATTAAACTGCTGAGCGGTGAGTAAGCGCAGGGAGATGACATTGGACAATGTGTCTGCGTGTACCAGTGTAGCGCCATTGTATTGGCTGACTACCACTCCGCCGAACAGGCTCAGGTTTGCCAGGCCAGCTGGAGTGGCCATTGTAAAGCGGATACTATCACCAGCTGCACCCGGGTTCGGGAAGATCAGCTGTTGAAATACAGAGCCACCCAGTAATCCCAGCGGAATATTCAGGGTAGTAAAGTTAGTCTGAGAGCTGTCGATATCATTAGTTGGATTGATCACGGAGCAGAGGATACAACCCAATGTGGTACCGGATACCTGGCTGGTAGGCACATTACAATCCGGTGATGGGGTTACAGGACCTGTCACCTGAACGTTTACACGTACCCGTGCGGAAGTGCAACCACCCGGGATACTTACAGCTGCGAAGTAGGTGTAGGTACCTGGCTGGCTGAACGGACCTACCACAAAGGAGGAGCCGGTACCGGCTATAGTGGTAGTAGTAGAATCGGTATACCAGTTGATGGTAGCTCCCGGTACCGGAGTAGCGGTGAGGGTAGCCTGCTGGCCGGTAGTCACGATCACATCACCAGTTACTACTGGTGGAGCAGGGGCACTGCCAATGTGTACCACTACTTTCTTCAGAGTGCCGGCAGCATTTTGACAACGGTTGATACCGGCAACAGCTACATAATAGCTGTAGTTTCCGGCAGTCAGTCCGGTGATGGTAAGGTTGCCAACACTATCCACTGTGTAATGAACGGACCCTTGTATGAGGCCGTTGCTAATGACGCTGTCTTTATTGGCGTCTTTATACCAGGAGAATACCGGGCTGGTAACAGTAGTGGAAGTTGGGTGCAGTACTGCGGTAGAGTTTACGCAGCCGAAGATGGTGTCTGCGATATTGATATCTGCAGCAGTACCCAGCGGGTTGACAGTCAGTACTACCTTTAAACGGTCAGGGTTGGGGCAACCATTGGTGCCGATTACCTGAGCCCAGTAAGTAATAGTACCCGGAGTAGTCAATACCGGTGTAGTATATGGATTAGGCCCTAATGCAGTAGTGGTGGTGGAGTCAGCATACCATATTACACTTGTTCCTGGTGCCACTGTTGCATTGAGTGTGGCGGTAGAGCCCACACATGCCTGTTGGTTTTGTACGAAGGCAGTTGGGTTCGGGCTGATGATACGGGCACCATAAATATTTACCTGAGAGAGCAGGGACACCAGGCCCATTGCTTTCACTTCCACGCGGTCGAATACGCCGGTAGCAGGTATGGTAACAACATATCTGGCGCTATCAAGCAGACGGAGGGTAAGCGCCTGATTGTTGAGCGTATCCCTTACCAATACAGTGGTGCCGTTAGCAACGGTGAGTACGATTCCCCCCAGGAGGGTTACGCTTATTCCGTTGGGCAGACCTATCACAAACTGTACACTGTCGGTAGCAGCACCTGGTTGGGGGAAGATGAGCTGCTGGAAGGCAGCACCACCCAGGAGTCCTATCGGGACATTCAACTGTGTGAAGTTATTGGGATCGTTGTCGATATCGTTTCCAGGGTTGGTAACACTACACAACAAACAACCGAAAGTGGTTCCATTCAGCTGTGTGGTAGGTGCATTACAAGAAGTAGGTGTAACCGGTGTAGTGACGGTTACAGTCACTTTCACTCTTGCGGAAGTACAGCCACCTGGCAGCCGAACGCCTACATAATATATTTGTGTGGTAGGTGTAGCGAAAGGTCCGACGCTAAATGATGGACCGGTAGCTATCGGGCTGGCCGTAGTATCGGTATACCATTCGATGGTACCGCCAGGAGCGGAGGCTGTCAGCGTGATGGTTTGTCCGGTGAAGCCGGAAACGCCGGTGGCCGTCAATGGCGGAGCAGGAGAGGTTCCTACCGTCACGGTAGCCGCGGCGAGGGCTCCTGCCTGGTTTTCACAATGACCACTATCGGATACACTTACATAATAAGTAGTAGACGGAGCGGTGAGGCCGGTAACGGTCAACTGACCGGTGTTGTCCACAAAGAAGTGAACACTACCCTGCACCAGGCCATTGGTGATGGGCGTTGTTTTATTAATATCAAAATACCATTTAAATATAGGGCTGCGGGTAGCAGTAGAAGATGTTGGTTTTATCCTGGCTGTATCACCGCAACTGGTGGTGCTGGCAGGCACGGTGATATCGGCGGCAGTGGCGAAGTTGTTTACGATCACTGTCACCGGTGCCTTAGCTGATTGAGAGGCAGAGCACACCTTGAGGGTGGCAGAAACATAATATTGGAATGTACCAGCCACGTTGGTGGGCGGGGAGAAACTGGAGCCTGTACCCACTACTGCCATACTGGCATTATACCAGGTATAGTTGTAGTTGGTATTGTCAGGATTACTAACATCCAGTGTAAATGGAGAAGTATTAAGACAGGTGATTTTGGTAACGCCTCCTACTGTAGCAGGTGATGGGCCGAAACGCTGGATCTCATTTACATTTAATGTAGCGAGTCCACTGACGACGGCGCCAAACCGGACCTGTATATGATCGAAGGGGCCCGACGATGCAAAAGTAAGCGTCTGTAATGCGGAAGCACCTGAGCCCAGCAAATCAAGCTTCACATTAACGCTATTGGCTGGAACCGAATCCACGAGCACTCCCTGGTTATAAGTAAGGATGGTAGTGGCATTAAGTAACTGAATGCTCAGAAGGGCTCCTGAGTTGGAAGTAATAATACGAACAGAATCGCCGGCTTTGGATAAGCCGGGATAAATCGCTGTCATTTGCACATAGCTGTCAGTGAGTGTGGAACCAACAGCGGAGAACATCTGGGCGAAGGTGGCGGTGTCTCCATCTATGGCATTGCCAGGGTTGGTGACAGAGCCAACGCCTACGAGATTGCCGTTGACGCCAGACAGCACATCGATAGGTGTATTACAGGAAATCACACCGGAGGCCGGTGTGTTATAATATGCTGCGTAAACGTTAATACTGGATGCTACGTTTGCTACGGCTGTACTGATCGTGACTCGTAACCTATCATAGGTACCTCCAGGCGCGGGAACAAAAATTTCGGCCTGGTTGCCGCTTGCCAGCAGGCTGAGAACGGAGTTGCTGGCGAGTACGGGAGATCCTACCGGAGTGGCCCCGTTGTAGGCCTGGACGGTTATATTACCGAGCAGGTTCAGGGTCAGCAGTGCGCCGGTACCGACTTTTACGATCGAGCCCTGGGTGCCGGCAACGGCTGCAGGAAAGATCATTTCCTGATATACCTGAGCTCCCAGCAATGCCACCGTAGAATTGATGGTAGAAAAGGTGTTCAGAAAACCGGCACCCTGATCCACGGCATTACCGGGGTTGGTGACACTACAGACTGTACAAAGCAACGGAGTCTGATTATGGTCCTCACTGGTCGCGTACACGCGCTGAGTTTGCGTCTGCGCAAGAATTTGCTGTTGGCTCATGCCAAAGAACAACAATAGTGACAGCAGGCTGCTGAGTACAAAACGGGTATGCGTTTTGAGGCTACGTAACACGGGTGTGTTCAAGACAGTCTTTGCCCGAGGTCGGGTAATAGGGGCAACGATAAAAGGGCAATTAGGAGTAGTGTTTGAATGCATAGCACCAAATATTAAATATAAATGATATTCATTTCACAATGAATTGCAACATTACTCTGGTTGATGGATAGGCTATGCGAAAGATATGGTTACATGACAGCGAGGTGGAAAGTGGGAGGTGGTAGTTACATCCTACTTTCGACCATATGTTAAAGCTTTGTAAAAAACCTTACGAAAGTATGTGAAGAGATTGATATTAGATGGGCCATTTTGGTTCAGTTTTCGACCAATGGCTCAGACTCGTTCAGTTTGTTCAACATCGTTCAGTTTGTTCATTTCAAACTCTTCAATACCCTATTCTCCCATTATACCCTATAAAGTGATTCAGTGAATAGAGCATGCAGGTGGCTAAAATTTTCCTGATTTTTTCAGTTTTTTTTATACGAAGGATGCTAGAAAAGATGAATGAAGACCAGCGATCTATTTATGTAAAAATCAAATATTTATACATAAATAAATTTGTACAGTAATGCTAAAATGTTTTTTATTACAATTAAACATATATATAATCACTGATTATGCCGCCTGTTCATCTTGTTCATTTTAGTTTTTAAAAATCTAAATGCCTGAGTGATACGTACTTAAAAAAGTATCGGAAATTCCTAATCCATTTTATTGTCCCCTATGATTGATCTATCCTATGACTTCATCATGACACTGCAGAAAGAAGTTTTACGCAGATACGGCGTTGAAGTCATGTCATCAGCAGATTGCAAGAATCTGGCTCAGTCCATATTGGATAACACCACAAAACTGGTGAGCGAAACAACGCTCAAAAGGGTATTCGGATTTGCTGTTACACAACACAGCTTTTCACGTTACACATTAAACACCCTGTCCCAGTATTGCCGGTTCAAGGACTGGGAAGATTTCCAGCAACATCATTATCAACTGCTCAACAATGCCAGTCGCAGCAACCAGCAACTGGACACACGCAGGTGGGATGAACTGAAAACCAAAGCGGACGCGGTGTCACATTATACCATCCTGACACTTAAAAACCGCTCTGGTATTTCATTTCCGTTCACGGTTCCCCGTTCATTCTGCAACGCACATATTGAGCGCTTCCTCGAAAGCGATTATGCTGCCACGGCCCTGATTGCACCTTCAGGCTGGGGAAAGTCCGTGGCCCTGGTACATCTGGCCGAACACTTCTGGTTCTGCAAAGACGCCCGGTTCAAACACGACGTATGCTGGTTCATCCACGCACACGCTGCCGGAAGCCTCCTCCTGAAAGGCTTCTCGCTGGCCAACTGGCTCGACAACCAAATGGACCTCGGCAAGGGTGAAAACTTCCGGGAATACTTCGCCAGCCACTTTAATAATAAAGGTGGCCGCCTCATTCTCATTATAGATGGCTTCGATGAGATCGCCGTATCCGGTGATAAACTCAAACTATTATATACCAAACTGGAAGACTTCGTGTACTCCAACGACCGCTATCCGTGGGTGAAAGTGATCCTTTCTATCCGCAGCAGCACCTGGTCGGAGATATTCCAGCATTCCCACCAGTACCCGGCCTTCCGCCGCTACTGGTACCTGGGCCCCGAAATGGACGAAGAAACCAATATCAACATGCCGGCCCTCGCTGAACAGGAAGTGAAGTCTGTGCTGTATAACCATCATTTCGATCCATCCACGGTGCGCATGTTTTCAGAGAGCTTTCTGCAGAAGCTACGCAACCCGTACTACCTGCAACTCTTCTGTCAGCTCAATACCGGCCCCGATCAAAACTTTGTGGATGAACACCTCAGTCTGTTTGAAATCGTATCCCGGTTTGTACAGAATCGTGTATTCAACTCCCAAACCAACTCTTTTAAAATAAAGATCATCGAAAAACTGCTGACGTTACTCGACTACGGCAGAAGCGGTATCTATATAGATAAAAGCAAGCTGCTCAACCAGAATGCAGACCTGTTCCCTGCCTATAAGGAACTGCTGGCAGATAACATCCTGGCAGAAGAAAACCTTAGTCAGGAAATCATGTTCCATGTAAAAGTGCGTTTTGCCCACACCTTCCTGCTGGAATATTTTGTGGCCATGCACTACCTGCAGCAAAGCAACCAGGAAATCAATGAGAACCTGCTGCGCAGTATACTGGATCATCTCCCGCAATCGCCCTACCGTATCGGGGTGTTCCGATGGCTCCTACGTTATACCATCACCTCCCGGCAAACTGAGGGCATCATCAAAATGTTCCATCTCCCGCTGGCTAACATCGAAAAATCCCATCTGCTGGAATACCTCGTGCTGCATTATCAACATGAAGGCAACAATCAGGTGGAATTAAAATCGATCTTCCCCTCAGGATTCTTCAAGAAAAACCCGCTCAGCCAGATCATCAACGACGAATTCATGCACTTCCGTAAACGAAAAGTGCTGAACGCCCTGCTGGGACTGGCAGAAGCCCGGGAAGACAAACTCAAAATCAGGAATATGTTGTTTACCATGGCCATGCTGCAGCTCGACGCCGAGCAGTGTGAACTGGAACTGAACAGCATCAAAAAACTATACACTGCAGATGAATTTGATGGTGAACTGTGGGTAACTCCTTATGAAGTACTGCTCTTTATTTACGAATACCTCAAATTCGGCTTCGTGAATGAAACCATCCGGGCTAAAATCTACCAGTATCAGCAATACTGGGGACATACTTCCCGGCAGCATATTTCTGTGGCGCAGGAAATTGTATTCCGTAACATGGGTACCGCCTTCCTGCTGATGGGAGATTATGAACATCTGCTCAACTTCACCCAACGCCTGTTCCAGGCATATCCTTCCCTGCCTTACCGAAAAACGGACTCATTCCGGCTCATGCTGCTGTGCTGGCAGGCACAGGGCCACCTTGGACTGGGGAATATCAAATCAGCGGAAAGGATCTGCCGTCATGCCGATCAGATAATCAAAAAATATTCTTCCGACTATTTCAGTGGCAAATTCCTGGAATCATTCCAGAAACTGTTGCATGCTACTGTATATTATAATGAACATGAATTCCACAAGGCTATCCGTACCGCGGAAATAGCCATCGAGAGTGCACAGAAACTGGACATGAAAGTACTCGCGCTGATGAATTTCGCACTGCTGAAGAATATCTACCGCGATCTCAACATGGACAAACAAATCACCGACACACAACAACAAATCGAACTAATCAGAAACAGTACCTCTTTCAAACAAGCCATTCCAAATTTTGCCAGGTGATTGTGGCATAATTTTGCTTTCTTGCATAGCATAATGGCCATTGATGAAATTAAATACTCAACGTCTACAAAACTACTGCTCAACTCATTGAGCCTCTTGACGTTGTTACCACTTGCACCTTATATAAACCGGTTCATCCCGCCTATCGTGGCAGGAGGGTTCCATATTGACCTGGTAGTTTCTACCATCATCAGTATCCTGCTGGTATATGCTCTCAGATGGGTTTTCCAGCCACTGGTCATACCCGCATTTCTGCTGGTATGCAGCTTGCTGCTGATCAACAAATACCGGGACAGCTATACCTTTTCCAATGTACTGAACGATTACAAAGGGATGGTGCAGGGCAACTGGGGCACCAAAGACAGCAAACAACTCGACATCCTCAGCTTGTACCCCCGCAGGGTAGAGAGCTACCGCGATAAAACCGTAAGAGGCATGCGGGAGAAGGTCAACTATCAGGATTCTGTAGTCCGCAACTTCTCCGTAAAACATTCGCTGGATTATTATGACGAGTATTTTTATAAATATGGGAAGATTACCCGCTTCCTGTCACTTTTCCGTTATATCAACCATAATTTCAAATATGTGCTCGACTCCCGCAGGGACGAATATTTTGCCACCCCTCAGGAAACCATCCAGAATGGACTGGGAGGTGATTGCGATGACCACTCTATTCTGATGACCTCCTGTCTGCAGTCTGTCGGGGCCCGCTGCCGTATAGTACTCATCAAAGGCCATGCATATCCTGAACTGTATTGCGGCAGCAAAGATGATTTCGAGATTATGAAGCAGGCCATCGTGACTCTTTTTCCCAAACCCATCATCAAGGAGCTTTATTATCACGAATTAAAAGGCGAGTACTGGATCAACCTGGATTATACCGCCCGGCATCCCGGCGGACCATACATGAACGATAAAGTTTATGCGTTGATTGAGCTGTGATCCATAAATTTGCCACATGAGTCAATTTAGCCGTATCCGGAAACATCATAGCTTTTTCAGGTTTAAGAGAGATTTTGAGCAATTCAGCGTCAGAAAAGCCAAAAGCTATGAGTTAATCCTGCATTGGCTGCATAACAACCTGACCCGTAATCAATTCCTGTTACTCTCCGGTATTCTGGTAGGTTGTACCGCAGGACTGGCAGGTGTGGTGCTGAAGATGCTGGTACACTATATTCACTATGTTATTACCTACAAAGTACATTTCGGCACGCAGGTCATTTTTTATGTTGTATTTCCCTTCCTGGGAATAGTATTGACCACCCTGATCGTCATCTTTTTCTTTAAAGGCCAGTCTCGTAAAGGGATTCCGGCCATCCTTCATGAGATAGCCCAGAATTCGAGTCTGATCCCGCCGGTAAAAATGTACTCCCAGATTCTGCAAAGTGCCATCACTGTTGGGCTGGGCGGTTCCGCCGGACTGGAGAGCCCTATAGCCGTCACCGGTGCGGCCCTGGGTTCCAACTACGCCAGGACCTATTCCCTGGGATATAAAGAGCGGACATTGCTGCTGGCCGCCGGCGCCACTGCCGGTATTGCCGCTGCTTTTAATGCGCCCATAGCCGGGATGATGTTTGCATTCGAAATCCTGTTGACCGGCGTGGTGTTTTCAGATTTTATGCCACTGATCGTAGCCGCGGTTTGTGGTAGCCTGCTCTCCAAGATTATCTTACAGGAAGAGGTGCTGTTTCACTTTGAATCCCGGACACCTTTCAACTATCATAACGTTCCTTTTTATATTGTACTGGGCCTGCTGTGTGGATTTTATGCCCGCTATTTTGTGGTGCTGTCACATAAGGTGGAACATTTCTTCAAACGCCTTTCCTGGAGTCCATTACAGAGGGCCATGCTGGGCGGGGTGCTGGTATCATTTCTTTGTGTGGCGCTACCTCCCTTGTTCGGGGAAGGTTATGCTGCTGTGAAGTCATTGGCTAGTGGTCATGGTGAAACGATTCTTCAAAACAGCTTCTTTGGCTACCTACCGCCACAAAGCTGGATGCTGCTGGTTTTTACTGGCTGTGTTTGTTTGCTGAAGGCTTTTGCCACTTCTATCACTATCCAGAGCGGGGGTAATGGCGGTAATTTTGCACCGTCGCTGTTTGCCGGTGGCTTTCTGGGCTTTTTCTTTGCGATGCTTTGTTCGGAGATAGGGCTGAAAGATGTGCCGGTCACTAATCTGGTGATAGTAGGCATGGCTGGCGTGATGTCGGGTGTGATGTATGCCCCGCTGACGGCCATTTTCCTGATAGCGGAATCCAGCTCCGGTTATGATTTGTTTATTCCGCTGATGATCGTTGCCACCACCTCGTACCTGATGGCTAAATGGTTTTCACCCATCTCTCCGGAAATCAAACTACTGGCTGAGGAGGGGAAAGTGTTTACCAAAGCGCACGACAGCAATATCCTGCTGATGTTGAAGCTGGAGGAACTGGTAGAAAGAGATATCCAGCAGATCGATATCAACAGCAATCTGCGGGAGCTGATAGAAATAGTCAAACAAGGGCAGCATAATATTATTGCGGTCGTGAATGCGCAGCAGGTGCTGGAAGGGGTCATCACCCTGGATGATATCCGTCCTATTCTGTTCAGCCCGGAACTATACGATACTGTCACTGTTAAGAAATTAATGAAAGCTCCGCCGGCAGTAGTATCTTTAAAAGAGAATATTACGCTGGTACTCAAAAAATTTGACGAGGCACATGTATGGAGTTTACCAGTGGTGCAGGATAAGCAGCTGATCGGGTTTATCTCCAAATCAAGTATCCTTAGTAAGTACCGATTGTTATTACAGGAATATTCCGAAGGATAGACAAATATATATGGCCAGGGTATTAATCAATTTTGCGCATCCGGCGCTGGAGAAGTCGAGAGTGCAGGCACAGCTGCTGACCGCTATCAAAGGGATGCCGGGCATCACCTTTAATGATCTGTACGAACAGTATCCGGAAATGGATATCAATATTAACAGGGAGCAGCATTTGCTCGAAAAGCATGATATCATTCTGATGCAGCATCCTTTTTATTGGTACAGCGCCCCTGCCATTGTAAAGCAGTGGCTGGACCTGGTGCTGGAGCATGGATGGGCCTATGGTCATACCGGCAAAGCCCTGAAAGGGAAATATTTTACCAATGTTATTTCCGCCGGTGGTGCTGAAAGTGCTTATCATAAAGAGGGAAAACATCAATATTCTGTCCGCCAGTTTCTGGCACCTTTTACTCAAACAGCCGTGCTGTGCAACATGCAATATGCGGCACCCTATCTGATCTATGGCGTGCACCGGATGGATATTGCAGACATCCGGGAGGAAGCCAAACGATACCGCCAGATGCTGGAGATGCTGCGGGACGATAAAATTGACTTATCCGTCCTGCCACAGCTGACCTATATGAACGAAGCCCTTCAACTTCCATCACAAACCCAATAAGTATGAATCAACATTCCCTTTTATTTCAGTCGATGGTATACCTGGCTGCTGCTATTGTATTTGTGCCCCTTGCTAAAAAGATGGGGCTGGGTGCAGTGTTGGGGTATCTCATCGCGGGTGTGATCATAGGACCTTCTTTACTGGGATTCATTGGCAAGGAGGGTGAGGATATTATGCATTTTGCGGAGTTCGGGGTGGTGATGATGTTGTTTCTGATTGGGATGGAGCTGGAGCCAACGCTGTTGTGGCGGTTACGTACATCCATATTGGGGCTGGGAGGGCTTCAGGTGCTGGGGAGTGCCGCTGCCATTGCCGGTTTGGCTTATCTGTTGGGCCAGCCGTTTAATGCGTCGCTGGCATTGGGTATGATCCTGTCGTTATCCTCCACGGCTATTGTTTTACAGACGCTTAATGAAAAAGGGTGGATGAACACAGCAGCAGGACAGAGCTCTTTCTCCGTATTACTTTTCCAGGATATTGCCGTGATCCCCATGCTGGCCATTTTTCCGTTGCTGGCCACTCATGCAGCTGCAGCACCGGAGCTGCATGAACACTCTCTTCGTGACGACCTGCCCGCCTGGGGCCAGACCCTGGTAGTATTGGGGGCCGTTGCCGCCATTATCATCGCCGGCAGGTACCTTGTAAATCCGCTGATGCGAATCATTGCCCGTACGCGGGTACGTGAACTATTTACCGCCACGGCCCTGCTGATGGTGGTAGCCATTGCGGTGCTGATGAACCTTGTAGGACTCAGTTCCGCGCTGGGCGCCTTTCTGGGCGGTGTGGTACTGGCCAACAGTGAATACCGGCACGAACTGGAGAGTGACATAGAACCCTTCAAAGGCCTCTTACTGGGATTGTTTTTTATTGCCGTAGGAGCCTCTATTGATTTTTCGCTGATACTGCAGGAACCCTTGCTGATATTCGGGCTGGTGATTGGACTTATGCTGGTGAAAGCCATTGTGCTGCTGATACTGGGGAAGATCTTCAAGCTAAGTACAGACCAGAACCTGTTGTTTGCCTTTGCCCTGGCGGACATTGGTGAGTTTGCCTTTGTGCTGTTGTCTTTCAGCAGCCAGGTAAGACTGCTGGATGAAAAGCTGACAGCGATGCTCACGGCTATTGTTGCCATCAGTATGGCCCTCACACCATTGATTATGCTATTGTATGAAAAGGTGGTACAGCCACGGTTTACCCGCCAGGCATCCGACCAGGAGGAAAGGTCTTCTGATGAAATCAATGAGAAAAATCCGGTGATCATTGCAGGCTTTGGCCGCTTTGGCAGCATGACAGGCCGTTTTATTCGGGCTAATGGTATCAAATGTACTATCCTGGACCTGGATTCCGACAGGGTGGATGCGCTGCACAACCTGGGCATCAAAGTATATTACGGTGATGCCTCCCGTTATGATCTGCTGGTGGCTGCCGGGGCCAACGATGCCAAACTGCTGATTGTAGCCACCGACAACTTTGATCAGACCCGGCAGATTGTGGAGCTGGCCCGTAAATATTTCCCGCATCTGCAGCTGCTGGTAAGGGCCCAGCAGGTAGAAGATACCTTTGACCTGATGGACCTGGGCGTATTACATATTTACCGGGAGACGGTAGACACCTCGCTGCGTATGGGCGTAGATGCCTTGCGGATGCTGGGAGCGCGGGCCTACCACAGTGAGCGGGCGGCACGGACATTTTTCCGTCAGGATGAGCAGACGCTGAAAAGCCTTTCTGCTCTTCGTGATGACAAGAAACAATATGTCAACAGCATGAGGGAGCGGATCGAAGAAATGGAAAAGCTCATTTCTTCCGACCGTATCAAAACCTGGCTGGATGAGGGGCAGGGCTGGGATGCAGAGACTATCCGTGATGAAGTCCGTGGTGAGCCGGAAACGTGATTACAGGATATGATGGACGATGAGTTCGGCCACGTGATGTAATAATTCGATATCTACCGGACGGGGATGGTCGTGTATGGGTTTGTCTGATACGGCCCTTACATATCCTTCTTCGTCGGGCTCGTAGGTGATTTCGTGCTCTCCAATAACTACTTTGTATACTGTTTTATAGGTCTGGTGTACCGTGTTCACTTCCAGAATATGAGGGTGACCCTTATATTCAAACTTCAGCGTAAAAATATCTGTTGCCATAGTTTACAACCGTGTTGTGCGGTTCTATGCTTCTTTTTCTCTGTGCTGCTGATAATAACGTTTGATTCTGTTCTTTTCATCGCGGGAGAGCTGATGAATCAACCACAGGGAAAAATAAGCCAGTCCGCTGATGATAAATATATAGCCTATGAAACCGAGGGTGTGGAAGATTCTGAACCACATCCAATCGTTTGAATAGGCATACTGTGCTAAGGTAGCTAAAATCACCCCTGCCAACACTAATATGATCGCTATTTTTTTCATCAGTGGATCGTTTTTGGGATAAAAAAATTGTTCACGGAATTATGGTTACAAACGCAATACCACACATATCTACGTATAAACAAGGCATACGGATGTTTCATACGCAGATATTTTCTACACTACGTATATGCTATAACGGAATAAGGAGGGAGAAAGTTACAGTTGCAGGCGGATACGCAGTTTATTGAGTCCTTTTACCACAAATAACATGGCCACCGCAAAACACATACACCAGATAATTCCGGGAAGGCCTTGTTGTAAAACAGCCGGCAGACTTAGACCTAATGCGATCATCCCGAAATAAACAATATCAGGCAGTATGTAGGTCAGCAAAGGATTAGAACCGGCAGGCCGGAAGAAAGAAGTCCATCTGCTGACGCGTTTTACATCTATTAAAAAATACAAAAGTGAGAACACCACCACACAGATAGCGGCGCTGAACAGGCACCAGCTGGGCGTTGCATGAATCTTGGATATCCTGAAGGAAGGACGCAGCCACAACGCAGCCAGCGCCAACATCAGCGCAAAACCTGTTATCCTCGAAACCAATCGGCTTCCATTCAGACCAAGGTCTTCATCAAAATAAAATAAGGTAAGCAGCATTCCGCACAACACAATGGAAAGGTGCGCAGCATTGCCTTCCTGGGAAGTAAGCCAGTTCAAGGCTCCTTCTTTCATAAATGGTTGTTGACATAAAATATAAAACCCGGTACATGCAGCGATCATCAGGAAGATAGCACTGGAGTTGCCTTTGAACAACTGGTACACCACACAGGCATAAAAATATGCCCAGCCGATGAGCCCCAGGATACCCCACCACTGCGGTGTAAGGTGACGGCTCCCATCTTCACCACCACGGTATATACAACCCAGCACGATCAGGCATATGATGCCAGCTCCTTTGAAGCACCACGTTATCCAGCTTTTTTTGAACGTGTATACGTTCCATACCAGCACCACACTTACATAAAACAACAATGCCCACACGGCCACGCTGATGCCGGTAGCAGCAGCATTCAACCCGCCGGTATTCACCATAAACACGCCCAGCACCAGCAGTCCCAGTGTACGCCACAGGATATGCCGCTGCAGCTGCCAGAAGCTGTCGCCTTTGGCCAGCCTGCTGTTGATCGCAAAAGGGATCGACATACCTACTATGAATAAAAATGCCGGAAACACTACATCTACAAAAGTCATCCTGTCTTCCTCTGCATGTGCATGCTGCATCCATGCAGGAATATCCTGTACACCCGCTACACTGTTTACAAAGATCATCACCAGAATGGTAATGCCGCGAAAAGCATCAATAGATAAAATACGACCGGTGGATAGTTTGTTGATCATAAGGGATAAGCTGGTTGACTATCTTCCAAAATACAATATAAAACCAATAGTATTCTGTCTATTTTAAAGGGCGCTGCCCAAAAAACCTTTATCTTTCCAGCCTTAAAACAACCAATCAAATATGAGGAAATACTTGCTCACAGGCATGAGTATAGCCGGTATGGCTTATCTGAGTGCCTGCAACCAGGGAAAAGCCGCTGCCGACAAACAAGCTACCCCTGATATCCTAGCCGCCAATGTAGACAGTACTGTCAACCCCGCACAAGATTATTTTGACTTTGTCAACGGCGGATGGATCAAACAAAACCCCATACCCGCAGAATACAGCGCCTGGGGCATCGGTAACCTCGTACAGGAAGAGCTGTACAAACGCCTGCGCCTTATCAACGAACAAGCCGCAGAAAAACCAGGTGACGCCATCTCCCACAAGATAGCTGCCTTCTGGAAAAGCGGTATGGACTCCGCAGCCATCAATGCTGCCGGTATCAAACCTATTGAAGAAGATCTCAAAGCTATTGATGCCGTTACCAACGTACAGGAACTGGTAGCACTCGCCGCCACCCAGAACATCTATACCGGCGCTATGTGCAGTCCTTACATTGCTCAGGACAGCAAAAACAGCGAAGCCATGGCCCTGCAGTTTTACCAGGGTGGGCTGGGACTCCCCAACCGCGACTATTACTTCAACACCGATGAGCGCACCACTAAGGTAAGACAGGCTTATCCTGCTCATATCGCCCATATGCTGCAATTCACCGGTATGGATGCCAGCGCCGCCAAAACAGCCGCTGAAGGCATTATACAGCTGGAAACCCTGCTGGCCAAATCCAGCCGTAAGCTGGCCGACCTGCGCGATCCGGAAGCCAATTACCACAAAATGCCGGTAACAGAGCTGAATAAAATAGCCGGTAATATCGACTGGGCCGCCTTCATCAAACAACAAGGCATTAGTAAGTTTGCTGACACCATCATTGTTGGTCAGCCTGAATTCTATACCGCCCTCAGTGCTGCCGTTAAATCGCAGCCCCTCAGCACCTGGAAAAACTATCTTAAATGGCACCTGATCAGCAGCGCCGCTTCATCGCTTAGCGACACCATCGCGGCTACTAACTTCGCTTTCTACAACACCCTGCTCAAAGGTCAGGAGAAACAGAAACCCCGCTGGAAGCGCGTGCTGGACACTGAAGAAGATGCCATCGGCGAAGCCCTGGGCCAGCTGTTCGTAAAAGAATTCTTCAATGCTACCGCCAAAAAAAGATATGAAAACATGGTGGAGGATATCCGCGGCGCCCTCAAAACACGCATCGAAAACCTCACCTGGATGAGCGACAGCACCAAACAGAAAGCACTGTACAAACTGTCGAAGATCACCAAAAAAGTAGGTTACCCTGATAAATGGAAAGACTTCTCCGCAATGGACATCAAAGACCAGTCCTATGCCCAGAATATCAAAGCAGCCCGTCAATGGTGGCATAACTACTCCGTCAACAAACTGGGTAAACCCGTAGACCGCACCGAATGGGACATGACTCCACAGACGTATAACGCCTACTACAACCCCAGCAACAACGAAATCGTACTGCCCGCCGGTATCTTCACCGTTCCCGGTAAACGCGATGAAGAACTGGATGACGCCCTCGTATACGGCTATGCCGGCGCCTCCACCATCGGCCACGAAATCACCCATGGCTTCGATGACGAAGGCCGTCAATTTGATGCAGACGGTAACCTGAAAAGCTGGTGGACCAAAGAAGATGAAAGCAAATTCAATCAGCGTGCAGCCGTGATGGTTAGACAATTCGACAGCTATGTAGTGGTAGATAGCCAGCACATCAATGGTAAAGCCACCCTTGGCGAAAACATCGCCGACCTCGGCGGTATCCTCCTCGGATGGGATGCCTTCCAACATACCGAACAATTCAAAAAGAACCAACCTATCGCCGGATATACGCCGTCACAGCGCTTCTTCATGGGTTACTCCCTGGGATGGCTGAGCCATACCAAAAAAGAAGAGCTCGCCCGTCGTGTACTCACCGACGTTCACTCACCTGCTAAATTCAGAGTGAACGGACCTTTCAGCGATGTAGACGCTTTTTATAAAGTGTATAACGTGAAAGAAGGTAACGGTATGTGGAGAGCAGATAGCGCGCGCGTCAGAATTTGGTAATTGAATGATTCTTTTACTTTTTGTAAACCTGATCAGGAAAATCCTGATCAGGTTTTTTTTATTCTTTTTAAATAGAAGATGTTGTTTGTTCTGTTGGATTAACCCATTATCTTGAGACCCATATTGAAATTGGATAGCTAATTATTTCGGAAACCAGAAGACTGGTATTCAAACATTTAAAAAATGTCAAGATCAAACCATTACCCATGCAAGGCGTTCATCCGTGCCACTACCGCTTTTTGCAGTCTCATCATGTGTATCACCGCTAAGGGACAGACTTTTTCAGAATCCTTCAAACCATTTACCGGAACACCACGCCATTACATCTGTTATCAAACCAATGACAGCATTTCCATTGATGGCAAACTGTCTGAAACAGCCTGGCAGCAAGTGCCCTGGACTGATGACTTCACCGACATTGAAGGAAATGCCAAACCCAAACCACCGCTGCGCACCCAGGTGAAAATGATGTGGGACCAGCACTACCTCTACATTGCAGCCGTCATGCAGGAGCCCCATATCTGGGCCACACTGAAAGAACATGATGCCATCATCTTTCAGGATAATGATTTTGAAGTATTTATCGATCCTGATGGTGATACGCACCAGTATTTTGAACTGGAAATCAATGCATACAATACCATAATGGACCTGTTCATGAACAAGCCTTACCGCAATGGTGGTAACGCTTTGCTCAACTGGGATACTAAAGGCGTAAAGACCGCCGTTCATATAAACGGTACACTCAACCAGCCCAACGACGAAGACAAGGAATGGACCGTGGAAATAGCCATCCCCTTCAATGCCCTGCGCTTTTTCAACGATGTACGCCGGCCCTCCGACAGCACCATCTGGCGCATCAACTTCTCCAGGGTAGAATGGGATACCAAAGTAGAAGACAATCAGTATGTCAAACTAAAAAAGCCGGAAAACAACTGGGTATGGTCGCCACAGGAAATCATCAACATGCATGCTCCTGAAAGATGGGGATACCTGCAGTTCAGTACACAATCCACCGGAGGAAAAAGAGTCAACTTCCAGATGCCAGCCACAGAGCCTGCCAAACGTTATCTGTGGCACATCTACCATCAACAGCTGCAGTACCGGCAACGCCATGGTAAATTCGCTACCAGCCTGCAGGAGCTGAAAGTCCCCGCCAAACAAACCACTACCGACGGAGCCGTATATTCCCTGCAAATGGAAGGCATCAGCTCTCAGTTCAATGCCGGCATTCAAGGCAATACCTTCAATGGTATTATTCGTATCAACCAGGAAGGTCGTATCACCACCGAAAGAAAATAACAGCTATGGATAAACGTCATTTCATCAAAGCATTAGGCATCGGAGGACTTGCCCTTGCCAAACCATCGCTGCCAGCCAGCGCCGCTACTGCCCAAAAGCCGCAGTCAATGGAAAAAATCGGTGTACAACACCGTGTATGGATCAACCCTGATCCAAAAGAAAAAGCAGCCGATCTGCAAAAACGTTATGCCACTTACCGCCAGGCCGGTATCACCGATCTGTTTTTTGAAGCAGACAGCGAAGTACACTTCAGAGCTGCCAAAGCCAACGGCATCAAAGCACATCGCTGGATGTGGACCATGAACCGCGGAGAAAAAGAACTGCTGGCTAGTCACCCGGAGTGGTACGCCGTCAACCGGAAAGGCGAATCCTGTTCCAACCACCCACCTTATGTGGACTACTACCGCTGGTTATGTCCGAGTAAACCGGAAGTAGTGAACTACCTCAAATCGCAGGTACAACAGTTCCTTTCCAAGGATTATGTGGATGGTATCCATCTGGATTATGTCCGCTTCTGTGATGTGATCCTGCCGGTAAACTTGTGGGGGAACTACGGCATCGACCAGTCCAGAGAGCTGCCGGAATACGATTTCTGTTACTGCAACGATTGCCGCAGCGCTTATAAATCCGCTTACGGCAAAGATCCGCTGGAGCTGGAACATCCGGACCAGAGTCCTTCCTGGCGCAAGTTCCGCTACGACCGCGTTACCAATGTGGTAAAAAACCTGGCGCAGGTGGCACAGCAGCATAAAAAACCTATTTCAGCCGCAGTATTTCCAACACCGGAAATTGCCAAACGTATTGTAAGGCAAGACTGGACCAACTGGCCGCTGAATGCCGTTATGCCGATGATCTATCACGGGTTCTACCGGGAAAATATTACCTGGATAGGAGATGCTGTAGCAGAAGGGGTTAAAACACTGCATGGTGCATTTCCTCTGTATGCAGGGCTTTTCCTGCCTGACTTCCATAATAACTACAATGATCTGAGGGAAGCGGTGAAACTGGCTATTGATAACGGAGCCGCCGGGGTTTCGATCTTCGGCACAGTGACGCCGGAAGTATTACAGGTATTGGGAGAGAGCGTGTAGATTTTCAAATTTTCTGATTTTGGTATTTTTTGATTTCGGGATTCCATTTAAATCCCGAAATCAAAAAATACCAAAATCAGAAAATCTATAAATTATTCGCAGGTCTGTCTGCTATATTTTTACCAAAGTTGTAATTCGGTTTGTTACCCATCGTTACTACCATTGTACCACCTTTCAACAGGTCCTTGTGAGTGATAAAACTTTTCGTATAGGGTTTTCCGTTAAGTGTAATACTTTGAATGTAGATATTTTCGCTGCTGTTATTGACTGTTTGTACAGTAAATGATTTACCGCCCTGCAGTTTCAGGGTGGCTTTATCAAACAGGGGGCTACCCATTACGTAAACACCGTTGGCGGGGTTAACAGGGTAGAAGCCCAGGGAAGAAAACACGTACCAGGATGACATTGCGCCACAGTCTTCGTTACCTGCGAGGCCTTCAGGCTGGTCGAAATAAAAATCCTTCATCACCTGTCTTACTTTTTCTGCAGTCTTCCACTGGTTGCCCGCGAAAGCATACATATAGGTAACGTGGTGGCTAGGTTCGTTGCCATGCGCGTACATACCAATAAGACCGGAGATATCATTGGAAGCCTGCACACCCATATCACCTTTAGCGGTGAAAAGGCTGTCGAGTTTACGGGTAAAAGCTTCATCGCCACCCATCAGGCCTATCAGTCCTTCTACGTCGTGAGGCACCAGCCAGGTATACTGCCAGCCGTTACCTTCGGTGAAGTCACCTTTTTCGTGGATGGAGTTGAACGGATCATATGGTGTTTTGAAACTGCCATCACTCAGACGGGGACGTACAAATTTCATGGTGCTGTCGAAATAGTTTTTGTAGTAGGAAGCACGTTTTTTATAGTATTCGTAGTCTTCCTGCTTGCCCATCTTTTTGGCCATGGCGGCAATGCACCAGTCGTCAATGGCATATTCCAGCGCTTTGGATACAGATTCATATTCCTTATCGGCGGGAATGTATCCTCTTTCCTTCACATATTTAACGCCCAGGTCGTCACGCATGGAAGTAGCTTTCATGGCTTCCAAAGCTTCTTCAGCGTTGAATCCGGAGAATCCTTTCAGGTAAGCATCTGCAATCACCGGTACTGCGTGGTACCCCACCATACAGTTGGTTTCGCTGCCCATGAGTGGCCATACCGGCAGTTTACCCTGATGTTTGTGAATGGTGAGCATGGAGTTCACGAAGCTGTTCACTTTTTCAGGATGCAGGATAGTGGCCAGGGGAGCCGCAGAGCGGTAGATGTCCCAGAGGGAGAAAACGGAGTAATTATCGAAGCCCGGATTAGGGTATACTTTTTTATCGGTGCCGCGGAAGCTGCCGTTGTGGTCATTGAACAGCGCAGGGTCTATCATGGTGTGATAGAGGGCGGTGTAGAATACACGGCGGGTAGCTTCGTCTTTAGTCTGGATATTTACTTTAGACAGTTCTTTGTCCCATTTGGCGTTGGCGCTGTTGACAACTTTGGTAAAATCCCAGCCCGGCATTTCTGCGTTGATGTTAGCCAGCGCATTGGCACTGCTCACGGGGGAGATACCTACTTTTAACATTACCTGTCCGGGGGATTTAGCAAAGGAGATAACGCCTTTCACGTTTTTGCCTTTCAGGGATTTGCCTTCATTTTTAGTTTCTCCTTCGAAGACCATAAACTGTTTTACCGGCACAGAAGACTTGATGGTAAACCATACCCGTTGGTCTTCAGACCAGCCTTTGGAGAAACGGTAACCTTCCAGCGTGTAGTCGTCTATCTGGTGGATGTATGTTTCTACCGGGCCGTCCCAGCCGATACCTTCTTTCAGGTCGATGATGATATTGGATGGTTCGTTTTTAGGGAAGGTGTATTTATGCAGGGCTACTCTTTCAGTAGCGGTCAGTTCTACGTCGATGTTGTAGTCGTCCAGTTTTACCGCGTAATAACCGGGACGGGCTTTTTCGCGGGTATGAGAATAATGGGAGCCGTAGCCGGAAGTCGGATTGTCCTGTGTACCACGGTTGGTACGGACGTTACCGGTATAAGGCATGATCAGCACATCGCCCAGGTCGCCGATACCGGTGCCGCTGAGGTGCATCTGGGAGAAGCCGATTACAACACTGTCGGAGTAGTGGTATCCGGAGCACCAGTCCCAACCTTTAACGATGTTGGTAGGTCCTACCTGAACCGCGCCGTAGGGCACGCTGGCACCTACAAATACGTGTCCATGACCACCTGAGCCGATGTACGGGTCTACCGCTGCTACCGATCTGCTTTCGCTGAAGCCTTTGGCGGGCTTTTTCTGTGCATCGGCTTCAATGCTGTTGAGCATCATGGCCGACAGGGTCAGCGCGCCACCGATCCTAAATCCCATGTTCATAACTAAATCCTTTTAGCAAGCTAATATACGGGGTCAGGATAACTTTTTTAACATTTTTTTTGTGAATGGAAAGAGTAGGGCCTTGGGCGTCGGGAAATAACTTTTTTGTTAATGGTATTAACAAAAAATCAGAGATAGGTAGGAACGCTGAGTAGCTGCTGAATATGATTTTAGATAGGGCAGTAGCCATGGTAATGTAACGGGCTGTAAGACCCCATAGCGCCCTGTCAGAGAATGGGGCCGGGGGTACAGAACCAGGAGATGGCTAAAAGCTAAACAGGACTGTTAACCGTCAGTTCTAAGGCAATCTGATAAAAAATATGGCCACATGCCTGGGCATGTGGCCATTTCGTCTATAAGTTGGCGTAAAAGTGATATCGTTGGCATATCTCCGTTCCTTATGCCTGGGCTACCGGCTCCAGTACAGGGGCAGCTTCCTCAGGCTTAGGTGGTTTCACCAGGAACTTTTTAGTAAAGATTTCATACGCGATCATCAGCCATAACACCAAGCAAGGCAAGGCCTTCAGTGCATAAGGCACCGCAAGATTTTTCCTCACCCAGGGGGTTACCACATCGGAGTGAGAGAAACTTACCAGCAGTATGGCAAAAAACAGAAATATATTATTGGCCCGGGTAGACGGCTGCATCACGTACCAGATACAAATAGCCGGGATGGCAATAATGTAGGTAGGTGATTCTGAGCTGGTACTAAACAGTACCGGGAACATCAGCACAGAGCACAAAATATATAAACGGTAACGGGAGTTATAACGGTAAGGCAGCATGATATACTGAGCCAGGAAGATGATCATAGCTGGTATCAGCACATAGGTATTGCTCAGCCAGGGAATATGAAATACTCTTTTGATAAAACCTCCGGCAGAAATATCCTGGAAAATGGTTGTCACGGCTTCGTTCAGGGTATTCTTATGTGCCAGGGCAGCATACCATTCAAAATAACAGTTAATCACATACTGAGGGCTGGAAATCAGCATCGGTAATGCAAACAAAATTCCTCCCCACAGGAAAAGCCCAGCTATCAGGCGTTTGGGATTACTACTGAAAAAGAAGAAGGCCAGTCCTACAATCCCGTAGATCTTTGTGAGCGTGCCGAGTACAATAAAAAACGCTGCCCACATATCCTTTCCTTTGACAATGGAAGCGAAGGTAAGGATGATGAATGCCCCAACAAACTGGTTCATCTGAAACCACCCGCTGGCTCCCATCAGTTCCTGGGTGCAGAGCAGGAGGATAATATTTTGCTGAATACGGTTAAGCGGTAGCTGCCGGATAGCATAATACAATACCCCGGCACCGGTGAGTGCCCACAGTAAAGCGCCCAGTCTTGTCTCCAGCCCCGCAAAAGGAGCTATGACAACACTGAAAACCGGACCGTACAGGTTTACATCGTAGTATTCCTGCGGATATTCGATATATAACGGTTGCTGATGTATCAGATGGAAGAATACATTCTTGAAAATGAGGAAGTTATTGATATTCCCTCTAGAGATTTCCGTGATGGCTCCAACAAATGCCAACCCAAACCAAAGGAACATGATCAACCATTCCTTTTCTCCTAAATACGTCAGCAGGTTCCTTTTCTCCCGCGCAGCTATGTACTTCATCGTAGGTTCAAATACTATAATATGCTTATGTGACGCAGCAATCAGCCTTATCCCTCTATTGAAGGACTATAATTATTCAGGTAATCTGTGGATGATAACTATTCTTCAGAAGAAGACCACTGCCTGGATTGCAGGTTGATGGCGGTTATGGCACCTCCGATAACCAGAATGGCTACGGCCATAACAAAAACAAAAAGTGTTACCATGTAATCGTATTTTTTTGCATTCGCGGGCACAAAGATATAGAATAGTTGTCCTGAAAGACGCAAAGGGTACGACCTTTGTGTATTTTTTGTGTGGCACGTTGCGTGACATTTTTACGTAAATTAATCTTATGAATAAGTATGGCACTAAACATAAGAAACGAGCACGGGCAGCAGAAGACAGATTAACTTTTCAGGAACGGCTGGCCGCCCTGCGTAATATCCCCGCCTTTTTCAGAATGGTATGGCAAACCAGCCCCGGATTAACGATTGCCAATATCCTGTTGCGTATCGCACAGTCTGCCATGCCGGTATCACTGTTGTATGTAGGTAAGATGATCATTGACGAAGTAGTGCTTATCTCCAAAGATCAAATCCACCCAACCCCGCAGCTGCTGTGGCAGCTGGTAGCCCTCGAATTCGGACTCGCCATACTTTCCGACGCCCTTAGCAGAGCCATCACACTCATGGACAGCCTGCTGGGAGATCTGGTAGCCAACCATACCTCCGTAAAACTCATGGAGCATGCCGCCTCGCTGGATCTTGATCAATTTGAAGATTCAGAATTTTACGATAAACTGGAACGGGCCCGGCAGCAAACCATTGGCCGGACAATCCTGCTTTCGCAAGTCCTCAGTCAGGTGCAGGACCTGATCACCATGGGCTTTCTGGCCGCCGGGCTGATAGTATTCAATCCCTGGCTGATATTACTGTTGCTGGTGGCGGTTATCCCCGCCTTTCTGAACGAATCGCACTTTAACCACCTGCATTACCGCCTTACCTGGGGGCAGACTTCCGACCGGCGGGAACTGGACTATATACGCTACCTGGGCGCTAGCGACGAAACAGCCAAAGAGGTGAAGGTATTTAACCTGTCGGATTTTCTTATTCAGCGCTTCCGTGTGATATCCGACAAGTTTTATAATGATAAAAAGGACCTGGAATCGAGACATGCCATCTGGGGCACCTTCTTCGCCTTACTGGGCAGTGCCGGTTATTATACAGCCTATATCATCATCATCCTGCAAACGATCAGTGGCGGGCTTTCTATCGGTAGTCTCGCTTTCCTTGCCGGCTCCTTCCGGCAGCTGCGTACTACCTTCCAGGGTATTCTGATACGTTTCTCCAGTGTCACACAGGGCGCCATGTACCTCAGAGACCTCTTCGAGTTTTTCGAGATACAACCCCGGATGACTTCTCCCAAACATCCCCGGCCTTTTCCTCACCCGATCGGGCAGGGATTCACTTTTGAAGATGTAGGTTTTAAATATCACAACTCCGATAAATGGGCTATCCGTCACCTTAACTTCACCCTGCATGCCGGCGAAAAGCTCGCGCTGGTAGGGGAGAACGGTGCCGGTAAAACGACCCTTGTCAAACTACTCGCACGTCTATACGATCCGGCGGAAGGACGTATCCTTCTCGATGGTGTAGACCTCCGTGAGTACGATCTCAACGAACTTCGTACGCAGGTAGGCGTTATCTTCCAGGATTACCAGCGCTACCAGATGACGGTAGCCCAGAATATCGCCGTCGGCAACATCGATCAGGGACATAACCTTTCGTTGATACAGGATGCGGCCCGTCAAAGTCTGGCTGAACCGCTCATCGAAAAAATGCCCCTCGGATATGAGCAGATGCTCGGCCGTCGCTTCAATCAGGGTATTGACCTCTCCGGCGGTGAATGGCAGAAAATAGCCCTGGCACGTGCGTATATGAAAGATGCACAGCTCCTCATTCTCGATGAACCCACTTCTGCACTCGATGCTCGTGCTGAGTACAACGTATTCCTCCGCTTCGCCGACCTGACAAAAGATAAGACTGCCGTGTTGATATCACACCGGTTCTCTACCGTGCGTATGGCTAATCGTATACTCGTGCTCGAAAAAGGTCAACTGGCAGAGATAGGCAGTCATGAGCAACTACTGGAACAGAAAGGGAAATATGCGGAGTTGTTTGAGTTGCAGGCGGCAGGGTATAAGTGATAATTGAGGCGTTTTTTGTAATATTGATACTGCGATTTTCCTTAACCCGTCTATCATGTTGCAAGAACTATTCTCAGAATTTATCAGCATCTATCCCGGCGAAAAAAATAGTGTCAAAAATGGAGGTAATAGGTCATATGGCCATCTTCGCTCCACTAAAATATTAACAGAAATTCTTCCTAAAGCACTACAGGAAGCTTCTGGTCTTTCTACTGAACAATATCTGTCTAAAGGTTCAGTAGGTAAGGGGATCATGGCGGAAGTCCCACACTTATCTATTCTCGATAAAACTATTACCACCTCTCCGGAAGAAGGTTATTACATCGTTTATCTCTTCGATTCGCGCATGACAAAGTTTTATCTGGTCTTGTTGCAAGGCTGGACTCAGTTTGAAAATGCGCATGGTCCGAGAATAGGTAAAAGAATCATCCTGAAAAACAAACGCGCGCTACAAGAGCAATTCAGCCCTATTACTAACTTCTCGACTAAGGAAATCGATCTATTAGCAGAAAGAACACGCACGAAAGGGTATAGATGGGGAACTGTTTTTAGTCAGGTTTATTTCATAGATGAAATGCCCACTGACCAGATGATAATAAACGACCTACAGAAAATGGTCGGGGTATATAGCACCATGAAAGAAGTCATTGGACCTTCTATTGTTAACATCACCATCCCTACAGAAGAGGATTTTCAAGATGCCATTCAAGATCTTCCTCCCGCAACATTACCTGATGGACCAATCGCCAAACCATCCCAACAACCCATAATACCCACCAAATGGCCGCGTAGCGAACGTATTGCTTCCAAAGCATTATTGAATGCTAACTATAAATGTGAAGTAGATAATCGACACCAAACTTTTAAATCAGGGAAAACTAAAAAACCTTTTGTAGAAGCGCATCATCTTATCCCTATCTCATTACAAGATGGGTTCCGATACAGCATTGATGTTCCAGAAAACATCATCGCCCTCTGTCCTAATTGCCATAGGGCTTTTCATCATGGAGAAAATGCTCATAAAAAAGACCTTGTCAAAAGATTCTTTCAAGAGCGAAAAATTAATTTACACTTTCGAGGTATTGAAATAGACGAAAAAACACTCATCGACACTTATATCAAAGACGATTATTTTGATGAATAAGAGGTGCATTATCACCTCTTATTCATGAGGATTCCTACTGTATTTTATACCAAGGTAATCCCTGTGCACCCTTCGGATGATGAACAGCCGTCTTCAGACTATCCTCATGAATTTCAAACCAAGCAAAAGAACTACGCCCATTAGGGTGATACATAGTAGGATAAACCTTGTCATTGTTAATCTCAAACCAGGGCTGCGTATGCGTTCCAGTGGCATGGTTAACAGTTGTAAAGATCTGGTTATCTCGGATCTCAAACTCAGCCTGCCCTCTCCATCCTTCTGGATGATGCAAAGTTCTGTAGATGTACATGTGTGAAGATTTTTTGGGTTAAAAACTTTCAAAGTCTTAGTGATGCGATTAAAGCATTTTTTTTAAAAACGCAATAGGCAGATAAAGGTACTATTTTTAATTCCTTGATGGTTCGATTAAAACAGTATTGACCAATGCAGAAATACAGGGAGTATGCCTCTTTCAATTCCTCAATGGTCCAATTAAAACTGGTGGCGGGACCGTAACCGACGCTATAGCCATGCAATTTCAATTCCTTTATGGTCCAATTAAAACTACTATATTATCGATACTTCGCAGTCCATGGCTTATATTTCCATTCTACATAGTACGATTAAAACCGGGTGAAAAGCCATTCGCGCCAAGTTTTTTAGCCGGATTTCAATTCTACATAGTACGATTAAAACGGATTATCCTTCTTTAAAAAGAATGATGCCTACCGGGATTTCAATTCTACATAGTACGATTAAAACCCTTTCCATATCAGCACGGCTGGGCGCCAGTTTTACATTTCAATTCTACATAGTACGATTAAAACCAAGATTTCAGGAGGCCTTGTTATCACCTCTCCACAATTTCAATTCTACATAGTACGATTAAAACCAGCTGCTCATTGACAGTATTGAATACTATAAAAAATTTCAATTCTACATAGTACGATTAAAACGTGGTGAATTTGGTGTTAAGGACTTAAATCGTGCGAAATTTCAATTCTACATAGTACGATTAAAACCCGTAATCGTCGGCAAAATTCCAAAGGCCAATAAAGGATTTCAATTCTACATAGTACGATTAAAACCACATACGAAATGCTGCCTCTAACAGAAAGAAACAAAATTTCAATTCTACATAGTACGATTAAAACCAGATCCCAATGCCAGAAAAGTGGTTGTAAGATAATTTCAATTCTACATAGTACGATTAAAACCGGCTGAATCAATCAATTGATAGTTGGCACCATCTAGATTTCAATTCTACATAGTACGATTAAAACCCTAACAATTTCAAACGCACCTCCCTTGCCCATTAAGCATTCCATCCTCCCAATTTACCAATTTTTCCGCACAACAAGTCGTCGACCTCTAATAATAAGATTCCCCCCGGGGATCGACGACTTTCTAGGATTTCTTTCGTTCCACCAGTAATTCCCTTGCTTCAACATTGAGCGCTTCGGCGATGGCGAAAAGTGTTTCAATGGTAGGCTGTATTTTATTTGTACACCATTTGGAGACGGTGTTAATGTTCATGTCGAGCGTTTCTGCCAGCCATTTATTAGTTTTTTGTTTTTCGGCCAGGACTGCTTTTATCCGGTTAAATATTTTGCCACTCATGTATAAGCTTTTAATGCTAATTTTTTAGCTATATACGCAAAACGGATGAAAGCAAAAAATTTTTCTGTATATAAATATGTCCACAATACATATTTATAGTATATTAGTATATATCAAACCCCAAACATTATGCAACCCTCCATGTTCCATTTCACTCATCTCACCCCGACAGAAGAAGCCAACCCTTACCTCACGCTTCATCGTTTTTGCATGCTGATGCCGTTATGTGAGGTAAGGCTAATTATGCATAACTGGTTAATGGAATCTTTGTCCGCGGAAGATACTATTTACGAAGAGGCAGCAGAAAGATCGCAGTTATTATTGATGTACAATCAGTTATTGTCGCTAATCGATGCAGCGTATAAAATATCGTATAGTCCTAACAGTTATACAACATAAAAAAATTTAAATGCCATATAACAAGCCACCAATAAGCATTTCAAGATAATTAAATTATCAAGATTGAAAAATTATTTTGGAGATATTAAAAAAATTATTCCATCTTTGCACTGTTAAAAAAATCATAAAACATGTACCGCAATTTTTATCACATACCACAATTACACGCCGTAGCCTCAAAAGGCTATATCGTTTGCGGGGCATGTTATGCTACAGAATAGTTGAATAAACGAATTCGATATAACACAAGCCCCGCAAGAGATTGCGGGGTTTTTTATTTTGGAAAAATGATGAAGAATTTATCAATAAATCGCATACAATTTAGCATACGGCCACTAGGCGGTAAGCATTATCATGCGCATAAACTTCAACGACACCGGTGTATAACTGCATGAGCAATCATGTGAAAGATATCTAAAGCCGGTCGTTGTAAAATGACCGGCTTTTTTGTTGCCCCAAAATGGCCTGACCACAAATGTGTTTTTGGTTAAAACTCAGTCAGGCCAATAGTTTCACGGTTTAGGTAGTTCAATGGTAGAACGTCCGGTTGTGGTTCGGAAGATTAGGGTTCGACTCCCCACCTTTACCCAATCGTGAGTGCTGCGATGACGGTGTATCGCAATGGTCTGTAAAACCATCGCCTTAGGGCTTAGCAGGTTCGAATCCTGCCACTCACACCAGGCTTTTAGCCAAAAGAGACTTCCCTGCCAGGGAAGTAGAGGAATAGTCGTGTACGCAAACCAGGTGAGGGTTTCAGAGAACCCCGCAGTGCAACGGTAGTAACTGGTTGTATGCTGTTGCGGCATGAGGTATTCTTCAAAATCAGGATCTATGGGTAGGAGGTTCGAGTCCTCCCTGTTTAAAAAACAGTAGCTCATTTGGGTAGAGCAATAGACAACAATAAGGGTTCGACTCCCACCTTTTACGGAAAGGATAAGTCTGTGTGGTCAGGCAGAAGCGCGCTCCTTCTCAAAAAAGCGCACCAGAAGCCAGGGTTATATGTCCCTATTACTACGTCAAAAGGGCGTGGTCAACCAATCCGGTCTACACCAGCAAACAGCTGTAAATGTTTTTGAAATCGTGTCCAATAGTCTCCTTCCGCCACTAACAGAGACGCATACACGAACTGAAGGCTGTTTCCGTGAAAACGGGATGGACAGTAGCGCTGGCTTTAATTTTTCATCCCCCTAAAAAAACAAAAAATGAAAAGAGTAATCATCAATGCGTACGAAATCGGGCTCGTCTTCAAAAGAGGCGTATACCAGCGCATGCTTACCGAAGGAAACTACTGGCTCTTCAGTGAACAGGTAGAAGTGTATAACATCAATCAGCCTTTCAACGCACCGGTAGAACTCAACATCCTCCTGCAGGATAAGTCCCTGGCGGATTCCCTGCAGGTCATCGAGGTAAAAGAAACAGAAATCGTGCTGATGTATCAGAATGGTTTGCTGAAACAAGTACTGACAACCGGAAGATATACTTTCTGGAAAAGTGTGATCGAATACAAATTCGTGAAAGCAGATACCAGCAAAATAAACATCACCGAAAAAATAGACAGGGCCACCCTGAACCACAAACTGGTGCAGCCTTACGTAAGGACCATCACCGTGGAAAACTACGAAAAGGCCGTGCTTCTGATCGATGGTAAATACGAGATGATACTGTCTCAGGGTGTGTATTACTGGTGGAAAAATGATATCTCCATTACGGTCAGCAAGGTAGATATCAGACAGCGGCAGCTGGAGATCAACGGACAGGAAATCCTGACCAAAGACAAGGCTGCACTGCGGATCAACGCCTGGGCGCAGTACAAGGTGAATGATATCGAAAAAGCAGTACTGGAAAACAAAGACTACGAAAAACAACTGTACGTCCTGTTTCAGCTGGCACTGCGGGAATACATCGCCGGCCTTGGCTTCGATGAATTGCTGGAGAAAAAAGATACCCTGTCCGGATTCATTCTGGATGCAGTGAGCAAAGGCGCGGAAGACCTCGGTACTGCCGTTACCTCCTTCGGTATCAGGGATATCATCCTTCCCGGCGATGTAAAAGACATCATGAACCAGGTGCTGGTAGCGGAGAAAAAAGCGCAGGCCAACATCATCATGAGAAGGGAAGAAACCGCCAGCACCAGAAGCCTGCTCAATACAGCCAAACTGATGGAAGATAATCCCATGCTGTTTAAGCTGAAAGAAATGGAATATGTGGAGAAAATAGCAGAGAAGATCAACAACATCAGCGTTTCCGGCAACGGTGTGCTGATTGATCAGCTCCGGCAGATCTTCATCAGCAAATAGTTTCTTCAGAAAAGAGTTAACTTCGCGGTTGACTCTTTTCTAATTTTTGCACACTATGCACGGACGTAACCGAAACGATATATACCCAGGCCTGGAAGTAGCGATCATTCTCAAAAAAGACCAGCGTACCGGCAAGCGTACCTATGGTATTGTACAGGATATCCTCACCTCGGCACCCTACCATTCCCGCGGCATCAAAGTAAGGCTGGAAGACGGACAGGTAGGCAGAGTAGACGAAATCAATGTCACAGAAGAAGACTGACATTTTCACTACATATAAACATCAATTCTAAGGTGATGATGCCATCACCATCACGCAGAAAAGTCGTACTTTGACGACGTTTCAAGAGTGCAGATTACATGCGGAATATAACTACCCTCAATGATGTTCACCAGCAGTTTGCCGAGTACTTCGAAGTACCGGTCCTGAAGCCGTATGCTTACCTGCTGTCTAAAAAACTCAGTGAAGGGCATATCTGCCTGGACCTCGACAGTATCAGTGAAGAACAGGACAACCTTCCCGGTTTCTATCAGATCGCGGAAAACGGTGCTGCCCCACTGGCAGCCATCCCGCTGGTAGGTAAAGACGGAAACGATTCCCAGCCTTTTGTACTGTTTCAAAACAGACTGTACCTGCAACGGTACTACCGCTACGAAACCAACTTCCTGCAACATATCAACGATTTTTTTACTGCAGAAAAAGCACTGCAGTCCGATAGGATTGCCCTCCTCAGACAACAGCAGGAACTGGTAAAGCAATTGTTTGCCACCACCGGTCAGCTTCGCGAAGGCGACGATCCGGCCGACTGGCAGCTGGCTGCAGCCATCACCGGAGTACTCAACAACTTCACCATCATCACCGGCGGGCCCGGTACCGGTAAAACCACTACTGTGGCCAAATTGCTGGCCATCCTGTATGCCACCGATCCCGCCCTGAAAGTAGCCTTGGCTGCACCTACCGGTAAAGCCGCCGCCAGGATGGCTGAAAGTCTGCGTAACACCACCATCCCGGTAAGCCCCGACATCGCGGCCCGATTCCAGGAACTGAGCCCTTCCACTATACACCGGCTGCTCAAATCCATCAAAAACAGTCCGTACTTCCGGTACAACAAAAAAAATCCGCTCACCTATGATGTAGTCATCATCGATGAGTGTTCCATGATAGACGTGGCCCTGTTCGCCAAACTGCTGGATGCCATTCATCCGCAGACACGCCTGATACTGCTCGGAGATAAAGACCAGCTGGCCTCTGTAGAAGCAGGAAGCCTTTTCGGCGACCTCTGCCAGGCGCAGGAGAAACTAAATACATTCTCCGGAGAAAGATTACAGCTCATCAACGGGTTCATTACCGACGACAGCCGTAAAATTTCATCAGCACAGGAAGAACAACATTCCACACACCCGCTGTTCCAACACCTCGTGGAGCTGCGGCGCAGTCACCGTTTCACCGGCCATACCGGTATCGGTAAATTCAGTAAAGCGGTCATACAAAACAATCAGCCGGCCATCCGGAGCTTCTTTCCGGCCGGTGCCGACAGTCAGGTAGTGATCGATCAGACTAATTCGGCAGCACTGTTTGAAGATTTTATCGCCGGATATGAATCTTTTATCAACGAAACGGATACCCGCACCGCCCTTCGCAAACTCAACGATCAGCGTGTACTCGTGGCCATCCGTGAAGGTGCTCAAGGCCTCTACGCCATCAACCGGGATATCGAAAGATACCTGCATGATAACGGCAAAATCAGGGTCAATGCTGAATTCTACGAAAACCGGCCCATCATCCTTACCCGTAACTATTATGAGCACGGGCTGTTCAACGGGGACACCGGCATTATCCGGCCCGATGAAAACGGGGTGCTGATGGCCTGGTTTGAAGACAGCAACGGAGAGTTGAAAGGTGTACTGCCCGGTTATCTGACACTGGCGGAAACAGCTTTCGCCATGACCATCCACAAAAGCCAGGGCTCCGAGTTCGGGAAGGTGCTGGTGATATTGCCGGACGCAGCAGATGTACCCATCCTGACGCGGGAGCTGTTGTATACCGCTGTCAGCCGCGCCCGTAACAAAGTATATGTGCAAGGCTCCGCAGAAGTAATCCTGGCAGCTGCAGAACGTTTTGTGGCCAGGGCTTCCGGCATTGCGGCCAGATTCATTGCCCAGGCTGGCAATGACCAAACAGGAAATTAACAATGGCTATATATCTAAAGGTTTCAAATTCACTCAACAGTCTCGCTGCCAGCCTTTCAGACGATCTGAAGGCGGCGGGCAATGGTGTGTTTCAACCTCATTATATCATCACTCAGACGGAGGGGATGAACAACTGGTTAAAGCTGCAACTGGCCTATAAAATGGGCATTGCGGCCAACTGCCGGTTTATGAAACCCAACGACCTGCTCTTTCATCTTTACCTTTTGCTGGGAGGCCCTTTTACACAGGTACTCTCTCCGCAAAACCTCAGCTGGCTGCTGTTTAAGCTCCTGGGAGAACCCGAGTTTGCGGAGAAATATCCCGAAGTAGCCGCCTACTTTAACGAAGGAGAAGGAGAGAGTGAATTAAAACGTATGGGACTGGCCGAAAAAGTAGCCGACTTACTCGACCAGTACCAGGTATACCGTCCGGAGATGATCCGGGAGTGGAGCCAGGCCAATCCGGCCCTGCTCAAGGATGACGACTGGCAAGCCTGGTTATGGGCCAAAGTAAAAGCCCTCTCTGGCAACGCTTTACCCGATAAAACCCTGGTGGGCAATTATATCCTCGAAACCCTTTTCTACAAAGGGCCACACGCGGGGTTATCCAACAAGATGCCGGCTGTGCATCTCTTTGGCCTCTCTATCATCACGGCTTATCACGTAAAGATCTTACACGAACTATCTTCTTACATAGACATTCATTTTCATATCATCAACCCAGCACCCGTGGTGTATTGGTTTGATGACAAAAGCGAAAAACAACTGGCACGCTGGCGGCTGAAAGGATTGGAAGAACAAAAATCCACTGATCCGATGAACGTCGGCAATCCACTGCTCACCGGCTGGGGCCGCGTGATACAGAACACCTTCGGGCTGTTTTTTCAATACGAGGCTTTTATCAACGCCTACGAAGAAATAGGCATCGAAGAGCCGATCGCCGATACACTGCTGCATAAGATCCAGCACGATATCTTCTCTGCCGCCACTACCAACAGGCACCCGCTTACCCTGGAAGATGTGCAGGACGGCACTGTCACGATCAACTCCTGCTATACCATCGCCCGGGAAGTAGAAGTGCTGTACAACTACCTCGTACACCTGGTAGACCAGCGGCAGGAATCCCTCTCCCCCCGAGACATTGTAGTGATGGTGAGTGATATCGATGCTTATGCACCTTATATCAAAGCGGTGTTCAACAACGCACCGCATAAATTCCGCTATACCATCGCGGATGAAAGTTATACCGATAACGACAACCTCTTCAACGCGCTGTATGCGCTGCTGACCATCAACGAAGAAAACTTCACTGCCGAAACAGTGATGCAGCTGCTGGATTTTTCATATATCCGTAACCGTTTTGGACTAAACGATCCTGTACGCATCAGGAATGTGGTAGAAGCGGCCAATATCCGCTTTGGCATAGAAGGCAGCAAAATGGAGGAAACCCACTTCGTAAGCTGGCGCTATGGGATACAGCGTATCATGTATGGTATTTGTATGAGTGGGGAAGAAGAATATGGTTATGGTGATGATAGCTTTTTCCCGCTGGACATGCAGGAAGGCAGCGATGCCCATGAAACAATCCGGTTCTGCCATTTCGCAGAAGTGCTGATGGCCTCTATCGAAGATCGGCGGAAACTGCGTACCATCTCCGACTGGGTGAAGTATGCAGAACAGATCGTGCACAACCTGGTGTTTGAACAACAGGAAGAAGTAGATGAAGACCACAACACCCTCATCAAACAGTTGACAGATTACAACGCCCTGAATGAATATATGCAGCAACCGGTGGCCTTCGAAGTATTCAGCCACAGCCTGTTGCAGGCTCTCACCGGCACCACCAGGGCCGGCCTCTTCGTCAACGGAGGTATTACCTTCTGTTCGTTGATCCCTATGCGTAGTATTCCATTTAAGGTGGTAGCACTCATGGGTCTCAACTTCGACAAGTTCCCCCGCCGGGAGATCAAGTCCAGCTTCAATCTCATGGAAAAGCAATGGCAGCGCGGCGATCGTAATGTAAAGGAAAACGATAAACATCTTTTCCTGGAAACGGTGCTGTCTGCCCAGCAATATTTATACATCAGCTATGCCGGCCGTAATGCCAAAGACAACAGTCTTTTGCCACCATCGGCCCTAGTAGATGAACTGGTGGATTACATCGTTTCCGGTGTTGAAGACGGAGCGGAGAAAGTACGGGAGCTGCTGATTACGCAGCAGCCGTTGCAGGGCTTCAGCCGCAAATACAGCATGGGCGATGACCGCCTGTATAGTTACCTCAACGCCTATACGGTTTCCGCAAAAGAAGTCATCAACCCACAGAAAAAAGTCGATCCGCTCACCTTCGATGAAGTAAGCCTGGAAGAGCTGGTCAGCTTCTTCAAAAATCCATTCAAGGCTTATTACAACAAAGTGCTGGGCATCTATTATAACGATGAACAGATTCTGCTGAGTGAAACAGAGCTTTTCAGCCTGAACAACCTGCAGAAATGGAGTATTAAAAATCAGCTGTTGCCGGTAGGGGAAGGGGATACCCGCATCCTGCAGAAGACGCTTGTTAAAAAAGGGCAGCTACCGTTGAGCAATATGGCCTTTGTGGCCATACAACAGGTAGAGGAGGGGGTACATCCTGTGCGTACGCTGTACGAAGCCTGTACACAGGGCACCACCGAACAAAGAGCTTCCTTTGAAACAACAATAGACGGCACACTCCTGAAAGGTCATATCAACAGCATCTACCATGATCAGCTGTTACAGATTTCCTGGTCCAAAAGTGAAACCAAGTATCTGGTGGAAGCTTATGTCCGTTATCTGGCTGGTATTGCCTCCGGGGCTGTCAAAGGAATGCAGTTTATCTCCGGAGCCAGGAAAGAGGCTGTATTTACCGCTGCACGCCTGTCAAAGGAATTGGCGTATAGCCGTTTACGTGAACTGCTGACCATTTATAAATCCGGCTTTAACCGGATCTTCCCCTTCTATCCTGACTTTGGCAGCAAGCCCGCCGATCTGAAAGAGCTGGACGTTGATAAATTCGCCAAGCTGGTAGAAAACAAACTGAATAATTATCAATACCCATGTAATGATAATTATATCATGCAGGAATATGAAAAAGGATTTTTCGAAGAAGAGCATGTGCTGGCAGCTTACAAGCGTGCTTGTGAACTGCTGATTGTTCCGTTGGCCGAAATTTTTCCTGACTATTACGACTAAACAATGACGGATAACAGATATCAACATTTTGTAGCAACCGATGTACCGCTGGAAGGGAGCAATCTGATAGAAGCCAGTGCCGGCACAGGGAAGACGTATTCCATCGCTATCCTGGTGCTGCGGCTGATATTGGAGCAGCAGCTGTCTGTAAAGGACATCCTGATGGTGACCTTTACCAAAGCCGCTGTGGCCGAACTGGAAGACCGTATCCGGCTGTTTATCCGCAAAGCTTACACTGTCAGCTTTGGCAATCCGGTTGACGATGATACCATCGTGAACCTGGTACTGAATGCCGTGGACCAGTGGGGAGCTGTGGAAGTCAACCACCGCCTGCGTGACGCCGTATTGCTACTCGATGAAACATCTGTTCTTACCATCCATAGCTTCTGTCAGCAAACGCTGAATGAATTTGCCTTCGAAACAGATCAGCTGTTTGGCGCCGAAATGGTGCCGGATACCACCCCCATCATCGAAGGCGAACTCAATAAGTTCTGGCGCAAACATGTTACCACGCTGCAACCTATTCTGCTGCAGTCACTGTGGTACGAAAACATGCGCACTGATATCCAGCAGGTATTGCAGGAACATCTCAGCGGGAAAAAATACCTGGGCTTCAACGCAAAAGAAGATTACCGCATTACCGCTGCCCAGCAAAGCAGCTGGCTGGAAGAACTGTTCTCCCTCCGGCAGCAGCAAACTTCAGCAGAAGGGGCCCTGCATCAGCATATCATCAACAACAGGGAGGACCTGGCTTTCACCTGTAATACCAATGCCAATGCGAGAAAAGGCATTCTTCCCCTGATTGATAAACCCGCGGAATTTGCGGCTATCATCCGGGAAAGAAAAAAATCTGCCTATATCCGCGAATTATTTCCGGACATCCTGGAGCAATGGGAAACAATAGACGTTTTCGACGAAACCGTCACCCAGCATAAACAATCGCTGCGCCGGCAACTCAACTGCCTCGCGATACAGGAAGTGATCACCGGCGTGCGCTCTCATAAGGAACGCAGTAATATGCTGAGTTATGATGACCTGATCAGTCATCTTAATCTGGCACTGGTACAAAAAGACAATCCCGGCCTCATAGCATCGCTGCAAAACAAATACAAAGCCGTGTTTGTAGATGAGTTCCAGGATACTGACCGTCAACAGTATGAAATTTTCAGTCATGCTTTCGGCGAAAACACCATCCTGTTTTATATCGGTGATCCCAAACAAAGTATCTACGCCTGGCGTAAAGCTGATATTTTCACCTACTTCGATGCCCGCAACAGCGTTCAGCGTCTCTATGATATGAACCATAACTATCGTTCATCAGAGAACCTGATTGCTGCTATGAACCGCTTTTTCAAGCCCACCGAAGATTTCGACACCTTCGAGTTTGACGGCGAAAAAGACAGCATCCGGTATATTGATGTGATGGCGCCCGAAGAAAGCAGCAAAGGCTTTCTATACAGAGCAGAAGATAAAGAAGTGCCCATCACCATCTACAACTGTAAAAACAAAGATGAAATTGCCAGTGCAGTCGCCGCGCAGGTAGCGCAGCTGTTGCTCGATCCGGCCTACCGGATTGTGAAAGATAAAGCCCAGACGATCACCCCTTCCGATATTGGTATCCTTGTACGTACCGGAAAAGAAGGTAAAGATATCAAGCAAAAGCTGGCCCATCTGGGTATTCCGGCGGTGACGATAGATGATACCAAAGTATTAAATACGGCCGAAGCCCTGGAGGTGCTGTATCTCCTGGAAGCGATGGAAACACCGGAAAGGTCTACCATCAACCGGGCGCTGTTGTCTCCTTTTACCGGCTTTAGTGTACAGGATATTCTCAATCTGGACGATGAGATAGCCCTCACCCGCTTTGGCAACTACCGCAACCTGTGGCAGGAAAACGGAGCCTATACAGCGCTCATGACGTTCATTGCCGACTTCGGCGTGCGCAACATCCTGCTGAGCGATCATTCCAAAAACGGAGAACGGGCCATTACCAACCTCTATCAGTTGACAGAACTGGTACATCAGGTGCAGAACCGAAAAAACCTGTCTATGCGCGACCTGATCTCCTGGCTCAAACGCGGTATAGACGGCATGCTCGTAGAAGGTGATGAGTACACCCAACGGGTGGAAAGTGATGAAGAAGCGGTGAATATCGTCACTATTCACAAAAGTAAAGGGCTGGACTACCGGATCGTACTGGTGCCATATCTGGATTTCAGGAATAGTGATGCTGCTTTTATCGCCTTCAGAGACCCGGACACCGGTGATTATATCAATGCAGAAGCTGCCCGTATCAGCCCTGAACAGAAAGCCGCCCAGCAAAAACAGCAGGTACAGGAAGACCGCCGCCTGATTTATGTGTCCATCACCAGAGCTGTGTACAAATGTTATCTCTTTAAAAATAACAGCAAGCTGGCTGCTGAATCCTCCTTTGCGAAATTCACCAGCGCCTTGTTGCTGAATCCTCCCGATCCTTCGCTGATTGAAGTAGTAGATGCTTTACCGGCAGAGCCGGAGCAACGTTACCGCAAAAGCAAGCTGGCAACGGTCCGGAATACAACGCCAACACCGGTATCCTTTTATCTCCGGGAAGAGAACTGGCGTAAGATGAGTTATACCATGCTGGCCGCCAAACCCGAACAGAAGCCCCGTATGCGTTCCGCCCAACAGGAAAGCGAATACGATAACTTCATTTTCCACACCCTGCGGAAAGGTGCTAAAACAGGGAACCTACTGCACTTCATCTTCGAAAACATCAACTTCGCCGATGACGGTCAGTGGGAATACTGGATCAATGAAGCGGTAGCCCGCTTTGTTCCCGGACAAGGAGAAATATACTTGCCCATGCTGCAGCAGCTTTTACAACATGTGATGCATGCCAATATCCAGATTGGTAAAAACCGCTTCCAGTTGGCTTCTGTAGGCAAATACAAACGGATGGCCGAACTGGAATTCGATTTCCCGGTGCCCGTTTTCAGAGCCAATATGCTCAACGCTCTTTCGGATGATGAACTAACAGTAACGGTTAAACGTTTTTCTGAAGATAGAAATCATGAGCTGGAAGGTATTATGAACGGGAAAATTGACCTGTTCTTTGAACATAACCACCGGTACTATATCCTCGACTGGAAATCCAACTACCTGGGTGGCATTGTGGAAGACTATACCCCATCGGCATTAGCGGCTGCTATGAATGAAAACAACTACCATCTGCAATACCTGATATATACCGTGGCAGTAAAAAAATACCTGGAAAGCAGATTGCCGGGTTTTAACTATCAAAAACATTTCGGTGGTATCATCTACTGCTTTGTACGTGGAATCCGTAATAATGGCAACCAGGGTATTTTCACTGCCAGACCCGATCTGGAAAAGATTAGCATCCTGGAAGATATGCTCACCGCCAAAAGTCACCGCTATTAAAGCAGCTTCAGGTCTTTCGTGATTTTATCAATATCTGTATTCAGATTAGGTCCAATGGCGCAGCAGGTTTTGGTAGGTACCCCTCCGAATTCTGTGAGTCCGGAATCCGTTATCAGCGTGGCATTCAGCCCGTCTTCCAGGGCCTGCTGGTATACACGGTCCAGCTCTTCTTCAGAATCCACAGACAAGCATATCTTGGTAAATCCTTTGGTCATCCATTCCTGTACTTCTTCCGGATTACGGATATTCGTTTGCAATGTATTTCCCTCTATGGTAGCATGACGGGTAAGAAACGCGATGGAAGCATGGGCACCCTGCGCAATCATTTTACCTTTTCTCATATTCAGGTCTTTCCGCATTATAATTACCTGCTTTACAATTCTCGATGACATGGTATTGCTCCTTTTTCTTAAATTACCATAAATGTAACCTATATGAGGATACTATCCCTGACCTTTGCCCTACTTCTTTTTGCCCTCTCCCTGCATGCGCAGTCAGATACAACACTTCTTCGTAAAGCATGGGTAGGGCCGGAGCTGGCCTATTTGAATTTCGATCAGAAAAGATATTCGATGGATTTTTATAGCCAGTGGCCTCAGCATGGAACTTATGTGCTATCTGGCGATACAATCAGATTTAATAATGCTGAATATTTTGGCGAACGGAATCGCATCAGAGGTAATGCGGATTTCCTGATCAAGCGGCTCACCAGGGACAGCCTGATTCTTATTCCCATTAACGATTTGGCTAATAAAAAGTTAAGAGGACAGCCTATACTCTATTACAAAGATCAGGCGCTGACAGTTAAAAAGGACCTTCATTTTGATAGCCTTATTTTTAAATCCACCTCTTCCTATTCGTCTAGCCCCGCGATGGAAATACAGATAGATCAAAAGAAACAAGTGAAATTCAGAGGCTCGATGTATGTCATAAAGGATGGGAGTTATACAGATATTTTACCAGATTCTACCTATCAGCAGCTGTTGTATCTTCTCAGCATATCTGAACTGGACCACTTAAAAGCCTGGGAACAAGAGGTATTTGATGACAAGAGGCTTTCATTGCAAATATGGTACAATAACAAGATGATGTTTATTGAATGCTGGCACTTTCCTATGGTCGCAGATAAACTGAAACAGCTTTTATTAAAGATATCGGCAACAACAAAGCTGGAAAGAACATCCTTCAGGAGATTGTAAGTCCCTATCCATAAAGGGTCTGATGCGTTAGCATATCATGTGAAAATTTAAATACACTTTATACCTATGAATACATCAAAAATTGAGAATAAAATCTCTAAGGAAAGAAATGTGCTTGTTGTTTTACAAGAAGATGGAACCATAAATTCAGAAACGCAGGACTTAATCAATAAGTTTTGTGGGAAGGTAATAAACAGTTTCGCTGAAATTCAGGCTAACCCAAGCGATAAAAGAATCTACGTATGCGGCGATATCACCAGCATCAAAGATGAGTTTGGACCTTTATACATTATAAAAGAACTCTCCTGCAATTACGAAAATTATAATAAAAACAATATTCACATTATAACACTTGGCGAAGTTCCTATTGTCGTTAGTAATGCGGGTGTATATTTTAGAAAACTATTTACTGATAACGATTACTTTGATAAGATCAAATCAGAGCATGAATTTCAGGAATTAACGGAGTCAAACAAACCATCCAAAGCATTCAGGAAAGGAATATACCTAACTAAAGTAACGAAAGCCGAAAATGAAGATGGGAGCGAGGTTCTGCACTATCGCCTTTTGAGATGTTCAAGTAACTTAACCGGTCCTACTGATAATTTCCGCGCCACTGATCACAAAATCATCGATTCGTTGAATGAGGCTGTCAAATATGTTTTTGAGTATAAAACGGACCTGAATCATGTATTGGCACAGATATATGAAAACAGAATGAGAACAGAAGGCACTGATAAGGAAGTGAAATCAAGAATTAAAGCACATTCTGACAAAACCAAGGATATGCCACAGGATGGGCTTATTGTCTTTTGTACTTTTTATGACAACGTTGACATCAAGCATCTGAAACCATCCTCCACAGACAGATATGACAGGTGTTATAAAGAAGTGAGTGGTTTAACAAAGCTTCACTTCAAATTAAAAAGCACCGTTAATGATGATTCATTGGAAAAAGAATTCAGTGTTACTTTATATCCTAATTCTGTATTCATGATTCCACTTTCTACCAATAGATTATACACACATGAAATCAGACCATCTATGCTGAATGCTGACAGCATTCCAACAAGATTGGGCTATGTAGTTCGTTGTTCCAATCTGGAAGCTCAGCATGTGAATAATCAAACTTACATCAGAGAAAATAACAACTTCATTAAACTGGAGAAAATGACTCCGGAAACACAGGAGGATTTAAGAAGTTTTTACAAAGAAGAAAACAAATCAGAGCAGGTTATCAAATACGGAAAAATTCATTTCAGCATGAATTCAGGTGACTATGAAAAACCAATATTTTAACGTAAACCCGTGGCAAAGAGATGATGATCAGTTCTGAGTTTAACAAAATTACGCTTGATTTAGAAACCAATTTATTCAATGAATTACTGAGCGCAACAGACTTTGCACCTGTTGCTAAAGGCAGAATCGGCAATCACCTGGTAAAGATGGACGGCAATCGTATCCCGATAGTGAGAACTACTACAAGATACAATATACCCGCCCATGATTTTTCTGCCATTCATAACATGCTTGTTGAGTGCATCAATGATTCTGTTAGAAAGAGTAATCTGGAAGACATACCTGCGCTGCATTTTAATAATGCCTTAATAGAAGTCTATGATGCCAGTTATTCCAAAATGAATTATCATTCAGACCAAAATCTGGATTTGGATAATGATTCATACATAGGACTTTTTTCCTGTTATGAAAACCCGGAAGAACTTTCAGCGCAGCACATTAGGAAACTAAAGATAAAAGATAAAGTAAGCGAAGAAGAGCAGGAGTATTCATTAACACATAATTCGGTCATACTGTTTTCATTATCCACCAACACAAAGTTCCTGCATAAAATTGTCCTGGATGCTGCTCCAAAACCATTGGTACCAGACAATAAATGGCTAGGCATTACATTCCGGACATCAAAAACATATATTCAATTTGAGGATGATTTACCTCGTTTTGCCAATGGGAAATTATTGGAATTAGCGAATAAGGAACAGGAAACAGCGTTTTACAAGCTGAGAGGGGAAGAGAACCGAAATCTGAATTTCGTTTATCCGGATCTAATATATACTGTGAATGCAGGAGATACCATGAAACCAAAGCACAGTTGATTGGTTCAGGCGCTCTATCAGAGCGGAAGACGGGACTCGAACCCGCTACCTACAGCTTGGGAAGCTGTCGCTCTACCAGGTGAGCTACTTCCGCAGGTATCTCTCTAAAGATAAAAAAAATACCCATAAAAACGGGGCCGTCTCAGAAGTAATTCTGGGACCCTTAGATTTAGCCTGACTGGATTTATTTATGCACTTCGTATGTGCATCCTCAAAAACTGAAAAAGAAAAAGGGTGCCTCAAATTTACTTTTGAGACACCCTCCAGTAATGAAGACTTGCGGAGATTCGGCCCGCCGGCGGTGTTATCTTTGACAGTCGGTGATAACACTTATGCCAGTCGGAGAAACAGGCTCAGCGCAGAAATGCGATCACATTTTCCCAAAGAATCCGGCAAGCTCCCTGGAATAGATCTCAGGCTGTTCCATCGCTGCAAAATGACCTCCTTTGCCCAGTATATTGAAGCTTACAACATTGGCCATCCTTTCCGCCCATTCTTTAGGGAATTGGGCTTCCTTGGGAAACAGCGACACCCCCGTTGGTACCTCTACCCGTTGGGAGGATTGCAGCCCCCCCATATAACCGGCGCGAGCATTCTCGGCATATGTTCTGATGGATGAATTAATGGATTGGCTTATCCAGTAGATCATAATGTTTGTGATCAGTGTGTCCATGCTAAGGCAATTTTCGAGATTTCCGTCATTGTCACTCCAGGCATGGAATTTTTCGATGATCCAGGAGGCCAGTCCCACGGGGCTGTCGTTGAGCCCATAACCCAGGGTTTGTGGCTTAGTTGACTGGATCATATTAAACGCGCCTTCCGTAAAGAACCAATGTTGTATTTGTTGCCCAAACGCCTGTTCGGCGGGTGTCATCGTTCCCCAGTCCTCACTGCCGTTGGGATAACCTACATCCGTTAAATGAATAGCCTTTACATTGCCTGGGAACTGCACTGCCAGCGACTTCGTGATCAAAGTACCCATATCACCGCCTGCGGCAAAGTAGGTGGAATATCCCAGTACTTCTGTCATGAGTTTGTTGAACAGGGCTGCCGTCCTATCGCTATTCAGGGCCGTTTGTTGGGAGAATCCAAACCCGGGTATGGAAGGGATCACGAGGTCATAAGAACGCCCGCCTTCAGTTGGATCGGTCAGCATTGGAATAATCGGGAGAAAGCGATAGAACGAGTCTGGCCATCCATGGCTCAGGATCAGCGGCGAGGTATTTTTTCCCTGGCCTTTTACATAAATGAAATGAATGGCAATGCCGTCTATTTCGGTCTTGTATTGGGGAAACTGGTTGATCTCTGCTTCGTGGGTTCTCCAATCGTACTCTGTCTGCCAATAGTGCACCAGTTCCCGCAAATACCCCGGATTGGTGCCATAATTCCACCCGGCATTTTCAGGTTCATCCGTCCACCTAGTTTGTTTTAGTCTTGCTGATAGATCGTTAAGTGTCTCTTGCGGTACATTAATGCTAAAAGGGTTCATAAACTGTTGTATTTATTTTGTTCGGTACAAAAATAGTCAGCAGGCTCCTCCTGTCATTGTAAAAAATTTACCAGGGATACTTGTCAGTAAGTCGAGGTTTACTTTGCATCCGGATTATCATTGGGAAATTGCAGGATCATTTCAGGCACCAGCTCATTTTCATCCAAGACTAATTGAGATCTCAGATACTCCATTGGCTTTAACCCTGTAAAATAGGCAAAATCTTTTATGAGATGGGCCTGGTCAAAATAACCGTACCGGTGGATGATGGAGAACCAGTCGATATGGGTCTTATTTTTTTGGATTTCAGTAATCACCTGCTGTAGCCGATGAACTCTTTGCAGGTATTTTGGTGAAAAGCCCGTATATGTTTTAAGCAGGTGAATGACGTGCTTTTGAGAATAGCCGGATTTCTGTATTAACCAGTCGATGGGTTTGTCGATATGCTGGTTTATAAATCTCACGATATGGTATCCCATGTTCTCTTCAACCGAATATTGTAAAAAGTAGTTTTCGATCAATGCGAACCTGTCTGCCAGGGCGGTGGCATTGAGTAGTTTTTCATACAATCGCATGAAGGAACTCCCAAAAACAGCTTCGGCCTCAACACCCGCATTGTCCAATACGGTAATAGGTATCTTCGTAAGCGAAAAAAAGCCACCCACCGTAAAACGGATACTGATGATAGTAGAATTGGGATTGTTTTTGTAAAGGATCGCCTGTTTCTGCATCCCCGAGATCCAGGCATTCTTAACCTCTTTTTTGCAACCGGTGTTTATTTCGGGATAAACTGTATTCAGGGTATTTTCATTCAGTTCGATCACGAGATTTATTCCGCCTTCCGGAAGCTCTTTGATGTAAGGTGTTGATAATGATCCGCTAACGTAAACAATGTGCTGAATGAAGCCTGAGAGCGGATAGGTTGGAATGTGCCGGTGTACTTTCATGATCGGATCAGTGACTAGCAAGGTATAAAATTTCTTGCTGTCAATTGGAAAATATTGAAAGCCCGTTAATCGCCCCAGTGGAGCTCAGCCAGTTCTGTAAAGACTCTTGACAATTTGGCTAAACAAGAAACCCGGGAAGATCAAGAGGAACTTCTACAAACTTATAACCTTAACACCAAGATCTGATTTTGATGGACGGCCTTAAAAACTACAGATAAACTTTTTCCTCTTGCCATGCATTATTTACCTCAAAACCAAATCCATAGATTTAGCCTGACTGGATTTATTTATGCACTTCGTATGTGCATCCTCAAAAACTGAAAAAGAAAAAGGGTGCCTCAAATTTACTTTTGAGACACCCTCGTCATCAGAATTTATAGCTATATCCCAGTCGGAAAACCTGTGTTTCGTAATAGTCTGTACTCACTACCGAAAAGCCATCTCCCCTCACGTGCCGTTTGATACGCAGCGTATTAAAGATATCACTGGCATTCACAAACAGTTCACCTTTCCCTTGCTGGATCAGCTTCTTAGCTCCCAGGTCCACAGAGAAGCGGGAACCGATTTCTCCCTGCGGAATGATATCCTTAGCCAGATAAATACCGGTTACCTGTAGTTCTGTTTTAGCCGGCAGATGAAACAGTCCATTCAGTTTGGCATTGCCGGAAGTCAGCTGTTGTTTGGCAGCAGTATAGAAGGTAGGTACCGGATATTTGTTTTCCACGGTAAAGGCATCAATGATATTGCGATATACGTTCACGTTAGCATTCAACGAAAACCAGGCTGTCACCTCTTTATTCAGTACGGCCTCTATACCGGAATTATAGCTACGGCCTGCATTCTGGTAGATATTGTAGATAATATCACTTCCCGGTGCCAGCGTGCCGATACGGGTGATGGTTCCATCGGTGATACGATGGTACAGCGCCGAATAGAAGCTACCGGTACGCCAGCTGGTTTTGTAACCCAGTTCAAACGTATTGGTGAACTGCGGCCGCAGCGCAGGGTTACCCACTTTCAGAATTTCCGGTTCATCATATTTGGGGAAAATACGGATATCACCTTCATCCGGCCGGTCTACTCTTCTGTTGTAGAAGAAAGAGATTTTGTTGGCCTCATTCAGCTTATAAGCCAGACGTACATTAGGAAAAGGCTGTACATAGTTGTAGCCGTCACTTTTATAGGTATTGTGATCGGGATTGACGGTGTAGTTCAGGCGTACATACTCCATACGTATGCCGGCTTCGGCCTCAATACGATTGTTTTCATATACATAATTGCCATAAATAGCTGGAATGGTTTCGGCATAATCTGCCCATCCGGCGGCACCTTTATCGAGGGGAGACTGCTTTCCGGGGAAGAAGCGCATATTGGTGGGTATCACCCTTCTGCGGAGCTTAAGTCCACTTTCCAAACGGCCATGGCGCAACGGCCGCACGTAGTCTACATTCAGATCAGCCACGTGTTCATCGGCGATCAGCATAAAGGTGTCTTTCCCGATGTAGGTAGCCCGGTTATCGGTCAGAAAATATTTTTCATCTTCCCGGTGGAAAGTATAGTTGAAATTGATGTTCAGCAGGTGACCCGGCTGCCGGAATTTATGCTGATAATCCGCCATGGCTGTGAAAGCAGAATTCACCTCATCTTCATGAAATTGCCATAACCTTCTTCTTTCAGTTAATTTACCGTTGAAGTAAGGGATATCACCATCATCGAGCACACGCTCACGGCTGTATAGCCCGGACACAGTGAGGGTATTACGATCATCGATATTCCAATCGATGCCTGTTTTTACAGAGCCGTCATAAGTGCGGCGATTGCGTTTTACCTGTTGCCGCACGGTGTCACCATTATCGTATATACGTTCTGCAAACTCGTTTTTATTCAGGGTCTTCATGTATAACCAGTCGCCCTGTAAGAAAGCATTGATCTTATTCTTCCGGTAGTTGAGCGATAGGGAAGGGTTAATTTTAGGAGTGGCCTGGTACTGAGGCCTTATGCCGGGCAGGTTTTCTTCTTTCTGCCACAATGCGCCCAGGCCGGTGGTGAGACCTATTTTACCGTTAAAGCCTTCCTGTTTGTTTTTCTTGTAGATGATGTTGATGATACCGGCGTTACCGTTAGCATCGTATCTGGCGGAAGGGTTGTTGATAATCTCTATCCGTTCGATAGCGGAAGCCGGGATATTGTCCAGGCCTGACTGATTGCCGAAACCGGTGAGGGCTGTTTGTTTGCCATCGATGAGGATGGTCACCCGGTCACTGCCGCGCAGCTGCACTTTACCATCCTGGCTGGTAGTGATGCCCGGCAGATTTTTCATCGCCTGCAATACAGAACCACCTTGCTGGCTCATATTGTTTTCCAGCGAAAACGTCTTTTTATCCATCTTAGTGTCAATACCAGCTTGTTGAGCTGTCACTTCCACTTCATTAAGGGTGCGGGTGTTTTCCTTCAGTTCTATGGAACCCAGGTCCAGAAAGGTACTGAGCGATCCCACCTGTACCGGGAGTTGTTTCATTTCGTAGCCCAGGTAGGTGGTTTCCAGGAAATAATTGCCACGCCCCACGGCAGACAAAGAAAAGCGGCCATCTTCGCCTGTAATGGTGCCAGCCGCCAGGGTACTGTCTTTCGCATGTTTTAAAGTCACATTTACAAAAGCCAACACGGTTTTATTCTTTCCTTCTTTGATAATTCCGGACACTACTACTTTTTTATCCTGGGCGAACAGTACGCCCGGAAAGGTTATCAGTGCCACAGCTATCCGTATCAGGTAATTAGTCATTCTCTTCGGCATAATATATTCTGTTGAAAATAAATGATGCCACAAAGTTGACCATCAATTTGGAAGAAATTTGGAATTTAGAAATCGATGCAGAATTGATGCAGCTGGTTTTCAAATGTATAATACACCTGCCAGTGATAACGTTGGCAGATCTGCTGAACAATAGCCAGTCCAAGGCCACTACCGGGGCTTTGAGGAGATGCCGCCGTAAAACGTTTAAACAAATTATCCGTATCCAGCGCCATACTACCTGTATTGGCTATACGAAGTTGATCAGGAAGCAGATGAACAATGATTTTTCCTTCCGGATTTACATAACGGGCAGCATTCAGCAGCAGGTTATTGAGCAAAATTTCTACCAGCACTTTATTGCCTTCAATATTGACACCAGGCTGTATATGCTGCTCTATCTGCAGCGACTTGTGGGCAAACAAGTCGAATAGGGGAGCCATACAATCTTCCAGCAGCTCACTTAAGCAGATGGTTTCTTTCTGAAGGAACTGATGGTTTTCTATCCTGGCCAGCAGCAGCAGGTTTTTATTGATACGGGTCACCTTCATCAGTGCTTTGATGGACTCTTCCACCAGCAGGGACTGTTTATCGTTCAGGGGCTGGCTTTGCAACAACAGGTCCAGCTTGGATTTGGCGATGGCCAGTGGTGTCTGCAACTCATGCGAAGCATTTTCCGTGAACTCTTTTTGTTGCTGATAGGTGGAGATATTTTCGTTGATCAGCTGCTGTAAGCTGTTATTTAACGTTTCAAATTCGGCGATGCTGGTTTTATCGAAAGAGATTCGTTGTTGCCGGTTGAGATCAAAGCCAGCTATTTTATGAAGGGTGTTGTAAAACGGCTGCCACAGGCGCCTGGACACGCTTTTATTGAGCAGTACCAGCCCTGTCAGCAGGAGTATAAAAAACAGGATGGTCACCAGGGTAATAGCGAGGATTGTTTCGTGGGTTTCCTCCATATTGGTTTCTACCGTGAGGCTGTAAGGTTGGCCATTGACCGTAAAAGAAGATACCAATCCCTGAAAACGGTTGATACCTGCAGCATTACGGCGGTAGATATTGTAGGTGCTGTCCGGCTTTACCATCGCAGCTCTGCGGATAGCAGCATCCGGCTGCAACTGGTTCCAGGTGTGGATATCATGGTCGAGGACACTGTCGCTGCTGTAAGCCTTGTGAATATTGGCTTTTATAGTCTCTGAAACAATTTTATTATGCTCATGTAACTCATTCATCCAGATATTATCCACGATGTAATAATAAGCAGGAATGCTGCATACCAATACAAAAAAGGCATACAGCGAAAATACTTTCAGCGATTTACTCAGCAGTTTTTTCATACTTCCCACTTATATCCGGTACCATAAACGGTTTTAAGGTAATTGCCTGCGCCGGCTTCTGTCAGCTTACGTTTCAGGTTTTTAATATGAGCATATACAAAATCGAAGTTATCCAACATATCGGCAATATCACCTGAAAGATGCTCTGCCAGCGCCATTTTGGAGATGACCCGGTTTTTGTTGCCGATAAAATATAGTAAGAGATTGAACTCCTTTTTGGTGAGTGGCACCGGTTCTCCATTGACAGACACTGTTTTGCCAGGCAGATCTATTTTTAATTCATTAAAAATGACAGTGTTGGCATTTCCGAAATTTTTCCTGCGGATGACAGAATAGATTCTGGCGGCCAGTTCCGGCAGATGGAAGGGTTTGGCGAGATAATCATCTGCTCCCAGCTGCAGACCGGCTATTTTATCTTCCATAGCACCTTTGGCAGAGATGATAATGACACCTTCCTGCTTTTGCTGTTTTTTCAGTTCTTCCAGAATAGCGATACCATTGCCTCCCGGCAACATCAGATCCAGCAGAATACAGTCGTATTCGAAGATGGATATTTTCTCAACCGCCTCATCGAAGGTGGCAGCAAACTCGCACAGGTAGTTCTCTCCGGCCAGATAGTCCGCGATACTTTGTGCCAGTTCCTGTTCATCTTCGATAATCAAGATTTTCATACCGGCAAGTTATGTGAATGATTCTGAAAAAATTCTGAATTCCAGACAGGGAAGGGATCATATCCGCTCCAGCAGCGTTGCTTCATCGGAGAAATTACGGTAGGCCCTGCCATTACCGAATCCTTCAGGGTTGACGGCATGTGCTTTTTTTCTGTTACGGAAAAAAACTTTCCTGCCCAGATAAATGGCCCGCTGTAGCAAGAAACTGTCTCTCAGCGCACCGGAGGTGATCCGGTAAAAGGTACGCTGATCGTCGGCAGACAGGGCGTCGTTGGTCTCCCGGGTTAGTTGCAGGTATTTATGGCCATTTTCTCTGTACAGCTGTATGATATTGTCTGTTTCCCGGTAGGTGCCGGTATATCGTTTTTTAGGCTTCAGTTCATCGTCGGTGCTTTGGTAGTGCAACAGATCTCTGTCTACATAAAAACGTTCAAATGTATGGTCATTCTGCAGGCATATCACCTCAGAAGTATCTTCACAATAGTGGCCTACCAGCAGATCGGTCATCCGGGTGGTTGTAAAACCGGAGGCGATACGCATGGTATCATCATGGCGGATGGCCTGCAGATAGGCCGGATCACGGATGATGACCTTCTTTTTACCATCGGCCACCAGGCGGCCTTTGAAGTCCTGGTCTTCATAACCGTAGTCCATCACGCTCTCATCATATCCACGGAGCGTATTAAAGTCCTCCCGGAGAACGCAGATGCGGCCCTGTACATCCCACCATTTTTTACCCGGACCGATACCGGCCGGCGACATAAAACAGGGATATTCCCGAAGAAAAGTTTGATGGATATATGTTGCAAAGCCTTGTCCGGTGTAGTTATCAGCGTCCACGCTACAGAGGATATCACCGGAAGCCAGCCGGAAAGCCATATTCTTGGCATGGCTCATATGAAAATAAGCGGGGTCGGGATTATGATAGTATACCACCAAACCTGATTCAATATAAGGCCGCAGTTCCTGCCGCGCCCATTCGTCCAGATCATCCCGGGAGCCGTAGTTCAATAGCACAAACTCCAGCGGACTGTAACCGGCATTGTCATGGATGTTTTGAAGCAGTGTTTTTTTCAGGTGCATGGTCCGGTTCATACACACCGTGCAGAAAGATATTTTATGTTGCGACATTTTCTTTAATGGGTGAGATGCATTTAGCATAACAAGGAAGCAGGTGCATTGTTTGAAGGGGTTATTGCAAAAATGTGAACTTATTATTAACTTCCTGATGGTTCCACGATTTACACCGCTACCGCTTTAGATTTGCAGCGTTTTTTAAAATTCTTTTCAACCATTTATATACGCTTAAACAAAACCCTATGAAACATTCTGTTTATCGGATTCCACTGTTATTATCCGTTTGTCTGGCTGCCTGTAACAAAAACATGGTAGACCAGGTGTCACCGCAACGTGCGCAGCAGCAACAGTCAGCACAGATAAGCCCACTGGCCGCCAGCACCGTTACTTTTACGGACGAGAGCAGCTTTGTTAACAGTCTTTCTTCTTATGGATTTAAAACGCCCGACCAGCTTAACCTCAATCGTATAGCCTCTACCAGTGGTTATAATACGGTATATGGTTTCAACATCCCTGCAGCCAATCAGGTGACCGGTTTCAAATGGAACAGCGGCGACGAGCAGACCCAGGACTGGCGCCCACAGGGGATTACCGGCTTCAGCTGGGGAGGGAAAAAATTCCTGCTGGTAACCTGGTATGGCGTTGATCCCAGCACTATTGCCGGCATCAACAACCAGCATAAAGGTGTACGTGTATCCCTGGTAGATATCAGCGATATGAACAATATCACGTACAGGCATATACTGTTGGTACAAAACGCAGCTAATATGTCTAACTCCGCGTTGTATAAGGCTTCCAATCCCTATACCCAGCTGGCATCTTTTTGTCCGGTTACCATCCATGCGGGTGGAGTGGCCTATTATGCCGGTAAGATATACGTAGCCGACACCAACCTGGGCATCCGTGTATTTGACCTCAGCACAATGGTATCTGCCGCCGGCGACTCCAGCGAAAGTCGTATCGGTCAGGAAAGTAATGGCGACCTCAAAGCTTTCAACTACGGGTACATCCTGCCACAGATAGGCTATTATAAAATCACCAATGCCAAACCATTTTCCTGTATTGAACTGGGAGAGGGGGCTACTCCAGGTGAGAAATATCTGTGGACCGGTCAGTATATCACTTCTTCCGAAACAGCCACCCCACAGGTCTTTGGGTTCCCGATCGACGCCAGCGGACAGGTGAGCACCAGCACTCAGCCTACTATCACCACTCCTGTTGACAACGACAGCGGCCATGTATATGGCATGCAGGGCGTTTTCAGGGCCGGCAGCAAAACGTTTATGACTACCACCGGCAACAGTTCCTACCTGGGGTCCACTGCCCGCCTGGTACGTTATAACGATGGTACCACCGCCGGTACCCGTTACCGCTGGCCTCATGGCGCTGAAGACCTCTTCCGTGATACAGCCACCGGCTACCTCTGGAATCTTACCGAATACGAAACAGCCAAATACGGACAAGACAACAGAGTAGTGTTTGCAGTGCGGTTATCGGATTATAATTGATTACCTCAACAGCAATAAAAAAAGCAGATCACGTGATCTGCTTTTTTTATTCAGTCAACAATCTCACACAAGACAAGTTCCACTGTTTCTTCATATCCCGGTTTTACTTATTTTTACACTCTCATTTACTTAACGCTAAAAAAATACTGACAACCTATAGCCAACACCTTATGCCATTGCAATAAACTAAGCCTATTCAAGGAAACCAGAGCCATGCCACACTGATGTTGCACCCGCGCATCGGTCCATTTCATCTTTCAACATATTATCCAAAAATCACAACATCATGGTTGTACTGACAAAACTATACGGTCAAACCAGCAATAACTTTATACAATTTATCCACATCGACTCATTCTGCCGGGAGAACAATATACCATTCCATAGCCCTTATTTCAGGAAATATTTTGAACACTATCCTGCACTACGGTCTTATGGCATTGACTATCCCTGGGTGCTGATGAAGTTGCTTACGAAGACCAAACTATACAAGGTGCTGCACTTTGAAGAAGGCGACGGCAAGCAGATTCCTACTTATCAAAATGCGGTCCTAACCAAGAAGAGGGTGTTTTGCAAAGGCTGGCATTTTTATAGCAAAGATACCGTTGTTAAATACCGAAAACATTACCAGCAACTGTTTAAACCTGACATCAATGAACAGGAGCTCCACAGCAAATACCTGAAAAAGGAAAACAATGAAACTATTATCGGCGTTCACATTCGTCGTGGTGATTACAAGGAGTGGCTGGATGGTCAATATTATTTTGAAGACGATGTCTACATTGATAAAATAAAACAGCTGCTGAGCTGCCTGAACACGCCACACAAGGTGATCATTTTTACCAATGATGATATGTTGAATAAAGCCAATTACACTCAACATTTTAATGTGGTGTTCTCAGAAAATCCGGTACATATTGATCATTTCCTGATGTCTCGCTGCGACTACCTGCTCGGGCCAGTCAGCACCTTCAATATGTGGGCCAGCTATATCGGAGAAACACCCCTGTATCATATTGGCAGGGCCGACGACGTGATCACGCTGGATCAATTTAAAGTTTGCGACGGATACTGGTTTTAAATTAAAACCAGTATCTTTTTTTAGATAAAAAATCCTATATTTAATATACTATCCAACGGAGTATCGAAATAACCGTCACATAAACGTACCTGTAATTTTTCCTGATTATCCACGATTTTCATTTATAACCCAAATCTAAACATCATGAAAAAGAAAAAAGTAACCCTCAATCCCAAACTGTTCATCAACAAACTTACTATCACTTCCTTAACCACTGAACAGCAGGAAAAAGTGGCTGGTGGCGCAACTGCAGGAGTCATCTGCATGACTACTGAGACACGCCGTCCAACCGATTGTTCTGCTACTCCCAACCACGCTTGCTGCTGATATCAGTAGTTTTAGTTGTTATTTGAGTATCCCCGTTTCGGAGGATGGTTTGGTTTTCAGGTAAGATCATCATCCGGATGGGGATACCTATGTCTGTACTTTTTTCATGTTGGAGAAAAAAAATTTTTTAACTTATCTCCAATCATGAACGATAGTAAAATAATAGTGTTTACCTGAAGTTTCCAGGCATTAAAATAAACCTCCTATAAGCATCTTGTAGAGCCCGCTCTAAACTGGGCGTGTCAGAATTTTCACTACTTTGAGATGGTTAAATCACAGATAACCCATCATGAAAAAAGTACTCATTGTATTAGCCTGCTTCCTTTTCATATCGGAAACGTATGCCCAGGAGGCAAGCCAACAACAATATGATACTTTAAAAGACTCTATCGTAGCACAATTCAGCCGTAGTGACTACCATGCCATCTATACACTGATGGAGCCTTCTTTTTTTAAAATTGAAGAGCCGGCATTTGTTTCATTTCTAAAAAATATCAAATCCAACAGTGGTGAAATTGTGCGGACGAAATTCCTGGCAGATTCCGTTTGCCAGGGCAGTAACTCCGGAAGAGCCAGATATTATCTCGCCGAATTTCAACTCAGGTCACTGTTAATGGTGTTTGAAGCTACGCCTCATGGTAAGATCAGCCTCTTTGCCCTGATGCACTATGAATATCCTCCTACAACGGCTACTGCTTCCATCCCTTCCAACAATCTACTCAGCAGCCCGCTGGACCGGATGGTAGACAGCGCTGCAAGAGAGTATTTTCAGCATCAGTATGCAACAGGACTTTCTATCGGAATCATTAAAAACGGTCAGCGGTATGTTTATCATTATGGGACAACATCGAAGGTGAAACCACAACTGCCGGTCAATAAAACACTATATGAAATTGGCTCCATTACCAAAACATTTACGGGTACCATCCTTGCACATGCTGTACTGGAAAACCGGGTGCGTTTATCCGACGATATCCGGAAATATTTAGATGGCTCCTTTCCCAATCTGGAATACAACGGACATCCAATCACGCTAAAAGACCTGGCCAATCACACCTCCCGCATTCCAAGCATACCGGATGATTTGTTCTCACAGAGAGGTGTTAATTTTCTTGCACCCTGGAATGATTATAATGAAAAAATGTTCTGGGAAGCATTGCATCGGGTAAAACCGGATACTGTCTCAGGATATAAATTTCAATATTCCAACCTCGGAATGTCTTTACTGGGCCATATTTTAGCCCGTGTCTACAAACAACCTTACGAGAAACTGGTAGAAAAATATATTACCCAACCCATGAAAATGAGTGGTACCACTGTATTGCCACTGAAAGGTAAAAACGACCTGTTGGCTTTAAAATACAGCTCGAATGGCTATCTTCTTCCTTACTGGCACCAGCAGGCGTTTTTGCCTGCCGGGATCGGTATGGTTTCCAATATAGACGATATGCTTAACTACCTGAGCTATCAGATTGCAGACAGCGACCCCACCATACAGCTAACGCACCAGCCCACCTCCGAAAATGTCGGGCTTTCCTGGGGAATCGGCAATGCCGGAACTCCCTACAAACTATATGAACATAGTGGCGGCACCTATGGCTTTACCACCATTATCAGAGCTTTCCCGGAAGCAAAAGCTGGTATCATCATCTTAACAAATACAGATGTAGATATCATGCAACTTACCCGTCGCATTTCACGGTATATCATCAATTAACCATGATTACTCAATAATATCGGGCATCTGCCAGGAACTTCACGACAGCCGCCTGGTCTGAATAATTTAAAGTGATAATGTCTTTTATCGCCTTGCTTTTATTTTTAGCACGTTGATAATATGACTTACAGATCGTATAACCCATAAAATACCCTAAATCGCCCATCGTCTTTATAGTAGCGCCATTATACAGCCAGTTGGAAAAATCCTCTCCCATCATTTCCTTTTTGAACTGTTGTTTCAGCTCCGCTTCGTGCTCCCTTCCATATCTGAGATAAGCGTTTTTCAGTGGCTCTTTGAGAACAAGCTCGGTAATAAAGTCGCAGGCTCCTTCACAGATGGCCTGTCCCAGCAGTATCTTCGCTTCTGTCTTCTGCTGCGTGTGTACATACTCATGAATAACCACCGGAATGATATTGTCTGATTCCTGCGATTGGAAGAAGTTGTACAGTCGTTTATCCGGGAACTCAGACACATCTGTACTTTTATTACCCATGGTGATTTCCGAGCCAATTAATACCAGCGAATCCTTTGTGGTACCGGCTGCCCGAATGGCAGTAATAGTGAAAAATATTTTTGCAGCACGGAGTTCCGGGTATAAAACCTTAAACTCCTTAATATGCTTCTCAATAGCAGGCAAATTTCTTTCTATGGTTAAAGTGTTGGGCCTTATCGATCTCCAGAACTTAGGGTATTTAATGATCGCCTCCACCAGTTTAGCAGCATCAAATCGCCTAAGTTCCATAAACCTTTTCAAGCCTTCGGTCCCTTTATCGATGTACAATTCCTTCATTACTCCCACCTGCTTTTCTTTCTCTTTGATGGTTTGAATGCTATCAAAAGCAATCCAGAAATTGTCAATATCAGTGGTAAAGGCATGAGGCGCCTCTTGTCCGGATACACGAACAGCGCTTGTAAGCAATAAAATGAATGCAAACAGATATACAGGAATATTCTTTCTCATAAGCTAATAATGATTGTTGGCTATCTTTTGGTTGTGACAGTTCCTGTTGGCACAGGAGAGATAGTAAAATAAAAACAATTGGGTATATGTCCAATTTTGTTTGATGAGATACACAACTTATCAAATCGACTGTTTTTATAATAAATTCGCTTATATTACTTGAAGATTTGATAATGCAATATTCCTGTGTAAGATCATTTTGTTATTCCAAATTTATCATGCATACTTATTCCTGTTTTAGCACAAAACCCAATACATCTCATATCCTCGTCACGTCAAGGGATCATCGAAGTAGAATGCGCGTTTGAATAAAACATCTTACGAAAAGTTGAAATTTTGTTCAGAAATTCTGTAAATAATTAAAGAATTTTCAATTATATGTCCATGACTATTCAGAAATTCTGTAATTCTTTAAATTGCCCCGGTAAAAAAGTTCAGCAATCATTAACGATCAATGACAAAACTGGGAGAATATCTGATAGTAAAATCTGTCAACAAATCAGAAGTAGCAAGAAAAACTGGCCTTAGCAAACCACGGCTCAGCGAATTAACATTGAATCCCTCCGCAAAGCTGAGAGCAGATGAATTGTATTTAATTGCCTTAGCAATAGACGTAAATCCGGGTGATTTGCTGGAAGCCTTATACGGAGGGCTGAAAAATAATAAGAAAAAATAAGAGGGCTGCTAGCCCATTCAATAAACATTAAGAGAAATAGCAGTAATGGCGATAAAGAAAAGTGAACTTTACAGTACCCTCTGGGAGAGTTGTAATCAATTAAGAGGTGGAATGGATGCCAGTCAATATAAAGACTATGTGCTGGCGATGTTGTTTATAAAGTATGTAAGCGACAAATATGCTAACGTAAAGTTTGCACCAATCATAATACCGGAAGGAGCCACGTTTCAGGACATGGTGCAGTTGAAAGGTAAACCGGAAATAGGAGACTTCGTGAATAAGAAGATCTTTGCCCCCATCCGCGATGCCAATAAAATGAGTGACTTTGCCAATTTCAATGATGATGAAAAACTTGGCACCGGCAAAGATAAAGTAGATAAAATCACCAAACTCATTGCCATCTTCGAAAATACTGACCTTGATTTCTCGAAAAACCGGGCCGACGATGATGATATTCTGGGTGATGCCTATGAATTTCTCATGCGTCACTTTGCCACTGAGTCTGGTAAATCAAAAGGCCAGTTTTATACCCCTGCAGAAGTAAGCCGTATACTGGCAAAAATCATTGGTATCAATAAAAATAATACCAGCGCCAGCACTACCATCTACGACCCTACCTGTGGCTCCGGTTCATTACTGATCAAAGTAGGAGAGGAAGCCGAGAAATCTGTAACCCTTTATGGGCAAGAGATGGACATTGCTACCGTGGCATTGGCCAGCATGAACATGGTACTGCATAACCAGGCACAAAACCTTCACGGTATCCGCCAGGGCAACACTATCGCCGACCCTAAATTCAGCAAAATAGATGATGGCAAGGAAGTGCTGGAAACCTTTGATTACGCAGTAGCCAACCCTCCCTTCTCCTTTGCCAGCTGGACAAATGGCCTGATTGATGATAAAACAAAAGCCGTTGTCGATAAATACGACCGCTTTACCGGTTTCGGTACTCCTCCCGAAAAAAATGGCGACTACGCCTTTTTATTACACATCATCAAGTCATTAAAATCAAAGGGAAAAGGGGCCATCATTCTTCCCCATGGTGTTCTGTTCCGAGGTGGTGCCGAAGGTGAAATCCGGAAAAACCTTATCAGCAAAGGATATATTAAAGGCATCATCGGACTTCCCCCCAACTTGTTCTATGGAACCGGTATCCCTGCCTGTATCATTATGATTGATAAAGAAAATCCGGAAAAACGTACCGGTATTTTCATGATGGATGCCAGCAAAGAATTCACCAAAGATGGTAACAAAAACCGTCTGCGTGAACAGGACATCCACAAGATAGTAGATGTATTCAATAGGCAACTGGATATCCCTAAATACAGCCGTATGGTTTCACTCGAAGAAATCAGCGACGCTAAAAATGATTATAATCTCAACATCCCACGGTATATCGATAGCCAGGAAGCAGAAGACATACAAGACATTGAAGCACATCTGTTAGGCGGCATTCCCAATAACGATATTGATGCACTGGAAAAGTACTGGAAGGCATACCCCACGCTGAAGAAAGACCTATTCTCAGCCAGTAGCCGACCCAAATACAGCCAGCTCAAAATCGCCAAGGAAGACATCAACAATGCCATCTTCAGCCACCAGGAGTTTGTGGCCTTTACAAATGAGCTGGATACTCTGTTTAATGAATGGAGAAAGCGCAACACCCAACTCCTGAAAGGACTGAAAAAAGATTTCAAACCCCGGCATATCATCAGTCTTATTTCCGAAGACTTATTGAAAACCTATGCCGGAGAAGACCTGGTGGATAAATACGACGTATACCAACACTTGATGACCTACTGGAATGATACCATGCAAGATGATTGCTACCTCATTGCCGCCGACGACTGGAAGCCGGAACTCTATAATATCAACAAAGGCAAAAAAGAGATAATATTGGACAGTGACCTGGTTCCCAAAACCCTGGTGATCAACCGATTCTTCAAAGCAGAAAAAGAAGCCATCGAACTGCTGGAAAGCTCAAAGGAAACCCTCGCCAGTGAAATAGATGAACTCACCGAAGAGTACTCCTCCGAAGATGGCTATTTCTCATCACTGGATAAAGTCAGCAAAGTCACCGTCTCCAAACGACTGAAAGAAATCAAAGGCGACAAACAACTCGCTGATGAAATCAAAGCCCTGGACGCCTGGCTGAAACAAGTGGACGCCTTAGCAACACTTAAAAAAGAAATAGATACCGCCACCTCCGAGCTAGATAAAAAAGTAATTGCCCGTTATAGTACACTCACCGAAGATGAAGTGAAGACATTGGTAGTAGACGATAAATGGATGACTTCTATCGAGAAAAATATAAAAACCGAAATGGAACGGGTGAGTCAAGGCCTGACACAGCGTATTAAAGAACTGGCAGAAAGGTATGAATTGACATTGCCGAAGATGAATGAGGAAGTACTTTTACTTGAGAACAAAGTGTTTGCACACTTGGAAAGAATGGGATTATCATGGAAATAAAAAAGGTACATCAAATAATGGAAGTATCTACCCCACAAGATTGGGATTATGATTTACTTGACGCGAATTGTAAACGAGGCAGTGGCCACACTCCCAACAAAAAAATACAGGATTACTATGATGGGGATATTGTCTGGGTTTCTCTTGCCGACTCAGATAAGTTGGACAAAGGAATCATTGCGTCCTCTGCTATCAGGATTTCTGAAAAAGGTATTGCCAATTCATCAGCAACACTACATCAGAAGGGAGTAGTATTAATGTCAAGAGATGCTGGGGTTGGGAAATCCGCAATCGCTGGATGTGACCTATGTGTTAGCCAGCACTTCATTACATGGTTTTGTAATGAGAAAACATTACATAATTGGTACCTATATTTTTGGTTACAATACCAAAAGAAAGAGTTCGAAAGAATTGCGATGGGCTCCACAATAAAAACAATTGGCCTACCCTTTTTCAAGCAATACAAACTTCCATTACCCCAATATAAAGAACAAACTGCCATAGCCACCACCCTCTCCGAAGCCGATGCCCTCATCAGTAGCTTGGAAAACCTCATTGCCAAAAAGCGCAATATCAAACAAGGCGTCATGCAAGACTTGCTTAAGCCTAAAAAAGGGTGGGAGGCTAAATCTTTGTTTGAACTAGCTGATAATAGAAAGGAATTATTCGGCGATGGAGATTGGATTGAGGCTGAACATATCGTTGATAAGGGAATCAGATTAGTTCAAACTGGGAACATCGGTATTGGAATTTTTCTGAATAAAGGAATTCGGAGATATATTAGTCAAGACTCATTTTCTCTCTTGAGGTGTAAGGAACTACTCACTGGTGATATTTTAATATGTAGGCTTGCAGACCCCGCAGGTAGAGCGTGTATCTTACCCGATATCCAGGAGACTAAAATGATTACCTCTGTTGATGTCACGATTTTCAGGCCGCGAAAAGAATTAGTTAACCGTACATTCCTTATAAATCTATTAAGTACTGCTAGCTGGTTTAAAGCTGTTGCCGAAAAAAGCGGTGGCACAACTCATAAGAGAATTTCACGAAGAACTTTAGGAGAAATGAGAATCTCTATTCCTTCTAAAGCGGAACAGGATAATACTGCAGCTATCTTGTCTACCATGGATGCTGAAATAACCTCCCTCCAATCCAAACTCAACAAATACCGCCAGATCAAATCCGGCATGATGCAAAACCTTCTCACCGGCAAAATAAGACTACTATGAACAGCGAGCGTGTAACCCAAAACCGTGTTATTAAATTATTCCAACAGGAGTTGGGTTATACTCCCCTGTTTGGAGGTAATCTGCAAGACCGCGAAGACAACAGCAACATTGAAGAGGCCCCTTTAAGATTCTTTCTTGAAAAGCAGGGCTATTCTGATGCACTTATCAACAAGGCCATTGATAAATTACGGAGTGAGGCCAACAACCACCATCGTGATTTTTATTTCAACAACAAGGCGGTGTACAGCCTGTTGCATTATGGCGTGACAGTACAGGAGAGCATTGGCAAGCATTCGGAATCTGTTTGGCTGATCGATTGGAAAGATCCACTCAATAACGATTTTTACGTTGCGGAGGAAGTAACTATTAGGGGTAATCGTGAAAAGCGTCCGGATATAGTGTTGTATGTAAACGGCATAGCACTGGCCGTGATTGAGCTCAAAAAGAGCAGTAAAGATATTGGGGAAGGTATCCGCCAGCATCTTACGAACCAACAACCGGATTTTATACGGGACTTTTTCAGTACGATACAATTCTGTTTTGCGGGTAACGATAGTGAAGGCTTACGTTATGGCACCATCGAAACCAGCGCCAAATATTACCTTACCTGGCGTGAAGATGAACAAAATTATGAACCTGAGCTGTTAGACAAATACCTGAAGAAGCTTTGTAACAAAGAGCGTTTTCTCGAAATCATTCGCGACTTCGTATTATTTGACGAGGGAAAAAAGAAGCTCCCTCGTTATCATCAGTACTTTGGTATCAAGGCGGCCCAAGAGCATGTTGACCGGAAGGAGGGTGGTATTATCTGGCATACGCAAGGCTCCGGCAAGAGTATCACCATGGTGCTGTTAGCCAGGTGGATACTGGCTAATAATCCCAATGCACGCATTGCCATTATCACAGACCGTACGGAGCTGGATGGACAAATCAAGAAAGTATTTTCCCAGGCTGGCGAAAAAACAATGGAGCGGGCCAAGAGCGGTAAAGACCTGATGCAAAAGCTCAGCCAGGCAGAACCTCGTTTGTTGTGCAGCCTGGTGCATAAGTTTGGGAAAAGTCCGGAAAGACAGTTCGATGAGTTTATTAAAGAAATAGAAAACAATCCACCGAATGTAAAAGGGGAGTTGTTTGTATTTGTGGATGAATGTCATCGTACACAAAGCGGAAGACTTCATAAAGTAATGAAGGCCGTTTTACCCAATGCAGTGTTCATCGGCTTTACGGGTACTCCTCTTCTAAAGCAAGACCAGCCTACCAGTCTGGAGGTATTCGGCAAATATATTCACACGTACAAATTCAATGAGGCTGTTGAAGATAAGGTGGTACTGGATCTTGTGTACGAAGCTCGTGATATTGATCAGAAGCTAAGCTCACAGGAGCGCATCGATCAGTGGTTTGACGCCAAAACAAAGGGGCTGAATGATTTCCAGAAAGCTGTACTGAAAAAACACTGGGGTACAATGCAAAAGGTGTTCAGTTCCCAAAGCAGGATAGACAAAGTAATGAACGACATCGTGCTGGACTTTAGTGTCAAGCCAAGACTGAATGACGACAGAGGTACAGCCATTCTCGTTGCTGGTAGCATCTATGAGGCGTGTCAATACTATGAGGCATTTCAGTCCTCTCCTTTAAAAGGGAAATGCGGTATCATTACCAGTTATAATCCGTCCACTCGGGATGTGGTAAATGAAGAGGTGGGAGAAAATACAGAAACCGAAAAACAGACAATCTATAACATCTACACCAAGCTGCTGGGCAAGAAGACTACAGAAGAATATGAGGAGGGTGTGAAGGAGCTTTTTATCAAGCATCCGGTTAAAATGAAATTACTGATTGTGGTTTCCAAGTTACTCACCGGCTTCGATGCTCCAAGTTGCACCTACCTCTACATCGATAAGTCTATGCAGGACCATGGCTTATTCCAGGCTATCTGCCGTGTGAACCGGCTGGATACAGAAGACAAAGAGCTGGGATACATTGTTGATTATAAAGATTTGTTTAAAAACCTGGTGAATGATAAAGGTACTGGTGCCATCCAGGTTTATACATCTGAACTGGCCTATGATAAATTCAAGAAAGAAGATTGTGATGTATTCTTACAATCAAGATTAGAGAAAAACCGGGAAAAGCTCGATACAGCGTTAGATCAACTGGAACTAATTTGTGGACATGTCCTCAATCCCAAAGATGATGCAGCCTATCGGTACTATTTCTGCGGTAATACCGAATTGCCGGAAGACCTGAAAAAACGGGAGTTTTTAAGGCAGGAGTTGTATAAGAAAACGGTAGCTTTTATTCGTGCTTATGCCAACCTCGCCGACAATATGGATGCTGCAGGGTACAGTACATCTGAAATACACCATATTGAGTGGCGGTTAAAATTCTATACTAATTTACGGGAAGCTATCAAAAATGCCAGTGGCGAAAAGCTTGACATGAAGGATTATGAAGCTGACATGCGCCACCTGATCGATAATTATTTGCAGGCAGATGAACCGAGAAAGATTTCCGAATTTGAGAGTTTTTCTTTGCTGGAGATCATTACGAAAGTAGGATTGGAAAAGGCCCAGGAAACACTGCCTGGTTCAATCAGGAAGAATAAGGATGCCATGGCCGAAACTATTGAGAACAATGTAAGAACTAAAATTGTAAAAGAACACTTAACCGATCCGGTGTTTTTTGAAAAAATGAGCTTACTATTGTCTGAAATCATCAAACAAAGAAAGGCAAAGGCGATTAGTTACGAGGAATACTTAAAAGAAATCGCTACGCTCGCCCGACAGGTACAGGAAGGAAAGACATCAGATACTCCCAGAGAGCTTGATAGTCCGGCAAAAATTGTATTATACCATCATTTCGATAAAAACGTCGAAAAAGCAATGATGGTTCATGAAGCAGTTACAGTGTATGCTCCCAGCGGATGGAAAGGAGATCTTGCGAAGGAAAACAGAATTAAGGAAGAGATTTACAAAAGATTGAAAGACTTTGACGCAACTGTAAAAGTGTTTGAGGTGATCAGAGAGCAGGCCGAATTTATAAAGTAGTCATGGTTTTAGGAGACATCAAAATAGAACTAGTTAAAAAAGACATCAAAAATGTGCACCTAAGCGTATTACCTCCACATGGAGAGGTACGCATAGCAGCACCACTGCATTTAAGTGAAGAAACCATCCGACTGTATGCAATCTCCAAGTTGCTATGGATCAGACAACAGCAAAAGAAAATCCGGAGCCAGGAAAGAGAGAGCAAGCGGGAGTTCATCAATAAGGAAACACATTACTTTCAGGGAAGGAAATACCTACTGCGTATTTTTGAGGTAGATGAACCAGCTAAAGTTGTATTGAATAAAAAACATCTCGATTTATACATTAGGCCTAATACCAATACTTCACAGCGTCAGCGTATACTCAACCAATGGTACCGAAACGAAATGAAAGAGTTGGTACCAGCCTATATAAAGCGATGGGAGCGGGTCATCCCGGTGAAAGTCCATGACTTTGGCATAAAACAAATGAAAACCAAGTGGGGCACCTGTAACATTGAAGCAAGGCGTATCTGGATAAACCTTGAACTCGCCAAAAAGCCATTACAATGCCTGGAATATATTATAGTGCATGAGATGGTGCATCTATTGGAGCGTCGGCATAACGATCGGTTTATGGCCTATCTAAACAAATTTATGCCACAGTGGAAAGACTATAAAGAGGAACTAAACAGGTTACCCGTAAGTCATTGGGATTAGGGAGTACTGAGCCGAATTTTTCCCCAAAAACAAAGGCGCTATTTTAGGAAAGGGGCCGTTATGACCACCTTCCCAAACACTCAAACAATTTCTTCAACTCAATCATAATGAGGAGATTTCATTGCCCTGCTGGCCTCTTCCGTGATATCTCCGTCAAATATTTTAACGGTGAGGCTTGCATTGACATACCTGGCTTGTTCGGCATAAAGACCTGTAGCAAATTCCCTTGCATGCTCTATTGAGTCAAATTCATAAAAGCCACCTACTGTATTTGTTCCGATGCCTAAAAGCCATGTCTTTCGGATAAGACCTTTTACGTTTTGCAACTGTTCGTTTACCGGTTCCCAAAGTGCTTTGGTAAATGCCGGAACCGATGTCTGAAATTCTCCATAAAGGAAAACCTTTCCAGGTGTTGTGCTCATTGTGCGATTTTTTGAATGATTATCAATGAGACAAATTTGGAAAATCAGGAAGACCTAAATGTTGTCAAATGACAACGTTTTTTATAGTTTGGCTTTTAATTTACTAAGTGTAGAATTGGTCATGCCCAGGTAAGAGGCTACAGCCTTGCTGGATATTCTTGTCAGCAGTTTCGGTTCGTGCTCCATCACCCATTTGAGTTTATCTATCCCTTCCATCCCTAAAAAACTGTAAATACGCATTTGAGCATGAATAAACGCGTATTCTATCGTCTTGTCATAGAGTTTTTTGAACTCACTGTATTTTTCTGTCAGATCAATAAAGGCTTGCCTGCTGATCACTTCAAGTTCTGCAGGTTCATTGGCTGTTAGAAAGTCTCTGGAAGGTTTCTGGGTGATAAAACTTGTCAAGGCAGTAATAAAGCTATCTTCCAGCGCAAAATAACCGGTAATGTCATTCCCTTTTTTGTCAATCTGATAAAGCCGGAGACATCCCTTATTAACAAAATACAAATGCTTACAAACTTTCCCTTCCTCTTCCAATACCTGGTTTCTTTTTATTGCAACAGTAGTAAAGGAGCCGGAAATATCGAGTATTTCTGCTGATGTCAATCGTGTGTTTTGTTGTAAGAAATGTTGAATCTGGTTTATCATGGGTCCGTTTTTATTGCATTAACCATATTAGCTGATACAACTAAAAAGGTCCGCATTGCTGCGGACCAGTCTTGTTCTGTTCCCCGCCGGCACATACTAAAAGCTATGCCTTAGCTGCTCACATAGAAAAATGGATCAGGTACGGGGAAAATGAGTGTTGTGGAATTAATAACAGGTGACTGTCATTATTCACAAGTAAATGTCGGTAGACAGCCTGAGAATGAAGGATTACAGTCAATACAGGTTATGTCAGCAATGGTGACACATTTCGCGCTTACGCCAATTCCGCCTTTAACAGCTGCCTGAGCGCTGGCATTTAAAGGAGCAACTGTCATTTTCTTCAAGGTGATTTTTTTGGCGTTGTTCAGTGTCTGTTTTTTCATACGGGGATTTTTAGGAAAAAATAAAAAATGTGGGAATAGCATGAAGATAAAAAATATTTATCATGTTTCTTATGCCTTCTCAAAAAATTTATGCAGACTTTCTTTATTTTGCCTGCCATTTTGCAGGAATAACCTTTCGTATCACTTCCAGCGAGCGTAACAGCAATACATTTACAATAACAATATCCAGAAAGCGGTATTTAAATGTCCAGCCTAATGGTGTTTTTCCTTTATCCTTTTTTATTAGATAATCCATCAACACTTCCACTGACTCAAAAGCAATAAAAAAAGATACCACAAAAAGGAGAGAGGTAATTAACAGATTTAAGAAGATGTTTCTGGTGACAAAAAAATAAGCATAAAACAGTGCCAGAAAATACAACACCCAAAGCGTAGTGCCGTAAAAAGGGTTAATGTCCAATAACCAGACTTCTGTTTTATACATCGTAACAAAGGACATCAGTATATATGTCCAGATGGCTAGTAACACCAGATTGATAGCGATAATTTTGGGCTTCATGGTCAGACTTAAAATTAAATGAAAAAAAGCAATCATTTCTGATTGCCTTTTCTTTTTTCGCTCCCCTAATCAGACAGTTGTATAGCCCTGCGGTAGGCATTCCGGATCAACCGATCGGCTGATATTCGAGGATAAGAACACCGTTATCGACCGCACGAGAATGTTTCAGCACGAATTTCTTTAATTCCCGGTTGTCATCGAAAAGCCGTAACCCGCCGCCGATCGAGACAGGATATACCATCAGCCGCAACTCGTCGACGAGATCGTGGTGAAGCAGTGACTTAACGAGGGTAGCGCTCCCATAGACGAGGATATCACCACCATCGGTATGCTTCAGCGCAGCAATATCTTTAGCCACGTCGCGAAGAATATGACTATTGTTCCACTCCACCTTTTGCAGGCTCCGGGATACAACATATTTCGGCAGCTGGTTAATACGGTCGGCGAACCCACCGCCCGTCTGCCCAGGCCAATACCCGGCGAACAATTCGAATGTATTTTTGCCCAACAGCAAGGCATCCACAGCAGCAAGCTCATCTACCTTGTACTTCCCGGTTTCCGGATCCTGATTGCTATATTTAAACTGCCAACCGCCATGAGGATGAGAGGTTTCATCACCGCCAGGAGCCTCAATTACGCCATCGAGGGTGATGAATTCGGTAACGATAATTTTCCGCATGATCTTTTTTCGTAAAATTAACGGATAAGATTTCATCATAAGGGGGGAGAACAAGACATTTTATAGGAAAAATGCGCCATACTAACCGCGATGGGAAGTTATTTTTACACACTGTCTGAGAACAAAACTATCTGTTGATGATTTTGTATTCATAAGTCCCGTCCTCATAAAATTCCTTTACGAATTGCGATCCTAAAAGAATAACCTTTCCTTATAAAGGCTTTTATAAAGATTATTAAATATAATTGCACCCAATAAAAACGTTTATTTGTTAATTCGTATGCAGATACAAGATTCCAGACAATATATAAATCAGCTTGAGCAACACTACCAACATTATTTTGGTGTGGAGGGAAGAAAAAATATACTTGATAAAGGCCCCAAAGAAAAACTGCATCCTGACTTCTATGTACTTGAAATCCCTCCCAACAAGCGCCACAACACATTTATTTACTGTACTGTAGGGATGTCTGCCGACAGAATGGATGACAACCTGATTGAGCTATTTGTACTTTCCCCAAAGGCTGATCATAAGCTGGTAGAATTGATGACATACTGTGCGTCCTATCATAGAACCGGTCGTCCCTTAAATATCCATCATACGGTTAATGTTGGTCAGCCGTGGCTGGATAGCTCCGTCTGTGATCATGCTTTCATATCATTGCCTTATCTCGACGAAGACGACTTAGAACTTTTTAACTTTGGGGGCCATCAAATTCATTGCTATTGGCTCATTCCAATCACAAAGGAAGAAAGAGATTACAAGATTGAAAATGGTTGTGAAGCTTTAGAACAATTATTTGAAGAGAAACAACTGGATTATCTGAATCCTGACCGGAGTTGCCTGATTACAGGGAAATAACCTAATTAAATTATCCTGCAATCCCCCAGGTTTTCAACTTGATCCGTAATAGCAAGGCTTGGGAAGTGGATAAAAAAAGAAAGGTCCGCATTTCTGCAGACCTTTCTTTTTTTTCGCTCCCCCTGCTGGACTTGAACCAGCGACCCTCTGATTAACAGTCAGATGCTCTAACCAACTGAGCTAAGGAGGAAGATTATTCCGGGTCGCAAATTTAATAATTGTATTTACAATTCAAATAAAATTTATCAGCCGCCGATAGAAATCCCTTCATCTTTCCAAATGCGCAGGAGATTGTTTACGAGGAAGTCAAAGTATTTACCTGAGCCCAGGTTGGTGGAAACATTAGATTGACCAATCCAAAAGGGCTCCTGTAGATTTGATTTGTCCAGCAGGTAAAACGTTTCCAGTTGATTGGTGAACTCCTTCCGACTATAGCGGTTGGGTGCAAGGACAGGGCCTAAAAGTATCAGGGAGGCCGCTCTTGGCAGCGGCTTATTCGGATTCTTCGTCACCGACTGGTCTTCCACTTCTTTTGGCGCCACCACCAATACCGCATCATGCGGAAACATGGCTGAAGCCTTGGCTATATTCTCGTCGGTGCAGTATTCTAACGTTCCAAGATGTACTACGGAAGTCTGAAATGATTTGTTACGAAACTCCTTATCCAGCGCATATTTCATGTCCTGCCCGATCTTGCGGGTAGACATTGGCCCGGCTGAGATAATCAGCAAGCTGCCCATTTTACGGGTGGTGGAGTTCTGTCTGATTTCATTCAGGACAAAATCATGGCCCTGGGCCACGGTCGGGATTACAGGGACTAATAGCCAAAGTATCAGTAACAGGCGTTTCATAAATTATAGGAAAATATCGGGAAGATACATTTTTTGTATTGTCCCGAAAGGCCTGCCATAGCAAATCTCCTGTTTCCTGTAAATATTTAACACACCCGGTGTGCATTGTCTATTGAAAAGCGCAGCAGTACTGCAGCCGGTTCGCTCCATCAGTGCTGTTGATCACGGCATGTTATCGTCATTCAATATAAGAACGAAATTCAAGGTAAATTTATGCATGAAAAATTTCGTATGACCGTTCTGTTTATAAGAAATAGTTTTGCTTTTCCTGCGCAGAATTTTGTATCTTCATTACAAGTACTGTATGACTTTTAAGCCCGGTTAACACCATTGTTTTTCAGAAAATCAATTGCAGCAAAGAAGCCCTATTAACCCAGCTAATACTAAAACCATCATCTTCCAATCCATACCACCATTACATTCCTCATGTTACATTTTCTTAACCCAAATTTGTAAGCTCATGAAACCATTAGCCTATTACTTCATATCGTTATTAATGATCTTATTGTTAGCCTGTCAGAAAAAAGACAACACACCTTCTCCTCGGAACGTCTCAGATAATATCATTTCAAAACTACAGGCAGCAGGCTTCCATACCAGCGAAGGCCTGCAGAAATATAAAGACGGTTACCTTGTAGAATATGATATCTTCCTTACAGAAGAACAGATCAATGAACTGGCAGCCAATCCTGTAAACCCAAAAGTGAAAGTAGAGCATTACAAGAGCAGCAACATTGTTCCCGGACCGCTCAGGACAATTTATGTGTATATAGATCCCGCCTTCGACGCCTATATGCAGGACGCCCTGGACAAGGCACTGGAGAGATACAATGCGCTCAACCTCAGTATAAGGCTGATCCGCACCCCCGACACCAGAGCTGAGATAAACATACTGGCCTTCTATGAGGCAGGCAATGTACTTGGTTACAGTGCCGGGTTCCCCTCAGGCGGAAACCCTGCAAGCCCCATTAAGTTAAATACCTATTACTACAACGGCACCTCCCAGCGCGCAGATGCCATCACCACCATAGCGCATGAGATAGGGCATGCAATAGGCTTCCGCCATACCGACTACATGAACCGTGCCTTCAGCTGCGGCATCGGCGGCAATGAAGGCGCGGCAGGCGTTGGAGCAGATTACATCCCCGGCACGCCAAGCGGCCCTTCCGCTAACTCCTGGATGCTGGCCTGCTCCAACAATACCGACCGCCCCTTCACTGCTGAAGACAAAGTAGCGCTTACCACAGTATATCCAGGACCGCCTGCATGGGTGCGCCTGAAAAACAGATGGACCAATGCCTACCTCTACGACGACAATGGCATAATAAGATACAGCAGCACCGCTCCCGACGACCGCTATAAATGGAACCTGGAGAAAATAAATGGATTTACACGCATCAGAAATGTGTCGTCCGGGAAGTATATGAACATTGAACACGGTTATAGCTATGTGGAATGCATACTACTGCCCATCTCTTACGCGAGTGCCTATTGGGCATTTGAATATACTGACGGCTATATCCGGCTGAGAAACCAATGGAAAAGCGGCTACATTAATCTGGAGAGTCAAAACGGTACGGCCCAGAACACAGATGTACCGGCTCATTTTTTAAGTAGCCAATGGATAGTGGCACAGTAACTCCACGCCATTAAATGGTGGATGAAAAGATGACGTCGTTATAAAACGCTTTCTGCTTCGTTGGCAGAAAGCGTTTTATTTTACCTCTATTGATATATTTGATCCCCTAAAATCCCATCCGTTGATGGTGCGCAGTAATAATCATAGCCCATCGCATTATCTGTAATACCAACTAAGTTTTAGAGAAAAAGGAGAAAGTGAAAAACGAAAAATAAAGAAGATAGTGCCAATACAACTATAGCGCTATAAAGCCGCCTTAAGGAAAATAAAAAAGGCAACCATTCCTGATTGCCTTTTCTCTTTCGCTCCCCCTGCTGGACTTGAACCAGCGACCCTCTGATTAACAGTCAGATGCTCTAACCAACTGAGCTAAGGAGGAGTGTTTCCCGTATCGTTTGTGTGATTTGGGATTGCAAAGATAGGTAAATTCTTATTTCTGCAAAATCCTATCCCAACTTTTTTTAAATTTTTTTTTAGAAACTACATGAAACAGGCCACCAGTAAGGGTTTTAAGGCAATACTTTTTTCACCCTAACCAACATTTTTTCTCCGATGGAGCTGGCACGTGTCGCTTTTCTAACAAAAGGCAGGTCCAGTTTACTCACGTAAAAGTTAGGAAAAGAGTGGATCAGGGTATAGTCGTAACCTTGTTCCCGCAGGCTGGGAAGACTTTCCCGCGAGATAAGGACAACACCTGTTGTCGCGGTATCCGTTCGGGTTACCGGGGCTTTGAGATAATATTCAAAAGAATACGAATTGTTTTGATAGAGGGAGATGGGTGTACCAGGAAGGGCGGTATTGGCGTAGCTGGCGGCTTCGCTACCACTCTGGTACTGCATCATATCAGGGTAGAGGATCGTATTCACATACAGGTTCAGAAGTATGCTCATCGCGATGGTACGGTAAAACACCGCTTCTCTGGTGCTTTTATCGAGCCAGTAGTGCAGCAGCATATATAACACGATCAGGGCGGCGGCGGGAATCAGCCAGGCGTAACCCATAGCAGGCTTATAAAGCAGGTCTATGAGTATACCGGCGATAGCCAGCAGGATGATGACCGTGTATTGTGTGCTGCGGAAAAAACGTAGTCCTTTGTCGGTGTGTAGCGACAGGATGTACTGTGCAGTAAGGATAGAGAAGAAGGGGAAGATGATATTGAGATAATGCGGCAGCTGGAACTTCGATAGGGAGAACAGCGCAAATGTCGCCAGCGCACCACAGATGCAATAGAATTCCTGTTGTTGTTTCCATTTACGAAAGAAGAGGATCACGGCAGCATATAACATCACCGGCCAGGGCAGGAAAGCCCACAACAACGTATGAAAGAAAAAGAAGGGATCGCCGGCACCCTTGATAGGACCGGTGTTCATAAAACGTCCAAACTGGCTGTCCCAGAAGAAAAACCGCAACCCTGATACACCTGTTTTACCAAACACTACTTTCTCCGGATGCAGATCAAACTGACGATAGAGTGCATATAACTCCGGAGTGATGAAGAGCGCGATCAGTACAAAAGCCGCTACCCACTGCCAGCTGAAGATGATTTTCCACTGTCGGGTAAACAGCAGATGCCCGCCAATAGCAGTCCCTACGGGCACCAGGGCAAAGATCCCTTTGGTCATGATGGCACATGCTGTAAACAAAGCCCCCAGCACCAGGTGATAAGACCAGGATCGGGCAATACTCCTGTAAAAATGATATACGGCAGCGATGATAAGGCCGGTAAGGTAGGGCTCAGCTCTTACATCATTGTTGGAGATGACCACATGTTCGGCCGTGAGCAGTATACATACGGCCCAGCGGGCGGTGGTATTACCATAGAGTGCTTTTGCAAAACGGTAGGTATACCAGGCACCCATCAACAGAAAAAGTATAGCAGGCAGCTTATAAGACCAGGTATGAAAACCGAACAGCTGAAAACTGATGGCGGCCATCCAGAAAGGGAAATGGGGTTTATCCAGCCATTCATGACCATCGGCATAGAGGTTCAGATAATCATGTTTCAGCACCATGGTTTTGGCAATGCCGGCATAGAGGGCGCCATCGGGCTCCAGGATAGGCACCTGGAGTGCACTGAACTGCAGTAAGACTAACAGAAAAACAATGAACAGCCAGATCTGCTGCTCTGTAAAGGCAAATGGGCGAACGGTTGCAGGTTTCGGTAACATGAGCTTAAGTTACTGTCATCCCCTGAGGATTAAACCAACCTCGGGCTATTTAACAAAAAAATCATATGATTCAGTAAACATCAACAGATCGTAACCATCAGCTACATCACATCAATCACAGTTACCAGAGCCACCCGCTCTTTTCCATACCCACATAAGCACCATCTTCCCGTTGCTCGATAGGGTAGGTTTTGAGGTAATAACCTTCTCCGCTGCAGTTATAACCGTTTTTCATACTGAATTTATAACGGTGCAGCGGACATACCACATTACCGGCCGCATCAATGAACCCATCGGCCATGATACCGCCGGCATGCGGACATTTATAGGCAAACGCGTACAACTGGCCCTGATGAAGGGCACAGCAGATCTTTTTTCCGTTTACTACCTGGACACTGATAGAATTGTCGGCAACAGGCAGGTATCCTTCGTCCAGTTTATACCAGGAGTACGTCTTGGCCATTAGTAGAAAAATTCTGTTTTATAGGGATAACGCTCTTTGTAAAGTTGGCTTACTTTATCCATGATGGTTTTGCGCAGCTCTTCCACATTACGTCGTTCCAGTGCTGCGATAAACACGGTGTTACCATTGGTTTTCACGTCCCAGTTTTGTTTCAGGGAGTCGAGGATATCCTTTTTGATATCTTCTTCCAGCCATTTATCGAAGGTATTGGCCTCGTAAAGGTCCATTTTATTGAAGACCATGATAGTGGGCTTTTCGAAGGCTTTCAGCTCCTGCAGGGTACGGTTTACTACCTCTATCTGTTCCTCGTACTGAGGATGGGAGATATCTACCACATGCAGCAGGATATCGCTTTCGCGCACCTCATCCAGGGTGGATTTGAAGCTTTCTACCAGATGGTGGGGCAGTTTACGGATAAACCCAACCGTATCGCTGAGCAGGAAAGGTGTTTGCTCAAACACCACCTTACGGGTGGTAGTGTCGAGGGTGGCAAACAGTTTGTTTTCGGCGAATACCTCGCTTTTGCTGAGCATGTTCATGATGGTGCTCTTGCCTACGTTGGTATAACCTACCAGGGCCACACGGATGAATTCACCCCGTTCCTTGCGCTGGGTAAGGGACTGTTTGTCTATCTCAGCCAGTCTTTTACGTAACAGCGCAATCTTGTCTTTTACGATACGACGGTCTGTCTCGATCTCCGTTTCACCGGGACCTCTGCTACCGATACCACCGCCCTGACGTTCCAGGTGACTCCACATACCACGCAGTCGTGGCAGGATATACTGGTACTGAGCCAGCTCTACCTGTACTTTCGCCTGAGCTGTACGTGCCCTGCGGGCGAAGATGTCCAGGATAAGGTCACTGCGGTCGATAACTTTCACCTTCAGTACCTTTTCTATATTGGCGATCTGAGAACCTGTCAGCTCATCATCAAAGATGACCAGTGACACGTCACGACCGGCGATATACTGATGTATTTCTTCCAGTTTCCCTTTACCCACAAAGGTTGCCCTGTCCGGATGGGCCAGTTTTTGGGTGAAGCGTTTCAAAGTGGTGGCTCCTGCTGTCTCAGCCAGAAATACCAGCTCGTCCAGGAACTCCTGTACCTGCCGTTCCGTCTGGTCTTTCGTGATGACACCTACGATAACCGCCTTTTCTTCTTTTTGGACCGCTTGTTTTTTCTCGATCAAAGTGTTTCAAAATTTGCTGCAAAAATACTCGTTTTTGACCACGATGATTGTGATTTCTGCCGATTTTTCTAACGGAGAAGACACAGGCATAGTAACATCTTTCCATGAGTCAAACAATATCCGGTATTCCTCCATCATCCGGCATTCCCCAAAATAACCCTCACGGATCTCCGCTGCGCTCTCCTTTCATCAGGAAAAATCAACTGAAATCACAGGAATCAGTGTTACATTTACGCGATCCAAAACAACCTTGCAGATCATGTATAAACCATTATTACTGACAGGACTATTTATTTCAACTATGGCGACCGCCCAGGACAAGATGACTCCCGAACTGTTATGGAAGCTCGGCAGAGTGAGTGGGGAAGCCGTGAGCGCCGACGGTAAAACCGTTATCTATGGTGTATCTCAGGTAAACCTAGCTGACAACAAAAGTGAAAAAAATCTCTATTCCATCCCGCTCGCAGGTGGTGCCCCTCAACAACTCACCAACACTGCAGGCGCCGAAAATGATGTAGCCGTTCTTCCAGGCAACAGGATCGGTTTTTCCAGGAAAGGCCAATGGTGGGAGATGAGCGCCGATGGCTCCAACGCCGTTCAGAAAACAACCGGCGAAGAGATGCAGAACATCAGAATATCCCCCGATGGTAAACATATCCTGTTTTCCAGAGAGGTGAAAGTTAAAAAAGTTGCCGGCAAGGACTTTTATCCTGATCTCCCAAAATCCAATGTACAGATATACGATAACCTCAACTACCGCCACTGGGATACCTGGGAAGACGGAAACTTCTCCCATGTTTTTTATGCCACCTATAACAATGGAGAAATAGGCGAACCAGTGGATATTATGGCAGATGAACCATACGACTGCCCACAGGTCCCTTCCGGCGGCCCGGAAGATTTCATCTGGAGCCCCGATGGCAAAAGCATTCTGTACGTTTGCAAGAAAAAATTCGGCAAAGCATACGCCATCAGCACCAATACTGATATCTACGAATATAACATCGCTGCCAAAACCACGCGCAACCTCTCCGAAGGCATGATGGGCTATGATATGGCTCCTTCCTTCAGTGCCGACGGTAAATATATCACCTGGCTGAGCATGGCCCACGACGGCTTCGAAGCGGATAAAAACGATGTGATCATCCTGGACCGCGCTACCGGCGTAAAAACCAACCTCACCAAAAGCTGGGATGGCACCGCCAGCGCTGTACGCTTCAGCACCGACAGCAAAAAAATCTTTTTCCTCGCTGTACTGAAAGGCACCGAGCAACTGCTGGAAATAACCCTGCAGAAAGATCCGGCACAAACAACTGAAAAGCATATACGTCAAATCACCAACGGCGACTTTGACATCCACGATATCTTAGCTCAGAGCGGTAATACCCTGGTGGTTTCCCGCACAGACATGAACCACGCTGCTGAACTGTATGCCGTAGACCTGCAGAAAGGTAGCCTCCGGCAACTCACAGATGTCAACAAAGCCACCTATGATAGAATAGGTATGTGCAAAGTGGAAAAACGCTGGGTGAAAACAACCGATGGTAAAGAGATGCTTACCTGGGTGATTTTCCCTCCTGACTTCGATCCGGCCAAAAAATACCCGACGCTGCTTTACTGCCAGGGTGGCCCGCAGTCAGCCCTCTCTCAGTTTTATTCCTACCGCTGGAATTTCCAGCTGATGGCTTCCCAGGGTTATATCGTGGTAGCGCCTAACAGAAGAGGCATGCCTGGCCACGGCGTGGAATGGAATGCATCTATCAGTAAGGACTGGGGCGGACAACCGATCCGCGACTACCTGAGCGCTATCGATGATGTGAGCAAGGAAAGTTATGTAGATAAAAAACGTCTGGGTGCTGTAGGTGCCAGCTATGGCGGATACTCCGTTTACATGCTGGCAGGCATACACGAAAACCGCTTCAAAACCTTTATCGCGCATGATGGTCTGTTTGACCTGAAAAGCTGGTATGGCACCACCGAAGAACTGTGGTTTGCCAACTGGGACCTCGGTGCTTACTGGGATCCGGCTAACGCCAAAACCTACACGCATTTTAATCCAAGCGAATATGCTAATAAGTGGAATACCCCTATCCTGATCGTTCAGGGTGGTATAGACTTCCGCGTGCCGATAGAGCAGGGCCTCCAGGCTTTCCAGCTCGCACAGCTGAAAGGTATCAAGAGCAAACTGCTGTATTTCCCGGAAGAAAACCACTGGGTGCTGAAACCACAAAATGCCATCGTATGGCAGAGAGAGTTTTTCTCCTGGCTTAAAGAAACACTTTAATAAACTCGCCGGCATTGCAGACACACCACTGCAATGCCGGTTTTTAAAACCACGTGTATGTTCAACTCCTTACTACTGGAAACGGCCAATGGCGTAGCCACCATCACTCTCAACCGGCCGGAAGTTTACAACGCATTTAATGATGAACTGAGTTACGAACTCCAGGATGCCCTCAAACAGGCAGAAAAAGATGCAGCGGTAAGGGTAGTAGTACTCACCGGCGCTGGAAAAGCCTTCTGTAGTGGCCAGGACCTGAAAGCGTCGACGGAATCCGGCAAGCGTAATTTCAGTGAGTCCCTCCACAAACGCTACAACCCGATCATCCGGGCTATCCGTAATATGCCCAAGCCCGTTATATGCAGGCTCAATGGTGTGGCCGCAGGCGCCGGCTGCTCCCTCGCACTGGCCTGTGATATGATCATCGCCAGCGAAACTGCCACCATGATAGAGATCTTTGTGAACATCGCCCTGGTGCTCGATTCCGGCTCTTCTCATTTTCTGCCCCGCACGGTGGGCTATCACCGGGCTTTTGAACTGGCCACCAAAGCATCTAAAGTATCTGCCGCAGAAGCGCTGCAAATGGGACTGATCAATAAAGTAGTCGCGCCCGATGCCCTCGATGCAGCCGTGGAAGCCGAAGCCGCCTACTATGCTGCTGCCCCCACCAAGGCTATCGCCCTGATGAAAAAAATGCTGACCAAGGGGATGACGGAAAACCTGGACGCCACCCTCGACTATGAGGCCTATTGCCAGGAAATAGCAGGTAACTCCAATGACTACCGGGAAGGTGTCAACGCTTTTATCGAAAAAAGAAAACCTGTGTTTAACGGAAACTGACTTCCGTAATACCCATAAAAAACGGCCATGGTTGATACAACCATGGCCGTTATATTTTTGAACCGGGGACTTATTACAGTCCGCTCAGGCAGATACCTATCTGGTAAGGTCTGATGCTCAGATCACTATTATCTTTCAGCATAGTGTTCAGCGCATAGGAGCCGAATACGGCAAAGTTACCATAACCTACGCGGGCTGTAGCCGAAAAACGCCAGGGGTTAAAGAAACCTTTGTTCAGGTCTTTATCCCAGTTTTTGGAACCGTTAGGTGCTGTGTTTCTACCCTTCGTATGTGCATTCACCAATGTACCTATCTTGATACCCAAAGCAGCTTTAAAGCCTTTGTTGGCATTATCCGGTACACTGCGGTAACGCAGCTCGATAGGCAGCTCCAGGTAAGTGGTGGCTACCTTGAATTTTTTATAAGCATTGCTCGCCGGGAAAGTAGGTACATTAGGATTCACTTTTCCTGCAATGTCGAAAGTATGATCTTTCAGATACACGCCGCTGGTGCTGATACCCAAACCAGCAGCAAGGCTCAGCGGAGATTTCTGACTGAACGGAAAATCATACATCAGCGCAATATTAAAGCCCCTGTTAAAACCCGTCTTGATACTATCAGGCGCGCCAGCCCAACCATCATAGGATAACTGAATCATCAGAAAATCCCTGGAATGGGTAGCCCTGTTAACCGCCTTGTTCATGGGAGAACCGCCTTCCTGTGCAAATACACCTACAGCAACAGCTATCAGGCCAAGGGTAAAAATTATTTTTTTCATAAAATATTTAATACTTAGGAAAAAGAATATTAGGCAAATATATTGGAATGATTGTAAAAGAATTGGTTAAAAAATTACAAAACATAACCTTTTCGCGGCGAAAGTTACATAAAAAGTCATATAGACAATCATATTCTTTCCTTGTTCCCCTCTCCAGTCAATGAACAAGATGAACGACAATAATGTGGTAATTTATCCTAAATTTCAGAAACGATCCTTTAATAAGGATATCACCCCTGCCAAAAGAGATAACAAGTCTGTGAAACCAAAAGTTCCATGAGAAAAATCGCACTTACCGTCATTACCCTCGTGATAGCCGTGCTGATGGCACTCAGCGGTTTCATTTTCTATGCCGGCATGGTGCAAAAAAGAACCAATGCCGCCGCCAACTGGATACGCAGCAGCCAAACCACCACCAACCAGGCCAAAGCCATCGGCACCCTGGACTACAGAAGCACTGCCGGCATCAAAGACTACCTTCTCAGTAACGGACATACGAATTTGATGGAACAACAGCTGCAGGACAGCATCCTCGGTATACTCCTCCGCCTCACCGGCAACCCGCATAACACTCCGGCACAACAACAACGCCTGCAGGCCATACAACAACAACTGATTCAGCGACGCCATACCAAACATCATATTATCTCCACCGCAAACGAAAATTTGGAAGAGGCCAGGCAGATGGTTCTCAGCCCCGACTTCCGCCAGCAAGGCCGCGGCCTCCAGGAGATCATCACCAGCTATATCCGCACCGAACAAAAGGAACTACTGCAAAGAATCGATAAAGACTCTTCCTATACTACCTACTCCTTCTGGTTCACTATCATCCTCAGCACCCTCACCCTTACCCTGCTGGTAGGTGAATCCCGTTATATCTTTAAACTCCTGATAAGAATAAGAACCTGGAGCAACCAGCTGCTGAAAAGCGAACAAAGTTTCAGACGACTGGCGGAAGAAGCAGAGCCCATGATCTTCAAATGCTCGCTGAATGGTTTCTTCACCTATGTAAGCCCCCGCTCGGAAGAAATTACCGGGTATTCCAACACCACCCTTACAGGCAAACATTGCTCCCTGTTGTTGGAAGATGATGAGTTTGAGCGCATGCAGCGCTTCTATAAATACCAACTGTCCAACGGTGACGAATACTCGTCGCTACAGCTGGAAATCATCACCCGCTCCGGCAAGAAAAAATGGGTGGAACAACTCGCTTCCATCATCACCGGTGATGATGGTAAAAGAGAATTCGAGTGCATCGTCAAAGATATCGATCAGGAATACCGGAAAAGCGAAAGTATCCAGTACCTGCTACGAAGACTGGAGGCTATCCTCGACTATATGCCCTCCATGATGTTTGTAAAAGACATGTCAGGCAACTATCTCCTGGTCAACAACCGGTTCATGGAAGTGATGCAGGTACGTAAAGAAAATATCGTGGGCAAAACGGATGCAGACCTCCACTATCCCTGGGTAAGCCGCTATGGCGAAATCTGTCGCCAGGTGATGAACACCGGCATCCGGGAGAAAATGGAAGAAACCCTGACGATAAACGATAAAACCTATCATTTCCTGTTAACCGTATTCCCTTTGCGGAATACTAACCATGAAATGATCGGCATCTGTTGTCTGGGACAAGACCTCACAGAAAAAACCCTGTATCTGCAACAGGAAAAAGAAGCCCGGAAAAAAGCAGAAGAGGCCCAGAAAAGCCAGGAAACCTTCCTGGCCAATATGAGCCACGAAATTCGTACGCCCATGAACGGTATTGTTGGGATGACACAGTTATTGCTGCAGGAGAACACCCTTTCTATCGTACAACAGGAATATGTGACCGCCATTCAACGATCTGCCAGCAACCTGCTGGTCATCATCAATGAAATACTCGATTTCTCCAAAATAAAAGCCGGCAAACTCGAACTCGCTATCGAGCCGTTCAACCTCCATGAAGTGATCAACAATGCCGTATTCCCGCTGCAGCTGCTGGCACGGGAAAAAGGACTTAACTTCTCTGCACGGATACACGAAAATATTCCGGCCGATCTTCTGGGCGATGAAGTACGGCTCAACCAGGTGCTGATCAACCTGATCGAAAATGCCATCAAATTTACCAGCAAAGGGCATGTAACGGTGACGGTTACACTGGTGTCTGTTGATAAAGACCACTCCGGTATCCGGATTGGTTTTAAGGTAGAAGACAGCGGTATCGGCATTCCTTCCGACAAGATAGAAGTGATCTTTGAAAGCTTCTCCCAGAGCCATAAGGGCAATAGCCGGCACTTTGGTGGTACCGGGCTGGGACTCACCATCTGCCAGCACCTGATAGACCTCCAGAATGGTATTCTGAAAGTAGATAGTACTCCCGGCAAAGGGTCCGTATTTTATTTTGAATTACCTTTCACGAAGGATCCGTTTCCCCGGCGGCAGTCTGCCGCACCGGCCGAAGGAACCCCGAAACAGCCCCTGCTGGGTAAAACCATCCTGGTGGTGGAAGACAACAGGATCAATCAGCAAGTGGCCTACTATACCCTGAAAAAAGGTGGATGTGCCAGCGTTGACGTAGTCGACAGTGGCATGGCCGCCCTCGAAATATTAAGTGTTAAATCCTACAACTGTATTATTATGGATCTTCAAATGCCCGGCATGGATGGTTATGAAACCACCCGCGCCATCCGTAACAGCGGTATTAACACCCGCATCATTGCCGTTACCGCCTCCGCCCTGGACGGAGAAAAGGAACGCTGCCTGCAGGCCGGCATGAACGACTATGTCTCCAAGCCCTTTCAGAAGGAAGAACTTTTCCAAAAAATACAGGCTTCTGCCGGCGATGATGCCAGCACTGATCCTGTGCCCAGCCCGGAACCAGCGCCAGCAGCGGCACCACAGCCGGATTCCCCGCCTCTTGCCTCCGGAGCAACATCTCCCCAGCCTCCCCAAAAGAAAATACCTCCCATCAGCTTCGATGACATATACCTGATGATGACGAAAGATGAAGTCAAGATGATCCTGGAAGATCTGGTTTTGTACATGCCGGATTATATCACCCGGCTTCGGCAATATATCGAAGAGAGAAACTGGAAAGAAGCAGGCAATATCGCCCATCAGTTGAAAGGCAACCTGGGCTATGTTTGTATGCACGAGGCCGTACAGCTGGCCCATGAAATCAACAGGAACGTAGTATTCGACCCTATCTACGAGGAGCTATCCCGGAAGGCCGCCAGAATTGAAGAATTATTCACCCGTTACCAACCAGACATAGAAGCGCATATCGCCACCTTCCGGTAATTACTGTGCCACCGGCAATGTAAAGTAAAACAGACTGCCTTTGCCTTCTTCACTGGAAACACCGATTACACCGCCCTGCGCCTCTATAAACTCTTTGGAGATAGCCAGGCCCAGGCCGTTACCCTTATGCCCTTTGATACCAGGCACCTGGAAAAAACGTTCAAATATTTTGTCGCGGAAAGCCAGGGGGATTCCCTTGCCATAATCACGCACGGAAAAAGAAAGCATATTGGTCCCGGTATTTTCCACGGTCAGGTCTATGGCCGATTTCAGGGTGGAATAACGGATTGCGTTGGTTAACAGATTGACCAGCACCCAGGCTGTTTTTTCCACATCCGCCATCACCCTGGGCAAAGCCTCCGGCACATGCTGGCGGATAGTGACTTCCCGCTGTGCGGCCTGTTTCTGTACAGTGTCCAGCGCATACTGCACGATATTAAAAGCAGTAACCGGCTGCGGTTGCAGCTGGATATTGCCGCTTTCCACCTGCGACAGGTCCAGCAGTTCACTGACGATCTTGATCATCCGCTGATTGTCCTGTTTCATACTTTCCAGCAGCTCCCGCTGTTCCGGCTTGAGCGAGCCGGTACGCTCATCTTCCAGCAGTTTGATGCTGAAATCGGAAGAAGCCAGTGGTGTTTTCAGTTCATGTGATATGGTAGCGATAAAGTGTGTTTTGGCCAGATCCTGTTCTTTAAAGGCGGTAATATTTTTAAGGATAACGACATAGCCTATACGCTTTTCTTCATGCCGGATATCTGCCACTTCCTGGGTGAAGAAACATTCCTTTCCTTCCACCACTATTTTGAGAGGTACATTTTCCTGTGGGTTGATCAGGAAGCGCAACAGATCATTCCGTTTGGCGATTTCATCGGCAGAATGACCTACCAGCTCTTTCTCCGGAATACTCAGCAGTTGCAGGGCCTGTACGTTGGCAAACAGAATGGTGTTTTTGGTATCAAAGCCGATGGTGGCATCTTTAAGGCTGCTGATCACCGCTTCGGCGCGTTGTTTCTCGAAGGTGATGCGGGCCAGGTTACTGTGCTCATATTCATCCAGCCGCTGAGCCATCGTATTAAAGGCGGTGGCCAGCTCTCCAAACTCATCCCCGGATTTGAAATATAACCGTTTGCCGTATTGCTTGTCAGCAATGCCTTTGATAGCTTCCGTCAGTGCATGGATGGGGTTGGCAATATAACCGGGGAAATTATATACAAAGGTGAAACCCAGCAGAAAACAAACACCACTGATAATGGCGATGTAGAGCAGGGCATTGTCTGCCGTTCTTTTTACCAGTTCATTTTTCCCTACAATAGCGTTCATATTGAGGTCCATGATGGTGTAGATGCTCTTCTTAAGAGCTATAACATCAGCCGGATTGGGCACAGAATCCTGCCGCAGTTTATTGAATACCCGCTCCACATCAGCGGTAGCGGCGCGTTCTCCCCGTTCTGTCACATTGGTCTGCTGTTGTTTGAGGTTGGTGGCAAACTGCTTTAAGGCTTGTTCCCTGTTAACTGGAAGCTCTTCCAGGGCCACCAGCATATTTTTAGAGTACTCCAGCGACTCGTAGTTATCTTTCAGGATAATTTTGGCTTTTTCTGTCAGCCGGTTCAGGTAGTAGTATCCCAGTACACTCACTATCAGCAGCATAATGTAGAGGAACAGCACCCCTAAAGTAATCTTCGTTTTTAACCTCAGTGTACTCATGACAGGATAATAAGATCTATATCATTGGAAGAAAGGGTTTTCAGCAGCTGGTTAAACAGGTTGGTCCGTAAGATGATACGGAACAAACTGATATGTGGCTTGCCTATACAAACAGTAGTGATCTGCTTTTCCAGGGCTACGTTGATAATAGCCTCTGAAATGCTGGCATGATGTTCCTGCACAACTTCCGCGCCTAATTCTGTAGCCAGTTTGAGGTTATTGATCAGGTGGCGCTGTGCAGCCAGCGGTATTTTATCCACGCTTTCACGGGGCGTTTGCACATACAACACATACCAGTCGGCATGGTAATAGGCGGCCAGCCTTGCGGTTTTACGGATCACTTTGCGGGCCACTTCATCATTGGTGGAGATACAGGCCATGAAGTTCTCATGACGCATCTGCTGACTTCTGGGCACTTCCGTTTCTACTTTACGTTCCACCTGAGTAGCCACTTCCTTCAGGGCCAGCTCCCGCAACTGCAGGATCTTATCGGCCTGGAAGAAGTTCCGCAAAGCTGTTTCCACTTTGGACTGATCGTATATCTTACCTTCTTTAAGGCGGGTGATCAGCTCGTCGGCGGTCAGGTCTATATTCACTACTTCATCTGCAATCTGCAGCATACTATCGGGCACCCTTTCCTGGACCTCTACACCAGTAATGTATTTAACCTCCTGGTTGATGCTTTCTATATGCTGGATATTGACAGCAGAGATAACGTTGATACCGGCGTTAAGCAGGTCCAGTACATCCTGCCAGCGTTTTTCATTTTTGGAGCCGGGAATATTGGTATGTGCCAGCTCATCTACTACTACCCATTCCGGCGCCAGCAGCAGGATGGTGCTGACATCCATCTCATCGAGCATTTTCCCCTTATAGAAAACCTGCCTGCGTGGAATTGCAGGCAGGCCTTCCACGAGAGCGTGCGTTTCCACACGGCCATGCGTTTCTACGTACCCTATCTGGACATTGATGCCGTTCCTTAACATGGCATGCGCTTCCTGCAGCATACGATAAGTCTTTCCTACACCGGCACTCATGCCGATATAGATTTTAAACTTGCCCCTGCCACTGCGATTGGCCAGGTTAAGGTAATGTTGTACGGTATGTTCTTTTTCTGTCATGATCTGTTAGAACCAGACTGCCAGCGACGCTGTCAGGGCTGTATTGGTATTTTTGAGTTCCGTGCTTTTGATGAATGGTTTATCCTTTCCGTCAAACATCCGTCCTTCCACACGCAACATCACGTTGTTGACCGGAGTAAAGTCGAGGTTGAGTGAATAACCTGTCGTTTGGAATCCTTGCGATGTACCAGTGGAAATCACTACACCATCTTTGTCGTTAAAATGTTCTACTCTTCCGGCCACAGCAAATTTATCGGTAAATGCATAACGCGCAATAACGATCGGGGTATACCATTTTGACAGTTCACTGCTGCCCTTTTCCTTCTGTTGCAAACCATAGTCTACACCGGCTATCACGCTGAATTTATCCGTTATACCAAAGGTACCATAAAGGTTGTTAAAATAGCGCATACGGCGTACGGTATCGGGTAAATCGTTGCCTACATAAGTGCTCCAGTTCAGCAATATTTTGTCTGCTGGTTTAAAGGTAATCTGAGTGCCGAAATTAGGTGTCTGATTACCATCCACCCGTTTGATCCGTTGCCATCCATTAAGATACAGCGCAGCAAATGACCATTTCTCATTCGGAGTCCAGGTAACTTTTGCACCTGTTTCAAAATAAGGGGAATTTTCTGCTAACAGACTGCGGGTAAGGGTAGGGCAATCTTTTCCGATGGCACTTTCAAAACCAATATGGGCGGGCATAATACCGGCATCTATCCAAACGTTTTTACCTACTCTTACACCAACATTGGCTTCATATACATATTGCCAGATACTGGGTTCTGCTGCCAGGTTGTATTGTGCATACGTACCGGTCATCAGGGCGATATTACCCCGTACCCTGTCGGCATTGTAACTGGCTCTGAGCACGGCCAGGTTGAGGTTCAGCTCATTGTGCCTGTTGAAGTTGTACAGGAAACCAGGTTTGGTATGATTGGATGGCTGATGCATATCATAACTGTAATAAGCTTCGGCATAACCGGAAAATGTCAGTTTACCTTTTTCTTTCTCTGCTGTTGGTTCGGTTTGGGCAAAGAGCGTGATAGCGGCAGCCAGGCCGGCTGCCAGCAATAGAATCTTCTTCATAAAAAAATATAGGTTAAATGGAATTTCCGGTGAATGAGCCTTCACCGGAAATCGGTGGGTTTTATTTTAATTCATCCAGTGCGATGTTCAGCTTTAACACATTCACTACAGAAGGACCGAGAAGGCCGAACAATGGACCTTTGGTATTATCATCTACCAGCTGTTTCAGCTTCTCCGGAGCAATGCCTCTGGCTTTGGCTACGCGGGCAATCTGTATGTATGCAGCGGCAGGGGAGAGGTGCGGGTCAAGACCACTGGCAGAAGCAGTCACCAGTTCTGCCGGGATATCTTCTTTTTTCACATCCGGGTTATGTACCAGGAAAGAATCTATTCTTTCCTGTACAGCTTTCAGATACTCCGGATTGCCGGGAGCTTTGTTGGAGCCACCGGAACCGGCAGCGTTGTAATCTACTGTACTGGGGCGGGACCAGAAGTATTTATCCTGTGTGAATTTCTGTCCTATATTTTCATACCCTACAACTCTTCCATTATGCGTTACCGTTACCCCTCCACCTTTTCCAGGGGCCAGTCTGGCAACCCCGGCCAGGAACAGGGGATAAATGCCTGCCAATAATACCAGCAGGAGAACGGTCAGTTTTATAGAGGGCCAGAGATACTTTTTCATCTTCTTGAATTTTTAATCTTTTATACTACCGGATAAAGAGCGTTATCAGCATGTCAATCAGTTTGATACCGATGAAGGGGGCTACTATGCCACCAACACCGTATATCAACAGGTTCCTGCGCAGCAGCGCGCTGGCGCCTATCGGCTTGTAGGCCACACCACGCAATGCCAGCGGAATTAGCATAGGGATAATAATAGCATTGAAGATCACTGCGCTGAGGATAGCTGTTTCGGGGCTGTGCAGCTTCATCACATTGATGCCTTGCAGGGCAGGAATAGAAGCTACAAAGAGCGCCGGCACGATCGCAAAATATTTAGCCACGTCGTTGGCGATGGAGAAGGTAGTCAGCGTACCTCTTGTCATCAGCAGCTGTTTACCGATTTCCACGATTTCAATCAGTTTGGTAGGGTCGTTGTCGAGATCCACCATGTTACCCGCTTCTTTTGCAGCCTGGGTACCGCTGTTCATGGCTACTCCTACATCGGCCTGGGCCAGTGCCGGAGCATCGTTGGTACCATCGCCCATCATCGCTACCAGACGACCTTCCTGCTGTTCTTTACGGATATAGGTCATTTTATCTTCCGGTTTGGCTTCAGCGATGAAGTCATCTACACCGGCTTTGGTAGCGATATATTTGGCGGTAAGCGGGTTGTCACCGGTTACCATCACTGTTTTCACACCCATTTTACGCAGACGTTCAAAACGTTCGCTGATACCGGGTTTGATGATATCCTGCAGTTCAATAACGCCCTGCACTTTGCTGTTGAGTGCTACCACCAGCGGCGTGCCTCCGTCTCTGGAGATAGCTTCCACGCGGGTAAGCGTATCGGTGGGGAACTGGAAGCCTTCTCTTTCGGTGAGCCTTTTGATAGCATCGTAAGCTCCTTTGCGGATACGGTTGCCATCGGGCAGATCGATACCGCTGCTACGTGTTTCGGCAGTGAATTTCACCAGGCTGGCACCGGACACAGTCAGTTTGCTGACGATGTCTTTACCGGCCAGTTCTACGATGGACTTACCTTCCGGTGTTTCGTCAGACAGAGAGCTGAGGGCACAGAGTCTGATAAATTCTTCCGGTGCATTACCGTTGGTAGGGTAGAAATTGGTGGCCTTACGGTTACCGATGGTGATGGTACCGGTTTTATCCAGCAGCAACACATCGATATCACCAGCTGTTTCCACAGCCTTACCGGATTTGGTGATCACGTTGGCACGAAGTGCACGGTCCATTCCGGCGATACCGATGGCAGACAACAGCCCGCCGATGGTGGTAGGTATCAGACATACAAACAGGGAAATAAAAGCAGCGATAGTGATCGGTGTTTGTGCGTAGTCGGCAAACGGTTTTAATGTCACACACACAATGATGAACACCAGGGTGAAACTAGCCAGCAGAATGGTCAGCGCGATCTCATTCGGTGTTTTCTGACGGCTGGCACCTTCTACGAGGGCAATCATTTTGTCCAGGAAAGACTCGCCCGGTTCGGTGGTCACCCGTACTTTGATATGATCAGACAGTACTTTGGTACCACCTACCACGCTGGACTTATCACCACCTGCCTCACGGATCACCGGCGCAGATTCACCGGTGATGGCCGATTCGTCGATGCTGGCCAGGCCTTGTATGATCTCTCCGTCTGCCGGGATGATATCGCCGGGGTCGCAGGCGAAGACATCACCCTTGCGCAGTGAAGAAGAGGAAACAACTTTAATTTCGTTGGTAAATATTTCTCCTACCAGTTCTATTTTTTTGGCAGGTGTTTCTTCCCTGGTACGACGCAGGCTTTCGGCCTGGGCTTTACCACGTGCTTCTGCAATGGCTTCTGCGAAGTTCGCAAACAGCAAGGTGAGAAAGAGGACAATAAAAATGGTAATGTTATAAGCTGCACTTCCCTGGTCGGTGTTTTTGGTAAAAAGTGCATACAGTGCTACGATCAGCATCACCGCAGTGCCTACCTCTACGGTAAACATGACCGGGTTTTTGATCATCAGTTTCGGATTCAGTTTCACGAAGGACTGCTTCAGGCTTTGCATCACCTGCTCCCTTGGAAACAGTGTATTATCTTTCTTCTTCATGTTAATAGTCATTATAGGTTTATCCTCTTACAAAGAGAAGTACTCTGCTATCGGGCCTAATGCCAGTGCCGGGAAATAAGACAGCGCAGTCAGGATGATGATCACCGCGAAAGTCATTGCGCCAAAGGTGATCGAGTCTGTTCTCAATGTACCGGCAGATGCAGGAATGTATTTTTTGGAAGCCATCAGACCAGCGATAGCCACAGGTCCGATAATGGGCAGGAATCGTCCCATTATCAGCACAAAGCCGGTAGTTACGTTCCAGAACACATTACCGTCGCCCAATCCTTCAAAGCCGGAACCGTTGTTGGCGTTGGCAGAAGTGTATTCATACAACATCTCTGAGAATCCGTGATAGTTGGGATTATTGAGCCATGAAGATGGTTTCACCGCCCAGTTGGCATCCGGATGATGTGCCAGCACCCAGGCGGAGAGCGCTGTACCAGCCAGGATCAGGAAAGGAGACAACAGCGTAATAAGGGCTGCGATCTTCACTTCGCGGGCTTCCAGCTTGTGGCCCATCAGCTCAGGTGTACGGCCTACCATCAGCCCGGAGATAAAGACGGCGATGATGATAAAGATGTAGTAGTTGAGGATACCTACGCCACAACCGCCATAGAAGCAGTTCAGCATCATACCCAGTAATTGCATCATACCCGTCATTGGCATGGTGCTGTCGTGCCAGCCGCATACAGAACCGGTGGAGATGATGGTGGTAACAGTGCTCCAGTAGCCAGTGGCAGCAGGCCCGAAGCGGACCTCTTTACCTTCCATGGCCCCCGTGACCTGTTGTATGCCCATATGTGCAATAGCAGGGTTTCCGTTCATTTCCGACTGCATAGTCGGTATCAGCAGGCATATCATCCCTATGGTCATCACCCCGAAAATCACATAGGCAAATTTACGGCGGTTGACGAACAGGCCCAGTGCAAACACCATGGCGATGGGTATGACAACCTGTGCAAACATTTCAGTCATCCATGTCACGTAGCTGGGGTTTTCCAGCGGGTGTGCGGAGTTGGCTCCAAACCAGCCACCACCGTTGGTTCCAACATGTTTGATGGCAACAAAACCGGCAGCAGGTCCGCGGGATACGTTCACGGTATCACCCTGCATGGTCACTACGGTATCTTTGCCATCGAAGCTGGCAGGAGTACCGTTAAATACAAGTATCAGTGCGATAACGACAGATATAGGTAAAAGGATGCGGGTGATTGTTTTCAGGAAGATATCCCAGAAGTTACCCAGCTTGGTAGTTGTTTTTTCTTTCATGGCTTTGAAAACCACGATCAGTGCGGCAATACCGGTGGCAGCACTCACAAACTGCAGGAAGGCCAGCACAAACAGCTGCGTGAAATAAGTAACACCTGTTTCACCTGAATAGTGCTGCAGGTTACAGTTTACAACGAAGCTAATAGCGGTGTTAAATGCCAGGTCGGCCGATTGTCCGGGGTTACCATCCGGATTCAGTGGCAGCTTGTCCTGGAACATCAGTACAAAAAAGGCATATACAAACCACACCATATTGATGGTCAGGAGTGCTTTGAGGTGCTCTTTCCAGGTCATTTCCTCTTTGGGATTGATGCCGGAAATTTTGAAGAACAGACGCTCCAGCGGCGCCATAAAGTCGGACCAGGTTTTATCTCCTCTGAATACCTTTACGATATACCTCGCCAGTGGCCAGGCCAGAAGTAATGTTAGTCCATAGGTGGCAATAACGCCTAAAATTTCAGTAGTCATCTCTAGTTAGTTAAAAAGCTTTGCAGCGGCCCAGGTATCATGGCAGCCGCATCAGAATTTCTCCGGTTTCAGCAATACATACACCATGTACGCAAAAACCAATATTGAAAGCACAAATAATGCGGTCATAATCAGGTGTGTTTAATTAGATTTTTTCGAAATAATCCACCGAGCCAAAGAACAGGGCAAAGCAGGCCAGTCCTGCCAATACCAGTAAAATAGTCATCATCATAAATGTTGTTTTTAAAGTGCTATTGTTTGTAAATGTTGAATTCTGACAGTTCTAAGAGAAGAGGGTAACATGTTCCGGTGCTGCGTACAGATCAAAGGAGATAACGCATACATAAACACACTTTCAATAGCATTACGCAAGGAATTGCTGCCATTGCGGTATAATACCCCTGCAATGGTAAAACAACGCTTCACTTCCTGCAATTGTTCATGACGGATCATGTTGCCGGTATAGTCGGCAAAGGTGTGAATCACTTTACTCACTCTTTCCTTGGTCGTCAGCTGCTGCATAGGAAACGACAGACCAGGGATCTGTAAACCGATCAATTGTGAGATTTTCGAATCTGGTAACATGTGGATCAATTGTTTGATACAATTACCAGATATACCAGCCGGGTGCCAGTATTAAAAAAAGAAAAGAGAAACAGACATAACTGTCTGTTTCTCAATACTATAAATACAAATTCAACATTAAAGGAGAGAAAGAAGATTCCTGGAAACCATGCAGAATCTGAAGGGTATATGCAGAAATGGAAAGGTACCAACCAGCACTTTACTGAATTTGTTCAGCATCATAGGTCGAGATAATTGCGGGTTAAAAATGAACCCACAAGATCTAATCGGTTTTCAAATAAGTTAATTTATTGAATATAAAAAACTTACGTAAAAAGTTCGACCAGATGTGCCACAAGACAGCCTTAGCTGAACAGATACAATACATCTTCTTTGGTGAGCTTCTTCACAAAGCCACTATCATCGGAGATGATTTCTTTAACAAGTGATTTTTTTCGTTCCTGTAGTTGTAATATTTTTTCTTCTACTGTATCCTTACAGATCATACGGTAAGCGAAGATGTTTTTCGTTTGGCCGATACGGTGAGTACGGTCGATGGCCTGTTGTTCCACAGCCGGGTTCCACCACGGATCCACAATGTATACATAGTCTGCTGCAGTAAGGTTAAGACCCACACCACCTGCTTTCAGCGAGATGAGGAATACGCGGCATTCATCATTATGTTGGAAATTCTGGATCGCCTTTTCACGATCTACAGTAGAGGTGCTACCATCGAAATACTCGTAAGGGATCTTCATATGCTGCAGCCTTTCCCGGATAAGCCCAAGCATGCCCAGGAACTGGGAAAACACCAGCACCTTGTGATTACCGATATTCTCGGCTATTTCACGGGTCAGCTCATGTAACTTCACAGAATGGTTGGGATACTGTTCTGTATCATTGAGGATAGCCGGCGAGTCGCAGATCTGGCGCAGCTTCATCAACCCTTGCAGGATGGTCAGCTGTGAACGTTCCATACCCTGATCTTCAATAACACCCAATATCTTGGAGCGATAGGTATTACGATAGGCATCATAGATATGGCGCTGCTCAGGGTCCATTTCACAGAAGATCACTGTTTCAATTTTTTCCGGCAGGTCTTTCGCCACCTGTTCTTTGGTACGGCGGAGTATAAAGGGATATATCAGTTTACGCAGATGTTCTTTTCTTTCTTCGTCCTGGAACTTGTCGATCGGTGTAGCAAATTCATTCCGGAAGAAGTCTACGCTTCCCAGCATGCCCGGGTTCAGGAAGTTCATCTGCGCATAAATATCGAAGGTATTGTTCTGCATTGGGGTACCACTCAGTGCCAGCCTGTTTTTGGTATGCAACAGCTGGGCTGCTTTGGTAACCTTGGACTGCGGATTTTTAATGGCCTGTGATTCATCCAGGACCACATAATCAAACTCCAGCTTCATCAGTGTTTGTATGTCACTGCGCAGCGTGCCATAGGTGGTGATGATCACATCAAACTTGGCCAGTTCCGCAGCATCTTTGATACGCGTAGGTCCATGATGGATATGATGCTGGATTTCGGGAGTGAACTTGCGGATTTCATTCTCCCAGTTATAGATCAGCGTGGTAGGGCAAACTACCAGCGTCATACACTTACCTTCATTTTTGTTTTTATAATACTGGATGAAGGTGAGTGCCTGGATGGTTTTACCAAGACCCATGTCATCTGCCAGGATACCGCCCCATTTGATCTCATCGAGATAGTTGAGCCACTGGAAGCCGCTTTCCTGATAAGGGCGCAGCGTAGCTTTCAGGTTAACAGGCAGTGAGATATTACGGATCTCATCAAACTGCAGCAGCTTTTTACGTTTCTGCTCCAGTTCTATTACAACGGCTTCATCATCGATAAACTCATACAGTTCATCGATTACGCTGAAGTTGTATTTGCTGAGTTTAAGGCCTTTGTCTTTTTCTTCACCTACCTTAAACAACAGTGAATATTTGCGCAGCCATTCTTCCGGCAGCAGGCCCAGGGAGCCGTCTGCCAGCTGAACATAGTTCTGTTTGTTGGCCAGCGCATTTTTGATGTCTTTGATGCTTACTTTCTGGTCGCCATACAGTACTTCAATCTGCGCGTCGAACCAGTCGATGCCGGAGCTGATCTGCAGGTTGGTGACCGGTTTATGCGAACTGAATTTGAAGTTGCGCAGGTTATCAAAACCGAAAACGCGCACATTCATTTCTTTCAGTGCATCGAAGAAGAGGAAGAACCAGTTGTTCTTCAGGGCTTCTTTGGCACGCAGATAAAAATAGTTGTTGTTGTCGTGCTGTGCGAAGTTGGTATGCAGCGCACGCAGTTTGCCGACAAACTCTTCTTCCGCTTCCTTGTTTCGGCGGATGACGAGTACTTTATTCCCTTCCTGTACGGTGATCTTGCTTTCATCATTCCATTCTACCTCTTGCCCGCGGTAAGCGAAGCCGGGTTGAATGATGAATGTTTCGCCCAGTTCTTTCAGGTATACACGGCATTCCGGTGCCAGGTCGGTAACTTCGGCCAGCAGCTCTTTATCGAAGCGGATATCATACTGCCGGCTTAATGGCAGCAGATAGTCCTTAAGGTATACCGGCCATTCCTTGTTAGGAATTTTCAGTTTACCGTTTTGCTGGAAGAGGGCTACGTGCAGGGCGTCCTGTGGTGTTTCAAACAGGTACAGCACGTTCTGGTGGAGGAACAGCAGCGGGCTTGCCCACTTGTTGTCTGCTACATTGACCAGCTCACCTTCTATCGTTACAAAGCAGTTCACTTCCACATGGCTGCTGCCGCTGCTGGTTTTGATGACCAGCTTCAGTCTTTCGGCGCCTATCTGGACCGGTTGCAGGTTTTTGGTTTTGAACTGTTGCCGCTGAGGCAGGTAAAATACCAGGCCCTGTTCTGCCAGCTGCGGAAACAGCTTAGCCAGTTTGGGATGCAGGTATTCCAGCATCAGCTCTTTGGTTTCGGTAGGCAGCTCTTCGGCATTTTCATGCGTGATATTTTCCCAGATGCCCGCAAATGGGGAGTTTTTACTGAGAAACTTGCTGACTTCCGCACCCTGTAACTTACGGATAGGGGCTATCAGCTCCCTGTCTTTTTCTTTGTATTGATAGAAGTCAACATATTTGGTGAGGTCCAGTTTACTGGCCAGGGAAACGAAGGCTGTTTGGTCTTCATTCACTTCACCGCTGACAATATCTATTTTAAAATAAGGGTATAAATCCTCGTTGGCGTTGAATACGGCGGCCAGGCGCTGTGTTACCGTCAGGGTTTCTTCCGGTGGCGGTGGAGCGGTGGCTGGCTGGCGGCCGGCAGAGCCGCCGTCCACTCTTTTGATGCTGGGGTCCAGCACCCGCAGGAAGGGCTTACCATCCATATAGGAAAAGGCAAACTTCCCGTCAAGGTCGTCACTCAAAGAGTAGCCATATAAGGAAAGGAGCTTATTTTTCTCCTTGTCCCAGTTGCGCAGCGTATCAAAGTAAAAAGGCCCGTGTTTCTGCAGCAGCTGCAGGAAAAGGGCTGTTTTATGCACACAGAGGGCGTGGGCTGTTTCATCACAGGTGCAATGAGTATCAAAAAAACGTTCCTCATTGCGCTGTATGATCAGCGGATATTCCTTTTTATCCAGCACCAGCATAGCTTCTATCTTTTCATCTTTGGCAGATGAGATTTTGGCCGGATGCTGTTTGGCGATCGTTTCCGCATCTGCCATTATGGAAGCAGATACCAGCAGTTTGATCGTCTTGATATCAATGGATTTCATTTTGATCAGGGTGTGTTGCTGATCAAACTGGGTCTCAAAGCTCTCAAAGTGATTCTTGTCCAACATCTCCTGAAGCTGGAACAGGGCTGCCGCCTCATGACGGCAGATATCGCCCAGGTTGTACGGACATTGACAACGGACAGACATACCGCTGGTTTCACCATATTTATTGATGTTAACGCGGTAGTAATTGGCATGAGTGTCACTCTTTACGCGGAAAGTAGCTGATTTAAGCACCGGATCGGCTTCGATGAGCTCAACGCCCCCGGTAGAAAAAATACGCTTCCCCCTGCGGATCACTTCATCAGTGCCGTTATTGTAAACATATTTTAGCAAATGGGGTAGCGACATACTATACGTTGTTGCCTGCTTTTATTATCAGTCTACGGGGTAAATAAATATATCAAAAATCTTTAACCGCTGATAAAAAGGCAATCCACAAAACTAAGCAGAAATCTCTAATAAACAGCGCCCAAAATGAGAGTTAAATCACAATTCCGCTGTGGTGGCATATTCCCCGTTACCCGCCCCTGACGAGGCCAGGAGCGGAATGGAAATTTATTTTATAATTATTTTTTATAATGTGAATTTACTGATACTATTTTACCTCTGTTTATCAATAATTTATGTTCACATGAAATAAAAAGCATATACAAGGGCTGTTTTTAGCTAATATGCCGGATATACCGCTTCACAGAAAAATCCATCGCCTCCCGGGCCCCTGTCAGGATATATTTGCCGAAGGCCCCGTACATGGCATCATAAGACAGCGGAGACACCGCCTCCTGGATAATCTTCACCTCCGCTGCCGACAGCGGGATATTATTAGGATAGCTATACATAAAAGAAGTCGTTTTCCGGTCGGTAGACACCTGGATCACATCACCCACCAGCAGGGCACCTTTGCCCGCAGGGCTGTACAGCACATTGGCACCGGGGAAGTGCCCACCACAAAGCACCAGCTTCATACCATCCCAGAGGTCCAGCGTTTTGCCCTCCCATAAACGAATCACCGGATCATGCCTTCCCAGCCAGGAAGCATCCAGCTGATGTACATATACCGGCGCATTGTCAAAAGCATGGCTCCATTCCACAATAGTCGAAAAATAATGGGGATGCGAAATGGCAATTGCCCTGATCCCACCCAGGCGGCGGATGATATCTATCGTAGAGTCGTCCAGGTTAGTAATACAATCCCACAGAATATTCCCATGAGGTGTTACCACCAGATGCGCCCGTTGCGATATGGCGAAGCCGGGCGTCGAGTAAATAGCATATATACCAGGCGCCACCAGCTCTATAACATTCTTATGGCCTTTTTGTATCTGTTCAAGGGTGGTCCAGCTCTGCCCGGCAGGATTCACATACTGGCGTTCATCTTCGCAGATAGGACAGTGTGCCGGCGCAGTCTCCGCAGCATCATACTGCACACCACAGGTAACACAGATATAGTGTTTCATAACATTGTTTTTATCATTTGAAAGGTAGGGCATTTTTGATAAAAGCGGCAGCCCGGCTATCGCCAGCCCGCTTTGTTTGATCCAGTCGCGTCGCGTGTTTTGCTTTTGCATAAATCATCATTTTTGAATATCAAAAGTACCCCGGCGAAGCGCCTCTCTCAAGGGACATCCTCAACAAATACTTGTACATTTGAACATGCGATCACCTATTCCACAACACCGGATCAACGATGGTGTAACCGTTCCGGTACCACCGTTTTCCAACAATGTGTTGATTGCGGGTTTTAATGATGAAGGGAAGATCATGCCGAGGCAATACCCTCACCGGCATGCCTATTATGAGATATTGCTGCTGCATCGCAGCAAGGGCGTACATTATGTGGACTTTGTAGCTTATCCGTTTGAAGGAGCAGTGGTTTTCCTGTTGTCACCGGAACAGGTGCATCAGTTGAACCGTGAAGGCTCCAACGGATATACGCTCCGGTTTGATCCGGCTTTCTTCAGCAGTGGCAACGACCCCGACAGCCAGCTGCTGGGCCACTTCCTCTTCGACAATATGCAGGCCTGCCCGGTAATACCGCTGGAAGAGGCGGAGCTGGCACGTCTGGACAACCTGCTGAACATTGCACAGGACGAATTCAACAGGGGCGGGGATGATGTTACACAGATCCTCTTTTCCTACATCCGCGTAATTCTGATGGAGATCATGCGCATCCGGCGGCGCCAACTGGGAGAGGCCCACCTGTTGCCCGGCGCTCCGCAAACACAGCTGCTCCAGTTCAAACTCTTACTGCACCAGCATTTCCATGAACTGCATGAAGTGCAGGACTATGCTTCAAGAATGCATGTTACTCCACGGCAGCTGAATAGCATCACCCAACGGTTCACCGGCAAAACCGCCGGCTCTCTCATCCGGGAGCGTATCCTCCTGGAAGCCAAACGGCTGCTCTTCCTCAACGAACTTACCGTTAAAGAAGCCGGCTACCGCATCGGCTTCGATGATCCGGCCTATTTCACCCGTTTCTTCAAAAAAAATACAGGTATCTCTCCACAGCAATTCCGGGACAACTCCCCGCAGGCATAAAAGTGCAACACAAACACATTTTTATCCATGTTTTTCCTTTTGCCGGGATTGTAGTTTTGTGTCTTCATTCTTAAACACACACACTTCTTATGAAAGACAACAAACAAATTGCATTTCTGGTATTACGTATAGGCCTCGGCATATTATTCGTGATCTTTGGCATTCAGAAATTACAGGGTGGTACTGCCACCTGGGAATTCCTGGGCGGAACACTGAAAACCATCGGCATCAGCAAATGGCCTGCTTTCTGGGGTCTGCTGGCCACTCTTTCTGAACTGCTGGGAGGTATTGCCCTGATTACCGGCTTCTTCATCAGGCCAGCGGCTGTCGCACTGTTGGGTACGATGATCGTTGCCACCTTATTCAAGGTAGCTTCAGGAGCGCCTTTCGCGGAAGTGTCCTACCCGCTGGCCATGGGGATTGTATTTATCTCTTTTATTATCGGAGGGGGAAAACGGGTACAAACAGCGTAGATATTTGGATATTTTTTTATTTAGATATTTTGATATTTAGAGTCTCTAAATATCAAAATATCTAAATAAAAAAATGTCTAAATGCCTACCAGTGCTCCGTCTTTAAATATCGGGAGAATATTGGCGCCATCAGGCGTAAGGCAATAGGCAATATCTTTTTCCAGGCCGTATTTAGCGAGACGTTTGTAGTGGGAGGCCTGTTTCATAAATTGATGGATATCTGTTTTAGCAGATTCATACAGTGTTTCAGCGGCAATTGCAGAATCACAGTTGACATCAAAATGTTCCCGGATGCGATTTACCACTGCACCGGCGAAGAGCGTATCTTCCATGTTCACCCGGTCTTTCCAGGCGGCGCATCCCAGTATCACGTTTTGATTTTGAGCGATCAGGTAGTCGCATACCGCGCTGATATTGGGAAAAGAGCCGGTAATGATCTGAATGGCATCTTTGGCCATATGCAGTAACTTGGTGCCGTTGGTAGTAGTGAGCACCAGTGTTTTGTTTTCGATAAACTCCCGGGGATATTCAAAAGGGGAGTTACCATGTACCAGTCCTTCCGCCACTTTACCATCGCGTTCGCCGGCAGTGATGCCATCGATCGCACGGCCGATATTCACACATTCTTCTACGGTAGCTACTGGTATTACTTTGGCAGCGCCATTGTACAGGGCGGTGCAGATGGTTGAGGTAGCACGCAGTACATCGATGATGACCACGATGCTGTTTTTCACATCAAATAAATGTAATAAAGCCGGGGATAGACATACTTCCAGGCTGGGTTTGTTGCTTTCTGTCATTCAATTGCATTTATGCATTAATCAAGGACTACTCTCCACTTTTCACTCTCTGCGTAATCCTTAATGGTTTCATTACGGTGCTGTAGCAGTCTGGTCATGTATCCCACCAGATAAAAGCGTTCCACCATGCGGCCAAGCCAGCCATAGGGGGTGCCAAAATCCATGATATCAATCATTACCGTACCGTTGCCGATCTGTTTGAAATGGTGCTCATGTTTCATATGGGTGAAATCACCTTCTGTCATTTCATCGGTGAAATGTTCCCACTCCTTCATGGCAATTATTTTAGTGGTCAGTTCCCGCACCTTACCCAGATGCTTTGCACGCCAGGTAACTGTTTCGTTGTACTTAATCAGTCCGTTGGTGCGACCTTTGATGGCCTCTTCCTGCCGGTGCGTCATGCTGCGTTTATGCAGGGTAATACTCCGGCTGAGGTCATAGACTCTCTCCAGGGGAGCATAGATCACGGTAGTTAAATGAATAGTAGGCATAGATATGGCAATAAATAAATAATTCCGTTGACCACCCAAAGCCGCAAAGCAGCAAAAGAGCAAAGACTGAATAAAGATACTGCTGTCTCTGCGTCATTGCTGCTTTACGCCTTCGTGTGAAACATGCGTGACGAAATTAATAACTTTCACCCGCTATTCCTAGCTAAGGAACGGCACTTTCACGACTTTTGCCTTCAGGGCCTTGTCCCTTACCGCGATAAATATTTCGGAGTCCAGTGCAGCGTGGCTTGTTTTCACATAGCCCAGACCGATAGCTTTCTGCAGGGAAGGAGACTGTGTACCGGAAGTCACACGACCGATCACATTACCGTCAGCGTCTTTGATTTCGTAGTCATGACGCGCAATACCCTTGTCGATCATTTCAAATCCTACCAGTTTCTGGGAAACACCTTCTGCCTTTTGTTTTTCGAAAACAGGACGGGAAGGGAAATCTTTGGTGAATTTGGTGATCCATCCCAGACCGGCTTCCATCGGAGAGGTACGGTCGTCGATATCATTACCATACAGGCAGAAGCCCATTTCCAGGCGGAGCGTGTCGCGGGCACCCAGGCCGATTGGCTTCAGCCCTTTAGGACCGCCGGCAGCGAAGATAGCGTCCCAGATTTTCTCTGCTGCACCATCAGTATCTTCAAAATAGATCTCGATACCACCGGAACCAGTGTAACCGGTAGCGCTGATCACTACATTAGGCACACCAGCAAAAACACCTTTTGCGAAAGTGTAGTATTTCAGGTTTACAATATCCACTTCAGTCAGGGGCTGCAGTATGCTGGTGGCATTAGGGCCCTGGATGGCCAGCAGGCAGGTTTTATCGGAAATATTGTGCATTTCCACCCCTTTGGTATTGAACTGGCTTATCCAGTTCCAGTCTTTTTCAATATTGCTGGCATTCACTACCAGCATATAAACGTTATTTTCTTCAATACAATAAACCAGCAGATCATCTACAAGACCACCTTCATTATTAGGCAGAGCACTATACTGGGCTTTACCGGCAGTCAGTTTGGACGCGTCGTTGGTGGTTACACGCTGGATCAGGTCCAATGCATGCTCGCCTTTCAATATAAACTCACCCATGTGGCTTACATCAAACACGCCGGCGTTTGTACGCACCGCCTGGTGCTCGTCATTAATACCTGAATAGGAAATAGGCATGTTGTAACCAGCAAAAGGAGCCATCTTGGCGCCCAGTGCAATGTGTTTCTCTGTAAAAGGTGTGTTTTTCATACTTCGTTTTTAAAACGGGGCAAAAATAGGGATTTGCCATTTACCAATGACAACCCACTTTCCCCGTATGACTGTTTTCAGACCAAGCATCATATTAAATATACTTGAAATGCAATAGGGGCTTAAAAAAGAACGTCCCTCAGTGTGCTATTAGCAGGGGGTAATTCGTAATTTTGCAGCAGACCCAAAAAAAGATTGCGTGAAAAAGATAACCTGGCTGTTACCACTGGTATCTATTACCTTGTTCGTAGAGGCACAGAAAAAGAATGACCGAAAAACCTTGTCTAATCTACAACAGCATGTCACTTATCTCAGCAGTGACAAGCTGGAAGGCCGCAAGTCAGGTGCACCGGGCGAACAGCTGGCTGCCGCCTATATCTCTACACAGCTGGAACAAATGGCCATCTCCCCCAAAGGAGATAACGGCTTCCTCCAGACTTTCACCATCCGCGAAGGCAGAGAACCTGCTGATAACTGCGTCATGACGCTGAACCATGAAAAACTCACCGCCGGTCAGCAGTTCATCCCGCTACCCTTCAGTGCCGGCAAAACCGCCAAGGGCGAGGTACTCCCTAACGTCAATGAACCGGACAATATATGGCTCATCAATATCAGCGAGCTGGAACCGGATAACCGTAAAAGCAAACTGGAACAATACCTTCAGCAAACGCAGATAGCCGCCAAGTCAGGCGCTACGGCCGTCATCTTCTACAACGGGAAAGAATCCCCGGCAGAAGTACTCAGCTGGCAGGAAAAGTCCATGTCCGCTACGAGCATACCCGCCATATGGGTCAGCAATGATATCAGCAAAAAACTGGGCGCTGATGAGGCGGATGCCTTCCTCATAGACCTCCGGATAGCGTTTAAACCAGTGAAAATAACCGGTACCAACGTGATCGGCTATATCGACAACAACGCCTCCAAAACCGTGATCATCGGCGCTCACTACGACCACCTGGGAATGGGAGAGGGGCACACCATCTACCATGGTGCCGATGACAACGCCAGTGGTACCGCCGCCCTCCTGGAACTGGCCCGCATGCTCAAATCCGCCAAACTTAAAAACCATAATTTCGTCATTATCGCCTTCTCCGGTAAAGAGCAGGGCCTCGCCGGCTCCGGCTACTTCACCACTCATAGCGAAGGCATAGACCTGTCGCAGGTCAACTACATGATAAATATGGACATTATCGGCGACCTCGACACATCCCGCGGCCTGCAGATCGGTGGCGTTGGCTCTTCCCCCGGATGGCCCGGCATTATCGGCAGCGTAGCCTCCAAACAGCCCAAACTGGTATACGATGCCAGCAGTACCTCCCCGTCTGACCACGCCTCTTTCTACAAAAAAAATATCCCGGTACTGTACTTCTGCACCAATACCCACAAAAGCATTCCTGATGCAGACGATAATGCAGATAAAATCAATTATGATGGCACCCTGACCGTTATCAAACTGGTATACGACATTATCACCAAAACGGATAACATGGAAAAACTGGCTTTTGACAACGCTCCCGCCAGAAAATAACTCCGCCCGCATTTTCCGGGAAACGAATGAGTTACATTTACACGAATTTTATAAATTCGCAGATTGCATTACAAACAGGATAGCACATGTATCTGTTGGTAAGCTGTAATTGTTATTCGTAATTCATCAACCCATCCCTGTAAATGGACGAAAAGCTGGCCCTCGTATACCGGTATTTCCAGCTGCTGGAAAATTTTTCAGCGGATCCGGCCGAATTTGCCAAGATTTTTCATCCCAACGTTATACAGACAGAATACCCGAACCAGCTGTCGGTAGATGTAAAACAAAGGAATTTCGAGTTGATGCTTGACAGTATGGCCACCAACAAGCAGATCCTGAAATCGCAGCATTATAGCGTGCTCAAAGCCTTTCAAAATGGTAATACCCTCGTGGTGGAAGCCAAATGGACCGGGGAAATAGGCGTGGATGCAGGGAAATTCAGAAGAGGCCAGATCATGAACGCCTTTATCTGTACCGTTATCGAGTTCCGCGAAGGAAAAATTTACCGGCAGCGCAACTACGATTGTTATGAACATTAAAGCCAGCACATCATGAAAAAATTACTTTCCATCTTCGCGGTTACCAGCCTGCTTTTTGCGTGTAACCCTACCCGTGAACACCAGGTGAATAAAGACGCCTACGACGTGATCACCGAAAAAAGTTATGTATACCGGGAATTCAAACCCGCTGCCAGCCCGCTGATGGACTCCGTGCTGCAACTGCGCAAGGAAATAACCGACTACCTCGACCAGCAAGGCTTTAAAGCCCATATCGCCGGAAAAGACAGCCTGCTGTTCCACCGCGCCAACGGCCTCGAAGTGATGATAGAAATGCCGGCACCACAGGATCCCTGGTCTATGAACACTATCATCGTATTCGACCCGGTGAAAAACCCTTTATTCGTAAATTTACACAAAGGCACCGGCCAGATTGAACAATATATTAAAGCTAAATAATCCGTCAGCAGTTTGCCAGTAACACAGAACATCAGGTTGACCGTAGATGCGGTCGTATTCGGATATATTCCCAAAGAAGGAATTGTAGTGCTGTTGATCAAACGCACCATAGACCCCTACCTACATAGCTGGGCACTGCCCGGCGGGTTTGTGCTCGACGACGAATCCCTGGAAACGGCCGTTACCCGTGAACTGCTCACAGAAGCCGGCGTAAATATCAACTACCTCGAACAACTATACTCCTTCGGCCTTCCCGGCCGCGATCCCAGAGGCAGGGTCGTGTCTGTTGCCTATTTCGGACTGGTGAATCCCACCAATTTTAAGCTGGCCGCCAGCTCCGACGCAGAAGACGCTTCCTGGTTCAATATCAAAGAACTCCCTTCTCTGGCCTTCGATCACGCCACCATCATCGATGTGGCCGTATCACGCCTGCGCAATAAAATCCGCTACGAACCCATCGGCTTCGAACTGCTGGATAAAAAATTCCCCATCGCAGACCTCGAAAAATTATACGAAACACTGCTCGACAGGCCCATCGACCGTCGCAACTTCCAGAAAAAAATAAACCACCTCGGCATCCTGATATCCCACAACGAAAAACAAAAACAAGTGTCTCAGGGCCGCCCCGCCAAACTCTTCAGCTTCAACGAAGAACAATATTTCAAATTAAAAAAAGAGGGCATGGCCTTCGAAATCTGATCCCAGGGCTGAAGCCCTGGGCTATAATTGTTTTGATAAATGAGGAGGTATTTTTACTTTGGGGTTGTTTCTTTTTCATGGGTGGTGAAGAGCCTTTTTCTTCTTGCTGCAATGTGATGAAATAATTGTACGCCCTGACATTATAAACCAATACATCTATCAAACGTTTTCTCTTCTATTATATCTGTTAAATAATCTTCTATCATATTTTCTAAATAAAAACCACCGTCTTTACACCAGACAATTATAGCCCAGGGCTTTAGCCCTGGGAACAAATGATTGATAATTAATTGTTTATAATATTTTGTGTATTTTTTACAAAAAATATTTTGCTAATATCAAAACCATTTATACATTTGTGTAACAACTACACAAAATAGCTCGGATATGCAAACGACAAAGCCCACAGGAGTTATTATAGCCAGATTCCAGACACCTTCCCTGCATGAAGGTCACCTCGAACTGATCAGGCAGGTGAAACAAAAACACAACCGTGTTTTAATCATCCTCGGTGTAAGCCCTGTAAAAGGAAGCCGGAAAAACCCGCTGGACTACTACACCCGGGAACGTATGATCAAACAACAGTTCCCCGAAATCATTATCCTGCCCCTCAGCGATCAGAAAAGCGACACGGTATGGTCCAGAAAGCTGGATGAGCTGTTATCTGCCAACTTCCCCCACGAAACATTTGTATTGTATGGTAGCCGCGATAGCTTCATGGGCACCTATTCCGGTCGTTACGCTACGGAAGCACTCCCGCCGGTAAAAGACTACAATGCCACCGCTTTACGCGAAGCCTTGTCAGATAAAGTGTTCGACACCGAAGAGTTCCGCGCAGGTATTATCTATAACACCTATAACCTTTTTCCATCTGTATATGCAACGGTAGATATAGCACTGTTCAGAAACAACAAACAGGAGCTACTGGTAGGCCGCAAGCCCAATGAAAACAACTGGCGCCTGCCCGGTGGTTTCTCCGACCCTACAGACGAAAGCTTCGAAATAGCGGCTGCCAGGGAGTTACGGGAAGAATGTGGGAGCATGGAAACAAGCAGCCTCGAATATGTAGCCTCCCAACGGATAAACGACTGGCGCTACCGTTCAGAAACTAACAAAATCATCACCACACTATTCAGCGCCGACCTGCTCTTCGGAGAACCCGCTCCCGGCGATGATCTCGCAGCACTGCGCTGGATAACGGTAAAGGATATACCATCCCTGATAGAAAAACAGGAACTCTCTGACACACATATCCCATTATTTCAGATACTGGTTGACAAATACGCTAAATAAGATTTAAAACTTACCGATATGACAAAGGAAAATCTCATCCTCCTGGCCGACGCTTACAAATACTCTCACCACAAATTATACATCCCTGGTACCCAACACATCTATTCCTACCTGGAAAGCCGCGGCGGCAAATTCAACGAAACGGTGTTCTACGGTCTGCAATATTTCCTGAAAGAATACCTGGAAGGCGTAGTCTTCACCAAAGAAAAACTGGACGAAGCCGCTACAACACTGCAGGAGGTTTTTGGTCGCGATGATGTCTTCGATCGCAGCCGCTTCGAATATATCATCAATAAACACGGCGGTAAACTCCCCGTACGCATCAAAGCAGCACCAGAAGGCACGGTAGTGCCTGTAAGAAATGTGCTGATGACCATAGAAAACACGGATCCCGAATGTTTCTGGCTCACCAACTTCCTCGAAACACTGCTGATGCAGGTATGGTATCCCTGCACCGTAGCTACCCTGTCACGCGAAATCAGGAAAGTGGTTAAACATTACTACGAAGCTACTGTCAGTGAGGCCGCCTACGCAGGCATGGATTTCGTACTCAACGATTTCGGCTTCCGCGGCGCCAGCTCTGTGGAAAGTGCCGGCATCGGCGGTAGCGCCCACCTGGTCAACTTCTCCGGCAGCGACACCATTGCCGGTTCTATGCTCGCCAAACGTTACTATAACGCACCCACCGCACCTGGTCTCTCTATCCCAGCTACAGAACACTCTATCGTAACACTGCTCGGCGAAGCCGGAGAGCTGGAGATCTTCAAACATGTGCTCAATACCTTCCCAACCGGCACTATCGCCTGTGTATCCGACTCCTACAATATCTTCCGCGCCTGCGAAGAATACTGGGGCACCGAACTGAAAGAACAGATCCTCAGCAGACAGGGCACCCTCGTAATCCGCCCCGACAGCGGCGATCCGGTAAAAACACTCCTCAAGGTATTCGAAATACTGATGAACAAATTCGGCTACACCATCAACGAAAAAGGTTATAAGGTGTTACCTCCGCAGGTCCGCGTAATCCAGGGCGATGGCATCAGCTATTCTTCTATCCCTCCCATCTTTGAAGCCCTGAAACAGGCCGGTATCAGCGCCGAAAACCTGGTACTGGGTATGGGTGGCGCGCTGCTCCAGCGTGTTAACCGCGACACCCAGGAATTTGCGCTTAAATGTGCTTACGCAGAAGTAAACGGCCAGGGCATCAAAGTACAGAAAACACCTGTGGAAATGGATGCCAACGGCAACCTCCAGACCTCCTTCAAAAAATCCAAAGCAGGCAAACTTAAACTCGTAAAAGACAACGGTTCTTTCAAAACAGTAGGCGCCGATGAAGCACCGGAACTGGACGATGTGCTGGTAACCGTCTTCGAAAACGGCCACCTCACCCAAACCTGGTCTTTCGACGAAGTCCGCAAAGCAGCCGCTTTATAACATCATCCTTATTTCTTCCATCAGAAAGTTTACCCCATTTTCAAAAGCCCGGGACTCAACCCCCGGGCTTTTTTCAGGAAATCTGTTAACTTCACCCTATGTACTTGCTCATACCTGGCCGACACCACCTGCTAACGGATTTTCAGTTCAAATACCTGAACCGCCTGATCAAATGCAGCCTGGAAGGCGAAAAAGACGCTAATGGCCATACACTGGCCCCGACACCCGTAGAAGGGGTCATCTTTGCAGTCACTTCTGCCAACCACCTGGGCACTAAACGAAACCCGGTACCCTTCTATCTCCGCGCGATGATCATCCAGGAATTTTCCAACTCCCTGGATGTACCTGCTTATGTATACGGCATCGACGACGTAGGGGTGATCCACGATTTCGCGGAATATACCATCAAAACCATCCGCCATTCCAGCGAAGGAGCCCACTCCCTCACCCCGGAAAATACCGTGGTTATTTGTTCTACCAGTGTACGGGAAATGTATATGCAGCGCGGATTTCGGACACTCACCGCCGAATGGGATACTACCGCCAACGCTTACACGCAGCCAATGCCCTGGGACCTCGTCCATCTCATCGCACAGGCCGGTGACTGGCGCAAAAACAAAACGGTATTGGAACAGCTGCATCCCGCCGCTTTTAAGATATGGTCACTGTATGGGGTAGGGGAGAAAGTACAACAGATCCTGAAAGATCCGATCATCGGGGCCGACGGCGACCTGACCGCCACCCGCGACTATAACGTTTACGTAAAACAGATGGACGATATCGCGGCCCTCAAATACCGCGAAACAGCGCCCTACATACAACCCGGCAACATCGGCGATATCGGCTGTGCCGTAGGATCCTGGATAAAAATGGGCTGTGAAGATGACCGCCTCCATGAATGCGATTTCTATGGCATCGAGGTCTCCCGGCATCTCTACGATATCTGCCTGCAACGCAAACACAACGGTGAATTCGCCAACCCCTCCGTATTCTTCTCCCAGAAAAATGCCGTTACCAGCCTGGTATTTGAGCCCGGCAGCATGAACACCATCCACACCTCTTCCCTGACACATGAAATAGAATCCTATGGCAGCAGAAAGGATCTGATTTCGTTTATACAAAACCGTTATCAGGAACTGGTACCTGGTGGTGTATGGATCAACAGAGACGTGGTAGGTCCTGAGAACAGAACAGAAACGGTACTCCTCTGGCTCAACGATCAGGATGGCGCCAACGACCTGCCTATGCCGGAGAACCCCACCACACAAACACTCGCCGCATGGCTGGGCCAACTTTCCACCAAAGCCCTGTTCCATCGTTTTGCACAGGACTTCCGCCATGCAGAAGGTTATCACCTGGCACACAAATGGGTGACCATCGGTGATACTACCTACTGTCAGTTATCTATGCAGGACGCCTGCGAATTCCTTTTCAAAAAGGATTATCACGACAACTGGCTCAGCGAAATGCACGAAACCTTCTGCTTCTGGAACTTCCAGGACTGGAAACAAGCCCTGGAAGAAGCAGGAATGCGGCTCGATAATCTCTCGCATGCCTATCGCAACGAATGGATCGTGCAAAACAGACTGGAAGGAAAAGTACAACTGTTACGCCTCAACGAAAATGAACAACCGGAACCGATACAATTTCCAGTATCCCATATGTTGTTAATGGCGAGAAAATAAAGGCAGCTTATCCAGTGGCCATATATCCAGATCGTTGTCCAGCAATACGGGCACCAGCAAGGTATGGTGACGTTTATCCAGCGCTATATCTGCGGGAGCATGTTTGAAGGGAATCTTACGGAAATTTTTAGCCGTCAGGTCATAGAGAAACAGGTTGCCTTTTTGGGGCTCTTTTACCGTAATCCAGTCAGACAGCAGCAGATGGGTGGCATCTACCTGTACAATCCCGTCAAACACGCCGACTGGGGAGTTTTCCACTGGTTTGAAAGTATCCGCTGCATCGCTCAGCTTTTTATGGAAGAGCTGCCCGGTACCGTCGAAATTGGGGCCCATGGAGCATACATATGCCTCATCAGTGGCAGCATTGTACAGCACTCCGTTAACCATGGCAATATTACCCGGCAATAAAGTGCTGGTTACCTTATGGGTATTCACCAGCAACACATCTCCTTTAAAGGAGTCCGTTACCAGCAGCAGGCTGTCGTTGACAGCTGTCACATCATTCAGCAGACTGGCCTTTCCTTCCAGATTCAGGTCAAATACTTTTTTCCGGCTACGGACATCATAGCCTTTGAGGTGGTCTATATCAGCCACATATAAGGTTTCCCCGATCATTTCCAGTCCTTTCGGCGCATTCAGGGTATCTTCAAAATACCGGAGTGACTGCACCTTGCCGGATTTCACCCAGGCAATGCTACCATCTCCGTCTTTGGCATCAGGATTAAGTCCAGCACCAATATTGGAAACAAAAAAACCGTCTTTGTAAGCAATCACACTTTCGGGATTCCGAAGCCCATGAATAGTTTCTTGTGCACAGGCAACAACACCTGTCAGCATTAATGTTGTCAAAAGGGTTACAGATAGTTTCATACGAATGATTTTACACAAAAATAGCCGGAAGAGATGCAGTAGCACTTATGATTAACAAAGCAATATTTGTGAAAATCAAAGTATCGGAAAAAAGAAGGCCGGAATATGATTATTCCGGCCATTACCTAAACCTACAACTGTTACACTGTTAGTAACATATCTTTATAATAACTTAGTTATTGTGTACTTCATTCAGCGGTATTTCTTCATAGGAAGCCACCATCCGTTGTCTGATATAACGTTTGGAAGACAGCTTGCCCCATCCGAATTTCGCCATCACCTTGTCTACCACCATGTATACCACTGGTACCACAATCAGGGTCAGGAACATGGAGCTGATCAAACCACCGATGATAACCCAGGCCAGACCATTTTTGGTAGAAGCCACACCACCGGTAGCTAATGCGATCGGCAACATACCGATCACCATCGCGATGGTGGTCATCAGGATCGGCCTCAAACGTGCGTTGTTGGCATGTATCAGCGCCTGATAAGTACTCTGTCCCTGTTCTTTCATCTGGTTGGTAAAGTCTACCAGGATGATCGCATTCTTCGCTACCAGACCAATCAACATGATCATACCCAGGATGGTAAAGATGTTCAGCGTATTGTTGGTCAGTGCCAGTGCCAGCAAGGCACCGATGATAGCCAGCGGGATAGAGAACAATACCACAAAAGGATAAATATAGTTGTCGTACAGCGCCACCATGATCAGATACACCATTACGATGGAGATCAGAAGGGCTGCGCCCAGTGTACCGAAGGAGTCACCCTGGTTTTCCGCATCACCACCAAATACGTAGTTAATGCCGGCTGGTTTCTCCATCTTCGCCAGTTTAGCTGCAAACTCCTGTGTTACTGTACCGGAAGGACGTCCCATTACCTGCGACTGTACAGATACAGAAGTGTTTTTATCCCTTCTTTCCAGGTGGCTCGGGCCGGAGCCTTCTGTTACCTGAGCAAACTGAGACAATTTGATCAGCTGGCCTTTATCATTTACAAACTGTATGTTGGCAACATCCTGGAGATTCTTTTTGCTGAAATCATCGAAGCGGATGTTGATATCATATTCGTAGTCACCCTGACGGAACTTCACTTTGGAATCGTCTGCGGTACCACTGAAAGCAGTCTGCATGGTACCACCCACCATATCGAGGGTAAGTCCGAGAGCAGCCATCTTATCACGGTCCACCTGTACGTTGATCTCAGGGTTACCTTCTTCCACAGACAGTTTCACCTCACTGGTACCGCTGATGGTTTTCAGCGTATCCATGGCTATTTTGGCAAACCTCATCACACTGTCCATCTCGCTGCCCATCACGATCAGTTCCACCGGCGCCCTTTCGGCGGTACCCATGATACTTACGTCGGTTGTTTTCACTTTCACGCCCGGGAGCATCGCTTTCAGTTCTTTCTTGACTTTTGCAGCATAGATATCTGCAGCTTCGCTACGTTGCTCCAGCGGCACCATGATCACTGTGATCTCAGATTTGTAAGCTGTAGACTGAGAGTTACCAAAACCATCTTCACTGGTCTGGCCTACAGTAGTGATCAGTCTTTCTATTTCCTTCTTTTTACTGAGATATTGTTCCGCTGTACGGGTAGCCTGGTTGGATTGCTGTACGGAAGCGTCTTTCGGCATTTCCAGCATCACGATAAACTGGCCACGGTCACCTTTGGGGATAAACTCACCACCGATATAACCTTTTCCAACCAGCATGAAAGAAGCGAACAACAGGCCTATTGACACCACCAGGGTGATGGTTTTGTTGACCAGCGCCCATTTCAGGATACCGGTCATCCAGTTGGTGAAACGTTGCAGTTGTCCTTCAAACCAGAGAATGAATTTTTCGAAGATATTTTTTCCGGTGATGTGTTCCAGCTTACCGAAGCGGGAAGACAACAGTGGTACGATCATGAAGGATGACAGTAAGCTGAGCATCGTGGAAATCATTACCACCACGCAGAACTCACGCAGGATCTTGGACACCAGCTCGTTAGTCAGTGAGATCGGCAGAAACACCACCACAATTACAAGGGTAATGGATGTTACGGTAAACCCGATTTCTTTCACACCGTCAAAAGCCGCACGTACTCTGTTTTTACCCATCTCCATATGACGGTAAATATTTTCCAGTACCACGATCGCATCATCCACAAGGATACCTACCACCAGTGAGAGGCCCAGCAAAGACATGAGGTTGAGGGAGAAGCCCATCATTTTCATACCGATGAAAGTGGCTATCAGAGAGGCTGGAATAGAGATCATTACGAAGATCGCACTACGGATGCTGTGCAGGAACAACAGCATCACCACGGCCACCAGGATTACCGCCAGTATCAGGTCATGAATCACAGAGTCGGCAGATTCCAGGGTAAAGTCGGAAGAATCGTTGGCCACCAGTATTTTCAGTCCGTTCGCTGCATAATCCTTTTCAACAGAGGCGATCGCCTTTTTCATTTCATGACTCACCGTCACCGCGTTGGCATCTGTTTGTTTCTGCACCTGCAGGGCGATAGCGTTTACACCATCCACACGGGCGATACGTTCTGCATCTTTCTGGGCATCCTGCACATCGGCCACATCACGCAGGCGGATCTGAGTACCGTCTGCAGTGGTTTTCAGCACCAGGTCGCGCAGCTGGTCCACATTTTTATACTTACCGGCCAAACGAATCAGGATCTGTTCATTGGCTGTTTTTACCTTACCGGTTGGGAAGTCCATGTTGGCATTGGTCACCGCCTGACGGATCTGTAAGATAGACAAGCCATAAGCCTGCAGTCTGGAAGGATCTACGTTCACCTGTATTTCACGTTCCTGGCCACCGATCAGGGATACCTGGGCTACGCCCGGTAAACGGGAAAGGAGTGGCTGCAGTTTTTTATCTACCAGGTCATAGAACTTTTTATCGTCCATTTTAGCGGTGGCAGATAAAGTCATGATTGGCAGGTCATCCAGCGAAAACTTATTGAGGGAAGGTGGTTTGGCATCGCCCGGAAGGTCAGCCAGGATGGCGTTTACCTTACGTTGGGCATCCTGCAGTGCGATATCCACATTGGCATCGTTGTTCAACTCCACCGTGATCACGGAAAGGCTTTCAGAAGATTTGGAAGTAATCTTCTTGATCTTTTCCATGGATGCGATCGCATCTTCTATTTTTTTGGTAATGGTACTTTCCACCTCGTTGGGAGAAGCACCGGGATACACCGTAGCAATGGTTACTATCGGTGAACTGAACTTGGGCAACAGCTCATAGTTCAGCGATTTATAGCTCATGACGCCCAGCAGGGTGAGGATGGTAAATACCACCACCACGATAGTGGGCCTTTTTATGGATACTTCAGTAATCTTCATGTTGCAAAAATTAGTTCAAACACCAGTTACGATTCAGGCTTATTTGCTACCGCCCTGTACTGTTACAGGAGTGCCATCGGTGAGGTTAATCTGACCGCTGATGATCAAGGTATCACCTTCGTTCAGGCCTCCCCGTATTTCCACCTGGTCACCGATGATCTGACCGGCAATTACCTTACGTTTTTTGGCCACTTTACCTTCCATCACATATACTTCGTTGCTGCTTACACCACCTACAAAAGCAGTGCGGGCGATGAACATGGTTTTGCTGGCCTGTGGTGCTTCAAAATGGGCTGTTCCGTACATACCGGCTTTCAGTTCTTTATCTGCTACGTTGTTTACTTCCATTTCAACCGGATAGTTGAGGGAGTTGTCGCCTTTGGCAGCGATGAAGGTGATAGTGCCTTCATAGCTGGCTTCCGGGAACACGTTGGAAGTAACTTTCACTTTCTGTCCTTTTTTCAGGGCAACTATCTGTGCTTCAGGCACGGCTACGGCCAGTTTGAGCCTGGACACGTCAACGATATCAAACATTTTGTTACCGGGAGAGAGGTAAGCACCCTGCTCAACATATTTTTTGTTGATGATACCAGAGATAGGTGCTTTCACGTAAGTGTCGCTTACACGGCGGCCGGCGGCTTCGTAGTTACTTTTAGCAATGTCGTACTGTAACCGTACATCATCTACCTGTTTCTGGGTAACGCCACCTGTTTTGAATGCGCTTTCATATCTTTCTTTATCTACTTTCAGCTGGTCGAGGTTGGCTTTTGCAGACGAAAGGTCTGTGCTGACGATCTGTCCGTCGATGTAGGCGATAGCCTGGCCTTGTTTTACCACGCTGCCTTCATCTACCAGAAGTTTGGTGATGCGGCCGGAAGTTTCCGCCAGATAAGACAGTTCGCGGATAGGAGCGAAGTTGCCGTTGGCCAGGAAACCCTGGGTAAAATCGTTGGTAGATACACGTTGTACCAGTACCGGTACTGCGCCGTTATTGCTTTCCTTTACAAATTCTGTTTTGGCTTCATTGGCTTTTTTATTGGCGTTAAGCTTCCACATGATCAGCACCACTGCACCTACTGTTACTAAGCCCCAGATAATAAACTTTTTCATCTGCAAAAATAGTTTGTGTGTTTATATCCGCCACAGTTGCGGTCTATCGTAATATTCGTTTGTATGTTTAGTTCAGCAGATCTTTCAGGCTGCCTTTGCTTTTAATGATATCCAGTTCTGCCATTTTATATTGCAGCAGTGCTTCGTTGTAGCTGTTCTGGGCATCAGTAAGGGAGGTTTCTGCGTTAAGCAGGTCTGTCAGGTTGGCGAGGCCAAGTTTGTAGTTATTCTGGGTAGAATAGTACACTTCGTTGGCCAGGTCCACGTTTTCCTTTTGTGTATGGATGGTAGACAGATTGGTACGCACCTGCAGTTTGGCATTTTCGTATTCGGTGTTCAGGCCGAGTGCGATTTCTTCCTTCTGTTTATTGAGCTGACGCAGCGCAACGTTGGCCTGGCTTACTTTTGAGCGGCGGCCAAAACCATCGAAGATGGGTATACGAAGTGACAGACCTATGGAAGCCGCACCGTACCAGAAAGTAGAATTAGCCGGGTCTTTGGCAAACAGGAACTGCTGGCTCATCCCGTTATAGGAATAACGGCCAAAGGCAGAAAGAACCGGGAAGTATGCTGCCTGGTAAGCTTTTTTCTGTAGCTCCTGCAGTTGTTCCTGTTTCTGAATGAGTTTGAATTCGGTCCTGTTGTCCAGGTTCATATCATCGTATTGCAATACGCCGGCGGCTTTGTTTTCGATATCTTTCAGTGATGCTGACGGGATGGTAAAACTGGACTGCAAAGGCATGCCCATTACACGTTTCAGGTTGTTAGTCTGCGTCGCTGATGCGTTGAGCAGCTGGGTGCGCTGGGTTTTATAATTGGTCAGGTTTACCTTGATACGGTCCAGGTCTATTTTTTTGGCGAGGCCGTTATCAAATTGTGACTGGGTGGTATTCACCAGCTGGGTCAGCTTTTCGATGTTACTGTTAATAGTCGTGATTTTTTCCTGTGTTACCAGCAACTGGTAATAGAGCTGAGACACATTATAGATCACTTCTTCAGTAGATTTCTGTGTTTGCAGGGAATAATATTCTTCTCCTGCCTTGGCGGCTTTCAGACCGGTGAAAACAGATTTGTTGAAGATCTGCTGTTCCAGTTCAGCACCAACACCGGCGGTATACTGGGTACCAAAAGTAATGGTCACGGAGCTGTCTGCAGGTTTACCTAAAGCAGTACCAGGGATGAGTGACTTGGCCAGTTTCAGGTTATCGGTGTAAGAGGCACTGGCATTGACCTGGGGAAGCGCCTGGGAGCGGACTTCCTGGGTTTTGAATTTACCCATTTCCTCTTCCATTTTTGTTCTGGAGAGTTGGTGGTTGTTACTCAGTGCAAACTTCAGCGCTTCCTGTAAAGTCAGTGGCGCCTGGGCGTAGGCATGATATCCCCCTATCCCCATCAAGAGGATAAGCGTTAACTTTAATCGCTTCATACGTTAATGTTATTCTTCTTCTTTGATTTGCAAATACTGGTTTACCAGCTTATGGCCTTTGATAGTGGCAATTCCCAGTATAAAGTGAGCGGTGACCTGTTCCATTACTACCGGCATTTCAAATTTGTCTACCGGATACTGAAGTTGGTCAAAAGCGGCATCCAGCTGCAGCTGGCGCATGCGCGCAATAATATCCAGATCAAGGTTCTGCCGGTATAGGCCTTCCGACATTCCCCTTTTCAGATTTTCTGTGATGCCATACAGGATACAGTTGCGTTGGAAGTTTTCAATTTTGTTCCAGGTATCCGGATGGTATTTCTGTATTTCAAACAGCATAACCGGGTTAAACGATCTGGCCATGCTGGTGATATATTTCATATTACGGACCAGTTCATCGATAGCATTTTCAGCAGTAGTCTGTGTTTCCTGAAAAGCTGCACTGTGGCCGTTTATCATCTGCTCCATGCCTTCGTTGATGAGCGACTGTTTATCAGAGAAATGCTCATAAACAGTTTTTTTGGACATGCCGCAGTCGCGGGCAATATCAAACATGGTCACTCCTTTTACGCCGTATGTTCTGAACAGCTTTAATGCCACCTCTAAAATTCTTTCCCTCGCTACCATGATCTTCTGTTTATGCCTTCATGCTTTTTATGAATATGTCCAGCAACATTTTTTGTTTTTCAATCACAAGTTCAAACGTTTCCTCGTCCATGTCTGCTTCGTTGGCGAAACGGCCCGGAACGGAGAAACGCAGTCCTACGAGCGCTTGTACCATCAGTTCTGCTGTTTGTGCAGCATCGAACACATTGAACTCTCCGGAGGCAATGCCAACTTTGATAATCTCTGTACATACACCGATCTCTATCTGCTTGGCCTTTTTGACACCTTCCTCGAAGGCGGCACCCCCATCGTGCTGTATCTTAAAGATCTCCAGGCGGCAAAACTTACTGATGAAAGCCTTTTTGACATCTATTAAGTCATACAAAGCCTGGGCCGCCGACTGGATGTTCTCTGTCACTTTGGCCATCTCTGTAAAATATGCTTCCGCTATTTTCTCCAGTACAGCCAGGTGCATGGCCTTCTTGTCCGGGAAATAATAATATAAAGATGCCTTGGAGCAGTGGAGATCATCAGCGATCTCGTTCATCGTGGTCTTGGCAGCGCCATAATGTGTAAAACGCCTCAGAGCCGCTTCCAGGATCTTGTCCCTCATTTCGTCTTTATTCTCTGCATGCATTAACTTTCTGACTTTTTTAGTTTCAAGGTCAAAATTAGGAAGTTTTTTCAAAATAGTAGAGCTGGTTGACTATTTAACAGGTATTTAACTTTCTGATGACAAAAGTCAAAAAGTCAATTATAGCCAACTAGATAATTATATTATCATGATAAGAATAAATATTAAATTATTGAATTTCAATAACATTTAAAATTATTAATAATAAAATATGATCAATAAGAGACTGTTTTAGCTGGGTGTTTTTTGTTGGGATGATCACCTTCTTATCAAACAATTAACAAGGGAGATTGATCGGATAGATAGGGGAGGGAGATTTTTCAGCACTGCTGGCAAAAGCTATTATAATAGGAAGCCTGGGGATAAATCAGATACTCTTTGGGGCGCAAGTTCCTGTAGCACTTGGGGGGATAAACAAGAAACCCTTTGACCACTGCCGGAGCTGAAAATACCCATAGCACTCCGGGCTGGGGATAAACCAGCGGCGCTGCTGAAGCAAAAAGTACCACTAGTGCTCACCAGCTTGGGGACAAACCAGCTCACCGGGGCAAAAATGTGGGGCAAAAAAAGGCCCGGGGATCACCCGGGCCTGTATGATTATTTTAATTTTTCGAGAGCGGATTTGAGCTTTTCGAACATTTCGGGGATCTCCTGTTTCACACAGGTACCTACGCTGAGGCGGTACCAGGGGGAATTTTTGGAGGAGCCGAAAGCGTAGAAAGGCACCAGTGCCAGCTTAGCTTCATTCAGGATGTAGGAAGTTACCGCAGCCTGGTCCTGAAGTACAGTACCGTCGGCAGTGGTTTTACCTACCAGGTCCAGCTTCACGGTGAGGTAGATAGCAGCCTGTGGAGCGATGGCTTCTACAGCATGACCAGCCTTTTTCAGGTTATCGAAGCCTTCGTAGATTTTCACCAGTCTTTCTTCAATTTCTGCTTTGAAGTGCTGGAGATATTTATTCACATTTTCTTTCTGTACCAGGTAGCGGGCGGCAGCCTTTTGTTCCGCCATAGGGCTCCAGGCACCTACGTGAGACAGGATGGCTTTCATTTTGCCGATCACATGGGCAGGGCCCAGTGCCCAACCAACCCTTACGCCGGTAGCGGCAAAAGCCTTACTCATACCGTCGATGAAGATGGTATAGTCTTTCAGTTCAGGACGCAGCATTACCGGGTTGTAGTGGTGTGTTTCACCGAAAGTCAGTACCCAGTACATCTGGTCAAACATGATGAAGAGCGGTTTTTCGTTGGCACCCCTGCTTTTGTTTTCAGCGATAACCAGGTCGCAGATCTCTTCCAGCTGTTGTTTGTGGAAAGCGGTACCGGTAGGGTTTTGCGGAGAGCAAAGAGCCAGGAGGGTAGCGCCTTTCAGCAGCGGTTTCAGTTCAGCTGCCGTAGGCATAAAGTCATTTTCCGCTTTTGTTTCCAGCACCACATGTTCTGCTTCTAGGAAGTGGGTGTAGTGGTTGTTGTTCCAGGAGGGGGTAGCGTAAACTACTTTTTCTCCACGGTCTACGATAGTTCTGAAGGTAGCGTAAATGATAGGACGTCCGCCGCAGGAGATCACGATTTCCTTGGCCGGATCGTAGGTCAATCCTTCCCGTTCTGCTATAAAATCACCCACAGCAGCTCTCAGCTCGGCGACACCATCAGCCGGCGGATAGTTGGTCAGGTGTTCCTTATAGGCAGTTATGATTTCCTGTTCAAATTCAACCGGAATAGGGAACACCTTCGGGTCAAAATCGCCGATGGTGAAGTTGTAGATCTTCTCGCCCTTGGCCTGTTTCTCCTTGACTTCAGCTGCTAACTTGATGATTTCTGATCCAATCAATGTTTCGGCTAAATGAGACAGTTTCATAACCTGCTATTTTTTGTTGGTTTTAGAATAATTTTTCAGCGCGGCAAAAGTAACCGATTTGAACATAATTTAAAAGAAAAGCCCCGTTCTTTTTGTATCCATCAATACAGACTATTCATTATTGCAATTTATCTAATCAAACTGCATAAATATTGCTTTCCATTTAGCATTATCTTAATTTTAAATATGTCTTTCCCGGCGGACATCTTGTGCAAAACCGCTTATCTTTAGTGCATAAGATGTGATGAAATTAGGGAGAATAACAAAACTTTCTATCTTTGTTTACAGTACATTTACACCTTTTTAGGGGTGCCATGTGAAGTGGACAGGCAGATGGGCACATCTCCCTAACAACTAAGAATGACAAGCAAACTAATATAGACCATGAAATTTATTGTTTCTTCCTCTACTTTATTAAAGCAATTACAACAGATCAGCGGTGTTATCAATTCCAATACAGTCCTGCCAATTCTGGAGGATTTCCTGTTCCTGATTGATAAAAATGAGTTGACCGTAGTTGCAACTGATCTTGAAACCGTTATGCGGGTGAAGCTGGAGGTGGAAGCCAAAGAAAACGGACGGATCTGTATCCCGGCGAAAATTTTGATGGACTCCCTCAAAAATCTGCCCGATCAGCCCCTGACCTTCCACATTGATCTGAACTCCTACGCCGTGGAAATCACTTCAGACAATGGTAAGTACAAGGTAATGGGAGAAAATCCGGAAAACTTCCCCAAAGAACCAGCTGCTGATGAAACCACATCTTTTACCATGCCCTCTACCGGCCTGGTAACAGCTATCAACAAAACGCTCTTTGCCGTGAGCAACGACGACCTCCGTCCTGCTATGACAGGCGTTTTCTTCGAGCTGGGCACCGAACATCTCACCTTCGTGGCCACCGACGCCCACAGACTGGTGAAATATGTAAGAACAGACGTAAAATGTCCACAGGCAGACAGTTTCATCGTTCCTAAAAAACCGCTGAACCTCCTGAAATCTGCCCTGCCGGACAACGATACTGAAATCAAGGTATCTTATAGCCAGAACCACTTCTTCGTACAGCACGAAGGCGCCCAGATGATCTGCCGCCTCATCGATGCCCGTTTCCCTGACTATAAGGTGGTAATACCTAAAGACAACCCTTACCGCCTCACCGTGGTAAAAAGCGACTTCCAGAATGCCCTGAAACGTGTAGGCGTATTCGCTAACAAAAGCACCAACCAGGTAGCACTCAATATCACCGGCACTGAACTGCAGCTCTCCGCCCAGGACGTAGACTTCTCCTTTGAAGGTAACGAACGTATGAACTGCCAGTACACCGGCGAAGATATGCAGATCGCCTTCAACGCCAAATTCCTCATCGAAATGCTCAACGCCGCAGAAGGGGATGAAGTAACCGTTGAACTGGCCACCGCTACCAAAGCAGGTATCCTCAAACCTTCCGAAAAAGAAGAAAATGAAGATCTGCTCATGCTGGTAATGCCACTGATGCTGAATAACTAAACTGTAAAAAAGTAACTTTTAGTCCCGCCTAAAGCAAACGGATATACTAAAAGTCACATGCTTATAGCTAAAAACTTATATATAAAGCAATCTCTTCCAAAGAGGTTGCTTTTTTCTTTGCCCATGGCGGAAAAGAGCGCTTATTTATTCCCCAAAATGTTGTAATTTTTAAGCGGAGTAAACAGAAAAAACAGCTTATAGAAACAACAGTAGAAACAGTATTTGTATAGATTAGTTACTCCCGAATATCCACCCGTTAGAAATTGTTGCCGGCCCGAAAAAACCTCCAGTATGCATTAAAGCAACGTTAAAGACAGTTCCGAATATATCTTACCAGTATATGGTAACATTTTTTGAAAATATTCCATCTTATTACCGCACCGCTATCCTCGTGGGCGGATTGCTGTTACTGTGGATCATAGAAGGCCTGGTGCCCCGTTTCCACTTCCGTAACAACAAGTACCGTCATGCCGGTACGAATCTGTTCTTTACACTCACCACCCTCGTCATCAACACTGCCTGCGCCTTCCTGATCGTCAAAGCCTCCCTGTGGACCAGCAGCACCCACTTCGGACTCCTGTACTGGCTCCATCTCCCCCTATGGCTCCATACCATACTGGCCCTCCTGATGCTCGACCTGATAGGCGCTTACCTGATCCATCTCGTACAACATAAAGCCGCCTGGATGTGGCAGTTCCATAAAATACACCATATAGACACCCAGATTGACGCTACCACCGCGCTGCGCCATCATCCGGTAGAAAGTATCTTCCGGGTAGCCGCCCTCTTTGTGGCCATCATCACCATGGGAGTACCCTTCTGGATGGTGATGTTTTACCAGACCCTGTCCGCATTTATGTCGCAGTTCAATCATGCCAACATACGGCTGCCCAAAGTACTCGATGATATCCTCAGCTGGGTGATCGTGTCACCCGACATGCATAAGGTGCATCATAGCCATTACCAACCGGAAACAGACTCCAATTATGCCAATATTTTCTCTATATGGGATCGCCTTTTCGGCACCTTTAAAGCAGTTCCCGATACTACCTCCATCCGTTACGGACTGGATGAATATACGGATAACCGTTACCAGGAAGTAGGCCCACTGCTCAAAGTGCCCTGGGAACACCCTGTAACTGACAAAGACAAGGTAAGTGGAGTAAGCAGTAACCTATAATTGTACGATTTTTCTTCATCTGTTCATTAAATCCGAATATATATGCAACACTCAACCACACTCACAAAAACAACCTGCATTGCTGCACTGGTAATCGGCGTTATCGCCGCAGCATTTGCCTTTACTACCAAAACGCCCGCCTATGCCGTTACATCCGGTGTTGTAGCTGGCATACTCGGTCTTATTTCCCTCTTTATCGGCAGAAAAAACATCGATGATATGCAGCTCGCCGCCGCCGGCATCTTCATGTCGGTAGTAGCCTGCCTGGTAGGACTGTGGCAGATTTATAGCTGAGTAGGTTTATTGGCGACGACGGTACCTGTCCGTATAGCCCTCAGCAGCTTTTATAGGAAACAATACCAACGATGTATCTGACAACTCCCTGATAATAGTGGTGTCCACAATGGCAGCAGTATCCTTTACTCCCTCCGAATGGCTCCACAATAACAGTGTGTCGTTATTCAGCGCCCATTTTTCATATATCAGCGTGTACATGTTAATAGAGCGGGCTGTCCCGTTACTGCGCAGTTGAAATCCCTGCATTTCCTTATCCAGGCCCGCTACGGGCTGTATCCATTTCCCTATGAGCTTAGCTGCATCAATATGCAGTGTATCAGTTACAGCAGCGATGCTGTCGGTAACGCCGGCATTGCTGCTATCTGTTATAACTATCAGGCTGCTGTCATGAGCTACCTCTTCCGGTGCCCTGCCGGCTTTCTGCTTACAGGCAATTAATAACAATAAAAATGGCAATAGTGACGGTAACTGTTTCCTTAGCATGAAACTAAATTACGAATTACGACTATATACAACCCATATTTTTTGCCCACTCCAAACCAGCAGCCCTCGCAGAAAAATAATATTCCCTCTCCATTATCATTTTTTCTTTTACTTTTACAATCACTTTAGGGGTGTTTATCCTGAACAGGGATAAGCTGAGATGATACCCTCAGTACCTGAAGCAGTTCATACTGCCGTAGGGAAAAGTAACTGAACTTTCTCATCTTCCACATCCTTAAAGTTTATTGTTTCACTTAAATTCCAACACGCATGGAAGTCCTTGTAAACAATAAACTTTATGCGGTGCAGCAAGGGATAACTATTGCTGCCCTATTACAGTTTATTCAACTCTCTGCTCAAAAAGGTATCGCTATCGCGGTCAACAATCAGGTGGTCCCCAAAAACAACTGGGACCAGCAACCATTACAAAACGCCGATAGTATAACCATTATCCGCGCCACGCAGGGCGGATAAAACCTGTATTAATTTTTCTTCGTTTACCCTTTTCCGTTATATCAAACGGAAGCGCGATTCCCATGTCCAAAAATTCTTACATCATGCAACAAAAACCCGCGGCCATCAGCCGTACTCCCTTCCCCGCTTCAGAAAAAATCTATGTTAGCGGAACGATCCACCCCGTAAAGGTGGCTATGAGAAAGATAACCTTAACGGATACACGCACTAATGGCCGCAATGGCACCGCCAGCCCTAATGAACCTGTGATCGTATACGATACCAGCGGTCCCTACACCGACCCCGCCATTAACATCGACGTTACCCGCGGACTACCCCGACTGCGCGAATCATGGATCAGCAGCAGGGGAGATGTGGAACAGCTGCAGCAATACACCAGTCCCTACGTCAGACAACTGCAGCAACAAGGCGATAACATGCCACAAATGAGCATCAGCGCCAAACCACTCCGCGCACTTCCCGGAAAAAATGTGACACAGTTGTATTATGCGCAACAAGGCATCATCACCCCCGAAATGGAATATATCGCTATCCGCGAAAATCAATACGCAGACAAACTCTTCCGGGAAAACGACCCGCTCTGGCATCAGCATCCGGGCAATAGCATGGGCGCCCATATTCCCAAACTCATCACACCCGAATTTGTAAGACAGGAAGTGGCCGCCGGACGCGCCATCATACCCGCCAACATCAACCACCCGGAAAGTGAACCCATGATCATTGGCCGTAACTTTCTCGTAAAAATAAACGCCAACATTGGCAACTCCGCCGTGACCTCCAGCATAGAGGAGGAAGTGGAAAAAGCCGTATGGTCCTGCCGCTGGGGTACCGATACCATCATGGACCTCAGCACCGGTAAAAACATTCACGAAACAAGAGAGTGGATCATCCGCAATTCCCCGGTGCCCATTGGTACAGTACCTATCTACCAGGCGCTCGAAAAAGTGAACGGTAAAGCAGAAGACCTTACCTGGGAAATCTTCCGCGACACCCTTATCGAACAGGCAGAACAAGGTGTAGACTACTTCACCATTCATGCAGGTGTATTACTTCGTTATATACCGCTGACGGCTAAACGAACAACAGGCATAGTATCCCGTGGCGGCTCTATCATGGCTAAATGGTGTCTGGCTCACCACAAGGAAAACTTCCTCTATACCCACTTTGAAGAGATCTGTGAAATCATGAAAGCCCACGACGTTTCTTTCTCACTGGGTGATGGTCTTCGTCCCGGCAGTATCGCCGATGCCAACGATGCCGCCCAGTTTGCAGAACTCGAAACATTGGGAGAGCTCACCAAAATAGCCTGGAAACATCAGGTGCAGGTAATGATAGAAGGTCCGGGTCACGTGCCCATGCATCTTATCAAAGAAAACATGGACAAACAGCTGCAACACTGCCATGAAGCACCCTTCTACACACTTGGTCCTCTCACTACGGATATCGCTCCCGGCTACGATCATATCACTTCCGGCATAGGAGCCGCCATGATAGGGTGGTTTGGTACCGCCATGCTGTGTTATGTTACGCCCAAGGAACACCTGGGCCTACCAAACAAGGAAGATGTACGGCAAGGTGTTATCACCTACAAAATCGCGGCACATGCTGCCGATCTCGCCAAAGGCCATCCTGGTGCACAACACCGCGACAACGCCCTCAGCAAGGCCCGTTTTGAATTCCGCTGGGAAGACCAGTTCAACCTTTCCCTGGATCCGGAAACAGCCCGCTCTTTCCATGACGAAACGCTGCCTGCAGAAGGCGCCAAAATCGCCCATTTCTGCTCCATGTGCGGCCCTCACTTCTGCTCTATGAAAATTACCCAGGAAGTACGTGACTTCGCTGCCAAACAGGGACTCGATGAAACAACAGCACTGGAAGCCGGCATGACAGAGCAATCAAAAGCATTTACGGCTCAAGGTGGCGAGATATATCAATAAAAAACACATCCGTATGATCTGGATCATCACCTCACCAGAACGCATATACGAAGAAGAAAAAATAATCGCGGACCTGCTGCAGGCAGGAGCCCATCGTATCCTGCTACGAAAGCCAAGCTGGCAACCGAGGGAATACATGGCCTTGCTGGACAAAACAGACCCATCCTGTTATGCTCGCATCATTGTCCGCGATAACTTTCAGGTATGTCAGCGGTTTCCGGTGGGAGGCCTCCACCTAAGTGGTAAAGTACGGGAAAGCATGAACTGCAGAGAGTTACAGCTTTGTCTGCAACGCTACAGGAATTGCAGCACAGGTATCCATGATATGGCAGACATCACTTCCATGGCACCACAGTTTACCACACTGCTGTTAAGCCCCGTATTTGACAGCATATCCAAAGCAGGCTACAATGGCCGCTTTGCACAACCCCTTCCCGATAAAAAGGGAAGGCAGGTGTTAGGCATGGGAGGCATCGATGCCAGCAACATCAGCAGGTTAAAAGACTGGCATTATGATGGCGCCGCCCTGCTGGGCGCTATCTGGCAACAACCGGAACAGGCGGTCAACAATTATCAGCGTATTCAGGCACAATGGAACAGCAACGACCATCCGTAATGAGCTTTGCAGGCCTCGACCCCAGCGGTGGAGCCGGCCTGCTGGCAGATATCAAAACATTTGAACAGCACCGCGTGTACGGACTGGGCGTATGTACCGCCCTCACCGTGCAAACAGCCAGCGACTTCATTTCGGTGGAGTGGTTGTCGCTGCCCTGTATCCTGGCGCAGGCCAGACCTTTGCTGGCCACCAACAGCATCCGCTATTGCAAAATCGGTATCATGGCCGATGTATACGGTATGCTGGAACTGGTGCGCACGGTCAAACACCTGTCGCCCGGCATCCATATCATCCTCGACCCGGTGCTCAAAGCCTCCGCCGGACATACTTTCCACGGAAGCATCCAGCACCAGGCCTGGCAGGAACTGCTATCTGAACTGTACCTTCTTACACCCAATTATCACGAGGCCACACTACTGGCTGGCATGACCGATGGAGAAGAAGCTGCACAACAACTCGCGGTCCAGTGTGCCGTACTGCTGAAAGGAGGACATCATGAGGGTAGACCCGGCACAGACACGCTTTACAGCGGAGACGACGTATATACGTTCCCTGCAGGTCCTGGTCCGGTGTATCCCAAACACGGCTCCGGCTGTGTGTTGTCTGCCGCCATTACCGCCTGTCTGGCCCAGGGTCAATCACTACCGGATGCCTGTACTAACGGAAAAGTATACACGGAAAAATTATTAGCAAGTCATGTTTCTCTAACAGGATACCATCACATATGATCAACAAACTGCATTATATCTCACAACAAACAGCTACCGGCAGTCATACCGACAATATCCTGGCAGCCTGCGATGCCGGCTGTCAATGGATACAGCTGCGTATCAAAAATGAAACGCACGAAAACATATTGCCGGTAGCCATCGCCGCTAAAAAAATATGTGATCAATACCAGGCATCACTGATCATCAACGACTACCCGCATATCGCGGTAGCGGTGGATGCCGCCGGTGTCCATGTAGGCCAGAAAGATATGACCGTGGCCGAAGCCAGGGCCATAGTAGGAGCTGATAAAATCGTAGGTGGTACGGCCAACACCCTCGAAGATATACTGGTACACGTTAAAAACGGCGCCAGTTACATCGGGTTGGGTCCCTTCCGCTTCACCACCACCAAACAAAATCTCAGCCCTATACTCGGACTGGAAGGATACCATACTATCCTGCAATCACTCCGTCAGCAACAGATACATATCCCCATTGTTGCTATTGGAGGTATCCTGACCGATGATATACCGGCCATTCTGCAAACAGGTATACACGGCATTGCCGTAAGTGGCCTGATTACACAAACAGCAGCACGGCAGCCGCTGGTGCAGCATATTTATGAACTTTTAAATCAGCAATGATGATACAACCATTGACCATTGCGGGTAAAACCTTCACCTCCCGCCTGTTTACAGGTACCGGCAAATTTGCGTCCGCTGCGGTGATGGAAGAAACCTTGCTGGCCTCCGGCACTCAGCTGGTGACCGTAGCTCTCAAACGGGTAGATATACATCATAAAACAGACGATATACTTCCGCATCTGTCACATCCGCATATACAGCTGTTACCCAATACCTCCGGTGTGCGCACGGCCCGGGAAGCCGTATATGCCGCCCAGCTGGCCCGGGAAGCCCTTGAGACCAACTGGGTGAAGCTGGAAATACATCCCGATCCCCGCTATCTGATGCCCGACCCTGTAGAAACCCTGCAGGCTGCGGCCGAACTGGTGAAGCTGGGGTTTGTCGTATTGCCTTATGTTCATGCTGATCCGGTACTGTGCAAACGCCTCGAGGAAGTGGGCACCGCCGCAGTGATGCCCCTGGGCGCTCCCATCGGCAGTAATAAAGGATTATGTACGGCCGATTTTCTTGAGATTATCATTGCACAAAGCAATGTGCCAGTGATAGTAGATGCCGGCATCGGCGCTCCCTCACAGGCCGCCAGGGCTATGGAAATGGGAGCAGACGCAGTGCTGGTCAACACCGCGCTGGCCGTAGCTAAAGAACCCGTGAAAATGGCCACTGCCTTTAAAGCAGCTGTAGAGGCCGGCCGCATGGCTTATGAAGCAGGACTGGCACCCGTCAATGCCCGGGCTGTAGCCTCCAGCCCGCTGGTGGCCTTCCTCGATGAAGTATAACTTAAAAACAAGGTCATGTTTAAAAGCATATTTGAACAATACAGCTGGGATGAGGTAAAGGAAAGCATCTATGCTAAAACAGCGGCAGATGTGGAACAGGCCCTGCACAACCAGCGCCGCACACTCAATGATTTTGCAGCACTGATATCACCCGCAGCAGCGGCCTATCTGCAACCAATGGCAGAAATAAGCCACCAGCGCACCTTACAGCGCTTCGGCAATACTATGCAGCTGTATATTCCGCTGTATCTGTCCAACGAGTGCCAAAATATCTGTACCTATTGCGGTTTTAGTCTCAACAACAAAATTCCCCGCAAAACCCTCAGTGCTGCGGAGATATTAAGAGAAACTGCCGTGATCAAGGAAATGGGATACGACCATGTATTGCTGGTCACCGGTGAGGCACATCAGCAGGTGGGACTGGAATACTTTAAAAACGCCCTGCAGTTGTTGCGTCCCCATTTTTCCAATATCTCCATGGAAGTACAGCCGATGGATGAAGCAGATTATGCGGCACTTATCCCGCTGGGCCTGCATGCTGTACTGGTATATCAGGAAACCTATCACCAGGAAGATTATAGAAAACACCATCCCAAAGGCCGCAAATCATCCTTTGATTATCGCCTGGAAACACCCGACCGGCTGGGACGTGCGGGCATTCATAAAATGGGTCTGGGTGTATTGATCGGTCTGGAAGACTGGCGTACAGACAGTTTTTTCACAGCCCTTCACCTGCAATACCTGGAAAAAACGTACTGGCAAACACGTTATAGTATCTCTTTTCCCCGTCTGCGCCCATTTTCCGGGGGCCTCGCTCCTAAAGTGGAAATGAACGACCGGGAGCTGGTACAGCTGATCTGTGCGTATCGCCTGTTTAACCAGGAAGTGGAGTTAAGCCTTTCCACCAGAGAAAGGGAATCCTTCAGGGATCATGTTATCCGGCTGGGTATTACCAGTATGAGTGCTGGCTCCCGCACCAATCCCGGCGGTTATGCTACTGATCATCAGTCGCTGGAACAATTTGAAATATCGGATGAACGAAGTGCGGTAGCTATCGCGCAGATGCTCAAACAGAAAGGATATGAGCCGGTATGGAAAGACTGGGATAAGGTATTCGGTTAAAATAACAAAGGTGGCTATTATGGCCACCTTTGTTGTTTTCATAGTTGGTTAAAAAAGCAATATTACAAGGTTGTAACTTCTCTCAATCAATTAAAGATAGGATGGTTAATGGTACAAAAAAGCAGAGCAATAAAAATGAACAAAATGAATAAAAGTGTGTCAGCGTGAACACAATTCCCTGTTTTTAAAACCCGGCTTATCATCGGTCTCTTCAGTCTCAGTTGCCGGATAAATAAAAAGGCTGCTTCACGATGAAGAAGCAGCCTTGTACCGAAAAATCCCGTAGTTGCCATATTACTTATAAAAATAAGTATGATTGGAATACCGCTACTCAAAAGTAAATCGCTATTCCTGAACAACCGTATTTTGCTCCATTTTGAACAAAATGAACAATTGGCATTTTTCCTGCACAAAAAACCAACCCCGAAAGGTTGGTTTAATATACTATCTTTTGTACGTTTCTGTAGGCATTGATGATATCATGGTCATTTTGCAGGAGTTTCTGCTGGTCTGCTATCAGCTCCCGTATCCGGTAGGGCATAGACGTTTCTGTTTTGAAAGCACTGCTATAGGCCCGTTGAGCTGCATCTTCACCATATTCACAAAAAGAAAGAATAGCATGGCGGTCTTGTCCGGTAAAAATTGTTTTAAGCTCCGTCCACGCACGGTATAACTTACCACAAGGTGTAGTACTTGTACATTTCTCAGCACCTAGGGCCAGCAGTTCTGCATTGAGCTCGTCAGCATAACGAACACTGTCATCAATCATACGCTGAAATAAGGCTTTCAAGTCTGCATCATCCGTTGCTGCAATAGCCTGCTGGTATCCTTCTATCCGGTCGTTATTAATCTTGACGAGGTCGCTTAGTATTTCTTCTAGCGGTTCCTGCTGTTGCATGATCAATACGTTTTTATGATTAAAAAATAGCCTGCCCTAATATTAACATGTCCCAAAAATGTGACCACTTTGCAAACTCTTTTTGTTACAATGCTTTCCAATGGCAGCCCCCTGCTCAGTCCGTCCTTTTTTTTCTCGTATGGTGGAATAGCTTCCACACCCAGAGAGTCCTGCAATAGCCCACATATGGCTGTATTTAAGGCATTTAAGCGGGTTGGCATACATTTTAAATATTAATTGGAGAACAAATGCCTTAAAACATGAACAATCTCTTATATCTGATTGCAGTGATACTCATAATAGGATGGGCAGTGGGGTTCTTTGTATACTCCGCCGGCGCTTTAATACATGCTTTATTAGTACTTGCCATTATTGCCATCCTGATCAATATAATAAGAGGAAGAGGGGTGTGAGCTTGCTATTGCCAATGAACTACATTTTTATAGATTGCGGACACAACGTTGTCCGCAATTTTTTGTTAGCCCCTTTTGCTTAAATTGCCGCCATGAAAAAAATCCGTTTTTTCCTGCTGGCGATTGCTGCAGCAGCTATCACCAGTTGTGCCAGCACCCGCAAAGCAACGACCGCTACCGCCAACAATTTCGGCCGTCTCCGCCTCATCGGCCAACAGATCATTCCACATAATATGCCCTTCAAAGGCACCGTCATCGGCGGCCTGTCCGGTATAGACTACGATGTCTCCGGACAACAGTATTACATGATCTGCGACGACCGCTCTGAACTGGCGCCTGCACGCTTCTATACCGCCAAACTGTATTTCACGGCACAGTCATTCGATAGCATTCGTTTTACCAACGTGACCAACCTCCTTCAAAAAGATGGCAGCACCTATCCGGGCGCAAAAGTAAATCCGGCTCTCACACCCGATCCGGAGGCACTGCGCTACAATGCTAAAAAAGGCTGCCTTGTATGGAGCAGTGAAGGAGAACGTATCGTTAATACCAAAGACACCATCCTCACCAATCCCGGTGTCTATGAAATCTCACCCGATGGCCATTATCTTGATTCTTTCGCACTGCCGCCCGCTTTCCGGATGCAGGCCACAGACAATGGTCCCCGCCGCAACGGAGCTTTCGAAGGCCTCGGCTTCACACCCGACTATCGTTATACCTTCGTAAGCCTGGAAGAACCCCGCTATGAAGACGGCCCCAGAGCTGATGTAGGAGATACCACCGCTATTACCCGTATCATAAAATTTGACAACAACACCCGCCAACCTGTAGCCCAATATGCTTACCGGCTGGAGCCAGTAGCCCATCCCGCTATCCCCGCCAACGCCTTTAAAGTGAACGGCATTTCCGATATCATGGTATTGTCTGAACATCAGCTGTTGTCAATAGAAAGGTCCTTCTCCTCCGGCGTAAAAGACTGTACGGTTAAAGTGTTCATCGTCAACATAGACCAGGCAACAGATGTCAGCCGGATCAATTCCCTGAAAACAGCCACCGGAGTAAAGCCTGTTACCAAATCCTTACTTTTTGATTTTGCCACACTGGGGAAATATATTGATAATATTGAAGGGGTAACTTTCGGCCCCGTACTGCCCAATGGCCATAAAAGCCTGGTATTTGTGGCAGACAACAACTTTTCCGCAGCAGAAGAAAGTCAGTTTTTTGTGTTTGAGCTGGTGCCCTGATACCCTGCCTTAACTAAATGACGCGCCTGGTTGTTATACGGGGAAAAACCTCCTGTATGAGATACTTCCTTATAATAACCGGGCTTGTACTGTTTGCATGCCGGCAACCCCACCACGCGGCCAAAACACCTGGAAACACCGCCAGCACCCGCTTGCCCCCGCAATCTACCTGGATCAACTACACCGGCACCTTACCCTGTGCAGACTGCAACGGTATCCTCACCACCCTGAGCCTTGAAGAACAAGGCCCTGGCGGTGGTCAGTTTTTTAAACTGAAAGAAGTTTACCAGGGAGTAAAAGGAAAAGACCAGACCTTTAACAGCGATGGCATTTATGTGATATTACCCAGCCCATCCGACAATCCGGATGCTGTCATTATCCAGCTCAACCCCGATAAGGACCAGAATCTGCAACGCTTTTACAAGAAAGTAGGAGAGAACGAGCTCCAGCAACTCGACAAGGACAAACAACCTATTCAAAGCACGCTAAACTATAGTCTGAAGAAAACTGGTTAAAACCCCGGTAACACGGGTTCCGATAATTTCAAAAAAGTCGCTTAAATTTAGCGTCACCAGTGACTTTTATCATCCAATTTTATGACGCGTATTTTAGGCTGCCTGCTTGTTTTGCTGACTTTGCTGATGAATGTATTTGGAAAACCTCCACAGGATAGCTTGTTGAAGGAGTTGAACCGCAGCATCGAAAAAGCCCCTGTTTATGATGCCATGAAGGTAAAAGGTATAGACAGCATCAAACATACCCTTGCCAACGCAGGTGCTGATCCGGCTACCCGGTACCGTATATACCAACAGCTTTATGAAGAATACAAGGTGTTTAATTTTGACTCCGCCTTCGTGTATGCCCGGCTGATGGAAAAGCTGGCCGGAGAGCTGCAGGACCCGCTGCGGCTTACTTACGCCCGTACCCGCATTGGTTTTATTCTGTTGTCATCGGGTATGTTTACCGAAACTTCCGCTTTTCTCAATAGTATAGACGTTACTGGTATGCCCGATAGTATCCGTACACAGGTTTATCTGATGAAAAGCCGGTTTTACTATGACCTGGCCGATTACAATCAGGACCGGTACTACTCACCCGCCTATATACACCAGGGTAGTGTATATATGGATTCCGCCCTTCACCTGATGTCGCCTTCTTCTTTTGAATATAAATACAATAAGGGGCTGCAGTTTTATAAAATGGGTAACCCCACAGCCGCCCGTAACAACTATCCCGATCTTAATCAGCCCGGGCTCAACTACCGGCAGCTGGCCGTGGCTGCCTGTACACTGGGATATATCTACCTCCATGCCCACCAGACCGATACGGCTATCGAACTGATGTACCGCTCAGCTATCGCTGATATCAGATCCTCTACCAAGGAAACCATGGCCATGTATACCCTGGCCACCCTGTTGTTCGAAAAAGGTGATATCAAAAACGCTTCCCGTTTTATTGAAAAAGCCATCGCAGAAGCAGTATTTTATGGAGCAAGGCAACGAAAAGTACAGGTTAGTAGTATTTTACCCATCATTGAGCAGGAAAGAATAAATACCGCGGAAGAAAGGACCAGATCATTGCTGATCTATGCCGCCATTGTAACCCTGTTGCTGATAGCCGTCATTATGCTGGCAGTTATTGTAACGCGGCAGGTCAGGAAACTGAAAACAGCCCAGGAAATCATCACTGCCGCTCATCTCAAACAACAGGAAATCAATAGTCAGCTGCTCGAAGCCAATAAGATCAAGGAAGAATATGTTGGTTATTGCTTCAATATTACCGCTTCCTACATCAGCAAAATTGAAAAAATCAAACAGGCATTGGAGCAGAAACTGGCCGAAAACAAACCCGGAGAGCTTAAATATCTGGTCAGCAATATTAATATCCGTCAGGAGCGGGAAGACCTCTTTACCAATTTTGACCGGGTATTTCTGAAGATATTCCCCCATTTTGTGGAAGAATTTAATGCCCTGTTTGAAAAAGGCAACCAGGTGGTGCTTAAGGAAAATGAATTACTGAATACCGATATCAGGATCTTCGCCCTCATTCGTATAGGCATCTCTGATAATGAAAAAATTGCCCGCATCCTGGAGTATTCTGTCAACACGATTTACGCTTATAAAACCAAAATCAAAAAACGGTCATTGGTCCCTAATGAGGAGTTCGAAGACCGGATTATGGCAATAAAAGCACTCTGAAAACACGCTGAAAAGGACTTAAAGTATCAATATATACAAAAAATATATATGTTTATACGTAACTGACTATCAATATTATACATTTTTAAACTACTCAAAATAGCCTTTTATTTTCTATATTTACCTTGTATAAGTTGTTCACCTAAACATTGCTTTCTTACTTTGACAAACAGGAAGCGTAAAACCAAAATTCTGAATTTAAACGCCAATTAGATGTAAGGCATTAAGCCACCCACGTAAAAACCATTTATTTCACTTGATCCACGTTGTTCAAAAATGTTGAGCGAGCCTCCACATGCAGCAACTACTGTTTTATAATGTATTAAATCCACGGTAAAACCGGGCAGCTCTTTCACTGCTCAAAAAATCCACATTATGATGAAAACACGACTTTTCAGACATCTCCTCCTATGCTCACTCCTGCTGTTGTTACAGGGGCTGGCCATGGCCCAGAACCGGACCGTGACAGGTAAGGTAACCGATGAAAAAGGCGCCGCTATCCCTGGCGCATCCGTGCAGATCAAAGGCACTCAAAGCGGTACCACCACAGACCCGGATGGTAACTTCAAAGTATCAGTAGGACCGAATGCCACCACCCTGATCATTTCCTTTATCGGCCAGACAGCCCAGGAAATCAACATTGTCAACAAAACGAATGTAACGGTAAAGCTGGTAGCCGAAAACACTACCCTCACTGATGTAGTGGTGGTAGGTTATGGTACCACCCGTAAAAAAGATATTACCGGCGCCATCTCCCAGGTGAAAGCCGGCGAATTTAACCGCGGTATTACTACCGCCCCCGACCAGCTGATACAAGGTAAAGTATCCGGTCTGATGGTGCTCAATAACAGCGGAGCCCCCGGCGCCTCTACTACTGTACGTATAAGGGGTGTATCTTCCGTAAGGTCAGGTAACCAGCCCCTGTACGTAGTAGACGGCGTTCCGCTGGACGGACGGGTAGCACGCCCCGCCATCAACGTTAGTGGACTGGGCCAGACTCCTGACGCCAACCCGCTCAACTTCATCAACTCCAACGATATAGCCTCCATGGACGTGTTGAAAGATGCCTCCGCCACCGCCATCTACGGTTCCCGCGGTGCCAACGGTGTCATCATCATCACCACTAAAAAAGGTACACCCGGCGCCACCCGTCTGGATGTGAGCTACTCCGCAGGTGCCAGCAGCATTATGAAACAACTCCCGGTACTCAACGCAGATGAATACCGCGCCGCCCTCAAAACATACAACCAAACCGGCGGCGATTTTGGCGGCAGCTCCGATGGTATGAAGTCTATCCTCCGCACCGGCATCACTCACAATATCAACGTCGCCATGAGCGGTGGTAGTGAAACCAGCCGTTACAGAGCTTCCTTCGGCGTAACCGACCAGGAAGGTATCATCAAAAAATCCGGCCTGAAAAAATATACCGCCACCCTCAATGGTCAGAATAAATTCCTCGAAAGCAAAAAACTCGGTATCGATTATAACATCATGGCGGCTCAAACAACTGAACAACTGGCCCCCATCACCAACGATGCCGGTTTTACCGGTAGCCTCATCGGTATGGCCCTCCAGTGGAACCCTACCATGAATATCAGAAATGCCGACGGTTCCCTCAATATCCTCGATGAAGGTAAGTCCGTAAACCCGCTGGCCATGTCACAAGCCTACGACGATAAAGTCAATATCAGCTATGTACTCGCCAGTATCTCTCCGTACTATAAATTCAACGACAACTGGGAATACCGCGCACTCTACAGCATCAACCATCAGGTAGGCAAACGTGAATCGCAGGTAGCTTCCTTTATCAATATTGCAGGTATAAACAAACAGGGACAGGCCTACTACGGTAATGCAGAACTGACTACTCAGTTGTTCAATAACACCCTGAGTTTCAACAAACAACTGACTTCTGCCTTCAGCCTCAGCGCCATGGTAGGACAGGAGTACCAGAAATTTGACTACTCTGGTATGGGTCTGGGCGCCAACGGTTTCCCTACTTATGCAGTAAAATACACTGACATCCTGCAGGCTCCTTCACAGGCCAACACTTTCATGAGTTCCTTCCGTAATCCCAGTTCAGAGCTGCAGTCATTCTTCGGAAGGGTGACCCTCAACTTCTATGAAAAATATATCATCACCGGTACTATGAGGGCCGATGGCTCCAGCAAATTCGGGTCTAACAACAAATACGGTTACTTCCCGTCTTTTGCCGCCAAATGGAACCTTACTGGTGAAGACTTCCTGAAAAACAACCGTACCATCAACAACCTCGCACTGAGAGTGGGTTATGGTGTTACCGGCAACCAGGAATTTCCTGCCGGCGCAGCCCAGGAACAATACGGGCTGGGTGCTTCCGGAGCCGCCGCACTCTCGAATGTGGCCAACCCCAACCTCAAATGGGAGACCTCCAAACAATTCAATGCAGGCGTAGACTTCAGTCTGGTAAACAGCCGTATTTATGGTAATATCGACTACTTCTACAAAAACACCAGCAATCTGCTGTTCAACTTCCCCGCCATTCAACCCGCACCTGCTTCCACCTACTGGATCAATCTCCCCGGTAATGTGATCAACAAAGGCGTGGAAATATCCCTGAAAGGAGATATCATTCGTAAAAAAGAGCTCTCCTGGACACTGGGTGTGAACGCTACCGCCCTGCGTAATGAGCTGAAAAACTATGATGGTCCTCCTGTGCTCACCGGCTCCATCAGCGGACAAGGTGTTTCCGGTGCCACCGCTCAGCGACTCGCCAACGGCTATCCGCTCAATACCTTCTACGTACGTAAGTTCCAGGGCTTCGATGATAAAGGTCAGGGCATCTATGCCGACAATGGCAATACCTTGTACTATCTCACCAACCCCAACCCCAAAACCTTGCTGGGCGTGAATACAGAACTGGTGTACAAAAAATGGATACTCGCAGCCAGCGGCCATGGCGCCTTCGGCCATCAGGTATATAACAACACCGCCAATACCGTACTGCCTATCGGCAACATCGGTTCCAGAAATATCGCCAAGGCGCTGCTGGGCAACGGAGAAAACCTCTCCAACCCCATCACAGTATCTTCCCGTTACCTGGAAAACGGCAGCTTCTTCAAACTGGATAACGTCACTCTTACCTACAACATCGGTAATGTGGGCCGTGTCCTGAAAAACGCCTCTGTATATGCTACCGGCCAGAACCTCTTTGTAATCACCAGATACACTGGCTTCGATCCGGAAGTAAATACAGACAAAAATGTGAATGGAGTTACCTCCTTTGGTATTGAGTACTCACCCTATCCAACCGCCAGAACGGTGATGCTGGGTCTCCTGTTCTCTTTATAAACCATTCACACAAAAACTACTATCATGACTAAATATATTTTCCGATCCGCTTTAGTAATTGCCTCTGTAGTAGGCTTCCAGGCCTGCAGTCTGAATGAACAGCTTGGCTCCACGCTCACCAAGAACCAAGCCGACTCCGTGATCAAAGTGCCTGCCCTGTTAAAAGGAGCTTACGACAACCTTCAGATGCCTTACCAGGACTTTGGTAATACCTGGGGGCTCTCCCAGATGAGCACTGATGAAACCGTAGGCCCCACCCGTGGCGGCGACTGGGACGACAATGGCGTATGGCGTGCCCTGCATGAACATACCTGGAATGCAGACCATGCCCACATTCAAAATGCATTCACCAATCTGCTGACCTTACAATTCAGTGCCACCAACGTACTGAATTTTAAACCCGATAAAAACCAGGCTGCACAAGCCCGCTTTCTGCGCGCCCTCTCAATGTTCACCGTGCTGGACCTCTGGGGTCAGGTACCTTTCAGAAATCCATCAGATACCCTGCTGAATGCACCTAAAGTGATGAAAGCACAGGAAGCACTGGACTTTATCATTGCAGAATTAAACGCCATACAGGGCGACCTGGGCACCCGTCCGGCTACCGCTGCCTACGTGGCCAACCAGGACGCCGTGCGTTTCCTGCTGATGAAATGTTATCTCAACAAAGGTGCTTTCCTGAACAGAGCAGCACCCACTTTTGATGCAGCCGATATGCAAAAGGTGATACAGCTGGCAGACCAGATCAAAGCTACCGGCGCCTATAACCTGGGCACCGACTACTTCGACAACTTCGCCCGTGATAATGATGTGAAATCCAAAGAAAACATCTTCACCCAGCAGAATGGCCCTGGCTTCAGCACTGTCCGCAATGGTAACGCCACCTATGCCCGCTGGAAATTCACCGTGCACTATAACATGAACCCAAGCGGCTGGAATGGCTTTGCCACTCTGTCTGACTTCTACGATAAATTTGAAGCTTCAGACAGAAGAAGAGGCGGTGCCTACACCGGACTTACTGACACCAGTGGTATGCTCGTAGGCTTCCTCATCGGCCAGCAATACGATGCTCACCACAACCCGCTGAAAGACAGAAAAGACAACCCGCTGGCCTTCACCCGGGATGTACAACTCAAAGAATCCGGTAACAATCTGGAAGTGACCGGTATCAGGGTAATCAAATACGTACCGGATTTTTATACTTCCGATAAATCAAAAGATAACAACGAAGCCAGCAACGACTACGTCTTCTTCCGCTATGCTGATGTAGTATTGATGAAAGCAGAAGCGTTGCTCCGCACCGGAGACGCAGCCGGCGCACTGGCACTGGTAAATGAACTCAGAACAGCGCGCAGCGCCTCCTCTCTGGGAGCACTCGACCTCAGCACCCTCCTGGACGAAAGAGGCCGTGAACTGTACTGGGAAGGCTGGAGAAGACAGGACCTCATCCGGTTCGGTAAGTTCCTCACTCCATGGCAACTGAAACCAACCGATAACCCAAGGAACCTGTTGTTCCCTATCCCAACCAGCGACCTTGCTGTCAACAGAAATCTGGTACAAAACCCCGGCTACTAAACCATACTCCTTCTGACGGAACAGGGTTTCCTGTTCCCGTCAGAATTATCCACCATACAATATTTCATCTGATACTTCGCTCTGTATTGCAGGGTGCAGGAGAGGATTTTTTTGTTCAGCAAACCAACAAGACCATGAATAAGATTTCGCTGCCGGCCATTTTCCTATTGTTGCTTCTTTTTTCGTATAGTCATTCCCGTGCACAAACACAGGTGGTCACGGCAGGTAAGGTAAATGCCGTCAGCATTTCAGGACAACAGGTGAAAATAAAAACCGAAAATGCTTATGCAGAAATAACCGTATACAGTCCTGCCGTTATTCGTGTAAGGATGGACAAAAGGCCGCTGACTGCTGATTTCTCCTATGCTGTTATCACAGGCCCACAGACCGTCAAAACACAGATAACACAAAACAACAGCGAAATCAGTATCGTTACGGATTCACTGCGCATGCAAATCCGGAAAAGCCCTTTTGCCATCAGCTTTTTTAGCCCTTCGGGCGAAGTGATTAATGAGGATGAACCAGGACTAACGACCTCGTGGATTGGTGATGAAGTGACCACCTATAAGAAAATGCAGGAACAGGAGCGGTTTATCGGGCTGGGAGAAAAAACGGGCAACTTAGATCGTAAAGGAGAAGGATATACGAACTGGAATTCAGATGTATTTGGTTATGCTACCAACAGAGATCCCATTTACGCTACCATTCCGTTTTATATCGGTATCCATCACCGCCAGAACTACGGAATCTTCTTCGACAACAGCTACCAGAGCGATTTCAACTTCGGCGCCAGCAACAACCGCTTTTCTTCTTTTGGCGCCCGGGGAGGGGAGATGAACTACTATTTTATCTACCATCCGCAGGTGGCAGATATTATTAAATCGTATACCAGTCTCACCGGACGCATGCCACTACCGCCACTATGGAGCCTGGGTTATCAACAAAACCGCTACAGCTACTATCCCGATACAGAAGTACTGCGTATAGCACAAACACTGCGGGAAAAGAAAATCCCCGCCGATGGCATCACCTTAGACATCCATTACATGGATGCCTACAAGCTGTTTACCTGGAATAAGGAACGTTTTCCTAATCCTCAGCAGCTGACCAGTCGCCTCCGGGAAATGGGATTTCGTGTAACCGTTATCGTAGACCCCGGCATAAAAGTGGAAAATGGCTATGCCGCCTATGAAAGTGGAAAAAAGGGAAACATCTTCCTTCAGTATAACGATGGAGAAAACTATACCGGCCAGGTATGGCCCGGCTGGTGCCATTTCCCTGACTTCACCAGCAGCAAAGGTCGCAGCTGGTGGAAAGAACAGGTAAAATCGTATATCCGTGACGGTGTGAGCGGCATCTGGAATGACATGAACGAAATAGCCACCTGGGGGCAAAAGATGCCTAACAACGTGATCTTCAACTACGAAGGCCATCCCACCACGCATCTCCAGGGACATAATATCTACGGTCTGCAGATGGCGCGTGCCAGCTATGAAGGAACCCGGGAAGCCCTGCAAAAACGGCCTTTCCTCCTGACCCGTGCTGCCTATGCCGGCAGCCAGCGCTATAGCGCCTTATGGACCGGAGATAACCGCGCAGAAGAAGACCATATGCTGCTGGGTGTCCGGCTGCTGAACAGCCTGGGCCTGAGTGGCTTCCCCTTCACTGGCATGGACATAGGCGGCTTTACCGGCAACCCTACAGTGAGTCTGTACACCCGATGGATGCAGATAGGCGCCTTCATTCCCTACTTCAGAAACCATACCGGTGTAAACACCAAATCAGCAGAACCCTGGGCTTTTGGTGAAGAAGCTCTTGAAATAACAAGAAACTATATCAACCTGCGCTACCGGCTGTTGCCTTACCTCTACAGCACCATGTATGAATCATCGCGTACAGGCATGCCCGTAGTCCGCACATTGGCAATCAACAACACTTTTGACCCCAATGTATACGATACCCGGTTTCAACAACAGTATCAGTTCGGCGCTGCTTTTATGGTAGCTCCTTTTGAAAGCACCAAAGAGTTTGGCAGCATCTATTTCCCCAAAGGGAAGTGGTATAATCTCTATACAGACGCTGTCAGCAACGGCCAGCAGGAGGTGATTACTCCGCTCAGCATTAAAACCTTACCTGTATACGTGAAGGGAAGCAGTATCATTCCTATGCAATCGCTGATACAGTCTACGCTTGAAAAACCGACAGATACACTTTTCCTTCACCTCTACAAGGGTGATGAAGCCAGCTCTTTTGTTTATTATGAAGATGATGGAGAAAGTTTTTCATACGAGAAGGGTGGCTATTATGAACGGGCTATCACCTATGATCCTGCTGCCGGAAAACTCACATTGTCGAAGGTAGCAGGCAGCTATACCAGCCAGTTTAAATATATCAGATTGATATTACATGGTTTTGATGCTAATCAGCGTATATCCGTCAACGGTAGTTCAGTATCTGTAAGTACCAGTCCTTTTTCTTTTTTATCGCCCATATCCCGGTTTGATCCGCAGGGATCTTTTATACCGGCAGAGAGCTGTACGATACAACAGTCCACCTTTGTCAACAGCAACGAGTTTATTAACGTGGGTTTATGAGAAAAGAACGGCCCCCCTGGCTTAACCGGGGGGTCTTCCTATTTAACACTACGACCAGGGATATAAAATGCAAAAGACGCAAAGGGGGGAGCTCCTTTGCGTCTTTTTTGCATTTTATATAGAGGGGTTACATCCTTATGATTTTACCATTCCATACTTTTTTGCTTTGCTGGCTGGTCACCCGTATAATCCAGGTACCATTGGGCACGTTGGATACGTCCAGGCGCAGCGGCTGATTGCCTTTTCCATTGGCGGTATGTACCTGTCGCAGTATTGGTGCGCTACCTCTCAGGTCCAGTACTTCCACCAGGAGCTTTTCGCCGGCATTGGCACTCACCTGTATCTGCAGGTCCGGACCAGTTACCGGGTTAGGATAAGCAATTACCTGTTCTGCCTGAATGGATGTCAGTGCAGCAGATGTCAGTGCAGCACCGGAACAGTTACGTACAAACTGCCATGGCTGGCCATCGCCTGTACTTTGGTCAGGCTGGTTGCCTTGTGTCCACCATTTAGCAGAGTATACTTTACCGTTATATACTACCTGTGCACCGCCATTATAAGCTGTAGAAGCAGACCACACCGGAATACCGTTGCAGTCTCCGCCACCACCGCCGCCGGTAACAGAAATAGCTACAGCGGAAGAAGTTGTAACAGCACCGCTGTTATCTGTAGCTTTGGCTGTCAGGCTGTATGATCCCGCGGCTACATTGGTCCAGGCATAGGCGTAAGGAGCAGTGCTGTCCACACCCAGCAGCGCGCTGCCATTGTAGAATGCCACCTGTACAACAGAACCATCTGCATCACTGGCACTAGCCTGTATGTTTACAGTAGCAGGAGCAGTGAAAGAAGCATTATTGACAGGAGAAGTAATACTTACTACCGGAGGCTGGTTACCAGGGTTACCACCACAATCGTTCAGGTATTTCCATGGTTTACCGGCACCGCTGTTCAGGTCCGGTTGATCTCCCTGTGTCCACCAGTTAGCCGTATATACTTTACCGTTATATACCACTTTGGCGCCACCGTTGTAAGCGGTAGTGGCAGACCATGCCGGGATACCATCACAACCACCGGTAGAACCGGAAACAGTGATGTTCACAGCTGCAGAAGTGGTAGTAGCACCACCATTGTCAGTAGCTTTTGCGGTGAGGCTGTATGTGCCGGCAGCCACATTGCTCCAGGTCCAGGTGTAAGGAGCCACACTGTCTGTACCCAGCAACGTAGTGCCATTATAGAATGCTACACGGGTAACAACACCGTCGCTATCAGATGCTGCAGCCTGTATATTCACAGTTGCAGGAGCTGTGAAAGTGGCGTTGTTGGCCGGTGATGTGATGTTCACCACAGGAGGTTTATTACCGGAGGTGTTTACTGTAATGCTCACCACTGCAGAGGTAGTAGTAGCGCCTGCATTATCGGTAGCTTTAGCGGTAAGGCTATAAGTACCGGCGGCTATATTGTTCCAGGTCCAGGTATAGGGAGCTACGCTGTCTACACCCAATAAGGTGCTGCCATTGTAGAAGGCTACACGGGTTACTATACCGTCACTATCTGACGCTGCAGCCTGGATGTTCACAGTAGCCGGAGCTGTAAAGACAGCATTATTGGCCGGTGAAGTGATGTTTACCACCGGTGGTTTGTTGATAGGCGTAGTACCAAAGAAATAATTGTAGTAGTTGGTAGCAAATTCGTCTCCATTGGCTTTATCCCAGTTGATAGACCAGGTCATGATACCCCTGAAATTAGGGTAGCCGGCCGGGTTACGCAGCTGGTAAGCACCGCCATAAGACTGTCCTTTGATCAGATAATCCAGTGCTTTTTTAACATTCGCAGGTGTAGTGTAACCACCTCCTGCAGCACTGGGTGTAGCTGGCAGGCCAAAGGCCACCTGGTCCTGACGGAGTGCCGGAAAAGTCAGGCTGGTACCGGAAACAGGGAATCCTTTCAGCAGCATTTCAGACATTGCCACAATAAAGTCGGATGTACCCTGATTGTATACACCATTGTCCAGTCCCATTACAGAGCCGGTATTATAGTATTGTGTCTGGATGAATGTAAGTTCATTACGCAGCCCGTAAACAATCGGGAGGTAAGCACCTACCAGCGGGCTATAGGTAGAACCATAGGCTGTTTGTACATAATAGGTTTCTGGTGCCATGGTGAGCCATGCATTTTTCCCCTGAGCCTTACGGTAAGCAAGGATCTCTTTAACAGCAGCGATCAGGTTCACCACCTTCGGTGTAGTAGGATTGGTGAAATCCTTGTCACCATTGTCCAGCTGCAGGTTGGTACCACCTTCAATATCCAGGTCAAAGCCATCAAAGTTATACTGGTCCAGCACCGCCTTCATGGAAGTGATAAACGCCTGTTTCTGGGTAGCTGATGTGAGATTGAGGGAACCGTTTTCTCCACCAAGAGAGAGTAACACCTTCTTGCCCTGAGACTGGAGGTATTGTACATCCGACAGGAACTGTGCTGATGTTACGTTTTCAGGTACAAAGGAAATAGTAGCCTGGTCAGTTCCACTGACAGCAAAGGCAATTTCCACCACGTTATATTTCGGGTTGATATTACGGAGAGGGATATACGGAGAAGCATCCGTAGGTGCCCCCAGTTTTGCCAGTAGCCGACGATCACTTTGCCGCCGGAAGTATCCGGAACAGTGCCGGAGCCATTGACCGTGATATTTACCAGGGCAGATGTAGTAGCAGCACCTTTGTTATCTGTGGCAATAGCTTTCACGGTATAGCTGCCTGCCGGTACATTGTTCCAGGCATAGTTATAAGGAGCGGTACTATCGGTGGCCAGCAGGGTGGCTCCATTATAGAATTCCACTTTTACGACCTGTCCGTCAGAATCGCTGGCAGTAGCCTGCAGCGTGATACTGGCCGGAGCAGTGAAAGTGGCGTTGTTTGCCGGAGCGGTGATGCTCACAGTAGGCGGTACATTAGTGCTACCGCCGCCGCTGGCAAATGTTTCATTGATTTTATTAACAAGGGGAGATGTGGTATTAGGGCAATAAATCAGCTTCCCTTTTGGCACTGTTGCGCTGGTCATATTAAGCATATCTCCGTATACCTGCCAGATGATGATGCCGGACAGATTGTTGTCTTTGATATATTGTGCTTTGGCAGCAACAGAGCGTTCGTTGTCGTAGCTAAGGAAAAAATTGCCTTTGGTTTTATAAGGCACTTTGGCCACGTCATCCCAGTACTCAGTCCAGCCTGAACCGGAGCCAGTGTTCTGAGTTATATAACTGTAATTGGGAGTACCGTCCCATACGTCTTTGGTCCAGTTGGTGTAATCAGCACATGTCTGGATAGGACCGTCTGGTTGTACGGTTTCAGCACGTTTTACAGTAGGCGCATTAAGGGCGGCATTGCCATTGGTGATCACACCACGGCCATAGAAGGGAGCTCCGAGATTTACCTTACTCAGATTAACACCCAGTGTACGCAGGCCTTTGGTGGTAGCATCAAGGGAGAAGCCGGCAAATTCCTGGTTAGGGTATTCATACAACGGAGAGTTGTGCCCGGCTTTATTGGACCATCCACCGTTGTAGTCGTACGTCATCATGTTATAATAGTTCATCACATTGTTCAGCCGGGGCCAGTCAAATCCGGACAGCTTGTTGACAGCAGGAGAGAAGGCTGCTGTGATCAATTTATTGGGACCGATGGCCGCTCTTACCTGTTCCACCAGGATCGCGAAGTTGGTATAATCCGCTGTGCTGTAATGTTCTATGTTCATACCCGCATCGTTGGGATATTCCCAGTCGAAGTCGATACCATCAAAACCCATGCTCATCAGCTGTTGACAGCTGGCGATGAACTTTGCGCGTTTGGTAGCGTCGGCGGCCACTTCGGGGTAGTGTTTGCACATACTCCAGCCACCTACGGAAGCCAGTACTTTCACGCCTTTCTGATGGGCGAGGTCAATAACACCGGGAGCACCACCCTGTTTGGGTACAGAGAGCGGGAAGCTGCCGGTTTTACCGGTGTTGACATTAGTCCATCCGCTACCACCGTTACGGTATCCCAGAGAGTAGGCATAACTGCCATCAGGGATATAGTAGAGGACGTCCAGTTCTCCGTACAGCAGATACATATCCCAGCTGCTGTAGATGTCTTCATTCACCAGCGGGGCCGGGGCCTGGACAGCGCCCACCTGATAAATGTTTTTGTTGCGGAAATCACCGCTGTGCAGGGAACCATCCTGGGCAACACCAAAAAATGAAAAGTTCAGGATGGTGTACTGTGAATAGTCCACATTAAGATGGTTATACCCACCTGCCGGAACGGTGCCGGCTACGTTTTTCCAGGCATCCCATTGGGTAATGTAGCCGATTACCTGTTTGTTGTGTTGATGAGTCGTGGCGGGAACTGTAGGGCTCACCTGCGCGAAACAATCAGGCGCCAACAGTACCAGTAACAGCCAACAGATAAATGTGAGACAGCGGACAGCTGTGCCTCCATTGGTAGATTTTGGTGTCATAGAGACTTGTTTGTTAGATAATGGTTAATAAATACTAGTGCTCAGCTAAATGTGTTTGACATATTCGTACGGGTTAAAGCTAGGCTATCGTTAGGTTTTCAGATCATTGGCTATGTTGGATTACAGATTTACACGTGGGAAAACAGCACGATGGGGGAGTCGGGCCAGCAGCAGGATAGTACCATGATAAAAAACATATTTTTTTTGTCGATACTGCAGTGTAATTGCCGTATTAAAAGCTATTATGATAGGATTCCTGCTTTATCATTTATTTTGTAAAAAGACAGCACGCAAATACTTTGCGCAATGATGATGTAACTTGTTGAAAGCAGCTGTGATAGCTGCATTAAAACAAGACCTCCTTTTCTTCACCAACATGAAAAACCAATGAAACCAGGCGATAACTTGCTCAATGATATTTATTCTCTCTTTAGTATTTTCTCCGGCGACTTCAGGGAAATGGTATGTAGTGAATGTAACTGGAGCGAACCGACCTTTTACCGGAAAATGAGAAATACGGATAGTACCGGATCATACAAACGGTTAAAATCCTGCCTGAGCAAGGCAGAAGAAGAAGCGATACTTAAACAGGCCTGCGTCGCCACAGAGAACCTGGCCTCCCTGATGAAACATTATCAGCAAAAACAACTGTCCGGATTGTTGCATCAGCACCATCACAGCGTCTTCAGGGAAGAACAGGTAGAACAGGAGGAAATTTATTTCCTGAATGAAATAACAGTGCCTGTGATGGAGTTACCAGGCTGGTATGATTAGCAGACCGGGGTTTAATAAAAGAAAGGATGTTACTATCTTTGTCTAAAGTACTCCATATCCCAACTATCAGAAAATGGAAGCCATCATTCAAACCATATATGATTCTCCTATCTGTGAGGTACGCAATTTCCTTTGTCAGTGCCAGCAGTGTAATATATCAGGAAAGGAACACCAGGAAAGATTTTCCATCGCCTTTATCCGACAGGGCAATTTCCTCTTCAAAGTATTCCGCAACGACCTGGATGCCTACCACGGCCTTTTCCTGGTCTGCAAGCCTGGTTATGAGCATCGGGTGGGGCATGTTCATGATATGCCCGACCAATGTACCATCTTCTCTTTCCCACCGGAAAACATTGGACTGCTGGAAGAACAGGGCAGTGAACTGGCCTGGTTTCTGAAAAACCCCGACCTCCATGCTGTCCTGATAAAGGCCACTCCTGAAATGGAATACCTGCATCATCATATTTTCAACCTTCTGCAGAAACCCCACTACCCGCAATTATGGGTGGAACAGCTCATGATGGACCTCTTTTCACTCATACTAACAGGAGGCCGCGACAAAGTCATTCCGGAACTAACGGTGAGGCAGAAACGAAATTACCTTCCCACTATCTCCTCCATCAAAACATTCATCAACGACAACCTGTCCGGAGATATTTCCCTGCCACAACTTGCCGGCATCGGACATATGAGCCCGTTTCATTTCAACCGGACCTTCAAACAAATGACCGGTATCACACCCTACAACTATCTGTTACAAGTCAGGTTAAAACAAGCCCACCTGCAACTACGCCATACCAGTCAGCCTATTACAGGCATCGCTTTTGACACCGGCTTCAACAGCCTGGAACATTTCTCTGCAGCCTATAAACAACGATATGGCCTTTCACCCTCTCAAATGAGACGACGTTAAAAAACAGCAATTTTCCTTAAATATCCCCAAGGGTGGTGAAATACTTTTGCTATCAAACAATTGATATGAAAGCGCAATTATTAACCACACTGGAAAATGCCCGTAACTACACCACCAGCGTAGCTACGGCGATGCCGGCCAACAGCTATGACTACAAACCAGATACCGCCATCTGGACTTTTAACGAACTGATGCACCATATCGGCTACGGTATCATCTGGTGGAATGAAAACTATATTCTCCAAACACCTTCAGACTGGAACCCACCAGCCATCACCCAAAACGCAAAGGCAACAAAAGAGTATCTCAATAAAAGTTTCGATATACTGAAACAGAGCATCGAAGCCATTACACCAGATGAAAAAACCATCCATGGTGTTTACGCTACCCTGGACCATATCACACATCACCGTGGCCAGGCTACTACCTACCTGCGTTGTAAAGGGATCACTCCACCGGAGTATATCTACTAGATGGCAGATAGTGAATTGTTTACAGACACTCATGGTGCATCCGGAAGGGTGTACCATGAGATATGAAAAAAACTATTACCATACGGCATACCTTCTCCGCAATGATAACAGCCGATGACAATGCAGAAGAAACTTTTACCGGAACAATTCAGTATCTGAAAGAGAAAGCACTGAAACAACAGGTTATTATTGAAGATAAAGATATCATGAGTGCCACAGGCATCTCTGAATCCCAATTCCAGCTGTATCTCGAAAAAGATACTGCACTAGAAGAGATATTTGTCCAGTTGCGCTCCATTTACAAAGATTATCTGAAAGGAGTTCTGATCCAGAAAATACAGTTTGATGTAGAAATGCCAGACCCTATGACAGAGGAAGACTGGGGTGATGCAGATAGACCGGACAGCTCGAATGAAAAGGCGCTGCCTTTGTGTGGAAAAGCAACGCCTGATTATTACCTCATGACCTTGTTACGCTATTACCTCTTTCTTCGGTTTAGAAACAACGGGCGATTTCTCTGGCAGCATCCATTGCCTTAATTTAGACGTAATAGGTGTTTCTATAAACTTGTTAAATAAATAAGCCAGTAATACAGCGAATGTAATCAACATCACAAACAGCAATGGAGCATTCACATAGGGCAACAAAGCGCTGAAGAGAGCAACGCCCAGTAACTCATGAATTAGATATAAGGGATAGGTAATAGCTCCAAGTGCTTTTATTGTTTCTTTGCCTTTATTGAAAGTAAAGTCCCTCAGGGAGATCATGTAAAATACCAGGAAGAATAAAACATTGAATACCACAGTAAGGGTGTCTATCTGACCAGGAGCTTTTACATCATAACACAACAGTTTTACAACAAGGCAGATGGCCGGCATCAGCAAATCAAGCTTTTTCTGTTGATACTTTATCAGGTAAAAATAGCAGCCTGCAATGAAATAGTACGAATGCTCAGTAACAAATAATAATCTTACAAAATAGAATGCAGAAATATTGGGATAATGTGCTTCCCCATAATAAGTAGCAATAGACAATACAAGCCACGCCACTAGAAATGTTCTGATATTATCTAATTGACGTAGTTGCATAAGGATAAAAATGAACAGATAAAACTGCATCTCTATCATTAAGGTCCAGCTAACCCCTGCTACCAACTGTATATGCAAGCGCCAGTTAGCAAACAACCCTACCAATGTAGCATTCACAATAAGGTCTTTGATTCCTGCCGTATAGAAAGGTATAAATGCTCTTCCTATAATAAATGTGAATATAATTGCGGGAAGAAAGGCTGGATACAGTCTTACAAATCTTGATCTGAGAAAGGTCATGGGCGACTCTGCCTGGGCAGACATCAATATTACAAAGCCGCTGATGATGAAGAAAAGAAGAACGCCTGAGTTACCATGTAAAAATATCGGAGTCAGAAATTTATTATCAATAGGGTATATATGGTTATAGGACTTGGTATTAATAGTATAATGGAAAGCTACAACCATGATTGCAGCCAAAAATCTTAAAATATCAATCTCATATAATCTTTTCTTAATCATTTAGTTATTATTTTGATCAAGATAACGAGAAAAATGATATTATCACGAAGTTATATACGGAAGCACCTGTTGTCACCCAATTGAATGGGGGCTTGATACCCATTTCTGAGCATTTGAAACATTAGGATATAGTTTGGGGTACCATTTTCCAAAAGATAGGTGTGTATAAAACAATCAAATGCTTTACAGATAAATAAAAAAGCTTCCGACGAAAAACCGCCGGAAGCCTTTTAGTGTAGTGCGAACTATTTATGCTCAGGCATGTGTTTTCTTGAGTTTTACCTCCACTTTTTCTCCGGGTTTGCTCACGGTTACTATCTTCTTCACCGTAGCACTGGTGCCCACACTGTAATTCCTGTTCACTGTATTGGCAGTGGTGCTCTGGAACATACCGTTAATATAGTGATCAGTATATCCTACCACTTCACGCTGGCTATAAGAGTGGGCAAAGCTGAATTCGGTGTACAACAGATATTCTCCGGGCATAAGGTTTACAAATTCAAAGTGACCGGCCTCATCATACACCTTGGTGCTTTTGATGCACTGCGCAGCATCATCTGAAATAGCAATACCTTCCCTGCCTTTTTTCCGCTGGTCTTCGTTTACTTTGACCCATTCCTTAAAATAATCGTTGTATGGTATCAGGACTACCTGTGTACCACGGGGAGCCACCTGCTTGGCCTGGATGTTCATCACCTGCATCTTGTTGTTACCGTTGAAGTCACGGGCAAATACCTGTCCGGAAATGATAGCATTGCCGCCTTTCACCATTTTCATGGTGGCTTCTTTATCGAAAGGAGCCTTGATGGAATTGAAATCCGTCTCCATATCCACCATTCTTATCTGCTGGCCATTGCTAAACATATCCACCTGCCAGAGGCGGCGGGTCTTTTTGTCAATATAGGAAACAGACTTTGCATCCGTGGAAGGTTCCAACACCATCACTTCCCATACATCATGCTTTCCGGTAAATTTGCTCACGTAGGAGCTGTTCTTTACTTCCTCCACGATGGCTTTTTTCACATTACCATTGTTGGTAGGTTTATATTCGTACACTGACAGATCGGTACTATAACCGGAGGTCAGCGGCAGGAGCGACAGTAAGAAAGGATATGTATAGCTGTCAACGAAATACTGATTACCGGCTTCTTTGATCTGGTTCTTCTTACCTGTTTTCTTATCAAGATAATATCCGGTAACATCGTTTCCGAAGTGCAGCACCATTTCTTTCATGGTATTGTGAGATGCACGGTAAATAGGTTTGAAGGTACTCAGATCTGATATGGCAGTATCTTTCCACTCCTCCAATCCGGAAAGGGCCGTGATGGTGGTTAGTGCCAGCTTATCATTGGTGGTGTTGATACCGATCGTGAAAGTACCGATCTCCGACTCGCTGCCACCATTTACACTATAGCAGGCCAATGTATATTTTCCGCTCTTCAGCAGTTTGCTGTCGAATGTACCCTGAGCCTGACTTTTGCCAGGGATAGCTGCAAGCAGCAATAAGGCAGAAGCGATGAGGATCGAATTACGAAGTTGAGAAAGCATAGTTCTGATAGTTTATCTGAGAATACAAAATTAGGCTATTCAACAACTGCGACATATACAGGAAAACCAGTAGATAAGTATATCTGTTTTCGGGCAGGGGCTCCCCAATAACAATTATCTGGTAATAAGATGACTAATAACAAACTATCGCTATTCCCACAAATGTTAGGTCATTTGTTAGGCAAACGAAAAAAGCTTCCAGCGAAAAACCGCCGAAAGCCTTTTAGTGTAGTGTGCTCCCACCAGGGCATGATCCTGGGACCCCCTGATTATGAGTCACTAAAATTCATGTTTTCAGTTACTTTCAGTTACCCCCCGATTACGTCAGTAATCCTTTACCATGGCGCTTTGTATTGAATTTATACCTACACTTGCATCATATCATTTCGGGATATTTTTCAGAAACATGTATCAAAATATGTATCAAAAACAATCACTGAAATTATCATGAAGCAGGATAAAGTAAACATCAAAGTGGTCCCGGACCTCCGGAGGGTTAAAAACGGGGAGCGGTTCCCCTTAAAGCTCCGTGTAACCTATAAAGGGGTCCGCAAATACTACGCTACCGGCTACGACGCCACGGCGGCGGAATGGGACCAGCTGAATACTGCTGAAGCCAAAGGCGACCTCCGGCGAATCCGTCAGGAGATAGGTATTATTGAAAAAGACGCGGAACGGTGCTGCGAGGGGATTGTTCCTTTCTCTTTCTCCCAATTTGAGTCCAGCTTCTTTAAGGAGCGGATTTACACGGAATCCATAGAAATATTATACAATAACTATATATCTGAGCTAAAATCAAAAGACCAGCACGGCACCGCCGACTCCTACACTTCATCTATTAACTGTCTGAAAAAGTACCGGAGGGCTCCTCAGCTCGCCCATATCACCAAAGAGTATCTGGAAGGGTTTGAAGCCTGGATGCTTTCCCGGGGTCGGTCCATTACGACGGTAGGCATTTACCTGCGGCCTCTCAGGACCATTATGAATATTGCCCGTGAAAATGGCCTTATTAAGCCGGAAGCTTACCCGTTCGGTAAACGTAAGTACATTATCCCTACCGGTAAAAACATTAAAAAGGCCTTGTCTAAATCCCAGCTGAAAAAGATCTTCGAATATCCTACCGATCAGGATTCCGGCATGGAAAAGGCGAAAGACTTCTGGATATTCAGTTACCTATGTAATGGCATCAACATGATGGACATCGCTTTGCTGAAGCACCGAAACGCCCATCCATCCTATATTACCTTCCTTCGGGAAAAGACGAAACGTACCACCAAAGGGAATCCTGTTAACATTATAGCCACCCGGAACACCTATATAGATCAGATCATAGCCAAATGGGGCCAGCCGTATACCCACCCTGACGGCTATATCTTCAACATTGCCGAAATCGGTGACGATGCAGAAACCATTCGTAAGAAGGTGAAGCAGTTCACTAAAAACACCAATAAGTGGATGAAGAAGATAGGGGAGGAGCTGGGCTTTGAGATGCCGGTGACTACCTATGTCGCCCGGCATTCATATGCTACGATCCTTGTTCAGAGCGGTGCCCCGCTGAAGCTTGCCAGTACCAACCTGGGGCATCAAAGTCTGATGACCACGGAAAGGTATTTTGCTGGGTTTGAGATGGGGGTGCAGGAGGAGTATGCGAAGGCATTAGTGGATTTTGAACATCCTGTTTGATACTGACTTAATATAATTATCTAGTCCACACGCAAAGGTTATTACAATTTAATCCCTTAAATTGTGTTGAACTTTAATACAAAGAATTGTACTAGTAGGGCTACCCTCCCCCCATTTTTCAATTCTAAATCTTTTTTAGTATTAACCCTATACATAAAACTGATACAATGGCAGATAATAGACACGTATTTATTATCAATCCCAAAGCTGATAATTCATCATTCAAACGTCAGCGTGGGTTTGATTCGACCCCTGACCCACAGGATGAAGAAACTAATGAGCCAAAATTCATTCATGAATTCAAAAAAGAAGAATTGCGTAATGATTATGCGGCATTTTATATCCAACGAAAAGCGAGAAATGAAAATCGAACCATTCCTGGGCCCATTATTGATTTAGTACGTATCTATTTTTTCTGTGTCTTTGATGATGACCTCAAAAAAAAGTTTTTTGAACGTTATGGTTTAAGTCCTGTTGAATATACACATTTCAACAAAACCGTAATGTTAGAAATAATTGACAATCAACTATTTAAATCTTTTTCTGAACATATCAAACTAATTGTCGAAAGTCCCGAGGGAACAAGTTATGAGAATCAGCCATATAATCTATTGGCCTTAGTACTGAAATTTGAATTTATTGGCACACGCAGACGCCTATTCACAAGTAATGAAACCGGCATCTTATTTACTCTTATTTCCTCTGCCAATACTGCATATCTAGATCAAAAAAACATGCTTTTAGAGTATCTATATGGTCGGCAGGCAAATGTAACTTATACAGAGACCAGCCCTGATATTATAGAAGTTAAAAACTTAACCAGAGAAGAAACACATACAGTAGCAGCAAATTTCGATATAGTCAAAACAGTTACCAGTACTAGGGCATTAAAGGTGAGACCAGGTGTTTATGGTACTGTCAGAAGGGAATTTGGCTTTACAGTGAATGTACCCGATGGTCTTACTACAGTTGGAATTATTGATACTGGTGTTAACAGAATCGAGCCTTTCCAAAGGTTAATTTCAGATACAGCCTATGACCACACCAATATGGGTGCTTATTGGGACGAAGTAGGACATGGAACATTAGTTGCTGGCTTAGTAACATTAGGCGATGAATTCCCAGCCGAAATAAAGGAAAGTTATACTGCCAAAGCCAAAATTTCAGTTATAAAGGCAATTCATAATCAGGATGACGAAATAAATATCCCCAGATTAATCCAGGATATTCGAGATGCTAAGAGAACTCACGGCATTCGTTTATTCAATATGTCATTAAATATTCCTTTTGCAAAAAAATATAATGATGGATACAGTCAATTCGCTTACGAGTTAGATAAGCTAGCATATGAGGAAGATTTACTGATTTTTATTTCAGTAGGCAATATAAATAGTGATTATATTGAAGGGCTATTGATTGAAGATACCCATCCAGATCATGAATATCCGGCTTTCTTTTATAAAATAGACAGCACAAGTGAATTTCACAGTTGCCGGAATACTAATATTTCTGAGCCCTCCGAATCGTTAAATAATATTTCAGTTGGTGCTTTAGCAGGGAACTTAGAGAAAGATGACAATTCGGACATAACACCCAATAGTTTATATCCAGCATATTATAGCCGCAAATTTCATTTTGATTATAATCAGGCTGTTAACGCAGCCCCTTTAAAGAGGAACCAACGGAACAAATATCTCAATAAACCAGACCTCGTGTTCGAAGGTGGGGATTTGTTCCGCTACGAGGCAGGTATTGAAATTCTTCGATCACCAATGGCCGAAACGGAAAAATACTTCGGTAGGAGTTGCGGTACTAGTATAGCGACTCCGCTTGGTGCGTCCTATGCTGCTGAAATACTCAATAATTATCCTTCCCTTAGGACACAGACAGTAAAAGCTCTACTCATCAATACTGCAACTTTTCATAAGAGAAAAGATTTACCACATTTTAGTACCAGCACTGATAGTTTATTAAAAAGTATGGTAGGATTCGGCAGACCACAAAAAAGTACCTTGCTATCTACGGACGACAATTCCATTTTATTTGTCATTGAAGATGAGATTTCTGTCGGACAGATTATTACCATGCCAATTTATCTTCCAGAATATATTAAAAAGTCTGGTAATAAATTAAAATTTGACATAACATTATGCTATAGTTTTCTGCCATTGAGAGACAACCATTTAAATTACCTTCCAATTTATATGGCTTTCAATATTGTTCGTAACCTTGATATTCGAACGATTGCACAGGCAGAACAAGGGCAATATGGAATTAAAAAAGGATTCAGTTGGAGTGAGGATCACTTTGGTATTGAAAATAGGCTTTTTTCGAATGCTCAATCAACTTCATATACATTGCAGCCCGCTGACCTATTGAGTGTTGAAAATGCTATCGCTATAGCTGTAAGATGCTTATGTAAAGATGAGATCCCCGACAGCTATAGAAGACATGCAAGTAACAATCAACATAGATTCTCAATTGTAATTAGGATTACAGAAATTCCAATTAATCAGGTTGATGGCAGGCTTTATCAAGAGATGATTAGTTGCAATGATATCAGAAATATAGCAGAAGTGATCAATGAAAATGATATTGACCTAGATGTTTAGTCAATTATGCAGTGCCTTTTTTTCAGCAGCAATTAACTCCCTCCATACTTTTAAATCAATAGTAGGGGGGGAGGCTACTTTAGCGGCCATATTGGAAAAAATGCTCCTCTTAATTGCAGTTATGAGTGTTTTTTGAATACTATAATAGCTTAATCCTATTGCATCTTTTATAATTGACTTTATTGAAGCCTTTGTAGCAAACTTAAACTGTCCATTTCTGAGAGTTAAATTTACCAAATCAATAATCTGACTTTCATTAGGTAAATCTAACCTGATGTTGACATCAAATCTCCTTAAGAGTGCATCATCTAACATTTCCTTTTGATTAGTCGCAGCAATAACAATACTTGTTTGTGGCAAATAATCGAACAACTGCAAGATAGTATTTACGACACGCTTCATTTCTCCATGATCTTGATCATAATCTCGTATTTTACCAAGCGTATCAAACTCATCAATAAAAATTATACAGTCCTCAGATGCTGCTTTTCGAAAAATTTTCGCAAGGTTCTTGCTTGTCTCTCCTAATTTAGAAGATACAATAGCGCCTAAATTTACCACTACCATCATTTTATTCAGCTCTCCTGCAATAACATAAGATGCTAATGTCTTACCACAACCCGAAGGGCCATGAAACAGAATTTTATTTGCTATTGGTAGTCCATATTCGCGTAACACATCTGCTGCTTGATGTTCCTTAATAAAAAACGATAGCTGTTCCTTAACTTCTAAATCAGCAACCAAATTCTCAAAGGTATAGTCAGATGTAAGTTTTTCTAAAATTAACTCTCCTGTTTCTTTATCATCAAGACGATTAAAATATGCATCAGAACCAGCCTTCGTAAGTGAACTAGTTTTCTGAACACGGATCGCATCTTTCAAAATCGACTGGAGCTGTATTGCGAAATTAATCTTCTTCGTTTTTTTTGAATGCTCAATGAGTTCATTAAGTACCGACAATAGCCTTTCCTGGTCATTTTCTAACCCGAATTTTGCAATATCTTTTATGTAATTAAGTTGACTCATGAGATTTTTCTTTTCTAAACAAGGAACAAAATTAGAGTTTTCGAATTTAAATAGCCTGCAGCAACTAAGAAAGTTACTGACATAGAGCAGTAAAAGTTAGAAAAGATCGGGGTTAATGCACACGTTAATTTACGATTAATACAACAAAAAAACAATACAATATCAGTTGTGTTTAATCAAAATCCTTCCTTAAAAAATTCCTCCATTGTCATTCCCAACGCACTCACAACCTTCACCAGGCTACTAAACCGCAGGTCTTTTCCTTGCTCATAGCGCCCATACTGGGCTCTGGGGATATTATTTTCATACGCGAAAACCTCATAGTTTTTGTATCCGGCTTTAATACGGAGCGCCTTGATTCGTGCGCCCAACTTTGCTAGCTGATCATCCGGATCAAGGGGTACTTTTTTGGAGTTTTCTTTTTTGCTATCCATATAGTAAAATAAATGAATAGTTTACAAATAAGTAACCATTTATATGTTACTACTGATAAGAAACTACTTATATTTTACTACTTATAAGTGGTTTTTATTGTTTTTTTACTTAATTTGCTAACAAATATTGTTATTATGAAACTGCTATCGGGTTAGGAAAACGCAAATTCTTTATTTTAGTGATCTAAAGATATTCAAGCTTCTTGCTTTAGATCTCGTCCTGGAAAACTGGTAATTTGAAAGGCGACGAGGGATACAAGGTGAGTAGCCCATGCTATGGCGCATGGGCTCACTTAGTCGTCGCCAGGTATACCAGTACCTCCAGGACACTCTGTTGGGCTCTGCGTCTTTTTTATTGCTCTCTCCCAACACTTCTCCGGATTATTTAATACAGAAATTGAACGGCTTTAAAGACCGTATTGCCCACGCTTTGACTTTCTTCAAGGGGTACAACCCTCAAATTCTATTAACCAATAAACTGTTTTACCATGGAAAAATTAGAGAACGTATTATCAATCTTACACGATCACTTTACGAAAATGCCGCATGCGATTAGAGAGACGGTATGCAAAGAATGTAACTGGAGTACCCCCACATTTTATAGGAAATTGCGGTGTCAGGCCGTTGATCAATCTGACGCAAGACGGCCCGTAGTTCTCAGCAACGCAGAAAAAGACTGTATATTACGAGTCACAAAAGAGGCAATGGACAAAACATACACAATAATTTCTGCCTTACGCTGATAAGTAAAAACGGCAATTGCATAGAGCAATTGCCGTTTTTACTTATCAGCGCCGGATCTTCCTTTTCTTCTTCTTTTTGAACTCATTTATAGTAGCCATATCTTCATAATTATCAGTATCAACAGGGCTGAGCAAACCCCGGATAATACCGCCAACCAGAATTCCCGCCTCCTTTGCAACTTCAGATAATTCAAAGTGCCGCTGTGAAGGTTCCTCACTAGCTGATTCAGTTCGTCCAAATTTCTGTGAAGATTGGCGCTGTCCGCTCGCAAAATTCGATATGCTTGTGTCATCCTCTCCAGGTGTTCTCTGTGCAGACGCTGTTGTTCGTTTAGGCATGTTTGATGCCACTGTTTGATGGATTGCACCATCTCCAACACTTTGCCGTAATCCATTATCTGATAGGATGGATCTTGTCCTAGTGTTTGTTTCGCATATTGTTGCATGATCTCTTTCTTGTTCATAGTTTAACCCTCCTTTTAACTGTGTCCATTTAAAACCGTTGCCCAAGGCTGAACCTTTAAAAATCAAACCTTCAAAACCGTAGCTAATACCGCTCACAAAACCAGTCTGGGCCTGATTAAAGAGTATATTTATCCCCCGGGCTTCTAGTGCCTGTATAAAATCGGGAACGGAATGACTTTGTTTTTGGGCATTACCAATGATCGTCTGAAGTTTAAGCTTTACAGATAGCGCATCGGTACGCTTCATCATTTCCATTTCGTTCTTTGTCATTGCCCGTTCCACGGCTTGCTTACTGGATGCTACGGGAGTGAGATTATATTTCTTCTCGAGGTCCCTAATTACCTTTTCACTGCGGGCATAATCCTGGCTGTCTGAAACAACTTTACCGTCAAAACCAATTCTATTTACCAGAATGTGAATATGAGGGTGATCTGCATCCCGATGCCGGAAGACAATAAACTGATGTTGATTAAAGCCCAACTCCGATAAATAGTCTTTGGCAATAGATTTCATCCGTTCATTTGATAAATTTTCTTTAGGCGGAAAGTTCAATGAGGTATGATAAAAATACTTCTGAAGATTAGGACGCAAAGCCTTTATCATAGCGACTTCTTTCATTATAATATTTTCTCCGATACCGGAAAAATTAGTGTCCAATATCTCTGCAACACCTTTTTCCACCTTAGCCAGGTTATAGCGCAATGCGCCCCTAAACCCCTTTCCCTTAACCTGATCGGCCGTCATCCACTAACAGTTTAATTGCATGGTTAACATTTCTCGAAAGCTGTATCAGAATAGATAAATACTCACCGGGAAACTCGTTTCTATTAATTCTATGCGTGGCCTGATTGAGATTTACGCCAATCTTATGAAGTTCCCGATAAAGATCAATTTCAATGGGAGAGTGTTTTACTACCGGAAACCTGCCTGAAAAGAATTTTTGTCGAATGAGGTTGGCAGGGGTGATACCTGCCGATTTTGCCAGTTCAGTCACTCTCTGATTCTCACATAATGTCAATCGGATATTCACCTGAACGGTACGTTTTTCACTTTCATTTTTCCTGGGTCTCGCCATAATTTCAAGCATTAGAACGAAGTGACTACCAATTTTTCAAGCCGTTGAAGCGTAGCGGAAACATGGCTTGCTCCTAACGACGAAGCCCACGCCAGACACTATTCATAACCTTTTGCATGGGCTTATTCTGATTTACCCACCAGTCATTTATGTCCTTAAATCCGCGGTAAAGCGAGGAACCATCTGAGAATCGGTCACTCGTTTTAAGGGATTGCGCTGCTCGCCTCCCGGCTTCGTCATTATCCAAATACAGGGAGATTTTAGGGTATTTCTCCGTTAGGTCCGTGGCTTTTCCCGATAGTGCAAGAGAGTTTAATATCAGAAAATCATCGCCGGTTGTTCCCGCTTCTTTCTGACAGGCCAGGTATGAAAGAAAACTAAAAAATCCTTCAAATATGTTCAGCTGTCGCCCTTTGTTGGTGATCAGGGTGATGTCCTTCGGCGCACAACAGCCCTTAAAGTCAGCATTTCTCAGCTCGTGGCCTCCGGCGTTGTTCTGGAATCCCAGGGCCCTATATTGGCGGTTATGCAGGGAAAAGTCTACCTCCTTGCAGTAAGAGGCAGCCAGAGAGTGCGGTATCGCTCTGCTGTCTAAATACCTCAATAAATGGTGATCAGCAATTGGTCTTGTTCCCAGAACAGCAATGCCATCTCCGGCAATATTTTTCTTTTCACCAGCAACTAGCGGGTGAAAAGAAAAAGCAGGGGAGGGGAGGCGGTCCCATTTTTTCAGAAGGTCGCTGACAGAACAGTTGTTATACAAACACCCAAAATCGATTAGGTCACCACCCTGACCCGTACCGTGGTCATACCAGACGTTCAGCCGCCGATTTACTTTAAATGATGGTGTTTTCTCTACTCTAAGCGGGGATAAGTACCAGTAATCGTCCCTTATTACCTTACTAGGCTCGTAGCCGAGTTTAGATAACAGGTCTACTAAATCCCATTTCTTCAGGTCTTTCACACGTTGCATTTAGTAGTATTTTAGCGTTTTGCAAATCGGTATCTCATTTTGCCAGCCGTATTCTCATTGGGCCTCACCTGGAATTCATTAACCCATGCCATCAATGCAGAATGTTTCACTACATATCCTTTACCTACCTTAATGGCTGGTAGTGATTTGTGGTGAATGTAATAACGAACAGTCCCCACTGGCTTACGCAGAACATTTGCGGCTTCCACCAGATTCAACAATCTGTCAGGATCTTCCGGCTGAACAACAATGGGTTTCTTGTTGTTTTCGCGCAAGCCGTTTACAGATTGTAAGTATCCCTTTTCTGGTGACAGTTTAAACTTAGATAAAAAAGGCTAAATTTAAACTGAACTACTATCATGAAAAAGACCAGATTCACAGAAACTCAGATTGTGTCTATTTTGAAGCAGCAGGAAAATGGGCTTGCCACAAAGGACATTTGCCGCGAACATGGCATTTCTGAAGCTACTTTCTATAACTGGAAAAGCAAGTATGGAGGCATGGAGGCTTCAGATGTGAAGCGCCTCAAAGACCTGGAGGAAGAAAATTCCAGGCTCAAAAGAATGTATGCTGACCTATCCCTTGACAATCAGATACTGAAGGATCTATTCACAAAAAAAGGCTGGGCCCTTCCACAAAAAGACAAGTAGCAGAAGAATTGGTCGCAGATCAGGGTATTTCTGTGAGCAGGGCCTGTCGAATAGTTTCCTTTCCCCGTTCAAAGTTTTATTATCGTAGTCGTAGAAATGACCAGGTACTGATTGATGCCCTTCAGGACCTTGCTTTTAAGCATACTTCCTACGGTTTTCGCAAGCTTTTCGCCTATTTGAGGCGTGCAGGTCATCACTGGAATCATAAAAGAGTATACCGGGTATACAGGCTGCTTAAGCTGAATAAGAGGAGGAAGCTGAAACGCAGAGTGCCAGCACGCATTAAACAACCATTACAACAGCAAACCAATGTTAATATCATCTGGAGCATGGATTTCATGAGTGATAGCCTGATTGGAAACAAACGCTTCAGAACATTTAACGTGATAGATGATGGCTCCCGGGAGGTCTTGGGTATAGAAGTCGATACTTCACTATCGTCATACCGAATTGTACGGGTATTGGAAAGAATTATTGAATCCAGAGGCAAACCAGCCGCGATAAGAACTGATAATGGTCCGGAATTTACTTCAGGTTATTTTGAACAGTGGTGCCACCAGCACGGTATCCGGCTACAATACATTCAACCAGGCCGACCAATGCAGAATGGTTATGTCGAACGATTTAATCGTCTTTACAGAGAAGCTGTCCTCGATGCCTATATCTTTGAGGACTTGCACCAGGTAAGGGAATTAACCTATACCTGGATGGAAGAATATAACCAAAGAAGACCTCACGAATCTTTGAAGAACATGACGCCTTGCGAATGGAAAGCGGAGTTGCAAAAATCCAGAAACTCCAATTAATCACTGTTACCTAGATGGGGTACTTACAAGATGCCTGTAAAACGTCAATTTTAGAAATGATTAAATCGAATGGATTAATAATTGCCATAACAGTTTGATTTAATTGTTATCAACTGTTTGCAATATCCACAGGGAAGGACGGGAAATCAGGGAGATTAGGGAAGGGATTTAGGCAATTGGGGAATGATTAAAGAATTCATCTTAATTTATTAATATTCAATTGCTTAAGCATTTCCATATGTTTTAAGTAACTGTTATCCTGCCTGAATTCGGACATAAAAGTGCTGAATTTTGCGATGGTGTTACCCGTATATTCAAAGTAAGCCAGGAAGATATCTTCTAACGAGTACGAGGAAACGAAGTAATTGAGTTGATAGAAATAATCAATGACGGCGGCAACACAGCCATTAAAACCATAAGGATTACGGTTACCTTTAGACTTCTTAACTGACCGGAAGATGTCAAATTTACACCCGGACGCTTTTACTTTTTCATTGATATAATTGAGTGTTACCAGCTGACTACCATTGTTGGGAACTAACATACTCAAAAAAGAAGGGGCATTTTCATTGGCTATAGTTACGGTAACCTGTTCAGCGGGCGAACGATCAATAAAAGCTTTCAAAGCCGATTTTATGGCCATTCTATTCTCTTGGTCCCGGCAATACATTAGTTCATACTTTCCCGACTTTTTTAAAGAAGCATTTTTCACAAAGCACCATTGTAATTCCTCATCCGGGTTTGTATGGTCTGCCTCGTTGTATGGGACGGCGAACTGAGTTAACAGGTCATTACACCTGGTTATTACTGAATCTGGGATTAATACTAACTGTTGAATTAAGTTCTGCTGGAAGCTGTCATTGAAAGTCCAGAATACATACTTACTGATATCCTCAAAGTGATTAGTATTCCAGAATGTATCCAATGTTATAATTTGAGTATTACTCAATAAAGTAATACAATTACCAGATCTTATAATTTGGGCCGCATAAAGATCATACCAACCAATCAAAAAATTGAATCGATTTGTAACCTTTCCTTCCACAGGAACTTCGTTAAGGTAATGATGGTTCGATAATAACTTTATGGGGAAACTTACATATCGTTTTTCCATATTCCTTTATATTCACTTTCTAGGTTTGTAGTTCCGCAATTCCGTCAACAGCCAGCTAAGTATATCCTTAATCGACTCTTTTATTTTTCTATCCTGAAGTGACAATGACTTACTTTGCCATAATCTATAATTAAAAAATAGGCTTTTACATACATTCCGCTTACTTTCAATCTTACTTACAGCAGTCTTCAGACTTGTAAAATGAAGTCCCCAATAAATATATGTATTTTCAGAATTCGTTCCATCACATTCAGGATTGGCCAAATGTATTGCATTCATAACTGGCATACTAAAACAATTTTCATAAAATTTGTTAGCAAACGCAGCGGCGACGCTGTTCCCTACGTTCCATAGGGAGCCGATATATCCACGGCATCCAGAATTTAGAAACCCTAGTGCAATTTCACCCCACGAAAAGCAACTATTGTTAAATATGACCGGATGCTCTCCATTCGCTAGATTGTTAATCATTCCCTGATGAATTGTATCCTTACATAAAATATAGCATGAACCATTGATCTCTACATTTTTGTGAAGATATTTTTTCTGTCTTACAGATGCTCTAAATGCAGCATTATACAAATCTGCTCCGATTGTTCTTGGATAACTCGCAGCATAGACTTCTTGCGAATATGGATTGCCATTTAACTTAAGTGGAAATACTTTTGCATTGACTCTAAAAAGTTTATCACCTGGTACTAGGCTTATTCCTACAACCTCTGCATATTCGCAGATGTGTGAATTGCCGAGAGAGTCATTAAAAGCAAGCTCAACAATATTTCCCTTTGCTCTGCCTCCATGTGTGCAAATATGAAAAAGATCATATGGATAGTATTCAATAGCCATACTAAGGTTCCTTTCGGTCGCATTTTTTCCAAATATTTTCTTTATATCATAATTTTTATCACTAAGTGTTTTCTCTACAAAATTGATTTCGTTTTTAATAAGGAAATTAGGATTAAAAATAACCGCCGACCCTACGATTTGAGCATTCTCTGCGAGAATACTCCTATAAATAAAAAAATCTGGCCTTGCTTGTAGGTGGACGTATGAGCTAGGGATAGAATTTTTGGTAACCAAAGTATAAGGAATACCAACTGTAAAATATGTAACATACAAGTAATGGCTAAAATCGAATAATCCAATTCTATTATTTACAATTTCCGAGATTTCATTTAGGACCGCATCTGCTTTATCTTCATCAATTTCTTCTTTCTGGCCCCATTGTAAAAGGAGTTGCTCAATGTCTTTTTTCCCATTTCTGTCTATTTTTTTTACCAGTTGGACATCTGCATCTACACAGGATGCATAATGAACTGCTATGACTGGACTAGTAGAAAAATCGTCTTCTATCACAATAATGCCTCTATTGCCATCTAGTCTACTTGGTAAGTCTATTATATCTGCACTTACATCAACTCTCAACCACCATCCATTTCTTTGCGCCACTGCTAAACCTTCTAATATCTGCTCTTCTCGACAAGGTAATATTTGCTTTTCCTCGCTTTCAAAACTTGATAGCATAAAGTATACTTCATCAAGATCATTGATTTCTATGATATTGGTGGAGGAAGGGAACTCTAGATAACTTTTTTGCTCAGGTGTCAACCCTACAAAAATTACATTTTCAATGGCATCACTACCTAAGGCAACCAAGGCATTATTTATATACACACTCGTTTCGTCGGCTCGTGCTCGTGACATTCCATGCTCGTTAATAGAATCTGCACTATTTTGATTACTTGTATCAATTTTTTCATTCTTTGCGACTGTGCAACCTGCCATTTCGAAAATAGGGGTATAACTAGTCTTAGAGTATATATAGGAGGCTACAACTGCGGCGAGCACAGTTTCTTTTCGATTAACTATACAAAAAAATTGACGATTTAACGTAGGTACTGAATTCATATTCGGGGATGTCATTTTTGTGTCAAACAAAGATATCTTTAACAAGCGAAAACATGTATCAAAACATGTATCAAATGAAAAAAGGCTCCCAACGTCAATACGCTGAAAGCCTTTAGTGTAGTGTGCTCCCACCAGGGCATGATCCTGGGACCCCCTGATTATGAGTCAGGTGCTCTAACCAACTGAGCTATAGGAGCCGTTCCGAAGAACTAAAATTCCCTCTTTTGAAGGGACGGCAAAATTAATTATTTTCCCGAATTATCCTAAATTTTTTTTATCCCCCTGCCACGTCAACGCCTACACTTAACAAAAACTGCTTTCTTTGTAGTCTATTCAAGACGCGTATGCAAGGCATTAAAAACATCATCTTTGATCTTGGAGGAGTAATCCTCAATATCAACTATCAGCGGACTTACGAAGCTTTTACTGCACTGGGGGTACAGAACTTCAACGAGTTATACAACCAGTTTAAGGGCTCCAGCCTGTTCAACGACCTGGAAACCGGGCATATTACCCCCGAAGCCTTCCTGTCGGAAATGAAAAAACATGTGCCGGAACAGGTGACTCCGGAACAGATTACGGATGCCTGGAATGCCATGCTGCTCGACTTTCCTTTACAACGGCTTCAGTTACTTCAACAGCTGCGCCAGTATTATGGACTGTATCTGTTGAGTAATACCAATGCCATCCACCTGGAAACCTTCAACAGGATACTGCAGGAGAGCAGGGGTATTCCTTCTCTGGCGGTATTTTTCGACAAGGCTTATTATTCTCACCTGATGGGCTACCGCAAGCCGGACAGGGAATCTTATCTGATGGTGCTGGAAGAAAACGGGCTAAAGGCTGAAGAAACCTTATTTATTGACGACACGTTACCCAATATAGAAGGGGCGAAGGCTGTGGGACTGCAAACTATCCATTTGCAGACTCCTAAAACGATACTGGATATTTTCAGGCCGCAAAATGCCGGATAATAAAAAGGCCGGTTGATACAACCGGCCTTCAAAAAAAACATTACTTATTACTATTTTATCTCTTCGAAATCGATATAATCGTCTTTGCCCGGTTTGGATGCCGGACGGGAAACAGGAGGGGCCTGTTGGGTCGCCTGACCCTGGGCGGATTGTTGTTCCTCATATTGCTGGCGCATATGCTGTTGTATATCGCTCATCTGCTTACGCACAGCTTTGGTGGATCTGTAAACCGGTATGATAAAGTCAAATACCAGCTTATACAGCAGCCACGCAAAAAACATATATAGCAAAAATCTCAACATAGTCCGACAAAGGTAGCAGAATAACTATTTCGACAGCCGGACAAGGCCCTCATTTTAAGGTTTCTTTAACGTTACCTGCTTACAGACCCAGCAGGGCGGCGCTGCTTACTGCTTCCTTTTTATTATATTCCCAGGCCAGTTTGCGGTAGTTGATCGCATCCAGGATAGTACCTACAAAACAAAAGCCTACGGTTATGAAGTAGAGGATACCCATCAGTATCTGGTTGAGCAGGAAACGTTGAACGCCTGCTACGGCTACCAGTCCGACGAGGCTGCAGATCAATATCATCTGCGGGTCTTTACGGCGGGTTGAATAGAGGGCCAGGAACCGTTGTTTGTTTTCGGAGCTGTAGCTTTTGGTCAGTTCCTGTAACCACAGCATTTCTTCCTGTTCGATACCAGGTAACATGGCAAATGAAAAATCAGACATAGCGTTTTATTGTAATTTAAAATCAGTGTATTGTTGCCGGGCCAGCTGAAAGGTACGGTAGAGCAGTGTGGCGACCACTACGGGGGCCAGCCAGTGGTGATGTACAGCTTCCCGCCATTGTCCGTGCAGCAAATAATGTACCCCGTGTCCCAGTCCGCAGCCCGGGCAGAAAGGGATGCCGACGTTTTTGAGCAGGCATAGTGACGGGTGGTTAGCTGCCGGGTCCAGAAAAAACAAGCACAGCAGTCCTGCAGGCCAGGCCAGCAATTCCGGATTGAGCTTTCTGTACAAGGACATTCGCATTAAACAAGTTTAATATTTGTATGTGCTGAGGCCAACGCTGCGGTTCAATTAGTAACGATAAAAAGTCGACAATTTGCGCTGCAATGTCAATAATTTGTTATACAAGGTAAAGAATTTGTTTTTCAATCAAAATAATAATTGTAAATTTGCATCAGGAAAAATGATTCAAATGAAGGGGACGAGAGATTGTCCCCTTCTCGTTTTTTGTATGGCAAACGAACAAGTGATAAAAGCTATTTGGGAATTAGCAGAAGGACTGCTGGTAAATGATCCCGACAATTTTTTGGTAGACATCAGAATTAAGCCCACTAACAACGTAAAACTCTTTTTAGATGGGGACAAAGGAGTGCCGGTAGATAGATTGGTATCTTTTAACCGGAAACTCTATGCACTGCTGGAAACCAGTGAGCTCTTTCCCAACAATGACTTCTCTCTGGAAGTCTCTTCCCCCGGTCTGGACGAGCCCTTGAAACTGCACAGGCAATACCTGAAAAACATTGGTCGGAAGGTGGAGGTCACTCTCCTTGACGGTGCAGTGAAAGAAGGTACATTGCTAACAGTTACGGATGACTCAATCACCATCGAGGAAACAGTCGGCAAAAAGAAAGAAACCAAACAAACGGATTTAAAACTTAATGAAATAAAGCACACAAAGGTGTGCATCGTGTTTTAAAATATAACAACTAAACATGGCTAGTATTAACCTGATTGAGTCATTCACCGAGTTCAAGGAGGCAGAAAACATCGACCGTCCAACACTGATGAAGGTATTGGAAGATGTGTTCAAAACATTGCTGCGGAAAAAGTATGGCTCGGATGAGAACTTTGACGTGATTGTAAATACAGAGAAAGGCGACCTTGAAATATTACGCCGTCGCACTATCGTTGCCGACGGAGAAGTGGAAGACGACAATGCTCAGATCGCTTATTCTGACGCCATTAAAGTAGAACCAGACTATCAGATAGGGGAAGATCTTTATGAAGAAGTGGAGATCCTCGACTTCGGCCGCAGGGCTATCCTCGCTGCCAAACAAACCCTCTCCGCCCGTATCGGCGACCTGAAAAAGAACATCCTGGTAAAGAAATATGCTGATAAAGCCGGCGAAATTGTTACAGGGGAAGTTTACCAGGTTTGGAAAAAAGAAGTTTTATTGCTTGATGATGAGGGGAATGAGTTAATTTTGCCCAAATCAGAACAAATACCAACAGATTATTTCAAAAAAGGAGAAAATGTAAGGGCGGTTGTAAAGAAAGTGGAAATGAAAAACAATGCACCACTTATCATTCTTTCCCGCACACATCCATCCTTCCTGGCTAAATTGCTGGAAATTGAAGTACCTGAGATATTTGACGGTCTGATTGTAATTAAGAAAATAGTTCGTGAACCCGGCGAAAGGGCCAAAGTGGCCGTAGAGTCCTACGACGACCGTATCGACCCTGTTGGTGCCTGCGTAGGTATGAAAGGTAGCCGTATTCACGGCATCGTTCGCGAGCTCAGAAACGAAAATATCGATATCATTAACTATACGACCAACATCCAGCTGTTGATTCAACGCTCCCTCACACCCGCCAGGATCAGCCGCATGGAAGTGGATAACGAAAACAAGTACGCTTCCGTTTACCTCAATCCTGACCAGGTATCACTGGCCATAGGTAAAAAAGGCGTAAACATCAAACTCGCCTGCGAACTCACAGGATACGAAATCGATGTATTCCGCGATGAAGCACAGGAACAAGCTGAATTTGATATCGATCTGGAAGAATTCTCAGATGAAATCGAAGGATGGATCATTGACGAACTGAAAAGAATAGGTTGTGACACTGCCCGCAGCGTATTAGAGCTGACCACGGAAGAACTGGTTCGCCGTTCGGATCTGGAAGAAGAGACAGTGCAGGATGTAAGAAGAATATTACAGGAAGAGTTTGACAAAGAATAAAGCCCAGCCAGAACCCTTCCCAGGTAAAGGGCTTATAAGAAGGGGAATTGATTTTTTCGATTTATTGTTTAAACGTAAAAAAACATCCCGTTTGGAAGAAACGGGAAACAGGGGAGGCCCGAATTACGATATGCCTGAAACAACAAACAACACACCACGATTGCTGGCTGCAGCCAAAGAGTTTAATATTGGTAAGGAAACCCTCATCGATTTCCTTGGCAATAAAGGCTTCGATATGGGTGGCTTTGGTTCTCCCAATGCCCGCCTTACGGCTGTCATGTACGCAGCACTGCAGTCGGAATTCCAACAGGACAAGGCTAACAAACGCAAAAGCGACCAGATAGCCCTGCCCAAAGGAAGCGTGTTAGAAACAAAGATGAAGAAGGAGAAAGAGAAAGAGGAAGCGGAGGCTGCGGCTAAAAAGACTAAAGAAAAAGAAGAGGCTGCACCCGTAGCGGAAGCTCCCAAAGCTGAAAAAGCCCCCGAACCCAAACAGGAACCTGCGAAGGAAACCCCTAAAAAGGAACCTCAGGCGGCTGCTCCGGCTCAACCTACACCTCCTCCGGCCCAGGAAAAAGAGGAACCCAAGCCTAAACAAGAACCTCCGGCTGTTACAGCTCCCCCTGTTGCGGAAGTTCCCAAGGCTCCAGCTCCTCCCGCCGAACCGGAAGTGGTTAAAACAGAATCTCCTAAGATTAACGGCCCGAAGGTCATTACTACTATCGACCTCGACGCCCTTAACCGTAATAAAAAACCAGTAGCTAAAAAAGCTGAGCCGGAAACAACTCCAGCTCCGCAACAGCCCGCTGCTGTCCCGGCCAAAGAGGAAAAACCACAAACTCCTCCCACAGCCACCATCAAACCGGAAGAAAAACCGGCCACCACTCCTGAACCCGCAGCCCCCGCTGCCCGTACCGAAGAAGTAGTGGAAAAAACCGCTCCTAAAGCGGAAAAAGCGGAAACTCCCGCTCAACCCGCTCCACAGGCTGAGAAAGTAGCGCAAACAGAAAAAACCGATACGACAGAAAAAACGGAAAAAGCCGCACCGGTTCAAGATAAACCTGTAGTTAACAAAGTGGAAGAAGTAATACAAGAGGCAAAACCGGCTGCAATCAAAGAACCGGCTAACATTCCTGTTAAACAGCCCGTAAAGGAAGAACAACGCAACACTCCTCCTCCTGCTGCTGCCGATAATAACAGCCAGACACCACCTCCTCCTCCCCAGGAGGAACAACAACAGGCAGTCATTACCAACATACAGGCCGAAAAATTAACCGGCCCTAAAGTAATCGGTAAAATAGAACTGCCCGTTCAGTCTGACAGACGTGATAATAACAAAGGCAACTTCAGCCGCGACGAAAAACGCAAACGCAAACGCATTATCGTCGAGAAAAAACCGGAACCCATCCAACCTAAAGACTTCAAAGAAGGCGATAAGGAAGGTGGCGCTGCCGGAAACCGCCCACACCACGATAACCGTGGCGGCGACAACCGTGGTCACAATCGTAACCAGCAGGGTGATAACCGCACCCAGCAGGGCGATAACCGTAACCGTCAGGGTCAAGGCCAAGGCGGCGGCTTCAACAGAGGCCAGGGTCAGGGTCAAGGCCAGGGCGGTGGCTTCAACAGAGGCCCAGGTCAAGGTCAAGGCCAAGGCGGTGGCTTCAACAGAGGCCCAGGTCAAGGTCAGGGTGGAAACAGACCCGGCGGCCAGGGCGGTGGCTTCAACAGAGGCCCGGGCCAGGGCAACAGACCCGGACAGTTCAACAGACCCGGACAAGGCGGACACGGCCGTCCAGGCAGTCGTGATGACAAACGCGTTGAAGAAAAAGAAATCGATAAAAACGAGATCCAGAATAAGATCAAAGAAACCATGGCCAAACTCGGTGGCGGCGGTCGCGGTAAAAACGTGAAAGCCAAACACCGTAGAGAAAAACGCGAGGAAAGAAACAGCCAGAAAGCACAGCAGGGAACTGAAAACAACAAACTCCAGGTAACTGAGTTCGTTTCCGTAAGTGAACTCGCTAACCTCATGGACGTTAGCTTCGCGGAAGTAATCTCCAAATGTATGGGCCTCGGTATCATGGTATCCATCAACCAACGCCTCGACGCAGAAGTAATCGAGCTCGTAGCCGGCGAATTTGGCTATGAAGTGGAATTCATCGGCCTCGACGCAGTGGAAGAATCTGAAGAAGAAGATGACATCGATGCACCGGAAGATCTGGAACCACGCGCTCCGATCGTTACCATCATGGGTCACGTTGACCATGGTAAAACATCCCTGCTCGACTATATCCGCAGTGCTAACGTAGTAGCCGGTGAAGCCGGTGGTATCACCCAGCACATTGGTGCTTACCAGGTAACTACTGCCAATGGTAAAAAAATCACCTTCCTCGATACACCTGGTCACGAAGCGTTTACCGCCATGCGTGCCCGTGGTGCCAAAGCTGCAGACATCGCAGTAATCGTGGTAGCGGCCGATGACGCCATCATGCCTCAGACAAGGGAAGCTATTTCCCACTCCCAGGCTGCTGGTCTGCCAATGGTATTTGCTATCAACAAGATAGATAAAGACGGCGCCAACCCTGAGAAAATTAGAGAACAACTGGCTCAACTGAACCTCCTCGTAGAAGACTGGGGTGGTAAATACCAAAGCCAGGAAATATCCGCTAAGAGCGGCCTCAATATCGATGTCCTGCTGGAGAAAATCCTGCTGGAAGCAGAACTGCTCGAACTGAAAGCCAACCCGGACCGCGAAGGTTCTGGTAGCATCGTCGAAGCATCCCTCGATAAAGGTCGTGGATACATTGCCTCCCTGCTGGTACAAAACGGTACCCTCCGCCAGGGCGACACCATCGTGTCCGGCTCCTTCTACGGTAAAATCAAAGCCATGTTCAACGAACGCGGCCAACGTATGGACGAAGCCGGTCCTTCTATGCCGGTGCAGGTGCTCGGCCTCAACGGTGCTCCTCAGGCTGGTGAGAAATTCAAAATGTATGAAGACGAGTCTGAAGCAAAAGAACTCGCTAACCGCAGGGCACAAATCGTTCGCGAACAAGGTATCCGTACCAAGAAACATATCACCCTCGATGAAATCGGCCGCAGGCTGGCACTGGGTAACTTTAAACAGCTCAACCTCATCATCAAGGCCGATTTTGACGGCTCTGTGGAAGCATTGAGCGACTCCCTCCAGAAACTGTCTACCGAAGAAATCGTGATCAGTATCGTTCACAAAGCTGTAGGTCAGATCACCGAATCCGACGTACTGCTCGCTACTGCCTCCGATGCCATCATCCTCGGATTCCAGGTAAGACCTTCTTCCCAAGCTGCCAAGCTCGCGGAAAAAGAAAATATCGAAATCCGCAACTACTCCATCATCTACGACGCTATCGAAGAAATCAAGAGCGCGATGGAAGGGATGCTGGAACCCAAAATCGAGAAAAAAGTGGTGTGCAACGTACAGGTACGCGAAACATACCGCTTCGACAAGGTTACTGTGGCAGGTTGCTTCGTTCTCGATGGCAAGCTGAGCAGAAACACCCGCATCAACGTAGTACGCGACGGTATCGTAGTCCACACCGGCGAACTCGCCTCCCTCAAACGTTATAAAGATGACGTGAAGGAAGTAGCCGCCAACATGGAATGCGGTCTGAGTATCCGCAACTACAGCGATCTCAAACCAAACGATATCATCGAAGGTTTCGAAGAAGTGGAAGTAAAAAGAACACTCTAATAACAGCCTCAGGCCCTCGTGACCCGGCTGAAATAATAAAAAAGCTGTCAGAAAAGGAGATACTATATCCCCGCTTTTGACAGCTTTTTTTCTTGATAATCCCGCCCAAACGACGTGAACCAGAGGCTTATCTAAACTTTTGTTAAATCCGTCGATATCTAATACCGTACTGATCTTTAATTGGTTATTTTTGGACTTTACCGCTATAGTATGAAGAAACTTTTGGCATTATCTGCAGGGACCTTGCTGTTATGGCAAGCCGCTGTCGCACAGCAAAAACTGGTGGCAGACAAAATTATCGGCGTTGTTGGTGATAAAATCATCCTCAAATCCGATATGGACGGCGCCCTCGCAGAGCAGCAACGGAACTCTCCCGATGGAAATATCAGCCCACAGGCTCCTTGTAACACCTTGGAAATGCTGATCTCCCAAAAGGTGATGGTGCTCCAGGCAGAAAGGGACAGCTTGCCCGTTTCTGATGGAGAAGTGGAAGCGCAAATGGAAAACCGTATCCGCTACTTCGAACAGCTCTACGGCTCCAAAGAAAAAATGAAGGAAATTACTGGCTACTCTGTATACCAGCTCCGCGAACGCTTCCGCCAGCCCATTAAAGAAAATCTGCTGGCTCAAGCCATGCGCAATAAAGTAGTAGAGCCTGTTAAGGTGACGCCATCCGAAGTAAAACGCTTCTTCGACGCCATCCCCAAAGACAGTCTCCATTTCTATGAGTCTGAACTGGAAATTGGCCAGATCGTTCTCATACCAAAAGCAACCCGCGAAATGGACAACTACGCCATCGAACGCCTCCAGGACTTCAAAAAAAGGGTGATCAACAAGGAGTCTGACTTCGGCTCCCTCGCCATCCTGTACTCTGAAGACCCCGGCGTAAAAGAAAACAAAGGCGTGTATGTCATGAACCGCGGTGATAAACAATGGGACGCTGATTTCATGGCAGCAGCTTTCCGTCTGAAAGAAGGCGAAATATCCTCACCGGTAAAATCCCAGTTCGGATATCACCTGATCCAGATGTTGAAACGCTCCGGTGACAACGTAACCGTACAGCACATCCTGCTGAAAGCAGCGGTAACCAAAGCCGACCTCTCAGCCGCTACCACCAAGCTGGACTCCATCCGGACCCTCATCATTAACAACAAAACCACCTTCTCTGAAGCAGTGGCCAAATATAGCGACGCCCAAACCGCCAAATTCGACGGTGGTATGATCCAGTCCAAAACCGGTGAAGGCACCTTGCTCTCCATCGATCAGCTCGACGATCCCTCCGAAAGAGATATCGTACTGATGCTCGATACCCTGAAACCAGGCCAGCTCTCCGCACCCGTAGCCTTTACGGATGACAATGGACGCGCCGGCGTAAGGATCGTTTTCCTGAAAACACGGACCCAGCCGCACAGGGAAAACCTGACCGACGACTATTCCCGTATCCAGCAACGTACACTCGATATCAAACGTGCAGAAGCCATCAACAAATGGCTGATAGAAAAAATACCTACTTTCTACGTACACGTAGATGACGAATATAAAAACTGTACACATATCAGTCAGTGGATGGCAGCCCTTGCCAAACAATAACCGGGGTGCACAGTAATGCAAACTGATTCTGCTGAAGAGCGAAGATAAAAGCGAGTATTGGCTTTTATTTTCGCTCTTCTTCTTTTCCTGATACCCACCATTTTGACCTTCCCTTCACGACTTAACACGTACAATTCGTAATTGGCATTTTTTTGGCGTAACTTTGCGTCTTCAATTTTCAGCGATGAGTGATGCGATCAAACATGAATGCGGCCTGGCATTTATAAGATTAAGAAAGCCGTTCTCTTATTACCAACAGAAATATGGAACTGTATTCTATGGGTTGAACAAACTGTACCTGCTCATGGAAAAACAACACAACAGAGGCCAGGATGGCGCTGGTGTGGCAACGGTAAAACTCAACACAGAACCTGGTGTTCCCTTCATGCACAGGATTCGCAGCGCCGCCCCACAGGCTATCGGCGATGTTTTCAGTAAGATCCGGGAAGAAATTCAGGAAATCGAAAAGTATCAGCCCGAAATCACCAAATATCCCGGACTCCTCAAAGGACATATCCGGTTCCTTGGTGAAAACCTGATGGGCCACCTCCGCTACGCTACCCAGGGCAAAAACAACGTGGAACTCTGCCACCCTTTTGTACGCTACAACACCATCCCCGCCCGCAACCTGGCCATGGCCGGGAACTTTAACCTGGTAAATGCCGACGAGCTCTTTAAATTTGTTCAGGTAAACCCAGGCGAAGTACACAAAAACAGCGACCTCGCCGCCATGCTCGAAACCGTTCATCACTTTCTTGCTAAAGAAGATGAAGAACACCGCAACGGGCTCAATGTTAAAAATATCCTGCAACAGGCATTCTCCCTGTTCGACGGCGGATACCACGCCTGTGGCCTTATCGGCACCGGCGACGCCTTTGTGATCCGCGATCCTAACGGCATCCGTCCTTCCTACTACTATATCAACGAAGACGTAATCGTAGCCGCCTCCGAAAGAGCCGCCATCCGCACTACCTTCAACGTAGGCGAAAATGAAGTGCTCGAACTCATGCCCGGCAACGCCCTCATCGTTAAAAATAACGGCGAGTACTCCATAGAACAAATCCTGGAACCCAAAGAACGCAAAGCCTGCTCCTTTGAAAGGATCTACTTCTCCCGTGGCAACGACGAAAAAATCTACAAGGAACGTTCCGCCCTCGGCCGTAACCTGTCTGCCACTGTACTCAAAGCCATCGACAACGATCTCAGAAATACCATCTTCTCCTTCATCCCCAATACCGCCGAAGTGGCCTTCTACGGACTCCTCAAAGGTCTGGAAGACTATCTCAACAAAATCAAGGTGGAAAGGATTCTCTCCTGGGACAAGGATTTCGATGAAGAGAAACTGACCGAAATGGTCAATCGTCGTATACGCATCGACAAAATCGCCATCAAAGACGTAAAAATGCGCACCTTCATTACGGAAGATTCCAGCCGTAATGAAATGGTACAGCACGTATATGATATCACCTACGGTACTGTAAGACCCGGCGTCGACTCACTGGTAGTGATAGACGATTCCATCGTAAGAGGTACCACCCTCCGCGAAAGCATCGTTAAAATGCTGGACCGCCTCGGACCCAAACGTATCATCGTGGTGTCTTCTGCACCGCAGATCCGCTACCCCGACTGCTACGGTATCGATATGAGCAAAATGGGTGATTTCGTTGCCTTCCAGGCTGCCATCGCCCTGTTGAAAGACCATGGCAAGGAACATATCCTGCAGGAAGCCTATGGCCTGTGTAAAGAGCTGCAACGCACCAACACACTCCATGCTCAGAACGTAGTGAAAAATGTTTATAAGCCTTTCACACCAGAGCAGATTTCAGCTAAAATCGCTGAAATACTCACTCCCGAAGGCATCCGTGCCAAAGTGGAAGTCATCTACCAGTCTATCGAAAGCCTCCACGAAGCCTGCCCCAACAATCTGGGCGACTGGTACTTCACCGGAGACTATCCGACCCCTGGCGGCAACCGCGTGGTAAACAAAGCCTTCATGAACTTCATGGAAGGTAAAAACGAAAGAGGATACTAGTTTTCATCAACATAAAAAAAAGCGAAGACCACCGTTGGTCTTCGCTTTTTTTATGCGCTGTCGCATGTTAATTTTCTCTTAAATCAGCCCCTGGAAGAAAACATTATACCCTTAACACATTAACTTCCTTTAAAATCTTATTTTCGTCCATGTAAATTACTCGTTTTCAGACCATGAAAACACTATTACTCATCCGTCATGCAAAATCCAGCTGGAACAATCCGGACATGGATGATTTTGACAGGCCGCTCAACAAACGAGGTAAACAAAACGCCCCCGAAATGGCCCAGCGCCTCATAACAAGAGGCATGGTCCCCGAACTGATTATCACCAGCCCGGCTAAACGCGCCCGCACCACGGCTAAAATCATGGCCGAAGAATGGCACTATCCCAAACAGGCCATCCTCCTGGAAGAAGAGCTGTACCTCTGTTACGCCTCCACCTTCCTGAAAGTGATCACCCGGATAGATGATGATTTCAACGCTGTGGCCATCTTCGCACATAACCCCGGGATTACCGATTTTGCCAACTATCTCACAGAAGAAATCCGCATCGATAATGTGCCCACCACCGGCATCTTTGCCATTCAGGCAGATACCGACAGCTGGAAAGATTTTGACATGGCCACCAAAAAATTTCTCTTCTTCGATTATCCGCGTAATAATTAACCCTTCACAATCTTATTATAGGATGTACTGATACCTTTTATCAGAGAAGAACTGAAGCCCTGGTGCTCCATCTCATTTAGTCCCGCAATCGTACAGCCTTTGGGGGTAGTTACCTTATCAATTTCCTCCTCCGGATGACGATTTTCACGGATCAGCAGTTCTGCCGCACCCTTCACGGTTTGCGCCGCTATCAGGCTGGCGGTACGGACATCAAAGCCGATCTCAATGCCACCCTGAATATTGGCACGGATAAACCGCAATGCAAAGGCGATACCGCAGGCTCCCAGTACAGTAGCGGCATCCATCAGTTTTTCGTCGATGCTTACAGTAGCACCCAGCTGATCAAACATCGTTTTTACATACCGGATTTGTTCATCGGTGGTATTGGCGGCACAGATACAGGTGATAGACTCCTGTATCGCGATGGCAGTATTAGGCATGGCCCTTACCAAAGGTATCTCCGGTACAATATGTAACAAGTCGGCGATGCTGACACCGGTAACTACGCTGATAAGAATATGTCTGGTCGGGTCCAGTTCCTCTTTGAACTGTTGCAGCACTTCCCGCACATTGTATGGTTTCAGTGCCACCACAATCACTTCAGATTGCCGGATGGCTTTAGCATTGTCTGTCTCTATCTGTACGCCTGCTGCCTTCAGATCGGCCAGGGTACCGGTATTGCGCTTGGTAACGGTAATATCTGCAGGGCTGGAAAAACCACTCTTCACCAGTCCCTGTGCAATGGCCGACCCCAGGTTACCTCCCCCGATAATGGCTATTTTCTTGGCTGACATAAAAATATATTTTCAATGAGAAATCTTACGGAAGGTATAACAATTGCGCCACTGATGCAAACCGTGCTGTAATGCTTATCTTGCAACTATGCAGGCGACATTTAAGGCAGCTGCTTTTTTTGCGAGGATAAAAGAAGCGCATCATACATCCAGCCCCGAAGAAAAATTCCGACAATACAAACAAATACTGGAAAGCCTCTTCCGCGACCTTACGCGCGAAGAATCCCGGTCTTTCGGTAACCTGTTTGCACGAATGCAGTTTTATTTCGACAAAGAGGTAGTGCCTCCTGAGATCCGCCAACAGCTGACAGCCCTGCGTCTCCTCACCAACAAAACCACCGCCGGCATGTTCCCCCTGCAGGACCATGAGCATCTGCTGTGTATCAAAGCACTCACCGCTGCAGTAGCCTGGGTTTACCAGGAACAGGAACCGGATGATTTACGGCAACTGTTCCTGACAACAGGCAATACCCGGCTTGCCTTGTCCTATCAGCATAATCCTGCTGATATCCCATTGCTGAAATGTATGATCACCGCTACCGGCGCACTGCACCTGAACGATAGCGGGAAACATACTTTTACGATACAGGTTAAGAACGATGAACAGGGTGACTTTGAGCTGTTGCTCGACCACCTGGACGATCTTACGGTAGTAGCGCTGCATCCGCTGTTGCGCCCTTACGACACCATCCTGGTACATCATTGCCGCCAGGGCAACAGCCAGGATGTTTATATCACCACTGCTGAAAGCCTCGTCATACTGGAGCCAGACCTGCTCATTGATATCAGCGACCTCGCCGAATGTTTCACCCACAAAGGCGCCAACCGCTTGCTGTACCTGGTCAAAAAGCTTACGCCGCAGCAGGCCTCGCCGGCAGCATTCAAAGGTAACCTGGTCAACGCCTTGCTGGACGAGATGCTGCGCAACCGCGAGATAGATTTTAAAACCTCTTTCGTGGAAGCCGTGGCCGAAAACGTATTACAGGCAGCAGCCTACGGTCGCGAACAACTGAATGAAATGTACCGGGACATCCGCCAGCAGCACTGGGGCAATCTCCATACAACGGTACGCGATCTGCAGGACAAACCAGTCAGGATAGAGCCCACCTTTTTCTCTGCCCGCTACGGTCTGCAGGGAAGGCTGGACCTCATGACTGAAGACGATCAGGACCCTCACCGTAAAGAGATCTTTGAACTGAAAAGCGGCAAAGCGCCCGACTTCAATACCTGGAGGAACCATGAGATGCAGGTAGTAGGCTACAACCTGTTGCTCCGCTCCGCCTTTGGCCGGCAACGCAAAGGCAGTTCTGCTATTTTATATTCTGCCGCTGCGGCCAGTCCGCTCCGGAACGTAAGCAGTACCCACCGTACTGAAAACGATCTGCTGTTGCTCCGCAACCAGGTGGTCGCCATGTTGCTGCGACTGGCAGGGGAAGAGTACGAAATATTATCGGCTATCACCGGCACAGCCGCTACCGGACTACCTTCTTTCAGCGCCAACCATTTTACAGCCTTTGAAAAAGCCTGGTACTCGGCACCACCGGAGGCCAAAGCTTATTATCAGCAATATCTCTCTTTTGTATTAAGGGAATACCTGCAAGCCAAGTGCGGCATGTTTTCTGAAGTGAACCGGGAAGAAGATGCCGATGGATTCTCAGCCCTGTGGCTGCAAACGGAAGAGGAAAAGGAAGCCCGGTTCAATATTATCTCCGGATTGTGCTTCCGTGAATTTGATACCGTCAACAGTGCGGTCTTATTTGATATAGCCGATCCCGTTAGCCACAACTTCCGGGTTGGAGATACCGCCATCATTTATCCGCGCACCGGCGCCGAACTACGCCCCATGCAACAACAGCTGCTGAAAGGCCGTATCGACGATCTGGGAAAAGATACGCTTACCTTTTCCCTTAACAACCGTCAGATGACGCTGGATTTCTTCCGTCAGTTTGATGAATGGATTATTGAGCATGATATCTACGAATCCAACTACTGGATTGCGGCTGCAGCCCTATTCCATGTATTATCACCTTTAAATGCACAGCGCGTCCGTCTGCTGCTGGGCCTGGAAATACCCCGTTGGCACCCCTTACCATTTCCGGCGCCGGCCATGTTCAATGCCAATCAGGAGCAGATCGTCAGGCAGGCCCTGGAGGCGCAGGACTACTACCTGCTACAGGGACCTCCCGGCACAGGCAAAACATCATCTTTGCTCACCACTATTGTAGGGGAGATGGTCAAACAACGCCGCCATGTAGTGCTGGTAGCCTTTACCAACAAGGCGGTAGATGAAATATGTAATAAACTGGAGGCAAAGCAGGTCCGTTATCTGCGGCTGGGGGGACGTAGCTCCGAGTCAGCACAGCAGCTACGGCAGCTTTGCCTGGAAGGCAATCTTGACAATGCCCGAGCTTACATCACCGGCCACCATGTATTTGTAGCCACCGTTGCCACGATGGCCACCCGGCTGGAACAGCTGCTGATGATGGGCATCCCGGCCGATACCCTGATCGTGGATGAGGCTTCGCAGCTGACAGAACCTCAGCTGCTGGGACTATTGATGCCCTTCCGGAAATTTATTCTGATCGGTGACCAGAACCAGCTGCCGCCGGTTGTGGCCCAGGAAGCATCTTTCTGTAGGGTAAAAGACCCGGTGCTGCAGCAGTTGGGCATACATGATCTGCGTGCTTCCATTTTTGAGCGGCTGATGCATCGCTGTAAACAAGCTCAGTGGCGGCATGCCTGGGGCATGTTGAACACTCATTTCAGAATGCACGACAGTATCGCCAACCTGGTAAATCACTATTACGCAGGGCAGCTTGCTTCAGGCGGAGAGCAGCAGCAGGCTGCCTTTGAGCCCGGGCCCGCTGTGGAAGAAACGTCGTGGAAGCAGGTGCTGGCTTTAGGCCGGAAGGTATTTATCCCCAGTCCTTATGAGGCCACCTCCAAAATGAACCAAACGGAGGCTGCGCGGGTAGTATCGTTGTTACGATATCTTCAGGCGCAATACGGGGAAACCTTTACCAAAGATACAGTGGGGGTGGTCACGCCATGGCGTACACAGATCAGCCTCATACGGGAGCTGTTGTCGGAAGACAAGGTGCTTCAGCAGGTGAATATCGATACAGTAGAGCGTTTTCAGGGTTCTGAAAACGATATTATTATTGTATCGCTGGCGGTATACCATGCAGCGCAGGTACACACCCTGCAAAGCCTGGGCAGCTTCCGCTGGGAAGAAACAGAGATAGAGGTAGACCGTAAATTACTGGTAACATTATCGCGTGCCCGGAAACAGGTGGTGCTGATGGGCTACGAGCCGGCGCTGCGTGAGAGTCCGCATTACAGGAGGGTGCTGGCTGAAATGACCCGGGGGCAACTGTAGGGTTTTTCCTGGATAAGGTGTCAAACAACTATGGCCACACTTATCGTATGGCCATAGTCAGACAACATCATATATGATCATTCCTGGAAAACCAGGCTTTAATCCAGTGTTACGTGTGCCCAGTTTTCACCGCTTTTGATGCGGTACAGCTGCATTTCGCTGATATCAAACTGTTCGGCGATCTGTTTCATGGTTTTTTTACCGGGCTTGTTCAGCAGGCGCTTGATACTCTTCACTTTCGTCACGTTCAGCTTGAGGCCTTTTACCCGGTTACGTTGTTTTTCCTTGTAAGCCAGTTTGGCCGGGCTATTCTGCTGATGTTCCTCCATTTCCTCCTTGGTTGCCCATTTGAGGTTGTTGGCCTTATTGTTTTTCTTGTCGTAGTCCAGGTGGATAACATACCGATAGTTGCGGCCTGGTTTTTTGTTGAAAAGCTTGGCCACTTCCCTGTGCAGGTAGAGTGACTGGTAACTGTCTGCCGGTTTTACATTTAAAACCGTATAGCCTTCCACGGTAGAACCCGTGAGCAGCTTACCATCTTCGGTACTTTCATGATAACTGATCACTCTCCCCATGTTTGAAACCGCGTATTTTTTACGCAGGGCAGATTTGTTTTTAATCTGTAAGTCTTTCCAGACTTCATTTCTCAGATTTTTAATTGTGGTCATGTGAAAGTAATTTATTATTTTTTGTTTGGATGGGGTTAGAGCGTTTATACGTAAACGTTACAACCAGCCATTTCATTATCAGCCGGCGGGAAATTATGTTCAGCTAGTGTGGGAGCAGTCCTTTCGAATATGTGGTCCTTGTATTGTAAAACAACCGCATCCAGTACGTCTTCTATTTCCGCTAATGTCTTGTAAGTTACTAATTGTTGTCTGAATTCTTTTATATGGGGCAGCCCTTTGAGGTAATTGGTATAGTGGCGGCGCATTTCAAGGATTCCTACAACGTCTCCTTTCCAGGACACTGACTGGCGCAGATGTTTTTTACAAACTTCTACTCTTTCCAAAACAGTTGGAGGCGGCAAATGTTCGCCTGTCTTCATAAAATGCTTGATTTCCCGGAATATCCAGGGATAGCCAATAGCAGCGCGGCCTATCATAACCCCGTCTACGCCATATTTCTCTCTGGCGGCGATAGCTTGCTCCGGCGTACATATGTCACCGTTACCAAAGATAGGGATGTGTATACGCGGATTGTTTTTAATTTTTCCGATCAGCGTCCAGTCTGCATGACCTTTATACAACTGCGTGCGGGTGCGGCCGTGAATGGTTAACGCTTTAATACCTACGTCCTGCAGACGCTCCGCTACCTCTTCAATATTTTTGGAATCCTCATCCCAGCCCAGACGGGTTTTAACGGTCACGGGCAGTTTGGTGGCTTTTACCACGGCTGCCGTCAGTTTTACCATTTTAGGAATGTCTTTCAGGATGCCGGCCCCGGCGCCTTTGCAGACTACCTTTTTTACAGGGCATCCAAAGTTGATGTCCAGCAGATCGGGGTTGGTAGCCTCTACAATCTGGGCTGCCATGGTCATGGGCTCTTCATCCCCACCGAAAATCTGGATCCCTACCGGACGCTCATAAGGGAAAATATCCAGCTTCTGCCGGCTTTTGATGGCATCACGGATAAGTCCCTCCGAAGAAATAAACTCGGTATACATGAGGTCGGCCCCGTTATCCTTACACACCGCACGGAAGGGGGGATCGCTCACATCTTCCATAGGTGCCAGCAGTAAGGGGAATTCTCCCAGATCAATATTTCCTATCTTCACCATAAATTAAATACCACAGCTCTTTACCTGTAGTTATTATTTTTATACTTTATATTACTCTTTTTCACAGCGGGAAGTAACAGTTCCTTACCTCGCGGTAAGAGGCAGGATACAAAAAGATGACGGAGATCACCATATCGCTGCAAACTGGATTTCACGATGTAAATTTACGCAAATTTAATACAGTAAGTGTTTATGACCGGTTATCTGAAACAGTCTCCCACCGCTTTGCAGTTCGTCACCTTCATTGGATTCTTTATCGGCTTCTTTCTGATATACATTACAGGGCTGCAATTGCTGCTGGAACCCCTTACCGGGCACACCATCATGGAGATCCAGAATGGAGACCTGACAGACCCTAACCTTATCGGCTATCTGAAAATTACACAGTTTTTCTATACTGTGATCGTTTACTTAGTTCCGGCCGCTGTTTTTGCTTATCTCTGGCAACCTTACCCGGCTCGTTATCTTGGCCTGAAACCCGCTCCCAAAGCGATACAGATCGTGCTGGCGCTGATGGGTATTTATGGTGCGCTGTGGGTGGCCGGGTTTGTGAGCGACTGGAATCAGACCTGGAACGTGCCTCAGGATGCCCGTGATATGCAGGCCCAAGCCGAAAAAATGGTCAACCTCATGCTCCGCATGCCAGGCATCAAAGATCTGATCATCAACCTGATACTGGTCGCTATCGTTCCTTCTATCGCTGAAGAACTGTTTTTCAGAGGGGTATTTCAGCGTCTGCTTATCAAAAGCACCCGCAGAGTATGGCTTAGCGTAGTCTTATCCTCTATTTTCTTCAGTGCCGTTCATGGTGAAATACTGGACTTCATGGCCATAGCAGTACTCGGGTTTGTGCTGGGCGCCATCTATGTGCTCAGCGGCAACCTGTGGCTGAGTATACTGGCCCACATACTCAACAACGGCACCAAGGTGGTGCTGATGTACCTGTTCCAGCATGGCATGATACAGACAGACCCGTCTAAAGACACGCCGGTGGCCTGGTATACGGCCCTGCTTTGCGGGATAGTGACGATTGGATTGTTATGGGCTCTCCGCCAGAAATCAACTCCTATGGTCATGACAGATCCTGTAAAACAGTCTGTTGACAAGGATGTTGACCGTATCGGTATGGATGAAAATCAGTAACTTACCAACTGAGCTAAATGTTATTATTATGGAAAAAGGATGGGTGAAAATATTTTCGAGCGACCGCCCCTTTGAGGCGGAAATTGTAAAAGGCATGCTGGCAGACAACGGTATCAATGCTGTACTACTCAACCGTCAATCATCTTCCTATAACATTACACTCCCCGGTCTGGCTGAAATATATGTGCACGAACAGGAAGAACAAGTAGCCAGAGACCTGGTGCAAAATCACAATAACGTTACCGGAGGCGATGCCGATGCGGTAATACCGGAATAGCAATTTGCTTCAACGGGTAATTTTGTACACTTTTGTGCTTCAGAATCAATTAACAGAACTAGGCATAATGAAGACGTTTTTTACCCGCACTGCCTCCGCGCTGGTGTTTGTGGCAGTCATGCTGGGAGGTATCTTATGGAGTCCCTTTACTTTCTTTCTGCTGTTTTTCCTGGTCAGCTTTTTTGCGCTGCAGGAATTTTTTAAGCTGATGCGCCTGATCGATCCCGGTTATGCCACCATTCCCTCCTGGCACAAATGGGGGGTAACGGTTGCCGGAGCTGCCATCATGCTGGCTTTTACCGGCGATTATTTTTATATAGGCAGTATCTCTACCGGCTTTATCGGATGGTGGGTTGCCGTTATCTTCCTGCTGGTATTACCACTGGGAGAGATATTACTGGATAAAGACTTCTCTCCTAAAAATGTGGGCTACTCCTGTATGGGGCTGCTGTATGTGGTAATTCCCTTCAGCCTGCTGGTCAATATCCGGCTCAGCGCTATCGATATCCACTATACACCTGAAAACGTGGGTACCGCACCGGGCTGGCTGATTCCCCTGCTGCTGATTATTTTTATCTGGATCAACGATACCATGGCCTATATTGTAGGTTCTCTGATAGGCCGTACACCTTTTTTCCCGTCTATCTCGCCTAAAAAAACCATTGAGGGAACAGTAGGAGGGATGATACTGGCAGTAGTCGCTGCCGGCGTATATGGCTATTACTGGGGTCAGCAGTATCTCTCTCTGCAACACTGGCTGGTATTGGCCGGCATTGCTGCCATCTTCGGTACTATCGGCGATCTCCTGGAGTCCAGACTCAAGCGGATGGCCGGTGTAAAAGATTCCGGTACTATCATGCCTGGTCATGGCGGCTTCCTCGATCGCTTCGATTCCCTGCTGCTCGCCGCTCCCTTTGCCTGGATTTATGTGCATTTCTTCATGATGGCTTAATTACACATAATCGGTTTTTATTATCCATTTGACAGAAAAACGTATTTCTGAAGTAACTTCGCATCAGGCTTTAACCTTTCCGGCATTGCCGGAGATATATAAACAACTTAACAAATAAGAAAAAAATGAAGATCCATCGTGAAGGATTTGCTACCATTTCCCTTGTATTCCTGGTACTGGCACTGATCAACGGAGCAGTATTTTACTGGCTGGGCCATATGCCGGCTCTTAGCTATACCATCCTGATCTTTTCCATACTGTTCTTCCTCTTTATCGTGTCTTTCTTCCGGGTTCCGGCAAGGCAGTACACTACCGGGGATAATCTCGTTATGTCTCCCTGCGATGGTAAAGTTGTAGTGATAGAAGAAGTTTTTGAACCGGAGTATTTTCAGGACAAACGCCTGCAGGTATCTATCTTCATGAGTCCAGCCAACGTACACGTGAACCGCAACCCGATCAGCGGTACCGTTAAGCTGTCTCAGTACCATGCCGGTAAATACCTCGTGGCCTGGCACCCGAAATCCTCCACTGAAAACGAAAGGCATTCTGTGGTGATCGGCAATAACAAGGCGGATATTCTGGTAAGACAGATCGCCGGCGCCCTGGCCCGCAGGATCGTTAACTACCTGAAACCAGGTATGGAAGTAAAACAGAATGAGGAAATGGGCTTTATCAAGTTTGGTTCCCGTGTAGACCTTTACCTGCCACTGGGCACAGAAGTGACCGTACAACTGGAACAGGTGGTGAAAGGCGGCCAGACAGTGATAGCAAAAATCTAATATATTAGTATACTAAAATATTCCGCATGAAAAATGTTTTGACTGTATTAACCGCCCTGCTTCTCGTATCCGGAGCAGCTTTTGCCCAGGATAAGTCCGGGAGTAAGTCTTCCGCTGCTACAACGAAAAGCAGTTGTTCCAAAAAATCCGGAGAAAGCTGTTGTGGGACTGCCCACGGCGCGCAGCCAAAACAGGACTCTGCACAAGGCAAAAAAAGCTGCTGCATGCAGCCTTCCAGAACGGCAGGACTCAGAGCAGCTAAAAAAGCACAATAAAACAAAGCGGGATTCCGAATATCGGAATCCCGCTTTGTTTTATAATATCTCTCTCAGCTCCTTTAAGTGCCCGATCGTATAAGTAGGCGTAAAATCGACCGGCGGTTTGGCAGGATTAAAATATACCTGGTCCATACCGACCCCATGAGCCCCTTTAATATCCAGCTCCATCGCATCTCCCACCATAATACTTTCCGCGGCAGTAGTACCAGCCTGGGCAATGGCATATTCGAAGATGGCCGGATAAGGCTTCAGGCTACCCGCTACCTCTGAAGTGATGATATGTGTAAAATAATGTTCAATCCCCGAATTCTTCATCTTCAGCAGCTGGGTTTCCTCAAATCCATTGGTGATCATGTGCATCGGGTAGTTTTTGGCTGCCAGATAGTCCAGTGTTTCGATGGTTTCAGGAAACAGCGCCTTTTTATGGGGCAGTATGTCCAGGAAACCCACGGCAAGGCTCTGACACAGCTTTTCGTCACCTATCTTGAAATCCAGCAGTGTAAGCCGGAAACGTTTGTCGCGCAGCTCATTTCTGTTGATAAATCCCTTACGAAAACGTTCCCATAACCGTTCGTTGTGTCCTTGATAAGAAGCGTGAAATGCTTCGAAAGAAGGTACCCCTCTGTTGGCCAGGTTGTGATTGTTGTACAGTTCCAGCAAGGTTTCCTGTTCGTTGGTCTCAAAGTCCCAGAGCGTATGGTCCAGGTCAAAGAAAAGATGTTTGTATTTCATGACGGGGCAAAGGTACAAAATACCTGACAGATGGGGTTTCCGGAGAAGCGTCATTCAACTAAATTCAGTATTTTACCGATTCAATCAACGAACAATATGAATGCAGTTATTACAGGTGCCAGCAAGGGCATCGGAAAGGCTATTGCAGAAAGACTGGCAGCAGAAGGGTTTAATGTGATCATTTGTGCACGGAATGCTGATTCGCTGGCTGCTGCCCGGACAGCAATACAGCAGCAAAACCCCGCGGTAACGGTTATAGCTGAATCCGTTGATATGGGAGATAAAGCCCAGGTAATGGCATTTGCCCAAAAAATCAAAGCTACCTGGTCTACTGTGGACATACTGGTTAACAATGCCGGTATCTTTATTCCCGGAGCGTTACATGAAGAAGCGGATGGCCTGCTCGAAAAGTTGATGGCCGTTAATGTATACAGTGCCTATCACCTTACCCGGGAACTGCTCCCACTGATGATGTCACAACGCAATGGGCATATTTTTAATATGTGCTCTACAGCCAGCTACCATGCCTATCCCAACGGCGGTTCCTATAGCATCACCAAATATGCCCTGCTGGGATTCACCAAAAACCTTCGCCGGGAACTCATGTCTCACAATATTCGTGTAACCGCTGTTAGCCCCGGCCCAACCCTTACGGCCTCCTGGGATGGCTTCGAAGCCCCACCCGACAGAATGATGCCTCCTGAAGATATTGCCAGCGTAATCTGGAATGCCTTTACACTCGCCAAACAAACCGTTATTGAGGAAATACAGCTCAGACCAATGCTGGGAGATATCTGAGCCAATTACGGATTATCAATTACGAATTACGAATTTCAGTAAAATCACTCCATTCATCATTCATAATTCGTAATCGATCATTTGTAATTGATAATGGGCTATTTCATATATAATTCTTTTAACTAAGTTTTAACGGCAGTTAACACCGCTTCCGGAGCGGGTTTGGTTAAATTTGTTGACATAACTATGAAGGACAGATTTAATATAAAAAAATACATTTTCTCCATTTTATGTTGTCTGGGGCTAGTCGTCTGCGCCAGCGCACAAGAGCTCCGTTTTACCACCAGCGTAAGCAGCAACTCCATAACTGTTGATGAACCATTTCAGATTCAGTTTATGCTGGAAAACGGAAGCAATATCACCAGCTTTACTCCGCCCAACTTTAAAGACTTCGAAGTACTGCAAGGCCCCTCACAAATGCAGGGTCAATCCATCTTCAATGGCCGTCGCTCTGAATACTTTGCACTGAATTATGTGCTGCAGCCCAAACATGTGGGCAGTTTCACCATTCCCGGCGCCCAGGCCCGGGTAAATGGCAACGTGATCAAGTCTAACCCGGTACTCATTGAAGTCAGAAAAGGCAATGCACAGGCACAGACACAGACACCACAGCCATCCCAACAGCAGGCAATACCGCAGCATCGCGGTCAGAGTGGTAACGGCCTGAGTGAAGATGTGTCTGAAGGGCTGCTCAAAAAAGGGGAGGACATTCAGGAGAAACTGCGTAAAAACATCTTCCTGAAAGTGGAAGTTGACAAAACCAACCTGTATGAAGGCGATCAGCTGACCGCTACTTATAAACTCTATACCCGGCTTCCGACCAATTCCAGCGTCACCAAAGTGCCAGCATTCAAAGGCTTTTCCGCTAAAGATATCGAGCTTCCCAACCCTCCGCAGGCTACAGAAGAAAGAATCAACGGCGTGCCTTTTAAAGTATTCACTATCCGTAAAACGCTGCTGTTCCCACTCCAGTCAGGCGCCCTGGAACTGGACCCTGTGGAAGTAGACAACCAGGTACGCCTGGTGAAACTGGTAGGCAACAAACGCTCCCGTGGCGGCAAAGATCCGTTTGAAGAATTCTTCAACGACCCGGCTTTTAAAGATCCTTTCTTCGACGACTTTTTCAACCGTCCGGAGGTGGAATACCAGGATGTACCTTATAAAATTCAGAGTAATCCAATCAAGATAAATGTCAAATCACTGCCGGTAGACGGCCGCCCCTCCAGTTTCAACGGCGCCGTCGGTCATTTCAAAATGACAGCCACAGTGGATAAAAAGTCACTCAGTACTGATGATGCCCTCACCCTGAAAATAAACATCAGCGGGCAAGGCAACGTCAACCTTCTCAACTCCCCTAAAGTGGACATCCCCAGCGGCTTTGAGAAATACGATCCCAAAGTGACTGATGATATCGAAAAAAACAGCAACCCGCTCTCCGGCAGCAGGCAGTTTGAATATGTGCTGATGCCACAGGAAGCAGGCCAGCATACCATCCCGGCGGTAGAATTTTCCTACTTCGACCCGGTAGCCAACAGTTACAAAACACTCCGCTCCGAAGCTTTCGTGATCGATATTACCCAGGGAAAAAGGATACGACAAGACAAACATGATTTCAGTGTGGGTAAAAATGAACTGGTGAAAATTGATGGTGGCATATACAAGTGGACCCAAAACCGTCAATGGCTGATCGTCAGCCCCTGGTTCTACGTGCTGCTGTTGCTGCCGCTGCTGATCGCCGCCGCACTGATATACTACAAACGCAGAAAAGACTACAATACCACCAACGCAGCATTGCTGAAACACCGTTATGCCAATAAGGTAGCCCTCAAAAGGCTGGAACTGGCAGCCCGGTACCTGAAAGAAGGCAAAGACAAAGCTTTCTATGAGGAGACATCCCGTGCTGTATGGGGTTATCTCAGCCACAAGCTTAAAATACCTTTCGCAGATCTCAGCAAACAACTGATACAGGACAAGCTGGCTGCGCGTCATATCAACGGCACCAATACCAGCGACCTGTTTGAGCTGATCGACAACTGTGAAGTGGCCCTGTATGCTCCCGGCAGCGGCAACGACCGGATGCAGGGCACCTACTCCAAAGCAGTGACCATCATCACTAACCTTGAAGATGCGCTGAAGAATTAATCACCTAAGGAAAGGGAACATGTCTATTCATAAAAATATCAAAGTGGTTTTCTTCCTGTTGGCCGTTGTGCTGACGGGTAGTATCGCACAGGCACAGCAGGCCATTCCGCAACAGCGTTTTGATGCCGCCAATAACCTCTATCAGCAAAGCAAGTTCACCGATGCAGCGGCTGCCTATCAACAGCTGATCGATGAAGGATTTGAGCTGAAACCACTGTATTACAACGCCGGCAACGCTTATTACAAAGCGGGTAAAACCGGCGAAGCCGTATACAACTACGAAAAAGCCTTACAGCTCGCCCCCGGTGACGAGACCCTCAAACACAACCTGGCACTCGCCAACCAGAAAGTAAGCGGCTACGTAGATGAGTTACCGTTAGTATTCTTTCAGCAATGGTGGCGGCAGCTGCAGCTACTGCACAAACCCAATGGCTGGGCCGCCGGCTGTATCGTATTTTTCTGGCTGGTCATTGCCGGTATTATGCTCAATCAGTTCCTGCCTGGCTGGAAAAACAAATTCCTCCGCTGGGGCAATTATGTAGTGGGGACCTTGTTTGCCCTATACCTGATCATGGCCATAGATACCTATGCCGTGGCCAATGACCATCAGTCCGGCATTATCATACAAGGCAATACCAAGGTAAAATCAGCTCCCGACGATAATAGTAAAGATGCCTTCGAAGTACAGGAAGGTATGAAGGTGCGTATCTCAGACGCGACAAAGGACTTCTGTAAAATTTCACTGGCCGACGGGAAAACGGGGTGGGTCAGCTGCGGGCTGATCAAACGCCTGTAAATACTGGCTATACGGCCATAGACTGGTGTGTCAGCATATGCCGCATACTGATGGTGAGACGGTTACCATTGGGGTTACGGGTTTCATCAAACAGCTGTTGTGCCTGGATACCGGCTCTCATTTGATATTTCTCACTCATCATATACAATCTCTCCGCTGCGATATCAATGCCGGAAGCCTGTCTTTCTCCGGTATCATCCAGCAGTTCTGTGGCGAGTATGCCATTGTCCTCCACCTGGATATAAAGCCGGTTGTGGTCTTTACCGATGTGGATCACCAGACGTCCGCCAGCTTTCTGGGGGCGTAACAGCAGCCGGTGCCAGATCACATATTGCACATAGGGCTGAATAATCAGGGGAGGCACCAGTGTATCCTGCTGATTCACCTCTTCCGTAATCCTCACTTGATAAGAAAACTGCTGATCAAACCGGAGCTGTTCCAGTTGTATGTAGAGTTCCAGGGCTTCCAGGTCGTCATGCAGAGACACCCATTCCTTGTTGAAGTTTCCGATCATCAGCCGCATGAGGCGGGCAAACCGGGTGAGGTAAAGGGAGGCCATATCCGTACTGGTAGTAAGGATATAGTGGTGAATAGCGTTGAGGCTGTTAAAAATAAAATGCGGGTCCATGTGAGCCTGGAAGGCATGGAGTTCCAGGTTGATCAGGGAGTGTTGCATGGTTATTTCTTTCGCTGAGGCTCTTTTAATTCTTTTTTCACGAAAAATGAAAAACGCTACCAGTACAAGGAGACTTAACAAAAAAAACAGCCAGTACGGCCATCCCGCAGCAAAAACTATTTCATCGAAATGTTGTACCACATCTAAGGTTTACAGGAAAGTTGAACGGCTTGCTGATAAGCTCATTAAATATCGGTCAAATCGATGCGAATGGGAAGTGGTATTTATCCGGAGGCAGATTTTAACCGGCAAGTGGGGAGAATTTGCGGAAAAGTGGTTTTGATTTGGGGATCGCCTGATTTATGAATTTATGAATTTGGAGATTTATGGATTGGGGGATTGGGGGATTACATTTCAAATCAACAAATCCCAAAATCCATAAATCCCAAAATGTTCAGGCTTCTGTAAACTTGTAGCCGACGCCTCTTACAGAGTGGAAGTATTTGGAGTTGCGGCTGTCTTCCTCAAAGTATTTACGGAAGTTGAGGATGAAGTTGTCGATAGTTCTCGTAGTGGGGTATACGTTATAGCCCCAAACCACCTGCAATATTTTTTCACGGGTTACTACTTCGCCTTTGTTTTCGATGAGCAGTTTCAGCAGCATGGCTTCTTTCTTGCTCAGCTCATAATGTTTACCGTCTTTGCCAACACATTCCTGGGCGGCGAAGTCGATGGTATTGTTACCGAATCGGTATACATTGGGGACGCTGTCTTTATCCTGTATTTTTTTGTTTTTGACGATGAGCTTTTCCACGCGTAGCAGCAGCTCTTCCAGGTTAAAGGGTTTGGTCATATAGTCATCACCACCTTTTTTGAGGCCGAGTACGCGGTCGGCGCTGCTGTTTTTGGCGCTCAGGAACAGGATGGGAACTTCGTTGTTCTGGATGCGGATATTTTCGCATACAGCGATGCCGTCCATTTCGGGCAACATGATGTCCAGTATGATGAGGTCAAAATATTCATTCTTTACTGCTTTCAGGGCAGCGGTACCATTGTCTACAGCGGTCACTTCATATCCTTCCAGTTCCAGGTTAAGCTTCAACGCTTCCTGAAGATTTTCTTCATCCTCCACCAGCAGTATGGATGCTTTAGTCGCTTCCTTCATGTGTTAATCGTTTGATTTTACTATAAACCGCGGACATGTATGAGCATGAATCCGTCATCTAAGTTACGCTGTTTGCACGGAATATTCCGGCCAGGTTATCTCAAAGCAGGCGCCGGTGGGCAAATTATCTTTTACCCGGATGGTACCGTTATGTTGTTCCACGATCTTAGCCGTGAGAAAGAGTCCCAGTCCGGAGCCTTTTGCTTTTCTGGTATTTTCGTTGCCCAGCCGGTAGAACTTCAGGAAGATGCGTTCTCTTTCTTCTTCCGGTACGCCGGGTCCTTCATCGGCCACCTGAAGTTTCAGGTGGTGGTGTTCGGACTCAAACAGGCGAACGGTGATGGTGGAGTTGCGGGGAGCGTATTTCACTGCATTCTCCACGAGATTGCTGAGGATGATCTGCAACATCAGTTTATCACCTTCCATCCGTACATGTGGCAGAATGTCTGCATTTATGACATGTGTGCCGATACGATTGCGCAGTTCTCTGATATTGGCTTCCAGCAAGGCAGAGAAGTCGAGCGGTTCTTTAAACAGCTTGTAATCATGCGTTTCCAGCTGGGCTGCCAGCAGAATATTATTACAGAGCTGGTCCAGGCGATTGGTTTCCCGAATGGTATTATCAATCAGCTTGGCTTGTTTCTCCTCATCCAGCTTGTGTCTGCGGATCGTTTCCAGATTCAGTTTGGCAGCAGCGATGGGTGATTTCAGTTCATGTGTCACGGCCATCATAAAATTCTGCTGCTGCCGGCTAAGCTTCATATATTTCCAAACAGCTCTATATACAAAGAGCGCGCCGAGCAGTATAATTCCTAAAAAAATAGATCCTTCCCCTATATACTTAAAAGAACGCATATGAGCGTCTTTATCAATCCGCTGTACCTCGAGCTGGTGTTCTACCGGCTGTGCCAGGCTATCGATGCGCAGGGAGAGGTTTTGTCTTTCGAAGGCACTGATCTGCTCGCTTTGGCGGAACAGCAGCACGCCCCACCAGATGAGGGCGACAATCGTATATGCTAATACCAACAGATAAATGAAGGAAACAGACTTTCCTTCCTGCATTTTATTGAAAAACTTTCTCATCATGGCCGTTTGCCGGCTTTCTCTATCCGCAGACCTATATTCATCACATGGGGGAGCGGGTTTTGCCGCATGTTTTGCTCGAACGTAAACTTATAGGTGCCTGGTTTATTGAAGAGTGCTTTCTGCTGGATGAGAACCCGGTGTTCATAAATATCATCGATCCCATTTCCATGCCATTTGCCGTTGATATCTGCCAGTGGCAGCTCTACCCTTTGTTCTTTAGGTATACTATCGTTTGGATACCGGGTACCTACCAACAGCCAGATATTGCTGTAAGGGTACGCATCGCTATGCCTTACATTCACATAGATATCGTACAGGTTGGCAGTGTCTTCCGGCAGGATATTTACTTCAAACGAGGGTTGGTAATCATAGGCCCAGTTATGACCCGGTATTTCCAGGTTTTTCTCGTAGACATCCATTTTTAACGGCTTGCAGGCCGCAGCCAGTAAGAGTAAGCCTGCTGTTACCTGAAATAGTCTTTTCATAAGGTATACGCCTTGCTATAAAACGTTTAATACTTGTTCTTTGGCTTTCTCCAGTTCATCCTTCATCAGCACTACCCATTGCTGGATACCGGCATCATTGGCTTTGGAACCGGTAGTATTGATTTCGCGGCCGATCTCCTGCAATACGAAGCCCAGTTTTTTACCTTTGGCAACTTCGTCATCTTTCAGGATTTCGCGGAAATAGCGGAGGTGGTTTTCCAGACGCGCCAGTTCTTCAGAGATATCCAGTTTTTCCAGATAGAAAATGAGCTCCTGCTCCAGCCTGTTGGCATCCACATTTTCTTTGCCTACATATTCAGCCAGCAGAGACTCCAGACGTTGACGTATACGGTCTTTGCGCAACGGGTCCAGTTCACGCACCTTTTCGGTATAACTTTCGATATTGGTGATACGCTGTAACAAATCGGCGTCCAGCATCTGGCCTTCATCCTGGCGGTGCATGTCCAGATCGGTGAGCGCTTCTTTCAGGGTGTCTTCCACATCCTTCCATTCCTCTTCTGTCAGCTGCTCAGTAGCGGGGCTCACCACTTCCGGGAGCTTCATCAGCACATTCAGCATATCGCCCTGTGGGAGCTCCAGCTGATTGGCCAGCATGGTAATAGACTGGTAGTAGTACTTCGCCAGGTCGGTATTGATAACCACCGGTTTGGTAGCACCATTCTGACGAATGTTGATGGTGGCATCCAGGGTCCCGCGTATCAGCACCTGTTGCATCAGCGAGCGGATGTCAAATTCGTAGGGTTTCAGCAATGGCGAGAATTTCAGGTTCACTTCAAACTGCTTTCCATTCAGCGATTTGATTTCAACCACTATACTTGTTTCGCCTCTGGTGCTTTCCGCCCTTCCGAAGCCAGTCATTGATTTCAGCATAATAGATATTTGTAGGCAACAAACCTAGTTAAAATTTGTGTATTTGATAGTGTTGACAAGTGGTTATTTGATGCTAAATACCAGATTTTTCTCTGAAAACCGGCAATTAACTATCAAAATAATCAAAAGCATTCACATCAGGACGATTTAAGCCGGAGTTTTTTATAGACGGTATCCCGGCTCAGCTGTTTCATATCACCGGGCTGCATCCCTTCTATGGTGATATCTTCCATTCTGTAACGGACAAGCCTCAACGTAGGAAAACCAGCGGCGGCTGTCATTTTCCGGACCTGTCTGTTTTTCCCTTCATGCAACACCATCCGCACCCAGGGCGCTGGTATGCTCTTACGGAAACGGATAGGAGGGTTGCGGGGTGGCAAAAACGGTTCTTCCTGGAAGATCTCGGCAAAACAGGGTTTTGTATGATAGGGTTTCCCATCTACAGTGATATCCACCCCTTCCTGCAGCTGACGGACAGCCACATTGGTAATGGCACCATCTACCTGCACCCAGTATTCTCTTTCATGCGCATGACGAGGAAGCAGAAGCTTGTTATTCAATGACTTGTCATTTGTAAGCAACAACAAACCTTCACTATCATAATCCAGACGACCCACTGGATACACATCCCGTGGTACTTCAAAGTAATCAGCCAGACAGGCTTTGTTTCCTTCCGGTGTAAACCTTGTCAGAACTTCATATGGCTTATAAATAACATAATAAATTAACGACACGACAGCATTTGCTTTGGTTAAGGAGCTGTAAATTAGTAATTTTGCAGATTGATATGGGTAGTACAATTCAAAATCCTGCGTGTCAAAATTGTAAGGACCGTTTTTCGTCCGTTTTCTGCAAGGCAGAACAGTGCAATCTCGAACAGATTGACGCGGCTAAAGTATGCTCTGTATACAAGAAAGGTCAGGTGATCTTTCATGAAGGCGCTTACCCTTTTGGCGTATACTGCATCAACGACGGAAAAATAAAGCTGTCCCACAGTGGCGACGATGGCCGCGAACAGATTATCCGCCTGGTTAAAGCCGGCGATATCATGGGCTATAAAGCGTTGCTCAGCAGCGAACGTTATACCGCCACTGCTACTGCTCTGGAAGATTCTTCCATCTGCTTCATCCCGAAAGACCTCTTTATGAGCATCCTGCAAAAAGATGCCTCCCTGTCTTTTGAAATGATGCGTATTCTCTCCAGCGAGCTGCGCAAAGCAGAACTCAAGATCACCCATCTCGCCCAGAAACCCGTTAGGGAACGCCTCGCTGAAACAATCCTCTTTATCAAAGAAACCTACGGTCTGGAAGAAGACGGCGCCACTCTTAGTGTACGCCTCTCCCGCGAAGAAATCGCCAACCTCGTAGGCACTGCCACCGAATCCGCCATCCGCCTGCTTTCCGAATTCAAAAAAGACGGCATGATAGAACTCGACGGCAAAAAAATACGCCTCCTCGATATCCCGCAGATCATCAAAACAGCCAATCTGCAGGACTAGTCAGCCTTTCACATACGGCTGATAAATATCATATTCTGCCTTGACACATATCATTCCATCAGCGTGGAGGTACTGGTACTTTTGTAAAATCAAAAATACCATCCATCCATGCATCCATATGCTATCATCAACTTTCATGAACTCACACCCGCAGCACTCTGCGATGTGATCACCAGTAAGTTCCACCAACCCATAGAACATACTGCGGAAGAAATAATGGCCTGGTTTAACCTGGAAAGGCAGGACGACCCATCTGCCCCGGCCACAGCAGATCTGCAGCAACTGCTCTTCACTAAAATGCAGACCGAATTTACCCAGCTGATGCGAAAAGAAACGTCCATCATCTTCCCGGTCATTCGCAACGCCGCCATCCACAACAAGGGCCAGAAGAGCCTGCAACCAGCCGTCTATGACAGCATACAGCAATCCTTTCAGAAGATCATACTGCTGCTCCAGAAACTTCGCCAGGTAACCGGTAACTACCTCCTGCAGGGACACTGGAGCGCTGCCTATAAAATATGTATCAGCGATATGTATTCCCTCGAACAGCTCCTGCAACAATGGATATACGTAGAACAAAATATTCTGTACCCGGCCGTTTTACCGGCCAACACGATCGTTATCCGGCAGGAAGAAATTATTAACACTGTAAGCATCGACTAATGGCTACCACTTCTGACACCAACGTACAAGTTGCCTGCTACCACTGCGGGGAAGATTGCAACAACAGGAACATCACCCTGGAAGAAAAAGTTTTTTGCTGCGAAGGATGTAAACTGGTATTCGAAATACTCCACCAGTACGATCTCTGCCAGTATTACGACCTGAATGAGAATCCCGGTGTAAATCAACGTATTACGGTCAGAAAAGATAAGTTCGCCTTCCTGGAAGATGAGAAAATACAACAACAGCTCATACAGTTCAGGGACGACACCCAGACGCATGTCAGCTTCTATATTCCGCATATTCATTGCAGCTCCTGCCTGTGGCTGCTCGAAAACCTGCATAAACTGGATAAGGGTGTACAACGTGTAACCGTCAACTTTAGTAAGAAGGAAGCGCTGATTATTTTTTCAGAAACACAGACCACCTTGCGGCATGTAGCCGAAGTGCTCACCGCCATTGGCTATGAGCCCTATATCAGCCTGCAGGACCTTCAGCATAAAAAGCCTGGTGTAAAACGTAGCCTTATTTACCAGCTCGGCGTTGCCGGATTCTGTTTTGGCAACATTATGCTGCTCAGTTTCCCGGAATATTTCACCAGCAGCGGACATACCGATGAAAGTATGAACCGGATGTTCCGTTATATGAACCTGGTACTGGCTCTGCCTGTATTTTTCTATAGCGCGCAGGTGTTTTTCAAGTCAGCCTGGAGTGGGCTCAAACACGGCTTCCTCAATATCGATATGCCCATTGTACTTGCTATTGTAGTCACTTTCATCCGCAGTATTGTAGATGTAACACAGGGGCAGGCCGGCTACTTCGATTCCATGTCCGGCATTGTGTTTTTTATGCTGATCGGCCGTATCCTTCAGGATAAAACGTACCAGGGCCTTTCCTTCGACCGTGACTATACCGCTTATTTTCCTATAGCCGTCAGCGTTATAAAGGAAGAAAAGGAAATACCGACTACACTGCCAGACATCAAAACAGGCGATACCTTATTGATACACAACAACGAACTGGTACCTGCAGATGGTATTATTGTCCGCGGGAAAGCACTGATAGACTATAGTTTTGTTACTGGAGAAGCCACGCCTGTCAATAAATCAGTAGGAGAGATCTTATATGCCGGCGGGCGCCAGCTGGAAGGAAATATAGAGATACTGACTATCAAGGAAGTAGCACAAAGTTATCTTACCAGCCTCTGGAACCGCGATGAGCTGAAAAACAAGGAAGAAAAACATGTATCCTTCGTGCACCTGCTGGGGCGTAACTTCACCTGGGTAGTTCTGGTGATTGCCGCCATCAGCGCTGGTTATTGGGCTATGCATGATCCTTCCCGGATATGGCCTGCTGTAACAGCCATCCTGATCATTGCCTGTCCCTGTGCATTACTGCTGGCCTCTTCCTTTACCAACGGGCATATCCTGCGTATCCTGAGCCGCCACCAGTTGTACCTGCGTAATGCTCAGGCCATCGAAAATCTAGCCAACACCACGCATATTGTTTTCGATAAAACCGGTACCCTCACCGGCAAAACCGGCAGTGAGGTAATGTATTTTGGTAATACACTCGCGCCTTTTCAGGAAAGCATGATTGCCAGCCTGGCACTGCAATCCACACATCCTCTCAGCAAGGCTATTGCCGGCTATTGCAATATCGGCACAGCTATGCCGGTGGTTGATTTTATGGACTATGCCGGGAAAGGTGTGTGTGGCTGGGTACAGGGCAACTTTATCCGGCTGGGTAATGCAGAATTCACCGGTGCACACCGGAAAGAAGAAGTAGACGGCAGTATCGTGTATTTGTCTATCAACGAAAAACTGACCGGCCTTTTTACCATCCGCAATAATTACCGCAGCGGCATACGACCACTATTAAAACAGCTGCAACAGTATTATCCCATGTCTGTGCTTTCCGGAGATAATGATCAGGAAGCCGTGAACCTCCGTAAACTCATGGGTCCCAATACCACTTTATTGTTTGAACAGAAGCCTGCCGACAAACTCGCTTATATCATCTCCCTGCAAAATCAGGGTAAAAAAGTAATGATGATAGGGGATGGGCTGAATGATGCCGGAGCGCTTAAACAGAGCGATATCGGTATTTCCCTCACAGAAGACAGCAACAACTTTACACCGGCCAGCGATGGTATACTTGAAGCAAAACAACTGCCGGTACTGTTGTCATTCATAAAACTGTGCAAGGCCAACAAACGTATTATCCTGGCCAGTTTCATTCTTTCACTGGTATATAATATAACAGGGTTATTTTTTGCGGTGCAGGGCATTTTATCTCCGCTTGTAGCAGCTATTCTGATGCCTGCGAGTTCTATCAGCATTGTGCTGATGACCTTTCTGCTCAGCGAATGGCACGGTAAAAGGCTTGCCAGTAAAGCATTGAGCCAAATGTCTGATAAAAATCATATTTCTGATTGAGTAATATCATTGCAGTCGCCGCCAGGTGCTGCTACCTTTGCTATCAATACAAACACACACAGTGAAATCTTAAAAGCGCCAGTATTAAAGCCCGATTGAAATGGATGTACGGGCAGCCTGAAAGCAAGGCTGCTCGTGCATAACGGGCTCTCCTTGTCTGTCGGTTTTAACACACTTACATCACGACTTATATGCTGATGAAAACCATGAACGTAATACAGGAAGAAGGGACCGATAAGGTGAAAAGCCGGGAAGTGCTGAAAACAAAACGGTTTGAAGCCACGCTTATCATCATGCAGCAGGGTCAGCAGATACCACCGCATACTTCACCTGTCGACGCCATGGTGCTGGTACTCGAAGGAAAAATTGCCTTCATGCTGAACGACGAGGTTACAGTGCTGGAAACCGGTGATGTGCTCACCTTTCATGCTAAAGAAATACATGCCTTACAGGCCCTGGAAACAGCCAGGTTCTTACTGGTAAAATAATAATGTTATGAGTGTAATTATTCTTTTGCTGGGCGCCAGCCTTACCGTAGCAGCAGGCTTTCTGGCCGCTTTCATCTGGTCTGTCAGGAACGGGCAGTTTGAAGATGATTTCTCTCCTGCACATCGTATTCTCTTTGAAGATAAAAAAGATGATAACGACCACGAATAAACGAAAAAACACCATCAATTAAGCAACAATAAACAGCACTATGTCTCTCGAAAAATTTTATTACGACAACCGCACGGTAAAATGGTTTGCCTACGCTTGTATGTTCTGGGGATTGATAGGAATGCTTGCAGGTTTGTGGGCAGCCCTGTCACTGGTATTCCCGGATCTCAACATGGGATTTGCCCCTACTACCTTCGGGCGCCTCAGGCCCGTTCACACCAACGCCGTGATCTTTGCCTTTGTAGGCAACGGTATTTTTATGGGTGTTTACTACTCGCTGCAACGCTTGTGTAAGGCCCGTATGTTCAGCGACCTGCTGAGTAAAATCCATTTCTGGGGATGGCAGTCTATCATTGCAGGTGGTGCACTCACCCTTTTCCTGGGATACACCACCGGTAAGGAATATGCCGAACTGGAATGGCCTTTCGACATCGCCATCACTTTGGTATGGGTAGTATTTGGCGCCAACATGCTCGGTACCATCCTGCGTCGTCGTGAAGCACACCTGTATGTAGCGATCTGGTTTTATATCGGCACCTGGGTGGCGATTGCTATGTTACACATTATCAACTCCTTCGAGTATCCATTGTCACTGTTTAAAAGTTACAGCTGGTATGCAGGGGTACAGGATGCACTGGTACAATGGTGGTATGGCCATAATGCGGTAGCATTCTTCCTCACCACTCCTTACCTCGGCCTGATGTATTACTTTGTGCCGAAAGCCGCCAACAGACCTGTATACTCTTATCGCTGGTCTATCATCCACTTCTGGTCACTTATCTTTATCTATATATGGGCTGGTCCTCACCACCTGTTGTATACCGCCCTGCCTGAATGGGCACAATCACTGGGTACTGTATTCAGCCTTATGCTGATCGCACCTTCCTGGGGTGGTATGCTCAACGGTTTACTTACCCTTCGTGGCGCGTGGGACAGAGTAAGAGAAGACGCTATCCTCAAATTCTTTGTAGTAGCGCTCACCTGTTATGGTATGGCTACTTTCGAAGGCCCGATGCTCTCTCTCAAAAACGTGAACGCCATCAGCCACTATACCGACTGGACCATTGCCCACGTACACGTTGGTGCTCTGGGTTGGAACGGATTCCTGACCTTCGGTATCCTGTACTGGCTGATACCACGCATCTTCTCTACACAGTTGTACTCCAGGAAATGGGCCAATACTCACTTCTGGATCGGTACCCTGGGTATCATCTTCTATGTGATTCCTCTGTACTGGGCAGCTTTTACACAGAGCATGATGTGGAAACAATTCACTGAAGAAGGACAGCTGAAATATCAGTTCCTCGAAACAGTGACCACCATCGTTCCCATGTACGCATTACGTGCCTTCGGTGGCGCCCTGTATGTGAGCGGGCTGGTACTGATGATCGTGAACCTCTGGAAGACTATCCGTCGTGGTTCCTTTGTGGCCAATGAAGCAGCAGAAGCCGCACCACTGCCTAAAGTAATTCCTACTCATGGCAAAGCTCACTGGCACAACTGGATCGAGCGTCGTCCGATACAACTGGTAGTATTCAGTCTGTTAGTAGTAGCTGTAGGCGGTGCCCTGGAAATGATGCCTACCTTCCTGGTACGCAGCAACATTCCTACCATCAGCAGTGTAAAACCTTATACACCACTTGAGCTGCATGGCCGTGACATATATCTGCGTGAAGGTTGTTATACCTGTCACTCCCAGATGATCCGTCCTTTCCGTGATGAAGTAGCCCGTTATGGCGAATACTCCAAAGCCGGCGAGTTTGTTTACGATCACCCGTTCCAGTGGGGTTCCAAACGTACTGGTCCGGATCTGGCCAGAATAGGCGGCAAATATCCTGACAGCTGGCACTACAACCACATGCTGGACCCTACGTCTATGTCTCCGGGATCTATTATGCCACCATACCCATGGCTGTTTGAGGACCGCATCGACAGAGGCAAAACACCTGCTATGATCAATGTAATGCGCAAACTGGGGGTACCTTATCCTGATGGTTATGAAAAACAGGCCATCGCTGATCTGGACAAACAAGCCAACAGTATCGCAGCATCACTGCAAAAAGACAAGCTGCCCATCAAAGCTGATCGTGAGATTGTAGCGCTGATCGCTTACCTGCAACGTATGGGTAAAGACATCAAAATGGCCCCGGCTGCAGCACCCGCTAACGCCAATGCGGAGGCCACCACCAAAAATGATTTTTAGTCAACATAAAAAACAGGATCATGAAGTTCATTAATTATCTGGAATCAATTGCAGGCATCAGCGTCTATCCGATGGCCTCCCTGCTGATCTTCTCCATATTCTTTGTTTTTGCCGCCTTCTGGGCTTTCAGGGCAGACCGCAACATGGTAGACCAGATCAGCCGCATCCCCTTAGATAATGATGATACCCAAAGCCTATAAAATACTTGGTATGAACAGGAAGCTATTATATGTAATCAGCGGCGGTTTGTTTTGCAGCCTGCCCGCAATGGCCAACGGTCCCAAGCCACCTTCCGAACTGGCAGATCCGGTAGCCCTCGTGCTGCTGAGTGTTATCATCGGTCTGGTACTGGTGATCGCCATCCTCGGCAACGCAGTAGTAGGTGCGATGGACCTCTACCGCGAAAGAATGAAAAAGGAAGCCGCTAAACTGCCGGTCATCATCACCCTGATAGCACTCTCTATGGCAGTCAGTCTGCCAGCCAGCGCCACCAGCGCTGTACCGGAAGCTGCTGCCTATTATACGCCCTTATCCAAACAGTCCCTATACCTACTCGTGACCATTGTTATTGTGGAAATTGGTGTGATCATCTCTTTGCTCTTTGTGCTGCGTTTTCTCGCCGGCATCAAAAGTAAACGTAAGTCCGCCAAGGCTGCTGATCCCGCCAAGCCCCGCATTTCCTGGCTCGAAAAAATCAACAAAACCAGGACACTGGATACTACGTCCGAAACAGAAGAAGACATGGGCCACGACTTCGATGGTATCCATGAGCTGAACAACCCCACCCCACCATGGTGGAACTGGGGTTTTATATTCAGCATCTGTTTCGGCGTAGTATACTTCTGGCGCACAGAGATCTCTCATTCTGCTCCTAACCAGATACAGGAGCTGGCCATGGCCGAAGAGAAGGCCGCCGTCGCCAAAGCAGAGTACCTGAAAAATGCAGCCAACAACATCGATGAGAACAATGTAAAAATGCTGGATGGCGCCGATGACCTGGCAGCAGGACAGAAAATATTCGTTGCCAGTTGTGCTCCCTGTCATGGCCCTCAGGGTCAGGGCGTAGTAGGACCCAACCTCACCGATGACTACTGGCTGCACGGTGGCAAAATCAACGAAGTATTTAAAACCATCAAATACGGGGTAGCAGACAAAGGCATGAAAGCATGGCAGGAAGACTTCTCCCCCAAACAACTGGCTCAGCTGGCAAGCTTTGTCAAATCCATCCATGGTAGTAACCCTGCCAATCCAAAAGATCCGCAAGGAGTAAAAGAATAAAGTCATGGCCGATAGCAATACGTTCAGAGATAGTATAGCCACAGTTGATAAACAAGGAAAACGTAACTGGATATTTGCCCAGCAGCCGAAAGGCCGCTGGTACAATATCCGGAGCGTTCTCAGTATCTTTTATTTTAGTGTTTTTTTTAGCCTGCCGTTTATTTCCATAAATGGCAGGCCTTTATTTCTGCTCAATGTAGTGGAAGGCAAATTTATCCTGTTCGGTGCTATCTTCTGGCCTCAGGACTTCTTCATCTTCGGGCTTGCCATGCTGGCCTTCATTCTGTTTGTAGTATTGTTTACCATGGCGTTTGGCCGCCTTTTCTGCGGATGGATGTGCCCGCAGACGATTTTTATGGAAATGCTCTTCCGCCGTATTGAATACTGGATCGAAGGAGATGCTGCCGCGCAAAAGCTGCTGGCCAAACAACCATGGACCTCCAATAAAATTATCCGTAAAACAAGTAAGCACCTTGTTTTTTACGCGCTCTCCTTCCTGATTGCCAACATATTCCTCGCTTATATCATCAGCGCAAAATCCCTGGGCAAAATCATTACTTCTCCCTTATCTGAACACACCGGCGGATTTATCGCCATCCTGATATTTTCAGGGGTTTTCTACGGCGTGTTTGCCTTTATGCGCGAACAGATATGCACCATTGTATGTCCCTACGGCCGTTTACAAGGGGTATTGCTCGATAAAAACTCAATACTGGTAGCCTACGATTATAAAAGGGGAGAACCCCGCGGTAAATACCGTAAAGACGACTCCAGAGCTATCGGTGATTGTATTGATTGTGCCCAATGTGTGAAAGTATGTCCTACCGGTATCGATATCCGTAATGGTACTCAACTGGAATGTGTGAACTGTACCGCCTGCATAGATGCCTGCGATCACATGATGGACAAAACCAGCCGCCCCCGCGGATTGATCCGGTATGCTTCCGAAAACGGCATTGCACAAAATGCGCCGCTGCGTTTTACACCCCGTCTGCGCATCTATTCCGGTATCCTTATCCTCTTACTGGGCTCCATCGTATTTATGCTGACGAGCCGCAAGCCGGTAAGTGGCACTATCATCCGCACCACCGGTATGTTGTACCAGGAGAGAGGACAAGACAGTATCTCTAACCTCTACCGTATTAAACTGATCAATAAAACCACCCAAGAGATACCACTGATCCTTAAACTGGAAGAAGAACCAGGACATGTGGAAGTAATAGGTAAAAGTCATATCACCGTTAAGGCTGAAGGACAGGGCGAAGGCACCTTTTTTATCGTAGTACCAAAGGCGGCACTGCACAACAGGAAATCAACCCTTTACATCGGCCTCTATGAAGGCGATAAAAGGATTGCCGTTATGCGCACCACCTTCCTCGGACCGATACAATAAACATTATATCACAAAACATCATTACCATGAACTGGGGACATAAAATCATTATCGTGTTTGTTGTTTTTGCTGCCGGTATTATCACACTGGTTACCAAAAGCATGCGCACCAAAATAGACATGGTCACCAAAGACTATTACACGGAAGAGCTGAAATATCAGCAGGTGATAGACGGGAAAGTCAATGCCCGCACCCTGTCTGCACCCATCAGCATTACCCAGCAGTCTGAAGGGATTACTGTTACCTTTCCGCAGGAGCTGCATGGCACTAATCTCTCTGGTAAAATAAAGTTTTACAGACCATCAGATGCAGCGATGGATGTGGAGATGCCATTGATACTGAATAATGATGGCAGACAGATGATTAACCGTCAGCTGTTCAGCAAAGGTAATTATCTCGTGAAAGTGCAATGGGAAAATCAGGGCAAACCGTTTTACCAGGAAGCAGCCTTTCATGTTAACTAATTGATTACAAATACTACCGACCATGATTGGCGCACTTATTCTTGGCTTTGTAGGCAGTTTTCATTGCATCGGCATGTGTGGTCCGATTGCATTGACATTGCCGGTTCAACATCTGGAAGGGTATAAAAAAATGGCAGGCATCCTGCTGTACAATGCCGGCCGTATCACCACCTATGCCCTGCTGGGAATGATCTTTGGCTGGGTGGGCCGGCAGCTGTATCTCGGTGGCCTTCAGCAGTGGCTGTCTATAGGTATTGGTGTTGTCCTCCTGCTTGCAGTACTGTTAAAATACACCGGAGCATCCGGAACAAAAAGCAGTCATCTGCCTGGCATCTATCTCACAAAAATAAAATCCGCACTGGGTGCATTATTGCGTCAGCAAAAGTTCAGCACACTTTATGGCATAGGCGTATTGAACGGATTGTTACCCTGCGGGCTGGTATACCTCGCTATTGCAGGAGCAGTAGCTACCGGTGAAGTATGGAAAGGCAGTCTCTTTATGGCAGCTTTCGGCGCAGGCACACTTCCGGCGATGACCACAGTTGCCTGGTTCAGTCACCTGGTGAGTATCGGTATACGCAACAGGATCCGTTCTCTCATACCGGTAGTAGTAGGGGTGATGGGCATTCTGCTGATCCTGCGCGGACTTAATCTGGGCATCCCTTATATCAGTCCGGTCATGTCTTCCCATAGTGAAAAAGTTGTTGAACGTTGTTGTCATAAACCATAATCATCATGAATCTCATTCGTAAATATAATACTGCCGCACCCCGGTATACCAGTTACCCAACAGTACCTTACTGGGATGAAAGCACCTTCAGTCTGCAGGAATGGAAAACGCTGCTGAAAAAATCTTTCCGGGCTACCAACGACAAAGAAGGGATCAGTATATACATACATCTTCCGTTCTGTGAAAAGCTGTGCACCTACTGTGGTTGCAATAAACATATCACCGTCAACCATGCCGTGGAAGTTCCTTATATACAGGCACTGTTAAAAGAGTGGCAACTGTATGTGGCCGCTTTCGAAGGCACCCCCAGAATCAGGGAGATACATTTGGGTGGTGGTACCCCCACTTTTTTCAGTGCCGCCAACCTGACGATGCTGCTGGAAGGCATCTATCGTGATGCTATATTACTGCCGGATGCATCTCTTGGCTTCGAAGGACATCCGGGTAATACTACTCCGGAACATCTGCAGACATTGTTCAATCTTGGCTTCCGGCGTGTTAGTTTAGGTATACAGGATTTCGATATCAGGGTACAGGAAATTATCAACCGGGTGCAACCTTTTGAGATGGTAGCCAAAGTGGTGGAACATGCGAGAAGGATTGGCTTTACTGCTATTAATTTCGATCTTATCTACGGGCTGCCATTACAAACGACCTGTGGTATGCAGGACACTGTTGACAAGGTGATGCAGCTGCGTCCGGACAGGATATCCTTTTACAGTTATGCGCATGTTCCCTGGATAAAAGGAGTTGGTCAGCGTCGTTATTCCGAAGCAGACCTTCCCAAAGATGAAGAGAAAAGACGGCTTTACGAACTGGGCAAATTACTGTTCGCCAGAAACGGTTATGCGGAGATCGGCATGGACCATTTTGCATTGCCTGGTGATGAGTTGTTTATCGCAGCAGAGAAGGGTGAACTGCATCGTAATTTCATGGGCTATACGGTAACCCATACCGCTTTGCTGGTAGGGCTGGGAGCGTCTTCCATAGGAGATAACGGCTATGCCTATGTACAAAATGAAAAGCAGGTATCAGCCTATCAGGAGCTGGTAGGCAAGGGTGAGTTTCCGATCGTTCGCGGGCATATCCTCAACGAAGAAGATCAGCTGCTCAAAGGACATATCCGCGATCTGATGTGCACCTTTGAAACAAGCTGGCGCAAGGCAGACACACAATGCGATGCAGTGATAGAGGGACTGCAAAGATTACAGGAACTGGAAAGAGATGGTCTTGTGGAAGTAATGCCTGAAAAGGTAGCTGTAACAGCCACGGGAAGGCCTTTCATCCGTAATATCTGTATGGCTTTTGATGCCCGGCTGTGGCGCAAATTGCCGCAAAGTCAGTTATTTAGCCAGGCTATTTAAATCAGTAAAAGAAAGCCGGCAAAAAAACGCATAAAAACATCCCGAAAAAAAACGGGAAATAAAATACTCCGAAGGGAGCAAAGAGGGGCAAAGAAGATAAAACGGGATAAAAGAGAGAGACCGACACTTTGCGTACTTTGTTCCCTTTGTCCTTTTACAAGACCTTCACAAAAACCATTACAAGGAAATAACTGCAGGCTGAAATACTGTATGGCAAAGGGTTTCAGAGGCAATAAAAAAAGTCTGATCGTTGGAACAATCAGACTTTCTTATTATGTGAATGGGTTAGTAAGTACAGGGAAACAAGATTCCCTACACAATATTAAAAAGAATTTCATGACAAAAGAAAAAATTTACAAAAAATTTTATTCACACTACTAAAATAATTGTGGATAACAGCAGTCTGAAACTTGCCGATTATCGATTGTTACCCCCTTCATATTTTGCTTGTTGCGTTCATCGATTTACTACCTTTGTCGCACTTTAACATTATTCAACAACACAGAAAATATGAAGTTTGAAGCACCCGTTGCAGTAACGGAAATCGCGGCATACATAGGCGCAGAGCTGGTTGGCAACAGCCAGCTGATGGCTACAGGCCTCAATGAAATACATAAGGTAACACCAGGGGATATATCTTTTGTAGACTTCGAAAAATATTATACTGCCAGCCTCGGATCTGCGGCAACCATCATCATCATCAACAAGAAAGTGGAATGTCCCGAAGGTAAGGCGCTGTTAGTACTGGAAGATCCTTTCAGTGCATACGTAAAACTGGTGAACCGCTTCCGTCCATTTGAACCTGCTACCAAAGCAATCAGTGACTCCGCAGTGATAGGAGAGGGTACACACATTCAACCTAACGTATTCATTGGCAATCATGTGCGCATTGGACGCAACTGTCTGATACATCCTAACGTAACCATCTATGACCATACCATCATTGGAGACAATGTGATCATTCATGCAGGTACCGTACTGGGAGCAGATGCTTTTTACTTCAAGAAAAGAGCCGAGCGGGAAGTGATGTACGACAAGCTCGTAAGCTGTGGCCGGGTTATCATCGAAGATGATGTGGAGATAGGTGCCGCCTGCACTATCGACAAAGGAGTAAGTGGAGATACCATCATCGGCCGTGGCACTAAACTGGACAACATGATCCATATCGGTCATGGTACCGTGATAGGTAGGAACTGCCTCATTGCGGCCCAGGTTGGTATCGCCGGCAAAGCCAAAATAGAAGATAATGTTATCCTCTGGGGACAGGTTGGTGTCAACAAAGATCTCACTATCGGCAAAGGTGCCGTTGTGCTCGCACAAAGTGGTGTACCCAGCAGCCTCGAAGGTGGAAAAGTATATTTCGGTTGCCCCGCAGAACTAGCCAGCGACAAAAAAAGAGAGCTGAACTGGGTAAAACGTATTCCAGCAATCTGGGACAAAGTAAAATCCCTTTGATTCAATTACGAATTAGGAATTACGAATTACGAATGAAGGAGGTTTCTCCCAATCGTAATTCGTAATTTGTAATTCGTAATTCAAAAATATGCCATTATGAAGAAGCTTCTCTTACCGCTGTTGTTCCTGTTATCCTGCACCACCACCAAACCCACCCAGACACCCGCAGCAGACAACCTGTACAGCCATGATCAGGAATGGCCTGTAAAAGTGAAGGACAGCTGGATGTCTGCCAAAACCATCACCTTCGGACTTTACAATACATCCTCCCGAAAAAATGGTGTGACCGATGCAATGGGCAGCTTTATCAAAGACCCTAAAAACCCCTTCAGCTTCTATATCTCCGGTAATGAAGAAAAGATCCTGGTACAAACAATGAGCACCTCCCGGATTGCATTCTCCAATCGCGATTTACCGGCTGTTTTAAGCAGTTTGGATGGCAATGCGCCCATCTATTACGCGCTGATCAACGGCACCAAAAATGAGCCATTGAAACGCTGGGAATTGATTTTAAAATCACCCACCTACCTGGAGCTGAACAGTAACAAACAAGCCGGTATACTCCGCTGTGCAGACACCGACATCCGGGTAACGGCACATAACCGTTTCGGCAAGGTTAATTCCTACGAGAACGTATGTTATGAGTTCCAGTATCGCGGTCAGCCGGTAGCAGCTGTTATATCCGGCGAAAAGCCCAGGATATGGATAAGCAAAGATACCCCTCCTGAGACGGCCAAAACAGTGGCCGCCGCTATTGCTGCATTGTTATTGAAGTAATCATTAGTTCCGGGAGGCCAGAAAAGCCGCGGATATTTCCCGGATCGTTTCTTCCAGAGGACGGAAGACAAATTCCGGCAGCGTATTGTGGATTTTACTGCTGTCGTAATATACTTTCAGCTGGGCTGTACGTGCTGTTTCTTTTGTTACCAGCGGATGTTTGCCGGTGAAGAGCCCTTTAATTTTTTCCAGTCGCCATACCATTTCAGCCATCCAGGGTTTTACGGCTATATGAGGTGGTTTTTTGCCCAGTGCATTGGCCATGGTGGTAAACAGCTGGCGGTAGCTCCAGTTGTCTGCTGAAAGGATAAACCGTTCTCCGCTGACACTGCTATCCATCAGCATAGTCATGGCCTTTACCACATCCTTTACATCTACAAAACCGTTCACACCTTCGGTATAGAAAGGGAATTCCTTCCAGGCATTTTTAAGTAATGTGCCGGAACCTTCATCCCAGAAACCAGCACCCAGGATAATAGACGGGTTTACGATCACTGCATCCAGCCCTTCAGCGATGCCTCTCCATACTTCCATCTCTCCCTGAAATTTGCTGATACTGTAACGGGAGTTGTTGCGAGACTCTTCCCATTCGCAGTCTTCCGTGATGGCTGCCTGCTCCTTTGCTCTGCCGATGGCAGCTACAGAGCTTACATACAGCAGCTTTTCCACACCGGCATCCAGCGCCATGTTCACTACGTTGGCCGTACCTTCCACGTTAATCTTCATCAGATTGGCTACATCACCCGGTTGAAAAGAAACTACTGCTGCACAGTGATATACCTGGGTAACGCCCTGCATGGCGTCTTCCAGTGCACATACGTCCAGGATATCACATTGTACCCATTCTATTTTTCCGGAGAGGTCCTGCAACCGGGGAGAAGGTGCTTTGCGGTACAAGGCCCTTACAGGTTTCCCTGCGGCGACCAATGCCCTTATCAAATAACTGCCTAAAAATCCTGTTCCGCCGGTTACTAAAATCATGAAAGACTTATTCGTTTACTTATGGAGGCTCAAAATTAACTAATGATTTCCGTGATTTGAGCTATTCTACGGATTTTATAACTGTTAAAACTTTTTTGGGACTGTTATTGCTCATATCTGTAAAAGCCCAGTCCTGTTTTACGGCCCAGTTTTCCGTCTTTCACACGTTGTTCCTGCAACTCGTTTGGCTTGAAGCGTGGTGCCTGTTTAAAAGCATCATACAGCGACTGTGTTACGGCCAGGTTGATGTCATTGCCGATGAGGTCCATCAGCGCAAAAGGTCCCATCCTGAAGCCTGCATTCTCCAGCAGCTGGTCGATCGTACTGAAATCAGCCACCTTTTGTTCTGCCAGCAGCATCGCTTCGAGGTAATAGTGCCGCGCCACCCGGTTTACGATAAACCCCGGAGAATCCTTTACCCTTACTGGTACCTTGCCCATAGTCTGAGCCAGCTCATAAACAGCGTTGGCTGTTTCCGGTGATGTCTGGATACCACTCACCACTTCCACGAGCTTCATCAGGTGGGCAGGGTTGAAGAAGTGCATACCAGCCACTCTTTCCGGATGAGGGATCGTGGCTGCCAGTTCGGAAACAGACAGGGAAGAGGTATTGGAGGCGAAAATGGTGTCTTGTTTGTTGATGGCTGCCAGCTGGGTGAAGAGGTCTGTTTTGGCCGCCAGTTGCTCTATAATCGCTTCTATGATCACATCTGCCACACACAGGGAGATATCACTGGTGAAAGTAATCCTTTCGAGTATCTGTTCCTGTTCGGCTGCAGCAAGCCGGCCTTTCTCTACAGCAGTGGCCAGGCTTTTGGTAATCTGCGCCCGGGCCTTGTCCAGCCCCGGCTGCCGGATATCAAACAGGATCGTCTTAAAACCGCTGGAAGCTGCTACCTGGGCTATGCCGGCACCCATGGTACCAGCGCCGCATACAGCAATAGAGTGTATCATCGGGGAATTTTTTTATTCTTTCATTTGGCTATCTGATTATTTAAAATGCAGCAAAGATCTGTCTCCGCTGCATTTTAAATAATCAAATGACTAAATAACCCAATAGCCAAATATCTATACCGTCCCTTCAAATTGCTCGAGGAAGCGGGTATCGTTTTCGGAAAACAGGCGCAGGTCCTTGATCTGGTATTTCAGCATGGTAATACGTTCTATACCCATACCGAAAGCAAAGCCGGTATATTTTTCAGGATCAATGCCACAGTTAGCCAGCACTTTCGGATGCACCATTCCACAACCCAGGATCTCTACCCAGCCGGTATGTTTACATACAGAACAACCAGTACCGCCGCAGATAAAGCAGGAGATGTCCATCTCTGCACTGGGCTCTGTAAAAGGGAAATAAGACGGGCGGAAACGGATGCCGGTGTTTTCACCGAACAGCTCTTTTACGAAGTGATAAAGGGTTTGTTTGAGATCGGCGAAAGAAACATTTTCATCGATGTACAGTCCTTCTACCTGATGGAAGAAGCAGTGTGCACGGGCGGAAATGGTTTCATTGCGGTATACTCTTCCCGGGCTGATGATACGAATGGGCAGTTTGCCTTGCTCCATCACCCTTACCTGGGCGGAAGAAGTTTGAGTACGCAGCAGCCAGTCGGGATTTTTGCTGATAAAGAAAGTGTCCTGCATATCCCTCGCAGGATGGTTTTCCGGCAGGTTTAATGCGGTAAAGTTATGCCAGTCATCTTCAATTTCCGGTCCTTCAGCAATGGTAAAGCCCAGCCGCTCGAAAATGCGGATGATCTTGTTGCGCACCACACTGATAGGATGACGGGTGCCCAGCCGGTGAGGGGCTTCAGGCATGGTATAGTCAATTTCCTGATGATTGGCACCTGCAGCTTCTTTCAACCCTTCAAACTCTTCATAGCGGGCTTCTGCCAGTTGCTTAAATTCATTCAGGATCTGTCCAAACTCTTTCTTGCGGTCGTTGGGCACCTGTTTCATTTCCCCGAAAAGGGCCTTCACGATACCTTTGGTTCCCAGAAATTTAATCCGGTACTGCTCCAGATCGGCCGCATTGGCAGGCGTAAAAGCCGCTATTTCCTGTTTATAGGCTGCTATTTGCTGTACTAACTGTTCCATAAAGAACAAAGATAAGTGATAATGCTAAAATATCAGCTTATAACCAACCCCACGGATATTAACGATCTGGACCCGGGTATCTTCCTTCAGATAACGCCTCAATTTGGTGATAAACACGTCCATACTGCGGGCATTAAAAAAGTTATCATCACCCCACAGGTCCATCAGCACGGTTTTACGCTCCATCACTTCATTTTTGTTGTCGTAAAGCCGGCGCAATATCTCCGCCTCCCGGTGGGAGAGAAACTCTGTAGTGTTATTACGGCTAAGGGTTTGTTTGGCATAGTTGAAAATATATTGCCCAATCATCACCGAACCTTCTTCCATCTCCCTCACTGCCGGATGGTCGCTGAAACGCTTCAGCAACGCCTTGATACGGACAATCAGCTCGTCCATACTGAAAGGCTTCTTGAGATAATCATTTCCGCCCAGCTCAAAGCCCTTTACCACGTCCGCCGTCTGCGACTTGGCCGTCAGAAAGATAATAGGCGTGAATTTATCCTGCTTGCGGATCTCCGCCGTCACAGAAAAACCATCCATATTGGGCATCATGATGTCCAGCACCACCACATCAGGATGTTCCTGCTGGTACAAACGCAGCCCTTCCCGGCCATCCGATGCATACAGCATCTCAAAGCCACGCGTCTCCAGGCTGTCTTTAACAATCTGCCCCAGTTGCCACTCGTCTTCTATTAATAAAACTTTTGCCATGAAATATCTTTTTTCCCAGGGCTAAAGCCCTGGGCTATGTTAGTTGGACAATGACGATGCGTTTATACTTAACTTAATATAAATTCATCATTACCAGCTTAAACAAATATAGCCCAGGACTTCAGCCCTGGGGAATAAAAATAACGAATTCCGTGCCTTTGTCTGGTTCGCTATGCACACGGATAGTGCCGCCATGCATTTCCACGATTTTCTTCACATAACTCAGGCCAAGGCCGAAACCTTTTACATTATGCAGGTCTCCGGTGGGAACCCTGAAAAATTTATCAAAGATGTTTTCCTGATAGGAACGGGAAATACCAATGCCGTTGTCTCTGACGATCAGTTTTAGTTGCCCGCGTTCTTCACTGCAACTGATATACAGCTGTACCTGTTCTCTTGAATATTTGATCGCGTTGTCTACCAGGTTGTTGATCGCATTGCCCAAATGGGTTTTGTCTACGTAGACAGTGGGCCTGGTCAGCTTGTTGTCGTACCGCACCTGCAGCATTTTGTTGGCCTTCAGCTGATGGTTGGTAAGGATATTGTCGATCACCTCATTAAGATCTGTTTCTTCCCGGAACAGGTCGAAGTCTTCTTTCTCTTCTGCCGCGATATGCAATACTTTTTCCACCAGGTCCGACAGGCGCTGCAGTTCGTTTTTGGAAATATCGAGATAGGTCTGTGTTTTACGCTGATCATTCAACGCATTGAAGTTCTGCAACGCTTCCACTGCAGCAGATACGGTGGCAATAGGCGTTTTCAGTTCATGCGTCATGTTATTGATAAAATCGTTTTTTACTTCAGACAGTTTTTTCTGTTTCAGGATGGTGCGGAGCATGTACACGAAACAGAGGACGGTGAGCACCAGCAGCGCCAGGGAGCTCAGCAATGTCCATATCATTTTCTGAAGGATAAACTGAAGGGGTGATTCGAAGCTGGCCCTTACAAACAGGTTGCTGGCCGGATTGAAAGGGATTTTGCCTGTTTGCCGGGGCTCTCTTTTGCGGATACTGTCGCGGAAGCTTTCCCGTTCGAAGCCGCTGTAGCTCATGTGGAAGGTATCCAGTTTATAAGGGGTGGCTATCTGGCGGTTATGCAGTTCAGCGCGGAAGATGGAGTCCAGTTTTTTTAGATTGACGCTGTCATTGTGGTCGTTGGTGATCAGAAATTCAGAGATCCGGCGGGCGAGTGTATCGGCGTAGATGCGGGCTGGTGCATCACCCCTCAGGCTGTCGGGCGGAGGACCTGGCGGGGCTCCATGCCAGTGATGCTTCTTTTCAAATTTACCCTCCTGTGCGATCACCACACGTGCACTGTCTTTTATCCTGGTGTAGTAGCGGTAACCGCGAAGTTCAGGGAACTGACGGTGCACATCTGAAAACTGCTTGTTGAAAACAGCTGTGCGCAGGGCTTCGTTGATCTCTTTACTGAATTGTTCCTGTCGGATGTGATAGGAATTGTATAACCAGTAACCCTGGAAAAGAAATATTCCCAGGATACAGCTACACATCAGGATAAGGATGTTTCGGATTCTTTGTCGCATCAATAGATTTTAATATCCCTACAAAACTATCCATTCCCCCGCTAAAGGGGCGAAATCCTTAACAATAATTAACAGTAAATAAGCCTTTTTAACGCTGGCAGATAATCCTTAACAGTAAATAACAGTAAATAAAGCTTTTTAACGCAAAAAGAGGGCGGGAAGCGGGATTTTTGCCGATAAAACATACCGCCATGAACCGTATTTCCCGAATCATCATGAGTGCAGCCCTGGTGCTGCCATTTACCCAACCGCTACTGGCGCAGCAATCCGGCACTATTATTTACGAAGTGACTGCTAAAACAGATCCGGAACGGATGCGCGGCTTTCAGCGGGGTGGTAGTGATGGTGATGAAGCCCCGCAAATTCCCGATGTGATTACTTTTAAACAAACTCTCACCTTCAGCAACGGTCACGCCAAACTGACCACCGAAAGACCCGACTTGGGCGGCGGTGCCGGCAGAGGCAGAGCCCGTAGAGACAGTGCCAATACACAGCAGCAGGGACAGGGCGGTCAATGGCAGGGCCAACGCAGAATGGGCGCGGGTATGGGCATGATGGGCCGTAACAACGCCCAGTATTTTGATCTCGCCAACAAAAAAATCATCCAGCTTTTTACCACCTTCGGTGATGACCGGAAAACATATTACGCAGAAGAAGATTTTGTTATTACCGCTGATAACAAAGCTGGCGACAAGACTAAAAAAATCGCCGGATATCCCTGTAAAAAGGCCACCATCAAGCTGAAAGACGATACCTATACCGTCTGGTACACTACAGAGCTGCCTTTCAGTTTCTCTCCGATCAATGGTTTACTGCCGGAAAACAATGCAGTGGTGCTGGTGGCAGAAGGTAGCAGACGTTCCTACAACGCCTCCAGCGTAAGCCTGCAACCCGTTACCGATACCGATCTCACCATCCCTGCAGGTGCAGAAAAAGTGAGCCAGGAACAACTGCGGGAAATCAGACAACAAGAGATGGAGAAATTACGTAAGCGGCAACCTCAAATGTAAAAATTCATCCTATCTTACTTTTCCGTGGATTCTCGACTATGAAAAAAATTATACAGTTCTTGCTGGTATTGGGTTTGGGAGTTTTGTGCTCTCAGGCCCAGGCTCAGCAAGGAAAGATTAAAGGACAGCTAACCGACCAGAGCACTAAAGAAGCAATGCCTGCGGCAACAGTAGTATTACTGCATGCCAAAGACTCTACTGTAGCCAATACCGCTATTACTGACAACAAAGGAAATTTTGAGATCAGCAGCATTGCCAACGGCGACTACCGCCTGTACATCAGCTTCATGGGCTATAAACCTATTAACAGGCCCGTTAAAATCAACGACGATAATAAACTGCTTACCCTCGGCACATTGGGTATGGAACTCAAAGGTGTAAACCTCAATGCCGTGGAAATACTGGATGAAAAGCCCCCCATCGTTGTAAAAAAAGATACCCTTGAATTTAATGCAGACGCCTTCAAAACACGCGAAAACGCCGTGGTGGAAGACCTGCTTAAAAAACTCCCCGGTGTAACCGTTGATAAAGACGGAGCTATTACCGCACAGGGAGAAACTGTCACCAAAGTATATGTAGATGGGAAACCCTTCTTCGGCAGCGATCCAAAGATGGCCACCAAAAATCTTCCTGCCAACATTATCGACAAGGTACAGGTAATCGATAAAAAATCCGACCAGGCCGAGTTTACCAAGATAGACGACGGACAAACCGAAAAAGCCATCAATATCACCATCAAAAAAGATAAAAAGAAAGGGCTCTTCGGACGTGCATCCGCAGGTTATGGCACCGACGACCGTTTCAACACCTCCCTTAACCTGAACCGGTTCCGCGACAACCAGCAGATGAGCATTGTTGCTGGGGGTAATAATATCAACAATACCGGTTATACCATCCAGGACCAGATGAGCTTCAGTCCCGCCGGTGGCGGTGGTGGCGGTGGACGCGGTGGTGGAAGAGGAGGCCGCGGCGGAGGAGGAGGCAATGTCCTCATCAGCGCCGGCAGCAGCAGTAACAGCAATCCCGGTATTACCCGCAACTGGAACGCCGGGCTTAACTTCAGTGAAAACTTCAGTAAAAAAGTTCTCTTCAGCGGCAGTTATTTCTTTAACGATACCAAAAACAACCTGGCTCAGCAAACTTCCAGACAAACCTTTGCAGATAACGGAACCACCTATTACAATGAAAACTCCATGTCTCAGACGGATAACAGCAACAATCGCTTTGATACCAGGGTGGAGTACCAGATAGACTCATTTCATTCCGTAATATTTTCTCCTTCTTATTCCCTCACCAATGGAAACACCTTCAGCTCCAGGGACTACCAGACGCTGAACAACAAAAAGGATACAATCAACAAAGGAACAACTACCAATGATGGACAAGGCAACAATCAAAACATAGGCGGATCACTGCTGTTCAGAAAACGGTTCAAAACACCTGGCCGTTCCTTCAGCATGAACCTGAACTATAATAATACCATCAACGACCAGCAAAACTTTAACAGGTCAAGCGTATTCTATTTTGCCAACGATAGCCTTTCCACCTTCAATCAAAACAACCAGATCAACAGCACCAGCATAAATGCCGGCGTAAATATCACCTACACCGAGCCTATTGCCCGCGATCGTTATCTGGAAGCCAACTATGGTTTCACCAAATACAAAAGCAACAGCACAAAATATACCTACGACTTCGACGAAAGCAAAGGAATCTATGATAAACTCAATGATTCGCTGAGCAATGCATTTACCAACAATACACTTAACCAGCAGGCAGGTCTTACCTTCCGCACTACCAAGCTGAAATACGACTACTCCCTTGGGCTGAATGTATTGTTCAATAATCTCGACAATAACACCTATTCTTTCCGTACAAAGAGAGACAGCGTTATCCGTCAGAATACCGTCAACTTCGCGCCCAATGCCACTTTTAACTACACCTTTGCGAAGAACAAACGGTTACGCATAAACTACAACGGTACCACACAGCAGCCTACCGTACAACAGCTGCAACCAGTGCCGGACAATAGTAATGCGTTGTATGTGCAACAGGGTAATCCAGACCTGAAACCATCTTTCAACAATACCCTGCGCATTAACTACAACCAGTTTAACAACATTACTTTCAAAGGCATGTTTGCTTCACTGAGAGGTTCTTTCGGCACCAACAAAATCATCAACTCCACCAAGCTGGATACCGCCACCGGAAAGACTTTCAGCAAACCGGTAAACGTAAATGGCTACTACAGCCTTACCGGCATGTTGCATAACTCCATTCCGCTGTCCCGCACGCCCGGACAGAACCTGAATACCGGTACCATGATCGGTTACAGCCGTGATGTGAACATGACGCAGGGAGTGATGAACTATAAAAACACGTTGCAGTTGTCACAGTCCGTCAACGTGAACTATATGTACAAAGAGTTGCTGGACGCAGCATTGGGCGCCGGTGTAAACTATAACGCTACCTCCTATACGTTGCCGTCAACTCCCAATACGCAGTACTTTGACTACAACTTCAATGCAGATGTGAACGTAAACCTGCCGCTGGGATTTATGGTTGGCACAGATGTGACCTGTACGCTCAACAGAGGCCGTACAACCGGTTATAACCTCACTTCCACCATGTGGAATGCCAATGTGGCCAAATATGTATTTCCGAAGAAACAGGGGCTTATCAAGGTGCAGGCTTTCGACCTGCTGAAGCAGTATGTAAGCGTTTCCCGCGATGTAACCGACAACTATATAGAAGACGTGCGGTCGAATGTACTGCAGCAGTATTTTATGGTGAGCTTCACTTATTTCCTGAACAAATTTGGTGGCAACACCAAAGGAAGCGACAGAGGTATGCGGATGATGGGTCCCAGAGGCGGACAAGGTGGTTTCAGGATGAACCACTTTTAATTTAGGGATTTTCGATTTTTTGATTTAGTGATTTTCTGTACCGATCAAATCACCAAATCAAAAAATCGAAAATCATCCAATCACTCCACAGACATCGCTCTTCTCCCGGCCCATATTCGTTTTACAACCCATGCGATGGTAAAGGTGGGAATAAAATCCGTTCCGGGGAATAACTCTTCAATGAAGTTAAAGGCACTACCAAAAGTACCAATGGAGCCTCCAAACATGCGGTAAAAAATAAAGGCAGAAACCGGGGCCCAGATAAGATCGCTGACTTCGCCCAAAACCGGTACAGTATAGCTGGCACAACCAATCAGGTCCATCAGGATGCAGATCCACAAACTAGGAGTATACTTTTTTTCCATTTTTTTCAACCTCCGCTTTTCAATACATAAACAAATTACTTACCAAAAAGAATTCCTGTTGTAAAGGTAGCATTTTCAGGGCGTGTACACATGACAGGGAAATACGCAAAATGAAAAAAACGCATATTCCCGCGACAATCTTCCCCGGAAAATAAGCCACTGCTCCCCATCATACGCAGCCCCAACAGCAGCCGGTCTCACCCATCTTCGCTCATCAGGAGCATCTGCCACATGAGCACTCATCGCAGTCGCTGTTTGAATTCGCTCATCAGGAACATCACTAATATCAACATTCATCACAGTAGTGTTGAAAATACGCTTATTTTCCATTAAATTCATCCCACTTAAAAGCACTCCTTATATGCACGAGGACAACTCACGCCGTAACATGATCAAAAAAGTAGCGACTATGGCACTGGCATCCACCGCGTTATCATCCCTCACTGAAAGGGTATCCGCTCACGACAAAGCTGTTGGTGAGCCATTAAAAGGAAAAATCAACCACTCCGTATGTGCGTGGTGTTACGACATTCCACTGGACGACTTATGTGTGGCTGCCAAAAAAATCGGCATCCCCTCTATCGACCTGGTAGATCCCAAGGACTTTGCTATCCTGAAAAAGCATGACATGACCTGCGCCATGGTGGCCAGTAACGGTAAGGAATGGGGTATTACCAGAGGTTTCAACAACCCGGCTCACCACGATAAACTGGAAGCCTACTTCAAACATTATATCGACGAAACAGCCAAAGCCGGTTTCTCCAACCTAATCTGCTTCTCCGGCAACCGTAATGGTCTCAGCGATCAACAGGGCATTGAAAACTGCACCAAAGGACTGCAGCGTATTATCGGTTATGCAGAAAAGAAAAAAGTGACGCTCGTGATGGAATTGCTCAACAGCAAGGTAGATCACCATGACTATCAATGTGATCATACCGCCTGGGGTGTGGCATTGTGTAAGTCAGTAGGCTCCGCAAACTTCAAACTGCTGTACGATATCTACCACATGCAAATCATGGAGGGTGATGTGATCCGCAATATCCGCGACCATCATCAATATATCGCACACTACCATACCGGCGGTGTTCCTGGCCGTAACGAAATCGACGAGACCCAGGAACTGTACTATCCGGCTATCATGAAAGCCATCTACGAAACCGGTTTTAAAGGTTATGTGGCACAGGAGTTTATTCCTTCCCATGCAGACAAACTGGCTTCCCTGAACAACGCTATTCATATCTGCGACATTTCATAACGTACTGATATATAAACATTTGGTTATCCAGAGAAATATCCGGGTAACCAAATGTTCCAATAACCAAATGTTTTCCTACTTTTGCGCGCAATTAGTCCACCAAACAAGTAGAGTATTCAAATGAAACAATATTACAAAAAACCGTTGTCCTGGCTGCTACAGGAATCAGGCGAGGAGGGGAGTCATAGTCTCAAACGCTCCCTGAGCGGGTTTCAGCTCGTCATGCTGGGATTGGGCGTAATCATTGGTGCGGGCCTGTTTTCGCTAACAGGACTGGCCGCGGGCAACAATGCAGGCCCTGCTGTTACCTTGTCCTTTATAGTAGCAGCCATTGGCTGTGCCTTTGCTGGTTTATGTTATGCAGAATTTGCTTCCATGATCCCGGTAGCCGGAAGTGCCTACACATATGCCTATACCACCATGGGAGAAATGTTTGCCTGGATCATAGGCTGGGACCTGGTACTGGAGTTTTCAGTAGGAGCAGCTACAGTATCTATCAGCTGGTCTAATTACCTGGTTGAATTCCTGTCGGGTTATGGTATTTATCTACCACCACGGCTGGTACATTCTCCATTTGAAACAATTACGCTGCCAGGTGGAGAAGTTGTACATGGCCTGTTTAACCTGCCGGCGGCATTAGTCGTGATACTGATGTCTTACGTCCTGATGCGGGGCACCAAAGGTTCCGCGATCTGGAATGCAGTGGTGGTATCGCTGAAAGTAGGCGTAGTATTGGTTTTCATTGCACTGGGATGGAAATATGTACAGCCCGCCAACCTGGTACCTTATATCCCTAAAAATACCGGTGAGTTCGGTCATTTCGGATGGTCCGGTATCCTTCGGGGTGCAGGCGTGGTGTTCTTCGTATTTCTGGGCTTTGACATTGTGAGTACTGCTGCACAGGAAACCAAAAATCCGAAGCGTAACATGCCTATCGGTATACTGGGCTCCCTGGCTATCTGTACGGTCTTGTTTATTGTTTTCTCCCATGTTATGACGGGCCTCGCCCCTTACACTGAGTTCAAAAACAGTGGTGCACCGGTATCCATCGCTATTGCCCATACACCTTACAAGTGGCTCGGACAGATGGTGGTACTCGCTATCATCATTGGTTATACTTCTGTAATCATGGTAGACCTCTGGGGACAGTCACGCGTATTTTACGCGATGTCTAAAGATGGACTGCTACCGAAAGTATTTTCGGAGATACATCCCCGTTTCCGTACACCGTGGAAGTCTAACATTCTTTTCTGTGTGTTTATCAGTTTGTTTGCTGCGCTGGTGCCTATTAAGGTAGTGGGAGAGATGACCAGCATCGGCACACTGCTGGCTTTTGTGATCGTATGTGCGGGTGTGTGGATCATGCGTTATACCATGCCGGATGCACCTCGTTCTTTTAAAACGCCCTGGGTACCTTTTGTGCCGATTATGGGTATACTCACTTGTGTGGGGATGATGGTATTCCTTCCGCTGGATACCTGGCTGAGGCTTATCATCTGGATGGCCGTGGGCATGGTTATATACTACTGCTACGGCAGGAAACACAGCCGGGTGAGGCAAACTACAGACGCCGGTCATTAAAACTTCCAGTCCTTGCGCAATACGCCCATCACTACCATGTCTACAAACTGACCATGTAGTTTGGCGTTGTGCCGGAGAATACCTTCGCGGGTAAATCCCAGCTTGATAGGGATTTGCCCGCTGCGTTCGTTCTGCAGCACAAAACGGATCTCTATTTTATTGAGTCGTAATTTTTTGAAAGCATAGGAGATCAGTGCCCTGCAGGCCGCCGTAGCAATGCCTTTACCCTGAAATGATTCTGCTACCCAGTAGCCTATTTCCGCTTTCTGAAGCTGATGATCCCATCCGTGCAGGTCCATCACACCACATAACTGCTCCTTGTACCAGATACCCAGTGCTACTGCTTCCTGTTCTTCTGCTTTCCGCTGCATCATCTGAATGAAACGCATGCTATGCTCCTCATTGGTGTTATAATCCACCCATGGCAGGAATTTGCGAAGATTTTTACGGGAAACATCCAGCTGTTTGTACACCAGGGGCGCATCCTGCAACTGTAGTTGCCGCAGGTATATATCTTCATTAACGGGTACCTCTAACATAACTGGAAATAATAAATGGGGGATAAACCTACGAAGAAAATTACGAATTTCGAAGTTATTGATAATGAATCATCCATAAAAAAGTTGAGCAGATCAATAATTGATCTGCTCAGCACTTCACACTTCATTCGTCATTACTGCATTCATTGATTCCTGGCCAGTAACTGCCTTTTCGCCATATCTTTTACCACCTGTTGTGCGTATAAAACGGCCATTCTTTCGGTGGAAGGGGGATCAAAAGATTGTGATTGTACAGAATATAACAACTGTCCGCTTTGCAGATCATACAGGTTACCTTCCCATTGATACTTCGTATTATAGGTGATATAACCCGGAGAATAATAGGTACCGTACCAGCGGGAATAATAAGGCCAGAATCCATAATAACCGTAAGGAGAATAGGCATATCCAGGTACATAACTTCTTTCTCTGCCTTTATCCACCATTACAATGGTCAGCACCTGGCTAACATCGCTACCCTGAAGCTTTCTGACAGCCTGCTTTTCACCCATTTGTATAAACTGTTCGGGACCGAATTCCTGTAATGCAGAAACAGCATTATAACCTCTTTTCCTGAACTCAGAAACGGTGAAGTTTTCCATCTGACTTCTGAGTGCCCGGCTCTTTTCAGGAACCAGCGCCATCACCATTATTTTTTTGTCGCGTTGCAGTTGCGGTGCGTTATTGGCCCTCCAGGAAGACGTGATCTTCGTACTACAGGCAGCCATCGCCATAATCACCAATCCTGATAATATTAAACCCAGCTTTTTCATGGTTCCCTCCTTTGTTTTGATGAGTTACATCTGTTAGACGTAGGAAAGAATAAATGGTAACAGCCACTAGATAGTTTTAACAATTCTTTATAGGATGATGATAAGCGGAGAAAAAGCAGGAAAAAACAAAGCCCTGTCAGACAAAATGCTGACAGGGCTTTTAATATTAAAAACAATTCACTTAGTAATTGATTATCTGCTCTTCAATGTTGGCAGGTATCTCTCTGAATTGATACAACTGGTTCCGCAGTTGTGGTTCAAAGCCGGCCTCCTTGATTGCTTCCTGCATAGAGCGGTAGGTGAAGCGGTGAGGTGCACCAGCAGCGCTTACCACGTTTTCTTCGATCATGATGGAACCGAAGTCGTTGGCTCCTGCGTGGAGGCAAAGCTGCGCAACCTGTTTACCTACGGTGAGCCAGGAAGCCTGGATATTTTTGATATTAGGCAACATGATACGGCTCATAGCGATCATGCGGATATATTCTTCTGATGTAGTCATGTTGTGTACACCGCGGATTCTGGCCAGCAGGGTATCTACATCCTGGAATGTCCAGGGGATAAAGGCGGTGAAACCGTAGTGACCTTCCGGTTTTTCGCTTTGTACCTGCCGGATGTCTACCAGGTGCTCAAAACGTTCCAGTACTGTTTCTACGTGGCCAAACATCATGGTGGCAGAGGAAGCGATATTCAGCTTATGGGCTGCACGCATAACGTCGAGCCATTCCTGGGCACCACATTTACCTTTGGAAATCAGTCTGCGCACGCGGTCGTTCAGGATTTCGGCACCTGCTCCCGGAAGGCTGTCCATACCAGCTTCCTGGAGGGCACGCAGCACTTCAATATGGGTGCTTTTTTCCAGTTTGGTGATGTGTGCTACTTCCGGGGGCCCCAGCGTATGCAGACGCAGGGTAGGATACAGTTTTTTCAGTTCTCTGAACAGGTTGGTATAAAAGCTAAGCCCCAGCTCAGGATGGTGACCACCTTGTAACAGCAGCTGATCGCCGCCATATTTCAAGGTTTCATCGATCTTGCGTTTATACTCCTCGATATCGGTAATATATGCTTCGGCGTGGCCGGGTATGCGGTAAAAATTACAAAACTTACAGTTGGCCGTGCACACGTTGGTAGTGTTCACGTTTCTGTCTATCTGCCAGGTCACCTTTCCATGCGGCACCTGTTGCTTGCGTAACTCGTTGGCAATGTGCATCAATTCTGCCAGCGGTGCATTTTCGAACATGAATACACCTTCTTCTGCTGTCAGAAACTCAAACTGCTGTGCCTTTTGGTATAAATCCTGAAGTTCCATATGCTGTTTTTCTAGTCGCTGAATAACCCGACAAAGGTAGTATATCGCACAATAACAGCGGGTAATAAAAATATTTTATATGTAGCATATTTAACATTAAATTTAGGAAAACGATCCCCCTGCATCTTCTGTATGCCTAGACCAAATCTGTTACTTGCCATGCTGCTTACTATCGCAGCTACCGTTGCTTTCTCTCAGCCGGTACTTGCCGGCAATGCCATCTTTGAGCATGATAGTACCCCTGCCTCTATGCCTGTCACCCGCTTTAAATTCAAGCAGTATTATGGTGGCGTTGTAGTTATTTCAGCCCTGCTGGATAACCTGCCGGATACCCTGCAGTTTATCCTCGATACCGGCAGCGCCGGCATATCGCTGGACACTGCCACCTGTATACGACTGGGCATCAAACTAACGCCTACTGACAAGGTGGTGAAAGGACTGGGAGCCGCCAAAACCGTGTCCTTTGCCATGAACCGAACCCTCAGACTACCCGGCCTTACCATGGACAGCCTCGACTTTCACGTCAACGACTATGAGCTGATCAGCCAGGTGTACGGGATACAGGTAGATGGTATCATCGGATACAGTTTTCTGAGCCGGTATATCGTCACCGTAGATTATGACACAGAAGAAATCATCGTTTACTCCAAAGGGCATTATACCTATCCCAGGGGCGGACAACTGCTAAGACCCTCCCTCACACAGATACCGCTGATCACAGCCCCGCTGAGGAGTAACAAAAAGACTGTCAACAACCGCTATTATTTTGATACCGGTGCCGGTATGTGCCTGCTGATTTCTACACAGTTTGTGAAAGACAGTGCCTTGCTCAGCAATCACCGCAAAAGCCGGAAGATCATCCAGACAGAAGCTCAGGGCCTGGGTGGCAAAATGCAGATGTCGCTCACCACTATACCTGAGTTCCGTGTTGGCAGCTATTCCTTCCGCAATGTGCCGACTTATATCTTCGATGATAAAACCAACGTCACCGCCTATCCGTTTCTCGGCGGCATGATCGGCAATGACCTGCTACGCCGGTTTAATATCACACTCAACTACGCCAAAAAGGAAATATACCTGATGCCCAACTCCCACTTCAAAGACATGTTTGATTATTCCTATACAGGACTGATCATCTATCTTATCGATGGGAGGGTGGAAGTCACCGACATCATCAAAGGATCACCTGCCGAAAAAGCCGGTTTCCGCAAAGGAGATATCATCCTGGCTATCAACAACAACCTGGGTGCTAACCTGCAGCTCTTCCGCGAAATGCTTAAAAATATCGGCACCAGGGCCACCATGCTGGTCGCCAGGGATAATGAACTGTTAATTAAAAAGTTGCCAATAAAAAGCATTCTTTAGCGTTATTTGCAGCATGTGGCGTTTTCTAGGGACCGTAATCATCATATCCTTTAACACCTTCATGCCTGCTTTTGCACAACGAAGAAACACAACACCGGCAGAGGACAATACCAAACCGGTGGCTGTTATTCCTTTTCGCATGGTAGACAAACAGGTAGTCATTCCTGTAATGCTGTCCGGCAGTACAGATACCCTTCATTTTGTGTTTGATAGCGGCGCGGAAATCACCATCCTGCATGAGCATGTGGCGCAGAAGATGCGTATCAACAGCGGACATCAGTCCTTCATGAGCGGTACTAACAACGCCATGATCAAAACCCTGGTGGTAACGCTCAACGCACTATACCTGAAAGAGTTGCGCATTCCCTACGTGAAGGCTTATCTCGAAAACCTCAACGATATCGGACAGATAGATGGTGTGATCGGAGTAGACCTGCTTAAACTCTACATCGTTAAAATTGATTACCGGCAACAGCAGCTGGTACTGTACCGCAACGGCAAAACGCCAATAGGCAATACCGGCCGCCTGCTGCACTTTCAGCTCAACTATACCACCCCAGTAGTAGATGCAGCCGTCCAGCTACCCGACGGACGGAATCTTCCCGGTCATTACCATATCACTACCGGCGGAGATTACGGTATCCTGTTTAATTGGCCTTATGTAGACTCCAACCGGATCAACAGTCTGCCTACCATCAACACAGACCGGGTACAGGATATGGTCAGGGTGCTTTACTATATCAACAGCAACATACCTTCCATGCAACTGGGTGGTAAAACCATTCCCAACGTGCCTGTCAGCTACAGTAAAGACATTAACGATGTTGGCGTGTTCACGGAAATAGCCGGCTCTATTGGTTATGATATCTGGAAACAGTTTACCGTTATCATCAACTATTCAAAAAAAGAGTTGTACATCGAATAAAAAAACCTTTCGGTAAATCCTCCGCAATTCCTGCCCCTGAATGCGCAATTCCTTGTTTTTTCCCCTATTTTTACTTTTACACTAATATTACATTATGATTCATTATAATAAATTTACGTTGGCTAATGGGCTGCGGGTCGTTGTTCACGAAGACCACTCCACACCTATGGCCGTATTAAACGTATTGTACGACGTAGGAGCCAGAGACGAAAACCCGGAACAGACCGGTTTTGCCCATTTGTTTGAACACCTGATGTTTGGCGGATCTGTTAATATTCCCGAATATGATGAGCCTCTGCAAATGGCGGGAGGGGAGAACAACGCCTACACTACAAGCGATCTTACCAACTACTATATCCAGCTGCCAGCTGAAAACATTGAGACGGCTTTCTGGCTGGAAAGCGACCGCATGCTCTCACTGGCCTTCAGCGAAAAAAGCCTGGACGTTCAGCGGAAAGTAGTGTCAGAAGAGTTTAAGGAACACTATATCAACAAGCCCTATGGCGATGTATGGCATAAGATGCGTGAACTGGCATTTTCCACGCACCCTTATCGCTGGATGACCATTGGCAAAGAACTTTCCCATATCGAGAATGCCCAACTGGAAAATGTGAAAGCCTTCTTCTTCCGGTTTTACCGTCCTGTTAATGCGATCCTTTCCGTAGCCGGCAATGTGACTGTAGAACAGGTAAAAACACTGGCAGAGAAATGGTTTGGTGATATCCCTTCCGGAGAAAAATATAATCGCAACCTGCCGGTAGAACCAGCGCAGGCAGAAGCACATAAACTGGAGGTAAAAGCCAATGTTCCATTGGATGCGCTGTACAAATGTTATCATATGTATCCCCGGGCAGACAAACGTTATTACGCGGCTGACCTGATCACCGATATCCTTGGTGGTGGCAGCTCTTCCCGTCTGCATCAGGTGCTGGTGAAAGAGAAGAAATTGTTCAGTAATATTGACTGCTATCATTTCGGTAGCCTCGACGCCGGTCTGCTGACCATTGAAGGTAAGCTGGTGAAAGGTGTTAAGATGAAGGATGCAGAGAAAGCCATTCAGGTCGAACTGGAGAAACTACAGAACGAAATCATTTCAGACCGGGAACTGCAGAAAGTGAAAAACCGTGTGGAAAGCCTCCTGGCATTTGAAGATATGAGCCTGCTCAACCGTGCCAACAACCTGGCCTTTTATGAGCTTTTGGGAGATGCCAGCCTGATGAACAAAGAGTTTGAAAACTACGAAGTCGTAACAACCGCCGATATTCACAGAGAAGCCCAACTGCTCTTTGATGAAAAGAATGCCAACACGATTTATTATTACGCCGAAAACTAGGCCCTCCCGGCCTTTGCACGGCATAAATGAGACATTATGAACAGAACGATTCCTCCTTCCATTAAAGATGCAGTGGAGTTTGATATAACGCTGAAGCCTTACGAACTATTTAAGCTGGACAACGGTATTCCCGTCTATGCCCTCAGATCGGAAGAGCAGGAAACACTGCAGCTGGAACTGGTATTTCCGGCAGGTTCCTGGTACGAAAGTGAAAGCCTGGAAGCCACGGCTACCAACTTTCTCATGAAAAACGGTACCAGTAAACATACTGCCCTGGAGATCAACGAAACCTTCGACTATCATGGCGCATACCTGAACCGTAATGCCTACCATGAAAACGCCACGTTTACGCTGCACTGCCTCTCCAAACATACAGAGGTACTGCTGCCCATGCTGCAGGAAGTCATCCTCGATCCTATCTTTCCGGAAGAAGAGCTACAGCTCTACAAACAAAACCAGAAACAGAAGCTGGCTGTCAACCTGCAGAAATGCGATTTCGTGGCCAATCGTTTCATCGATAAATACCTGTTTGGTGAATTCCATCCCTATGGCCGTGTCAGCAGCATGATGGCTTATGATGCGCTGCAGTCCGAAACACTGCGGGCCTACTATCAGAAGCATTATACGTACAATAACTGCCGCATCTTTGTTGCCGGTAATATGCCTGCCAACATGATCGCATTGCTGAATAAATACTTCGGCAGCAGCCAATGGAATGGCCAATCCAATCTGATCAAACTGGACCTGCCGATACAACCAGCAGAAGAAAAAAAATTCCGCATTTTCAACGATGAAAACGGGGTACAGGGTGCTATTCGCGTAGCACGCCCTTTCCCTAACCGCTATCATCCTGACTTCCCTAAAATGCTGGTGCTCAACACCATCCTGGGAGGCTACTTCGGCTCCAGACTGATGAGCAATATCCGGGAAGAAAAAGGTTATACTTACGGTATCTATTCACAGCTCTATAACTTCAGACAGGTAAGTGCCATCAATATCCAGACAGAAGCCGGCAGAGATGTGTGTGAAGCCACTATCGAAGAAGTATACAAAGAGTTGCAAATCCTGCAAAACGAAACAATACCCCAGGAAGAGCTGGACCTCGTGCGCAACTATATGGTCGGTTCCATCCTCGGCGATCTGGATGGTACCTTCCAGGTGATACAACGCTGGAAAAACCTGATCCTCAATGATCTGGACGAAAACTATTTCTACAATAACATTAAAACCATCAAAACCATCACTGCGGAAGAACTCCAGCAACTGGCGAAACAATATTTTTCGCCCGCTGATTTCTACGAACTGGTGGTGATCTGATGCCATCAGAAAATATACTAAGAGAACGTATCCTGCAATATTCCAAGGCAGGATACGTTTTTTCCGGCCGTCTGAAATCAACCGAAGTATCAGTATTCATCCTTAAACTATCACCATATGAAATCATTCTTTATTGCACTGTTATTAATGGCCGGCAGCATCGCCGGTGTTGCACAAACACAGGCAGAGATGAACAAACAGGCCGGACTGGAATACAAGGAGGCTGACAAAAAACTGAATACGATATACCAGGAGATCCTGAAAAAATACACGGCCAACAAAACTTTCATCAACAATTTTAAAGAAGCACAAAGACTGTGGGTACAGCTTCGCGATGCGCAACTGAAAGCTATGTATCCTGAATCTGCCAAAAGTTATGGTAGTATGTTCCCGGCATGTAAGTCCAATTATCTGGCGGAGCTAACCAACCAGCGGACCGAAGCCCTCCGGGTTTGGCTGAACGGACTTCCTCCCGGCGAAACCTGCACCGGATCTGTAGGTGCAACAGAGTAAGGTTTACGGTGAACTTCCGAAGCCGCGAAAACGCCTGCCGTAAAGGCTTTTGGGGTTGACATTATCCTCTTTGCACGCAGCAAAATCTCAGAGGGGGCCACCCAAACAAATTACATCATATATTTATATAATAATTTCGTTATCTTTGGCGTTCACACACAGCGCCTATGCGAAACCTTATCCTTATACTGGCGGTATTTCTGTGTAGTAATGCATATGCCCAGTCGCGCCAAGCGGCCCTGGACTCACTGGAAATCCGTTATCAGCATTGCCTGTCTAAAGGCAGTAATAGTTACAGCTGTGCGCTTGTTTATTACAAGCAGCTCGACAGCCTTTTGCACAGTACCCTTCAGCGTCTTTACACCCAGATCGATCCGGGCAAGCTACGTGCCCTGCAAACAGAACAGGGAGCATGGGAAGAGAAGCGGGAAGAATATTTCCGTAAGATAGATGAGCGGGTGGAAAAGATGCATAAAAGCACCATGAACGGGCTTGATGATGACATGATCTCCACCGACAACAAAGCTGCCTATGTAAAAGACAGGGTTACGGCCCTTCTTGATTTACAGATTTAGGTATTTTTTTATTTAGTGATTTGTGCTGATGTAAAGCTAAATCACCAAATAAAAAAATGACTAAATCCCTAAATGATTTACATTCTTTCCTGATGACGCAACCAGCGTTCCGGCATTTCATTGTTGCTGGCCAGCAGGTAATCGTTGTAAGCACAGGGCACAAACTCCTGGTCGGGTAGTTGCATCCACCAGCGGCCGGTACGTTTGCTTTTCAGGAATACGGTTTCTATATCGGAGAAGGCTATATGAAATTCCCAGAAAGAGTCGCGGTCTTCGAGGAGTGCTTCTTTATTTTTCACAGAACGTCCGTCCATAAAGTACCACATCATCTGCGCGATCTGACGTGCAGTAAGTTGTTCTTTGTCTTTTTCGGGGCGATAACCATAGATACCGAAGGAAGACAGGCGGCTGCTCATGCCGGCATAGCGGGTGAGAGAGCAGGCCTCTTCGCCACTGAAGCCGTTGGGAGAGAGGTGATTGGCCGGTGCATCTGTATGCCGGATAATATTGATATCGAGGCTGAACATATCGGAATGGCGCAGTACGGGTTCTGCTTCTTCTATGTTCTCCCGGATACGGCCCAGGCGGTAACAGTCGAAACGCAGTTTGTCGAGTGTTTCTAACATGCGCGGATGTACGAAATAACTCTGGAAACCAAGATGATTATAATGACGGAGATAGTTGGGCTGTTCAGTGAGAATGTCCATCAGGAACCGCTCGCTGCGCAGGGAAGACTCTTCCTGCAGGTCGATGAGTGCATCGGCCACTGTAGCTTCTATGATCAGCTGATGAGCCGCATAGGCTTTATATTGGGGATAGGTAAGATCATGTGACCCACCCAGTATGATAACGGTTTTATTGGCCTGTATCAGTTCTCCGACCACTGTTTTCATAGCTGCATAGGCATCTGCGAGGAAAGCGCCGGAGCGGAGGTTTCCGACATCGGCCAGTTTGATATCACGGTGCCAGTTATACAGGCGGAAAAATTCCCGGCGTATGGCGTCGGGGCCTTGGGTGCCGGTTTTGCCGCTGGCACTGCCTCTTTCTTCTCCTACACCCAGCAATACAATATCAGCAGCATCCAGGTCCGGATGATGGTCTTCTTCATAAGCATCAATAACACCTCCGATCTGGAATGCATCATACTCCAGATCATCATTCAGAAATGCTTTGGAAACAGGTTGCAAAAAATCCTGCAGGTGCGAAAAATCTGCCATCACTTATTTGGGTTTGTTTGATGGCAAACGTACAACAAGAATTTAATAAAATGCACAATGAAGCGATGAGCAGCTGGCAATGGCTACTTTGCGGGAATTGTGATGTGTGACGCGCTACTGCTAGTTCCGATGAATAATGAACTCAAAAGGTTTGTGTGCTTTGCGGGAAATTGCTTTTTCCAGCGCCGATCGTTTGCTGGTAATTCTGCTTTTGTTGCAATCTACTACCTCCATTACTGCGCACAGATAATCCATCGTTTCAATTAAGGACAACATCTCACTGATCTGCCTTACAGCAGACTGGATCTGCTGCTCTGTGTACCTATCTTCATGTAGCAGGATTAATAAATCTCTATCTACCGGTTTCATGAAAAAATTTTTGACTGTTCCCCGAAATATTGTTTGGCTAGGTTTTCATGGGATAATCCAAAAAGATAAGGTAAAAATCGTTTTCAATGTTTGGTGTCAGATGAGTCTTTAATGCATTCGTTTTTTGTTCATAGTGGGACAACCGCAATCATTTTTCTTAAATACTTTGCAACCTGTCACCGTTAAACTTCCACACAGAAAAAAGATCACCATCCATTTGAGCCTTTTCATATTGCTAATTAATATACTTCCAGTTAAATATAAATCCTTCCCTCTAAGAGTTTACCTTTTCTTAACAATCACCCTTTGTAATTTAAGCTAAATTCGCAAAAAAAATCCAATTTATTTGTCCACAATCCTGCCTCCCGTAAAAATTTTAATCGTGCCGCTGGACTGGGGCCTCGGACACGCCACCCGCGATATTCCGCTCATCTATGAAATGCTTAACGCAGGCGCGCAGGTTTTTATTGCCGCCGAAGGCAAGCATGCCGCATTGTTAAAACAGGAATTTCCGGAAATCACCATTTTACCGCTCCCCGGCTACCGCATTCAGTATGCACAAAAAGGCAAGTTCTTCGGAATCAAGATCATACAACAAATTCCAAAGATCGTTAGCGCGATAAAATATGAACAACGCTGGCTGAATAAAGTGGTAAAAGAATACCAGATCAGTGCCGTCATCTCCGACAACCGCTTCGGTCTGTACCACAAGGAAATTCCCACCGTTTTCATCACACATCAGTTGTTGATCAAAACACCTTTCGGCGGCTGGATAGAAAGGACCCTGCAGAAACTCAACTACAGCTTTATCCGTAAATACAGCGCCTGCTGGATTCCTGATTTTGCCGGCAACAATAACCTTTCCGGTGAACTGGCCCATCCTGCGCAACTCCCTGCCAACACGACCTATATCGGCTGTCTGAGCCGCTTTGAGCCTCGCACAGACATCGAAAAAAAATACGACCTGCTGGTTCTCATCTCCGGTCCCGAGCCTCAACGCTCCAACCTGGAGAAACTGATCCTCGACCAGGTAAAAACACTCTCACTTAAAGCACTGATCGTCAGCGGAAAACCCGGCACCCCCTACCATGAAGAGGTAGCTCCCGGCGTTACCCAGGTAAACCATCTGAACGCCAAAGAGTTAAACGAAGCCATGCTGGCCTCCGACATGGTATTGAGCCGTTCTGGTTACACTACCCTTATGGACCTGGCCAAGCTCAACAAAAGAGCCATCCTGGTGCCTACTCCCGGCCAGTCAGAACAGGTATACCTCGGCGAATACCTGATGGAAAAAGGTTATTTCTATTCCATTCCTCAGGAACAGTTTAATCTTAAAACCGCCCTCGACGAAGCAGCCCGCTTTCCCTTCAAATCATTCCACCACGATCAGGACATGTACCTGTACAAGGATGTGGTAAAAAACTTCATAACAAAACTGTAAGCGAGATTTATGTGATGATGCTGATATCCCGTTCAACAGGAGAATCAGCATCATCACATAGAATCATAGTTACATTTGTTTAACCTCAGACCCTATAAAAATCCTTCCTGCAGCAACTCCCACGGGACGTTTCAGAAAAGAATATTCCTGCAGAATCAGATCGCGGTAATCATGTTCAGTGAGCGTCTTCTCATGAAGGCCCATCGGACGGTATTGTTGTGATCTGCGGCTGAACAGGGCTTCATAGCTTCCGGCCAGGGCATGCATCTCTTCGAGCTGCTCCGGTGTAATTTTTTCTTTTTTGATGTCCTGTAGTGCAATTCCTCTTTCTTTTGCCTTGATTTCTTCAAGGATCTTTTTACAGGTACTGCAGGTGGACAAATGATATATCTTGCTCATATGCTACTTATTTCCAGGTTAAAATTACATTCTGCGTGAATATTGTGGTACTATCTTAATTTTGTGCATCAAATTAATTCTTGTAGGTTTAGTAATGCAAAAGAAATTATTTTTACTGGACGCCATGGCGCTGATTTACAGGGCATATTATGCACTGATCAGAAATCCAAGGCTTACCAGCACCGGACGTAATACTAATGCGCAGTTTGGATTCACCACTACGTTGCTGGATCTCATCAATAAGGAAAAACCGACCCATCTGGCTGTAGCTTTTGATACACATGCGCCCACAGAACGCCATACTACTTTTACCGATTATAAAGCCAACCGTGAAGATGCGCCTGAAGATCTGCTGGATGCCCTCCCTGATATCAAACGGATCATCGAAGGGTTCAATATTCCGGTGGTGGAATTGGATGGCTATGAGGCCGATGATGTGATCGGAACACTTGCCTGGCAAGCCGCAGACGCTGGCTATACGGTGTATATGGTGACACCCGATAAAGACTACGGGCAGCTGGTAAAAGACAACGTGTTCATCTACAAACCGCCATACATGGGTAGCAAGGAAGAAATCCTGGGCCCTAAGGAAGTGTGCGAAAAATGGCAGATCAAAGATGTACACCAGGTAATTGATATCCTGGGTCTGATGGGCGATGCGGTGGATAATATCCCTGGTATCGCCGGCGTTGGTGAAAAAACAGCTATGAAACTGCTCGCACAATACGAAACCCTCGAAAATGTGCTGGCCAATGCAGATGCCATCGGCGGTAAAATGGCAGAAAAAATCAAGGCAGGTCGTGAAAACGCCCTGATGTCCAAGGAACTGGCCACTATCATCACCGATGTACCGGTAACATTTCATGAAGAAGATTTTAGCCTGTCGGAGATAGACAAGGAAAAACTGTCGGAAATATTTACAGAACTGGAATTCAAAAGCCTCGGCAAAAGAGTGCTGGGTGACAGCTTCGCTTTCGCTGGCAGCGCCCCTGAACCCAAAGCCAAAGCCAGAGTGGTGCAAACCGACCTCTTCGGTCAGCCAGTGGAAACAGCCGTGGCTGAAGCAGAAGAGACCATCGAAGCCACCACTTTCCTCGCTCCGGACAAAAATATCCACAATACGCCCCATGATTATGTGCTGATAGACACACCGGAAAAAAGAGCCGAATTGCTGGCTTCCCTGCTCCAACAGCAGGAGGTAGCCTTTGATACAGAAACCACCGGCACCGATGCCAACGAGGCCGACATTGTGGGTATGAGTTTTTCCTACAAAAAAGGCGCCGCTTACTACATTCCCATGCCTGCCAGCCATGAGGCTGCCAAGGCCATCCTGCATGAGTTTCAACCACTCTTTCAGCACCCTTCCATCACACTGGTAGGCCAGAACATCAAATATGATATGCTGGTACTCAAATGGTACGGACTGGATGTTACCACCACTCTTTTTGACACCATGCTCGCCCATTACCTCGTTGAGCCGGAAGGCCGCAGGAGCATGGACGCGCTGAGTGCACAATACCTGCAATACGAGCCTGTACCCATCGAATCCCTGATCGGTAAAAAAGGGAAGGGACAAGGCAGCATGCGGGACGTGGAAGTGGAAAAAATAAAAGAGTACGCTTCAGAAGATGCTGATATCACCTTACAGCTGAAACATACCTTCGCGCCAATGCTGCCACAGAAAAGCGTGGAAAAAGTTTTTTACGATGTGGAAAACCCACTCGTGAAAGTGCTGACAGACATGGAGTATGAAGGCATTGCCATCGATACAGTGGCACTGGCCGACTATTCCCGCGAACTGGAAACAGAAATAAAACGTGCAGAAGAAAGTGTGTACGAACAAGCCGGCGTAAGATTCAAACTGGCATCTCCCAAACAACTGGGTGAGGTACTGTTTGAAAAATTACAACTGGATCCGAAAGCCAAGAAAACCAGGACCGGACAGTATGCCACCGGAGAAGACGTACTGCAGAAGCTTTCCAGCAAACACAAGATCGTGGAAGACATCCTGATCTTCCGTGAGCTCAGCAAGCTGAAGTCAACTTACGTAGATGCGTTACCGTTAATGCTCAACAAACGGACCAACCGTGTACACACTTCCTACAATCAGGCAGTAGCAGTAACCGGACGTCTCAGTTCCAACAATCCGAACCTGCAGAATATTCCTATCCGCACTGACCGCGGCCGGGAAGTGAGGAAAGCTTTTGTGCCCCGCAGTGAAGATTATGTGCTGCTGTCTGCTGACTATTCACAGATAGAACTGCGTATCATCGCGGCCATCAGTGAAGACGCACAGATGATCGATGCTTTCCGTAAAGGGATAGACATTCACGCAGCCACCGCCGCCAGGGTGTACAACGTGCCGCTGGAAGAAGTGACTTCCGAAATGCGTCGCAACGCCAAAAGCGTGAACTTCGGTATCATCTACGGTGTGAGTGCTTTCGGGCTGTCGGAAAACCTGGGCATCGCCAGAAGTGAAGCCAAAACACTGATCGATAACTATTTCGCACAGTATCCGTCCATTAAAAAATATATGGATGATCAGATACAGTTTGCACAAGCTAACGGTTACGTACAAACGATATTGGGCAGAAAAAGATGGCTGAAAGACATCAATTCTTCCAATGCGGTAGTACGTGGCTATGCAGAAAGGAATGCGATCAACATGCCGATACAAGGTACGGCCGCTGATATGATCAAACTGGCCATGATCGCTATTCACAAGGCGTTTAAAGAGAGAAAGCTGCAATCAAAAATGATCCTGCAGGTGCATGACGAATTGGTGTTTGACGCCCATCGTTCCGAACTCGACATCATTAAACCCCTGATAATGGAATGCATGAAAAATGCATTACCATTGACCGTTCCTGTAGAAGCAGAAATGGGAACCGGCGAAAACTGGCTGCAGGCCCACTAATAAAACGGCATTCCTGTGATGAATAGTAAAGTACAAGCAGACGTCTATATAGTTGACTATTAAGACTTTCTGCTTGTATTCGCTGTTCATTTCCGCAGATGCGCAATTTTGATAACCTCTTGTATTTCCCAAAACAGTTTACTAGTTTCAGAACATGATTCAAACTCCCCGACTACAATTGTTGCCTTGTACATTGCAGCACTTTGAGTCGCTATTACAAGGCAATGATACACTCGCCGATCTTCTGGGCATCACCGTTCCGGAAGGCTGGACCGAATATCCCGAAATGGTGCTGGTAGCATATGACAAATTACGCAATGACCCATCCATGCTGGGATGGTTTTTTTACCTGGTTATTCACCGGGAAGATAAACGCCTGATTGGTGCTGGTGGCTTTAAGGGCAAACCCAACCATCAGGGCATAGTGGAGATGGGGTATGAAATATCCCAGGACTACCGCGAACAGGGGCTGGGCTCCGAAATGGCCCAGGCACTTGTCCGCTTCGCTTTTGGCCACTCATACGTACAAAAAGTCATTGCCCATACCGAAGAAGAATACAATGCTTCCGTTAAGATATTACAAAAAGCAGGAATGCGTTTTGTCGGCACTGTTAAAAACAAAGAAAATGAAGATCTCTGGGAGTGGGAAATTACCAGAGTACAATATCAGGAACAATAAAAACGATGTAATGCTGTAGCAGGCTTCCGTTCATCCATCTTTTCTCATGATGAATACCTCCTTTCCCTTATTTTTGGCTCTTGTCTAAAAACCTGTCTTAACTCATGAAGAAATGGATGATTAGTGCAGCTATGCTTTGCAGCACCGCAGCATTTGCACAAACCAGCACCAATGTGGAGGGTAGCCGCTACCAGTTTACCGTTATTAAAAATATGGATGCTGGAGATGTACAGAACCAGGGTCGCACCGGTACCTGCTGGTCTTTCTCCGGCCTGTCCTTTTTTGAGTCTGAACTGCTCCGTAATGGTAAAGGCAAAGGCCTTAATCTGAGCGAAATGTTCGTTGTACGTAAAATGTACCCACTGAAAGCCACCAACTATGTAAGGATGCATGGCAAAGCCAACTTCGGCGAAGGCGGTGGTTTCCCTGACGATCTGCTCTGCCTGCGTGAATACGGCCTCGTACCACAGAGCGCTTACGATGGTAACAAGGGTAAAATGTACAACCACGCCGAAATGGAAAACCTCCTGGAAGGTCTGGCGAAAACCATCGGCAATGCCAATGGTAACATCAACCCCGACTGGAAAAAAGCTTTCGATGGTGTGCTGAACGGCTACATGGGCGAAGCTCCTGAGAAATTCACCTATAACGGCAAATCCTATACGCCGCAGTCCTTTGCTAAAGAACTGGGCCTCAATGCGGATGATTATGTCCTGATCTCTTCCTTCACCCACCACCCGTACAACTCACAGTTTGTACTGGAAGTGCCGGATAACTGGAACTGGGAAAAAGTTTACAACGTAGCCCTCGACGATTTCACCCGTATTGCGGAAACAGCCGTAACCAACGGTTACACGCTCGCCTGGGCTGCTGACGTAAGCGAAAAAGGCTTCAACTTCAAAGAAGGACTGGCCATCGTTCCAGAAAAAGACTGGTCCGATATGTCTGCTGAAGAAAAGAAAAACCTGTTCCTCCAGCCAGGAACAGAAAAAACCATCACCCCCGAAGTACGCCAGCTGGCCTTCGATAACTACGAAACACAGGACGACCACGGCATGCACATCGTAGGCATCGTAAAAGATCAGAACGGCAACAAATACTTCCGCGTGAAAAACTCCTGGGGCACCGACAACTTCGGCCAGGGATATTTCTACGCTTCCATGCCTTACTTCGCATACAAAACCACTTGCTTTATGGTCAACAAAAAAGCACTGCCGGCTGAAATCGCGAAGAAGCTGAAACTCTAATGAATGCTGATGCTGCTGATTCTCCTGATGAGCGAAGCTCAATGCAGATTCGCCTGATGGGAAGATGGAAGCAGATGATTATATTTTTTAAAAACGAAGCCCACATTGACGTAAAATCAATGTGGGCTTCGTTTTTAAAATGATTTTTTATTTAATTGCTTTTGTCAAATATATTTATTTGACGGAGTCAAGCATTCGTTTTTAACTGATTATTTTTTAATGTGTTGGATTCATTTTCCTTCGTAACGTTGGGTATAATCGTAGTTGCCTAACCTTAATTTAACGGGGACGCCTGTATGTTTTTGCCAGGTCCATTCCTGTTTACAAAAAAAGCCGAAATGCTGGTCATAATAAGCATTGGGTGCCAGGGGATTTATTGGATATACCATCGTTGCCGGCCGGGAAAAAACGGGAGCGGGGCGAAAGGCCAGAACAGATCCCACCGGCTTACCTGCCGGCAGGAGCCGGACCGGCTTCCGCAACAGCGTTTGCGCCTGCGCTAAAACAGGTCCCATGATCAAACAAACTGTTATCCAACGTTTTATCATCTTATTATCTGAAGTAAACTTTAGGAAATCGCGTCATAACTACCAAGGCCTTCCCTGATCAGTTCCGGTTCCGGACCGGTACAGTCCACCACCGTTGAAAATGCCATCCCTCCAGGACCTCCATCTACCACAATATCTACCACCTTCCCAAATTTCTCATAAATGATTTCCGGGTCCGTATATTCTTCCACGTAATGCTCTATCGGCAGGGTAGTACTCATCAGCGGATTATCCAGTTCTTTTACGATCGTTCTGCAGATATTATTGTCCGGCACCCTGATACCCACAGTGTCCTTTTTGGTTTTCAGCAGTTTAGGTACCATTTTGCTCGCTGGCAGGATAAAAGTATAAGGGCCTGGCAACGCCTTTTTCAACATCCTGAACACCGGCGTGTCTACACTTTTGGCGTAGTCTGACAGATGGCTCAGATCATAGCAGATAAAGGAAAAATGTGCTTTTTTAGGATCTATCTGTTTGATACGGGCAATCCGTTCAATCGCCTTGTGCTGGGTAATATCACAGCCCAGACCATATACGGTATCTGTAGGATAGATAATGATACCTCCATCCCTGAGGCATTCGATAATCGTTTTTATATGACGTGGGTTCGGATTTTCCGGGTGTACGTTCAACAGCATAACATTAATGATTAGAAATGAAAAATGCTCAATGACAACCTGCGCAGTATTCGTTTGCTGCTAGTGTAAATTTACCAAATTATATACTCACTATAACTTAATCTGCAATTTGTAATTCATAATTCCACAATTACTTCCTACCTTTCAGCCCGATTTTTCTAAACCTACGTTGAATGAAGTTAAAAGGCATTGTCCCCAGAACGTGGAGAAGATTGAAACGGGTATTGCTGGTCCTATTTGTCGCACAATTAGTCTACATTATCATACTACGGTGGGTGAATCCACCGATTACGCTCACCATGATATCCAGCTGGTTCAGCTTGTGGGGCACAGACAAAACGCTTCACAAAACCTGGGTCAGCTACGATGAAATATCCCAGCACGCCAAACTGGCCGTCATCGCCAGCGAAGACCAGCTCTTCCCTGATCACGATGGCTTCGATTACAAATCCATCGAAAAGGCGATGAAACACAACCAAACCAGCAAGAAGATAAGAGGCGCCAGCACTATCAGTCAGCAGGTGGCTAAAAATGTGTTTCTCTGGCAGGGTCGCAGTTGGGTACGGAAAGGGCTGGAAGTATATTTCACTTTTATGATCGAAAAGATCTGGGGTAAACAGCGTATACTGGAAATGTATCTCAATGTGGCCCAAACGGGCGACGGCATCTTTGGTATAGAAGCTGCAGCACAGGCTTACTATAACAAGAATGCCGCCAGTCTGAACCGGGAAGAATCCGCCATGATTGCGGCCAGTCTTCCCAATCCGGTAAAGTATACTGTTAATCCGCCGGCCCGGATAACTGCCTGGAGACAGCGGAAAATATTGATACAGATGCGTAACCTCGCGCCGGATCCGGATATCATGGAACTCGTTACCGGCCTTAAATAGTCCTTACGATTGTAATAACCGCGTTACGGCTTCGATAGCCAGCGCTTCCCGCTGCTGATAACTACCTCGTATATCCGTCCAGGTTACCCCGGACTGCATCACGATATCCCTGTACACCTGATAGAAATAAGTCCTCATCTCCGGATCAGGATATTCGCGCTGGGGATCTTCTTCCCAGGGCAGGTCTATATAGGTCAGCAGATAATGATCACATTGCTGCGTCGCTATCTCTTTCAGGATGCGGGGATCGCATTCCTGGTATTTATGTTCACTCCACACTTTTATCACATACAGATCGGTATCACAGATCAGCACCTGATTGGCCCTGGCGGCCAGTTCATGTTCCAGCCGGAGCTGTCCTTCGGCAATCGCCAGCAGGTCGTGCTGTTCGTAGGGGCGTGACAGTTTCTCCAGGTATTCACGGGCATATTCCGGTGTCCACACCGTATGAAAGTGTTCCGCGAGTTTTGCGCTGAGGGTGCTTTTGCCTGTAGACTCAGGCCCTATGACTACTACTTTTTTCATGAATGCGTTATTTCCTGTTCCTGCACTGCCTCACGCCAGCTGAGATATCCGAAGATAGCGATGATAAACAAAAAGACGGTCAGGAATGCGGTGAGGTATAGATGCTTGTAAAACAACAGGGGCACCGCCACAAAGTTGGATATGTTGAGCAGTATCCAGTTTTCCAGTTTCCTTTTGGCCAGCAGCCACATACCGCCACAGGCCGTGGCAGAAATGAAGGCGTCCATAACCGGCACATTGGAATCGGAGAAATTCACCAGCAGTATATAAAAAACAGCCCAGCCCATCAAGGCGATGAAGATCGCCATGGTCATCTCCCGTGGAGTGCTCCGGCTGATCTTCACCGCTGGTTTGGCCGGGCCCTGCCGGGCCCAGTATACCCACCCATAAACGCTCATCACCAGGTAATAGGCATTGAGCGTAGCGTCTGCATAGAGTTTAAAATGTTCTCTGGACAGGAGATAGGTATAAATACCGGTACTGATGATACCGGTAGGATATACGAGAATATTGTTTTTTTTCTGGAAGATGACCGACAATACGGCAAATAGCACTGCAATAGCTTCCAGCCATGTCATTTCATGAAGGCTGTTTTGCAAACCCGCTATGATATCATTCATAAAACAAATGTAAGTATTGCAGCGAATGAATTATTTTTTCAATGTACCGATCAGTGTTCCGGATACATCCCAGAAGCTCTGGCTAGTGCCGGCAGGAGCGCCCTGCGGAATGGCCACACGGATAGTGTGTATACCCGGCGTCATGTCTGGCAGTGAAATAAACACTGGTGATGTCAGCGTACCCGGGCACCAGTTGGAACGACTCAGGTCTGAAGAAGACAGTCCGTTGCCGAAGTTGCCGGATGCCGGATTAGACAGGCGGTAAGTGCCGCAGTCGGTGCGCCATGGGATGAAGTGATACACTCTTTTTCCGTCTGCAAATATTTCATTCTGCCTGGGATTAAATTCATCGCCGCCGCCCCAGCCGCCGTGGCCGGTGGTGATATAACGCAGCTGCAGGTTACGGATACCTTCAGGAATATTGACGGTGACGGTCAGGGAATCCTTATCGAAGAGGGAAGGATATTCCTGTCCAGCCATCTCCATCAGGTTGGTAGTGTTGAAGATGGGAAGGCTCCAGTTGGGCGTGGATGTGTTTTCATCTTCTGCATCACCGGGATAGTATTTAAAGCGGAGGCTTACCTTATGACCACCTTTGTCGTAGTTGCCGATGTATACACCCAGCCATACTTCTCCCTGTAATCTGTGTTGCAGTTCTGTGATATCCTGTTTGTACATCACGGAATCAGCCCAGTGATAACCTTTGATTTTCACCTGGTCGTTGAAATGATGTACACCAAATGGTGTGAAAAAGCGGAGTATTTCCAGCGCAGGCAGATAGTTGTCTGTCGCCACCATACCCTGATATTGTTTGCCGTTTCTGGCGGTAAACACTGGCAATGCAGCAGCGCCTTTGCGGAGGCCGTCCAGGAAAGAGGCTGCTTTGTCGGTAGGGATCATGAATACAGAGCCGGTACGGTCATAGGCGTCACCGTTAGAGTATTGCACCAGTTCAGCGAACATGGTTTCTCCCTTTTTAGAAGCTGGCAGTTTTACCTTTTTGAGGATCACGGTACCACCGGCATAGTGATAGGTGAGGCCGGTCTGATTATCGGCAGGATTGGTGTTGTTGTTGCCCCAGCTGATCTGTTCCTGTTCAAACACCGGCAGGGTGGTGTAGCGGCTGTCGATGACTTCGCGCATATAGGCGGCATCGTCTACCTGTTGTCCGAATTGGGAAGGCCAGGCCAGTTCTGCAGGTGTGATTTTGCGGTAGGTGATCTGTTTGGCGTAGGTTTCGCTGTTGCCGTTGCGTACTATTTTGAGTACCAGGCCCAATCCGGGTGCGATGGTAAGATTGGGTGTTCCTTTGAGGGCCAGTTTATCGGTGTACCATACTTCGATGGTGTTGGAGCGGATAAAGAGGCGGGCTTTTTTACATACCTGGCCCAGGATGGTATCAGTGCCGGACAGCAGTTCGGCCTGTGTATATTCTCCAAAGGGTTTCTTTAGCGTGTAGATGTTCCCGTTAGGAGTGCCAAGCACCTGATAGGTGTTTTTTTCAGTCAGGTCGAGGTATTGTTGTTCTTTGGGAGCAGGTCCGCCGGGAATGATATGTGCCCTGTTGTGGTCGATGATCAGTTGCAGTCCGCTACCGGATTCCTTTCCGTTGCTGCGCATCCCGTAGGTGATAATGGCAGCGCTGCTGTCAATGTTCTTCTTTTTTTGTGCCTGTACCGGCTGGGCAGCTATGGCCAGTCCGGTCAACAAAACCAGTAATCCTTTCATTGTCGCTAATTCTAAAACAAAAAAATAAAAAAGCACAGCCAATAAAGACTGTGCTTTCGTTTAACACTATCATTCACTCAACTATGGCTTATTCTGCTTCTGCCACTACTTCCTTCACTTCAGGGATCATACGTTTCATCATCCCTTCAATACCGGATTTCAGCGTAATCATGGAAGACGGGCAGCCTGAGCAGGAACCCTGCAACATCAGTGTAACCGTGCCGGCATCATAGCCTTTGAACTGAATGGCGCCGCCATCCATTTCTACCGCAGGTTTCACATAGTTTTCCAGCAGTTCCTTAATTCTTTTTACTACGTCGCTGTCATCAGCACTTACGGCGTTGCTGGCGGTGGATTTGGTCACTACCACTTCGTCTTCGTTGATAACAGGGCGGTTATCCTCCAGGTACTCCTTCAGGAAGGCTTTTACCGTAGGGATTATATCGTTCCAGTCTGTTTCACTGGTTTTGGTAAGCGTAATGAAGTTGGCCATGATGAATACTCCCCTGATGAAAGGGAAGCTGAACAATTCCATCGCCAGGGGTGATGGTTTTGCGCTGGCTTCATCCGGAAAATCAATGCTTTTGCCCGGATACAACAGTTTGTTAGCCACAAACTTCATTGTTTCCGGATTGGGTGTCATTTCCGTATATATGCTGATGATCGGATTTCCTGTTTTAATCATTTTATCCTAATTTTCCTGACAAAGGTAGCATTTTCCAGGCAGAATTTCTGCCCGGTCATGTGGAAAACCTCATCGAATTTTACAATAACGTTATAAGCAGCAACAATACTATTATCCACGCTGCCCCTCCTCTTATTTACATTAAAATTTAAGGTCATGTTATTGAAAGAACTCTCCTCAAAAATTGAAGCTGCCCTGAACCAGCAAGTAGAAATGGAAGCCGCCTCCTCACAGTATTACCTCGCTATGGCCTCCTGGGCCGAAGTACAAGGTTATAACGGCGTTGCACAGTTTCTTTACCGGCATTCTGATGAAGAAAGAGTGCATATGCTGAAACTGTTGAAATTCATCAATGAAAGAGGCGGACACGGCATTGTCCCCGCATTAAAACAGCCCGGCCTGAAATTCAAGGACTTACACAATATTTTTGATCAGGTATATACCCACGAGCTGAAAGTTTCCAAGGAAATCAACCACCTGGTAGACCTCTCCCTGAACGAAAAAGACTACGCGACCCACAATTTTATGCAGTGGTATGTAACCGAACAGATCGAAGAAGAACGTATGGCCCGTCATATCCTCGACAAACTGAAGATCATCGGTGAAGACAAAGGCGGCCTCTATAGCTTTGATCGGGACCTGACCACTTTTAATACAGTCGACGGACGATAATATTATTTAAATTTCACATTTATTTTTTACTGGCGGCTTATTACTTTTGTAGCCTATGCAGATAACAAAGACGCTGAAAGCACGCAAAAGGATAGCACTGATCGCACACGACCACAAAAAGGCCGAACTGATTGAGTGGGCTACCTACAACAAAACAGTATTAAGCCGCCATGAACTATATGCTACCGGCACCACCGGCAAGCTGATAGAGGAAGCACTGGATGTTTCTGTCAGGAAACTGCTGAGTGGCCCTCTCGGCGGCGATCAGCAGATAGGCGCGCTGGTAGCGGAAGGAGCACTCGATGTGATTATCTTCTTCTGGGACCCCATGGAAGCACTGCCACACGATCCGGATATCAAAGCGCTGCTGCGCCTGGGCGTAGTATGGAATATCCCCGTGGCCTGCAACCGCGCATCTGCCGACTTCCTCCTCACATCTCCGTTGATGCATCAGGACTATGAAGTAATCCTTCCGGATTATTCTCAGTACATGCAGCGGAAAATCTAAACCGTTCCGTCTTTATAAATTCCCGGTATTATTGCCTGCAGCTATTCCCGCCCACGGAATTTTTCCGTACATTAAGTGAAAGCTTCGGGAATGAGATTCTTTTTGTCGATTTTATTAACACTCCTTACCATCCTGCAGCATGTCCATGCACAGGACAGCAGTAAAACACAGTACGATTCTGCCAACAACGACCGGTTAATTGCCACCACACGGCTACTACGGCAAAGCGACTCCCTGTTGAAAGCCGATGCTGCCGCAAAAGCCAGTCTCGAAGAACAGATACAGTTATTAAAGAATGATAATGACCAACGAAAAAAAGCGCTACAGCAACAGCTGGCCAACCTCGAACAGGCCGACTCGTTGAAAAAAGCCAGCCAACGGGAACGTATCAGCCAATTAAAAGCCATCACTCCCGGCATACCGGTAGCCCCATTCAACGATACGCTCTTCCGGGTATATAATAAACTCGGTCCGCTTAAACCCAGCGACCGTGCCGCCAATACAGCCCATAAACTACAGCTACTGGAAAACGATCCCCTCTTCGAGGCAGACTCCATCAAAGTACTCCTCAATGAAGAAAATGCGGACGTAGTATATAATGACCTTATTCTCCTCACTGTGACCGACGACGATGCCCTGTGGCTTGATCAGGATAAAAACCAGGTAGCCGGCGAATACACTGCTATCATACGTCAGGCCATCACCCGGCAAAAAGAACAAAACAGCCTGCAGCACATACTGGTGCGCATTGCATGGCTCACACTGATCCTGCTTATCTTCGGCATCATCGTTTTCTGTATCAACCGCCTGTTCAGATACCTCCGGAGACGCCTGGTAAAAGAGAAAGACCGCTATTTTAAAGGCGTAAAGGTGAAGGACTATGCATTGCTCAACCAGCAGAAACAACTCAGCATCATGTACAATGTGCTCCGGGTAGCACGTATCGTACTGATACTGCTGGTATTTTACATCACCCTGCCTTTTGTCTTCAGCATTTTCCCCTGGACAAAAGGTATCGCTGATAAGCTGGTTAACTGGACGTTATCGCCCATCAAAGCCATGCTGGCCGGCATCTTCCATTATCTCCCCAAACTACTCACCATTGTGGTGGTTTACCTGGTGACCCGTTTCCTGGTGAAGCTGGTCAATTACCTGGCTGCGGAAATCGCCAACGGCAACCTGAAGATCAATGGCTTTTATACAGACTGGGCCTGGCCTACCGCCAGCGGTATTAAGTTCCTGCTGTATGCCTTTATGTTTGTAGTGATCTTTCCATACCTGCCTGGCTCTGACTCCAAAATATTCCAGGGCGTGTCTGTATTTCTGGGTATCTTGTTCTCTCTGGGATCATCATCTGCCATATCCAATGTGGTGGCCGGTTTCGTAATCACCTATATGCGCCCGTTCAAAATTGGTGACCGTATCCGGATAGGAGAGATCACCGGCGATGTGATCGAAAAAACATTGCTGGTGACCAGGCTGCGTACCATCAAAAATGAAGAAATCACCGTACCCAACGCGAGCATATTAAACGGCCACACAGTCAACTTCACCTCTTCCAGTAAGGATCTTGGGCTGATCCTGCATACTACCGTTACCATCGGTTATGATACCCCATGGAAACAGGTACATGAACTGCTGATCAAGGCTGCCCTCGCCACCGAAGGTATTTTACAAGACCGTCCACCTTTCGTACTGCAAACTGCACTCAACGACTTTTCCGTGGCCTACGAAATAAATGCCTACACCGATCAGTCCCATCAGATGGCTCATATATACTCCCTGTTGAACCAACAGATACAGGACCATTTTAATGAGGCTGGTGTGGAAATCATGTCACCGCAATACCATGCCCACCGCAATGGTAATACCACCATTCCCGCTTCCTATATGCCCGGAAATGATGAAGCTTCTGCATTTAAAGTGAAGATGGAAAACAAGCCCTGATCATACCTGCATAAGAATCATATAATTAGCGATAAAAACAGACTTCCTTTTTGCTATTTTCGCATCTTACGGTTTAAATAAGGTAGATGTTGAAGCAATTATTAGCCGGCGTAGCCTTGTGTGTGGGTTTAGCGCAACAGGCATCGGCACAGTTACCCCCCAAAAGGGAATTGAGAGGGGTGTGGATCGCCACAGTGGAAAATATTGACTGGCCTTCCAGACGGGGCCTGCCCACAGAACAGCAGAAACAGGAATTCATCGATTTGCTTAATCAGATGCAGCGTAACGGCATGAATGCCGTGGTAGCACAGATACGTCCGGTTACAGATGCATTCTATGCATCTCCATACGAGCCCTGGTCTGAATACCTCACCGGCACTCAGGGACAGGCACCCAACCCGTATTATGATCCGCTTCAGTTTATGATTGAAGAAACACATAAGCGCGGTATGGAGTTCCATGCGTGGTTCAACCCCTACAGGGCCGTGTTTAATGTAAGCCGCAACAATGTGGCACCCAATCACATCACCCGTCTGAAGCCACAGTGGTTTCTCACCTACGATAACAAAAAATACTTCGATCCGGGTATCCCGGAGGTAAGGACCTATGTTACCATGATCGTGCGGGATGTAGTTAAACGCTATGATATCGACGCCGTTCACTTTGATGACTACTTTTATCCATACCGGGTGCCGGGCAAGGAATTTCCCGATTATGTTTCCTACCGCCTCTATGGCAATGGTGTGATGAAAGACGACTGGCGCAGAGCCAACGTAGATGCCATCATTGAAATGCTGAGTACAGCCATCAAGGCTGAAAAGCCCTGGGTAAAATTCGGGATCAGCCCCTTCGGCGTATGGCGCGATCGTAGCAAAGACCCTGAAGGCTCTTACACACGCGGAGGCATGACCAATTATGATGATCTTTATGCAGATATATTAAAATGGCTGAAAAAAGGCTGGATAGACTATGCAGCCCCTCAATTGTACTGGGAACGGGGTCATCGCCTTGCCGATTATGAAGTGCTGCTCAACTGGTGGAGCCAGCATGGATACGGCCGGAATATATTTATCGGACACGGTGTATACCGGATAGGCAGCAGCGCCGCCTGGAAAAATCCGGATGAACTGCCCAGGCAGATCGAAGAAGTCCGTACCCTCAACACCGTTCAGGGCAGCATCTTCTACAGTGCCAAGTCTTTCAGAGGCAATCCCCTCGGTATCGAAGACTCCCTGCGCAACCATTTCTACAAATATCCGGCGCTGCGTCCGCTGATGCCCTGGCTGCCCAACACCACACCGTATCCTCCTTATTTTATAGATGCCTTTGAAAAGCAGGGAGGCCTGGAAATACACTGGTCAGATGATGATACCAGCGGCCGCACCAAACAATACGTGCTGTATCGTTTTGAGCAAAACGAATCTATTAACGTCAGCGACCCAACGAAGATACTCGCTATCCTTCCACAGTCCTCTGATCCGGAATACAAAGACCTGACGTACGTAAAGGGTAAACTCTACACCTATGTGGTAACAGCACTCGACAGGCTTCAGAACGAAAGCCCGCTCAGCGAACCACTCAGGATGCAGATCCAGAACGGAAAGACGACATTTGTCTTTGAACCATAATATTCAGAAACGGGCGTATTAGAAAATAAATGCGCCCGTTTCCATATCAATAGCAGTCGCCGGTGGACGAGGGTCCGTAGCCTGTCTTTTTATAGGAAGAAACATATCCTGTACACACCTGTATACTTCTCCATCTCACAATATCCCAGCAGTCGGTCATCTGTCCCATACCTCGATGCCACTGACTTTAAACAGTAGTTTATCCCTGAGTTTCCCTCGTCAATGTTATCTTTTTGGTATTGATCACTTCATGGTGTCCCCGGAGGGATACCTGGTCAGTCTCTGCTGTGAAAAACCAGTCAGCAAGCCGGCAAGTACCAGGGAATATTTTAATAACATCGTGTATAGGGCCGGGTTATAGAATGGCAAATGGTCATTAAAATCAGGGAAATCATACTTCCTGCGATGAAAGTGATCTTATTATAATAATAAAACCTCTAAAAAGGGGCTTTTACCATTCACTAACAGGAATCGGCCCCACGCTGCAGTCATTTTTTTATAAATTCTAACAATAAGCGCCTTCATTTTATTTTTTTCTAAATTTTTTGCTTCTAACAAAAATTTGTATAAAAAATCCCGCCTTCCTTTAGTATCTTTAAACCGTTCCCGAATTATATCGTACACCACCCATCGACGCAAGTCAGAAGGGAGGGGTGTGTCAAAGCAAAAAATCTAAACCAATGGATGAAGTGAAGCAAACGCAAGGTTTATACCGTCCGGAATTTGAACATGACGCCTGCGGAACAGGTTTTACAGCCCACATCAAAGGGCGTAAATCCCACCATATTATACGTGATGCCCTCACCATGCTGGAAAACATGGAACACCGCGGAGCCTGCGGTTGTGAGCAAAACACAGGAGATGGTGCAGGAATTCTGTTTCAGGTACCTCATGAATTTTTGTATGATGAATGCCTGCGATTAGGTATCAGCTTACCCGAATTTGGTAAGTATGGCGTAGGCATGATCTTTTTCCCGAAAGAACCACGCTGGCGTGAAGAATGCCGGGAAATACTGCAACGCAGTGCTGAAAAGCTGGGCCTGGAGATACTGGGCTACCGCAAAGTACCCGTTCGTCCCGATGGCATCGGTGAATCCGCCCTCTCTGTAGAACCGGAAATCGAACAGGTATTCATTGCCTGTCCTTATCATATCAGCGATCCGGAAGCATTCGAACGTAAGCTGTTCGTACTCCGCAACTACGTCTCCAAAACCGTACGTAATACTATTCCAAAGGAAAAAGCGCTGTTCTACATCGCCTCCCTTTCCTATAAAACAATCGTATATAAAGGTCAGCTGACGACCTATCAGGTACGTCATTATTATACTGACCTGAGCGATGAGAAGATGGTATCCGCCTTCGCCCTCATCCACTCCCGTTTTGCTACCAATACTTTCCCCAGCTGGCGGTTGGCCCACCCTTACCGCTATATAGCTCACAACGGGGAAATCAATACACTCAAAGGAAACCTCAACTGGCTCCGTTCCGGTGAGCGTGACTTTGTATCCAAATATTTCACTCCGGAGGAAATGGACATGCTGCTGCCTATCGTAGAAGAAGGGCAGTCAGACTCCGCCAGCCTCGACAATGTCATAGAGCTGCTGACCATGACCGGCCGCTCCCTGCCTCATGTAATGATGATGCTCATCCCCGAAGCATGGGATGGCAACGAAGACATGGCGCCTGAAAAGAAAGCATTCTACGAATACCACGCCTCCCTCATGGAGCCATGGGACGGGCCTGCCTCCATCTCCTTCACCGATGGTAAAATCATCGGCGCCACCCTGGACCGTAACGGTTTACGCCCCAGCCGCTTTGTAGTGACCAAAGATGATCGCGTGATCATGGCCTCAGAAGCCGGCGTATTACCTATCGATCCTAAAAATGTTAAACAGAAAGGCCGTCTGCAACCCGGTAAAATGTTTATCGTAGACATGGACCAGGGCCGCATTATAGGCGATGAAGAGCTCAAACAACAGATCTGTTCCCAGCAGCCTTACGGCGAATGGCTCAACAAATACAAGATCCGCCTGGAAGAGCTGCCAGAGCCAAGGGTTACCTTCACCCACCTCGAACACGATCAGATATTCAAATACCAGCGCGCTTTTGGCTACAGCACAGAAGACCTGGAGCATATCATCTCACCCATGGCTATCGACGGCAAAGAGCCCATAGGCTCCATGGGCACCGATACCCCGCTGGCTGCACTGAGCAACCAGCCGCAACATCTGGCCAACTATTTCAAACAGCTGTTTGCCCAGGTGACCAACCCACCTATCGATCCCATCCGGGAACGGCTGGTGATGTCGCTGGCAACCTTCGTAGGTGGCAATGGCAACCTGCTCGATGAAGATCCGCTGCACTGCCATAGCCTGGCACTGCGCCATCCTATTCTCAACAACTATGAGCTGGAGAAGATTCGCAGTATTGACACCGGGCTGTTTCAGGCTAAAACACTGCACACCTACTTCAAGGCCGACGGCAAACCCGGCTCCCTTGAAAAAGGCCTGGCACGTCTCTGCCGCTACGCTGTAGATGCAGTGGAAGACGGTTTTGAGGTGATCATCCTCTCAGACCGTGCGATCGACTCTGAACATGCTGCTATTCCTTCTCTGCTGGCTGCTTCCGCTGTACACCACCACCTGATCCGCAAAGGTATCCGTGGCTCGGTAGGTCTTATTGTGGAAGCCGGTGATGTATGGGAAGTACACCACTTTGCCTGCCTGCTCGGTTTCGGCGCTACCGCTGTAAATCCTTATCTGGCCCTCAGCACCATCCGCGACCTGAAGCTGTCCAACAAACTGGACACCTCCTGCGATGTGGACAAACTGAAGAAAAACTATATCAAAGCTATCTGCGACGGCCTCCTGAAAGTATTTTCCAAAATGGGCATCTCCACCCTGCAATCTTATCAGGGTGCACAGATCTTCGAAATACTGGGCATCAACCAGCAGGTGGTAGACAAATACTTCACCGGCGCCGTTTCCCGCATACAAGGCCTCGGCCTCGATGAAATTGCCCGTGAAACGCTGGCCAAACACTGGATGGGCTATGGCCGCAAGGAAAAACCAGTACAACGGCTTACCGAAGGCGGCGTATACCAGTGGAAACGCAAAGGGGAATTCCACCTCTTTAATCCTACTACCATACACCTGCTGCAGTATTCTACCCGTATGGGCGACTACAGCATCTTTAAAAAATATTCCAAGGCCGTCAACGACCAGAGCGAGAAAGCCTGCACACTCCGCAGCCTGTTTTCGTTCAAGCGTAACCGTGCCTCCATCTCCATCGAGGAGGTAGAACCAGCCAGCATCATCCTGAAACGTTTCGCTACAGGGGCTATGAGCTTCGGTTCCATCTCACACGAAGCCCACTCCACCCTGGCCATTGCCATGAACCGTATTGGTGCCAAAAGCAATACCGGTGAAGGGGGAGAAGATGAAATACGCTACGAGCAGCTGCCCAACGGCGACTCTATGCGTTCTGCTATCAAACAGGTAGCCAGCGCTCGTTTTGGCGTAACCAGTTACTACCTGACCAATGCCGACGAACTGCAGATCAAAATGGCTCAGGGTGCAAAACCCGGTGAAGGCGGACAGCTGCCCGGCCATAAAGTGGATGATTGGATTGCGAAAGTAAGACACTCCACTCCCGGTGTAGGTCTTATCTCGCCACCACCGCACCACGATATCTATTCTATCGAGGATCTGGCACAGCTCATCTATGACCTGAAAAATGCCAACCGTGCCGCCCGTATCAGTGTAAAACTGGTATCCAAAGCCGGTGTAGGCACCATCGCTGCCGGCGTGGCCAAAGCACATGCCGACGTAGTACTGGTATCCGGTCATGATGGTGGTACCGGCGCCTCTCCGGAAAGCTCCATCAAACATGCCGGCCTCCCATGGGAACTGGGCCTCGCAGAATCTCACCAGACGCTGGTGAAAAACAAACTGCGGAGCAGGGTAGTACTGCAAACAGACGGACAGCTGAAAACAGGTCGCGATATCGCTATCGCCACGCTGCTTGGAGCTGAAGAATGGGGCGTAGCCACCGCTGCCCTTGTAGTGGAAGGCTGTATCATGATGCGTAAATGCCATCTCAATACCTGCCCTGTGGGTGTAGCCACACAGGACGCAGAGCTGCGTAAACGCTTCTCCGGCGATCCTCAGCACGTGGTAAACCTCTTCCACTTCCTGGTGGAAGAACTGCGCGAAATCATGGCCGATCTGGGCTTCCGTACCATCAACGAAATGGTTGGCCAGGTAGACTGCCTGCAGATGCGCGAAGGCATTACCCACTGGAAAACACAGAAACTGGACCTCTCACCGATACTCTACAAAGAACCAGCCGCCCCTGAAACAGGCCTGTACAAACAGGAAGAACAGGATCACGGTATCAGCGAAGTGCTGGACTGGCAACTGCTCAAAGCAGCCCAGCCCGCCCTGGACAAAAAAACAAGGGTATATCAGCAGTATACCGTTAAAAATACAGATCGCACAGTAGGAACCATTCTTTCCAACGAAGTGTCTAAACGCTACAAAAGCGAAGGCCTGCCGGAAGATACCCTGCACTTCAAATTCACAGGCTCCGCCGGACAAAGCTTCGGCGCCTTCACCACCAAGGGCATCACCATGGAACTGGAAGGAGAAGCCAACGACTATTTCGGTAAGGGGCTGTCTGGCTCCAAACTGATCCTCTATCCTCACGGAGAAGCTGGTTTCAAAGCCGAAGAAAATATCATCGCGGGCAACGTATGTTTCTATGGCGCCACCTCCGGTGAAGCCTATATCCGCGGTAAAGCCGGCGAACGTTTCTGCGTACGCAACTCCGGTGCTACCATCGTGGCAGAAGGAGTAGGCGACCACGGTTGCGAATATATGACCGGTGGTAAAGCAGTGATCCTCGGTGAAACAGGCCGCAACTTCGGCGCAGGCATGAGCGGCGGTATCGCTTATGTGTACGATGTTAATGGCTCCTTCGCCAACCACTGCAACCGCGACATGATTGATCTTGATCCGCTGGACCAGGATGATGTGACCGCCCTGCACGACCTGATTACTAAACATCACGCCTACACGAACAGTACCGTGGCTAAATTCATATTAAAAGACTGGGAAAACCAGTTGCGCCACTTCGTGAAAGTATTCCCGAAAGAATACAAGGCCGTACTGAAAGCTGGTGTGGCTCAGGGACAGAAGATAAACCGTTAATATTTGGCTATTAGGTTATTTGGTTATTTAATTATTGAGCGAGCAAATGAACAGAGCGAATAAACTGCCCAAAATAATTAACCAAATAACTAAATAAAAAAATGAGAAAATACTTATGGGTAAACCTACAGGATTCCTGGAATTTACACGAGAGCAGCCCGGGAAATCTGATCCCCGGGAAAGGATCAGTCACTACAACGAGTTTGTAGAACGTTTTCCTGACAACAAATTGAACCAGCAGGCTGCCCGTTGTATGAACTGCGGCGTGCCTTTCTGCCACAGCGGATGCCCGCTCGGCAACGTAATACCTGAATTTAATCATGCTGTTTACCGTCAGGACTGGCAGGAAGCCTATGATATCCTGACATCTACCAATAACTTCCCGGAATTTACCGGCCGTATCTGTCCGGCTCCCTGCGAAAGCGCTTGTGTGTTGGGTATCAACCAGCCACCGGTGGCCATCGAGGAAATCGAAAAGCATATCATTGAAATTGCCTTCGATAAAGGACTGGTACAGGCTAAAATTCCCCGTATGCGGACCGGCAAAAAAGTAGCCGTTGTTGGCTCCGGACCTGCCGGGCTGGCTGCTGCTGCGCAGCTCAACTATGCCGGTCATACTGTAACCGTGTTTGAAAGAGATGATAAACCCGGAGGACTACTCCGCTACGGTATTCCCGATTTCAAACTGGAAAAGTGGACCATCGACCGCAGGATCAAACTGATGGAAGAAGAAGGCGTGACTTTCCAATGTAATGCCAACGTAGGCGTTAACGTTAGTACCAACGATCTGCTGAGGGAATACAATGCAATCGTGCTCGCCGGCGGCTCCACCATTCCCCGCGATCTTGGTATTGCCGGTCGCGAACTGAAAGGGGTTCACTATGCCATGGATTTCCTCAAACAGCAAAACAAAAGAGTAGGTAATATTCCCGTGGATGGTCAGGATATTCTGGCCACCGGCAAAAATGTGGTAGTGATAGGAGGTGGTGATACCGGTTCCGACTGCGTAGGCACCAGCAACCGTCACGGTGCCATCAGCATTACCCAGCTGGAGCTCATGCCCAAACCTCCGGGTGAGCGTACCGACTTTATGCCATGGCCTACCTACCCGATGATATTAAAAACATCCTCTTCCCATGAAGAAGGTGCCGACCGCCAATGGGCTATCGCCACCAAAGCCTTTGTGGGTGACGAAAACGGCCACCTGAAAGCACTCCGCCTGGTAGACCTGCAATGGTCTCTGGGTACCGATGGCAGACCGGCCAAATTTACTGAAGTGCCTGGCTCTGAAAGAGACATTCCCTGCGAACTGGCCCTGCTGGCCATGGGCTTCATACATCCGCAACATACCGGCATGCTGGAACAGCTGGATGTAGAACAAGACGAAAGAGGCAATGTCAAAGCGACTGAAAAAGATTACCTGACATCCATTCCTAAAGTATTTGCTGCAGGCGATATGCGCCGCGGACAATCACTGGTGGTATGGGCCATCAGCGAAGGTCGCGAGTGTGCGAGAAAAGTAGATGAATTCCTGATGGGAAGCTCCCAGCTGGAAAGCAAAGACCATTCCTTACAGGCAATGGCGCTCTGATAATAATAGCGGTAAACTTTTAGCCTGTTGCTCTTAACAGGCTGAAGGCAACGTTCATAAAATATGATAACAGCTAACGGCTAAAAGCTAGTAGCTATTTATTAACGCTTTTCTCATAAGCAGGTTTAGATTTTGTTGTAACCTTCAGCCGGGCCGGGTTTTTACCCGGCCTTTTATTTTGCCGGAATTGGATTACTTTTACGGCCCCTATAACCTGTACCATGAAACGATTCATTGCTGTTACCGCTACCTGCCTGCTCTTTTTCCAGCTGCAGGCACAGAAAAAACATAACGAAGGGAAAACCTATTTCCGGGTGTATGAAATCTCCAGAGCTTCCATAGAAGCGCGGCCCTGGAAAACACTGTTGCTGCTCTCTTCCGGTCCCATGTCCAGCAGAAAATATATACAGGACCTCCAGTATGAAATGAAAAAAAGACTGGAGAAAAAAGGGATGGCATGTTCTGTTGAATATGTAGGCCCGGAGTCTGACAACTTGCAGGAAAAGATTAACACTGCTGTTAAAACACATCATCCCGATCTGTATATGGTGGTTACTCCTACCTCTATACAAAACGTTACCACTGATGGCTTTAACGGGGATGAATTCAAGTCCGGCAGACCACTGATAGACTGGACGCAACAAATCTTTGAAATCAACCTGTACGATAATACAACCGGACAGCTCATTCTCTGGAAGGCCCGCCTGGAAACCCGCACCGACCTCGCCGCGGAGAAAATTTTCAAACGCCTGTCAGCAACCCTGCTTGACCGCTGGGAAGAAATCGGCCTTATCTCGAAAAAGCCATCCTGAGCTTGATAGTTTTACAGACAGAATTAACAGATCAGCAGAAATAAATCCGCCGTTCAGCTATTTCCCCTGCGCCCAGCCATGATTCCGGATACATTTGTTATCTATGAAACAATGGTGCTGCCTCTGGGGATTTTTTTTCATTTGCCTTTCTGCTGCTGCGCAGGAACAGGGAGAAGAGAACCTTATCCTGTATGCCACCACACTCAAAAAAGGACTCTATAAATCATTCCGGGAATTTCAGTTCAACAGCCCTTCGGAAGAAGGAGACCTGGTGATAAAAAGCCGTAGTACCGCGGCCCAGATTTACCTGCTCGCCAGCAGGATTGAACTAGTGATGCGCGACCGGGCAGGGCAGGAGCATAAAATAAAAAGCTACTGGGGCTTCTGCGATGGTCAGCATGTCTACATAAAAGATAATGGCCTGAATGAAATACAGCAGGCCGGTTATTATTGCACCTACGAAATCCATGGTGTTCAGCCGTCCCGCAGTATCTACAACCAGGCAGATATGACTGTCAATACCCTCAACACCCCCATACATCTGAAGAAAGTTATCAACATCATTACCGGCGAGATACTGGAACTGTCTCTCTATAATCTCCGGAAATACATTCTGCCACAAGATCCCGAACTACTGGAAGAATTCAGGACAGACCCAAACAAAAAAGACAAGCTCGAATATTATATTTCCCGTTTTAATCAGCGTAACAAACCCTCCCTGCCTTCCCCTCAAAGCGGGAAATAATCTACCCAACCACCAGCAACAGACGGCCTTTCCCACTCCTGTCATCAATTTTCAGTATGCCCGTTCACGTATTTTAATGTATCCTTGCAATATTATTCACCCCCAATACCTGCGGGTATGGATTTTGTACTGCTACAGGGCTAGTAGGCGGAAACTCAGGGTTAAACCCGAAAAATAAACCATTGGAACGCTCGTGCGTTTTATTTCATAAATTACTTTTAGTAATCAAACATAGTGACAGAACCAGCAGAAACCGGAGAAAAACGCGGACGCCCCTGGTGGCGTTGGCTTTTATGGATCATTGTTGCGGTGCTTCTTTTGCCCGTAATGGCAGTATTATTATTGCAGTTGAATGGAGTGCAGAACTACCTGAGAGAACAGGGGGAAATCTATTTACAGCGGAAACTGAAGACCAAAGTACAGATAGGCTACCTCCGGGCAAGAGGATGGCAGTACCTGGAACTACGGAACGTTTATGTGGCCGACACTTCGCAGCAAACCCTTTTTTATACCAGCTCCCTTAAAGTCCACTATAACCTGCTGGCCCTTATCAACAACGAACTTCAAATTGACAAGCTGGAATGGGATTCGCTGCTGATCAATGTTTACCGCTATAAAGGTGATTCTGCATTCAACTATCAGTTTGCCATTGATGCCTTCTCCAGCAAAAAAACAACTCCGGATACTATCGCGCCTGCCTCAGGGACCACGCTCCAGTTCAGGATCAAAGATGTATCCCTTCGACATGCCAGACTGCGTTATGAAGATCAACCCGGTGGGATGAGCACTATCGCTGCCTGGGATACTCTTCATATATCACCCGACGACCTGATTGTTGAGGATGGCATCTATGCCTTCAGGGGAATTGAGCTGGTTGGCTTCAAAGGTTTCTTCCAACAGCAGTATATCCCTTCAGTAGCTACCAATGCGGCTCCGCCGCCACCGCCCGAAGACACCAGCAGTCCCGGCATTCACCTGCTGATGAAAAAGCTGCAGATAAAAAACAGTTCTTTCCTGTACAGCAGTGATGGTATCGGCATATCCACCATCTGGAAAATAGGAGATCTGGTATTACGTAACAGCAGCCTCGATACCGATTCTACCCGGATACAAGTAGGAGACCTGACCATCCGTAATACTACCGGATCGCTGTCCATGGTGCCCGGTAAGGATAATACGCCGCCACCTCCCGACACTACGCCCAATACATGGCAGGTATTTGCCACACAGGTCAACCTCGACCGCCTTGGTTTGCGGTACGATAACGGTACGCCCACACCAAAGGCTGCTGGCCCCGACCCGGACTACAACCACCTGTTTCTGACCGGCATCTATTCAAAAATTACCAATATTCAGTACAGCCCGGATAGCACCCTGGCCAGCATAAAAAGCCTCTCCGCCCGTGACTGGTCAGGCTTCACCATCCGTAAGGCCAATATGGACTTCTCCTTTACGCCTAAAAGCCTTACGCTGAAAAACTTCCTGGTACAAACCAACAAAAGTATTCTCAGAAAACATATAGCCGTTACCGTTCCATCCTGGGATGGTATCGCTGATCATATGGACCAGCTGGGCCTGGACGCCAATCTCGATTCCGTGCAGATAGCCCTGGCAGAATGGCTTCCTTTTGTACCCGATGCGCGCAAGAACAAATACTTCAATCCACTGTGGAAAAAACAGCTAACGCTGTCGGCTATATTAAAAGGCAATCTGGGAATGCTGAATATCAAACAGCTGTACCTCAACGACCATGACGGCAACCTCATCAAAGCCACCAACGGACAAGTAGAGCATGTAACTGATGTGGACCGTTTAAATGCCAACCTGCCGGATCTTTTTATTCAGTCGGGTAATAAACCGCTGCGCTCCTGGCTGCCAGCCGGCACACTGCCGGATACGCCCCGGCTGCCCGAACATATGATCATCACCGGCCTCTTCAAAGGCGGCATGAAAAATATGCTGACACAGCTGCAGCTGAAAAGCGACTACGCCAATGCCAATGTGAACGCCAAACTGTCTAATATCACCGATAGCATACGCGGTACCTACGATGTCAACATTCCATCCTTCAGGATACATCCTGGCATTATGCTCTATGACACCGCCTATGGATGGATGAGCGGTAAACTGTCGGCTACCGGTCAGGGCTATACGCTGAAGCAAATGGCAGCTAAAGCCGCTGTCACGCTGTATGATGCGACCTACAACCGCTATACTTACCGCAATATCAATATAAACGCCAGTATCCATAAAGGAGCCTTCCAGGCAAATGGAGAAAGTGCAGACACCAGTATCAATACGACTTTTGACATTAGTGGCCAGTTGGGTGATACAGCCCTGCAGTCGCTGAAAGCTAATATGGAGATTACCAATGCCGACCTCTATGCTACCCATTGGTACACAGAGCCATTGAGTCTGAAAGGCAATTTGGTGGCAGACTTCAGCAGCCTGGCACCACAGCGGCTGGAAGGTAACGCCCTGCTGACCGGCTGGCAGATAACCACCAAAGACCAGATAGTGCCGTTAGACACGGTTTCATTAGTAGCTCATTATCACGACCGGCAATACATCGACATCAAAAGTCCGTTTGGCCCCATCACGGCCAACGGCCATATGGATTATACCAAAATCGGCGACGCCTTCAGCCGGATCATCATGAAACCGCTGCTGCCTGCCGATTCCGGCCGTATTGTAATCGTTCCGCCAGGTCAGTATCTGGAATTCGCGGCCTCCCTGCAGGTGCCCCGGAGCTTTGCTCCGCTGATTTCCGGCCTCCGGATGGATATGCCGATGGATATCAGCGGCCGTCTCAACAGCGACAGTAGTTTACTGTTTGTAAAAGCCAATCTTCCTAAATTCAACTACGACTCTATCCAGGTAGACAGCCTGCAGTTATATGCCCGCATAATAGACACCTCCCTGCAAACCCGCCTGTCTATCGCGGACATAAAACATCCTTCCTTCCCGTTGTACCATACCGTACTGTCAGCACATGCTAATACCGGTGTGGTCAACTTCGGCCTGCTGCTTGATGATATTAAACGACAACCTAAATACCGGCTCGGCGGGATATTATCCTTCCTGCCGGACAATGTAATGCAGCTGACGCTTAAACCCGATCTGCTGCTGAATAAACAGCCCTGGAATGTAGCTGAAAACAATATCCTGCGCATCAAAAACGGCGCCCCGGATACAGCCAACATCAAACTATTCCAGGGTGAACAGTCCATCGCTGTCAACACCATTCCTGACACCACAGGCACTCCAGCCCTGCAGGTCCGTATCGGCAACTTCCAGCTGGCCACCATCACCGGTATGCTTGCCACAGATACGCTGCTGGCCAACGGCCTCCTCAACGCAGAAGCACTGGTCCGCAACTGGAACGCCAGCCCACTCGTTCACGCCAAACTCAAAGTGGACAGCCTTACTGTAAAAACAGCCGAGCTGGGCACACTCGACGCCACCGTTGACAATGCCACGCCGGAAACGTATAAACTCAATGCCACACTCAAAGGACATGGCAACGATGTGAATATCGCCGGTACCTACGACAGCACTATCAACGCACAGGTGACTGTCGCCAATCTGCAAATGGCCTCCCTGGAACCTTTCACCATGGGTAGCATCACCCATATGTATGGTAACGCCAACGGCCAGTTTAATATCACTGGTACTGCCAGCGAACCTAATGTAAAAGGGGACCTTCACTTCAAGAATGCCGGCGGTGTAATCAGTTACATCGGCAGCAATCTGCACCTACCCGATGAAGACATTGTGATAGATGAAAAAGGTATTCTTTTCAACAACCTGGTGGTGGCCGACAGTCTCAACAATGAACTCATTGTGAACGGCCGTATCAACACCACTGATTTTATCAAATACGGCTTTAACCTGAGCATCACAGCCGATAATTTCATGGCACTGGGCAAACAGCAAAACAACGATCAGTGGATCTATGGTCCGGCCTTTATTGACAGTAAAGTCACCGTTCGTGGTTCCCTGGATCTGCCCAGAGTAGATGCCAATGTAAAACTCCGCGACAAATCCAGCGTCACCATGATCCTGCCGCAGGAAGAGCCCGGACTTGCCGACAGGGAAGGCATCGTGGAATTTATTGACAAAGATCATCCGATAGATACCGCCCTGATGGCCAAACTGGACAGCGCCAAATACAGCAACCCAAGACTCAAAGGCGTCTTCTTCTCCGGCAATCTCGAAATCACGCCGGAATCAATGCTGAAAATCATTATCGATAAAGACAACGGAGACTTCGTACAGGCCAAAGGTACCGCCAACCTCAATGCCACGCTGGATCCCAGCAGCAAAATGAGTATTACCGGCCGTTACGAAATCGCTGAAGGAAAGTATGAAATGTCGCTTAATCAGCTCATCAAACGCTCCTTCGATATCCAGAAAGGCAGCTTCATCTCTTTCAACGGAGATGCCATGAGTGCCGATCTGGACATCACCGCCAAATACAGTGTCAACGCCCCCGCCATAGACCTCATCCAGGACCAGCTTGGTGGCATGTCGACAGAACAACGGAATACTTATAAACAACGTATTCCCTTCGATGTATATCTCAAGATCAAAGGCAGTCTGCTGAAACCAGACATTAGCTTCCAGCTCGATATGCCTGAAAGGGAACGCAACGTGTTCAACGGTATGCCTTATAACCGTATCAAACAGATCAACCTGGTACCATCTGAACTGAATAAACAGGTAATGGGATTGCTGGTGCTCAACACATTCATTCCTGATGACCCGATGAGCACACTGGACAATGGCGGAAACGCCGTAGGTCAGGCTGCACGCAACAGCGTAAGCAAGATATTATCCCAACAGCTGAATAACCTGGCCGGCAACCTGATCAAAGGAGTAGACCTCAGCTTCGACCTGCAAAGCAGAGAAGACTATTCTACCGGCTCTGCGCAGGAAACGACCAACCTCAATATCGGCGCATCCAAAAAACTATTTAATGAACGTTTAACCGTTTCCGTTGGTTCCAATATCATGCTCTCAGGCAACCAGCAAAACGCCAGTTCTCTGGTAGGTGATATCTCCGTAGAATATAAGCTGAGCCGCGATGGCAGATACCGGTTAAGGGTATATCAGCGCAATGATAACCAAACCGTTATACAGGGTCAGTACACCGAAACCGGTGTTGCCTTTATGCTGGTGATGGATTATGATGAATTCAGGGAAATATTCCAGCGCTCCAAAAAAGAATTCAGACAACAGCGCCTGCGCGATGAAAAGGCCATAAAGGAGGCAAAGCAGGCAGAAACAAATCAGAAGAAGTAATGCAGAAGGGAAATAGCTATATCATCATATGTGTCATTTTATGCCTGGGCTTCCTGGCTATCAGCTCCTGCAGCACTACCCGTTCGGTACCGGAAGGAGACCGCCTCTTTACCGGCAGCGGTATCCACTGGAAAGGAAAAAAACCGAAAGACTACAGCTCTCTGGACGAAGGAATGGAAAAGAGGACACGCCCTCGTCCCAACCGCAGGTTCCTGGGCATGCCCATCAAGCTGTGGTTGTATAATATGGGCCATGAGCCTAAGAAAAAAGGATTGAACTACCTTTTACGCAAAAAATGGGGAGAACCACCTGTATTGCTCAGCCAGGCTAAACCCGATTATACGGGCAAGGTCCTGGAAAACTATCTGGTAGATCATGGCTATTTTCAGGCTGAAGTTTCTTCATCCATAAAATATAAAGGCAGCAAAAAAGCTTCTATCCAATACGAAGCAGTACCTAATCACCGCTACACCGTCAAAAGTGTTACCTACCTTACTGATACAAGCGCTATTGGTCGTACTGTCACTAAAACCTACGACAAAAGCTCACTGAAAGTAGGAGCACCTTATTCACTGGATTCTATCAAGGCCGAACGGGAACGTATACACGCCAGTTTAAAAGAACAGGGCTATTATTATTTTACGCCGGATTATCTGCTGGTACAGGCCGATACCACCAACAATGGTACGGTAGACCTGTTTGTGAAGATAAAAGACAATACCCCACTGCTGGCACTCCGGCCTTACCGGATGCACGATATCAGCCTGTTTCCAGACTATTCGCTGGACAACGATTCCTTGTCTACCCAGGGTACACCGCTGTATTACCACGGCATGTATATTGTCGATTCCGCCAAACGTTTTAAGCCCATTGTATTTGATCGTTCTGTGTTCCTGCGGCCAGACAGCCTTTACCGGTTGAGTTCCCACAATATCACGCTGCAACGTCTTATCAATCTGGGCGTATTCAAATTTGTGAAAGGCTCTTTCCGGCCGGTAAGAGATACTTCCCGCCACAACATTACCGGCGGCAATCCTAATGTACCTGCCATAAGAGATACCTCCAGGCCCCGGTTCGTACAACGCGGCGCCGACAGCACCTATCGCCGCGACACCGCGCTCGCCGGTACTTACCGCGCTATGGTCAATAACCGGGTATCACTCGACAGTGGCTGGCTCGATGCCAAGTTCTACCTGACCCCCTATAAAAGCCGCTCCTTACAAACAGAGTTGAGAGGTACTTCCAAATCCAATGGCTACATCGGTTCGGAAGCGCGTATTACAGCTAAAAACCGTAACTGGCTGCATTCTGCTACAACGCTGGAAATAGGGCTCCGGGGTGGTTTGGAATGGCAAACAGGTAATAATAGCGGGGGCGGCTCCAACTCCTACAATCTGGGGGCGGAAGTAGCGGTGACTTTTCCCCGTTTTCTGACACCTATCCCGTTCAATATCCGCACACCCTATGTGCCACGCACCCGTATGAGTGCGTCTTACGAGCTGTACAGCCGGGTAAACCTGTATGACCTCAACGCCTATACGTTGCAGCTGCAATACCTGTGGCAGAAATCAGCTTATCTCAATCATGCCCTGTCACCCATTGCAGTCACCTATGTATTGCCTACCAAAACAACCAAAGCTTACGACAGTATCCTCGCCAATGATCCCAGCCAGCGGGCATCCATCGAAAAACAATTTATCATGGGCGGCAATTATACGATCACCTTCAATAACCAGACTGCCAACCGTATACACAGCTTTTTCCTGAGCGGCAATATCGACGTGTCAGGAAATATTGCAGGGCTGCTCATCAAAAAAGGAGATTCTACCAAAAACATATTAAAAAACCCTTTTGCCCAATATGAGCGGCTTACCCTCGAAGGCCGTCACTACTGGAGTATAGGCAAAGGCAAACAATGGGTCAACCGCCTTTTTATCGGGTATGGCCTGCCCTATGGCAACTCTACAACACTACCTTTCATTAAGCAGTTCTTCACCGGTGGTAGCAGCAGTATCCGTGCGTTCAGAGCCCGCACACTGGGGCCCGGTTCTTATTTCGACAAAGCCCAGGATACCAGCTCCCTGCTGGCCAATGAAGCCGGGGATATCAAGCTGGAATTTAACTCGGAAGTACGTATTCACCTGACCAGTGTATTTAACCTCGCTGCCTTTATTGATGCGGGTAACATATGGCTGCAAAAGAATATTCCGGAGAAGCCCGGTAGCCAGTTCAAATTTGATACTTTCTATAGGGAAATTGCTGTGGGTGGCGGCTTAGGCCTCAGAATAGATGCATCCATCGTGGTAGTACGTTTCGACCTGGCAACACCTTTCCGTATTCCTTATCTTCCGCCCAACGAACGATGGGTGTTTAATAAAATTAATTTCGGTGATCCCGACTGGCGAAAGAAAAATCTGATATTGAATATCGCTATCGGTTACCCATTCTAGTATTTAGGGATTTTGAGATTTTGAATATTATCACCATTCTTTCAAAATCTCAAAATCCCCAATTATTTACAGCACATCTTTGATATGCTTATAGTTAGATTTTACAGCATCCAGCACATCATCAAATCTTCCTCCCAATATCAGTTTCCCCATCCACAAGGCATACCCTTTCATCTGTTCAAATTCTATTTTCGGAGGCATGGCCAGTGAGCTGGGGTTGGTGAAAATGTTCACCAGCACAGGCCCGGAGGCTTTACATGCTTTCACGAGTGTCGACTCCGTTTCATCCGGCTCACGGATGGTAAAAGTCGTGAATCCCATAGCGGCGGCTACTGCTGCAAAGTCTGGATTAATCATATCTGTTTGCCAGTCCGGCAGACCCGCCACTTCCATTTCCAGTTTGACCATGCCCAGTGAACGGTTATTAAAAACGATCACTTTTACCGGCAGGTTATATTGACGGATGGTCATCAGGTCTCCCAACAGCATGGTCAGGCCTCCATCGCCGCATAGGGCATATATTTCCCGGTCCGGCTGGCACAATGCAGCGCCGATAGCCTGTGGCATAGCATTAGCCATGGAACCGTGATTAAAAGACCCCAGCAATGTACGTTTACCCGTAGCCGTAATATACCTGGCAGTCCATACATTAGTCATACCCGTATCAACCGTAAAAACAGCATCAGGAGAAGCCAGCCTGTTGACAACACTGGCAACATATTCCGGGCTGACGGCCTCTTCTTTTCCACGGTCTTCTACATAGGTTTGCAGTTTTTGTTCTACTTCCTGATGGAAGTCTGTCATGGTGTCCAGGAAGTTCCTGTCTTTTTTCTCCAGTATCATCGGTAATAAAGCCTGCAGAGTAGGGCCGATATCACCACAGAGCCCCATCTCCAGGGAGGCACGGCGGCCGAGTCTTTCCGGCTGTTTGTCTATCTGTATGATCTTCGTTTTTTCAGGCATAAATGGAGTATAGGGAAAGTCGGTGCCCAGCAGCAGTACTACGTCTGCTTCGTGCATGCTTTTATAGGCAGATGCCAGTCCAAGCAGCCCAGTCATGCCTACGTCGTTGGGGTTATCATATGCAATGCCCATTTTAGCGCGGAAGGAGTAGCTGACAGGTGCTTTCAACAAAGTGGCCAGGGTCATTACATCATCATGGGCGCCGGTAGCTCCCAGTCCGCAATAAATGGCCACTTTTTCGGCCCCTTGTAACAGGTTGGCCAGCTGTTGCAGTTCTGCCTCGGCAGGGCGCAATACCGGCGAGGTATGATACAGCTTCAGGGAAGTGCTGATGGATACTGCCCCTGCGGCAGCCACATCACCCGGCAGGCCCAGTACGGTCACGCCTTTTTTATGTACTGCATGTTGCAGGGCGGCCTGTAACATGCGTGGGGCCTGTTCCGGTGTACAAGCCACCTGGTTGTAATGGCTGCAGTCTGCAAACAACTTGATGGTATTCGTTTCCTGAAAATAATCACTGCCAAACTCATTGCTGGCGCAGGTAGAAGCAATAGCAATCACGGGGGCGCCTGAACGATGTGCATCATATAATCCGTTGATCAGGTGCACATGTCCTGGTCCGCTGCTTCCTGCACAGCAGGCCAGTCCGTTGAGCTGTGCTTCGGCACCGGCGGCAAAGGCTCCGGCTTCTTCATGCCTTACATGGACCCACTGAATACGTCCGTCTCTGCGTACCGCATCATTCAGATGGTTCAAGCTATCTCCCGTTACAGCATAAATACGTTTAATGCCGGCATCGGCCAGCATTTCCACTAATTGGTCGGCAACTAACTTTCCCATATATTTTTATTTTTTCCGGATGATTTTCTGTAGAAAAACAACAGGGATAACACTTTGTTTAAGTCAATCCCATCAGAAATAATCTCTATATTTATAGACCTAAACTGCGGCACATCTTTATGACACCTTCATTACGCTCTGTAAAAAACAAATACCTGCTGCTGGCTGGTATCTCACTGATGATAAGCACTACTGCGTGTAGCCGTAAGGTTACCCAAAGTGGTAAAGCTTCTTTTTACGCAGACTCCTTTGATGGGAAACGTACTGCCAGTGGAGAAACATTCCGGCAATACCGGCTTACAGCAGCCCATAAGACACTCCCTTTTGGTACCAAAGTAAAAGTGATGAACACCGCCAACGGCCGTACGGTAAAAGTGCGCATTAACGACAGAGGACCTTTCGCGCCTGGAAGAGTAATCGATCTGTCCCGGAAGGCAGCGGCCAAACTGGGTATGCTCAAAACCGGCGTGGCTACTGTGGAGATAAAATACAAGCAGCCAAAAAAATGAGAAGGAGAAATGCGGTGACATTTCCCCCTCTCTTATTAATCATAACAGGTGCCCGTTTAACTCAAGCAGATTACTTGTTGAATTGTGCAACACGTTCTCTTCCACATCGCAATACCCGTTTGTCTACCATCTGTTTTGACAAACACAACAAAAACCACAGTCTATCATCTTCCTCTAAATAACACAAAAACAATTCCCCGAAAAAAAACCTTGCCGGCGGCTATTTCCTCTGCCAGCGGCTGCATCACGGCTGTATAGATTTTTTCCCACACCGTAGATAAAATGGATTCTCATTCCAGTGTAATTTTTTACCGGAAGCGTTGCATATGGAGGATGTGGCTGTTTTATTTGCTGAATACTAATTACAGAACAATGAAAAAATATTTCCTTTTCAATGCACTACTGGTGATATGCCTGTCTGTGCAGCAAATTTTTGCCCAAACGACACCGGTTGTACTACCAGGTTTTACTGCCTACGCCGATCCGGAAGAAAAAGATGTAGAGATCAACGACCGCAATGGCGTGATAGATTGGACCGGCAATAACAACACCGTCAATTTTTATTTTCATGCAGCTACTGCAGGAAAACTAAAAGTAACCCTGCAAGCCAGATCTGACGCTGGTAGTAAAGTATCTGTCACATTAAATGGAACGACAAAAATAGTAAGTATTCCTAACAATAATGAATATACGGATATTTCCGTTCTGCAAACAACAATTTCCAAACCGGGTTTTTATACCATTACCCTGAAGGGCATAGAGAAATCCGGAAAAATATATGCAGCCGTAAAAGGAATCAGCCTGGAAGGTCCTGCTACAAAGGATATCCAGTTCAACCCAAAATCCTGGCGCCGTTCAGCATCCGTACACCTGAACTATCCGGTGCCGGAAGGAAAAAATGTAGAATGGTTTTACGGTGAAATAAAAGTACCCGAAGGAGAAGACAAACTGGGCACTTACTTCATGTCCTGTGGTTTTCATCGTGGATATTTCGGGATGCAGGTGAATGGTCCTGCTGAGAGACGAATTATTTTCTCTGTATGGGATGCGGGTACTGAGCCTGACAAGCGCAGCAATGTTAAATACGAAGATCAGGTGGTACTGCTCGCAAAAGGGGATAGCGTATACGCCAGCGGCTTCGGCGGAGAGGGTACTGGTGGCCATAGTCATTGGCTATATAACTGGAAAGCCGGTGAAACCTATCGTTTCCTGATGCACGCTGTACCCGTAGGTACTATCACTACCTACACCGCTTACTTCTACGTTCCCGAGCATCACGAGTGGAAACTGATCGCCAGCTTCCGCGCGCCTAAAGACGGCAAATACATGGGACATCTCTATTCTTTCCTGGAGAACTTTTCCTTTGAAAACGGACATCTAGGCCGCAAAGGCTATTATGGCAACCATTGGATCAAAACCAATACCGGCGAGTGGATAGAGCTCACCAAAGCCAAATTCACAAACGATGCCACTGCCAAAGCCAAAGACCGCCTTGACTTCGGCGGCGGCTCCGAAAATGGCTGGTTTTACCTGTGGACCAGCGGCTTCAAGCCTGCCAATGCACAATACGGGGATATCTTCGAGCGTCCTGCCGGTGGCAAACAACCGGAGATAGAGCTGCCAAGGTTCTAACTTTCATCAGGGGGCCAGGAATGCTGTTGCTAAAGAGATTCTGTTAAATCCTTTGCATTCCTGGCCTCTTTGTTCCTTTGCGTGCCATTTTCCTTTAAATTGGGTTCGAAACATAGCTAGTGCAGATATGCTGAAGTCTGTAAAAAATAAATTGCCGATCCCGGGTGTGGGTATGCTGGATGCGCTGAATCCTTTTAAGGTTAAAAAACAGCGTATCATGAATTTTAATCCTGCTACAGGAGTAGCTTCCCGCAAGCCTTCTGAATGCAGTAAAATCACTGTTTTTGATTATAACGGCAGCGGGTGTACGGAGAAAGTATTGTCATCGCTGGAAGAAACTTTTGCTTATCGCGACAACCCAACGTTTGCCTGGATTAATATTGATGGCCTCCGTAAAGAAGATGTGCATACCATCTGTGCGCATTTTATGATCCATCCGCTGATAGAAGAAGATATCCTCAGTATAGGGCAGCGCGCCAAGATGGATGAAATAGGAGAGCGCCTCTTTTGTTTGTTGCCCATGATGTATTTCAACAAAGAAACTTCTACCATAGACCAGGAGCAAGTGAGCATTGTAATGGGGAAAAACTTTGTCATCTCCTTTCAGGAAGATCCTACCAGGGATGTTTTTGACCCGGTACGGGATAAGCTGAGGATACCCGGTTCCCGCATCCGTAATGGTACCATGGACTTCCTCTGTTATTCACTGCTCGACGTGATTGTGGATAACTACTTCCTGGTGCTGGATAAGCTGGGAGAAAGGATAGAACTGATGGAAGATGTGGTACAGCACGAACCCAATACCCGTACACTGGCACGTATTAACTTTCTGCGGCGGCAGGTATTTCTGTTCAAGCGGGGAGTAGCACCAGTAAGGGAATTGGTGAACGGTTATCTCAAAAGTGAAAGTGATTTACTGGAAGATAATGTGACCAAATACTATAAGGATGTATATGATCACATTATCCAGTGTAATGATCTGGCAGATAACTACCGCGATATGATCCTGAACGTGCAGGACCTGTATCATTCGCAGCTGAACCTCAAAATGAATGAGATCATGAAAGTGCTGGCAGTGGTAACCACCCTGCTTACGCCGCTTACATTGATAGCAGGCATTTATGGTATGAACTTCCACAATATGCCTGAGCTGGAATCGCGGAATGGCTATTTCTATACCCTGGGAGGTATGGGTTTACTGTTGATCCTGATGATCTTTGTTTTCCGGAAGAGAGGCTGGTTCTAGGCCTTTTTCTTATATACCGGCACTGAAGAACAGGCTTCTCCGTACATGATGCTTTTCGCTACCGGGCGCAGGAGCCGGGTTATTTCCGCATAGGCCACTTCGCCCACTCTTTTATCCCCACATCCTTTGATCACGATACGTTTATCTGTGAAAGACGCAACGTCAATAGTGGATAAATTCTTCAGGTACAATGTTTTATATATAAAATCTGCGTCTCCGAAGGCAGCAAAGGCAGCTACAGGCTCCAGGTTGGTCATCACCAGCATATAAGCCCACAGGGGGATAACCGCATCTGCTGTACATACCAGGCCTACATTTTTTCCACGGAATTGTTCCCAGTCCAGCGATTGCATGGCAGCGCGGAAATCTTTTTCTTTCAGGATCATGCCCATAAAGAGATAATCCTTCATATCAAAAATGACAGTTTCTCCTTTAGGAAAATAATTCTCCAGGTCAATGGTTTCCAGGCCACTCTGTGCTACTTTATTGATTATTTCATCCATAGGTCTGTTTTTTACTTCAACAAATTTACGAAGATATGGTCAAGGAATATGGCCATGAAAAAAGGGAAGCATTACTGCTTCCCTTTTCTTATGTCAGTTAAAAATGTATCTGTCTGCTAGAAGAATTTGCCGCGGTTATCTTTAACAGTGCTCATTTTCTTCAGCACTTCAAACAGCTGCTGGTCCAGCAGGGATTTAACACCCTGTTCGTAAGCAGCCTGTTGAGCTGTCAGGCTTTGTGCTGGCTGTGCTACTGGTTCATAGCTATCAGCTTTGATCACGTATACGGCAGCATTACCTTCGATAGGGGTAGATACTTTAGCAGTACCCCAGTCTTTGTTGAAGGAAGCACCGGCAATGCGGGGTTCGAAGCCCAGGGAAGCGATAAACGGAGAAGCGAAGCTAACACCTTCAGCTTTTAAGATAGGCTGGTTGGAGGATTTGGCAGCAGCGTCCAGGTTAGCCGGAGTTTGCAGTTTAGCCATAATCTGTGTTGCTTTTTTATGCTTTTTCACTTCAGCTTCCACCTGAGGTCTTACGTCTTCCAGTGGAGCGGTACCTTCCTGGCGGATGCTGGTCAGCAGCGCTACCACATATTTTTCATCCAGGGTAAATACCGGGCTTACATCACCTTTTTTCGCATCGTTCACCCAACGAACCAGTTCGCGGGCCTGTCCGATACCAGGAACTACGAAGTCCATAGGACGTACGTTATCAGCGATTTTTTTGTTGAGTTTACCTTCCTGGATATTTTTTTCAAAGGCAGCACCGTTACGGCTTTTGCTAGCGAAGTCGCCGGCAGCGTTGTAAGCGGTGTTGTTGGTTTCCTTGCTGGCTTCAACAGATTTACCGAGGTAAGCCACTTTAATGGCAGGACCGATATTTTTCTGGTCCATGATTTCCATTACATGGTAGCCGAACTGGGTTTTCACCACTTTGATCTGGCCTTTGGTGCCTTCGAAAGCAAAATCTTTGAATTCAGGTACAAACGGAGTAGAAGGAGTGATATCGTATTCACCGCCGGTTTGTTTGCTACCCGGATCATCGGAGAACTGAGCAACGAGCGCTTTAAAGTCGGCTCCACCTTTTACAGCTACCGCGATGCTGTCAGCACGTTTTTTAGCTACAGAATCAGGTAATCCGCCCTGAGGTCCGCCGGAAGCGATCAGGATGTGACGTACTTTCACGCTGTCAGGCATGCTTTTACGGTCAACCATTTTAGCGAATACGATCAGGTTATTATCATAATAAGGACCGTATACAGCACCTACAGGCAGGTTTACGATAGAATCTTTCTGTGGTACCTGTGCTGCGTTTTTGGAAACGTAGCCATCATAGTATTTGATGTCGGAGTTACGGTTGATAAAACCGGCAATATCATGAGTGGTATCCAGTTCAGCTTTAAGAGCGAGGATCTGGTGGATGGCAGCAGTGGAATCCTGGGCAGAAGGAACAGCATCAAAAGATACATATTCCACTTTACGGGACTCTTCCACTTTAAAGAGTTGTTTATGGTCCTGGATGAAGCGGTTCAGTTCGTCATCTGTTACCTTAATAGTAGAATCAGCGATAGAAGCATAAGGAACACTTACATAGGAGATAGTAGCAGTTTTGCTGTTATCTGCCTGCTGTTGGGTAGCCATCCATTTAGGATAATATACACCTTGTTTGATCAGGGTGATATATTTAACCTGTTCCTGGGATTTGGCGATGTAGGTTTCCAGTTGCTCGAGAGCCTGACGGATCTGAGGGTTCTGTCCGGCCTGTGCGATAGTTTGCTGCAGTGCTGCGCGGTCAAACTGGCCATCACGGGTAAATTGCTGAACAACGATCGGGTTCGGGTTTTTACCTTTGATCTGGTCTACGATTTCTGCTTCAGTTACAGCGATACCCAGTTTTTTATATTGGGCCTGCATAATCTGTTCATTCAGAAACTGGTTCCAAACCTGCTCGCGGATATACTGACGAGTTTGTTCGTCAATATTACCGTTAGGCATCTGCTGGCGTGCGCCTGCTTCGGCATCCTGAATACGGCGCTGGTAGTCTGCGACATCCAGCTCCTGACCGTTTACTTTACCCACAGTAGTTGAACGGCGGGCGAGAGAACTTTTGCCAAAAAAGGCATCCTGCAACAGGAAACTAACAATAGCCAGGCAAATCACTACTACGATCACGACGGCATATTTGTCCCTGATTTTCTGAATTACTGACATATATTATATAGTCTACATTTTTAAGGATAGCAAAAATAGAATAAAATAACTGTAACTGCAAAAGAGTATTTTTTGCCCTCAAACCCAATACAGCAAAGGGTTTGAGGGCATTTTAGCACTTTTATGGACTGCTTTTCTTTCACAGGTTTTCCACAGATGTTCCCATTTGGCAATCCATTTTTTTTCAATGATTTAGCTTTTTTGAATGCCCGTTATGACTGGTATTTCCGGAAAATGACCTGCTTTTGGGGGTAGATAGTTTATTCACATTTGTGCAAAAGCTGTTTTTCATAATCCACAGGGAAATGTGAATAATATAGGTCTATTTTCACAACAGTTGCTTTTTGGCGGTTTTTGTCGTCCGGCTCTTTTTTTTCCACAATTGGTGTGTAAAACCCCCTGTAAAAGTGAAAATAAGGTGGGAAAAGGTACCTCTACACACAGGTAAAAGTAATTTTGTTTTTTTGCCAAAATTTCACCTCAAAAATACGGAGTGTGGATTGTGGATAGTAAAAGCGTTCTTTCAACATTTTTCCAATACCCACATCACAAAAAAGATTTTCACCAACAACGATATCCACGTATGTGGATGAAATACCCAAAATCCAGTAATGACGCGGAAAAGGCATGTTAATTAGATGTGGAAAGCGTATAAAAAAGGAATAACAACTACATTTGTACAGGAGCTGGAAAATTAATTTCCACATATTCACAGCCCTAATAGTAGTGGGCTTTTCTTTTTAAATAAATAAATAAGTATATAGCTATGATTACTGAAATCGCTGTCGCGAAAAAAAATTTGCAGCATAACGGATTTTTGGATATACCGGTTGACCCGGCTTTGGACTTATTTGCAGCGATCGAAAATTTGAAAAAAGAAAAAAATGCGATCGTACTGGCGCACTATTACCAGGAGCCTGATATCCAGGATGTGGCAGATTACATCGGAGACAGTTTGGGCCTCAGCCAGCAGGCCGCCAAAACAGATGCCGACATCATCGTTTTTGCCGGTGTGCACTTTATGGCTGAAACAGCAAAAATTCTGAGCCCTCAGAAAAAAGTGCTGCTGCCAGACCTTAAAGCCGGATGTTCCCTGGCCGACAGTGCTCCTCCTGAACTGTTTAAGAAGTTCCGCGACAAATATCCCGATCATATAGTGATTTCCTACATTAACTGTTCTGCGGGTATCAAGGCGCTTAGTGATATCATCTGTACCTCTTCCAACGCCGAAAAAATTATCGAAAGTGTTCCGGCGGACCAACCGATCATTTTTGCCCCCGATCGTAACCTGGGGTCTTATTTGATCAAAAAAACGGGTCGTGATATGGTTTTGTGGAACGGAGCTTGCATGGTTCATGAAATTTTCTCCCTGGAAAAGATTACCAAACTGAAGGCTCGTCACCCGAAAGCGAAAATTATCGCCCACCCGGAATGTGAACCAGCAGTACTTGCGGTTGCAGATTACATCGGTTCAACCACCGGCCTGTTGAAATTCAGTCAGAAAGATGATGCACAGGAATATATCGTGGTAACCGAAACCGGTATTCTTCACCAGATGCAAAAAGAAAATCCCGGAAAGACTTTCATCCCTGCACCACCGAATAATGCATGTGCTTGTAACGACTGTCCACACATGAAATTGAATACACTGGAAAAATTGTACTTGTGCATGGAATACGAACAGCCGGAAATCACGATGGAAGAAAACCTGAGAATCGCCGCTAAAAAGCCGATAGACAGAATGCTGGAGATTAGTGCACAAGCTGGATTATAATTTAACGTTCTGATTTTCAATAGTATTCGAATATTTTTTTTATATAATTGAAATCTTTCCACATCATCGAAGCCCCGAGGATTTTATATCCTCGGGGCTTCTTCGTTTTAAGCCGAATTATTTAATTCTCAGCGTGTTATGAAGGCGCTGAGAATTGATTATCCACTGTTTTTCCCAGCTGTTACCCGTCTATTTCAACAGTATGCAGTTTTTTTTCCTTTTTTGGATGTGAATAACCTGTTTATTCGTAAAATTGAAGGCCTTGAGATTTTAGTATTTTTTTTGCCCCTTGGGTTTACCCGGAAAATTTTTTTTTATGAGATTCTCACAGCGCTATAAACTTCGTGAGACTGTCATATTTGCGATCCTGCTGCAATCCCATCCTGATTTTTTGATTATTGTGCTGTAGATCACTTCTTTTTGAGGACGCTGAGAATGCGATATTTTTCTCATCGATGTGCATACCACGGATATTCAATTTCCATTCGATTCTCGAGCCATTCATTTTTTAAAGAGCGGAGTTATTTACGCATTAGCTGACATTAAATGCTGTGCATTATGCTGTGATACAGTGATGTGGAATTTATTTTTTCCAGGCAGACTCGGGTTATGGGGCTTTACTGCATTGATTTTTATGAGTGCTCTGAGAATCAAATATTTTTTTAAAATCAAGGGTTACCCCAGTGTTTTGTTTTTCGAATGATTCTCAGCGCACTGTCCGTCTGTCGAGAATGATGTCAGTATTGGGGTATAGCCGGACTCAAAAAAAATATTGAATTCTCAGCGCCTTCATAGTGCTTTGAGAATCGAATATTTTTCAGAGTCCTGGAATTTGGGTAAAAAGGCATATTTCGTGTAAATCTCAGCGTTCTTGCAAAGCGCTGAGAATCGAATATTTGAAAGGAGCAATTGGAGTAGTTTCGGGGTAAAAAGAATATTGGATTGTCAAGGCACTATGAAGGCGCTGAGAATTCAATATTCTTTTTTCATTTATGCTAAGATGTATGGGGATTATTTTACGCGAATGTCAACTTGAAAGGAAGGCGTTGAGAATGCGATATTTTTTAAGTGCATATACAGAGGATGAAAATTTTTAATTGAATTTATTGTCAGCGCATTGGCAGTGAGCTGAGAATTGAACGGTTTTTGGTGAATCGTAGGAATGATCGGGCGATATAATTCTAAGACTGTAGAGAAGGGGCTGAGGATGTTGTGAGTTTGTAGTTTTCAGGGTAGTGGAAGGATATGGAGGAATATTGCAGTGTCGGACCCTTTCTTTTTTGGACAATTTTAGAAATGATTTTCAATTTTCTCGCTTGGTTATCCCCAGAAGATTGCTGATTGAGTAAATTTTCAAAATTTTTTTGTTTTTAATAAGAGAAAATGTGGAAAAGTGAATGGAAGTGGTTGATTTTAGTAGAAAACAGACTGATTTTCTCATGAAGATGTGGAAAAATCAAATTTTTTTTGTTTTTCTAAGAAAATGAAGGCCGGAATGTGGAAAATGAAGAAATTTTTTTTGTTTTTCAGAAAAAATAGTGGCCAGGATGTGGAGAATGGGAGAAAATTTTTTGTTTTTCAGAGAAAATGAAGATCTGAATGTGGAAAATGGAAAATTTTTTTGTTTTTTCAGAAGGAATGAGCAGCAGAATGTGGAAAACGGAGAAAAATTTTCTGTTTTTCAAGAAAAAGTGGAATCATGATGTTGAAAAGTCAAATTTTTTTTTCTTTTTTATGTAGGAGAAAGCATTTTATGTGAAAAACTGAAGATTTTTTTTCTTTTTTATGCTAAAAGCGCTTGCGGATGTGGAAAAGTGTTATGAATTATCCTTTTTGGGTGAAGGTTTTAGGTAGATGAGTGGAAAAATGAAATTTTTTTTTGTTTTTTAAGATAAATAGAGCCTCTAATGTGGGAAAAATCAAAATTTTTTGATTTGAAGCCTGGTTGTAACGCTGAATGTGTGGAGAAATCAATTAAAGTGGGGTGGGATGGTTTAGATGAGGGCTATCTGCTAAAATAAATCGGGAATAGGAGGTAGAGGAATTATATTTCCTCTACCCAAATATGATCAGCTTCAGTTTTTCTGAGTGACAGATTGTATCCTGCCACCATAATTGAAATAGGATCGCCAAGTGGGGCGATTTTTTCAATTTTAACGGTTTCACCTGGAACGCAGCCCATTTCCATCAGTTTGATATGAAGATCATCTTTCTCAAATTCTATGATTACTGCGCTTTTACCTGTTGCCAGGGAAGATAATTTCATAATGCCTTTTTTCATAGCAACGTATTAATCTGTTTAAACTTTATTTGGCAACGGGGGTCAATTTTACCATGGATGACTGAGCAAAGGTACCCCTGAGCACGGAATATGCAAAAAGAATACGGCAGTCAATCCAAAATTTCACTTTACTTTTACACCCTTAATAATTTTAGAATTAGATGGCAATTCAGTTTACGGCTCACGAAATAAAGGTGAACCTGAAGGATAAGAGAAAGTTGAAATCTTTTTTAAAGGATTTGTTTGCCAGTGAAGGGCAAGGTCTTAAAGAACTGCACTATATTTTTTGTTCAGATGCCTATTTACTGGAAATCAACAAAGAATTTTTACAACACGATACTTACACTGATATCGTCACTTTTGAGATGGGGGAAGATCCCGATGTTACAGAAGGAGAAATCTATATCAGTTTTGATAGGGTGGTAGAGAATGCTGAAAAGTTCAATGTTCCTGTGAATCAGGAACTGCATAGGGTAATATTCCATGGAGCTTTGCATTTATGTGGATTTAAAGATAAAAGTAAGGTGGAGAATGCTTTGATGAGGAAAAAAGAAGATGAATATCTTATTAAATATTTTGGTTCGCTGAATTAAGGCAGCATGTTTCACGTGGAACATTCACTATTGGTTTTAGGATGAATGTTCCACGTGGAACATTGAGTATTCAACCTTAGCAAGAAGAGGAAGTATCCTTAGAGGTCTATTGGGGAATATATCGCACAAGCGTCCAGTGAGAAGGTACCTACTTCCATGTTTAATTGGGGAGTCTATGATGAACATGTTGCATAGCCATCTAATGACAGGGGTTATCCTTCGATATTGTTGAATCCAGGCCATGCCCGATATCTACTAGAAGATTCATTGTGAGGGCCAGATTTAAGTTATATCCCAGATGATTGCACCCTTTATGTTCTATTCCGAGATATTGCCCATTATTTACCCCTCGAGATAGATCCATTTCTCATAGTGAACAAACATCCATTGCAGTTCCTTGTGTTCACTATTTATATCTCCTTTAGATACTCTTTTACTGTTCCTGTATGATCTATCCCTTTTCTTGATTTGCAAGGGATGATTTAGCATTTGGAGGAATTAAAACATACACATATGCCTCCTGAGCATCCAAGGAAATGATGCCCCTGATTGATGCGTGGAAATGCATCCTTTTCCACAACTTCCAGCCCGTGAATACCTTTCTTAACCATTTCTTCAGGAACAAAGAATCCATGGGGAAGGGGATAGTAGCCCTTTCCTTTATTGCCTTCGTTAGAACCCGGATGATTTATCCGAGTAACATGAGAGTCCTAATGAATGAGTGAGGAGCTGCAAGGACCTCTTTTTTAGATATGGGGAGTAGGTCTATATATGGGTTGTAGGCTATGAAAAGAAGGCTATCATCTCCTGGCTTTTTATTGTGTGCTGTATGTTCAACCTCACAAGGAACTCCTGGGTACCCCCTTTTCTTCGCTTCATATAGCATTGTTCTTCTCAACCTCCGGGCTGCTTTGTTCCGGAATAGGTTAGCAGTTAGTCCATGTGCAATATGAAAGGAAACTGGAATACAGAGGGTGTTAGGGATGTGAAAGTAGAAGATAGCGCTATGACTTGAGTGAGTGGAATAAACCTTTAGCGGCCACAAAAGGGAGGGGTCAAAAACATTATGGATCCTTTTAAGGAATCTGAGCATAGGGGAGTCATGCATGTGAGACAAATAGAAAACAGAATAATGTCTTGGATTATCAGAAGGAGATTGGCGTAATGGAAAGTCAGGTTGGTCGTTTCTACCTGGATCATCCGGTGCCTGGTTCTACCTTTGAATGAAAACAAAGGAGATAAGGAAGTATCCTCATTTTACCATTATGAGGGAAGCCAGGTTGATATACTTGGAATTCCATTATGGATACATCAGAGGAAGCTTAGTGTAGGAAGGTAGAATTAACGGAAAGTTGTGAACCTACCTTTCCTGCTAAAGGCATTAAAAGTAATCAGCCCAAAATGGGATTCCTATTTTGGACATGGCAACAGGAGTATCTAAAGGAAAGGACTGTCCTTAGGCAAGCACTACAATTAATGCACCGGATCTATAACAACGGAGGTAATCTCAAGTGATGATTGTATTTGCTACGATAAATGAGTCCTGGAATCTAATTTTAGATATAGCGCTGAGTATTCATCCTAAAGGCGAGCACTACACTAAGCAGACAATGATAGATCTCAGCATGGATATACAGACAGGAGGTAATACCAATGATGATTGTATTTGCTGCGATAAATGAGTCCTGGAATCTGATTTTAGATATAACGCTGAGTATTCATTGTAAAGGCGAGTACTACACTAAGCATAACTAGATGAGGTAAATCCCAAATCATAATTGTATCTGCTGTTTAAAATCTAATTTAGATATAGTGCAGCTGCGGAGATTCCAAATGCCCTTAAGGCGAACACTACACTTAGCATACCGATATAGGATTCTATACGTCGGAGCGGCCCGGATATCGATGAGCCCGGCCTTTTAGCCTATAGGAAATCATTAAAAGAGAGCCATATTCTTTTAACCTGGCCTTTTTACGGATCAGCTTCGGTATTGCAGGACTAAAAGGGAAGTTGCTATTTGACCCTTAACCGTATTTTACGGATCAGCTCCCTCTTCAAGTCTGGGTATCAGCACATACCGAATGTTCCACGTGGAACATTTGAGATTCTCTCTACAATATCCCTTCTTCTATGTAATTTTGCACTTTCTTTATTAACTATGTTTCCATCATACGATATAATTGTGGTTGGTGCCGGGCATGCAGGCTGTGAAGCTGCTGCTGCTGCCGCCAATATGGGCTCTAAGGTTTTATTGGTGACCATGAACATGCAAACCATCGCACAGATGAGTTGCAACCCCGCCATGGGAGGCATTGCCAAAGGACAGATTGTAAGAGAAATAGATGCACTGGGAGGATACTCCGGTATTATTACAGATCAGTCTATGATCCAGTTCCGTATGCTGAACCGCTCAAAAGGTCCGGCTATGTGGAGCCCCCGCGCGCAGAGTGACCGTATGCTTTTTGCAGCTAAATGGCGCGAAGCACTGGAGAAAACCCCCAATGTGGATTTTTATCAGGACATGGTAAAAGGTCTCCTGGTAAAAGATGGCCGTTGTTATGGTGTAATCACCGGACTCGGACATGAAATAAAAGCCAAAGCAGTGGTGCTGACCAATGGTACCTTCCTCAATGGTGTTATCCATATCGGTGACAAACAATTTGGTGGCGGCCGCGTGGCTGAAAAAGCAGCTACCGGGATCACCGAACAACTGATTTCCCTCGGCTTTGAAAGCGACCGTCTCAAAACAGGTACACCTCCCCGCATTGACGGCAGAAGCCTGGACTATTCCAAAATGGAAGAACAACTGGGGGATGAGGAAATTGTTGGCTTCTCCTACCTCAACATAGAAAAAATCAAACCAGCCCAGCAAAGAAGTTGCTGGATTACCTATACCAGCGATGCCGTACACGAAATGCTCCGTACCGGCTTCGACAGGTCTCCTATGTTCCAGGGACGTATCCAGGGCACCGGCCCCCGTTATTGCCCCAGCATTGAAGACAAAATCAACCGCTTTGCCGAAAGGGAAAGACACCAGCTGTTCGTAGAACCAGAAGGTTGGGATACCGTAGAAATTTATGTCAACGGATTCTCTACCTCCCTGCCGGAAGATGTACAGATGAAAGCCCTCCGACTTGTACCCGGTTTCGAAAACTGCCGGATGTTCCGCCCTGGCTATGCCATCGAATATGACTTCTTCCCACCAACACAGCTCAACTTCTCCCTGGAAACAAAACAGGTTCAGAACCTCTTTTTTGCAGGACAGATTAATGGTACCACCGGCTATGAAGAAGCTGCCTGCCAGGGATTAATGGCAGGGATCAATGCCCACCTCAAAGCCGCTGAACAGGACCCATTCATCCTGAAAAGAAGTGAAGCCTATATCGGTGTACTGATAGACGACCTTATCAACAAAGGCACTGAAGAACCTTATCGCATGTTTACTTCCAGAGCCGAGTTCCGTACCCTGCTCCGCCAGGATAATGCTGACCTCCGCCTCACGGAAAAAAGCTACCAAATGGGCCTCGCCAAAGAAGAACGTATGGTAAGGGTGCAACAGAAAAAAGAACAGGTGGAAAAAATCAAATCCATCCTCAAGGAACTGTCTGTAGAACCGGAAGAAATAAGTTCTCTCCTGGAAGCAAAATCTTCTGCTGCGCTTACCCAAAAACAAAGAGCCCATCAGATATTACTGCGTCCCGGACTCGATATCTTCTCCATGAAATCTTTTGTACCTAAAATTGAACAGGCACTGACTGGATTTGATAGCGAAGTATTGGAGCAGGCAGAGATCCAGATCAAATACGATGTGTATATCGAAAAGGAAAATGAACTGGTGAAAAAAATGAGCCAGCTCGAAGACCTTATCATCCCGGAAAACTTCGACTATAACAAACTTGTTTCACTATCCAGCGAAGCCAGGCAGAAGTTCTCCAAAATCCGCCCACATACTTTAGGACAAGCCAGCAGGATCAGCGGCGTAAATCCCAGCGATGTACAAATCCTGATGGTTTACATGGGAAGATAAAATTGATGACATATAAAAAATTTAAAAGAGAAGGACTGACAATTTTTTGAGTCAGTCCTTCTCTTTTTTAATGCCAAAAAAAAATCTCAAAAAAATCTCCAAAAAGAATTTTTTCGACGAAAAAGCCCAAAAATCGACCTTCAGAAATGGGGTAAATTTCAAGAAACACTTCCTGGTTGATAGAAAGTATTCAAAAACGAGGAATGTCTGAAAATGAGGCTAAAAATGGCCAAAATAAGGGTGTGTGCATTTCTACTGCAGGAACTTTCATTTAATTGCATCGAAATCAGGAATCATCATTTTTTTATTACCCGGAACAACCATTTTTAATCACTTCTCGTATGCATTGTATTCAACCAACTGTTTGATGGAGCATACACTGAAAAAATCCGTAACGGGTACAGTCAGGATTTAGCCAAAGACAGGCAAGCAATACTCTGTGGAAGACCTGAATCAAATTAATGACCTCATAACAGGTTGCTGTAATAAGGAACGCAGCAGCCAGGAGTTGTTATACCGTAAGTTTTTCGGGTATGCACTCAGTATATGCATGCGCTACGCACCCAACAGAGAAGAAGCGCTGGAGATAATGAACGATGGTTTTTTGAAAGTCTTTCAGCGAATTGATACCTTCGATAGCAGCCGACCTTTTAAAGCATGGCTGAGCAAAGTAATGGTCAACACGGCCATCGATTTCCTGCGCAGCCGGAAAAAACTGGTGTTTACTGATAGCATAGAACAGTTGAGCGATCTGTGGAAAGATGATAAAGTGATAGATAAACTTTCCTACGATGAATTGCTTATGCACGTACAATCCCTTTCTCCTGCGTACCGTACCGTATTTAACCTGTACGTCATAGAAGGTTATCAACATCATGAGATTGCAGTAATGCTGGGTATTTCCATAGGAACATCCAAATCAAATCTGTTTAAAGCAAAAAAGGTGTTGCAGGTAAAAATCATCAGTGCCTCCGGTAGCACTGTCAACAGTACATCGGTAAACCTTTCTATCCATAAAAATGAGTGAAGAGTTTGAATATAAAATCCGTGACAGGTTAAGCGAAGCTGATTTTCCATTTGATCCGGCAGCATGGGTGAAAATGGAAAGAATGCTGGATGAAGAAGACAAAGACCGAAAAACCATCTTCATCCGCTGGTGGACCTCTGCTGCCATGCTCCTGCTGGTGCTGGTAGCCTGGTGGCTGATGTATAATCCATCAGACAATGCAACAGAGGTGATATATCAACCTGAAAAAAAAGAAGACTCCAAACGAAATAAAACATCCTGGAGGACAACGGAAACCGCCGTTAAAACCCCCGTCCCCATAATAAAACAGCCGGTCATGTGCCACCAGCAGCCTGCCTGTGGAACAATCAGCAAAAAAGTCACACAAACACAAACCTCCGAAGAACCTAAAGAGGTATTAACACCAATCGGTGCAATTAACACTAACGACTATACGAATAAATATAACTTAAACGAATACACGAAAATTAATCTATCCCCTGATCATATTGCCACCATTACGTTTTACAACCAGGATAGCATTATAACCAGACCTTCACCCAAAAAGAAAAAATGGTATGTAGGGGTGGTATTGGGACCGGATTTTACGGTGGCACCATCCTTCAAATATGGCAACATCGGAGTGGATGCAGGTATCCTGTTACATTACTATTTTGATCCTAAGTTATTTGTAACCACCGGAGTGATATACAACAAAAAAATGTACGGCGCTGCTCCGGAAGATTACCGGAATGGCAGCGTAAACTTACCTTATGATAAACTTAAAAAAATAAATGCCAGCTGTAGTATGCTGGATATACCGCTGAACCTCAATTATACTTTTCTTTCCGGAAAAAAAGACAGGACCAGCGCCACACTGGGATTATCCAATTATTTTATGCTGAAGGAAAAATACCGCTACCAGTATGAATACAGAGATCCCAAAGAACTAACCATTCTGAGCCAGCAGCCAAACTATCTCTCTGTTTTAAATGCGGGCATACTGTATCAGCGCGAGGTGTCACGTCAGCTGTTGCTGGGAGTACAACCCTATGTCAAAATTCCGCTGAATGGGGTGGGATATGGACAGGTGAAACTATACTCTGCCGGCATTACACTCCAGCTAACACTGACCCGGTAAAAAACAGTATGTCCCGATAACCGCCATAGGCTGCTATTCAGCCCCAGAACAATCACTATCGTCCTTTGTTATCATCTGTAGGTGGCATGGCATTTTCTGCTTTTTTTATTCATCTAAAAACCATCTTTATGGCAAAGAAAAGTGATAAAAAGAACCCGCCGGTTGATAAGAAAAAAGCCGGCAAGGAAAGTGAAAGCGAATATCCGGGATACCCTGAATATCCGGCCAGCGAAGATATTATGAACAGGGACAACAGAATAAACGAAGTGGACCTGGATATGGACGATGTAACCCGTTCTTTCCGGCATAACAGCGAACTATCACCAGGAAATAATAAAAGCCCGCGCAAAAGCGATGAACAGGAAGAAACCTGGCGCCAGGATAAAACCGGGGACGACCTGGATGTGCCCGGCGCAGAACTGGACGACGCTTCAGAAAACATTGGAGAAGAAGATGAAGAAAACAACCTCTACAGCCTGGGCGGCGACAGACACCGGGACCTGGAGGAAGACAATGGAGAATTTCTGGAAGAAGAGGATGAGGACGGTAAATATTAATACGTTACAACAGTGGTGTTAACAAGCGGCATACCGAATCCATAAATCTTTTGGCGAGGTTCCGTTTATTCCAACGGGTTTCCTGTAGAGGCAAGGAATACAGCAGATCTTCATCAAATGCACGGTCCAGCCTGGCAGCAGTTTCCTTATCATACACCAGTGCTCCGATTTCACAATTCAGGAAAAAGCTGCGGTTGTCAAAATTAACAGAACTAACCCAGGCAAGATTATCATCTATGACCATCGTTTTGGCATGGATAAATCCTCTTGTGTAAAAGAATACCTTCACACCAGCAGCAAGCAACGGCTTCATATAAGACAGGGCCGCATGCTGTACGATAAATGAGTCGCTTTTAAACGGAAGCAGCAGTTGTACATCTTTCCCGGCCAGCGCAGCCATTTGCAGAGCCGTGAGCAGTTGCTCGGTAGGAATGAAGTAGGGATTGGTGATCCGTATTCTTCTTTTAGCCACGTTAATAGCCATCAGAATACATTCCATAGCCATCGGCCATTCAGAATCCGGACCGCTGGCTACAATATCCGTGAAACAAGTGCCTATAAGCGGAGCAGATCTTCCGAAAAAAGGAGCTTCAAAAGGAAATACTTCCTTGCTGCAATAACGGTAACTCATCAGGAACTGCAACTGTAGCAGGTTTACTGCATCTCCTTCTATTTTCAGGTGCGTATCCCGCCAGTAAAGATCATGTTTGCCATTGTTGACATAACGATCGTCGAGGTTAATACCGCCTACAAAACCAACATTGCCGTCTATTACAATGATCTTTCGGTGATTGCGGTAGTTGGCATTGAGATAAAGATCTACCAGCAAAGGGGAGAAGGGATATACACTGGCTCCGTTTTCTTTCAGAATACGGGGAAGTTTTTTAATGTTGTTGCTTCCAACATCATCATACAGAAAGCGCACCTGTACACCCTGATTAAGCTTTTCTACCAGTATTTCGATAACGGTGTTACCGATATCATCTGCGGCTATCATGTAGTATTCGATGTGGATATGGTGTTTGGCGGCTTTTAAGGCTGCCAGTACCTCGGGAAACTTCTCTTCACCATTGATCAGCAGTTTTACGTGGTTATTTTTAGTCAGCACAGATTGCCGGGTATTCAGTAACATAGCCGACAACTCCTGTTTGTTACCTACCAGATGCCGCAATTCCAGCTGCATTTGCTCTATCTCTGCCCGCTGCGATTGCCAGTATTTGGCAAACAGCACTTCATCTTTGCTGCCTTTCAGGGTAAACCTTCTTTTCTTACGCAGATCACGGCCCAGGTAATAATACACCACCAACCCTACAATAGGGATGAATATCAGCAGGAGGATATAGGCGACAGCTTTTATGGGATTCCGGTTTTCCATCAGGATAGTGAATACGATACCGGCAAATGTTAATATCAGCATTACTGTACTGCCGATTTTGACGGAAAGATGCCAGTTTGAGCCGGTCAGATAATTGATGAGTGTATGCACCCTGATTGTATAGTTTAAAAGGTTTGTGTAGTATTAACGTTTGCCTGTTGAAAAAGTTATGAACGACGGGGGCCTACCTTCCACCACGGGGCGGAAGAGGGGCCTGCCGGGTATTCTGCCCGTGAAGATAATGAACCCCTTATATTATTTTACCCAATTCCAACCATGTTTTAAAAAAACTATGATTTATGCATACGACTGCATAATTTGTTTGAAAAGACATTTCCGCAATATCCACGTAACAACATGAAAACGATACTTAGGAAGCGAATAACGGCCGGTTTGCTATTGCTGTCAAATTGCGTATATGCGCAGACGTTAGACAGATGGAAAATTCAGCCGGACGGTAGTATTATCTGGAATATAGCCGGCAGTACTCCTCACTACGACCATATCGAAATGGCGGGTAAGAAGGTGGCCCTATGGCTCCAGTATGGGGTAGACAGCAGCGGTGCCAGCGCCATCACACGGACGATCATCTTTCCCACCTTCCGTATGGTCCCCAATAAAACAGAGACAGCTATGATGTACACCGTCAAGGATGACATGCTGCCCCGCTTTTTTGTTAATAATAAACTCTGGAAGCAGGACGTCTATAACGGTGGACCGGTAAAGCCATTGCCCGAAAAAGTAAATAGCATCCGGCACATGGGGATAACCAGTATCAGCTGTGTTTTGGGCAATGACCGTCAGATTGAGCTGAAACGATCTTTTTTCCCATCAGACGATCAGCCTTTAGCATTGGAACAGCTGGTATTTATCAACCATGGGTCACAGCCGGCCACTATAGAAATGGAAGACATGCAGCAGGAGCGTACGCCAGCTGAAAGCCGCAGCTCTAACGGACCACTGCATTTTGTGATGAATACGGTTGGTGCTGGCCGGCAAGAGGTAGCCCCTGGAGATTCTGTCCGCTTTGTAATTGCCTACAGTGCCCGGAGGGGTAATGAGGTGCCGCTGTCTGTAAACACTGACACAGAGCTGTTGGCCAGGAAAGCCCGTATTGCAGGTATTCTCTCACTCCTGCAGCTGGAAACACCGGACACCTTGTTGAATACTGCTTTCAATTTTGCCAAAATAAGGGCCACTGAAAGCATTTACCTGACCAAAGGTGGTTATCTGCACGGTCCTGGTGGTTTGCGCTATTATGCTGCTATCTGGGCCAACGATCAGGCCGAGTATGTAAATCCTTTCTTTGCATTTCTGGGAGATAGTATTGCCTTAAATTCTGCCATGAATTCCTACCGTTGGTTTGCAAAGTTTATGAACCCGGATTATAAACCTATCCCCAGCTCTATTGTGGCAGAAGGCGATGGTATCTGGCATGGCGCCAAAGACAGGGGAGACATGGCTATGATCGCTTATGGAGCCAGCCGCTATGCCCTGGCTGCCGGTAATGCTGATTCTGCCCGTGTTTTATGGCCACTGATAGAATGGTGCCTGGAATATCTGCACAGGAACGTCAATGAAAACGGTGTCGTACAATCCGATAGTGATGAGCTGGAAGGACGATTCCCAGCAGGAAAAGCCAATCTTAACACCAGCGCATTGTATTACGATGCACTGCGCTCGGCTGTGCTGCTGGCCGGACAATTAAAGCTCCCCGCCCGTGACTATAAAGAACGCGCAGACATACTCCGGAAAAATATTGATCGTTTTTTTGGTGCCAATGTAGAAGGATTTGATACCTACCGCTACTATGAAGAAAACAAGGTGTTGCGCGCGTGGATAGCCACACCGCTGACCACTGGGCTGTTTGAAAGGAAAGAAGGCACCATCGCTGCATTGTTTTCTCCCAGACTATGGACAGAAGACGGTCTTGCTTCCCAGGCCGGTGACAAAACCTTCTGGGACCGCAGCACCCTCTACGCGTTGCGTGGGGTACTGGCTGCCGGCGAAACTACCAAAGCAATGGATAAGCTCAGATATTACTCCCAGCGCCGCCTGCTGGGTGAACACGTGCCTTATCCGGTAGAAGCCTATCCTGAAGGCAACCAGCGTCACCTTTCCGCCGAAAGTGGCCTCTATTGCCGTATTTACACGGAAGGTCTCTTTGGCATGCGCCCTACCGGGTTCAACAGCTTTGAATGTACGCCCCGCCTGCCTGTAGCATGGGACCACATGACGCTGAAGAACATCCACGCCTTTGGAAAAATATTCAACCTGGAAGTAAAAAGAAAAGGAGCAGGAAAATTATTGATAATCGCTAACGGCAAAGAATATACGATAAAAGAAGGCGCTACCTTATCCGTGAGTCTGAAATAATATATCAAAATAATAAAGTACAAAGGGGCCGTCTCAAAACAAGAGACGGCTTCTTTTTTATAAATTCCGGTTGTTATAATGATTCTCCAGTTTCCATTTTTAGAAGTGAAGGGTTAACCTGATTTTATGCTGTTTTCTTTCTAAGATTGTGTGCCATAGCCATTAATCCCATTTCGATTGACACTTTATCCATCCCTTTTAGCATAAATCTTTTAAAGCCATGATTATGCTTAATATTTGCGAAGACAGATTCCACGTCATGGCAACGTTGTTTACGCTTCTGTATTCCTTTTCTTCCTTTTAATCGTTTGTCAGCCAGCTCCTTAAGACGATTTAGATTATGATTTACTTCTATGATGCGATTTGTTTGTTGATCATGACACATCTGCCGTAATGTACATCCTTCGCATGTTCTGGCTTGATAAGTAGTTATTGTTTGCCCGTACCCGTTTTTAGTTGTTTTTGGGAACGTACTTTTTCTACGCATTCGCTGGCCGGCAGGGCAGATATAGTGGTCCTTTTCAGCATTGTAGGGTAGGTTTTGGGCCTTGAACATTTCCCTGGTTTTAGTTGACCGGTGCTGGTTGCGATCGAAGGAAGCATGCTTAACATAAGCCGTAATTCTCCTGTTTTCCAACCATTGATAGTTCTGTTCGCTGCCATACCCTGCATCCGCTGTAATATTGGCGGGCACTCGTTTATATAACCGTATATACTGCAGGAGATGACTGATTAAAGTTGATGTATCCGTGGACTGCTGATGAAGGCTGTAATTGACGATGTATTGATTATTAGTACTTATCTGGAGATTATAAGCTGGTTTAAGCTGACCATTCTTCATATGATCTTCCTTCATACGCATAAAGGTAGCGGCGGGATCTGTTTTGCTATAGCTATTGCGGTTAGAGCCTATTATTTGTTCCTGTTGCTCATACTTATCCAACGCTGAAGGCCAGTTACGGTGAGCATATCCCAGCTTTTGTCTGATCCGCTTGTCTATGGGTTTTTCTTTGAGGGCGTCATTGATGGCCGCTATTGTTTTACTGACTTTTTCACTGTCGATTTTGTCATATCCGGATGGGTCCGTATCATCACCCAATTCTGAAGCTGCCACTGATTGTGCATATTTCCACAAGTCATTAAGCTGCTGTTTTATTTTTTCTTTACTGTACTTAATGCCATTGCTCCATACAAAACTGTAGCGATTTGCCTGCGATTCTATCTTTGTCCCGTCAGTGTACAGTTCTTTTATGTTCAGTAAGCCTTCTTCGCATAACAACAATACCACCTGGGTGAATATAGGTTGTAATACCTTTTGCAAGCGTTCACCACGGAACCTGTTGATCGTATTATGATCGGGTTTACTCATACCACTAAGCCACATAAAGTGGATGTTCTGGCCTAGTGCCTCCTCTATTTTACGGCTACTGTAAATGTTATTTATATAAGCGTAAATAAGGACTTTCAATAACATCCTGGGATGGTAACTGCTGGTTCCTCCTGCTTTATAACGCTTCAGCAATAAAGTTATATCGATCTTTTCTATTACGTCATCCACCACACGAACTGGGTGATTCTCGGCTATCAGATCCCCAATCTCGGGAGGGAAAAGCATAGCCTGGTGCTGCTGATTGGCTTTAAAGACTACTGATAGTGTTTTTCCTTTGGGCATACTATAAAAACGGAAAAAGCTACCCCGCAGATTTCCCCCCCCAAAAAAAAAGAAGGGAGTGTCTTTTGAGACACCCCCTTCTCGTTATAATATCTCCTGATGTTATTCCGCTACTACTTCCAGTATATTACTGGTCAGTGGTTTTACCTTTCCGGGTGTAAGGCTGATGCCTGCATTCATCAGGAAATCCCCGCTATATACTTTGTTGTTGAAAGCAGAGGCTGTTCCGGGGAAAAGATTGATTTCATTGACCCGGTAGTTTTTCTTCGGATCAAGACCCTGCAGCTTCACCAGCGGAAATACATCTCCGCGGCGGGTATTCATCAGATAGTGAAATACAATTGTTTTCTGTTTGTCTGTACTGGTATACTGAAATACAGCTCTGGGCTGTTGGTAAGGAGAAACAAGCCGGTACAGATCGCCATACCATACGATATCACGTACACGGTTATACGTAGTAACCGCATCATGACTGAACTGCAACTCCTGTGGTGTAAAATTATCCACTTTAATATCATAACCTAGTTTGCCCATCATCGCTACATCTGTTCTGAATTTCAGCGACTGTTTGCCCATATTCGTGATATGTGCGGCCATTGTATTGGCAGGGAAGAAGTGTGAATAACCATACTGAATATATATTCTGTCGAGTGCATCTGTATTGTCGCTGGGCCAGAATTCGGTGAAATACTTCATGGCGCCATAGTCCGTACGACCGCCACCACCCGAGCACAGCATGATCGGAAGATGTGGATATTTGACACGTACCCTTTCGAGTACCTTGTACAAACTGCGGGTATATTCTATAAAAAGATGAGATTGTTTTTCTTTCAGATAGGGAGAGTAGGTATTTGTGAGCGTACGATTGCAGTCCCATTTAATGTAGGCTATACCGGGATTCTCTGACATGGTTTTGTCTACCACATCAAAAACAAAGTCCTGTACGGCAGGATTTATCAGGTCCAGTACCATCTGGTTGCGGTAATAGTGTTCGGCCCTGTTGGGCAGACGCAGTATCCAGTCGGGGTGTTGGGTGTAAAGTTCACTTTTAGGATTTACCATTTCCGGTTCCAGCCAGATACCGAATTTAACGCCTTGTTTTTGTGCCTCTTTTACGAGGAAACCTAAGCCATGTGGTAGTTTTTCCTTGTTGTTGTCCCAGTCACCCAGGCCGGCTTTATCATCATTACGGGGATATTTGTTGGCAAACCAGCCATCATCGAGCAGGAAGAGATCTACTCCCAGCTTGGCTGCTCCGCCAAAGAGGCTGGTCAGCTTTTGTTCATCAAAATGCATACCGGTGGCCTCCCAGTTATTGAGCAGCGTGAGACGGGGAGTATGCCCATCGAGTATGCCATAATTAACTGCCCAGTGCTGCAGGTTGCGGCTGGTCTGGCCTTTACCGCTGTCAGACCAGGTAAAGATAAAGGCCGGGGTGGTAAATACTTCATTGGGTTTCAGCGTGTAGTCGCTGGCGTAAGGATTGATGCCTGCACTTACATGCAAGGCGTTTTTTTCGTCTATTTCAAAGCCGAAACGGAAATTACCGGTCCAGGCAAGTGTACCTGCCAGTACGGCTCCGCTGTTTTCTTCAGGAGCCTGGTCCAGCGAGAGGAGAAACATGGGTGACTGATACATATTAGCCCGAACACCCAGTTTGCTGTCCAGTATTTTAGTGCCTTTGTTAAGTTGTTCTTCCACCATCGTCGCCTCCCGGGCCCAGTCGCCATGGAATTGAGAGAGCCAGTAGTGTCCTGCTTTAAAATGTAGCATGGAGGATGCGTAAGCGGTCAGCAATACGGGCTGTTTTTCGGTATGTTTGATCTCTGTCCAGGCTTTGATCACATCTTCCCGGAAATAGGCCTCAAAATGAAGAATAACGGTTACCGGATATACGGGATCCTTAAGGGTGATATCGGTGGTGGTAACGTTATCATCTTTTTTGGCAGACTGGAATGTTACATATTTCAGTTCCAGCGAGGGATTACCGTCGTTGTGCACTATGCGGATGGCCGGGTCCAGCAGGCTTTCCATACCGGCGGTGATATAGGCTTCCTGCCCTGATTGGCTACTGTTGTTACCGCCTGCTGGTTGAAGCGTCTTGCCAAAATATTCCTGTACAAGCCGGCCCTGGCCATTAACGCTGTAAACCAGGCTGCTGTTAAGGGTATTGATCCGTATCTGCTGGGCCTGTACCCATTGGGAAAACAGCAACAGGCCTATGCTTAGTAGTTTTTTCATGTGTCAGTTTTTATACGCGGGAGATTAAGCGTACAAAATACAAATATTGATCAATGGAGCTGATGGTAATTTACCAGAAAACGGTTCTTTTGTGCAGTACCGGACATGCATGTACGAATATGAACAAAGAAACAGAATAACATATTTGATTTTCAATTGATTGTGTGGTGGCATTTTTTTGGTGTCTATATTGGGTTCACGTTTTTTTCAATCCTTTTTATGATAAAAAACTATTTTCTGGTAGCGTGGAGAAATCTCCAAAAGAACAGATTCTTTACTGCAGTAAATATCACTGGTTTATCAATAGGGATGGCCTTTGTGCTGTTGATCGCTGCTTATACATGGGGAGAATGGCAGGTGAATGCTTTCTTCAAAAATAATGAGCGGATTTTTGCACTCAAAAGTAAATGGGTTAATTCCGATATGGGATTTGAAGGAACATCCATCGGCCCGCTGGCAAAGGCATTACAGGAGCATTATCCATCTCTGGTAAGTACCTGTTACAGGAATGATGCCATCACCTCCATTGTGAGTGTTGGCGACCGGCATTTCAGGGAAAGGTTGCAACCAGGAGACTCTACTTTTCTGCAGCTGTTCAGCTTTCCGTTATTGCACGGAGATGGCCGAACGGCAATGCAACAGCCCAATGCAGTAGTTTTAACAGCTTCCAAAGCCCGGCAGTTTTTTGGAAAGACGGATGTAGTAGGACAAACAGTGGATATTCAGTCGTTTGATGGCAAAAAGCAGCATTTTGAAGTGACAGCTGTTTTACAGGATCCTCCTTTCAACACGGTTTCCGGATATACCAGGACCGTTATGAACGACATTTTCCTGGCTCCCGGCAGCCTTGCCTTTTTTGGGAGACAAAGCCTGTTTGAAAACTGGGGCGCACGTTATACGGTTGCCTATGTGGAAGTGAAGCCTGGTGTGACACCGGCCCAGATACAACAGGCGGCAGCCACTTTATTGAAAACGAATGCATCGGCAGACGTATATAAAAACCTGACTGTAGAACCAGTGTCGTTGAGATCATATTACCTTGGGATGAACAACGGTATTGCAGAGAAAATGATCACTGCACTGGTATTGGTGGCCTTGTTTATTTTGATCATGGCTATCATCAATTTTGTCAATATCTCCATTGGCAATTCACTTACAAGGTTAAAGGAAATCGGCGTCAGAAAAGCAATGGGAGGGAGGAAGCAGCAACTGATCATTCAGTTTATAGCGGAATCGGTACTGGTAGCGGCTTTTGCATTTATCGTAGCACTGATGTTGTTTACCTTGCTACGTCCATTGTTCGGTCATATGTTAGAGAAGGATATACCAGACCTGAGCAGTTTTCCATACTGGTTTGTTATTTTCCCCGTATTGACCATTCTGCTGACCGGCCTGACTGCGGGCATTTATCCAGCATTTGTATTGTCTTCACAGCCATCTGTAACAGCTTTAAGAGGTAAGCTGCAGCAGGTGAAAGAAAAGGTGGTATTCAGACGATCACTGATCGTTGTGCAGTTTGTAACTGCTATCATAGTATTTTCGGCCGCTATAGTGATCAATGGTCAGTTAACTTTCTTCTTCCATAAAAACCTGGGATATAACAAAGATCATGTGATCACAACACCTGTGCCACGTGACTGGACAATGAATGGTGTAAAGCATATTGAATCTGTCAGGAATGATTTTGCTAATGTTCCGGAGATATTGTCTGTGAGTTATTCTTATGAAATACCCAATGGGAATAACAACAGCTCCAACATGCTCTACAGGCCTCAAACAGACTCCACACAGGCAGTGACAGCGGTATCGCTGATCACAGATGAGCAGTTCAGCCATACTTACGATATCAAAATGGAAGCCGGCAGTTTCTTCTCTGGTGCCCCGGAGAAAAACAGGGACTCTACCCAGTTGGTGCTGAATGAGTCTGCAGTACGGGCACTGGGGTGGAAGAGCGCACAAGAGGCGATCAACCAGCCGGTGAAAATGTACAACTATCCAAAGGTGTTGTATGTAGCGGGTGTGGTACGTGATTTTCATTTCAGCAGTCTGCATGTACCGATAGCCCCTACGTTTTTTATGCATCCCTATATATCGCAGCAGTTCCGCTATTTATCCTTCCGTTTGAAGTCTGGAGATCCGGGAACGGGAATTGCAGCCATTCAGCGGAAATGGCTGGAGTTGTTTCCGGAAGCGCCTTTTGAATACAAGTTTCTGGATGATATGATTGCACAACTATATGCCAGGGAACAACAAATGAAGAAGGCGGCGCAATGGGCTACTGTGGTGGCTTTGCTGATCGTGTTGCTGGGAGTGTTAGGTATCGTGACACTTAGCATGGCCAGAAGGAACAAGGAAATGGGTATCAGAAAAATACTAGGTGCTTCGGCCTTACAGATCACAGGACTTTTTGCGCAGGAGTTTTCCCTGGTGATGCTGATTGCCAACCTGGTAGCATGGCCGGTTGCCTGGTTTATCCTGCGTCAGTGGCTGATGAATTATGCTTACCGCATAGATCTGAATCTGTTTCCTTTCGTTGCAGTAGCGGTGTCGCTGGTAGTGCTGGTATGTATGATTGTCTGGGGTATGACCCGGCGGCTGGCTGTGATGAATCCTGTGAAGAGCCTGAGAACAGAATAATGCTTATATCCGGCAGGCACTGTGCTGTTGCCTGCCGGAGAAAAAATATTATCGTGTTAAGAAGTAATTAACATTCTGTTGAGAAAATTTTTTTTCTTTTGATAGATGTTTTTTAACCCACAACCATTGTTTGTTATTATTGGTTACCCGAATTCAGGAAAGAAGAAGATGTTGCAGGAGCTTTTTGAGCGCAAACATTTTTTTCCGATGAAGGAGCCCTTTTTACCGGCTGTTTTTAAAAGCAACAGGTTTGTAGTGATCAACAGGACCAATCGCCGCCATACTTCGGGCGCGTTGTGTGTGCATATCAGCCAGGTATTGCGTCGCCATACCTTATCTTCTCCTGCATGTATGGTTATGCTCAGTCTTATTCTCGATGAAGGAGAACGGGATATCAGGAAGGTATTGCCATACCTGGAGGCTTCTGGATGCAGGTTGCATTATCTGGTGCTGGCGGGCAGCTGGTCAGATAAGCGTTTTATCAGTGAGCGGGATCTGGAATTTCTAAAGACTGCCACTCAACGGGGACGCATACACTATTTTGACTTGCTGGTAACCCGTTCTCCGCCTCGTTTTCAGCAAAGGACGACTGCAGTGGCTCAAGTCATCCGGGCAGTGTTGGATGGGAGCTGTCAATAAGGGTTTTTTCCTGAGAGAGGAGCTGTTGCATCAGTGCCACCCGGAAGGGCGCGTGTTCCAACGCAATGAGGTCTTCCGTACTACCTAACACCTGGTCTATAAGGCCGAAGGAGCGGGCTTCTATAGCATTCATGAAATGATCGTTTTCGAAGGCAGCTTCAATTTCTTCTGTACGGCGGCCCGCATGTAGGGCAATAAGATAGAAGATCTGGTTTTGCAGTCGTTCCTGTTCCCGGTAGGCGATACGGACGTCTTCGGTGTAACCTTTGGCACCGCCGCCGGTAGGATGCATATGTACAGTGGCGTGCGGAAGAGCATATCGCTGGCCTTGTGCCCCGGCGGTGAGGATCACCGTGGCCATACTGCCGGTGAAGCCCATGCACATGGTGGAAACAGGCGATTTAAGCATTTTCATGGTGTCGTAGATAGCCAGTCCGGCATACACCACACCACCCGGACTGTTGATGTACATGCTGATCGGCTGGTGGCTCTGGCTGTCGAGATACAACAGCTGTGCAACAATCAGATTGGCCACCTGGTCATCTATGGATGTACCGAGAAAGATAATCCGCTCTTTCAGCAGCAGACTGTATATATCAAAGGCATTGCGGCCATCGCCGTCAATAACGGTAGGAATCAGAAAAGCCATATGGATAGGTGTTTATTGGAAGATGGAGATAAAGGTCTGCCGGTATTGTTCATCTTTCATTACCTGCAGATAAAGGTCGTCCAGTTGTTTACGTTTTTCCTTACGGGAAAACCAGCGGACCAACTGCATTATTTTTTGCTGATAGCCGATGTTGGCGCTCAGTTGGGGAGAAATAAAAGACCTGGCTTCAAATACAAGCCTGTCGGTACTTTCCTGGTTATTCTCCAGGTATTGTTCTATTTCTCTGATTTCACAAAGCTGCTTCCTCATAATCTATCTGTTTTACTTGTTCTCTTATTTTTTCGAGGCATTTGTATTTCTGTACGGTGGCCACATGCTGCGTTTTATATTGCATGCTGCGGGTTATTTCAGCCATAGACAGTTTATCGTAATAGAAGGCCTGCAGTAGCTGTAAACATTTTCTGCCGGCTGATTTCAGATAATCGATCACAGGTTTGCGGACGGCCGGTGTTTCATAGAAGTCGGCCGGAACCGCGTAATGATCATCATCTGCATCGATAGACAGGTATTGATGGTCATCTTTCAGCTTGCGCAGGCAGAGTATGCGGGCGATGCCCTGTATATAGGCGGTATCTGAGGTGATTGTATGGGAAGAGGCCTGTTTTTTTTCCATCCAGATGATCACGGCATCATGAAAGATATCTTTCGCCATGTCCGGATCGCCTCCCATCTGATGCACCATCCGGGCCACTCTCGGCAGCGTGTCTTTATATATCGCTTCGAACTGTGCGTTATGATGAATAAGCATGTTAAACACGTTTTAATAGTAGTGTCAAAAAACGTGGGAATATCACCCGGAAAATAAAAAAAATTAGGCAGGATTTCGAAGTAGATGATGTATGTTGCAATAAGTTGTTGTTAACGAATACTCAATGTATGAAAAGCCTTGTTCTTTTGTTTCTTGCCCTCACTATGGGCCTTTCTTTTGTATATAGCCAGTCCAATCGCCGCACAGCAGCAGCCACTGCACGCCAGGCATCATTGCCCGCCGTAACAGATAAATGGCCCGGTACCTGGAAAATGGCATACAAACCCTGGCCGCATATCCCGGGCGTGAATATGGAACTGCAGATAGGAGAGGGCATCTGCGGGATGTTGTACCCCGCCGTGCTGACATTGGATTATTCCCCCTTTTTCGGTCGTTATTATGTACTGCTGGCCCGTAAAAATGACGGGCAGCTGGGTATCGGCAGGTATAAACATGCGGTAAAGGAAACCCCTTTTAGACTGGGTGCCTGGTTGTTATATCTCAATGGCACACTGAACTACTCCCGCAAAGGGAACGAAGCGCCGGTGATGTCAATACAACGGATGTGGATAAAAGACTTCGGCCTTTTTATGAAAGGTCTTTATGAGGGCGATGAAATATATGAAAGTATGAAAGTGACCTTACGCGACATGCTGTATCGCACCGATTTACAACTTAAAAAGGTCAGTGACAAACCCTGGCCAGACGCGGAAGTGCAACACTTTCTTCGTCTGCAGAGAGATTCGTTTTACCTGGGATTATACAGGCGTATAGACGTTAACGATAGTACGGTACAGTTGACCATTATTGATGAAGATCAACTGGATAAAGACACGGTAACATTGATACACAATAGCAAGACGCTGATGAACAGAAGTGAAATCAATGAGCAAACCAGATCACAGCAGATAAAGCTGGATACCGGCATAAATCTGTTGGCTTTTTTCGCTGATAACTATGGCCGTATTCCGCCTAATACCGGTGATATGCGTATCAATGCAGATGGTAAAAAATATTCGTTTGATTTCAGCGATCGTACTAATGCTTTCGCCACTTTTCTGGTGGCACAGCTTTACCGGAGACCAGTGCCGCTGCCACCATCCGTGGTTACGCCCACTCCGGCTGCTCAAAGTGATACCGCTTTGCGTACCAGGCTGATTTCCAGTCGTAAGGACCAGTGGGTTACCAACCTCACTGTCAAACAAAAAGAGGTAACACTGGAGTTATGGGATGCCCAGACGGAAGACGGAGACAGTATTTCCCTGCGCCTTAACAATGAATGGATTGTAAACGGCTTTCCGGTTAAAAAACAAATACAGGAAATAAAGCTCTCGTTAAAACCAGGTGAGAACAAGTTACAGTTCATGGCCGACAACCTGGGCAGTATTCCTCCCAATACGGCTGCACTACGTATTCACTATGGTAATATCAGCCGGCGGTTTGATATCAGCACTGATATGAAGAAAAACAATATCATCCGCATTGTATACCTGGAATAACAGGCATTACCAGCCCTTTTTGTTGGAACAGGTTTCAATACAGTAAAGGCTGTTGCGCTGGAAAGACTCGTTGAAGTTTTCAAGGTATACTTCATATCCGATAAAGCCGATGCTTTCTGCTTCCACATCCATGGTGGCCAGCGCCGGATTGCTGTCAATACCGTTGTAGTAGGCTTCTCCCATGCCAACTATAAAACAGCGGCTGTAGAGAAAACTATCGTCAGAGCCATCAATAACGGTGAATTTCCTGCCGGTCTATATGATATAATTTCTGCTCCATAATATGATTAAAGGAAACCAACTCCTCTTTGTCGAGTGGCTCCAGGAACTGGCGCAGGTTTTCACCGATAACATCAGAAAGCTCGTAACTAAGGGCTTCAAGCAGGAGGGGATCGTTGGTTCTTAAGGCCAGTTTGCGGGCGGCATTTAATTCCGGGGAGGCTGTCCAGGCAGTTTCAATGATCTGCCAGAAATTTGTTTCATTCATAAGTAATGGGATCAATGGTGAAAAAGAAATTTCATAGCTAACAATTCAAAGGTAGCAGGGGGCTGCGTAGTGGATATGCGTATTGAACCGGTATCAATCGGCCACTGTAACAGGTTTGCAGTAACAGGCAAAAACAATTGCCTTGTTGATAAGAATCGTAACTTACGGGTGTTTCTATCCACGCTGAAAAACTTTTCCTCGCATGATACAGCGCTTTCGCAAGAGCCCGAATTTCTACCAAAACGTATATATCTTCCTGTTAGTCATAGGTATTATTCTGTTGGTGCTCGCTTATCTGCTTTACCGGCGTACGTTTATCCCTCCGTTGGTGCCGGTAGGGGTGCTGGTGGCAGCTGGGAGTATCGCTTTTTTGCTGGTCCATAAGCACTACAACCGTGTGTATGGCATCAGAGGAATCTTTTATGCATTGTCTAACAGTCTGTTATCGTATGGAGGGATCGTTTGTTTTCTTTTTCTGCTGATCAACTACAGCGCTGCAGACAGTATGGACCAGGGGCTGATATTGCCTATTCAGAAAAAACATATCGCTGTAGACAGCACTGGCAGGATCACTTCCATGGAGAAGCCTTCGGTGATTATTCATCATCAGGGTGTGGATAAAGAGCTGGTGTTTGATTTTTCCCAATACCCGAAGGTGATAGTAGCAGACTATGTGGTGGTGGATTATAGCAGGGGTTATTTTGGGTATGATATATTTCATTCTTTCGGCATCGTGGAAAAGTTCCCGGGTACGCCGTAAAGGACTTTTTCTACATTTTGCTGTACATACTTCAGATATGCCAGCATATAGGGCAGCGTGAAATTACGGATGGATGATTGGGTATATAACTTCTCAATAGTGGTGGTCAGCAACACGTTCGATTCCGGATACATCTCTATCCCGCAGATATCATCCCGTTTTAACACATATAGCGCCTGGGAGTGGAAAACAATGCAGACATAGGTAAGAGATTAGGGTAAATAAAACGCAAAAAAAAAGACCACTTTAAAAGTGGTCTTTTTAGTGGTGTGGGGCGGGATCGAACCGCCGACACAAGGATTTTCAGTCCTTTGCTCTACCGACTGAGCTACCGCACCATGTCTCTTTTTTGTGTGTCCCTCTCGTGAAGGGATTGCAAAGGTAAGACAAAAATTATAACTGCAAAATTTTTCTTCAGATTTTTTAAAAAACTTTTTCCTGAAGGATACCACTCCAGAGCTGAGTGCGCCACTGTAGCGACTTACGGGCATATTCGGCAGCTTCTTCCCATTTTTCAGAATCGTTCCCACAGAGCTCCTGTACCATCTGCATGGCAAGTTGACTGTGATGATCGCCATCCACTTCGATATGTCTTTCGAGATAATAGATGAAGGTGCCGAGCTTGCCGGGGAATTTCCGGTCCATGTCTTTTACCAGGGCATGGAACATGTCCGGAATAAGGTCTTCACGGCCAAAAGTGAACACAGCTGCCATGATATGTGGTTTGCCGGATGCGATCACCTCAAAGGTAAAGCCGAGAAAGCCCTTTACAGCTTCAGGAAGCGAGGATTTTTCCAAAATGGAGCTTACGGGCGTACCGGCGGAAATAGCCGAAATAAGCGCCTTTATTTTGCTTGTATCAGCACCTGCCTGTTCCATGGCCCGTTCGTACAGCTCAAAATGACTGCAACGGTTGCCGTCCATATCCACATCACTTTCTTCACCGGTAACGATTTCATTGATCAGGTAACGGGTAGCTGCGTTGCCAACCGGTACCCAGGGAACCTGTACACAGGTGAGATGCTGTTGTAAACCTTTCAGCAGAGACATAAAATCCCATACGGCATACACATGGTATTCCATAAAAAGGCGGATGTCGTCAAGGCTTTCGAGGGAAGCATATAGAGGATGGGAAATGACTTTTTCCCGTGTGTTTGCGATGGTCTCCTGTATTTTCTCGATATTCATTCTACATGACAGTTTATGCTTACTAGTTGCCGTATTCTACCAGGAACTTGATCCTTACCAGCTTTAGTTGTTCCAGGGTGTAATCATTTTCGATCAGCTCCTCCCTGGCTAGTGCAAGGCTGGACGTTTCACAGCCTTTAAAGTATTCCATGATCTCTTCCTGCGCGTAATCATCCAGTTCTTCATCGATGCAGTAGTCAAGGTTTAGTTTAGTACCGCTGGCTACGATGGTCTCCATTTCATCGAGTAATTCGGAGATACTGAGTTCCTTGCTTTTGGCGATGGTTTCCAGCGGGATTTTTTTGTCGATATTCTGGATGATGAACACCTTCATACCGCTTTTATTGACCACGCTCTTCATTACAAAATCATCCGGTTTGGTAATGTTGTTCTCTTCCACATACTTGGCGATCACATCAATGAACTGTTTACCATAGCGGATGGCCTTGCCTTTGCTGACACCCTGTATTTTTTCCAGTTCCTGTACGGTGGTCGGATATTGGGTCGCCATATCTTCGAGGGATGTTTCCAGGAAGATCACGAAAGGAGGTAGGTTCTTTTCCTTGGCCACTTTTTTACGCATCTCCTTCAGCATTTCGACTAATGCCGGGTCGGCAGAGGCGTGGGATTCGGCATTGGCTTCTTCCTCTTCTTCGCTACCCTCTTCGTCAAACTGATGGTTGAGGGCCACCATGATGGAGTAGGGCTTTTTGAGGAATTTTTTGCCTTTGTCGGTCACTTTCAAAAGGCCATATTCTTCGATATCCTTTTCTATCAGACCTTCCAGCATCATCTGGCGGAGGAGGGAATTCCAGAAGTGAGCATCAAATTCCTTTCCTTCTCCAAACACCTCCAGCTGATCGTGGCGGTAGGTGGAGATCTGAGGACTGGTTTTGCCGGCAATCACATTGACAACATACTCGCTGCCAAAACGTTCTTCCAGGGCACGGATGGCTTTCAGTACGATTACCACCCTGTTTTTTACTTCTATCTTTTCTTTCGGATTGCGGCAGTTATCACACTGGCCACAGTCTTCTGTTTCATATTTTTCTCCGAAGTAGTGCAGGATAACTTTACGGCGGCATACGGCGCTTTCGGCGTAGGCCACAGTCTCATTGATCAGCTGAGCGCCCATTTCCCTTTCACTGAGGGGTTTGTCGCGCATCAGGTGCTCCAGTTTCTGTACATCTTTATGGGAGTAGTAGCAGACACAGTTGCCTTCCAGTCCATCGCGGCCGGCACGACCGGTTTCCTGGTAGTAGTTTTCCAGGCTTTTGGGGATGTTGTAGTGGATCACAAAACGTACATCCGGTTTGTCGATACCCATACCAAAGGCAATGGTGGCCACAATCACTTCCACATCTTCATGCAGGAACATATCCTGACGTTGTGCACGGGTAGTAGGATCAAGACCGGCATGATAAGCTACCGCCTTGATATTGTTGGCAGACAGCATATCAGCGAGCTCTTCGGTGGTTTTCCGGTTGAGCGTGTAGATGATGCCGCTTTTTCCTTTATGCTGATGGATATACTTGACGATGTCCTTGATAGTCTGATCTTTCTTACGTTTGGACCTGATCTCGTAGTACAGGTTGGAACGGTTGAAAGAAGAGATATAAATATTGGGATCTTTTAAGCCCAGGTTTTTTACGATATCGCTCTGTACTTTGGGAGTGGCTGTTGCAGTGAGGGCAATGATCGGCAGTTTGTCGTTGATCTGTTCGATCATCTCTTTCAGGCGACGGTATTCCGGGCGGAAATCGTGTCCCCATTCAGAGATACAGTGGGCTTCGTCCACGGCGATGAAGGAAATTTCAAGCTCACGGAAGAAGTCGAGGTTTTCCTGTTTGGTCAGCGTTTCGGGCGCTACATACAGGAGCTTTGTTTTCCCTGTCAGCAGGTCGGTCCTTACCTTTTTGATCTGCGCTTTGGAGAGGGTAGAATTCAGAAAGTGCGCCACATTGTCTTTACTACTGTAACCCCGTACCAGGTCTACCTGGTTTTTCATCAGCGCTATCAACGGAGATACAATCAGTGCACAACCCGAACTCATCAGTGCCGGCAACTGGTAGCACAGGGATTTACCTCCGCCTGTTGGCATGATAACGAAGGTATCTTTACCCGACAGGATGCTTTGTATGATTATTTCCTGATTTCCCTTGAAGGAATCGAACCCAAAGTGTTCGCGTAATGCATCCATCAAACTTACCTTTACAACAGCCATTGCATTCAAATTTAAAAAAACGGTAAACTCTAAACTCTAAAGAATCAACAAATGATGAAATAGTTCTATATGTTTTTTAGGGGACACGAAGTTACTTAAAAAAGCGCGTAGTATCAATATAAATTCCATGATCGTACTGGTGCTGACTAAAAAATGATAAATTTGTAAATCGTCATGAAAAGGAATGGAACTATTAACATCGGAACAGTAGCCAAACGGACAATTGCCATGGAGGCAGCGGCTATTAATGATTTGCAGCAGTTTATAGATGCAGATTTTGAAAGAGTTGTTGAACTGGTCGCCCAATGTGAGGGACGTCTGGTAGTGACGGGCATCGGTAAAAGCGCTATTATCGCCCAGAAAATCGTGGCCACATTAAATTCCACGGGCACGCAGGCTTTGTTCATGCACGCAGCGGACGCCATCCACGGCGACCTGGGGATGATACGTCAGGAAGATATCGTGTTGTGTATCTCCAAAAGTGGTACCTCCGCGGAAATTAAAGTGCTGGTCCCCCTGGTTAAGAATTTTGGTAACATACTGGTGGCTATGGTAGGAAATACCAACTCCTTCCTCGCACAGGAAGCAGACTATATCCTCAACACCAGCGTAAGCCAGGAAGCTTGTCCCAACAACCTCGCACCCACGACCAGCACCACCGCTCAGCTGGCTATGGGAGATGCGCTGGCCGTTTGCCTGATCGAATGGCACGGATTTACAGCGGCAGATTTTGCGAAGTTCCATCCCGGTGGCGCATTGGGCAAAAAACTATACCTGAAAGTAGCAGATCTCAGCAAACTACACCAGGCTCCCAGCGTACTATTAACCAGTACCTTACGGGAAGTGATCGTGGAGATATCTTCCAAAATGCTGGGTGTAACAGCTGTACTGGATGAAAAAGGTGGATTACAGGGCATCATCACCGATGGTGATCTGCGTCGCATGCTGGAAAAAAATGTTTCCACAGGAGAGGTGACAGCAAAAGATATTATGTCTGTCAACCCTAAAGCAATCCAGCAAAATGAACTGGCCATCAATGCATTGGAAATGATGCGCCAGCATGATATCACCCAGCTGCTGGCCATGGACGGCGAGCGGTATAGTGGTATCATTCACTTACATGATTTAATCAGAGAAGGAATTATATAGCAATGACACAACTGAACAGCCATTTTTACGTGGCAATTATGGCCGGTGGAATCGGCAGTCGCTTCTGGCCTCACAGCCGCACAGATAATCCCAAGCAGTTCCTGGATATTTTGAATACCGGGAAAACATTGCTTCAATGGACGTATGAACGATTTTTAAGTTTCATCCCCAAGGAGAATATCTTTGTGGTCACCCATCAGCAATATACCGGGAAGGTTGCCGAACAACTCCCTGAGATCGCTGAAGCCAATATCGTCAGCGAACCATCCCGTAAAAATACTGCCCCTTGTGTTGCCTATATCTCCCATAAAATACATAAGCAGGACCCACTGGCTAACATCATCTGTGCCCCCGCCGATCACCTGATCGTCGATGGACCAGCCTTTACCAATGCCTGCCTCAATGCACTCCTGTTTGTTCAGAAACACAGTGCCCTCGTAACACTGGGTATCAAACCTACCCGCCCCGACACCGGCTATGGTTATATCCAGTACGAACCACAACAAGTGGCCGACAACGTGTACAAGGTGAAAACCTTTACCGAAAAACCCAACATGGAACTGGCCAAAACATTTCTGCAAAGCGGCGACTTCCTCTGGAACGCCGGCATCTTCGTATGGAACGTTAAAACCATCCTCTCCGCATTCAGGGAATACCTGCCGGAAATAGACGAGCTCTTCGCACAAAGCTCCTACGCACTTAATACCCCCGAAGAAAAAGATGTGATCGAAAAAGTATACCCGCAATGCACCAACATCTCCATAGATTACGGTATTATGGAGAAAGCAGATAATGTATACGTGATCCCGTCCAACTTTGGCTGGAGCGACCTGGGCACCTGGGCTTCCGCCTACGAAAACCTCGAAAAAGACTACCTCGGCAATGCAGTACAGGGCAAAAATGTTGTCGTAATAGACGCCACCAAATGTATGGTGAAAGTCCCCAATGATAAACTGGTACTCCTGCAGGGACTCGACGAATTTATCGTAATCGACACCCAGGACGTGCTGCTCATCTGCAAAAAAGATAATGAACAGCAAATCAAGGAATACGTAGCAGAAATCAAACGCAATAAAGGCGATAAATTCCTGTAACAATCACGGATTATAAATTATAAATTACGAATTACGAATAACAAATAACACCATTCGTAATTCGTAATTTGTAGTCCGTAATTGTAACTGTCTATGTCCAAATTACCTCACACAGGAACCACCATCTTTTCCGTTATGTCAGCCCTGGCAGCGGAACACAAGGCTATTAATCTCTCACAGGGCTTCCCGGATTATGATTGCAGCGATGAACTGAAGGAAATGGTCTCACTGGCCATGCAGCAAGGGCATAACCAATATGCGCCCATGCCCGGCCTGATGCAGCTACGCTCAGCCATCGCCGCTAAAATCAAAAGTCTTTATCAGCAAAACATCAACCCGGACACCGACATTACCATCACCCCTGGTGGCACTTATGCGATCTATACGGCCATCGCTACCTACATCCATCCGGGTGATGAAGTGATCATTTTTGAACCCGCCTATGACAGCTACATTCCCAATGTACTGGTCAACGGTGGCAAACCGGTGCTGATCCCCTTGTCTTTCCCGGAATACCGGATCAACTGGGAAACCGTGCGCAGCAAAATAACGCCCCGCACTAAAATGATCATGGTCAACACACCACACAACCCTACCGGCAGCATCCTGCAGGAAGAAGACATGGCAGAGCTGGAAAAACTGGTAGCGGAATTTAATATCCTCGTACTGTCTGATGAGGTATATGAACACCTGGTGTTTGATGGCGCACGCCACCTGAGTGTGTTACGCTATCCGGCGATTTACCGTAATAGCTTTGTGACCTTTTCCTTCGGAAAGGTTTTCCACAACACCGGCTGGAAAATGGGGTATTGCGTAGCGCCGGAACACCTGATGAAAGAATACCGGAAAGTGCACCAGTATCTCTGTTTTTCTGTAAATACTCCGATGCAGTACGGACTGGCCCGGTTTCTGGAAACCCCCGCGCATTATCTCGAACTGCCGGCATTTTACCAGCAGAAAAGGGACTATTTTCTGGAACTAATGAAAGATTCACGTTTCACGCCATTACACAGCCAGGGAAGTTATTTTCAGCTGATGCGCTATGACCGGATTTCTTCGGAAGGAGACAAGGAATTTGCTGTGAGGCTGACAAAAGAATTTGGCGTGGCTGCCATTCCTGTGTCCGCATTTTATCAGGATGGAAAGGATGATCATGTGGTCCGCTTCTGTTTTGCCAAAAAAGAAACCACCCTGGAACAGGCTGCAGCAAGGTTAAGAGCGATATAGCGCCCAAAATATCTGCCTCAGCAAACAAAAAAGATATAATGGGGCCTTGATAACGGTTTAACTGGTACCCCTATAAAAACCCGCTAAACATTGTTATCTCAGCCCCATTAATATCACAAGCAAACATACATCTCCGGTAAGGGAGACATTTTATTAAACGGCCATGGCTGGAGCCGTTTCCTTATCGTTGTTCAGGATAAGTGTATGTTCCATAAAAGTTACGACCCCCGTTTCCACGTCGTACATAGCGCCAATGATACCCACATCACCTTTCAGGATCATGTCACGAAGGATATGGCTTTGTTCCATGATCGCCTGTACGGAACGTTCTATATGTATATTGGTCACCGCACTTACGAATTCCGGGTTTTTGGAAGTACGGTTTTCGGTGATGGTTTTTTCTGCAAATACAGCCGGAGTGATTTTGTTGAGCAAACCGGTGAGATTGCCCATTTCTACAGCGTCGCAGGCGCCGCAGATAGCACCGCATTTGGTATGGCCCAATACCACAATAAATTTGGAGCCGGCAGCCTTGCAGGCATATTCCAGGCTTCCAAGCACGTTGTCGGAAATAACGGCACCTGCCAGGCGGATACTGAAGATGTCTCCCAGTCCCTGATCAAATACCAGTTCCGCGGAAGTGCGGGAGTCCATGCAGCTTACGATGGCAGCCATCGGCCACTGGCCGTCGGAGGTATCATTCACCATCTGCAGCAGGTTACGGTTGATACGCAGGTTGTCCACAAAACGCAGGTTGCCTGCTTTTAATAATTCCAAAGCTTGTCTTGGTGTAATCTCACTCTGTGATACTTTATTCAGTGTTTTCATGATATTCATTTTGTTGGGTGAAAAAAGGAGGGAAGAGAGCATGGTTTCCTTTCTCTTGCCTCGATTTGTGTTGAAGCCATCCGTCTAGTTCAGTTGCAATTGTTTGAGCAATTCTTTATGATTGCCGGCGGCTATCGTGTGTACGTTGCCGTTACTCCGGCGATTGTGCTCCTCTACTTGGCTCCCGGGGGTGTTAGGAATTTTGTATACGTCCTTGAACCCGGTGAGGATGACCGTAATATTTTTTTGTGGTGCTTTGATGTCCTTGAATTCCCGGATCGTCTGCAATACGTCGAAGTCGATATAGGCCGTTTTTTCAGCGTCTATCACTACGGTAGTGTCGGAAGGCAGGTGGTCCAGGGTCAGGAGAATACTGGCTTTATTGAGGAAAGACACTTCCTGGGCCAGTTCCAGCCGGATGCTGTCGCCGGTCTGATATTTTTCCTTACGGAAATAGTAGGAGCTCTTCATGTTACCACGCAGGATAGCCAGGATGCTAACGGCCATACCAATAGCGATACCGATCAGCAGGTCGGTGAATACGATCGCTGCCACGGTGGCTACGAAAGGCACCCACTGGTATTTACCGTTTTTGAACATTTCCTTGAAGACCTCCAGTTTGCACAGTTTATAACCGGTAACCAGCAGTACAGCAGCCAGGGTGGCCAGCGGGATCATGTTGAGCACCATTGGTATCAGGCCTGCACAGATCAGGAGCAGGGCGCCGTGTACCATAGAGGCCAGTTTGGTGCGTCCGCCGGCATTGATGTTGGCGCTGGAACGAACTATCACGGAAGTGATAGGCAACCCGCCAATCATCCCGCTGACGATATTGCCGATACCCTGCGCTTTCAGTTCCCGGTTAGGAGAGGTATAACGTTTCAGCGGATCTAGCTTGTCGGTGGCTTCTACGTTGAGCAATGTCTCCACAGAGGCGATGATCGCAATGGTAAGGCCGGTTATCCACACTTCTTTATTAGTAATGGCGCTGAACCTCGGGAAAGTAAACTGGCCCAGGAAGTCGGAAAAACTTTCCGGTACCGGCAGACTTACCAGGTGATTGGTCCCCAGTGCCAGCACTTCATTGCCTGCAAATACACGGTTCAGCAGAATGCCTGCAATTACAGCCACGAGCGGTGCTGGTACCAGATTTAATTTGGGGACCTTGCTCCAATACAGAATGATAAAAATGGATATGAGGGTGATAACTGTTGCTCCGATATTGATGTGGTTGACAGCTGACAGCAATGCGCTGAAAGTGTTTTCCCCATCTGCCTGGAAAAAGGCAATGCTGCCTTCGCTGTCGGCATCATAGCCAAACGCGTGAGGCAATTGTTTTAAAATGATGATGATACCAATGGCTGCCAGCATGCCCGTGATGACGTTGGAAGGGAAGTAGTTGGCTACCGTTCCTGCCTTAACGAGCCCCAGCAGCAGCTGCAGGGCGCCACCGATTACAACAGCGAGTAAAAAGATGTCGAATGCCCCCAGTTTGGTAATGGCCGACAACACAATGGCGGTAAGGCCTGCGGCCGGACCACTCACACTCAGCTGTGAACCGCTGAAAAAACCGATAACGAGACCGCCAATAATACCGGCGATCATACCGGCAAAGAGCGGAGCGCCGGAGGCCAGGGCAATGCCCAGACACAGCGGCACAGCAATGAGGAAAACAACGAGACCCGCGGAGAAGTCCCCCTTAATATTGGAGAAGATTGATGTTTGCTTGTTCATAAAAAATGGTTTTTCCGTTGAAGGATCGCCATTCCGGGCAGCAGCCAGCGCTGCAACCACGGAAATTATTACAGATGACACACCCTTTGGGGTACATATAACGGTATCACGCTAACGGATACACGATGTCCCTAAAGTGTCTGAATGTTGAAAAAAACAATAAGAAAATAGAAATAACAGGCTGACTGTGATTACAGTAGCTCGATCTGATTACGCCCTATAGTTATTGGGAGGAGGTGCGTGGATTTCCTGGGCCGGATTGCTGGGGATATCCTCCATTAAAAGAGGTTGCAAAACGCCTAATAATAATACCGGGTTAAACTCAAGTGGATCAAATACTTTACAGAACTTCAGTTCTTTAGCCATTTTCACATGGTCACCACCCGCATCAATGGGATGTTCTTCCACAATCTGATTATTAAACAGCAGCTTTCCTACTTCCTTAATAGGAAGTAACTGGGAAACCATAAGGCCCAAAAGAAATATGCCGATAATTTTCTTCATTGTGTTAAGCACTGATACAAAAGTAATTGAGGGAACCGATATATACTAAGTTACGGTAATTAAAAAAATGTTAAAGCGATTTATGATCAGTGGATGGATTTGTTTCCCCTTTAATAATATGTCAAAACAATGCACTTTGCCATTTATCCTCTATATTAACCATTCATCACTTTGTTTGTTCCAACGCATTTTCTGATTTTTTAAGGAGATGTATATCTGTGGCCACTTTCCACTGATTTTACGGTAATATTCAAAACAAGTTATTTTGCTTTATATGGTATTGTGTATTGCATAGTAGTAAATAATTCCTATTTTTGTATCAGAAAGTCGGAGGTAGGTGTACAGGACTGACGACTGACTAAAATCAAAAACCACCATAAATAAACAATTAAAGCTCACTTGCCATGAACATTGATAACACACAGTCACAAATGCGGAAGGGGGTGCTTGAGTTTTGTATTCTGTCCGTAATCAAGCAAGGAGAAGCTTACCCATCAGACATCATTGAAAAGATGAAAGAGGCAAAGCTCGACATTCTGGAGGGTACCTTATATCCCTTGCTGACACGGCTCAAAAATGCGGAGTTACTCACCTACAGATGGGTTGAAAGTAGCTCCGGCCCACCCCGGAAATATTTTTCCATGACCGACAAAGGCGAAACCTTTTATAAGGAGCTGGAAAGCACCTGGAACGAACTGGCCAATGCGGTCCATCAACTCACACAGAACAGCTCAGCTGTGTAGCTATATACCTAAACCTAAAATCTAAAAGAACCAACAAATGAAAAAGATTATTAACATAAACCTGTCGAGTCGGCTCATTCCCATTGAGGATAGTGCTTACGAGATGCTGCGTCAGTATCTGGACAGTCTGAAATCATATTTTTCAAAAGAAGATGGAGGCGACGAAATTGTGGCTGACATTGAAAGCCGTATCGCTGAGCTGTTCCAGGACAAACTGAAAAAAGGTGCCCACTGCATTACCGATGAGGACGTGGTGGCTGTAAAAGCCTCTATGGGTACGCCTGAGCAGTTTGATGATGCCCCCGGTAACAGCAATACCAAGTCTCAAACCACAGACAATGCGGAGGCATTCATTCCCCGTCCGCGTAAACGCCTCTACCGCGATCCGGAAAATAAAGTGCTGAGTGGTGTTTGTAGCGGTCTGGGTGCTTATTTCAACGTAGACCCGGTGATCTTCCGTATCATCTTCGCCCTCCTGGCCATCGGAGGCTTCGGTAGCGGCGTACTGGTGTACTTTATCCTCTGGGTAGCTACACCTTCTGCTGACACCGCTGCTGAAAAGCTGGAAATGAGAGGCGAAAAGGTGGACCTCAACAACATCAAAACCACCATTCAGGAAGAATTAAATAACATGAAGGGCCAAATGAAAAACGTAGGAAATGATTTCCGAAATTTTTCTCAGGGCCGCGGAAAACAAGTAGGTAATGACCTGGAGCACTTTTTTATGAACCTTGCAAAGGGGCTGGGAAATGTCGTGATGTTTGTTACCAAAGGATTCTTTTACTTTCTGGCAGTAGTTATATTGATCTGCCTGATTGTAACAGGCGTAGCGATCGCTATTTCTTCCGCGGCCCTGTTTCCTTTGAATGACCTGATGCTCAGCACTCCGACACAGAAATATCTTTTCTGGCCAGCTTTCGGGCTGCTGTTTGGAATACCAGTAGTGGCACTGCTGATCTTCATTGTCCGTAAGCTCACCGGTATTAAACAAGGCAGCCGTTATGCCGGATATACCCTGATGTTCCTCTGGTTACTGGGGCTGGCTTTAGGCAGCATCGTTGTTACCTCTGTAGTGAAGGACCTCAGAAGACGCAGTAACCTGCCAGCGGAAGTGGTGGCTATCAAACAGCCATCCCATAACAAACTTGTCCTCCGCGTGGCTCCGGGTATGCTCACCGGTCACAATGACTTTTCCTTCTTCGACAGCAACCTGCTGGTAGCTGATGATACAACCGTGATCAACCTGGTAAAACTCAGGGTCGAAAAAAGCCAGACTGACAGCTTCAAGGTGGAATTGTACCGCTATTCCCAGGGCCGTACGCTGCAACAGGCGAACCAGCTGGCCAACGATATACAATTCAGCCTTAAACAAGAAGACTCCGTGCTGTACATTCCGGAAGGATTTTCCCTGCCCAGGCATTCTAAATTCCGCGGTCAGCGTCTGCTGATGGTGGTAAAAGTACCGGTAGGCAAAAACATCGAAATAGGAGACGAGATCTACCGCCATTTCTCTTTCGATAAATACGGCCGCCGCTATAATGACGATGACTGGGTTATTGGCAGCGATTCCGACGATTGGGATGACAGAAGCGGTTCCAGCACCCTGAAAATGACGCCATCAGGAATTTCTGACGAATCAGCTGAAAAGTCCTCAGAAACAAAAATCAGCCGGGATTCCACCGAAGCTGTCTACCACTATAAAGGTAATGACACCATACGCAAGTAGTTATATATTCTCAGCCAATCAAATAAGAACGGGGCTGGCCTTTTAAGGTCAGCCCCGCTTCTTTTTTCCCGATCCGATCATTACCCAGGCCGATTAATGTTTAACTTTGTGTATTCGGCATATAATATTAAAAAATAGGATAAGATAAGGATGCAGGCACCTATAAACATCGCGCTGGTAGGAAATCCGAATAGTGGAAAAAGCTCCCTTTTTAACGCACTGACCGGGTTAAATCAGAAAGTAAGCAACTTCCCCGGAGTAACGGTAGATAAGAAAACCGGAACGGCCACCATCGTTCCCGGGCTTTCGACCAACATTATTGACCTTCCGGGTACCTACAGCCTGTACCCTAAAAGTGCCGATGAGTACGTAACCTACGATGTGCTGATCAATCCGGGCAATGAAGACAAGCCGGACCTGATAGTCATTGTAGCCGATGCTTCCAACCTGAAACGTAATCTCCTCTTCTGTTCCCAGATCATCGACCTGAAAAAACCGGTGATCATCGCCCTCACTATGATGGACATCGCCCGCAAAAAAGGCGTGGAAATAGACATCGATGGGCTGGAAAGGGAACTGGGCGTGCCGATCGTAGCTATCAACCCCCGCAAAAACAAAGGGGTGACTGAGCTCAAAAAAATCATCGAGCTGGCCGCCCGCGGCCACTACAGCGCAGCCCCCAGGGATTTTATCGCCAATGCGGCCCTGGCTAAAGCAGTAACCGACGATGTCAAAAAAGCGGTGCCGGCCAGCAGCGACTATGGTGCGCTGCACATCGCCGTTAACACCGAGGAACTGACCTTCCTCGACGCCGGGCAGAAACAGGCCATCCGTCAATCCCTGCAAACAAACCAGTTCAATAAAACCAAAGTACAGGCCGAAGAGATCATGCAACGGTACAACCGTATCAAGCATATCATGAAAGCGGCCGTGGTGGAAACAGATCCACTGCAGAAACAGCTGCGCTCCGAAAAAATCGACGACCTGCTGCTGCATCGTTTCTGGGGATATGTGATCCTGCTGGTAGTGATGTTCCTGCTGTTCCAGAGTATCTTCTGGCTGGCTTCCTATCCGATGGATTGGATAGAAGGAAGCTTCGGAAAACTCAGCGGCTGGCTTACTGCTGTACTGCCCAACAACAAAATCACAGATGTTTTTGTGAATGGTATCCTGGCCGGTATCAGCGGATTTGCGGTATTTATCCCGCAGATCATGATCCTGTTTGGCCTGATCACCGTTCTGGAAGATACCGGATATATGGCACGTATCAGTTTCCTGACCGACCGCCTCATGCGACAGGTAGGGCTGAATGGTAAATCGGTGATGCCGCTGATCAGTGGCGTGGCCTGTGCAGTGCCTGCCATCATGGCCACCCGTACCATCGAAAACAAAAAAGAAAGACTGATCACCATCCTTGTCACCCCGTTGATGAGCTGTTCCGCCAGGCTGCCGATCTACACCATGATGATTGCGCTGGTAATCCCCGATAAAAGAGTGCTCGGTATCCTGGGCCTGAGGGGACTGGTGATGATGGGCCTTTACCTGCTGGGCTTCTTTATGGCGGTTTTCATTGCAGCCGTTATGAAGCTGTTTGTGCGCATTAAAGAGAAGAGCTATTTTATCATGGAACTGCCCGTATACCGCGCTCCGCGCTGGAAAAACGTGGGAACTACCATGGTGGAAAAAGCCCGCATCTTTGTCACTGATGCCGGTAAGGTGATCGTGGTCATCTCTGTATGTCTCTGGTTCCTGGCGTCTTATGGGCCTGCCAGCAGAATGGAGCCGCTACATGCCAAATATGAAAAACTGATAGCCGCGGTGCCAGCCGGCTCCGAACAGGCAGATGCACTGGACAGGGAGTTCCGCTCCGAGAAACTGTCACATTCCTACGCCGGTATCCTCGGACATGCTATTGAACCAGCTATCCGTCCGCTGGGATTTGACTGGAAAATAGGTATTGCCCTGATCACCTCTTTCGCTGCCCGTGAAGTATTTGTGGGCACCATGGCCACCTTATACAGTGTGGGCGAAAATCCGGCAGACAACAACGCAACCCTGCGTGAAAAAATGGCGTCGGCCAAATGGCCCGACGGCAGGCCGGTATACACGCTCGCCACAGGCTTGTCTCTGATGCTTTTTTATGCATTCGCCATGCAGTGTATGAGTACAATGGCCATCGTAAAAAGGGAAACAAAATCGTGGAAAATACCAGTACTGCAGCTCACTTACATGACTTCACTGGCGTATATCTGCAGCCTGATTATCTTTAATATCTTCAAATAATATCTTTTGTACATTGCAGGTAATGCTCACCAAAACGCATTACTATGAAATTGTTTTGTTACAGCTTATGTCTGCTTTTCGCCGGGCCATTGCTGGCGCAGTCTACCGTCGATTCGTCCCTGTTAATGAACGACGTACGCACCCTATCTGCCGATAAATATGAGGGCCGCAAAACCGGTACTCCCGGCAGCCGCATGGCACAGTTTTATATCATTGACAGGTTCAAACAGATAGGGATCACTCCCTATAATAGTACCTATGAGTATCCCTTCTATTTTCAATTAGGTCCCAAGAGGATAATGGGTACTAACCTCTTCGGTTATATCCAGGGACAAACCGACGATGTTATCGTTATCTCCGCCCACTACGATCATCTCGGTATCGGAAGGCCCAATGCAGCAAAGGACAGCATCTATAACGGCGCAGATGACAACGCTTCCGGTGTAGGTACCATCCTGGCACTGGCTGCCTATTTTAAAAAGAATCCGCCCAAACACACACTGCTGTTTGTTGCATTCGACGCAGAAGAACAAGGACTCCAGGGCGCCAAAGCCTTTGTGCAGCAGCCTCCGGTGCCGTTGAATAAAATCATCCTCGACATCAACATGGACATGGTGGCGCACAACGATAAAAACGAATTGTACGTCTGTGGCACCGCGCCTTATCCTCAGCTGAAAAAATACATCGATACCGTGGCGGCGCATAGCACTGTCAAACTGCTGGCAGGCCATGATACACCCGGCTCCGGCGGGGATGACTGGACCAACCAGAGTGACCAGGGCCCTTTTAATGCCCGGAAGATACCATTCCTCTACTTCGGGGTGGAAGATCATCCGGATTATCACCAGCTAACGGATGAGTATACACGTATTAATCATCATTTCTATTATCAGGCGGTGAAAACCATCCTCCAGGTAACAAAAGACATAGATACCGGAATGAATTAATCTCCCGGAGATATAAAGACGAAGCCCGCAAAGTGTAAAACTTTGCGGGCTTCGTCTTTATAATAGTGTTAGTTTCTGTTTGTCTGTATCATGCCCTGGAAGCGGTCTGTGCTCTGATGTATAACAGCCTTCCGGTTGGTGGTAAGGCTGGCGGCCCTTCCCAGCTGGCTAACCGGGATACCCATATCGGTGAGGGCTGTACGAAGCATCGGATCATTAAAGCTGCCCCAGTTGTTGGTATAATCATCTGTTACGGTGATGTTGGGAGCGATACCGTCGAAATAATTGCCTTCACCGTTAGCATTAAATGTCTGGAAACAAACGGCATACATATCATATTGCCCGAAGGGGATGTTGATAAAACCTACTGGTTTGCCGTAAGTGGTGGTACCAATCAGGTGCGGCTGCATCGTCGGCTTCAGCACATTGTACAGCAGCTCGCTGGCAGAAACGGTGCTATAGGTGACAAGAAAGCTCAGATTAGTGAGTCCAAGGGAACCTTGTTTCTTAAATGAAGTTGTTTTATAGGTGGTGGATTCCTGCCGGAAAATGTCGTACCAGTACCGTGTAGGGTAGTAGGGAAGCGCCCTCATGTTCCGGAAGATATAGCTGTATTGATTGGTGTTGACGTTATTGTTGAAAGACTGGGTATACATCACCGTGTTATTGGCGTTGGCTGGTGCCAGATTGTTGGCGAGGTATTCAGCTGTTTCCAGCAGTCCGCCGCCATTGTAGCGAAGGTCCATGATCATGCGGGTTACACCGGCCTGTGAAAAGGCGTTGAACAGGGAGTCGAACTGTGGTTTTACATCATTGAGCGCAACGAAGTTGTTAAAAACGATATAGCCAACTTTGGTCCCATTGAAATTGAAAGTGTTGGCGTACAGGATGGGATTCAGCGAATAGTTGGCAGGAGCGAGCGTAAGGCTTTGACTGTTGTTGCCGGGCTTGAGAAAAGTATAAGCGGAATTGGTAGAGAAGGCATTATTGAGCAGGTTATCGGTGACCTGTCCTACCTGAAAACGGGAGATGCCATTTACGCTGGTAAGCTGCCACCCGCGCTTGATTCCGGCTTTGTCTGCCGGTGAACCAGGATACACATAAATAACAAACAGCGTGGAATCAGTCTGATAGCCTACTTCAAAGCCTACATTACCAACCATGCCTTCCTGAAGGGCCCGGGAGGTGGTGCCATCATCCAGGAAGCTGTATTTGTCCAGTGCTTTTCCGGAGGTGTTGTTTTTCTTTATTTTGATGAGGGCGCTGAACATATCCACGGGTCTCGTATAACTTTCCGGTTTGAAAGTAGCGGAATCGGGGATTACATCCGACCACAGGTAGATATCTTTAAAGGCAGCGAAAATACTGTCATTGATATTGGGCCAGACCCGCTGAGCATCAGTGCGGTCATTTTTTTTGCAGGAGGATAAGATCGCGGCAAATAAAAAGCAGGTGATCAGCCACCTGAAGGGTTGATTTGGTTGCATATGACAAATTTAGCATAACTGCATAGAATAAACGAGTATCGGTCCTGAACTATTGCGGACCAAATTTGCCAAAGAGGTCAAACCCGAGTTCTTCCGGCATTACACCCTTGTTTTTGAGGCCCAGGATAATTTTGTCTCGCCAGTGGACTTGCGCAGCCATATCAGTACCATGGTGAGTTTCGCGGTCAAAGGCGTACTGCATGCGGTTCATTTCCTGGAAAGATTGGAGATACTGATATTGTATAACACTATCATAGTCGTCCCGGTTCAATGCTGTTTGCCGGAGTTTTTGTTTGAATCTTTCCACCACCAGGCGGGTGATGTCAAAATGCAGCTGTTCATGCATCAGCGCATAGTTTTCCCTGGCATCATCCCTTACCCAGGAAGCACTTTTTATAAAGAATACCTGCATGATGAGCCTGATCTTCAGGGTATCGTGGACGAGGTTGCTGCTGCCTTCATAGGAAAAGCTGGTGTAGGATACAGCGGCGCTGGGGCCGGCAGGGGACGGTTTGCCCAGGAAGTCATCCCAGCGGAGCTTACGTGCGGGCGAATAAAAAAGGGTATCTGCCGCCTTTTTGTCGGTTTCTTCCCGGTCTTCAATCGTCAGCTGGATCGCTGTTATTTTGGTGGGAGGAGCGGGGAGGGTGCGCACTTTCATCTGCCCGAAGGGCAGAAAAAACATACATAATATATGTAAAAAAGATGGCATGCTTTAACTACAACGAGACTAAAATTAGGAAAATGACTGGCTGCCCGTTGCACGGACGGAAAATTTGTAAATTCTATAACATTTGGCCGGTGTTTTAACAATCATTTTTCTGCCGGAAACGGGCTTTTTTCCGTAATTTACTTCCAACCAAAACAATCGCACTATGTACGGCGGCGGATATATTTTCGATGAACCAAACGGAAAACAGCTGCGGGAAGAACAACAGCACGATGACCCGGGAAAGCTGGAAGCTTTTGAAGAAAGAATCAGCAGAGGGGAGAAGATAGAGCCCGGAGACTGGATGCCGGCTGAATATCGCAGACAGCTCATCCGTTTGATTGAACAACATGCTCATTCTGAAGTGATTGGCGCTCTGCCGGAAGGCACCTGGATTACCCGTGCACCCGGATTTAAGCGCAAACTGGCGCTTATTGCCAAGGTACAGGATGAGATCGGCCACGGGCAGCTGCTCTACAATGCAGCAGAAACCCTCGGCAAATCCAGGGAAGCCATGATCAATGACCTGCTCAGCGGCAAATCCAAATATTCCAATGTATTTAACTATCCCGCCAAAACATGGGCGGATGTTACGGTAATCGGTTTTCTTATCGATGCTGCAGCGATCGTTAACCAGGTGGCCAATGCCAAAGGTTCCTACGGGCCCTATTGCCGGGCACTGGAACGCATCTGCTATGAAGAGAGTTTTCACCTCAAACAAGGGCACGACGCCTTTATAGAACTGGCCACAGGCACTCCGGCACAGAAAACAATGCTGCAGGACGCACTCAACCGCTGGTGGCAGCCCATCATGCATTTCTTCGGCCCTCCCGACAAAACCTCCCAGCACAGCGAAAAGCTGATGATGTGGAAAGTGAAAATGGCGAGCAATGATGAAATGCGCAACCAGTTCCTCGATACTTATGTTCCTAAGATATGGGAACTGGGACTTACCCTGCCGGACCCGCTGTTGCGCAAAAATCCGGACACCGGCCGCTGGGAGTATACCGATCCTGATTGGGATGAGTTCTTCCGGGTGATCAACGGTGGTGGACCCTGCAATGAAGAACGCCTGCAGGTAAGGAAATGGGCGGAAGAACACGGCCGCTGGGTACGCAAGGCATTAATGAACCCGTCAGAACGGCACGCACTGCCGGTCGCTTAAATTCGTATATACCTGCACGTTATATCCTGTTGGCATAGTGTGCCGTCAGGAGGTTATTCCATTTAATAAAAACCAATCAGTAAATTCATGTCTAACGAGTCTTTAGATCCGCGCGTAAACAGGCTGAAACTGGATGACGCCGGAACAGTGATCAGGGTGGAAGAAGGAGAGAACTGGAACGTATATGAAGTATTTCATCAGGAAAAAAGAGGTGCCCGTCACGAACATGTAGGATGTGTACACGCACCCGATCCGCAGCTGGCGCTGGTATTTGCCAAGGAACAGTTTGCCCGCCGTAAAAAATGTGTCAACCTCTGGGTAGTTAGAAGTGCCGATATTCTTGCTTTTGATGTGGAAGATGAAGATATGTTTGCCAACAATCTGGATAAAAATTATCGTGATGCCAGTGGTTTTAAAGTGATGGAAAAGATCAACAAATTCAAACAGTCCAAATGATCAACAACGCAGCATTAACAGACCTCATAGTAAAGATGGCAGACGATGAACTGATACAGGGTCATCGCAATTCCGAATGGACCGGCCTGGGCCCCGTTATGGAAGAAGACATCGCCTTCTCCTCCATGGCACAGGATAAGATTGGCCATGCATGGGCATTATACCGTATCCTCCACGAAAACCTGGAAGGTGAAGACCCCGACCGCTTCGCTTTTGTACGCCCCGAAAGTGCATTTAAATGTTCTCATCTGGTAGAGCTGCCCAACGGCGCATACGACTTCAGCCTGATAAGACATTTTTTATTCGATCATGCCGAAACAGTACGCTATGAAAGCCTGCGTGACAGCAGCTTTGAACCGTTTCAGCAACTCAGCAAAAAATTGAAGGGCGAACTGAAATATCATACCCTGCACGCCAATGCTTTTATCATGCAGCTGAGCAGGGCCAATGAAGAAAGTTATGCACGGATGCAGACCGCACTCAACGAAACGATTGCACTGGCCGCCGGTATATTCGAACCAGCTGCTATTTATGAAGACATACTCATAGATGAAAAAATATATCCCGGTGAAAAAGAGCTGTACCATCGCTGGCTGGACCGTATTTACCCGATCCTGGTAAAAGCGTCCCTTAATCTGCCGGACATGGACAGTATTACACCGGAGTTCGGCGGCAGGAAAGGTTTTCATACCACCCACCTGGGCCCGCTGCTGAAAGAAATGGGAGAGGTGTTTAATCTGGACACGGAGGCCAGTTGGTAATATGATGATGTCACCAGTAATTTCTCAGGAAGATATATACCGCGCACTGGAACAGGTGATGGACCCTGAAATACCCGTGCTGAGCGTGATAGACCTCGGTATGATCACAGACGTGGAAGTAACAGGCCCCGGCAGTGCGCATATCAAAATGGTCCCTACGTTTGCAGCCTGTCCTGCGATCAGCTATATCAAAGACAATATACGGACGGTAGTGGAAAACACTCTTGGTATAGCCGTTACCGTAGAAATAGACAAACAGGTGCACTGGGAAAGCAATCGCATGACCGCTGCTGCCAAAGAAAAGCTGAAGAACTTTGGCATAGCCCCACCGCAGGCTGTAGAAGGGGAGATGCAGCCGGAAATTATGCTTAACACACCCTGCCCGCATTGCGGCAGTGAGCATACTTATCTTCGTTCACCTTTCGGATCTACGCTCTGTCGCGCTATCCATTATTGTAAGTCATGTGGCCAGGTGTTTGAACAATTCAAGCCACTGGAGTAAGCGCGCTTTACAGGTTACAGTAATGGCTCTCGCAGGAAATGCCTATTTTTACACGTATTATTACTGGCCATTGGCAAATTATACGATGAAAACATGAGAATAGGTTTGTATTTCGGGTCTTTTAATCCTATACACACAGGGCATTTGATCATTGCCAATTATGTAGCATACAATACTGACCTGGATAAAGTTTGGTTTGTGGTTTCCCCGCAGAACCCACTGAAATCTTCCTCTGCTTTGCTGAATGAGCATGACCGTTTCCATCTGGTGGAACTCGCCATCAAAGATGAGCCACGGCTGCGCGCCAGCAATATTGAGTTCTCCTTGCCCCGGCCATCCTTTACGGTGGATACACTGGCGTATATGGGAGAAAAATTTCCGACGCAGGAATTTGCGATTATTATGGGCAGCGACAGTTTTCAGAACCTGCCGCGGTGGAAGAACTATACACATATCGTCAACCATTACCCGATCTATGTATACCGTCGTCCGGGGCATGAGATCACAGATACTTATGGTGCGAAGGTGGAGATACTGGATGCGCCCATGCTTGACATCTCCGCTACTGATATCCGCAAATGGATCAAGGAAGGGAAATCTGTCCGGTACATGGTGCCAGACAATGTGATCAACTATATCCAGGACAATAACTACTTCCGCTGATTTACATAGTCTCCCGGTGAGGCTGTCCTCTTTTGTGACGGTCCCTTCTTTTTACCAGGTATTCGTTGGAGTATATTTCCAGCAGCAGGATAAACATGGAAATAAGTAGGGGACCGAATATCAGACCAATGAAGCCGAAGAGGTTCACACCGATGATGACGCCGAAAATGGTGATCAGCGGATGCACATCTGCAATCTTTTTGGCCAGCAGAAAACGGGCTATGTTATCAGAGGTGCCTACCACACCAAAGCCGTACACCAGCACAGCGATTCCCTGCCAGGTACTGCCTGTTGCCAGCAGATACACGCCCATAGGCACATATACGGCAGCAGCCCCAATCACCGGCAGCATGGCGGTAAAGCAGGTGACCACAAACCAGAATAGTGGTTGAGGAACACCAAAAATAAGATACCCGATCAGTGATACCACTCCCTGAACAACCGCTATCAGTGGTATCCCCAGCGCATTGGCAAATACCAGCGTATTAAACTCTCTCCCCAGTCTTTCCACATTCTCATCTTTCAGTGGAATATATTCATACAGACTTTCCTCCATCCGCCGTCCGTTGACCAGCATGAAATACAGGATGAAGTACATAATAGCGATCGCCGTGAGTGTATTGAAAGTAGCTCCCAGAAACCCCGGCAGGAAAGCAGTCAGCCCATTCTGTATCTTTTGCAGCTGTGTGGTGGAAAGCAGGTCTATCCCGATTTCCTGGTGCAGCTTTTCGTTGACATCCCGCGCCTTGCTGATCAGCTCTGCAGAGTGGGTAGCGGCATATGCCACTTTGGAAGATAACATATTGACCAGCGCGCCTATCGGGAGCAGGATGATCAGGAAAGAGGCCGTCAACAGCAGAGCGGCGGCCAGGCTTTTCTTCCATTTACGCACTTCCACCAGCCGGAACATCCACTTCCGGCAAATCACATAAAGGGTAATGGCTCCCAGGAATCCGGGGAAGAACACATACAACTCCATGAACAGGAGAATCACCAGGAAAAGAATCAGTAAGAGAAAACCAATTTGTTTGAGTCGGTCGTTGTCCAGGTAGCTCATAGTACATAATATCGGATAATTAATCGGTACGGGCAAAAAGCGAACCAGTACAGCTGGCTGGCGATAACCAGACAAATAAAGGTACTGCTTGTTCTTAAACCCGGAATTTTAGGGGGAAAGTTTTATACATTATTCATTTATGGAATGGTGTTTGTGAACCTTTATGTACCAAAAAATGAAAACTTTATTCTCTCATCTTAAAAAACCTATTTTATGAGTAAGAGTTCCAAAGCTGTTGTTTCCTTTATCGTAGGTGCGGCCGTAGGTGTTGCCGTAGGGTATTTCCTCAATTCTGATAAAAAAGATGAGCTGGTGGAAAAGCTGAAAGGCCAGACCGACAGACTAAAAGCAAAATGGAGAAGTAGGAAAGACCAATTACAGGACGAGTTGGAAAACGAGTTGGCGTAACCCCCCTTGGCAGATTAAATAACATTGCATGGAAGATAACTTCGGCAACTATTTTAACCAAACGGGCAAGGTAGCCAAGGAATACCTGGAAACCAGGCTGGACCTGCTTAAGCTCCAGGCAGCAGGAAAGCTCTCGAAAGCACTGGGATTGTTTTTCTCTGTGACGATGGCTTTCCTGTTGTTTTTTTTCGTGATTGTATTTCTCGGAATGGTAGTAGGTTTCTGGATTGGTGAAATGACAGGTAGCTTTACCATTGGCTTTTCCTGTGCAGCGGGATTGTTTATACTCTTGTTTGTAGCGATCCTGTTGTTCCGTAAACAGCTGATACAGAAGCCCCTGACCAGGTTACTGCTGTCCGAACTGGTAGAAGAAATAGTGGAACGTGATGAACAATCCGGTCATCTGCATAATCAGCCCGGATATGATCACAAAGATGATATGTATGGGCATGTGCCTAATGAAGAAGCTACTGAAAACACCTCAAGAGGATAACATGAAAAATGTTTACACATGCGGAAGGTAAAAGTCACCACCCAGGAAGACCTTGACCGGGAGATAGCTCGTTTACAGATGCGTACCAAAAAACTGGAACAGGACCTGGGCCGGCGGGCAGACTATTTCAAGCACAATTATAAAAAAATGGCGCTGAATGCGGTTATCCCCGGCAGCGCCAGACATAGCGGGGTACTGAATATTGCAGCCAACGTGGCCAAAGTGGCCTGGAGTAGCGGCAAGTTCAAAAACTTTGCTACTGGTGCCCTGATGACGGTATTGGAGTTTGTCGGTGTACAGCTGGGTATAAATCTTTTCAATAAGGTGAGCAACCGCCGCAAACGGAAAAGAGCGCAGAAGGCTGCGGAGTAACTGCCAGCTGAAAAACAGGGTAGGCGTATACGTTATCCTTATATCCGTTCTTCTTTCATCGGACCGCTTTTTCATATTGAACAGCGCATCTACCTATTAAATAAAAACCCGTTGGATTTATTTTCCAACGGGCAGTGTGGTTTATGATATCATCTGCTAGCCCCAGACTTTAGTGCCTTCGCTGCAATTGGCGCAGATATCGATGTTTTTTCTTGTTTGCAGGATCTGACTACGGAAATGGATATACTCTTTGTTATGCCACAAGGCCTTAAAAGATTCTTGTTTAAGGTTGCCGAGGCGGTGCTGGGCGTCCTTATCGAAACAACAGGGTACTACCAGTCCATCCCAGGTGACAACAGGAGAATGCCATAGGCGCCAGCAATGGTTGCCCAGCTTATTTTTGATGGCATAGGTACCGTCTTCGTTGCGATGGTATCGTGAATATTTGTCGATGGTAGGAATAAGGCGGTTGCCTTCTTCATAGTCATATACCTGGGCCGTCTTAAACCGTACCTGGTCCACACCAATTTCCTTCGCCAGTTTTTTGATTTCTTCTATCTGATGCTCGTTGGGTTTTACCACGAGGAACTGGAAGAACACAAAGGGTTTGGTGGATTTAAGCTCCTTTTTCCATTTCACGATATTTTTAGCGCCCTGTATTACCTTGTCGAGCTGTCCGCCTACCCGGTACTGCGTGTATACGTCCTGGGTAGTGCCGTCGATGGAGATGATCAGCCTGTCGAGGCCACTTTCAACAGTTTTTTTAGCGTTGGCATCTGTCAGGTAGTGGGCGTTGGTGGAAGTGGCGGTATAGAGACCTTTGGACGAGGCATACTTCACCATATCCAGGAAGCTGGTGTTGAGGTAGGGCTCTCCCTGAAAATAAAAAATGAGGTATAATAACTCTTTGGATATCTCATCGATGGTTTTCCGGAAGAAGTCCTGTTCCAGCATACCGGTGGGACGGGTAAAAGCCCGGAGACCACTGGGGCATTCAGGGCACCTCAGGTTGCAGGAAGTAGTGGGCTCAAAGGAAATGGATATAGGATATCCCCATTGTACCGGTTTATTGGTCCACTTGCTTATAAAGTAGCTACCCAGCACTTTCCCGGCGTTCCAGGCCCGGCGGAAAGTGAATTTGGAAGCGAGATTCAGGGTGTCATTCAGGTTAAAATCGGGCATATAAAAATCTCTTGACCTATGTAAAAGTAGTTTCTTTAAACAAATTATAGCCTATACTTGCTGTAAAAAAGGTCTGCAGCATGATAGCAGCATCCCTTTCCCGATTCCCTGCAACTAACTGAAACAACGTGAAAAGTACCAGGACCCGCTTATTATGGACATTATTGCTAATTGTGCTGGCCCTGACGGGCTACTTATGGTTGCACAGCCGTAGAGAAAGGATATCGTTTGTAAGATACGAGGAATTTGGCATTGACATGCCAGTCAACTATAAGATCCATGGTATCGATGTGTCGAAGTTTCAGAAAGACATCAACTGGCATGCGGTGAAGCAGATGCAGGTGGAGAAAATTCGTATATCCTTTGCCTTTATTAAGGCTACAGAAGGTATCACCCGACAGGATGCCTCATTCAAACAAAACTGGGACCGTGCAGGCAAAGCCGGATTGATCAGAGGGGCGTACCACTTTTTTTACAGTACCCGGGACCCGCTCAAACAGGCGATCAATTTTCAGAATGTGGTAGACCTGCAGTCAGGAGACCTGCCGCCAGTGCTGGATATAGAAACGAGCAACAATCAGCCTGCTGCTGTTATCCGCAGTACTGCTAAAATATGGCTGGAAGAGATGGAAAAAGCCTATAAGGTAAAGCCCATCATCTACACCAATATTCACTTCTATGAAACGTATCTTGGCAGTGAGTTTGATGAATATCCCCTATGGATAGCGCATTATTATCAGAAGGAGCGGCCGGCGTCTCAAAGATCCTGGCTCTTCTGGCAGCACAGCGATATCGGCAGGGTGAACGGTATCAGAACGACCGTTGATTTTAACGTATTTAGAGGAGATAGCACTGATCTGGCAAAACTGTGCATACCTTAGCAATGTTGAACAATCCTTATATGACCGAAGAAACGGAAATAGAAGAATCGGAAAGACCCCCAGAGGAGGACCCGAACAAACTGGACAGAGACCTTTTCTGGTTTCTCATAAAGATCATGCGTACCATATTTGTCGGGTTCTTCTGGATGTTTATCAATATTTTCCTGGGCCTGTACCTGGGATTTGCTATACCGGAGGAATCCACTCCGCGCAGAATGTTTTTTTTCTACACCTGGTTTGGTGTATCGTTGTTAGCCTACCTCTATATGATATGGCGTTTCTGGCGTAAGAAGATGGACGCGCCCCGTTAGCTACCTTTTTCTGGCGAGGTCCATAGTCCAGTAATTACCGGAGCGGCCAATACCAATATCTTTAAAGTCGGCAGTCATAATGTTTTTACAGTGTCCGGGACTATTGATCCAGCCCTGGATAACGGCCTGTTCATTCATATAGCCATTGGCGATATTTTCCCCGTAAGTATTCCACTGATATCCAGTAGCGGTGATACGGGTGCCAGGTGTAGAGCCGTCGGCGCCGGTATGGCTGAAATAGTTTTTAGTGTTCATGTCTACACTGAAGTTGTAGGCTGCTTTTTCAAGCTGGTCGTTCCATACGAGCGGTCCTACAGGTGGCATCTGAACACCGCCACAGTTACAGCCTTTGCTACGTACATCGTTTACCAGGTTGAGCAATGTGGCGCGGTCAATATTGTTGCCTGCTACGCCTGAGCTGGTGCCGCCGGTACCCGGATTAGTGGTGCCAGGGCTGGTAGTACCTGGATTAGTAGTACCCGGATTGGTGGTACCAGGATTGGTAGTGCCCGGGTTAGTGGTACCAGGATTAGTAGTGCCGGGGTTAGTCGTACCCGGATTGGTATTACCTGAGCCAGGAGTCGCCCTGGAGGTGTCCGCGGTAGATGAAGTTGAGGTGCTCGGCTTGTTGGGCGTCGTCGTTGAAGAGTCCGCCGGATGTGGATTGATAAGGCCTGAATCTTTTGAACAACCCATAAAAATCGCTACAGTCATACATACACATAAAGTCGCACAAATAAATTTCCCTGTCATAACCAGTTAAAAATTAAAAAAAATGAATAAATGAATAGATACAGGCTCTAAACAGGACAAGGATTAAAACTATAGTGGTTTCAGGGACAATGATTAAAACTACACAGTGGTAGTTCAGAGGTTATGGGTTAGAATCAGTACAAGAAAAAATCTTGAGGTCACGAAGATAATGGCTTGCTCTGAAAAAAAGAGATTGTTTTTGCAAACTGAATGTTAATGACTGGCATCTTCTTGTCCATGGCGGGTTGTAGGGAACTTTTCCCACTCATATACGGCATATGGGGAGCCTGCTCCCCGTATCCAGTCCGCTATTGGGGCAAAACAGGCGGTTTTCTGTCTGGAATAGTGTTTGTCAGCTTAATAGTGAAGGTGATGCTAAACCTTCATCCCGGCACCTTTTCAGGGTACCGGGATGGTATGTAAAGTGATGGAGATCAGTGAGACAAATTTAGCCCAGGGCTTCAGCCCTGGGAGAGAAAAAGAAAGAAAAGTCCTAACGTGATGAATATAATTTCCATATCCGGTGAAGACCCGAACGTTTTTTTATTGTAAGAAGATAACAGCTTATTATTTAGTTTCTTCTTTAATGTTGTGGTGTATAGCGGCCATCCTACTCTTAGGATGGTTTTTTTTGTGATGAAAGATCAGCTGCTATGGTCTGCAATGATTTTCCATTCTCCCTTTATTTTGCGCAGGGTAAGGCTGAAGTGGCCCTGAAGATCGCCGATGCTCCGCTGCAGGTGCCATTTACCCACTACCAGGTAGATGTCCGGTGCCAGACGTTTGAATTCCAGCAGTTTAAAATCGAGTTTACCCATGGCAGTGGTATCCGGGTAGGATTTTTTGTAGCGGTCGAGTGTGGCCTGCCAGCCATAGGTGACGCCGTTTTTACCGATGAAAAGCAGAGAGTCGGAATGCCAATAGGTTTGCATGAAAGCGGTCACATCACCCCGGTTCCAGGCACTGGTTTGGGCCGCCATCAGGGCTTCGATCTTCTGCTGGTCGCTCTGCTGGGCAGCAGCATAACGGGATGGCAGCAAAACAAAACTTCCTATCATGATCAGGAACAGTATAAAACGCATGTTGAATTTTTAGCAAAAGATAAATAGTTTTTACGATGTAACGCAACACTGATTATAGTAACTTTGCAGCACTATTTTGACATCACTTTCAATTTATATTTTAAAAATCAACAGCTTATGCCCGGATACGAACTATTTGGCGCCGAAGAAAGAAAAGAAGTAAACGATGTACTGGAAACAGGGATCATGATGCGTTACGGATTTGATGGTCCGCGTAAAGGCATCTGGAAAGCAAAAGAGCTCGAACAGGCTATTTGCGATAAACTGAACGTACAATACACACAGCTTGCTTCCAGCGGTACAGCCGCACTGACTACGGCGATGGCAGCCCTCGGACTGGGTGCCGGCGACGAAATCATCATGCCTACCTTTACATTTGTTGCCAGCTTTGAATCTGTATTCTCCGTTGGTGCCACACCGGTGCTGGTAGATGTTGACGATACCCTTACTCTGGACCCTAAAGCGGTGGAAGCAGCCATCACCCCCCGTACCAAAGCAGTGATGCCGGTACATATGTGCGGTGCTATGGCCGACCTGGACGCTTTACAGGCCATCTGTAAAAAACACAACCTGCTGCTGCTGGAAGATGCCTGCCAGTCTTTTGGTGCTACCTATAAAGGCAAAGCGCTCGGCTCTATCGGTGATGCCGGCACTTTCTCCTTCGATTTCGTAAAAACAATTACCTGCGCTGAAGGTGGTGCTATTATCACCAACAACAAAGACGTTTATATCAAATGTGACGGATACACCGACCACGGCCACGACCACCTGGGCGTTGACCGCGGAGCCGACCTGCATCCGTTTATCGGCTACAACTATCGTATCTCCGAACTGCATGCTGCAGTAGGACTGGCTCAGGTCCGCAAACTGGATCACTTCCTGGCCATTCAGCGGAAAACAAAGAAAATCTTCAAAGATGCGCTGTCCACCGTTCCGGGCGTGACTTTCCGTCGCCTGCCTGATGAAGCTGGAGACAGTGCCACTTTCCTGTCTTTCTTCCTGCCGGAGAAAGACCAGGCCAGAAACGCCGCTGCAGCCATGAAAGCAGCCGGTCTGCCTGCCTTCTACTATTACGACAACAACTGGCATTATATCCGTCAATGGGACCACTTCAAAAACGGAGATGTGCTGACACCGTTTGCTCCAGGACTGAAACAGGCAATGGAGATCTATAAAACCAAACAGTTCCCTGCATCAGACGAAATAATCGGCAGGAACATTTCTACCCCTATCAACCTGGCCTGGAGCGATGCCGAAGTACAGGAAAGGGCAGAAAAACTGGTAAAAGCTGTAAAAAGCGCATTATAATATTTCACGCAAAGGCGCATTACAGCGCCTTTGCTGCTCTTTGCACCTTTGCGTGACCAAACCGCGAACATGAAGAAAATAGCGTTGATACCTGCCCGTTATGGCGCTACCCGCTTCCCGGGCAAAATGATGGCCAAACTGGGCGGTAAAGCAGTCATCCTGCGTACCTACGAATCAGCCGTTAATACCGGCGTATTCGACGAGGTAATGGTGGTGACCGACAGTGAACTGATATACAATGAGATTGTCAGTAATGGTGGCAAGGCGGTCATGAGCAAAAAGGAACACGAATGCGGTACCGACCGTATTGCCGAAGCCGCGGAAGATATGGACGCTGATATTGTGGTGAATGTACAGGGTGATGAACCCTTCACCCAGAAAGAACCACTGGAAAAACTCCTGAAGGTGTTCGAAGGGGAAGAAGGCAAAAAGGTACAGGTGGCCTCGCTGATGCAGGAACTACACGATGAAGCGTCTATTGCAGACCCAAACTATGTGAAAGTGGCGGTAGACAAACAATTCAACGCACTGTTCTTCTCCCGTTCCGTGATCCCGTATCCGCGCAACAAAGACATTAAATCCATCTATTACGAACATATCGGCATCTATGCTTTCCGCAAACAGACCCTGCTTGACTTCACAAAGCTGGAGCCTACCCCGCTGGAACTGGCAGAAAAGGTCGAATGTCTGCGGTACCTGGAAAATGGTATTCCCATGAAGATGGTGTCCACTTCCTATATGGGCGTGGAAATAGATACCCCCGAAGACCTGGAGAAGGCAGCCAAATATTTGTAAACATCTAACTAAAACGGATATATGAAATTCAGGAATTTTAAAATGGTGGACTACGTAGTTTACGGCAGCGGATGTTTTGATCAGCTGGGCGAAATACTGGCCCCCAGGCGTAAAGGCGATGCTCCCATGATATTTTTCGTGGATGAGTATTTCCAGGACAAACAAGCGTTTCTGTCCCGTATTCCTTTGCAGGGCAAAGACAAAGTAGTGGTGATTGATGTAACCTACGAACCTAAAACCGTTACAGTAGATAAAATACGTGATGAACTGAAAGCTGAATTCGGGGAAGTATCCGGTATTATCGGTATTGGTGGCGGCTCCGTAATGGATATGGCCAAAGCAGTAGCGCTGATGATGACCAATCCCGGCTCTTCTGCAGATTACCAGGGCTGGGACCTGGTGAAATTCCCGGGCGTATACAAAGTAGGTATACCTACGATCTCCGGTACCGGTGCTGAAGTAAGCCGTACCTGTGTATTGACCGGTCCTACCCGCAAACTGGGCATGAACTCTGACTTTACACCGTTTGACCAGATCGTGCTGGATCCTTCACTGACCAATACTGTAGAGCCTAACCAGCGGTTTTATACAGCGATGGACTGCTTTATCCACTGCGTGGAATCATTGACAGGCACTTATCTCAATGCCTTCAGCCAGTCTTATGGTGAAAAAGCTCAGGAGCTGTGTGAAGAGATTTTTCTGGAGAAAGATACCTGGGACGATGACTGCGATGAGAAACTGATGATGGCATCCTACGCCGGCGGTATGAGCATTGCTTATTCCCAGGTAGGGGTGGCCCACGCCGTAAGTTACGGACTGGCCTATCTGCTGGGCACCAAACACGGTATCGGCAACTGTATTGTGTTTGACAAACTGGAAGAGTTTTATCCGGATGGGGTAAAGAAATTCAAGGAAATGGTGAAAAAGCACAACATCGACATCCCGCAGGGTATCACCAAAGGGCTGACAGATGAGCAGTTTGACACCATGATCAATGTATCCTTAGGCATGGCCCCGCTGTGGGAAAATGCACTGGGTAAAGACTGGAAGGAAATCATGACCCGTGAGCGCCTGAGAAAACTGTACGAGCGTTTGTAAGGTTTTACAGGATTAAAAATATAACAAAGGGGGCTGACCAGGCAATGGTCAGTCCCTTTTTATTCGGGGGACTGGCGGCAGTTTCCCAGAGCTCTTTTTATAACGCAGATCTAATGCGTAGTCAAAAACGATATTGCCTATTATGAATGTGATCTTGTTGATATTATTGATTGTCATAGGGATAGCATCAGCTGTGCTGGGATTCTTGTATTATACGGCCCGGAATCAGCAACAGGCCCTGCAGTCAGCAGTGGGCCAGCAGCAGGAACGCAATAACCAGCTGGAAGCAAAGCAGGGTTATCTGCAGAATATGCTGGATGACAAGCAGCTGGCAGTCCGTGAAAAACAGGAACAACTGGAACGGCTCAACGAAGAATTTGCTTCGCTGATGGCGGAACAGGGACGGCTGATGGAGCAGAACAAATATCTGCAGCAACAGCTGCAGAGCGAAAAGGATCGGTTACAACAGATGCACCAGGATTTCAAACTGCAGTTTGAGAACACAGCCCAGCAGCTGTTACAGCGTATATCCGGCACATTTATGCAGCAGAACCAGGTGAAGATGGATGATCTGCTGAAGCCACTGGCCGAAAAGATCGATAATTTCCGAAGCAGTGTACAACAGTCACTTGTGGCGGAAACCAGCCAGCGGGCGGAATTGAAAACAGAGCTGCAGCGGTTGCTGCAACTGAATCAGACCCTTTCACAAGAGGCCAACAACCTGACAAAAGCGTTGAAAGCCGATACCAAAAAACAAGGCAACTGGGGAGAAATGATCCTCGAAAAAGTGCTGGAAGCTTCCGGCCTGGAAAAAGGTATCCATTATGTTACCCAGGACGCACAGCGGGATGAAACAGGACAGCTGAGAATGCCCGACCTGGTATTACAACTGCCCGAAAACAGACAGCTGGTCATCGACTCCAAAGTGTCTCTCAAGGCATATGAGCAGTACTGCAGCGCAACAGACGAAGCGGAACGGCAGCAGGCACTGAAACAGCATGTGCAGTCTGTGAAGAACCACGTGAATGAGCTGAGCAGAAAAGCCTACCATACACTGTACAACAATACCACCGATTTTGTGATGTTGTTTATTCCGATAGAACCGGCTTATGCGCTGGCCATTATGCAGCAGGAAGAAGATCTGTATGATTTTGCCTTCCGTCGTAAGATCATTCTGGTGAGTGTGCCTTCACTGCTGGCAACCCTGCGCGTCATCGATGCTATGTGGCGGCTGGACAACCAGAATAAAAATGCGGAAGAAATTGTACGCCAGGGCAGTGCGCTCTACGACAAGTTTGTAGGCTTCGCAGAAGATATGGGGCTGATCGGTGAACACCTGAAACGTAGCCAGAATGTGTATGAAAATGCCATGAACAAACTGAGCACCGGCCATGGAAATTTGGTGGGAAGAGCTGAGCGGATGCGACGTCTGGGACTGGATAACAAAAAGAATCTGCCGCGCCAGATGACGATGGAAGTGGATTCGGCTGCAACAGAAGAAGAGTCCACACTACCTGCTGCAACAGATGAAATACCTGCTCCTGCAATCACGGTGCAGCATCCGGCACAGTCGCCTAATGGTACTATTCAGGAAAGATCTTAGCCGGACTAGTGTAAGCTACACCAGCTGATGTTTCCGGAATGAAGAAACAAAACGGAGCATTAGGTAGTGGAAGCAAATGGATCAACATTCTCTGGTCGCCATGGCCGGCTTCTTATAAAAGAAGGAGAGGTAAATGGTGGCCAGCAGTGTAATACCGGCAAACAGATAGAAAGTGGCCGGGAAATGGGAAGCATTGTTGTTGTAAACAAAGGCAGAGAAATAGGCCCCCAGTCCTATACCGGCTTCCATGGCAATATACATGCTGGCCAGCGCCCGGCCGCGATGTTCCGGTTGACCGAGGTCGATGGTCCAGGCGGTAATAGCCGGAGCATTAAGCCCTACAGAGATGCCATATACAACAGCGGCAGCCATCAGTAGGGCAGCGGTGGTGGCAAAGCCCATCATCAGCATGGAAGCGGCCATTAGCAAGGCAGAAACCTTTAACACCGGCACACGGCCATAACGATCGGATACCTTACCGGCCAGCAAACGGATACCGATAGAACTGGCAGTGAAAAAGGTAAAGAAAAGTCCTTTGTTGTTAATACCCAGGAATGCACTGAAGTCAGGGATGATGGTCAGCATCGCTCCATAGCTGAAATACGTCAGAAAACAGATGATCACCGGCGACCATACCAGTGGCTCGAATATTTCTTCTCCTTTGATTTTCAACAAAGAAAACCGGAAAGATTGTTTGTTGGCCAGTGTTTCCTTCATGCCAATCAATATCACTACAGATAAAAGGGCAAACACAGCAGACAGCTGAAACATCACATTGATATTCCACCTTACAGCCATATATCCGCCAATGGCGGGCCCCAGCGCCATACCAATAGTGCTGGCCAGTCCTACCATGCCCATGGCTTCACCACGGCGATTGTAGGGAATGATATCGGAAACATAGGCAGAAGTACCAGTAGGTTTAAAACCAGTGGAAAAACCATGAAAAAAACGGAGTAGCAGAAATGCCCCAACAGTGCTGACAAGTGGGTAAAGCAAGCTACAAACAACACATACCAGCGAACCGAAAATCATCACCGGCACCCGCCCGATCGTATCGGTAAGCTTACCGCTGAATGGACGCGATAATCCGGCCATTAGTGTAAACAAACCAATAATATATCCTTTGTAATCTGCTCCCCCCATTTTGCTCAGATAGGCGGGCAGCTCAGGGATCATCATATTAAAGCTGGCAGAAAATAGTGCATTACTCAGGCATAAGAGAATAAAGTGCAGGGTGTAGATTTTTCCGGAAGAATGGTCCATGCACGCAAAATTAACAACTATGGTACAATTTTCGCAAATATGTTGGCCTAATGGTTAAAACCTGAACAAAAGAGCCTATGTACCTGTTTATTATACCGGTTGTTAATTTATGATAAACATCATAGTAGCCCGTCTTAAGAAATCGTACATTTATTTAAACCAAAAAAATTCAAGATATGAAAATCGAAATTGGTATTACAGCGGATCACGCGAAGAAAATAGCATTGGAGTTGAATAAAGTGTTAGCGGATGAATTACTGGTTTATGCAAAAACACGTAATTGCCACTGGAATATTGAAGGGCCTAATTTCATGGAAATGCATAAGTTCTATGAAGATCAATATGAAGAGTTGGAAGAAATTGCTGATGAAGTGGCAGAATATATCCGTCAGGTAGGGCACTATGCGGAAGGCCGCTATTCCGATGTATTGAAACTTACCAACCTGCTCGAATCTGAATATTCCAACGATCAGAAAAAACAGTTACAGGAATTGCTGGACGATCACGAAACCATCATCCGTAACCTGCGCAGACTGATCGACGAATTCGATGAAAAATATAAAGATAAAGGCTCCAGCGACTTTGCAACACAACTGCTGCAGAAACACCTGAAACTGGCATGGATGATTCGTTCTTATCTCAAATAGTAATATTTGGGAATCTGGTTATTTGATGAACTGATTACTTATATTCAGTTAATTAAATAACCAGATTCCTAAATACACCCAAAGTATTCCACATGGACAATATAAACGATCTCCGACTTGCAGTACTGATAGATGCCGACAATATACCCTACCACAATATCAAGGGGATGCTGGAAGAAGTAGCCAAATACGGTAACCCCACCTTCAAAAGAATTTACGGAGACTGGACAAAACCCACCGTTACAGGCTGGAAAGGTGTTTTACTGGACTATGCTATCACCCCCATCCAGCAGTACAGTTATACTTCCGGAAAAAATGCCACCGACTCAGCCATGATTATTGATGCGATGGATATCCTGTACACCGGCAGGGTAGATGGTTTCTGCCTCGTATCCAGTGATAGTGATTTCACCAGACTGGCCACCAGACTCCGGGAGGCCGGTATGCGTGTCATCGGCATGGGCGAGAGGAAGACCCCCAGTGCCTTTCGTGCTGCCTGTGATAAATTTATCTATCTGGAAATATTACAGATAAGAGAAAAGAAAACGGAACCTGGCAAACCCAAATCCAGCAAAGAAAAGCCTAAAGGTATCAGCAAGGCGGATAAAGAGCTGATAGACCTGTTGTCTACCAGTATCAACGATATCGCAGACGAAGATGGATGGGCCTACCTCGGTGAACTGGGTAACCTGTTGCTGAAGAAACAACCTGACTTCGACGCCCGTAACTACGGCTTTAACAAGCTGGTACAGCTGATAAAAAGTTTTCCTAATTTCGAAATTGATATCAGGGAAAGCGGTAAAAAAACCGGTAAACTGGTATATGTAAGAACAGTATAACGTTATGGCATATAGGAAAATCCGGATCATCAAAGGCGATATTACCAAAATGGAAACGATGGCTATTGTGAATGCTGCCAATACATCTCTGATGGGTGGCGGTGGCGTAGATGGTGCTATCCACAGAGCCGGTGGTCCTGCTATCCTGGAAGACTGCAGAGCAATTGTAGCTCGTCAGGGTGGCTGTAAAACCGGAGAAGCCGTCATTACCACCGGTGGCCGGTTGCCGGCAAAGTATGTGATCCATACCGTAGGTCCGGTATGGAATGGAGGCAACCATAACGAAATGCAGCTGCTGGCCAATTGTTATTTACATTCGTTGCAGCTGGCGTCCCGTCATCATGTTACCTCCATTGCTTTTCCGAATATCAGCACCGGGATCTATCATTTCCCGAAAGACCTGGCCGCCAGCATTGCCATGGAGACCATCGTCCACTTCCTTGAAGAGGATGACGCAATAGAAGAAGTGGTGCTCGTATGTTTTGATGATGAAAATTACCAGTTAGCCCAACACTACTACAACCAGTACATACGCCCTGAAGAATGACTCATAACGGTTTTGAGCCGCTGAAAAAATTGTCTGTCCCATCTTCATTGCCTTTTCTATATTTGGGCCACAACGATTATAATCGAAAACCAAAACCAAACCACCATTAAAATGAATCAATTTAACGTAAGCAGACTGCTGCCGTTGGTAGCCTGCGTGGTACTGACTGCCCGTGCAGTTGCAGGGCCGGCAACCGTTCCCTCTCTCGCCGTTATTCAGGGCCAGGCCCCTGAAAAAGCCAAAAAAATAACACTGTATGCAGTAGATGAAGGCCGCAAAACAGAAATCGCCAATGCGATGGTAAATGCACAGCATGCCTTTGCCTTTGCAGTACCCGCACCTAAGGAAGGTTTTTACTACCTCTCCGCAGGAGACCGTGGCGGAGATACCCGTATCTATGTGAAGCCAGGAGATCAGCTGAAACTGAAGATGGACAACGGGACCTACACGGTGGAATCCGGATCGGCAGAAAACAAACAGCTGCAACAATGGAATGACCAGCTGCGCGTGATCTCCAAACCTGCCAGCCTGAGTGACACTTCCAGCTATGTCTCCTTTTTTCCGAAGCTCGAAGCTTTTGTGCCTAAAGTAGCCAGTCTGAAAAAAGCGGTGAACACACCCAACAAAAAATTCAATGAGCTGCTGCAATACACCATGGATGTGGATGTAGAAAATGCAGCCATCCTGTTTCTGATGACGCCGCGTTCCAAACACCCGGAGCATAGCCAGTATCCGGCCTACTATCAGCAGGTGGTACAGGACAAAAAGTTCTGTGACAGCAAACTGCTGGCAAATGGTGAGGCTGCGGGCATCCTTCGTTTATACGCTATGTTTACCCAATTGATGGCAAAAGAGAAGCCCAAAGGACTTCCTACACTGGAAAAAATGTCCGGCCTTTTCTGTAACGATACCATCAAAGGGCTGTTTATTACAGAAAGTCTGGGTGGTTACAAAACCTTTGAAACCTTTACAGAAGCGGTAGCACCGGTTAAAAAATACCTGGTTACTGACGGTCAGATGCAGCGTTACCTGGCGGCAGAAAAGGCTGTACGCAAATTTGCTACCGGAGAGGCTGGCTTTAACTTCACCGGTGAAGATATGAGCGGTAAAAAGGTGGCTTTCAACGATCTGAAAGGAAAAGTAGTGGTAGTAGATGTATGGGCTACCTGGTGCGGACCTTGTAAAGCGGAACTGCCCTATCTGCAGCAGCTGGAAGAGGAAATGGCAGGCAAAAACGTCACTTTTGTTGGTTTCTCTGTAGATGAAGAAAAAGACAAAGAGAAATGGGCGGCTTTTGTGAAAAAACAGGAAATGAAAGGTGTACAGCTCTTTGGTGCTGGCTGGAGCGACATTACCAGGTTTTACGATATCAAAGGGATTCCCCGTTTTATGGTGTTCGACCAGAAAGGCAATATCGTAACGATTGATGCACCCCGTCCGTCTACACCGGAGCTGAAAGCACTGATAGAAAAGACTCTCAGCAATGGCTGATCAGGTATAAAGACATGAGTAACAAAGAAAAAGGCTTCCGTTGAGGAAGCCTTTTCTTCTATAATGCGATGTGAAAAAACAGGGTGATTAGAGTTTTGCGTATTTAGCCCATGCATAAATGAACATCAGCGCAAAAACAACGATGGCAACCGGTGCCAGAAAATGACCAATGCTGTCGCCTACTTTGTAAAAGTTGGTGGTCTGTACTACTGTTAAAAGATTCATCAACATTGTATAATGATTTTGTTTATTTCCAGGGTGCAAATTAAAACTTTCGGGTTAAATTCCCAATCATACCGGTCGTTACCAGCGGGTTAATTGTTGGATACACTTGTCCAGCCGGGATTTGGACAGGAAATTTTTTTCCAGAGGGGAGGCAAAAGGCACGGGGGTGTCCAGGGAGGCGCATCGGATAACGGGCGCATCCAGCAGGTGGAAACAGTGTTCTGCAATCCAGGCACTTATTTCACCACCGAAGCCTCCGATCAGGGTATCTTCATGAAGCACCAGCACTTTGCCGGTAAGGGCCACGACTTCGCTGATGGCGGTATAGTCCAGCGGCAGAAGGGTACGGAGGTCCAGGATAGCGATAGAGATTTCCGGATGTGCTGCCGCATATTCCATGGCCCAGTGTACACCGCTGCCATAGGTGATGATGCTGATATCATCTCCTGACTGCACCAGCCTTGCCTTCCCTATTTCCACCGTATAATACGCTTCAGGTACCGGTCCGCTGATACTGCGGTACAAAGCTTTATGCTCAAAATACATCACCGGGTTGGGATCGGCGAGGGCAGCTGTCAGCAGCCCTTTGGCATCTTCCGGTGTGGAAGGGTATACTACTTTCAGGCCGGGAACATGGGTGAACCAGGCTTCATTACTCTGTGAGTGGAAGGGGCCGGCGCCTACTCCGCCACCGGTGGGCATTCTGATCACCACATCGGCCGTCTGGCCCCAGCGGTAGTGTATCTTAGCAAGGTTGTTGACGATCTGGTTAAAGCCACAGCTTACAAAGTCCGCAAACTGCATCTCCACCATACTTTTAAATCCGCCGATAGCCAACCCCAGGGCCGTGCCCACGATAGCGCTTTCACAGATCGGGGTGTTACGCACCCTTTCTTTCCCGAACCGGGATAGAAAACCATCTGTGATCTTAAAGGCTCCGCCATAGGCTGCAATGTCCTGGCCCATAAGGACCAGCTCGGGGTATTGCTCCATAGACTGTTGCAATCCTTCGGTAATCGCATCAATAAAACGTTTCTCCGTGGCGGTGCCGGAAGGAGATACTACCGGTGGTGCTGGCGCATAGATGTCTGCCAGCTCGTTATCGGTATTGACTACAAGAGGCGTTGTTTCCTGCCCTTTGGCCACTTCTTCTTCGATACGGTGTTTCAGTTCCTGCCGGATACTTTCAATGCTTTCCGTATTCAACAGATGAATTTCCTGCATAAAAGTTTCGAACTGCATCACCGGGTCTTTTTTGCTCCACTGCTCAAAAAGCTCCGGGGGCACGTATTTTACACCGCTGGCTTCTTCGTGGCCTCGCATACGGAAAGTCATCGCTTCTACCAGCACAGGTTTCTGTTCTTTGACAGCATAAGCCCGTGCTGTGCGGATGGTCTGGTAAACTTCCAGGAGGTTGTTACCATCTACCTGAACACCTTCCATACCATAACCAACGGCTTTGTCTACAAGACTGTTGCAGTGGTATTGTTCACTGACGGGGGTGCTGAGGCCATAACCGTTGTTTTCCACCAGGAAAATAACGGGTAGTCCCCATACGGCTGCCACATTGAGGGCTTCATGAAATTCACCTTCACTGGTGCCGCCTTCTCCGGAGAAGGCAAGTGCTGCCTTATGTTCCTTTTTGAGTTGATGAGCGAGTGCAATGCCGTCGGCAATAGAGAGTTGAGGGCCCAGGTGGGAGATCATACCGCAGATGTGGTATGGCCGGCTGCCAAAGTGAAAGGACCTTTCACGGCCTTTGCTGTAGCCGTTTTCACTGCCCTGCCACTGCATAAACAACTTGCTGAGTGGCATATTCCGGGTAGTAAACACGCCCAGGTTGCGGTGAAGCGGCATAATCCATTCATCCGGCTCGAGTGCCAGGGTGGCGCCTACTGCGATAGCTTCCTGGCCTATGCCGGAGAACCATTTACTTATCTTTCCTTGCCGCAATAGCAGCAGCATTTTTTCCTCTATCAGTCGGGGGTATAGCAGCGCTCTGTAAAAAGACAGCAGCTCCGTGTCGCTTAGGTTAGACCGGTCGAAATACATGATGTACAGGCTATTTTACAATGTTTAGGGTAAGGGCTAATCATTATTGGCGCCGGCAAGGCTGCTCAGAACACTGTTGATGATAGTCATCACAATACTGAACAACATCGCCCACCAGAAACCATCCACTTTAAAACCAGGAACAATTTTGGCCGCCAGCAGGATGATCACAGCATTGATAACAAACAGGAATAACCCCAGGGTCAACAGGGTTACCGGAAGGGTGAATAGTACCAGTAGTGGTCGTACCAACGCATTTAACAATGCCAGTACCAGCGCGAGTAACAGGGCCGTAACAAAACTGTCTATTTTCACAGCTGGCTTCAGCAGATAAGTTGTTAACATCGCTGCCAGCGCACTCACTAATATGCGAAGCAAAAAACCACCCATAGTATAGTGTTTTAAGGTATAGTTAAGGTAACAAAAAAAAACATAACTGTAACTTGATTTATATCATGGTACTGATGCGCCTGATGTGTGGAGATTAACATCATAAAAAACAAAAACCCGTCTGATAACTATCAGACGGGTTTCTTGCTAAAAAATTATCTTGAATGATTCGCGTAGATCTTCGTACATCAGCATTCATCACATAAATCACAGTTCGTCGGCTTCCCTATATGCCTTAATCAGTGCAGCTTCTCCTTCTTTGCCCTGGCCGGCGATGCCGTGTTCCATGCCCAGTACTCCCTGGTATCCTTTTTTACGGAGATGTCTGAAAATGTTTTTGTAATTGATTTCGCCGGTACCAGGTTCTCTGCGGCCAGGGTTGTCACCGATCTGGATATACGCAATTTCGTCCCAGCACATATCTATCACAGGGATAAGGTTGCCGGTATTGCGTTGCATATGGTAGATATCGTATAATATTTTACAGGAAGGGCTGTTGACAGCCTTACAGATTTCGTAGGTCTGTTCGGAAGTGCGGAGGAAAAGCTCGGGGGTATCACTCAGCGGTTCCAGTACCATGACAAGATTATGTGGTTCAAATATGGCGGCACCTTTGCGCAGGGCTGCCACTACGTTGGAGGTCTGGATGCCCATAGGCAGACTGCGGTCGAAGAAGCCCGGTACTACAGTGGCCCATTTGGCATTGCAGCGTTTAGCCACGTCCACACTTTCTTTACAGGTTTTCACAAAAGCATCGGTAAACTCCTGTTTGCCGGAAGCCAGTGAAGTTTTCCAGTTGTTGCCGGTGTCTACTACAAACACGCCCATAGTCATACCCAGTTTGGTAAGCAGGCTGCCTATTTTTTCCTGTTCTGCTACAGGGCGGTGCATCATTCCATTATCCTCAATAGATCGGAAACCCTGGTCGTAAGCGTATTTGATCTGGTCCAGAAAGTCGGCGCCGGCGCTGTTTTTAAACATGCCGTCATGTGGGGCATAGTTGAGGCTGAAAGGTTTTTCCTTGACGGCACGCTCACCGGCAGGAGCAGCCTGGCTTTTGCTGGCGATACCGCCCAGTGCCAGCGCGGAGATACCGGCTAAAGTGCCCTGTTGCAGGAATTTTCTTCTTTCCATAACGTTAGGTTAATTTTAAAATGACATAAAAGGACATTCGGCTAAATTTAATCGCTTTTATAAGGAAATGCTAACAAAGCTGAAAAAAATTCAATCCATCCTGCATTTTTCGCATTCATAAAAAAATATTGCATTCCATTTTTGTATTTTTTAAATTCACCCACTATAAAACGTTTGGATGACTAGATATTACGTGACCTTATTGCTGGGCGGTATGCTCAGCAATAGTACTGCAGTACAGGCACAGCAAACCTTCACGCCGTACGAGCAACAGATCCCCAGAACCACGGTAAGTTTTAAAATGATGCCCATCAAAGGAGGCACTTTTGCGTTAGGAAGCCCGGACAATGAAAAAGGAAGAAACAAGGATGAAGGACCTGCCAAAAATGTAACCATCGCTGATTTCTGGATGGGAGCCACAGAAGTGACTTTCGACGAGTATGATATTTATGCGGATGCGGAAAAGGACAAAACTCCCATCCCCGACGGGATGACCCGTCCCAGCCCTCCATATATCGATCTTACCCTGGGCATGGGTAAGGCAGGCGGGTTCCCGGCCAACAGTATGAGCCAGTATGGCGCCCTGATGTATTGTAAGTGGCTGTATGCCAAAACAGGCGTCTTTTACCGCCTCCCCACTGCAGCAGAATGGGAATATGCCTGTCGTGCTGGTGCCAAAACCGCCTATCCTTTTGGTGCAGATGAATCTCAACTGAAAAAATACGCCTGGTTTAAAGAAAACAGTGGCGAGAAATATCATAAAGTAGCCCAGTTGCAACCCAATGCCTGGGGCCTGTACGACATGCTGGGCAACGTGGCAGAATGGACACTCGATCAGTATGATGAAAGCGGAGTGGCCAATGCTATCGCCACCGATCCCTGGACGATGCCCACCGCGAAAATGTCGCGCGTAATCAAAGGAGGGAACTACAATGATGCTGCTCCCGCACTGCGCAGTGCAGCCCGCCTGAAATCCGATCCGATATGGAACCGCAGAGATCCGCAGATCCCTAAAAGCTCCTGGTGGAATGCAGATGCTCCGTTCATCGGTTTCAGAATTGTAAGGCCTGCAAAACAACCCACTCCTGAAGAGGCAGAAAAATTCTTCGAAGAAATTATCGACAAATATAAAGGCTCACGTTAGTACCACTCATCCTCCTAAAAAAATTTAAAGCACAACGTATTTATGGAAAACGAACAAAAATTCCACGGTCAGGGACGCCGCGATTTCGTAAAGCAAACCTCTATGCTTGCAGGCGGATTGCTGGCATTACCCATCTTATCTAAAGCCAATTACTTTTCCGGTTCTTCCGATGTGATCAAAATAGCCCTGGTAGGCTGCGGCGGACGCGGTACCGGTGCTGCCACACAGGCGCTGAGCACTAAAGAAAACGTACAGCTGGTAGCCATGGCCGACGCCTTCCCGGACAGGCTGAACGACAGCTATAACAATATCAAGGAAGCTTTAGGCGATAAAGCCAGTCGCGTAAACGTTCCGGAAAAAAATAAATTCATCGGCTTCGATGGTTACAAACAAGCCATCGCACTCGCCGATGTAGTCATCCTCACCACCCCTCCGGGTTTCCGGCCTATCCACTTTGAAGAAGCCATCAGACAAGGAAAACATGTGTTTATGGAAAAACCCGTAGCCACTGATCCTGCTGGTATCAAAAGAGTGCTGGAAGCTGCAGCCATCGCCAAACAAAAGAAACTGAACGTAGTAGTAGGCCTGCAACGTCGTTATCAGAACTCCTACCGCGAACTCTACAAACGCGCACAGGATGGTATCATCGGTGACATCCTCTCCATGCAGGTATGGTGGAACCAGGGCGCACTGTGGGTAAAACCACGTAAACCTGAATACTCTGAAATGGAATACCAGATGCGTAACTGGTACTATTTCAACTGGCTCTGCGGCGACCATATCGTAGAACAACATATCCACAATATCGACGTAGGTAACTGGTTTAAGAATGCCACCCCGCAAACAGCTGGTGGTATGGGTGGCCGTGCTGTGCGTACCGGCAAGGAATACGGTGAAATATTCGACCACCACTATGTAGAGTATCGTTATGCCGACGGAGTGGTAATGAACAGCCAGTGCCGTCACTGGAAAGACGCACCCAGCAAGGTAGATGAGGAGATAGTAGGTACTAAGGGCCGCATTTACTGCGACAGAGCCCAGATAGTAGATCATAAAGGAAAAGTGCTGTACCAGTTTGACAAGAAAAAGGAAAACAATCCTTATCAGACAGAACACGACGAACTGTTTGCGGCGATCGCCAAAGGAGAGTATAAGTTTGCGGATGCACAGCGTGGCGCCGAAGCTACACTTTCCGCCATCATCGGCCGTCTGGCGACCTATTCCGGCCAGGTGATCAACTGGGATACTGCGCTTAACTCCGGATTGAATCTGCAGCCGAAAGTATATGCTTTTGATGCGCCTCCTCCGGTACTGCCTGATGCTTCCGGTAACTACGCCTACGCCAAACCGGGCATCACCAAATACTTCGTTTCCTGATTACAGACAATTCAGTAATTAACATCATGGGAAGATGTCTGCGGATATCTTCCCATTTTATTTATCAGTAATTTCCCACCATGAGATTTCTTTTACTCCTTTCTGCAATTGGATTGTCTTTACAGGTATCTGCACAAACTGCGGCCATCAGCAAGTGGGCCAACCACTCCCTGCTGCATGAAAAGCCGTTGGAACAGGCACACGTGGGGATTTCTATCTATGAGCCAGCCACTCAAAAATACTGGTACCAGTATCAGGATGACAAGTTTTTTACACCCGCTTCCAATACCAAAATATTTTCCCTGTTTACCGGGATGAAATTGCTGGGAGATTCCCTGCCTGCTGCCCGTTACTATGAAAATGATACCGCCATTTTTGTGAAAGGAGTAGCGGACCCGTCTTTCCTGCATCCGGACTATACTTTCCAGCCGCTGCTGCAGCTGTTGCAACAAACCGGTAAGTCCATCTATCTGGTGCCGGCTGTTAATCTGAATAAACGCTACGGTCCGGGATGGTCATGGTCTGACTATGCAGATGACTACCAGCCTGAGCTAACCGAATGGCCTATGTACGGCAACGTGATTCGCCTTTATCATCATGGTGATACCAGCCACATGATCCCCGCACTGTATGACCTGGAAGCCACGGCAGACCGCACGATCAGCAAAGTATCTACCGACAGGGATGAAAGGAACAATCTCTTCTTCCTGAAATACAACCCTGACTATAAAGAAGCTTCCCTGACGGAGGTGCCTTTTATTACAGGCGCAGAACAACAACTGCGGGAAAGGCTGCAGGACACCTTGCATAAGCGTATAGGCCTTGCCGTTAACACCGGCAACCTTGTCTTTAAACTATTAAAAAGCATACCGGCAGACTCTTTATTCAGACCAATGATGCACCGGAGTGACAACTTCTTTGCAGAACAAACTCTTATGATGGCATCAGCAGCCATGTGGGATACCATCAGCAGCAAAAAAATGATCAACTGGCTGCTGGAAGGCGATCTGAAAGCCTTGCCACATCCTCCGCAGTGGGTGGATGGTTCAGGTCTGTCACGTTATAATCTCTTTACACCCAGGGATTTTGTCAGTGTATTAACCATGCTGTACCAACAGTATCCTCAGGAAAGGTTATGGGAGATATTTCCCACCGGAGGAAAGGGAACACTGCGTAATTATTATCAGCAGCAGTTTGTACACGCTAAAACAGGCACGCTGAGCGGGGTAGTGGCGCTGAGCGGTTATCTGGTGACAAAGAAAAATAAAACACTGGTCTTCAGTGTATTGGTGAATAACCATCAGGATACGACCACGAACGTACGAAGAGCCGTAGAGCGCTTTCTGACGATGGTATGGAAGGATTATTAATCAGGGCTTGATGATATAGGATACCAGTTTGATGGTATCCTGAGTCTGGTCTGCTTCTATAAGGCCAATGCCTTTGGCGTAGTAGCTGGTAGACACGGTACCGACAGGTACGGCGTTCTCCAGTAGAATTGTTGAGGCATCCAGTTTGACAGCGATCACGTCAGGGTAGTTTTTACCGTTGACGGTTTTGGTGAAGCCTTTCTGGATGATGGTATGTTGCAGGATCGCCTTGGTAGTAACGGTACCGTTACTGACATTGACGGTGTCCTGCCAGGAACTGCCCTGAGGTACAGTTTCCTTCAGGTAGGTAAGCGGAACGTTATCGGCTTTATATCCCTGGAAAGTGAGGAGGCTGGCAATCTGTGTGTAGATGCCATCTTTACAGTTGGAGCAGAAAAACACACTGTCATCGCGGACCTTTTTATAGGAGGTACCGTTGATGGTAGTATCACCGGAAACGGTGAGTGTGTATGAGGTCGTGTCTTGTTTCTGGCCAACATCAATGTAGGAAAAGGAGGAGCCGATGGTGTAAGGAGCATAATCACAGGTTGGGAGGAAACCTGTCCCGTCCTTGCTCATTTCTTTACTACAGGCAATCAGCAATGTGAAGCCTGCCAAAATCATTAATAGTGAGTGGAGGTTCTTCATAAAAATAAGATCTGGTTACTGTATAACGTTCATTCCTATGAATTTATGCAAAAAAGGCCAATAGTTTTTTTACTATTGGCCTTTTTTCTTGTATAAGGATTTTATGTTATTCTATTCTTAATTTAAATGAGCCACTGATGGGGACTGCAACACTATCCATTGATCTTGTAACATTGCCGGAAAGTGTTCCTTCCAGATATTCTCCGGGGACACCGGTGCGTGTGATGTTAACATTCATGGATTGCTGATAGTACTTTTTGCCACCGATACTGATATTAATATACCTGGAAGTTTGGGTTCCTACCTGGATACTGCTCATGTTCCAGCCGATGTGGTCCGGGTTGGCTTTACGGGAGGCCGCAGCGCTATAGTTGACAAGGGTGTCCCCGCTGCTGTTGTATAACGCTATGGAGTCCGCAGGGCTACTAAAAGAGATCGTTTGTCCTTCCAGCAGAATAGACACAGTACTTGCCTGTATGGCGTCGCAGGCCTGGAGGTCTTGTGTATACTGACCAGGAGATACCGGCACTGTGATAGTGGACATCTTGTTGGCTGTTTCATCTACAGCATTCAGTACCATATTTACTGAACCGGACTGGCAGCGGACAATGGTGGTAGCATAACTGCCATTCTGAATAACGGCAGTATAGTGCACACCTTCCACCTGTATATTCACTACACCTTTAGTAACAACAGTACCTGTACAATTGCTCACCTTTCCGCTCACAGATATTGCACTAACAGGGTCCAGTGTAACGGTATAGGTACCTGCATTGGCATCAGTGGTCCATGGGCCGGCTTTTTTAGAGAAGATAACTTGGTTACACTTGTTTTTTACGGAGATAGTCACCTGTTCGCCGGAGGGTACCGCGCCACTTACCTCACCGTTGGCATCGGTATAGCCGTAGGTGCTGCTGCCGTTAGGTCTGGTGATCTGTACGGCAGTATTGGCGAGCGGATTGTTTTTATCGTCTTTGAAACTGGCTTTGAAATTCACAATCGGAAATTGGGCATCGCAGTTCCAGAAGGAGAAGTGTTTAACAGTACCTACGTAGCTGTCACCTAATTTTTCTGCGCTGCCTTCCTGTTGCCACAGGCCGGTGGTTTCATTGAAGTGCCACAGCGGGATAGTAGCAGGGGCGGTGTTTCTGAGCGTGGCAGGTATTACCATCCGGAAGGTAACACTGTTGCTGCCATCGAGGTGCAGTTTCTCTCCGTTTTCACCTTGTAGTTCCAGTGCCATCATACCGAAGGATTGCAGTGCCACTACTTCGTTTTTATCATTAACAGCACGCAGATCGCCGGGCATGATATCGGAAAAATCCGTTCTTTCCGGATTGATGAAAGCATAGTTCAGTGTGGCTTTGCCCTTGTAAGGTTTGTTAGATGCGTCCAACACCTGGTTGGGGACAAAAATAAACTGTGCATTGGAGGCGCTTACATTACCACCAGTGGCGGCATCAAAAGAACCGGCTGCTGTTTTGGGAAGCAGCTGAATCTGTACAAACTGCTCTCTACCGGCACCGGTTACACGAAAAGTACGGACACCATTAAAGTAACCTGTCTTTTGTACGGTAACCACTGCTGCGGCTTCTTTGAGATCAAGCTGTGAAAACCGGAAGGCACCGTACTGGTCTGTAACGGCAGACTGATCTCCGCATTGTACACGGGCGCCTGTCAGCGGATCATTGTTTTCATCGGTGATGATACCCTGTAATCCTGCTTTTACTTGTTTGTCAGGGAGTGGTGTCGTACCGGGATTTACAGGTGTAGTGGTTTCAGGAGGATTATCTACTGTCACCATTGTTTTGTCGCAGGCTGCCAGCGACAGCATACAGCAGGCCAACAGCCAGAGTATAGTTGTTTTCATAATAAAGGGGGTACGCAGGGAATGACGTAAACTGCGCGTTAGCAAATATAATATATTATTAGTATGTGTGCGGGTCCTTTAGAAAAAGGCGTAAAAAGCACGCTTATTTTTAGAAAAAAATTAAACATTTTCTGAATATCTTACCTAATGGTATGAATTACCCTTATTATTTTTTTATTGAAAAACAGTAAAACTGAACAGTAAACGTAAAACGTAGCACTTTTATCACCCAAAAATCTCATTTATGAATCCACGTTATGCGAAGGCAATGCTATTGCTATGCCTTTCCGCCGCCGCATCAGGCCCGGTCGTTGCCCGTGCGTCGGTACCTGCGGTATGGCAACAGGCAAATCTAACCGTTGAAGGAAAAGTCAAAGACATTCATGGAAATCCCCTGCCCGGGGTCACAGTGCTTATCAAAGGCACGAAACGCGGAACTGTCACAGATCCTAAGGGAAACTTCTCTCTGAAAGATGTAGAAAGAGGCGCTGTACTGGTATTGCAGTATGTTGGTTTCGATGCCCAGGAAATCGGAGTAGATGGACGTACTTCCCTGAGTGCTGTACTCAAGGAAAATCAGAAAACCCTGGATGAATATGTAGTAGTGGGTTATGGCACGCAGAAAAAAGTAACCAAAACAGGTGCTGTCGCATCTGTAAAAGGTGCTGAATTACAACAGTCACCTAACGTCAACATCTCCAACTCCCTGGTAGGCCGTATTCCAGGTATCATTGCGGTCAATAACAGCGGAGAGCCCGGCAACGACAACTCCCGTATTTTTATTCGTGGCCGTAGCACCCTGGGTGTCAGCACACCACTGTATGTGATCGATGGTATCCCCCGCGAAGGCTTTGCCCGTCTGGCTCCCGGCGATATTGAAAGTGTGTCTGTACTAAAGGATGCAGCTGCCGCTATCTATGGTTCCCGTGCAGCCAACGGCGTTATACTGGTCACCACCAAACGTGGAAAAGTAGGAAAGCCAACTATCAACTACGGCTTCAACCAGTCATTTGTTTCACCAACCCGTCTGCCCAAAATGGCAGATGCGCCCACTTATGCACGCCTGGTCAACGAAATCCTGCAGTATGGCGGCGATAAACCCCGCTTTACTGAAGACCAGATCAAGAAATTCAGTGACGGATCAGATCCCTGGTTGTATCCTAACACCAACTGGTATGATGCTGTTATTAAAAATAACTCCCTGCAGAACAGGCACGATCTGTCACTCAGCGGCGGCTCCGAAAAAATGACATACTTCGTTTCTCTCGGTACGCTCTATCAGGACGCTATCTATAAAACCAGCGCCACCAACTACAAACAACAGAATGTAAGGGCCAATCTGGATGCACATGTGAACGAAAACATCCACCTGCGCCTCGATCTGGCGGGAAGACTGGAAAACAGAAATTTCCCTCCCCGTAATGCCAGTTCAATCTTCCGTTCCCTCATGCGCGGCCGCCCTACCGAAAATGCCATCTGGCCCAACGGTATGCCCGGCCCCGATATCGAATACGGTGATAATCCGGTAGTTACAAGTACTAACACCATCGGATATACGAATGACAAAAACTATGTGCTCAACGGGACACTCGGTGCTACTATTAATATCCCCTGGGTACGTGGTTTGTCTCTGGATGGAAACTTCGCCTACGACCAGAACTTCGACTTCCTCAAAACCTGGATAAAACCATGGACGCTTTATACACTGGACCCCAACAGCCCGGACCATAAGCTGAATCCGGCTTCCAGAGGTGTAAGCGCACCACAGCTCAATGAAAGCTTCAACAGCAACCGCTTGTCTACTGTGAATTTCAAAATCAACTATAATCGTTCTTTTGGAAAACACAACCTGAATACTTTCATCGCATTTGAGCAGGCTACTTTTAATGGTGACACTATGCTGGCCAACCGCCGGTATTTCATCAGTGATAAACTGGATCAGCTGTTTGCCGGTGGCGATAAGGAAAAAAGCAACGGTGGCAGTGGTTTCTCCTTTGCCCGTCGTAACTACTTCGGACGTATATCCTACAACTACCGGGAAACCTATCTGTTTGATTTTAATGCCCGTTATGACGGTACACAGAACTTCCCGCGCAACAGCCGCTTCGGCTTCTTCCCCGGCGCATCTGCCGGATGGGTGCTTTCCAATGAAAGCTTCTGGAAAAATAGTGTTCGCGTTATGGACTATTTCAAAATCCGTGCATCCTGGGGACAAATGGGTAACGACCAGATACCTTCTTTTCAATACCTCAGTACCTACGGTTTCAGTGATGGTGGTGTGATGCTGGGTGGAGATCTCAACAAAGGTATCTACCAGCTGCGTTCTCCTAATGAGGCTATCACCTGGGAAATGGCCAACAACTTCGACGTAGGTGTGGAAGGAGCATTGCTTGGTGAAAAACTGTCTTTCGAAGCAGACTATTTCTATACCCGTCGTGCCAACATTCTGGTAAGCCGCAGCCTGTCTATGCCGGCTTATACCGGTATGACACTGCCACAGGAAAACCTGGGCAAAGTGGAAAACAAAGGCTTTGAAGTAGTGCTTAAACACAAAAACGATATCAACAAATTCCATTATGAAATAGCCGGTACCGTTACTCATGCCCAGAACAAGATTCTCTTCTGGGATGAAGTGCCCAGCGTACCGGAATGGCAGAAGTCAACCGGAAAAATGATTGAAGCACCGTTGTACTACAAAGCTATCGGCATCTACAAAACACAGGAAGAAGTGGATAAAACACCACATGTAAGCGGCGCCCGTCCGGGAGATATCATCTTCGCCGATATTAATGGTGACGGTAAAATCGATGACTTGGACCGTATCCGGGTAAACCGCACTGAAAATCCGACCTGGATATTCGGCCTCACCTTTACCGCCAAATACCGCAACTTCGACTTCACCATGCTGTGGCAGGGTGCTACCGGCGCCAGTCAATACCTGCATACGGAGTCCGGCCTTATCGGCAACTTCCCTGAAGCATACATTAAAGACCGCTGGACACCTGATCACACCGATGCTTCCTGGCCCCGTGTAAATGACCGTGACCGCGAATACTGGGTAAGCCGCCAGAATACCTTCTGGTTCTGGAAAACAGATTATGCCCGTCTTAAAACCCTCGACCTCGGATACACCGTTCCTGAACAGCTGATCAAAAGGATAGGTCTGCAGAAACTACGGGTATATGTAAGCGGACAAAATCTGCTGACCATCGACAATGTAAAAATATTTGATCCGGAAGCCCCCATGGGAAGCGGTCAGTACTATCCGCAGACGAAGATTTACAATGTGGGATTAAATGTCACTTTCTAAACAACGAGCCATGAAAAAATTAAACATCATACAATATCTGGCAGTGGCGGCATTATTGTACTCCACTACCGCATGTAACAAGGATTTTCTGGAAAAGAAGCCACTGACCGAGTATCAGGAGTCGGAAGTGTGGCAGGACAAGGGGCTGGTACAGGCTTTTGTGAATGACCTGTATGTGCAGATGCGTCCCGGATTTAATGAAGTAATGTTGTCATCTATGACCGATGAAAGCCGGTTTATCCACGACTACAATACTTCCCGGGTAGTACAGGGCAATATCTCACCGGATGATATTGGGGCACTCAATGATTTCAGCCGTTGGGACGGGCATTATAAAGAGATACGTAATTGTAACATGTTTTTTGAGAAGATTGATAAAGTGCCTGTAGACGATGCCACCCGTAATACGATGAAGGGAGAAGTCCATTTTATGCGGGCCTGGTACTATCAAATGCTGGTGAGATATTACGGCGGGGTGCCCCTGATCACCAAAACATACAACGTAAAAGGCGATGAACAGGAAATCTTAAATACCAAAAGAGCTACGTTTGAAGCTTGTGTGAAGTTTATCGCTGATGAGTGTGACAGTGCCGCTAAGTTGTTGCCGCTGACCTATGAAGCTGTAAAAGACAAAGGTAGGGTAACCAAAGGTGCCGCAATGTCCCTGAAATCGAGGATGCTGCTGTTTGCTGCCAGTGACCTGTTTAACAAACAAGTGAAAAGCCCACTGATGGGCTATACTACCGGGGATCAGATGGTCCGTTTCCGTCTGGCCAAAGATGCGGCCAAAGCGGTGATGGACCTGGGCATCTACGAACTGTATCATCCTACTGATTCAGCAGCAGAGAATTACAGCCGTATCTTCCTGGACAAGGACCACAAGGAACTGATTTTTGTAAAACAATATGACAAGGCTTTGCTGGGCACTTCTCATGACCTTTACAACGGTCCTAATGGTTATCATAACTGGGGAGGCAATGTGCCACTTGAAAACTTCGTTTCCGGCTATCAGATGCGGGACGGCTCTGCTTTCTCCTGGGTTAATGCAGCACAGGCGCAGGCGCCCTATGTAGGCCGTGATCCACGTTTCTATGCCACCATCCTGTATGACGGTGCCAAATGGAAGCCTCGTCCCAAAGACGGTGCAGAAGTAGATCCTGCAGGAGTAATCCAGACTGGTAAATATGAACCCAAAAATGGCGGCGTAGATAGTGTGTGGGGCCTCGATACACGTAACAGCACCATCGAAAACTGGAATGGTACATTCTCAGGGTATTATATGCGCAAGTTCATGGACAAAAACCTGGATGCGCAGTTTTTCCGTGGTGACCAGAACTGGATCTTTATACGTTATGCAGAAGTGCTGCTGAACTATGCAGAAGCCAGTATCTGGCTGGGAGAGGAGGCTGACGCATTGCCGGTGTTGAACAGTGTCCGTACCAGGGCTGGTATGCCGGCTACTGCAGCTACCGGAGATGCGCTGAAAGACGTACTCAAATATGAAAGACGTTATGAGCTGGCGTTTGAAGAACACCGTTTCTTTGATGCCCGCAGATGGGTAACGGATGCGATGACTGCGTTCAACGGCAGTGCCAAAGGTATTGAAGTATTGGGCTCCATGATAGCTAATCACCCGTTTGTATACCGCCCTGTTAGTATACAGGACCGTACTTTCAGGGAGAAAGATTACCTGCTGCCTATTCCTGCCGCAGAGATCCGTAAGAACAGCAACCTGGAGCAACAAGTGCCATATAAATAACGTCCCAGGGCTAAAGCCCTGGGCTAATATCGATTCCGGTGGTTATATTAAGAACGTCATAATTAACCCCGGACTTCATATCCAAGGCTTCAAAAATAGCCCAGGGCTTCAGCCCTGGGAAAAAAAATGCAGCGAAGCGCTTCGCTGCATTTTTTATTTAAAATATTTAATCCGGATCAGCATCAAACGCCCAGAGACCAGCCGTCGCGATAAGTACGTTTCACGAACTGGTTGGCTTCATCGAAGTTGGTGATCTTCATATTGGCGCCGTCCCATAGCAGTTTGATATAACGGCCGGGGTAGTCGTAACCTTTGCCGCTGGCTTTGGGCTTGCGGAGGTCGAAGCTGCGGATGGCGAGGTTGGCCATCAGGATGCTTTCTGTGAGCGGACCGGCAATATCAAACGGAGAGCTGAGTGTTTTTGCTTGTTTGCTGTTGTAGCCGGCGATGGCTGCATTTACCCATTGAACGTAGTGGCCTTCCGGTACACGGGCGATGGTTTGTGGTACTTTTACTTCGTTGGTGCGGGAAGTAGGCAGCAGTTTGGGATACATGCCATAAGTGCCGCACATCATTTTACCTTTATCGCCGATGAAGATGGCGCCGTTGCCACCGTCGCCCATGACTTCATTAGGACCCAGTTCTTCCGGACGTTCTGGCTGAATACCGCCGTCCATCCAGTGCAGTGTGATTTCCTTGCCGTTTTTGCCGGGGAATTTCATGATAACATGGGAAGAAGGAGGACAGCTTTCGGGGAAATAGCCGCGGGTAAACTCGCCCACATATACACTACCTACGCTGCATTCCACAGAAGTGGGGTAGCCCAGGCCGAGTACACGGAAAGGAGGTTCGATGATATGGCAGCCCATATCGCCGATGGCGCCGGTACCATAGTCCCACCAGCCGCGCCAGTTGAAAGGCACGAGGTTGTCTACATAGTCCTTTTTTGGAGCGGTTCCCAGCCACAGGTCCCAGTTGAGTTCTTTCGGGATGTCTTTCTTTTCGGTAGGCCATGCAACGCCTTGTGGCCATACAGGACGGTCTGTCCAGCAGTAAACGGTATGTACGTCACCGATAAGGCCGGCGTTGTACCATTCCATCAGCTGACGTACGCCGTCGCCGGAGGAGCCCTGGTTACCCATCTGGCTTACCACTTTATGTTTTTGGGCGCCCTGGGTGAGCATGCGTGCTTCGTAGATGTCGTGGGTCAGAGGTTTCTGAACATACACGTGTTTGTTGAGCTGCATGGCGCCCATGGCTGCTACAGCGTGCTGGTGGTCTGGGGTGGACACAGATACCGCATCAAAGTTTTTATGCTCTTTATCGAACATTTCCCTGAAGTCAGTATAGAATTTGGCTTTAGGGAATTTCTTAACGGCATCGGCTGCACGACGTGTATCCACATCGCAGAGGAAGGTGATGTCGGCAGGGCCTTTGGCAAATTCGGAGATATCACCGAATCCTTTACCACCAACACCGATACCGGCTACACGGAGACGGTCGCTTGGTGCTGTATAACCTCTACCCAGTACATGACGTGGAACGATCATAAATCCGGCGGCGGCTAATGCACCGTTTCTCAGGAATGATCTGCGGGATACCTGGTTTGTCCCGCTCTTTTTTTCTGGAACCATGAGTGATATAGTTTATTAGGTACTTGTTGATTGCGGATAAATGATGAATCGCGGATTGGAGAGCTAAGATAAAAGGTGAAACCAGATTTTTATATCCACTTATCATTTCCACCGCCTGATTCGTTCATTCATAACGTTTATTTAATCCCAGGTCATGATCTTGCCTCTATCTTCGATTTTGAGGCAGGTGGCCAGGGTTTTTTCGTCGTAGGCATAGCCATACTGTTTCAGCACATCAGCAGGCACCCCATCCCACTCGTTAGGAGTGTTACCTACATATCCAAGGTCTTTGATACCTATTTTGCTGGTAAAGAAACCAGTAGCGGTAAGGTTACGCATACGGTTGAAAAAGGCAACGCCCTGCGTGTTTTCGAGTGTGGCTTTTTCGGGGTAGGCGATAAGGTCTACCATCTCGATACGTTGTTCCGGGCTACATTCTGCAAAGGATTTATTATAACGTTTGGCACATTGTACATCGAGCCAGCGGAGGCCGCCGCGCATGGGCAGCTGGTGGTCGGGCATATCTTTTACGATGAACCCGATGAATTCAGGCACTTTGGCATCGGAAGCACTGCCGGAATGCTCATCGGCCGGGATGATGATATCGGCGAGGATAGTGATGGTTTTCATCTCTTCAGGTGTGAAGAATTTATCTTCCATCAGGGCCTTGTCCCTTTTGACTTCGTCCGGTGTACGGCCATAGCCGGGCGTATTGGCGGCTGTTTTTTTGTCACCGCCGGTTTTGTTGTCTTCGCAACCGGTGGCAGATAAGATGGTGCCTACAGATAAAGTTCCCAGCGCGATGGCTCTAAGGGATTCTCTTCTATCCATGTTATATTTTTTATGCGCTCATCTTCATAAAATGAGTGCCTGCATGATTAAATATTCTGTTTCTTCAGCTGGTCCACAATATATTCCGATGCTCTCATGGAGAGTGCGAGGATGGTCCAGGTTGGGTTTTTGTCTGCCTGTGATACAAAGGCGCCGCCATCCACAACAAACAGGTTTTTCACCTCGTGGGCCTGATTGAATTTATTGAGCACGGAAGTAGACGGGTTATCGCCCATGCGGGTGGTACCCACTTCATGGATGATACGGCCGGGATTTTCCAATCCGTAGAGGGTTTCCGCGCCTGGTTTGTTGCCAGAAGGCACGCCACCCATTTCGAGTATCAGCTGCTCGAAAGTATCCTGCATATGTTTGGCCTGTTTGATCTCATGGTCGGTCCAGGTGTAATGGAAGCGCAGCACGGGGATACCGTACTTATCTACTACGTTGGGATCTATTTCGCAATAGTTGTCTTCCCGGGCAATACATTCACCTCTGCCGGCAAAGCCGATGTGGGCACCGAAGAAGCGGCGGTAATCGTCTTTCAGGGAAGCGCCGTAGCCGCCTGCTGTTTTGGGTTTGCCATCGCGGCCGGGATATTTGCCGTTCATGTTTTCCATGCCGAAGCCGTAGCCATAGGAAGGCATGTGCATGCCACCGCCCATTTCGATATGGTAACCACGGGCAAAGTCCAGTTTTTTGTTATCACCCCACCATGGAATGTAAAGGTGCATACCGCCAACGCCGTCTTCGTTGTAGCGTTTGCGGTCCATGAGTGCGGGCATGAATCCGCTTCTGGAGGCGCCGGTAGAGTCGTGGAGGTATTTACCTACTACGCCGCTGGAGTTGGCGAGACCATTGGGATGTTTGGCAGATTTGGAGTTAAGCAGCAGCCTGGCAGATTCGCAGGCGCTGGCCGCCAGCACTACTACTTTGGCACTAACAGAATATTCCTGCATATCTGCTTTGTCGATATAGGCCACACCAGTAGCTTTACCACTGTTGTCGGTGAGTACTTCCCTTACCATCGCGTTCGTATATAGGTCTACGTGACCACTTTTCATCGCGGGTTTTACCAGTACAGAAGAGGAGGAGAAGTCGCCATAAACGGTACAGCCGCGGCTACACTGGCTGCAGTAGAAGCATGGGCTGCGGTCTTTATTGACAGAGCGGGTGAGGATAGACAGTCGTGCGGGAATAACGGGCAAGCCCAGTTTTTCGCCGGCTCTTTTTACCATCAGCTCGTGTAATCTTGGTTTGGGAGGAGGGAGGAAAAATCCGTCTGGTTCGTTGGGCAGGTTTTCTTTGGAGCCGAACACACCGATCAGCTTATCTACCCTGTCATAATAAGGTGCTACATCCTGGTAGCTGATAGGCCAGTCGTCACCCAGGCCATCATAACTTTTGTGTTTGAAGTCGCGTTCGCCGAAACGAAGGGAGATACGTCCCCAGTGGTTGGTACGTCCGCCCAGCATACGGGAGCGGAACCAGTCGAATTGGGTACCGTTTTTCCTTGTATAGGGCTCTCCGGCAATTTCCCATCCGCCGTAGGCGGCGTCGAAGTCGCCAAAGGGACGGGTTGTGCTGGCGCCTCTTCTGGGTGATTCATAGGGCCATTTCAGTTGTGTGGCCTGCTCCGGATCTGCCGGATCATATTTGGGCCCTGCTTCCAGGAGCGCTACTTTCAGACCGGCTTCCGATAATACTTTGGCTGCCATGCCGCCGCCGGCACCGGAACCAACAATACAAACATCATAAAGCTTTGCCTGTTTTTTAATTTCAAAAGCCATTTGCGTGGAAATTTTTAGACTTTATTTAAAGAACACCGGTTTTAAATCTATAAATTAAATGTTGAAAAAGTAGTCTTTTTTTTATGAGCGAACAGACACCTTACATCATCGGTGTGGATATCGGGACTAGTAGTGCTAAAACGATTGGGCTTAATATACAAAACTGGTCTGTCAGCGGGGTATTTCAACAAGCCTATCCCACCCATTACCCGCAGCCGGGATATGCAGAACAGGACCCGCTCCTGTTGCTGGATGCCGTCAAAACAGGTATTAAAAACGTAGTGGCCGCAGCAGGATATCCTCCTGCTGCTATATCCTTTAGTAGTGCCATGCACAGTATCATGGCAATAGATGCCAACGGGGAAGCGCTCACTCCACTTATCATCTGGGCCGACAACCGCAGCGAGCCACAGGCCCTGGCCCTGCGCAACACGCCTTCCGGCAAAATGCTGTACCAGCAAACAGGTACGCCTGTTCATGCGATGTCGCCCCTTTGTAAACTACGCTGGATGCAGGAACAACAACCCCACCTGTTTGTCCGCGCCGCTATCTTCCCCGGTATCAAGGAATATATCCTGTACCATTTTTTAGGGAGATATGTGACCGACCACTCCATTGCTTCCGCCACCGGGTTGTTTGATATTACCACGCTGCGATGGAGCGCCGAAGCCCTGCGTTATGCGGGTATTACGGCGGCGCAATTACCATTGCCGGTACCTGCCAATACCCGGCTGACCGGCCTGCTGCCTGCAGTAGCAGCTGAACTGGGCATTCCGGTCGATACGCCATTGATTATCGGGGGGAGTGATGGCTGTCTGGCCCAACTGGGTAGCCAGGCCCTGGACGCGGGGCATGCCACCATCACCATCGGCACCAGTGCTGCGGTGCGTATGGCTGGTTCCAGGCCTCAGACCGACGCACAGGAGCGGCTGTTTACCTACCTGTTGACTGATGAGGTATATATCACCGGTGGCGCCAGCAACAATGGTGGTGCCCTGTTGCAATGGCTGGTAAGAGATTTTCTGCAGCAGCCACTTGCCACCCTGCCATCCCTGGTGACAGCAGCCCTGGAAACCGATACCGGCGGCCTTATATGTTTGCCTTACCTGCTGGGCGAAAGGGCTCCGGTATGGAACAGCCACGCCACGGCGGCTTTCATCGGGATACGGCCATATCATACGGCGGCTCATTTTATGCGGGCGATGTTGGAAGGGATCTGTTTTGCCCTGCTGAGTATCAAAACCGCATTAGCGGAAACAGCAGGACCTGTACAACGTATTTCGGTCAGCGGCGGCTTTACCGCCACTCCGGGCTGGATACAGCTGCTGGCTGATATTTTTGGGCAGGAGATGGAGCTAAGCCAGCAAAATGATGCATCTGCCATAGGGGCTATCATGCTGGCAGCCAGAGAATTGCAGCTGCCCTGGACAGGAGGGAACAACCAGCCGGCCACCACGTTTTATCCTGATAGAGACCTGTATGCCAGCTATCAGCAACGATATCGCCGGTTTCTCCGGCTATACGAAGTGCTGGAAGATGTGTAGTCATAAAAAACATAGCCCAGGACTTACATAGCCCAGGACTTTAGTCCTGGGGCCTCTTTATTTTATCTATAAAAATATAATGCTTAGTTGCCTCGTTCAAACATCCTGGCCAGATCGGTGAGTTTGAAGGAGATGAAGGTGAATTTCCCTCCTGGTGCTATATTCGGCATACTGCAGGCGAAGAGCTCATCGATCATGTTCTGCATTTCGCGGGCAGATAATATTTTGCCGGCCGGGATGGAGTTGTTGCGGGCCATGGAGCGGACCAACTGTTCGCGGCGGTCTATTTTGAGGTCGCCGAAGTGTTTGAACTGCTCCAGCAGGCCTTCGATGGTCGCCTGGTCGTTACCCGACTGCATATCAGCAGGGGTGCCACGTACTACGAAGGTATGGTGGCCAAACGGTTCCAGCTCATAACCCAGTGCCTGTAATTCAGGGAGCATTTCGCTGACCATCACTGCATCTGCGGGAGGCAGTTGCAGGGTCTGGGGGAACAGGCTTTGCTGGGTGGCCATGGGAGCCTCTTGCAGGGCACGCATATAACGTTCGTAAAGAATACGTTCATGGGCGGCCTGCTGGTCTATCAGGATAAAACCGGATTTTATCTGCGACAGGATATACTGCTGGTGCACCTGTACCGGTACTTTCTGGTCGGCTGCGGTATCCTGCCAGCGTTCATCGATCACGGAGGCGGTGGAAGGAGCCTGACTTTCGTAGGTAACGGCCGGGCGGGTTTCCGGCTCCACGGTGTAGGAGCTGATAGTATATCCGTCGGTGTTAGGCGTTGTTTTATTGCTTTCGTACAGGTCTTTCCAGTGCTTCAGATTGCTGCTGTTGCTGCTTTTGTCAATCATGTGGGCCTGGTTGGCCTGTGTAAAGGATTTATAGAGGGGAGAATGAGTGTATTCTTCCTGCTGTTGTGCGGTAAATGGTTTGCTTACAGCGTCCAGGGCCTGTATGCTGGGGTCCAGGTCAAAGTCCAGGGTAGCGGTTACATTGAACTGGGCCAGGGCATGTTTTACAGTGGCCTGTATGAAGGCATACATCACTTTTTCGTCATCAAACTTGATTTCCTGCTTGGTAGGGTGTACGTTGATGTCCACATGTTCTGGGTTGACATCAATGAAAAGTACGTACAGCGGGAAGCTGTCTGCCGGGATGATATCTGCAAAAGCGCTCATGACTGCGTGGTGCAGGTAAGGGCTTTTGATATAACGGTTGTTGACAAAAAAGAACTGGTCGCCGCGGGTTTTTTTGGCGGTTTCCGGTTTACCGACGAAGCCGTAAACGTTCATATAGTCGGTACTTTCCTTTACGTTTACCAGCCGGGAGTTATATTGTTGTCCGAGAATAGCGACGATACGTTGTTTCAGGGAACCTTTGTCGAGATGGAACAGCTGCTGGTTGTTGCTCGTGAGCGAAAACTGCAGTTGTGGATAGGCCATGGCCACCCGGATAAATTCATCTACAATATGCCGCATTTCGGCCGCATTGCTTTTGAGGAAGTTTCTGCGGGCGGGCACGTTGAAGAACAGGTTTTTCATGGCGATGCTGGTACCTTCTGCTGTTTGGCAGGGCTCCTGCTTTTTCACCAGGCTGTTGTCAATTTCTACGTAGCTGCCTACTTCGCTGCCTTTTTTACGGGTTTTGAGCTCCACCTGGGAAACGGCAGCGATGGAAGCCAGAGCTTCCCCCCTGAATCCCATGGTCCGGATCTGGAAGAGGTCGTCTATGGATTGTATCTTGGAGGTAGCATGTCGTTCGAAGCACATACGGGCATCTGTTTCGCTCATACCACCACCATTATCGATTACCTGCACCAATTCCTTGCCCGCATCTTTTATGATCAGCTGAATCTCGGTTGCTCCTGCATCTACTGCGTTTTCCAGTAATTCCTTTACCGCTGATGCCGGTCTTTGTATCACTTCTCCTGCAGCTATCTGGTTCGCTATATTGTCTGGTAATAAATTGATAATGTCCGCCACTTAACTAGCCTTTTGGCGTAAAGTTAATAATTTATACGCAGTTGCTCGCGGGTGATTATCAGACTGTTTTAAACATTTAAGTACGAGATTTGCTAAATACCCGGTTGATTTGCAGGATTTAACAATCCATGAAGCTGGTTCATTCGTAATTTATTAAGAGAAAAAATATTCATCAGGCCAACAGAGAAACACAATGATAGTGTTAACGACAAGTTAACGAAAAGAATCACCATGTATGAACATACGGAATCTGATAATTTTGAGCATGTTATATTAGTCACCAACTGTACTTACCCGCGCAAAAGCGTAAAAAAGAATTCAATGGAAGAAGGAAAAAAGAAGGGAGACGTATACTCCCATTCGGACACAAGTAAAGTGAACCTGACGGACGACGAATGGAAGAAGATATTGCCACCGGAAGTATACAACATCGCCAGAGAAAAAGGAACAGAATGGGCATTTACCGGAAAATACTGGAACAGCAAGGAAACCGGAACCTATTACTGTGCAGCCTGCGGACATCCGCTTTTTGTGTCTGATGCCAAATTTGAGAGTAGCTGTGGCTGGCCCAGCTTTTTTGAGCCCGTTGCCAAATCCAGCGTGATCTATGCCCCGGACAACAGTCATGGCATGTATCGTACCGAAGTATTGTGCGGCCGCTGTAAAGCACACCTGGGCCATGTTTTCGATGACGGCCCCCCGCCAACAGGCCTCCGCTACTGCATCAACTCCGTGATCCTGGATTTTGAACAAGCTGCTGCTGCCGACAAACGTTATTCAGAAAAAGAAGAAAAGGAAAAAGAGTAACCCATCGTTACCCATGATGCCGACGCTCCGGCGGTCACACGATAAAAAAACGTATTTTTATTGTAATCAATACCCCGGAGTTATGAAAGTCTTAAAAACACTTGCCTGGATAGTAGGTATTCTCTTGCTTGTTCTGATCATCCTCATTTTTGCTGCCCCTACCCAGATACATGTTGAACGTTCGGTGGAAATCAATGCCCCAGCCTCCATCGTATGGAATAATATTGTCCGGTTCGAGAAGTTTAACCAATGGAGCACCTGGAAACAGATGGACTCCACCGCCGTATACACTATTTCCGGTGATGACGGAACCGTGGGTGCAATTGATGCCTGGAAAGGAAAAAAAATCGGAGAAGGCAAACTGCAACATCTTTCACTGGATCCCTACAAATCCATCCAGCAGAAACTGACCTTTATATCACCGTTCAAATCTGAATCAGACGTTTTTTTTCAGCTGTCTGAAGCTGCTGGTAAAACCAAGGTGGTATGGGGCTTTGATGCCCATTACGGCCGGCCACAGAATGTGATGGCGCTTTTTATGAAAGGTGCCCTGGAAAATGATTTTGCCAAAGGACTGGATAACCTCAAAAAAATGGCGGAGGCCGACAAGAGTGGTCCGGGTACTCCGACTGGTATGAACGTCACCGTTAGGGAAATGAATTATCCTGCCACCACTTATGCTGCACTCAGAAAAACCATCCCCATAAAAAATATTACCAGCTACTACCGCAATAACCTGGGTAAGATCTATGAAGCGGCCACAGCTGCAAAACTACAGCCTGGCGTGCCTTGCGGGCTCTTTTTTACCTGGGATAAGGAAAAACACGAAACAGACATGGCAGCCGCTATCCCCGTACCGGAAGGCAGCAAACTGGGGCCCGGCTTTGAAATCATCAAACTCCCGGCTGCAAAGGCAGCTTATGTAGACTACTACGGTCCTTACGACAAAATTGCCAACGCCCATGTGGCTATTCAGCAGTTTATCGAAAACAAGGGTAAAAAAATAATCCCGCCAACGATTGAGATGTATGTGACAGATCCAGGCAAAGAAAAGGATAGTAGCAAATGGCTGACTAAAGTCATTTACTTTATGAAGTAGTAATCAGAGAGAGGTAAATAGAAACACGAAGCTGGCACTACTGAAGAAAACTATTTTTCGGCTATGGAGGCGTAAGTCGGCTCAAATTCGATGATCTCATAAACAGCCAGCTGATTTCTTTCCAGTGGATCTTCACTCATAATCTGCTCCACCTCTCTACGGCTGGACGCCTGACAAAGGATCAGTGAGCCGGATTTGGGCTTCCTTCGACCAGACAGGATAAACTTGCCGTTGTCAAAGTATTTCTGAAGGAACGCAGTATGCGCTTCCATAAAATGCTCCACCGCCGCTACTGGACGGATGTATTGCAGAAGGATCAGGTACATAAAGGTTTTTCGATGGTTTTAATTGTTAGTCTCATAGTAAGCAACAAAGGTATTAACTATATTGATAAGAAAATATTGTAGGTACTCCCGGAAAAAATAGGGACATATAAGCTACAAAAATATACGTACTTTTGCAGGAATTATATACCACGATAGTGGGAATGTGCAGCAGTGAATGATTCCTGCTCCCCCTGTAGTCAATTTTTTAATTTTTATATCTTTTATGAAAAGAACAATTTCCAAAGTTTTGTTAATTGCTGTTACAGCAGCGGTAGTGCTTTCATCCTGCTCCAAAGTGCCGGATGTCAGTAAACATATCCCTAAAACAGCCGGCGTAGTTATTGACCTGAATGCGAAGGAAATTACCCAGAAACTGGCTACCAACGGCCTGACCATGGATAAAATCTTCTCCGCTGTACAATCCAAAGATACAGCTAACGATGTAATGAAAGCCTGGAAAGATGCTGAAAACTCCGGTATCGATCTGAAAGGACATTTTTTTGTTTCTTTCGTTTTCCAGGGACAGGCTGGAGAACATAAATCCTACCTGAGCGCCACTGCCACCCTCTCCGATGCAGATAAGTTTGAAGCCTTCCTGAAAAAAAGTGAGAAAAACTTCTCCCTGAAAACAGGTAATGAATTCAAATATGCTGTTGAAGGAGACAACAAAGGCGTGATAGCATGGAACAAATCTACCGTTATCTATATCGCTGCCTTCGACCCTGAAGAAGGACTGAACAAATACAACCCTGCAGGAACTCCCGGCCTGCCTGGCGTTGACGATGGTGAAGTAGCAGTAGACTCAGCTGTAGCTACTCCTGCCGCCCTCACCTCCGGTGATGACGAAATCACCAAAAGCCTGGTGACAGAAGTGGACCACCTCTTCCACCTGAAAAAGGATGAAACTGCCGGTTCTCTCGAACCATTTGCCAAACTGCTGAAAGAAAATGCTGACATGGGCGTATTTGTAAACCCCGAAGCGATCTACAACAGCGGCAGGTTTACCATGATCCCGGCCAACTTCAAAAAACTGATGGAAGGTACCTTCTATACCGGTATTGTCAACTTCGAAAAAGGCAAAATCGTAGCAAATGGTTCCTACTACATGGGTAAAGAAGTTGCCAGCATCTACAAAAAATATGGCAACAAGGAAATCGATATGAGCATGCTGAAGAAATATCCTTCTCAGAATATCACCGGTTTCATTTCCTACGCTTTTGATTTCCACATGGTAGGTGAGATCATCAAATCCACTGGCATGGACGGTATCGTAAACATGTTCCTGGCCAGCAAATCCGGCCTGGCTATGGACGATATCCTGAATGCGTTTGAAGGCCAGCTGACTTATGTCGCTTCTGACTTCGGTATCCAGAAAAAAGAATCCAAATACTTCCCAGGTGAATTTACCGAAGAGCCTTCTGCTAAATGGATCTTCAGCCTGAAAGTTGGTAATAAAGACGCTTTCACTAAAGTGATGACTTCTCCGATGCTGAAAGAGATCTTCACTAAAGAAGGTGACCACTACGTTCTCAGCAACCCGATGATGGCTGCCGGTATGCCGCCGCTCTCTATCACTGAGAAATACATTACTGTAGGCTCCGACAGCGTACTGTTACAGGATTACCTGGCCGGCAAAGGCAGCATCAAACTGCCTGAAGGCATCGAAGGCAAAATAAAAGGTAGCATGATGGGCGGTTATGTAGATCTGGAAAAGATTATCACCTCCATTCCTGAAGATAAAGCCGATGAAGCTGACAGACCTATCCTGGTTAAATTGAAAGGCCTGATGAAAGATATGTCCATGGTGACCAAGCCAGCTAACGGCAACGTTTCTGAGTCTGAAGTGATCCTTAACTTCAAAAACAAGGATGAAAACAGCCTGGTGCAACTGATGAACTTCGGTACCGAAATGGCTAAAATCATGGATGCCAAAAAAGCAAAGAATAAAGCGATGGAAGATAGCCTGTTCGCTACACCAGTAGATACAGCTACCACCATTATTAAATAATTACGAATTACGAATTACGAATTAAAGCGAAGGCTCAAGTGAGGGATTTAATATCTCTGCTTGGGCCTTCGCTTTAATTCGTAATTCGTAATTTGTAATTCGTAATTCAAATGAAGCGTATGCAAATTCAGATAGAGAACCTGATGCCGATTCCGCTGAAGGATAAACTCCTGCAGCGGACCTCCGGTATCTGGAACCAGGAGGTGACCTTCAGCCCTGGCAGTTTTGTGAAAATAAAAGCCCCTTCCGGCACCGGGAAGACCACACTGGTGCATTACCTCTACCACATCCGTCAGGATTATACCGGCAAGGTGCTGGTAAACGGACAACCCTGGCAGTCCTATAGTAAAAACGAACTGGCTGCCATACGCCAGCAACAGATCAGTATCATCTTTCAGGACCTGCGGCTATTTGAACAGCTGACGGCCGTGGAAAACATCTCCCTGAAAAGAGTCATGTTGGCTAATCCCTACTGCAGCGACGAAAAGATCAGGGAAATGGCTGCCAGACTCAATGTAACGCATGTGTTGCAACAGAGCAGCAAAACACTGTCCTACGGGGAGCGGCAGCGGATTGCCATCATCCGGGCCCTGGTACAACCTTTTCAGTGGCTACTGATGGACGAACCCTTCAGTCACCTCGACGAAGAAAATGCCCGTCGCGCTGCAGACCTCATCGCAGAAGAGTGCAAAGCCCGCAATGCCGGGTTTATTTTAACCGACCTGGATAATGACCATCATTTTCAATATGATGCGCATTATCAGCTTTAATGTTTTTCCATGCGTCCTTTTTTCGACCTACTCAAAAAGATCATACATACCGGCATCGGCAAAAGCCGCTTCCTGATGGCCTCCGTTGGCCTCGGTATCGCTATGTTGCTCATACTGGTGGCTATACAGGTACATTCCAACTTCAGCCAACTGCTGTACAGCGCCAAAAACCAGAACGAAACCGCCGATTTCCTGGTGATCAATAAAAAAATCACCAACGCCATCATGGGCCAAAGCGGTAAAAGCGCCTTCACCCCTGAAGAAATAACACAGATCAAAGCCCAGCCTTTCGTACAGGCCTTCGGGTTAATTACCTCCAGCCGCTTTAAAGTAGTGGTGCAGGCCCCCGGCGATCTGCATTTTGCAACAGATATGTTTTTTGAATCTGTCCCCGACAGCTTCCTGGATGTAAAGGATGAAGACTGGAAATGGAACACCGGCGACCGTACCATTCCCATCATCCTGCCCAGCGATTTTTTAAACCTGTACAACTTCGGCTTCTCCCTGAGCCAGGACCTGCCCCAGATATCACAGGAGACCGTCAAAGCGCTGCCCCTCCAGGTGGTCATCTCCAATAACCTCAGCTCCGAACAGTTTATCGGGCATGTGGCAGGCTTCTCCGACAGAATATCCTCTTTCCTTGTTCCGGCATCCTTTATGAACTGGGCCAATGAAAAGTATGGCACTACCCGAGAAGCACCTGTTTCCAGGGTGATCATCAAAACACCCGACCCGTCAAACCCGGCACTGGTGAAGTTCCTGGACGATCACGGATATACCACCAACCAGGATAAGCTGAAATTCAGCAAAACCAGGCTGATCGTACAAACTATCGTATCTGTAATCGGATTTTTCGGGCTCATATTACTGCTGTTTGCCATGCTGGTGTTCAGTATGTTCATACAGCTGATTATAGCTTCCTGTAAAAAGGAGATCCAGCTGTTGGTGATGCTGGGAACAGCTCCCCGTCAGTTAAAACGTTATCTGCTGAAACAATTTGTGCCTTTGTACATTATTATAGGGGTGGTATGCCTGCTGTTGCTCACCTCTTTACAGTATGCTGCAGCAGCGGTACTGGCCAAACACGACATGGTGGTAAGTCCCTGGCCTGGCCCTGGTGTATTTGCAGGCGCGTTGCTGGTACTGGGTTTGGTGTATCTGGTGAATCTATTGACGGTAACCCGCTATGTCAATAAAGAATCCTGATTAAATTATTAAATCATATTGCATGAAAGCACTGGACAAAAAACTGGTACATGTGGTAAACTTCTATCTCAAACCCGGACTGTCAGAGGAAGACAGAAGGCACTTTGAGGCGGGTCTTAGCAGCCTGCATACCATCGATGAAATCAAAATTTTTAACGTTGGCAAGCCAGCCCCTATAGACGACCGGCCCACCATCGATAAAAGTTATGATTACTGCCTGCTCTGTGTTTTTGAAGACATAGAAGCGCACGATGTGTATCAAACCCACCCGGTACATCTCAGTTTTATAGAGCAGTGCAAACAGTATTGGGCCAAAGCGGTGGTCTTCGATTCTGAAACCATCTGATTAATCCCGCAACAATGCCGGATGTGGCATGATGAACGTTGCTTTGGCACGCGGAGACATCCGCAGATAAGGTATCCACAAGGCCATTCTGGCCATTGGCCACACAAGAGAGCCTTGTCCCCAGATGTTTTTCTGCGTGCCACCCTCCCCAAAGTAGTAATCATTCAGATGATTGCCCGCAAACAGATACAGGATGGTGATAAAATAATAGGTGGCCAGCGCAAAAGGAAATGTATCCCTTCTGTTAAAGAACAACACTGCCAGTAATATAGAATAACACAGCAGAAAGGCCTTGATGATGATTTCTCCAATCAGATAAAGCTGTACCAGCGAGATGTTCCCCAAATCTTTACGACTGGATACCGTTACCCATACATCATATTTAAATACGTCCGCATTACACAGATACCAAAAGTCAGACATGGGTGAAAATACCAGGCCGATAGCGAGCAGCGACAGCCAGCCTCCGATGGGCAAAGGTTCCAACGGATGCTGTACCGGCAGGTTGGAGTGTCTGTAATACAGGATGGCCAGGTGGGTAAAAACAGCCATGGCCAGCAAAGCCAGTACAATAGCCAGCCAGTTGCCCTGTACTGCGGGACGGTTCGGGGCACGCATAAATGCTGGTTTATAGGTCAGGTCCAGCGAAGTAGTACTTTGTATTTCCTTTATTTCCCGCGTGTATTGGGAGAGAAAGGCCACTGGCACGTGGTCCTGGAAAGTTTTCAGCTGATAGGAAAGGATGATCTGCTCACCTTTCACAGTGGAAGTGAAATCAAACTGGTAATATTCGTTTTTGAAATGTACCGGAGATTGCTCCAGCGACCATTGGATGGGCGTATGAATGATGACCTGATAGTCCTGTTCATAAGGATAACGGATGGCCAGTGGTGTTTTTCTTTTTTCATCCGTCATATAGGGTAATATATCCGATGGAGACTGAGCGGCCAGAGAGAACAGGAGTTTGTTGGTGCTGCTGTCCTTTTTCCAGAGATGATGAATCAGATAACTTTCCCGGATGCGGAGGATGTTGCTATCTGGGTCATCGTTCAGAAGGAGAGAGTCTTTGGTGGTTATTTCTCCATAAAATTTCTGGTAGAAGCGAAGAAAGGTTTTCTCCTTTTCCCTGATGCTGGCAGAGGCCATCGTGGCCCTTTGTGCATCGGCGTCTTCTTTGAACCAGGATGTAGTGACCTGTAGAGAGCCATCTTGCCCTTCTGCTTCCGGGAGCGTGAATTTTTCCCGGATTACCAAATGCCCGCTGTTTTTTTTGAGGATAGGCGTCAGCTGGGTAGTGGTATCAGTGATCACGAGGGCCTGCTGATAATCGGGCTCGCAGAAGCCGGTCAGCTGGCCGCGCTGGTAGGAGATGGTAGCATCGAGCCAATAAGATTTGCCCCCGAGGGAAGCATACACGATGGCATGGTTAAAAGCGGTGGGTGATGGCAGCAGGCTGCTGATAGTCCCTTTCATATCAGTATTAACATAAGCCATGCGGGCATTGATACCATTGGCGTTGAGCAGGGTGCACAATAGCAGGGCTTTGTCTTTACAATCACCGAAACGCTGAGCCAGTACTTTGTCGGGAGCATTGGCTCGATGGGAATATTCTCCCATTTCTATACCCATATAGCGGATATCGTCCTGCACAAACCGGAGTGCCTGCCGGAGGTAGTTTTCCGGGTTGTCGCCGGAAGATTGTTTCAGGGCCGTGATTCTGCGTTTGACAGCCTCTCCGGGAGGAGGGATGGTGTTGACACGCTGTGCCCATTGGGCTACTTCCTTCCAGCTGTTGTATTCACTGATCTGTATACGGACAAAAGGATTGTACCAGGAAGGCTGGTTATTGGTATTGTCGGCCTCTTTCTGTTCAATCCTGTTCCACTCGTAAACGGTAAACCCCTGCCAGCTGCGCTGCTGAGGCATGGTGGCGTTGTTGAATGGTTTGAAATACAGTTTTCTTTGTGGATTGGCGATAATGTTATTGTAGAAATTGACAATAGGTTCCAGGGTCACCTGATAAAGCCGGGCATCTATTTTATTGTCGAAGATAGGGTTGGTGCCGGTAAGGGAGAAGCTGTATTCTATCTGGTCACCTTTACGCACATCTTCGAGGATGAGGAAGGCGGTATAGGTACCACTGTAGATAAAGCGGGATAGATCCTGTTCCTGTTGCAGCACTTTAAAGGAAGCGGTTTGCAGACGGTTTATTTCCTGACCGTTCCTTCTGATGATGATACTGTGGAAGCTCAGCTTTTCGTATTGCGGGTTGTAGTTGACAGATATCTCTGAACCGTTTTGTATGCCGGCTTCCGAAACGATCTGCCGGATATAGTGACGGTAGGTGCTTTTTAGTTCTGCGTGTTGCTGTTCTTCTGCCAGCAGCAGGTAGTATCCATCGACGATACTGTTGGCATTGGGTTTTTTATGCAGGTCGGGTTGCCAGGGTACCAGCCATGATGGCGTGGGACTGGTACTGATGTGGGTGTTTCGGGCTGTTGTTACTGCGGGCAGAAATGCCAGCAGTAACAACAGTAGTCTGCTCACGGTATAGGTCATCGGGTAGGGGTTTTTAGCTTGTAGCAGTATTACTGCTGCTCCGCAGTGAGCAGGTATACCGCAAAGGAAGCCAGCCAGTGTTCGCCGGCATAGTCTCCGCTGGCGATCTGTGGAAAAGATGTCAACAGGTGTTTGTTGGCGAGGGCCTGGATGGCCTGTTGGTTTTTGCCACCATGGCGTGCAATGGCTTCAAGGCACCAGGTGCGGCTGAGATTGAGGCCGTCGAGGTGCACGAGTTTTCCGTCAGTACGGTCTTTCACCTGGCCGGGCTGCAGAATGGTGATCGGATTTTTGAACAGTCCTGGTAAAAAAGCGTATAGCCATGGGCGGTATTCCTTTTCCGGCATGATACGGCGCATCAGGTCGGCTTCTTCCAGGCTGGGAGACAGGAAGTCATAGCCTCCTGGTTCCCATTCGATGGGAGCGTTTTTGTCTTTTGCATAGAAGCGCATCGCTGCGTCATGGATGGCTGTCTGCAAAGCCTGGTCGTGGGTTGTTTGAGCATAATCCCAGGCGAGGCACAGGCCGAAGGCCAGGTTGGTATGTTCGCCTACACGGATGGGATACATCAGTTTACCCAGGAAGTCGATATAGGACGCTGCGAAATGGCTGGCGAGGGGTTGCACGTTCCGGCTCAGCTCTTTGCCCAGGGGATCGTTCCAGGTAAGCAGTTCCCGCTGCAGCTGCAGCAGCCAGCTCCAGCCATAAATACGTTCGAAGCTTTTGTTTTCCTTGCTTTTAAACAGCTGTAGTTCTGTTTGAATATTGGCTGCAGAAAGGTGTTGAGCCAGCCGGGTACGGATTTCGGCGGCCTTTTCCATGTCAGGGAACATTTTCAGGAGGCGTACCAGCATCCAGTGGCCATGTACACTGCTATGCCAGTCGAAGCAGCCGTAGAAAGCCGGATGATAGGAGGAAGGAGCACCCAGCAGGGTGCTATCCGCAAATACGATCCCTGTTTTGTAAGGATACTGCAGATCGAGGCATTTCAGTGGAAGGGCCGCCAGCTGGTTAGCTGTATGGACCGTCATTTTAGGCAGCTGTTCATGACTCATTTTATTCGTTTGTGCATTGATAGCAACCGGGAATAATAAAAAGATGGCAAGTCTGGTTATGTATCTCACAGAAAAACAGGTTATCGGTTAAATAAAAGCTTCACATAAAACATGGGATTACCCAGTTTTTTCCGCAGGTCTACCTCATGGAACATACAAGACATCAGGTCTTTCAGCTGTTTATTGCGGGAGCCCATTTTCATGAGCAGATTAAACAACCACGGGTATTTGATCAGTTTCTGCAGTTTGGTGCTGACTTCCAGTTCCGGGCCGAGGATGCGGTATACATCGACGTCGTAGGCATCCAGGAAACTATCGGAGAAGTCGTTAGCCGCGATAGCGGCAGCAGCCTGTTTGGCTGCAATCTGGCCGGAGTAGAGCGCATTGCCGATACCTTCGCCGGTAAAGGGATCTATCAGATAGCCGGCATCACCGATCAGCATGTAACGCTCTCCATGCAGCTTTCTTTTTTTACTGCCCAGTGGAAGCCCATACCCTTCGATATTGCCAATAAGCGTCGAATCTTTAAACCGCTCTTTCATCACCGGGTCGGTGGCGAGGGTGTCGAGCATGAGTTTTTTCAGGTTCACCTTTTTGTTGCGGGTGACACTGCTGAGGATACCCACTCCCACATTCGCTTCACCATTGGGAAGCGGGAATACCCAGAAATAGCCGGGCAGCATGCTTTTCAGGAAGTGTAGTTCAATGAAACCGTCAGTACTGAGGTTGGAAATACCTTTGTAGTAGGCCCGGATGCCAGCTACATAATGCTCCGGTTCCATTTTAATGCCGGCAACATCTTTGGTAAAGGAAGAATGAGCACCGTTGGCCACCAGGACCAGGTCGGCCTTTACCTGAAACTTACCCTCTTTGTCGGAAAGATGATATCCATCTTCCTTCAGTTCATATTTATCAATGCTAACCCCTTCGAATAAGCGGATTTCGGGGCGGCGTTTCAATTCTTCTACCAGGAAGTTATCAAAGTCGATGCGTTTGCAGACGAAGCCGCGGGGATCATTTCTGTTGTTCTGGTAATCCAGTCTGTAGGGGATGTCCATTCCAATACGGTTAGGGGCAACAAATGTCACACCCCAGCTATCCATTTTAAAGGCGGCCTGTTGAAGGCGCTGACCGATACCTTTGTCTATACGTTCCAGGATAGTCAATACTTTTCCACTTAATCCATCTCCACATACCTTATCTCTTGGGAAAACCGCTTTATCCACCACAATGCATGATATCCCCAGTTGTGCCAGTTGTAATGCGGCACAGGCACCGCCTGGTCCGGCACCTATAATACAAACTTTTGTTTCCATTTTTTGTTGATAGTATTACCTGATGGTAAGATACGTAATTGTTAGCGGTACGTATTTATATTATTGAAATATTGAATGTCAAAACCCTTGTTCTGACAGCAGGTAAACACTTATCTTTACGACCTTAAAAAACACAAGCATATGTTTGATTTATTTGGCAAGTTGACGCAGATCCAGCAGAAAATGAAAGAAGGTAAAGAGCGTCTGGCAAAAGTTACGCTGGAAGGCGAAGCCGGCGATGGTGCGGTAAAAGTAGCAGTAGATGGCAACCGTCAGGTAAAAAGTATTGAAATAGCGGAGCACCTTTTTACTCCTGAGCATAAAGAAGAAATGGAAGACCTGCTGCTGACAGCGCTGAACAGAGCTCTGAAAAATGCAGAAAACAGCTGGGAAGCAGAAATGAAGAGCGCAGCCGGTGGTATGCTGGGCGGACTGCTGTAATATCCATAAAGCGTCGAACAGAAAACACAAGACAGCAAAGATGCTGGTCATCGATAAGAGCCAAAGCAGGGAGGAATTAAACATATTTAGAATAAGTTTAATCTTTTCTGCTTTGCTTCTTTCGTTTTTCTTCTCTTCTTTCTTCCCTCCGGTAAAAAATTCCGGATTTCGTAAATCTTTTTCCTGCTTCGCCCTTATATTTCCCGCGCAAGGTTGTTTTTTTGTGGTTGGATCAATCTAATATGAAAGTTTTTTTTCGCCGTATTCACTTATACCTGGGGCTGACGGCAGGCCTGGTTATTACCATCAGTTGCCTGACCGGCGCCTTGCTGGTATTTGAAAAGGAATTGACAGAAGCGTTTAATCATAACCGTTATTACGTGCAGCCGGAGAAAGAACGGCTTCCGCTGGACAAAATAGCTGAAATGGTGAAGCAGCAGGTACCGGGCGCAGGCATCGCCCGCATACAGGTATATGCAGACCCTTCCCGCTCGCTGGCTGTACAGCTCGAAGAAGGCAAGAAAGGCGGGAAGAAGGAAGCGAAGGGAGAAGCACCCCGTGCAGAAGGTAAAAAGGGCGAAAAGCCCGCCGGCAAAAAAGGTGAAGCGCCTAAAAAAGCAAAGGGCCGTACCGCCTTTGTAAATCCCTATACCGGTAAAGTCATTGAATTATACAGTTACCAGCAAACATTTTATTACCAGATATTTTCTTTACACCGCTGGCTGCTTGCCGGAGATACCGGTAAGATGATCACCGGCGCCAGCACACTCATCTTTTTCTTTATTCTGATCACCGGCATTATATTATGGTGGCCCAAGACCCGCAAAATTTTACAGCAACGCCTCAAAGTAAAGTGGGATGGCGGCTGGAAACGGTTGAACCATGATATGCACGTAGTGCTGGGTTTTTATGTCAGTATTTTCCTGTTTGTAACAGTGTTTACCGGACTTACCTGGTCCTACGAATGGTTCAGCAAGGGACTGTACGCTGTGCTGGGTACCTCTCCCAAGGCTGCAGAGGCGCCGGTATCCGCGGTCGCTCCGGAAACAACCGGGAAGGTCTCCTATGAAGCCGCGTTGGCACAGGTAAAACAACAGGTTCCTGATGCGCAGTATTATGCTGTAGCCATGCCCAAAGACAGCGCCGCAGCGGTACAGGTAACACTGTTGCCCGCCAGCGCCCTGCATGAAGGAGCTACCACCAGTTATTACCTCGACCAGTATAACGGTCAGGTGCTGCAGTCGCAGACTTTCAGTGAAAAGAACCTGGGCCAGAAAGTACGTAGTACAATCAAACCTTTACATACAGGTGCCATCTTCGGGCTGCCGTCTAAAATTTTTGCGTTGCTGCTGGCTTTGCTGGGCGCCACTTTCCCCACTACCGGCACTATCCTGTGGATCAACAGGACCATGAAGAAAAAGAAAACTACTAAAAATAAAAAGGAAGTGGTCACTCAACTTTGATGGTTTTGATGACCCTGATACCTGCGTAGTATCAGCGATTTTAAATAATGATTTTGTGTATGGGATATCATTTGATATCCCATTTTTTTATCCCATCGCTTTCAATCCATCCTGCACTTTTGGAAATAACCATGCAAAAATGGAAGACCTGCGCTCCTCGCGGGAAGTACTGTAATTGTTAAAATGCTTTGACAGTACTGCATTTTAACGTTTTTGTGCTTGTTGTGGAACAGCATTTGGCATTACCTGTATGTAACAAGGAAAGCCATGATAAACCAATATGAAGTGCCGGCTTATATAGAAGATCATATACCGGCACTTAAAAAAGCTCTGCATCAGTTTCCGGCTATTTTTCACGTGTACGACACCGTGGGGTGCTTCAGTGAATATACTGGTAAGCAGTTGCGGGAACAGAATTACGCAGTAGCCGGCAAGTGCCTTCACGTGGCCGGGAGGTTATATGAAAAAGGTAATGAAGTGGTAAAAGGGGCTATCACCCGGGTATTTGTGCCAGCCTTGAGCCAGATTCCGCTGGGAGATGCCTTAAGCCGGATCAGGATATATTCGCTGATACCGGATGCGATTTATGGTCTTTATATACAACAACAACTCAGTAGTCATGGAAACAGATGAAGAGATAATTGTTAGGGTCGCGTCTCCGGAAGACGTAGATTTTGCCCTGCCTATTGTGGCAGAAATGGAATCATCCGCCAGGGCCAGAGGCACTGGTATCGCCAAAAGAGATCCTTTGGACATCAAGAAAAAGATCCTGCAGGGGAATGCGGTGATCGCATTTACGAAAAGTGGTATCTGGGCGGGGTTCTCTTATATACAAGCCTGGCAGGGTGGCCGCTTTGTATCTAACAGTGGTTTAATCGTAGTGCCGGAATTCAGGGGCCTGAAGGTAGCGGCGGCCATCAAAAAAAAGATATTCGAATTAAGTCGTTCATTATATCCATCTGCAAAAATTTTCAGTATCACTACCGGTTTGCCGGTGATGAAGTTAAACAGCCGGCTGGGATTTGAGCCGGTTACCTATACCGAAATTACGACCGATTCCAGTTTCTGGGCAGGTTGTAAGAGCTGCATTAACTATCCGATCCTGGCAGGACATCATTTTGCGAATTGCCTCTGCACCGCTATGTTATTTAGTCCGCCGGAATTGAAAAACCCTGTTCTGTTAAGTACAGCCGATTGATATGAACCGGTGATGCTTCTGCATTACCGGTTCTTTATTTTATAATATCCCGTACGCGGGTGATTTATCCATGATTTTCTGGTGACAGGGGTTTAAAGGTTTCCTGCATGGAAAGATATTTCTGTTCGCCGGTTACTATGTGGTGATAATAGGCCGCTGTATATAGCAGGTATTTATTGTTTTCGTTGATATGTCCCTGAGTGATCATTTGTTCCCAGTCTATCGGACTATCGATCTGGTGGCGGTACACTTGTAACAGTTCCTGAAAAAGTGCCAGTTGAATGTCCTGTGGCAACAGCTCGGGTAGTATGTTATAGTCGAAGGCTTTTGAGAAATAGTACCGGGTGGCTTCTTCTTCCTTGGGCAGGATGGTATATAATGCCCAGGAGTATAGCCCGTTGAAGAAGGCTGCGAAAGCCAGTATCAGCAAAGGCACAGGGAGTTCCCGGGCAAACAGCAGGCCGACAATCCCCATCGCCAGGAAGGTGGTGCGGGAGTATCCATGCCATATGCTTTTGCCGTTGAGGGGAAGGGGAATGCCCTGGTTGGCGCTGATTTTATAGTAGGAAGAAACCGGAAATACCGGAAGGCCAATGATGACAAATTTTGTTCTGATACCCTGGTTTTTATATTGATGTATGCTACCGGTGAATATCGTACCGATCATAATGGCCATAGCAGGAAGAATTTCCGGTAATATATAGACATTATTTTTTTGTGTAATACAACATTCATGGTATTACAGTGTCACATCGATGATCAGTACTTTATTGATTTTGGTAGGGGAGTTGCGAAGGGTGCCGTTGAACTTCAGGTAATAGGTGCTGATGACCGCCCGGGGCATTGTTTCCAGGTTGGCCACTGCGTGATAGAGTTCTTTGCTGTAGTGTTTTTTTACATGTTGTTGCAAGTCCTCGATGCTGGCTTCGGGAAACAGGGCTGTTTGTGCGGTGGTATATTTCCGGCAGATAAAGAAGTTGCTGGCTTCTGGGTGAAGTTGCTCCCAGTTGCCCTGGTGGTGTTTCCAGTTTTTGATCAGTTGTTGTCCTACGCGGATACTGGTTTCATAACGTTGCCATACTTTCATTTTTTCGGCTTCTCCGGTGGTGATGGCGAGCATTTGTCCTTCGATGGAATGTTTGGGTGCCAGGGAGAGGAAAATGGTATCGGGATGCCGTTCAAAATCATTGCGGTATTGGTCTGGCGTAATCCAGTCCAGTGAAAAATAACAGTCACCAAAACGCACATACGTAGTGCTGTCGCGGCTTACAACAGATACTTCATTGGACGCGATTTTTTCAGCAGCCGGGGCCGGGAGGGCAATCAGCTGCATAGTATCAATCTGAACAGGTTTTTCCTTGACAGGCGTAATTGGTTGTTGGCAGGCCATCATCAGTATAATGAATGATGGCCCTACGATATTAAATAGTGTTTTCATGGTATCTGGGATCGTGTAAAACGAACATTGGCGTTGTTACCTGTTCCCTGTCCCTGTCAGTTTATTCCTCCGCGTTGGCGGTGTTGGCAGTACTTATCTGGTTGTCTTTATCGGTCAGGGCTCTCCATAACATATCTTTCAGCTCACTGAGTCCCTGTTGTACTACAGAGGAGATAAATACATGCGGCACATCCTTCGGCAGTTCTGCGGAGATGGCTGTTTTCAGTTCATCATCCAGCATATCGCTTTTACTGATGGCCAGCAAAAACTGTTTATCCAGGAGTTCAGGATTATATTGTTCCAGTTCGTTGACCAGCACTTCAAACTCTTTGCGGTGATCGGCGCTGTCAGCAGGAACGAGGAATAATAATACGGCGTTTCTTTCAATATGTCGTAAAAATCGATGTCCGAGACCTTTTCCTTCGTGGGCGCCTTCGATAATACCGGGGAGGTCTGCGATGCAGAATGATTTGTTGTCGCGGTATTCCACCATACCCAGTTGGGGGGTGAGGGTGGTAAAGGCATAGTCGGCCACTTTAGGTTTGGCGGCAGTAATGGTGGAGAGCAGGGTGGATTTACCGGCATTGGGAAAACCTACCAGCCCTACATCGGCCAGTACTTTGAGTTCCACTACTTTCCAGCCTTCCTGGCCGGGCATACCAGGTTGGGAGTATTCTGGTGTCTGGTTGGTAGCAGATTTAAAGTAAGCATTGCCACGGCCGCCCTGGCCACCGGGTAACCAGATCACTTCCTGTCCGTCGTGCAGGATTTCGGCCTCTATCTCACCGGTCTCTTCATCTTTGGCAGTAGTGCCCAGCGGAACTTCAATGATAATATCCTTTCCGAAACGGCCGGTACAGTTGTCGCCACTACCGTTTTCCCCATCTTCAGCCAGCAGATTTTTATGCCAGCGCAGGTGCAGCAGGGTCCACAGTTGTGAGTTCCCTCTCAGTATAACGTGCCCGCCTCTGCCGCCGTCGCCGCCGTCAGGACCAGCCTGGGCATTAAACTTGGTACGCATGAAGTGCATACTGCCGGCGCCGCCTTTACCAGATTTACAAAATACACGGATATAGTCTACGAAATTCGCTTTTTCCACTGATCAGATTTTAAAGAAGCAGCTGGGCTGCCCACAAAAACAAAACGCAAAGATCGTTAAGTTTAGGCTAATTAGTACACTTCCGTGTACGATAAACCTAACAACTTACAATCTTTGCGTTGTTTAAGAAATGATATTATAATATTTCTTAGTGCGGAGAAGGTAGATTATACTTTCTCCGCTACCAGCTCATTAATTTCCTTGCACAGCAGTTCAAACACTTCGGCTTCAGTACCGTCTCCTTTTACTTTCCTGAACTTGCCGAATTTAGCGTAGTGGTCGGCTACAGGGGCTGTTTTATTATGATATTCCACAATGCGGGCTTTTACCACATCTTCTGAGGAATCGTCGCTACGACCGGAGGTCAGCCCACGGTTCAGCAGACGCTTGATCAATTCATCTTCCGGAACTTCCAGAGACAGCACCACAGATATGGCCGTTTTCTTCAATGCCAGCAGTTTGTCCAGCGCTTCAGCCTGAGCAGTAGTACGCGGAAAACCGTCAAAGATGAAACCCCGCGCTTCCGGATTGGCATCCAACTTGGAGCTGATCATACCAATTACCACCTCGTCTGGTACCAGTAAACCCTGGTCCATAAATTTGGTGGCTTCAAGGCCTAAGGGGGTTTTATTGCTAATCTCAGTACGCAGCAAATCGCCTGTAGACAGGTGTATAAGTCCGTACTTATCTATTATCTTAGTACTTTGTGTACCCTTGCCGCTACCGGGAGGGCCAAATAAAATGAGATTGACCATGTTTAATTAAAATCTACTTTACTCGCAAGGTTGCAAATATAACAAACAATTGAATGTATTGGCAATTAAAATTGCGATTGGTTAAATAATGTAAAAGATTTAGACAAAATAGTAAAGATATTTTAATGTTTATGGTGAAATCATAAAATATCTTTAAAAAGATATTCTAATTTAACGAATATCTTGCGATTTGACAAAATCATATAGGATTAATTAATAATTATTTGATAGTCAGGCCTTGCTAATGAATTCTTGCCTGATTATTTGTAAGTTTATGACATGAGGAAACAATTATTGGTAGCAGGACTTACGGGCTTGCTTATGACTGGGAGCGCTATACCTATGCCACCCGGCGTTATGAACAGAAAAAAACACAAAAGAGTCAACACCACTTCCACCCAGCCACAAGATAAGGCTTCTCAATGGGTTGACAGCGTATTTCAATCCCTGACACCAGAGGAACGTATTGCCCAACTTATCGTGATCAGAGCCCATTCCAATCTGGGACAGGATCACATTGATGCTGTAGTTAAAGACATCAAAGACAACAAAGTAGGAGGATTGATCTTCTTCCAGGGTGGCCCCGTAAGAGAAGCCAACCTCACCAATTATTACCAGTCCATCTCCAAAGTGCCCCTCCTCATCTCTGTGGACGGGGAATGGGGACTCGGCATGCGCCTGGACAGCGTGATCTCATTACCTCGTAATATGATGATCGGTGCCACCAGAGATACGGCCCTGGCCTACGAAGCAGGCCGTGTAATGGGGGAACAATGCAAACGCATCGGTATCCATCTCGACTTCGCTCCCGATATGGATATTAATAACAACCCCAACAACCCGGTTATCAATGACCGCTCCTTTGGGGAAAACAAATACCAGGTAGCCCGTCTTGGTGTTGCTTCCGTCCGTGGTATGCAATCTACCGGCGTAATGGCCTGTGCCAAACACTTCCCTGGCCATGGCGATACCAACGTAGACTCCCACTTCGACCTGCCTTCGATCAACAAGAGCCGTCAGGCCCTCGACTCCCTGGAACTGTATCCTTTCCGGGAAGCCATCGCGGCAGGCGTAGGCTCCATCATGGTGGGCCATCTCTTTATCCCGGCTATTGACAATAAACCCAATACACCTACTTCCATCTCTTATAAAGCAGTAACCAAACTGCTGAAAAACGACCTGGGCTATAAAGGCCTGGTGGTAACCGATGCCCTCGAAATGAAAGGCATCGCTAAATTCTATTCCAAAGGACAGGAATCCTTACAGTCACTGCTGGCAGGCAACGACCTGATGATACTGCCTTCTACCGCTGCCGGCAGCGTGTCGGCCATTATGAAAGGTATCAGAAGAGGCCAGATCAGCCAGCAGGAAGTAGATGACCGTGTGAAAAAAGTACTACGTGCCAAGTACGATCTCGGTCTCTGGAAACCGCAACAGATCGATGTCAACAATCTGACAAACGATCTCAATGCCATGACCGACACACTTACCCGCCGCATCGCGGAAAAAGCCATCACGCTGGTTAGGAATGATAAGCAGCTTATTCCGTTCTCTCCGGCTATGACCCAGCAAAAGCTGGCTGTGATCGCAGTCGGTGCCGATGGCCACAATGCCTTCCTGGATGCCGTAAAAGCTTACAAACCAGGTACAGACGCATTTATCTTTACCTCCCGTCAAAGTGTGGAACAGATTGCGCCTATCGTATCCCGGATTCAGCGCGATTATAAAGCAGTGATTATCAGTGTGCATGGCTTCAGTCGCCGTCCGGCCAACAACTTCGGACTGTCTCTCGCACAACGCCTGATTGTAAAACATTTACAACAGGAGATGCCTTCTGCTACCGTTATATTCGGTAACCCGTATGCTATTCAGCATTGGTGCGACGCGCCTGCTATCGTAGCTGCCTATGAAGATGACAGCATCACCCAGAAAGTGGCTGCCGATCTGCTGTTTGGCAAACTGGGCCCTCAAGGCAAACTGCCGGTGACGGTATGCGGTATGCCGGAAGGAACTGGTATCACTTATGAAGTAAACAAGTTTACCCAATTGCCTACCGACGCACCCGCTGCAGTAGGTATCAACGAAGCTCACCTGGCTGGCATTGATGCCCTCGCCAATGACATGATCGCCCGCAACGCGGCCCCGGGCTGCGAAGTGCTGGCCATGAAAGATGGTAAAATCATCTACAACCGTACCTTCGGTAATTATGAATATAATCGCCAGGAACCAGTAGCGCCGGGATCTGTTTATGATCTGGCTTCTGTGACCAAGGTATGTGCTACCACTATCTCCATCATGCGCTTGTATGATGAAGGAAAAGTAAGCCTGGAAGGCACATTGGGTGATTACCTGCCCTTTGTAAAAGGCACCGATAAAGCCAAATTAAAAGTCCGTGATGTGCTGTTGCACCAGGCCGGACTGGTACCGTTTATTCCGTTCTATAAAGAAACGTTATATGCTGACGGCCGTCCGGACACGATGTTGTATCATTCCACCGCCGACGAATTACATTCCGTAAGGGTGGCAGACAATATGTATCTGGACCACAACTATGTGGACACCATCTGGAAAAAGATACTGGACAGCAAAGTAAACCCGCATCCGGGTTATGTTTACAGTGATCTGGACTTCCTTTTCCTGGGTAAGATTGTGGAAGCTGTGAGTGGGAAAAAATTAAACCAGTACGTAATGGAAACGTTCTATAAACCATTGGGACTGTCTTCCACCGGATTTTTGCCAAGAGAAAGATTTCCGCTGTCCCGTTTGGTGCCTACAGAACACGAGCGTTCTTTCCGGATGCAGCTGCTCCGCGGCGATGTACATGACCCGGGCGCAGCCATGCTGGGTGGTGTAGCTGGCCATGCCGGCCTGTTTTCAAACGCGCATGACCTCGGCGTGATTATGCAGATGTTGCTGAACAATGGCTCCTTTAACGGAGTACAGTATATCAAACCGGAAACAGTACGGTTATTTACTGCCTACAACAGCAGTATCAGCCGTCGCGGGCTGGGCTTCGATAAACCGGAGAAAGACAACAATACCCGCCGGGAAAGTTATCCTTCCAAACTTACCTCCGGTGCTACCTTTGGCCATACCGGATTCACCGGTACCTGCGTATGGGCCGACCCTGCCAGCAAAATGGTGTTCATCTTCCTGAGCAACAGGGTTTATCCTGATGGTGGTTCCAACACTAAACTGTCCACCCTCAATACCAGGGGCAAAATGATGGACGTAGTATATGAAGCCATGCAACTGTAACTGTGATGGATATGATGTAAGTGATGGACATGATATGATATAAAAAAGCGGCGGAGATCATACTCATGATCTCCGCCGCTTTTTTAAATAACCAATTAACCAAATCAGAAAGTAATCAGGTCAAAATTATTTTTCTACAGAAACAAGTCTGTTGACCATTGTTTGCGTTTTGATGCCAATGGATTTTTCTGCTACTTTGTTTTTACCATTTCTGATTTCGAAGATGTACTGGCCATCTTCCAGAGACTGGAGGTTGTAGCGTGCTTCGAATCTAACAGTTGCAGGTAATACTTCCCGGTGAAGGGTGTTGTTAAAGCTATCTTTAATATAAAGTGTCAGCTTCTCGTTGTCAGGATTAGTGACAGCCAGGGTAAAGTTCAGAGATTCTTTTACCGGTTGGGAGATTTCCACTTCCAGTTCCTTTCTGGGGGCTTCGGATGAAGGCTGCTCAGCGACGAATCTGTTGTTGTAAGCAAATGATTTGTCCTGCGCATGCATGGTTATGAAGGGAATGAGGATAGCGGCTAATACTAACATCGTTACTTTGGGTACTAAAACAAAACATAAGTGTTTCATGACATTATCTTTTTTTAATGTTGTCTTTTTGCTTTTTTAAATCTGGGCGGTATTAGCTAATACAATGGTGCCTTTGTTAATTTTCAATGCAAAGCTCCGATGTCAGCGTTAACAGAATATTACGCGATTGTTAAAAGAATGTGAGTATTTCGGGAGCGGTAATTCACTATTTTTGCAGCGTTTATGGAAACAGCTAATATAAAGAATAACCGCGCGGTAGCCATCTGGCTTTATATAGGAGTGGGCATGTTGGTGATTCAGGTCTTATTGGGAGGACTGACCCGTTTAACCGGTTCCGGCCTGTCGATTACAGAGTGGCAACCTTTATTGGGTGCGTTCCCGCCAATGAATGAAGCGGCCTGGGAAAAAGCCTTTGATGGATATAAGCAGATTGCACAATATAAATATATCAACAACCATTTCACCTTATCAGATTTTAAGTTTATCTATTTCTGGGAATGGCTGCACCGTGACTGGGCACGACTGATCGGGTTTGTATTTATAATTCCGTTTATTTATTTCATTATTAAGAAGAAAATCGACAGAAGTATGATCAATCCTTTGATTGTGCTTTTTGTGCTGGGTGGTCTTCAGGGCGCTATTGGCTGGATTATGGTAAAGAGCGGCCTGAATGATGAAAATCTGTATGTTAGCCATATCCGCCTGGCAATACACTTTATGTCAGCGCTGGTGCTCTTGTGTTACCTGTTCTGGTTTGCCCTTAAGATAAGCATCCCGTCTGCTGAGGTGCTGAAAGTGCCTTCCCTGAAACGTTTGAATATATGGTTGCTGGTACTGGTAACAGTACAGCTGATATACGGTGCCTTTATGGCTGGTCTGCATGCTGCCCTGGTGGCCAATACCTGGCCGGATATTAACGGGGCCTGGGTGCCCGCAGGGATGTTTGCCCAGGGCGGATTTTTTACTGATATTGTTCATAATACCATTACTATTCAGTTTATACACCGCGGTCTGGCTTATCTGATCACCATTCTGATTGCCATCTGGTGGTGGAAATCCGCGCAAATACCTGGCAATAGCCTGCTGCATGGTATTCGTTACCTGCCGCTGCTGCTGGTGTTATTACAGGTGTTATTAGGGGTGCTCACCCTGTTGAACAGCCAGGTTAAAATACCGATTACCTACGGAATCCTGCATCAGTGCGTGGGTATGCTGCTGCTCCTGTCGCTGGTATGGACGCTGTATCTAAGCAGAGCAAGACAATAACATAAAAACAAAATACAGATTACGGGCCTGGAGTGAAGATGATCTTCATTTCAGGCCCGTAATTCGTAATTCGCAATTCGTAATTTTTTACGTAGGTTTATTGGTAATAATCGTCTGATGAAGGTGAAGCTATTGCTAATAAAAACGTACTATTCTTTCCCTGTCCAGCTGCTCCTGCTGCATTTCAGGAAATATCAGGTGTTGCTCATCTTTTGGGTTATCCTTTTCGGTACGATAAACGGTGGTTTTGCCAAGGTTTTTGGGGGAGATGCCCTCTTTCTGGCACCGGAATACCTCGGGAAGGTGAACTTTTACAGTACCGCCATTCTCGGACTGGCTACCGGCATGTTTATTATGAGCTGGCAGATTACCACCTTCATCCTGCATACCGGCCGGTTTAAGTTCCTGGCCACTACCTCACAGCCTTTTTTCCGGTACTGCCTCAACAACTCTCTCATACCGCTGGCTTTTTCTATTTGTCTGCTTTACAGGGGCTGGGAATACCAGCGTTACGAGCAACTGAGCACTATTCCGGAAATTTTACTGCTGGGAGAAGGGTTTATATGCGGCGCTCTCTTTATTGTTTTCTTCTGCTTCTTTTACTTTTTTAATGCAGATAAAAACATTGGCCGGCGGTTGGAAAAACGTTTCGGTAATCCCCGCAATTTTCTGCGGGTGATCCTCAAACCCACCCAGGAACCAGACGAAAACGCGCTGCCGGTACACAACTATTTCTCAACGCCCTGGCGAATACGAAGAGCCAGGAATGTTGATCACTACAACAAACACTACCTCGACAGCATCCTCAAACAACACCATTTTGCTGCCATGATCACCGTGGGCTGTGCCCTTATTTTTCTGGTGATACTGGCTTATATGATGGACTATGAGGTGTTCAGGATTCCGGCCGGAGCCAGTGTCCTTATATTTTTTGCTTTCCTGATAGGCGTGGCGGGCGCATACTCTTATCTGCTGCAAACCTGGTCTATACCAGTGGTGCTGGTGTTGATGCTGGGGCTGAACTGGATGGTGGAACACAACTGGATCGATAACCGAAATAAAGCATACGGACTTGATTATCAACAGAAGAAAGCCCGGCCGGATTACAGCCTGGAGGCTTTGCAGCATTTCTTTACCCGCGAGCGATATGAAGCAGACAGATTGAAGACGCTGGAAATTCTGCATAGATGGAGGGGGCGGTTTCCTGTTGACAAAAAACCGCGGTTGATTGTAATGAATTTCAGTGGGGGAGGCAGCCGTTCGGCCACCTGGTCACTGCATGTACTGCAGCGCCTGGATAGTCTGCTGGGTGGTGATTTGATGAAACACACGGTACTGATGACAGGCGCTTCCGGCGGTATGCTTGGGGCCAGTTATTTCCGGGAGCTGTACTTAGAGCAGCTCATGGGCAAGCCGGTACGGCTTACCGACAGCATTTATATAGATAGAGTATCAAGAGACCTGCTGAACCCGGTTTTCAGTACTATGGCGGTGAATGACTTTATCACCCCATGGCGCACTTTTCAGTTAGATGGCCACCGCTATGCGAAGGACAGAGGGTATGCCTTTGAAATGCAGCTGAACCAGAACACCGACTATATATTGAACAAAACCCTGAAAGATTATAGGGAACCAGAGCATAAAGCATTGATACCGATGCTTATCTGGAATGCGACCATCAATGCCGATGGCCGCCGGCTGATGATCTCCCCGCAGTCAGTCAGCTATCTCTGCAGTCCGCAGTACCTCTATCCAACACGACAGATACGGGATATTGACGGGGTGGACTTCGGTCAGTACTTCGCAGGACAGGATGCAATGGATTTACGGGTCACCAGCGCCATCCGTATGTGCGCTACTTTTCCCTATGTGCTGCCTAATACCTTTTTGCCCAGCAATCCTATTGTGGATGTGATGGACGCAGGTATCCGGGACAATTTCGGACAGCAGACCACGCTGCGGTTTCTCTATACCTTCAGTAAGTGGATCAATGAAAATACCAGCGGGGTGGTATATATCCAGGTGAGGGATACCCGTAAAAACGATATTACCCCCATTAAAAAAACGAAGGACCTGGGAGATCTGCTGTTTGAGCCGTTGTTTACTATGCAGCAGCACTGGAGCGCCATGCAGGATTTTGATCAGGACGACCTCATCAATTATATGGAGGGTTATTTCCCGAATAAGTTCCACCGCGTTATTTTCCAGTATGTGCCTCAGAAGCAGGATAAGGCGGCCGCATTATCCTGGCACCTTACTTCCCGGGAGAAGCTGGATATCGCTCATGCACTGGACAACCCTGCCAACCAAAGTGCACTGGATTTTGTCGTCAAACAGATGGCAGAATAATCCACCCATCTTTCCTATTTATTATGGTCAGGCGCCGGTATGGCGTTGTAAACTTCGTATAGTCTTATGGGTGGGAGATAGGCGGCCTGCACCATATGTAGGCCTGGTGCGGCCGGGAGGAATAATGATGGCGGATGGCCAATTGTAACAAATTGTTATTCAGTTGATTGTGGCGCATTTTTAACAAGTGACTAAATGGTTACATTTATTTAAAACGTGAATCCGGCATTCTCGTCAGGTTTTCGTACCTTTGCGCCTCATTTTTGTAGCTATTAGCCCAAATTTAGTTAGTAGCTGATAGCTAAAGATATAAGTATATGAACATTCGTAATATTGCAATTATCGCACACGTAGACCATGGTAAAACTACCCTGGTTGACAAAATCCTTCATCAGACAAACGTATTCAGGGCTAATCAGGAATCTGGCGAGCTGATCATGGATAACAACGATCTCGAGAGAGAACGTGGTATTACCATTTTCAGTAAGAATGCTTCTGTTGAGTATAAGGGTACCAAAATTAATGTGATCGATACGCCGGGCCACGCCGACTTTGGTGGTGAGGTAGAGCGCGTATTGAAAATGGCTGATGGTGTAATCCTGCTGGTGGACGCCTTTGAAGGACCGATGCCACAGACCCGTTTTGTGCTGCAGAAAGCATTACAGCTGAACCTGAAGCCAATTGTTGTTATCAACAAGGTAGACAAAGCCAACTGTCGTCCTGATGAAGTACACGATGCTGTATTTGAATTGTTCTTCAACCTGGACGCAACTGAAGAGCAGCTGAACTTCCCGACCTTCTACGGTTCCGGTAAGAATGGCTGGTTCAACAGTTCTCTGGAGCAATGCTCAGACATCACTCCGCTGATGGATGGTATCATTGAGCATGTACCGGCACCTAAAACGCCGGAAGGCACTCTCCAGCTGCAGATCACTTCCCTGGATTATTCTTCCTTCCTGGGCCGTATTGCAGTAGGTAAAGTGACCCGTAATGCTATCGAAGAAAACCAGTGGATCACCCTGATGCAGGCTGACGGTACCGCTAAAAAACAGAAGGTTCGTGAACTGTATGTTTTTGAAGCTTTAGGTAAAAGGAAAGTAGCGAAAGTACTGGCCGGCGATATCTGCGCTGTAGTAGGGGTAGAAGATTTTAATATTGGTGACACTATTGCTGATGCGGAAGCTCCTGAAGCATTACCGGTAATCAGCGTAGACGAGCCTACCATGAACATGCTGTTCGGTATCAATAACTCTCCGTTCTTTGGTAAGGATGGTAAGTTTGTTACCTCTCGTCACCTGCGTGACCGTCTGGTAAAAGAAACTGAGAAAAACCTGGCGCTGCGCGTTGTTGATACAGACAGTGCTGATAGCTTCCTGGTTTATGGCCGTGGTATCCTGCACTTAGGTGTATTGATTGAGACCATGCGTCGTGAGGGGTATGAGTTGACTGTTGGTCAGCCGCAGGTTATCGTGAAACACATTGACGGTAAAAAAAGCGAACCATATGAAACACTGGTGGTAGACGTTCCGCAGGAATTCGCCAGCAAGGTGATTGACCTGGTTACCCGTCGTAAAGGTGAGATGCTGATCATGGAAACCAAAGGTGAAATGCAGCACCTCGAATTTGAAATCCCATCCCGTGGTCTGATCGGTCTGCGTACACAGATGCTGACCGCTACTGCTGGTGAAGCTGTAATGGCCCACCGCTTTAACGACTACAAACCATGGAAAGGTCTGATTCCTGGCCGTAACAACGGTGTACTGATCGCGAAAGAAGCTGGTTCTACTACCGCTTACTCTCTCGACAAATTACAGGACAGAGGTTCTTTCTTCGTTGATCCGGGAGAAGAAGTATATAAAGGCATGATCATCGGTGAAAACAACAAACCTGGTGATCTGGTAGTAAACCCTAACGAGGGTAAAAAACTGACCAACATGCGTGCCAGCGGTAGTGATGGTGCAGCCAATATCGCTCCTAAGATCCTGATGACACTGGAAGAATGCATGGAATACATTCAGCACGATGAGTGTATTGAAGTTACGCCTAACTTCATCCGTATGCGTAAAACCATCCTGGACGAAGAAGAACGTAAGAGAACTGCAAAAAGCATGAAAGCTGAAGCGTAATAGCCAGGCTTTGTTTGATAAGATAGTAAGATAAACAGTGATAAAAAGCCGCTCCATATGGGGCGGTTTTTTTTTGCCACTGACTGACCGCCGATTTTTATGATGAATGCTGATAAGCATGATGAAGAGCACATTAGTGCTTAACCCCTCCATTATCAATATCCATCAGGGCTCATCATCTTCCATCACAGTTACCATTATCAATATTCATCAGGGCCATCATCTCCATCAGGATTTATCACAGTCCAAAATAAAAATCCCCGCCCAGGATAAGGCAGGGATGTGCATACTAACCCAATGCTTACTAAAACTAAAACTAACTTCTATGTATTTAAAAAAGGTAATTCTACTTTAAAGCTAATTACATAATAATTAAGCTTCTTCTCGTTTCTCAGCAATTTTCACTTTGATCTTTGCTTCGATTTCTGCAGACAGTTCCGGGTTGTCGTTCAGTAATTGTTTTACTGCATCACGGCCCTGACCCAGTTTATTGGTGTCGTAGCTGAACCAGCTACCACTTTTCTGTATGATACCATATTCTACGCCCATATCGATGATTTCACCCATTTTGGAAATACCCAGACCATAGATGATATCGAATTCGGCCTGACGGAATGGAGGCGCCACTTTATTTTTAACCACTTTTACTTTTACACGGTTACCGATCGCTTCGTCGCCATCTTTCAGTTGGCTCATGCGGCGGATATCCAGTCTTACAGAAGCATAGAACTTCAGTGCATTACCACCGGTAGTCGTTTCCGGGTTACCAAACATAACACCGATTTTCTCACGCAGCTGGTTGATGAATATGCAGCAGCAGTTGGTTTTAGCGATGGTGGCTGTCAGCTTACGCAGTGCCTGAGACATCAAACGTGCCTGCAGACCCATTTTGCTGTCACCCATTTCTCCTTCCAGCTCGCTCTTCGGTACCAGTGCAGCTACAGAATCCACTACCACTACGTCTACCGCTCCGGATAAAATCAGACGGTCTGCGATCTCCAGTGCCTGCTCACCATGGTCTGGCTGTGAAATGAGGAGGGAGTCCACATCAACACCCAGTCTGCGGGCGTAGCTGCTGTCAAAAGCGTGCTCCGCATCCACAATGGCACAGATACCACCTTTCTTTTGCGCTTCCGCAATAGTATGAATGGCTACTGTTGTTTTACCGGAAGATTCAGGACCATAGATCTCAATAATCCTGCCCTTAGGAAAACCACCAATGCCCAGTGCGATATCAAGACCCAATGAACCAGAAGAAATTACTTCCATTGGAGCCTCTGCTTTTTCGCCCATCATCATCACGGATCCCTTACCGAAATCCTTCTCTATCTTATCCATTGTGAGGCGTAACGCCTTCAATTTTTCAGTATTGGCTGTAGACATATCTGTAGTTGTTTTTTGCAAATTTAATCGAAAAGCATATCTCCAACTGGAATGCTAAATTATAACCTAATTTTTGATTTTCCTAAATTTTTTAGCATTTTATTTTTAATGCTAAAAAAAGTAGTATTTATATCGAACTATCACTCATTCTCTTCTTCACATCTGCATTGCCCGTAACGACAATACAAAGATGGGAAGCCATTACGCATTGAATGTGCGTAATCATTTCTTTCTCAAAAAATTCTCAGCGACGGGGGAAAGGGAAAATACTGCATTTTGAAAAAGCGTAGTTATACGCTTGAGGTTCAATGCAGAATATCGGACTTTTGCATTGTCAAGTTTAGTTGTTGATGATTGTTACCCCAATGTTTGTTAGTCTGTTTGTTAACCTGCCTTGCGGCCTTGCATCCATGGTTACCGGAAAAGGCAATCCGGCTGAAACAAGGTAAACCCCAAAAATTTCTTTCCCCCATCCTGAATATATCTTATTCCTTGTTATGTTTTTCCTGGATAAAAAGAGGAAAACCGCAAGGAATAGGTTGTTCAGGATGGGATACCGGTCAGACCAGGATCCAGCACGCGGCCAGCTGCGTGATAATACCGATAAAGATACCCGTATAAATCTCCGCAGGCGAATGTGCATGCAGCACCATCCGCGCTGTAGCCACAATACCCGTCACAAAAAAGGTGATCACCAGCGGCACCGACACATTCATATGCATCCCCCACATCAGCGACAGCAGGAATCCGATCACCCCGCCCCAGCCAATGCTGTGCATACTGGTCTTCATAAAAGTATTGGTAACAAAGGAAATGGAAATGGCCAGAAAAGACCCCAGGAAAAAGGCCGAATAAAAACGGGGCGCACGACCCTCCTGTAAAAAGGTATAAAATGCCCAGAAATAATAAATAATGATCGCCACATAAGGAATAATCCGCTCCCGCTGCGTTTTCATATAAATAGACGGGATAAATCCCAGCTGCTTGGCCAGCAGCACTGTCAACAACGGAAACAGCACCGTGATGATGCCCACCCGGAAATACAGCATATCAAACGCAAAACGCATGCTCTGCGGCTTAAACGCCACCATGTATTCGGGAATAGACTGCAGTATCAGGAAAGTGACCAGCGTTGGTATAAACAACGGATGGGTGATATAGGAAATAACCTGCGCGGCGGACCGGGCAACAGGCGGAAATACCGGCCATTCCTGGTTAGTGATGTTCCTTTCCGGTACTGCGTGTTCTTGCATCATTCTCTTATTCTTATAATTCTTTACGTAAACGGGCAACCGGTATGTTCAGCTGCTCCCTGTATTTGGCCACCGTACGGCGGGCAATATTATATCCTTTGTCCTGCAACATCTTCGTGAGGTTTTCGTCACTCAGCGGCTTCCGCTTGTTCTCTGCCTCTATCAGATCAGAGAGGATCTTCTTCACCTCCCTGGTGGATACTTCCTCCCCGCTATCAGTAGACAGGGACTCAGAAAAGAAGAACTTCAGCTTGAAAGTACCAAATTCCGTCTGCACATATTTGCTGTTGGCCACACGGCTCACCGTGGAGATGTCCAGTTGTGTACGGTCGGCAATATCTTTCAGGATCATCGGCTTCATGGTGGTTTCGTCGCCGGTCAGGAAAAACTCCCGCTGATAGTCCATGATGGACTCCATAGTAGATAACAGGGTATGCTGACGTTGTTTGATAGCATCAATAAACCACTTGGCGGCGTCGATCTTCTGTTTGATAAACAGTACGGCCTCTTTCTGGCGCTTGTCCTTTTTGTCTCCCCGGTCGTATTCCCGCAGCATATCGCGGTAACCGCCGGAAATACGGAGGTCCGGTGCATTACGTGAATTGAGCGTCAGTTCCAGCTTGCCGGCATTATTTATAATGAAGAAGTCAGGCAATACATAACTCTCGGCTTTATTGAGGGTCGCATAGTTGCCTCCCGGTTTGGGATTCAGCTTGATGATCTGATTGATGGCTCCTTTCAGGCCCTCATCACTCAGGCTCATCGCCTTCTGGATCTTTTCGTAGTGTTTCTTGGTAAACTCGTCAAAATAATTTTCGAGGATCAGGTAGGCATTATGTACACCTTCATCTTCCTGAGCTTTGCGTTTCAACTGTAAGAGCAGGCACTCTTTCAGGTCGGTGGCGCATACGCCGGCAGGGTCAAAATCCTGGATCTTTTTGATCAGCTCACGGATCTCTTCTTCACTGGTGTCTATATTCTGAGAGAAGGAGAGGTCGTCCACCATTGCACTTACTTCCCGGCGCAGATAGCCGTCATCGTCAATACTGCCAATGATATGTTCTGCAATGGTATTCTGGTGCTCGTCGAGTTCCAGCATGCCCAGCTGACTCAGAAGATGCTCATGGAAAGAGGTTTCCACCCGAATAGGGATGGTTTTGTTGCTCTCGTCCGGATCAGGGTAATTGTCGTCACGCAGTTTATAATCCGCTACATCATCATCCCCTTCGCTCACATATTCGGAAATATCAATATTGTCGTATTCGTTTTCGCTGCCATCCGGCTCAAACTCATCCTCTTCGTCAGTCTCAGTTTTTGCATCAAACTCTTCCTGTTCTTTAAACTCATCTTCATGTGCATCTTCACCATATTCCAGTGCAGGGTTTTCCTCCAGTTCTTCTTTAATCCTCTCTTCCAGGTTGACAGTAGGCACCTGCAGCAGTTTCATCAACTGAATCTGCTGTGGTGAAAGTTTCTGCAATAACTTTTGCTGTTGTGTCTGCTTTAGCATAATAATCGTTCCCTATCAGGGCAAAATTAATAAGTATAAGGTTAACGATAGCCTTACCGTCTATAGCAGTCAACAGTTAGCGGATATTTGGCTAACGGTGGGCGGCTGATAGCCGGAAGGGCTATAAATCCAGTTCCAGTTGCTCATCGGGCAACAGGCGGAATGACTTGCGGTGGTAAGGTGATTCACCAAATTCCCGCAGTGCTTCCCTGTGCTGCCTGGTAGGATAGCCTTTGTTCTCATTCCAGCCAAAGTGCGGGTATTCCTGATGCAACTGTTGCATATACTCATCCCGGTACGTTTTGGCAAGAATAGAGGCGGCCGCAATGGATGCATATTTACCATCTCCCTTGACAATGCAGGCAAAAGGTGTTTTGCCATAGGCATAAAACCGGTTTCCATCAACGATGATGAATTCCGGTTGCCGGCTCAGTTGCTCCAATGCCAGGTGCATAGCCCGGAAAGAGGCTTTTAGTATGTTTATCTTGTCAATCTCCGCATGGTCTACACTGGCAACAGCGTAGTGCAATGCCTCTTTTTCTATTACTCCGCGCAACAGATCGCGGTCTGCCGGGCTCAATTGTTTGGAATCATTGAGTAACGGATGGCTGAAACCTGCTGGTAAAATCACAGCTGCCGCAAACACAGGGCCTGCCAGGCACCCTCTTCCGGCCTCGTCACAGCCAGCCTCCAATAATTCGTTCTGATAATGAGATAGTAGCAAATCCGGTTCTGTTTAAGACGGGTAAAATTACAAGATTAATGTTCAAGGAACAAGGACTACGGAATTTTAGCGTCTTACTCGGAATCACGTTTGAACAGGTCTTTGAAATCCTGTTTGAAGTCTGTCCACTCCTTATCAGATTTTTTCATCAGCTCATCAGCGGCCTTACGTGTGCTGTCCCAGGTATCGGCACTGCTGTTCTGGACATCCTTCATCTTTTGATTCATCTCCGCTTTCAGGCTCTCCAGCTTTTTACGGGCTGCCTTGCTTTTCGCAGTTCCTTCTTTTTTTAACTCGTCACTGGTCTTGTCTATTTGTTTGATCCGCTCTCTGATAGCTTCCTCCGCCTGCTTTTTCTGCTCGTCGAGGTATTCCCCGGCGCTTTTGGCAGTGGCTTTTACGTCTTCTTTAACTTTAGTAGCGCCTTCCTTCACCTCTTCTTTCTTTTCCTGCTGCTTTTTATTCTCGTTGCACGCCAGAAATGCTGCTACTCCCAGTAATAACATTATTTTTTTCATGGTCAACTGATTTAAACTGTTAGAAAATATGATTTTTGGCACGGGTACTTTGTTGTTCCCCCCTTATCAAAACATATTCCAGTTTTTTTGTTCACACGCGGAACACATTATTTACAGACTGAAAAATATATATAAATTATTAGTGCAATTTAATGGTTGGTAGAATGTTGTGCATTATACCTACACATGCGTCCGTTAACGAAAAAATAGCTAGGTTTGAGGTCCTTTTATAACAAAACCAAATTTATATGAGAAAAAAATTAGTGGTTTTGCTCCTCCTGCTCAGCATAAGCATTCAATGGGCGAAAGCAGACGAGGGCATGTGGCTCCCTTATTTATTGGGCCAGCAAACCTACAATGACATGGTCAAAAGAGGCCTCAAATTAACCAAAGAGCAGCTGTATAGCATCAACAAAGCTTCCATGAAGGATGCGATCGTAATCTTTGGCGGAGGTTGTACCGGTGAAATTGTAAGCAATGAAGGCTTGATCTTTACGAACCACCACTGCGGTTATGGCGCAATTGCTGCTGCCAGCTCTGTAGAACATAACTATCTCAAAAACGGCTTCTACGCAAAAAATAAACAGGAAGAAATTTCTTCCCCCATGCTTTCTGTACAGTTCCTGGTAAAAGTGGAAGATGTAACGAAAGATGTGGAAGCACAGCTGAAAGGGCTTAACGGCGCTGACAGAGTGAAAAAAGAACAGGATGTTTACAACGATATCATCACCAAAGCTACCACCGGCACCGGCTACGAAGCTAAAGTGGTGCCCATGTTCAAAGCTAATCAATACCTGCTGTTTGTATACGAGCGCTTTAAAGACGTTCGCCTGGTAGGTACTCCTCCTGAAAGCGTAGGTAAATTCGGTGGTGATACCGACAACTGGGAATGGCCCCGTCATACCGGTGATTTCTCTGTCTTCCGCGTATATGCTACCAAAGATGGTAAACCAGCGTCTTATTCCAAAGACAACGTTCCGCTGAAACCTAAACACTTCCTGCCGGTATCCATCAAAGGTGTAAAAGAAAATGATTACGCCATGATCTTCGGTTACCCTGGTGGTACCAACCGTTACGAAACTTCTTATGGCATCAAGCTGAAAACAGAAGTGGAAAACCCATCTCTGGTAAATCTGCGCGACGTAAGACTGAAAGCCATGATGGAACAGATGGCGAAAGATCCGGCAGTAAAACTGAAACTGGCGTCTAATTATGCCGGTATCGCCAACTACTGGAAGTTCTTTGACGGCGAAACCAAACAGCTGAAACAACACCACGTACTGGAACAAAAAGAAAAGAACGAAGCTGCTTTCGCCAAATGGGCACAGGATAAACCTGAGTTCGCCAATATCATGAACGATTATGCTGCTGCTTACAAAGCATGGAGCCCTTATGCCAAACACCGTGTATATCTGAATGAAGGTATTCTCGGTTCTCCGGCAGCTGCTTATGCAGGTACCCTGATGGCAGTGGAAAAAGCACTGGTAACACCAGGTAGCGCTAAAGATGCCGCTCAACAGGCTGCTGTTGCTGCTGATAAAGCAAGAATCACTTTCTTCGAAAGCGAAAACAAACCCAGTGATCAGAAAATCCTGGCTGCTACTGCCCGCATGTTCTACAACGACGTGCCTAAAGATCAGCAACCTATCGGCTTCTACGAAGCGCTGAAAAACAAATTCGGCAGCCTCGAAGATGACAACACCTGGAAACTCTGGGCTGCTTACCTGATGAACAACACCATCATTTTTGATGATGCCAAATGGAAAGCATTTATGGCCAATCCGGATGCTGTAACCCTGCAAAACGATCCTCTTTTTGCTTATGTCAGCACCTTCATTAAAAACTACGCCGGTAAATACCAGCCTATCTATAGCCAGTTCGCGCTGAAAAACAACGACCTGTGCCGCGAATACCTGAAAGGTGTAATGCAGATGCAACCTAACGCCAACAGGTATCCTGATGCCAACTTCACCATGCGCCTCTCTTTTGGCCAGGTGAAACCATATTCTCCACGCGATGCTGTACATTACGATTATGTTACTACCATGAAAGGCGTGATCGAGAAATATGTACCAGGTGACTACGAATTTGACCTCCCGGCCAACTACATGGACCTGTACAACAAAAAAGATTTCGGTCAATACAAAGACGCTAAACGCAACGACGTAGTAGTGGCCTTTATCACTACCAACGACATTACCGGCGGTAACTCCGGTTCTCCGGTGATCAACGCTAACGGCGAATTGATTGGTCTGGCCTTCGATGGCAACTACGAAGCGCTGAGCCACAAAATCCAGTTCGACGCTGACTACAACCGCACTATCTGCGTAGATGTACGCTATGTGCTGTGGTGCATCGAAAAACTGGGTGGTGCCAAAAACATCATCGATGAGCTGAAGCTGGTGAAATAAGTCCTTCTGCTTAAAAATACAGATCCCGTTCCGGTTATGCCGGAACGGGATTTTTTTATCCTGCCCGCCTCCAAACATTTCCCTGCTGCATATTGTTATCCCCAATAAATAACCGCCTATTCTGAAATTCACAACAACCGTGCATGCATAAACGAAGTGTCTTACTATTTGCCACCTTTTTAGTTGCAGGGATCCCGTTGACGTATGCAGGAAATGGGCTGGCGATAGATACCACCTCGGTTGATACCACTGCACAGAAAGTTGGTTTTCTGAAACGAGTGACACTGGGCGGAGTATTCCAGGCCCGTTATACGCTGTCTCTCAAATCGAACATAGATGTGAACGGAGTACACCAAACAGACGAAGAAAAGGAAGTGGTGCGCAACAGTTTCAGTATTAAACGGGCAAGGCTTCAGGTGAAAGCGCAGGTCAGCGACCGGTTTACAGCCAGCTGTCTGGTTAACTTCGCCGATTTTGCCAGCGACCCCAAAGGAAAAGTGTTGGAAAACGCTTTTATATCCTACCGCTGGAATGATGCGGTCAATTTTACGGTAGGACAGTTCAGACCTTCCTTCGGCCTGGAAGACCTTTATCCGGTGGATATTATCCAGTCGATGGATTTCTCTAATCAGTATTATGCATTCGGAAATAATGGCTGGCAAAGTTTTCAGGTGGGTGTGTCTATGTTCGGCACCTTCCGGAAGATGGCGAGATGGCCCATTAAATACGCTATCAACGTGGTGAATGGCAACAACCGCAACCAGATATCGGATGATGATAATGGAAAACTGGTTTCCACCAGGCTGGAGTTTGGAGACATGAACAGGTTGTCGCTGGGCCTCAATGGCGGATTTGGTGCCGTAAGAAGATATGGCGTTTATGCGTTGGGGATAGACTTCAGCGGAGTAATTCCACTGGCAGAAAAACTGGACCTGCAGCTGCAAACAGAATTCAAACAGTGTACTAATCACCGGTTGTTCTACTCCCTGGCAGACAGCCTCCGGAAAGGACCGCTGAGTGATTATCAGATGAATGGTGTTTATGTGCTACCCAACTTCCGTTATAAGATCAATTATCACAAACTCACATCGATAGAAGTGTCTATGCGCTATGAATATTTTAATGAGGATTTCAGGCATGCCGGCAATGCGCGGCGTTCCTATATCCCGATGATAAGTCTTGCATTTCTGAAAGATTATGGAGGACGCATACAACTGGGCATGCAGATCGACGACTATGACAAGGATATCCCCGGTACCAAAACGCACAGCAGCAATCTGATGATCGTGCAGGTACAATGCAGATTATAAAAGGCCATTATTGATTACCGTCGACTTAAAAATATCAGGTTATGGGTCAGTGGAAACAAAAAACATTAACCAGAAAAAACTGGATGGCATTTACGGGATTATTCCTGTGTCTTTTTCTGGTCATTCATTTCCTGGGAAACCTGCAGCTGCTGCTGCCGGAGGAGAAGGCACATCTGCAATTCAATTATTATTCGCATCTGTTGTCAGGAAATATCATCATCAAAATTATTTCCTGGGTGTTATACATCAGTATCATTGTGCATGTGATATATGCAATCATTATAACGTTGACGAATAAACGTTCAAGAGATGTAAAATACCATTATGACAGGAGAGGGACGGTCAGCAAATGGTATACGCGTAATATGGGATTGCTGGGTACGATCATTTTTATTTTTCTGGTGATTCATTTCAGGGATTTCTGGTATGTGTACAAATTTGGATCATTACCGCTGGACGCGAGGGGAAACAAAGACCTGTACACCTTGGTGGTGGCGGTCTACAGCGAAACCTGGTATGTGCTGATATATGTGTTGTGTATGGTGGCGTTATGCTATCATTTGATACATGGTTTTTTTAGTGCAGCCAGAACGCTGGGTGTATATCATCCGCGATATGTTCGATGGATAAAGGTTTTCGGCTGGCTTTACAGTGTAGGTATCTGTGCTGGTTTTGCGTTGATACCGGTTTACGTTCACTTCTTAAAATAAGCTGAGATGCTGGAATCAAAAATACCGGACGGGCCACTGGAGGACAAGTGGCGTTATTACAAGGAGCATGCGAAACTGGTCAACCCGGCCAACCGCAGGAAGCTGGAGGTAATTGTAGTGGGCACCGGACTGGCCGGAAGCTCTATTGCAGCTTCCCTTGGGGAGATGGGATATCGGGTAAAAAGCTTCTGTTTTCAGGACACCCCACGCCGCGCCCATTCAGTGGCAGCGCAGGGAGGTGTGAATGCCTGTAAGAACTATAAAAATGACGGAGATAACATCTTCCGTATGTTTTATGATACGATCAAAGGAGGTGATTTCCGATCAAGGGAGGGCAATGTATACCGGTTGGCAGAATGCAGTGCCAGTCTGATAGACCAGGCGGTGGCGCAGGGCGTGCCTTTCGGCCGGGAATACGGTGGTTATCTCAATAACCGCTCTTTCGGTGGGGTACAGGTGTCGCGGACCTTTTATGCACGGGGACAAACTGGTCAACAGCTATTGCTGGGAGCCTATCAGGCATTGATGCGGCAGGTACACCTGGGCACGGTGCAGTTGTTTGCCCGTCATGAAATGCTGGACCTGGTAACGATAGACGGAAAGGCAAGGGGTGTGATTGTCCGGAATCTGGATACCGGCAATATAGAGCGTCATGGTGCCCATGCTGTGATATTGGCCACTGGCGGATTCGGTAAGATTTATTACCTGTCTACCCTGGCTATGGGATGTAATGGTTCTGCCATCTGGCGGGCACATAAAAAGGGCGCACTCATTGCCAACCCCAGCTGGACGCAGATCCATCCCACCAGCCTGCCACAGTCGGGCGAATACCAGTCCAAGTTGACGCTGATGTCGGAATCACTGCGCAATGATGGCCGTATATGGGTGCCCAAAAACAAGGACGAAAAACGTCTGCCCAACCAGGTTCCGGAGGAAGATCGGGATTATTATCTGGAACGAAGATATCCGGCTTTTGGTAACCTGTCGCCCAGGGATATTGCCTCCAGGGCTGCCAAAGAGCGTATAGACGCGGGTTATGGCATAGGGCCTTTAAAAAATGCGGTATACCTCGATTTCTCAAGGGCCATTAAGGAACAGGGAGAGCCAAAAATCCGCGAGAAGTATGGTAACCTCTTCCGCATGTACGAAAAAATCACCGGGGTCGATGCTTATAAAGAACCGATGCGTATTTCGCCGGCTGCACATTTTTCGATGGGAGGTCTGTGGGTAGATTATGAGCTGATGACAACCATCCCGGGCCTGTTTGCGTTGGGCGAGGCCAATTTTGCTGATCACGGTGCTAACAGGTTGGGAGCTAATTCACTGTTGCAGGCCTGTGTGGACGGTTATTTCATTGCACCTTATACGTTGGGCAACTATCTGGCTGATGAAATCAAAACGCCTCCGATAGATACCAGTCAGCTTGCTTTCGAGAGTGCAGCGGCAAGAGTAGAAGGGCAGTTGCGCGCATTGATGTCTATAGGTGGTAAGTTATCTGCTGATCATTTCCATAAAACACTGGGTAAAATTCTGTATGACAAATGTGGCCTGTCTCGCTCCAGGGAAGGCCTGGAGCAGGCTATCAGTGAGATAAAGGCATTACGGCAGCAGTTTTATGAACAGCTTTACATACCCGGGGGGATGGCCATCAACAGTGAACTGGAAAAAGCAGGTAGGGTTGCAGACTATTTGGAGCTTGGTGAACTGATGTGTTATGATGCGCTGACGCGCGAAGAATCCTGTGGCGCTCATTTCCGGGTAGAATATCAGACACCGGAAGGAGAAGCCAGGCGCAATGACCAGGACTTTTCTTTTATCTCGGCCTGGGAATGGGCAGGAAAAGACAACCCACCTGTATTGCATAAAGAGCCACTGAAGTTTGAATTTGTTATACCTACCGTGAGAAGTTATAAATAAACTATCGTGTATGCATATACGATTAAAAATATGGAGACAGGAAAACAGCCAGGTTGCTGGTAAGATGCTGGATTATGAACTGGCAGAAGTTGATCCGGATATGTCTTTTCTGGAGATGCTGGACATGTTGAATGAACAGCTGCTGGGAAAGGGCGAACGGACTATCGAGTTCGACCATGATTGCAGGGAAGGCATTTGCGGACAGTGCGGTGTGATGATCAATGGTCGTGCACACGGGCCGCTGAAAAACACCACCACCTGCCAGCTGCATATGCGCAGTTTCGGGGAAAGAGAGGTGATATATATAGAGCCGTTTCGTGCTACTGCTTTTCCGGTAAGGTGTGATCTGAAAATAGACCGCAGTGCTTTGGATCGTGTGATACAGGCGGGTGGTTTTATTTCAGTGAATACCGGGCAGGCGCCGGAGGCCAACAGTATACCGGTGGGGCATGGTGTGGCGGAAGCTGCTTTTGATGCGGCGGCGTGTATTGGTTGTGGTGCCTGTGTGGCGGTGTGTAAAAATTCCAGCGCTGCATTGTTTACCAGTGCTAAAATAACGCACCTGGCATTGTTGCCACAGGGAGAAATAGAAGCAAGAGAAAGAGTGCAGCAGATGGTAGACCAGATGGATGCGGAAGGGTTTGGTCATTGCAGCAATACAGAGGCTTGTGAAGCAGAATGTCCGCAGCAGATTTCGGTATTGCACATCGCTCGTATGAACTGGGAATACAACAAGTTGCAGCTGTTAAAAAAGTGATATGCTGATTGAATAAGGATGATACGTAGTAGTACGTAATTTTAAAATTTTGTTGGTTAACTCGATTGTTTTTACAAAGAATCGTCGTAAATTTGCGTCCGTTTTAATACCGATTATATACTGTTGCGGATAAGAGTTGCAACATGCGATAGTGTTAACCCGGATTTATTTGTAACAGGGTTTGTTACCCGCCCCCAAAAAGAAGTATAAAAACATGAAACATTTAAGAATGTTTGTGGTATCCCTGCTGTTGATGATAACAGCGATGACAGCTTGTACCCCAAACCAGGAAAAGAAAGAAACAGCTACAGTAGCCGGTAACGCCGGAAATTTTCTGATCATCAGAGGTCATGGTTTCAGCCAGGATAAGGCTTCCAACAAAGTGATCTTTGGTGAAGTATCAGCACAGGTATTGCATGCTGATGCTGATTATCTGCTGGTACAGGTACCAGAGCAGAAAGCTGATACTGTACAAGTGGTAGTAGCAGTAGGAGACAACATCTCCAACGCTATGTTGTTTGAATATCATCCCACACGGAAGCTGGTAGCTGCCGTGCAGGGACCAGGCAATGACGCCTATTAATAACACAGTGTTTTAGTTGTTATACCATAGCTTTATTAGTAAAGAAAGAAAAAGAAGCCGTCTCAAAACAAGAGACGGCTTCTTTGTTTGATATCCAGATTTTTATAATGATTTTGTGATTTTCATTTTTAGGAGTGAAGGGTTAGTCCGATTTTATGCTGTTTTCTTTCTAAGATTGTGAGCCATGGCCAGTAATCCTATTTCGGTGGTTATTTTATCCAACCCTTTCAGCATAAATCTTTTAAAGCCATGGTTATGCTTGATATTAGCGAAGACAGGCTCCACATCGTAGCATCGTTGTTTGCGCTTCTGTATACCTTTTTTCGTTTTTAATCGCTTGTCAGCCAGAGATTTAAGGCGATTTAGATTATGATTTACTTCTATGACACGATTTGTTGGTTGTTTATGGCATTGCGTCCGTAATGTACACCCCTCGCATGTTCTAGCCTGATACGTAGTTATCGTTTGTTCATAACCGTTTTTGTTTGTTTTGGGGAATATGCTTTTTCTGCGCATTCGCTGGCCAGCAGGGCAGATGTAATAATCTTTTTCAGCATTGTAGGGTAAGTTTTCAACCTTGAACTTTTCCGCTGCTTTAGTTGACTGGCGCTGATTTCGGTCGAAGGAAGTATGCTTTACATAAGCTGTGATCCGCTTGTTTTCCAGCCACTGATAGTTCTGTTCACTACCATACCCTGCATCTGCTGTAATATTGCTGGGTACACGCTTATATTGATTTATATACTGTTGGAGGTGATTAATTAAAGTGGAAGTGTCTGTAGTCTGCTGATGGAGGCTGTAATTGACGATATATTGATTATTAGTACTTATTTGAAGATTATATGCTGGTTTGAGCTGACCATTCCCCATATGGTCTTCTTTCATTCGCATAAAGGTGGCAGAGGGATCGGTTTTGCTATAACTATTGCGGTCTGTACCTAAGATTTCTTCTTGCTTTTCATACTTCTCCAAGGCTGTAGGCCAGTTACGGCGAGCATATCCCAGCTTTTGTCTGATCTGCTTATCTACTGGTTTGTCTTTGATGGCTTCATTGATAGCGGCTATTGTTTTACTGACTTTTTCGCTGTCTATTTTGTCATAGCCAGATGGGTCTGTATCATCATCTAACTCTGAAGCTGCCACTGATTGGGCATATTTCCACAAGTCATTTAGCTGCTGTTTTATTTTTTCTTTGCTATTCTTAATACCATTGCCCCATACAAAACTATAGCGATTGGCCTGGGCTTCTATCTTTGTCCCGTCAGTGTATAACTCTTTTATGTTTAATAAGCCTTCTTCACATAACAGCAGGACCACTTGGGTAAATATAGGCTGTAATACTTTTTGTAGGCGTTCGCCGCGGAACCTATTGATAGTATTATGATCAGGTTTACTCATTCCGCTTACCCACATAAAGTGGATGTTCTGTCCTAGTGCTTCTTCTATTTTACGACTGCTGTAAATGTTATTTATATAGGCGTAAATAAGAACTTTCAATAGCATTCGGGGATGATAACTGCTCGTCCCTCCTGCTTTATACCGCTTTAATAATAAAGTGATGTCGATCTTTTCGATCACATTATCCACAACACGGACTGGGTGATTCTCTGCTATCAGATCTCCAATTTCGGGTGGAAAAAGCATCGCCTGGTGTTGTAGGTTTGCTTTAAAGACTACTGAAAGTGTTTTTCCTTTGGGCATGCTATAAAAACCAAAAACACCTCATTTGGTTTGACCTTACATAAAAAAAGAGGGTGCCTTTTGATACACCCTCTTCTTTTCTTAATGAGTGAGTAAGTAGTTATTTATTTTCCTTGGGCTGCATACCAAACATCAGTACCAATTTGTTGTTGTCGTACAGGTTGAGTGTCTGGTCTGCTACATCATACCGGAAGTTGTGTTCACCGATCATGGTCAGAAATTCGTGTTCACGGCGCATTACGTTTTCATCCATGCAGGCCATTCTGGTGCTGATGGGCATGGTAAAGCTGATGTTTTCACCACTGGCGTTAAAACCACCGGAGATGTTGTTGCATCCGCCTTTGCCGTGAAAGCGTTTGGTGGCCGGATCAAATTCAACCCAGATACCGGATTGTGTGAGTACGCTATCACCCATTTTGATCAGGTTCCATCTTTTGCTCGTGATAAATGCCCACAGACGGCCATTTTCAGTATTAACTGTTTTTTCAGCAGCAGTCGTATTTACTTTTTTCTTCTCCAATACTTTCCGCAGCGTGTATTTAATGGATGAGCCATCGGCCGGAGGATTTTTAATGGTAGTAACCCTTACTAACAATTTGTAACGATAGCCGGGAATATATTTAAATCCTTCGATGTTGGTGAAGAGGTTTGACCACGCTGTATCCTTGAGTCCCTTTATCTGCAGGCATTCCATGGGGGCTACGCCGGTGCAGGGTTCTTTGGCTTCTTTCACATAAATGGTCTGGTTTCTTGCGGGCTGCTGCTTTTGCACGGGTTCTCCGGGTGTCATCAATGTAGTAGCCAGCGTCAATGCTAATTCGAAAAACATAATTGTGATTTTAATCTTTAACAACAAAAGATACCTGACGGTTTACTTTTGTCAGTATACCTCTTGTTTGCAAAAACGCTGCCAGTGTGCAGAAAGTTACAATCAGTGTTTACGATTTCATCTTTTCTATGCGTTGGATGATGGTGTTGTAATAGGCCCGTTTATCTTTTCCGGGAAGACTTACAATCCGGATATCATTGGCGGAAAGTAGGTCCAGCTTGAATTTGCAGGCAACCTTTAGCTCTTCCGGAATATAGTAGTAGATGATATTGGGCACCGGAATATTTTTATGATGAAATTTTTGCCGGGCTCTGTAGGTGAGCAGCCACCAGAGGTCTGTTTCCACAAAATCGAGCGACAGTCCGAAGATGTGGATGTCACGGGTAAAGAAAAAATCTATCCAGGAATGGAAGTATACCTGTTTGGCGTGTATGCGTCTCAGTAAGGAAGCCTTTGGTACTTCCTTGTTGGAATAGAAGGTGCCGCTGACCACATAGTTACGCATCAGTTGCAACTGACCGCCATAATGTTCAAAGCCCAGGTTGATGCTCATGGGGTTGAGGCAATCACCGTGAATATGCCAGTAGTGAATATCATCCATGGTATATTTCCGGAAGATGCTGTAGAATTTTTCATTGATAAGACTGGTATTCTCAAACGGGGTGCGGCCTTCGAGGGTGAACTCATAGTTGGTGGTGAGGATATGCGCCGGCTTGAGTGCTCTGATTGCTTCATGGATGCCGTTGGATTTTATTTCAGCGGCTTTGATGGCAATAAATGCTTTCAGTTCCCTTTCCCGCATTTTTTCTCTTTTGATGGCGGTTAGAAACACTTCTTCATACAGCAGCGGGAATGGTTTTTTATCATCCAGTTCCACGCAGTCGCCTGTATGACAGAAGGTGATAATATCCTGCAACAGGTCTTTCCAGCTTTGTCCGCTGGAAATGTTGTTGATATCATTTCCAATGAGTAAAATAAGGTTGTTCATAGCAGGTGTATATGGTTTTACGGGTGGATAAAGCGGAAGGTGAGGTTGATCCTTCCGGAGATCTGGCGGCTTGTTTTGGGTACCTGGTGTTCCCAGTATTGCTGCAGGGTCCCTTTCATGATGAGGAGGGAGCCGTGTTCCAGCAATATTTCATACTTCAGGTGATGATCACTTTTATAGCGTAACAAAAAGCGGCGGGCAGCGCCAAAGTTAACAGAGGCGATAACTGGCTGAGGGCCCAGTTCCGGCTCATCATCAGCATGCCATCCCATAGAGTCGCTGCCATCACGGTACAGGTTGAGCAATACACTGTTGAATGTGGTGCCGGCCGTTGGGGTAATACGGTCGCGAATGTCTGTTAATGCTTGCGTCCAGGGCTGTGGCACAAACGTATTGCCTGAAAAACTGTAGGAAGTGGCTGCATCGCCATACCAGGCCATTAACCGGGGAAATAAAACCTCTTTGCCGTACATCCGCATTGATTCCTGTTTCCAGGCGATGGTGTCCAGCAATGTCTGCATATACGTATCACTTTCCGCTTTATTGAAAAAGTGCGGATAATAAGCCAGTTCTCCGTTCTTTAAACTGATGACATTCCCGGGGGCTGGTTCATCGAATAGACTTCCCTGCAAACTCATAGCACAAATTTAGTGAGGTACTACGCAACGTATTTACATTCAGGAATCTTTCCACTGCCAGAGATAGCGGCAGGCATGGGTTCGGTAAGGAGACCATTTATCAGAGATCGTTTTCATCTTTTCCCTGAAAAGCTTTTTATTACTGGGGTCGAGCTTATACAGTGTGGTCATGGCCTGCTGTATGCCCAGGTCGTCGATAGAGAAAATATCCTCCCGATGAAGGTGTGACATCAGCAGCATTTCCACCGTCCACCGGCCCACACCCTTGATACGGGTGAGGCATATGATCACGGCTTCGTCGTCCATTTTGTGGAGTTTGGCGTCTGTAAGCTTTTCCGTCAGCACGAAGTTGGCTACATTTTGCACATAGGATACTTTGGCATTGGACAGGCCAATAGCACGCAGTACCTCCGGCGGTGTATCCATCACCTGTTGGGGAGTAGGTTCCTTATGGCTGTAAAGGGCCAGGAAACGGGCGTAGATCACGTCAGCCACTTTGGTGGAGAGCTGCTGGTTCATAATGGCCTGCATCAGGCGCACGGCAAAATTCTTTCGCTTTACCCGCGCCGCCAGCGGGCCGGCGATAATCTTCTGCAGCTTTTTGTCTTTGCAGAGATGAGCTATATAAGCGTGCTCCGTTACCGGAGTACCAGATGGGCTGGGCATAAACTATCGGTTAAATGTATATATCCTGTAAATCCTGCACTCCGGCCGGTGATATCAATAGGTAAACGGCTGGTTATAAATCACCTGCAGAATCGTTTGCCCTACTGCTTTTAATGTTTTGGTGTCAATCACACTCATGTTATCATTCTGGGTATGCCAGTGCGGAGCAAAATTGCCGTTGGCTTGCCAGGCGATAATATCAAAAGTGGGGATGTTGGCCATGGTGTTCACATAAATGTGGTCATCCGTAATGTAGGAGCCGTTTTTCTCGTAACGGAAAAAGTCGGAGTATCCCAGTTGATTGGCCACGTCCCAGAACATTTTCATAGGCCCGTAAGCATATTGCTGGGAAGAACCTTCCATATAAAACTGTGAACCGCGACCGCCTACCATGTCCAGGAGTATGCCGTAGTTGGCTTTATAGCCCTTTACATGCGGGTTTTTAGCCCAGTACTGGGTACCCAGACAGAAAGAGTTTTCATTGTCTTTTACGCCATAATCCTCTACGTCTACCAGCAGAATGTCTACCCCTGCTTCCGGCCGCTGGGCACGGAACTGCCGGGCAGCTTCCATCAGCACGGCTACACCACTGGCGCCATCATCAGCACCATCCAGTTTACCCTTTTTATCAAAGGCATCTTCATCAGCCCAGGGACGGGTGTCCCAGTGGGCGAGCAACAGCACCCGCTGTTTGGCAGCCGGGTTAAAGCTGGCGATGATATTGATACAGGGCAGGTTCTCTTTATGAGGGCCGGTAACGGTGGTGCGTTGCACATATACCGTATCTGCCCACTTCCGCAAGGTGCTGATCATCCAGTCTGCACATTTCTGCTGTGCCGGTGTATTGGGTATCCTAGGGCCAAAGCCTACCTGTTTGGCGGTATAGGCATATGCGGAATCCGCGTTGAAGGCCGGTACGGGCACGGCCAGTTTGGCCACTTTACTGGCCCCGGTGCTGTCCGCAGTATTTTCCGTTTTTGTTGACTGCTGTTGACAAGCGCCGGCCGTGATGGCCAGCGTTGTCAAAATGATCAGAGCTTTACGCATTATCTTCTTCAAATATTTAGCTTATTGAACACTGTAGGTAACAGTACCGTCTTTTTCATCCTTGAGCTGGATGCCAATGCTCAGCAGCTCATTGCGGATCTTGTCGGAAGAGGCATAGTCCTTACGGCTTTTGGCCTCCTTACGCATGGATATCAGCATCTGCAGCACACCGTCGAGCAGATGGTCATCACTGCTTGCAGGTGGCTGTTGTATGCCCAGGATGTCTATCAGATAGGTTTGCCAGGTTTGCTGCAGCAGGGCGAAGGTGTCTTCGCTGATCTCATGCATCTTGATCTGACCGCCCTTCAGCGAGTTGATAACCGGTGTCAGCTCAAACAGGTTGGCCAGCACTTTGGCGGTATTAACGTCGTCGTTCATGAACTCCGCGCATTCCAGGCACCAGTTGCGCACCTGTTTGTCCAGCTCTTCGTTCAGTGGGCCAGCGGCTGCGCTGTAGCTGAGTTTCTGCAGCGTTTCATGAGCAGCCCAGAGACGCTGCAATCCTTTTTCCGCGGCCTGCAATGCTTCGTTGGAGAAGTCCAGTGTGCTGCGGTAATGGGTCTGCAATACGAAAAACCGGATGGTCATAGGGCTGTAAGCCTTGTCCAGCTGTGAATTGCTGCCGGTAAACATCTCCGTCAGTTTGATGGTGTTGCCATAGGCTTTACCCATCTTACGTCCGTTGATGGTGATCATATTGTTGTGCATCCAGTAACGGGCCATCATATCGCCATGGGCAACCTCACTCTGCGCGATTTCGCACTCGTGGTGAGGAAACTGCAGGTCCATACCGCCACCATGGATATCAAACTGGTGACCCAGGTATTTGGCACTCATAGCGGAGCACTCGATATGCCATCCGGGGAAACCTTCACCCCAGGGGCTTGGCCAGCGCATGATATGTTCAGCTGGTGCTTTTTTCCAGAGGGCAAAATCTGCCTTGTTGCGTTTGTCGTCCTGTCCTTCCAGTTCACGGGTGGTTTCCAGCATGTCTTCCAGAACACGGCCGCTGAGGATACCGTAATCGTAGCTGGCGGCATATTTTTTCACATCAAAATAAACACTGCCGTCTACTTCATAGGCATATCCCTTTTCCATGATCGTTTTGATCATTTCAATCTGTTCTATGATATGGCCGGTAGCGGTAGGTTCAATGCTTGGTTCCAGGCACCCGAACTGCAACATCGCCCAGTGAAACAGATTGGTGTATTTCTGCACCAGCTCCATGGGTTCCAGCTTTTCGAGTACGGCAAACTTGGAAATCTTGTCTTCCGCAGCACGGCCTTCTTCTTCAAAGTGGCCGGCATCCGTGATGTTGCGTACATAACGCACTTTATAGCCCAGATGCTGCAGATAACGGTATACCACATCAAACGTGATGTAGGGGCGGGCATGGCCCAGGTGAGATTCACCCGATACGGTAGGACCGCACACGTACATGCCTACGTGGCCAGGGTGTAAGGGGGTGAATACTTCTTTCTGACGATGTAATGAATTGTATATTCTGAGTTCTGACATATGCTGTAATTAAGAATGTCCGGTGGCGTGCCGTTAACAACACGCTTTTTCTCCGGTGGTGGATGGCAAAGATAAATATTGTTTCAGACGTAAGTTAAAAGTCCGGGAACAACATCGGTCAGATCTCAAAATATTAAACATTTTCATGATAATTTATACTTATTTGTTTACTTCTACTTCCCGTAAACCGCCGCCGATAAGGCTAAGGTTTGCGATAACCGGATAGTGGTCAGACAGGTCTGAAATAATCTTCCGGAAGCTGTTGATTCTAAAATCGGTGCTGGCAAACACATAATCGATGCGCAGGGTAGGGGCCAGCCCTCCGAAAGTACGCCCTACACCCAGTCCTTTCTTCAAAAAGGCATCCTGCAGATCACCCTTGATGGTAAAATAGGTATACGAAGCCGGGGTGTCGTTAAAATCCCCGCATACGATCACCGGGTAAGGACTTTGCCGGATAAAATTACCTACAATATCGGCCTGTTGACTGCGACGGATGTATGCCTCCCGCATTTTCTGGATGATATTTTTGGTGGCCACCAGCCCGGTATCTTCCTGGTTCTTGATTTTTTTGATATCAGTATAATCCTTTTCATTGAACCGATACGATTCCAGGTGCATATTGATAATGCGGATCGTATCATCATCCTTCACAATATCCGCATAGATCAGGCTTTCGCTCAGAGGACCCATACTCATTTTTACCTTGTCGGACGCAATAATAGGGTATTTTGAAAAGATGATGGAACCCCAGTGCTGCATACCATTGCGGTTAAAATCGCTGGAGAAAAAGCGATAGGGCAACTTCATCTCTCTGGAAATATCTTCCCGGTTGTTAAAATCGTTCTTTTTCTCCGAAGTATAAAAATCCTGGAAGCAGGCGATGTCCAGTTCCTGTTTTTTAATCAGGGCAAACATAGCCTGGCGGTTGTATTTACTGTCTTTTTCCCGGTAAAGGCCAAACTGGCTGACGTTGTAGCTCATCACCGTCAGGCTCTCTGATGGAGGGGCCGGCTTGTTGCCCGCCGGCAGGTTAAATGCCAGAAACGCGCTGATAGACTTCCATCCCAGGAACAGCGCGATCAGGGATAAAAATGCATACCGGTAGTTGAAAAACAGCCATCCAACCATAAACACTACCAGCAGCCCCAGTAAAAAAGGAAATGCCAGGGTGATAAAGCTGATCGGCCAGAACCAGGCCGGTGAAATGTACGGTGCTAGGCAGGCGGCAAGAAACAGTAACACCACTCCTAGGTTGATGATCACAAAAACGCCTTTCGTAAATAGTCTTAAGAATCGCACCGCGTTTCCACGTTTGTTGAATGAATAAAGTTAGTGTTTTTTCAACGACAGACGGGATATTACCGGGAAATGCTCTGACGTTGGTGTTTTCAGGACCCGGCATCCTTTGATATCAAAATGCTGGTCCGGCAGGATATAATCGATCCGTAAGGTGGGCGACAGATACGACAGTGTACGCCCCCAGCCAAAGCCTGTTTGCAGGAAAACATCCTGCAGCCCGGCTGCTGCGGTATGATAGCTGTAGGAGGCTGGTGGATCATTAAAGTCTCCGGCAACGATCACCGGATAGGGACTGGCTGCGACCAGTGAGGCCAGTTGCCGGGCCTGCGCAGTCCTGCGACGAAAGGTGCGCTTCATTTTCCCCATCACCAATACAGGATGTGATCTCAGGTTGCTATAATCATTACGGGAAAACATATACGAAGTAAACTGTACACTGAAAACCCGTACCGTGTCCTGCTGGATAACAATATCTGCCTGCAGGAAACTACGCCCGCTGCCATTGGCTTCTTCATCACATGGGATGGCCGTAGCAGCAGCAATGGGGTAGCGGGAAAAGAGAACGATACCGTAATACCACGTGTTCCAGGATACCTGGTCGCAGGTGAAGTAGTGATAAGGATATTGGCCGATGTTCCGCAGGGAATCTATATGGTTTGATAATTCAGGATGATCGTTGGTGTAAAACTCCTGCATGCACAGGATGTCGGGCCGGCTCTCATTGATCTGCTGGAAAACAGCTGCTCGTATTTGCGGATTGATCTTGTAGGATTGTAATCCCATGCTGCTGGTATTATAGGTCATCAGCGTAAACTCCCGGCTGCCGGAAGTTTTGGTGATATTGTCCTTGGGCAGTATATGGAATCCCCACGTACGTAAGGCGGGCCGGAGACATAATAACAATGCAGCGATGGTATAGAAAACATATCTTTTTTTTCTTCGCCATATCCAGAAAGATAGCGACAACAGGCATAATAGGAAAAGAAGTGGAAAGGCGAGGGGGGCAAATCCGGCTATCCAATAATCGCCGGGGTTAAGTAAGGGGAGGTAGGCACTTAACAACAATGAAACGAGCAACGGTACACAAACAAATTTCATTTAGGGATTTAATTATTTAGTCATTTGATTATTTGATGTATAGTAAGATATTACTTTAATGACCAAATCACCAAATGACTAAATAACCAAATATTATTTGGAAGACTTGCTGGCCCGCAGCAATGTTTCCCGTTCTTCAGGGGACAGGGAGTCCAGCCCCATTTCATTGATCTTATCGAGTATTTCGTTGAGGCGTTGTTCAGGCACCTGTCCGACGCGGCGGAAAGGCTGATTTTCTCCGGCAGCGGGGATATTTTGGGCTGCGCCTTTAAGATCTTCCGGATTAATCCGCTGAGCAGCCGGATGAAAAACATGGGTTAATTTGAAGAGCAATCTGTTGAAGCCTGCACCCCAATCACGTCCTTTTCTCCAGCTGTACATAAACAACAGACCAGCAAGACCACCGCCTGTAATCTGGATCAGATAGGCAATGCCGCTGAGGCTTGTTACACTGGTGGCTACAGACAGGCCCACATATACCACGGTGATGATCCAGAGAGGAATACCACCTGCCAGTAAAGGGAAAATACGGTAGCGGGGAGAGATGAGGGTAGCGCCTGCTGCCATGGCCATAATGCTGGGAGAAGCTCCCATAATGGCACCATTAGGCAGAAGAGCGTGCAGGGCCGGAATTGCCTGTACACCCAGTATGTAAAACAGGTTGCCTGTCAGGCCGCCAAAAAGGTATATCGGCAGGATACGCTGATGGCCTGCAATATGTTGCAGGAAAGTGCCGAAACACCATAACCACACCATATTGGTAAAAATCTGCCACACTTCTATGTGAGTAACCAGAGAAGTCAGCATTGTCCAGGGGCGAACCATCAGTTTGGCCGGATCAGCTGGCAACCGCAGCCAGTTCATAATATTTTTATAGAAAATAGCCTCTCCATCTTTCCCTACTTCCATCTTGTAAATCACAAGTGTAAAAAGGAGGAATATAAAAGCAGTGAGGTTAAAAATCACTAGTTGGGTGACCATATTCCGTTCTTCTCCGAGGGAGAGGCGGGGCATTTTCTCTTTTTCCAACGCATGCATGGTACGAGTATTTTCAATACAAAATTACGGCTAAATATAGTCTTGCGTCAATAAAAATCAGTTCTGTTCCTCTTATTCCAGCCTTTCAGCAGGAGGTACGCAAAAAGTGCGCCGCCCAGGTGAGCAAAGTGTGCCACATTGTCCTCCGGAGAGTTTTGTATCCCGGCCCATACTTCCGTCAGGATCATAAAAGCCACAAAGTATTTGGCCCTTATGGGGAAGAAATACAGGAAGATGATAGCATTGGGGAAGAGATAGCCAAAAGCAAACAGGATACCGTATACCGCGCCGGAAGCGCCTACTACGATGCTGTTGCTGTAAGCGAGCATATATTGTTTGACATATATTTTCGCCATATCGATAGCCAGTGTATTACCCTGTGCAATAGCCTCTTTCATATCGCTCATGCTGATATTGGCATTGTCCAGATGGAACTTCTTATCCAGCGCCACGAAGTTGCTGAACGTAGGGTTGTCCAGGAAAGCATTGGCATATTTGGCCAGGGTCATATTCTCATAGGTCTGAACGCCCATATAACAGAGCGAAGCGCCTATGCCGCATATCATATAAAAGATCAGGAACCTTTTGGACCCCCACCTGTTTTCCAGGGTAGCGCCAAACATCCAGAGCGTAAACATGTTCATGAGCAGGTGCCAGGGATCGCTGGTAGAGTGCATGAACAGGTGGGTGATGAACTGATGAGGCCGGAATCCCGGTGACCCCCAGTAATGGAGAGCAAAAAGGTCATTCATATCATACCCGTACTTTTTAAGCAGGGTAATCTGGACCAACCAAACCAATCCATTTATGATCAAAAGGTTTTTGATCACCAGGGGTAAAAACTGAAATTTTCCGGGCCTGTACTCGTTCATTATTTCTATTTATTTTCTCTTTTCTTCAGCAATACCACATTTTCGATGTGGTGGGTATGCGGAAACATATCTACGGGTTGTACCTTTTCCACCGTGTACAGCGCATCCAGCAAAGCCAGATCTCTGGCCTGTGTAGCCGGGTTACAGCTTACATAAACGATTTTTGGGGCAGCAATCTCCAGCAGTTTATTGACCAGTTTTTCGTGCATACCAGCCCGTGGAGGGTCGGTAATAATAACGTCCGGCTGTCCGTGATGGGCAAAAAAAGCATCGTCACAAATATCCACTACATCACCGGCAAAAAATTCTGCATTGTTTACCTGGTTACGGGCTGCATTTTCCCGGGCATCATCAATCGCTTCCTTGATCAGTTCAATGCCCACAACTTTCCGGGCTTTGCGGGATACAAAAATACCAATACTACCGGTACCACAGTACAGATCGTATACAATTTCCGAACCGGTCAGTTCTGCAAAGTCACGTGTAACCTTATATAACACTTCGCCCTGGTAGGTGTTTGTCTGAAAGAAAGATTTCGGACCTATTTTAAATACAAAGTCCTCCAGTTTTTCTTCTGCATAACCTTTACCGGAATACACCTGTGGTTCCAGGTCGAAGATGGAATCGTTTTTCTTGGGGTTGATGGTATATAACAGGGTGGTGATAGCTGGTACTGTTTTCTGCAGATGGTCCAGCAGCGCTACCCTGTTTGCCTTATCTTCATGATGGATCACCAGGTTCACCATAATCTCCCCGGTTGTGCACAAACGTACAACAAGATTCCGCAGCCAGCCTTCCTGCAGGCGGATATCATAAAAAGACAGTTCATGTTGTATGGCGTACTCCCTGATGGTGTTGCGGATGAGGTTCACCGGTTCCTGCATCAGGTAACAGGTGTTGATATCCAGCACCTTGTCGAACAGTTTGGGCACATGAAAGCCCAGTGCCGGCCTTACAGGAATTTCCTCCCCGTTCAGCGCCCTTACTTCTTCGTTGGTGAGGTATGCCTTGTTGCTGAAGGTGAATTCCAGCTTGTTGCGGTAGTGCTCTGTATGGGCTGATCCCAGGATGGGGCTCATGGGAGGGAGGTTCAGCTTACCGATACGCTGCAGGTGATCTGCCACCTGTTGCTGTTTGTATTCCAGCTGCAGGCTGTAAGGCATCATCTGCCACTTACAACCGCCACAGGTACCAAAATGCGCACAAAATGGTTCTACCCGTTTGTCTGAGTAGGCATGAAAATGAATGGCTTTTCCTTCGGCCCAGTCTTTTTTGTTTTTACTCAGTCGTACGTCTACAATATCGCCGGGCATTACACCACCTTCAATAAAGATGACTTTACCGTCCTGCCGCGCCAGGGCCTTACCTTCTGCGGCATAGCCGGATACAGGTACTTTTTCTAAAACAACATTTTTTTTCCTCACGGCTGCAAAGGTAAAAGGAATTCGTGAATCGGTAATCTTAAAAGGATATACCAATTACCTTTTTTACCCTTATTTTTACATATTGTTACCAATTCCTATGCGTAAAATATTTTTCCTGCTCCTGGCAGCACTCGCTTTACAGTTAAACCTGCAAGCACAGGGTTATCAGCTTTCCATTAAGCTGAAAAATTATACCAGTGGAAAACTGTTTCTGGCCAATTATATGGGCCGGACCACCTACCTGGCTGACTCTGCCGACGTATCTCCTTCCGGGGAAGTTATCCTGAAGGGGAAAACACCCCTGTTGCCCGGCATTTATCTGATCGTACTGCCCGGCAAACAGCAATATGTGGAAACACTGATCGACAAGCAGCAGGTATTCAGTGTAACAATCGATACCACTGACCTGATCAACAAAACCGTTTACAAAGGCTCCCCGGATAACGATCTGTTTCTGGAGTACAACCGGTTTATCTTCCAGCAGGAAGCGCTTACCCATAATATTGCCAGCCAGCTGAAAGCTGCGCAAACAGCTGCAGACTCTGCCAAGGTGCTGCCTTTACAGCAGGAGCTGGGTAAAAAACTGCAGCAATACCGGCAGGAACTGGTCCAAAAAAATCCAAATGCTATCCTGTCGGCCATTTTCAAGGCCATGAAAGAGCCAGAGATACCACAGCAGCCGGCCGGAGAAGATTCCACTTTTGCTTATCGTTATTTTAAAGGCCATTACTGGGATGATGTAGAGCTGTCCACAGATCGTCTGGTTAGAACGCCGGTACTGGAAGGCAAACTGAAGAAATACTTTACCCAGCTGGTGGTAAATATGCCAGACTCCATCATTGCAGACTGCGACGCCCTCATAGCCCGCACCCGCAAGAGCAAGGAGGCATTCAAATTTGTGCTCTGGTGGCTTACGTATAACTATGAAAGTTCTCCTTACATGGGCATGGATGCTGTATTTGTACACCTGGTGGAGAAGTACTATGTGCCAGGGGATGCTTTCTGGCTGAATGATGAACAGCTGAACAAGATCGTTAACCGGGCTTACACACTGGCGCCTAATCTGATCGGGCAACAGGCTGCCCCGCTGGAACTGAAGGATACTGCCTCCAGACCTGTTTCCTTGTATAAAACAAAAGCCAAATTCACCGTCCTGGTATTCTGGGATCCTACCTGCGGCCACTGTAAGACCGAAGTGCCACGTCTGGATTCCGCTTTTAAGGCCAGCTGGAAAAATAAAGGGGTAGCCATCATCGGTATCAAAACAGAAGGTACACGGGAAGATTGGCTTTCCTTTATTAAGGAACATAAGCTCAATGGCTGGATACATGCACTGGATGCAGATAATACGACGAACTATCGCCGTTTGTATGACGTGTATAGTACACCGGTAGTATACCTGCTGGATGAAAACAAAAAAATCGTTGCCAAGCGCCTGGCGGTAGAACAGCTAAACGAATTTTTAGAACATGCCGGACAAAAAAAGATAGCTGCAAAACTGTAGAAAACGGGGTGTAGAATGTAGAATATACGCCTCTGTTGTTATTGAAAATCAATTGTTTAGTAAAATTTAACATTCTTTTGGCATACTCTTTGAATTTTGGCTGCCGGACCAAAATTTAAGGTTATGACTAAGAAGACGATTTTCCTGTCATTAGCAGCGATGGCGATTTCTGTTGCAGCGATGTCGCAAGCCCGTGTAGGCGTTAAAGGTGGTTGGAACCTTTCCAATATTACTACTACTAGCGGCGGAAGTACTGAAGACGCCAAAACGTTGTCAGGCTTCAACGTAGGTGTCATAGCGGATTTGCCGCTGGTGCCACGTATCCTGTCTTTTCAGCCGGGAGTTTTTTACACTACAAAAGGAACCAAGTCAGAAGTAGGAGATAAGAACCATGTATCTCTTACGAGTCCTTATGCTAAGTATAGCCAGAACCCATCTTATATCGAAGTTCCGTTGAATCTTATTGGCAAGCTGCCTATAGGAGAGGGTGCCAGCTTGTTTGCCGGTGTCGGCCCGTATTTTGCATTCGGGGTGGCAGGCAGGAACAAATATGAAGCAGTCACAGTAGCTGGTGCTGCCAGTGGGTCTTCAGACATCAAGTGGGACGATGATACCCCTTTTAATAATGGCGACTTGAACCAGGGCCGTGACAAGTGGAAAAGGTTTGACTGGGGAGGCAATGTGCAGGTTGGTGCGGAGATCAGCAATTTCCTGATCAGTGCGCAGTATGGAATTGGCTTTGCCAAAGTATATTCCGGACAGGATAACAACGCAGATGATAAAAACAAGAACCGGGTGTTCAGTGTTTCCGTTGGTTATCTGTTTGGAGGCAGATAATAACCCTTTAACAAAACAATTCTTCTCTCGTTTTGTAATTACAGCAAGCAAAAAGTACAGGCTGATTATAATAGATCAGAAAGAAAAAAGTGGCGCCACCGCCTGTTGGTGCCACTTTTACCATCATCCAAATACACATAAAAATGAAAAAAGTATTTTTATCTGTGGTCGCTTTAATGATCGCAGGTGTTACATTTGGTCAGGTGCAGTGGGGCATCGTTGCCGGCCCTCAGTTTTCAAGTGTAAATACAAGATTTGCCGGAGGGTCAAAGGAAACCAGTAGCATTCGCGTGGGTTTACGGGCAGGGGTAACTGTTGATATTCCTATCGGGGATGATTTCTATGTTGGTACCGGACTGCTGTATGCCAACCGGGGTGGTAAGTTTAAGCATGACCTGGGCAAGGTCGATTTATCTTACCTGCAGTTGCCTGTCAATTTTATGTTTAAACCGGAAGTGGGAAGTGGCAGACTGGTGTTGGCATTAGGTCCTTATGTAGCACTGGGTTTGGGCGGTAAATATAAAGACCTGCCTATTCTGGGTGATCCTAAGGCGTTTAAAGATGAAGCCACTGCTGTGTACAAACTGAAACGCTTTGATGCGGGTGGTAATTTTCAGGTGGGTTATGAAATGCCGATAGGCTTATATTTTGGCTTAAATGGCGACTTGGGAATGGTCAACTCGTTTGACAACACCAGCAATGATCGTAAGTTCAAGATGTCCTCCTTTGGTGTATCAATAGGATATAAGTTTGGTGGACATTGATTGTTGTAAGACCCTCATAATAATTAATTAACTGGCTGTCAGGTAAGTTCCTGACGGCCTTTTTTATTGAATTCAAAACCTTTTGATTAGTTTCGCCCTATAAACCATCGATTGAAATAAGAATCCCGGTTAAAGTTCATAACGATATTTCGAGATACACTGATTATTTAATCCCGTAGTACAGTTCTAGATGAAGTGTTTTACAACCCTATGTGTGTTGGCCTGTTTGGCCTGTGCCACTACTGTTGATGCTCAGGTAAGTTTAGGCCTGAGGAGCGGTTATGTTAATGCCGGTATGGATGTTTCCTCCGGGGGCAACGGTAATGCAGATATGAAATCCTTGCATGGCTGGCAAGCCGGCTTTTATCTGAATGTTCCGCTTTTCCCTAACGGAGCGCTGCAACCTGGGTTCAGCTTTATTACCAAGGGGGCCAAGCTGCCGTTTACTGGAGAACAAAATGTAGGCGTGGCACTTCCGGGTGCTACCCGGATAAAACTGCAGTACCTGGAGCTGCCTGTTGATCTGGTATATAAGATACCGATTGGCATTGGTAAGCTGGCGCTGGGTGGTGGAGGCTATGCAGCCTATTGCACGCGTGGAGACTATGAGCTGGCTATTTATAAGGAGGGGCAGTTGCTGCAATCCAGCTCCCAGCGGCTGGACTTTAGCAAGGATCCCAATGTCTTTTCAACCGGCCTCAATCTGCAACGCTGGGATGCCGGCTTAAATGCGACGGCAACGATTGAGTTTAACTGTTATCTTACCTTGGGTGTCAATTACAGCCATGGATTAGTAGATATTGACAAATCTGCCGGCTCGGTAAAAAACCGGTATTTCGGCATCAGTCTTGGGGTTCTGCTGAATCGGGAAGATTGGTAAAAACAGAAATATAATAGAAAAAGGTTCTTCTCAAATAGGGAAGAACCTTTTTTATTTGCTCGATAATTTTCTGTAAAAGACATTTTTAGATATGATATATATGCATATATATTTGCAAATCATATTTAATTTTCTCTTTCTATGAAAAAGCATGTTCTGTTAATCGCCGTAGCACTGGTAGGATCCCTTTCCACTTACGCGCAGGTAAAATTTGGAGTAAAAGCTGGTTTAAACGTTGCCAGCACCAGCCAAAAAGTTGACGACAAAAAAGTGGACGGTCTTAAATCCATGACTGGCTTCCACGTTGGCGTTATTGCCGACATCTCCCTGGCAGAAAACTTTGCCCTGCAGCCAGGATTACTCTACAGCAAAAAAGGCTTTAAATTCCAGGAAAAAGAAACTTCCGGAGAAGCTTCCGCAGGTCTGAAAATGACTACCAGCATGAACTATCTGGAAGTTCCCATTAACTTCCTGTACAAAACTGAGCTGGGTTCCGGTAAATTCTTCGGTGGCTTCGGTCCTTATGTAGCACTGGGTCTGGGTGGTAAAACCAAATATTCCGGTCTGGTTGGCGTTGGCACTGGCATCATCGGTGCAGATGGCGATTCAAAAGTTAAATTCGACGGTAAAAAATACCCTGTAGACGGTACTGCTGAGGAAAAAGCAGCGTATAACAAAGATTCACACTACAAAGCACTGGATGCTGGTGCAAACTTCATCCTGGGTTATGAACTGAAAAATGGTCTGCAGTTTAGCGTAAACTACAGCCTGGGTCTGACCAACAGTGCAGTTGAAGATAAAGAATCTCACAAAAACAGATACTTCGGTGTTTCCGCAGGTTTCCTGTTTGGTGGTAAAAAATAATGTAACTACTTAATAGTTAATCAATTAAAGGCAAAGAGGCCGTCCGTAAGGGCGGCCTCTTTTTTTTTGACACGAAGTAGGGGTGACGATTTTGGTGTGCGTCTTCTTTACAGAAAGTTGCTTCCCGAAAGGGTTGCGATGATCATTGGACAGTTAATTTAAATGTGTGACAGTTATAGGGATATGCCACTACGTCTCTACGTAATGGCATTATATATGAAAGAAAAGCAAAAAAGGGAAAGACTTTCGTCATTCCCTTTCTTATTTATATAACAATGGTTAATCCTTACATGATGGCTTCCACCGCTTTGCGTACCACATTGGGCTTGCCCAGCGTATAGTAGTGCAGTACCGGAACACCAAACTGTTTGAGCTCCCTGGACTGGGTAATCAGCCATTCGGTGCCCACCTGTTCTACTTCTTTGTCCGTTTTACAGCGCAGTATCTCGTTAGACAGCTCTGTAGGCAGGTCTACGTGGAAAATACGCGGCAGTATGGTCATCTGCTTTTTGGAAGTGATTGGCTTCAGTCCTGGTATGATCGGCACAGTGATGCCCATTTCACGGCATTTGGCCACAAAATCAAAAAATTTCTGATTATCGAAGAACATCTGAGTAACGATATAATCTGCTCCGTTTTCCACTTTGCGCTTCAGATGTCCCATGTCAGTCTGCATATTGGGTGCTTCAAAGTGTTTTTCCGGATAACCGGCCACACCGATGCAGAAATTGGTTTTTACACCGCCCTGCAGATCGTTTTCCAGGTACATCCCATTATTCATATGTGCTACCTGGTCCAGCAGCTCAATCGCATAACTATGCCCATGCGGGTCGGCTTCGAAGAACGTTTCGTTTTTAGGGGCATCTCCTCTGAGTACCAATACGTTATCTATTCCTAAAAAATTCAGGTCTATAAGGGCATTTTCCGTTTCCTCCCGGCTAAATCCGCCACAGATAAGGTGAGGGACGGCATCCACGGTGTAGTGGTTCATGATGGCGGCGCAGATACCTACTGTACCGGGGCGTTTGCGGATCTCCACCTTATCAAAAGAGCCGTCGGCCTTCTTTTTGAACATATGCTCACTGCGGTGGTAGGTCACGTTAATATAGGCCGGCTTGAATTCCATTAACGGATCCAGATGGTCGTAAATAGATTCGATGCTTTTACCTTTCAGCGGGGGGAGGATTTCAAAAGAAATCAGGGTATCCTTCGCCCGGGCAATATGTTCTGTTACTTTCATCGGTTGTGAGCTTTGCGGAATAATGGCTGTTTGGTCCAAACCTTATTCCTCCTGAAAATTTATGGGAACAAAAATAACATATCCCCCCATCAATATCATAGGTTTTTTCATCTTAAGAGAACTATAACTAGGCCAAGTGAATGAAATGCTTAATTTTGCTAAGTTTGATCATATGGCATTAAGAATACATACGGACCAGCTGGTAAAGCGCTATGGGGCCAGAACAGTGGTAAACCACGTGTCTGTGGAAGTATCCCAGGGGGAGATAGTAGGGCTGCTCGGCCCTAACGGGGCGGGTAAAACCACCTCCTTTTACATGGTAGTAGGGCTTATCAAGCCAGACCAGGGCAATGTGTACCTGGATGATATCAATATCACCAAGTTACCCATGTATAAAAGGGCTAAAATGGGGATAGGGTACCTGCCACAGGAAGCTTCGGTTTTCCGGAAACTCAGTGTGGAAGATAATATCGCCGCCGTACTGGAGATGACCGATCTGAAAAAGGCTGCCCAGAAAGAAAAGCTGGAAGCACTCTTAAGTGAATTCCGCCTGCAGCACGTCCGTAAAAGCCCCGGAGACGTATTGAGCGGGGGAGAGCGCCGCCGTACCGAAATTGCCCGGGCACTGGCCGTAGATCCCAAGTTTATCCTGCTCGATGAACCTTTTGCCGGTATCGACCCTATCGCTGTGGAAGATATCCAGTCTATCGTAGCTAAACTCAAATACAAGAATATCGGTATCCTGATCACAGACCACAACGTGCAGGAAACCTTGTCCATTACCGACAGGGCCTATTTATTGTTTGAAGGGAAAATCCTCAAATCCGGGTCAGCCGAAGAACTGGCCGAGGATGAACAGGTGAGAAAAGTGTATCTTGGCCAGAATTTCGTTCTGCGGAGAAAGAATTATCTGGACGAAGCAGCTAAACAATAAAAAACACGCCACAGCATCCTATATGAAAATTTTAAGTCCTGCCATATCACAACTCGCACGTCTGCGCATGGGACGCATCGTATACTTCATGCAGTATCCCGTGCAGGTGCAGCAGCAGGTATTCCAAAACCTTATCAGCGCCGCCCAGTATACGGAGTTTGGCAAACAATACGGCTTTTCCAAAATCTATAAAATAGAGGAATATAAACAAAGGGTCCCTGTACATACATATGATACCATCAAACCGTATATACAGCGTACCATGGAAGGACAGCAGAATGTGCTGTGGAACACCCCGATCAAATGGTTTGCAAAATCCAGCGGTACCACCGCCGATAAAAGCAAGTTTATTCCCGTAACAGTGGAAAGCCTGGACGAATGCCATTACCGCTCCGGCCGGGATGTTATTTCCCTGTATTACAATAATTTCCCTGATTCCGACGTATTTACCGGGAAATCACTGGTCATCGGTGGAAGCCACCAGGTAAACAAACTGTCGGAAGACAGCGACTCCTACTTCGGAGACCTGAGCGCCGTAATGCTGCAGAACATGCCGTTCTATGGCAACATGATCCGCACTCCCGACCTGGAAATCGCCCTGATGGACGAATGGGAAGAAAAGATAGAACGTATGGCCAATGCCGTCATCCACGAAAACGTGACCTCCATTGCCGGCGTTCCTACCTGGACCATCGTTCTGATCAAACGGATCTTTGAACTGACCGGGAAAGACAACCTGGCTGATGTATGGCCCAATCTGGAACTGTACATGCACGGTGGCGTGAGCTTTACTCCCTACCGCGACCAGTTTGCCAAACTGATACGCAATCCCCTGATGCACTATCAGGAAACCTATAATGCTTCGGAAGGTTTCTTCGCCGCACAGGATGTAATCGGTGAAGAAGGGTTGCTCCTGTTCCTCAACCATGGCATCTTCTACGAGTTTATGCCAATGGAAGAACTGGGGAAGGAACATCCAAGGACACTCCAGCTCCAGGAAGTGGAAACCGGTAAAAACTATGCACTCATTATCAGCACCAATGGTGGTCTGTGGCGTTATCTGGTAGGAGATACCATTCAGTTTACCTCCCTGCTCCCTTATCGCATTAAGGTGAGTGGCCGGACCAAATCCTTTATCAACGCCTTCGGAGAAGAAGTGATAGTGGAGAATGCTGACAGCGCCATCGCCAAAGCCTGCGAAGTTACCGGCGCCGTGGTAAACGATTATACCGCTGCTCCCGTATATTTCAGCGACCATGGTAACGGCGGACACGAATGGGCAATAGAATTTGAAATAGCACCGGAAAACCCGGACAGCTTTGCTACCGTAATGGACAATACATTAAAATCCATTAACTCGGACTACGAAGCCAAAAGGTATAAAAATATTGCCCTGCGCCCTCCGGTAGTACATGTATTGCCCAAAGGCACTTTCTGTGAATTTCTCAAAAGCAAGGGTAAACTGGGCGGACAGCACAAAGTGCCTCGTCTCAACAATGACCGCAATTATCTCGAAGAAATTCTGAAATTCGCGGCAGAGAATATGAACACTTAAAACCTATCAACTATAACATGAAATTACTGGAGAACAAAGTAGCGATTGTCACTGGCGCGAGCCGCGGTATTGGAGAAGCGATTGCATTGAAGTTTGCAGCACAGGGAGCCAATGTGGCCTTTACCTATGTAAGCTCTGATGAAAAAGCGAAAATCCTGGAAGATAAACTCCGGGCGCTGGGCGTACAGGCAAAAGCTTATAAGTCAAACGCAGGTGTGTACGAAGAAAGTGAAGTGTTGGTATCGGAAGTGCTGTTAGAATTCGGAAAAATTGATATCTGCGTAAACAATGCAGGTATCTCCAAAGATAACCTGCTGCTGAGAATGAGCCCCGATCAGTGGGACGACGTGATGAACATCAACCTGAAGAGCGTGTACAACATGACCAAACAGGTAATCCGTCCTATGATGAAAGCTAAATCCGGTAGCATCATCAACATGAGCTCCGTAATCGGTATCATGGGAAATGCCGGACAAAGCAGCTATGCCGCCTCTAAAGCCGGTATCATCGGTTTCTCCAAATCCATCGCACAGGAACTGGGCAGCCGCAATATCCGTTGCAATGCCGTAGCTCCCGGTTTTATCGAAACAGATATGACCAGCTATCTCAAAGAAGGAGAAGCTGCCACTGGCTATATCCAGCAGATTCCGCTGGCACGCTTTGGTACTCCGGAAGATATCGCCAATGTATGCCTCTTCCTGGCTTCTGACCTCAGCAGCTATGTGACAGGCCAGACAATCAGCGCCTGTGGCGGATTGTGCATGTAATATTCCTGAATAGATATAAAACAGAAACGCGGGTAAAACACCCGCGTTTTTTTATCCTGTTAACTTGTCGTATCTTTTCATGACGGTGTAATATATCTGTCTGCAGTGAACATTGAATCGAACAGTGAGGTGAACAATGAGCAAATACCATCAGTTGTCCAGGACCAGCATACTTTGGAGGAAGTAAGTTTAAATATTAAACAGGATCAACGCCAGCTACCAGCTTTTGAAGGCCTCTTCAAAGCGCATTATGCTGCACTCTGTACTTTCGCCTTTGATTTTGTAAACCGCCATGAACTGGCGGAAGAAATTGTACAGGACACCTTCCTCCGTATCTGGGAACGTTATGATGAACTGGATATACGAATATCTGCAAAAGCCTATCTGTACCGGGCCGTTCAAAACAATTGCCTCAACTATATCAAGCAGGACAGAATCAAAGCACGATATGGCCACGAACTACTGCAACAGCTGGAATCCCGTATCGCCTTAATGAATATGCCCGCTGCACCTTCGCCGGCAGAACGGCTGGAACACTCCGAACTGGAACAGATGGCGGAAAAAGCCATCGGCAAACTGCCACCACAGTGCCAGGACATCTTCCGCCTAAGTCGTTTCGAACAGCTGAGTTATCCCGAAATATCCCGTCAGCTGGGCATCTCCGTGAATACCGTGAAAACACAAATGACCCGCGCCCTGCAGCGTTTGAGGGATGAATTACTGCCGCTGCTAAAATAATTCCGGATTTTTTTTAAAGTCTTGTCACCCTGCTGTGATCAGAAAATTGTCTTACTACTTGTTTTATAACTATGCAGCCTAACTATTCAAATGGGCAGATGGATGACCTGATCACACAATTTTTGTCTGGCAACATCTCCACGGAAGACCAAAGAGCGCTGGAAGAATGGATCGACGCCAGCCCGGACAACCGCGCGTACTTTACAGCGCTGCGGGATGTTTGGATGGCCACCGCCACCCCCGGGCATTATACTGCTGATGCGGCCTGGCACGAGCTCCAACAGATCAATGCTCCGGTATCCATAAAAAGATGGAAACAGGTGCTGCGAATGGCAGCCTCTTTTACACTTCCTTTTGTATTGGGTGGCGGCGTAGTGTTTGCCTGGCTCTCTCTTAAAAAAGGAGACAATGGACAGGGACTGGTGACAGTGACCAGCCCTAAAGGAGCAACCACCAAAATAGAACTGTCTGATGGTACAGAAGTATGGCTGAATGCCGGTAGCAGCCTGCAATACGCCTCTTCTTTCAATAACCACAGCAGGGAGGTGAAACTGGAAGGAGAAGCTTTTTTTAAGGTTCATACCGATTCACGGAAACCTTTTACGGTAAATGCAGCTGATCTGAAAATACTGGCGCTGGGGACCTCCTTCAACGTGAAGGCATATCCGGAAGACAAAGGTGTAGTGACCACACTGGTGGACGGAGCAGTAAGAATTGACGGCAGTCAGACAGCCAGTCCATTCAAAATAATGCTGAAACCGCACCAGCACGTTGTGTATAAACAACCAGCCACCATCACAGGTAACAACCAAAAGGGAATAACTGCCGGAACAGCAGCTTCCATCACCCCTGTAGAAACCAGAGAGGTGAGCAACACAGAGATATACACAGCCTGGAAAGATGGAAACTGGATCGTTACCAGTCAATCACTGGAAGAACTGGCCATCACCATGGAACGCAGGTTTAATGTAAACGTGATCTTTAAAGATGAAGCACTCAAAACATTCCGCTTCAGCGGTACATTCCGCCAGGAGACACTGGAGCAGGTGCTCAATATTCTGAAACTCACCGCACCACTGGACTATAAAATAGAAGAAGGAACAGTAACCATCAGAGAGGACAAAGCACTGAAAGAAAAATATGCCAACGCCCTGCGAAACGGTAAATAAGTCAAAAAGCAGGCAAATGAAAAACAATTATTCCACCTGTAAAATCCAATGAATGAACAGTAAGAACAACTGAAAAAAATTGGGGTAATGCGACTTACCCCAACCCAACGAAAATCACTTTTGGGCATACTGCCTTTGCGACGGGCAGCCTGCCGTAATTAATCGTTTAACTAAAATCTATACAAGTTTATGAAATCCACTCTAAACTTGGCGGCATTTCTTTGCCCCAGGCGAAAATCATTGCTTATGATGAGAATGACGGGGTTGCTGATTTTCGGAAGTATCCTGCAAGTATCTGCTACCATTTCCGCTCAGGAAAAAATCAGTGAATTACACGTAGAAAACAAAACTGTCCGTGAAGTTTTCAAGGTTATTGAAAACTCCTGCAGCTATCGCTTTTTTTACAACGAAAACTTCGCTGACCTCAACAGGTCAGTTTCTGTCGATGTAAAAAACAAAAAAATAAATGATGTCCTCAGTCAGCTGCTTTCCAGCGCCAATGTTACTTATCGGGTACTGGAAAACAACCTGGTGGTGATCACTCCTGTTAACAACCAGCAGATGAAAGTCACCGGACGAGTGACAGATGCGGCTACCAATGAGCCACTGCCAGGTGTTACCATTACCATAGAAGGCGCTACAGGTGGTGCTGTAACGGATGCCAGCGGTCACTATACCGTACAGGTACCCTCCGGCAACAGTATGCTCATTGTCTCCTTTATGGGATATGTGCAGCAGAAAGTGCCCGTAAACAACCGGACTGAAATTAATGTGAAGCTCGAAGGCGACACTAAAAAACTGGAAGAGGTGGTAGTAATGGGATATACCACCACTACTGTTAAAAACCTTACTGGTTCAGCTCAGTCAGTAGGTGGTGCCAAACTGAAGGATGTACAGGCTACCAGCGTAGATAAAATGCTGCAGGGTAAAGTAAGTGGTGTATTCGTTGGCAATAGCTCCGGCGATCCCGCTGCTGCTCCTGTAATCCGTATCCGTGGCAATGGTACACTCACTGCCGGTAACGCTCCGCTGGTAGTGGTAGACGGTATCATCGGTGGCCTGCCCAACCCCAGCGATATCGAAACCGTGACCGTTCTCAAGGATGCAGCAGCTACCACATTGTATGGTGCCCGTGCTGCCAATGGTGTAATGGTCATCACCACTAAAAGAGGTAAAGCGGGTAAAACACAGGTGAATTTCCGTACCAACGTGGGAACCGCCCAGCTCAATACCGGCCATTTCCACCTGATGGATGGTGCTCAGCTCTATGACCTGCAAACTGCAGCAGGCAGAAGCCTGGACCCTTCTCTCAAAGGCATCAATACCAACTGGCAAAAACTCGCCTTCCAGAATGCTTCCAACCAGAACTATGAACTTTCTACCAGCGGTGGCAACGAAAAAACAAAGTTCTACCTCGGTGGTAACTACTACAAAGAAGATGGTATCCTGAAAGGAACAGGCGTAGAGCGTTTCAGCGCAAGACTGAACATCGATCATAACATCACGGAAAAACTCCGTGTCAGCGCTAATTTCGCGGGTGTCCAGCAATCAGACCGGGACAATTCCGGTGGATCATTGTACCAGTATTACACCAACCTGCCCTGGGACCAGGCCTACGATCAGCAAGGCAAACCCGTGAACCCACTGGAAGCTGCCAACTGGTATGGCCGTGATATGTCCAACTTCCTGTATGATCAGCAATACAACTACGATAAAAATAAAAGACAGTCACTCGAAGGATTGCTGAAACTGGAATACGACATTACCAAATGGTTGTCTTTCAGCACCACCAACCGTGCGCAGTATTATCATTACCGCAATGAAAGTAATGGTGACGTGAGAACTTCCGCTGGTTCAGATGATCGGGGTAACCTGTATAACTATTACCAGGATTCTTCCGCGTACATCAGTTCCAACCTGTTGAAGGCCCGTTACACCATCAATAAGGTACATAATATCGATGGACTGGTAGGCGCTGAATTCCAGCAGGTCAACCTGAACAGCATCAACGCAAAAGGAAAGGGTATTCTCGCTGGTAAAGATATACTGGGTGCCACTTCTTCCCCCATGTCTATTGGCGGAGGTAAAACTGATCGCGCATTCAACTCTTATTTTATTCAGGCCAACTATAACTACAACTACAAATACTATTTCACTTCTTCTTTCAGAAGAGACGGCTCTTCCAAATTCGGCGCTAACCAGCAGTATGGCAACTTCTACGCGTTTGGTGCATCCTGGGCTGCCTCCGAAGAAAACTTTATCAAACAAATCAAGGCTATTACCAACCTGAAAATACGTGCCAGCTACGGTACTACGGGTAATGCTGAAATCGGCGACTATGCTGCTATCGGCGCATATGCCATCAATACACAGTACAACGGATTCCCTGGTGCATATCCAGGCGTTTACAATGTGCCTAACCTGTCCTGGGAAAAAGCCTACAATACCAACATCGGTTTTGATCTCGGGCTGTTTAACCGTATCAACCTGACAGTTGACCTGTATCAGAAAGACAGCAAAGACCTGCTGTTCAACGTACCGCTGCCTGGTACCGCTGGCTATAGCTTCATCGCTCAAAACGTAGGTAGTGTCAGGAACAAAGGGATAGAAATCAACCTGAGTACTGATAACTTCGTAGGGGAATTTAAATGGACTACAGATTTCAATATCGGCTTCAACAAAAACAGTGTACAGGACCTCTATGGTGGAAAAAGTTATATCACCGATCCGCTGAGTGGCTATTTCATTTTGCAGAAAGGCCAGGATATGCGCAGCTTCTATATGCGTAAATGGGCAGGCGTAGACCCGGCCAATGGTAATCCAATGTGGGAAAAGCTTACAACAGATGCTGAAGGAAAGGTTACACGCACCACTACCAGCAACTATAACGAGGCTACCCTTCAGGTGGTGGGTACTGCAACGCCTAAATTCTTTGGCGGTATGCGCAACGTATGGTCTTATAAAAACTTCCAGTTATCAGCCTTCCTGGCTTTTGTATCGGGTAATGACGTATACAATAGCACCCGTGAGCTGATGGACAACGACGGCGCTTATTATACCTACAACATGATGCAGCTCGATAAAGGCTGGAACCGTTGGCAGAACCCTGGTGATGTTGCTACCCATCCGAAGTATAAAATCGGCGGCAACAAGAATGCACACAAACCATCTTCCAGATTCCTGGAGAATGGTAGTTATCTCCGTCTGAGGAATGTGAACCTGAGTTATTCACTGCCTAAACAATGGCTGGACCGCGCCCGCATAAACAACGTACGGGTGTCTGTTGGTGGTGATAACCTGTGGACCCTTACCAAATTCTCCGGCATTGATCCGGAAGTGGACGACAGAGGTATTAATGGTACTAAATATCCTATGAGTACCAAGTGGTTTGCCGGACTGGAAATCAATTTTTAACAGGGCGCAAAAACGAAAATTATTATGAAGCAGATATCAAAATATTTTGCAGGACTCTCGCTGATAGCACTCACTGCGTCCTGCTCACTGAATAAAGAACCTTATAGTGCTATTCCCGATGATGGCATTCTGAAGGATGAAACCAAATGGCCCGCTGCTACTGCCGGTAACTATGCTTTGCTGAAGGAAGAGGATTTTACCCGCAACTATTTTCAGATGGGTGAATTTCCAAGTGATGATATAACGTTGAGTGGTGCTACTACCGACCCGTTGTTTTATTCTTATACCTACGGGCATATCACCAATCAGGGAAATACAAGGCAGATATGGCGTATGGGATACAAAGCGATCAATGGCTGCAACCGGTTACTGGAAGTAATGCCTGAAGGTAAATCCGCCGCTATTGATGAACTGATCGGGGAAAACTTGTTCATCCGCGCGTTTGTACATTTCGGTCTGGTAAGATCCTTTGGACGGCCTTATGCTCAAAGTCCGGAAACTAATTTAGGCGTTCCCGTTATCACCAAATATGATATAACGGCTATGCCTAAACGTAATACGGTAAAAGAGGTATATGCACAGATCGTGGCAGATCTGTCACGTGCCAAAAAACTGATGAACAACGATAATGCCAACAGTTATGCCACCAAAAACGCTGCCATGGCGCTGCTGGCGCGGACGTATCTGTATATGGGCCGCAACGACTCTGCTGCTATCTATGCAGATTCTGTGATCACCTATGGTAAAAAATACCAGCTGGTGAGCACCGGAGAGCTTCCGCGGTACTTTGCCAAAAGCAATGAGAATAATGAAGAGACAATCTTTGCCATCCATCACACCCTGCAGGACGACCGGACATGGAGCTCCATCGGTTCCATGTATTATATGTCTCCGGGTGGCCAAGGATATGGGGAGATATATGCCTCTGATGCTTATCGCGCACTGCTCGACAAACATCCGGAAGATGTAAGGCATGCCTTTGTGCAACCAGTATACCTGAAAGACCAGAACGGTCAGGATTCTCTGGACGCAAATGGTGTGAAAGTGATGGCAAAACGTAACGGAATCAATAAATGGTATATCCTCAAGTACTCCAATCAGGACAACGTACCTACACTGAGTTCGCCTGTAGTACTGCGGCTGGCGGAAATGTACCTGATCAGGGCGGAAGCCAATGCCAAGATGGGTAATGATGCTGCGGCATTGAGTGATGTAAATATCATCCGCACCAGAGCCGGTCTGAGTGGTAATGCCCTCTTCTCTTCCAGCAATATGCTGGGATATACTACTGTGCTGGACGTGGTACTGGACGAGCGCAGGCTGGAACTGGCCTTTGAAACACATCGTGTATTCGACCTTTTCCGGAACAACAAAAACCTTTTCCGTGATTATCCGGGCGTACAGCCAGACCACCCGCAGACAGTGAAATACACCGATGCCAGAGTGGTACACTTTATTCCCGAATCGGAAATCCTGCTGGACCCCAACCTGGTACAGAACCCGATTCAGTAAAAAATACAGAAAAGCCTCGCCCAGCGGGGCTTTTCCATTTATAATAATAATCAGGGAAAAAACAGGTTTCCTGCGTAAATTCAGCCCCGCAGTGACACAATGAAAAAATAAAAACTATTCTCTTACATGTATCAGAGCAATCACCATCTCCGCCTGGTGCGGAAAGGACTGATGCTGGCAGGATTTACCTTTTCCTTTCTCGGCGCCGCTATGGCGCAGCAGGTGAAGTATACTGCCGGTAACAACAGCTGGGACGCCGACTCCCTCGGAAATCACCGCGCCGTAGTCAACTTCAACGGAAACGCCGGAACTGCCCGTGTAGTCATCCCATGGCGCCGTCGCGACGAACACCCGGAACAGAAACGTATCATCATCCAGGACGCACAAACGAAAAAGAAAATAGACAACGTGCTGCCGCTGGCCATCAACCGCGAACAGGGCGACATTCTCTTTGAAGCCGCATCCGGCAAGGGAACATATTACATCTATTATCTGCCTTATAAAAATGAAGGAAGGTCCAATTACCCTAAAGGAGTGTATCTGACACCAGAAACCGCTGCAGGCAATAGCTGGGCAAAAACAGCGGTCATTCCGCCAAAACCCAATGCCACCCTGCGTGAGCTGGAAGCTATCGATACCTTCAATTCCTTTTATCCGATGGAAGTGATTGCCACAGCGACTGAAGAAAAACAGCTGCTGCTGAAACACCCCGGTGCCGGCTACCTGGTTTTCCCGGAAGACCGTGCCTTCCCCATCAAAATGACGAAGGATCTTCCCCAGCGCTGGATACAGCAAGGGCCGTCACAGGCTTTCTCCGGCCAGGCTGACAAAGGTGAGTATTACGCTTTCCAGCTGGGCATCTACGCGCTGAAAACACTGAAAAACGTTACCATTACCTTCAACGATCTGAAGACAGCTGACGGTAAAACTATCCCGGCTGCACAACTCAATTGTATCAATACCAACGGTACTACCTACGACGCTAAACCATTTACCGCTAAAGTAGAGGTGCCTGCCGGAACGATACAGGCCATGTGGTGTGGCATAGACGTGCCTGCCAGCGCCGCACCAGGCCTTTATAAAGGAGTGGCTACCATCCACCCCGACGGCATGCCTGCCATGCCGATAAGGCTTAATCTCACGGTAACAGGTAAAACAGCAGTCAACAGTGGATTTAATGAACCCTGGAAACAGACCCGTCTGAAGTGGTTGAACTCCACCATGGCACAGGAAAATACAGTGATCGCCCCTTACACACCACTGGAAATAAAAGATAGCGTGATCAGTCTCCTGGGCCGTAAGATGGGTATTCATAAAGATGGTTTCCCCGCACAGATACAAACTTTCTTTACACCGGAAATGACTTCCTTGTCTTCAGAGGCGAAGAACATCTTTACAGAACCGGTACATTTTCACTTCATTGCTGCTGCCGATGGAAAGGACCTGAAATGGAAGAGCAATGGCTGGCAGCTCATCGCCAAAGATGCCGGAAAGATCAGCTGGAAAGCCACCAACACCACTACTGGCCTGCAAATGGATGTACAGGCTTCACTGGAATTTGACGGCTCTGTGGACTATATCGTAAAAGTGCTGGCACTGGAAGATATAGCCCTGAAAGATATTACCCTTCACCTGCCGTTTGAAAAAGGTGCCGCGAAATATATGATGGGCCTTAATCAGAAAGGTGGGCTGCGCCCGGAGAAAATCGACTGGAAATGGGTTGTACAACATAAAAACCAGGATGGGGCCTGGCTGGGTGATGTGAACGCCGGCCTTCAGTTCACCCTCCGGGATCAACATTATGTGCGTCCGCTCAATACCAACTTCTATCTCCAGAAACCGCTGTTGTTACCCGCTTCCTGGGGTAATGGTGACAAAGGCGGTATCACTATCGGTGAAAAAGGAAAGGCGATACTGGCAAACTGTTACAGTGGCGAACGTACGTTGCACAAAGGCGATACCCTGTATTTCAACTTCCACCTGATTATTACTCCTTTCCACCCGATCAACACCGATTTTCAGTGGAGCACCCGCTTTTATCACAAGTACAATAACCTGGACAGCATCAAAGCTACCGGTGCTACTGTGGTCAATATCCATCACGGTAATGATATCAATCCATGGATCAACTATCCGTTCATCGAATGGAAGAAGATGAAGGACTATATTGATGTGGCGCACAGCAAAGGGCTGAAAGTAAAAATCTATAATACGGTGCGTGAGCTTTCCAATCATGCCTGGGAGACGTTCCCGCTCCGCAGTCTGGGACATGAGGTATACAGCCCGGGTAAGGGAGGTGGCTTCTCCTGGCTGCAGGAACATGTTGACAGCGATTATATTGCTGCGTGGTTTGTGCCGGAGTTTAAAGATGCAGCCATCATCAACAGTGGTATGAACCGCTGGCATAACTACTATGTGGAAGGAATGAACTGGCTGGTGCAAAATGTGGGTATTGATGGTATTTACCTGGATGATGTGGCTTTTGACAGGGTGACGATGAAACGTATCAAGCGGGTGCTTACCCAGAGCGGACATCCGGGCATCATCGACCTTCACTCTGCCAATCAGTACAACAAATCGGATGGTTTTATCAACAGCGCTATGTTGTATATGGAACACTTCCCTTACCTGAACAGGCTTTGGTTTGGTGAGTATTTCGATTATGAAAACAATAGCCCCGACTTCTTCCTGACGGAAGTCAGCGGTATTCCTTTTGGTCTGATGGGAGAGATGTTGCAGGATGGAGGCAATCCATGGCGGGGTATGGTATATGGCATGACCAACCGCATGCCCTGGTCTGATAATGCAGATCCGCGCCCTATCTGGAAAGTATGGGATGATTTTGGTATGCAGGGAACCCGGATGATCGGATACTGGGTAGACAACAATCCTGTTAAAACCAATAACCCGTTGGTGCCGGCTACTATTTATAAAAAAGATGGTGCTGTGTTGATATCCCTGGCCAGCTGGGCTAAAGAAGATACCACTATCCAGCTGTCCATCGACTGGAAGGCACTGGGAATAGATCCCGCCAAAGCTGTTATAACGGCGCCGGACATACGCAATTTTCAGCAAGGTCAGGTATTCAGCAAGGACGCAAAAATACCAGTGACGAAAAACAAAGGCTGGTTACTGCTCATCAAACCGAACCGCTGATAAATGCTGTTTTTTTGATGCTCCTGATGAGCGAAGATAAAAGCAAAGGGCCCATTGAATCATATCAATGGGCCCTTTGCTTTTATCGGTTAAATATCTCCACACATTTTCTATCCTGCAATGTCACATAAACCGTTTTGCGGTCTTTGCCGCCAAAGATGAGGTTACTGCATTGTTTGCCTTTGAGGGGAACTTCGCGGATAAGTTCACCTTTGGGAGAGAATATGGCGATAACACCTTTGCCCCAACGGGCAATGTAGAGGTTACCAGCTTCATCGCATTTCATGCCATCCAGGCCGTAGTCGGGGAAGGAGGTGAAGAGGGTTTTATTGGAGACGTTACCGGCTTTATCAACATCGTATTTCCAGACTTTACGTTGTACGCTTTCGTTAACGTAGAGTGTTTTTTCGTCGGGGCTCAGTATGATGCCGTTGGTGGTGCCCATACCGGTTTCGAGGAGTACGGGCTGGCGGTTGGGATCGATGCGCCAGATCTGGCCGCCGTTGCTGGCCCATGCCGGGTCGGAAGCGAAGATCTGATCTCTTTTATTGATGCAGAGATCATTGGGCTGATTGAATTTATCGGAATGGGTGTAAACACTGATTTTTTTCGTCTTCATGTTGACGATCAGTATGTTATGTCCTTTGAAGTCGGGGAGGAGCATATCACCTTTGCTGTTGAAGTTGACGCTATTGGCTACGCTGCCTTCGGGGAGTGTGATGAATATTTCGCCCTCGCCGGTTTTGGTATTGATTTTACCGACGGTACCATCTTTCTGGAAGTTGACAACATAAAAATTACCGGCTTTATCAAAGTTAGGGCCTTCAATGTTGACAGAGAACATATTTTCGGCAGTCAGGTCTCTGGCTTCATAGAGGGGGTGGGCAGATTGGGCCAGAGAAGGGAGGCGCTGACCGGCCACCATAGCCAGGAGTAACAGGTATTTTTTCATGAGCTAGAATATTTGAAGGGTTAAGTTAAACAAGAATTAGTGATTTTTTAATGTATATCCCTGGGAGCGGGTGGTGGTGGACTGCGGTGTTTTTTCAGGGATGGAGAGGCTAGGGGACTGTCAACTTATTTCTTAATTTTGCGCCCATGATTCACGTTTCGGAGTTTAAAGACCTTTCACAGCTTACGATCCATAAGGTGGGCAACTCAGCTAACGAGGAACCGCTTCTTTGTTCCAAGGCGCCATTACAGCTGGAAGATGAGACCATCGCCCAGCTGCTGATTACTTATTTTATACAGCCTTTTACCAATGCAGCGGAGTTTTTCCGGTTTTATCATGAGGCAGATTTACAATTGAATGAAATATTTCAATATTGTCGCCGTATATTTACTGACCAGAATGAATTTCAGGAGCAGTCTGTTAATATCGCCAAACATCTATATAAACATTCCACCCATCCAAAAGTTAAGGGGGGAGAGCTTTATATAGCCTACTTTAGCAAGTGTCAGGTTGATGGGGAGGAAGTAGCAGCCATTGGCATATTCAAATCGGAAAATCGGGATACCTATCTGAAAGTGTTTTTATCTGATGAGAACTATCAGGTAAATTATGAGGATGGTATTAATATCAATAAGCTTGACAAAGGATGTCTGATCTTTAATACAGAAGAGGATAACGGATATAAGGTCAGTATAGTTGACAGTATCAGCAAACAAACGGAAGCAGTATATTGGAAAGACGCGTTTTTACAGGTGCAGCGCCGTGAAGACAGCTACCATCAGACGGAAACTGCCGTGAATATGTGCAAACAGTTTATTCACAACAAGCTGCCAACCGAATATGAAATGGACCGTGTAGACCAGGTAGATCTGTTAAATAAATCAGCCGCCTATTTTAAGGAGAAAGAGCAGTTCCAGCTGGAAGATTTTGCACAGGAGGTATTGGGCCATCCCGACGCGATTGCATCATTTAAGGAATACAGGAACGAATACCAGCAAACTTATCAGCAGGAGATCCCTGACGAATTTGAAATATCAGCGCCAGCAGTGAAGAAACAACAGAAGGTATTTAAGAGTATCCTGAAGCTGGACCGCAACTTTCATATTTATATTCATGGTAACCGCGAAATGATTGAACGCGGTTTCGATGAAGCCACAAACCTGAACTACTATAAGCTGATGTTTGAAAACGAGACATAAGCGGTAGAGGCCACAGGTAGCCGTGTTGTTGAATTGGTGAGAGAGATGATCACAATATTTTTTAAGTTTTTCTCATAAGCAAAAACCAATTGTTAACAAAGGCTGCCTCATCTGGGCGGCCTTTTATTTTATATATCTACTTAATTAAGCAAAAAAAGACAACCATTACGGTTGTCTTTTTTTTATGCTTTTAAGATTTGTTATTGTTATTGGGCTGGTTGGGCCTTGGTTTATGCCGGGGTGGGCGACGGTCTTGTTTGGGTTGTCCGCCTTGCCCGCCTTGTCCCTGCTGGCCCTGGTTTTGAGAAGGTTTTGGGCCTTGTTCCTGCCGGGGTTGCTGTTCGCGGCCTTGTTTTGGCTGACCGCCCTGCTGTCCCGGACCTTGTTTACCACGGCCTTCCTGTTTGTTTTTACGTTCAGGGTGATGGCGCTCGTGGCGTTCATGACGTTGAGCTGCCTGTTTGGGTTCCTGCTTTTGTTCGGTTTTAGGACCGCCACCCTGTTGTTTTTGTTCACCGCCTGGTTTTTGTTGTTTCTGGCGGTCTTTATCTTTTTGTTTGCGTTTCTGCGCAGTTTTTTCCAGCGATTTCAGGCTGATCTGGCCTACTACATCGGCAAAGCCAAGGTCGGCTTCTTTCGGTTTGGCAGTCATGACTTCCACCGGTTTGAGTTCGTCGGGTTTTATACCCTGCCGGTTAAGCTGACGGATTTCCCTTGCCCTGGTGATAGTAAGCGGATATTGTTTGTTGCTGCCTTCATAGGAATACCACATCAGGCTCTTGAAGATGTCCCTTTTCTGCAGATTGGCAACGCCAGCGGCAGTTTCGATGGTATCTACATCGTCCGGGAATTCTTTCAGGGCATCCAGATAGGTGTCCAGTTCGTAGTTGAGACAGCATTTCAAGCGTCCGCACTGACCGGATAACTTGGCCTGATTGATAGACAGGTTCTGATATCTGGCGGCAGTGGTGTTAACGCTTTTAAAGTCTGACAGCCAGGTAGCGCAGCAAAGTTCCCTGCCGCAGCTGCCGATGCCACCTACTTTTCCGGCTTCCTGGCGGGCGCCTATCTGGCGCATCTCCACCTTGGCCCGAAATTCAGAAGCATATACTTTGATGAGTTCGCGAAAATCGACACGGTCATCTGCTGTGTAAAAGAAAGTGGCTTTACGGCCATCAGCCTGTATCTCCACTTCGGCCAGTTTCATTTCGAGCCCCATGTTGCGTGCAATGGCCCTGGATTTTATCAGGGCGTCTTTTTCGCGGGCTTTATTATCGGCCATTCTTTGAAGGTCGTCGTTACTCGAACGACGTAAAACTTTTTTGATATCGGGGGTGTCTTCCGCACGCTTTTTCTTCATTTGAAGCTTTACCAGTTCGCCCGTAAGGTTTACTGTGCCAACATCAAAGCCGCTTACACCTTCTACAGTCACCATCTCGCCTTTATCAAAAAGCTGTTTGGTAACATTACGGTAGAAGTCCTTGCGACTGCCATTGTTGAAACTCACTTCTATAATATCAAATGGTGCTAAGCTATCGCCAAGTGGAATATTGGACAGCCAGTCAAATACATTCAGTCTGTTACAACCTCCCGTGCTGCATCCTCCATTACTCTTGCATCCTGACGGCTTTCCATCCACACCCGTACCACATCCGGCACAAGCCATATTAATAATTAGTTTAAATTTTATAAATAAGCATTTCAGGTTATTCCAATCCTTTAAAATACGCTTTTCCTTGCAGAAAAACAAAAAGACCGGAGCTAACAAAGGTAAGGAAATGCCATGACAAGAGGAGAGCGGCTTTCCGGTTATTACAGAACTGGTATAGGTTTCTTTTTGAATATATATTGTAGCTTGATAGACAGTGCATGAAATAACATTTTTGCATTGGCATTCCGCTCAATATGATAATAGGCATTATCCAGTGTTTCCACAATCTGTGCAGTCTGCTCCAGGTCGGCCAGCTTTGAAAGTTTAGTGGCAAAGTCCACCTCTTCATCTGAAAATGCCAGCTGTGCCTTGTCGAGGTACCGTAACCGCAGCGTATGTTCCAGCAGGTTGATAAAATACCGCAGGAACTGTTTCTGATTTTCACGACCTGTTTTGGCGCTGGAAATTCCTTCTATCCATTCCTGCAACGCTACCCGGTTACCTGTAAACAGGTAGTTGAGCCAGTTACGCAGCAGCTCGTGATAATCATCGTCTGAGTTCTGAAGCAGGAAGATCGCTTCCCGGTAATTGCCGGCGGTGATAGTGGCAACCTGCCGGGCCCTGGCGGCAGGCACTTTGGCCCTTTCCATCAGGGCTTTTTCCATTTCATCCCGTTGAAGGGGATTTATTTTGATGAGATGTGTGCGTGACAGGATGGTAGCCAGGATCTGTTCCTGATTTTCGGCAATCAGAATAAAGAGCGTGTTGGCAGGAGGCTCTTCGATCAGCTTCAGCAAGCGGTTGCCTTCGTTGCCCAGGTACTCCGGCATCCACATCACCAGGATCTTGTAGCCGCTTTCAAAACTTTTGAGGTTCAGTTTGCGGATGATGTCCTGGCATTCGCTGGCTGTAATATTACCCTGTTTGTTTTCTGCTCCGATAAACTGCAGCCAGTCATAGGCATTACCATATGGGTTAGTCGCCACAAACTCCCTCCATTCGGAAATATAGTCTGTGCTGACAGGTTTATCTCCCGGTTTCCGGGGAATGACCGGATAGGAGTAATGAATATCGGGATGTATGTGTTGGGATGCTTTCAGACATGCCGGACATTGACCGCAGGCATCCTGTGCTTGTTTGTTTTCACACACAAGATACTGGGTAAAGGCCAGCCCCAAGGGCAGTCCGCCGGCCCCTTCAGGCGCCAGTAGTATCATGGCATGACTGAGCCGGTTCTGTTGTATGGATTGAATCAGTTGTTGTTGGGCAGCTGCCTGTCCTATAATTTCAGAGAAAAGCATGGTCGCAAGATACTGAAAAGGGGGTAATCCATGATTAATGTAACGTCACATAACATGCATTCCGGAATACACCGGAGCCGGTCACCTTGTGCCCGGAAGCCTCAAAATAGAAGTGTCCGCTTACTTTCTTCAGTTTGGTGTTAATGAAGTCCAGCGTAATGCTGGAGGTGTCTGTGTTTAAATAGGTATAGCTTCCTGAGTTGTAGATGGCTGCTACTACCAGACCGTTCTGCTGCCGGGTTGTTTTGGAATACACGTAGGTCTTCAGTTTAAGGCTGTCGTTACCAATGGTGGCGTCCGGATAGGGACCATCTACCAGGTTGATGACCAGTTTAAAGCTGTCGCTCAGCGCTTCCATACTCAGTACTTTGGTACCACCGCTATCCAGCTGTTGCCGGAAAAGCGTGCTGGTGCTAAGGTTCATAGGGCGGGTGGTGTTCTGTACGGTGCCCGTAATAGTTATTTCCGGACAGGAAAGAACTGGAGTCTCGATGTCTTGCTGACAGGCGGCCAGGCACAATACAAATGCCATGAAAACCGGAATAGCGGTTTTCCTCAGGGCTACGGAATGTCGGTTTCTCATGTACTATATATATCCACTGTTGTAATGACACAGGCGCACTAACGTATAAGTATATACGCAGGCGTGTAACTTTTTATTACACTAAGTTGGTAAAAGGAGTAAAAAAAGTAATGGCTACTTCTCGATAGCAGCAATTACTTCAGGTGCATCCGGTTGTGTTTTGGGAGAAAACACAGCTACGAGGTTTCCCTTTTCATCCAGCAAATACTTCTGGAAATTCCACTTAACGTCGGCAGGTTCCAGGTGTTTGGCCTTGCTTTCTTCCAGCAGCCATTTGTACAGAGGATGGATATCATCTCCCTTTACAGATATCTTGGCGGCCATTGGAAAGGTAACCGCATACTGTTTGGTACAAAAAGTTTTGATCTCAGCATTGCTGCCGGGTTCCTGCGAACCGAAATTGTTCGCCGGGAAACCTATGATCACAAGTTTGCCCTGATATTTCTGGTATATTTTTTCCAGCGCTGCATATTGTGGGGTATTGCCACAAAGAGAGGCTGTATTGACAATCATGATTTTTTTGCCTTTGAAGCGGGAGAAGTCAATCTTGCTTCCATCAAGGCTATCCACCTTGAAATCGTAGATACGTGGACCAGCAAAGAAAAGAAGGACTGAAAGTAAGGCCGCTTTAAACATAAAAATATTTTTAGAGGGGTGAATCAGATTTTTGAAACGCAATGGCGCGTGGCAGTCAACGCCGGTGTAAAGATAATTATCCCTGTTGATAAATTGAATTAACTTTTTGTTAGCCGAAAGCCCAGGCCAGACAGCTGATACTTACCGTTGCGCCTGCCTCCTGCAAGGCACGACCAGCGGCTTCGGTAGTGGCTCCGGTAGTGATTACATCATCTACTAAAAGTACATGCCTGCCCGTTAGTAATGCGGGGTCTGCCCTGAATACATCTTTTACATTATCCCAGCGGCTGATCCGGCTCTTCCTGGTTTGTGTATCGGTATACTGCAGTCTGCCCAATGCCCGCGGTAACACTGGCATGTTTATCACACCGGCCATAGCAGTGGCCAGCAGGGTAGCCTGATTGTAACCGCGCTGTTTTTCCTTGCGGGGAAACAGTGGCACCGGTACCAGCATATCTATCTCCGTTATCCAGCTGCATTCGCGCAACATATAACCGGCCTGGGTGCCTAGCCAGGTAGCAATGTCTTTTCGCTGCCGGTATTTGAAGTGATGTATCAGCAGCTGCAATCCGGATGACTGGCTATAGTAATAGGCGGCTGTGGCATGGGCAATATCCAGGCGTCCGCGGAAAATATGCGCTACCGGATTGCCTTCATAGCGGTGAAAATTAGTAACAGGGAGGTTGTCGCGGCAGTGCAGACACAACAGGTTATCCGTCGGAGACAGCTCCTCACCACATATCTCACAGCAATGCGGATAAAATAATTGTAACAAAGGGGATAACAAACGGGTAAACATTGGGTCAGTATTATATGTATGGAATATCAGAACAGCTGTTGATATACCTCTTCCACTCTTCCTACAGGAATTACCTCTATGTTGAATTTACTGAGATCGATTCCTTTTTTGTTATAACGGGAGATAAATATTTTATGGAAGCCCAGCTTTTCCGCTTCTGCAATGCGTTGTTCGATACGGTTGACAGCGCGTATTTCACCACTCAGTCCTACTTCACCGGCGAAACATATTTTGTTGGCGATGGCGTTATCTTCATAAGAAGAGAGCAAAGCACAAAGCACAGCGAGGTCAATGGCCGGATCTTCTACCCGTAAGCCACCGGCGATATTGAGGAAAACATCTTTTACGCCGAAATGGAAGCCACCACGTTTTTCCAGTACGGCGAGCAGCAGCTGCAGGCGGCGCAGGTCAAAGCCGGTAGCGGTACGTTGCGGCGTGCCATATACGGATTGGGTGACCAGAGCCTGTACTTCTACGAGCAACGGGCGAAGGCCTTCCATGGTAGCAGCAATAGCCACACCACTCAGCAGATCGTCACGCTGGGAGATGAGTATTTCAGAAGGGTTGGTAACCTGTCTTAACCCCGTGCCGGTCATTTCATAGATGCCCAGTTCGGCGGTAGAGCCAAACCTGTTTTTGATGGTGCGCAGGATGCGATAGGCATAATGCTGGTCACCTTCAAACTGTAATACGGTGTCTACCATGTGCTCCAGTACTTTAGGGCCTGCGATGGAACCATCTTTGGTAATATGACCAATGAGAAAGACGGGGATATTACTCTCTTTGGCAAAGCGTTGCAGCTCGGCGGTCGTTTCCCTGATCTGGGATACGCTGCCGGGAGCGGATTCTATCAGGGGGGTATGCAGTGTCTGAATAGAATCTACGATCACCAGCTGAGGCTGTAGTTTTTTGATTTCGGAGAAGATGGTCTGTGTAGACGTTTCAGTGAGCAGATAAAACTGTTCGTTGGAATTCTGGATGCGGTCTGCCCGCATTTTTATCTGTTGTTCACTTTCTTCACCGCTGATATAAAGTGTTTTAGTGTTTTTCAGTTGAAGGGCATTCTGCAGGAACAGCGTGGATTTGCCGATACCTGGCTCACCGCCTACCAGTACGAGTGAACCGGCTACAATACCGCCTCCGAGCACACGGTTTAATTCGTTGTCGGGAGTTAATAAACGTTTTTCTTCGTTGGTGATAACTTCAGAGAGGTTAATGATTTTCTGTGTGCGGCCGTTGGGGCCGTCGTTGTTTTTCCATTCATATTGTTGTTTGCCGGGAATGTCTTTCTGGACTCTTTCTTCCACGAAGGTGTTCCATTGTCCGCAACTAGGACATTTACCATTCCATTTGGCGGATTCGTATCCACATTGCTGGCAAAAAAAAGCGGTTCTTATCTTACTCATAAAATTTTTAAACAGGAGTTACAAAGTAAGTGGTTTTAAAAAATATGGGGTTGAAATGTTAAAAGAGGGGTTAAAAAGGAGGGAAGAAAGTCTTTAAAAGAGAAAAGAGCCAAACGGAAGATTCCGTTGACTCTTTCTACTTACTAACCCATTAAATTCAGGTCTAAATTACAAAATGGCTTCAGAATAAAAAAGTTTATTTAATTGATGTGAATAACTTTTGATTGATTTTCGTAATGTAAGAAAGTGGCTGCCATCGCTTGTTTCAGGCGCTGTTTTGTCCAATATTACTTTCATTGGCAACTCGTAAAATGTTGATAAATAGGGTTGATGTTGATGATTTTTGCATATGAAAAAATTAACATAAGATGTGGGCTTCCGGCTGCCAAACCGGCCGTATTTTCATGCTTTTTTACGAAAAATAGACAAAATGGCAGTGTTAAATTTGTGCGAGGGAAGAGACAGACAGGGTTGTCAGGAAAAGTCTTAAATAAAACTTAAAACGGGGTGTCTGGACGGATATTTGTGCCTGTTTAAGACCAAATTTCATAAAGTATGACACCAGGAATCATGTTTGTTTCGCTGATTTTTGTGGGGATCAGCTTTCTTGTAAGCTACGTTTTAAAAAGCAAGTTCCGGACCTACAGCGAGGTACCTACTTCATCCGGACTCACCGGGAAGCAGATTGCCGAAAAGATGCTGCGGGATAATAATATTTACGATGTGCAGGTATTGTCTGTTGATGGATTTTTATCAGATCACTATAATCCGGCCAATAAAACGGTCAACCTGAGCCCGGACGTATATGAGGGCGCTAATGTGGCTGCCGCCGCGGTGGCAGCCCATGAATGTGGCCATGCGGTACAGCATGCTGCTGCCTATCCCTGGCTGGGGCTCCGTTCCCGGCTGGTGCCGGCGGTGCAGTTCAGTGCCTCTCTGGTACAATGGGTATTACTGGCCGGAATCCTGTTGATTAACACCTTTCCTCAGCTATTATTGGGGGGTATTATCCTTTTTGGTATTACCACGGTTTTTGCCCTGATTACCCTGCCCGTGGAGTTTGATGCTTCCCGCCGTGCACTGGCATGGCTCGACAGGAGTCAGGTGATGCAGCCACAGGAACACGATAAGGCCAAAGATGCTCTCTGGTGGGCAGCGATGACCTATGTAGTGGCAGCACTGGCCTCTCTGGCTACCCTGTTCCAGTATATTCTTATATATATGGGCGCACGGGACCGGAACCGGTGATGAGGATGCTGCTGCGGATGTTCCTGATAGTTCATGCATACTTATGCATTGCCAGATACAGATATATAAAATTCCTCATTAAAGTGTTAAATATCTACAATGTGTATATAGTTAATTATAAATGCATTGATGTTTTTTGAATTATTCAGAGAGCCCATTGACAAAACGGTCAATGGGTCTTCGGTTTATCTTTATTCATCAGGTGCATCAGCATCATCAGATGCGTTACAGTTCTGTGTTAATAACTTTTATACAAAATTTTTATTGAAAATCAATCAATTGCAAAGGTATGCTGTAAAAAAAGAACTAAAATGTATGGTTATTAAAAATGCGGAATGTACCTTTGCACTCCCCACAACAGGGGATTGTTTACAAGACGTAACTTTTATCGTATACAACAATGAACACATTAAGCTTTAAAACTAAATCAGCTAACGACGCTTACGTAAAGCGCGACTGGCATATAGTAGATGCTACCAACCTGACGCTCGGAAGAGTTTGTGCGAAGATGGCAGCCATACTGAGAGGTAAAAACAAACCTTACTATACGCCTCATACTGATTGTGGTGATTTCATCATCGTGATCAATGCGGAGAAAATCGCTTTGACCGGCAATAAAATGGCGGAAAAAGAATACATGCACTACACTGGTTACCCAGGTGGTCAGAGAGTAGAACTGGCTAAGGATCTGATCCGTCGCCGTCCAGAGGTAATGATTGAAAAGGCGATCAAAGGTATGTTGCCTAAAAATCGTCTCGGTCGTAAAATGTACAAAAAACTGTTTGTATACGCCGGCACAGAGCATCCTCATGCAGCGCAGAAACCAAAACCATTAACTTTCTAATTTTTCTCTGATACATGGAAAAGCAAAAAAATACAATAGGTCGTCGTAAGGAAGCTGTTGCCCGCGTGTATATCAACAAGGGTACCGGTAACATTACTGTTAACGACAAGGATTATAAAAACTACTTTTCTTTGATCTACCTGCAAAATCAGGTGGAGCTCCCTTTCAAAACCATCGAAGCGCTCGATAAATTTGACGTAAAGATCAATGCACAGGGTGGCGGTATCAAAGGACAGGCAGAAGCGATTAAACTGGGTATTGCGCGTGCACTGTGCGAAGTGAACATCGAGTTCCGTCCCGCACTGAAAGCAGCCGGTCTGCTGAAACGTGATCCTAGAAGCGTAGAACGTAAGAAACCAGGTAAAGCGAAAGCAAGAAGAAGCTTCCAGTTCTCTAAACGCTAATTTTGAGTACTTAGCCATTATCGCTAAACATTATTTGATCCTTTTAATTGAGCAATATAAACATGGAAAATAATACCTCATTGCAGCAGCAGTTACTGGAGGCAGGTGTTCACTTCGGTCACCTGAAGAAGAAATGGAATCCTAAAATGCTGCCTTATATTTTCGCAGAAAAGAAAGGTATTCATATCATTGATCTGAACAAAACCGTTGAAGGTTTACAGGAAGCAGCAGCTGCCCTGAAATCTATCGCAAAAAGCGGTAAAAAGATCATGTTCGTTGCTACTAAAAAGCAAGCGAAAGAAATCGTAGCAGATGCTGCGCGTAACATCAACATGCCTTTCGTTACTGAAAGATGGTTAGGTGGTATGCTCACCAACTTCTCTACTATCCGTAAGAGCGTGAAGAAAATGCAGAGCATTGAAAAAATGCTGCAGGACGGAACTTTCGACAACATCACTAAAAAAGAACGTCTGACTTTAAGCCGTGATAAAGAGAAAATGGAAAAAGTGCTGGGTGGTATTGCCCAACTGGCACGTGTTCCAGCCGCTCTGTTCATGGTGGATATCAGCCACGAACACATTGCTCTGGCAGAAGCTAAACGTCTGGGCATTGTTACCTTCGGTATGGTTGATACCAACTCCGATCCTAGCAAAGTTGACTTCGCTATTCCTGCGAACGACGACGCTACCAAATCCATCGCTATCATCACCAGCTACATCTGCGCAGCAATCGCAGAAGGTCTGTCTGAAAGAGCTACTGAAAAATCTGAAGAAGTAGAAGAGGAAGAAGAAGCAGATGATAAAGCACGCAAATTTGAAGTAGAAGGCGGTGAAGACCGTGAAAGAGGTCGCAGAAGCCAAGGCGGCGGCGGCCAGGGTGGCGGTAACCGTGGCGGTGGCCAGGGTGGCGGCAACCGTGGTGGTGGCCAGGGTGGTAACCGTGGCGGTGGCCAGGGTGGTAACCGTGGTGGCGGCCAGGGTGGTAACCGTGGCGGTCAAGGTGGTGGACAACGTCGTCCTGCCAACGCTGGCGGCGGTGCTCCTAGAAAACCAGGTGCCGGTAAATAATATCAATCGACATTCTCTTGATATTTTGTTTAAAATGCAGCGAAGACACCCTTCGCTGCATTTTAAATAATAAATCCCGAAACAAAACTTTAATACTCTTAAATCAATATAGCTCATGGCAACAATTACAGCAGCTGATGTAAACAAACTGCGTCAGCAAACTGGTGCGGGTATGATGGATTGCAGAAAAGCACTGGTAGAAAGCGAAGGTGATTTCGAAAAAGCAGTAGACTACCTGCGTAAGAAAGGTCAAAAAGTAGCTGCTCTGCGTTCCGACCGCGAAACTAAAGAAGGTGTTATCATCGCTAAAGTAGCTGCTGATGGTAAATCCGGTGTAGTAGTAGGTCTGGGTTGTGAAACTGACTTCGTGGCTAAAAACGAAGACTTCGTGAAATTTGCACAGGCTATCGTTGATCTGGCGCTGGCTAAAGGTATCAAAACTATTGAAGACCTGAACGCTGCTGAACTGGATGGCGCTACCGTTGCTGATAAAGTAAACGACCAGGTTGCTAAAATCGGTGAAAAAATCACCCTGAATAAATTCGAATTCGTAGAAGCTGGTGGCGTTACTGCCTACATCCACGGTAACTACCGTATGGGCGTACTCGTAGCTTTCTCTAAACCTGTTTCTGAAGAAGTAGGTAAAGACATCGCTATGCAGATCGCTGCTATGAGCCCAATCGCTGTTGATGCTGACAGCGTTCCTGCCGACGTAATCGCACGCGAAAGAGAAATCGCTGTTGAACAGGTAAAAGCAGAAGGTAAACCAGCTGAAATGGCTGAGAAAATCGCTGCCGGTAAAGTGAACAAATTCTTCAAGGAAAGCACCCTGCTGCAACAGGCTTTTGTTAAGGATAACAACAAATCCGTAGCAGATTACCTGAAATCAATAGATGCTGACCTGAAAGTAAACAGCTTTAAGCGAATCGCTTTAGGTTAATACAATCATATTATTAAAAAGGAGAGAATACCAGTTCTCTCCTTTTTTTTGCGCACTGTAAATCCAGTCGGCGGCATAACTCCTGCATACAACAAAATCATCGACATTTTGCTTTCCCTTGCAGCTTTTTGCCATTTAATTGTATCTTAGGATACCGTAATTACATTACAAATCACAATCTTACAATATTTTATAGCGTCATGTTGCCAAAGTATAAGCGTATTTTGCTCAAATTGAGCGGTGAGGCCCTTATGGGAGATGCAAATTATGGTATTGATCATAAGGTAATTACCCAGTATGCCTACGATATCAAAGCTGTTACCGACCTGGGTGTTCAGGTGGCCATCGTCATCGGTGGCGGTAATATCTACCGTGGAATGAATGAAGCCGAAACCGGCATTGAAAGAGCCCAGGGTGACTATATGGGCATGCTCGCCACCGTGATCAACGGAATGGCCCTGCAAAGCGGACTGGAGAAAATAGGGCTCTATACCCGCCTCCAATCAGCTATCAAAATGGAACAAATCGCAGAACCTTATATCCGCCGCCGCGCTATCCGCCACGTGGAAAAAGGTCGCGTGGTTATATTCGGCGCCGGTACCGGTAACCCGTACTTTACAACCGATACCGCCGCATCACTCCGTGCTATCGAAATACAGGCCGATGTAATCCTTAAAGGAACCCGCGTAGACGGTATCTATACCGCCGACCCCGAAAAGGATCCCACCGCCACCCGCTTCGAAACCATTACCTTCTCTGAAGTATATCAGAAATCACTCAACGTAATGGATATGACAGCATTCACCCTCTGCCAGGAAAATAAACTGCCTATCATCGTATTTGACATGAACAAACCAGGTAACCTCCTGAACGTAATCATGGGCAAAAATGTAGGTACCCTGGTGAAAGGATAAGATACTTTTTCTCTAAAAGACAAAGACCTGAGCAATGTTCATCATCGCTCAGGTCTTTGTCTTTTAATATCCTTGTCTGTTACTGTTTCTTCATAATACTCTTCAGCTCCGTAAACGGAATGAACAACGTTACCTGCCCCAACGCATATGGCCCTATCTCATAGGGTACATAACTAAAAGCAACCCCCTTGCCGGTAACAATAAAGTTGTTATTGGGTACTATCGTCTTTACCAGCAGGCTCTGGTCCAGTGACTCATCTTCATCTATATGGAACTTCTTCCGGAAAGCCTTATCCAGCAAAGGAGACAGCACTTCCTTATAACCCGGTTTGAAGAAGTCATCCGGTGTCAGCACTTTGCGTTTGGAGAGGTCCAGCGTCCGATAGGTAGCTCCCCAGTTGCCATGCGCTCCGCCGGTAAAATCGTAGGCATACTTCTCAATCACGAGCAAAGGCCAGGTGTTCCATACTACCTTCATATCGCTTTCGGTAGTCCAGTTCCAGGATGCAGACTGTCCATCTGCTATATCGCTGGTATCGGCATCTTTGGCGGCTATACGATAACTGGTCACAAAAGAATCAATGGCTCTTCTGACAAACTGCTGCGGATCGCTGATATGTACATCACCGGTGATCTCTTTGCGGAGAAATGCCGATAGGGTACTATCTGTGCTGGAGTCTGGCCAGATAATACTATTGGAAGCAAGCCCCAGCGGTGAGCCCGCAAAGGAGGGAAGCAGTCTGATAGAATCGGCACTGTAGAAAACCTGTAACTGCTGTGCTTTCCGAAGATCTGTATGCAGCTCAAAATGGTAAGAGGTGCTGTCGCCATGCCATACTCCCTTGAAGATACCATCATCGTTGAGCGTGCCTCCGAAAAAACGTTCTTCCTCCCGGTTGCTGTTATCTTCGTAAATCTTTACCTGGTCTGCATCCTGGCTGCCCCATATACTAATGGGAACGCCAGTACTGTCATAACAATAATAACCACGGTACAGGTTAGGGGCAGTTTTCATCAGTTGCATGGTGATATGCCGGTCTCCTATGGCGCCTTTCAGCTGGGTATAATAATAAGGGGTGCTGGCCAGCGGTACCACTATACTAGTGCTGTCACTTTTAGCCTTTTCTTGCTTGCCGCTATTACAGGCAGGCAACAGGCTGCCAGCCAGCAATAGTAATAGGAGTACTCTTTTCATACTATGATTTATATCAGGTCGCCCAAAATTACTATTATCCTTCCATACCTTTGTTTACAGGTTTAAACCAATTAAATATTTACAACATGTTGAACCAGAAAGTAGCTGATCTGAGAAAAGACTATAAGCTGGCCTCCCTGGATGAGAGTGATGTAGCGCCTGGTCCCCTGGAGCAATTCGAAAGATGGTGGCAGGATGCCCTTACCAGCGAGATAGATGAACCTAATGCCATGACACTGGCTACCAGTACGCCGGATGGCCGTCCTTCCGCCCGCATCGTATTGCTGAAGGGTTTCAATGAAGAAGGGTTTATGTTTTTCACTAACTACGAAAGCCGTAAAGGACAGGAGCTGGCGGAGAATCCCCGGGTGACGTTGCTGTTTTTCTGGCGCGAACTGGAGCGACAGGTACGTATAGAGGGCACCGTTACCAAAGCCGCTGCCGCTGTCAGCAATGAGTATTACAACAGCCGTCCGCTGGGCAGCAGAATAGGAGCTATCGCTTCGCCGCAAAGCAAGGTGATTTCCGGCCGTACCTTCCTGGAGGAGCAGGTAGCACAGGTCGCCGCAAAATGTGAACAGGAAGCGCCTCAAAGGCCCGATTACTGGGGTGGATATATTGTGAAGCCGGAGGCGATAGAATTCTGGCAGGGAAGAAGCAGCCGCTTACACGACCGTATTTTGTATACCCTTACTGCAGATGGCAGCTGGAAGATAGAAAGACTGGCACCGTGATATTTAAGTATTTAGGCATTTGGGCATTTAGATATTTAGGTATTTGATCCGTTGCAGTTCTTCGCTGCATTTCAATATCTAAATACCTAAATATCTAAATGCCTAAATCTTTATGCTTTTTTCTCAGCTTTAGGAGCCGCTGCAGCAGCAGATTTCCTGGTTCTTGCAGGTCTAACTTTACCGAAAGATTTGCTGAAGATTTTACCTCTTTTGGTTTTAATATCTCCTCTACCCATAACAAATAATTTGAAATTTGTGGTTTTGTAAAATGATGTTATCAGGCTGCAAAATACGCCAATTCGCTTAAATAGTCTACAGCCTGGCTTTCATATAAAAAAAAAGCAAGAAACATGATTGTTCCTTGCTTGAATAAGTTGTGCTAACTGATTAGAGCTTGTCGGATAAAGCTTTACCAGCTTTGAATTTAGCAACTTTTTTAGCTTTGATCTTGATGATCTGGCCAGTCTGTGGGTTTCTACCGTTACGTGCAGCACGTTTGGAAACGGAGAAAGTACCAAAACCAACTAAAGTTACTTTGCCACCTTTTTTCAGGGTGTCAGCAACAGCTTTGGTGAAAGAATCCAGCGCTTCGTTAGCTTGGGTTTTAGTGATACCTGCGTCTTTAGCAAGCTTGTCGATTAATTCGGCTTTGTTCATAGTTAGTAAGATTTAACTAGTGAAAAAATGTTTGATGTGAGCAAATATAGCGCGTTTTATCAGATTACCAAATTTTTTACAACTTTTTTATAGAAATTTTTATCGGCTGAAAAACGCTACTGGTAACGGTTACAGCTGATTGGGGTCCTGAGTGCTAAAGGGTGAAACTTTAGCAGGTTTCCACAGAACTGTGGCCCATAGCAACTTTCCCGGTTTTTTATCATTAAACGCAAGTCCTTTTCAACTATTGTACCAAAGTCCAGACACCTTGAAAATAGTGAATTTCCTGTGGATAAATTTAATTGTTAAGCATCAATTAAAGGCTCTCCATAACGGTATGGAAGGCGATAAAACGGTCCCCGAAAAGGTCGTAACCCCTTTGCCGCAGGGTATTTGCCTGCACTGCCTGGAAGGTTTGGTAGTGCTCCAGACTATCGGTAAAGAACTGTATAACATAAGTAGGTCCTTCTGAGTCGTCCTGCTCCAGCAGCCGGCAGATACGGGAATCCCTGAAAAGACCGGTGCTCAATACAGCAGGAATATGCTCTTCCTGCATCCATTGTAACCACTGTAGATGCACATCTGTGGCTACTTTCGCTGTAACATTGTAAATGATCATGGTATATCTGTCAATAAAAAATCCATCTGTCTGAATGAGTCAAAGCCGCTTATAACGCCAGTTCCAGGAATACCGGACAATGGTCGGAGTGTTTTACTTCCTGGTAAATGGTAGCATGTTTCAGCTTTTCCTTCAAGGGAGCTGTGACGTTGATATAGTCTATACGCCAGCCTTTGTTATTGTTCCGGGCATTGGCGCGGAAGCTCCACCAGCTGTACTGGTGCGGGTTTGGATTAAAATGCCGGAAGGTATCCACAAAGCCGCTTTCAAAGAAACGGTCCATCCAGGCCCTTTCTTCCGGTAAAAAACCTGTTGAGTTTTTGTTGCTCACCGGATCATGTATGTCGATAGGCTTGTGACAAATGTTGTAATCTCCGCACAGCACCAGATTGGGCCGTGTTTTCTTCAGCTCATCAAGATGTCCGGAAAGCTCATCCAGCCACTGATATTTATAGGTCTGCCGTTCATCACCGCTGGTACCGGAAGGGAAGTAGGTGTTGATCAGGGTCAGATTACCGAAATCGAGGCGGATAAAACGCCCTTCGGCATCGCTCTGGACATGACCACTGCCATAGTGTACCTGATCGGGTTTTATGCGGGTAAGAACCGCAACACCGCTGTAACCTTTTTTCTGGGCGGGAAACCAGTAATGTTCATAACCCAGCTCTTCAAACTTTTTGAAGTCCACGTTGTCCTGGTGGGCTTTGATTTCCTGGAGGCAAACGACATCTGCGGGGTCTGTTTGCAGCCATTCTGTAAAACCTTTGGTCATAGCCGAACGGAGGCCATTCACATTGTAGGATATGATTCTCATGTTGAAGATGTTTAAAGGGAATTACGAATTTGGGCGAAGATCTGCTCTTCGCCCAAGTCCATAATGTGTTATCTGCAATTGATTAATTATATGTCATATTCCAGGTTGGGACGCAGCCACTTCTCTGCTTCCTCTATGCTCCAGCCTTTACGGCCGGCGTAGTCGGTCACCTGGTCTTTTTCAATTTTACCGAGGCCGAAATATTTTGCCTCAGGGTTGGCAAAATACCATCCACTTACGCTGGCGGCAGGATACATAGCCAGCGATTCTGTCAGGGTGATGCCGGTGTTTTTGGTGGCATCCAGGAGGTCAAACAGCTTGTATTTCTCTGTATGCTCCGGACAGGCAGGGTAGCCTGGTGCTGGTCTGATACCGGCGTATTCTTCCCGGATCAGGGCTTCATTGCTCAGGTGTTCCTCGCTGGCATATCCCCAGAACTCTTTACGTACGCGCTCGTGCATCAATTCTGTAAAAGCTTCTGCCAGCCTGTCTGCCAGCGCTTTCAGCATAATGCTGTTATAATCGTCGTGTTCTTCTTTGAATTTTTCCAGCCATTTTTCGATGCCGATGCCCGCTGTAACGGCGAATCCGCCGATATAGTCTGTTTTACCGGTAGATGCGGGGGCAATGTAATCGGCAAGGGATTGGTTGGGTTGTCCGGGCGCTTTTTTGATCTGCTGCCGCAGGAACTCCAGTTTTACCGGTGTTATGTCCGCCTGCTCCGGTGACACCTGGATGGTGTCGGGGGCAACGCTGTTGGCGGGATAAATGCCGATGACAGCATTGGCACCCAGCCATTTTTCGCGGATCACCTGGTCCAGCAGTTCGCGGGCATCTTTGTAAAGCCGGCTGGCTTCCTGGCCCACTACTTCGTCGGTCAGGATCTGCGGGAATTTACCATGCAGTTCCCAGGCGATGAAGAACGGCTGCCAGTCAATGTATTGGGCGATCTCTGCGAGATCGTAGTTTTCGAAGGTTTTGATGCCGGTAAACCGGGGCTTCACCGGAGTGAAAGCGTCCCAGTTGATAGCTGCTTTATTTTGCTGTGCTACTGCAAATGGGAGGTACTGCTTAACGGGTTTTTTGTTTCTGAAAGACTCGTTCAGCTTTGTATACTCTTCCTGTATGGTAGCCAGGAAATCTTTTTTCAGGGCCTTGTTGAGCAGACTGCCGGTTACGGTCACACTGCGGGAAGCATCGAGTACGTGTACTACTCCATGTGCATACTCCTGTGCGATCTTCACCGCGGTATGGGTACGGGAGGTAGTGGCTCCGCCGATGATCAGCGGAATATCGAAGTCCTGCCTTTTCAGCTCACGGGCTACATGCACCATTTCGTCCAGGCTGGGGGTGATCAGGCCGCTGAGGCCGATGATATCTACTTTTTCCTGGCGGGCAGTCTGCAGAATTTTTTCCGCAGGTACCATTACACCCAGGTCAATGATTTCATATCCGTTACAGGCCAGTACTACACCAACGATGTTCTTACCGATATCGTGTACATCCCCTTTTACAGTGGCCAGCAGAATTCTGCCGGCAGACTTGATTTCTCCGCCATTGATAGCCTGGTTGCGCAGCTTCTCTTCTTCGATAAAAGGAGTGAGAACGGCTACGGATTTTTTCATTACACGGGCACTTTTCACTACCTGCGGCAGGAACATTTTACCACTGCCAAACAGATCACCTACCACATTCATGCCGTCCATCAGCGGTCCTTCTATCACGTCCAGCGGACGAGGATATTTCTGACGGGCTTCTTCTGTATCGGCTTCAATATAATCGGTGATACCATTTACCAGTGCGTGGCTCAGTCTTTCTTCCACAGAGCCCTGGCGCCAGGTTTCATCCTTCTCTACCACTTTGCCTTTGGACTTTACAGTGTCGGCAAACTGGATCAGTCTTTCGGTAGCATCTTCTCTTCTGTTTAGTATGGCGTCCTCACAAAGCTCGCGCAGTTGTGGTTCTATGTCATCATATATCTGCAGCATACCAGCATTAACGATACCCATGTCCATACCAGCTTGGATGGCATGGTAGAGGAACACGGAGTGCATGGCTTCCCGCACGGTTTCGTTGCCACGGAAAGAGAAGGAAACGTTGCTGACACCACCACTTATTTTTGCCAGTGGCATCAGTTCCTTGATACGGCGGGTAGCGTTGATAAACTCTACTGCGTAGTTATTGTGTTCTTCGATACCGGTAGCGATAGCGAAGATATTGGGATCGAAGATGATGTCCTGCGGATCATAGCCTACTACTTCTGTCAGTATTTTATAGGCTCTGTGGCTGAAGCTGACCCTTTTTTCTTCGGTGTCGGCCTGGCCATGTTCATCGAAGGCCATTACTACCACGGCGGCACCATAGCTTTTACAGATATGGGCCTGCTCAATGAATTTGGCTTCTCCTTCCTTGAGGCTGATGGAGTTGACCACACATTTACCCTGTACGCACTTCAGGCCGGCTTCAATAACACTGAACTTACTGGAGTCGATCATGATGGGAATACGGGAGATATCTGGTTCTGCGGCCAGTAACTTAAGGAAGGTTGACATGGCGGCTTCCCCGTCGAGCAGGGCGTCGTCCATGTTCACGTCCAGGATCTGGGCGCCGTTTTCCACCTGCTGGCGGGCTACAGATAATGCTTCTTCATAAAGCCCTTCCCGTATCAGCCGGGCAAATTTTTTGGAACCGGTAACGTTGGTACGTTCACCAACGTTGATAAAATTGGTTTCGGGCCTTACCACCAGCGGTTCGAGACCGCTTAAGCGCATAAAAGGCCTGATTACCCGTGAAGGGGCGATATCGGTGTCTGTGATCATTACTTCGTTAGTCGTATTGGAGGGTATACTTGTAGCGCTCATGGTTGCAAATACTCGTGTTTACATGAAAACCTGTGTGTCCGTTTATGCCAGGGAGTCCATCAGTTCCGGCTTGCGACGGGGCTGGATGTGTTTTACGTGTTCGGCAATATGGCGGATGTGGTCTGGTGTAGTACCACAGCAACCTCCTACAATATTCACAAAGCCGGAGGAGGCGAAGTCTTCAATAATGCAGGCGGTATCTTCCGGCTCTTCATCATATTCACCGAAGGCGTTAGGCAGGCCGGCGTTGGGGTAACAGCTAACATAACAGCTGGCTATGTTGGACAGTTCCTCTACATACGGGCGCATCTGTTGTCCGCCGAGGGCGCAGTTGAGGCCTATAGAGAAGGGGTTGGCATGCATCACGGAGATATAGAAAGCTTCCAGTGTCTGACCGCTCAGGGTTCTGCCGGAGGCATCCGTAATGGTACCGGAGATCATGATCGGCAGTTCCGGCTTGCCGGATTCCCGGAAATACTTTTTAATAGCATAGATGGCTGCTTTACAGTTGAGCGTATCGAAGATGGTTTCGATAAGCAGAACGTCTACACCACCATCACTCAGGCCCCTGATCTGTTCTTCGTAGGCTTCGGCCACTTCGTCAAAGGTAACGGAACGGAAGCCTGGATTGTTCACATCCGGAGAGAGCGACAGGGTTTTGTTTAACGGGCCAATGGCACCAGCTACAAACCGGGGTTTGTCAGGATTTTTGGCAGTATATTCAGTCGCAGCTTTTTTAGCGATGCTGGCGGCAGCCACGTTCAGCTCATAGGCCAGCGCCTGCATGTCATAATCAGCCATGGCAATGGAAGTACTGCTGAAAGTATTGGTTTCAATAATATCAGCTCCTGCTTCGAGGTATTCCTTGTGAATGGCTTCTATGATCTGTGGCTGGGTGAGATTAAGCAGGTCGTTGTTGCCTTTGAGATCACTGTGGTAATTGGCAAAACGGGTGCCTCTGTAGTCTTCTTCCTGGAGTTTGTACCGCTGGATCATGGTGCCCATGGCACCGTCAATGATGAGCACACGCTCATTAGCGCAGTCTTGTAAAGATTTCATGTTTGTAAGATGTTTATTAGTTGCTGTTTTAGGTTGTAACGGGGTCGAACAATAAACAAATCCACCCCCGTAATATCCCGTAAAGATAAGCTATTTTAATATCTTAAAACGCTTATTTGTCGGTCCTGGCCTGGTTGCCCTAATCTTTAATCATCATGTTATATTGTATGTGTTTTGTATAGATTTTGTCTATATTGAAATTTTTATTTGGTGGAAGTCTATAAAGTCTACTATATTTGTAGGGTAATAGAAAACACCATGCAACAAAGAGACCTGAATATGATGTTGAACCCGGCCATGGCGCCCCGCCAACCCTATGCCTGTTGTCCTTCGGGGTGCTGCTGTTAAGGCAGAAAAAGTCTATCATTAAAAGTTCTTCCCGGTTTTTATTACAACTAAACAAAGTTTTTTCGTCATGACGATAGCAGAACATATCCATGCGCTCAGGAAACACCTGGCTGGTCTGGGACTGCAACCAGTTCCGGAAGTGAATGATGGGAGTGAGCCGACAGTTTTCAGGATATCCTTCCTGAATCAGCATGAAATGCAACGTTGGCAGGAGCGACAGAAACAATCAGAAACCAATCATACTATATTTCAGGGTACGCCTGAAAAAAACGTACCCTAACCTTTTTCATAACGTGGAATTACAGGTTAAACGAAGACGGGCGTTATTCAACGCCCGTATTTTATTTAAGGATTTGGTTATTTGTTTAATTTGAAATTTAGATATTGACCAATGAATAAATAAATAAATGAATAAATTCTATTGTTTGACATAACTGTCTAAAGGCAGCCTGTTAGAGATAGATCTGGCCAGCGTCATCTCATCGGCATATTCCAGCTCTCCGCCAAAAGCAATACCACGGGCTATCGTGGTAATCTTCACCGGAAAATCCTTCAGTTTTTTAGAGAGGAAATAAATGGTAGTGTCTCCTTCAATAGTAGGGCTGAGCGCCATGATCACCTCTTCCACCCCCTGGTGCTGTACTCTTTCCACCAGTGACTGGATATTCAGCTGTTCCGGACCAATGCCGTCAATAGGGGAGATAATACCGCCCAGTACATGATACAGGCCATTAAACTGCTGGGTATTTTCAATCGCCATTACATCACGGATACTTTCCACCAGGCATACTACGTGCCGCTGCCGGGAATGGCTGTTGCAGATGCCACATATTTCCTCATCGGAAACATTATGACATACCTTGCAAAACCGGATCTGTTGCCGCATACGGGCGATCGCCTCCCCAAACTGCTGTACCTGTACTGTCTCCTGTTTCAACAGGTGCAGTACCAGGCGCAGGGCTGTTTTTTTACCGATGCCCGGCAGCTTGGCGAATTCATTAACTGCATTTTCAATCAGCGCGGAGGAAAATACCATGTTGCAAAGTTAGGAATATTGGCACGGTACCAGCTGCATGAGCTGGCCCGTGCAGCTATTTAAATTATATTTCTATCGTTGGTTTTAGCGTCCAGTATGCCTTCAGGTTCTGCTTGCCTGGTACCAGGATCACCCGTTCAGGTTGCCGCTTAGGCTCCTTGTAATATTGTCCCCGGTCCCATTTGCCATTGTTGTTGGCATCCAGCAGTACCCGTACCTCATATTCGCCAGGCGTGATAAACTTCTGAAGCCAGGTGCCATTCACCACAGTCCCGGAATACTTGATGGTTTTATCCTGCACCAGCTGTATTACATAATGCATGGAGTCGTCATTGATAGCATTCCTGGTGCTGTCGCTGATTTTGAGGGTAACCCCGAAAATAGCGTAGTCACTGGCTTTTTTCGACTTGAAGCTGATAGTATCTGCTTTGACAAACTGTTGCCCTGTAGTATCGGTGGCTGCATCCTTCGGGATAATCAGGCGATATGGTAAGCCTTCTTTCCAGGGATAATGCACAGAAAGTTTGGTATGGGTAGAGTCCATACTGCTGTGGAAGGTCACCGGTGTATAGGCACTATCTTCTCCCAGTATCATTCTGGAGCTGTCCAGCGACCGCAGGGGCAGGTTAAATGTCAGCTGCAGAGGTGCCGGCAGTTCCTGCAGACCTCCATCCAGCGCAGGGGCAGCCTGCAGTTTGGGCGTTTTCTTCTTTTTTTCCTTTTCTTTCTCTTTCTCCTTCTCTTGTTCCAGCTCCAGGTCCAGTGAGTCTAACGGCTCGGGTGCTTGTTTGATGGTGCTATCGCGCTCCATGAACAGCAGCAGGTTTACATCAGAGAGGTTCTGTGTCTGGATCACGATCGGCTTTTCTATAAAAGCGATCATCTCTGAAGGCTGATTATATTGAAGATCACGGTCTTCTTCTTTCAGGGCGAAGATCTTATAGGTACCGGGAGCCAGGTTTTTGAACCAGAAGGAGCCATCGCTCTTTGTTTTGGCATAATACACCGGCTTTTCCTTTGATACGATGGAGTCTTCCAGGTTGCGGTACAACATCACGGCCACGTTACTGTCTGGCCGGCCGGTTTCGGCCTCGATAAGATGTCCTTTTATCTGAAGGCTGTCCAGGTAATTGCCGGTAGACACTACGTACTGGAACTCAGCAATCATATTCCGCTCGTTGATATCGCGGATCGCATCGGCAAAATTGAAGGTGTAGGTAGTGTTGGCCTGCAACGTATCCCTGAGCTCCAGGGTCACCGTACGCAACTTGGCTGTTACGATAGGCGTGCGTTTCAGGGTAGGAGATACGATGAGTTTATCATTCACATTATCCAGCTCCACAAACTCATCAAATACAAAATATACCTTTTTGTTTTTGAAGTGCAGGGAGGAGTCGGGAGGATTTACAGCCATCAGCCTGGGAGGAATACTGTCACGTGGTCCCCCACCAGGAGGCACTATGTTGGCACAACGGGTCAGTGAAATAGCGATCATTAAAGAAATCAGCCAGAATGCCCAGCTCCTGATATATCGATACATATTACCGGTCGGATTAAAAATAATGCTGCAAACTTACGAAAACGGCTGAAAGCTTTGTTTTTCTTTTGGTAACTGTGATTCACATGATGGCGCTGATTCTCCTGATATTACCCCGTATTATCCCGGCACGGCAGGCACCATTTCTTATCTTTACCTTATGCCTAGTGTTTATCTGCTGCAACAGACCCAGTTTATACCGGCTCCGCTGGAAGCGGTGTGGGACTTCTTTTCCAACCCCAACAACCTGGAAAGGATCACCCCTGCCTATATGCGGTTCCGGGTTACATCACCCCCTTATGAAGGACGGGTTTATGCCGGTCAGATCATCTCCTATACCGTATGCCCGGTAGCCCGTATTCCGCTGGAATGGGTAACGGAAATTACCCATGTGCAGCAGCATGATTATTTTGTAGATGAACAGCGGGTAGGTCCTTACCGCCTCTGGCACCATGAACATCATTTTGTCGAAGTGCCGGGAGGGGTGCAGATGCAGGATACAGTACACTACCGCCTCCCATTGGGATGGCTGGGGCGCCTGGCCCATGCACTGTTTGTCAGACGCCAGCTGGAGAATATTTTTGCCTACAGGCTCCGGGTAGTGGAAGACCGCTTTGGAAAATAACCCTTTTATTCTTTCGCTTTAAATGTAGTGGCGAGCTGATCGCCGGTATACACTTTAATAACGCTTTTCCCGGTTTTAGGAATACTGCCCAGCCAGAGCGGAACAATGCTGGAAGATCCCTTTTGTGCCTGGGAACTGGCCACAAAGTGCATCTCTGCATTGTTGGTCAGGTCATCTGCGGTAGCAGAAGACAGTTGTATCTGTGTGCCGTAGAAAGTAGCCGGCATGGTAACTGCCACCACCATCTGAGTACCGAAGTCTGGACGGTCAATTTTGTTGTTCATGGTTTGGGCCATGCCGAAAATACTGTCGAAGGTAGCGGGATTGTCAATCAGCCAGTAGGTAAGACTGTCTTTTACCTTGATATTGTTTTTTACAAAATAGCCGTTGAGTGGCTGTACATCAAGGCTGCTGGATGCATCTGCCTGTACATTGATAGCGGTGTCGTTAGTAACGGCAACCGGGATAGTGTTTTTTTGGGAAGGTCCTCCGCAGGAGGCTATCAGAATGGTGAGCGCTGCAGGAAAAAAAAGACGGAGGTTCATGATAATTTTCTTTTACTGGAAGTTAATACGATTATGGGAAATGTGTTGCTTTGGAGATGGGAATTAACAAAGTGATATTGCCAAAAGAGTGTTTGCGGGTGGTGCTCATCCAGGGGCTGGAAGTTTGCTGGGTATAGCTGATAGTGGTGCGTCCTATTCCTATGGCAAAGCCATAGTCCATGCCAATTATGAAGGGGTTCATATGGGAAGTCTGGAGTTTTCTGTGTTCTTCGAAATCTGCATCTGAAGATCTGAAGAGACCGCCCTGTAGCAAGGCGTTGTATGCGGTGATAGAGAACTGGGGTCTGGCCATCAGGTAAATCTGAAACTTTCTGCGGGTGGCGGTATGGAGGTCCGGGTCGCCGAAATAGGGATTGATAAGCCCGAACCGGGCATACCCCCAGGTGCTTACTGCATCAACCATGGTACCGGCCCTGGCAGAAAACCCTCCGATTACTTCCAGACTCGGGCGTGGATTCCATAACATTCTTTCATAGGAAATATTGTAGTTGAGCAGTGGAGCGTTAGGGAGCTGGTTAGCCCATCCCCGAGGAGGCTGATCACCGAGCAGGTTGTGGACAAAGATCTGGGCTTGTTCTCCCAGTGCCCAGGGGCCCATTATTCCAAACACAAGCTCGGAATGTATCCGGTACTTTTTGACAGGATTGTAGGAGGTCAGGCCATGTGTAGCCACGACGGCTGCCGAATAATAGAAGTCCCCCGGAATGAAATGGCTATCAGACAGATCATCGGGTGTGAACATCAGTTGCATCCCGTCCCATTCAAACACATTGATTGAATTGGGGCCAGCTGTAGGAAATATCCATTTATCGATAAAGGTGGATTTTTTCCTCTTCATATACACATAGCCGAAACCAGTACCGTTTGAATATGCCCTGTCTGTTCCCCGGCCCCAAAAACTGAAGAAGTCGTCATCTTCATGCACGCGCAGCAGTCTGGTGGCATTCTGAGTGATCTGTGCCTGTGCGATGGTCAGCGTACTGAGAAAAATGTATATCCCACACAAAAACCTTTTCATAGGCCATCATTTTAATCATGGTTTCCTAAAACACTTTAAATATTTCAAAAGCGTCTTTCTGCAACTGTTCCCGGTGATCCGGATGGGCTATATTGATCAATGCTTGCGCACGTTGTTTCAGATTTTTGCCCAGCAGATGGGCGATGCCGTACTCGGTCACTACATAGTGCACATGGGCACGGGTGGTGACAACGCTGGCACCGGGCTGCAGTCTTGAGACGATACGGGAAATACCTTTTGAGGTAGCGGCCGGAATGGCAATAATAGGCTTCCCTCCGGCGGAGAGGGCTGCTCCACGCATGAAATCCATCTGACCGCCAACACCACTGTACTGACGGAACCCGATAGAGTCAGCACATACCTGTCCGAAAATATCAATTTCTATCGCACTATTGATTGCAGTCACTTTGGGGTTCTTACGGATGGTAGTCGGATTGTTCACATATTCCACGTCCATCAGCCGGATGATCAGGTTGTTGTCCATGAAATCATATAGCCTCCGGCTGCCCATGGCGAAGCTTGATACCAGCAATCCCGGATGAATAGTTTTATATCTGTTGGTAATAACACCCCGCTCTACCAGGTCTATGATACCATCGGAGAACATCTCCGTATGGATGCCCAGGTCTTTATGACCGGAAAGGCATTGCAGCACTGCATTAGGGATGCCACCGATACCCATCTGCAGGGTAGCCCGATCTTCTATCAGCGAAGCTACATGTTTGCCGATGGAGCGTTCTACATCACTTGGCGGGTGTATGGTTTGCGTATAGATGGGATAGTTCACATCTACCGCTGCCGTGATGCGGGAAATATGGATTACTCCATCACCCAGCACCCTTGGCATATTTGGATTCACTTCTGCAATAATAACTTTTGCTACATCAATGGCTGCTTTAGATACATCACAGGAAACCCCCAGTGTACAATACCCGTTTTTATCGGGAGAGGATACCGTAATCAGTGCCACATCAATGCCGGGTTCATGGGTCCGGAAATATCGCGGTATTTCACTGAGAAACATGGGGATATAGTGGGCCCTTCCTTCATTGACAGCCTTGCGGATGTTCTTGCCAACAAAAAAAGTATCAGTGTGAAAGGCATGGGCATGCTCAGGACTCGCATAGGGGGCATCCCATTCGGTATGAATGCTCACAAGCCTTACCTGTTGCAGCTCATGGCTGCGGGCAGACATGGCTTTCACAAGTTCCCGGGGAGTGGCTGCAGCGGTGTGGATAAACACGGTTTGACCAGACTGAATAAGTTGCACGGCATTCTCGATAGTAGTGTATGACATTCCTTCGTTGTTTTGAACAAATTTATCGTGCGTTGAAATGAATATTTATGAGTTAAATCATGTATGAGTTATATCATGTTTTGTACTTTTAATACACGCTGTATTAATCCAACAACCAGCCGTCCTTATTTGTTGGATAAACAAACATCAGGAAACTCAGCAACATGGATACCCTTTTTTATGAAATGGCCACGCCAGCAGATGCTGCGGCGATACGCGACCTCTCTCTTTTAAGCTACGGTGAATTTGCTGCCGTGCTGGAGCCTGCCCATTGGAATACCATGCATAAAAACCAGTCAGACATGGAAAATCTGACCGCGTTGATGAAGGGTTCGGCTACATTGGTTTGTCGGTCTGGTGACCAGCTGGTAGGAGTTGTTTTTCTGGTACCATCCGGTATGGCCACCTCCATTTATCCGGCAGACTGGGCCCATATCCGGCGGTTGGGAGTAGACCCTGCCTTCCGGCGGATGGGCATAGGCCGGCGGTTGATGGAAATGGCGATAGAACAGGCACGGAACTCCGGTGAAAAGGTCCTGGGACTGCACACCAGCACCATGATGCCAGGTGCCCGAAGAATGTACGATCAGCTGGGCTTCTCCCTGATTCGGGAACTGCCACCGATACTCGGACAACAATACTGGCTCTACAAGATGGCTTTGTAAAGATTGTCCAATTCAGCTTTTAATGTGAATAAATTGCAGCAGAAAGCAATCAACAGATTGCTTATATTAGCAAACTTAAATAGGTAGCACAACTGTTTGAGGAGAGATCTGACACATATAAGTGAGCAAATGCTTATTGAAAGGCTGGTGTCAGGGGATCCTGCAGCAAAAGAGCTACTTTATGATCGTTACGCCGGCGCACTGTATGGAGTTGTGCTGCAGCTGGTGCCTATAAAAGATAGGGCCAACGATGTAATCATAAAGGTTTTTGCCTGGGCGTTCCAGCATATTAACGCATTCCATTCATCAGGTTACCGCACTTTATTTGCCTGGTTACTGCGTAAAACAAGGGAACTGGCCATTAAGGAGGCCATTCCGGAAACGGCGCTCACGGGTACAGAGCTGATGAGGAAAGAAGAAGGTATTTTGCAGCAGTTCTATATCATACTGCCAGCTTTGGAACAACAGGTGTTCCGGCTTAGTTATTTTAAAGGATTATCTATCACGACAATAGCCCGTATGCTGGCAATGCCGGAAGGGCAGGTAAATGAAATACTGGGGGAAGCAATGAAAGCCTTCAGAAAATTTTTAAAAGACAATTGGAACTAAAATTTTACATAGAAAGCGGCATCATCGAATCTTATGTTCTTGGACTTGCCTCTGAAACAGAGGTGGAAGAACTGGAACACATGAGAAAGCTGTTCCCGGAGCTGGACACCGAAGTTGAACTGGTGGAACGGCGCCTGGAAAAAGCCTGTTTTGATGAAGCTGTCCTGCCCCCTGTGGCAACACGGGAACGGGTACTGCAAAAAGTCCGCTGGGAATATGCCGGCGCAGGAGCCGATTCACAGTCTTCCAACTATACTTTTATCAATATCCAGCCCAAAGACGGTAGTCATATCTCCGTACACCGCTGGTGGAAAATCTTTTTCATCATCATTTTCATTCTCTCCAAAATCTTCCTCTTCTTTGCCATCTTCTATTACCTGAAATATCGGCAGGAAAAGGAAAAAGAACAGGAACGCGCTGCTGTTACCACTTTTATACATCAGCAAAAAGAAAATATTTTTTATATATAATATTCCTGTCTGCCAATCGTTAATTTAAATTATTTTCTCATTTTTACAATCCAACCAGCCATTCCGGTTCGTAAATATTGTGTTTATCAATCATGTCTCTTGATGGTATGCGGTTTTTTAAATCAGTGCTTTGGACTTAAAAAACTATATAGACAGTGGAGTAATTGAGCGTTATTTACTCGGCCTTGCCACACCTGAGCAGGAGAGGGAACTAATGTATATGAGAAGATTACATCCCATGCTGGAACAGGAAATAGCGGAAGCAGAGCTGCGGATCGAAAAACAGATCCTGGCAGAAGCTGTTTTACCTCCCGCTTACCTGAAAGATGACGTGATGGAACAGGCCAGACGTTATAAACATCACGAATCCTATTACAACAGACATCAACACAATCCTCCACCCGCTGATCCTGTTTATATCAATATCAAACCCGGATGGAACCGGCAAATCTCCGTCAGCATCTGGTGGCGCTGCGCCTTCCTCGCCCTCTGCGTACTCACTATGTCACTGGCCGCCAGCACCTGGTATCTGTACAAAAGAACCTCTCAGCTGGAACAAGTCCTGATAAAACTTAAAACCCCTGCTGAAGAGCTATTACCCCCTGCCGGCCACTGACCACTCAGGTATTCATTTGGTACGTTTCTTGTAAATGCTGAACTTGCCACGGTATTCCGGCAGCTAAACCTTATTTGAATACAGCTGTTTGAATGCAAAGAGGCTTTAATCACAAATTCATTAATCCATGAAAAATTTATCATTAGCAGCATTGTTTCTGGCACTGGTCGCAATCCTCGGTACTGCCTGTTCCCCTAAACAGGGTGTTACCACCAATATTAACAAAGGCGCTGTAAAAGGCAACTGGGTACTGACGAACATCCGTTATGAAGGTATCCCCGACAATGCCAAAGTAACCGTTTTTGATGAGGCTAATGCCAAATGCTTTATCGGTAGCCAATGGGTATTACCAGACAATAATGCAAATGGTTCCTATACATTATCTTCTACTGCCGAAGGTTGCAGCCCGGTTACCCAGAACATAGTATGGACGCTGACCAAACAGGGAAATGTGACCATGTTCGGGTTCAAAAAACTGTACAGCGGTACCAAAGCTAAAAACGTAACCAGCGGTTATCTGATGGAAATAACAGAAGCCGGTAGCGCAATGACCTGGAGAGCAAACGTAAACTTCGAAGGCAAATCTGCTGCTATCATCTACAGCCTGCAACGGAGATAATTTTACCCGTTTATACAAAACCGTCCTGCCTTGGTTATTCCGGGGCAGGATTTTTTTTTCCTTACCGGTGTCTTGGAAGAAATAGTATATTTAGATAAGGTAAAAAACCGGATGAATATGAGCACGCAAAACTCCAAAATCAAATTTCTGGGACACGCCAGCTTTCAATTAACAACACCGGAAGATCATACGATCTTAATAGATCCCTGGTTTACTGGTAATCCGGCCCTGCCGGAAGGTTATACCCTCCCGGAAAAAATAGACCTGATCCTGATCACCCATGGCCACCGTGATCACCTCGATACTAAAATCATTGAGCTGATCCGTACACATTCCCCCAAAGTGATCGCTAACCCCATCGTCCGGCTTTTCTTACAGGAACAGGGTGTTCCGGAGCATGTATTTGAACAGATGAATGCCGGCGGTACCGTATCTATCCTGCATACAAAGGTGACGATGACCAACGCCTTCCATTTTGCACAGGTATACCAGCCCGATGGTAAAATCGGCTATACACATGCTGCCAACGGTTTTATCATCTGGATGAGCGATGATGTATCTGTTTATTATTCCGGAGATACCTCCGTTTTCAGTGATATGGCATTACTGGGTGAAATCTACGAACCAGACGTCGCTATCCTTCCTATCGGTGACCGCTATACGATGGGCCCCCTGGAAGCAGCTTTTGCTATCCGGCTGCTGAAAGTAAAACATGTAATCCCTTGCCATTATGGTACTATGCCCACCCTGACCGGTACTCCACAGCGGCTGAAAGAGCTGACACAAGACCAGGAGCGCCTGCAGATACATGCCCTTAAATCAGGGGAAGAACTGGACCTGGCCATCCTGCAGCCCCATCGGTAGCTGCCCTTTCTAAAACCATCCTTATATGTTACCCCTTACCACAGACCGCTTATTAATATGTCCTTGCCGCCTGCCACTAATCACTGCGATCTATCTGCAGGACCCGCAAGCCGCTGCTACACTCAATACGGAGATACCTCCGGATTGGCCGCAGGCTGAACTGAAAGAATTACTGCCACATCTCATAAAATTACTGCAGCATGATCCCAAGTCTTTTCCCTGGCTGCTTTGGGTGATCGTCTCTGCTACCGGCAAAACAATACTGGGAGATATCGGATTCAAAGGACGCCCCGATGAAAATGGAATGGTGGAAATAGGTTATTCCCTGCTCCCGGATCACCGTAACCAGGGATATATGCTGGAAGCCACTACTGCATTGATTGACTGGGCTTTTCAGCAACCTGCTGTGAAAAGGATTGAAGCAGAGTGCGATATCAGTAATATCGCTTCCGGAAAAGTATTGCAACGCCTGGGAATGCAGCAAACAGGCATTCATGACAATATGATTCGCTGGCAGTTGCTGAAGAAGGATTTTACCGCACTACGCAAAGACACACAATAGTGAAAAACTATTCGGTTATATGTTGTTTGGCGAATTTGATGAAAAGCTGTGCCAGCTTGTCTTGTAACCCCTGGAGATAAGTAAAATGCAGTTTACGGATAACCCTGAAGTTCTTTACCGGCAGTACTACAAATTCGCCGGCTTCCACTTCTCTTTGTACTGCCTGCAGTGATATAAATGCCGCACAGGAAGAATGATGCAGGTAAGACTTGATACTTTCGGTACTACCCATGTACATGGCCACATTCAGGTCTGTGATCTTCAGTTTTAATCGTTTCAGTTCATCGGTGATTACTTCCAGGGTACCGGAGCCATGTTCCCGCATCAGTAAAGGGATTGTTCTGAGTTCATTGGGAGTAAGCGGTTCTCCACTGCCGTATTGATGTTTGGGGTTGCCGATCAGCACTATTTCATCACGGGCAAACTCTACGTATTTCAGCAATGGGTTTTTGGAGCTGCCTTCGATGATACCCAGCAGAATGCTCTTTTCAAAGAGTGCCTGTTCAATCTGTTCGGTATTGCCGGTGCTCAACGATGTTTTTACATCCGGGTACCGCTGGTTGAATTTGGCCAGCAGCGGTGGTATCAGGTATTGTGCGATGGTAGTGCTGGCGCCGATGGCCAGCAGGCCGCCCTGTGTATGTTTTAACTGGTTGATTTCGTATTCCAGATTGCGGTAGTCGGTGAAGATGATCTCTGCATGATGGAGGACAAGCTGTCCGGCGCGGGTGAGTTTGATGCGGTTGCCTATCCTTTCAAACAGGGCCATGCCCAACTGTTGTTCCAGTTCATGGATATGTTTGGTAACAGCTGGTTGGGAGATATACAATTCTTCTGCTGCTTTGGTGAAGCTGAGCCTTTTGGCTACGGTATGGAATACCCTGAGTCTGAAATCGAACATGCAATAAAAGTACTGTTTTTTAGAGGGCCATGGTTGGTTTGTTGGGCAGATAACGTGTTATCCCGCTAAAGGTAAAAAAATAAGGATTAAACCACTGAAGGTTTAATCCTTATTCTAATTAGCTGTTATAAATCAGGATTTTTTCTTTCCTGCGTTTGTATTATTGGATTTGTAACGCATGTCAGGAGTACCGTCTTTCTTTTTAGGTCCTTCTGAAGGAGTAGTGGTAGCACCTTTGTTTTCCTTAAAACGTTTGTCAGGAGTACCGCTTTTGGTAACATGCTCTGTTTTCGCTACAGGTGCGGAAGCGGCTGGTTTTGCAGCTTCTTTGGCAGCTGGAGCTGGCTTAGCTGCTTCTTTGGTAGCTGCTTTTGCTTCTTTGCCTTTCTTGGCAACTTCTTTCTTTGCTGCCTTTTCTTCCGTTTTAGCTTTGGATTTAGCTTCTTTTTGGGTGGTGGTGGCAGGAGCCTGCGCCATTGCTACGGTTAAGCCCATAAACATTGCCAGAACACCTGTGAGGAACTTTTTCATAAGAGATGTTTTACCAAAAATTAAGCTTTTTTATTGAGGATAAAACATTTTACCCCCTCATTTTAAGCAATATTTAATAATTAATTCTTTTCTACCCACATGCCATTTTCACGGATAAGATTGATGAGTTCGTCAACGGCCACATCACTGTTGAGGCCACGTTTTACAATCTCTTTTCCTCTGTAGAGCGTGATTTTTCCTACTCCGCTGCCTACATAACCGAAATCAGCATCTGCCATTTCTCCCGGACCGTTTACGATGCAGCCCATGATGGCTATTTTAACACCTTTCAGGTGATGGGTCACCGCTCTGATGCGGGCGGTAGTTTCCTGCAGGTCAAACAAGGTGCGGCCACAGGAAGGACAGGAAATATATTCTGTTTTGGAGATACGGGTACGGGTCGCCTGCAGAATACCAAAAGCGATATTATTGAGTGTAGCCTGTTGGGCAGGACCATGGTTGCTCAGCCAGAGGCCATCTCCAAAGCCGTCGAGCAGCAGGGCGCCGGCCTCGGTGGCATGATGGATCAGGTGCTCATCGGCAGTTGCATGCTGGCTGATGCTGTGAATGATCACCGGCACTGTCAGCTGGTTTTCTGCCAGCAGGATAAAGAACCTTCTGATGCTGGCCATGGCGTTGTGCCCGGTAGCATAGGGTGTCAGGACGGTAGCTCGGGCGATGTCCGGATGCTGCAGCTGTGTCAGCAGGGCGTTCACGGCTGTCGTGTCGAGGTTGTTGCAGGCAACAGCCACAAAGTTCTTTTGAGCGGTCTGTCCGGCGGCGATGGCGTCCAGATAAGTGCTGGCATCAAAATACGGCACAGCAGCCTGTTTGTCTGCCAGTGTTTGCCAGTGGGTAGCATCTACCACTACCTGAAGAGTTCCCGGCAGGGCAAAAGATGGCGTCTGCGCACCGCAATAGATATAGTCAGCAGCGGCATCAGCGATGTTCCATTTATCGGATGGTTCATCGTACGTATAGCCGATAGCGTTAAGGTCTGATGGTTGGAGGTGGGTATTTCCCTGATAGTCTGCTACTACTACCGGCACCTGTTTGTCGCCGATATTGTCAGCTGCACTGCTCTCCCGGCGTTTGTAGGCGTAAGGGGAATAGGGAAGGGTACCAATCGGACTGGAAGAAGCTGGTTGTTCCGGTTGTCTGTTGGTATACCGTTTAACAATATCGCGGCATACGGGCAGCTCAAATTCCGGATCTTCTGTCAGCGACACACGGATGGTATCGCCCACACCATCTTCCAGGAGGGTGCCTATCCCGATGGCGGATTTGATACGGCCGTCTTCTCCATCGCCGGCTTCTGTAACGCCCAGGTGCAGCGGATAACAATGCCCCAGTTCCTGCTGCATGGTTTGTACCAGCAACCGGTAAGCCTGTACCATTACCTGAGGGTTGCTGGCTTTCATGCTCAGCACGATATTCCGGTAATGAAGATCTTCTGCGATACGCAGAAATTCCATGGCACTTTCTACCATGCCCATGGGAGTATCTCCGTAACGGCTCATAATACGATCACTCAGGGAACCATGGTTGGTGCCAATACGCATGGCGGTACCATATTCCTTACAGATGTTTACCAGCGGGGTGAAACGTTCCCGTATACGGTCTATTTCTTCCAGGTATTCTGCATCAGTATATTCGAGTGTTTCGAATTTCTTTTTATCGATGTAGTTGCCGGGATTGATCCTTACTTTTTCCACAATACGGGCGGCTATTTCCGCGGCATTGGGGGTAAAATGTATATCTGCTACCAGGGGGGTATGGTATCCCTGGCGACGGAGCTCATTTTTGATATGTAACAGATTTTCGGCTTCTTTCTTGCTGGGAGCGGTGATACGCACCAGTTCAGCCCCTGCTTCGATACACCGGATAGACTGAGCCACAGTGGCTGCTGTGTCCATGGTGTCTGTTGTGGTCATTGTCTGGATACGGATAGGGTTGAAATTGCCGATGAGCAGGTCACCTACTTTTACTTCCAGTGTGGCCAGTCGCTTGTATTCTGTTAATGAGTTGCAATAAAGCTGCATACGTGTTTGTTTTCTGCAGGTGCAAAGTTAATAAACCTGGGTGGCAATTGCCGCCTGTCTTAAAGCTACATTAAATTCCACGAACGGTGGACGGTTAAGAAGAGTAATCCGTTAATTTTGAAACACATATGTTTATCAATAAAGGCCTGGACATCCCTTATCAGGATGGACCGCTGAAAACACAGTTCAACATCTCACCGCTGGGGACGTATGTGACAGACCTCACTAATCAACCTCATCGGCATCACACCTTCCAGGTCCTGTGGTTTACCAGGGGCTGTGGCCGTCATATGGTGGATTTTGTGTGGTATGAACTGGAAGATAACATGCTGTTCCTGCTCCGCCCCGGACAGGTTCACCAGCTGGAATGTGAAGGAGAGGGCTACTGCCTGTTTTTTTCAGAGCGCTTTTATTTTGCCAACAAACACGATAAGGAAACCCTGTACGACTTTTCCAATCTTTTTGATAACTGGCATGGCTACGGACCGATCTCCATCGGAGAAAATACCATCCCGTCCCTGATGGGCCTGGTAGAACTGATGAGCAGGGAACAGCGGGTTCCAGGGACCAACAGCCGCAGCATCATCAAACACTATCTCAATGCTTTTTTATTGCTCGCAGAAAGAGAAAAAAAGCGGAATGCCACAGAAGCCATGGGGCCTGATCACCACGATGCCAGGGTAGTACAACTGCGCCGCCTGCTGGAGAAACATTATCAAAGAGAACATCAGGTAGCTTTTTATGCCAATGCTTTTGCCCTCACGCCTAAAAGGCTCAATGAGATCACCAAGGAAACTACTGGACGCACGGTAACAGAGCTGCTGCACGACCGTATTGTGCTGGAAGCCAAGCGTAACCTTGCTTTTAGCCATAAAAGCGTGAAAGAGATCTGCTACGAGCTCGGATTTGAAGACCCTGCCTACTTTAGCCGCTTCTTTAAAAATAATGCCGGCATCTCTCCTCAGGATTTTCGGGACATGATGTTCAAATAGTCCAAGTTAATAGCTTAATTGTCCTAGCAGGTTGGATACCTGCTGCTTAGCTTTGTGTACTTATTGGATGCTAAAAAAAAGAAAATCATGCTGAGGTTGCCCACAAAAAATACTGTGCTGTAAAAAGAGAATTGCTCCCCGGCCAGCACCTGTCTTCCCGAAAAGTGATGGTCTATGCCAGCAAAGCCACAGAAAAATGTGATGCAGCATCATGCTGTTTAAAATATGTGTGTTTTAAAGTGTGGGGGGATGCTTGCTGATAACAAAAGATGAATAAATGAATGTTAAGGCTGGAGAAACAGGTAAAGAGTAACCAGTCCGGATGCAGGCATCTCCTCCTTACTTTATTACAGTCGCAAGGTACTGTTACCATGCGTAACTGTTGTAGGTTTAGGTAAAATGGCCGGAATATTCCTGTTCCGGTTTTTTTGTTTCCATAAAAAAATCCGGCAGCACCAACGGCACTACCGGATTCTAACCATTTTGTTGTGTAGAGGCGTTTTACCAGTCTTTTTCTACCGGAACAGGCTGACCTTTTATCTTTTTGGCTTTGTCCTGCAGTTTCTTTTCTTCCTGGGACAGTGCCTGCAATAAACGTTCTGCTTCCTGTTTATTCAGCTTGCTGGGCTGTGGTTCGGGTTTTTGTTGCTCCTGCTGGTCTTTATCTTTATTCTTGTCTTTGTTTTGATCTTTGTTCTGGTCTTTATTCTGATCCTTGTTTTTCTCGTCCTTGTTTTTATCCTTGTCTTTGTCTTTATCCTGCTTATCCTTGTTTTTATCTTTATTCTTGTCTTTGTTTTTGTCCTTGTTATCCTTCTTGTCTTTGTTGTCCTGCTGTTTCTTCAGCATAGACTGGGCATAAGCCAGGTTGTAGCGGGCGTCTTCATCGGAAGGGTTTATTTTCAGCGCCTGCTTGTAAGACTTGATGCTTTCTTCCCACTTTTTTGCTTCCATGAAGGTATTGCCGATATTATAGTCAGCATCTGATTTGATGTGGTTGTTATCGGCCGTTTTGAGACTGTTGGCGTATTGGGTACGCGCATCATCATATCGTTTTTGCTGATACAGGGAGTTGCCCAGGTTATAGCTACCTACTGCAGATTGAGCGTTTTGTTCGAGCGCTTTTTTATAGTTGGCTTCTGCATCGCTGAACAGCTGTTTCTGATACAGTTCATTGCCTTTACGGATAAACTTGTTGGTGCCATTCTGCGCAAAGGCCGAGAAGCCGCTGAGCATAATGGCTATGATGAAACAGGTTTGTTTTATAAAAGTAATTTTCATGATCCGTTGTATAAATTAAGCGGTGGCTGTTTCTGCGGGTACGCGTTGGCGGCGTACTTCAGGAATAAAAAACTCGATCAGCAGCAGCACCAGGCACAGGCCCAGGAAATATTGAAAATAGCTGTTATAATCTGTAAATACGTTTTCACCGAACTCTTTCTGTTCCATGCTGTCGATCTTATTTACCAGCGAATTCACTACATCGTCGGTATTATTGTCCAGGTGCTGATAAATGCCTTTTCCGGCGGCAGCGATCCCTTTCAGTTCACCTTCATTGAGTTTGGAGATAACAGTATTGCCTTCCCGGTCTTTTTTGTAGCCGCCTGTTTCCGGATCGGGGAGCGGGGAACCGGCTACAGATCCGATACCGATGGTGTTGGTTACTACGCCGTTATCAAAAGCTGTTTTGGTTTTCTGCAGGGCTGTTTCATCATGGTCTTCTCCATCGGAGATGATGATCAGCGCTTTGTGTTTCCTTTCTTTTTTGTTGAATGCATCGTCGCTTACCTGGATAGCCTGTCCGATGGCGGTGCCCTGTGTAGGGATCATATCGGGGGATACGGTGCTGAGATACATTTTGGCAGCGGAGTAGTCGATGGTGAGTGGCATTTGCAGGTAAGCGTTGCCGGCAAATACAACCAGGCCGATACGGTCGTTGTCGAGTTTGTCCATCAACTTGCTGATCAGTTGTTTGGCACGGGTAAGCCTGTCGGGCTGGATATCCGTGGCCATCATACTTTTACTCACGTCGAGGGCGATCACGACGTCCACTCCCTTACGGGTGATTTTTTCCATACGGCTGCCTTTCTGCAGATTGGCCAGTCCCAGCACACCAAAGAAGAAAGCCAGGAAAATGAGCAGGAATTTAAACACAAACAGTTTGCGCGAGTAGCCGGTAAACAGTTTCTCTACCAGGGCAGGATCACCCATGCGGCGTATGGAGCGGCGCTTCCACCAGGACACGCCCAGGAAGGCCAGCTGCAGTACCAGCAATAAAGTCAGCGCCCATAAATATTCACTATGCTGAAAACGTAACATATACAATTTTAAGATCGCTTGCCCAGGGCAAGATCTCAAAAATAATTTTTTTGTTACGTATTACAAGAGCGGGGATAGGGGTTTAGGTTTTTTTTAACGCAGAGATGGGCTTAAAAGCAGGAAAGGCGCAAAAGAAAGCGAAAATTTTCGCTCCTTTTGCGCCTTTCCTGCTATATAGGAACCTTTCGTTGGTTACATTTCTCCTTTAAAATAACCGGCATCTGTAAGAATATTCCGGAGAATATCCATCCGTGCTTTGGTCATATCAAATTTCGGGTCTTCGCTCTCCAGATTGAGCACAAAGAAGCTGGGATGTCTGTTTTCTTCTATCCAGCCTACGATCCAGCCAATCTGTTTAGGCCCTACAGTACCCCAGCCGGTTTTGTAGGACAGTTCATACTTCTGCGTTTTTTCCATGAGCATCACGTCGCGTACTGCTTTCATGTTGGTTTTGGCAAAAGGCAGCTGATCGAAGTACAGTTTTTTCACAAATCCCAGTTCTTCATCAGAGGAGATCTGCAGGGAATTATCCAACCAGAAGGTATCGATACGACTGATTTTCATATTACCGTATTTTACGGAATCGAGCCATAACTGCATATTGGTTTTGCCGATACGGCGGGCCACCTCCTGGAAGTAAGGGACAGACGATACTTTAAAGGCCTCCTGCATGCTCAGGTCTTTGTTCCATTCCGGGTCGGAGGGATGTATAACGCCATCCCAGGGAATAACCATGCCGGTATCGGAGATCACACCGGTTTGCAGGCCTACGAGGGAGTTAAAGATCTTGAAGGTGGATGCTGGCAGGAAACGTTCCTTGGCCCTGTCCAGGTTATACACTTTAAATGTTCCCTGGGCATTGTTGAATAACATGAAGGTGCCTTCCACCTTGTACTGGGTAAAATATTTTTCCCAGCTTTTTTCTTCCTTAACATTATTCGGTGCGCAGGCCGTCATCAGAAGCCCCAACGCTAATACCATCCAGCCGAGTCGTTTCATCAGTATAATGAGATTTGGTAAATAATCAGGTGCAAAAGTAGGGAAGAAAAGTTACGATTAGAGAATTGTCTCCTGAAAAGCGTCAAGCCGTTTCTTATAGCCCAGGGCTTCAGTCCTGGGGGCTATAGAAACGGCTTGACGCTTTATTTTCAATGGGTTGTGATTATTTGATCACGCCCAGTTCCTTGCCTACTTTGGTAAATGCGGCGATGGCTTTGTCGAGGTGAGCCTGTTCGTGGGCAGCGCTGAGCTGAACGCGGATACGGGCTTGTCCTTTTGGAACTACCGGGAAGAAGAAGCCGATCACGTAGATCCCTTCTTCCAGCAGTTTTTCCGCCATCTGTTGGCTCAGCACGGCGTCGTACAGCATTACCGGTACGATAGGGTGGTCACCGGGTTTGATATCGAAGCCGGCTTCCGTCATTTTGGTACGGAAATATTTGGTGTTGTACTCCAGTTTGTCGCGCAGGGTGGTGGTTTCGCTCAGCATATCCAGTACGGCGATGGAAGCACCTACGATGCTGGGTGCCACAGAGTTGGAGAACAGATACGGACGGCTGCGCTGACGCAGGAGGTCGATCACCTCTTTGCGGCCGCTGGTGAAACCTCCGGAAGCACCGCCCAGGGCTTTACCGAGGGTACCGGTAATGATGTCTACCCGGCCCATTACATTGCGGTATTCGTGGGTACCACGGCCGGTTTTGCCGAGGAAACCGGAAGAATGGCTTTCGTCGGTCATAACGATAGCGTCATATTTATCGGCCAGTTCACAGATCTTGTCCAGCTGGGCGATGGTTCCGTCCATGCTGAAGGAGCCGTCGGTAACGATGATACGGCTGCGGCAGTCTTTGGCTTCCTGCAGTTTGGCTTCCAGGTCGGCCATGTTGTTATGTTCGTAACGGAAGCGTTGTGCTTTACACAAACGTACCCCGTCGATAATGGAAGCATGGTTCAGGGCGTCGGAGATAATGGCGTCCTGTTCACCGAACAGAGGCTCAAATACGCCACCGTTGGCATCAAAAGCGGCCACATACAGGATGGTGTCTTCTGTGCCCAGGAATTTGGCGATTTTCAGCTCCAGCTCACGGTGTATGTCCTGAGTACCGCAGATAAAGCGAACACTACTCATACCATAACCATGGGTGTCGATGGCTTCTTTGGCAGCTTTTACCACAGTTGGGTGGGAAGACAGCCCCAGGTAGTTATTGGCGCAGAAATTCACGACAGTCTTACCGCCAACCTGTATTTCTGCTCCCTGCTCAGACGTAATGATACGTTCTCTCTTATACAGACCGGCATTGTTGATTTCCTCCAGTTCTTCCCGCAAGCGGGATATAAACTTCTCATTCATAGTAAGTGCAATATTTTAATAACGCTTTTGCAAAGTTATAGGCAATAAATGTATTACGATTATGTGTGGCACGAACAGGTAAGGGCTTTGACTGTAAAAAGTTTGACCGAGGTGTAACATTTGCGGGCAGCATTCCGTCATAGTACTATCATGCTTAACGATGCCATGTAGCGGAAAACTGAAGATTTGACCGGGATAGAACAGATGGGATAATGATGTACTGGATAATAGGTTGATGATCAGTTTTTAAGATACTTTTCCTGCTATGCAAATCAGAAATGAGGATGCCAATGAATGTGAGGGTGTGGGTAAGGCTGGATGATGGTCATGATAGGTATTAAAAGTAAATGTCGGAACTTAGCACAAAAATCCCGCACCACCGGAATGACGGAAAAGGAGTACAATAAATGTGTGGATCTGTATTCGGACAATATATTCCGCTTTATCATTAAAAATCTGGATCATGCGGAGGATGCCAGAGACGTAGTACAGAACGCATTCGAAATATTATGGAAGCACTGTCAGGATGTGCCTTTTGAAAAGGCTAAGTCATACCTGTTTACAGTTGCGTACCATAATATGATCGATCATGTACGGAAAACGAAGCGGGTAACACTGGTAGACGAGTTTAAGGATGAGATGAAAGTGGCAGATCATAAGATCAATAATGCCAAAGAGGTGATTGCCAGGGCATTAGCCAATCTGAGTGAGGTACAGCGGTCGCTGGTGTTGTTGAAGGATTATGAAGGTTACAGCTATGAAGAGATCGGAGAAATTATGGAGCTGAATCCTTCTCAGGTAAAGGTTTACCTCCATCGGGCCAGGATACATCTGAAAAATTACCTTGTAAAGATGGAAAACGTTATATAAAATTTTTATAATTGTTAATTGATTAATAATAAATAAATTTTTGGCTGTAGATATTAACATATCAAATTACGAGTCCTATCTGCTCAGTTATGTGGATAATGAACTGAATGAGTCGGAGAAAGCTGCCCTCATGCAATTTCTGGAACAGCACCCACAACTGCGGGCTGAGCTGGAACTGCTGGAGAACATCCGTGTAGCACCCGATGAGCAGCTGGTATTCGATAATAAAGCAGCCCTGTACCGGACTTCCTCAGCAGAGACTACTGATTATGAGTCTTTGATGCTGAGCCAGGTAGATGGAGAATTGTCTGCTGAAGAAACAGCCCGGTTAAAATCCTGGTTGCAGCAGCAGCCCCAGGCACAGCAGGAACTGGCCCTGTTGCAGCTGGTCAAACTGGAACCAGACCACCGGATAGTGTTTGAAAACAAAGCCAGTCTGTATCGCAGCGCCCATAAAGGACGGATTATCCCGGTATACTGGTGGGGCGCAGCTTCTACCGCTGCTGTGGTAGCAGGATTGCTGATCTGGCTGCTGCCTGCCGGTAACCATACCAGTCAGCCCCTGGCCAGGACCATGGCCCATAACACTGTAGCACCGGTAATGCATGAAGCACCGGTTGTCAGCCCTGTACCACACGAAACCCCGGCGTCCGTTGCGGCCTCTGCCCAGCCAGCAGGCGTTGGTGAAGCAGCCAGGCTGGCCATCAGAAAAAAGGAAATTGTCCTGGCTAAAAAGAACACTTCCTCCATTCCGGATGTTAGTACAGCATCACAAAAACAAAATAATACTGTAGCAGCTCCTGCACCGGCAGAGGTACCTGTGATCTCTGCCCTGCCTTCTCCCCGGAATACCTCCGATGAAGTAGTGGAAAAACACCTGCAGAATACCGGTATTGCTGCCTCCAGTCCGGCAGATAACAATCACCCCAGGGAAACGGTAATGGCCGCTAATATCCCGGCTGCCAGCAAAACGGTTGCTGCAAGCCCGGTAGCAGCACCACCTGCACCTGCTGCTCCTGCTCCGGTAAAAGGAGAACTGATTCTGTCTGTCAGCGGAAGCGACAGCCGTATTCTGGACAAGGTCACCAATGTTGCAAAATTTTTCTCCCGAAAAAGGAATAAATAAAATGATGGTAAAAACATATGAAGCATAAAGTTTTACTCTGTTTATTACTGGTATTATGTGTAGGGTTGGCCCAGGGACAAAATGTTGACACCAGCCACCAGGGTATCACAGCAGCTGCTATCACAGCTCCCCTTCCCGATACCTTCTGGATCAAAGGCCTGATCATCATCAAAGGAAAAAATGAAAAGGGCCGCAATTCCTATAAAATTTATAGCGATACTGCCTACGCACGTGCAAGACTGAAAAAGAACCTGCATACCAGGTGGTTTGTCTTTGATATAGGGTTCAATAATTATATTGACAGAAGTGAGTATAATGGTGCCAGTTATATTGCATACTATCCCAATACCACCAGTTTTTACAATGGCGCTCAGCCTACCAGCAAAACTTACAACTATTCCGCTGCAGGTCTGGCCACTTTTGCACCCAGAGAAGGAAGTGAACCTTTAACACCAGCTGAATTTAAACTTATCACCGGAAAATCGATCAATTTTAATATCTGGCTTTTTGAACAACGGCTGAATATAACAAAACACAAGTTGAACTTGTTATATGCCTTAGGATTGGAGATGAACAACTTCAGGTATGCCCGAAATATAACTTACCAACCTGGCTATGCGACCAGGATTATCAGGGATACAATAGAGTTTTCAAAAAACAAGTTATTTGCCGAATATATATCGATCCCGGTGATGCTTAACTTTAATTCTAACCCGGCCCGCCCTAATCGCGCATTTCAGGCGAGCTTTGGTGTCTCCGGTGGTTACCTGATCAAATCCAGAACCAAACAAATCAGTGAAGAAAGAGGCAAAGTGCGGAAAACCGATGATTTCAACCTCAACAAATGGCGTTTCGGACTCACTAGTGAACTTGGCTATGGCCCTGTAAAACTCTATGGAAACTTCGCCCTCACGCCTTTGCATGACTACGGATTACAGCAATATCCGTTTTCTATTGGGTTACGGTTAAATGGATTCTAACATTTTTTGACCAGACCAAAAATATCTTTATGCGTTCATTCATCGCCCTGATGGCGTGTATTGGTTGTATTGCCTGGGTGCATTCCTGTGATAAACGCCTGCTTGGTGTAAAAGTCACCAGAAATACGGGTGGAATTCTGCAACTTCCTGTTGATGTTCCGGCTATTGCCAGCAACCAGGAAGCCCCGCAGAAAATTTTAGCGACAGCCAGCCGTCCGGCTCCTGCCGTTCATACAGCTCCATCCAAACCCACAATTGCCAAAAAACGCCATCATGCTGTGCCGCCCGCCGATTCTCTCTGGAATGGACTGGTAGCCAGTAAACACTCAAATTTTTTATTGAATAACCTAATTCCTTGATCTTTAATTAGATGAGTGGTATGCTTGTCTTGTGATGCTGGTTGATTTTCAATCGGTTGTATATTCCTATGCCTTGCCGTTCATAGAATTATCATTTTTTTAGCGCGGTTATTTTTCCCCTTCCGGTTATATTTGGTGACAATTTCTAAACCAACCAACAGATTTCTTATGAAACTGCTTAAACTAACTGTATCGCTGTTGTTGTTTGCCGGAACACTGCAAACAGCCATTGCGCAGGGCAAATTCCAATGGAAAGACGCCACCTCCGGAGGCTACTCCTATCGTTATGTAACGGATGACCCCATGAAAGCCCGTTTTTATACCCTGAAGAACGGCCTTACTGTTATCTTGAGTGTCAATAAAAAAGAGCCCCGTATCCAGACACTGATCGGTACCCGCGCTGGCAGCAACAACGATCCGAAGGATCATACCGGCCTGGCCCACTATCTGGAGCACCTGCTCTTTAAAGGTACCCAGCAATACGGCTCTCTCGACTGGGCTAAGGAAAAACCTTATATCGACCAGATCGAACGTCTGTATGACAAGTACAACAAAACAACAGATCCTGCCGCTCGTAAAGCTGTGTATCATGAGATCGACAGCGTTTCCGGCATAGCCGCTAAATACGCTATCGCCAACGAATACGATAAAATGATGACAGGCATGGGCGCCCAGGGTACCAACGCACATACCTGGGTGGAAGAAACCATCTATGAAGAAGATATTCCTTCCAACGCCATCGATAAATACCTGACCGTTCAGTCAGAAAGATTCCGTGACCCGGTATTCCGCCTCTTCCATACCGAGCTGGAAGCTGTATACGAGGAAAAAAACCGTGGTCTCGACAACGATGGCCGTAAGGTTTACGAAGCCCTGCTGGCAGCACTGTTCCCAACTCATAACTACGGGCAGCAGTCTACCATCGGCACCATAGAACACCTCAAGAATCCAAACCTGAAAGCCATCCGCGACTTCTACAATACCTATTATGTGCCCAACAACATGGCCATTGTAATGGCTGGTGACTTTGATCCGGACTACGTGATCAAAACCATCGACAATAAGTTCGGCTACATGAAAACTCAACCGGTAAAAGAATACAAACCTGCTCCGGAAGCGGCTTTCAAAGCACCAGTGGTAAAAGAAGTATTTGGTCCTGATGCAGAAAGCATCGATATCGCATTCAGACTGCCTGGTGCACTGGATACCAAATCCTCGCTGGTATTGGGTGTGCTGTCCAGCATCATGCAAAATGGTAAAGCTGGTCTGCTCGATCTCAACATCAACAAACAACAGAAGGTCCTGAACTCAAGCGCCGGTGTAATGTCCCTGAAAGACTACTCCATCTTGTCTTTATCCGGTAAAGCCAAACCTGGCCAAACACTGGATGATGTTAAAAGCCTGCTGCTTGGTCAACTGGACATCCTCAAAAAAGGAGAGTTCGACGAGTCACTCGTGAAAGCGATTGTCAACAATGCTAAACTGTCCGAACTGCAGGGCCTGGAAAGCAACAATACCCGCGCTACCTCCATCATGGATGCTTTCATTAAGAGCAAAGGCGCCAACTGGACCTACGATGTGGCCTATGTTGATGATATGGGTAAAGTGACCAAAAAACAGATCGTTGACTACGCCAACCAATACCTCAGCAACAACTACGTTGTGGTGTACAAACGTAAAGGCGAAGATAAAAACATCCAAAAGGTAGAGAAACCTGCTATCACCCCGGTAGAGGTAAATCGCGAAGCACAATCTGCCTTCCTGCAGAAAGTAGCTGCCATGCCAGCCACACCAGTGCAACCTCAGTGGCTGGATTATGGAAAAGATATCCAGACTGCTTCTGTTGGCAATACCAACATGATGTATGTGCAGAACAAAGATAACGGTCTGTTCCGCCTCTATTACCGTTTTGATATGGGCTCCTGGAGCAACAAAAAACTGGGTCTGGCTGCTCAGTACCTGCAATTCCTGGGTACTGATAAATACACTGCAGAACAGATCAGCAAAGAGTTTTACAATATCGCCTGCAACTTCAGCGTAGCTGCCTCCGCTGAAAATACTACCATTACTATCACAGGTCTGCAGGAAAACTTCGATAAAGCCGTTACACTGTTTGAAAACGTGCTGACACACTGCCAGCCTAATGATGCTGCACTGGCTTCCCTGAAAGCCCGTATGCAGAAATCCCGCTCTGATGCGAAACTCAGCAAGAGTGCTATCATGAAAGGGGTTGTCAACTATGCGATGTTTGGTGCACGCAATCCTTTTAATAACCAACTGAGTCAGGCAGATCTGGATGCGGTGACTGCTACAGAGCTCACCACACTGCTGCATGAGCTGCCTTCCTATAAGCATACTGTTATCTACTATGGTCCTCAGCCACTTGCTACTGCTGTTGCTGATGTGAAGAAAGTACACACGCTGCCAGCCAGCTTTAAAGAAGCACCAGCTGCCGTGAAATTCACAAAAACAACCCAGAGCAACAACCAGGTACTTTTTGCGGACTACGACATGGTACAGACAGAAGTAAACTGGGTAGGTAACGAATCAGTGTATGATCCTGCCAATACAGGCATCATCACCCTGTTCAATAACTACTTCGGCGGAGGTATGGGCTCTATCGTGTTCCAGACCATCCGTGAGTCTAAAGCACTGGCTTACTCTACCTATGCGATGTTTGTATCTCCGGACAAAAAAGGAGAACGTTATTCTCAGATCGCTTATGTAGGCAGTCAGGCAGATAAAATGAGTGAGGCTATCAAAGGCATGAATGAGCTGCTGAATGATATCCCCCGTTCTGATAAGCTGTTGGAGACAGCTAAAGAATCCATGAAGCAGGATATTGAAACAGAACGTATCACCAACGACGGTATTATCTTCAGTTACCTGGCTGCACAGAAACTGGGTCTGAGCACAGATATCCGCAAACAGGTGTATGAGTCTATCAATAAAATGAATTTCAGCGATGTGAAGAAATTCCACGATGAAAACATTGCCCACAAGCCTTACACTTATTGTGTGGTAGCTTCTGAAAAGAAAGTCAATATGGATGATCTGAAAAAAATCGGTCAGGTGAAAACACTTTCCCTGGAAGAGATTTTCGGTTACTAATCCATGCATATTTGAAGCGAAGCGCGGCATACACCTGTATGCCGCGCTTTTTATTGGGCCGCAATAAATAAATCTTTATCAACGTTATCAGCATATTTAATCACCCTATGATGAACCGATTTTACTGGTATGCAGTAATACTATTGCTGATGCCATTATCCGCATTTGTTGGCAACAGTGACCTGTACAATGTACGGCTCACTACGAGCAATGTCAATCCGGATAAGATTTTCCTGCTGATAGACAAGAGCGATTACCGCATGTACCTTTATGAAGATGTAACGCTGAGAAAAATTTACAAGGTTGTTTTTGGTAATAAAGACCAGGGAGACAAGGAAGTGGAAGGAGACCGGAAGACACCGGAAGGTACGTTTCATATTCAGAGCAAAAGGCTGGATAATCGCTGGAGCCGCTTTATGTTACTGGATTACCCCAACGAAGACTCCAAACGGAAGTTCCAGCAGCTTCAGAGTGACGGGTCATTGTCACAGAGCGCCACGATAGGCGGTGGTATTGGCATTCACGGCGTGGAGTATGGTGCCGGTATCCGCGATAATTATGTGGATAGCCGCGAGAACTGGACGATGGGTTGTGTGAGTATGAAAAATGCAGATGTGAACGAATTATATGAAATTATTAAAGTAGGCACACCCGTGGTAATCCGTCGTTAAAAAGGTAAGGTTTTTGCGACAGTTGGGTCAGGTGTTTTCCAATGGCAGCAGGTGTTTGTACCTTTATACTGCATAAAGTGTATTGCATCTAGTGGTCAGTAATCCGTTACTGTACCATGACTCCAATATATACGGCGGGTCAGGTTCCTGTGAAGAGCGCGCTCCACTCGGATGGTGCGCGCTTTTTTATTGGGCCATAAAGTCTTGTGTCAGTTTTTTCCAGACAGGACCGTCTTTCAGGCAAAAGGATTGATGGCCCGCATCTTTAAAAATATACAGCTTTTTGTTGTTGGTGGCGAGATGGCTGAAAACCCGCTGTGTTTCATCGGAAGTGACACGGATATCCTGCTGGCCCCACATATAGAGCACCGGCACCTGTATTTGTGTGGCGTAATCTTCCGGGTTATGGCTGAAGCCCCAGAAGCCCTGTTCTGTGCCACCCCAGAAAGTAAGCAGCTGCGACAGCGGAACTGTTGGGAGATGAACGGACCGCATACGGCTTTTTACAGCGTCCACCAGCGAGGCAAATGGTGATTCGAGAATAATTTTTTGTGGGGTGAGATGATATTCGGGTACGGCTTTCAGGATGGCTGCAGCTCCCATACTCATACCCCAGAGGGTGATGGGCTGCCGGGTTTTGGAAGCTACAAAATCCCAGGCCAGTTTTACATCTTCGGCTTCCTTATAACCGATGCTGCAGGTGCTGCCGTCGCTGTTACCATGTGCACGGAAATCGATCATAAAAGTGCTGTATCCCAGTTGCCGGAACCAGTCGGCTTCCGGCAGATGTGACCCTTTGTTACCACCATAACCGTGGAAGAGAATAACCGCACCTTTGGCGTTGGTTACCGGCATCCACCAGCCTTCCAGGTGCAGACCGTTGGAAGTAAGGAGCCTGACAGTCTCGTAGGGTACATCAGGATGAGTGCTGGTAATGGATTTAGACAAGCGTACTCCCAGAAAAATGATCTGTAGTTTTTCCCCTGTGTTCATTTCTTCAGGGCGTTTGTTGCGGTGGCGGTTATCTTCATAGAAGTGAGTGAACTTCCAGGCATGGAAGGCCGCAATGAAGTTGAGCAACAGCACCAGGAACAGCGGGGTATACAGGACTTTTTTGAGAATGCGCCGCATGTGGATGTTTAAATTTTGCACAAAGGTCTGATAAAGCAACAAAGGAGCAAAGGGTGTGTTTGGCACCATTGCTCCTTTGCGCGTTAATATGGGTACTGGTTTACAGTTTTCCGTTTTTGATTTCGTCTACTACCGCTGGATCGAGGAGTGTAGAAGTATCGCCCAGGTTATCGAGGTCGTTTTCTGCGATTTTGCGCAGGATACGGCGCATGATTTTGCCGGAGCGGGTTTTAGGCAGACCGCTTACAATCTGGATTTTATCCGGTTTGGCGATCGGGCCTATGATGCGGGCCACGGTTTGGGCGATGTCTTTTTTGGTGAGTTCAGCATCATGTGACAGTCTTTCGAGGATCACGTAAGCATAGATGCCTTGTCCTTTGATATCGTGGGGATAGCCTACCACAGCGCTTTCGATGACACCGGCGTGCATGTTGATGGCGTTTTCCACTTCTGCGGTACCAATACGGTGGCCACTGACGTTGAGTACATCATCTACGCGGCCGGTGATGCGGTAGTGCCCGTCTTCGTCGCGCATACAGCCGTCTCCTGTGAAGTAGAGATTTTCGTATGTGGAGAAGTAGGTTTTACGGAAGCGTTCATGATCGCCGTAGGTAGTGCGGAGCATACCAGGCCATGGGAACTTGATGCAGAGGTTACCGTTTACGCCATTGCCTTTCACTTCCTGACCATTTTCGTCTACCAGGATCGGTTGAACGCCGGGGAGTGGCAAGGTGGCGAAGCCGGGTTTTTCCGGGGTGACGCCGGCAATAGGGGTGATCATGATACCGCCTGTTTCTGTTTGCCACCAGGTGTCAACGATAGGGCAGCGGCCTTTGCCGATATTGTCTTTAAACCAGTGCCATGCTTCCTCGTTAATTGGTTCGCCTACGCTGCCGAGTTTTTTCAGGGAGCTGAGATCTTTATGATTAACCGGGCCGAGACCGTATCCCATGAGGCTGCGGATGGCGGTAGGAGCGGTGTAGAGGGTGTCTACCCTGAATTTGTCAACGATTTCCCACAGTCTGCCGGCATCCGGATAAGTAGGCATGCCTTCAAACATGAGGGTGGTGGCGCCGGCGCTGAGCGGGCCATATACGATGTAGCTGTGACCGGTGATCCAGCCTATGTCTGCAGTGCAGAAAAATACTTCGCCGCGTTGATGCTGGAAGGTGTTGACGAAGGTGTAGTTGGTATATACCATGTAGCCGCCGCAGGTGTGTACTACACCTTTGGGTTTGCCGGTAGAGCCGGAAGTATAGAGGATGAAGAGCATGTCTTCTGCGTCCATTTCTTCGGCGGGGCAGGGAGGGTTGCCCATGGTTTCCACCTGTTTGATTTCATCTTCCCACCAGCTATCTCTTCCTTTAAGCATGCTCACCGGAGTGCGGGTGCGGGTGCATACGATTACTTTTTTCACGGAAGGGCAGCTCATCAGGGCGTCATCGATAACGGATTTCAGCGGGATGTCTTTGTTGCCGCGGAAAGCGCCGTCGCAGGTGATCACCAGGCTGGCCTGGGCATCCTGTATCCTGTCGGCAATGGACTGGGCACTGAAGCCGCCGAATACCACAGAGTGGATGGCGCCGATGCGGGCACATGCCAGTACGGCGATGGCCAGCTCAGGAATCATGCCCATATAGATACATACGCGGTCGCCTTTTTTAACGCCGTTGTTTTTGAGCACATTGGCGAACTGGCATACCTTATTGTATAAATCACGATAAGTAATGATACGGTGATGTTCTTCGGGGTCATTGGGTTCCCAGATGATGGCAGGGGTATTGCCAAGGGTGCCGAGGTGGCGGTCCAGACAGTTTTCGGTGATGTTCAGTTTGGCGCCGGAGAACCACTTGATTTCAGGATCTTTGAAATTCCAGTCCAATACTTTGTCCCACTTACGGCGCCACATAAAGTGGTCCGCCACATTGGCCCAGAATCCTTCCGGGTCCATTACACTCTGCTGATAAGCCTGTTGATAATCTTCTAAAGTCTTAATCTGGTATGGGTACGACATAGCACCATCATTTGTTTATTGGTTAAGTAGATTTTTGCTAACGGGCTCTAAATTTAAGAAAAACCCGACGGTTCGCTAGAGAAAATCTAAAAAAACATGTTAAAACCAGATTATTTTTCAAAATACATTTGAAGAAAGGCCATGGTAAAGCACCTTTAGAGCATGACAATCGCCACCCCTGTGATAGAGAGGGACCAGCATGCCGCTAAAGGTGTTTGGAAAGGTGGACAATGGGACGTATTCACAACTGTGAAAGGTGGAGAGGGGCGGTGTGGGGTTATTTACGGTATTTAGCCATGGACTTCCAGAAGGCATCGTATACTTCGTCCATGATTTCCACAATCCGCTGTCTTTCGGCACTGCTGAGATAAGTGCTTTGTTTGCCTTTATCAGCAGGGCCACGGGTTTCTTTGGCCCGCATTTTCCGGTAGAAAGTAGGAGTGCTCCAGTTACAGTCTTCACAAACCCTTTCCCGGAATCCGGCCGCAAGGCCGGAGAACTTTTCATGAATTGCAAAAAGAAGATTTGAGGGTTCCCGGCTCATAATGTGGGATACTTTAGATTTTTGAATAACCCAATTATTTACACATTGTTATCACCGCTAAAATGATAATTGTTAAAGCCGTAATTAAATGTGTTTCTAATTGTGCAAATTATCATCATAAAATTACACTATTAGTTTTAAAAAATCATGGATAATCCTTTACTGTACTGGATTTGAGCGTTTGTTAAGATAGATTTTCGATCAAGTTACGTGGAGAAATTTTCATCATGATTTTATGTGATCCTCTATTCACATGTTAACAAGTCAAAAGGGGGTTGATTACATTCAAAATGATGTGAAAAAAATATTTTCTGGGTTCGTATATGCCTAATGGGTGTACCTGATTTTCATGCAAATGGACTTGTGATCATTTTATTATTTTTTATCGCATTTCTATATTTTTATTTACGAAATGAAAGATTAATTGTTATATTATACAATTATTTATAAAAAAGCTTAAATGATGCAGTCGAGTTTGATACACATGGGCCAGCGGCTAAAGCAGATACTGAAGCAGAAAAAAATAAAAATCATCGATTTTGCTAAAATGGCCGGCTTTACTAATCAGATTGCCCATTATCACCTGAGAAACAGCGACATGAAACGGGTTAACCTGGAACGTTTCTGTCAGCTGATAGGAATCACCCCCGATGAATTTATCCGGTGGAACGGCAGCACCCAACTGGCAAATGGGAAAAATATTCACCACGGCAACCGGTTACAGGACCTCATCGCTGAAAAGGGACTGAACAAAAGCAAACTGGCCGAACGCCTCAATATGAGCAGGCGGACCATGTACAATGTTTTTGAAAAGGAAACATTCTCACCGGATGAACTGGACCGGGTAGCCCGCGGTTTGGACATGACCACAGAAGCTTTCCTCAATCCCGGCACCATACAGGAAACCCGGCAAACGGAAACCGAGGAAATGATGGTGCTTCGTGAGAAGTATTACAAAATCCTGGAGGAGCATAACCAACTGTTGAAGAGTTATGCAGTCATTAAAGATGATATGATCAAACTGAAAAAAGAGCTGGCCACGTACCGTAAAGGCAAAGCAAAGAAGGCCTGAGAAACAACGTAAAGCCTATATCAGTACTATCCTCTACATGCACATACGCAGCAGGCGTATACTCCGGCAAAAAAATCAGTAATGAACCGGCATAACCCATCCGGTTGATATCTACCATCCAGCCGTAAAATATGAAAACAGGGACCGCCTGGCTCAATAAGGCCAGCAGTGGATGGGCTTTTATTGTTGATACCCAGGCAGTACCGGCGGTGTGGCGGGAAAAATGCTTAATGGGCGGCAGGAGCGGTGGCCAGCAATTCTTCTGCTACCTCTTCCCAGTTGTTCACCCGCTTATAATCGGTTAGGTTGATATTATGCGGTGCTGTAAATAATAACCTTTCTCCTTTAAAGTGGCGGAGGTTCTTATCGTGGTCATCGATCATGTAATCCGCTTCCACAATGGTTTTGGAGCCGCAGAATACAATGTTGTGCCAGCTGATGAACGGGTAGTGTTCGTTCAGCCATTCCAGTTTCTCTTTAAGCGACAACGGAAATTCCATCGCTGCGGAAACAATGAATACCTCATATTTTTCACACAGGGCTTTGATCACTTCCTGGCTGCCCGGCATAACCGGTGCCGTCCTGAAAAAACCAGGTGTGTTCAGAAACCGGCGTACCATCCCTTCCGGTAAGGCTTCTCCTTCCGGAACTCCCTGCAGGTCGTCCGGGTTTAACTTAATGCCGTTCTCTGCTTCATAATAAGTAAGATAATGCGTAGTGATGTCTGCCATTACATTATCCATATCGATTGCTATTCTTGCCATATTTTGCTATTTCTTGCAAAGATATGCAGTATTCTGCAAATTATCGCAAAATGTTTCATAATATTGCAGAAAATAGCAGGTGTTATGTTAAAAGAGGAAAGGCTCGATTATATATTAAAAAAGCTGCAGGCCGACCAAAAGGTACTGCAGGCGGAGCTGAGCACCGATTTACAGGTGTCTGAGGATACCGTGCGGCGGGATCTGGAAGTGCTGGCGCAAAACGGTCAGCTTATCAAAGTAAGGGGAGGGGCTATCCCGCATTCTCCCAATCCGCTGGCATTTAAGGAGAGAAGTGAACTGCATGCTGCGGATAAACAACATATTGCCCGCAAAGCGCTCTCTTTTCTGCACGATGGGCAAACGGTGATTATAGATGGAGGAACTTCCACGCTGGCATTGGTGAAAATGTTTCCGCCCAATCTGCGGCTGACAGTCATCACCAACAGTGTTCCGATTGTTGCGCAACTGGTGGAACATCCTACCATTGAAGTGATATTTACCGGTGGCCGTATCGGCAAAATCTCACAGACAGCCTGCGGTATGGAAACCATCCGCATGCTGCAGAAGGTCCATGCCGATCTCAATTTCATGGGTATTTGCAGCCTGCATCCCGATGCCGGCGTAACTGGCCTGGACCTTGAGGAAGCAGAGGTTAAAAGCGTGATGGTGGAATCGGCTAATAAAAACATTGCACTGGCCACCAGTGATAAAATGGGTACGGCTGAGCCATTCAAGGTGTGCGATATTACCGAGCTGGATACAATTGTTACAGACAATCCTGACCTGCCTTCGCTCAAACCGTATTTAAACCTGGGTATACAGGTGATTTAACCGCTTAAAGCGGAAGTATTTTTTTATCTGATCTGAACTGATGATGATGTTACAGGAATTATCGGCACCGCTGATACATAAGAGAGGTGCACGTATAGCGGTGAGTGCGTTGTTTTTCCTTACCGGCTTATGTTTTGCCAGCTGGGCTTCGCGTATACCAGATATACAGCAGGCATTGCATATGAATGATGCCGGACTGGGAAGTGTGTTGCTGGCGCTGCCGGTAGGTTCACTTATTTCTTTGCCGGTGGCAGGAGTACTGGTGTCCCGCTTTGGAAGCAGGCAGGTGCTGATTATGGCGGCAGTCGCTTATGGGGCGCTGTTACCCGTGCTGGGACTGGCTCAGGCGCCCTGGGAATTAATCCTGGTGCTGATCTGCTTCGGCTTTTGTGGCAACCTAGCCAATATTGCGGTAAACACCCAGGCGGTGGCTGTGGAGGCTATGTATGGAAGGTCTATTATGGCCTCTTTTCACGGATTGTGGAGTGTGGCCGGTTTTACAGGAGCAGCCATCGGAACCGCGATGAGCGGGCTGAACATAGCACCGGTATATCACTTCCTGCTGATTACCGGTATTGCCTGGACGCTGGTGTTGTTGACCATGCGTCATATAGTACAACAGGATGCCAATCTGCAATCGAATCAGCCTTTGTTTGTCAAGCCAGATCTTTTCCTGCTGACGCTGGGTATAATCGCCATGTGTTCCATGATATGCGAGGGGACTATGTTTGACTGGAGCGGTGTGTATTTCCGCAGGGTGATACATGTGCGGGATGGTCTTTCGGGCGCTGGTTATGCAGCTTTCATGAGCACCATGGCTTCCGGCCGCTTTGTAGCCGACTGGATGATCACCCGGCTGGGCACCAGAAAGATGTTGCTGATCAGCGGTATTCTTACTGCCAGCGGGTTACTGATAGCGGTGGTATTCCCTTATTTTGTCAGTGCTATGTTTGGTTTTATGCTGGTAGGTGCGGGCGTCTCGTCTGTAGTACCACTGGTTTATAGTGCTGCTGGCAAGTCAAAAGTGATGTCTCCGGGAATGGCGCTGGCGGCCGTTTCCACGATTGGTTACCTGGGCTTTCTGTTTGGCCCGCCACTGATCGGTTTTGTGGCACAGGCCACCAGTCTGGCAGTTTCTTTTTCCATCATAGCGGTGATGGGAGCGGCTATTGCAGTGATGTCCACACGTATCAAATGGTAATATATAGCCCGGAGCTTCAGCCCCAGCAGCATAGGGTGTAGTTAACAAAGCTTAAAATAACATCAAACTATAGCCCAGGGCTTCAGCCCAGCATCACAGGGTGTAGTTAACAAAGCTTAAAATAACATCGAACTATAGCCCAGGGCTTCAACCCCAGCAGCATAGGGTGTAGTTAACAAGGCTTAAAAGAACATCAAACTATAGCCCAGGGCTTCAGCCCTGGGAATTCTGAAAAAGAAGCTATGCCTGTTGTTGTTTTTATGAAGATAACCTTGCGGTAACTCATCATATGTCATAATTATTGTATTCAAAAAAAGCTTATAGTCATCTTTCTCCCAAAAATCTTTTCTAAAAAAACAAATTTAATTCCACTATTAAATTTCAAATCACGTAACTTTGCACGATTTTTTTGGTCCCTCGCACGGCATTAAAATCAATGTGGTTTTTCATTTTCAATAGATTACAAAAATGCCAAAAGACTCATCTATCAAATCTGTCCTCATTATCGGATCTGGTCCCATTATTATTGGTCAGGCTTGCGAATTTGACTATTCCGGTTCCCAGGCAGCTCGTTCGCTGCGGGAAGAAGGAATTAAAGTGATTTTGATTAATTCCAACCCGGCTACCATCATGACGGACCCTATGATGGCCGATAAGGTTTATTTGCTCCCATTAACCGTGGAAAGCATTGAGCAGATTCTGGAAGAAAACCAGATTGACGCTGTATTGCCTACCATGGGTGGTCAAACAGCGCTGAACCTTTGTAAAGAGGTAGATGAGCTGGGAATATGGGAAAAGAACAACGTTCGCCTCATTGGTGTAGACATCAAAGCGATCGACAAGGCTGAAGACCGTGAACAGTTCCGTCAGTGGATGATTGAACTGGGCATACCGGTAGCGCCTGCCAGAACGGCCAACTCTTTCCTGGAAGGTAAGGAGTTTGCACAGGAAATAGGCTTCCCGCTGGTAATCCGTCCTTCCTTTACCCTTGGTGGTACAGGTGGGGGCTTCGTTCACAGCAAGGACGACCTGGACGAAGCACTGGACCGTGGTCTGAAAGCTTCTCCTATCCACGAAGTACTGGTTGAGAAAGCGGTACTCGGATGGAAAGAATATGAGCTGGAACTGCTGCGCGACAAGAATGACAACGTTGTGATCATCTGTACCGTAGAGAACCTCGATCCAATGGGTATCCACACTGGAGACTCCATCACGGTGGCGCCGGCCATGACCCTGAGCGATACCGCTTTCCAGGACATGCGTAACAAAGCCATGATGATGATGCGTGATCTCGGCAACTTCGCCGGTGGCTGTAACGTACAGTTCTCCCTCAATCCGGAAAATGAAGAGCTGATCGCTATTGAAATCAACCCGCGTGTAAGCCGCTCTTCTGCCCTGGCATCCAAAGCAACCGGTTATCCGATTGCAAAAATCGCTGCCAAACTGGCGATTGGCTACACCCTGGATGAACTGGAAAACCAGATCACCAGAACTACTTCCGCTTTCTTTGAACCTGCGCTGGACTACGTTATCGTAAAAATGCCACGCTGGAACTTCGATAAATTTAAAGGTGCAGACGACACCCTGGGCCTGCAGATGAAATCTGTAGGTGAAGTAATGGCCATCGGCCGTACTTTCCCGGAAGCGCTGCAGAAAGCCTGTCAGAGCCTCGAAAACGATGCGCTGGGTCTGGGCTACTACGGCAAGTCACTGATGAGAACTGAAGATCTCATCGAAAAACTGAAACGTCCTACCTGGGACCGTATCTTCCGTATCAAAGATGCCCTGATGGCAGGTGCTTCTGTGAAACATATCCACCAGCAGACGCATATTGACCGCTGGTTCCTGCACCAGATACAGGATATCGTAAATCTGGAAAAACAACTGGCTGAGCATGACCTGGAAAGCGTTCCGGCCGACATGCTGAAAGATGCCAAACAAATGGGCTTCTCCGACAAACAGCTGTCTATCATCTTCGGTAACTGCGAAGAAGAAGAAGTTTACGAAAAACGTAAAGCCCTCAACATTGTTCGTACCTACAAAATGGTAGATACCTGCAGCGCTGAGTTTGAAGCTAAAACACCTTACTTCTATTCCACTTTCGATACAGAAAACGAAAGCAAGGTTAGCGATAAGAAAAAAATCATTGTACTGGGTTCCGGTCCTAACAGAATTGGCCAGGGTATTGAGTTTGACTACTGCTGTACACACGGTCTGCAGGCAATCCAGGATTGCGGTTATGAAGCGATCATGGTAAACTGTAACCCTGAAACGGTGTCTACCGACTTTGATATGGCTGACAAGCTGTACTTCGAACCAGTGTTCTGGGAGCATCTGTGGGAGATCGTTGAGCTGGAAAAACCAGAAGGTGTGATCGTTCAGCTGGGTGGTCAGACTGCCCTGAAACTGGCCAAACGCCTGGAAGAAAAAGGTATCAAAATCATCGGTACTTCTTTCGATAACATGGATATCGCGGAAGACCGCGGCCGTTTCTCCGATATGCTGAAAGACCTCGGTATTCCTTATCCTAAATATGGCACCGCTTACAATACTGATGAAGCTATTGAAGTGGCCAAGGAAGTAGGATACCCTGTGCTGGTACGTCCTTCCTATGTACTGGGCGGACAGCGTATGCGTATCGTGATCAACGAAGAAGAACTGGAACAGTCTGTACTGAGCCTGCTGCGTCACCTGCCAGGCAACAAGATCCTGATCGACCACTTCCTGGATCGTTGCCAGGAGGCTGAGATTGATGGTATCTTCGACGGTACTGATTTCCACGTGATGGGCGTAATGGAACACATTGAGCCTGCCGGTATCCACAGTGGTGACAGCCATGCGCTGCTGCCAGCCTTCAACCTCACTCCGATTGAAGTGACAACCATGGAATACTACGCAGAGAAAATTGCCCGCGCACTGAATATCCGTGGTCTCATCAACATTCAGTTTGCCATCAAAGGCGGACAGGTATACGTGATTGAAGCCAACCCACGTGCTTCCCGTACTACGCCTTTCATCGCAAAAGCTTACCAGGTGCCTTATCTGAACATTGCTACCAAAGTGATGATCGGTGCCAATAAGCTGCAGGACTTCACGATTGAAAAGAAACTCACCGGCTTTGCTATCAAAGAACCAGTGTTCTCCTTCAATAAATTCCCGGGCGTGAACAAAGAACTCGGCCCTGAAATGAAGTCCACCGGTGAAGCCATCCGCTTTATCAAAGACCTGAGAGATCCTTATTTCAGGCAGTTGTATAAAGAAAAAAGCATGTACCTGTCTAAATAAGACAGTGTCAGATATAAAAAGCGAAAGCCCGTCAGTTCTATACTGACGGGCTTTTTGCTTATATTGTTTTAGTTTGGAATTGCTCTAAAATAACAGAGCCTGATAAAGATCAGGCTCCTTCTTTTCCCTCAAAATAACCATTAAAGACACGACTATTGAATCTTGATACGACACAAATAGCGTGACCGGTAATGCATTTTACAAATAATATTATATTTAAAGAAGATGTTAACTAATCAATAACAGATTTGGAAAGTTAAAATATTGAAATGATTGATTTTTAATATATTAAATAAGTTGAATTTTTAGCACATAATTTACGTTAACACGTCCTGAAGCAGAAGTTACCAAGCTATCATACATTTTTCGTATATGCTGTTTTTGCGTTTTTGAGACGGTTTAATTCCTACATTTAAGACTGCAAAAAATGTTAACCCCATGCAGTTTGAATCCCCCATGTTTGTGGCGTACTGGAAACGTGCGCCCTTTCTACGTTTGACGGTCCCTTTGCTGGCCGGTATTTTCATACAGCTGAATTTACAGCTTTCCGCATTATCCCTGTATATACTTATCCTGACCGCATTTGGGGTGGTATGGGGCTTGAGCCGGTTGCCACTGGCTTATCGCTATCGTTATTCATGGGCTGGTGGGTTGCTTATTTTTATCATGATCCTCTGCAGCGGGGCGCTGTTGCTGGTTTGTGCCGACATTCGAGGACAAGACGGGTACTTTTCTGCACCCGAAAATGAGGGAAATTTCCTGCTGGCAAAGGTAGAAGAACCTCTGCAGGAGAAGGTCCGCACGCGCAAAACCGTCCTGAGTATTGAGGGGGTATACACACATGGTAAGTTGAAACCTGTAAAAGGGCATTTACTGGCCTATTTTAGCAGGGACACCGCTTCGGTGGGATTGGTGTACGGAGCACGGTTATTGTTGGCTAAAAAGCCTGTTATAATCAAAAACAACGGCAATCCCGGTGCGTTCGATTACCGGCAGTATTGTGCGGCACAGCAGATCTATCACCAGGTATATCTGCGTGCCGGAGACTATCACCAGCTGCAACAGCCTCCGGTCCGGGATCTGACCGCCTGGCTGCTGAAGGCAAGAGATTTTTGTCTGCATAGCCTGAAAACAAATATCGGAGAAGGGCCTGAAGCCGGTATGGCAGAAGCGCTGCTCATCGGCTACCGCCAGGACCTCGACAAAGACATGGTCAACAGCTACAGCAATACCGGTATTGTACATGTCATCGCTATCTCCGGCATGCACCTGGCACTGCTATACGGTACCCTGTTATGGCTGTTGCGCTGGCTGCCTGCCAGCACCCTCGCCAATGGGGTGAAAGCCCTGGTTATTTTAAGCGTATTATGGGGATTCGCCCTGCTGACAGGGGCTTCGGCATCTGTATTAAGAGCAGCCGTTATGTTCTCCGGTATTACAATCGGACAACTGTTACTGAACCGGCGTGCCAGCACCTACAACACCCTGGCTGCTTCGGCTTTTGTATTGTTGTGCTATAAGCCCTGGCTGGCTGTGGACGCAGGTTTTCAGCTCTCTTACCTGGCGGTGCTGAGTATCCTGTTGTTTTATACGCCCCTGTCTGAACTGCTGCAGTTCAGGTGGAGATGGGCCACACTGCTGTGGCAAACGACCGCGTTGTCAATAGCTGCACAGATACTCACTTTGCCGGTATCCATTTACTATTTTCATCAGTTCCCCTGTTATTTTCTACCAGCCAATCTGCTGGCTGTTCCGCTGTCTACTGTAGTGATTTATGGAGAAGTATTATTACTGCTGATGACGCCTTGTGTTATGCTCGCAGAATGGACAGGACTGGCTATCCGGCTGGTAATCCGGTGGATGAATGCCGGGGTGGAATGGTTGGGAGAACTACCTTACGCCGTCATCGGAGACCTGCAGCTAAGCCTCCTGCAAACCGGCTGCTTTTACGCCCTGCTGGCGGGTCTCGCGGTATGGTGGTTGCAGAAGTTCCGCACCGGACTATGGGTGGCGCTGGTCTGCGGTTGGGCCATGGTGGCTGACAAAGCAGTCCGTCAACTGCTAACGCTGCAACGGCAGCAACTGATCATCTATAACGTGCCCGCCTATACGGCGATCGACTGTATTGGAGAGGGTAAGGTACAGTTTATAGGCAGCGACAGTCTCTGGCAGATGCCTGCCGCTACACAGTTACGTTCAGCAAGAACAATGTTGGGTGTGACTCCCGGAATGGTCAGCAACTGCCGGCAGCACGGCCGCTATCTGCACTTTGGCCACAAACGGTTGCTGATCATCGACAGTGCACTGCCGGTTTCTTATTACAGGAAGGGGAGTAAAACAACCAGCATCGGGGATAGTGCACTGCCAGCAGCCCATCCCAGTGGAATTAAAATAAATTATCTGTTGCTCAACCACAACTCGCCGCTAAACATCCGGCAGCTACGGGAGTACTTCCGCTGTGATACCGTCATCTTTGGTGCTGCCTGTTCGTCCGGCCGTATCCGGCGCTGGACGCAGGAATGCCGGGAGTTAAAACAGCCCTGTTACAGTATTCCGGATGAAGGAGCCTGCATGATCAGCTTTTAAGGCTGCTGTTGTTGCCGGAGCTTATCTTCCAGTTCATTGATTTTCTTCTTCATTTCAATCATATGAAGGGTCATTTCCTCCATTTTCTCCAGCAGTCTGCGGTTCATCTCTCCCAGATCAAGGCCGTTGGTAGCAACTTCCCCGGCAGTGGGCATTTGAGGCAGATGTTTGTGGGTACGGATATATTCTTCCGTGGCTTCCAGAGACATCAGCGGATAGTTATTTTCAAAAACATAGTCGGGCCATGGGTTGACGCTTGTCACTTTTACCTTACGGGCACTGAGCAGGCCTTCTACAGCCAGTTTGGCGGAACCGGGATTGGTAGTGCCAATACCTACATTGGTTTCGGTCCAGAGGCTGTTCCCAGGCAACACTATCTGGCCGGGAAACTTGTTCTGATAGGTAAGGCGTGTTTTCTGTGTGGCAGTTGGGCTAATGGCTTCGTCTGCAACTGTCCATCCCTGATAGTTGGCAGCGTAATCGGCCTGTCCTTTGGCGAAAGCTCTTACGGCAAAACGCTGGTAATACTCACGGCTGTCCATAAAGATTACCACCTTCCCGCCCTCGTTGGCGAGGTACATGGGGGGAGTAAAGGAGCCGAAGGAGGCTACATTGTAGCGCATAAACACATCTCCATAAATGTAAAAATTGATGACCAGCCCAATCGTTTCGCCGGTCCCGAAATTATAGCCTTCAATAATGATGGTGGGCATGTGATTGCCATTCACAAAGCCCAGATTAGTCTTGATTTTGGTGCCATAAGTAGCAGTCTGGGTGGTGTGGTAGGTAACAATGTCCGGATAACTTTGTCCTTTTGCTGACAACAGAATGATGGTACAGCACAGAAGGGATAACAATAACTTCATAGGTTTAATGCTGATTTTGATAGGTGAAAAAAATAAAAACCAAATTAATGGTTTTCCCACCCTGTCTGGCTTTACGGGTACTTTAATTTTATGTCTCGACAAGCAGGCAATGGAAAAATGAGACTTACGTGTTAACTTCGCGCAGCTTTTCGGTTCCGCACCAGGGAGCCTATGTTATTAAAATTTCTAATGTTTTCCATCCATGCAAAAGCAAATTAAATCAGCGCTGATCTCCGTTTTCTATAAAGATAACCTGGAGAACATTGTAAAAAAGTTAGGTGAACAAGGTGTGACCATCTATTCTACCGGTGGTACACAAAAATTTATTGAGGAGCAGGGCGTAAAGTGTGTGGCAGTAGAAGATCTGACAGCTTATCCTTCTATTCTGGGTGGCCGTGTGAAAACACTGCATCCTAAAGTATTTGGTGGTATCCTGGCCCGTCGCGAAAATCCGCAGGACCTGGAACAGCTGAAACAATACGAGATCCCGGAAATAGACCTGGTGATCGTAGACCTGTATCCTTTCGAAGAAACCGTAAAGAGTACAACAGAAGAGCAGGCGATCATTGAGAAGATAGACATAGGCGGTGTTTCCCTGATTCGTGCTGCAGGCAAAAATTTCAAAGACGTAGTGATCGTTGCCTCCAAAGACCAGTATGCTGACCTCGAAAAGGTGCTGACTGAAAACAATGGCGCTACGACTATCCAGGACCGCAGAAACTTCGCTGCTAAAGCATTTGAAGTATGTGCCAACTACGATGTGGCCATCTCTCAGTATTTCCTGAACAACGAGCCCGGTGATTATTTCCAGGTGTCTGCTCCGCAGGGACAAGTGAACCGTTACGGTGAAAACCCTCACCAGCGCGGTGTTTACTACGGTAACCTGAATGAGATCTTTAACAAGCTGCATGGCAAGGAACTGTCTTTCAACAACCTCGTGGACGTAGATGCTGCCTGCCAGCTGATCCAGGAGTTTACCGAAACAACCTTCGCCGTAATCAAACATACCAACGTATGCGGCATCGCTTCCCGTCCTACGCTGAAAGAAGCCTGGGATGCAGCGCTGGCCGGCGATAAGGAAAGTGCTTTTGGTGGTGTGCTGGTGTCCAACAAAACCATCGATAAAACAACAGCCGAAGCCATCAACGAAATTTTCTTTGAAATACTGATTGCTCCCGGATTTGAAGCAGAAGCCCTCACTGTACTGCAAGCCAAGAAAAACCGTATCCTGCTGGAGCAGAAACAGCCCGTAAGCAGCAAATACATGTTTAAAAATGTACTGAACGGCGTGCTGCTGCAGGATGGTGACAACGGTAACTACAAAGAATGGAATGATGTAGGGGCTCACGCAGCCACAGCAGAGCAGAAATCTGACCTGGAGTTTGCCAATATTGTGTGCAAACACCTGAAATCCAACGCGATTGCGCTGGTGAAAAACAAACAGCTGATTGGTAAAGGCTGTGGTCAGACCTCCCGTATCGATGCACTCCGTCATGCTATTGAAAAAGCAGGCCAGTTCAGCTTCGACCTGAAAGGCGCGGTGATGGCTTCCGATGCCTTCTTCCCATTCGATGACTGTGTACGTATTGCTCACGAACAGGGTATCAATGCGGTGATTCAGCCGGGTGGTTCTGTTCGCGACAACGATTCAGTTGAATTCTGCAAACAGCATGATATGGTGATGGTAATGACCGGTATGCGTCACTTCCGCCACTAATCTTCTTAAAGCAAATACACTACATATTACAGAGAGCGGAGATCACCGGAAGGTGATGCTCCGCTTTTTTGTAATCAGCAGCATAAAAAAAACTGGCGCCTTTGCCTGAAAATCCATAGTATTGTTGTCCATGGCCTTTATTCAGCATAATATGATGCGGGAAACCGCTGACTCAGATCTGATCCGGGAGTATAAAACTTCCGGCAATCTGGAGTTACTGGCTGCCCTGTACCAGCGTTATATGAACCTGGTGTATGGGGTATGTCTGCAGTATTTTGATGAAGAAGGCAGCAAAGACGCTGTGATGCAGATCTTTGAGGACCTGATCGGCAAGCTGAAGCAGCATGAAGTGCAGAACTTCAAAAGCTGGCTGCATGTGCTGGCCAGAAATCATTGCCTGATGAAGATCCGGGCCATGAAAAACAAGGAGTCTATGCAGGTGACCATTGAAGATGATTCGCCGCTTATGGAAAACGGAGAATTGGCGCATCATGACGGTGAAGTCACGCTGGAAGACAACCTCCAGACTATGGAAAAATGTCTGGAAACCTTGCCGGAAGAGCAAAAGCGCAGTGTAAACCTGTTTTACCTGAAAGAAAAAAGCTACCGCGAGGTGTCTGTCATCACCGGATATGACCTGAATAAGGTGAAGAGTTATATCCAGAACGGAAAACGTAACCTTAAAATTTGTATGGAGCAACAACATGCCTGACAAGGACGCACATAACAAGCCCAACGTAAGCGCCGAGCTAATCCGCCAGTACCTGGCCGGAGAGCTGAATGACAAGGCCATGCACGACCTGGAACGCCAGGCGCTGGATGACCCGTTCCTGGCGGACGCACTGGAAGGTTATACCCTGCACAACCCTGACCAGCAAGTTCATCAGGATGAACTGATGGCCCGTTTGGCCGATCGGGTAGCGCCGCGCAAAACAGTGGTCCGGCCAATGTATACCCGTTGGGCAGCCGCTGCGGCTATTTTGTTGCTGTTATTTACCGGAGGCTGGTTCCTGTTCCACGAACAGCACCGGAAAGTAACTGAAGTATCCATTGCCCAGGCAGATATAACCAAACAGGAAACACCTGTTGCTCCTTCTGCTGTACCGGCGCCTGCCGCCGCACCTGCAGTAGGTATAACAGAAAAGGCCGCCGATAAAAAAGAAGGATATGTGCGGCAGCGTACCGCACCTGCCACCATTCAGGCTGAAATAGCTGCACCTGCAGCAGATGTAACAGCCCGTGATGATAAACAGGTAACTAAAGCTGCAGAAGAGAAAACGTTAAAACGGGAGCCTGTGCTGATGCTTAAAAAGGCAGCTCCGGCTGAAGGGGCGTTACTGGCTGCCAGCCCTGCCATGGCACCTCCGCCGGCAGCTGAGGCGGCGAAGAGCGATGGACATATGTTTGACAAAGCCTCCAGAGAAGACAGTCAGCGAATGAGCAATGCATATGCGGGTAACTATGCGGTATCTGAAGCTGTACAGGGAAAAACCCCTGGAGTAGCTGTGATGTCTAAAAGAGGAGCCCGCATTCAAATGCCTTATGATACACTCCCTGCACCGGTTATAGGCCGTATCGCTTATCAACAGTATCTGCAAAACCATACCATCAACCCGGAGAATAAGTTTGACGGAGTGGTCACACTCACTTTTACCGTAATGCCTGATAGTACATTACATGAGATTACAGTAGTCAAAAGCCTGAATGCTGCCTGCGATGCAGAAGCAATCCGGGTGGTGAAGGAAGGGCCGGCATGGAAGCCAGCATCAGATGGAAAACCTGCCAGGGTTACACTGGAGGTGATATTTAAAGTGAAAGCGGATTAACCTTTTCGTTCTTTCCACAGCTGATTGAAAGACTTGGCGGCAAATACCGGCAGCTCTCTGTTGTCTCCCCAGCTTTTAGCAAAAAACTTACGCAACAGGAAATTCTTCATTTTACCACTGGCCATGTTCATCATCTTACGGCTGGTACAGCCCTGTTTCCATGCAAACCAGGCAAATTTTTCCCCGCCGGAAGTATGATTTTCTTCTACGGCCTTTTGTCTGTTATGGAGCAACAGCTCATGCAGATTGATTCGCACCGGACATACTTCTGTACAGTTGCCGCAGAGAGAAGAGGCAAAGCTAAGGTGCACGTAGTTGTCCATCCCTTTCAGGTGAGGAGTGATGACAGAGCCGATAGGGCCGCTGTAGGTAGTGGCGTAACTGTGGCCGCCAATATTTTTATATACGGGGCAGGCGTTGAGGCAGGAGCCGCAACGGATGCAGTAAAGGCTTTCACGGGCGCTGGTGTCTTTCAGGATATTGGTCCGGCCGTTGTCCATCAGGATCACATACATTTCTTCCGGGCCATCGATTTCTCCTTCCTGGCGAGGGCCGCTGAAGATAGAGTTGTAGGCGGTCACTTTCTGTCCGGTGCCGTAGGTGGCCAGCAGTGGCCAGAAGAGGGCCAGATCAGCCACAGAAGGCAATACCTTTTCGATGCCTACCAGTACAATATGTGTTTTAGGAAAAGCAGTGCTGAGGCGGGCATTACCTTCATTCTCGGTAACCGCTACAGAGCCGGTATCTGCGATGATGAAGTTGGCACCGGTGATGCCTATTTCTGCTTCCAGGTATTTTTGTCTTAATTTTTCCCGGGCCACGAGCGTGAGCTGTTCGGGAGTAAGGTCAGGTGCGGTACCTAGTTTTTCAGCAAAGAGCCGGGCCACATCTTCCTTGCTTTTATGCATGGCGGGTGTTACAATATGGTAGGGCGGTTCTCCGTCGAGTTGCTGTATATATTCACCCAGGTCCGTTTCTACGCATTCGATGTTGTGCTGCGCCAGGAAGTCGTTCAGATGTACTTCTTCGGTGGCCATGGACTTACTTTTGACGATGCTTTTGCATTGTTTGGCCTGACAGATGGCGAGGATTTCCTGTTGCACCTGTTCGGCTGTTTCGGCCCAGATAACTTTCCCGCCACGTTTGGTGAAGTTCATCTCAAACTCTTCGAGGTGGTTGTCGAGATGTTCGATCGCCCTCCACTTGATATTCTTGGCTCTTTCACGTGCTATGGCGAGATCGGCAAACTGTTGTTTACCGGCCTTCACAGCAGTATTATATTTTCCTATGTTGAAGTTGATCGTCTGGCGGTGACCAAGGTCTAACGCTTTTTTTTCACTCGCTTCGAGAAAAGAGGAGGCTGTTTGATGCATAAGCAAACGATAATTCCTTTATTAAAGATAGATCATTTGAAGTTGATTTTGATCTGGTTATCAACACTATCAAAATCAAAAAAAATGGATCAATACTTTTTGGTAGCAATTTTATCCAGTACTTCATAAAATTCCGTGCCGTATTTTCTGATGATAGCTTCTTTCAGAAAGCGGTACACAGGCACTTTCAGTGCTTTACCATTTTTGCAGGCAGGTTTGCATATATCCCAGCGGTCGTAATTAACCGCTTCAAACGATTCGTATTTGGTAATACGTATAGGATACAGATGGCAGGAGACGGGTTTTTTAAAATCGATTATGCCGTCGTTGTAAGCTTTTTCTATGCCGCAGCCCACGATGCCGTTGGCATCTACATTTGCATAGGCACAGATGCCATTGTTGACAATCGGTGTTACATATCCGTATTCTTTGTCGGTAGTGTTGGTGCCGGTACGTTCTATCTCTTCAATGCCTTCAGGGCGGAGATAGGATTTAATCTGCGGATATATTTTTTTCAGGGTCTTGGTTTCGGCTTTATCCAGCGGCGCGCCGCAGTCGCCGGCTACGCAGCAGGCACCTTTACAGGCAGACAGATTGCATACAAACTGCTCCTCAACTATTTCGTCACTAATGTATTTATCGTCAATGATGATCATCGGGTAATTGGTCTTTTGATGGCCAGACAAGGCCAGCACGCATTTTAAAGACCACAAAGTTACATGATTGCCGGCTTATCTCCAGCGGAGGGTTTCCACCAGATGCCACATATCTTTTTCGAGGAATTCATTGGCGGGTGCCAGGGAATCAGCCTGAGGGGGAGCATAGAAGTATAGCGCACCCCGCAGAAAATGCCGAACGGAGTCGGTAGCGAAAAACTGTTTGGCCGAAGCTGCGTTGCCGCCTACTTCATAGAAGGTGCCGGCCACATGGTTGGGGGTATGGATTTTATTTTCGTCTATATATTCCGCCTTGTAGGTGTGCTTATAAGTCATTTTAAAAGCATCATCCACCAGTTTCTGGAAGGTATTATTGTTTTCGCCGATGATTTTATAGCTCAGATATATTTTACCATTGAGGGTAGGGAAGTCGATGTTGATCCAGTAAGGGTTTTCCGGTTTTTCCCCGAAGAAGGCAGTGTCCTTTACCACATTGGCATACACCGGATATTCGAAAGTGTACGGATAACCGGGCACATCGAAGGTGCGATATTTTTTTTCGGGAAACTTCATGAGGAAGAACCCCCTTGGTTTGGGAGTGGGAGGTGTGTTACAGGCCACAGCGAGGAGGACTGTCAGCAGGGATAGGAGGATGCCCTTTCCTTTTAAGTATGGCATTGTTCGGATCTCATTTAGGAGGACGGACTAGGCTTCTGCGGAAGCATCCGGCCGGATGGTTACCTGTACTTTCTGGATGCGCATTTTGGTGACTTCCAGTACAGTAAAATCATAGTTGCTGTAATTGATAACGCTGTTTTCTTCAGGAAATTTTCCGGCGAGTTCGAGGATGAGGCCGCCGAGGGAGTCGCTTTCTCCTTTTACCGTCTCAAATGTTTCCGGTGGTGTGTTCATGATACGGCAAACGTCGTTAAGCATGGTTTTCCCTTCAAAAACGTAGGTGAAGTTGTCCAACTTGCTGTAGTTGAATTCCTCTTCATCAAATTCGTCTTTGATGTCTCCGATGACTTCTTCCATGATATCTTCGAGGGTCACGATACCGGAGGTGCCGCCAAATTCGTCGACTACCACGGCAAAGTGCATGCGTCTGCTCTGGAATTCTGAGAGCAGGTCTTCGATCAGTTTATGGCCGTGTACAAAGAAAGGCTGGCGCATGACTTCGTGCCAGTCGAATTTGTTGCCTTTATCAAGGTGCTGGAGCAGATCTTTGGTGTGGATAACGCCTACGATGCTGTCGAGGTTGCCTTTATAAACCGGCAGCCTGGAGTAGTGGAGGTCGGCCACATGTTTCACTACTTCATCGAAGGTGCTGTCATATTCGATGCCGTTTACGTCGAGGCGTCCGCGCATGATTTGTTTGACAGTGATATTGCCAAATTTGAGGATGCCTTTCAGGATGTTTTTTTCTTCCTGGGAGGCGGTAGGATCTACGCTCATTTCGATGGCTTCGTCAATTTCGTGGTAGTTGACCGGGCCGGCTCCGCGGTGGAACAGGCGCGCTTCAATGCTGCCACTGATGCTTACGAAGAAGTCGCTGACAGGCTCCAGCGTAGCGTGAATCAGGCTGACGAACCATGCGAAGTAAGTGGCGAAACGGATATTGTTCTGTGCGGCCCATACCCGGGGGAGTATCTGGCCGAAGAACAGCAATACGAGGCAGATGAAGGCAATGCGCACCACAAAGGAAACTACCGGCAGGGTCTGCAGGTCTTCCATCTGGGTGATCAGATAGTTGGTAATCATGATAAATGCAATCATGAGTAGGATGCCCGCTATCTGCAGGGAGGCGAGGAGTGATTTGGGCTTTTCCAGCAGTTTGGTGATGAGCTTGCCGGAGGTGTTCTGCCGTGTTTTGAGCACATTCAGGTCCTTGTAGTTCAAGGAAAAGAAGGCTACTTCTGCGCCTGAAACGATAAAGGTAAGCAGCAGTAATACAAAAATGACAAGTAAAAACACAACCATATTAGGTGCAGCAATAGGTGCATTTACTTGTAACAAACAGGATATGTTGCTTGCCGAGAGGATCTCCAAGATATTCAACTTTGATGTAATAAATCAAATTTAGGAAAGGTAATTCACATAACTACATTTCCACGCACGCAAATATAAGTAATGTCCCTTTATGGGATTACGTACTTACGGAAAGTTAATATTTTAACGGGCAACTAAAATGGCAGATCGTCTGCGGGCTCGTTCAACGAAGGGGGTATTTCCATGTTACCAGCGAAATTTTCTCCGGTTGAAGATCCTGTACTGCTATGGTGAGGTATGGGGTGATCAGTGCTATTGAGGTCCATGCGTTTATCCAGCATAACCAGGTTGTCTCCTACAACTTCAGTGGCAAATTTTTTATTGCCTTCCTTGTCTTCCCAGCTGCGGGTGCGTAAACGGCCTTCAATGTATACGAGACTGCCTTTGTGCAGGTATTTCTGTGCGAGTTCGGCCAATCCCCGCCAAAGCACTACGGTATGCCATTCTGTTTGCGAAATGAGTTTCCCTGCCCTGTCCTTAAAGGTTTCTGTGGTTGCCAGTGAAAATTTCGCTACCGCGATATTTCCTTCAAGAAACTGAACGTCCGGGTCTCTGCCTAAATTGCCTATCAGGATTACTTTGTTAACACCTCTCATAGTTGTAGGTTTTTTTAGTCTATTGTTAAAAGGTTCTGCTTTTATAAATAAACAACCTTCTTAAAGTTAATATTTTTTTCCAATCGACAGTGAAAAATTTCTTGCTGAGAGCGTGTTAAGCAATATTTGTTGCATGCATTATAACAACCTGTAATCTTACGAGTTAATATGTTTTAATTATTTTCAATATGTTTGTGATCAGAATAATTGCAGTCTTTTGCTATGCAGAAAATCGGTAATTGTTTTCGGGAAAGCGTAATTGTCCAGCTTTTTACGGGAAACGAGCAGATGTTCGGGTAAAGGGAGCGGCTGTTCGACTTCCAGAGTGAAAAAGCGGCTGTGTATGGTTTGGTGGGTGAGCTGCTGTTTGACTGGAGCTGAAACGTTTACAACCGTAAAGGGAACATTTTCAAACAGGTGCCGGAAAGTCTCCTGTTGCCGGAGTTCGTCGAGCTCTGCCGCCTCTGAAGTTTCTATCAGGATAAATTCGTGCAGATTTTGCCAGATATCTTTTTCGGTCCGTTTGCGGATATAGATATTGTCTTTCAGTTCCACCAGGAGATGGTTGAAATAACGTTTTTTGATCTGTAGTTTTTTGGATTTTACGGGGAGCACGTCTACGAGTTGCTGCTGCCTGGCCTGGCATTTTCTGTTAAGCGGGCAGGTACCACAGGCGGGCTGTTGCGGTTTGCAGACTACGGCGCCAAAGTCCATGATGCTTTGGTTGTAGGCGGCAGACTGGCTGGCCGGGAGCAGTTCCTGGGCTAGGTCGCCGAACTGTTTTTTGCCGGCGGTGGTGTCTATGGGTGTTTCGATGCCGAAGTAGCGGGAGAGTACGCGGTACACGTTGCCGTCCAGCACCGCGTAGGGGAGCTGAAAGCCGAAGGAGGCGATGGCGGCGGCGGTATAGGTGCCGATGCCTTTAAGGGCTTTGATCTGCTCGTATTCTCCGGGGAATTTGCCATTATAGGTAGTGGCTATTTCCCGGGCAGCGGCGAGCATGTTTTTACAGCGGGCGTAATAACCCAGCCCCTGCCAGAGGCGGAATACCTCTTCTTCCGGTGCTGCTGCGAGCTTTTTGGCGTTGGGGTAGTTTTTTATAAATTTCTCATAGTACGGCAATCCTTGTTCGACGCGGGTTTGCTGCAAAATGATTTCGGATAGCCATATACGATAGGGGTCCTTTTCGCCCTTCCAGGGCATGGTCCGGGTATTGCTGAGCTGGTTCCATTCCAATAGTTTTTCTGTAAAAAAAAGTCGGGAATCGGCCATTTATATATTATTTTAATAAAATTATTTAGTAAATTGATATGGTAAAAGCTGTCCAAAAACCCTATGAGGTACACCAGATACCCCTTTCCGGGCCTGCAAATAAATATAAATTATCATCAATAGAGTTATAAGAAAAAATGATAAAATTTATTTGCTTAAAATTCAGCAATTAAAATTTTTAAATTAACTTTGAGAGTAAAGTAATCCTCTCGCTTTCATATGAGAAAAGCTGATTTAATAAACAACATTGCTGAAAAAACCGGCATCCCCAAAGTAGATGTGTTAGTCACACTGGAGGCTATGTTTAAAGAGGTGAAAGAAGCCCTGGCCAACGGTGAGCACATTTATATCCGTGGGTTTGGCAGTTTTATCACCAAGAAAAGAGCCGCCAAGATTGGCCGTAACATCAAGAAGAACGTGGCTGTGGAGATCCCGGAGCATTTTATTCCGGCGTTCAAACCATCGAAAGAATTTGTTGCTGAGGTAAAGAAGCTTAAAAGTTCTTAGTTTTGCAGCCTAATAATTTAGGCGATGCGAAAGTCACAAGTTCTCCTGGTTGGTGCCGCTGTAGCACTATTGGTGGTTTTATATGCCTTTGGCCGAACTATCCCCCGGTCAGATAAGCAAGCTATGTCAACTGCCGCTCCTATGCAGGGCGGACAGGGTGTAGAGCCTATTGCCTTTTCCGAACTGCTGGAAACGGCTAAAGGGAAAATTCCTGCTGAAAAATTATTACAGATCAACACAATTGAAACCAACGTTATACGTGGCGATGTGAATGCCCAGCAAATAGCTGCGTACAAACAATTGTATAACACCTGGGACAGCCTGAACCAGCTGCCCGTAGCGGCTTATTATCTCGGACAGGCCGCTAAGTTGGAAAATTCCGAAAAAAGCCTCACCTTTGCAGCCAATTTGTTTCTGGCACACCTGCAACATGCTCAGGATCCAAGGATAGCAAAATGGGAAGCCGACCAGGCAACCACCCTGTTTGATCAGGCGATTCTGCTGAATCCGGCCAATGACACCCTGAAGATGTCGCAAGCTATGGTGTATATGAACACCGGCGAACCGATGAAAGGGGTGGCAAAGATGAAAGAGGTGGTCGCCAAAAATCCTGACAACATCGACGCACAGGTTACATTGGCTAACCTGGCCATTAGATCAGGCCAGTTCGATAAAGCTATCGAAAGACTGGAAGGCGTTATGCAGAAACATCCGGATGATGCCAAAGTACTGTTTGTACTGGCAGAATCCTACAGAAGCAAAGGGAACACTAAAAAAGCACTGGAATTGTTTGAAAAAAGCAAACAGGCTATGAAAGACCCGGAGCTGAAAAAAGAAGTTGATAATTATATCAAAGATATCCGATAATATTTATTTTTTCCATCATTTAAAACGTTTAAGCGTATGCCTTGCGGTAAGAAAAGAAAAAGACATAAAATTGCCACTCACAAGCGTAAAAAAAGACTGAGAAAGAACCGGCATAAAAGTAAGAAGAAATAATTACTCCAGTTTCCCGCCATTTATACTAACCAGGTATTTTCCCGGCGCGGTGGTCGGATAAAAAATTTTCATATATCCTGCATGATTCTGGCATTTAATCTTAAATTGCCTGAGTCATGCAGGTGTTTCCATAGATCCCCGCATACCAGATTCTCCGGAACATTGCCTGCAGTGATCGCTGAACCCTTAAGCAATCCATCATCACATAGGTGAAGAATATGCTAACTTTATAGTGAGCTATTGTTTGGTATGCAGTAAGCTGTTCTTACATAGCTGTGTGCATAGCATAAAAGGTGAAGTTTTAAAGGTTAAAATTTTGGACGCTTGAATAAGGAACTTATTATAAATGCGGCTCCCACAGGAGTGGAAATTGCGTTACTGGAAGATAAAAAGTTAGTTGAACTGCACCACGAAAGCGGTAACCCTAACTTCGCAGTAGGCGATTTATACCTGGGCAAGGTAAAAAAGCTGATACCCGGCTTAAATGCTGCATTTGTGGACGTAGGCTTCGAGAAGGATGCCTTTTTACATTATACGGATCTCAGCCCCTATATCCGTTCCATTCTTAAATTTACTGCAACTGCCATCAGCGATAAAACCCCTGAAGGATTTGATTTCACTAAGTTTAAAAATGAACCGGAAATAGTAAAGACCGGTAAAATTACAGACGTACTGGGCGGTAAACCCAATATCCTCGTACAGATTCTGAAAGAACCCATTTCCTCCAAAGGCCCACGCCTGAGCTGCGAAATCTCTCTTCCCGGAAGATTCATCGTGTTAACACCCTTTAACGATATTGTTGCCGTTTCCAAAAAAATCCATTCTTCCGAAGAAAGAAAAAGACTGCAGAAAATCGTGGAAGCGATCAAACCGCCTAACTTCGGCGTGATCGTTAGAACCGCTGCGGAAGGAAAGAAAACCGCAGAGCTGCACGAAGACCTGACCACCCTCGTTCAAACCTGGAAAAATATCCAGTCCAACCTGAACGGTGCCCAGGCCCCGCAGAAAATACTGAGTGAACAAACAAAAACCACCAGTATCCTCCGCGATCTGCTGAATGAAAGCTTTAACCGGATCGTGATCAACGATAAAAATATCTACACGGATACCAAAACTTATATCCAGAAGATCGCACCGGAAAAACAGGATATTGTTAACTACTATAACAACGGCTCTCCTATCTTCGATAACTTCGGCATCACCCGCCAGGTAAAGGCTTCCTTCGGGAAAACCGTCAACCTCGACAGCGGTGTTTACCTCATTATTGAAGCTACCGAAGCATTACATGTCATAGATGTCAACAGTGGCTATAAAAGCTCCAGCAACAACCAGGAACAGAACGCTCTTGCCTCCAACCTGGAAGCCGCCGCCGAAATAGCCCGCCAGCTGCGCCTGCGCGACCTCGGAGGTATCATCATCATCGATTTTATCGATATGAAACTGCCGGAAAACAAAAAGACCGTATTTGAAGCTATGGAGAAATTCATGGCACAGGACAGGGCGAAACATACCATCCTGCCCATCTCCAAATTCGGCCTGATGCAGATCACCCGCCAGCGCGTAAAACCGGAAATCACCATCTCCGTAGCCGAAGATTGTCCTACCTGCAAAGGAACCGGCAAAATCGGCGCATCCATGCTTATACTGGAAGATATCGAGAAAAATCTGCAGTACCTCCTGAACCACCAACACAAAGGTCTTACCATCCGGATACATCCGATCCTGTACGCGTATCTGACCAAAGGCTTCCTGACATCCAAACAATGGAAATGGTATTTCCAATACAAAAAATGGATCAAACTGAAAGCTGACTCCAACTATCATCTTACTGAATATCGCTTCTTCGACGCTAATGATGAAGAGATTAAATTATAATTAAGTATCTGTGGGCAGATACACCACGAATCAACTTCGTCCGTGATCTCCCCACAGGTCCTTATCTCCCCCCAAACAATGTGTCTCCCATAATTCTATATATTTCATACATTTATGTGGTAAAACAGTGCTGATCCCATACTGTTTACCTGTCATGTTTTGTTCAGTAATCTAATCACATCCATTACATTTATGACCGTACGTTTTTACACCGCCTTCTCTTTATTGACCCTGATTATTTTTGCCGCCTGCCAACAAAATGGAGGTTTGCGTAAAAAGCTGAGAATAAGAGATACTACGCATTACACTAAAGAAGAGTATATTGAAGCATCTCTGGACAGTAACATCCTGAATAAATTTCTCGCCTCCAATACCACCTACGATGCGTATGATGCCTACATCCGTAACTTCTATCAGAAGAGGGACTATCACTACGCCTGGGTCAATAAGGACTCTCTGACAGAACAGGCCGCCAACTTCATCAACATGATGAAAAACGATGCTGCTGACGGCATCAAAGACAGCAGCCTGATGAACCCTGAACTGCAGCGGATCACCGATTCACTCCTCGTAGGAGAAGCAGGTCTGAAAGTCAGCGATACCGCTCGCTCAAGGATTGAAATATTGCTGACAGCACAGTTCTTTGCCTACGGCAACAAAGTATGGGGCGGCTTCACCGCAGATTCTGCAAAAGACCTGGAATGGTTTATCCCCCGCAAAAAAATTGATATGGAGAGTCTGCTGGACTCTGTCGTGCGCAAAAAATCCAACGCCTTCGAAGAAGATGAGCCGGTAAACAGACAGTATAAACTGCTGCGTAACGCGCTGAAAAAACTGGCCGGCCTTGAAGCCTCCGCCAAATGGGACTCCATCCACATCGCAAAAAATACCTTCAAAAAAGGTGATTCTGCCCACGTCATCGCCACCATCAAAGGAAGACTGGAAGCACTGGGTGACCTTGCCGTAAAAGACAGCAGCCAGCGTTTTACGCCGGAACTGGACAGCGCTGTCAGGTCATTCCAGGAACGCATGGGCCTGAAAGTAGATGGTATCATCAAACAATCTACCGTAGATGCCCTCAACACACCACTACAACAGCGTATCCGCCAGATACTGGTGAATATGGAGCGCTCCCGCTGGGTTCCGCTGGAACCCACTACCGACTATATTCTGGTAAACATACCGGCCTTTACGATGTATGTGTACGACAAAGGAAAACTGGACTGGAGCTGTAATGTAGTGGTAGGAAAACCCGGCGCCAATTCCGTAATATTCAGCAAAGAGCTGCGTTATGTTGTGTTTAGTCCGTATTGGAATGTACCTCCGGGTATCCTGGTAAAAGAAGTGTTGCCGGGCCTTAAACGCAGTGGAGCAGGCTATCTGGCCCGTCAGAATATGGAGATTGTTGGTTCCAGTGGTAAGGTGATTCCTCCCGGTTCCATCAACTTCAGTAAATATTCCGGTGGTAACTTCCCTTATATTGTAAGACAGCGCCCGGGTGGTAAAAACTCATTGGGTAAAGTAAAATTCCTGTTCCCGAACGAATATAATATTTACCTGCATGATACACCGGCCCGTTATCTTTTCGGGGAAAACAAACGTTCTTTCAGTCACGGTTGTATCAGGATAGCAGAACCCAAACACCTCGCCGAATGGCTGTTACGCAGCGACTCCTCCTGGACAGACCAGAAGATCGATGACGCCATGAACGCCGGCAAGGAAAAATTTGTAACGATAAAAGATAAGGTACCGGTATTCATCGTGTATTTCACCTCCTTCGTGGACAGCAAAGGAAGACTGAATTTCCGTGACGACGTGTATGGTCACGATGCAAGACTGGCAACGACTTTATTCAGCAAACTATAACTGTGATGGATATGATAAAACTGATTCTCCTGATGCCTAATCAGGAGAATCAGTTTTTATCATACTAACCAGCGATTGCTATTACAGAGATCTCCACATTCACTCCTCTTGGTAAAGCGGCCACCTGCACGGTTTCGCGGGCAGGGTAGTTGCCACTGAAATAACTTCCGTATACTTCATTCACTTTAGGGAAATCATTCATGTCGGTGAGGAAGATAGTGGCTTTCACTACCGCATCGAAGGACAGACCGGCTTCTTTCAGGATGGCCTGCAGGTTTTTCATGACCAGATGGGCTTCATCCACGATGCCTGATTTTACCAGTTCTCCGGTAACAGGGTCCAGTGGTACCTGGCCGGACACATAGAGGGTATTACCAGCTTTTACAGCCTGGTTATAAGGCCCGATAGGAGCGGGCGCCTGATTGGTATTGATGATTTGCTTTTCCATAAAACGAAAATAAGCAATTCGCTATTAGTGTCCCAGGGCTGAAGCCCTGGGCTATGATAGATATGATGAGACGGTGGTTTTGGAACATCGTTGGGAGAATTTTATTTGAGACTTTATAAGGGAGATGGGCCAGGAATAAGGATTTGAATATGTTCGGAAGGATTTTTGTCCGAGCGTTTCAGCTAATGGAAAGCATAAACAAGTAGATCCGACCTGTTCTTATACAACAGCTGCACAACAATTTAGCCCAGGGCTTCAGCCCTGGGGATTTTTTCTTAGGTTTGCTGAAATTTAACGCATGAATATCCTCGTAATAGCAGATGCGCAGCGGTATGACGAGTTGAGGCAAAGGGATTTTTCCAGGCATCAGGTACAATGGAAGACCAATCTGGAGGATGTTTTGTCGGTGAAAGCGTTTGATCTGGTGATAGATCTCCTTTTTGATGACCGGCCGGAGCATGCAGCGGTGTACGCCAAAAATCCAGGTGTGCCGGTGTTGGCGGGTATGGTAAAGACTTCCTTATCGGAGGTGATGAACCAATATGCATTTGAGCAGGGCTTCAATATAATGGGCTGTAATTTTCTGCCGGGGTTTATCAGTTTGCCGATGCTGGAGGTAACGTTGATGGATGATGGTCAGCAGCAGGTGCTGGATGATATCATGTATCAGCTCAACTGGGAATGTACGCTGGTAGCGGATACTACGGGGATGGTGACACCAAGGGTGGTATGTATGATCATCAATGAGGCTTATCTGACGGCAGAGGAAGGTACTGCTTCCCGCGATGATATTGATACCTCTATGCGGTTGGGTACCAATTATCCGTTTGGACCTTTTGAATGGTGTGAGCGAATAGGTGTGAAACATGTGTATGAAGTGCTGAAGGCAGTGCACGATGTTACTGGTGATGACCGGTATGAGGTGGCGGCCTTACTACAAACAGAATACGAGGCGATATAACAATATTATGGCATTAATACTTAGCATAGATACTGCTACAACGACAGGTTCGGTTAGTCTTGCCCGTGATGGGAAAACATTGCAGACATTAGTCAATGAGCAGCAGCAGGACCATGCGGCAGCTATTGTATTGTATGTGCAGCAGATTTTCCGTGAGCAGGGTGTTACAGCCGACGACCTGGATGCGATTGCAGTGAGTGCGGGTCCGGGTTCGTATACGGGTCTGCGTGTGGGAGTAGCTACTGCCAAAGGGTTGTGTTATGCCTGGAACAAGCCGCTGCTGGCTGTTTCCACGCTGCAGATGATGGCACAGGGTGCCCTTGATGCAGTGAAGGATACGACTGCCTGGTATTGTCCTATGCTGGATGCACGCCGGCAGGAAGTATTTACTGCTATTTATGATGCCTCCCTGCAGCCTGTTATGGAGCCGCAGGCGCTTGTGCTGGAGCCGGCTTCCTTTGATGCCTGGCTGGCGCAGAAAAAGATTTATTTTTTTGGTAACGGTAGCCCTAAATGGGCCACCATGTTGCCTTCCGTCGATAATGCCGAGTTTATTCCCTATGAAATGAGTGCCGCAGATATGGCACCGCTCGCTGAACAGTTATTCCACCAAAAATCCTTCGCAGATCTGGCGTATTTCAGCCCTTTTTACCTCAAAGGCTTTTATTTCCCCCAAAAACACTAACACGTTCGTTTTATTTGTCATAGAAATGTCAAATTACATCTAATTTGCACATATCTCCAGGTTATATATGATAAAATAAGGTATGGAAATTTTTTTTATTGTGATAGATATTATATTTTTGTATAAATCGATAACCGCATTTGTTGTCTAACTGTTTTGCGATTACTGTCCGTTGATCCCTTTCATTTCATCATTTTTTAAAAACTATTATGCGATGGAAAAAACATTATTAACTACCTCTTCTAATACTCTTATTATTTCTAGAGGTAACAATGAAAAAGACCAGATCAAATTGGATTACATTGCCGTAAAAAAGGCCGCTATGGTTTTGCGTGCTATCAACCATAAGTTGCGCCAGCAGATGATCAAACTGCTGGAAGATCATAAAAAAATGACTGTGACAGAGATATATGTGAAATTGCGTCTGGAACAATCGGTAGCATCGCAGCATCTGGCTATATTAAGGCGGGCTGGTATTGTAATTACAGAAAGAGATGGTAAGTTTATCCACTACACCATCAACAAACAGCGTATTGCTGAGGTGGCAAAATTTGTGGAAGAACTTGTTGGTTAATTAATTTAACCATTTTAAATACGGAATTGAATTATTAAAAAAAGTAGCCGCAAGGCTACTTTTTTATTTTCATATAGATTTTATCCATAGGTGCACGGGGTGATTTATTTGTAAATTTGTGAAAATCAAAAAACCAATGTTCGTTAAACAATTGTACACCAACTGCCTGTCAGAAGCCGCCTACTTTATAGAATCCGGAGGAGTGGCCGTAGTGATAGACCCGTTAAGAGATATTGACGTATACGTAGACCTCGCCCGGGAGCGCAATGCAACGATTAAATATATTTTTGAGACTCATTTCCACGCAGATTTTGTGTCGGGCCACCTCGAACTGGCCAAGGCTACCGGCGCACAGATTGTATTCGGACCGGATGCAGAAACCGGTTTTGATGCCTATGTAGCCAAAGACAACGAAGAATTTGCCATCGGTGACATTACCATCAAAGTATTACACACACCCGGCCATACACTGGAATCTACCTGCTACCTGCTGATCGATGAAAACAAAGCGCCTTATGCTGTTTTCACCGGCGATACATTATTTGTGGGGGATGTAGGCCGTCCGGACCTGTTCAGCGGTAACCTCACCAAAGAAGAGCTGGCTGCTCATCTGTTTGATTCACTCAACAACAGGATCAAAACACTGCCGGATAATGTAATCGTATATCCTGCACATGGTCCTGGTTCTGCCTGTGGTAAAAACCTGGGCCCGAATACCTACAGCACCATTGGTGAAGAAAAAAATACCAACTATGCCTTACTGGCTACCGATAAAGCACAATTCATCAGTGAAGTAACCAGCGGTCTTACTACACCGCCATCCTACTTCCCGATCAATGCAAAAATCAACAAAGAAGGTTATGATGCCCTGCAGGCTGTAATGGCGAAGGCTATGCAACCGCTCACACCTGCTGCTCTTAAAGCAAAAGGCGATGCCGGTGTGCTGATCCTGGACACCCGTCCTGCTGCTGAATTCGGCAACGGTTTTGTACCTGGCTCCATCAGCATCGGACTCGAAGGCCGTTTCGCAGAATGGGCTGGCAGTCTGTTGCCTTTCGATCAGGAAATCATCCTGGTGACCACACCGGGTAAAGAAGAAGAAACCGTAGTGAGAATGGCTCGTGTAGGCTTCGAAAACGTGAACGGTTACCTGGAAGGTGGTTATCCCGCCTGGGAAGCTGCCGGTGAGGAAAAAGACATGATCATCACCGTTGAAGCAGACGAACTGGCCATGGATATGCCACACGACGAAAACCTGGTAGTGGTGGATGTCCGTAAACCGGCTGAATATGCTAATGGGCACATTAAAGGCGCCATCAACCTGTCTCTCGGTGATATGATGGACCCGCTCAACCTGACAGACCTGGACGAACACCTGAATCTGTATGTACATTGCCAGGGCGGCTACCGTAGTATCATCGCCTGCTCTATCCTCAAAAGGGAAGGCATCCACAACCTGCGTAATGTAGACGGTGGTTTCGCTAAAATGAAAGATGAAAAAGGCCTGGAAGTAGTGCAGGAAAAAAATGTACTGAACTAATCCATCCGACCATAAAATTTTATAGCCATCAGCGATAAATGTGCTGATGGCTTTTTTAATATAATCAATATATTATATATGTACCGCTGCGGTCTGATTTCCCCCAAATCCTTTATTAGGGCTGTTTTCTCCACAATGTGCTTTTCCCATTTAGGAAAAAATGTGCTCTTTTTTTGATTGATTAACAATAAGTTAAACAAGAAAAAATTTTCTATTAGCATGTTATTTGTTATCTTCTGGGAATTAAAACATGTAACCATGAATAGAAAATCCTTAACACTCGCCCTTTTAATGTTGATGGGCGTATTCTTCTTTGCCTGTAAACCTTCAGACTCCAAGATCCAAAAGGCAGTTAATGAAAAACTGAGTACTATTCCGGGTATTACTGCGGAAGTGAAAGGTGGCGTGGTGACGCTCAGCGGTGAAGTAACCGATGATGCTGCCAAAGCTGCTGCCGAAGAAGCTTTAAAAGGTGTTGCTGGTGTGAAAACTGTTACCAACAACATCATGGTGAAAGCACCAGAGCAAGCCCCAGCTGCACCCGTGACCATCAACCCCGACGATGTGTTAAAGAAAACCCTTGACTCTGCCTATGCTGCAGCCGGATTCTCCACTGTGACCGTTGCTGTTGCCAATGGCGAAGTAACGCTGAATGGCGAAGCCAAAAAGAGCGACCTGCGCAAAATCATACAGACTGCACAGGAATCAAAACCCAAGAAAGTTAACAACAACCTTAAATTGAAATAACCCTTTAAAAATTATTGTCATGAGCTTACAGGATAAGTACCAGGAACTGATCAGCCAGGCCAACAGCGCCGGCGTCAACAATTTACAGGTTAGAGAGCAGGACGGTGTACTGTATATCGATGGAGAAGCAACAGCTCAGGTGAAAGACCAACTGTGGAGCACCTACGAAAAACTGGACCCCGAGATGCGCTCCGCCGATGTTGTGATGAACATCTCCGTAACTGATGGTGGCGGAGAGCAGGTGTATGAAGTAAAATCCGGTGATAGTCTGAGTAAGATAGCCAAGAACTATCCAGGTGTGTCATGGAAAGATATTTATGAGGCCAATAAAGATCAGATCAAAGATCCAAATATGATCTATCCCGGACAGAAACTGAAAATTCCAGGATAAGCTTAGAGGTTACTATAACGAGAAAGGCCGGAGCATCGTGCTCCGGCCTTTCTCGTTATATCGCTGTCTGCTGGCCCGGATAGGTGTGTTTCCATCTTCTGTGGCTCCATACCCAGACTTCAGGTTGCTCGTGAATATTTTTTTCCAGGAAACGAACGAATGTTTCGGTGATCTTGCCAACGGGCTCCTGTTGCGGATCTTCAAACATCAATTGAAGCTTGGCTTGATAATAGCCACGTTTGGTTTTCCGGATGTCCACAAAAACAACGGGAATATCATTTCTTCTGGCGGCCATTTCAGGACCTTTATAGAAGGGTGTCATTTTATTGAGGAAAGGGTACCAGAGGCAGCTGCGTGGATTGCCCGGGTTCTGATCAGCTACCAGGGCAATGAGATACTGTTTTTCCATCCAGGGCTTCATGCTGTTGGCCATATCGTTGGCCGGTATGAGGATGGTGCCAAACTTTTCGCGGAAGTGCCGGAACATACGATCAGCGGGTCTGCTGCTGAGGGGCATGTACACTACCAGAAAAGGAAATTGTACACCCTGCATACAGAACAGGTTGGCCCATTCCCAGTTGAAATTATGACCCAGGTGAAGCTGACAGCTTTTGCCTTCTGCATAGAGCTTATGTAAAACAGAGAGGTCGCAGGTGAAGCGTTCCTGCAGCTGTTGTTTGCTCATGGTCAGCAGCTTGATGGTTTCCACCATCATATCAGTCAGATTACGATAATATTTTTTAGCGAGCCTGCGGATTTCTTCCGGTGATTTTTCCGGAAAAGCCTGCTTCATGTTGTCCAGCACCACCTTTTTACGATAACCGAATACATAATACACCAGCACATACAGGATGTCACTGATGAGATAAAGTACCGGAAACGGTAATATGGAAAGGCCGTAGCAAAAAGCAAGCAGTAGATAATACATATTCCTGTCTGATGTTGAATGCCCCGCAAAGGTAGTGAAAACCAATGGTTTGGCTTACAAGACAATGTTTTGTACCAGTTCGCATTTGAATGGATAGTCGGTATTGAAATGGAGGCCTCTGCTTTCTTTGCGGAAGGAGGCACCTTTTACGATCAGATAGCCGGCAGTGATCAGGTTGCGCAGTTCACACAGCTGAGGGGACACTTCCGTTTTCTGGTACAGGGCTTCAGTTTCTTCATGCAGTATATCAAGGCGGCGCATCGCGCGTTCGAGACGTTCATTGGTTCTTACGATGCCTACGTAATCGCTCATGATCTGTTTCAGCTCCTTGAGGCTTTGGGTGATGAGGATCATTTCGCGGGGAGCATTAGTGCCACGGGCGTCCCAGTCGGGTACGTTTTCCTTGAATTCGAGGCTGTCTATTTTGCTGGTGGCGTCCATAAAACAACGATGGGCAAATACCATGGCTTCCAGCAGTGAGTTGGAAGCGAGGCGATTGGCGCCATGCAGGCCGGTGCTGGCACATTCGCCGCAGGCGTACAGATTACGGATGGAGGTAAGGCCCCATTCGTTGGTTTTGATGCCGCCGCAACTGTAGTGAGCTGCCGGTGCTACCGGTATCATCTGGTGTTGTACATCGATGCCGGCTGCTATACAGGTTTCGTAAATATTGGGGAAGTGATGGATAAATTTGTCGATGTCCATATGCCGGCAGTCGAGGTATATGTGCTCGGTACCGGTGATTTTCATCTCGCTGTCGATGGCGCGGGCCACGATATCACGCGGGGCCAGTGACAGGCGGGGATCGTATTTATGCATGAAGTCTTCTCCATGGATATTGCGGAGGATACCGCCGTCACCACGTACGGCTTCGGAGATCAGAAAAGATGGGTTGACACCGGGCTGATACAGGGCTGTAGGGTGAAACTGGATGAACTCCATGTTCTCGATACGGCCTTTTGCACGGTAAACCATCGCCACACCATCGCTGGTAGCAATAGTAGGGTTGGTGGTGCTGCGGTATACCTGTCCATTGCCGCCAGTGGCCAGCAACGTTACTTTGGACAGTATCTTCTCAATTTTTTTGTTGTTCAGGTTGAGTACGTACACCCCGTAACATTCGATATCCGGGGTAGCCTTGGTGACCAGGTAGCCCAGATGGTGCTGGGTGATGAGGTCTACCACAAAACAGTGTGTGACCAGCTGTATATTAGGCCTGCGATGTATCGCTTCAAGCAATGCCCGCTCTATCTCTTTGCCGGTAACGTCTTTGTGATGGATGACCCTGAAAACGGAATGCCCGCCTTCTCTGCCCAGTGAAAAATCGCCATCCGGGTTTTTGTCGAAGTTGGCGCCCCATTCGATGATCTCATTGACCCTTTCCGGCCCTTCCGTTACCACTATTTCCACTATGCGCTCATTACAGAGGCCATCACCTGCGATCAGCGTATCTTCTATATGTTTTTCAAAGCTGTCATTCTCAAGATCATTCACCACAGCCACGCCTCCCTGGGCGTACTTGGTGTTGGTCTCATCCTCACGGCTTTTGGTAATGATGGTAATCTTTTTGTCGGGGTATTGCTGTGATACTTTGAGAGCATAGGTCAAGCCCGCAATCCCGGAACCGATGACAAGAAAATCTGTTTGCTGCATAGAAAACAAAAATACCTCTTTTTAGACACTGATGCATTTGATTTTTCTGATGGGTATGATATGGGGAGATGGACGGGAAGATCTCCTGTATTTTTTTGAAAACAGCCTCAGTTTAGGCTCCGCTTTTATCTCCGCTTATCATCACCAGAAAAATCATACAAAATTACCGTTGTGGTTGTAAATAATACTTCACAGACCCATGTACCAACCCGGCCTGTGCCAGGCCGTAAGTGAGCATCACCAGGATGCCGCCGGCCGGCAGGGGATGGTAGAACTTGCCCAGCGCAATCAGGGAATCAGAAAGCATGAACAGAATGGCCCCGATAAGGCAATACCAGGCTGCAGGCTGGTGACGGTAGTGAAAGGCATGTATGACACTCTGTACTGTAATGGATATGACCAGCGAATACACTATAACCGGAATGGCCAGATTGCCCAGGTACGGCATCAGAAAAAGAATAAAGCCAATGATGATAGCAGCATTCAGAAATACAAGCGGGTATTTGCAATAGGGGACAGGCGGATTGGAATACCGGATAGTGAGGAAGAAGGTGATATAAAACAAGTGTCCTACCAGAAAACTGCCCAGTCCGGGAAGAAACAGGGTATCAAACATCAGTAACACATCTCCCAGAAAACAGGAAAAAAGGGCTCCGTACATCCACATCCGCTGCTTGCCCGGCACATCTGCTGATGACGACAGAAAATACGCTGCCAGCAAAGGCACCAGCAAAGGTTTTGTAGCATAACGGAAAGCGTCCATGTTAAGGCCGATCAGTACCAGATCAGCAAATAGGGTAATGAAGTAGAGGACTAGCCATCTGGATGTTATCATGAGGACCTGTAATTGTTACTACAATATAACGAATCTTTCAGGACCCCGATCAGGTGTTGAGCAAAATGAGGAACGTAGATCCATTACCGTTATTGCCAGGGCTTAGCACTTTCAGCTGGCCGCCATGCATCTGAATAATCTGCTGTGACAAACTGAGGCCAATCCCTGAGCCGGTTTTTTTGGTGGTGAAGAAGGGAATAAAAATTTTGTTCATGGCTTCGGTATCAATACCAGGGCCGTTGTCGGTGATCTCAATACAGATCTGTTGTACGTTGTTGAGGTACACTTTTATCTGTATGCTGGCATTGGAGGTTTGTTCCAGCGCGTCCATGGCGTTTTTGACCAGGTTGATGAGCACCATCTGCAGCTGGGATATATCTGCATGGATCTCTACATTTTCAGCGTCTACCTCAAGCAGGAAGCGGATATTGGCTTGTTTCATATCAGCCTGAAAAAGGCTGCTTACGGTAGTTACCAGCGATTTGACATTTACACGGGTGAACTGTGGCTGCGGCAGTGTGGTATAATCACGGTAGGCGTTTACAAAGTTCATAATGCCTTTGCTCCGGCTTTCTACTGTCAGCAGTGCTTCCTGAAGGTCGGCGATGCCTTCATGGCTGCCGGAAGTAGGGGCAATGTCGAGATCTACAATTTCTTTCATGGTGCCAATGAGCGACACGATGGGGGTCACAGAGTTCATGATCTCATGACGTAATATTTTGGTAAGATTCTGCCAGGCTTCCAGTTCTTTTTTCTGCAGTTCAGAATGGATGTTCTGAATGGAGATCAGTTTGATCAGGCGACCCTGCAGCCTTACAGTGGCGGCATGTATGGACAGTTGCTGGCCTTGTGTGGTGGCATACAGCGTTTTATTGCCGGATGACAGCTCCCTCAGTAGTTCAGCAAGGCCGGGGTGCATGGATTTCAGCTCTGAGATATTACGCAGCCGGTAGATGCCCAGGAGCCGGAAGGCAGCGGGGTTGATCAGTTCGATGTGGCCTTCGCTGTCGAAGGAAAATACGCCGATGCTGATATGCTGGATAATAGTGTCGATGTATTTGAGATTGGCTTCTTTCTCTGCTCTTGTTTGCCGGAAGGCTTCCAGTACTTCATTGAACTGGTGGTTGAGCATGCGGAAACTTTTTCCCAGCTTGTTATCGCCGCTGAAGCGGATGGAGAAATCTTCATAACGGATAGACTCCAGGAACAGCGTGAGTTTACGGTTGATACGGTTGAGGTAATGATAGATGCCGTACATCTGCAGCGCTACCAGTGGAAACAGCAGCAGGGACAGGGGCGTCATGCCATGCATGTACAGCCATGTAGAGATGGCCAGTGTAGCGGTAAGCAACAGTACCCGCAGGCTGATATTGACGCTGAAACGGTTCATGATGGAATTTAACTTACCGGGGTGGTATGCCCCGGTAAGCAAGATGACTAAATATTGTATTTCTCGAGTCTTCTGTAGAGGGCGGCTCTGCTAAGGCCCAGTTCTTTAGCGGCTTCGGTGATATTGCCGTTACATTTTTTCATCGCCTGGGTAATGATGTTTCGTTCCATTTCTTCCAGGTTGTAACCGGTATCCATTTGCGGGTCCTGGGTGTTGCTGTTTTTAACGAATACGTCTTTGGCCTGCAGTGTTTTGCTCTGGGAGAGGATGACGGCTCTTTCCATGGCATGTTGCAGTTCGCGGATATTACCGGGCCACTCGTATTTTTCCAGCTGTTGTATGAGTGATTCATGCATGCTGTTGACCGGGCGTTTGTATTTTTCGCGGTAGAGCTGCAGAAAATGCTCGGCGAGTGGAACGATGTCTTCCTGGCGTTCGCGCAGGGGAGGCAGATGTATCTCGATGGTATTGATGCGATAGAGCAGGTCCTGGCGGAACAGATGTTGGGCGGCCTGTTGCTGTATGTTGCGGTTGGTGGCGCAGATCAGTCTAACGTCAATGGGTATATTTTTATTGGAGCCCACTTTGGTGACAGACCTGTTTTGTAATACCGTCAGCAGTTTGGCCTGAAAGGGGATGGTGATGTTTCCGATTTCATCGAGGAAGATGGTGCCACCGGCGGCTTCTTCGAAGCGTCCGGCTCTGTCTTCGCGGGCATCGGTGAAGGCGCCTTTTACGTGACCGAAAAGCTCGCTTTCGAAAAGTGTTTCACTGATGGCGCCGAGGTCTACGCTGACAAACGATTTTTTGTTGCGGTGGGAGAGCTGATGAATATGCCGGGCGAGCATGTCTTTACCAGTACCGTTTTCGCCGAGTATGAGCACGTTGGCGTCTGTGGCAGCTACCCGTGATACGGTATCGAATACAGCCTGCATGGCAGGGCTGTTGCCTACTATGAGGTTGCCGGTATTAATAACGACAGTGGGCTTGCCTTGCCGGGCTGCCCGTTTATTGTAAGCCGACTGGATAGTGGCCAGCAGCTTTTCATTTTCCCAGGGTTTGAGCACAAAATCCACAGCGCCGGACTTAATGGCTCTTACGGCCATCTCTACGTCACCATAGGCGGTAAACAGCACTACTGCGGTATCGGGCTTGATATCGAGGATACGGTCCAGCCATTCAAAGCCTTCTTTTCCGCTACTGAGGTCACGCGTGAAGTTCATATCCAACAGGATTACATCGTAATCAAAGTTGGAAACGAGGTAAGGTATCTTCTGCGGATTTTTCTCAAAATCCACCTGCTCAAAATGTCTCTTCAGCAGCAGGCGTGCGGCACGCAATACATCTACATCATCGTCTACTATCAGAATTTTTCCGGGTTGCATTGTGGTCATGGGCAAATAGTGAATGGGTAACAATATTACAGAAAGATTTTTTTACATCAGCAGCTAATTTCAGCGCCTTTTTCAAAGTGTCCGTTTGTGAACACCGGTTGTCCGCCATAGGACATTTTTAAAAGTAGAAATGCTTGAAAAACATTGATGGTAAAGGGTTTTTGGCTTTGGCATATGGATTGACTTTCCTTAGTCACAAACTTTTCCTAATAACATGGATAGAAAAATTGAAAAGAAGTTCTGGAATAAAAAACGCATCCTGATGATTGGTGGTGGAGGGCTGATTGCATTGTTGCTGTTGTATACACTGATCTTTGCCGACCACCGCGCTACCCTCAATGTAGAAAAGGATAAGATCACCATCTCTGAAGTGAAAAAAGGGACTTTCGATGTATATATCGCTGTAACGGCAGTGGTAATGCCACTGAAGACCATCCGCCTCGACGCCATTGAAGGAGGCTATGTAAGCCGTAAATACCTGGAAGGCGGCAGCATGGTAAAAGAAGGGGATTCTATCCTCAAGCTGGACAACCAGCACATGATGATGGAGTTTGTAAACCATGAGACAGAGATATACCGTTTACGTAACGAGCTGCAGAATACGCGCCTGTCCATCCGTCAGCAGGATTTTACTATGCAGCAAAATCTTTCCGAACTGAATGCCAGGATTGATGCGGCCCAGGACCTGTATGACCGTAACAAACAACTGGTAGACGAAAAGATTGTTGCCCGTCAGGAATTCAACAAAAACAAGATAGAACTGGAAGGACTGAAAAGGCAACGCGACATCATGTCGCAGTCCCAGTCTTATCAACGCGATAATGCCAAACAACAAATCTCTCAGCTGGAAGGCACATTGTCACGCACCCAGCGCAACCTGGAGCTGATGAAACAAAACCTTAACAGCCTGATTGTCAGAGCCCCTGTTTCCGGGCAGCTGTCTTCCATTGATGTGGAAGTAGGCTCCAGTATCACTGCAGGCCAGAACATCGGCCAGATTGACGATCTGAACGGTTTTAAACTGCGTGCCGATATCGATGAACACTATGTATCACAGGTGTTTGCCGGTTTGAAAGCCACCTTTGAGTTTGATGGTAAAACCTATGAGATGGTGGTGACCAAAGTATATCCAGAAGTTAAAAGCGGTCGTTTCCAGGCTGATATGAATTTTGAAAAGACAACACCTGAAGGCATCCGCCGTGGACAATCCTCTCCTATCCGCCTGGTATTGGGTAAGTCTGCGGAAGCGACCCTGCTGCCACTGGGAGGCTTCTTTTCCGACACCGGTGGTAACTGGGTGTATGTGGTAGATAAAAGCGGGAAACGTGCCTTAAAACGTAATATCTCACTGGGTAGAAAAAATCCTTTGTATTTTGAAGTACTGGAAGGATTACAGCCCGGCGACCAGGTGATCACTTCATCTTATGAGAATTTTGGTAACAAGGACGTACTGGCATTTTAAGATTCATCCATTTTTTATATACTGCTATTGTAAAACTATCATTCATTTAGACAATCAAAACATATGATACGCACCGTTAACTTACAGAAGTTATTTACAACAGAAGAAGTGGAAACAACCGCCCTCAATGGCATCAACATGGAAGTGCAGGATGGGGAGTTTGTAGCGATCATGGGGCCATCCGGTTGTGGTAAGTCAACCCTGCTGAACATCATCGGTTTACTGGACAATCCCAGCGACGGTGAGTATCATTTCTGGGGCAAGGAAGTAGCCAGAATGAGTGAGCGCCAGCGCGCGCAACTGCGTAAAGGATCTATTGGCTTCGTATTCCAGAGCTTTAACCTGATCGATGAACTGACCGTTTATGAAAACGTGGAGTTGCCGTTATTATATCTGAAAGTAGCTCCTGCTGAAAGAAAACAAAAAGTGGAAGAAGTGCTGGAACGCATGAACATCATGCACCGCCGCAACCACTTCCCCCAACAGCTTTCCGGTGGTCAGCAGCAACGCGTGGCCATCGCCCGTGCCGTAGTGGCTAAACCCAATCTGATCCTGGCAGATGAACCTACCGGTAACCTGGACTCCACCAACGGAGAAGAGGTAATGAAACTGCTGCAGGAACTCAATAATGCCGGTACCACTCTTATCATGGTTACGCACTCACCCTATGATGCCGGTTTTGCTCACCGTATTATCAACCTCTTTGACGGACGGGTAGTGACAGAAAATATCAAGGAACAGTTTCATGTGTGATTTTATTCCGCCATTCTAAAACCCCTCTGTTATGTTCCGGAATTACTTCAAAATATCTGTCCGTCATTTACAGCGCCATAAGTTCATCACTGCCATCAACGTTTGCGGGTTGGCAGTGGGAATGGCCTGTTGTATACTGATTGTGTTGTATGTGCGGGATGAACTGAGCTTCGACCGCTTTCATTCAAATGCAGGTAATATCTATCGTATTACTACCGTCGAAAATACACAGGCCACCGGGGCAACAGTCTATGGAGCGGCTACCCAGTTTCCCATTGCGCCTAACCTCAAAAAAGAAGTCAGTGGTATCAAAGAAGCAGTAAGGGTTTTTGTTCCGGGCACAACTTTATTTAGTGCCGGAGATAAAAAAATACTGGAAACAGAGAACTGTTTTGCAGATGCCGCTTTTTTTAAGATGTTTGATTTTCCTTTGCTCGAAGGAGATCCCGCCACTGTGCTGAAAGAGCCTTATACAGTGGTCCTCTCTGCCAGTGCAGCAAAAAAATATTTCGGCAACGGATCGCCGATAGGGAAGCTCTTGAAAGTGGGTAACGGTTATAGCTGCACCGTTACAGGTGTAATGAAGGATATGCCCCATAATACAGACCTTCGGATGAACGTGATCATGTCTTTTACTACGATGACGAGGCAGAATACAGAGTTTGAGAAACTATGGTACATGTTCAGTAATAATGTGACGTATGTGCAACTGACCGATGGTACCAATCCCCCAAAGATTGTCCCCCAGTTAAGAGATTTTGTAAAACAGCATATTGATCCGGTTGTCAAAAGGCATGGAATAAAGTTTGAGCTGGATTTGCAGCCGCTTTACAATGTCCATCTCCGTCCGGACGGAGACAAAGGTGGTGCGGATAATTCCCCCATGATCTGGTTATATATCGCCATTGCTGCGTTTATCGTACTTATTGCCTGTATAAATTTCATGAACCTTACTACCGCCAGAGCCCATGAAAGGGCCAGGGAAGTGGGGTTGCGCAAAGTACTGGGCGCACAAAGGAAAAGCCTCGTTTTCCAGTTCCTGACTGAATCGCTGGTCATCAGCTTGTTATCGCTGGTGATGGCGGTGATACTGGCTTTCTCTTTGCTTCCTGTATTCAACCGTATCACCGGAAAGGAACTGAGTATACTGGCTTCAGGAGGTGTTTCCCTATATGGCGGATTATTGTTGCTCGTAACAATAGTCGGTTTGATGGCGGGTAGCTACCCTGCATTATATCTATCCGGCCTGATGCCGGTAAAAGTGCTGAAAGGCAGCTTTGTTACCACCGGGGCCAGGGTATTCATCCGCAGAGGGCTGGTGGTATCTCAGTTTGCCATTGCGGTAGCGTTGATTGTTGCTACCGTTGTCGTATATACGCAGTTGCGTTTCTGGCAGCAGAAAAATCTGGGCTTTGATAAAGAGCGCCTGGTGAATATCTACCTGTCCGGTATGGATACTTTACCGAAAGCGGAGCTTTTAAAGGCTTCAGTAGCTGGTTTGTCCGGTGTGCAGCAAACGTCCCTGAACAACCTGTTGATGGGGGTTGGGGCGTATAACAACAACCCAATACTCCGGGAAGGAGCAGAAGACAAGGATGGTTTTGTATCGGCTATCATTCAGGGAGATTATGACCTGCTGAAGACGACTGGTATCAAACTGCTGGCTGGCAGGGATTTCGATAAAGCAATGGCCACTGATTCTACCGATGCTTTTATTATTAACCAGGCGGCTGCCAAACGGCTGGGATTTACAGACCCTATTGGGAAACGCATCGAATGGAAGCCTGGCTCCTTCGTCAGACACGGTGCCATTATTGGAGTAATGGAAGATTTTAATTTCCGGTCTCTTCGTTTTTCTGTAGAGCCGGCCGTGTACCTGATCAGCCCCCTGAATACAGCTATCCTGTCTGTAAGGCTGGCCCCGGGCGATCATCCCGCCCAGCTGGCTGAGATAGAAAAGGTATGGAACAGCATTATGCCCGACAATCCGATCAATTACTCTTTTGTGGCACAAGACCTGAAGGCCATGTATGCCGAAGAGCAGATGATGGGAAAGATATTCAGCATTTTTTCAGGCCTCGCCGTTTTTATCGCCTGTATGGGGCTGCTGGGATTGTCTATGCTCATATCCAGACAGCGAACCAAAGAAATCGGTATCCGAAAAGTGCTGGGTGCTTCTGTGGCCAATGTGTCTGCGTTGTTGTCGCGTGACTTCCTGAAACTCGTGTTGTTAGGTATCTGTATAGGTTCTCCTATAGCGTGGTATGGTATGGAAAAATGGTTGCAGCATTTTGCTTTCAGGATAACAGTACAATGGTGGGTGTTTGCACTCACAGCGGCAGTAGTAGTGCTGATAGCCTTGTTGACCGTAAGTTTTCAGGCTGTCCGGACTGCACTGGTGAATCCGGTAAAATCATTGAGAACAGAATAAATTATCGTTTATGCTTCTCCGTTACATACAGATCGCTTTCAGAAATATGCGTCGGCAAAAGCTGTTTGCCTTTATTAATATTGCCGGACTGGCACTGAGCATGGCTGTATGCTTAATGGTATTGAAGTCCACCAAAAAGAATTTCAGCTACGATAAATTCCATCCGGCAGCCTCCAGGACCTGGAGGATTACTTCACAGGCCACTACTCAGGAAGGAAAACATTATCATATGGCCAGCACACCGCTACCACTGGCAACGGTGTTGCATCAGGACTATGCCATCACAGAAGCGGAAGTGCGTGTGTATAGCGTGCTGAATGGCAATGTGATCAATGGAAAAAAGAAATTACCTGTCTATGGTGCTTTTACAGAGCCCTCTTTTTTCAAGGTCTTCGGATTTAAACTGGAAAGCGGTGATCCGGCTACAGCATTAAGCACACCCAATAGTATTATATTGGGAGAAGAGGCCGCCAGAAAGATTTTCGGTACCCAACAGGCAATGGGTAAGACAATACACTTTGAAACACTGGGCGATTATATTGTTACTGGTATTCTTGCGCCTGCACCGGGTTTGACGCATATCAACTATGAGGCTTATGCTTCCCTGTCTTCTGTTTCTGCACTGGAACAGCAGAAGGTGCTGCCGGAGCGGTTACAGAACTGGAACAATGTACAGGATGCCTATACTTATGTTGTTTTAAAACCCGGTGTAAACAAAGCTTCACTTTCCACCGCACTGGAATTTTTGTCTGAAAAATATTACCAGCCTGCTTCCAAAGGAATTGGCAGTATCACTTTTGAAAAACAATCACTAAGCAGTATCACGCCTTCACAGGAACTTTATAATGATATGGGAGGCGGTCATCCATGGGGGAAAGTCCTGGGTGAAATAACCGTGGGGCTTGCATTGCTCCTGTGTGCCTGCTTCAACTATACCAACCTGTCTATTGTTCGCTCACTACAACGGGCCCGGGAAGTAGGTGTCCGTAAAGTTAACGGCGCTAAACGTTCGCAGGTATTTATGCAGTTTATTGTAGAATCCGTGGTGATGTGCCTGTTGTCATTAATACTGGCGATGGGACTACTGGTGCTGATGGAATCGTATACCCATGTAGGTATTGGATTTTTATCGGGTGAAAGGTTTGATGTAGCACTGATGGGCTGGTTCCTGGTGTTTAGCCTGTTAACAGGTGTGCTGGCAGGATTAATCCCGGCCTGGGCTTTGTCTTCCTTCCAACCAGCCAGGGTGCTGAAAAATATTGTAGACATCAAACTCTTTGGCGGATTGGGATTGCGGAAGACACTGATCGTGATTCAGTTTTCGCTTTCAATGACAGCGATCATCTTTTTTGTGACCGTTTACCGCCAGTTTTCTTTCAAAGAGGCCTTTGATATGGGATTTGCCCGTAACAATATACTGAATGTGCCGTTGGCTGATGTAGATTTTCAGCTGATGAAAGACCGGTTAATGCAGGTGAAAGGGGTAGAGGCGGCCACTGCCAGTTCCGGTACCTTGGGTATGCCCGGTCAGAGTGGCTTTCTGCAGGCCCGTACCGCTCTGGATGGCAACCGTATGGAGCTGGGTTATTACGCCGGTGATGCCGATTTTCTGAAACTGATGCAGCTCAGATTGCTGGCTGGGTCCGGATTTCCGGCAGCAGCCTCCCAAAGCAATGAACAATATATCATCGTAAACGAGCGATTGGTAGCTGCCATGAATCTGAAAACACCGGCAGATGCTATCGGTAAAACCTTATGGCTAACGGATTCCACAGCGGTGAGTATCATCGGAGTCGTGAAAGATTTCAATTATCAACCTATAGAAATGCCGGTACTGCCAATGGCTATCCGCTTTGTCCCACAGCGATTCAGACAGCTGCAGGTACTGGTGAATACGCAGGACAAAGACCAGGTAATGGCTGGTATTAAACAAGCCTGGATGGAAATGCATCCTGGTGAAATATTTTCTGCTGGCTGGATGAATGATGAACTGATTGAACGAACCAGTGGCAAGGAGCCTGTATCCGGACTCGCTGTGCTGGTATTTATGATCACAGTGATTGCGGCGCTGGGCCTATTGGGTGTAGTGTCTTATACCACCTTCACCCGCAGGAAAGAGATAGGCATCCGTAAGGTGATGGGGGCTGGTGTACCTGGTCTGGTAATGCTGCTTTCCCAAAGCTATCTCCGCCTGATAGTGTTGGCCGGTATTATAGCCCTGCCATTGGGTTACCTGGGAAGTACCTTATTCCTTCGGCTTTTTGCCAACCGCATCAACATAGGATTTTTTACGCTGGCGGGCAGCTTTGCTGCCTTGCTGGGAATTGCCCTGCTGGCCATTATTTCACAAACATGGCGTGCTGCGGATGCCAACCCGGCGAATGTATTGAGAAATGACTAAAACAATTAATAAAGAGAATAACAAGTGAACAGCAAATCGGAGTGTGTGTCTACGCGCCCTGCTTTTTTAAAATAATACTATAAATCTTTGCGCATGTTTGGAAATTATATCAAGATTGCCTGGAGAAATTTACTGAAACAGAAAGTGTTCGCAGCCGTGAATGTAGTAGGTATGAGTGCTGCTATCTGTGCGGCCTTATTGCTGTCACTCACTGCCTATCGGGAATGGACATACGATGATTTTCAGATAAATAAGGAACATATTTACCAGTTATACCGGGAAGATGGTACTGCTAAAGGCATGAGGGTCGGGACCAGTTTTGCTGAGCCGATGGCAGATGCGCTCCGGAAGGAGGTGCAGGGAGTGAAACACGTTTCCCGTATAGGCGGCGGCGATATGCCAGTAAGGTACAATGGCAAACATATTTACTTTGATGTGGAAATGGTGGATGTTGATTTCCTGAAGATGTTTTCTTTCCGCCTGTTGCAGGGCAACGCTTCTACAGCATTGCAACAGCCTGATCAACTGGTGCTGACACAAAAGACAGCCCGGTCATTGTTCAATCAGGAAGACGCGGTAGGCAAAACGGTAGAAGTCAATATCAACAATCAATGGCGTCCCTTTATCGTTTCGGCAGTAGCAGCAGATATACCAGATAACTCCAGCATCACGTTTGAAGCCCTGGTCCGTTTTGAAAATGTGGATGACTATGCTGCTATCCGCAACAACTGGAATGTGGGCAACTATCCCCTGATGATGGAAGTGGAACCATCCGTTACTACAGCAGCACTGGAAAAAAGCCTGGTATCTGTAACGAACAAATATTACGCAGGAAATATTGAAGAGCTGAAAAAGAATGGTGGGATACCCAATAAAGAAGGGGCACTGATACGAATAAACGGAATTCCCCTGAACGAGTTTCATCTTAATGCCCTCAGCTCTTTCAGCAATGGTCTGAACCCATTTTATCCCTGGCTGATGGTGATTCTCGCAGTCCTGATTATTAGTATTGCCTGTATCAACTTTATTAACCTGTCTATCGCCAGATCGTTTACCCGTGGCAGTGAGATCAGTCTGAGGAAAGCGCTGGGAGCCATGGACAGACAATTGTTGTTTCAGTTCTGGAGTGAGGCTTTTCTGCTTTGTTTTATTTCGCTGGTACTTAGTTTGTTGTTGACGATACTGCTGATGCCTTATTACAACGCCACTTTCAACCATGAGCTGAGTCTCCGACTTTTCGGTAATATCTGGCTGATACTGGGAGCTGCATTTATTTTCTTTATGGTGACATTACTGGCGGGCGGATACCCAGCCTGGAAAGTGGCCAGGCTGAATATTATTCAGGTGCTGAAAGGTAAGCTGAGCCTGGCCAAAGGTAATGGTGTACGCAATGGACTGATCATCGTTCAGTTTATTGTGGCTGCCTTGCTGATCAGCTGCACAGCTGTTATCTGGCAGCAGCTGGATTTCATACGGTCGACACCGTTAGGGTTTAATACCACGCAGGTGATCAGTATACCGGGAGATAATGCATCGCCGCAGGTGATTGCAGCGCTTCGCAGCAGACTGGCCGGAGAAACAGAAGTAGAGAGTGTATCTGGTAGTATGCTGAACCTGGGAGTGGGTAAAGACGGCTCTTCCGGCAACTGGTACCGGGGATTTGACTACATGGGCAGTCATATTAACACACAGTGTATTATAGTAGATTACGATTACGCGCGTACACTGGACCTCAAAATGGTAGCTGGGCGTGATTTCTCCCGCAATTTCGGGGCAGACACAACTGGTGTGGTGCTCAACGAACAAATGGCGAAACAGCTGGGAGAGAAAGAGCTGATAGGTGCTGTTATTACACCCGGTAATGTGCCCCTGCATGTGATCGGGGTGGTAAAAGATTATCATTTCGAGTCACTGCGTAAAAAGATTGATCCGCTGATGATGATCATGACAATGATTCCGCATCCGAACTACATCTTTGTTAAGGTAAATACCCGCAATCCGGTGGCCACGCTGAAACATATCTCAGCCATATGGAAAGGTATTAACCCGCTGGCCAAAAACGAAGCCAGTTTCCTCGATGAAAACACCAACCGGCTGTACCGTCAGGAAGCCCGTTTTTCAAAAATATTTATGAGTGGGGCCATACTGGCTATCGTGATCTCCTGTATGGGACTGTTTGCTATTGCCGTACTGGTGATGGCCCAGCGCCAAAAGGAAATCGGTATCCGTAAGGTATTGGGAGCTTCTGTAGGTGGTATTGTACTGCTGCTCTCAAAAGATTTTCTGAAGCTGGTACTGATAGCGGTACTGATTGCTACTCCTTTATCCTGGTACCTGATGCAGCAATGGCTGCAGCGGTTCGAGTTTCATGTAAATATCCATTGGTGGCTTTTTGCAGTGGTTGGCCTGTTGGCTGTTATCATTGCCCTGGCCACTACCAGTCTGCAAACAATAAAAGCTGCGTTGGCCAATCCTGTTGATAGCCTCAAGCGTGATTAAAACCAATAAAATTCTAAATCGATGTGGAAGAATTACCTGAAGATAGCCGCGAAGAATCTGGTGAAACGGAAGTTGTATACGGGTATTAACGTATTCGGACTGGCAACGGGGATCGCCTGCTTTATTCTGTTGTCTTTATACCTGGAAAACGAATGGACCTACGATAGCTGGTATAAAAATGCGAATGAGTTATACCGTCTTCGCATGGACTATGGTGAAAAAGGGGAGAAGATAATGCAGATAGCCGTGACGCCGAATATACTGGCCACTACCATCAAACCCTTGCCGGAGATCAAAAAAGTCACACGGATATTTCCAAGAGAAGCGACCGTACAGTATGGCGACAAGAGCTGGAATGAAAGACGCTTTGTATATACTGACGCACCTTTTTTTGAGATGTTTTCCTTCCGGTTGTTGTCTGGTAGTGCTGTCAATGTGCTGAACGGCCCTAATATGGTGGTGATCACGGCCTCCATGGCGAAAAAATATTTCGGCGATATTGATCCCGTTGGTAAAACGTTACTCATCAATGGTAAAAGGGCATTACAGGTAACGGGTGTGGTGGCCGATGTGCCAGCCAATAGCCACCTGAAATTTGATTTTGTGGCCAGTTACAGCACCTTGCAGCTCCAGGAGCAGTGGGGATCTGCTAATTACTACACCTATGTGCAGGTCGGTAATCCGGCTCAGTTAGGCAGTCTGCAGACCAGCCTGAGCCAGATCGCCAGGCAGCAGCTGAGTGAAGACGATATAAAAAACGGTACCGTCTTCAACTTTGTTCCGGAGCCGGTTACCGGCATCCATCTGCATTCTGCTGCCAGTGCCGCCACCGAAGATGCCGGAGATGTCCGCTACAACTATATTTTCGCCCTGATAGGCGTCATGCTGCTGGTGATAGCCTGTGTTAACTTTATGAACCTGGCCACGGCCCGTTCCACTGAAAGAAGCCGGGAAGTAGGTGTCCGTAAGGCATTGGGTGCTCAACGTTCTCAGCTTTTCTTGCAGTTTATGATGGAATCAGCCTTGCTCACCGGAATTGCCCTGGTGATAGGACTGTTGCTGGCAGGCTTATTATTACCCGCATTTAACCAACTCACCGATACCAGACTTCAATTAGGCGGCGCCAGCGGATACCGTATTTACGGCATCTTGGTGGTGATCTTTTTCCTGGTGGCTTTTGTTACTGGTATTTATCCGGCCCTGTTCCTCTCTGGTTTCCGACCGGTACAGGTGCTGAAAGGTTCCATGACGGCCACTCCCAAAGGAAAGGGTATCCGTAAATCACTGGTGGTATTTCAGTTTGCGGCATCTGTATTCTTTATCATCTGTACGCTGGTCGTGCAGCAGCAAATGCAGTATATCCAGCATAAAAAGCTGGGGATGGACCGCTCTGAGGTGTTGGTGCTGGATGGTTTCAAATCCGGTAGTACTGCCATGGAAGCCTTTAAAAACAGGTTGCTGCAACTCACCGGTATATTGTATGTGACGGCATCCGCTGATTCTCCTGTCTCCATCCAGGGTGGTTACAGCATTAACCAGATACAGGATCACCAGCCTGGTTTCTCCCTTGGTATCGCAGCGGTACCGGTGGAAAAAGATTACCTGAAAACAGTAGGTATCTCTTTATTGGCTGGTGAGGATCTCACCAACGGAGACATTGCTGATGTTACCAAAGAAAAAAATGATGAGCGGATTTATCATTTTTTCCTGAATGAAACAGCCAGCAAAAGGCTGGGATGGTCACCGGAAGTGGCCGTGGGAAAAAGGATGTCGTTGAATGGCCGTAATGGAACGGTAAAAGGAGTGATGAAGGATTTTCATTTTTCTTCCATGAAAAACAAAATTGAACCCATCATCGTATTCCCCGAATACGAATGGTTCCAACAGATATTTATCAAAACAAGTGGTAAAGACAAACAACAGCTGATAGCGGGTATTGAAGGCCTTTGGAAAGAAGTGCAGCCGGGAGTTCCTTTTGACTATCACTTCCTGGATGATGATTTTAATAGACTGTATAAGTCGGAATACCGTGTAGGCAAGATACTGGGAATATTTGCCGGTGTGGTGATGCTGGTGTCCTGCCTGGGATTGCTGGGGCTGGCTGCATTGACTACACAACAACGCACCCGTGAGATTGGTATCCGTAAAGTGCTGGGCGCCTCTGTAGGCAGTGTGGTGGCCATGTTGTCGAAAGATTTTATCAGACTGGTACTGATTGCTTTGCTGATAGCGGCTCCGCTGGCCTGGTATGCTGCTGGCAACTGGCTCAGTGCTTTTGCCTATCATGCTTCCCTGAGTATATGGCTGTTTCTGATGGCTGGGATACTGGCGGTAGTGGTGGCTTTGCTCACAGTGAGTCTGCAATCAGTAAAAGCGGCTATGATGAATCCGGTAAATAGCCTCAAATCAGAATAAAAGCATTTACTATGTTTCGAAATTATCTCCTGGTAGCTGTCAGGAATATCTGGCGCAATAAAATGTTCTCGCTGTTAAATATGCTGGGACTGGTAGTCGGTATCAGTGCGGCGCTTGTAGTATACCTGGTGGTATGGTATGAGGCCGGTTTTAACAAGCAACAACAAGACAAAGACCGTATTTACAGGATAGTATCTACCATCAGTTTCTCTGGAGATAGTGTTAGAAACAGTGGAGTAACGGTACCGGTAGTACAGGTGGTGAGAGAAAATATCCCGCAGGTAGAAAAGACGATTCATTTTTTAACAGATGATATCACGGGTAGAATTACGGTAGATGGTAAGGATTTTAGAAACAAGGAAGATATCATTTTTGCGGATTCCTCATACATGGATATGATGGGATATCAATGGTTGAGCGGATCGCCGGCCACCGCGTTGAAACAGCCCTTTTCAGTGGTGCTGACAAAGGAGAAGGCTAATACCTATTTCCCGCGGCTTTCACCAGCGGCCGTTGTGGGAAAAGAGATCGTTTACGATGATTCCATCAGGACAACGGTAACCGGTGTGGTGGCTGATTTACCTTACCGCACTGATTTCTGGTTCAGGGAAATAGTGTCTATGTCAACGGTCTATGCCAGCCAATACCGGAAAGAAGTATACGCTGTCGATAACTGGACGAACACCAGTTCATCCAGCCAGTTGCTGGTAAAGCTGAAAGCAGGAGTCGATCCGAAACAAGCTACTGCCTTGTTGGCAAAATACATGGAATTGCACAACGATAAAAGTTCCAGGACGTCACTGTGGTTACAGCCTTTACAGGATATTCACTTCAATAGGAACTATTATGCTTATAAAAGAACTGCAGACAGACAGCAGTTATATATGCTGTCTGTTATAGCTGTGGCATTGTTAATCCTGGCGGTGATCAATTTTATCAACCTTACAACAGCACAGGCTGCCCGTAGGGCTAAAGAAACCGGTATCCGCAAGGCTATCGGTGGTACAATGCGGCAGCTGATGATCCAGTTTCTGGGAGAGACTTTGGTGCTCACATTTACGGCTGCGGTAATTGCCTTGCTGATGGCACCGGTTCTGATAAAGTGCTTTCATGATTTTTTACCGGAGGACCTGCCTGCCATGCAATTGTATTCCTTGCAGGTATTACTGTTTTTATTGTTGCTGGCGGTAGTGGTGGCATTGTTGTCCGGTATTTACCCGGCGTATGTATTAGCTCGTTTCCAGCCGGTAATGGTGCTGAAATCACAGACGGGCGCTGCGGGAAACAAAGCATGGTTGAGGCAAACGTTGACTGCTACTCAGTTTATGGTGGCCCAGTTTTTTATTATTGCCACATTGGTTGTCAGCAAACAGATTCATTATTCGTTGAATAAAGATCTTGGTTTCCGTAAAGATGCTATTCTTACAGTTGCAACACCACCACGGGATGAGAATAACAGTCTGCGCAACCGGTTGCAGGCTGGGATTGCCGCGCTGCCGGAAGTAGAGGTAGTGAGCTTGTCGAATCGTTCACCGATCATCAATGGTTTCATGACATCTGTCCTCGACCGCAAGGATGGCCGGAAGGCTATCGAGAAGGTGGTAGAAATGCGCTATGTGGACAGCTCCTATTTAAAAGTGTATCAGTTAAAACTGCTGGCAGGAAGAAACCTGATGAATTCGGATACGGTGAGAGAATGGCTGCTGAATGAAAATGCTGTCCGTGCATTTGGTTTCAAACGTCCGGAAGATGCAGTGGGGGAGCTTATTTCAGGGAAGCCGGTTGTTGGAGTGGTGAAAAACTTCAATGCTGGCAATCTGCATAGAGAGATTCCTGTACTGGCGCTGGGCAGTGCCGCCGCTAAAAGCCACCGCACCCTTCATATCCGGCTGCATAATGCCGGAGAAGGGGGGATCGTCTGGAAAAAAGGAATTGCCGGCATTGAAAAAGTATGGAAGGAGATATACCCAAGAGAAGAGTTCAGTTATGAGTTTCTGGATAAAACCATAGAAAATCTTTATCGAAATGAGTTGCGTACTGCGGGTTTATTGAACTGGTGCTCAGGATTGGCTGTTTTTATCAGTGCATTGGGGCTACTAGGTTTGGTGGTTTTTACCACCAATCAGCGTACCCGGGAAATAGGGATACGCAAGGTACTGGGAGCAAGTGTATGGCAGGTAATCCGGTTGTTGACAAAGGACTTTATGAAGCCGGTCCTTGTGGCATTTCTGCTGGCGGTACCCCTTTCGTGGTGGGTAATGAACAAGTGGCTGCAATCATTTGTATACCGTACAGGTCTTAGCTGGTGGATATTTGCGGCGGGGGGAATGATAATGGTTATACTGGCATTAGCCACTATGAGCATAAAAACGGTGCGGTCTGCTCTCAGTAACCCGGTAGACGCATTAAAAACTGAATAGCGGAATGAAAAGATCCGGCAAAATGCATTTATATTGCTTCGCCGGAAATTGTTAACAAGAAGCCTGAAATTTTAAAAAACTACTATCATGATACAACTGCAGAAAATCTCTAAGCATTATCCGGTAGGATTTGGTAAAAATGAAATATTAAAAGACGTTGATCTCAACATTGGAGAGGGAGAATTTGTTTCTATTATGGGACCCTCCGGATCCGGCAAGTCAACGTTGTTGCATATACTGGGATTACTGGAGGAGCCTTCTGGCGGACAGTACCTGTTTCAGGGGGAGCGTGTAGATAAGATGAATGAGAAAAAACGTACGCAGTTACATCGTGATGCAATCGGTTTTGTGTTCCAGGCTTACCATCTCATTGATGAGCTGACTGTATATGAAAACATAGAAACCCCTTTACTGTATAAAAATTTGTCTGGTTCGGAAAGAAAGAGCAGGGTGGCGGATGTATTGGATCGTTTTAACATGGTGGCCAAAAAAGACCTGTTTCCTAATCAACTTTCCGGCGGGCAGCAACAGCTGGTGGGCATTGCCCGCGCCATTGTCGCAGAACCCCGTGTGATCTTCGCAGATGAACCTACCGGAAACCTGCACTCTGACCAGGCTAGAGTGATCATGGAAATGTTCAAACACCTGAATGAGCAGGATAAGATTACCATTGTACAGGTAACCCACTCCGATGTGAATGCTACTTATGGCAATCGTATTATTCAGATCAGTGACGGACAAATTCAGGGGTAGCAGGAAGGATTGTTTTATAAATCTGTAAAAAAAAGAGTATGTTGTATCAGCAATTAGTAGGGTATGGTGCCATACCTACTAAAATTTTGCCTTCTATCAAGAAGCGAAGGAAACTATCCTTACCTTTAGTATATTTTTGGCCTGTTATGAGAATATCCCAAATCGCAGGAGTGTTCCTGCTTTACTGCTTGCTCGCTAACATAACCCCGGCTGTGGCGCAGGATACGTGGAGTTTGCAACGTTGCGTGGATTATGCTATGAAAAACAGTATCTCCGTAAAACAACAGGAGGTACAAAAACGCCTGTCTGAACTTACCTATCAGCAGAGCCGTCTGAGTATGATCCCTAATTTTTCAGCAAATGTGAATGCGGGATACTCTGATGGTAGGATCGCCAGTATCCAGGATAACGCCTATATTAACCAGTCTATCTTTAATGCCAGTGGGCAGTTTAATATGGCTGGAGATATCTTCAACTGGTTTTCCAAAAGAAACACTATTGAGGCAAACAGACTGGACGCAGAGTCCAACAGTTTTCTGTTACAGAAAGCACGCAATGACCTTGCTTTCAACGTAGCTACTTCTTTCCTGCAGATCCTCCTGAAAAATGAACAGCTTAAGGTAAATGAGGTACAGGTAAAACAAACCATGTCTAATCTGGAGAATACCAGAAAACTGGTAATCGCAGGCTCAGTACCGGAAAGTAACCAGGCCGACCTCGAGGCGCAGCTGGCCCAGGATAGTACCAATTTGGTAACTGCCAGGAATGACGTAATTTTATCTATATTGCAAATAAAGGCATATCTGAACCTCGGTTTTGATATTCCCTTTGCTCCGGAAATTCCGGCCAATATAGCATCCCTGCCTATCACCCCCTTGTCTGAAATGGACCCGGAAATGGTGTATAGCGCGGCGCTGACAACTTATCCGCAGGCTAAGTCAGACGGATTAAAGATTAAAAGCGCCATGAGTGCCTACAGGTCTACTAAGGGACAGTTATACCCGGCACTGACAATCGGAGGAGGATTAAGTACCAGTTATGCCAACAATTACTATGATCCATTAACTAAAAAACTGATTTCCTTCGGTCAGCAAATAGACAATACATTCAACAAAAATATCGGACTGGGGCTGCGTATCCCGATTTTCAACGGTTATCAGCAACGCACCAATGTGGCGAAAGCAAAACTGAATGTGTATAACCTGGAACTGACCAGAGATCAGGACAACCTGAAACTAAGGCAGGATATCTATACCGCCCATGCAAATGCAGTAGCTGCATTACAGAAATATAATGCATCTGCTACCGGTGTAATGGCCGCTCAGAAAGCGTATGATTTCGCTACCAAACGTTTTAACCTGGGATTAATGAACACCATTGATTATATAACAACCCAAACCAAATTGTACAAAGCCCAGATTGATAAAGTCTCGGCGCAATACGATTATATTTTTAAAATGAAATTGCTGGAGTTCTATCGGGACCAGAAAATTTCCCTGTAGAATCGCCGGGTAATAAACTGCTTTATGAAAAAGAAGACACTTTATTGGCTCGCAGGCATTTTAGGTTCACTCGTTATTATGCTCATGGTGCTGAAAGCATCAGGAGTAATAGGTAAGGAAGAAGCACTGAATGTTGCTGTTGACAAAGCTGGCAAAAAAAACATCATTGAGGTGGTTACCGCCAGTGGTAAAATTTATCCTGAGATAGAAGTAAAAGTTAGCTCAGACGTTTCCGGTGAAATCACCGAATTAACCGTACAAGAAGGAGACTCCGTAAAAAGAGGACAGGTAGTCGCCCGTATCTACGGCGATATCTACGGCTCCATGGTGGATAAAGCCATGGCATCTGTAAGTCAGTCGCAGGCACAGCTGGCCAACACCTCCGCTTCGCTGAACTCTTTTAAGGCAAAGCTGGACCAGAATAAAGCAGCCTATCAGCGTAACAAGGAACTGCTCAGCCAGAAAGTGATCTCCCGGTCTGAATTCGAAACCAGCGAAGCTACCTTCCTGGCTGCTCAGGCAGATTACAACGCTGCCCTTCAGCAGATCAACAGCAGTAAATATGGCGTTCAAAGTGCCCAGGCTAACCTTAACGAGGCTAACAAAAACCTCGGCCGTACTACCATCGTAGCACCGATGAATGGTATCGTTTCCCTGCTGAATGTTAAAAAAGGAGAACGTGTAGTTGGTACCGCCCAGATGACCGGTACCGAAATGCTGCGCATCGCTGACCTTAACAGAATGGAAGTACAGGTGGATGTCGGAGAAAACGATGTTCCTAAAGTAAAATATGGCGATACCGCCCTGATCGAAGTCGATGCCTACAACGGCCGTCGCTTTAAAGGTATCGTTACACAGATCGCCAGCTCCAGCAAAGGCGCAGCTACTGCTACCGCTGCCTCTGCCTCCTCCGCTGAACAGGTGACCAGCTATATTGTTCACATACGTATCCTGCCTGAAACATACGCAGACCTCCTGGCGGCAAAACATCACAAAGCATTTCCTTTCCGCCCGGGAATGAGCGCCAGCGTAGATATCCAGACAAGACATGAAAACAATGTGCTGTCTATCCCTATCAATGCAGTAACTACCCGCGATCTGGACTCTGCTAAAACAGCAGATAAAAAACAACATGACCGCGATCGCGATAATTCCTCCAACACCCAATCTGAGATGAGCGAAGTGGTGTTTGTATTGCAGAAAGATAATTCCGTGAAAATGGTAACCGTGAAAACAGGGGTACAGGATGATACCAATATCCAGATACTCTCCGGACTGCAGGAAGGTGACCAGGTGATCAGCGCCCCCTACAGTGCTGTGTCCCGCACCCTGAACAATGGTAAAAAGGTGCAGGTGGTGCCTAAGAGCAAACTTTTCGAAGGGAATAAGTGATTTATCTGATGTTGCTTATATAGGAAAATATTTAAGTGAAGAAGCCCATGGATGCATACATCCATGGGCTTCTTCGCTTTGATAACGGTGGGTCTTCGCATCAGAAACATCAGATAAATCAGCGGTTAGTGTTATCTTGCGTAAAATTTGCATTGATTGTGAGCAAGGAGAATAGCATTGGTATCATTGGTAGTGGCAGTTGGGCCACTGCGCTGGCGAAAATATTGACGGATAATGGACAGCATATTCACTGGTGGATTAGAAACGAAGACACGATCCGTCATATGCAGCAGCGCCATCATAATAAGCACTATCTCACTTCCGTATATTTTGATACCGGCCTGTTATCGTTGAGCAACGATATCCGGGCGGTGGTTGCAGCATGTGATGTGTTGGTGCTGGCGGTTCCTTCTGCATTCCTGGTGGATGTGCTGGATCAGCTGCCTGCTGAGGCGCTGGAAGGAAAACAGGTGGTTTCTGCTATCAAAGGTCTGGTGCCAGGCAACAATCTCCTGATTAATGAATACCTGGAGCAACGTTTTCAGTTGCCTGCTACACAGTATTTCACGATAACCGGTCCCTGTCATGCGGAAGAGGTGGCGAATGAAAAACTGTCCTATCTTACTTTTTCCGGAATACATCAGGCGTCCGCACAAGCTATCGCCGATAGATTTACGGGCAGCTACCTGCAAACAATCGTGAATACAGACATGATAGGAGTACAGCTGGCTGCTGTGATGAAGAATATTTATGCCCTGGGTGCTGGTATTGCACATGGGCTGGAATATGGTGATAATTTCCTGAGTGTTTATATTACCAACTGTTTCCGGGAGATGCAGACATTCCTGGAGCAATATGAAGCACAGAAGGCTGCCCTGCGAGGGACTGGCCCGATGATACATAACTACAGTGCCAGTGCTTATCTCGGGGATCTGCTGGTGACCTGTTATTCACTCCACAGTCGGAACCGTACGTTCGGGAATATGATCGGAAAAGGTTATTCCGTGAAGGCTGCACAGCTGGAGCTCAATATGATTGCAGAGGGTTATTATGCCAGCAAATGCATGTACGAGATGAATAAAAACATAGGGGCCTATATGCCTGTTGCACAGGCTGTATACGCAGTGTTATGGCAGCAGGTACATCCTTCCGAGGCTTTCCTGTCACTGGAAAAAGGCTTTATCTAATGGGGCAATGACGACTAGTAGTCGTCATAATCCTCATAATTATCTTCACCCACTTTCACAATGGCTTTCACCTTGGGGAAATACTGCTTGATCAGGGCGGCTATTTTCTCTGTAAGGTAGTTATTAAGAACAGGTCCTTCGTAGTATTCCACTTCATTGGTTTCATCAGAAATGATGTATTCTGTAACAGTCTGATCTACAATGGCCAGGAACCTTCTTTCCTTGGCTACTTTACGGATGTTGATTTTGGTGGGGACACCATCCACGTTGAGGGTACATGCAATATGTCGCATAAGCGCGGTAAGGTTTTTTTATAATGAATAGATAGATTTAGTTGCGATTTACTGTTACAATCCAGGAGTTGTTAATTATTGGTTAAATGGGATCGACATGGTTATGAATTTAAAAATAAGCAAGTTTGGACAATTAACAAAATTGTATACGTTTTAACGTTTTTTGTCAATATAAAAAATGATAGTGTAAAATTCCAATGATCCCATTTACACAGCTTGTATCGTTCCTGAAAACAATCATTCCCTTGATATATTTACTATTAATTCCCTTGATAATAAATTATTTTTAGAAAAACAGGACATCAGGATACTTACTTTAAAGCCCCCGCTACATGATAAGCTTTACATTTGCATAACTTTTTACAATTGTAATTATAAATAGCTATTCGAAGTGTTAATGAAATCTTAACGTCCTCGGGAATTAACAAAAAAAAGTTCCACAGCGGGAAAAAGGGGGATAGATATATGGGGATGATTTTCCACACTTTCGGTTTGATGAATTCGGTAAAATGCAGCACACTCGCATTGGATTGATATTTGACCAGCTTTCCATCCCGGGCCACCGATCGGAACGGGATGAATTGAAGCCTTAAAAATATTTAACCGATGACTAAGACCTTGCTTTTTGTATCATCATTTCCGCCCCGGGAATGCGGTATTGCTACTTTTGCACAGGACCTGGTAAACGCGCTGGACAAAAGCTTCGCAGGAAAACTGAATATCGAAGTATGTGCGCTGGAAGCCTCGGAAAAACCATGGTTAAACAAGCAGGCCCCTGTTACGTATTGTGTAAACCCTTTTGATATCGACAGCTGTATCACATTTGCCCAGCAGATCAACGAAAATAGCAAAATAGACCTTCTCTGCTTTGAACACGAATTTGGTCTTTACGGCGGAGAATACGGCCATAATCTGCTGGCCATGTTATCCTTACTGGATAAACCATTTATTGTCCGTTTTCATACGGTATTGCCCGCCCCTGATCAGAAATGTCGCAAAGTAGTCAACCTGATCAGTGCCCTGGCCGCTAAAGTGACCGTGATGACGCATGCCTCGGTCAACCTCCTGCGGGAAGTATACCAGGTGCCGGACACAAAAATCGTTTACATCCCCCATGGTACCCATGCCCGTATCACCGAGGATGTAGATGCGCTAAAAAAACAATATGATCTGGAAAATAAGCTGGTACTGAGCACCTTTGGTCTCCTGAGCGCCAATAAAGGCCTGGAAACAGGCATCCGCGCAATGAAGGAGATTATTAAGGATTTTCCTGATGCCATCTACCTGATTTTGGGTAAAACCCACCCTGTAATAGTTGCCAGGGAAGGAGAAAAGTACCGTGAACACCTGGAAGAGCTGGTAAAGGAATACCAGCTGGAAAACAATGTGAGGTTCGTTAACACCTACCTGTCCCTCAACACCTTGTTGGACTACTTATCATTAACGGATATTTACCTATTCACCTCCAAAGACCCTCATCAGGCTGTAAGCGGTACTTTTGTATATGCCATGAGCGCCGGCTGTGCGGTTATTTCCACCGCTTTTGTACAGGCCCGGGAAATGCTCGATGAAAGCTGCGGCTGCCTCATCGATTTCAATAACGCGGAACAGCTGGCCAGCGTAGCCATCAACCTGCTGGGCAACGCTGATCTGCGCCGGCAGATGAGCATCAATGCCATCGAAAAAACACGCAACTCTATCTGGGATAATGTAGCCATCGCCCACATGTCAATGTTCAATGAAGTGCTGGTAGATAATAAGGTTATGATGCCTAACTTACCGGCGCCATACCTCGATCATATAGACCGCATGACAGATGAATTTGGCATGCTGCAGTTTGCCCGGCATGATGTGCCCGATCCAGCCTACGGATATACCCTCGATGACAATGCCAGAGCGCTGATCGCTATGTGCATGTATATCTCGGAAATTAAATCCAGCAGCTTCACAACCACGTTGCTGCGTAAATACATCGACTTTATCGGCTACTGCCAGAAAGCATCCGGTAAGTTCCTGAATTACGTAGATAAAGACGGAGGCTTTACCACACAAAATGATGATGTCAATCTGGAAGATGCCAATGGTCGTGCTATATGGGCATTGGGATTTGCACTGGCCAATCACCGGTCGCTACCTTTTGATGCGGTACAGGATGTGATATCGCTCTTCAGGCCTGGCCTCCGTTGGGTAGACAGCCTTATCTCACCCAGGGCTATGGCCTTTGCCATGAAGGGATTGTATTATTCCCTGCAATATCGCGCCTCGGAACAGGCTGTGACATTGCTCGATATACTCGCTGCCAGACTCCAGGGGTATTATGTGCTGGAAGCTGATGAAGAATGGAAATGGTTTGAAGCAAGTCTTACCTACGGTAATGCCGTACTCCCGGAAGCCATGATGATGGCCTTCCAGGTAACAGGTAATCATAATTACCGCAAAACAGCAGAAGAAAGCCTGACTTTCCTTTGTAACAAAACATTCACTGACAGTTACATGAAAGTCATCAGTAATAAAACATGGTACCATAAAAATACACCTCCCAATAATGAACCTGGTGGAGAACAGTCAATCGAAGTAGCTTATACTATGCTGGCAATGGATACATTTTATAATATCACAAAAAATCAATTGTACCTTGAAAAAATGCGTGTCGCTTTCAGCTGGTACCTGGGAAATAATCATCTCAAACAGCTGATTTATAACCCACTGACATATGGCTGCTATGATGGTCTGGAACGTTACAACGTCAACCAGAACCAGGGAGCAGAGTCTACAGTGTGTTATTTGATCGCACGTCTTTTGATGGAACAATGGAACAAACATAAATATGTTACAACCAAAAAAGACAACCTTGAACCTGTCCGGATTGGGTTCAACGGATGATATAAGGAAAGGTCCTTGTATTCTGATCATAGATGATGAACCGGATATCTGCCGACTGTTGCAGCTGACACTTGTACGACATGGATATAATGTTAAATATGTCCATGCATTGAATGAAGGTCTGTCGTTTCTGCAACAGCAGCAGCCAGACCTGCTGTTTCTTGATATCCACCTCCCGGATGGTTCGGGGCTGGAAGCATTGCCAGTGATCAGGAAAAAGTGCCCAACTTTACCGGTCATTACCATTAGTGCCTACGATAACGGCATGGAAAAACAGAAGGCTTTGAGCGCAGGAGCAACTTTCTTCCTCGCAAAACCTTTTAGTGTAAAACATGTTGATGAATTAATCGGAAGTATCAGGCACTAGCACGAAAGAGCCGGGATTTATTAGTAATTTTAATTAGCTGTTGACAATACCACATATTAGAGAAGTATGAAAAATATTCTGATCATAGATGATGAAATTAATATCTGTACGCTCCTGAGTAAATTCCTGAGCAAACACGGATTTAATGTGGACACCACCATGACGGGCGCCGCTGCCCTGAAAATGATGAAGGAAAAAACATTCGACCTGGTGCTTTGTGACTACAGGCTGAAAGATACAGACGGTGCGCAGTTGTTGCAGGATATACAACAGATAAATCCGCAAACCATTGTCATCATCATCACCGGTTATACCGATGTTCGTGTAGCCGTGGAAATGGTGAAAAATGGCGCCTATGATTATTTGTCCAAACCACTGTATCCCGATGAAATCCTCAACCTCGTACATAAGGCATTTGCTCATAAGGAATCCGAACAAGAACGTATGGCTGTACAGCCGGTAGATACCGGCAGCGCCCCGGAAGCCCGGGAAACATTGTTGTCCCGCAACCAGAGTGAAAAAAATGAAAAGTATGTGTACGGAGAAAGCGATGGTGCCCGTGAACTCATTCGCCAGATCAAATTGGTAGCACCAACGGACTATAGTGTGATCATCTTCGGCGAAACAGGTACCGGTAAGGAATCTGTTGCACATCTGATCCATCATCATAGTAAACGCTCTTCACAACCTTTTGTGGCACTGGATTGCGGCAGCCTTTCGAAAGAACTGGCCGCCAGCGAATTGTTTGGTCATGAAAAAGGTTCATTTACAGGGGCTATCAATACTAAAATTGGCGCTTTCGAACAGGCACAAGGTGGTACGCTTTTCCTGGATGAAATATCCAATCTCTCTTATGATATACAGGTAGCGATGCTGCGTGTATTGCAGGAGAAAGTAATCCGGAGAGTGGGAAGCCTCAAGGAGATACCGGTGGACGTACGTATTATTGTAGCTTCCAATGAAAAGCTCTCTGAATCGGTACAGCGTGGCAAGTTCAGGGAAGACCTCTTCCATCGTTTTAATGAATTCACGATCTACATTCCACCTTTGCGCGAACGTCGCGAAGACCTGCCGCTCTTTGTGGCAGCCTTTGTAGAACAGGTGGAAAAAGAACTGGAAAAAACCTGTGGTAAAATATCTCCGGAAGTATGGAAGTGTTTCCATCAATACAACTGGCCAGGCAATATCCGTGAACTGAAAAACATTATCCGCCGCGCCTGTCTGCTCACTCCGGAAATGCAGGAGATCTCTATGTCTGCACTACCACTGGAAATGAAAGAGGCTTTCGCGCAACCGGTTGAAGAAATGCCGCTAAGCGGAGAACTGGCCCTTATGGCCAATGACAACGATCTGAAAACGGTGGCATTACAGGCAGAGTACAACAAAATTATCAATGTACTCAAGGAAGTGAAATACAATAAAACAAAAGCAGCGCAGCTGCTCAATATTGACCGCAAAACGCTTTACAATAAACTACGTTTGCTGAATATCAACTATTAAAAGTATTGGTTTATAGAGAAAAGGGGAGCAGGGTACTTAAAGTGCTTTGCTCCCTTTTTTGCTTCAGGATATACTCACCTTGTTGTTTTGTGAGAAAATTTTCAACTCCAATAACCAAATGCTATGAAGCCTCTTACTAAGGGAAAATCCGGGAAGAGATTTTTTGAAACGATGGCATCTACGGTAATTGCCGCTACTGGCAGCGCCTGGGCCTTTTTTGTAGCACTCAGTGTAATTATCCTCTGGGGATTAACAGGTGCCTTGTTTCATTACTCAGACACCTGGCAGCTCGTGATCAATACCGGAACCACCATCATTACTTTTCTGATGGTATTTATCATTCAGAAATCCCAGAATAAAGACTCCAAATCCATACAGCTGAAATTGAATGAACTCATTGCTGCCCATCAACAGGCCAGCAACCGGCTGATCGACGTAGAAGATTTATCTGAAGAGGAACTGGACATCCTGCACAGATATTACCTGGCGATGGCAGAGGAAACTAAAAAACGGATTTCCATGAATGAATCACACTCTATAGAAGAGGCTATTGAAGGGGCGCTGAGCAAACATGAAGAGCATCTCCGGAAGCGTAAACTACGTTTGGGGGATAAGGGGCAGGCCTGATGCCATTTACACCGCCGGTAGTGTGATGGTGAAGGTTGTGCCCTTACCCTGCTCGCTGTCTACATGTATGGTTCCTTTATGATTTAAAAGAATGTTTTGAGTGCTGGTAAGGCCAAGGCCGGTGCCTTTGGATTTGCTGGTATAAAAGGGGTCAAACAGGCGTGATAATTTATCTCCGGGGATGCCGATGCCATTGTCTGAAATCTGCACCTGGGCTTTGTCCTGGTTACGCCGGGTGGTAACGGTGAGAATACCTTTGCCAGGCGCCATTGCTTCAATGGCGTTAATAATGATGTTAAGAAATGCGATCACTACTTTTTCATCATCTGCATTCACCCGGATATCCGGAGCGGCCAGCTGTTTGTTGAGCCGCATTTCATGCAGCTGCATCCGGTCCTGGGCCAGCCTGAGTGCATTATCTATCAGCTGATTGATGCCATGTTCTGCGGTGTGCAGTTCTATCATGCGGGTACTGTCCAGCAGCTCAGTGATCAACTGGTTGATGCGGGTGCAGTTACGTTCGATAATATCGGTGTAGAGCGAAGACTCATTACTGGCGGCCACTTCATCTTCCTCTTTGAACTGGCTCACTGCTAGGAGGATGTTGGTCAGCGGATTACGGACCTCATGTGCAATTACCCGGGCAATACGACCGGTGATAACAAATTTTTCCTGGTGTTGTTTTTCCTGTTCTTCTCTTTTTTTCTCTGTGATATCCTGTATTACACAAAGGAAGATCTGTTCTGCTTCGTCCAGCATCACGGCATTGATAAGCACCACCATTTTTTTGCTGTTCCGTGTTTTAAACTCATATTCCTGTGTGCCGGCTATGCCGTCGTTGCAGATGTTTTCGATGAATTGTTCGCTTTGTTCGCGGGAAATGAAAAGGTCCCGCAGATGCAGTTTCAGTATTTCCGCTTTGGTGTACTGCATGGTTTTCAGCGCTGCAGGGTTGGCATCGATGATGTTTTTATCACAGTCTGCCAGAACGATGAGATCATGTGCTTTTTCGAAGATGCCATAATATTTTTTTTCACTCTCTTCGATGGTACGCAGATGTTTGTATTCATCGAGTGCGTAGCGGATGGAGCGCTCCAGCAGGTCGGCGGTGATTTCTCCTTTTACGAGATAGTCGTATGCTCCGGCCCTCATGGCTTCCTGGTCTATTGCATAATCGCCTTTGCCGGTGAGCATGATCACGGGCATGCGGTATTGCATTTCCTGGAAAAGATGCAGGATGTCCAAACCGGTGTGTGGGCCGAGCCGGTAATCTACCAGGAAGATATCGTGGGTCCTGCGTTCAATGGCTTCCACTCCTTTCTGATAGGTAGGGGCCCATTCCAGCGTGTATTGTCCGGGTGATATATCGCGCAGTAATTCCGTCACCAGGAAAAAATCATCTTCATCATCATCAATCATGAGTATTTGTATCGGACGCTCGCTCATCTGGGTAAGTTGAAATTCGGGCAATAGCTGTCAGGTGGTTTACACAGCAAGAAAAGTGCTAATCTTTATCGGTGGCTGGATCAGTTCTCATTTTTGTTGTTTTGTGCAAGGGGTAGCACAATGATGAAGGAGGCTCCTTTGTTGGGCATGCCTTCGGCGAAGATGAAACCGTTGTGGCTGTCAACAATTTTTTTGCAGATGGCCAGGCCGATCCCGGTGCCGGAATATTCGCTGATGCCATGCAGGCGCTGAAAGATGAGGAAAATACGTTCGGCGAAGGCGGGATCAAAACCGATACCGTTATCTTCAATGCTGATGCGGCAGAAGGGGGTGTCCCAGCGGTTTTCTTTTACAAAGCCAAGTTCCCGGCCGGATAGTACCTGTTGGCGGATATGGATCTCCAGCGGTCTATCGGGGCTGGCGAATTTGATAGCATTGGCCAGGATGTTCTGGAACAGCTGATGGAAGGAGGTGGCGCTGCCTTCGATCATCGGGAGGGCTTCGGTGGTGACGGTTACATTTTTTTCTTCCAGAGTCACTTCCAGATCAGCCAGTACTTCCTGCAGCAACACGTTCATATCTACAGTGGTGATACTTTCAGGCGTGATGCGGCCTGCCCGGGAAAAAACCAACAGGTCGTTGATCAATACCCGCATGCGGGACACGGCAGATACCATGCGATCTATCAGCTGGGTGGCGTCGGGGGGCAGCTGGTCCTTGTATTTCATCTGCAACCGGTCGCTGAAAGTGGAAATTTTGCGCAGCGGCTCCTGCAGATCGTGCGAGGCCACATAAGCGAACTGTTCCAGTTCCTGGTTGGTTTTGTTGAGCAGGGAAATGTTCTGTTGCAGGTCACGCTGATAGGATTTCATTTTGCTCTCTATATGCAGTTGCAGCCTGAATTCGCGTGTGAGAGTCACGTAGGAATAGATCCCTATCAGGATCGCTACAAGCGACGAAATAAAGATCACTGGTACCCAAAGAACAGAGAAAAAATGAAAGAGCCTTGCCTTCTCATGTACTTGGCTTTCTTCAATACGGATCATGTCCTGCACCTTACGGTCCAGCTTGTCCATTGATTTTTCACCTTCCTTAACAGAGCTTTCCTGCCTTGCTACAGTAGCAGCATGACTGCCAGACAGCAGTTGCCGGTATTTGATGGCGAGTAAATCGCGCAACGTATCGAGATGCTGCTGTTGCCGGGGGCTTTCAGCGGTTATTTGCCGGAGCAGCAGATATTCCCGCTCAATCCGCTTGCTTCTTTCTTTCATACTGGGATCGAGGAAGGCACTGTCTTTAGTGAGATTATAGCCCCTGATGGCCGCTTCTGCTTCCTTCAACTGACGGGTGATCACTTCCAGCCGTTTGGAGACTTCGATCGCATGATTGAGCCTGCCAGCATTCTCCAGCAGGTTTTTAGCTACCAGGTAAGAAAATATGGACGCAGCTATTATAACTGTGAAGGCGATGAAAAATCCGATGCGTATTTTTTTATGTACTGGAAAGTGCATTGATTTCTACTATAGATGATTACAGTGCAATCAAGATACTATTTTATGTTTTAAAAAAAGATGACAAAACAGCGTAATCCGGCAAGTCCTTTCTGAGCAACTATTTCCACAGTATGCTTTTTATTTCTACGGTTCATGAAACTACGACGGGAAAGAGTACCACCAATGCCTGCGGAAAAGGTTGTAGATCAGTGAAACGGAATGCTGACAGGGATTTGATGAATAGGTGCTGTAATATTGGTGGCCGGTATACCCGCATTGGAATGAACTTTGATTTTTTAGTAATTGAACTCATAAAGCATAAATTATGAACCCGGAAAGAAAACAGCAGCCAGACGAAGAGCCTACGCCGAACAGGGAAGAGCCCAGAAGGGAAGATCCGATGCCGGTGCAGCCTCCTCCGGAAAAGCCGCCGGATACTGTTCCGGAAGAGCTGCCTGAACGGGAAGTCCCCCGGCAGCCAGCCTCACCAGAGGCCGAAAAGGCCTTTGATAGACACAAGCCGGAATAAGTAGCATATGTTGAACCTAAAATTTAATTTTTATGCCTGCTTCAAAATCCGCACACGGTTCTGCCAGAAGGCCTGCCCATAAGTCCAATAGCCATGGACATATGAATCGCACCCGGTTCGCAGAACTCTTTATGGAAGAACTAAAAGATATTTACTGGGCTGAAAAAAATCTGCTCAAGGCAATACCAAAGATGCAGAAAGCAACTACTTCCGATGAACTGACCTATGCATTGGATGAACACCTGGAAGAAACCAAACATCATGTCATGCGGCTCGAAGAAATTTTTGAAATAATGGGGAAAAAGCCCCAGACCAAAAAATGTGAAGCCATGGAAGGACTGATGATGGAAGCACAGGTGTTTCTGGATGATACCGAAGCTGATTCCATGGTCAGGGATGCGGGCATTATCATTTCCATGCAGAAAATCGAACATTACGAAATTGCTTCATACGGATGTCTGCGCACGCTGGCCAATGTAATGGGACATGCTGATGTAGCAGAGCTCCTGGAGCAAACCCTGGAAGAAGAAAAACATACTGACAGCCTGCTTACAGAGATAGCTGAATCTACCGTTAATGAAGAAGCAGCTGCCGAATAAACCAAAACCATGCTTAATAAAACAGATCTGTATAGTTGTTGAACGGAAAAGCCCTTGTAATAACTTACAAGGGCTTTTTTATTGTCTTACTGACACAACAAGGCCCACCTGTATGGCGGGCCTTGTGAAAATGAAAAAGTGTTCTTGATCTGCAGGATCAGTCAGCCAAACAGTATTTGCTCTTCCCGGTCTTCTACTTTTATCCGATGGATAAAATCAGCAAAACCACTTTCTTCGTGAGTAGTATACATACCATATGCATCCAGTACATAACCCTTGTTCCCCTCTTTGTCTTCCATAATATAGAGGATGGATGAGTCAGACGGATCTGATTCGCCTTCAAAACGGTAGGTTTTAATGATCAAAAGATCTTCCGGATGATACACTTTCTGTATATCCGGTGATTGCATGCTGCCTTGATCACTCATCTTTAACTCGTGATCAAATCCTTTTTCATGCAACCGTTGTAAAACCCGTGTGAGGGTCGTCATTTCTCCTGGCTTTTCCATAAAAACAGGTTTTGGTTAACAACGGAAAAACCAAAAGTTATGCCGCGCTGTTTTACCTGTATACTGGTACCATTTGTGTTAATCATCAACGGATCATCAAAAACATTATACCATGCGTGCAATATGGTCAGGGTCAATCGGGTTTGGGTTGGTAAACATTCCCATAAAACTATATAGTGCCACACAGGACAGCCGTCTCGACCTGGATATGCTGGACAGCAACGGGCTGGCTCATATCCGGTATAAAAGGGTCAATGAAAATACCGGTAAGGAAGTACCATGGGAACAAATCGTTAAGGGATATCTCTACAAAGACGAATACGTGGTGCTGGAAGATGAAGACTTCGAAGCAGCCAGTCCTAAAAGAAGCAAGATCATCGAAATAGAATCTTTCGTGGATGAAGCCTCCATTGACGATATCTATTTCGAAAATCCCTATTTCCTGGAACCCGCCAAAGGCGGTGAAAAAGCTTATGAGCTGCTATTGGAAGCCCTGCAGAAAACCGCTAAGGCCGGCCTGAGCCGTTTTGTATTGCGGAGCCAGGAACATCTCTCTGTGATCAGGCCCCGCGAAAATTATCTGTTGCTGCAGCAACTGCGCTATGAAGAAGAGATCCGCTCCTCGCAGGACCTGACGCTGCCTTCTGATGTCAGGATAGGTAAAAAGGAGCTGGATATGGCGATAGAACTGATCAAACAATATGCTGCCGAATTTGATATCAGCCGATATAAGGATGAATACAAAGAAGAACTGATGAAGATCATCAAAGCCAAAGCCAGCGGCAAAAAGCCGGTAGTGAAGAAAATGAAGGTCGTGCATACCAAAAGCGATGATCTTTTTGACCAGCTGAAGGCCAGCCTGGGTAGTAAACCAGCTGCCCCCAGTAAAAAACGTGCATCATGAGCCTGAGCAGGTATAAGCAGAAAAGAAATTTTGAATCCACTACAGAACCGGTGGCAGGTAAACCACAGCAGGGAATACATGCGTTTGTAGTACAACGGCATCATGCTACCCGGCTGCATTACGATTTCAGGCTGGAAGTGGCTGGTGTCCTTAAAAGCTGGGCGGTGCCAAAAGGTCCGTCTATGAATCCTGCAGATAAACGGCTGGCTATGCAGGTGGAAGACCATCCCTATGATTACAAAGACTTTCAGGGGACCATCCCCCAAGGCAACTACGGTGCCGGTACCGTCTATATATGGGATAAGGGCACCTATGAACTCATGCGTGGCAGCGGAAAAAATTTTGATGCTGATGCACAGAAAGAAATCGAATCCGGCGACCTGAAAATTGTGCTGAAAGGAAAAAAACTGAAAGGTGAGTTTGCCCTCGTAAGAATGAAAGCGTCTAACGACAACGCCTGGCTGATGATCAAACACCGGGATAAGTATGCAGTAGATCAATATAACAGTGAAGACTATACGCCGGAAAGTGTAAAAACAAAAGGTATCCGCGAAAAGGAAGCTTCCCGTAAAAAAAAAGCTCCATACCTACTCCTGAACCCGAACCTGAGCCAATAAAAAAACACATCACCCGGAAAACACAAGCGGTCAAAAAAGTTTATAAACCCATGCTGGCCACATTGGTAGATGCTCCGTTTAATGATGCTGACTGGTTATTCGAAACTAAATGGGACGGCTATCGTGCTATTGCCACTGTACAGCAACATAAGGTATCCCTTTATTCCCGCAATGAAAAAGATTTTAGCAGGGATTATCCCGCTGTGGTGGCTGCTGTAGAGAATATTGCGCATAATGTGGTGCTGGATGGAGAAATCATCGTGCTGGACAACAAAAAAAATTCCCATTTTCAATTACTCCAGAATTATAAAACTACCGGTAAAGGTAACCTCGTATACATGGTCTTCGACCTGTTACACCTCAATGGCAGCGAATTACAACAGCTCTCACTACTGGAACGAAAGAGCCTGTTAAAAGATCTGGTAGACCAGCTGAATGATAAAAGGGTACAGTTTTCTGCCCATGTACTGAAGAAGGGAAAGGATTTTTTCCAGAAGGCGCAACAGCAGCAATGGGAAGGCATTATAGCGAAGAAAACCGATAGCACATACGAAGAAGGCAGGAGGACCATGTCGTGGCTGAAAATAAAAGTTACCAACGAGCAGGAAGCCCTTATCTGTGGCTTCACCGCCCCCAGAGGCAGCCGCAAGAAACTAGGTGCATTGGTACTGGGCTTGTATGAAGATAAAAAGCTGAAGTATATCGGCAACTGTGGCGGAGGCTTTAATGATGCCATGCTCGCCATACTGTACAACAAGCTGATGCCGCTGGTGCAAAAGACTTCGCCTTTTACGCAGAAAATAAAGACAGACATGCCCGTTACCTGGGTTAAACCCAAACTGGTATGCCAGGTGAAGTTCTCCGAATGGACAGGTGATGGTATCCTCCGTATGCCTGTATTCCTGGGACTGAGAGAAGACAAACCCGCTGCGGACATACATACGGAAACACCTAAATCCATGACTATGGCAACAGCGACAGCGGAAAACAATCGTGTCATCACCCTGAACGGTAAAAAGGTGACCCTCACCAACCAGCAGAAAATATACTGGCCTAAAGAAAATATTACCAAAGGACAGCTGATCGATTACTACCTGTCCATAGCTGGTTATATCCTGCCACACCTGAAAGACAGGCCCCTGTCGTTACATCGTTTCCCTAACGGGATAACACACCCGTCTTTTTACCAGAAAGACCTGGACCTGGAACAAACACCCGACTGGATTAAAAGCATTCCGCTGATGGCTGCTTCCACCGGTAAAAAGGTAGATTATCTGCTCTGCAACAACCAGGCTACACTGGTTTATATGATCAACCTGGGCTGCATTGAGGTTAACCCCTGGCTGTCGCGTACTTCCAGCCTGGATAATCCTGACTTTGTAGTGATGGACCTGGACCCGCAAAACATAGATTTTAAATACGTAGTGGAGGTAGCCCTGCATATTAAAGCTTTTCTGGACCAGTACCGGCTGGAAAGTTTCTGTAAAACTTCCGGCTCTGAAGGGCTACACATCTATATTCCTACCGGAGGCAAATACAGTTACGATACCTGCCGTTTATTTGCGGAGTATATCGCCCGGCATGTTCATCGCGAACTGCCTCAGACTACCAGTGTAACAAGGACCAAATCGGCCCGCAATAAAAAGGTGTATCTCGATTATCTGCAGAACAGGGTGGCACAAACGGTGGCCGCGCCATATTCGGTAAGACCTAAGCCCGGCGCCACCGTGTCTATGCCGCTGTCCTGGAAAGAAGTGAATGAATCGCTGCGGATCAGTGACTTTGATATTTTTAACTCACTCCAACGAATAAACGAAGTTGGAGATTTGTGGGAGGATATACTACAAACAAAAAATGACCTGCACAGATTCATCAGTAACGTGGAAAAGCATACAAAAGCCTGACTTGTTTACCTTTAAACTACCTATTATGCAACGGTTTCATCTACATCTTCCCGTTGTACATTCGAAGGGATACGGCATCATTATCGCCGTTATTTGTATGGTACTCACAGTTGTTTTTTATGCAACCGATCAATACGGTGCGTTATGGACAGGCTTTGGTATCGCCCTGGTGTTTTTTGTAGGTATTTTAATCTCCATCATACATTATAACGGAAGGCATGGAGAGAAGACTTCTACGGCTTCTGCTTTTTACCTGGGTATCCGGACCACCTTCCTCGCTACCTTCCTGCTGGGGATATTTGCCCTGATATTTCATGTTCTGGTAGTAAATGGGACTATTCATCGCCTGATACCTCAGGGCTTTCAGCAGACGCCCAGGATTATCAGAGGGATAGAAACAGAAAAGGAAAGGTTCTGGATTCTGTTTGTAGGCAATGTGTTGATTGCTGATATTGCTATGGGTGTGCTGGCCGCTATGCTGGGAGCACTCGTTTTTAAGGCCAATCAAAAGTCTGCCGGTGATGCCACCAAGGACAACATTTAAGGATTTTGTTATGTACTTATTTAGTTATTTTGTTGTTGTTATAGGTGGGGCCCGTAGTCCCGCAGGCAACAATCCAAATAATTAAATCTGAGATACCTTGAAGGGCCATATACTCATTATAGATGATGAAGACCAGTTACGGAAGCTACTGAGCCGTTTGCTGGCATTGGAAGGTTATACGATGCATGAAGCAGGCAATATCAGGTCTGCCATGAAAATCCTGGAAAAAGAAGAAATCAGTGTTGTGTTGTCGGACGTGAAACTACCTGATGGCAATGGGGTGGAGCTGGTACCAACGATCCGCACCCGTTTTCCGCAGGTTGAAACCATCGTCCTGACTGCCTATGGCAATATCGCCGACGGAGTACAGGCCATCAAAAACGGCGCTTTCGACTATATCACCAAAGGAGATGACAACAACCGTATCCTGCCGCTGGTAAGCAAAGCCATGGACAAAGCCCGGCTGCAGTTCCGTATCCGCGACCTGGAAAAAAAGATTGCCGGCAAATATAATTTTGACAATATACTGGGCTCTTCGCCTGAAATCATGAGCGCGATAGAACTGGCGAGGAAAGTAGCCCCTTCGGATATGACGGTGCTGCTGCTGGGTGAAACCGGTTCGGGGAAGGAAGTGTTTGCCCATGCCATTCATGAAGGCAGCAACCGCCGTCAGCAGCCGTTTGTGGCGGTCAACTGCAGCGCTATCGGCAAAGATATCCTGGAAAGTGAGCTGTTTGGCCATGTGGCCGGCGCTTTTACCGGTGCGGTAAAAGATAAAAAAGGATTTTTTGAAGAAGCCCGTGGCGGTACCATTTTCCTGGATGAAATGGGGGAGATGCCGGTAGAGCTGCAAGCCAAACTGCTGCGTGTACTGGAGGCCCAGGAGTTTTATAAAGTAGGCGAGCCCAAAGCCATTAAAACAGACGTCCGGGTGATTGCCGCCACCAACCGCAACCTCGAACAGGAGATCGCTGCCGGTCATTTCCGGGAAGACCTGTTTTATCGCCTGTCCGTTTTCCAGATATCACTGCCATCGCTGAACAACCGTAAAAAGGATATTCCTTTACTGGCTACCTGGTTTATTCAGCAGTTCGCGCCCAAGATGAACAAACGGCTGACGGGTATGAGTCCTGCTTTTCTGCAGGCTTTACAACAACATAGCTGGAAGGGTAATATCAGGGAATTGCGTAATGTGATTGAAAGGGCGGCCATTCTCACGGACACGGATATACTGGATGTGTCTTCTCTGCCTTTTGATTTCCAGCAGGGGAAAGATGACAACGCATCTTCTCTTCGACTGGCAGATATGGAGAGAAGCCATATCATCAAAGTACTGGGTCAGGTAAAGGGCAATAAGACGAGGGCAGCAGAGTTGCTCGACATCGGCCTTACTACGCTGTACAATAAGATCAAAGAGTACAATATTTAGCAGCTTACAGGATCCAGCCCATGATGAGGCAGGCAATTACGATAAATGGCGATGGGAGTTTCGTAAATATCAGTAATGCCAGGGTACAGATCATGATCAGGATGTTGTACCAGTTGGTAGGGATCGCCAGAAAGAGAATAAAGGTGGCGGCCCACATGATACCGACTACTACTGCGTTGATGCCTTCGAGGGCGCGGTAGATGATCACATATTTTTTCAGGTTATGCCAGATAGGGAAAAAGAAGAGCACCAGTAACAGGCTTGGCAGGAAAATAGCGATCGGTGCCAGCACACAGCCTAAAAACTGGTAGCCCATGCCCAGATTACGCATGGCCATGCCTCCTACATAAGCGGATATTGAGAAGGTGGGGCCAGGGAGCGCACGCATAATACCAGCACCGGTAAGCAGTTCCTCCGCGCTCAGATACTGCGATTTGGCACGGGTCACATACTGTTCCAGCATCATGGCGATCAGGATATCACCCCCGCCGAATACCAGGCTGCCGAAACGGTAGAAGTTCTCAAAGAGGTTGAAGGGACGGCGCGTCACCCATTCATGGGAGCGGGCATATTCCGAGAGGATACCTGCCAGTACGAAGATGAGCACAAACAGCCATATATTTCCCCACTGTATTTTTTTGGGTTTATCTGAAATATCCGGAATACGTTTGTTACTGAAGTTGGAAACAATGCCGCCCAATATGATCAGGGCGGGGAAGGTCCAGGGTGATTTGAGGTAGCAGGCAGCAAACATAGCTACGATCATGATCACAAAGGTGGCCACATTGTTGATGCTGATCCGGTATGCCTTGAGGCCGCCATAGGCCAGAAAGCCTACCGCCATAGGCTGTACGTATTTAAAAATATCTGTTTGTAAGGCCCTTTTATCGAAATACTGCAGCAGGAAACTAAGCGAGCCCATCATCAGGCAGGCCGGCGTGATCCAGATAAGCAGGGTAAAGATGGCCAGTAATACGCCACCGCGTTTATAGCCAATGAGGGTAAGGGTTTGGGATGATGATGCCCCGGGAAGCAACTGGCAGAAAGCATTATATTCCATCAGCTCCTGCTCGGTAACATCTTTTCGCTGGTACACAAATGTTTTCATCATCATTGCCAGGTGCCCCTGCGGGCCACCGTAGGCAGTTATGCTATGTAATAGCACCGCTTTGAGAAAAGGTATATGACGTAGAAACACAGTTATTGATAAAGTGAATTCCGCTCCAAAGGATTCAATAAGTTAGTAAAAATAATCCTACAAAATACAATAGTGTTGCTAATTATACTAATCTGTAATGTAACAAAGGCACAATACTTGTAATACGGGAGGCTATCTAATCGAATATGGCCTTTTATCCGTTGTGATAGTTTGTTCTTGCGAAGATTTAACCCACCGGCATGAAAGAGTGCCCGGACTAAAAGTCTGACCATATTGGAAAAACCAGCGAAAAAATAACCATACAGAGAAGCCGAAAGAAAATAACCAGACTTGCCCGTGCGCAGGATAAAATGTAAAGTCCCGGTAAGTAACCTTGCCGGGACTTTGTATGTCAGGAGACAGTTTATTTTTTCAGCCCAATTTCGCGCAGGCGTTCATCGAGGTATTCACCGGCAGTGATAGGCTCATATGCCAGCGGATTTTCGGCGGTAACGCAGCTTTCCAGACAATCCAGCTTCATACCGGATTTAGGATGCAGGAAGAAGGGGATGGAATAACGGGAGGTATGCCACTTTTCGCGGGGTGGGTTGACAACCCGGTGCGTAGTGGATTTTAACCGGTTGTTGGTAAGGCGTTGCAGCATATCGCCCACGTTTACCACAATCTGTTCGGGCAGAGATGTTACCGGCACCCAGTTGTCTTGTTTGTCCAGGATCTGCAGGCCGTCGGCAGAAGCGCCTACCAGCAGGGTAATCAGATTGATATCCTCATGTTGTTCCGCTCTGATAGCCGATTTAGGCTCCTGAGTGATAGGAGGGTAGTGGATGGCCCTGAGAATGGAATTACCATTGTGTATTTTGTCATCGAAGTAGTGCTCGTCCAGGCCCAGGAACAGGGCGATAGCCTGCAGCAGGTGCTTGCCGGAAGTCTCAAAGCCGCGGTAAGCTTTAAAAAAGGTCGGTGTGAAAGCTGGTACTTCTGCCACCGCTACGTTAGGTGGATATTCTTCCCCGATAGGGTCATTGTCTTCCACAGTCTGACCAAACTGGAAAAACTCTTTCAGGTCAGGTGCCTCATAACCTTTGGCGTGTTCCTTACCGAAGGAGGTGTAACCGCGCTGGCCGGCCAGTTCAGGAATTTCGTATGTATGTTTGGTTTCGAAGGAAAGCTTGAAAAACGCTTGTACGTAATTGTAGAGGTCTGCAATCAGCTCGTCGGGAATACCATGATTCTTTACCGCTACAAAACCAACTTCTTCATAAGCCTTTCCCAGTTGCTGCACAAAAGCAGCTTTCCTGTCGGCATCACCGGAGGTGAAGTCTGCCAGGTCTACTGATGGGATGGAGTGGGTAATTGCCATATCGTTTAATTGTTTTGGAGCGGTAAAGGTACGGAATATCAGGTACGAATGGTGCAGCAGCCGAAGCAGATAAGGAGACTGCAGACATGTCGCAGCATTACTTAAAATAGGCTTCTTCTTTGGGATGGATGTCGACAATAGCGTAGCGGTCTACCTGGTTGATCAGCATTTCATCCATGATGTCCACCACATTTTCATAGCGGGCCTGCTTGTCGGCTTTGATGAGCACCATCAGATCATTTTTGTGGAAGGCATTACTCACTGCTTCTTTTTTACGGATGATGATATCGCGGATGCCGTTATGGTTGGCGAAAGAGGTATAATTTACCTGTGGCGGCCGGGAAGGATCATCTCCGATGCCTTCATACCAGGCGATGCGACCCTGAGGTCCCAGGATAACAGTCAGTGCTTTGCTGGCAGCCAGTGACATAGGATCTCCGTCACTGCGGGGCATCAGCAGGTCCATGGTTTTGGGCTGTGCCAGGGTAGTGGTAAGCATAAAAAATGTGATCAGCAGAAAACCCAGGTCTACCATGGGGGTCATATCCACACGGGTTGATTTTTTGTTGCTGCGTGTTCTTTTGCCGCAGTGGCGGCCATTGGGAGCAGTCGTATTCATTTCAGCCATAACTAACGGTTTTGCATATACGAAAAAAATGGTTGAAAGCGCTTTCTGCTAAATAGATGCAGCCTGCATCACTTTCCATAAAAACATGAGGAACAAAAAAATAAAAAATATAAAAGCATAAAAAACCCTGTACAAGCAAGGCTCATACAGGGTAGTTATGATTTATTCATCACAGTTAGAAGTCGGCATTTTTCGGTGTCCTTGGGAAAGGAATCACGTCGCGGATGTTGGTCATACCGGTTACGAACAGCATCATACGCTCGAAGCCCAGACCGAAGCCGGAGTGCGGTGCGGTGCCAAAGCGGCGGGTATCGAGGTACCAGGACAGTTCATCTACCGGTACATGCATTTCTTCCATGCGTTTTACCAGTTTATCGTAATCTTCTTCACGTTGTGAACCGCCTACCATCTCACCGATGCCGGGGAAGAGGATGTCCATTGCTCTTACGGTTTTATTGTCTTCGTTGAGCTTCATGTAGAAGGACTTGATTTCTTTCGGATAATCAGTCAGGATTACTGGCTTTTTAAAGTGTTTCTCCACGAGATAGCGTTCGTGTTCACTCTGGAGGTCTGCGCCCCATCCTTCAATGAGATACTGGAACTTCTTGTTTTTGTTAGGCTTGCTGTTTTTCAGGATCTCGATGGCTTCAGTGTAGGTGATGCGCATGAATTCGTTGTTCAGTACGAACTCCAGTTTTTCCAGCAGTCCCATTTCGCTGCGTTCCTGTTGTGGCTTTTGTTTTTCCTCTTCTGCCAGTCGGGCGGCCAGGAAGTCGAGGTCTTCGCGGTTGTGCTCCAGGATGTGGCTGATGAGGGATTTGATGAAAGCTTCTGCCAGGTCCATGTTATCTTCCAGTTCATAGAAGGCCATCTCCGGCTCGATCATCCAGAATTCCGCCAGGTGACGGGCGGTGTTGGAATTTTCAGCACGGAAGGTGGGGCCGAAGGTATAGATCTCTCCGAAAGCCATCGCACCGAGTTCGCCTTCCAGTTGCCCGGAAACGGTCAGGTTGGTAGACTTCCCAAAGAAGTCTTCTTTGAAATCAATTTCGCCGGATTCCGTACGGGGCGGGTTTTTCATGTCGAGGGTGGTAACCCTGAACATTTCACCGGCACCTTCTGCATCGGAAGCGGTAATGATGGGTGTATGCAGGTATACGAAGCCCTGTTCGTTGAAGAACTTGTGTACTGCGAAAGCCAGGGAGTGGCGTACGCGGAAAACAGCGCCGAAGGTGTTGGTGCGGAAACGCAGGTGAGCGATTTCACGCAGGTATTCCAGGCTGGGCTTGTTTTTCAGCTGTAAAGGGTATTTTTCCGCATCGCAGTCTCCCAGTATTTCCAGGCTGCTGGCTTTCAGTTCCACGCGCTGGCCTTTGCCGAGAGAAGGGATAACTTCTCCGGTGGCGCTGATGGCTGCACCGGTGGTGATCCGCTTCAGCAGGGCTGCATCGGTATTTTCTATGTTGATAACTACTTGCAGATTATTATTGGTAGAGCCGTCGTTTAACGCTATAAACTGGTTGTTGCGGAAGGAACGCACCCAACCTTTTACTGTTACTTCGTAATGCGTCCTGTCATCGGACAGGATTTGCTTGACTTTCACTCTTTGGCTCATAAATTAATTTTTTTAGGATTGCAAAAATAAGTGTTCTCCGCCATAGTCCATAACACTAATGGTGGCTTAACAAGATAATATACTCCTGTCTGGTTGCAAAAGAAATGTTAAAAATTGATATAATATTAAAACGGATATATGATCAGGCTCAGATTTAAGGACCGCGCTACTACGCTTTTATAGCCGGAAGTAGTGGGGCCAGATAGCTGAACAACGGTGACTGCGGGGCATTTGGGGGCAAGTTTTTTTGGATAATAATAAAACTTGTTTTAATCTTGCGTTATAATCTGACTGATTAAGTTCATTTTCACATCTTCATCAGCAGTTCCTAAACTCAATCATTCCCTATCAAATTTAATAATCTAATTAAATTTCTTGACACAAAACAATTATTTGTAATTGGTGTATGTTGGTATGCAGTGGTACCCGCCTCACAACACTTCTAAAATTTGACAACACAGATGATGTACGACATCTTACAACTGAACGACATGCTCGTTCCTGAGCTGCTTGACATTGCTGAGAAGCTTGATGTTCCCAACGCAAAAAAACTGAACAAACAGGACCTGATCTACAAAATACTGGACAAGCAAGCAGTGATGGCCTCAGAAGATAACCAGTCCAACGGAGAAGAGAAAAAAGCACGTAAACGCAAACCTGTAAAGAAAGACGAAGCGCATCACGAAACGGAAGAACCCTCCGTTGCTGAAGAAAAACCAGCCGCAAAAAAATCTGCCAAAAAAGCTCCCGGTAAAACAAAAGAAATGGAACCAGAACCGGCTCCAGCTCCGGCAACTAAATCCAAAATAAAAGACTTTGATATAGACCTGGACAGCATTCCATCGCTCACTTTCGATGATGATGATGATATCATTATCCCGGCTTTCACTGAAGATGAAGTGGAAGAAGAAGAGGAGGAAGAAGTGACTGCTGTTCCGGCTGCAGAAGAGGAAGAAGAGGATGATGATTTTGTGATGCCTGAAGGCATTGATACGGTTGCTCCTGCTGCGCAGAAACAGCGGTATCCTAAAAAGGATGCTATCTTCAACATCGAGTTTGATGGTGTAATCCTCAGCGAAGGCGTGCTGGAAATGATGCCCGACGGCTACGGTTTCCTCCGTTCTTCTGACTATAACTACCTGAGTTCCCCGGACGATATTTATGTTTCTCCTTCACAGATAAAACTCTTTGGCCTGAAAACCGGCGACACCGTTAAGGGTTCCGTTCGTCCGCCAAAAGAAGGAGAGAAATATTTCGCACTGCTGAAAGTGGAAACCATCAATGGTAAGTCTCCTGAAGAAGTACGTGACCGCGTGCCTTTCGACTACCTGACACCGTTGTTCCCTTTCGAAAAGCTGAAACTGACAACTACTTCCAATAACTACTCCACCCGTATCATGGATATGTTTACACCTATCGGTAAAGGACAGCGCGGCCTGATCGTTGCGCAGCCTAAGGTAGGTAAAACCATGCTGCTGAAAGAAGTGGCCAACGCCATCGCTACCAACCACCCTGAAATTTATCTGATGGTGGTACTGATCGATGAACGTCCGGAAGAGGTGACTGATATGGAACGCAGTGTGAAAGCAGAAGTAATTGCTTCTACCTTCGATGAACCAGCAGAGAAACACGTAAAAGTGTCTGCTATCGCTTTGCAGAAAGCCAAACGTCTCGTAGAATGCGGGCACGATGTAGTTATCCTGCTCGACTCCATCACACGTCTGGCAAGAGCTCACAATACCGTGGCACCCGCATCCGGTAAGGTGTTGAGTGGTGGTGTGGAAGCCAACGCGATGCAGAAACCAAAACAATTCTTTGGTGCTGCCCGTAAAATTGAACATGGTGGTTCACTCACTATCCTCGCTACAGCACTGATAGATACCGGTTCCAAAATGGATGAGGTGATCTTCGAAGAATTTAAAGGTACCGGTAACATGGAGCTCGCGCTCGATCGTAAACTGGCTAACAAACGCATCTTCCCGGCTATCGATGTATCTGCATCTTCTACCCGCCGTGATGACCTGCTGCTCGACAAAGACTCCCTCAAACGTATCCATATCCTGCGCAATCACCTGGCAGATATGAACACTGACGAGTCTATGCACTTTATGCTCCAGCACATGCGTGGCACTAAAAACAACGAAGAGTTCCTGATCTCCATGAACGGATAATCAGATTCTTTCTAACATAATGAAGCCCCGCCGGACAACCGGCGGGGCTTTTTGTTGTGCATCATGTGCATCAATATGTATCAGGCAAATTAAAAAGTACCAAAAGCAAAAATCCCGCTACAGTAATACTGCAGCGGGATTCTCCAATCTATCTAACCTTTTGACTTTCTTATGTATAACATCAATCAAATTCTGGATTAGAATATGAAGTTAACACCCAGGTTCAGCTGTTTAGTGAAGTTGAAGTCGAAGTTGCTAACGTTTGTTTTAACTCCGGTTGCTTCATTTTTATGCTGAACATAAGAGTAACCCAGACCACCGAATGCACCTTCAATCATGAAGTGTTTGGTCACGAAGTAAGTGATACCAGGCAGTACGTTTACGTTAAAGCCATTGATGGTTTCAGTTTTTGTGTCACCTACTTTAGTGTTACCAAAACCGTAGCCAGCGTTAGCTTCAGCAAAGAAAGCAAATTTGCTCTGACCGATCATATGGTAGTTACGGGCGAAGATACCAGGAGTGATTTCCAGGGTTTTAGTTTTTACGCCGGATACTGCTTTTTCGGTGCCGAACTGAGAGTTGGCAAATACACCGATTACCCAGTTAGAGTTCAGTGCATAACCTACTTTAGGGCTGATACCGAAAGTAGTGTTTGTTTCTTTTGCATCAGTGCCTTTTACTTTAGCAGAAGTGGTGCTTACGTTAACATTTCCGCCCAGGATAACATCGCCTTTTGATAACTGTGCCTTTGCTACTTGTGTGCCGAACAGTGCTACTGCGGCCATTACAATCAACTTTTTCATCTTTCGTAAAATTTAAATATACATTAAAACTGTTCTCTCTTTCTTTGATTCTTCTACATACATGAATGCCGATCCTGGTTGATTGTCGGTTTATATCTTAATCCATTAAAGAAAATATACAATACTTGTCTTTCCCTTTCCATAAAGCATCTCAGGCCATTCCGGTCATGAGGGTCAAAACCTGTCGCCTGCCATTTGCACCATATTACCCATAAGCCAAATAATACGTTGACAAGCAACTGCGCCGTAGCTTCAGGATCAGTGGCTTCATTCAGCTCACCAATGCTGATCCCCCTCCGGATAGTGGCAGAAAGAAAAGAAACTTCCACGGTCTGCAACAACTCTATCGTTTGCCGCATCCGGCTGGAAGGAACATCCTTGATCCATTCGTTTATCCCGAATAAAAAATGATACTCCACCAGCATCCTCTCTTTCAGCTCCAGATAACGGTTGATGATCGCATCTGTGGAAGTGGCTTCTTCCACATAAGCAGACATATCAAAAAAACAATCTGCTATCATACGCTCCACCACCGCTACGTAAATGGATTCCTTATCTGAAAAATAGTAATACAAAGAACCTTTCGAGATTTCCAGATCCCTGGCGATCTCTTCCATGGTAGTTTTAGACAAACCGAACCGCTTGAAGCGCTTTAAAGCAGCCTCTAGAATTAACGTCCGCTTTTGGTCTTGTTCTGCCATAGATACTCCGTCAATACTGTAGTCTGACTGTCTGACTATTTTGTTTGACGGGTCAAAAGTACGATCAAAAGTTATTCCACCAAATTTTTTTGTTAAATTATTGTTACGTATTCTCCGCGCAAAATGTTAAAAAGGGAAAAAAAAGGGTAGAGGGCGTCAGACCGGTTAAAAAATGTGGTTTTTCTTGGATGAAATTGAAAGGGCCACCAGAAAATATTGAAATTGAACAATCAGAAAGGCGCAAATACCTTAAATATCAGTATATAAGAATAAGTAAATCCCTGTATATACCCGCTACCGCTGCATCCGGTTCAGTAAGTCCTTTCTCCGGCGTTCGGTAATGTCCAGCACAATACCGCTTTTCAGCATCACCTTGCCCAAATGCGGATCCACCTGGCTGATATTGGCCAGCTGCACCATCTGGGTATTGTTGACCTGGTAAAACTGCAACGTGGAAAAAAGATCTGCGTAATAACGGAAAGGCCGCTCTGCCTGCACCTCCACTCCGGAATCCAGCCGGAACAGGCAGTTGTCCTGCTGCGCTTCAAAACATTCTACTGCAGGTAAAAATATCGTACGTTCTTCTCCGTTAGTGTCATATATCAGCAGCTTCCAGGATGCATGCTGTACATTGTTGAAATTCTCCAGCAACACCTCATACCGCTGCTTACTGCTATTATTGGCAATACGTGTTTTGACCAGTGTTACCGCCTGCAGCAGGCTCTCCTTGTCTATTGGTTTTAGAATCAGCTCCACTTCACTGCAACGGATCACATGCAGAAACTTTTTCTCAAATGCGGTCACAAACACCGCTTCAAAAGCCACTTCCTGCTGAGTGCCGGTGAGTACATCAAATCCGGTGCCGTCGGGCATCTCCAGGTCCAGGAATACCAGCTCCGGCCGGTGCTCCCTGATCTGTGCAATACCTGCTGCACAGTCAGAAGCGGTAGCGGCCACCTTTACTTCCGGGCAATATTTCTCCAGCATCAGGGCTATAATATCCCGGCTATTCCTCTCATCATCTATGATGACTGCTTTTATCATTTTAATACTAACGTTTAAGAATATACTTTTTTACAGCTGTGGAATGAGAATCCTGACTACAGTACCACTGTCTTCCTCATTACGTGCCGATCTGTCAATTATCTCGATATGGATTTCCGTATTATACATCTTATTAAGCAGCTCCGCTCTGTTCTGGCTCATCTCCATGCCGGAAGACTGGTGATGCTGGGGCAAGGTGCGCAATGACCTCGACCGGGCAATACCAATGCCGTTGTCGGCGATTACGCATTCCAGCATATCAGCGGCTACCTGATTAAAATGGATGGAGAGATGGCCAATCGGCTGCTGCGGATTAGTCATACCATGTTTGACGGCATTCTCCACATAAGGCTGCAGCAACATAGCCGGAATCTCCAGTTCGGCCGTGGCGATCTCCGGATCTACTACAATTTCATACTCCATTCTGTTTTCGAAACGCATTTTCTCCAGACCCAGATAAGTATTCAGGTAGGTGATCTCATCGGCCAGGGATATGAAGTTGCGCCGTGAAAAATCAAGCGTTTTGCGGATCAGATAGGAGAAGTCCGACAAATATTTCTGGGCATACTCATAATCCCGCTGCATCACAAACAGCTGGATAGAGTTGAGGCAGTTAAAGATAAAGTGAGGGTTTATCTGCGCCCGGATGGCCTTCAGCTCTATCTCCGTCAGTTTTTTATCATACTCTGTCTCCAGCTGTATCTTTCGTTGTTCTTCCAGCTCCTGTTTTTTACGGAGAATTTCCGTGGTCTGTTCTTTTACCAGTTCTTCCAGTTGCTCGTTGAGTTTGCGTTGCAGCTCCTTGTTTTTGTTGAGCTGTTTGATCAGCAGTTCTTGCGTCCGTGTTCTTTCAAGGTGTACCAGTTTGTTACGATAACTGAGGCCGGCCAGGAAAAACATGGCCTGCAGCAGTACGCCGCCGATCAGCAACATACTGGGGGCGGCCAGTTCACCCAGTGCACTGAGCAGCCCCAGTGGCCGGATGTGCATAAGGAAAGAGCCCAGGCAGGCCAGATACAGACATACAGACCCATACAGGAAAAAACGCACCAGCGGGTGATGCCTGGAGCGTTTGGCCAGCGCTACAAATACTACCAGCAGCGGTATCAGTGTACAAAAATATACATAACTATAGATGATCACCGGCAAATGATATTGTTCGATCATGATACAATACATACATACAATGATCAGCCCGCCCACAATAGTGGATACCCAGGCAAACACCTGTTCCATGAAAGGGTATCTTTCTTTCAGGTTCAGGAAGGTGTTGCCAAACATCAGGTACATGAGATAGAAACAAAACAGCAGCCCCGGAATGTCCCAGTAGTACTTCAGCATAGGCCAGCGGTGGAAGAAGGAAAGCTGATAGGGTTTGCTTTCCAGCCGCAGGGCGAAGAACAGTATCAGTCCCAGTATATAGATGGCAAAATAGATGTACGACCTGTCAGGCAACTGTATATAGTTGATGACGGAGATGCTGAAAAACACCAGCAGCATGCCCAGCAATACCTGTATCACTACCGTTTCCTTGCGGTAGGTGTCCTGCTGCCGGTTATGGAAGCGGGCAAAGGCCTGCTCGCTGAAGAGCATGGGCATGAGCGGATTTTCGTTGTATGATTTATTGATGATATGGAGATAGAATGTGCGGAACTGATGGGGAGGAATGTTGATGTTGAACCCGTAGTGGTCCCATCTTTCTACGCCTCCCTTGTCGGCCATCAGACCGGTTTGCATCAGCAGCCTGACTGTATCGCCGGGTGGTTTTTCGTACCAGTACATGAAGTCGTGCCATCCGGCAAAGAGAATGGCATTGAGGGGAGCAGCGCCTTCATTTTTTACCCTTAACTGCAGCCAGCAGTTGTTGACCTGTCCGTTATTTTTTTTGTAGTCATGAAAGAGTTGTGGGGATGGGGTAAAGGGCAGATGTGTCACCTGTTGTATGCTCAGGTGACCCTCTTTGTCGGAGAGGCTGTTTATGTAGGGACGCAGGTCCAGTTCCGAGGCAGCAAAACCGTCTTTTGCTATCAGGGTATCATGGGAGGGGTTAATGGCAAAGGCTCCTGCAGTATAACAGTACAACAGCATTAGGATAATAATGCGCTTCACAGATGGTGTATGAGATTTTGATTATAACAATTGATCGATGGCTTTCGCCATATTTTGGTCTTTCTCTGTCACCACGTTGCCGGCATCATGTGTGCTGAGGTATATTTCTACTGTATTGTAGATATTGATCCAGTAGGGATGATGGTCCATCTTTTCAGCTACCAGGGCCACTTTGGTCATGAACGCGAATGCTTCCCGGAAGTCTTTGAAGATAAAAGCCCGGTACAGTTGATTGTCTTTTTTTGCCCACATACAGCGGAATGTTTAAAGGTGAAAACAAGGCAATTCAGTAGGTTGCTGGTTCAAAATATTATGCTGGAAGCAGCTGTCGGTCTTAAATCCTGTCCTAAAAAATGAGGTTCATTCTATTTTTAATCTCTCTCGTATCCAGTAAAGATACTAATTGTACAAGCGGTACGAGGCGTAATTCGTCCAATAATTTTTTTATATCCGTAGCCTGGTAATAATCTCCTTTGATCAGCCAGAGGAAGTGGATGTGCTTTAGTTCAGGCAGCAAAAATTCTGCCTGGCAGTGGTTATTGTAAAAGTAGTGGGAGACGGAATTGGTAGGCTCGTTAAACTCCATCACTGTAAAATGGAAGGACCTGTTTTTCTTCGAAAGGGTAATTTCCAGGAGGTTGTTGACCCTGAAGTTGGTATATAGCTGCCGGTTGATCTGCCAGCAGAGCTGGTAATCGCGGGCGCTAGAGGCGATACCGATCAGGTGGGTGTTCTCAAAAAAATCTTCTACCAATTGCTCCTGGTCCAGTTTTAATTTGAGTATAGTCATAGTATAAAAATATTGCTGTACGGGAGAATGGTGATCAGTCCTTCTTTTTTACGGCGGAGGGTGCTTTTCGGGCGCCCGGGTCCCAAAATACGGTTTTAAAGTCGGTTATCTTGTCATTTTTTACCGTAACCCCTTCCTGTTCAAGTAGTTCCTGCATAAGGGTAGGGGTGGCAAAAAAATGTCGTCCGCTAAGTTCGCCGTTACGGTTGACTACCCGATGGGCGGGTACGACCGGCTTGACACGGCCGGCGCCGTTCATAGCCCAGCCCACCATCCGGGGCGTGAGTTTGATGTCAGCGGCTTCCGCGATGGCACCGTAAGTGGTGACACGGCCTTTGGGTATTTTACGGACTATTTTATAAACCACGTCAAAGAAAGAGGCGGGCTCACTGCCCGTCTTTTTCTTCGCTGCGTCGTTTGAGGAGGAGGGACTTTTTGGGTTCGGGTACGTTTTCATATGCAAATGGACAATGTTTACAACCGTTGCCACAACAGTAGCCGCGGTCTAGATGATACTTTTCGGTAAACACCATATAACCCTCCGCGTTATAGTAAAAATCAATCTTCTCCACCAACGGTTGCTTCATCGGAAGGCAGTTTTATGCTGCGCCAGTCCAGTCGGGAGGCGGGCAGCTGGAATCTGAGGTAACGGATGGTACGGCCGTCTGCCAGGTGCATGCCCTCGTAATAGGTCTGTATTTTCAGCAGTGACGGTACTTCCGGCAGCGCATATACATCCGGAATGTCTTCCAGCAGCGTCAGTCCGGAGGCAGCAATCACTTCCTGTGTAAAAGCGTACAGCTCCGGAGAATCTGTTTTCAGATTGATGGTAGCGCCTGTTGCCAGCAGTGGCTGGAATAGCTGCAGGAACTTCGGATGTGTCAGCCTTTTCTTGGATTTCGATTTACGAAGGAATGGGTCCGGAAACGTAATCCAGATATCTTTGATCTCTCCGGGAGCAAAATAATTGTCCAGTTTATCAATCTGGGTGCGGAGGAAGGCCACGTTATCGAGCGCTTCGTTAATGGCTGTTTTGGCGCCTCTCCAGATGCGGTTGCCTTTCAGGTCTACGCCGATAAAATTCTGGTCCTTGTACATGCGGGCGAGCCCAAGTGTATAATCTCCTTTACCACAGGCCAGTTCCAGCGTAACCGGATGATTATTCTTAAAATGTTCGTTCCATTTTCCCTGCATGCCTTCCGGATATATCAATACATTGGGGAAGGTCTCTATTTCTGCAAAGCGTTGTAATTTTTTCTGTCCCATTGAGGGCAAAATTAGCTTATTTTCTTGCAAAGGCACAAAGGGTGCAAAGAACCAGCTTATTGGCCTGGCTTCCTTTGCGGTCTCTGCGGGACAGGATCGCATAAAAAAAGCCCATAGATCAGTGATCTACGAGCTCTTTAAACCAATTGGCTGTAGGAGGAGGAGTCGAACCTCCACGGGGCAGTTAGCCATAGTACAATTAAGATTAGTGGTCAACCCATTTATACTACGTTTATCCCGAACTCCCCACCCCCGAGACAAGGGGGCATGTCTGCCAGTTTCATCATCCCACAATTTTGTATTATCATTACAGCCAGTGCTTTTCAATAGCCATTTGAATAATGATTATAATGCAAATCTAAAGGTAAGGCTGATTTCTTGCAAATTTTTTAAGAAAAATTTTTGAATTTTCGATATTTTTTAAATATTTGCATATAACTTTAAAACATTCAAAAACAAATTGTAAAAATGAGCCACAATTTGAATATTGACAAACTCGATTTGCAGATAATCAGCGAGATGATGAATAATGCTGAAATCTCCTACGCCGATCTGGGGAAAAAACTGTTCGTTTCCGGCGGCACCATTCATGTGAGAATGAAGAAATTGCAAGAACTGGGTATAGTTAAAGGTACTAAATTACATGTAGATCTGAAAATGATTGGTTATGATGTAATCGCCTTTATTGGTATCTATCTCGAAAAAAGTTCCATGTACGACACTGTCGCCAAAGAACTCCGCAAAATCCCGGAAATGGTACGCCTCAACTACACTACCGGCAGCTACAGCATGTTCGCAGAAATTATTTGTAAAGACATCACCCAGTTACGCCGTATACTCCACGATGAACTACAGAAAATAAAAGGCATTGAACGAACCGAAACCCTTATCTCTCTCGAAGAAAGTTTTTACCGCACTATCAACGTGGTGGAATAATTAAGTGCCCGGCCCTGAAAGCTACTGTAGTTGCTTTTTCACCCGGAATGCTTAATTTTCACCAATGGTTACAACAGAAATTGCCGAAAAAATCAAACGGCTGGAAGAAAAATATTCCGCCATGGGCCAAAACCTGTCTTCCTATCTCGACGGGCTCCTATACGCGGACTATCTGACATACTGGGATTATATCCAACTGGATGTTTTGCTCAACCTGCAACATCCGCGCACGCCGATTCCGGATGAAAACATCTTCATCATTTATCACCAGATAACGGAATTGTATTTTAAACTGACCCTGCAGGCTATCGATCAGATATGCCAGGCACCGGAATTGTCAGCAACGGTGTTTACCACCCAACTGAAAAGGATCAACAACTATTTCCGAAACCTGATCAACTCTTTCGAGATCATGGTGGACGGAATGGATAAAGAACAGTTCCTGCAGTTCAGGATGGCTTTGCTGCCGGCCAGCGGATTCCAGAGTGGTCAGTTCCGTATGATCGAGATTTGCTCCACCCGACTGCAAAATCTGGTGTATGAGCCCCAACGTGCGGACCTGATAAACAGTGAGCTGAATACAGTGCTGGACAATATTTACTGGAGAAGTGGTGCCACAGAACTGGCTACCGGTAAGAAAACCCTGACGCTGCGACAGTTTGAGCTCAAATATATGGGCCCCTTCCTGGACCTGGCCACCCGTTACGAACAACGTAATATCCAGTCAGCATATCTGCAGCTGCCGGAAGCAGACAGACAGGCCATCATCCCTCTGCTGAAGGAGTATGACCTGAATATCAACGTGCGCTGGCCCCTGATGCATTACAAATCTGCCGTAAGGTACCTGCACAAAAAACCGGAAGACATCGTGGCCACCGGCGGCACCAACTGGCAACAGTATCTGCCCCCGAAAAACAAACGAATCGTGTTTTTCCCGGAATTATGGACAGAAGAAGAATTGAACAACTGGGGAAAACTGGCTATGGGCGAATAACCCCCTATGCTATTTTCTGCGTAGTAAACCTCTTAATAAAATATGCCAGCAGCGGTACATCTGCCTTTTCCAGCGGATGTGCCGTATCCGGCAATATCGTCAGTTGAGCTTCCGGCAAGGATTTATATACTTCGATCGTTTCTGAAAAAGATACCATGTTGTCACGATCGCCCAGCAACAGCATACAGGGCGATGCTACCTGCGCAAAATCCTGCTGCTTTAACAGCGACTGATGCCCCAGCTCCGTTATCAGCTGCGCCGTACGTGATACTACTTCCTTCCAGTCATTGGACACATGCCTTTCCTGCAGTATTCTGGCAAACCCCGGTACCTTTTCTTCAATCAGTACTGGATCCAGTTGTTTAACCTCGTTGCTGGCCGTAGCCTCGTTCCAGTTGTATTTGGTGGCCAGTGTCATCACCCGGCCTATTTTTTCCGGATAATGCCGGGCCAGGTACATGGCCACATAACCACCCATGCTGTAACCAAATACATGCACAAAGTCGAGCTGCTGCCGGTCGAGGTATTCCAGCACTTCTGCGGCAAACACGTGGATACTAAAGCCATTGGTTGAAAATGGCACATCGCCGTGACCACTGAAGTTGATAATATGAACATCGTAATAAGGCTCCAGTTGGGCGGCCAGCGCCTGAAACTGTATCCCGGCGCCAAGTGCGCCGTGGAGAAGGAGTATGGGGAGTTTATTTTGCTGCATTAGAGATTTATGGATTAGAAATTTTGTTATCTGAAGGTCTTGCTACTTTAACAAAATAACAAAATCTCTACTTCTCTGAATCCATAAATCTCCAAATCCTGAAAATCATCTGGCCAGGTACGCCCCGTCTACCGGGTAATAACCACCAGTCACGAAGGAAGAAAGGGGAGAACTTAACCATAATACCAGTTCTGCTACTTCCTCCGGCTTGCCTAACCGGCCTATGGGATGCAACGCTATCAGTGCCTGCATCTCCTGCTGGCTCAGATGTTTTAATAAAGGGGTTTCTATAAATCCGGGACCTACAGCATTGATGCGGATACCCTTGGCGGAATATTCCATGGCAGCTGTTTGCGTAAGCCCTATCACCGCGTGTTTGGCCGCTACATAAGCGCAGGCCCCGGCAAAGCCTACAGCGCTCAGGATAGAAGCCATATTGACGATCACGCCGCTGCCGGCTTTTTCCATGACGGGCAACTGATAACGCATGCCATAAAACACCCCGTTCAGGTTGATGCTGATCACCTTTTCCCATTCACTGAGCTGGTAAGCACCGGTAGGAGCAGACTCACCTCCTATACCAGCATTATTGCAGGCAATGTCGAGCTGCTTGTATTGTTTCAGCGTGGCAGCCACCAGCTGTTCACATTCAGCCGCCCTGCTGACATCTGATTTTATAAAAACAGCTTTGCCACCGGCTTGTGTAATCCCTTCTGTGACGGCCTTTCCACCCTTTTCATCGATGTCACTCACCACCACGCTGGCACCATTACGCGCGTAAATTTCCGCTACACATTTGCCAATGCCGGAGCCTGCCCCGGTTACTAAGGCTACCTTGTCCGTTAAAAGTCCCATGTCATCCCGTTTTGGGTGTTTAACAATGCTGTACAGTTAAATGTTCCTTGTATTTTTTTGTTATTTTTGCATGGATGCAGTCACTTTACTATCTTCACTTTTAAGATGTTCCTACATCAATAATATTTTTAAATACATATAATGGAATATAATACCACGCGTAATTACCTGATAATGAAGGAATATGGCAGGAATATCCAGAAAATGGTGGAATTCCTGGTAACCATAGAGGATGATGAGGACCGCCAGCGCAATGCGATGGCAGTGATCGAATTAATGGGTACGCTTAATCCGCACCTGAGAAATGTGGAGGACTTCAGACACAAACTATGGGACCATATCTTTAACATATCCGGATTCAACCTGAATGTGGAATCTCCATATCCGACACCCACAAGGGAAGCCCTGCAGGCCAAACCGGACCGTTTGCCATATCCTAAAAAATATCCCCGGAACCGTCACTTTGGTAAAAACCTGGAACTGGTGATCGACAAAGCCATCCATGAAGACAACCAGGAAAAGAAGGAAGGGTTTACTCAATGCATCGGCAACTACATGAAACTCGCCTATTCCAACTGGCACAAGGAAAGTGTACATGACGATGCTATCAGGGGTGAACTGATGGCCATCAGTAATAATGAACTGGACTACCAGCCGGGAAATGCCAGCGTTAGCAGCAGTGTCAACACACAAACCGGCGGCATGACTTTCAATACCAGCGGCAACACCGGTGGCGGAGATCATTTCCGGTCCAACAAACGCAAAAACTTCCAGCAGAACAACAAGTTCAAAGGCAACAGCGGAGGCGGAGGCAAAAACAATAACAACAAGCACAATAACAAATACAAAAACAGGAACAAGTGAGCAGTGCCTTCGAAGTAAGAGGTGGCAACCGTCTGAAGGGGGAAATTATACCCCAGGGTGCCAAAAACGAAGCTTTACAAATCATTAGCGCCGTGATGCTGACTGCAGAGAAAGTCACCATTCACAATATTCCGGATATAGTAGATGTCAACCTGTTGATAGAACTGTTGGGAGATGCAGGCGTAAAAGTAAACCGTATCAGCCGTGATAAGTGTGAGTTTCAGGCCGACAATATCGACCTGGTCTATTTGCAGAGCGCCGATTTCAAAAAGAAATCCGGCAGGCTCCGTGGCTCCGTAATGATTGCCGGCCCGCTCCTGGCCCGGTTTGGAAAGGCATTGATCCCCAAACCCGGAGGTGACAAGATCGGCCGCCGCCGCCTGGATACCCATATCATCGGTTTTGAAAAACTGGGTGCCCGCTTCATTTACGATGCAGACGATAACTACTTCCGCCTGGAAGCCCCTGCCGGCGGACTTAAAGGCACTTATATGCTGCTGGATGAACCCAGTGTTACCGGTACCGCCAACATCGTGATGGCTGCAGTACTGGCACAGGGAACCACCACCATCTACAACGCTGCCTGCGAACCTTACCTGCAGCAGCTCTGCAAAATGCTCAACAGCATGGGCGCCCGTATCAGCGGCGTAGGTTCCAATCTGCTCACGATCGAAGGGGTGGCTACCCTCGGCGGATGCCAGCACAGCATGCTCCCTGACATGATTGAGATCGGATCTTTCATCGGTCTCGCTGCCATGACTCAAAGTGAGCTCACCATCAAAAATGCGGGCGTGGAAAGTCTGGGTATCATCCCCGACAAATTCCGCTCCCTCGGTATACAACTCGAGATCAGAGGAAATGATATCTATATTCCTTCTCAGGAATCATATGAAATACAGACCTTCCTCGATGGCTCCATCCTTACCATCTCCGACCACCCATGGCCCGGATTTACACCCGACCTGCTGAGCATTGTGCTGGTAGTAGCCACACAAGCCAAAGGCAGCGTGATGATCCACCAGAAAATGTTCGAGAGCAGACTGTTCTTCGTGGATAAACTGATCGATATGGGCGCACAGATAGTACTGTGCGATCCGCACCGTGCTGTGGTGATAGGCCTTGGCCGTCAGCACCAGCTGCGGGGCATCACCATGTCTTCTCCGGATATCCGCGCCGGTGTTTCCCTGCTGATCGCCGCCCTCAGCGCCGAAGGCAAAAGCACCATCCAGAACATCGACCAGATTGACCGCGGTTACCAGTACATCGACGAACGGTTGAGAAACCTGGGTGCCGATATCAAGCGTATTTAAACAAACTGTTAATACCTCCTCAAAACCCAAACTCCAGGAAACATTTTACTGGATTTTGGGTTTTGCATTTGAGGCAAGCTGCCTATTTTCGACTTTTATTATCATAATGGAAAAAAAGATCATCATTGTCACCGCCCCCTCCGGAGCCGGTAAAACAACCATCGTAAAAAAAATGCTGGCCAGCATGCCTGTTCTGGCCTTTTCAGTGTCCGCTGCCACCCGTACCGCCCGTGAAGGCGAAGTAAACGGAAGGGATTATTATTTCATGACCACTGAGGAGTTCCACACTAAAATTGATGAAAATGCCTTCGCAGAATATGAAATGGTATATGCCGGCAAATACTACGGTACGCTGAAGAGCGAACTGCAACGCATCTGGGATAACAGCCAGATACCGATGGTGGATATTGATGTAAAAGGAGCCCTCTCTATCAAAGAACACTACCACGATAAAGCCCTCACTATTTTTATCCAACCACCTTCTATCGATGCGCTGCGGACCCGTCTCAGCGAAAGGGGCACCGAAACACAGGCTTCACTGGACGAGCGTCTCGCCAAAGCACAGTACGAACTGTCTTTCTCTCATGAGTTTGACAGGATTGTTGTCAACGACGAACTGGAACGGGCCTACGAAGAAGTGAAAAATCTGGTAAATGATTTTTTGAATATAAAATAGCAGGGTGATCGTTGGTGTACCTAATTCGTTATTTTTGTTAGGATGGACGGATACACAATTATAATTCTAGTTTTCCTCGTACTGCTGGCGGCCTTCTTCTCAGGTATAGAAGCTGCCTTTGCCAATGTGAATAAACTCAGCATTGAGCTCAAAAAGAAGCAGGGGAGGGCTACCGGCAAAATACTGGCCGGTTTTAACGAGCATCCCAGCCGTTTTCTGGCTACCAGCCTCGTTGGTCTTACAATCACCGTGGTGATCTACAGCATCCTGCTCGCAGGCTTTTTTCAGCCGATCTGGGAAGCCAGTACTGCAGCACCTGAAAACGTGCCCATGCCGCTCGTGATTTTCCTGGAAATATTGCTGGCATCGCTGATAATGCTGTTCCTGGGCTTTTTTATACCCAGAGCCATTTTCCGGTCACGCCCGGAAGCACTGCTGAGCTTTTTCGCTCTGCCAATCTCTGTTGTGGCCAAACCGCTGTTCGTGATCGGCAATGTGCTGGTGTCTATTTCCGAATGGATGCTGAAATACCTCTTTAACGTGCGCATACTCGAAACACGCGAGTCCTTTACACGGGTAGATGTGGAGCATTTCATCCGGCAGTCGCAGCAGCACTTTGGTGAAAACCAGGAGCTCAACACCGAACTGTTCGAAAATGCACTGTCACTGGCTCATGTTAAAATCCGTGGCTGTCTGATCCCCCGCAAGGAGATAGAAGCACTCGATATCAAAAACCCTATCATCGACGCGCGGAAAAAGTTCATGGAAACAAAACTGTCCAAGATTATTATCTACGATGCAACAATCGATAATATTCTGGGTTATATTCATCAACTGGACATGTTTAAAAATCCGCAGAACATCGAAAGCATCATTCACCCGATACTGGCTGTGCCGGAAACAATGAGCGCCATCGATCTGCTGAGCAAGTTCAACAAAGAGCGCAAAAGCATCGCATGGGTTGTGGATGAGTTTGGTGGAACTGCCGGTATAGTGACCATTGAAGATGTACTGGAAGAAATCTTCGGAGAGATCAAGGATGAACACGATGAAGAAGAGTTCGTAGAAAAACAGATCGCCGAGAAAGAATATATTTTTTCAGGAAGATTGGAGCTTGATTACTTAAATGAAAAATATAGTCTGGATTTTCCGGAAGATGAAAGCGAAACGTTGTCAGGATATATCATCAATCACCATGAAACCATTCCCAAGATAAAAGAAAGGATCATTATTGGTGACTATGAGTTTGATATACTGAATGTTACAGACACACGCATCGAGATGGTAAAGATGAAAATTCTGGGCTGAGGTACCGTATTTTAGCAGATATTATACGATGTTTATATGATATAAAATTAATCGTAATGTTTGTATTAACGGTATAATAACAAATTTGCTAAAACGTTTTTTAAAAAAGTAGTAGGAATTTAACACGGATTGTATACATTTGCTGTGGATGATGTAACACAATGATTTGATTTTTGTTAAAAGGTTGTAAAAAAAGTGTTCCAACATTGATAATAAAATAATTCTTGTTATTTTTGTATTACAATATAAAAGCGACCAGTGATTCTTACTTATACTGAAAGCTTGCCATCAATTAGGTAAGTAAATTGAACTGGAAGCAAAAGACATTCTCGAATTCAACTTTTTTGGGGTTAACAAACAATGGATGAAAGGCCGGCTCTTGATTCTTCTCGGGCTGGCTCTTTTTTTTATCCCTACTCAAGCCAACACTACTGCTACTACGGCTCCCATTGCTACTCCTGTTGTCTTAAAAGACTATTAAAACCTCATACTTTATCTCGCTTCCACTGTAAATTGTAGACTTCAACAACTATATTTGTGATCCTGTAGAAAATATATTCAATACCGCTCGATCCTAATAAAACATGTTAAAAAAGTTTTTTTCAAATAACGAGGATAAGGCAGAGATGTCTTTTTTTGATCACCTCGAAGATCTCCGCTGGCACCTCGTAAGATCCGCACTGGCAATAGTAGCGTTTAGTATATTCGGATTTGTATATACCCAGGAGATCCTGGACAACGTGATATTCGGGCCTACCAACGCAAACTTCCCCTCCTATATCGCATTGTGTAAGTTGAGCCACTGGGTAGGTATGGGTGACAACCTCTGTATTACACCAGTGAAAGTGCAATTCCTGAACTACAAAATGGTAGGTCAGATTATGTTGCAGTTCAGACTGGCTTTCACCATCGGCTTTATATGTGCCTTCCCTTATATTTTCTGGGAGTTCTGGCGTTTTGTAAAACCCGCACTGAAGGAGAAGGAACTGAGATGGGCCAAGGGAGCTATCTTCTGGGTGTCTTTCCAGTTTTTCCTGGGCATCTGTTTTGCTTACTTCCTGATGGCGCCTTTTACCATCAACTTCCTCGCGTCTTATACGGTGACAACGAAAGCTATTAACCAGTTTTTTATTGATGACTATTTTGATTTGATGTCCCAGATTGTACTGGGTATGGGAGTGCTGTTTGAACTGCCGATACTGGTGTATTTCCTGACCAAACTAGGTATTCTCACTCCTGATTTCCTGCGTAATTACAGAAGACATGCGATCGTGGTAATCCTGATACTGGCAGCCATCATCACGCCTCCAGACCTCGTAGATCAGCTGATCGTGTTCACTCCTTTATACTGTCTATACGAAATCAGTATCTTTATATCCAAAAAAGCGATTCGCGAAAGAGAAGCGGCAGCGAAAAAACAAGAAGTGGAAGAATGGTCCTAAGGATACTTTCTAACAGTAAACAGTAATGCTATGCAACAACATACCTTTAACACTGCTTTGCCTGTAGCTATCGGGTCTGATCACGCAGGGTTTGAATACAAGGAAGAAGTGATTTCCTATCTGGAAGCAAAAGGATTCACGGTAAAGGATTACGGAACACATTCCAAAGATTCGGTAGACTATCCGGACTACGCACATCCGGTAGCTACAGCCGTAGAAAGAGAACAGGCTGCCTTTGGTATCCTCATCTGCGGTAGCGCCAATGGAGTAGCTATTACAGCCAATAAACACCAGGGCATCCGTGCTGCTATCTGCTGGGGAGAAGAGTTGGCAAGACTGGCACGTTCACACAACAATGCCAACGTACTGTGTATTCCCGCCCGTTTTGTGGATGTAGCCGTCGCTAATCAGATGGTTGATATCTTCGCTGAGACACCTTTCGAAGGCGGTCGCCATCAGAATCGTGTCAGCAAAATGGCCTGTCTGTAATGGTTTTTAACCATTCCCCACAAGCCTGGTCAACACATGATCATATTATTTGTATATTAAAGAGCCGGATGAAAGTCCGGCTCTTTCTTTTTATAGCTGTTACAGCTTCACCAAAATGTAGTTCATGAGACTTCTTGTCACGGTAGTATGTTTTCTTTTTCTGGCCAGTGCAGATGCACAGAAGACCTACCAGCCAGTTACCAACAAAACAATCGCCAGCCGGTACGGAGCAATGATCACTCCGGAATCTGCCAAAAAGCAGCTGTCTGTCATTGCCGGCGAAACCATGGAAGGACGGGAAACAGGTACCCGCGGGCAGGAGAGAGCCGCTGCCTATATCATCTCGCAGTTTAGGGAAGCGGGCCTGCAACCTGGTGCTAAAGGCGCATGGGAACAGCATTATCCTCTCTACCGCGACAGCCTGGAAACGGGCACGCTCACCTCAGGAGATCGTACTTTCCATTTTGGCCTCGACTTTTACGCCAGCGTTCAGGAAACACCTGATACCGATATCAACGCAGACATCGTTTATGCCGGCTACGGTATTATCTCGCCCGAGCGCAATGACTACAAAGGACTGGATGTAAAAGATAAAATCGTAATAGTCAGGGAAGGTGCTCCCTCCACGATGTCCAGAGAACTGGCCAACCCAACAGAAAAAGCTGCTGTGGCTGCTTTCAGAGGTGCCAGGGCTTTGCTGGTGGTGAGTAAGGGAGCTAACAGGTTCCGCGCACTGGACCAGCAATACATCCGCAAAACAGATATCTATAAAAACCGCGACACCAGCAGCAGAGCCGGCATCTATTACATTACGCCGGCAACAGCTGCCTTCATCATGGGCGGGGACAGTCTGCAGGCTGAAAAAGGAATACTGCCGCAAACTTCTGTCAGTCCGCTGCATATCGTTTTCCACAAAAAAGATCTGACCCTGTGGCCCTCCAATGTACTGGGCTATCTGGAAGGCTCCGATAAAAAAGACGAGATCGTATTTGTCACCGCACACTATGATCACCTGGGTATCGTAGACGGACAGATCTATTTTGGTGCGGATGATGACGGGTCCGGCACTACCGCCGTAATTGAAATGGCGAAGGCCTTCGGGAAAGCCGCCAAAGACGGCCACCGGCCCCGCAGAAGCATCGTATTTATGACCGTTTCCGGGGAAGAAAAGGGATTGCTGGGATCAGCCTATTATACAGCCAATCCGGTGTATCCGCTGGCCAGCACTATTGTGGACCTCAATATCGATATGATTGGCCGTGTTGATCCCGAACATGAACATGATACCAATTATGTATACCTCATTGGGGATAACAAGCTGAGTTCTGCACTGCGTCCTATCAGTGAAAACGCCAACAATACCTTTACCGGTTTTCAGCTGGATTATAAATACAATGATCCTGACGATCCGCATCAGTTTTACTATCGTTCCGATCATTACAATTTCGCGAGTCATGGAATACCGGTGATCTTTTATTTCAACGGTACACACGCAGACTATCATAAGCCCACTGATACCGTTGATAAAATCAACTTCAATCTGTTGGCAAGAAGAGCGCAACTTGTGTTTTACACAGCGTGGGAGCTGGCCAACAGGCCTGTACGATTGCCGGTAGATAGAAACGAACGATAACTGTGATCTGTATGATGCCGCTGATGTTCCTGATGAGCGGAGATCAGTACGAATATTTTAAAGAAATGAACCCTGTCTGATGTAGATGCAGACAGGGTTTGTTTTTTCTTTTTCTTTCTCTCTTCTCTTTATTTGATATCCTCATCAGTCTGAATTTTCATTGATAAAAAATCATATAACCTTCACCGTTATTCTATCAGGAGAATCAGGGGACTACTGTAATTCAAACGACCCAGGAAAAATATCAAAATGAATCACAGTTTCTTTTGGTTTTTTTAACAAAAAATTATAAATTGTGTAAGGAGTCCTAGCTTATAATAATAGATATATATATCCTATTTTTTATGTGAATCAATGAGTGAATGTAAGCATTGTCATTTGTGTGTGAATCGACGAGTTTTTTTCCGAGAGTCAGGCAAACCCTTAAAAACATTTTAGACTAACCTGTTGTTGTTCGAATCGGTATTTAATAATATCAGGCAGAGCCTGAGTCTATTCAGTTAGAGAACTTAGACCCTGCTTTGGTATCATTATAAAATTACCATCATGAAAACACCTGCCACCTTTCTTATGATAAACCATTGCTCTATCAGGATGTATGCATTAGTCCGCGGCAGAGTACGATGTTATCACAGTATTACCTAAGGAAGGTAGTTGACATTTATCGTTTTATAATATTATCCTGGGAAACTCAAGCATATACCTGATTGTTTAAACGCGATTTATCCTGTCATTTAGCCACTTATTGTGAATTATAAAACGAGAGATGCATGCGTAATTTTTATAGTGCCTATTGGTGGATTTTTTTGCTTAGAGGGATTTTTGCCTTGATTTTGGGGGTATTGGCTATTATATGGCCAGGTGCCACTTTCACCACGCTGATTGTTTTCCTGGGGGGCTACCTTTTTGTAGCTGGGCTGTTCGCTTTGATTGGAGCAATAGCTGCACGGAAAACAACAGAGAACTGGGGCATATTTCTGTTGTCGGGTTTGATAGGTGTTATATTAGGTTTCCTTACATTATACAATCCTTTTGCTACCGGGGCGGCGCTGGTCTTCCTGGTAGGTTTCTGGGCCATGCTGGCCGGTATTTTTGAAATCATTATTGCGATCAGGTTACGGGCGTTGATAACGGGTGAAGGTTGGTATATCGCAGGCGGGACCATTTCTATTCTCTTTGGTATCCTGCTATTATCTAACCCCGAAGCGGCTGCACTTACCCTGACGTGGCTGTTTGGATTTTATGCGGTGATATCGGGCATCATGCTGATATCGCTATCTCTCCGGTTAAAAAGAAAATAATTCGAAGGAAAATAAATTAAGAATCATAAGACCCTGTTTTTGTTCAACAAATTATCCCCAAATGCAATCTTATTCTCTAACTAAAACGAATATACGATGAGAATCAAGACACCTGGTTAGGGCACCTGTTCTCAGTCGGCTTACGGGTGTTGATACCACCCCACACCAGACGCTGCAGGTGCCGGGCAGTACACCGGACGGAGTACCGGTGGCTACCATTACTGCCCCAAAAAGCACTCACTCCCTGCCCTCAAAAGGGTTGCTTGCTGTAGTCCATTTCGAAAATTTAAAGTTAACCGTTATGTCATCCACCGAATTCAACAATTTGTTACTAGGAAATGCCGATTTCCTGCGGCCGTATGCAGTTACGCTTACCAAAGACTCCGAGTCAGCAAAAGACCTCTACCAGGAAACGCTGTTCAGAGCTTTGTCCAACCGCGATAAATACCTCGCCGGTACCAATATCCGTGCATGGCTGTACACCATTATGCGGAATATTTTTATCAACAACTACCGCCGGGGAAATCGCCAGTATAAATTGCTGGACAACGCTGTAGGAGATTATCTGCTGAGCCACCAGCCTTCCGCTATTGGCAATTTTGCAGAATCAGATCTCCGGGTGAAAGATGTACAGATGGCTGTCTATAATTTGCCTGTTATCTTCAAACAACCATTCCTGCTCTATTTTGAAGGGTATAAATACTATGAGATCGCTGCTATTCTGAATGAACCGCTGGGAACCGTAAAAAGCCGCATCCATTTCGCCCGCAAAATGTTGAAAACCAGGATCACCAGGCACTGAAATTATTTTTTGAAGATATTTACCAGTTGTTAAGGCTTTTGTAAAACCAGAAGCCCGGCAAACCAGGACAAATACCGGAAGCCGCTATTATCTTATGAATACCCGATAGAGCGCTGAGATGTGTTAGGATACTATGCTGTTTTTATCTGCATCACCATTGCTGGTCAGGCAGTAAGTATCTGCTGTACTTATGTTTGCGGGCTTCGGTTTCGGCCGACCCCTCGGAAAAACGTATCCGCCCCGTTCCCTTTACCGTTACCCCGTATCCATCAAATCAGATAAAATATTTAAACACCGGCCCCGGCCTGTGAAGTAAAATCATTTTGCTACCATCAAAAAAATGATTCCCGGTCTGGGCAAGCAAAGTCATGCTTCAGCCATCAGGTGCATCAGCAAAATCAAAAGAATCACAGTTTCATTTCGTACTTTTACACCCTACAAAAAAGTCGTGATGAAGGCAAATTATTTAGACGAGCTTAACGAAAGACAGCGGGAAGCAGTATCTCATATCAATGGACCCCTGATGATCGTTGCAGGCGCCGGTTCGGGAAAAACAAAAGTACTGACCACACGTATTGCACACCTGATGAGAAATGGGGTGGATGCGTTTAATATTCTGTCGCTGACTTTTACCAACAAGGCAGCACGCGAAATGAAAGAACGTGTGGAAAAAATCCTGGGAGGCAGCGAAGCCCGCAACCTCTACATCGGTACCTTCCACTCCGTATTTGCACGCCTCCTCCGTGCAGAAGCTCACCGGCTGGGATATCCCAACGATTTTACCATCTACGATTCCGACGACGCCAAAAGTGTGGTGAAAACCATCGTTAACGAGCTTAACCTCGACGATAAACATTATAAACCCAACTTCGTCTATAACCGCATCTCCGCTGCCAAAAACAGCCTGATGGGCCCCGAAGAATACCAGCTCGACCATCTCGTACAACAGGAAGACATGAGGGCCAACAGACCCCTCATCGGAAAGATCTACGATATGTACGCCAAACGCTGCTTTAAAAACGGCGCCATGGACTTTGATGACCTCCTGTTTAAAATGTACGTGCTGCTCAAAAGCTTCCCTGAAGTATTACATAAATATCAGCACAAGTTTAAATATATCATGATCGATGAGTATCAGGATACCAACCCTGCTCAGTATGAGATCATTAAACTGCTGGGAGCCGTAAACGAAAATATCTGCGTGGTAGGTGATGATGCCCAAAGTATCTACTCCTTCCGCGGCGCCACCATACAAAACATCCTCCAGTTCGAAAAAGACTATGATGACGTGAAAGTGGTGAAACTCGAACAAAACTACCGCAGTACCAAATCCATCCTCAATGTGGCCAACGAAGTAATCGCCCACAACAAAGGACAGATTGAAAAAAATCTCTGGACCGACAATACAGAAGGGGATACTATCAAACTGGTGCGTACCATGACCGACAACGAAGAAGGTAAGTTTGTGGCTGATACCATCGCAGAACAAAAGCTGCGCAACCACTACGATAACCGCGACTTCGTGATCCTTTACCGTACCAACGCACAGAGCCGTTCTTTCGAGGAAAGCCTGCGCCGTAAAGCCATTCCCTACCGTATCTTCGGGGGCCTGTCTTTCTATCAGCGTAAGGAAATCAAGGACTTCGTGGCTTACCTCCGTATTACCATGAATACCCGTGATGAAGAAAGCCTGAAAAGGATCATCAACTACCCGGTAAGAGGTATCGGTAAAACAACCATGGAAAAAACCATCGTGCTCGCCAACGAACACAACATCACCATGTGGGAAGTGTTGGAAAGAGCGCGTGAATTCGGATTCAGAAGTGGCACCCTTGAAGCAATAGAAGCCTTTGTGACCATGATCAAAAGCTTCCAGGCGCTACTCACCACCCATAACGCCTATGATGTGGCCGTGACGGTTGGTAAATCCACCAATATCGTAAAAGAACTGTTTAACGATAAAACCACAGAAGGACTGGCCCGCTACGAAAACGTGCAGGAGCTCCTCAACTCCATCAAGGAATTTACTGAAACTCCGGATGAAGAAGGCGAACTGCTGGATAATAAAACCATGGGCACCTATCTGCAACAGATCACCCTGCTCACTGATGCAGACCAGGGCACTGACGAAGACAGCAACGTGGTAAAACTGATGACCATTCACGCTGCAAAAGGACTGGAGTTTCCGGTGGTGTTTACTGTGGGATTGGAAGAAACCCTGTTCCCCAGCGGTATGTCTATCAACACCCGTGAAGAGCTGGAAGAGGAAAGACGCCTCTTTTATGTGGCCATTACCCGTGCTAAAGCCAGGCTGTGGCTGACACACGCCAACAGCCGCTATCGTTTCGGTAACCTGGTACAAAATGAGCCGAGCCGCTTCCTGGAAGAAATGCCGGATAAATATATCGACCGCAGTTATGCCGGTGGCGGTGGTATGCGCAACGCCTTTGGCGGCGGTACTACAGCCGGATGGGGTAATGGTGGCAACACCGGTAACATGTTTGACCGCATGCAGAAAAAGACGCCGGCACAACAACAGGTGTCACAGCCTTCTTCTCCTAAACCAGCCCCCAGACCAACATCTGCGGCTACTACCCACGTGCCTACTCCTGGCTTTACCCCGGATGATCCGGCAGGAATGGAGCCCGGTATGCAGGTAGAACACCAGAAATTTGGCTTCGGGACCATCACGGGCATGGAAGGTGCTCCCAATAACCGTATCGCCACAGTGGTATTCCCCAAAGGCGGCGGTGAGAAAAAAATTATGCTCAACTACGCCAAGTTGAGGATCGTAAGATAACTGAATGGAGAAAGACCTTGAAACCCTGCGCCGCTACTGTGCTTATCAGGAGCGCTGCCACCAGGAAGTAAAATACAAATGCCTGGAGCTGGGCCTCCGGGGTGAGGAAGTGGAAGAAGCCATTGCTATGCTGATCGCAGAAAATTTCCTTAATGAGGAACGATTTGCGAAAGCATTTGCCGGTGGCAAATTCAGGATAAAACAGTGGGGCCGCAACAAGATAAAGGCAGAACTGAAACAAAAACAAGTGTCTGATTACTGCATTCGTAAAGGGCTGGCTGAAATAGATGAAGAAGACTATTACGCAGCCCTGCTGAAACTGGCAGATAAAAAATACCAGTCCCTCAACAGGGAGACTGCTATGAAACAGCGGTATAAAACCATGCAACACCTGTTGCAGCGCGGCTTTGAAAGCTCCCTCATCAATGAGGCACTTGAACAAATTGCAAATAATGATGCCTGAACAGGGCATAATTTAAAAAGTTTCTAATCCGTCAGACACTACTTTTGTAGTTACAATAATCGATAATGGCAGATTTAAAAGTCACATTGATACAATCCCAGCTTTATTGGGAAGATATTGCGGCGAATCTTCAGATGTTTGATGAAAAAATCAACAACATCGGAGAGCGGACAGAAGTAGTGTTTTTGCCCGAAATGTTCAGCACCGGCTTCAGCATGCAACCTGAAAAACTGGCTGAGACCATGGATGGAAGCGCTGTTCAGTGGATGAAGAAAAAGGCGGCAGAGAAAAATATTATCCTCACCGGTAGCCTTATTATTGAAGAAAACGGTCAGTACTTGAACCGGCTGATCTGGATGCTGCCCAACGGTACCTATGGCACCTACGACAAGCGCCACCTGTTTGGTTATGCCGGCGAACATGAGCATTATCAGCCCGGCAACAAACGCCTGATCGCACAGGTAAAAGGCTGGAAGATCAATCTCAATATCTGTTATGATCTGCGTTTCCCGGTATGGGCACGCAATAGCATACAGCCCGACGGCAGCCCTGCCTACGATGTGCTGGTGTATGTGGCCAACTGGCCCGAACGCCGTACTACCGCCTGGCAAACCCTGCTGCAGGCCCGTGCTATCGAAAACCAATGTTACGCTATCGGTGTAAACCGGGTAGGCAACGACGGCAACAATATCTACCATAGTGGTGAAACAAGTCTGATAGATCCTATGGGAGAAATCATCTACCGGAAATCACATGATGAGGATATTTTTACGTATACCCTTCAACGTGAGCATCTGGATAATGTCAGGAAAAATATTCCTTTCCTGAAAGATGCTGATCACTTCACTATTTTAAGTAACGAACTCGTTTAAAACTGAATACATGCTGCAGGCCGTACACCATATCGCTATCATTTGTGTCGACTACGAACGTAGTAAGACCTTTTATACTGAGGTGCTGGGCCTGCAGATCATTCGGGAAGTATACCGGGAAGAACGGGACTCCTGGAAGCTGGACCTGGCATTGGGTGACCAGTACGTAATTGAGCTTTTTTCTTTCCCTGATCCGCTGCCAAGGCCCAGTCACCCTGAAGCCTGCGGGTTGCGGCATCTCGCCTTTGCGGTGAACGACATTATAGCTGCTGTGGAAACCCTTCACAGCAGGGGAGTTGTTACCGAAACGATCCGGATAGACCCCTATACCGGCAAACGCTTCACTTTTTTTACTGACCCTGATGGGCTACCTTTAGAGTTGTACGAAATTCAACCCTAAAAAAATTTCCAATATGTCTGTTACATATGTTAACGCCCTGATATTCACTGGCGACAGGATCATCAATGACCATGCAGTAGTAACGGACAAGGGAATGATAACGGCCATCCTGCCGGCCGCAGACATCAGTACCACTGATGTGATAGATCTGCAGGGAGGGTTTATGGCACCCGCCTTTATTGATCTGCAGGTGTATGGTGGCAATGGAGCCCTGTTTTTTCAACATCCTTCCGTGAAAACCCTGACAGCCACCTATGAGGGCAGTAAGGCCGGGGGCACAGCCCATATCATGCCTACCATACCTACTACCTCTCCGGCAAAGATGTTGCAGGCTATACAGGCCGTCAGAGATTACTGGCAGGCCGGAGGGAAAGGAGTAATGGGCCTGCATCTCGAAGGACCATTCATCAACCCGGCTAAAAAGGGAGCACACCTGGAAAAATATATCCGCAAGCCTACTCAGGAAGATATCAACTGGATACTGGACAAGGGGAGAGAGGTGGTGAAGATCATCACGCTGGCACCGGAATGCTGTGATCCCGCACTGGTAAAGCAGTTGCAGGACGCCGGTATCACTATCTTCGCAGGCCATAGTAACGCTACCTATGAAGAGGCCTCTGCTGCATTTGAGGCAGGGATACATCATGTTACCCATCTGTTTAATGCCATGTCACCGCTCGAAAGCCGGGCGCCGGGGCTGGTGGGCGCAGTATATAACCATCCCCGGATATTTGCCAGTATTGTAGCCGACGGGGTACATGTGGATTTTGCTGCTATCAGCATCAGCCAGCGTATCATGGAAGGCAGGCTGTTTCTGATCTCCGACGCAGCGGCAGAAAGCCAGGAAGGTGATTATATCTATATACAGGAGAAAAACCGATATGTAAATGCCGCCGGCGTGTTGTCCGGCTCCCGCCTGACCATGTTGAAGGCGGTACATAACTGTGCAGAGAAGGCTGGTATCCCGTTGCACACTGCCCTGAAGATGGCTTCCCTTTACCCGGCAAGGGCTTTGCGCCTGGATGGCCGGCTGGGACGCATTGAAATAGGTTATGAGGCAGCATTTATCGTGCTGCGCGATCACTGGGACGTGGCAGTTTACTGTTAATACTACTATCTTCGCAGGATTAAATCAATCATAACTGACTGCATGGATGCCATAATCCACTTTTTTACGAGACGCCAGTACAAAAATCTGTTCCTGCTGACATGGTTGGTGCTGGCCCTCCTGCAAGCCTGCTTCTCCGAGCTGTGGGATGACGAGGCCTATTACTGGGTATATTCCCGCCATCTTGACTGGGGGTATTTCGATCATCCACCCATGATTGCCCTCCTGATAAAAATGGGGTACAGTATTTTTCACAATGAGCTGGGCGTACGTCTCTTCATTGTGCTGCTGAATACCATTACCCTGTGGGTGACCGCCAGGCTGATCGCTTCCAAGGACAACATACTTTTTTACCTGATCATTGGCGCGATGGGCGCCATGCAGATAGGGGGAATGCTGGCAGTTCCTGACCTGCCCCTGATATTTTTTGCAGCCATTTATTTCTGGGCCTACCGCTATTTTGTGGCAAAACAGAGCTGGCGCAATACCCTGCTGCTGGGTATTACCATGGCACTGATGTTTTATAGTAAATATCACGGGGTATTGCTGGTGTTCTTTACTGTCCTGTCCAATATGAACCTGCTGAGGGTATTTAAGTTTTGGATAGCCTGTATCATCACCACTATCCTCTTTTTCCCGCATATCTACTGGCAGTATACCCACGGTTTCCCTTCTCTCCAGTATCATCTGGTAGAGCGGAATGCGTCGGCCTATGATATCACTTTTACGCTGGACTATCTGGGAGGACAGCTGTTGCTGTTTGGCCCGCTGGTTGGTTGGTTGATATTATACTATGCTTTCCGTTGTCCTATACAGAATACGTTTGAACGGGCGCTGAAATTCAGTCTGATAGGTGTATTGGTGTTTTTCCTGATCAGTACCTTCAAAGGCAGGGTAGAAGCCAACTGGACCGTGATGGTATTCACACCTGTTGTGATACTGGCGCATCAAGCGATAGTACGCAGGGGATGGTCGCGGAAAATACTGTTGTATACCTTGCCAGTGACCCTTTTGCTGGTACTCGTGACCCGGGTATACATGGTATGGGATTTCCTGCCAGGAGTGGAAATAAGGCCTGAAATTCACCACAATAAGGAATGGGCATCACAGGTAGCTGCCCGTGCACAAGGGCGTCCGGTAGTGTTCTTAAACAGCTATCAGCTGCCCTCCAAATACATGTTCTATACCGGACAGGTGTCTTACAGCCTCAACAGCCGCTATTCCCGGCGCAGCCAGTACAACTTCTGGGATACAGAAAAACAACTGTGGGGCAAGCCGGTAATGGTAGTATTTGAACCAGGTACTGATATGCCGGTGACTGACAGCCTGAAGACCGTCAAAGGTACCTGGGATATCTATATACAGCCCAAATATTACTCCTATTCCCTGGTAGAACTGAAGCCGGCACTGACGACCATTAAAGCCCATCCGAACGAAACTGTGAAAGTGTTTCTCCAGCCAGTTAATGGCTACCGCCAGCCGATACCCATAGACAGAGACAACCCGCCGGTACTGGGATACGGTTTCTCTACGAAAGAGGTCGCCCTGGCAGCGGTGAAATCCACTATACCACTGGAGCGGGCTATGTTAAGGCGTGTGATCGATATGCAGGTGGTGATGCCTGATAAACCGGGAGAATACCTGCTGAAGTTCTGCGTTTTTGCAGGGGACTTACCGCCTACGCATAACAGTCAAGCCATCAAGGTGACAGTATCCGGGAAATAATCAGACAAGTCATAAAACAACAAAGACGCAAGGGATGATCCTTTGCGTCTTTGTTATTTACAGGCGGTTTGCAGGAGCTAGACTTCCTGATTGAAGGCATTCCAGCCCTGGGCCACCAGTTTGAATTTATTGCCTCCTTTGGTGTGGATATGAGCACCTTCGGTAATATCGGTCATGTAACCGATGACACTGATTTGTTCGTTGAGTACGATTTTATCGTAGTCCTGTTGTTTCATGGTGAACAGCAGTTCATAATCTTCGCCACCGCTGAGTGCGCAGGCAGTAGGATCGAGGCTGAATTTCAGGGCTACCTCCTTGCTTTCCTGTGCAATCGGGATCTTCTCTTCATAGAGCACAACGCCCAGGTTGCTTTGTTTGGCGATATGCAGTATTTCGGAGCTCAGGCCGTCGCTTACGTCCATCATAGCGGTAGGGATGATTTCCTGTTCCTGGAGGAACTCGATGATGTCTTTACGGGCTTCCGGTTTGAGTTGTCTGCCGATGATATAGGTCTGGTCTTCCAGGTCTGGTTTTACGCCCGGATTTTCCAGGAATATCTTTTTTTCTCTTTCCAGCAGGGTGAGGCCGAGGTAGGCAGCTCCCAGGTCGCCGGTAACGCAGAGCAGATCGCCTTTCTGGGCAGTAGATCTTCTGACGAACTGGTCAGGGGTTACTTCACCGATAGCTGTTACGCTGATGATGAATCCTTTCTGGGAGTTGCTGGTATCGCCACCAATGAGGTCTACGCCGTATTTTTCACAGGCAGCATAAACGCCCTCATAGAACTCGTTCAGTGCTTCCAGGGATACTTTATTGGAGAAGGCCACACTCATGGTGATCTGAGTGGGAGTGGCATTCATGGCGTAGATATCAGAGAGGTTTACTACTACTGACTTATAGCCGAGGTGTTTCAGCGGTGTATACATCAGGTCGAAGTGTATGCCTTCCACCAGCATGTCTGTGCTGATAACGGTTTGTTTGCCGAAATGGTCAATTACAGCGGCGTCGTCGCCTACACCGAGTACGGTGCTGGCATTCTGTATTTCTATGTTTCTGGTGAGGTAATCGATGAGCCCGAATTCTCCCAGGTCGCTTATTTCAGTTCTTTCTTCCATCTTATTTACCGTTAATGAGGTCTTTCAATTCACTATGGATATGGCCGTTGGTGGCCAGTATTTGTTTTTGATAGGGTGAATATTTATTGCCGGAGAAGTCAGTTACTTTTCCTCCGGCTTCTTCTACCAGCAGGTATCCGGCGGCAGAATCCCAGGGCTGGAGGTGATGTTCCCAGAAGCCATCGAACCGGCCAGAGGCTACCCAGCACAGGTCTATGGCTGCAGAGCCGAGACGGCGTACGGGGATGCCTTGTTTGATTACGTTGCTCAGTACATTTAACGGATCGTTTTCACTTTCTTCCCATTTATAAGGGAAACCCGTTACCAGACAGGATGTGGCCACATTTGTTTTAGTAGAAACATGTATGGGCTTGTCGTTGAGCGTAGCTCCCTTGCCTTTCTCTGCCACAAACAGTTCGTTCATGAATGGGTTATATACGGCGCCCAGTATCATTTCTCCTTCTTTCTCCACTCCAATGGATACACAACAGATGGGAATGCCGTTGGCGAAGTTAACCGTACCGTCTATAGGGTCAATAATCCACTTAATGGCAGAATCTGTCTTTATCTCACCGACTTCTTCACTAAGAATAAAGTGATCTGGATAAGCTGAGCGGATTACCTCGATAATAACCGCTTCAGATTTTTTGTCGGCTTCGGTCACCAGGTCGTTGACTGTGCTCTTACTGCTCACCTCGAAATGCCCGTTGAAATATTGTTGGAGTATTTTTCCGCTGGCTTCAGTAGCTTTGAGTAAAGTAGATTTTAGCATCCCGCAAAGGTAATTATGAATTGCCAATTGCCGTTTGCCAATTTTAGGACTTTATTAGTAAAAAATACATGTGTTATTCCTTAAATTGCAAGTCCTAAGTTGTAATTCGCGTTTATATTCAATATTCAACTTATTTTTGCAGTTCAATTAAAGAGAGGGAAAGTTAATGGCCATCATAGGTAATCTGATTTCCAGGTCACTACGTATCAGGAAGAAGTTCACGTTTAAGTTAGGGACACCTCGCCAATACCAGCTGCAGGTGCTGCACCGTTTGTTGGAAAAGGCCAAGGATACTGAATTCGGGCGACACTACGACTTCCAGGACATATTGGACAGTCCTAATTTTATCGGTCAATACCGGGACAAAATACCTGTACACAACTATAGCAAGATGCACCAGGAATGGTGGTACCGTTGCCTGGAAGGTGAAGCCAACGTCAGCTGGCCGGAGAAGGTTAAATATTTCGCACTGAGTTCGGGTACTTCGGAGTCGGCAAGCAAACATATTCCTGTTACCAAAGCCATGCTGAAAACAGTGAAGAAGGTAGGTGTGAAGCAGCTGTATTCCATGGTTAACTTTAACATCCCGCCCAAATCCTTTACCAAAGGGATTCTGATGCTGGGAGGTACCACTTCATTGTTTGAAAAAGGCGACTATTATGAGGGAGATATGAGCGGCATCCAGGCCAAAAATATTCCCCGTTGGTTCCGCCGTTTTTATAAGCCGGGCGGCAGCATTTCCCGCCGGCCTAACTGGGAGCAGCGTATCAAGCTGATTGTACGGAAAGCCCCTACCTGGGACGTAGGCACCGTATGCGGTGTGCCGGCCTGGGTACAGATTGTGTTTGAAGAAATCATCAAATACCACGGCGTTAAAAATATCCATGAAATATGGCCTAACCTGGCTATCTACATTCATGGAGGCGTATCTTTTGAGCCTTACCGTGAGAGCTTCCAGAAACTGCTCGGTAAACCGATCAACTTCATCGAAACATATATGGCGTCTGAAGGCTCTTTCGGCTTCCAGGCCCGTCCCAACGTCAGAGGTATCAAACTGGTGCTGAATGCCGGTATCTTCTTTGAATTTATTCCATTCAATGAAGAAAACTTTGATGCGGAAGGGGAGGTGAAACCCAACCCTAAATCGTATATGATCAACGAGGTAGTGGAAGATGTGGAATACGCTGTGATGTTGTCTACCTGTGCAGGTGCCTGGCGCTACCTCATTGGTGACGTGGTGAAATTCACTTCCGTCAAGGAACATGAAATCGTGATCGTAGGCCGTACCAAACAGTTCCTCAGCCTTGCCGGGGAGCACATGAGTGTTGATAACATGAACAAAGCCATCGATACGGTTCAGAAGAAGATGGGCATTACCATCCGTGAGTTTACAGTAGCTGGCTTCCCATACGAAAATCTCTTTGCACACCGTTGGTATATTGGTACAGACCAGCCAGTGGCTGATGTGGAGAAAATAAGGGAAATCATTGATCAGACTCTGGCAGAAGTGAACGATGACTATGCAGTGGAAAGAACCTCTGCACTGAAAGAAGTTTTTGTGGAAGTATTACCCAACGATGTATTTATCGACTATCTCCGTTGCAAAGGCAAGGAGGGAGCGATGAATAAGTTCCCCAGGGTAATGAAGGGAGAGAAACTGAAAGACTGGGAGAAATTTCTGGCAGGAAAAGCTGTAAGCCACAGGCATAATCCGTGACCCCGAATTTAAACGCATGATAGCATCAATTGTAGCAGGACTAGGACTGGGTTTGTTTCTGTCGTTATCGGTGGGGCCGGTAATTTTCGCCATTATCAAATACAGCATTAACAATGGCTTTAAGGCAGGTATCAGCTTTGCGCTGGGCGTGTCTTTCAGCGATATCATGTTTGTGCTGGCAGGCAACCTGACCACCTCTTTTATTAGCGGTTTGGAAGAATACAAACGCTCTATCGGAGTGGTAGGTGGAATTTTGCTGATAGGCATGGGTGTTTACGGACTGTTCTTCAAGAAGGTGAAGATCAGCACCGGCGATGAAAAACCGGAGATGTTCCGTACCCACGACTATCTCAAGATATGGCTGGCCGGTTTCCTGATGAATACCCTGAATCCTGGCGTGATCATTTTCTGGCTGGGCGTATGTGTCGCCAACAGCGCTACCTCTATAGGACATCGTTTTGTGATGTATGGCGTATGCCTTTCACTGGTGCTTTCCGCAGATATCATGAAAGTGTTTATCTCCGATAAAATCCGGCATAAACTCACCCTCACCAACGTAGAATGGCTGAACCGCATAGCCGGTGCCAGTATGATCCTTTTCGGCGTAGTATTGGTGTATAAGGTGTTGTTTGAGGTGGGTACATTAGGCCACTGAAACTGTGATTTATGTGATATCGCTGATTCTCCTGATAGGCGAAGATTTGAGCGGAGATTACGTAGAAAATATTATAAAAGCGAAGAGCCCATTGACATAAGATCAATGGGCTCTTCGCTTTTATTTTCGCTTTTATCTTCGCCTATCAGGAGAATCAGGCTCATCACATGCATCAGTGGTTGATGACCCATGTTTCATTTCCTGCCAGTAATTTATCCAGATCGCCTTCACCTTTTCTGCTGATAGTTTCTGCCAGTTGGGCTGCCATTACTTCTTCGTAGGTATGGCGGTGGGCCTGGTAGAATACGCCGAAAGGACGAGGCATATGGCCTTCTATGCGGACGTCATCGAACAGGCGGGTAAGCAGCTGGGCTTTGTAGAAATCGTTTTCGTCGTGAATCCACAGGTCGCCGGCGCTGTATTCGCTACCTAATTCCACTACTACAGGCTTCAGGCCGTCGAGGCGGAGGCCTTTATTTTTCTGGGCGCCGAAGATCATCGGCTGGCCTTGCTCTACGAAGAGGGTTTCTTCCGCTTTAGTGGATTTTTCGGTGAATATTTCAAAAGCGCCATCATTGAAGATGTTGCAGTTCTGATATATTTCCAGGAAAGAGGCTCCTTTGTGGGCATGGCTGCGTTTCAGCATTTCCTGCAGGTGTTTTGGATCGCGGTCCATACTGCGGGCAATGAAGGTTGCATCTGCGCCCAGTGCCAGTGCCAGCGGGTTGAAAGGGTGGTCGATACTACCGAAGGGGGTAGACTTGGTCACCTTGTTTTCTTCGGAAGTAGGGGAGTATTGTCCTTTAGTCAGACCATAAATCTGGTTGTTGAACAACATGATATTCACATCAAAATTACGACGCAGCAGATGGATGGTGTGGTTACCACCAATCGAGAGACCATCACCGTCACCCGTCACAATCCATACGCTCAGCTCTGGGCGGGTAGCTTTCAGGCCGGAGGCAATAGCAGTAGCACGCCCGTGGATTGAGTGCATACCATAGGTGTTCATATAGTATGGGAAACGCGATGAACAGCCGATACCAGAAACAATCACAATATTTTCGCGGGGGATACCCAGCCCGGGCATGATAGTCTGTACCTGCTTAAGTATAGAGTAGTCGCCGCATCCAGGGCACCAGCGCACTTCCTGGTCCGTTGCAAAATCTTTTGCAGTTAAGGCTTGCGGAGCTATAGTTGCTGTTGACATTTGTATGAATTAAATATATATATGAGTATGAATATGTAATCCTGTAAAGTTACTGATTATTCAGTTCTTCCCAATATTCGGCTGCCCGGCGGGTGTGCGGAATAACAATCGTTCCACCTACAATATTGGCCACCGCAAAGATTTCATACATTTCGTCGGTGGTGATGCCCTGTTCATAACATTTGCCCAGATGATATTTGATACAATCGTCGCAGCGCAGTACCATCGACGCTACCAGCCCCAGCATTTCCTTGGTTTTTGTACTCAGCGCTCCCTCGGCATAAGTGTTGGTATCGAGGTTAAATAACCGGTTGATCACCTTATTCTGCTTCCCCAGTATTACTTCATTCATTTTCCCACGGTAGTCGTTAAACTCCTGTATCGTATTTGACATATTGTTCCGCTTTAAATGTTAGCTATATTATTTCACAGGGATAAAGCTATGAAAGTGTTTACAAATATACATTAATCTACTGGTTGAGTGGACTGTTTGACCTATAACGTATGATTATGAAGGATAACTAAAAGTTATGTTGATGATTTTTGCTCAAAAAAAGCCTATTGGTATGGTGGACTATTTGTATATTGTTGGATATACCAACTTTTCTTTTCAACCAACACATCTAAACGTCTTATGATGAGAACTCATTTTTTACTGGCGTTATGTTTATGCGCGGGTGCTACAGCCCAGGCGCAAGACAAAAAAATGCTGGGATATACCGATAATGAAGTAGCCCGCCAGCAGCAGCTGGAAGCCCGTTTTGATCAGCAGCTCAGCAGCAGCCACATCGGAGAAACCATCAAAACCCTGTCTTCCAGGCCACATCATATCAGCTCAGCCGGAGGCAAAGCGGTGGCTGAAGACATCCTGCAGCGTTTTAAAAGTTATGGCTGGGATGCGGAAATTGTGACTTACCAGGTGTTGTTTCCCAAGCCTAAAGAGCGGGTGCTGGAAATGACTTCCCCCACTACTTACAAGGCTCTTCTGAAAGAGCCGGCCCTGAAAGAAGATGCCACTTCCGGCCAGGAAGGCCAGCTGCCTACCTACAACGCCTGGAGTGCTGACGGTGATGTAAGTGCTCCGCTGGTATTTGTCAACTACGGCCTGCCTGAAGATTATGAATACCTGGAACGTGCCGGTATAGACGTACGGGGTAAAATAGTGATCGCCAAATACGGCCGCTCCTGGCGGGGTATCAAACCCAAAGTAGCCCAGGAACACGGCGCCATCGGCTGTATCATCTACTCCGATCCCAAAGACGACGGCTATTTTAACGGAGACGTATACCCGCAGGGAGCCTTTAAAAATGAATACGGTGTACAGCGCGGCTCTGTGATGGATATGGTCATTTATCCCGGAGATCCGCTCACGCCCAATATTGGAGCTACTGCCAACGCCAAAAGACTGGACCGCCTTCAGGCTCCTAACCTGCTGAAGATACCAGTGTTGCCTATCAGTTATCATGATGCGGCCCCACTCCTCAAGGCACTGGATGGACCCGTAGCACCTGAAGCCTGGCGTGGCGCGCTGCCCTTCACCTATCATATCGGTCCGGGAAAAGCCAAAGTACATTTGAAACTATCCTTCGACTGGCAAATACGTCCCTGTCACAACGTGATAGCCAAATTAAAAGGTGCTGAAGAGCCCGATCAGTGGGTGGTGCGTGGTAACCACCATGATGCCTGGGTAAACGGCGCTTCCGACCCTATCAGTGGCCTCGCTGCCCTGCTGGAAGAGGCTAAGGCTATCGGGCAGCTGAGCAGGGAAGGCTTCAAACCACGCCGTACCCTGGTATACTGCGCCTGGGACGGTGAAGAGCCCGGACTGCTGGGTTCTACCGAATGGGCAGAAGACCATGCTGCTGAATTACAGGAGAAAGCAGTGGTATACATCAATTCTGATGGCAACGGCCGTGGTTTCCTCGGCGCCAGCGGCTCTCATGCCCTGGAAACACTGGTCAACCAGGTGGCCCGCGATATCACCGATCCACAAACCAATGTCAGTATCCTGGCCCGCCGCCAGGCTGCTGATGTGCTCAGGGCCGCCACTACCAGGCAGAAAAAAGAGAAACTTTCCCGCCAGGGTATCAATATCAACGCAATGGGCTCCGGATCAGATTATTCCTCCTTTCTGCAGCACCTGGGCGTACCTTCTCTGGACTTCGGCTTCTCCGGTGAAGATGCCGGCGGGGAATACCACTCTATCTACGACTCTTACGATGACTATGTAAGGTTTAAAGATCCCACCTTCAGCTACGGAGTAGCGTTGTCAAAGACAGCCGGTCATACTGTTCTTCGTATAGCCAATGCTGTTGTTCTGCCATTCGACTTCCGCAAACTGTATGAAACAGTAAACGGATATGTCAGCGAGCTTACAGAACTGGCTACAGACATGCGTGAAACAACCGCCCTGGAAAATCAGCTCGTAAAGGAAAACAAATACCAGCTGGCTACGGATACGGCTAAACACCTGCTGCCTCCTGTTGCTAAAGTACCGGTGCCCTATATCGACTTCTCTCCGCTGCAGAACGCACTGGCGGGGCTGGACTCCATTACCCAGGCTATCAGTAGCAATAAACAGCTGGCAGGTAATCCTGCGCTGAACAAAATACTCTATCAGGCCGAACAGCAGCTGTTGAACGAAAAAGGGCTGCCATCCCGCGCCTGGTATAAACATACATTATACGCGCCAGGCTTTTATACCGGCTATGGTGTGAAAACCGTTCCGGGCGTGCGGGAAGCTATTGAACAACGTCGCTGGTCAGAAGCAGCAGAACAGATCGGGGTAGTAGCTGCCGCTATCGACAGATTGACAAAGTATTTGCAGCCGCTGAGCGGCCGCTGATACAGCACATATCACTAAAAAGGGCTGACCAGTTTATGCTGGTCAGCCCTTTTCTATTCGCTGATATATTACATGGTTTTGAGATAGTCTTTCAGGCCCTGCACAATCTTGTTGATGATTTCCTGCTGGAACTGCGGTTCAAGTATTTTTTCCTCATCACCGGGATTGCTGATGAAGAGGGTTTCTATTAGTGCGTCCGGGAACTCCGTTGGGTTATTGAGGATGAAGTTGAAGTCGCCGTTGTTTTTGAAATCATTCAGTCCTGTTTCAAGTAATCGCTTGTGGATGGCGGCATTCAGCGGCTCGCAGAACGGGTGTTTGTAATAGGTGGCGGTACCTGTAACATCCACGGGATTACCGGAAGAATTGAGATGTATACTGAGCAGCAGGTCGGGGTCGGCGCGGCGGAAGAGGGAGAGGCGTTCTTCGTTGGGCACCAGTCTTTCTGTGGTACGCGACATGATGATAGTAGCGCCTTCTCTTTTCAGGGCAGCCTCCAGCTGCAGGGCGAGGTTGAGGGTAAGTGTTTTTTCGTACACGCCGGTGAGGCCTACAGAGCCCATATTGCTGCCGCCGTGACCTGCGTCTATACCGATCACCAGATTGCGTAGAGACAGGTTGGCCGGAACGCGTTTAACCTTCACCGTTATACGGTTGTTTTCATAATAAATCTGGTATCCCCAGGGAGCGTGTTTGAGGGAAATCACCATGCGGAGCACGTCATGGGTAGGTTGTTGCCATTGTAGGCCGGTGATTTCACGGGTACCCTGGAGCTGCGTGCTGATGCCGTTTTCGGCGTAGGCACCGTGAATGTCAACGATGATTTTACCCGGAGACACCATCTGGGTGGATGTATAGGGCAGTTTATCTGACAGTGCTACCGATACATAGTCTGCTTTTTCGTCGCCCCATACTTTGGCATCGGAGACGATGCTGACAGGCATGGGTTCCTGCGGGATGTCTGTATCCACCAGTGGTTCGGGGATAAACGCTGTCCGCTGGGAGGAGAGGCGTACTTTATAGTAATCGCCCTGCCTGCCTATGATGTGGAGCAGTACGTCTTTATCGAGATAACCTATTTTATCCGGGCCGAGGCGGTCGCCTTCAGCAGCGGAAGTAAGGTAGGTCATGTTGTCGATGGTGCGGCCGGTGAGCGGTATCTCATGGCGCATCATGCTGTAATGGTAGGTGCTGTTTAAGATGGCTGTTTCACTGCCATTGTAGAGCCTGACCTGTATTTTTCCGTTCAGCAGGGAGTCTGCTGGCTGCAACGCGTAGCTGCCAACATAATAGCCGGGTACACCTCCTGTTTGAGCGGCTGGTAATTCGCGCAGGGGCGAATTGTTGAACCAGCTGGCATGCCCGCCGGGATAACCTTTCATCTTTACATGCAGGGTATCTCCTACAGACAGTTGCAGGTTCCCTTTGGGAGAGATTTCCACAAAATCTATCCGGAAGCTGCTGGTAACTCTGGGAGGAGGAACCGGAGCATAATACCAGGTAATATTTTTCGTGTATGTTTTGCCGTTAGTAGTGTCTTCTGCTGTGATGGTGAATGAGTTTCTACCTTCCTTCAGCTCTTTTTTAACGGCGAAGGTGCCGGTGCTGTATACGTAAACCGGTTCATTGTTGATGGTGACCTTGCAATCGGTACACGTCCTGCCGGCAATAAACTGCCGGGCGGTGTTCACATTGGTTTGTTCCCGGGAAGGTTGGCTGAGCCGGAGAAAAGCCTGGCTGCTGGCCCAAAGGGGAACTACAATGGCAATAACAGTCTGTAGTAATAGTTTCAATGCTTGCTTCATATCCCTGCGTAATCATGTAAAGATAAGAGGGAAATAGGAGAGCGCGATTGGTATTTAATGATTTAGATGTTTGATGATGGGATGATGGAGTGGGAAGAAACCATCATCTCATCATCAAACAGTCCATCATCCAATCTTAGAAGATGTATTTATTTTCAGCAATCAGTTTGTCCGCAATTCTTCTGCGGGCATCTTTTGCGTTGAAAGGTTCTGCTTTGGTGAAGCGTTTGAGGCCCAGCAGCATCATCCGTTGTTCATCACCTTCGGCGAAGGCGTTGATGGCGTCTTTACCGGATTTGTTGATACGGTCAGCGGCATCGTAGATGTAGGTACGCACGATGTCTGTCTGCAGTTCGGCGGCGGCTTCTCCTTTATGCTGAACAAGTTTCTGGAGGCGCAGGAGGGCGCTTTCGGCCACGAATGTTTCGATGGCCATATCAGCGATGTCCATCAGCACTTCCTGTTCTGTTTCCAGCTTCATCATGAGCTTCTGGGCGGCGGCGCCAGCGGTCATAAGGATGGCCTTTTTAAAATTGGTGATCATCTTTCTTTCCTTGCTGAAAGCGCTTTCATCGTCGCTGCCAAAATCAGGTATGCTCATCAGTTCCTTCATCACGTTCATGGCAGGGGTCATCAGGTCCAGTTTGCCTTTCATGGCCCGTTTTAGCGTCATGTCGAGAGTGAGCAGTCGGTTGATTTCGTTGGTACCTTCGAAGATGCGGTTGATGCGGGAGTCACGGTAAGCTTTGGAGATGATGTATTCATCGCTGAAGCCGTTGCCACCGTGTATCTGTACACCTTCATCCACTACATAATCCAGTACTTCAGAACCATTAACTTTCAGGATGGCGCATTCTACGGCATATTCTTCCGCGGCACCCAGCAGGGCTTCGTTGAAAGGTTTGCCGGAAGCCAGCAGTTCTTTTTCTTTTTCGTCGATGAGCTGTGCGGTGCGGAACAGGGAAGACTCTGAAGTCCAGGTACGGATGGCCATTTCCGCCAGTTTATGTTTGATGGCGCCGAAATTGGAGATCGGCTGTTTAAACTGGTGGCGGGTATTGGCATACTGTACGGAAGTGGTGATACACTTCTTGGCTGCGCCGAGTGCGGCCGCACAGAGTTTCAGCCTGCCTATGTTCAGGATATTGAAAGCGATCAGGTGTCCTTTGCCAATTACGCCCAGTACGTTTTCAACAGGTACTTTGGCGTCCTGGAAATAGATCTGGCGGGTAGAAGAGCCTTTGATGCCCATTTTGTGTTCTTCGGCACCCAGGGTAAATCCGGGAGTACCTTTATCCACAATAAAGGCAGTGAATTTATCGCCATCGATTTTAGCGAATACGGTAAATACATCAGCGAAACCGGAGTTGGTGATCCAGCTTTTCTGTCCGTTCAGTACATAGTATTTACCATCTTCGGTGAGTTTGGCGGTAGTTCTGGCTCCCAGGGCGTCAGAGCCGGAATCCGGTTCTGTGAGGGCGTAGGCGCCTTTCATTTCGCCGGTAGCCAGTTTTGGAATATATTTTTGTTTCTGGGCTTCTGTACCAAAATACAGGATAGGGAGCGAGCCGATACCCGTATGGGCGGCCATAGCTACAGAGAACGAGTGGCCGGCACCCAGCCCTTCATTGATGATAGTGGCGGTTACGAAGTCTTTGCCCAGGCCTCCATATTCTTCAGGGAAAGAAGCACCCAGTAGTCCCTGCTCACCTGCTTTCTCCAGGAGAGAAGGCATCAGACCCTCTTCCAGTTTATCAATACGCTCAACGATCGGCGTTATTTCTTTACTGATGAACTGGTCGGCCATATCTTTGATCATCAGCTGTTCCTCCGAAAAATCTTCGGGGGTAAACACATCTTCCGGAACACTTTCCTTTACCAGGAACTCTGCGCCTTTCAGCGCCTGCTTATTTTCTACTGTTGCGTCCATGTTTATCTGATTTTTGGTACTTCCGTAATTTACCGAATTAAGCTGAAATAAAACCATGCCCTCCCTGCATTATTATAACGCTTGCCCCACTGGTTGCCATCACTGCGGGCACTTGACAGGATAGCTACCTACCGGAGTGGGAATATTTTAACAAAACCGAAACAGTATCCGGAAAACCTGCGCCCAAAGCTGGGTAAGACAAAGTTTTTTCCCTATCATTGTTCCCCCTTATGGATTTCTATTTGCCATATGCTAAAAGCCAGTTTCATGGAATCAGCAGCGGAACAGGTCCGCAACTGCTGATCTGTTTGCACGGATTTGGTGAAAGTGCCGCACACTTCGCCCCGCTGGCAGCCGGTTTGGGAGATATATTCACCGTCGTGGCACTGGACATGCCCTTACATGGAGAAACCAAATGGAATGAAGAACGCCCTTTTGAAAAGGCCGATCTGGAAGCCATTATACTGCTGGTACTGGAACAGCAGGGCAAAGAACGTTTTTCACTGCTGGGCTACAGCATGGGCGGACGACTGGCACTCTGCCTGGTGGAAACCATGACCAGTCGCATAGATCACCTGATCATGCTGGCAGCAGATGGCCTCAGAAACAATCCATGGCATATGTTTGTTACTCAAACCAGCATAGGTAATAAACTTTTCAAGTACAATACTGATCATCCCCAATTATTTTTTACGCTGCTGAAAGGATGGCGGAAACTGGGACTGCTTAATCAAAGCGTTTACAAATTCGCACTGCACCGGATGGACAAAACAGAAAAAAGACTGCAGGTATACAACGTATGGACAACCATGCGACATATGATGCCGGATAAAAAGAAGTGCAAACAATTACTGTCCCGCTACAACGTTTTAACACTCCTGATATTCGGGAAATACGACCGGGTAATACCACCGGTACTGGGTACACGCTTTATGGACGGTTCATTTACCTGTAAAATGCTGGTGCTGGAAAAAGGGCATCAGCTGATTTCAAAGGAGCTGGGCTCCATTATCAAAACAAATATTTAACCTGGATGTATTTTTTCCTGATTATAGTTACCGGACTGGCACTTGGATACGGCGTACTGATGTTGTGGTACAGCCTTGGCTGGAGAAAACTGCCGGAATTTGTACCTGCACAGTCACCGGGTGGTAATACCCGCGTGACCGTTATTATCCCCGCACGCGATGAAGCTGAAAATGTACCGGCGCTGCTGAAATCACTGCAACAACAAACCTATCCGGCAGATCTGCTGGAAGTGATCATTGTAGATGATTTTTCCACAGACGATACCGCCGGAATTATCACCCGCTTTCCGGCTACCAACATTCACCTGCTCCGTATGCAGGACCTGCTTAGTAAAGATGAACGGCTTAATTCCTACAAGAAAAAAGCAATTGCCATGGCTATCGCCCGGGCTAAAGGTGACCTTATCGTTACTACAGACGCAGACTGTGTGATGGGCCCCCGGTGGATAGAAACCATTGTACAGTTTTATGAAACGTACCGGCCCAAATTTATCGCGGCGCCGGTGAGCTTTTATAAGGAGCGTAATTTCTTCATGAAACTTCAGTCGCTCGATTTCATCACCATGCAAGGCATCACGGGTGCCGCGGCCTGGCTCAAATCGGGCACTATGTGTAATGGGGCCAACCTGGCTTATGAAAAAGCAGCTTTTCATGCGGTAGGTGGTTTTACAGGGATCGATAATATCGCCTCCGGCGATGATATGCTGCTGATGTACAAGATCTACAGCGCTTATCCTGATGGAGTCAGGTATCTTAAAAGTGAAGAGGCTATCGTGCGTACTTTACCGGTAGATACACTGAAGGGATTTATGAACCAGCGCATACGCTGGTCATCGAAAGCCGACAAGTATGAAGATAAACGCCTTACCTGGGTGTTGTTACTGGTATATCTTTTTAATGTAAGTATGCTGGTATTGGGGGCAATCGCTTTGTTTGTACCACATTGGTGGCCTGCGTTCCTGATTCTCCTGCTGCTGAAGGTAACACTGGAGCTTTATTTCCTGGTACCGGTAGCAGGCTTTTTCCGTAAAACAGCTTTATTGATATGGTTTATCCCCGGACAGTTGTTTCATATTCCTTATATTGTTCTCGCCGGATGGCTGGGCAAGTTTGGAAGTTACCAATGGAAGGGCCGGCAGGTGAACTAAAAAATTATTTTACAGTTGTCCGATATTCAATCTGCCTGGAAAAGGCTGCGAAAAAACAAAGGTGCACTGGCAGGCCTGATCGTCATTGCAGCGGCGGTAGTAGTCAGTTTTTTCGCTTATATCATTGCTCCAGATAACACTCCCGATGCCAACAGGATGGTCCTCGAAGTAGGAGGACAGCATCCGGGTTTCCGTATTCATATGCTGGCAGTCAAAAAAGCGCAGCCGGTGGTCAGGGTTTCTTTTTTTCAGCGATTATTATTCGGCCAGGAGTCGGATATGACATGGACACCTGTCCGTTCCTGGGAATTTAAAGACAGCACCCTGCTGGTGCAGCGTTATGTAGACGAGACTACCTCACGGGAAGAAAAATATAACCTCCGCGATGTTTGGTATGGCAGCCAGCAGGAAGCGGGACTCTCTGTACCTCAATTGCAGGAAAACATTGTCCGCCACCGCATCTTTCCGGTTACCTACTGGCTGGGTACCGACAAGTTTGGCCGGGATATCCTGAGCCGGCTGCTGGTAGGCACCCGGGTGAGCCTGGGCGTAGGATGTATTGCAGTGATCATTTCCCTTACTATAGGCGTGTTTATGGGTGCTGTAGCCGGTTATTTCAAAGGCACGGCTGATGATATGGTGATGTGGCTGGTAAATGTGGTGTGGTCTATGCCTTCGCTGCTGCTGGTATTTGCACTGACACTCGCGCTGGGTAAGGGCTTCTGGCAGGTATTTATAGCCGTGGGGCTGACGTTGTGGGTAGGGGTGGCCCGTATTATCCGTGGTCAGATACTGGCCCTGCGGGAACTGGAATTTGTAGAAGCCGCCCGGGCATTGGGATACGGACATACCCGTATTATCGTAAAACATATCCTGCCCAATATCCTGGGGCCTGTAATGGTAGTAGCGGCTGGCAACTTTGCTACGGCTATTGTGGTGGAGGCGGGACTTAGCTTTCTGGGGGTGGGCGTACAACCGCCACAGCCTTCCTGGGGTCTCATGATCAAAGAGAATTACAATTTCATTATTACACACAACCCGCTGCTGGCGCTGGCGCCGGGTGTGGCTATTATGATGCTGGTGCTGGCTTTCAACCTGTTAGGTAATGGCTTGCGGGATGCCCTGGATGTGAGAAGTAAAATTTGATTTACATATGATAAAATTGTAATTTCATCTTATATACCCTTGTTATGCCACTGAAAAAATATCTATCCTTGTTTCTCATAGGTGCCTTGTTGGCACTGACTGCCTGTAAAAAAAAGAAGGGTGGTGAAGATCCGGCTCCGTCTACTCAGGAAGAAGCCCTGAAGCTGGAGTTATCCGGAGTGGTGGCAGGCAAGGCCAACGTGGCAATGGACAGCACCTTTACCTTTCAGGTGAAGATCACTTCCAAAATGCCGGAAAAAGGGGTACGGGTAACCATGAACGTAGTGACAGACCCTGCGGGCATTCCCCTGGCACAGGATGCCATACCAGATGCCACCACCGGTACGATCAATATTACACTCCGGCATCTCAAGGAGGTAAAGACTTATAAAGTAACACTTACCCTGGCATCATTGGGCAATACGGCCAACATTACCACGCCAGTGGAATTCCTTATCACCAACAAGTCGGCCGGCTGATAAATTATCACTGTTGCGGCATGTCAAAATAGCGTAGGTTTGCAGGCTGTCACATCAAGTGAAATATCTATGCAAATTGCTGTTAATGCTACTTGCCTGAGAAGGGATTTACCCGCCGATACCGGCCAGGTGGCTACTGAGATCATATCTGCATTATGCCGGCAACAGCCGGAGCACCGGTTTACCTTTTATTTTGACGGGGAGGTTCCTGCCCATCTTAACTTTCCAGCCAATGTTACTACTGTAGTGCTGCCACTCAAAGGCAACAAGGCCTGGCATCGTTACTGGTGGCTGGAATGGCAGCTGCCACATGCAATGAAGACAATAAAGGCAGACCATTACATAGGGCTGGACAGTACTTTGCCTCTGAGAAGCAAGGTGCCGGCTACTATCCTGCTCCGGGACCTATCTTTTTTGAAGAATGCCGGTCTGCAATCTGCGCAGGAACAGGCTTCCCTGAAAAAAAAGATTACCCGTTATCTCGACCGGGCACAGCAGATCGTAGTACTTTCTGATACCACCAAAGCGGAGCTGCTGCGTTACGCGCCAGGAGCCCGCAATAAAGTATTACAGCTGAGTGCAGCCATTGACAGTAGCCTGTTCCGGCCACTGGAATGGGAAGATCGGGAGGCGGCTAAAAAGGCCTGGTCTGGCGGGGTGGAGTATTTTTTGGTAACTGGAAGCATTCATCCGAGGAATAATATAATGCCGGTTTTTAAAGCGTTTTCGGCGCTAAAAAAACGGCAGCGTACCAATCTGAAACTGGTATTGGCCGGTAATCTGACGGCTGCCGGGGCTGAGATCGCGCAGGCACTGGAAAGTTTTAAGTTCAGGCATGATGTAGTGTGGCTGCAGGATCTGACGATGGCACAGCTGGCGGAGGTAACAGGTGCCGCCTATGCACTGGTGTATCCCGCTCGTTTTGATGGACTGCCGCTGCCCATCTATATGGCACAACAATGCAAGGTGCCGGTGATAGCGCTGGAAAGTGAGGCTGCCCGGGAAGCTGCCGGTGATACAGCATTGTATACAGACCCTGCCAATGTGGATGATCTGGCGGAGAAAATGAGCCTGCTGTATAAGGATGAACAGCTGAGAAGCAGGCTGCTGGCCAAGGAACCGCCGGTAGCCCCGGCAACTGGCTGGGATGCAGGGAATTGGGGGATTTAATCGTTATTCGGGTCAAATATCCAAATAACCAAATATCAAAATCCCTAAATGATAGTTATTTTTGCGCTTTAATGAAAAAACATGAACAAGAAAAACATACAGATCCAGGTGGGTCTGGACGAGAATAAAGTGCCGGAATCGATTGAGTGGAGTGCCACTGATAACAAGGAAGACCGCCTGATCAAGGCCAAAGCCATGATGATATCTTTCTGGGACCCGGCTGAAAAGGCTGCTTTACGGATTGACCTCTGGACCAAAGATATGATGGTGGATGAAATGGCCGACTTCTTTTTTCAGACTATGATGACCATGGCTGATACTTATGCCAGGGCTACCCAATACCGCGACCAGGCGGATGAATTAAGGGCTTTTGCTAAAGAGTTCTTTAAGAAATTCCAGGAAAAACAGCAGGCTGAATCCTAATCCATTAAACGTAACCACATATGTCTTTAGAAACAAATATCAACGCCGAGATCAAAACGGCGATGCTGGGCAAAAAAGAAGCTGACTTGCGTGCGTTGCGCGCTATCAAAGCCGCTATTCTGCTGGTTAAAACAGCGGAAGGTGGCAGCGGAGAATTGACTGAAGCTGATGAATTAAAGCTGCTGCAGAAACTGGCCAAACAAAGGAGAGACTCCCTGGAAATTTTCCGTCAGCAGAACAGGGAAGACCTGGCTGTGAAAGAAGAAGAAGAGCTGGCCGTGATTGAACGTTTCCTGCCCAAACAAATGAGCGAAGATGAGTTAAAAGCTGCTGTGGCTGAAATTATTGCTTCAGTAGGTGCTGCATCTCCTGCTGATATGGGTAAGGTAATGGGCGTAGCCACCAAACAACTGGCTGGTAAAGCAGACGGAAAGGCTATTTCCGCTATGGTAAAAGAACTCCTTAAATAAATATTTAAATATTTAAAGATTTTTTAATTTTTGATTTTTTGATTTTGGAATTTGAGACCTTCTTCCATTCCAAAATCAAAAAATCAGGAATCAGAAAAATCGAAAATTATTACTTTGTCAATAGATATCGTTTTTGCCATTATCATGGTAATAGCCCTTTATAAAGGGTATACACGTGGATTGATAGTGGCCGTTTTTTCGCTGGTTGCCGTAACACTGGGACTGGCAGTTGCCCTTAAACTTTCTGCAGTTACCGCTACACTGGTGCAGCAACGATGGGATATACATTCCCGTTGGGTGCCGATGCTTTGTTTCGTTTGCCTTTTTGTGGGAGTGGCATTACTGGTAAGACTGGGTGCCAGCGCACTGCAGAAGCTGATAGAAATGGCCATGATGGGATGGCTGAACAGGCTGGGTGGCATTCTGTTGTACAGTATGATATTCACGATTGTTTATAGTGTGGTATTGTGGATTGCCAACCAGATCTATCTGCTGAGCCCGGAAACCAAACTGCATTCAGTGGTATATCCCTATATTGAGCACATAGGCCCCTGGGTATTGGATCATATGGGAGAGTGGATACCGGTCTTTAAAGACATATTCTCCCAGCTGCAGGCGTTTTTTGATAAAGCTGCCGGACACTTACAATCAGCCTGACAGTATTTAGATTAATAAAAAGAATTATTTTAGCGTAAAATTGACTTTCAAGATTTGGCAATGGATTACGAAATCAAAACACAGGGTAAGTTTAGTTATATAGAAGAAGGAGAAGGAGAACCACTGGTATTATTGCATGGACTTTTTGGTGCTTTGAGCAATTTCTCGCACATGATCGAGTATTTCCGGCAGTATAACAAGGTTGTGATACCCATGTTGCCCCTGTATGATTTAAACATCCTGGAAACGTCTGTTGGCGGCCTGGCTAAGTTTGTGCACAAGTTTGTTGAAGCCAGAGGCTACCAGAATGTGCACCTGCTGGGTAATTCCCTGGGTGGCCATGTGGCGCTGGTATATCTGCTCAAACACCCGGAAGCGCCTATTAAGTCGCTGATACTCACTGGTAGTTCCGGTCTGTTTGAAAATGGTATGGGTGAAACCTATCCTAAAAGAGGAGACTACGAATATATCCGTAAGAAAGCTGAGCTTACTTTTTATGATCCGAAGATCGCTACCAAAGAACTGGTGGACGAAATGTTTGAGATTGTCAACAATCGTCTGAAAGTGATCAAAATCATCACCCTGGCTAAATCTGCTATCCGACATAACCTGGGAGATGAACTGAAAGACATCAAACAACCTACACTGCTGATCTGGGGTAAAAATGATACCGTTACACCTCCTATGGTGGGCGAAGAATTTCAAAAGCTTATACCTAATTCTGAACTGGAATTCATTGATAAATGCGGCCATGCGCCCATGATGGAAGTTCCCGACGAGTTTAACAAGATCCTGCACGCTTTTCTGGAGAAACTGAAGACGCAGCCAAACACCTGAACCGTTTCTGGTATTGCGTATAGACCGCCCTCTGCAGGTGCGGCAGGATAACAGTACATGTAATTTCTTTTTCTGTTGGAAGATTCTTTGTTATTATTGTGTAAGAATACACGAAAATGACTGCCAGAGAACTCATATCCACCGTGCCAATCCTGCAACCTTCGGATGCAGGAACTAAAGCATTGCGTCTGATGAATGAATATCATCTTACGCAACTGCCTATGGTAGTGGATAATAAGTATGTGGCACTGGTAGAGGAAGATCAGATTATGGACCTGGAAGAGCCGGAACTGCTGCTGGAATCCCTGCAGTACAACGGAGCCAGCCGTACTGCCATTCAGGAAGGTGCCCACCTTTTTGAAGCGCTGAAGCTGTTCCATGAATTCAAACTGTGTGCCCTGCCGGTCGTGACCAAGGAGAACGAATACCTGGGCATTATCACCAAAGATAACCTGCTGGCTGCCCTGGCCCAATTCAACGGAGCAAAGGAAGCCGGTGGCATCCTGGCCCTGGAAATGGATCCCCGCGACTATAGTCTCAGCGAAATAGCCCGCATTGCGGAGTCCAACGACGTGATCCTGCTCAGCGTAAATACGATTACCGATCCTTCCGGTAAGCTGGAAGTGCTGCTCAAAACCAACCGCCAGGAACTCCACTCACTGGTGGCCACTTACGAGCGCTTTAATTATACTATCAAATACATCTACTCCGAAGAACAGGAAGAAGACCTGGTCAAAAAGAACTACGATTTGTTGATGAATTATATCAGCATGTAACTCCTCCCCGGTTAATTTTTTTATGTTGTTAGGGTTGTTTATCTTCCATGATAACGACACACATTTAATGTAACTTTAGCAATCTAAATCAGAGATAGCCTACATGCTGAGATGCTGTTATTACTTGCTGGGATACTTATGCCTGCTCGGCATAGTATTACCTGGCGCGGCGAAAAGCCGGATGGAAGAAGGGGGAAGGGCTGCAGCGCTGGCACAGGATTCCGGCTACCTGGTCGTTCGCAATATTATCATTATCGGTAATAAGAAAACCCGTACCTCCATCATACAACGTGAAATAAGCACGGTTCCGGGAGATACCATCTACCTCAACAATCTGGCGGAAACGCTGGAAGAACGCAGGAAACAGATCCTGAATACCTCCCTGTTCCTCAATGCCACCGCCAATGTCAAAAACTGGGACGGCAATAGCGCTGACCTGGTATTTGAAGTATGGGAGCGCTGGTACACCTTTGCATTTCCTATTTTCAAACTCGCCGACAGAAACTTCAACCAATGGTGGGTGGAGAAAGGACATAATTTTAATCGTGTCAATCTGGGTGTAAAAGGAACACAGGAAAACCTCACCGGACGTAATGATGGCCTGGATGCCACCCTGCAGTTCGGATATACCCAGAAGATAAGCCTGCAATATAACCTGCCTTATATCGATAAGGGCTTCCGTCATGGCCTGGGAGTTTTATTTTCATATAGCCGTAACCGTGAGGTTAACGATAGTACCAGCAACAATAAACAGCAGTTTTTCCGCAAGGATGAATTCCTGCGCCAGGTATATACGATTGGCATCCGTTACAGCTACCGTAAAGCCATCAATACCAGACACCAGGTATTTCTCTACTACAACTATGAGAAAGTAGCCGATTCGGTGGCCATCATCAACCCCAATTACCTGGGAAAAGGCCGTACCAGCGTACGGTTTTTAGACCTGGTCTACCGCGTTACCTATATCCGGGCAGATAGTTGGGTGTACCCGCTCAAGGGTGTCAGTATAATGGGAGAGGCGGCCAAGCGTGGTATCGGCCCACTAAGTGATATTGACGATATCCGGTTCCGGCTGAATGCAGCCCGGTTCTGGCAACTGCGGCCCAGGACTTTTCTGGCGCTGGGCATGCGGGGACAGGTGAAGTTTTCGGACGAACAGCCCTATATGAACCAGCAGGCGCTGGGGTATGCGGAAGATTACCTGCGGGGCCTCGAATATTACGTGGTTGACGGTACCAGTTTTGCTATCCTGAAGTCCACCCTGCGTCAGGAGATACTGGCCTTCAAACTGAAGCTGCCCATCGTCCCCAAAAAATTCAATACCGTACCTTTCCGCATATTCGCCAAAGCCTTTGCCGATGGGGGATATGCGTACAACAAGTTCCCTGGAAACAGTTTCCTCAACAACCGTTTCCTATATACTGGCGGCATCGGCCTTGATATTGTTTCTTTTTATGATACCTGTTTGCGTATAGAGTACAGCGTTAACCAGTTAGGGCAAAAAGGACTATTTTTACACACAAGTGTAGATATGTAGCAGGAACAGTGAACTACAGCGTACACGGTTTGTTGGATTACTTAAAGAAATGCACAAATGCAGGTTGCTCTCTATAGCCGGGGATTTATTACAGAAGATATTGCAAATATCCGCTTGTTGCTGGATGAATTGCAGCGTGCGGAGATCTCCGCTACCCTTTACGAACCTTTTTACCATACGCTGAAAGAATATATTTCTTTTAAGGAGGAACCTCCCTTGTTCTCCCGGGCAGAAGATCTGCCGGGGAATATTGAGTTTCTGATGAGCCTGGGTGGTGATGGTACTCTGTTGGATACCGTGTGTTATGTGCGGGATACCAATATTCCGGTGGTGGGAATTAATTTTGGCCGGCTGGGTTTTCTGGCCAGCATTGGCAAAGACGAGATCCATTCCCTGGTAAAGGCCCTGCTGGACCGTACCTATGTGGTAGATCAGCGTTCATTGATTCACCTGGATGCCAATGTGCCGTTGTTCGGAGATATCCCTTATGCACTGAATGAATTTACCATCCATAAAAAGGATACTTCCGCGATGGTAAAGATCCATACTTATCTGAACGGAGAGTTTCTCAATACTTACTGGGCTGATGGGCTGATCGTTTCCACTCCAACCGGTTCTACCGGTTATTCGCTCAGCTGTGGAGGCCCGATCGTATTCCCGGATGCCAACAACTTTGTGATCACGCCGGTGGCGCCGCATAACCTCAATGTACGTCCGATTATTGTGCCTAATGAAAGTGTGATATCCTTTGAAGTGGAGGGCCGCAGCGATCAGTTTCTGTGTACACTCGACAGCCGTATGGAAACCATTGACAGCACTGTGCAGCTGGCTATTAAAAAAGAACGGTTTTCTCTCAGCCTGTTGCGACTGGATGAAAGTAATTTCCTGCATACCCTGCGTAATAAGCTGCTCTGGGGTATTGATGCCCGGAACAGGATTAAAGTGTGACGGGACATATTATTTGTAAAATATATTGCTACATTTACAAATATATTGCCTGCTGATTGCAAATGTTATTATGCCTTTGTGGAAACCGCTTGATAATGAAGCTGTTAGCATAATGATCAGTCATACATTAAATAAATCCGGCATTATTGCGTTTAAGTAACTGATTTATGCTGAAATCTTTTTTATATCCAAAAAACTTCGTGTTATCGTTACTGTTGGCAGCTGCTTGTCTGCTGACCAATAGGGTGGCGGCGCAAAATGAGCTGGAATATGTAGGGGAGCTGGGTTTGTCGATAGGAGGGGCGCATTATTTCGGGGACCTCAATACCAGAGGGGCTTTAAACGCAATGAAGCCAGCCGTGGGCGTATACTACCGGAAATACCTCAACGAATATGTGGGGGTGCGCGCTCATGCACGTTTTATGCAGTTGGGCTACTCCGACGTATATAATAAAAATGAATTTCAACATCGCAGAAACCTGAGCTTTAATACCAATTTGTTTGAGCTGGCGTTGCAGGGGGATTTTAACTTTTTTAAGTTTGAGCCGGGCACGCTGGACCACCGTTTTTCTCCTTATCTGACGGGTGGTGTCAGTATTTTCCACTTCAATCCTTACGCTTACCTGGACGGGAAAAAATACTTCCTGCAGCCGTTACGGACGGAGGGACAGGGATCTGCTCTGTATCCGGAACGTAAGCCATACAGCCTGGTATCTTACGCTTTCCTGATTGGAGGCGGTTTTAAGTATAATATTTCAAAAAAAGTGAATGTGGGCCTGGAAGCCCTATATCGTTTTACCCAGACAGATTATCTGGATGATGTCAGCGGCACTTACGCCGGGCCAATGGTTTTCCCGGCATTGGGAGACGGAAAGCCTTCTGTAGCTTCATTATTGCAGGACCGTTCTTATGTAACCGGTACGCCTATTGGGGTAGCCGGTCGGCAGCGTGGCAACAGCCGTGATAAAGACCAGTACCTGACCATCGAATTCACGATAAGTATCCTGTTTACTTCGTATAATTGTAAATTTTAAATTACGGTTAACTTACTTTTCTGCGGGTAGCCGTTTCTTGACTCCGGATGACCGGGTTATACCTCCGAAAATCCTTAGAATCCCCACTGGTATTGATTTCGCTGTTAAAACTACGTTAAAACAGAGGGCTGAGCTTTGCTAAAAAAGTCATTACTCTATTTTTGTATCTTTGCACACTTTTATTAGTAAATCTGTAATAATCTGATATAATACGCCTGACACAAATGAGCTTGAAGGATAAATTAGACTTACAACGGTTACCCCGCCACATCGCCATTATCATGGACGGTAACGGCCGTTGGGCTAAGGAGCGAGGACAAGACAGGCTGTATGGGCATCACGAAGGCGTAGAAAGTGTGCGCAATATCGTTGAAACCTGTGCAGAACTTGGAATAGGTTACCTTACCCTGTATGCCTTTTCTACCGAAAACTGGGACCGTCCGGTATATGAAGTAAATGGCATTATGGAACTGCTGGTTAACACCATCCGGAAAGAGGTAGGCACCCTATCCAAAAACAATATCAGGTTGAGTGTTATTGGCGATATGGAAATGTTGCCACCCCAATGCCGGCAGGAAATGGAAGAAGCGATAGCGCTTACCAGCCATAATACCGGCCTTAATCTTGTCATGGCCCTCAGCTATAGTGCCCGGTGGGAAATCGTGAATGCTGCCCAGAAAATAGCGCTGGATGTGAAAAAAGGGACCCTGGACCCGGCGACTGTTACGCCGGAGGTATGGGAAAAATATCTCTGTACTGCAGGACTGCCCGACCCGGAATTAATGATCCGTACCAGTGGAGAATGCCGGATCAGTAATTTCTTACTATATCAGCTGGCTTACGCGGAACTGTACTTTACAGATACCCGTTGGCCGGACTTCCGCAATGAACATCTTTACCAAGCCATCTTAAATTTTCAAACCAGAGAACGGCGCTTTGGCAAAACAAGCGAACAAATTCAGCAGAATGAAGAAATTATTTCCTAAGGGCCTTCTGGCTATAGCATTATGTTGCAGTGCTGGCATACGTGTATCCGCTCAACAGAAAGATACCGTCCCCCCTGTACAGCCTCCCGCTAATCCGCCGGTAGTTTCCCCGCTTAGCATGGGCGCTCCGCAACAGTACGAAATTGCCGATATCACCGTTGCTGGTACCCAATACCTGGATAAATCATTGCTGCTGTCGCTCTCCGGCCTCAGTGTAGGTGATAAGGTTGTATATCCGGGCGGTGACCAGTTCACCAAGGCTATCCAAAGCCTCTGGTCTCAGCGCCTGTTTGCTGATGTAACTATCTACGTTACCAAAATCGAAGACGGTAAGATCTGGCTTGAAATCGGTCTTATCGAAATGCCCCGTATCAGTAGCTTCTCCTTCAAAGGCATCAAAAAATCAGAAGCTGATGATATCACCACCAAATCCGGCCTGCGTAAAGGTACCGTGGTGACCCCCAGCATCAAACAAAACGTGATCGGTGTAGTACATAAATATTACGCAGACAAAGGTTTTGGTAATGCTACCGTAAAAATCGAAGAAAGAAAAGATACCGGCCAGGTAAACTCCATGGGCCTGGTGTTTTTTGTGGATAAAGGCCAAAAAGTCCGTATCGAAGACATCAACTTCGTAGGCAACTACAATATCGCGGACTCCAGACTCAAAAAGAAAATGAAGGGCACCAAGGAGCGTACCCGTATCACCCTGTATCCCAATACTCAAAGGGTATACGTAGACTCCCTGGCCAAACCGGATGACTTCTGGCAAACCTATGGTTATCTGCAGCCCACCCGCGCACTTGAAAAACTGGACCCCTACTTCCGCTTTAAACTCTTCAGCTCCGCCAAATTCAACGAAGGAAAATATATAGAGGACAAAGGAAAAATTGTGAGCTACTACAACTCCAAAGGTTATAGGGACGCCCTCATCCTGAAGGACACCACCTATAAATCCCCTTCCCAGAACCTCAATATCGATCTGGCTATCTCTGAAGGTAAAAAATACTACTTCGGCGACATTACCTGGAAAGGTAATACCCGCTACAGTGACTCCATACTGACCCGTATCCTGGGTATCAAAAAAGGAGACGTGTATAACCTGGAACTGCTGGAAAAAAGACTGGGTAAACAAATGTCCCAGGAAGGTGGTGACATCACCGGCTACTACATGGACTATGGTTACCTCTTCTTCCAGATAGACCCGGTGGAAATTGGCATCCGTGGCGATACCATCGACTACGAGATCCGTTTGCGTGAAGGTCCGCAGGCTACCATCAAGGAAGTACGTATTGCGGGCAACGAAAAAACCAACGAACACGTTATCCGTCGTGAACTCCGTACCATCCCCGGCGAAAAATTCAGCCGTGCAGACCTGATCCGTTCCAACCGTGAGATTGCCAACCTCGGCTTCTTCAACCCGGAAAAAATTGGTATGAACCCCGTGCCTAACGTGGCCGATGGTACTGTAGACATTGACTATACCGTGGAAGAAAAAGCCAACGACCAGCTGGAACTGTCTGCAGGATGGGGTGGTTATATCGGTCTGACCGGTACACTAGGTGTAACGTTCAACAACTTCTCCCTGCGTAACATCTTCCGCAAAGAGACCTGGGATCCGCTGCCCAGCGGCGATGGCCAGAAGCTCTCTGTACGTGTGTCCTCCAACGGTAAGGCTTATCGTTCCTACAACTTCTCCTTCACCGAGCCATGGCTGGGCGGAAAGAAAAGGAACCAGTTCTCCGTTAGCTTCTACAGCAGCTATCAGAACCCTTACGCCTACAGCAACTATTACCAGAACATTTATAACCAGAATACTACCACCACTGACGGTCACTTTAAAGTACTGGGTGCCTCCGTGTCGCTGGGTAAGCAGCTGAAATGGCCGGATGACTTCTTTACACTGATCTATTCCGTGAACTATCAGCAGTATAAACTGAAGAACTATAACTACTTCGGTATCGCGGGCTTTGATAACGGTACTTCCAACAACCTGAACCTGAAGTTCACGCTGGCCCGTTCTTCCGTAGACCAGCAGATCTTCCCGCGCAGTGGTTCCAACTTCATGCTGTCTGCACAGTATACGCCTCCTTACTCTCTGTTCAATCCACAGAAAGATTATACCAAGGAGCCAATTACTACGCAGTTCAAGTTTATCGAGTACCAGAAATACCGCTTCAACGCAGAATGGTATGTGCCGCTGAGCCGTCCGATGGGCAGCGACAACAAGACTTTTGTGTTGAAAGTGGCCGCCAAATTCGGTTATATCACCAGTTATAACAACCGTACCACACTGTCGCCGTTCGGTCGCTTTGAGTTGGGTGGTGATGGTCTGAGTAACTTTGCGATCTATGACCGTGATATCATCTCCCAGAGAGGTTATCCGGTATATTATACTTCCAATCCGAGTGTAAACCCGGAAAGTGGCCAGCCGGCAGATTACCGTGGTTTCACCGTTTTCAACAAATATGTGATGGAGCTGCGTTATCCGTTCAGCCTGAACCCCAGTTCCACCATCTTTGGTCTGGCGTTCGTAGAGGCAGCCAACGGTTACCGTGATATGAAAGAGTACAATCCTTTCCAGCTGCGTCGCTCTGCTGGTATCGGTATGCGCTTTTATCTGCCGATGTTTGGATTGCTTGGATTTGATTATGGTATAGGATTTGACCGTATCCAGCCTGGTGGAGGTCTGAAGGATGCGGCTAAGTTTACCTTTATGCTCGGCTTCGAACCAGAATAATTGCCAAATAAATTTATATATTGCAAAATCAACCGGGATTCCGGAGATGGCAAAAAAATACATGTAGCATGAAGAAATTATTTATTACAGCGGCCTTTATGGTGGCCATGGCAGGTGCAGCCAATGCACAACGCTATTGTGTGATAGATACCAAATATATCCTGGAGAGCATTCCTGAATACAAGGACTCCCAGAAAAAGCTGGATGCAGTGGCGGAACAATGGCAGAAAGAAATTGATGTCAAGTTCCAGGACGTAGATAAAATGTATAAGTCTTACCAGGCGGAGCAGGTGATGCTCACAGAAGAGCTGAAACGCAAGCGGGAAGATGAAATTGTGGCAAAGGAAAAAGAAGCCAAAGACCTGCAGAAAAAACGTTTCGGATATGAAGGTGATCTGTTCAAAAAGAGAGAAGAGCTGGTAAAGCCGATACAGGACAAGATCTACAATGCTATACAGAAGTTATCTGCCAGCAGAATGTATGATTTTGTACTGGATAAGTCCGGCGGTACCACTGTGATCTTTTCAGATCCCAAACTGGATAAGAGCGAGGAGATATTAAGAGCATTGGGCGTAAAGAAGTAATCTGTACCTATTTTTTAACTATAAGTATTTAAATTTTTTTAAACACAGACAACATCATGAAGAAGTACGTAATTATTGCTTTTGTGGCAGTTACCGGTTTGTTCAGCGTGAATGCAATGGCCCAGTCCAAAGTAGCTCATATCAATGCGCAGGCGCTCGTGGGAAGTATGCCGGAAGCTAAAAAAGCAGAAACTGACCTCCAGACATTTGCACAAGGCCTGGAAGCAGAAGGTAAAACAATGGTGGACGAGTACACTAAAAAAGTAAAGGAATTCGACGAGAAAGCGGCCAGCATGACCGAAAATATGAAAGAAATCAAAGGTCGTGAAATCCAGGACACACAGAAACGTATCCAGGACTACCGCGATCAGGCAGAACAGAAAGTACAGCAGAAACAACAGGAGCTGCTGAAACCTATCTACGATAAAGCTCGCAAAGCGATCGAAGACGTAGCTAAAGAAAAAGGTTACGGTTATGTAATCGACAGCTCTGCTGGCCTGCTGCTGGTTTCTCCTACTGCTGACGACCTGCTGCCAGCTGTAAAAGCCAAACTGGGTATTAAATAATTAACGTTTTTAATATTTAAAATGGAATGCGGTGTGAGCCGTATTCCATTTTTATATTTTATGGAAGGCGATATTTTGGGGATTTATTTTACTTTTTGAATTATTTCTGCTACCTTTGCCTTCCGTTTTAAAATTGTATCCCCGTATAGGGGCTTTTAGTATAGTACAGGTAAAAACATAAAAAAGAAATGAAACGTACTTTTCAACCGCATAACAGACGCAGAAAGAGCGTTCACGGCTTCAGAAAGAGAATGGAAACTGCCAACGGCCGTAAGGTACTGGCTTCCCGCAGAGCAAAAGGTCGTAAGAAGCTGACTGTTTCTGACGAACGTAAGCTGAAATAATCCGGTAGCTAAATACTATTTGCCATAAAAACTTATTCTTTTACAAAAGAAGAGAGGTTAAAGAGCAGAAAACTTATTGAAACGCTTTTTCGTGAAGGAAAAGCGTTTTCTGTTTTCCCGTTCCGTGTAATTTACCTGCCCGTTAAGGAGCTGCCGGTGAACAAATTCCCGGTGCAGGTAGGTTTTAGCGCCTCTACCCGCCGTTTCCCCCACGCGGTTGATCGTAACCGTATCAAACGCCTCTCCCGCGAAGCCTGGCGCCTGCAAAAGCAAGGGCTTTATGACCATCTGCATGCCGAATCCCGCCGGCTCGCCGTCTTCCTCGTATACACCGACAAAAAAATAGCGGATTTTTCTACCCTGCACCACAAAATTTCGGTAATTTTAGAGAAATTGAAGACTAGCTACTAGCCGCTGCTGTTAGCTTTTAGGGAATGCTGAGAAAGATTGTTTACTAAAAGCCGACACCTTAATGGCTGTACGCTCACCACTAAAAGCAATGCCATGATGAAGCGCTGGTTAAGTTACCCGTTTATCTTCCTGATAAAAATCTATCAGTGGTTGATATCTCCCCTGCTGGGCGCCAAATGCCGCTATACGCCCTCCTGTTCCCAATACGGGCTGGAAGCATTTAAAAAATATGGTGTCTTTAAAGGAGGCTATCTCACGATAAAACGTATCTTGTCTTGCCATCCCTGGGGTGGGCACGGTTATGATCCCGTACCCTGATAGTATCCTGTGGACCAACGATAACCATCATTCATCTTATACACTCTTGCATGCGTGCTTTTTTTAATAAAAGAAAAAAACTGGCAGCAGCACTGCTGTTACTGATCATCGCTGGCGGACTCTTTGCTTACAACGAAAGCGACCGCTACTTCCAGATTGCCAAAAACCTGGATATTTTCGCCGCTTTTTACCGGGAACTGAATACCTACTACGTAGATGACCTGCCCCCGGAAAAAGTGATGCATAAGGGCATAGAAGCTATTCTTGAGGAAACAGATCCCTTCACCGATTTTGTGACGGAAGAAAACCTGGACGACCTGAAATTTATGGCCACCGGCAAATACGGTGGGGTAGGTGCCTCCATCAATAAAAACGGAGAATGGACGGCCATCACCGACGTTTACGAGGGCAGCCCCATGGATAAAGCCGGTGTAAAACCCGGCGACATCATCGTTACCATGGATGGCAAATCTGTAAAGGATACCCCCCAGGAAGAAATCAGCAAACTGCTGAAAGGTGCTCCCGGGACCCACCTCGATATCCTGTTCCGTAACCCGGTTACCAGCGCGGAAACCTCCAAAAGAATCATCCGGGAGGAAATCAATGTAAAACCGGTTAGTTATTCCGGCATGGCCAGCAAAGAGATCGGTTATATCCGTATGGCGCAGTTCACTGAAAACAGTGGCGCCATGGTCCGCAGCGCCTTCCAGCAGCTGAAACAGAACAACCCCGCCATGAAAGGCGTTATCCTGGACCTGCGCGGCAACCCCGGCGGTTTGCTGGATGAGGCTGTGGTAGTGGCCAATATCTTCGTGGATAAAAACAAATTGATCGTCAGCACCAAAGGCAAAGTGAAGAACTGGGACCGTAATTACGAAACTGCCGATCTTCCGCTGGATACACATATCCCGCTGGCTGTCCTCACCAACCACTCTTCCGCTTCCGCTTCAGAAATCGTGGCAGGGGCCATTCAGGACCTCGACAGGGGCCTCGTTATAGGACAGCGCTCCTACGGGAAGGGGCTGGTGCAAACCACCCGCCAGCTGCCTTATAATACCAAACTGAAGGTGACTACCGCTAAGTACTATACGCCCAGCGGCCGCTGCATACAGGCTATCGACTACTCCCACCGCAACGAAGACGGTAGTGTAGACTATGTGCCCGATTCCCTGAAGAAAAAATTTACTACCCAGAACGGCCGTACGGTAAAAGACGGCGGCGGCATAGAACCGGATACCAGCGTGGCACCTACCTATATCAGCCAGGTAGCCGTAAGCCTGCTGCGTAAACAGTATATCTTTGATTATGCTACCTCTTACTACTACAGCCATCCTAAAATCGCGCCGGCAGCAAGCTTTACGCTGACAGACGAAGCATTCGCCGATTTTGAGCGTTACCTCGACAATAAAGACTACAGCTATAAAACACGGAGTGAAGACGCGCTGGAGAATTTCAAGAACACCGCGAAGAAGGAGAAATACTACGATGCCGTATCCAAAGAGCTGGAACAGCTGGAGCAGAAAATGAAACATGATAAGAAACAGGACCTGCTGAAGAACAAAACAGAGATCAGGCAGCTGCTGGAAGAAGAAATCACCAACCGCTATTATTCCCAGCATGGAAGGATTGCCAGGTCGCTGAGCTGGGACAGGGATGTAAATGCCGCCATCAGTATGCTGCGTGACCCTGTGAAGTATAAACAACTGTTATCGGCCGACCGGAAATAACCACATTAGCCGGACAATATAACTGCAAAGCCTGCTTCCCTTACCGGAGCAGGCTTTCGCGTTTTAAAAATTATGATTTCCCATTTATTGTTTTTATTTTAACAAACTCATTGAATATTAACAATCATCTTTTCTCCAACTAAAGTAAAAAGATAATATGCCAGTAAATTCCAACGAAAACTCACGCCGGCATTTTATCAGCAAGTTTGCCAAAGGAGTAGTAGGGGCTTCTCTGCTGCCCAGCATTATTACCGCTGCTGATAGAACACGGAATGTTGAATCACTATCACGCCTAAACGAAAAGTATACTGCCAATGATCATATTCAGGTAGCCCTGATTGGTGCCGGTGGTATGGGCACAGCAGATGCCAACACCGCGATCACCGTACCAGGTGTGAAGCTGGTAGCAGCCTGCGATTTGTATGACGGCCGTTTGGCGGATGCAAAAAAGAAATGGGGCAATGATATATTCACTACCCGCAACTATAATGAGATCCTGGATCGTAAGGACATCGATGCTGTGATCATTGCGGTGCCCGACTTCTGGCACAAAGAAATCTCTGTGGCAGCCATGAACAAAGGCAAATCGGTGTATTGCGAGAAGCCTATGGTTCATGATGTGAGCGAAGGTCCTGCTGTAGTGGAAGCACAGAAAAGAAATGGCAAAGTGGTGTACCAGGTAGGTAGCCAGGGTATGAGTTCACTGGGTAACGAAAAGGCCCGCCAGCTGCTGAAAGATGGTGCTATCGGTAAACTCAACTATGCAGAAGGGTTCTGGGCACGTATGTCGCCTACCGGCGCCTGGCAGTATCCTATCCCGGCCGATGCCTCTCCTAAAACAGTAGACTGGGACGCCTACCTCAAAAACGCGCCCAAGCGTGCATTTGACCCGCTGCGTTTCTTCCGCTGGCGTAATTACAAAGATTATGGTACCGGTGTTTCCGGTGATCTGTTTGTACATCTGTTCTCCAGTCTGCACCTGGTGACCGGTTCCATCGGTCCTAATAAAGTGATGGCTACAGGTGGTCTGCGTTACTGGAACGATGGTAGGGAAGTACCAGACGTTATGCTGGGTATGTTTGATTATCCGGAAACAGCAGTCCATCCGGCATTTAACCTCTCATTGCGTGTCAACTTCGTAGATGGCACCGGTGGTACCAACTACCTGCGTATGGTGGGCAGCGAAGGTTCTATGACAGTAGAGTGGGACCGTGTAACCTTGTACCGTAACAATGTAGCCGTGGATGAAAATGATCCGCTGGCTGCTGCCAACGCGGCTGCTGAAGCTAAAAAATCGTTTACCTATCACCGTGCAGACATCCTGCCGCAGGATAAAATGGTGTATGAAGCAGAGAAAGGTTATAAAGGTGCGCATTTTGACCACTTCTACAATCTCTTCAATGCTATGCGTACCGGTGGTAAAGTAGCAGAAGATCCGCTGTTCGGCTTCCGTGCAGCAGCACCTGCCTTGTTGTGCAATGAAAGTTATTTCAACAACAAGATCATTCAGTGGGATCCACAGAACCTGAAAGTTATTTAATCCACAAAATAGTGAACCATATGAAAAAGTTATTAGTACCAGCCCTGTCTGCAATGGCCGTTACCGTGATGTCATGTGGCGGAGGCGCTACAAAGGAAACCAAAGATACAACAGCCGTACATGCTGATACTACCGCTGCACATGCATCTGCAGCAGTAGTAGATACTTCCGCTATCACTGCCCTCAGCGAAGCTGACAAGGCAGCAGGCTGGCAGCTGCTGTTCAATGGTACCAGCAAAGATGGCTGGCGTGGTTTTAAAAACAAGCCTACAGATACCTGGATAGCAGAAAACGGCATCTTACATTGCCTGGGCAGTGCCACCGATAAAAGCGATAAACGCGGCGACCTGATCACCGATAAGGAATTTGAGAACTTTGAACTGACAGCAGACTGGAAACTGGCAGCACAGGGCAATAGCGGCATTCTGTATATGGTGACCGAAGCATTTGATGCTCCTTATCTGAGTGGTCCGGAATATCAGATCATTGATGATAACAACTTCCCGGATAAGCTGGAAGACTGGCAGAAGACTGGTGCTAACTATGCGATGAATCCTCCGCTGGTAGCGGCTTCCAATCCTATCGGACAATGGAATACTACCCGCATTGTTGTCAACAAAGGCCATGTGGAACACTGGCTGAACGGACAAAAAACAGCCGGGTATGATCTGTGGACAGATGAGTGGAAGAAACACAAGGAAGAAGGAAAATGGAAAGACGCCAAAGGCTACGGAATGTCTAAAAAAGGCCACATTGCGTTGCAGGACCATGGTAGTGAGATCTGGCTCAAGAATATTAAAATCAAAGAGCTGTAATATACAGACCTTGTAAAAAAACAAACCCCGCCATTTTCTGGCGGGGTTTGTTTTTTTATATATCAGCTACAAGCCTTATTGAGCGGCAGCTTCATATCTTTTGCTGATAGCGTTCCAGTCGATTACGTTCCAGAAAGCATTCAGGTATTCCGGACGACGGTTTTGATATTTCAGGTAGTATGCGTGTTCCCATACGTCAACGCCCAGGATAGGGGTACCTTTTACTTCAGCAACGTCCATCAGTGGGTTGTCCTGGTTAGGAGTGGAAGAAACTTCCAGTTTACCGTCTTTCAGGAGCAGCCATGCCCAACCGGAACCGAAGCGGGTAGCGCCGGCAGTGTTGAATTTTTCCTTGAAGGCATCGAAAGAACCGAAGGTGCTGTCGATTGCTTCTGCCAGTTTACCGGAAGGTTTGCCACCTGCGTTAGGAGCGAGGCTGGTCCAGAAGAAGCTGTGATTCCAGTGACCACCGCCGTTGTTTCTTACAGCAGGGCTTATTTTACCAGCATTTGCCACCAGTTCTTCCAGGGATTTATTCTCATTCTCAGTGCCGGCAATCGCTTTGTTCAGATTGTCAACATATGCCTGATGGTGCTTACCGTGGTGAATTTCCATTGTCAATTTATCAAAATGAGGCTCTAACGCATCAGTAGCGTAGGGTAAGCTCGGGAGTGTAAATGCCATAACTTCTGTTTTTATTGGGTTTGAAAATATTATTTCTTGATAGTCGCCAAATTTACTGCCAATCCGTTAAATATCAATTTCATTTTTCAATTACTAAATTAGCACCAGCCAAATGCTGGGTCATATGGAAAATTATTTTATATTTACATGTACTCGGTTTACAGGACGTAACATCAGACATGTTTTTTCGTATGTGCCTGACAGTTGTTTACCTATTGTTTGTTTAAAACGTATAGTATGCATACAGGCTCGGACTTTGGGCAAAACCTTTCCCTCACCGCTTTGCGAAAGGAAAATGAGCAATTAAGAGATCGTAATCAGTTGTTAGAGAGCATTCTGAACAGTGTACCTGCAATGCTTTACAGTTATGATAATAACAACAAGTCCATTACCTGGTGCAATACCGGTCTGGCGGAGACATTTGGATTTACTGTCACAGAGTTGACTGGCATGGGAATGGAATTTTTCCAGCATATTATGCATCCGGATGATTTCGCGCTGGCTGTGGTGGCCCAGCAATCTTTCATTGACAACAAAAGCCATTTTGGAGGAGTAGCCCGTATTCGTAAAAAAGGAGAGGAAGAATACCGCTGGTTGCTGGGGCTGGAAGTGCCCTTCACCTGGGATGCCAACGGGCGTGTACAGGAGATCATCTGCGCCTTTCTGGACCTTACCCATGCTATCGATACCAATGCACAAATTTCTGTGGCCCTCAGTGAAATACTGCGCCGGCAGAACGAAAATCTGTTGAATAAACTCACCGCAAGGGAAAAAGACGTGTTGGGCCTCGCAGTACAAGGACTGAACAATAAAGAGATAGCCCATTCCCTGAACCTGAGCCGCTATACCGTGGAAACACACCGTAAAAATATCCGGTTGAAACTAAAAGTCCGCAATACTACAGAGCTGGTAGCCATCGCCCGGAAGATCGGTTATCAATGATTTCTTTGTTAAAATAGTATCAGTTTTTCGCATTCTGTCACCGTTTTTTATATACCCTCAAAATGAATGTCCCGGAATGAAAAGTATATTGCTAAATTGTATTTTGCTGATTATCAATGTTTGTGGAGTGAAAAAATGCGGAGAGAAAATTGCTAAACTTTGCTAAATTTTTCTAAAAATACCCAAGGTTGGGTATTTGCTTGCTTTTGAATCTCCACTAATTTAGTGAATTAAAATGAAGCATGTTTTTTAAACATCCGGACATGATTATTGGCTGAAATACCCCCTATCACTATGATAACCGAGGAAAGAGCATTTTATATCTTACAACTGGATCAAACTGCCACTGCGGAGGAAATTGTGGAACGTTATGAAAATCTGAAAGATCAGTATCGAAAGATCAAAGACGAGACTGAGGACCTGAGAACACGGTTGGCTTACCAATTGAAACAAATTGAACTGGATGATGTATTCATATATTTCAGAAGAAAACAAAGGATTTAATTACTAAGCTTTTTTTAATATTCATTCATTGTCTTTTTAAGCTCAGTTTTTCATCCATTGTTTGTCTTCACACAAACACCCTCAAAATCTAACCTGCATCCAGCTTGCGGAAGCATATGCCCATCTCTGATATTGCGGTTTATTTGATTATATTTAGGCGTTCAAACCCTACCTAACAAAAAATACGCATTATGAATGTATTCCTGATGATCGTGGCATTCCTGGGCCTTATTGTAGCCCTGTCTTCCTTCGTTACTGTACAGCAGGGCAATGTTGCTATTACCACCATTTTCGGTAAATACAACCGCATCCTCTTTCCTGGCCTGAACTGGAAAATACCCCTGGTCGAAAAAGTATTTAAAAAGATCTCTGTTCAGAACAGGTCTGTGGAGCTGGAGTTCCAGGCCATCACCATTGATCAGGCCAATGTATACTTCAAAGCTATGTTGCTTTATTCCGTATGGAACCAGGAAGAAGAAACACTGAAAAACGTAGCTTTTAAATTCATGGATGAAAGAAGTTTCATGCAGGCGCTGGTACGCACCATCGAAGGCTCCATCCGTGGATTTGTAGCCACCAAAAGACAGGCAGAAGTACTCGGTCTGCGTAAAGACATTACAGAACACGTAAAAGAGCAGATCGATAAAACCCTGGAAGAGTGGGGTTTTCACCTGTTAGACCTGCAGATGAATGATATCACCTTCGATGAAGTGATCATGAAATCCATGGCACAGGTAGTATCTTCCAACAACCTGAAAGCCGCCGCAGAAAACGAAGGTCAGGCATTGCTGATCACTAAAACCAAAGCAGCGGAAGCAGATGGTAATGCGATCAAAATCGCTGCGGAAGCTGAACGTCAGGCAGCACAGCTGCGTGGTATGGGTGTAGCCCTGTTCCGCGAGGAAGTGGCCAAAGGTATGACCACCGCCGCCAAAGAAATGCAACAGGCTAACCTCGATACCTCTGTGATCCTTTTCTCCATGTGGACCGAAGCCATCAAAAACTTTGCAGAAAACTCCAAAGGCAATGTGATCTTCCTGGATGGTTCTTCTGAAGGAATGGACCAGACCATGAAACAGATGATGGCCCTCAACAAACTGATGGAGAACAAAAGCATGAAGTAATCTTCTTTCATAAAATGAGAAAAGACGCAAGGGATGTCCTTTGCGTCTTTTCTTTTTATGGAATATTTCTACAGATATTTTTCACCGGCTTTGCGTTCAGCCATTTTCCTGGCGGGCACGCCATACCAGGTGCTGAAAGCATCCACGTTTTTGAGTACCAGAGCGCCGGCGCCGATCAGGCTGTGTTCTCCGATCCTGATACCATGTTTAACGATGGCGCCTATACTGACTGCTGTAAATGTTCCGATGGCAACGTTTCCGCCTGTCACCACCCGTGGTGCTACGCTGGAGTAATCATCCATCTGGTTGTCGTGTTCTATACAGGCTGCCGAATTGATGATACAATGGTGGCCGATGTTGCTATGGGCATTGATGACAGCATTGGCAGAAATCATATTGCCTGTACCGATGGTGGCGCTGGCAGATATCACTGCGGAAGGGTGTACCGCATTGATAAATTCGAAGCCGGGAGCGATAGCCTGTATTTTAGCTACTACCTGGCTGCGGACCCAATTGTCGCCAATGGCCACAATACCTCCACACACGTTCAGGTTTTGCATGATAGCCGGGAGGTCCTGCTCTGCTCCCAAAACAGTCAGTCCTCCGGTACAAACGGTCCCCTTTTCCCTGAAGGCATCAATGAAGCCTGCCACCTTATATTGCGGCATCAGGGAAAGGATGTCTGCCACTACCTTACCATGGCCTGAAGAACCAATGATAACGATGTTTTTCTGATGCATAATTCCGGTCTTTCAACAATTTTTGATTAAGAATATGGTTAGCGTTTTTGCTCAAAAAAAGTTTTCATCAGCTGGAGGCTTTCTTCCCGGCAGGGACCGGCCTCCAGTTTGGTTTTGGGATGAAAAGGAGAGCGGTCGCCGGTGGCGCGGCGATAGCTGTTTTTATCATCCGCCGCCGCATATACGATTTTTCCTATCTTGCTCCAGTACAAGGCGCCGGCACACATCAGGCAAGGCTCTACAGTCACGTACAGGGTGGCTTCCATCAGGTATTTGCTGCCCAGTGTATTAAAGGCTGCGGTGAGCGCGATCATTTCCGCATGTGCGGTACAATCGTTTAATCGCTCTACCTGATTGTGTCCACGGCCGATGATCTGGTTGTTGAGTACCACCACGGCGCCAATAGGCACTTCGCCATCTTCAAAAGCTTTATGCGCTTCTTTCAGCGCCTGCTTCATATAAAAAGTATCATCAATCATAGTACTATTTGATCATCTCCAGGAACTCATCTTCTGTGATGATCCGGATGGTGTTGATTTTTTTTGCTTTTTCCAGTTTACTGCCGGCATCATCTCCTACTACGAGGTAGTTGAGTTTACTGCTTACGCCGCTCATGATTTTACCGCCCTGTTGTTCTACCATTTCTTCTGCTTCACTGCGTTTCAGCTTGTGGAGGGTACCGGTAAAGAGGAAGGTTTGTTCGCTGAGGGTACCGGAAGTATGCAGCTGGCTTTTGGTGTTGGTCATGTTGATGCCCAGCGAAGCCAGTTTTTCGAGCATATGGATATTATCTTCATTGGCGAAGAACTGACGGATGGCACCGGCTACTTTTGGACCGATGTCTTCCAGGGCAAGTATCTGCTCTTCTGTCCAGTCTTTCAGGTCCATGATATTGGTGACGGCATTGGCCAGTGTTTTGGCGGTAGTTTCACCTACATAGCGGATGCCCAGGCCGAATATCAGGCGATGCAGCGGCTGGGCTTTGGACTGCTCTATGGCTGTTTGCAGATTGCTGAGCGATTTTTTACCAAAGCCTTCCATGGCGCCGATCTTATCGAAGTCCAGCTGATAGATGCCAGGGATGTCTTTCATCAGGCCCTGGGTGTAGAACTTGCGCACGTTGCTTTCTCCGAAGCTTTTGATGTCCATGGCATCTTTGCTGACAAAGTGGATCATACGTTCTACCACCTGAGCTTCACAATTGATATTGGTGCAGCGCCATACACTTTCTTCTTCCGGTTTTACCAGTTTGTCGCTGCAAACGGGGCAGCTGGTAGGGAATATGATATCCTGTTCTTCGCCGGTGCGCAGGTCGGCAACCGACTTCACGATATAAGGGATTACATCGCCGGCTCTTTCTACCAGTACCATGTCGCCCAGTTTGAGATCTTTTTCCCGGATCACGTCTTCGTTGAACAGGGAGATAGAAGAAACGGTTACGCCACCGATATGTACCGGATCTATTTTAGCTACCGGGGTGATAGAGCCGGTACGGCCTACCTGGAATTCTACAGCACGCAGTCTGCTGGTAGCCTGGCGTGCTTTGAATTTATAGGCGATGGCCCAGCGTGGATGGTGGGTGGTCATCCCCAGTTTATCCTGCAGGGCATAATCATTTACCTTGATCACCATGCCATCAATCTCATAAGGCAGGTTGTCGCGTTCTGCTTCAAACTGCAGGCAGTAATCGATGACAGCCTGGATGCCTGTTACTACTTTTTTCTCTTTGGCAGGGCTACGGAAACCGAGTGTGGACAGGAGGTCGAGTGTACCGCTATGTGTTTTGATGGCATCGGGTTCCTGCTGTTCGTCTTCCATGGTATGATAACTCATATGGTAGAGAAAAGCTTCCAGTCCGCGTTTGGCCACTTCATTAGGGTCTACCATGCGCAGCGAGCCGGAGGCGGCGTTGCGTGGATTGGCCAGTGGTGGCAGGTTCTCGGCAATGCGTTTATCGTTGAATGCTTTGAAGGTGTTTTTGTTGATCAGTACTTCGCCGCGTATTTCTATCTGATGGATACCATATTTGGAGAAGCTGGCAGACAGTGGAATAGAACGTATTTGCCGGATATTGGTGGTAATGTCTTCTCCTGCAATACCGTCACCACGGGTGGCACCGCGGGTAAGGCGGTCGTTCTCATAAATGAGTGAGATGCTGGCACCATCAAACTTCGGTTCAATACAATACTCTATCTCCGGCAGCCCGGCGCCTTCGCGGGCTTTGCGGTCCCAGTCGATCAGATCGTCGGCATTGTAGGAGTTTTCGAGACTGAGCATAGGCACCAGGTGCTGTACGGTGACAAACTCCTTGGTGAGCCCTTTGGCGACGCGCTGGGTGGGAGAGTCGGGACTGATGAGGTCCGGACGTTCCTGTTCCAGTTTTTTGAGCCAGGCAAAGAGCTGATCATATTCGTAGTCGCTGAGTACCGGATCACTTTGCACATAGTAGCGCCAGTCGTTGTATGTGATTACCCGACGTAATGCTTCCAGGGTTTCATCAATGGATTGCAACAGTGTTTGTTGCTGCAGGTGGCTGAGCAGATCTTTGGCCAGCTGTGTCAGGGTTATTTCTATTTCCTTTGTGTACATAATTATCGAATACTGAGCTGTAAAAATAAACTTATCTTTCTGCTTCCTTATAAACAGGCAAAAAAATCCGCTTTTTTTCTGCTTTTAACAGGCTAATTTTTGCTTTCATTCGGATAATGAATACCTTTCAGCAAGATTTAGAATCATAACAGAAATTCCACGTATTTTATGATGTCTATGTACACCAAAAACATCAATACTCACCTTGTTGAGATAAAGAGCTATTTCAAAGTCGCCATTTCGGTGGACTGTGTCATTTTTGGATTTAATAACGATGAGCTGAAAGTGTTGTTGATTGAATCCGATCTGAAAGAATATAAAGGCAAATGGTCATTACTGGGAGATGTTGTACGGCCGGATGAAGAGCTGGACGAGGCAGCCTACAGAGTGCTCAAAGCACGGACAGGTCTGGATAATGTGTATATGGAGCAGGTGCAGACCTTCGGTGCTATCAACCGTCACCCTGCGGGCCGTGTAATTACAGTAGCCTATTATTCGCTCGTGAATATTGAACATGTAGAACTGAAAAAAAATAATAACGATCTGCACTGGCATTCTGTGAAAGACTTACAGAATATGGCGTTCGACCATAAACAGATTCTGGATACCTGCCACGAACGGCTCAAACAACAGGTGATGGTACAGCCTGTGGGCTTCAACCTGTTGCCGAAAAAATTCTCCTTGCGCGAGCTGCAAAACCTGTACGAAGCCATCCTGGATGTAGAGCTGGACCGCCGTAATTTCCGCAAGAAGTTTCTTTCAATGGACCTTTTGCTGGACCTGAATGAAGAAGAAGAAGATGTACCGCACCGACCTGCCAAACTCTACAAGTTTAATTTTGAGAAATACGACCAGCGTAAAAAGCGTTATCTGGGCATAGGCTTCTAGATAAGAACGTATGATATTTTTTTAGCTGCTACTTCGTTTCCCACTCGTTTTCCCGTTAATATTAATCGTATTCAAACCCTTTGCCAGGAAGGGTTAGATCCCTTGTGCCCGGTACAAACCATTTTTTGATTTATTTCTCCAGAAAATGAAAAAAAAGTTTGTTTTTAACAAAAAATTAAGTAAGATTGTGTAAAATATACACATCCTGAAAAAACGGTTTTTCAGGGGTAGATGAAAACCAGAATTTAAATCAGCGTAGTACGTATTGCCAACGAAGCGGTATTAGAAATTTTCCTTTTATCAAGTATGCCAAAAAGAAATCAATAAATATTTTATCAATAGTTTGATTTTATAATTCCACGTTATGAAACAAGAAGGCTGCTAAGCACTTTTGCATGGTGTCTTATTCGTTCACTTTCCCTTGTGCCGGTTGATGGTACAGGGGAAAGTCGTTTTAGGGAAAAACTAACCCTTTTCAGGAATGGTTAAATAATTTGCAATAAGACTGTTTTCCTGTTTAATCTCTTCTAAACCCATGGTAGGCCTGTAGTTGAGCCGCTTTTTCCGTAACTTGCATTGCTTGCAAAGGTCTCTGGAAAAGTGACAGCGGTTTGCTGCCCCTTTGCTCCCCTGGTCCCATTGTGAGAGAAAAAAAGATCATATGTCATATACACCACAACATAAGGTTCGCATTGTAACTGCAGCAGCTTTATTTGACGGGCATGATGCCGCCATCAATATCATGCGGAGGATTATGCAGGCAAAAGGCGCCGAAGTGATCCATCTGGGTCACAACCGTTCCGCTGCAGAAATAGTAGACTGTGCTGTTCAGGAAGATGCACAGGGTATTGCCGTTACCTCTTATCAGGGAGGGCACGTAGAGTTTTTTAAATACATGTACGACCTGTTGCAGGAGAAAGGGTGCGGACATATCAAGATCTTCGGTGGCGGAGGTGGTACCATCCTGCCTACAGAGATAGAAGAGCTGCATGCTTACGGTATTGCCCGGCTGTACTCTCCGGATGATGGCCGTCAGATGGGGCTGGAAGGTATGATCGAAGACCTCATCCGTCAGTGTGACATCCCTGTTAAACCGCTGGCCAGCGGCAGTAATGTGGAAGATATCCCGCAGCTGAAAAAAAGCAGGAATCCTAAGATCATCGCCCGCGGCATCAGCCTGGCGGAAAATGACATGCCGGTAGCACTGCTGAGCGGCGTAAAAGCCCGAAAAGCAGTAACAGTGGATGTTGAGGCAGGTACTCAGATTACCAATACACCTGCAGAAGACAATGCAACCCCTGTGCTGGGTATCACCGGCACCGGCGGCGCTGGTAAAAGTAGCGTGACAGACGAACTAGTGCGCCGCTACCTGACCCAATTCAGCGACAAGACCGTAGCCGTGATATCGGTAGACCCGTCCAAAAAGAAAACCGGTGGCGCCTTGCTGGGTGACCGTATCCGCATGAACGCCATCCACCACCCACGGGCCTATATGCGCTCTCTCGCTACCCGGGAAAGCGACAAAGCTATCAGCGAACATATCCAGGAAGCCATCGATATCTGCAAACTGGCAGGCTTCGATTTCATCATCCTCGAAACTTCCGGTATCGGTCAGAGCGACACTGCCATCACCGATTACTGTGATGTATCGCTGTATGTAATGACGCCTGAATACGGTGCAGCATCCCAGCTGGAAAAAATCAACATGCTGGACTATGCAGACGTCATTGCTATCAACAAATTTGACAAAGCCGGCGCCCTCGATGCACTGCACGATGTGCGCAAACAATACAAACGTAACCACAGCCTCTGGACTGCTAAAGACGAGGAACTACCGGTGGTAGGCTCCATCGCTTCCCAGTTCAACGATGCAGGCATCAACCTGCTCTTTGAAAGGGTGATGGAAAAAGTAGTGGAAAAAACCAGCGCTCCCTTTGGACCGCTGGTACATGAAAGCCTCAAATCCACCACTACCAAATCGCAGATCATCCCGCCTGCCAGGGTACGCTACCTCGCCGAAATAGGGGAAGCGATTGCTGACTACAGTAAGTGGGTAGATGAACAGTGTAAAATAGCTACGCAGCTGTATCAGATCCAGGGCGTGATAGATATTGATCCGTCAAAAGCTGCGATGCTGGCAGATATACAGTCACAGCTGCAGGCCTCCCTGCATCCTGAATGCAAAAAACTGGTAGACGAATGGCCGTCGCTGCTGAAAAAATATGCAGCCGACTTCTACGAATTCCAGGTTAGGGATAAGGTGATCAAATTGCCGCTCTTTACAGAAAGCCTCAGCCACAGCCGCATACCGAAAGTTAGCCTTCCTAAATACAAAGACTGGGGTGATATCCTGCGCTGGCAGCTCACAGAAAATGTACCAGGTGAATTTCCTTATGCAGCTGGTGTATTCCCGCTCAAAAGGGAAGGGGAAGATCCTACCCGCATGTTCGCCGGTGAAGGTGGCCCTGAAAGGACCAACAAACGCTTCCACTACGTATCCATCGATCAGCCGGCCAAACGCCTGTCTACTGCATTTGACAGCGTAACCCTCTACGGGGAAGACCCTGCCGTTCGCCCGGATATCTATGGCAAAATCGGAAACTCCGGCGTGAGCATCGCAACTGTGGATGATGCCAAAAAGCTATACAGCGGCTTCGATCTCTGCGATCCGAAGACCTCTGTATCCATGACTATCAACGGCCCTGCGCCGGTGTTGCTGGCTTTCTTCATGAATGCCGCCGTCGATCAGCAGTGCGAGAAATATATTGTTGAAAACGGTCTTACCGAACAGGTAAAAGCCACCATCCAGAAAAAATTCAAAGACCATCCGCTGCCGCATTACAGTGGTGACCTGCCCGCAGGTAACGACGGACTGGGACTGCAGCTCCTGGGTATCTCCGGCGATGAAGTACTGCCTGAAGATGTATACAAAAAGATCCGTGCCTATGCCCTCAGTACAGTAAGAGGTACTGTGCAGGCAGATATTCTCAAGGAAGATCAGGCACAGAATACCTGTATCTTCTCTACAGAATTTGCACTGAAGCTCATGGGAGACGTACAGGAGTATTTCATCCATCAGAAGGTGCGTAACTTCTATTCTGTCAGTATCTCCGGTTACCATATCGCGGAAGCCGGCGCCAATCCGATCACCCAGCTGGCCTTTACACTGGCTAACGGGTTCACCTATGTGGAGTACTATCTCAGCAGAGGCATGAATATCGACGATTTTGCGCCGAACCTCTCGTTCTTCTTCAGTAATGGTATGGATCCTGAATATTCGGTGATCGGCCGCGTAGCCCGCCGTATCTGGTCCAAAGCCATCAAATACAAATACAAAGGCAACGACCGTTCCCAGAAACTGAAATATCATATTCAGACTTCCGGCCGCAGTCTCCATGCTCAGGAGATTGATTTCAACGATATCCGTACCACATTGCAGGCCCTGTATGCTATCTACGATAACTGCAACTCCCTGCATACCAACGCATATGATGAAGCCATCACCACGCCTACAGAAGAAAGTGTGAGAAGGGCGATGGCTATTCAGCTGATCATCAACCGCGAACTGGGTACCGCCAAAAACGAAAACCCGGTACAGGGTTCCTTCTTCATTGAAGAACTGACCGACCTGGTAGAAGAGGCCGTGCTGGCGGAATTTGACCGTATCACAGAACGCGGTGGCGTACTGGGCGCTATGGAAAGAATGTACCAGCGCAACAAAATACAGGAAGAGAGTCTCTACTACGAATCACTCAAACACACTGGTGAATACCCTATCATAGGCGTTAACACCTTCCTGAATAAAAATGGTTCACCCACCATTATCCCGGCAGAAGTGATCCGCTCCACCACAGAAGAAAAAACCTTCCAGATCAATACCCTGGAAGCCTTCCAGCAACGGCACAGGAACAAGAGCGAGGCTGCCCTCAAACAACTGCAACAGGTGGCTGTCAACAATGGCAACCTCTTCGCAGAACTCATGGAGACCGTGAAACACTGTTCACTTGGACAGATCACTCATGCGCTTTATGAAGTAGGTGGACAATATCGCAGAAACATGTAACGGTGATGGTGATGATGTTTAGTGATGATGTTGATGTGAGGAGATAGGAGCGAACATAGAAATGTATATAAAGCGAAGGCCCCATTGGTTTCTACACCAATGGGGCCTTCGCTTTTTGTAAACACTTAAAAGAACGGAATTCATATATTATATTAGTATTATCAATTGTGAGGGCTATTGTATCTGCTTGTGTTGCTGCGCTATTTTTACCGGCTTATTACCTGATATGCATATGAAAAAACTGGTTTTCAGTATGTTGCTGCTGGCCTCTCTGCAGGCGGTCGCACAAAAAACAACAGATACCGTGGCTTCACGGATATTGTTGCCCAATGGCTGGGCACTTACGCCAGCAGGCCGTTCCCTGCCACTGGGAGATCTTCCGCTGAACATGGTCCTTTCCGGTTCTGAGAAATACCTGGTGGTAAATAATAACGGCCAGAGCAAACACACGCTTCAGCTGATTGATCCGCAACAGGAAGTACTGCTGGATGAGGTGACAATCCCTAAATCATGGCTGGGCCTTGCTTTCAGCAAAGATGAAAAATCATTATACGCTTCCGGTGCCAATGATAATGTGATCTGGCAATACCGTATTCAGGACAATAAGTTGAAACTGGCAGACAGTATCCGCCTGGGACTGTCATGGCCGAAAGAAAAAATTTGTCCTACCGGTATGGCATTGGATAACTCACGTAACCGGTTATACGTAGTTACCAAAGAAGACAACAGTCTCTATCTGTTGGATCTTGCCACCAGGAAAGTAATTAAGCGTATTCCATTGTCTGCAGAGGCGTATACCTGTGTGCTGTCGAAAGACAACAAAACGCTGTATATCTCTTTATGGGGCGGTGATGCGATTGCAGTATATGACATTGCTGCTGATAAAGTGGTGCAGGAAATTAAAACGGGCAGCCATCCTAATGAAGTTATTCTTTCCAAAAACGGGAAGTATCTGTATGTGGCTAATGCCAATGATAACTCCGTGTCTGTGATCACCACTGCAGATGGTAAGGTGATTGAGACCCTGCAGACAGCGCTGTATCCTGATGCACCTGCTGGATCTACTACCAATGGTCTGGCATTGTCTGCTGATAACAAAACATTGTACATCGCTAATGCCGACAACAACTGTCTCGCTGTGTTTGATGTAGCCACACCAGGTAAAAGCCATTCTGAAGGCTTTATCCCCGTGGGATGGTATCCTACCTGCGTGCGTATCACCGGTAAAAAAGTATTGGTGGCCAATGGTAAAGGATTCACCTCTATGGCTAATCCTGAAGGACCTAATCCGATCAGCCGTAAAGATGCCAGCGGTTCACATGCGGCCAATACCCGTCAGGGCCGTCCGGTACAGTATATTGCCGGACTGTTCAAAGGTACGCTTTCCATGTTCCGCGAGCCGGGTGAAAAGGTACTGGGTCAATGGTCTAAGCTGGTGTATGATAATACTCCCTATAACAAAAACAAGGAGCTGCGCGCTGCCGGAGAAGAGGGCAACCCTATCCCCAGAGAAGTAGGAAAACCTTCGCCTATTAAATACGTGTTTTACGTGATCAAGGAAAACCGTACCTATGACCAGGTGCTGGGCGATATCAAAGAAGGTAACGGAGACAGCAGCCTGTGTATTTTCCCTGAGCGTATCACACCAAATCAGCATAAGCTGGTGAAGGATTTTGTACTGCTGGATAATTTTTATGTAGATGCAGAAGTGAGCGCAGACGGACACAACTGGAGTACTGCTGCTTACGCTACCGACTATACGGAAAAAACCTGGCCTACCAGTTATGGTGGCCGCGGAGGCACTTACGATTATGAAGGCAGCCGCAAAATCGCTTATCCTAAAAAAGGATTTATCTGGGATTACTGCCAGCGGGCAGGGGTAAGCTATCGCAGCTATGGCGAGTTTACCGGCAAAGGTTCCGCTACCCTTAAATCACTGGAAGGGCATTTCTGCAAAGATTATCCTGCCTTTGATCTCACTATCCTGGATGTGGACAGGCAGCAGATCTGGCAGCGTGATTTCGATTCCCTGCTGGCTGCCGATGCAGTACCTCACTTCAATACCATCCGTCTGGGCAACGACCATACCAGCGGTATGCGCAAAGGTGCCTATTCGCCTTATGCATCTGTGGCTGATAACGACCTGGCCGTAGGTAAACTGATAGAATATATTTCCCACAGCAAAATCTGGAAAGAGAGCGCCATTTTTATTCTGGAAGATGATGCGCAGAATGGCCCGGACCACGTAGATGCACACCGTTCTACTGCTTATGTGATAAGTCCTTATGTAAAACGCAAGGCTGTAAATCATAACATGTATTCCACCTCCGGGATGTTGCGTACCATGGAGCTGATCCTGGGACTGCCGCCGATGAGCCAGTACGACGCAGCTGCCACACCTATGTGGGAACTCTTCACCGCTACGCCCGACCTCACACCTTATGTGGCACTGGACGCCAATGTAGACATCCGGGAACGTAATACTGCCTGGAATGAAAGTGCCCGCCGTTCTGCGGCTTTTGATCTGGCGCATGAAGACCGCGCGCCGGACCTGGAACTGAATGAAGTGGTGTGGAAGGCCATCCATGGCGAAAATGCCGTGATGCCGGCACCCCGCAGAAGTGCGTTTGTGAAGCTGCAGGCGAAGGAAGAGGATGACGATTGATAAATCGATTAAGCAAATCCGGGAAACTTTTCTATTTTAGCCATCTAAACGTAATAAAACAGTATGGTAGCAAGGAGAGATTTTATCAGGAACAGCGCACTGCTGGCAGGTGCTGTAGGGCTGGGGATGCCCAAAACGGTTTTAGGCTGGAATGGTTATACTTCCCAACGTCCGCCGCTGGCCCAGCGCAAATTCAGCAGTGATGCTGTAGAAAAGGCCATTGCCGGCGTTAAAAAGCAGATTGCGGACAACAAACTCGCCTGGATGTTTGAGAACTGTTTCCCGAACACCCTTGACACCACTGTGAACTTTAAAGTACAGGATGGCAGGCCCGATACCTTTGTCATCACCGGCGATATCCATGCGATGTGGCTGCGTGACTCCTCTGCACAGGTATGGCCTTATATTCCGCTGATTAAGGAAGATGCTAAACTGGAGCAGATGATCGCCGGTGTGATCAACCGCCAGGTGAAATGCATCCTGATAGACCCATATGCCAACGCTTTCAATGACGGCCCTACCGGCAGTGAATGGGAGAAAGACCTCACGGACATGAAACCAGAGCTGCATGAACGCAAATGGGAAATAGACTCGCTCTGTTATACCGTGCGTCTGGCTTATCACTACTGGAAGCAAGGTGGAGATACCAAAGTGTTTGACGACAAATACAAACAATCTGCCCGCCTGATCGTAAAAACGTTCAAAGAGCAACAGCGTAAGGAAGGGAAAGGTCCTTATAAATTTCAGCGGGTAACTGCCTGGCAGTCAGATACCGTACCTAATTCCGGTTACGGTGCACCCATGCTGCCGGTAGGCCTGATCGTTTCGATCTTCCGCCCGTCTGACGACGCCACCGTATTTCCTTTCCTGATCCCGTCCAATATGTTCGCGGTGGTTTCACTGCGCCAGCTGGCGGAAATCAGCACGGAGATCTATAAAGATGCTGCTTTTGCGAAAGAGTGCACCGACCTGGCTGATGAAGTGGACCGCGCTATCAAAGCCTATGCAATCGTAGAACATCCTAAGCTGGGTAACATGTATGGTTTTGAGGTAGATGGTTATGGTAATCGTTTATTCATTGACGATACCAACGTGCCCAGCCTGCTGTCTATTCCCTATCTGGGATATACTACCGCGGATGATCCGCTTTACCAGGCCTCCAGACATTTTGTATGGAGCACTTTCCATCCCTGGTTCTATCAAGGTAAGTATGGCAATGGCGTAGGTAGTCCGCATACCGGAGAAAACTACATCTGGCCGATGAGTATCATCATGAGAGCTTTGACCAGCCATAACAAGGAGGAAATAGCCGAATGTATCAAAACACTGCGTAATACAGATGGAAATACCGGCTTTATTCACGAGTCCTACCATAAAGACGATCCCAGTAAGTTCACCCGTAAATGGTTTGCCTGGGCATGTACCTTGTTCGGAGAGCTTATTCTGAAAGTAAGCCAGGAGTATCCTGATTTGCTGAAAAGGCAATATGCTTAGCATTTTTTGATTTTTTATTTTGATATTTGAAATGCAGCGGAGATGATTATCTTCCGCTGCATTTCACTTTTAAAAACGATCCAGATGCAGCACGCCGGTATATATCAGCAACGTATAAACGATTTTCAGCAGGCTATTGATAAAGAGAGGAGACAGGCTTCTCTGCTGTCGTGGGCGAGATTATTGAGTTTTCTGTTGATTATTGCCGGGGTTGTGTTTTATTTCCGGCAGGGATGGATGGGGGGATGGTTGCTCCTTTCCGCTGTGGGCGTGGTGTTTTTTGCTTTTTTTCTGAAGAAGCATAACCAGTCGCAGCAGAAGCTCGCATTGTTAAAAACCTTGCTGGAGCTGAATCAGAAAGAGCTGCTGCAGGCTACTGAATGGAAATCCACTTTTGAAGACGGCAGAGAGTTTATCGATGACCAGCATGATTACAGCAACGATCTGGACGTGTTTGGTCCTGCTTCTATTTTCCAGTCCATCAACCGTACGGGTACTTTGTCTGGCAAACAACAGCTGGCGAACGCATTGCGGAGTCCTATAGAGGATGTACCGACCATTCTGGCTACACAAGAAGCGTTGAAGGTACTGGCGCCCGAGATCGACTTCCGGCAGCATCTGACGGCTAATGCAATGCTGGCAAAAGAAGAGGTCAGCGACCGTCGGGAGCTGGCGCTGTGGTTAGGCATGCCCTTTTCCTTTATCCACAACAAATTCATGCAGATAGCCTCCTGGTTGTTCCCGGCGCTGGCATTGCTAATGCTGGGAGTATACGCTTATACCGGGCATTATTATCTTTTTATCGGTATGGTGATACTGAACTGGTTGTTGCTGGGCAGCATCCAGGGAAAGATGATGGAGCAGTACAAGCTGATATCTCATAAGGAGCGTATCCTGGAGAAGTTTTCCTTGTTGTTGCACCTGATCCGCAACGGTTCCTTTGAGCAGTCAGCATTACTGAAGGAGCAGCAGGGAATTGCAAGGGAGGCAGATGTGGCGCTGCATCAGTTGTCCCGCATCGGATCTGCTTTTGATCAGCGATTGAACCTGCTGGTGGCTGTTATCCTGAACTCTCTTTTTCTGTACGACCTGCATTGTATTCTGCGGTTGGAACGCTGGAAATCGAAACATAAAACAGATGTGGAGCGCTGGTTTGGGGTGATTGCCCAACTGGAGGTGTGGAATAGTCTGGCCACCTATGCGTACAATCATCCGCAGTATGCCTATCCGCAACCACAGGCAGCACCGATGGTGCTGGAGGCCGAAGCCCTGGGTCATCCGCTGATCCCCGATAATGAGTCTGTGAAGAATGATGGCAGTATCGGGCGTCCGGCTAGCTTCCTGATCATTACAGGATCTAATATGTCAGGAAAGAGTACGTTTCTGCGCAGTATTGGTTCCAACCTGTTGCTGGCCATGTGTGGGGCGCCCGTATGTGCACAACGTTTTGTGTTTACCCCCATGCGCATTATGACATCTATGCGTATCAAGGATTCTATCGCCAGCCATACCTCTTATTTCCAGGCTGAGCTGCTGCGCCTGCAGCATATCATCCTGCAGCTGAAAAGAGGAGGGCAGGTGTTTATTCTGCTGGATGAAATCCTGAAGGGGACCAATTCGGAAGACAAGCTCTCCGGCTCCCGCAGCCTGATAGAGCATTTCCTGGCCTATAACTGCCTGGGGATGATTGCTACGCATGACCTGGAGCTGGGCCATCTGGAAGACAGTTACCCCGAAAAAATAAAGAACTACTGTTTCGAAAGCACTATACAGGACAATCATCTGTTCTTTGATTACCGCATCAGAGCTGGTATTGCGAGAAACAAGAATGCTACTTTCCTGATGAAGCAGATGGAGATCATCTAGACTTGTACAAATCAACAGGCCCATCAATAAATAAAAAAAATCTAAATGCCAATATTTTTAGTAGTTTTACTAAAAATATTAGTGTATGACATTGCCGTTCCAGGAAGGTGGCGCAGAAACGCCCTATTACAAAGGACGTGGCGCCCAGGTCAATCCCAGGAATAAGTACCTGAAAGAGGAGTATGTGAAGGAGCATATTGAAGGTATTGATGAGTGGTGGCAGGCAGATGTTCCCACCCAGATATTTGAGGAACATGCCAAAACCCTGGTCAATAAGGTAGACAGTCCGGATGTGGGGATGTGGTATTCCATGAACCCCTACCAGGGCTGTGAACATGGCTGTATTTATTGTTATGCCCGTAATGCTCATCAGTTCTGGGGACTGAGTGCAGGGCTTGACTTCGAACGGAAGATCATTGTAAAACATAATGCGCCGGAACTACTGCGTAAGTTTCTGGACAATAAGAACTGGGTGCCCAAACCCATTTCCCTTTCGGGGAACACCGACTGCTACCAGCCGGTGGAACGTAAAATGTGGCTGACCCGGCAGTTGCTGGAAGTAGCCCTGGAATATAAGCAGCCGGTAGGCATCATTACTAAAAATTCGCTGGTATTACGCGACCGCTACCTGTTACAGCAGCTGGCACAGGAAAAACTGGTCTGTGTATATGTTTCCATCACTACCATGCAGGAAGAGCTGCGGCAGAAAATGGAGCCCCGAACCACCACAGCCGCGCAACGGTTTAAGATTGTGAAGGAACTGAGTGAAGTGGGTGTACCCGTTGGCGTTATGACGGCCCCTATGATCCCCGGACTAAATGACCACGAGATGCCTCATCTCCTGGAGACGGCCGCAGCCAATGGCGCCCGTTATGCCGGCTATACGGTAGTAAGACTGAATGACGCGGTCAAGATAATTTTTAATGACTGGCTCTATAAGAACTTCCCTGATCGTGCTGATAAGGTATGGCACCAGATTGAAAGTATGCATGGTGGTAATGTGAATGACAGCGAATTTGGCCGCCGGAAGAGAGGAGACGGTAATATTGCTGACCTGATCAGACAACAGTTCAGAGTGCATACCAAAAAGAATGGGTTGAACCAGGAACGTTTCGAGTTTAATACAGAATCCTTTCGTAGGCCTACCAGCCAGCTGAGCTTATTTTAGGATTTATTTTATCTTGAGCGTTATTGTTTTACCTGTTTTAAAAAATCCTATATCTATGAAGAAGATATGTATGTTAGCCCTGGCACTGGGAAGTGCTGTAGCAGCTGTGGCGCAAACCCGGCAATTGCAGGCCCTGCAAACGGACAGTTTATCATGGGGTGATTTTGGCTCCCGTACTGAATATAGGAATGATGCCGGTTTGCGAGGGGATGCCGGAGCTGTATCTGGTTTTTTTCAGACTGTTACTCCTGTTAATTACCCAGCAGGGGCCAGCAGCTGGTGGCATTTACTGGATGTTAGGCACTCTAATCCCGAAAATAACCTGGCAATGCAGTTTGCTGGTAGTTTCTATGACCAGGATCTTTATTTCCGGAAAACCAATAACAGTCCTATTACGCCCTGGTCAAAAGTAGTGATGGAGCGGGATGGTAAGATGACTTTTCCTGGTGCATATAACTTTGAGCGGTTTATTATTGGAAAAGACGGCAATAATGGTGCATATGCATTGGAGTTTGTAAATCATAGTAGTGACTTGCAGTCTTATGGAATTAAGATGGGGGCTGATTTAGACCGGTTTGGTCATGGTTTGTTTATTGTTGGCGCCCGGCGGGCAGACAGTTATGATAGCCTGAAATCGAAATACGCTTCCAAGCCAGCTGTGTTTGTATCTGCACTCGACAACACCGTGGGCATAGGAACCAATCAGACAGCGGGTTATCAGTTAGCTGTCGCCGGTACTATGATCGCGGAGCGCGTCAAGGTAAAGCCCTCCGGTACCTGGCCGGATTACGTATTTGAAAAAGATTATCCGTTACCGTCATTGAAGAGCACAGCCGCTTTTATACAGCAGCATAAACATCTTCCGGAAATGCCGTCTGCCGGAGAGGTAGACAGCACCGGGCTGGACCTCGGTGATATGAATGCCAGATTGCTGAAAAAAGTAGAGGAGCTGACATTGCATCTCATCCGTCAACACGAAGAGATCGAAAAATTACAGCAGCAAAACCGGGAAATACAGCAACAGTTGCAACAACAACCGAAACAGCCACCTGCACGTATAAACTAATTGTTAACTCTACAAAAAAAGTAGGCTGTAATATTGTGTAATAAAAAAAATAAAATCTACCTTTGTTGAAAATAACAAAATTTCTTAGTGCAACTTCTGTCAATATATACGATTTCAGCGATGGCCTGCAAGCAAAAGCAGGTCAATGACGGATGGCGGGCACGTTGCACCGATTGTTAACGAAAAAAGTTATCAAACGATACAAACAAAGGTCCCGCACTAACAGGCGGGACCTTTTGCTTTTGAAGCAGTACTGAAATGACGACATTGAAAGAGATTCAGACGATAACTGATCAATTTATTCAATGCACCGAATGGTGTAAACGGAATGGCTTTGCCTTAAAAAAGCCATACGGACTTGGTATGTAGTGATGTAAGCTAACCCTTTACATTATTGCCCGGTCCGTAAATACGGTCGGGTTTTTTGTTGCAGAATTTCCGGCACAATAATGGCAAACACTATTTTCAATTATGTTATGTACTAAACCCTACTGATTTTATAACAAACAGGTACAGTGCATAACCCCAAAAACGTTAGTATATGAGGAACGTTATTCAAGTTGTAAGAGAGGCTTTACTCACCAATTTCAGGGAGCTGGACCAGTGGTTCGAAAAAGACACGGCATTACTGGACTTTAAGCCGGACCGTGACCAATGGAGCATACGGGAAGTGCTGGAACATATCACCCTCACTAATTATTTCCTGTTGCTGATTATCAACAAAAGCACCCGCCGTGCACTTGACCGTAAACGTAATGGTCATGCTGTTGTATTGCCGGCAGATTACCAGGAAAAATTCAGCCAGATCGACGTGATCAGTAGCAAGTCTTTCGGCTGGGTAAGACCAGAACATATGGAGCCTACAGGCTTTAAAAATATGGAGGAAATAAAAGCATTACTGAAACAACAGTATGCACAATGCATGTACAACGTGTCTTTGCTCAAAAACGGTGAAGGCGTGCTGGTATTCACCAACATGTCTGTTAACCACCTGGGTAAGCTCGATATCTATCAGTACATCTATTTCCTGACCAAACATATTGAACGTCATATCCGTCAAATGAAAAGACTGGAAAAAGAATTTGAAGAAAGCGCAATCCTGATCTGATTTTTTTTGGTCGACCAGCAACGCATCTATTATTGTTATCCTTATTGCAAAAAGCCGTGAGTATACACACTCCCGGCTTTTTTGTATGCAGCTAAATAAAAAACATATTTATCTACATAGAAAAAAAATCTGAAAAAAGTCTGTTAAAAATTTGCATAATCTGTATTTATCCTATTATCTTTGCAACGTAAAAATTGATAATAGGTAAACACTTATAAAAATGAAACGCTTTAACTTAAATATGGATCGCACAGTTCCTTGCTCAGAGCAAGGCAGTGGCAGGTTCCGGGCGTTTTATGTTTACAGGTAGTGCAAAATATTTGTATAATATAACTGAAGCCCGGATCAATTGGTCCGGGCTTTTTTGTTATAGTTTTTGTAATGAAATTACCATTGAACACAACAAATATCCGGACACTGCGCGCTGAAAACCGCTGCAGTAAATGGTTTCAGGATAGCATTCAAAACATGGATGCTAAACGGACCCGGCATGTCTTAACGTAGTGTATGCGTTAACGTTAGTAGCCCGGTCCGTGTAAAAACTGACCGGGTTTTTTTGTGCTCATAACGAAAAGATTATTTGAGGAGGTACAATTAATAATCAGGTAGCGGAGTAATCCTGCTCCGCTAAATCTGCTCCTTTAACGATATTTTTTTTCGTCTCTGTTTGAATTAACCCCCATCTTCAGGTTATCAAGAGGATAACTTGTAACTTCCCCCCAAACAAGTACTGCAAAAAGTACTTCAAATGATAAGCATGATTTGCCGGGAGCCTATTCCGGGCTCCGGTAAATCTCTATCAGGGTGGATTAATTTTAAAAGATCAATTTGTAAATGAAAACAATGGTCAATAACCAGATAGATATTACCGATGGTGAATACTTTGCGCCCAAAGGGGTGTATACTGTTCATTTCAACGGAATACCCAATATCAACAATATATACGATATAGATGGTGATAAAGCATCGGTGGCGTTTGTAAAGGCATTTGAGAGCATGATTGTAAATACCTACAAATACACTGACTATGACACTAAAAAGAAAAAATACAAACACTCACAGACGGTAATGGTGTTGAATAACCGCAGTATAGTGGCCTTCTGGCATTCGTGGTGTGAGATCCTGCATGATGGATCAGATATGGAGTTTGTAGGAAAGGTAACGGAAATGGTTACACGATATAAGGAAAAACAACGCCGTGAACCACATGAAATTAATCTGATCGTGAGTGGTCGCAGAGGACTGGAGCTGAAGAGCATGGAAATCAAACGTACCAAACTGGATATAGATCTGTTTTACGATAATGATTTCAGGGAAGTGGATAAGGTGATACAACAACGGCTACGCAAAGAAAAAGACAAGGGTATTGTGCTCCTGCATGGTATGCCCGGAACCGGAAAAACCACCTATCTGCGTTACCTGATCGGGAAAATTAAGAAACGTATCCTGTTTGTTTCACCTGATCTGGCCAACAATATCATGAGCCCGGAATTTATGCAGTTATTGATTGACAATCCTAACTGTGTAGTGATCATTGAAGATGCGGAAAACGTGATCATGGACAGGAAATTTACCGGTAATTCATCCGTGTCTAATCTGTTAAACCTGTCTGATGGCTTGCTGGCGGATTGTTTGAATATACAACTGGTATGTTCCTTCAACAGTGATCTGTCTTCCATCGACAGTGCCCTGCTGCGTAAAGGCCGGCTGATCGCCAAATACGAATTCAAAAAGTTGCCAGCTGAAAAAGCACAACGGCTGTCTGCTCACCTGGGCTTTGATACTATGATCAACAAACCCATGAGTGTTGCAGAAATCTCCAACCAGCACGAGCCTTCTTTTGAAGCGCCGAAAAATGTGATCGGATTCCGTCGCACCATGGTGGGAGAGACTGTTTAATATTGTTCATCTATCTAAAAAAGTACTATCATGAAAAAGAATCACTTGTCCATATACAACCGAATGGAAAACAACCTCCACCAGCTGGTGCAGGCATTTACAACGATCACAGACCATCCGTCATGGACAAGTTATTACCCGACGAATTACAATATTATATCGATACCATGCGTATCAGGACGGCCAGGAGGCGCCTGCGCGTAGTAAAAACAGAAAAAGACAAACAGCTGATACAGCTCGACAAACGTATAAAAGTACTTTGGAGACAAGACCGTCATCCGGAATATGTACCATTGGAACCGCCGGTGCAAAAGGGCTACAAACGTTTCTTTATATTAAGGGACGACGTAGCCCGCGGAAAACAGGCATCATTTTTTCAGGGCATACTGGACAAAATCAATACGGTGCAGTATTTTCACCGGAAGGATTTTAAGGTGAAAAAGCGCCAGAAAGGTAAAAAGGTAATGGTCGTGAAAGAACAGGGTGTGCGGACCTTTTATCGTGATGAGTTTAACAAACTTAAGCTAACGCGTGATGAAATGACCTATTTTGAAGAGCGGATGGTGCAGGTCGGCTGGAAGGGGGAAGTGCCACAGATGGTATTTACGGAGCCCTGGCGTTTTGTGCTGCGGATACGACCACATCTTTTGACTCATGTGCGGAAGGCCAATCCGGAATTAGATTCTCAGATCCAGGAGATAGAAAACTATATGGACAAACATTATCTGAGACCCAGGATGCGCTGGCTGACGCAAAGCAGGCATAGTTCGTGGAATAAAAAACTGTTTGGCCCGAAAGAAAAATACCAATATCAAAAGAAACCCCTGCCGCAACTGCTGCAGGAAATATATTACAACATTGAATGAACCCCCTTTAATCGTTATGTCTGAATTGAAAATTACCGGTAAACAACTGCTGGGCCTGGGTTATCCGCAAGGTCTGGTAATTCGTGTGGCCATGGATGTTATCGCTGAACATTATCCTGACGCCACCCTGGAAGAAGCGGAGGCTGTGCTGTCCAGCGTATTGAAAGACCCCGTTGCCTATCAGGACGATCCGGTGCTGGGCGCTATCGCAGCTCATCTGATTGTGGAAGAAAAACCGGAAGTAATAGCACTGCGGGATACCCCGGTGGATTACGCCATCTTTGGCGCTGAGTTTATTGAAGAAGGTACTATCAGACAGCTGAACAGCGCAATTCGTTTACCCGTGGCCGTGGCTGGCGCGCTGATGCCGGATGCCCACCAGGGATATGGCCTGCCTATCGGCGGGGTACTCGCCACTGACAACGCGGTGATACCTTACGGTGTAGGGGTGGACATCGGTTGCCGCATGTGCCTGAGTATCCTCGACCTGCCGGAAGCAAGCCTTGAAACGCAGGCCTCCAGCTATCAGAAAGCACTGAAGAATAAAACAAAGTTCGGCGCCGGCGCAGAATGGAAACACAATGACGCAGACCCTGTGCTGGAACGGTCCGAATTCAGGGAGATACCGGTGTTGCGTAATCTGCTCGATAAAGCTGCCGGCCAGCTGGGAACTTCCGGCTCCGGAAACCACTTTGTGGAGTGGGGTATTGTGACCATCCTCGATGCTAATAACGAATGGAATCTGGCACCCGGCAATTATGTAGGGCTGCTGTCGCACTCCGGTTCCCGCGGGATGGGTGCCCAGGTAGCCGGTCATTATACCCGGCTGGCCAAAGAGTTGTGTGTACTGCCTAAAGAAGCACAACACCTGGCATATCTGGATCTGAATACAGAGGCAGGGCAGGAGTACTGGCTGGCAATGAACCTGGCTGGTGATTATGCCTCCGCCTGTCACCACCTGATCCATCAGCGGATGATCGCCGAAATGGGCGCCACGCTGCTGGCGAGGGTGGAAAACCATCATAACTTCGCCTGGAAGGAAATACACCACGGTAAAGAGCTGATTGTACATCGTAAAGGTGCTACACCTGCCGGTAAAGGCATGTTGGGTATTATCCCCGGCTCTATGACCGCGCCAGGGTTTATCGTGCGGGGTAAAGGAGAGGAAAGCAGCCTGCATTCTGCATCTCATGGAGCAGGACGGCAGATGTCCCGTACCAAGGCAATCGCCTCTATTACCCAGGAGGAAATGAGGAAGATGCTGCAGGATAATGGCGTAACGCTGATTGGTGGTGGTTTGGATGAAGCACCTGGTGCTTATAAGGATATCAATACTGTGATGTCGGCACAGTCAGACCTCGTGGAAACAGTAGGCCGGTTCCAGCCCAAAATGGTGCGGATGGCAGACGGCGGACCAGCAGAAGACTAAATATACATATGCAATGAAACAAAGGCGGAAGACGGCGAACAGCTGTTTTTCGCCTTTTGTGTTTTATAGTCTACAAATTTAGTAGGATATTAGAAATATATTTTCTAATATTGTCATCAGTTACCACCAATAACAAGCAGTATCTATCCCTGTGCATGGGCTGGCACCATGCAGGGAAACCCGTGTTTTCATTTTTACCTGTATTTAAAACTTTATCAAGTGCATTTGAATTATCTGGCATTGGCGGTTCCTCTTTTCCTGACATTCATGGGTCTGGAGTATCTGGTGGCGCAAAAAAAAGGGAAGCGTTATTTTAAGTTCAATGATACAGTGGCCAACATCAGCGTAGGGATAGCTGAGCGATTGCTGGACACTTTTACGGTAGGGCTGTTTTATTTTGTATACGACTACCTGTATCGGCGTTATGCCCTTTTCGATATCAAAGCCAGTGTGTTATTATGGGTGGCCTTGCTGGTGTGTACAGACTTTATCTGGTACTGGTATCACCGGCTGGCGCATGAAGTAACAGTATTGTGGTGTGCCCATGTGGTGCACCATCAGAGCGAGGAGTTTAACTATACCGTCTCTGCACGGATCACGGTATTTCAGGCGTTTATACGGACAGGTTTCTGGGCCATATTACCGGTGATTGGTTTTCCGCCGGCGATGATCACCAGTATGCTGCTGGTACATGGGCTCTATCCCTTTTTTATTCATACCCGTACCATTGGTAAGCTGGGCATCCTGGAATATATACTGGTAACGCCTTCCCATCATCGGGTGCATCATGCCAGTAATCCTAAGTATCTCGACAAAAACTATGGAGATGTATTTATCATCTGGGATAAATTGTTTGGCACCTTTCAGAAGGAAGAAGAAGAGCCGGTGTATGGGTTAACCAAGCCATTGGAGAGTAACAGTTTCCTGTGGCAGCATTTTCATTTTATACTGGAGATGCTGTATTCCGTGAGGGCGGCCAGGGGATGGCGTAACAGACTGCGGGTGATATTCGGGAAGCCGGACAACGTGGACCCTGCGGCGAGGACTGTGCTGGAGGAAAATTTTTTGTTGCGTAACCGGAGTATAACGGAGACGCCTAAACTGAATAATTATGTGGTGTGGCAGATGGCTACCACACTCACATTATTGTTTGTCTTTTTACTATTGGAATATTACGCACCGGTATTTATCCAGGTATGTGTGACCTTGCTCATATTACTGACACTGATCAACTGCGGTGCTATCCTGGAGCAGAAGCGCTGGGTGTTTTATCTGGAGTATGCCCGGTACGCCGTGTTGTGTTTTGCATTGTTTTACTGCTGGCCGCATCCGTCGTTAGTGACGCTGGCGGGACTGGTACTGGCTACAGCCATTTATTACCAGTCGCGCCTGCGGGAGGAGTATTACCGGCTGGTATACGGCTATACCCGTACGTAGATTTTCTTTTTATCCATCCAGTAGCCAATGGCGGCAAAGGCACATACATGGAAGAGGGCGAAGAGGAACGACCCTACCATGTTGCCACCGATGGGCTGGAAGACGGTTTGATACAGCCAGGTGTACATATTTTGTCCGGGTACCGGCCTGATAAGCAGGTAGAGTTTTACGACCACGCCGGACAGCACGTAGATAAACAGCGGGTTTTTACCGAATACGGTAAAGAAGGTGGTCCATTTGGTGTATGCTCTGAATTCTATGATATACATCAGTATGGAGAGGATCAGCAGGGCGAGGCCCACGGTGTAGAGTACGTAGGAGCTGGTCCATATTTTTTTGTTGATGGGGAACACCATGTTCCAGCAGAGGGCGGCGAAGATGAGGATGCAGCCCATGATCAGAAGGCGGGCCAGCATTTCGTATGTTTTGCCCTGTTCCTGTATGAATTTTCCTGCGAGGTAGCCGAAGATAACGTTACAGATAGCCGGGAGGGTGCTCAGAATACCTTCCGGATCGAAGGGTACTCCTTCTCCTCTGTACATATGATTTTCTCCCAGTATTAACTTATCAAGGGGTAGGCCTGCGTACCCTTCCAGGCTGTAAGGATCACTGCCACCGAAGGCGATGAGGATGAACCAGTATGCCAGCAGGATGACACAGGCTGTTACGAAGGCGCCTTTATCTTTCAGATAGTGTACAATGAAGGCTGCAGCCCCGTAGCAGAGGGCAATACGGGGGAATACCCCCAGGATACGGAGGTTGCTGAGCGATTTACCTACCAGTTGTCCGTCAGACCATTTTACAAACGGGAACCAGTTGAGCAGAAGGCCGATACCGAATATCAGCAAGGTACGGGTCAGTATTTTGCGGATGACGGCAGCGTTGCCGGCATCGGCGTATTTTTTCATGGCAAAGCTCATAGCATTGCCTACGGCAAAGAGGAAGAAGGGGAATACCAGGTCGGTAGGAGTACAGCCATGCCATTTGGCGTGTTCCAGGGGGGCATATACATACTCCCAGCTCCCTGGATTGTTAACCAGGATCATCGCGGCCACTGTCAGGCCACGGAACACATCCAGCGATAAAAAACGTTGTGAAGCAGACACTATAATGAATATTTGGTTGTTTGGTAATTCGCCAAGATAATTATTAAAGCTGAATCATCACAACTGCTTTCTTAGTGGCGGGGTACCTGTGTCTTGAGTATTTTGCGGGCAAAATGTATCCTGCTTTTGATGGTTCCGAGGGGCTCCTGGAGGATATCGGCTATTTCGAAGTACTTGTATCCTTCGTAATAGAGCAGGAATGGTTGTTTGAAGATCTGGGGGAGGTGGTAAACGGCGACATGTATGTCTTTCATGCGGAGGTTGGTGTCGGCCTTATTGATGGAGGGGCTTTGCTGGTAGTTGAGGAAGAAGTCACTTACGGTGGGTTCGGCTATCATCCTGTTTTTGGCTTTTTTGCGGTAGTGGTTGATGAAGATGTTTCGCATGATGGTGAAGAGCCAGGCCCGGATGTTGGTTCCTTCCAGGTATTTTTCCTGGTTGGACAGGGCGCGGAACAAGGTTTCCTGGTATAAGTCTTTTGCCTGTTCGGTGTCTTTGGTAAGGGTGAATGCAAAGGGTTTCAGGAAATCAGCGTTTCCGACAAGCAAGGTGTTAAATTCAACAGATGACATAATGTTTAAGGTTTAACTAATTAAACAAATTCACATATGAGTCAGACGTTTGTAGTGCAATGAATTGATTTATAATGGTTTCAGGATAGCATTTCCGTTCTCGAACATGGTTTTTCTGAGTTTCCTTTCTGATGACAATAGCTCGATTTTGGGTGGATCAATATAACAACAGGTCTTTCCGCATGACTCTCTGATATAATTAACGATAAAAAGATAAAAACGGATTGGAAATGTTGGAGTTATGTAAAATATAATGTATTATAAATTATTTTATATTATAATTTGCTTAAAACTAATTTTAATCTCAATTATATACACTTATTTTCGTTATTGTTATAAAGCAACTGATTTAAATGTTTAAACGCATATTGAAAATTGTCTAACCATTTAAGAACAAAATGGTTAGATAACGCGATTCTGGTAACATTTATATGTTATTTTTAATAGATTTGCAACTTGTTTGGCGGTACCCTGGAGGGATCGTGCTTTACAATTGTTTTCCAGAAAGATATTCGAGAAGTTTTTTATCCTATTAATACATGTTCAGAAAATTACTGCTGTTACAGCTTTTCCTGTTTATTGGCTATTGTGCGGTTGCCCAGAATCCAGCATTATCCAAAGAACAAATCAGGCAGATGAAAGTAGACAACCTGAGTGATGATCAGGTGAGGGCGTTGGTGGCTGAAATGAAAAAGAATAACATTGCATTTTCGGATATAGATTCTTATGCTCAGCAGAAGGGCATTCCGGATATTGAGGTGAGCAAACTGAAGAGCCGTATTCAGCAATTGGGGCTGGACAAGGAGCTGGACCAGAAGAATCAGGACAAAAAGAACAAAGATAAAGATGATGAGAACGGGACCCGCAAATTAGACGATGACAGTACTGAAGGGCGAATATCTGATAAAAGGGATAAAGAAAAGGACAGGCAGAAAACACGTGAAGAGCGGGAGCTGGAGAAAAAACGTAAAAAGATTTTTGGTTCCGAGCTCTTCAATAACAAAAACCTGACGTTTGAGCCCAACCTCAAAATGCCTACCCCTCCCAATTACCGCCTGGCAGCAGATGATGAGATCCTGATAGATGTTTATGGCTATTCTGAGGTACAGCACCGGCTGAAGGTAACACCAGACGGTTATATCCGTATTCCCAACCTGGGACCTGTATACGTGACCGGGTTGACAATGGAAGAGGCTAAAAACAGAATTACGAAGCAGTTATCCACCATTTACAGTGGTATCCGCTCCGGTAATACATCTGTACAGATTTCTCTGGGTAATATCCGGAGCATTCGGGTGCTGCTGATTGGGGAAGTGGTGAATCCCGGATCTTATACTATTCCATCCCTGGCAACTGTGGCCAATGCGTTATATGTATCCGGCGGTCCCAGTGAAAATGGCTCTTTCCGTAATATCCAGGTGATTCGCAACGGCTCGCCGGTAGTTACATTTGACCTGTATGACTTTCTCGCCCATGGCGACCTTACCAACAATATTGTATTGCAGGACCAGGACATTGTAAAGGTAAACCCTTACAAAACCCGCGTGGAATTGACGGGTGAAGTAAAACGTCAGGCCATATTTGAAGCGAAAGAGAATGAGAGTCTGCAGAACATCATTGATTACGCTGGCGGTTATACGGATTTGTCTTTTAAAGATGTGATCAGGGCCTACCGGGTGAATAATAAAGAGCGGGAGGTGGTGAATGTACAAGCCAGCGAAGTAGCTTCCTTTAAATTAAAATCCGGTGACCAGTTTTTTATAGATTCTGTATTGAACCGTTTCAGTAATCGGGTGACTATTTCAGGAGCTGTGTTCCATCCTGGCAACTATGCACTGGAGGACAATATGACCGTGAAAGACCTGATTAAAAGAGCCGACGGGGTAAAAGAAATTGCCGCTTTATCAAGAGGACTCATCCGCCGTTTGCAGGCTGATTATACCCCTTCCTACATCAACTTCAATGTACAGGATGCTTTAACCGGAAGATCTGAGGTGCGCTTACAGAAAGAAGATAGTGTGATGATCTATTCCAAGTTCGATCTGCGGGAAGAATACGAGGTGAGAATAGATGGAGAAGTAAATAAGCCTGGCTACTTTAACTATGCCGACAATATGCATCTGGAAGACCTGATCATGATGGCCGGTGGTCTGACAGATGCCGCTTCTATTCAGCAGGTGGAGATTTCCCGCAGAAAACGTGGTGGTATGTATGATCCGAAGGATAGTACCAAAGCTATTGTTCAACGCTTCGACATCAATGCAGACCTCAGTAACAATCCTGAAGCAAAAGCTTTTGTGCTGCAACCATTTGATGAAATCGTCGTTCGTCGTTCGCCGGCATATGCTACCCAATCCAACGTATTGATCAGCGGCGAAGTGATATACCCAGGCGATTATACGATTAACAGCCGCTCCGAGCGAATTTCCGACCTGATTAACAGAGCCGGTGGGCTCCGTTCGGAAGCTTATCCGGAAGGTGCGGTAATGATGCGTAAGACGTTTATTAATGAGGGTGACAGTATGTTGCTGGCCAATAAACTGCAGGTGTTTTATAACAAACTGCAGGATAGCACTGACATCGTAAGAGTACAGGCTGCTGTAGACAAAAAAGAGCAGCTGCTGGGTATCAACCTCGAGCAGATCATGAAACATCCGGGCTCTAAATATGATCTCCTGCTGGAAGAAGGAGATATCATTAAAGTGCCTAAAAAATTGCAGACCGTACAACTGTTTGGCGAAATTTATTTCCCCAAAAAAGTGAGATATGATGGTGGGTATAAATTCCGGGATTATATACATGGCGCTGGTGGTTTTACCGCTCAGGCACTGAGACGAAGAAGTTATATCGTATATGCGAATGGGGAGGTGAAGAATACCAGGAAGGTTTTCTTCTTCAATACATATCCTAAAGTCAAACCGGGAGCCGAGATATATATACCATCGCGTAAAGAAAAGAAAGGGTTGACTGGAGGAGAAGCAGTTGGGTTGGCAAGTGGCCTGGCTTCAGTAGCACTGGTGATAGTTACCATTTTAAATACGATCAATAAATAGAAAACTGAATTAAATGGATTTATCCCAAAAAGATAGTGCACAGATACAGGAGAATGAGTTGTCGTTAAAAGGTTTTATTCTGAAACTCATTAACTGGAGTAGATATATATGGACAAAGAAGTTTTTAATATTGGCTGTCGCATTGTTGGGAGGTGGGGCAGGCCTGACAGTTTCAATGCTCAGTGAGCCTAAATATATGGCTGAGCTTACTTTTGTTTTGGAAGATAATAAATCAGGCGGATTGGGAAGTTATGCCGGCTTAGCCAGTCAGTTTGGAATTGATATCGGTGGTGGTGGATCAGGAAGTGGCGTATTTGCTGCAGACAATATTGTAGAGTTTTTAAAGTCAAGGTTAATAGTTGAAAGGACATTACTATCATCTATTACTATCAATGGTAAAGCGACTACGTTGGTGCAGCATTATATAAATTTTAAACATCTGAATGAGACATGGAAGAAACTACCTGCATTAAGTAACATTACTTTTCCTGTTAATGAAGACCGGAAGCTTTTTCCCCTGGTAAAGGACAGTATACTGAATGTTATTAGAACACAGGTGATGAAGAGTAATCTGATAATCGATAAGATAGATAAGAAGATCGGATTTTTATCTGTGACCTGTTCTTCCGAAGACGAATTTTTTGCTAAATATTTTTCAGAACATTTAGTTAAGGAAGCTACTGATTTTTATGTGCAAACCAAAACCAAGCGTTCTAAATCGAATGTAGATAAGTTACAGCAGAAAGCTGATTCAATAGAGCATTTGTTGAATAAAAAGACATATGCCAGCGCCATCACTCAGGACCTGAATCTTAATCCGGCTAAAAGAATGGCTACTGTTGGGCTTGAAATGGATAATCGGGATAAGATTGTCTTGCAGACAATGTATGGGGAAGTATTAAAAAATCTGGAGATGAGTAAAATGGCTATGCTGCAGGAAACACCCGTGATTCAGATTATTGATACTCCTATTTTACCCTTAAGAAAGCAAAAGCTGGGTAAAGCGAAGGGCATTGTCCTGGGAGGTTTTGCCGGAGGCTTTTTGGCTTTGATGTTAGTGATGATCAGAAGGTTGTACAAAACTGTAATGGCATAAATTTTTGGTATTTAAATTAAAGCAGTGAATTTCTCTTTTAAGGTCTCTGTAATTATGCCTGCTTACAATGCTGCGTCGACACTGACGCAGTCTGTTGAAAGTGTTCTTGCGCAAACATATCCATGTTGGGAGTTAATAATTATTGATGACGGTTCGAAGGATAATACAGCTGAGTTAGCCCTTGCATGCGAACAAAGGGATGAAAGGATAAAATTTGTCAGACTGGAAAAAAATGGGGGGCTCTCAAATGCGAGAAATACCGCAGGAAGTATGGCGACAGGAGATTTTATAGCCTTTCTTGATTCTGATGATATATGGCTCTCTGATAAACTGGAAAAACAGATTGCTTACCATAAAAAATACCCCAATGTATTGATTAGCCATACCGGATTTGAGAATTTCACGGGGGAAACCATATTACACAAAAATTGGGCAAACAGATTCGTTGAATATTTCTATAAAAAACAAGGTAGTTTATTACCTCAGTTGTTATATAAGAATACAATTGGGGTATTGACTGTTATGGTGAGAAAGGATGTTTTTCTGGAAGCAGGAAAATTCGATGTTAATCTTTGGGGGCTTGAAGATCAGGATTTATGGATCCGATTGGCGAGGAGAGGCGTTCATTTTGGATATCTGCCCCAGGTATTGGCCAGATATCGTATCAATCCCCATGGGATGATGAGTAATGTAGGAAAGTACAAAAGAGCATATAAATCACTCTTAAAAAAATATTCGCCGGCATCAAAGATTGACCCTGTTTCCAGGACAAGCTGGGGAATGTATTACCGTTATTTTGGTTCTGTTTATTACAGAAAAAATAACTTCAAACTGAGTGCTTTGTATTTTGGTAAATCCTTAAGCTGGTATAATTCATTTTTAATAAATATTACATCTTTGGTTTATTTAATATCGATTTATAATCCTTTTAACAGGAAGCAGCGTTAACAAGACTGATCGATTTTGCATGGAACTGAAAGATTTCAAAAATTGTGATAAAATGTATGGTAAAGGTGAGATTAACGTTTCCTGATAATTGGCCGATTTTCAGGCAAACACCTGGCCAGACAGGAGAGTGGAACAATTATAAATTCTTTTTGGATACAGAGATTGAGAAGGAATTTGACTTTTGGGTTGTATACGAGAATTTAACTGAGCCAATTGAGAAAACAATTCTCCCGAAACCCAATACTATTTTCATAACAGGAGAGCCACCAGAGATAAAAACATATTCAGCTCGTTTTGTTAATCAGTTTAATACGGTGATTACCAGCCACGAGAAGATGCCTCATACAAATAAGCTGCTTATTCCGCAATGCCAGCACTGGTTTGTAAATAAAAGCTATGATGAGTTGGTTAAAATTAAACCCATAGAAAAGACGAAGAAAATTTCTATGATCACCTCAACAAAAACCTTTACAGAGGGGCATCGTAAAAGGCTGGACTTTGCGCTAAAGCTGAAAGCACATTTCGGGGATGCGGTTGATCTGTTTGGCAGAGGAATAAAGGATTTTGATGATAAATGGGATACACTGGAAGCCTACAGATATAACATTTGCATGGAGAATTCTGCTCCCAGATATTATTTTACAGAGAAAATAATTGATTGTTATCTGGCTTATAGTTTTCCGGTATATTATGGTTGCACTAATCTGGAGAATTATTTTGATGAGGAAGCATTCAAAAGGATTGATATTAATGATTTTGCAGGTAGTGTTAAAGTGATAGAGCAATTGCTTGAAGATGATGATCATTATGAAAGAAGGTTGCAGGCCCTGATCGAAGCCAGAGATAAATGCCTGCATTATTATAATATTTTCCCGATGCTTACAAGGATCATGGATAGTGCACTGAGAGAGAGTGTCGGACCCAAAACGGCTGTTTATCTGAGAAAGGATATTAAACCACTGATAAAGGGATATGCTAAAAAAATAATTAAAAGGATCTGATTTTTAACAGGAGTTACTTTGTGTAAAGGTACGCTTCTTGAAAAAGAAGAAATTATGCACAAATATATTTCTGACAACGATAGTATAGAAGATAAAACAATAATGTAGGATATCTTTTTGAATAAAGAGTCTGAAATTGATTACATACAGCAGGATCTGGAGAATTTATGAGCTTAAGTAAAAGATCTGTAATAAATATAGTATCCGGAGGGTTAGGATATCTGATTCCAATATTGCTTAATATTATTTCGATTCCAATAATATTAAACAAATTGGGTAATGAGGCTTACGGATTGTTAAATCTCGTTAATCTGATAATAGGTTACCTTATTATTAGTGATATGGGATTGGATATACCTATTACTAAATACGTAGCGGAGTATAACGCCGGGAATAACCGGGATAAGTTAAAATCACTGCTTAATTCGGCCCTGCAGATCTATATCAGGATCGGTTTGGGTGGAATGATCCTGGTTGCTGCTTTTTCAGGTATTTTATCCCGGAATGTTTTTAAAATTCCTGATTCTCATTTACAGGAGGCCAGGCTGATATTTATTCTTGCAGGGGTTGGATTCTTATTCAGTATTCTGAATCTTTTTGCAAAAGCGGTATTTAATGGTCTGCAGAAATATGAAGTATCTAATGGACTAAACGTACTCCAGAATCTCTTGTCTATTTTATTCGGTATTATTCTGGTTTTAAGTGGTGGAGGAATAGTATGGTTTGTGTTCATCCGTGTAATTTTCTATTTGCTTAGTTTTTGTGCCTATGTCTTTTTGATAAAGAAGGAGGTGCCGGAGTTCAGTCTTTTATCAGGTGTAAATTCCCATGTCTGGAGTTTGTTAAAGGGGCAGTTTGGGTATGGGTTTATTCTGCGGGTAGGGAGCCTTTTTTTCTCGAGAATTGATCAGACTTTAATAGGTATCTGGCTGGGTGTTTCGGAGGTAGGGATATATTCTATTCCACTGTTAATAGCGAGTTCTATTAGTGCGTTGATAGGAAGTGTCACGCATTATGTCTTCCCTAAAACAACTGAATTATTGACTACAGGGAAAAAGGATGAATTTAATGTCTTTTTTCAACGCAATATGAAATTTGTTTCAGTGATGGCAATCTGCTCTTTTATTCCTGTTATTATTTTCTCGCACGAGATATTGCGTTTGTGGGTAGGAAATGATGTAAGTGCTAAAGCAACAGTTACATTAATTGCTTTAAGTGGTGCTTATTTTGTTAATGCGGTGACAACCATTGTGGTTACCGGTTGTTTTGTTGGTATTGGCAAGTTGAATCGCTTTACGATATACGTTATTGCGAGAGGAGTTGTTATGGGAGTTGCCTGCCTGCTTTTAATAAAGAATTACGGGATTCTTGGAGCAGGTTTAGCCATGTTATCTACCTGCATCATTGATATTGCCTACTTTATAGTGGTAACAAAGAGATTTTTAGGTATGTCCCCTTTCCCTGTGGCATTCGAAACAATTTTGAAACCTCTTTTATGTGCTTCTGTTGCGGCACTGCCATTTTATTATTTCACTAACCAGCTTCATCTGACATGGTTGTCTTTAATAAGCTTATCGGTTTTATATGTTATGGTACTGGCTATACTAATGTTAGTAACAGGAGTAGTTTCAAAAAGCGAAAGGGAGTTTTTACTGGGGTTAGTACAGAAAGTATTTCATAAATACCAGCGTGCTTAATGTGACTAAATGCAAACGAATAAGAAAAATATAGCAGAAGAGGGGTGGGTACTGATGTTATTTACCTCTGCTCTTTATCTTTTTTTCATAGCGGATGGGATCACCAAACTGCTTATGATCAAAAATATTGAGTTCAGTCGTGTTTCCATCCTTATTCGTTCTGTTTATCAGGTACTTTTCTTTTTTACAATAGGATATTTTATAGATACACGGCGACGGGCTTTTTTGATTTTTTTACTGCTCGTGATTTTGTGCTGGGCTGCAGGTGTTTATTCATTTGCATTTTACCAAAAAACGGATTATCCCTTTTTTCAGAATATTATTATTTTAAATAAGTACCTATACGCGTTTGTGGTTTTTTATACAGGGTATAAATTAATCAATAATCCCGCTGCATTGAATAAGGTATTAAAGGTACTGGAGCTGATTTTTCTGATTAATTCGACCTGTTGTATTCTTGGGGTGCTCACAAGGGCTCCCATTTTTGAAGCTTTTCCCGGTCAGTCATACCGTTTTGGATATAATGGATTAATATTTGCAAACAATGAAGCGGTTGTATTTTATTTTTTAGCGGTATGCTATTTTTATTATAAATGTTTTCTACTTGGAAATTCATCCAGGAGAGATAAGTGGTGTTTCTATATTGTTGCGACGGGGTCATTATTCCTTGGATCAAAAGGATATTATTTTTTCCTGCTGTCGTTGGCTTTTTATCATGTCTTTTTTGTAGCCCGGGGATTGGCTAAGGTCATTTTTTTTGTGATGCTGTCCATTGCACTAACCGGGATCGTTATATTTTTCTTGTCAGAACAAGGTCAGGCAGCCCTGTCATTTATGATTTCAATGATGGAGAGAGATGGTGTCTGGTCTATGTTGCTAAGCAGCAGAGACGTCCTGGCAGCGATCAAAATTCCGATTATCCTTGAAAACTGGACCTTCTGGAACGTATTATTTGGTGGACAGAATCAATTCCTGTATTTACTGGAAATGGATGTGCTGGATTTGTTTTTCTTTTTTGGAATTGTAGGTTGTATTTTAATGATGATATTATATTTTAATACGATTTTCAATTTTAAAGCCTATCCTTTTTTTATATTTTACATTAGTATATATTTTATTCTTTCTGCACTCGGAGGACATATACTCTATAGTGCATTGAATGCGCTGTACTTATGTCTTGTTTCCTTTTACTTTATTCAAACAAGCAATAAGGTGAAGAACGGAGGCGATAAAGAAATAGGTACGTCAAAACAGTTGAAATGAAAAAGATTTTAAGTGGTTTAATAAGTAGGGGAGGGTATCAATTAATTAGGAGAACTAATGTTGATTTGATTCAGGATTACTATAACATGTATCATAGTGATAATACTCAGTTGTCTGAGGGAAATACTATTGTCATCTTCTCCAAAGACAGAGTGTTACAGTTACATGCCTTGCTTTACTCTTTGTTTTCCTGTGTCAGTGATTATCAGAATATAGTTGTGTTATATAATGCTTCAGATGAGGCTTACATGAAAAGTTATCGTGAACTGGAAAAGGAAATCGGTAACCGTGCAGTTTTTATTAAAGAAAATGTTTTTGAGTCGGACTTAAAAAAACTTTTAAGAGGTATTACGACAGATCAGGTACTCTTTTTGGTAGATGATATTGTTTTCCTGGATAAAGTTGCTTTAGCCCCCCTTCGGGCCCTGGTGAATAACGGGGTGATTGTATCGCTCAGATTAGGAAGTAACATAGCTTATTCCTACACCGGGCAGGCGGCTATACCATTGCCCAGTTCCCTTAAAGAACAGGGTGATATGATTGACTGGTATTGGAAAGATGGGTTGTTTGATTGGGGCTATCCTTTGTCTGTAGATGGGAACATTTTCAAAACAAAAGAGATAAGAGCCATGATGGAGACAATCTCATTTAAAGCTCCCAATACATTGGAGTTGAATCTGCAGGTATTCAATGTTTTGTTTGGAAAGAGAAGGGGGCTGGCTTATCAGACATCCAGGCTGGTAAATAACCCGTGCAACAGGGTGCAAAATGAAATACAGAATAAAAGCGGGAATATATCCGCCGAATACCTGCATTCGGTATGGCAGAAAGGAATGAGGATTGACTTTAAAAAAATGTATAAGTATGTTCCGAAATCACCACATGAGGAACTTCCCATTGACTTTATAACAGAGAACCACTTGTGTAACGACAAAGGAAATTAGTATGAAATGTTGTTTGATTTCCAATCTTTATCCAAGCAAAGATGATAAGTATTATGGGATATTTGTACACAACGTTGTTGGTCAGTTAGAGCAGCATGGAATAAGTTTTGATAAGAAGATCGTCATTCGGGGAAGAACAGATAGTACCATTACAAAAATATTCAAGTATATCAAATTTTACGCGCTTATTATATATCATGGCATGTTTGGGAAATTTGATTGCTTGTATATACATTTTGTTTCGTTTAGTGCTCTGCCGTTACTATTGGTAACTTTATTCAGGCCCCATAAGTTGGTTATCAATTTTCATGGTGGTGAAGTGTTTACCATTTCCCGGCTCGCGTCATTTTTCAAAACAATCAGTAAACCACTGGTTAATCGGGCTGTTTCGTTAATCGTACCTTCTGCTTTTTTCGGAAATGCTGTGACCCGTGCTTTTAGTGTATCTCCGCAAAAGATATTTGTTTCCCCTTCAGGAGGTATTAATACGGATATCTTTTCTTTAGCTCCCGGGCAGGTAAATACTGTATTTACTTTGGGCTATGTATCAAGAATAGATTGGGGAAAAGGATGGGATGTATTGCTAGGGGCGGTTAAGTTACTTGAACAGGATCATGCAATTTCGGATCTGAGGGTAGTGATTGTTGGAGATGGTAAAGAAACCGGTGCCCTGTCTAAAATGATAAAGGAGATGAATAGCAGGTTTTCAATTGAATACGTGGGCGGAGTGCCACAATCTCAGCTTCCTGGCTATTTTCGGCAAATGGATTTTTTTGTTTTCCCTACTACGCTTCAGGAAAGCCTGGGGTTAGTGGCTGTAGAGGCAATGGCATGTCAGGTCCCTGTTATTGCAAGTGAAGTTGGCGCAATTCCTGAATATATTCGTCCTGCTTATAATGGTTTTTTGTTTGAGCCAGGGGATGCTGCTGAATTAAGCAGGAAGATTATTGCAGCATATCAGTTATTCAAAGATAATCATGCCTATAATTTAATGCGGCAAAATGCCGGAAATGTTGCGGAGGCTTTTAATAGTGATCATGTCGCAGAACAATTGGCAGGGCATTTTAAGGGAGTGATTAATGAAAGATAATAAATATATTCGCTTTGCAGGCTTAACCTTTCGGGGGCTTAATAAAGAGGATCTGTTGAAGGATTTTGACAAGATCAAATTTGTAGTTACTGTTAATGCAGAGTTTATTGTAGAGTCAGGGAGAAATGAGCGTTTAAGGAACATTATTAACAATAATATTTCGACTTTTGATGGACAAATTCCATATGTGTTAGCGAAATTGGCTAATCGTTCGAAGACGTTTCACAAAATATCCGGCTCTTCGTTAATATATGATGTGTGTTCGTATTGCAGGATGCATAATAAACGATTATTTTTGCTGGGTGGAAGTACTGACAGCAACAGAATGGCCCAGGAACGCCTGAAAAGCGTGTATGGGATACCGATTGATGGATTTTCACCGGATTTTCATCCTTATCCATTCCCGCCAGCACTAAATGCTGATTTGATAAAAAGAATAGCTGCATTCAAGCCGGATTTTTTGTTTGTAGGGTTTGGGGTTTTGAAGCAGGAATTTTGGATTGACGATCATCTTGATGCTTTGGAAAAACTGGGAGTTGGATTAGTGGTGGGCTGTGGAGGAACGTTCGAATTGGCATCCTCCAGAGTTAAAAGAGCGCCGGTTATAGTTCAGAAAGTTGGCATGGAAAGTTTGTTCAGATTTTTAATGGAGCCAAAATGGTTCAGAATGAAAAGGATTTTGAAAAGCTTTTTGGTCTTTAGATACGTACTGAAAAAATAGCTTCCTTTCTTATTGAAAAATAATATAATATATTTTTAATTTTACCCAGATTATGAAAAAAGCCCTTATTACAGGAGTGACAGGACAGGATGGTGCATATTTAACGGAGCTTCTATTGAAAAAAGGTTATGAGGTTCATGGCATTAAACGTCGTAGTTCGCTTTTCAATACTGATAGAATTGATCATTTATACCAGGATCCGCACGAGAAGAACGTTAGATTTAAACTCCATTATGGTGATCTGACTGATAGCACCAATCTCATTCGTATAATCCAGGAAGTACAACCGGATGAGATATATAATCTGGGTGCCATGAGTCATGTGCAGGTAAGCTTCGAAGCTCCGGAATACACTGCAGATGCGGATGGAATCGGAACACTGCGTATACTTGAAGCTGTCAGATTATTGGGATTGACTGAAAAAACCAGAATTTACCAGGCATCTACCTCAGAGTTATATGGTTTGGTACAGGAGGTTCCTCAATCAGAAAGAACACCATTTTACCCTCGCTCCCCCTATGCCGTAGCCAAAATGTACGCATTCTGGATAACAGTGAATTACCGGGAAGCATATAAAATGTTCGCCAGCAATGGTATTTTATTTAACCATGAAAGCCCTTTACGTGGTGAAACGTTCGTAACACGCAAAATTACAAGAGCAGTTGCGAAGATGTCTCTGGGATTACAGGATAAGCTTTATATGGGCAACCTCGATGCCAAGCGCGACTGGGGACATGCAAAGGATTATGTAGAAGCAATGTGGCTGATCCTGCAACAGGATACTCCGGAAGACTACGTGATTGCCACAGGAATAACAACCACTGTGAGGGATTTTATCACCATGGCCTTCGCGGAAGTAGGTATCACAGTTGAGTTCCGTGGTACCGGTGTAGAAGAAAAAGGATATGTTCTCAATAGCACTAACCCTGATTGTGGATTGACAGAGGGCATGGAGGTTGTAGCTGTAGATCCCCGTTATTTCAGACCAACTGAAGTTGAGTTGTTGATAGGAGACCCGACCAAAGCGCAATCCAAATTAAACTGGAAACCGAAGTATGATTTACCTGCCCTGGTGAAGGAAATGGTGGCTGCTGACGTTGAGCTGTTCCGCAGAGAAAAGCTGTTAAAGGATGCTGGTTATAAAGTATTAAACCAATTTGAATAGTATGAACCTTACAGATAAAATTTATGTAGCAGGCCATAGAGGAATGGTTGGATCTTCTATTGTTAGAAGATTACGTCAGGCTGGTTTTGATAATATTATTACCCGTACCTCCAAAGAACTGGATCTTAGGGATCAGACAGCCGTCGCTGCTTTTTTCTCTGAAAATAAGCCGGATTACGTATTTCTGGCAGCTGCCAAAGTAGGGGGTATTATGGCAAATAATACCTTAAGAGGCGAGTTTATTTACGACAATATCATGATTCAAAGTAATGTTATTCATCACTCGTATCTGAATGGCGTAAAAAAACTGATGTTTTTAGGTTCTTCCTGTATATATCCTAAGCTCGCACCGCAGCCTTTAAAGGAGGAGTACTTGCTTACAGGTAAATTGGAGCCTACCAATGAACCATACGCAATCGCAAAAATTGCCGGCATTGAGATGTGTGATGCTTATAGGGCGCAATACGGTTGTAATTATATCTCCGTGATGCCTACCAATTTATATGGTCCTAATGATAATTATGATCTGGCCAACTCACATGTATTGCCTGCTATGCTGCGTAAAATGCATGAGGCAAAAGTGAATGGTGCAGCCGAAGTTGTCATATGGGGTACGGGAACGCCTATGCGCGAGTTTTTGCATGCGGATGATATGGCAGATGCCTGCTTCTATCTGATGCAGCACTATAACGAATCCGGATTGGTAAATATAGGTGTGGGTCATGATATTAGTATCAGAGATCTGGCTTGTCTTATACAAAAAATTGTTGGGTTTAACGGATCTTTGGTATTTGATACCTCAAAACCAGATGGCACCCACAGAAAATTAATGGATGTAAGCAAGTTAGATGGTATCGGATGGAAGGCAAAAATTGAGCTGGAAGAAGGTATACAGAAAGTCTATAATGAAGTAAAAAATTCAAACTGGACGAATTGAAATGATAGATTCCCAAAACCACGTTCTGATAATGGCAGGCGGCGTAGGAAGCCGCTTCTGGCCTAAGAGCCGGAATGATTTTCCGAAACAATTCATCGATATGTTGGGTGTCGGTAAATCGTTGTTGCAATTGACATATGAGCGCTTTTTAAAGCTCATCCCTGCAGATAATATTCATGTGATCACGAATGTGCAGTACAAGGCACTGGTGCAGGAACAATTGCCATCACTGAAAGCTGAGAATATACTGTCTGAACCATCACGTAACAATACTGCTCCATGTATTGCATACGCCGCTTTTAAACTGCTGGCCAAAGATCCCAATGCCCGCATGGTTGTTGCTCCATCAGACCATTTTATTCTCTATGAAGATATTTTCCTCGAGAAAATAAAACAGGGTCTGGAGCTGGCTGCAACAGAGGATGTTTTGCTCACATTAGGCATTACTCCCACCCGGCCGGATACCGGATATGGCTATATTAACTTTGATAAGGAAGGGAGGAATGGTGTACACAAGGTTAATTGTTTTAAGGAAAAACCCCATTTTAATCAGGCACAGGAATACCTGGAAAGTGGAGACTATGTCTGGAACGCCGGTATTTTTATCTGGAAGGCCCAGGCAATAGTAAACGCCTTTGAAAAAATGGAGAAAGGGGTTTTTGATTTGTTTAAAGAAGGATGGACGTATTATAATACCCCGGAAGAACAGACTTTTATTGATAAACATTATCCCCTTTCTCCTAAAATCTCTATTGACTATGCGATTATGGAAAAGGCGGATAATGTCTACACGATCCCCGCTGATTTCGGTTGGAGTGATATGGGAACATGGACCTCTTTATTTGAACATCAGCCAAAGGAATTGGGTAACAATGCCGTCTCCTCCAACCGGGTGTATCTGGAAGAGACCAGTAACTGTCTGATTTCTTTACAGAAAGAGAAATTAGCTATTATCAGAGGCCTCCAGGATTTTATTATAGTAGATGATAACAATGTCTTGTTGATTTATCCTAAAGCAATGGAACAGGAGATCAAGAAGGTGACGGAAATGCTCAATAAGGGAGAGCATGCCAACTATCTCTAGATGATCACCCTTAGGATATATGTGTTTAATTAAATAGATGGCGGAAGACCGGGACTCCTCCATATAAACATTTTATTTTTACCTTTTTGATTGTTTCCTCTGTTGAAAATTAAATGTTGATGAAAAAACTTGAATACGTTGATGCATTAAGAGGACTTGCTATCCTGGGCGTCGTTTTGGTACATTGTCAGATCGAAGCATTTCATTTCCCGGCACCACTTGAGAATTTATTAGGTAGCGGGGCACGAGGGGTTCAGTTGTTCTTTGTGGCAAGCGCATTCACTCTCTTTCTTTCGCTCAATAATAGAACGAATACAGGGGAAACTTCTTATGTGAATTTTTTTATCAGGAGATTTTTTAGAATCGCACCTATGTATTGGCTGGGAATCATTTACTATTTATTTCAGGATGGTTATGGTCCCAGATACTTTTTAGGTGATGCTGCAGGTATTTCGACAGCAAATATTGTTTCTAACTTCTTTTTTGTTCATGGTATAAACCCATATTGGATTAATAGCTTAGTTCCTGGTGGATGGTCGATCACAGTAGAAATGGCGTTTTATTGTTTAATTCCTTTCCTGTATCAAAGAATTAAAAACCTCGGACAAGCAGTTAATTTTTTCCTTATTGCCTGTTTTATAAGGCTACTGCTACATATAGTCTTTAAAAAATTTGTCCTTATATCCGATCCGAGGTTATGGGGAGATTTTTTAACCCTGTATTTGCCGGCTCAGTTGCCTGTATTTGCTTGTGGTATAATTATGTATTTCCTCATTTCTACTCCCAGAAATGAATGGGCTGTTTCTCCACGGAGTATCCTGGCCATTACGACTCTTTTTATTCTGAATTTTGCCGTTGGTGATTCAGTACTGATTTCTGCTCCTGTTGTCTTTTCCGTACTCTTTATTGGTTTGGGGTATTCACTTGCCAAACAGGATTTTCGGATAGTTGTTAATCCTTTGATCAGATATTTCGGGAAGATCAGTTATAGTATGTACCTGGTCCATTTTGCAGTGATCCATTGGCTAACCAAATCAGGCGTCTTTAATGAAGGACAGATTACTGATATGCGTACTGCTATACAAAGTGTTGCATTCAAATATCTTTGTGTAGTTATTTTATCTGCTATTCTGGCTACTTTCTTTTATCATCTGGTCGAAGTACCCTTCCAGAATTTGGGTAAACAAATTATTAAACGTGTAAAAGACCAGAAAATATCGAAATTGAAGCTGATTAATAATGAATAGTAACTTTCCTTCTATAGATATTTTCTGCAATATTATTAGGACGACTTACGATGGTTTTGGTGCTGAGCAGTAGGGAATATTGTATTTATTATTAGTAATACAACATGATTATGTTACGATTATACGCTACCTCCTTCTTTGGAATTTTATGTATGTTAACCTTGTCTGTCGTATGTTATGGACAGAATGCCGGAAGACAATTCTCACTTGGGTTTTATAAGTCAACATCAGATACATTAAGTTACCATTCATCTCTAAGAGATTATATGGTACAACCGACGTTTGACTTGCCTCAGGGAGACACAAGTGTTAAAAAAAGCTGGTTATATAGAAAGCTTTTTCGTGAACATCTTTTGGAATACCAAAACGAAGATTATTCGTTTTACGCAAGTTTTCTGCCCGACTTCACAATTGGCAGATCTTCTGATAATGGCACAACATGGTTGAATTCCCGTGGTGCGATAGCGGGAGGACGCCTGGGTAAAAATTTTCATTTCAGGGCAGAGTTTTATGAAAACCAGGCAAAGTTTCCCGAGTATATTCAGAATTTTGGAAGAGATGGAAGAGTAGTGCCAGGGCAGGGTGAATGGAAAGATTATGGCAATGGCAAAGGCTTTGATTTTGCCATTGCTTCTGCTTTGCTCGATTATAAAGCAGGGAAATTTCTTGATTTTCAACTGGGATATGATAAAAACTTTATCGGAGATGGCTATAGATCCATGTTATTATCTGATAACTCTTTTAATTATCCTTTTCTGAAAGTAATTGCCACCGTAGGACGTGTGCAGTATACAACAATGTGGGCCCAGTTTATTGATATGCGTTATCCGCGCGCTTCTTATGATGTCGGCTATAGAAAAAAATGGGGCGTATTTAATTATCTGGACTGGAATGTGTCAAAAAAACTGTCAATTGGCCTGTTTGAATCAGTAATTTGGGCAGATAGCGATTCTACCGGGAAAAGAGGATTTGACATGAGTTATGCAAATCCTATTGTTTTCCTGCGTCCTGTCGAATTCTCTGTAGGATCTCCGGACAATGCAGTGATGGGATTGAACCTGAAATATGCTATTTCATCGAACTCCACTGCTTATGGCCAATTTATCCTGGACGAGTTTAAGTTCAGTGAAATGACCAAGGGAAAAGGCTGGTGGGCGAATAAATTCGGTGGACAAATAGGATTCCGCTCCAATAACATTTTTCAGGTCCCTCATCTGAACATATTGACAGAGGTAAATGCTGCCAGACCATATACCTATTCACAAAGAACTACGCTGAACAATTATGGGCATTATAACCAGCCATTAGCCCATCCTTTAGGAGCTAATTTCGTAGAGTGGGTAAATTTGGCAGATTATCAATATAAAAGGTGGTTCTTTAAAGGTGAAGTAATGTTCGCAAAATATGGCCTTGATTCTTCCGGTATCAACTATGGCAAGGACATTTTTAAGTCTTATGAGACCAGAAATGTTGAGTATGGTAACCATATCGGTCAGGGACTCAAAACAACCCTTACCTATGTGCAGGGGACCGTTGCTTTTCTCCTGAATCCTAAAATCAATCTAAGACTGGAATTATCTGTAACAGCACGAAGAGAAAATAATAAATTGTGCGATAATAAAGAGCTGATATTTAATTTCGGCCTCCGTAGCTCCTTCAGACAATTGTATTACGATTTTTAGATATTTGTTGAGTCTAAAAACACACAAGCCCTTCCGCTATACGCGCAAGGGCTTTTTTTATTTTAACGCAAAAGAGGGGCAAGGATAATGGACAAAGGCCGAAAAAGAACGAACAACAAAAAGATGTATCATTAGGTGTAGGATATCTGTCCAGCCATCCATTCCTATACTGAATATACGAAAAAAATCATAATATCAAATACATATTTCCGGACCCGGAAGAGTTTTCCTGAATATGTATAACTTCGCACTTATGCATTACGTAACAGTAGAAGGGCTCACCAAATCGTATGGTATCAAGCCATTATTCCGGAATATTTCCTTTCATATAGAAGAAGGCGATAAAATAGCGCTGGTAGCGCTCAATGGGACAGGTAAATCCACGCTCCTGAAGATTATCCTGGGAAAAGAAGCGCCTGATGAAGGAAAAGTATGGATACACAAGGATGTTACCGTAGTAATGCTGGAGCAGCAGTCCGATTTTGACCTGTCCAAATCCGTTATCGAAAATATATTCAATTACGATAACCCTATCCTGAACGCTATCAAGGAATATGAACTCCTTACAGAAGAAGGGCATGAACCGGATGTAGACAAACTCACGGCCGCCTTCGCCCGTATGGACGAGCTCAACGCCTGGCACTTCGATTCCAAAGTAAAACAGATACTGGGTAAACTCAATATCCACAATCTGGACCAGCCTATCGGTTCCCTCTCCGGTGGCCAGCAAAAAAGGGTTGCACTGGCTAAAGTGTTGATAGACATTGGCTTCGAACATAAGCATGTACTGCTCATCATGGACGAACCCACCAACCATCTCGATGTTAGCATGATCGAGTGGCTGGAAAACTATCTCGATCAGGAAAAGGTAACCCTCCTGCTCGTTACCCACGACCGCTACTTCCTCGACAGTGTGTGTAATGAAATCATGGAGCTGGACCAGGAACAACTCTTTATCTACAAGGGCGATTACGAGAGCTATCTGGAGCGGAAAGCCACCCGTGAAGAGATGGACAAGGCCAGCGTGGAAAAAGCCCGTAATACCTACCGCAAAGAGCTGGAATGGATGCGTAAGCAGCCTAAAGCCCGTACTACCAAGTCCAAATCCCGGCAGGACGCTTTTTATGAAGTAAAGGAAAAAGCTACCACCAGGGTAGCAGACCAACAGCTGGAGCTCAATGTAAAAATGACCCGTTTGGGTGGTAAAATACTGGAACTCAAAAAAGTATATAAAGCTTACGGAGATCATGTGATTCTCAAAGGCTTCGACTATACCTTCAAAAAGGGAGAGCGTGTAGGTATCGTTGGTAAAAACGGGGTGGGTAAGTCTACCTTCCTGAACATGCTGCTGGGATCGGAACAACCTGATTCCGGTAAAATCAATGTGGGAGAGACGATCGTATTTGGCAACTATTCCCAGTCTGGCCTGCCGGTAAAAGAAGATATGCGGGTGATCGAATTTGTAAAAAATATTGCCGAAAACTTCCCGCTGGCGGATGGTACCAAGGTGAGTGCTGCTCAGTTCCTCGAATTGTTCCTGTTCCCGGGTGATAAACAATATACCTATATCTCCAAATTAAGTGGTGGGGAAAAGAGAAGGCTACATCTGTTGTCTATCCTGTTCCGCAACCCCAACTTCCTGGTACTGGACGAACCGACCAATGACCTGGACCTGCCGACTCTCAGTATTCTGGAAAACTTCCTGCAGGAGTACCAGGGCTGTGTGATCATTGTGAGCCACGACCGTTATTTTATGGACAAACTGGTGGACCATCTGTTTGTGTTTGAAGGTAATGGCGTTGTAAGGGATTATCCTGGTAACTATACCCAGTTCCGCGAATGGCAGAAGGAAGAGGATAAACGCAAGGCGGAAGAGAAAAAAGAAGTTAAACCAGTGGCTGCTCCCATCGCAACTGCAACAGCCACTGCTGACAATGCTACCAGAAAAATGACCTTCAAGGAAAAGCGGGAGTTTGAAACACTGGAAAAGGAAATGGAGGCACTGGAAGAAGAAAAGAACGCTATTGAAGCAAAATTATCCAGTGGGACACTGCCTTATGAAGAAATGGAACCGCTTACACATCGTATCGGGGAGGTAATTCAGCTGCTGGATGAAAAAGGCATGCGCTGGCTGGAACTCAGTGAACTGAATGGATAATACAAAGGTTATATATCAGAAGTCCGAAGGTTAACTTCGGACTTTTTAATTTTTGGGAATAAAAACACAGGCTATGGAATACAGACAATTAGGGCAATCAGATTTAAATGTATCAGTAGTAACATTCGGAGCATGGGCTGCTGGTGGCTGGATGTGGGGCGGTACAGAACGTAAGGAGGCTGTTAAAGCTATCCGGGCTTCTTACGACGAAGGAGTTACCTCCATCGATACCGCTCCAATCTATGGACAGGGTACCAGTGAAGAGATTGTGGGAGAAGCTATCAAAGGGATTCCCCGCGATAAGGTACAAATCCTGACAAAGTTCGGGATGCGCTGGGACCTCGCTAAAGGCGACTTCGCCTTCAAAAGCCAGAATAACCAGGGCCAAGACATCGATATCTACAAATATGCCGGCAAAGCCAGCATTATCAAGGAGTGTGAGGACAGCCTCCGCCGGCTGGGCACTGATTATATTGATCTCTACCAGATACACTGGCCGGATTCTACCACACCCATCGCGGAAACCATGGATACCGTCGCCGACCTTATCAAACAGGGAAAGGTGCGTTACGCCGGCGTTTGTAACTACAATGCCAGCCAGCTGGAGGAAGCCCGCCGGCATGTACAGGTGGTATCAGACCAGGTGCCGTACAGTATGGTGAAACGGGGTATCGAAGCGGAAGATCTGCCATATTGCATAGATAACGGTTTATCGGTGCTGGCTTACAGCCCGCTGGAGAGAGGGTTGCTGACCGGTAAAATGAAGCCGGGACATCAGTTTGCACCGGGAGATCATCGCGCAGGTATCTATTTCTACAAAGATGAAAACCTGAAAAGGACCAACGCTTTCCTGGAAAAACTAAACCCGCTGGCAGTAGCAAAAAATGCTTCCCTGTCACAACTGGTTATCCGCTGGACCATCGAACAGCCTGGCATCACCATTGCCCTGGTAGGTGCGCGAAATGCCGAACAGGCACTGCAGAATGCCAGAGCTGCAGCGATACAGCTAACAGAAGAAGAGATCAGCTTTATTACCAATGCACTCAATAAGCTGGTGTTGGAGAAATAATTCTTGTATTTAATGGGCCGGCAGTATAGCATGGCATACTGCTGGTCTTTCAGCATAAAAAAGTGGATCTTATCCATATATGTATGGTAAGTACAAATATTATTTATATTTGCCGCTTATCATTTTCTATTTTATGATATTAATCCTGCCTTTCTTTGTACTTATTCTATTAATGCTTTCTACAGTGTCTCTTCCCCTTTTCAGGAAATTGGATGAATTGCAAGGAGGAAGGATTAGCACATTAGATGGATTACGAGGATACCTGGCGTTTGCGGTAGTAGCTAATCACCTGGATTCAAACTTTAGTGTGGTCACCAGGGATAAATGGGATACCCTTGTAATCTTTAATGGAATGTTAGGAGAAGTGGGAGTTGCCTTATTCTTTATGATTACAGGTTTTCTTTTCTGGGGGAAACTATTGAAAGCGGAAGGGAGAACTGATTGGAGGGCACTGTATGTAGGAAGAATATTTCGTATTGCACCCGTATATTATCTGGTAATATTGGGAGCAATAGTTATTATGGGCGTGCAAACCGGATTTCAATTACAGGATAAACCCGGCCATTTTTTATTTACCTTCTTTAAATGGATGTGGTTGGGGTTTGCCGGCCCGATAGATCTAAATGGATTTTATATGGTACCTCTCTTAGGGGTTGTCTGGACTTTACGTGGAGAATGGATTTTATATTTTTCATTGATATTTACTTCATTCTTTATAAGAAAGAAAATTCCTCTGCTTTTTACCGCAGCAGGATTTCTGGTTAGTCTGGTTCATTTACAGATCTATCACCCTCCTGTTGCAACATGGGCATTGTTCTTTGCTGGGATGCTTTGTGCAACATTGACCAGGAAAAAATATGTACCAGTCTTAGATAACAATCTTGGCTCCGCAATTGCACTTGCCTGTATAGTATCGGTATTTGTTTGCTTTAACTCTGCAGTTGGGCCTGTTGCTGTTTTCCTGATGTTCATATCATTTTTGCTGATCTCTAATGGAAGTGATTTGTTTGGGATGTTGTCGTTCAAAGGGGCGCATCGTTTAGGTAACATAAGTTATAGTGTTTACCTTATTCACATGCCAATATTATATATATACTCACACACACAAATTGTTAAAACTATCACGCAACAAAACGCACTAAATTATTGGTTGTTTTTAATCCCTGTCGTTTTAATAATCTTAGTTATTTCTTCTTTCTGTTATTACTTCCTTGAAAAAGGAGGAATTCGTCTTGGGAAGGAATTTATTAAAAAATACATTTCAAAAAAGGGCACACCAGACCCGGAAATAATACCGGTGCTTCAAGGCAGCGTAAAATGAGATTCTTTCTGCTAATCTCATGCAAGGCCCGACTTTTTATATTTCAGGTATGCTGTATCAAACGATGGGATGTAACCTGTGAAAAGTGGTGCTGTGAAAAAGAAAAGGTAATTAAAGATCCTGATACCTGCCTGCTATCCGATAGGCGTGACATCTATAAAAAGAAACCGGATAAATTGGTATTGAGAAAACAATCCTGTTTAAATCAGCTGACAGTATCTTTATGCCCTGCCGGTGCCTACTGCGTGTATACTTCTACGTAAAATGCGTATCTTATCTTTATAATGGTACGTTATGCGTAAAATATCCCTATCTGTATCTGTTCCGCATCCCTGCCAGCAATCCTGGGATGAGATGATGCCCGATGGCACGGGCCGTTTTTGCAGTAGCTGTAATAAAACAGTCATAGATTTCACGCAGTTATCCGATAGTCAGATCATCAGTATGCTGACCGATACATCCAAAAGCCACTGTGGCCGTTTTAAAGCTTCACAACTGGAACGTGTGCTGACACAGGATAAAAAATCTCCTGCCTTTATACCTGCCGCCATGTTGGGTGCTGTCCTGACAGCAGGCATCGCCGTGGAAGAAGCATCTGCCATGCCTCGGGAACCTTACCAATTAGAAACACGGGCGGCAGACCATGCTGCGGTAATAGCTGAAAATGAAATTGCAGATACGGCTGTTGTCATTACCGGTAAAATAACGGATATGAAGGGAACCCCGATTCCATTTGTATCGGTAAGGATTAAAAAAAGCCACGTAGGCGTTATTGCTGATGCTGAAGGCAATTACCGCCTCTCTGTTCCGAATAACCTGAGCAAAAAGCCGCTGAAACTGATTTTCTCTTTTATTGGGTACAAAACGAAGGAAGTATTGCCAGAGGGAAAAGCCCGTTTGGATATACAACTGCAGGACGATCCAAAATCACTGGATGAAGAAGAGGTTATATTAGGAGGGATTGCAGCTGTCAGGCAAGGGCCCTGGCAAAAAGCAAAATACACCTGGAACCAATTATGAAATCATGGATAAGTAGTCCTCTTTGAATAAAATCTTCGTATATGCGCCCTGTGCCGATTAAAGTATCTGTTCCTCAGCCCTGTTCCCAATCCTGGGACAGCATGTCTCCGGAGGGAACCGACCGTTTCTGCGGCAGTTGTAACAAAGTAGTGGTGGATTTCACCCGTCTTTCCGATAATCAGATTGTGGAGATCTTATCGGATACTTCCCGCAAATATTGCGGACATTTTAATACCACACAGCTGGATCGCATAATGGTGGCCGGAAAACCGGCTACTTCCTTATTACCGGCGATGGTAATCACTGCTTTACTAGTAGCCAGTGGAAGCGTAACTGTAGCATCTGCTGCAACTAACATTCCGGTGGCAGATACCGCCAATTATATTACTGGTGTAGTAGCAGATAAGTCCGGCAATCCGTTGCAGGGTGCTACCATAATGTTTAAAGGCACACGAACCGGTGTATCAGCGGATTATTTTGGAAATTATAAACTGGCCATACCTCCGGAACTGAAGGGAAAAGACCTGACCCTCGTTTTTGCATTTATTGGATTTAAGACCGTAGAGATGCCTGTGACAGCCAATTATGAAGAAGGACAGCCCGTGAAGGTGCAGTTGAAGGATCAGGATAATAGACTCACGGGAGAGCTGGTAATAGTGCATAAGCTTACCCGCTGGCAAAAAGTAAAACGCACTTGGAAACGGCTGTGGCGCCGTAAATAAAATCATTACGCTGGAAAGGATTAGTACTTAAAAAAGCATGTCCGGTGAATGAACTACCGGACACGTATATACGTTTATTTATTGTTTTTCTACTTTCTTTAATCTTTCATTCAGTGCTGTAATCTGTTCCTGTTGCTGAATAATATACAGGGTCAGTTCCTCTACTTTTTTTAACAGCTGTTTATTCATCTCTCCCAGGTCCTGGCCGTTCTTTTCTACTTCGCCGGCGGAGGGGATATCGGGCAGATGTTTATGGGTGTTGACATATTGTTTTACTGCCTGAAGGGAGGGGAGGGAGTAGTTTTCATGAAATACATAGTCAGGCCAATCGGCAGGATTGGTAGTTACTCTCACTCTATGGGCAGTAATAGTGCCGGCTACGGCTAATTTAGATTGGGGATTATAGGCACCGATACCTACATTTCCCGATAACCGGTGTAAATACAGTCCTCTCTCCGTTCCATTGTCATCAACGGCTCCAAAAGTGACAATGTTGCTTCCTGTAGAGTAACCCATAAAAGCACGCCTGTTATTATTTTCAGAGATATCTATAGTAGTATATCCACTTACAAGATCTGCAGTGAATGCCCTGTAGTTATAACCGTTGGTCTTTATATTGCCATTCACCAGCAAGGCTGTGTTGCCATCATCTGTGGCATTGTTTATGAGTAAACGGTTATTGGTTTGTATTGTAGAACCTCTCAGCCACAGCGGGGAAAATACCGAAGTACTCGGGTTCATCACATCTACATAACCTGCACCGTTATAGAAGTACAGCATCAATCCGTTGTAATTACCAATGGTATTGTATTTCCCGGATCCATTGATGAAGAGGGCGTTGTTGGTGGTGTTACCTATGTCCGTGACAGCCTGGAGATTCTGGGCTTTAACAATAAATCCAAATGCTAACAGCAGCAGGGAAAGGGACAGTGTTTTTTTCATAGCTAAAGTTGGGTTTAAAATATCGCATGAAGATGATGATAAAGATTGATTTTCCCCAACCTCAACTAGCGGACAAAGGGGCAAGCTGGAAAATAATGAATAACAATGCGTATATACTATAGGGATAGAAGGAACCGCCGGCTGTGGACATAAGGGAAGGCTTTTATGAGGCTCGGACAGTCTATTCTTTGTCTTTATGATTTATCTTGTGGGGCTAAAATCCAACGTATCTATGAAAATATTCTGTCTGAGCATTGTGATGTTTTTTTTTGCTGTAATAATAGTAAATGGCCAAACACTCCAAAATGCATTTGATAGTGGAAATACTATTTCTGCAAATAATAAGTTTTTATTTTTAAACAGATCTGCCCCAAATTCTTATTTTGGCCTGCAATGGCAAACCAATGGCGGGAATGATTTTTTTCTGGGATTAAGGGAAGTGGGAGATAGTAACTTTCACGTTTATAACTATGGCACAACAGCAGATGCGTTGACTATAAGAAGGAGTAATAGTTATATAGGTATAGGCACCATGAATCCTCAGTATAATTTACAAATCCAAAAAACATCTTTGCAACCTGCTATTATGATAGGGGGTAATTATGCTCGCAGCCCCCGATTACAACTTTTTGGATTGGACATAGATCCACAAGCATGGATGGGATTAGGTACTGATATGGATAATGGACCATATGAACACAGCATATATTTTCCTTCTGCCAATTCCGGAAGATTAACATTTGGAGATTACAACGGCACTAATTATAATGTAAGAATGTCTATTTTAAATAATGGAAATGTTGGAATAGGTACTACAAGCCCCAAGTCTAAATTGGCAGTTGCTGGCACTATTACTGCCCATAGAGTGAGAGTAACTATCAACCCTGCAGATTGGCCTGATTTTGTATTCCATGAGAATTATAGTCTGCCATCCCTGAGTGAGCTGAAGAAATATTTGAATATTAATAAACATCTGCCCGATATTCCTTCTGCAAAAGAAGCTGAAAAAAATGGACTTGATCTGGGAGATATGAACAAACGGTTATTACAAAAGGTAGAGGAATTAACACTGTATATTATCAAACAACAGGAGGATATTATCAAACAACAGAAGGAAATAGCTGAGCTGAATACCAGACTGCGAAAAGTAGAAAATCAATAAACTATAAATTGAATATGACCAACGGTCCCGGTTTGTCAGGAAATGCCAGATCTTGCCAACGTTTTACTGCTTTTGCAATAAAATCACCCCCGTCCGTAAAAGAAAAACGCCCAAACTTAGTAAAGCTAAGTTTGGGCGGATTAAGTTTTTAGTAGCCTCGTCAAAACTATCACCCGCTTTGTGGCTTTTTTTTGGGAAGTGGTAATTTATATGCCTACAATGTCCTATTTTTAAGGGTTTAGCCCTCTTTTCGTATAGCTTATTTTTTAAATAGTATAAAATAGTTTAAAAGAAAATAAAGGAAAAGTGACAACCAAAATGACAACGCCGTATATTTGCTTTTCATAAAGCAGTTAAATGGCGAACGTTAACTTCAACCTCCGAAAAAAGGATTCCAAAGACCCGCAGATCATCTACCTTATTTTCAGGCATAAAACATGGGCCGGCAAGAAACTGGTTTATCCCCTGGAGTTGAAAATCCGCCCTCAAAGCTGGAATTTTGACCAACAGTGCGTGAAAAATATTATATCGGAACCGGAAAAGGACTATATAAACAAGTACCTGTCAGATATTAAAAAACACGTGATCGGTGTTTATACCAAAGGGGTGGCTAACCGTACCCCCATTACACGGGAATTTATCAAGGAAAGTTTAGACCAGTTCACCAATAAGTCCAGCGCCGTTAACGGCTTTTTCCCCTTTATTGAGGACTTTATCAATAATGCTGATAAAAGGACTAACGCTAATACTGGTCGTCTGACCAATCCCCGGACTATCCAGAAATATAACACTACACTAACGGTATTAAAGGATTTTACCAAGATATACACCAGGAAAGTGGATTTTGATACCATTGATTTGGATTTTTACCAGGACTTCCTAAACTACCTCACCACCACCAAAAAGTATAAAGTCAATACTGTAGGGAAGTATATTTCCACCTTGAAAAGTTTCCTAAATGCAGCAGAGGCTAAAGGATTAACTACCCGTGCTGACCACAAAAGCAAGCGCTTTAAAGTGTTGATGGAAGACAGTACGGCGGTTTATTCACCTGAAGCGGAGCTACTAAAGGTTTACGATCACGATTTTTCAGACAATAAGAAGCTGGAAAGGGTGAGAGACTTGTTTATCCTGGGAGCTTTTACGGGCCTGCGCTTTAGTGACTTTACCAATATCAGGGAGGAAAATATCAAGGGTGATAATATAGAGCTGTTCCAGCAAAAAACAGGTGCTAAAGTGATTATTCCCATTCATAAAATTGTCAAAGAAATACTGAAAAAATATGATGGCAACACACCGGAAAGTATTTCTAATCAAAAGCTGAATGAGTATATAAAAGAGGTTTATAAAGCGGTTGAAATAAAGGAAAAGGTAGAGGTGATCAATACAAAGGGTGGTCTGCGTGTGATCCAATCTTTTAAAAAATGGGAGCTGGTTAGTTCTCATACCGCCCGCCGGTCATTTGCAACGAACCTTTATCTAAAGGGCATACCGGCGCAAACCATTATGAAAATTACCGGCCACAAAACGGAGGCGGCTTTCCTAAAGTACATTCGGCTCGACAATAAAGAGCATGCAGACCTGCTGCGTGAAATGTGGAGCGCTGAACCAGCATTGAAAGCCGTAAAGTGAGATTTAAAGACTATTTAAAGTCAAAAAAATGCAGATTGAACTAGCGAAAGTCAACATTGATAGATATATAGATTGGTATTTTAGGTTAACTGTAGATATAGAGCTATTACCCGTGAAAATGGATAAGATGAAACGTTACCTTTTAGCCTCTTATTCATTACATACCCGCTATATAGTTAATAAGGCAAATGTGAAATCATTAGAATTATCCAAAAGTTTTAAGGAAGAAGGAGCGAGGTTGGAAATAGAATTGGAGAAAATTAAACACTATGCAGCACCGGAGCTAAGAAGCATTTACGCCATATTTTCTTTTGATGATTGGTCAGTTATTAGATATTCGCGGCCCCATTTTTTGAATCATGATGTAGAGCTATTTCAAGAAAAACAGCAAAGGAGCATACTTGAAGTGAATGATTTGGTAAACTGGGAATTGAGAACGCTAAGTACTGAAAAGTTGCCGGCACGGTTGGAATTCTATATTGAAGGCCAGCCACTACCGCCAAGTCCAACTATCCTGACGGAGTTTATGATGGACATTTGTGTGTTTGATTATGCTCATTATCTTGATAGTTTGGCTAATAACCAGATTGAAGAGGTTGTGGAGTTGTCCACAGCTACTCCAGTTGCATCCGCTGAACAGGATAGGAAATTAACCTTAGCAGAGGCGGCTTTGCTACATGTATATTGGTCAAAAGTTGGCGGACGGCCAATTACTAAGTTGAATCAAGATGAGTTAGCAGCAACCTATCACCTTACCGCTGCAACTAGTGGTAGGCATCTTTATCTCACATTTTGCAAGTACTTTAAGGATTCGGAGCGAGTAAACATAAATACAAGCAACAAGAAATCAGCATCAGAGCATTTAAGACGCTTTGAAAGAATTATTCCCATCCTTAAAATACAAGCACCAACCGCTGCAATCCTTGCTCAAAGGGAGTTTGATGAGTTGAGTAAAAAGTATGATAAGTATTTTGGCTAAATAACTGTACCCCTGTATACCCCCGTACGCCCTATATAACCATGAATCTTTGCTAAAAAACGGAAAGATTATGGTGAATCCATTCGATGTAATTAACGATAGGCTTAACGCAATTCAGAACAAGGTTGGTGAAATAGACTATTTCCTGCAAACGCATAAGCAGCCGGTGGCCAATGAGCCGGAAACATTCATGACCCGGCAGGAAGTAGCAGACCTCTATAAAATTACCCTCCCTACCACCTATGCTTGGGAGAGGGCCGGTATATTCAAACCATATAAGATAGCCAATAAAACTCGCTTTCTACGTAGTGAAGTGTTAGCAGCGGCAAAGGATATTTCCAGAAAGGAGGTAGGCCATGCGTAAAGAAGTTGCTGCATTAAATCGTAGGCAATGGATTATCATGGCCGCTTTTGATGAATTAAACACTATTCGCGTTACCGGCTGTGGAGACAGTAAAAGCCTACGAACCTTGTTAGATGTGCTTTGTATGCATTCCGGCGGCGATGCGAGAAAGCCGGTACACGGGTTTCCATGCACAAAGGTGGCCGATCATTGCCTAACGGTGGCGGAAAACCTTTTACAGCTATGTCTTTTAAGGCAAGCCCCCGCCTATGCCCTGCAAACAATTGATGATATGCTGTGCCTTGCATTGGGCCATGTTCAAACCGCTTTAACCCGATACACAGGTAGCCATTAACCAGCAACCTTCTCACCTTAAAACACCCGCACAATGATTGACGGTATTAAAAGCCTGCACCCATATTTGCAGCCGGCAACGTGGCAACGTTCCGGGCTGCTGGGTATGGGTGTTACCGTTGACATGCAAACCGGTGAAATAATGGACGGGGTACAGATGGCCCATTACAAGGGGCTGCGGTTTGAGATACGGCCATCTGCCGGCAACGGGGAATATACGTGTTTACTTAACGGCTCACTACATAAGTACTACAATGACGGGGTACATAACGCGAACGATTTTTCATTTCCTGCCCTTGTAGACACGATCACAGGGCTTTCCGCTGATTTTGGGCTGATACCGGCCCAATCCTCTTTACACGGGCTGGAAGTGGGGGTTAATATAAAACTACCTTTTTCCCCGTTGCGGATATTTAAGCAGATAGTTTGTTACCGAAATAAACCATTTACCCAAATAGATAAGCGCAATAAGCGTTTGGGGCTTATCTGCTGCCTGCATGACTATGACGTAAAGTTATATGACAAGCAGGCCCAAAGTGGCCAGCGTTGCGGGCATGTATTGCGGTTTGAAGTGAAGGCAAAGAAAATGCGCCACCTACGGCCCTTTCATATTGCTACAATGGCAGACCTGATGGATATAAGCCGGGTTTATAGGCTGCTTGAGCTGCTTACAGATGCGTTGCAAAACATTGTCTTCTTTGATTACTCAATAGAGCAGAAGGCACTAAGCAAGCGGGAGTTAAACCAATACCTGACCCTGGGTAATTCCGTTTCCTGGCAGGGTATGAATAAGTTTCAGCTTACCAGGAACCGGCAGCGGTTAACTGATCTACTTTCAAAACATTCCCGGCAGCAGCTAAAACCCTTGATACATGGGCTTATAGTAGAAAATTGGAAAGGTTTGTTTACGGGTTACCTGGAAGCCAAAAAACTGCAACCATTTCACCAGTCTGCCGGGCAGATTGAAGCGCCTTTATCTGCAACCTTTTCACACCTTGAATATGTAAGGGAAATAGTTGCAGGGATAACAGGTAAACCCTTGCAAGAAAATAAGCAGGAAAATAGGGATAGTTGTAAAGAAATATATAGCGCAAAAAATGCACAAAAAAATTGTGCGAAAACTGCACAACGTCAGTGTAAAAGTTGTGGGCGGAGTATTGCCAGCCAGCGGCCCGGTAGTATGTTTTGCAGTGAACGTGTTTATGGCCCTACGGCTAAAGTCTGCCGGAACCAGGACAGTAACCGCCGCCGTGATCTAAAACGCATCGTTACGCACGCCATCAACTCACAATATGCCATAGTAGTAACGTATCAGATAGAGGGAAAAACATGTACAGACAACCTGCCACCCACTGACCTGGAACTAACAAAGGCATGGTTAGACCGGATCGTCAATATTGAATTAATACCAACAATAACAGGAAATAACCCGCCAGCCCGCACCGGATGCAGGGTGTAGGGAATTGTATAATCAATAAATCACAAAATATATGAATGAGTTAATTAAAATTGAACGCCGGGAAGGGCGAAACATCGTATCAGCAAGGCAGTTGCACCAGTTGCTGAATGTAAAAACCCGGTTTAATGACTGGATAATTTACCGGTTAGCGGAGTACCAATTCCGGCAGGGAATTGATTTTACTGAAATTTCAGTAAAACCCCTATCGTCCGGCAGACCGCGTACAGATTATGCTCTAACCTTGGATACCGCCAAAGAATTGTCTATGCTGGAAAAAACGGAACAGGGGCGTTTTGTACGTGGATACTTTATTGAATGTGAAAAGCAACTTTATATGAAAGCAGGAACGGAGGATAAGAACTTGCATCTAAAAGCCCGTTATGGTGATTTGGTATTACAACGGTGTGCCATCAATAGGGAACTGGCTAATATCCGTTACAGACTGCATAAGACAGCGCAAGCCCCTGTCTCACGTTATCTGCCTATTTTTCATCAGATGGCATTATTTACCGCTTAATTGCCCGGTAAGGCGTTTGAAGTAGGTGAAAACGTAGAGGGGGGTAGGTTTAAAAACCGGTTCAAAAAAACGTCAGTATCACTGTTTGTGATTGCGACAACCACAGGTACAATTTAGGTTAATTTTAGTTGTATTAAATGGAAGAGAATACAGGCCATAAGGCAAAGGATAATAAGGCGATAGAGGCAAGGGCTTACGCTTATCATTTAATGGGCTTAAATGCGCCGGAAATAGGTAAACTGTTGAATGTCTCCCCTCGCACGGTACAACGGTATATAAAAAGGGAGCGGGTTAATAACCCACTCCCTAAAAAAACAAAGCTACAGGCGGCGGAGCTATACCGGCAGGGATATAGCTATCGGCAAATTGCCGGTATCATCGGGAGAGGTAGAACAACCGTTTATAATTACTTAAAGGAACTTCAGCAGGTAAGTAAGCAATAGATTAGGGCGTACTGGTGAGGGCGTCGCTTTCTGGCTCCCCGTAGATGCTTATATAAATGTGTTGTTCAATGAGGTAAACAATCCAATAAATATCCGCCATTGCGGTGGTAAAAAAGAAGTTAGCCCCTAGTCTTAGTCCTCTGCCACCATCACAAGTGCGATCATTTGCCACCGCTAATAGTATAGGTCTTTTTTTGTCTTCCCGCCGGATTTTGGAAATGAGACGAAAGCCAGATACATCAAGCGTTTCAATGGTAATAATGATCAAATCATAATAGCTTGATGTGAATTTTTTCCACCCCTGTTTTTTGTCACATGGTGTTACCTTGTATCCTACGTACTTAAAGGTGGAAATAGCTTTGTTTACCTGCGGTGTAGGCTCCATGTTGACCCATAGAATATTAGCTTTCATGGTCTTGTTGTTGAAGGCATTGGAAGAGTAGAGCAATTGAGCAGAAGACCATGAATCGTTGCGTCTTGTGCGTTGATGATTAACATGCAATAGGCAAGTAATAAGATTAGGCCAAAAGTCAGACCTAGTGAGAATCCTAGCGCGATATTATATATGTCAAAATAGGATTTGAGTTCTTTTGCTTTTTCGGCGGTTTTAGCTTCCATATGCAGGGTTGTTATGATGATGGAACGCCGGTCATAATACATAAAAAAGGCGCGGCGCTCAACTCGTCCGCTTCAGACCGCCAGGTATGAGCACGAACAGAGAAGAGCCCGCGCACTAAGGTGCCGGGCCTCACTTCTCGTCCTGTGCTCTTGATTGGCGGTCTGAAACAGGATTTCAAAGCGATGCCTCGAATAATTTAAGGGAGGCAAAGATATGCTAATATAATGCTTTCTTATTAAAGATGCTTTAATGCAGCCATATTTTAATATGCCATACTTAAAGCGGTATTATATTAACCATCTTTTTGTAATTTTCCTGCATGGCGGTTAATAAACATAGAATTGATGATGCGAAATATTTTGAGCGTTTGGGCGCGAGAATCAAAAAGTTGAGGATTGACGCGGATTATGCATCTGCTGAATCTTTCGCCGGTGAAATAGGGATGAATCGCACGCAGTACCTGAACTATGAAAAGGGCAGGAATATGGAAATTGCCACATTGAGGAAATTAGCCGCGGCCTTTGATATGAAGGTAGAGGAACTTTTGAAAGGCTTAGAAGATAAGGAAAGTTAAAAGCCCGTTTTTAAAAGTTCCGACAATATAAAAACGTGCTTAAAATAAAAAGCCGAAAAATGCTTATCTGTACTGCATTTACGGCTTTTTGCTGGTAGCCCATCAAAGTTATTGGACTTCTGTCATTACTTGTTGCAACGGACTGGTCGTTTGCATGAGAGTTAATCGCTCTATAAATCTATGCTGCTTCTGTTTTCTTCTGCTTTTTCTTTTCTTCCTGCTTCTTTTTTTCTTCCTGCTTCGTTCTTCTGGTAACAAGTGTGTCCATGCTCATTGGTACGCCTGAGTTCTCACGCTGCTTTTTGGATAACATTTCGCCAGATTTTCTTGTACTTCTATCTCTAACAGGCAAGTTTTCAAGACTGCTTTTCTTGGGTTTCCATCCAAGTCTGGTGATGCCATCGAGAAGGAGTTCATTGATCATATTGTCAATTTTTTTCTCATAGCGTTCAACGTCTGTATAGCTATATGATGAAAGCCAGCCGTCTACCGTATTCTTAACTCTTGAGAGCAATTTTAGTACGTTGGGGGTTTCTTTAGGGGTATGACATAAGATAGTTAGCGCTTTTTGTAATTGCGTCACTGCTTTAAGGCTCGGATATAATTTTTTTCCATCAAATGCTACCGATAAGAAGGAAAAAGATTTTTCAGGGAGTGCATGAATTTTGGTTTTTGAATCATGCTTATCGCTAAGTGGATGCAGTTTTAAATTTAATGAGTTTTCCAGTATATCAATTGCTAATTGGTATGCTGCTTTAGCCTCATCGGCATCTTTGCACATCACAATAAAATCATCCGCATATCTTATGAGTTTAAACCCCCCATCGATCATGGCTTTATCAAATGGGGCCAAATAGAGGTTAGAAAGAATCGGTGAAATTGAATTTCCTTGTGGAATACCTCTATTATGAAATAAATGGTGATGTTCGGGTAGAATTAATTCGTTTAGCTCGCCGATCGGCTGACAGAGCGCACTAGTGATAAGATCATTTAGGCTCTGATCTGGGAGTAAGTTGAATAGTGAATTCAACAGTAATTGCTTATCTACGCTGGGGAAGAAATCTATAATGTCCGCCTCTAATACAGTCGTATAGCCTTCATTGTAATATTTTTCCATTTGTAGCACCGCATCCTTAACGCCCCATTTTTTCTGATATGCAAAACTATATCCACGGCTAGGCGCAAGCTGTTCTGATAAACATTCTTCCAGTAACAGAGCTATTCCTTTTAGTACCACACGGTCTTTTACCTCAGGAATTTGTAAGGGTCTGGGTTTACCATTGTTTTTGGGAATAATATATGGTCGAGTAGGTGAGAAATGAAATATTTTTCCTTTTAACTTTTTAGATAAGGAGGGTATCTTAGTTTCAAGGTTCATGGCAAATTTTTCGATGTTTTCACCGGAAATGCCGAATGACTGTTTGTTCTCCTTGTTAACTTTTGCCCATGCTTCTTTTAGCAAAAAGTCTTCTGTTGCGAGTATGTCGAGCAGCTCACAATTATTATCTAATTCGATCATAAAATTTTAAGAAAACGTTTGGGGAATATTATTGTAATGTCCCAGGATTGTTAACAATGTTACCAGCATGACAGCATTACATAAGAGGAACAGATAAACTTGATGCCATATATCAGTGTTCTGATAACCAACAGCAGTCTATTGATTCTTTGGGCAATCGTGCCAACAGCAGCCTTGCGACTTCTCTTGACAAATACCGTCTTCACATCTAAAGGAAGACTTGAATTGGGCTGGGTACTACCGATCGCGTTTTTTGAGTCTGTCGGATACCAATTTCAGACTTCATAGAATCCTGCATAAGCAAATATGATGATTTTTTTGAAAGTACCAAATTTTTTATCCACATCGACCGAGTGCCCGCGCTGGCCTTCTTTTAAGGCCCCTATCACCACTTCATCCATGGGTATGCTGTCATGCAAAGTGGGTTGTAATAGGTTGCACAAGGAACAGATAAACTTGATGCCATATATCAGTGTTCTGATAACCAACAGCAGTCTATTGATTCTTTGGGCAATCGTGCCAACAGCAGCCTTGCGACTTCTCTTGACAAGTTACTCTGGCAGTGGTGGTAGCAATAAGTGAACCAAAGTAAAATGACTGTCATTTGGACACAGTGAACCGACATAAAGTTTCTGTGTGAAGTCCATCTTGTCAGATTCATATAGACATGACAGTAAGTTTTGACAACAAAAATGACAACGGGGTAAAAATAAAAAACCGCAAACGCTTTACTGTATTGCGTTTACGGTCATCTGGTGGTAGCCTCGTCAAGAATCGAACTTGAATCTGGAGCTTCGGAAACTCTTATACTATCCATTGTACTACGAGGCCATAAGGGAACGCGAAGTTACATTTTCCCTTCTAAAATCCCAAATTACATTAAAGATTGATATTACTTTTAAAAATCTTGACGGCAATCGCCAGCAGGATAACCCCGAAGAACTTACGCAATACCATTAGTCCGGCCTTGCCCAGTAAGCGTTCTATGTAGTTGAGGCTGCGCAGCACAATGAACACAATGATCAGATTGAGCAGGATACCAGCCAGGATATTGTACTCCCCGAAGTTGGCTTTGAGCGACATAATGGTGGTGAGGGTCCCGGAACCGGCTATCATAGGGAAAGCAATCGGTACGATACTACCCGATTTAACGTCCTGGCCGCTCTTGAAAAGTTCAAGTCCCAGGATCATCTCCAGGCCGATCACAAAAATGACGATGGAACCGGCTACCGCAAATGAATGCACGTCTACGCTGAATAGCCGCAGGAATTTCTCTCCTACCAGCAGAAATAATACCATCAGGAATCCGGATGCCAGTGTGGCCTTGCCGGCATCTATATGCCCCAGCTTTTCCTTCAGAGACACCAGCACGGGGATAGACCCCACAATATCAATAACCGCAAAAAGAGTAAAAGCGATGGCTAGGATTTGGTCGATACTGAACATGCAGCAAATATATATCTTTGTCTCTAAGCGCGACCTATATGACGGAGGATATCATTATTCAGATCAGTAACAAGATCAAGGAAAAACGGAAAGCCAAAGGCATTACCATCCAGGAACTGGCAGACAAAGCAGATGTCAGCAAAGGACTCATCTCCCAGATAGAGAACAACCGTACCGTGCCATCCCTGCTGGTGCTTATCAACATTATCCGGGCACTCAACCTGGACATGAACGAGTTTTTCAATGAAATAGACCAGCATTCCCAGCAGGCTAAGGTCATCATCAAACAGAAATCATCCTACCAGGAATTCGAAAAAGAACCTGCCAAAGGATTTCAGTACAAAAGAGTCCTCACCAAAAATGTGAAGAACTTCCCCGTGGATATCGTTATCCTCGAACTGAAAAAAGGCGCCCGCCGCTCCCAGGTCGTTAAAACCGACGCCTACGAGTATAAATATATTATCAAAGGCACCGTCGAATACCTCATCGATAACGAAAAATACATCCTGGAAGAAGGAGATTCCCTCTTTTTCGATGGCCGCCTTGGACACAAACCCGCCAATATCGGCGAGGATACCGCTCAAATCCTCGTCGTGTATTTCTTCCTCGAAAGTGATAAATAGTAAACCTTCCTGACCTTTATATACAAATACTTAACGTTAAATTTAGTATAACTTAACATTTCCATCATATTCGAACCTAACCTTTGCACGGTAATCAAAATTACATCCTAATCTAAATTGCTATGCAATCAAACCTACGCCAGGTACTAGCTCAGCTATGTGCCCTGCTATTGCTTTTGTTTTTTGTAACAACTGCCACAGCACAACAGGTCATCAATGGAAAAGTGATTTCCGCAGGTGATAATCAGCCAGTCATTGGCGCCACCATCAAAGTTTCAGGTGCCAACAAAGGTGCTGTCACCGATCCAAATGGAAACTTCAGCATCGCCGCCACCGGCACCGACGTGCTGGAAGTAACCTTTATCGGCTTCCTCCCTGTTAAATATCCCGTAAATAACCGCAGCAGCCTCACTATTACCCTTCAGCAGGACAAAAAAGCACTGGATGAAGTGGTGGTAACGGCGCTGGGTATACGAAAAGAAGTAAAACGTGTAGGTTACGCCGTACAGGAAGTAAAAGGCGCCGACCTCGTGAAAGCCCGGGAACCCAATCCCATCAACGGTCTGGTAGGTAAGGTAGCTGGTCTCACCGTAGGTGCTTCTGCCGAACTGCTGGCCGCTCCGCTGGTACAGCTCCGCGGTACTAATATCAATCTCTACGTGGTAGATGGTGTACCCATTAACTCCGACACCTGGAACATCTCTCCGGATGATATCGAAAGTTATACCGTCCTGAAAGGCGCCTCCGCCTCCGCCCTTTATGGCTCCCGTGGCCTAAACGGCGCTATCATGATCACCACTAAAAAAGGTGCCCGCGATAAAAGAGGTTACGCTATCGAGTTCAACTCCAGCACCATGTTCGAAAAAGGCTTCAACGCCATACCGAAAGTACAGGATCTCTACGGCCCCGGCGACCACGGTAAATACGCTTTCGTAGATGGTAAAGGCGCCGGTGTAAACGATGCTGACTACGACGTTTGGGGTCCTAAATTTGAAGGCCAGCTCATTCCTCAGTACGATAGCCCCATCGATCCTGCTACCGGCAAACGTACCGGCACACCCTGGACCGCACGAGGTAAAAACAACCTGCAACGTTTCCTGCGCACGGGTATGCTGAGCACCAATAACCTGGCTGTCTCTGCTCATACAGACAAGGCAGACCTGCGCTTCTCCCTCTCCAATGCATACCAGAAAGGTATTGTGCCCAACACCTCACTGGATATCGTCAACTTCAACATTTCCGCCGGTTACAGCTTCTCTCCGAAACTGCGTCTGGAAGGATATCTCAACTATAACCGTCAGGCCAGTGATAACTTCCCCGACGTGACCTACGGACCTAACAGTATCATCTACAATACCCTCATCTGGGCAGGCGCAGACTGGAGCATGGATGATATGCGCAATTACTGGCAGCCTGGTAAAGAAGGTATTCAGTCCATCTACGCAGAATACCAACGTTACCACAACCCCTGGTTCATGAGTTATGAATGGCTGCGCGGTCACCATAAAACAGATCTCAACGGCTACGCCAAACTCACCTACAAATTCAATGATAAACTGGAGCTGATGGCCCGCACACAGGTGACCAGCTATGACCTGATGCGTACCGAGAAAATGCCTTATTCCGCCCACCCTTATGGTCGTGAAGAAGGTAAAGGTGACTACCGCGAGGATAAACGCTCCCTGTATGAAAACAATACAGACCTGATGCTGTCCTATGCCAACGTATTCCCGCATAAGATCGGTATCCGTGCATCTGTTGGTGGCAACGCCCGCTCTTTTAAATATAACTCCAGCTTCACTTCTACCAACTACCTGAATGCACCGGGATGGTATGGCTTCGGCAACTCCCGTGATCCATTGTATGCTACCAGTTACTACGCTCCTATGCTGGTACTCAGTACCTACGGTTATGTAGACATCGACCTGGGCAAATACGCAACACTGTCACTGACAGACAGGATCGACAAGGCTTCCAACCTGCCTGTTTCTCACAACACCTATTCGTACCCTTCTGTATCATTAAGTACTGTAGTGTCTGATTATGTGAACCTGCCGGAAGTGATCTCCTTCCTGAAGTTCAGAGGCTCCTATGCCAATGTAAAAGGTGGTTTCACTACACCAACTATTGGTGCTACTCCGGAGGCTAACTACCCGCTGGGTTATGGCACAGAATACAAATCTTCGTACGACGGTCCCCTTTATAACTCTCCGGTATATAGTGTGTCGCAGGTATATGGTAACCAGGCTGCTGCTTATTACACACGTGTGATCGCCAATCCTGACCTGCAGCCCTTTACCAGCAAAGTGACCGAAGTAGGTATGGACATCCGCTTCCTGAAAAATCGTATAGGCGTAGATGCGACTTACTTTACTAACCTCAATGGGCCTCGTATTTATACCCTCTCACTGCCTCCCAGCACCGGTGAGGAATCGTACCTGCTCAACGGGGTGAATACCCGTAAAACAGGATATGAGATATCCATTAATGCTACCCCCATTAAAAACCCGGAAGGCCTGACCTGGAACGTAATGGCCAACTGGTCAACCTTCCAGGAAAAATATGTAAGCATCTACGGTGATCAGAAAATGCTGAATGCTTATGTAGGGGTAGGAGACAGAGTTGATAAATTCTTTGGTACCAAATTCGCCAGAACACCGGATGGGCAGATCATCAACGGCCCTGATGGCCGCCCGATCGTGAATCCTACCCAGCAGTTTCTGGGAAATGCCAGCGCCGACTGGACATGGGGTATCAACAACAGCTTTAATTACAAAGGCTTTACTTTCAGCTTCCAGTTTGATGGTCGTGTAGGCGGACAGATGATCGACTATATACAGCAACAAACCTTCCGCGGTGGCCGTAATATCCTGACCACAGAAGGAGCCATGGGAGATGCCCGCTATCAGGATTACAAAGGTGTGAAATCCTGGCAGGGAGAAGGTGTGGTAATAAGCAATGGCGTACCTATCAAGTATGATAACAACGGTAATATTACCAATGCAGACAAACTCCAGTTTGCCCCCAATACTACCAAAACCTTCCTGCAGGACTATATCAGTGTATACTACAAAGCAAACGAAGCCAACCTGATCAGTAAAACTTTTGCCAAGCTGCGTGAGGTGACCTTGGGCTACACTTTGCCGCAAAGCCTGCTGAAAGGCACTTTTATCCGTTCTGCCAATGTCTCTTTCGTAGGAAGAAACCTCCTGTACTTTGCTAAAAACAAAGATGTGGATCTGGACCAGTACCCCGGTGCAGACCAGGGTTCTTCCACCCTGCAAACACCTACCACCCGCAGGTTTGGCTTTAACGTAAATCTCACCTTCTGATCCGCTTAAACATGTATCGTATGAAATCATTGAAAATAGTTGCCTTCACTGCACTCGCAGGTATCGCCCTCAGCAGTTGCAACAAAAAATTTGAAGAATACTCCATCAATTCCAACAAGCCTGCAAAGGTCCCGCCAAGTCTGGTGCTGGGCGGCATCCTGGGAGATATGAACGCCGACAAGCCCTGGAGCAGTGTAATGCGCTGGAACCAGTTTGACTGCTGTAACTACAACTACTATGGTGATCAGCGCTACGACTGGAACGGTGCTGATTTCGGCAGCTACTTCTCCATGACCAACGTACAGCAGATGGAAGCAGAAGCTAAGCGTCTGGGTGGTAAGGATGTCAATCCCTATACCGCTATTGGTAAGTTTGCCCGCGCCTTTTTCTACTACCGGATGAGTAGCCTGGTGGGAGGACTCCCGCTGACTAAAGCACTGCAGGGAAAAGATAATATTACACCCGTGTATGATGCACAGAAAACCGTGTTTATACAGATCCTGCAATGGCTGGAAGAAGCGAACACACAGCTCGCCACACAGATTGCCAACCCGGATATGAGTGCCAGCGCAGAAGGTCAGGTACTGAAAGGTGATTTTTATTTCGGTAATGATATGGGCAAATGGCAGCGTGCTGTCAATACTTTCCGCCTGCGTGTACTCATTGCTCTGAGCAAAAAGGCCACAGATACAGATATTAACGTGGCTAAACAATTTAATGATATTGTTAGTAATCCTGCCAAATATCCATTAATGGAATCAATGGATCATAACATGCAGTTTATCTACAACAATATCAATAAATACCCATCAAACCCTGATAACCTGGGCTTTGACGCTACCCGGTATAATATGTCGGCCACGTATCTTAATACCCTCGTGGGGCTTAACGATCCCAGAGCTTATGTGACCGCAGAACCAGCTACCAAACAGATTAATGAACTGCATAAATTACCTTCTGATATCACTGCCTATGTAGGTGCTTCTTCCGGTGAGAGCCAGGAAGATATGTCTTCCAAAATGTCGAATGTGGATACTGCAGCATATTCCCTGCGCAGCAGAAGCCGCTACTACAGCAGCTATGCAGCAGAACCTGGTGTTATCATCGGTTTCCCTGAGCTGTGTTTTAACATGGCAGAAGCTATCAACCGCGGATGGGTTAACGGAGATGCGGAAGCATGGTATAAAAAAGGTATCAAAGCGTCACTGGGCTTTTACGGTATTCCTACTGCTGTAGCCGGTACAGTAACCAAAACGTATAAGGGTGTACGTTATGATATTCCTTTCGATTTCGAAAACACCTACTACCAGCAGGCTACCGTGAAATACCTGGGCAACAATGCCGATGGCCTGAAACAGATCATCACCCAGAAATACCTGGCCTTCTTCGAAAACTCTGGCTGGGAGGCTTATTTCAACACGCGCCGTACAGGAGTACCTACTTTCCTGACAGGAGCCGGCACCGGTAACAGCGGCGTTATTCCAAAACGTTTCAAGTATCCTGATACGGAGAAAGCCACCAATACCGTCAACTGGTCTGCTTCCCTGCAAAGCCAGTTTGGTGGCAGTACCGATGATATCAATGCGCAGATGTGGCTGCTGCAATAAAAAATGTACATATTAGCCAGGGCTTTAGCCTTGGGACTAAAAGGGCTGGCCATTGGCTGGCCCTTTTTTATTGATCTCCCCCGGAAATGAAGTGCAATGGATTATTTAGTAATACTTAACAATTAGTTCAGTATTGCTTAACAATTAGTTTACATTGCATCAGCACCTTTGGCCCAAATATTTTGTGGCAATGCTGACTATTCCCTGGATACAGAAGCGGCTGGAACGGGCGCCGAACGTAGTTTTATCTTTATATGCCGCCCTGGTGGCATTTGGAACCTATTCCTGCATGTATGCTTTCCGTAAACCATTTACGGCGGGGATATTTGAAGGGCTCTCTTTTATGGGTATCGACTATAAGATCTGGCTGGTAATCAGTCAGACGATCGGTTATGCCTGCAGTAAATTTTATGGTATCCGCTTTATTGCTGAAATGAAGGGCAACTACCGGGCACAATATATTATTGTTTTGATACTGATATCGTGGGTGGCTCTGCTGGGGTTTGCTATGGTACCGGCTCCCTGGAATATTCCTTTTCTTTTTATCAATGGGTTTCCGCTGGGGATGATCTGGGGGCTGGTGTTTAGTTACCTGGAAGGCAGACGAGGCACAGAGTTTATGGGAGCGGTGCTTTCTATCAGCTTTATTTTTTCTTCCGGTTTTGTAAAGTCGGTAGGTAAGATGACCATGATGGACTGGCAGGTATCAGAGTACTGGATGCCTTTTGTAACCGGCCTGGTGTTTTTACTGCCTATCCTGGTGTTTATTCTTTTGCTGGAGCAGATACCTCCGCCGGGAGAGCAGGACGTGCTGATGCGTACTAAACGGGTGCCTATGAATAAACAGGAACGTAAACGGTTTTTACAGACCTTTCTGCCAGGTTTGGTACTGTTGATCGGCAGTTATGTGTTGCTGACCGTTTTACGGGATATACGCGACAATTTTGCTGCAGATATCTGGAAGGACCTGGGTTATGGTACGACAGCAGGCATCTTCACACAAACGGAAATACCTGTGTCTATTGCCATTATTGTTGTGATGGGACTGCTGGTGTTTGTGAAGAACAACTACCAGGCATTTATGCTGAATCATCTGTTTGTGATTACCGGATTCCTGATAGCGCTGGTGAGTACACTGTTGTTCCGCCAGCATCAGCTGGACCCTGTGTGGTGGATGACATTGACGGGACTGGGGCTGTATATGGGTTATATTCCTTTCAACTGTATCTTTTTTGAGCGGCTGATTGCGGTGTTCAAATATGCCAGCAACGTAGGTTTTATTATGTATGTAGCGGATTCTTTCGGGTATCTGGGTAGTGTAGGGGTGATGTTGTTTAAGAATGCCGGTAGTTTATCGATGTCCTGGAGCCAGTTTTTTATAAATGCCCTGTTGGGCGCGTGTGTTACCGGCATCCTCATGATGTTGTTATCTTCCTGGTATTTCAAAAAAAAGTATAGTGGCGAAAGCCTGCATTTGCGAATGGTGAACTAAACAAAAAAGAGCGAGGCTGAAAAATTGTTTTCAGCTTCGCTCTTCAATAATTTTTATCCGCGTGATTATTTTGCTTCGGAAGTACCTTTGGACTCTTTCTTAGGTTCATCTTTGGCATCTTTGAACTCGCGTATGCCGCTGCCCAAACCGCGCATCAACTCAGGTATTTTTTTACCACCAAACAACAGGAGAACTACCAGTGCGATCAGCAGTAATTCCTTAATACCTATTTCCTGCAGAAACAAAAACGGAATATTCAAAAGTGATGTTGCCATTATAAACTGTTTTTTTATTGTGTGCTTTTAATATACGGCGATTCCGAACATAAAGTTAGCACGAAATCAGAGTTTTTTACTTTTTTAGGGAGATATTTGAAAATTTTAACATAATTATCATAAAGACAACTCTTTATGAATTATAAAAAACAACCTTTATATCTCCATCTTCTACTTTCAGTTGTGAAATCCTGCCATATTGCACCTTGAGATCGAAGGAGTCGACCAGCGGCGTATTGGTAGCGTGGGCCAGTATAGAACGGATCACGCCGCCATGAGTGAAGATCACAGCATTTCTGTCTTTTTCCACCAGTTCCTGAATTAGCTCCATGCTGCGGCTGTACAGCTCTTCATAGCTTTCACCCTGCGGAACGCGGGCCTGTACAAAATCATCGGCCCATGTTTGCAGTTCTTCCCGGCCGATGGCGTCCCAGGCAAGCATTTCCCAGGCACCGAAATTCATTTCTTTCAGGCGGTCGTCTGCAGTAATTTCCTTGTTAAAGAGGGCTGTGGCCAGTTTGCTGCAGCGCTGTAACGGGCTGGTATACACGTCGAAATCGCCGGCAGGCAGTTTAGCTTTGATAGCAGCCACTTCCGTTTCAAAGGTGTCTGCCACATCGATGTCTGAAAAGCCGTAACAGATACCGCTTTCGATGGCAGGTGTTGTATGTCTTATGAGGTATATTTCCATGCGAGAATACAAAAGCACAAATATATGACTGTTTCAGAAACTTGTTGTACAGCACCCAGGCAGTCGCCGGTATAACCGCCGATCCATTTGCTCATGAGGCGTGCCATATACCAGCGTACGAGCACCAGTGCCGGCAGTATCAGCAGGAGGGCATAGTTGCCTGTAAAAGCGATCACCCCCAGCAGTGGAAATATGCCGAAGCAGGCTGCCAGCAGCAGATCAGGCAGGCAGATGCCTTTGGATATCGGTTTGGCTTTGCTGTCTTCATTTTCCCGTACGTACTCATGGGTATAGATGATGCTTACCGCTACAAACCGGCTCAGGGGCTGGGCTATGATGACAGCCAGCATTACCTTGTTGAGTGTCAGCGGTATCAGGCAGATGTATTTCATAGTCATGAGCAACAGCAGGCCCAGCATGCCATAGGTGCCGATACGGCTGTCTTTCATGATTTCCAGGATACGCTCTTTGGTCCATCCGCCGCCAAAGCCATCGCACATGTCGGCAAAACCATCTTCATGGAAGGCGCCGGTTACCCAGATGCTGAGGATAATAGACAACAGAATGGCTACCAGCCTGGGAGCAATGTCACCGAAAACATACAGCACGGCAAGCATAATGGCACCTGTTATCCAGCCTATCAACGGCAGATAACGGGTGGCTTTGCTGAGCATATCGGGATGATAGTCCGTATTAACGGTAACGGGTATACGTGTATAAAACATGATAGCGGTGAGCAAAAGCTGCCACTGTTTTCTCATATTGTGCGGTTTGATACTTGCGCGCTGTTGAAGCTGGCCATTTCATTGAGGAACAGCACGGCGCTTTGGATTACGGGAATAGCCATGGCAGCGCCGGTACCTTCTCCGAGGCGCATGTCCAGCTGCATAACAGGCTTTACGCCAAGGAACTGCAGCATAGCTTTGTGGCCTTTTTCTTCTGAGCAATGCGCAAATACGCAATAGTCTTTCACGGCAGGCTGCATGGCTGTGGCTGCCAGCAGGGCGGCGGTGACGATAAACCCGTCTATCACCACGATCATTTTCAGGGCGGCAGCCTGAAGGATGGCACCGGTAATCATCGCTATTTCAAAACCGCCGAAGGTGGCCAGCGCCTGTTCTGCGGTTTTGGGTTTTACATGATGTGCCATTACCTGCTGCAGTACTGCTATTTTCTGTGTAAGCTGCTGGGCATTGGAGCCCGTGCCTATCCCTATGCAGTCAGCTATCGGGATGCCGGTAAAATAACTCATCAGCAGGGCGGCAGAAGAAGTGTTGCCTATGCCCATTTCCCCAAAGCCGATGGTATTGCAGCCAGCTTCATATGCCAGCTTTACTTCATCGGCGCCAGCCTGCATGGCCAGCCGGCACTGATCCGGTGACATGGCCGGCCCGTGGAGGTAGTTTTGTGTACCACGGGCTATTTTACGGTCTTTTAACAGCGGATGCGGCGGGAACTCATGGTTTACACCGGCATCTACTACTGTCAGCTTCAATTGGTGTTGCCTGCAAAATACGTTGATGGCTGCACCGCCCTGCAGAAAGTTGTACACCATCTGGGCGGTAACGGCCTGCGGGAAAGGATTTACCAGTCCATCGGCAGCAATGCCATGGTCACCCGCAAATACAATAATGGATGGATTTTTCAATGCAGGCGTAAGGCTGTTTTGTATCAGGCCAACCTGTAACGCCAGCTGCTCAAGCCTCCCCAGTGAACCGGGTGGCTTTGTTTTCTGGTCTATCTTATCCTGTAATGCTGTTTTCAGCTCATTCGACAGTGGTGAGATGGTTATGTGCTGCATCGTATATTTATTTTTCCTGTTTTTTAATCACAACAGGGATCCCTGAAATCATGAGCACTACGGTATCGGCTATGCGTGCTATATATTGATTGGCCCAGCCCTGAAGGTCTGTAAACTTCCGTCCCACCGCGGTTTCGGCGTGTACGCCCATACCTATTTCATTGGTAACGATCAGGAAGTGGCCTTGTTGTTGTTGAAGGGCGTCGATCTCCGCCTGCAGAGCAGCAAGCGTTTTGTCGGCATCATAATCGTGGAGCGTGAAAAAATTCGTCAGCCACAATGTAACGCAGTCAACCACAACGGTTCTACCCCCGAGCGGAAGTTTGCTGACATACAGCTCTTCCTCATAGTTGGTCCATTGGGAGCCGCGTTCTGTTTTATGGCGTTGGATACGCTGTGCGAAATCCTCATCCCATACTTTGGCGGTGGCCACATATACCGGCTGTTGGCTCTCTGTAAGCGCCTGTTCCTGCGCATACCTGCTTTTACCGGACCGGGCTCCACCTGTCACCAGCGTAATCATATCTCTTCAAATTGCGATAACGGGTTGCGAATAACGCATGGTCCTTGTTATTCGCAACCCGGGTGAATTTATTGTTTGTTGAACACCGGAATAGCAGGGAAGAAAAAGCCTTCGTAAGGAATGCTCTTGATCGTAGCTGCTGTAGTGGCGTCATAGATAAACAGTGTGTTCTGTTTATAGTGGTCCCCATAGCCTGGCTCAACAGCCGTGGCTATCAGGGTGTTATTGTTCGGATTATACCGGAAACCGGCGCCGATCAGCTCTCTGTTCGCCGGCAAAGTCACGAAAGGTGTTTGCAGGGAAGAAGGGTTGCCCGGCTGATATTTGTAGATCTCTCTGCCACCAGCGCCCCAGGCATTGGTTTTAGCGATGAACACAGCGTTTTCAATGGAGGAAGCACTGATCATGGTGGCGTTCCAGGCACCCCAGGCACCGTTGAGCGTGAAAGGCACATCGATATTGGTAACGGTCAGTGTCGCCGGATCAATGGCAAACAGCTTCTGACCGGCACCCGCCCAGATAGTACCGTCCGGTGTGCGGGCCAGCCCGATGTCTGCTTTTACCAGGGTGCTTACAATGCTGAAATCACTGGCGTTCAGCACTACGATACCATTGTTCTGAGACATGACAAACACATAATTGCCTTCTTTCAGCATAGTACCTACCTGACCATCAATGCCGGCTATTTTAGCTCCAACAGTCAGTGTTTGCAGGTTCAGCTGGTAGATGCCATTAACAGTAGAGATAAGGCCCAGATTAGGATTGATACCGCAGAAAGCCCGTCCGTCAGCAGGCAACTGGGCTATACGACCTATTTCCTTCATGTTGTGTGCATCTGCTATTACCATCGGTCCCTGTTTGGACAACAGGTAAATCCGGTTGTTGTAGATAGCACCGAACTCAGTGGTAGTACCCAGTGTTTTACCAGGATTCTCCCGCTGGAAGATGTTCTGATACACGGTATCATCTCCGTAACGGTAGAAGTTAACATCTCCGGGGCCATGGCCAAACCAGCCTTCGTTCACGATAAAGAAACCGTTATCATATTTATCAGTAACCTTGATCCGGTAGAAGAAGGAATTGAAACTGTTGCCGGAGCTTATCTTGAAGGAAATCGTATAGTCGCCGGAGGTAGTGGGAGTAAAGGTAAATGTGGAGTCACTGCCGGAAGGTACGCCATTCACGAGCCACAGAAAAGTAGCATTGTTGGCATTGGTCAGCTGGGGGCTTAACACCCGGGTATCACCAACAGCAATGGTATCTTTTCCGTCTTTCAGGCCAGGGCTGCTGATCACAGGAACAACAATTGCTGCAACATTCTCTTTGGTACAGGCGGAAAAAGTTAGCATTACAGCTGCTGCCAGTAGAAAGAGCTGCTGAAGTCGGAGAGTAAATCTTCGCATGGTAGGATTATTTGTTTATGTAAACATTTAGAGATTTAGCTATTGCTACAGCGCTGCTGATTATCAAAAATAACCAGCGTGCTCTGTAACAATAAGTAAATCTCTAAATAAAAAAATCGGAAAAATATCTTAGCGGGCCAGGTGCAGCTTGCGTTGTACCAGTGCAAAGCTACCGAAGAAGATCGCGCTGTATACCAGGGTTCCTACCAGGAAATACTGCATAAACGGTATGGCGAGAATATAACATTTGGTGAGGCCGGCCAGGTCTTGGGTGTAAGGCAAACCGGTGGTGATATCAGTGGAACCGCTCAGCCATACGCCGAAGTTGGAAACAGTGAAATGTACCAGTGCTGCTGCCACAGAAGCCAGGGCAATACGGCCCGCGCTCATCTTGCGGATCATCAGCTGACCAACCAGCACGATAAACACAAAGCTGATGTAGTTAGCCATCCAGCCTTTGTATAACAGACCTTGTGCATATTCCGGGTGGAAAACCTGCATCAGTACCAAATCACTCAAAAACAATGTCAGCAGCGGGAAAGCATATGATTTCCATTTTTCGGAGAAGGAAGCACCACCAAACAGGGCCATTGCTCCTACCGGAGTAAACATGGCGATCGGTTGGAGAGTAGACTGATCAGCTCCCAACATCACGCGTATAATACCAGCTGCCAGCATAAACAGCAGCAGTATACCAAATCGGGGATTAAGATTCTTTAAAGACATTATGTTGGTTTTAATGTTTACAAATTTAAAGTGATACCGGTATTCCAGTTAAACCGGCGGGAATTATAGCCAAGGATATCAAAATACTGATAATCGGTAATATTTCTGAACCCGGCAAAAATTTTAAGCAAGTTACCAAATTTATACTCACCATAAAGGTCCAGTGTGTAATAATCACCCATCGGCTGTTTGGCCTGGTAACGTTCACCAGTATAACGGTAGGTAGCACTGGCATACAGGGCAGGGGTTATCTGATAGCCCAATGTAGCGTTCACGGCATGTTTGGGAATCCGGTAGAGATTATACCAGGAGGTGTCTTTTCCGTTCTGAACCGTTTTCAGACGGCCGTCTACGTAAGTATAGTTCACATTCAGGTTCAGCCGCCGTGTGATATGCCAGTTCACCTCTGCTTCTGCACCATAAGCCTGCTGTTTATCGGCATTGGCATAATGGCTTAGACCGGAACTTTCCGTGTAAAAAATGATCAGGTCTTTTGTATTGCGGGCAAAGCCTGTCACCCGAAAATCCAGTGCATTGTGTGCTACAGAGGCCTGGTAACCGGCTTCATAGCTGACAGTAGATTCTGGTCTCAGGTCCTTGTTGCCATAACCGGCAGCATACAACTGATACAGGGAAGGAATCCGGTAAGCGGATGATATATTAAGAAATATCTTATTGTTTTTGTTGATGAGATAGGAAGGATTGAAGGAGAATGTTTGATTGCTGCCATAGAGATTATGGTAATTCAAACGGCCACCGGCTTCCAGATTGAAACCACCCAGGTTATGCAGTAACATAGAAGCATATACGCTGGTCTGGCTGGCATGTGAACTGTCTTTCGACAGCTCGGTGATATAAGGTGTTGCGCCGGGATAGTTGCCCAGATACCAGTCGTACTGATTGATATTGGCCCGGGTAAAGGCACCACCGGCCACTACGCGGATGATATCGGTCGCATTCCAGTTTACATAAGACTCTACCTGATGGATGTTGGAGGAGAAAGCTGACTGGTCGTATTTGCCATACCCGTCGGCGGCTACATAACCGGAGTCATTCAGGATGTCCCTTTTGGTTTGCTGATAGCTGTATAACACATGCCAGCTGCCTTTTCTGAACTGGTATTCGCTACTGAAGCCATTGAGGAGGTATTTGAATTTACCGGTATAGTCTCTGTCATCGATGAAAGCGCCTTCATCGAGGTCGTGGTGGTAGTTGCTGTAGTTAAACAGATACTGGAGCCTCCACCGGGAAGTAGCCTGCAGACCTAATTTGGCAAATACGGTATGCTGCTGGAAGCCGTCTTTGTCGTAGCCGGCCTTACCGGTGCTGTCGTAGGCGTCAGAGAAACCGGTAGCGTTTTCATATTTGTAGCCCAGCAGGTAGGAGAATTTGCCGGCATTGCCATATACGTTGGCGTTACCCTGAAAATTGTTATAGCTGCCGTAGCTGGTGTTGGCAGAAACGCCGATTTTTTTCCCGTTGTTTTTCCGGGTGATGATGTTGATTACGCCGGCTACTGCGTTGGAGCCATAGAGTGTAGACTGGCTGCCACGGAGTATTTCAATTCTTTCCACCTGTTCGGGGGAGATGAAGTTGAGATCAAAAGTGTTGGCGATCTGGGAGGCATCGTTAACGGGCAGGCCGTCTATCAGTATCAGGGCGTTGCCGTTGGAGGCGCCGCGGATATATACTTCGGGTATGGTGCCCCGGTTGTTCTGAGCGCCGTTGATAGTGATGCCGGCTTGTTCGCTGAGGATAGCGGCGATGGTTCTGCCGCTGTTTTTCTCCAGGTATTCATGTGGGAGGATGGTGATCACCTTCCCGGTTTCGCTGGCTTTCTGTGGCCCTTTGGTGGCGGTCACGGAAACTTCATTCAGCTGGCTGATCCTGTACAGGGAGTCCTGTGCAGCAGCGGAAACAGACAATAAAAGTAGTGGAAGTGTGTAAAGTTTCAGTTTCATCATGCGCGAAATTACGAATAAGAAAGGGCCGGATGGTTTATCATCCGGCCCTTTCTTTCAGTAAATATTGTTATCATCCCGGCATCCTGGAAATGTATTTGTCCATTTCCTTGATCTGGTTGACGATTTGTGCGGTAGTAGGTTTCTGTGCTTTGGCTCTGCGGAAATATTCTTTGGCAGATTTGAAGTCACGGCGGCTCATGGCGATGGATGCCAGTGTGAGCAGGGCAGCAGCGGTGTTTTCCTTATCGGGAAGGCCCATACGTACTGCTTTCTTCAGGTTCTGGTCTGCTGTTTTCAGATCGTTTTTCTGGTAAGCGATGGTACCCAGCTGGAAGTACTGCATGCCTTCATATTCCTTCATCGGGCTGCCGGACTGGATGCTTTGGCGGATAGTGCTTTCAGCTTTGTCCAGGTCGTTGCTGTACATGGCCATGTTACTTTGCATGAAGAAGTATACAGAACGGATCGGTTTATACAGCAGTTTAGGAAATTTCACCATATTCATCAGGGCAGTGGCGCGTTCGATGTCACCAGCTTCTACTGCTTCCTGTACCAGCCGCATAGGACCAAACAGAAGATGGGTCGCGATACAGATAACAGCGAGCAACAATACGAGGGTAGCTTCCCACCATCCCACTGTAACTCCGAGTACAATACCGGCCACAAATAACACAATCCCGATGGGGAAACGATATAAGATAAAAAAGTTAAATGCTTTCATGAAAAAACTGTTCGTAAATCACTAGGTTCTAATAGCGGGGGCAAAGATAAATAAAAAAAACACCTCATGGGTTTAATACTTCGCTTTTGGCCAGGGCCGCTTTCCGTTTTTTCAGATTGGCCGCTACAATGGCTGACAGGATAATCAGTACCCCGGCTATCTGCAGGGGTGTTACCTGTTCGTGCAGGACAATGGTAGCGGCAATGGTGGCCACCGGTAATTCAGCGGCACTGAGAATGGCACCCAGGGCCACTCCTGTCTGAGGCATTCCTTTGGAAAACAGGAAAGGCGGCAGTACGGTGCCGAAGGTAGCCAGCGGCAGCCCCCACAGCCAGAGTGGCGGCGCGGTCAAACGTCCGTTCCACAGGTAGGTAGGAGGGAATATCAGGGTGATGAGCAGGAAGGCGCCTGTTACAATCCAGGCGCTTTTCAGCACTGGCGTAAGTGACTGGCCCACCCGGCCACTCACCACAATAAAGGTGGTGTAAAAAATGGCTGCCAGCACACCAAAGCCAATGCCCCTCCAGTCGAGGTTAAGCCCGCTGCTGTTGAATACCCCGCCCGCCAGCAGGGTGCCGGTCAGAATAAAGGCTACGGCCACCCATTGTATGGCACTGGGTCGCTTTTTATAAATCAGCCATTCGGCCAGCATACTCATCCAGGTAAACTGCATCAGCAGAATAATAGCAATACTGGCAGGGATATATTGTACGCTTTGATAATATGTGATGCTCACCAATCCGGTTGAACTTCCCAGGATAAAGCAAGTCCGGACATCTTTGTTTTTAAGTCCGTAAGTGGTACGACCGGATAACAGATGAATACCCCATAATGCCAGCATCCCGAAGCCAGCCTGTATGCTGCACAGCTCGCCGAGGGTAAAGCCTTCGTGGTAGCCCAGTTTGACGATCGTTGATAATATTCCAAAGCTGATGGCACCTGTAAGCACCAGCAGAATTCCTTTCCACATGTTGATAATTGTTTTTTATTTCTCCCAAAAACAAGGGGCGCAAAGTACGCAAAGTCTGGTAAATCTTTGCGAGCCCTGCGCCCTTTGTACTGATAAAGAACAAAATTATTTATGCTGCTGTTTTTCCAGATTTGGCAGGAACCCGGTGAGGAGTCCTATTAACGGCAGATAAGCACAGATCTGGTAAACATACTGTATGCTGGTGGCATCTGCCAGCTTGCCCAGCAGGGCAGAGCCAATACCACCCATACCAAAGGCCAGTCCAAAGAAAAGTCCGGCTATCATGCCTTCTTTGCCCGGTAGCAGTTCCTGCGCATATACCAGGATGGCAGAAAATGCAGAAGACAGTATAACGCCAATGAATACACTCAGCACCGCAGTCCAGAACAGATTGGCATGTGGCAACAACAAGGAAAACGGCGCCACGCCCAGTATGGATATCCAGATCACATATTTACGCCCGATACGGTCGCCTACCGGACCACCGATAAAGGTGCCCGCGGCTACGGAAAACAGGAAGATGAACAGATATACCTGTGAACTTTGTACAGAAATGCCGAAACGGTCCATCAGATAAAAGGTATAATAACTGGTCATGCTGGCCATGTAGAAGTATTTGGAGAAGATCAGTATCAGCAGTATGCTCAGTGATATCACTACCGTGGTGGCAGGCAGCTGTTGCTGTTGACCCGGAAGCTTCATGGCCTTGGGTTTGGCCCGGTGCGTATTGACTTTATACCATTTACCCAGATAGATCATCACACCGATAGCCAGCAGGGCCACCAGGGAAAACCAGATAATATGGAACTGCCCCAATGGTACAATGATCATCGCCGCCAGCAAAGGGCCCAGGGAACTGCCGGCATTGCCGCCCAGCTGAAACAGGGACTGTGCCATACCATGTTTTCCACCGGATGCCATACGCGCCATACGGGAGGCTTCTGGATGAAATACAGAAGAACCAATGCCTATCAGCGCTACTGATACCAGTACCATAGGCAGGGAATGGGCAAAAGACAGACTTACCAGTCCTATCAGCGTGAAGGCCATACCTATTGCAAGCGAGAAAGGCTGTGGCCTTTTGTCGGTGTACATACCTACCAGCGGCTGCAGAATAGAAGCCGACATCTGGAAGGTCAGCGTAATCAGCCCTACCTGTGTAAAGTTCAGGTTAAGCGATTCCCTTACCAGCGGATACATGGCTGGTATCAGAGATTGCAGGGTGTCATTCAGGAAGTGGGTGAAGCTGAGTGCTATCAGAATGGAAAAAACGGTCTGCTGGGCAGCTTGTTGCGCTACCTTTTGGGGCGCTTGTTGGGTGAGTGTTGCCATGGTTAAACTCGTTTAAGGTCAGATCATCTGATGTTTAAGGATAAAAAAAATTTATTTGATATGACTACTGATCTTCGTTGCCCAGTGCAGCGCTTTTGACGGATCCTTGTCAACAATGCTTTGCAGCAATGCATCATGGAGTGACTGTGACTCAATAAAAGAATCCGTATTGCCGTAGCGCAGGATGAAGGATTCTTTCAGGTGGGTGGCCACGGTCTTGTAAAGATCCAGCATGATTTCATTTTTGGACGCTTCCGCAATAGCTGTATGGAAGTTGATGTCTGCCTGCATGCAGGCCTCCAGCTCGTTGGCGGTAGCATGTGTGAACCGCTTTTTCAGAAAGCCTTTCATCTTCTCAATATCTTTATTGGTCCGATGTATGGCAGCCCTTTCCGCTATTTTTACTTCCAGTAAAAGCCGTACTTCGTTCAGTTCTTCAAAATCTGCCCGCTGCAAGCGCTGGGAGAAAGGTTCTCCCACACCGATCTGTGATATCACAAAAGTACCTACACCCTGTTGTACCCGTACCAGCCCTCTGTTGGCCAGGCATTTCACCGCTTCGCGCACGCTGGAACGACCTACGCCAAACTGCTGCATCAGCTCAGGTTCTGTAGGCAACTGCTGTCCTGTGGTATACTTACCCGTTAGGATCAGTTCCTGCAATCTGGCGGCTACTTCTTCAGCCAGACTTTGACGTTTTAAAGGTTGCGGTGTTATCATCATATCATCAGATGTTTACAAAGGTAAGGAAAGATTTTGAAATTTTTCTACCATCACTGATTTTTTGATGTTGAGATTTGATGCTAATATTGATGCCGTGAGATACCGGTAAAATCCCGAATAACCCATGAATGTTTTGTACGAATGGCCTTCCTGGCTGCTGTGGATATTTTTCCTGGCAGAAAATGCACTGATCGTGCTAATAGTACTGGTATGGGGCAATATCCTGCTACGCCGTCCCCGTAAAGAAATATTCAACTACAGCCGGCAGCAATGGCGTACCTGTCTGCTCACCACCCTGCTCAATGCGCTCGTCACCTTTACCGGATTCCTCTTGTGGAAACATGGTTATATCCGTATCAACGCAGCCATATCCTGGCGCATCCTCACAGACGCACTGGCTTATTTTCTGGCCATGGACCTGCTGATGTATGGTTTCCATTATATCATCCACAAAACCTTTCTATACCGTCCGCTGCATCGCCTGCACCACGAAGCGATCGATCCGGTACCCATCGACCTTTTTGTGTTGCATCCGCTCGAAACCATCAGCTTCGGCGCTTTATTACTGATAGTGCTTTTACCGTTCAACTCCAATATCTACGGTCTTCTTATATACCACATTGCCAATGTGATATTTGGTATGACCGGCCATCTGGGTGTGGAGCCTATGCCCGAAAAAGTAAGGCAGTGGCCGTTGGTTAAATACCTGGGTACGTCTACGTTTCATCATGATCATCACCGGCATGAAGACTATAACTTCGGCTTTTACACTACCATCTGGGACCGTTTATTTGGGACACTGAAACGGTAACCGGTTACGGATAACAGCCCGAAAGGCCGGCCAGTACATTTGACCACTCATATAACCCGCTTCCGATAACCAAATTAATGTACTATTTTGGCCGGATTCATTTTTCAGAATCTAACTGCTTTATGAGAAAACTAGTACTAACACTATCGGTGTTCATCACCTTCCGTGCCTATGCACAGGATGCGCTGAAATATCAGACGCCTGCTCAGAGTATTATGGAACTGGCTATGGCTGCGCCATCGCCTTCAGTAACCTTCAGCAGCAAGGGCGATCTGATGCTGATTATGGACCGTACCGGCTTTCCTACTATTGAGGAACTGTCACAGCCGGAATATCGCCTTGCCGGCCTCCGTATCAACCCGGCCAACTTCGGCCCGAGCCGTGCCAGCTATGTAACCGGTATCCGTATCAAAGATGTCAACAACCTGAAAGAGCAAGCCGTAACCGGCCTGCCTGCCAATGCACGCATCGCCAACGTAACCTGGTCACCCCTGAAGAAAAGTATAGCCTTCACCGTGACCACCAACAACAGCATCACCCTGTGGAAAGCTGACGTAACCACCGGCGTGGCCAAACAAATGAGTGCCCGCCGCCTCAACGACACGTTTGATGGCGCTTTCCGCTGGATCGATGAAGACCGCATCCTCGTGCTGTCTGTACCATCCGCCATCAGTGCTGCCCCGGAAAAACCACTGGCACCTGAAGGTCCTACTGTACAGCAGACTTCCGGTAAAGCCGCTCCTGCAGCTACCTTCCAGGACATGCTGAAAAATCCCTATGATGAAAAACTGTTCGACTATTATTTCCAGTCTGAACCAGTGATCATCAGTGCTGCCGGTGAAACAGTGATCGGCAAACCCGGCGTCTATGCGAGTATCAGCCCTTCACCAGACAAACAATATCTGCTGGTAAAGCAACTGAGCCGTCCTTACTCTTACCTGGTAGGCGCTGGTCGTTTCCCTACAGAAACCAGCATCTGGAATCTGAAAGGAGAAAATATCAAACTGCTCTCCAAAAATCCGCTGGATGAAGTAAGGCCTAAAGGCTTTGATGCTACCAGCAACTATCCCCGCAGTTATGCATGGCGCAACGATGCTCCTGCTACAGTGTACTGGGTACAGGCCCTCGACGGCGGTGATCCTAAAAAAGAAGTGCCTTTCCGTGATGTGGTGAACACACTGGAAGCTCCATTCTCCGGTACACCTGCCGAACTGGTGAAAACAGTGGACCGCTTCAGCGGCATCAACTGGGGTAATCAACAGCTTGCTCTGGTATCAGAAGGCAACAGCTCCAAACAAACTGTTAAGGTAAGCCGTATCGATCCGTCTCATCCGGAACAAAAACCAGTGACTGTCATCGACCGCTCTGAGAATGACCGCTACAACGATCCCGGAGATCCGGTAATGGTAAAAAATCAATATGACAGATCTGTATTATATATTTCTCCGGCCAATGAACTGCTGATGACAGCACCCGGTGCTTCTCCGGAAGGCGACCGCCCGTTCCTGTCTGCTTTCAGCCTGAAAAACAGCAAACAAACCATCGTATGGCGCTCCAAAGCTCCGTATTATGAACAGGTGGCGCAGGTGATAGACCCGGCTAAACTAATCTTTGTGGTGGCCCGCGAATCTGCTACCACGCCGGTAAACTACTACCTGGAAGGTGGAAAGAAAAAAACAGGCACAGCACTGACCGCTTTCCCGCATCCGCAGCCACAGCTGCAAGGTGTGCAGAAACAACTGCTCAAATACAAACGTAAAGATGGTGTAGATCTCACAGCTATGCTGTACCTGCCCAAAGGCTACGATCCTGCTAAAGATGGCCGTCTGCCGGTGCTGATGTGGGCGTATCCGCGTGAGTACAAATCTGCCAGCGATGCAGCCCAGGTAAGGGGTTCTGCATATAAGTTCACCCGTGTGACCTATGGCTCGCCCATCTTCTGGGTAACCCGCGGTTTTGCCGTGATGGACGCCACCGAAATGCCTATCGTTGGTGAAGGGGATAAAGAACCCAACGATACCTTTGTGGACCAACTCGTGATGAATGCTGAGGCTGCCGTGGAAAAAATCACCGGCATGGGCATCGGTGATAAAAATCGCATCGCTGTAGGTGGTCACTCCTATGGTGCATTTATGACCGCCAACCTGCTGTCACATACCAACCTGTTCAAAGCCGGTATCGCGCGTAGCGGAGCCTACAACCGTACCCTCACACCATTCGGCTTCCAGAACGAACAACGTACCTACTGGCAGGCGCCCGACGTATACTACAAAATGGCGCCCTTCTCTTATGCAGACAAGATCAAAACACCGATCCTGCTCATCCATGGTGAAGCCGACAACAACTCCGGTACTTTCCCCATCCAGAGCGAAAGGCTGTACAATGCTATCAAAGGCAACGGTGGTACAGCCAGACTGGTATTCCTCCCGCAGGAAAGTCACGGTTATGCTGCTAAGGAAAGTATCCTGCATATGCTGTGGGAAATGGATAACTGGCTGACGAAGTACGTTAAGCAATAACAACTGTGATTTATGTGATTTTTCTGATGCTCCTGATGAGCGAAGAATAGTATTGATTAATAAAAGCGAAGAACCCATTGGCATTATTGCTAATGGGTTCTTCGCTTTTATCATCAGAAGCATCAGCAAAATCACATAAATCACAGTTATAGTTGAAAAGTACCATTCAAGCACCATTTAACACAATCAACTTCCCATACCGCCCCGTACCTTTGCAATATCATGTCAAAGGCACATATCCATACATATGACATCTGTACGCTGGGAATGGGAAAACCGGCTTCTGAGAACATCCAGGTAGCACGATTTACTGATTACCTGGCTGCACATAAGGATATCAGGTTTCCCCACCGGCACTCCTTTTACCACCTGGCATTTTTTACAAAAGGGAAAGGTGCTCATACGATAGATTTTGAGCGTTTTCCGGTGCAAGCGGGTCAGCTGTATTTTATGATACCCGGTCAGGTACACAGCTGGTTTTTTGAAGGACAGGTAGAAGGTTATGTCGTGAATGTGGCTGCCAGCTTTTTCAATTCTTTTCTGCAGGACGCGGGATATGTAGAACGTTTCCCGTTCTTCAGCGGTGCAAGCGCGGAAGGGGTGGTGATGCTGCCCGCGGAAGCCAGCGCAGCGGTAGAAGTGTTGTTTGAAAAGATGTTGCTGGAGATAGAAGCTACAGAAGCCTACAGCTATGATATGTTGAGATTGCTGCTGCTGGAAATGTTTGTGAAAGTAAGCCGGGTAACCCGGAAAAGTGATACCAGGCAAGAGCCACCGTACAACTATGTATTGCTGAGTAATTTCCGCAAACTGGTGGAACAGCATTATATGCAGATGCGGTTGCCTAAAGAATATGCAGCAATGTTGTACGTGACACCGAATTATCTTAATGCTTTCTGCCGTCATATGCTGGGAAAATCGGCTGGTGAAATTATCCGCGACCGGGTGATCCTGGAGGCAAAAAGACTGTTGATAAACGCTGATACAAGCATTGCTACCATTGCCTATCAGCTGAACTTTGCTGACAATTCCTACTTCACGAAGTTCTTCAAAAAATATGAAGGGATGACCCCGGAAGAATTTCGGAAAAATATTTCCTGACATTAAAAGCTTCAATATATGTGTGCAGATAAAAAACACGAGAAACCGAATGTCTTCAAAAGCGTATTTACCAATAAATGCGCACGTTGCCGGAGAGGTTCCATTTTCACCAGTAAAAACCCCTACAATCTTAAAAACTGTATGAAAATGCCGGATAACTGCCCCGTTTGCGGACAACCGGTAGAGGTGGAAGTAGGTTTCTATTACGGTACCGGATATGTTAGTTATGCTTTGTCTGTAGCGGTATGTGTAGCCAGTCTGATAGCCTGGTGGCTGTTTATCGGCTTCTCCATCTATGATAACAGTATCTACTGGTGGCTGGGCTTTAACGGGTTGCTGTTGCTGAGCCTTCAGCCCTTGCTGATGCGCTGGTCCAGGACCATCTGGATGGCCTTCTTTGTAAGGTATGATGAAGACTGGCAACAGGGACCTCCTGCAGGTACGGGAAGGGTTAATACTACCTTTAAAGGTGCGATATAACAAAAGTAGTAGGATTGAGTATAACGAATGAAAAAACGATGGCCCGGGTATTTTTGCCCGGGTCTTCGTTTTTTTTGTTATATTAGAAGTACTATTTGACCCCATATCTGCGCTTGGTTTTTTACTAACAGCAATGCATACACGATGATACTTCCCCGGCGGTTTGTTATCTTGTTATACCTGTTGTGCTGGACGTGTTTTAACAATTTGCTGATGGCGCAGGATAGCACTTTATCGTCGCTGCCTGCAGTCTGGAGCTTACAGGATTGTCTGGATTACGCTATGAAAAACAATATCCAGCTGAACAGCCTTCGGTTGAGCCGGCTGAGCAGTGAACAGGATCTGCTGCTGTCGAAGGCTGCCCGTTTGCCTAACCTCACCGGATCGGCTTCCCAAAACCTGAATGGCTCCAAAAGCATTACACCCACCGGCAACAGGCCCTATGAACTGGCCTTTTCAGGCAATTATTCCGTTAACTCCGGTGTAACTATCTACCAGGGCGGATTTCTCAACTATGATATCAAACAGAAAGGGCTGCTCTTACAGGTCACCGGCCTTAACATCGCACAGGAAATCAACAATATCACCATTCAGCTTACACAGGCTTATCTCAACATCCTGCTGATCAGGGAAAACATCGTATATGTGAAAGATGTAGTTACCACTTCCGAAGCCCAGGTAAAACAAGCCCAACAACAATATGATGTTGGCAGCATCGCCCTGGTGAATCTGGTATCGCTGCAGTCGCAACTGGCAGCCGATCGCTACAATCTCGTTACTGCCGAAAATCAGGAGCGGATCAATAAACTGGTGCTGAAACAGTTGCTGCAATTGCCCAGCAGCTACGACTTCAACATCTATTCCCCCGATACACTGGTGTCCAGTCATTATGTGGCTCCCCTGAGGGATGTACAAGACACCGCACTGGCCACCAGGCCGGAAGTGAAAAGCGCTGAACTGGGCATCAACGTATCCGAGCTGGACCTGGCTAAAGCCCACGCAGGATATAAGCCCACGCTAACAGCCGGAGGAGCACTCGGCAGCTCTTATCTCAGAGATCCGGGCAACAATTTCTTTAAACAGCTGGACAACAATTTTTACCAGCAGATAGGGCTTACCCTCTCTGTCCCGATATATACCCGGAGAGCCAATAAAACAGCCGTGGAAAAGTCCAAAATAGAAATAGACCAGTCAAAGCTTACCCTCAGGGATACCCGAACCAACCTCTCCCAAACTGTTGAACAGGCTTATATCAGTGTCATCAATGCACAGGGGCAGTATGATGCATCCGTAGAACAACTGCGCTTCGCATCGGAAAGCTACCGTATTGCCTCCGAACAGCTGAGAGTAGGGGTGGCCAATATCGTGACTTTCCTTCAACAGAAAAATCTTTACATACAGGCATTTCAGGCTTATATACAGGCTAAATACAATACAGCACTGACAATCAGGATATATGATTTTTACAGGGGCATCCCTGTAAAACTATAAATGCGATGAAGTATGAGAAAGTATAAAAGGGTCATTATCGTAGCAGCTATTTTGCTGATCGCGCTGATCATCTGGTTCCTTTTTATCAGAAAGAAGCGCCAGCAGGTTAGTTTTGATACCGTAAAACCTGCATATGGCCATATAGCCACCACCATTACTGCCACCGGTACCATCCAGCCGGTAGATACCGTGGCCGTGGGCGCCCAGGTATCCGGCACGCTCAAATATCTGTATGTGGACTATAATTCCCAGGTTAAAAAAGGGCAGAAGCTGGGAGAGCTGGACAAGGTGCTGTTTCAGGCACCGGTAGACCAGTTCCGGGCCAACCTGCAGGTAGCGCAAACAAACCTGGACTATCAGATCAATAACTTCCACCGGCAGGAACTGCTTTACCAAACCGGTGCTATCAGTAAGGCCGATTATGATATAGCTACCAACCAGATAGGGCAGGCCAGGGCTAATGTAGCCAGTGTGAAAGCCCAACTGACATCTGCCCTGAAAAACCTTTCCTTCACGGATATTATTTCACCGATAGATGGTGTAGTGCTTAACCGTAATGTCAGCGTAGGACAAACCGTCGCCGCCAGTTTCAATACACCTACCTTGTTTGTGATTGCACGGGATATCACCAAGATGCAGGTGGAAGCCAGCGTGGACGAAGCAGATATCGGCAACGTACAAAAATCACAGCGTGTAACCTTTACCGTAGATGCCTATCTGCAAGATGTATTCGCCGGCAGGGTACAGGAAATAAGGCTGCAGCCCTCCGTATCGTCCAATGTGGTGACTTATAACACCATCATCAATGCGCCCAACGAAGAGATGAAGCTGAAACCCGGCATGACAGCCAATGTGACCATTTATACTGCTGAGAAAGACAGTGCACTGCTATTACCGGTGAAAGCGCTGAAGTTCCGGCCAGATTCAACAATGCTGAAAGATTATGTGGTCGTGAGTGCAGTAGGAAGAGGCCCCCGGCACAAAACAGATACCACAGGAGGGGCTGCAAACACAGCGCGTGCCGGTACATCCAACTATGTATGGTTGCTGCGGGGCGATACTTTGCTGCAGAAACATATCCGCACCGGATTGAATGATAATACACAGATAGAAGTTATTTCAGGGCTTACACCCAGTGATGTAGTGATAACGGCCGTCAATGGCAATGCTGTGCCTACAGCTGCATCCGGAGTTAAAAGTCCGTTTTTGCCCAGAATGGGGGGAGGGCGCAAGCGATGAACGACAAAATTCTCGAATTAAACCAGATCAGGCGTGATTTTGTGATGGGCACAGAAACAGTACATGCCCTCAAAGGGGTTTCATTTGAAGTCCATGCCGGTGAATTCCTCACTATCATGGGTAGCAGCGGCTCCGGCAAAACCACGCTGCTCAACCTCCTCGGCTGCCTCGATAAACCCACGGCCGGCAACTATCTGCTTGATGGTACGGATGTGAGTGCACTCTCCCGTAATGAGCTGGCAAGGGTACGCAACCGGAAAATTGGTTTTGTGTTCCAGGCCTATAACTTGTTGCCCCGAACATCCGCATTGGAAAATGTAGAACTGCCTTTGTTCTACAACCCCTCCCTGACGGTGCGGGAAAGAAGAGATAAAGCGATCAGCGCACTGGAAGCGGTGAAGCTGGCAGACCGGCTGGACCATACGCCCAGCCAGCTCTCCGGCGGACAACAACAACGGGTGGCCATCGCCAGGGCGCTGGTAAACCAGCCGGTGATGATCCTGGCAGATGAAGCTACCGGTAACCTCGACACCCGCACCTCCTATGAGATCATGTCGCTCATGCAGGACCTTAACAAAGAGGGTAAAACCATCGTCTTCGTTACCCATGAACCTGACATCGCTGCCTTCAGCAGGAGAACGGTCACGCTGCGCGATGGTAAAATAGTAAAAGATACAATCAACGAAAACGTACGCTCGGCGAGGGAAGCGTTGGAATCCCTCCCTCCGGCGAAAGACTATTAATTCACCACCATGAGTGTAATTAACCTCATCCGAATTGCATTCAAGGCCTTGCAGCGTAATAAACTGCGGGCTTTTCTAACTATGCTCGGCATCATCATCGGTGTTGCCGCTGTAATAGCCATGGTGGCCATCGGAGAAGGATCAAAGGAAAGCATACAATCGCAGCTCAGTGCTATGGGCTCCAATATGATCACGGTATTGCCCAGTAGCAACGTAGCAGGTGGCTTGCGTATTGCGGGCTCCAGTTTTCAGACACTCACCATCGTGGATGTAAAAGCCATACAGAAAAATGCGGAACATGTCAGTGCCGTATCGCCGGTGTCTTCTACCAAAGGACAAGCTATCTACGGTGCCCTCAACTGGCCTACCACCCTGCAGGGCGTGGCGCCATCCTACTTCGATATCCGTAAGCTGGATATTGCCGACGGTGTCAGCTTTACCGATGCCGATGTGACCACAGCCGCCAAAGTATGTGTGCTCGGACAAACCGTGATCAATAATCTGTTTCCCAGCGGAGAAAGCCCTGTAGGCAAGGTAATACGCCTCAACTCCATCCCGCTGCAGGTAATAGGCACCCTGGTTCCCAAAGGCCAAAGCTCTTTCGGACAAGACCAGGACGATATCATTCTTACACCCTATACCACCGTACAGAAGCGCATCCTCGCCACCATCTATTTTCAGAGTATTTATGCTTCTGCTGTCAGCGCAGGCGCTTCCGCACAGGCTACCGATGAAATCACAGAGATATTGCGGGAAACACACCGGCTGCGCCCCAGCGATGAAAACAACTTCCAGGTAAGGACGATGGAAGAACTGATTAAAACCCTCAGCTCCACCAGCAGTCTGCTGACAATACTGCTCACTGCTATTGCCGGCATCTCCCTGGTCATTGGAGGTATCGGCATCATGAATATTATGTACGTGTCTGTCACTGAACGCACCCGGGAAATAGGGCTGCGTATGTCTATCGGTGCCCGTGGTATCGATATCCTGCTGCAGTTCCTGGTGGAAGCGATCATTATCAGTGTAACCGGTGGCGTTATAGGTGTGATACTGGGTATCACAGCTGCTCAGGTGATTACGCTTACATTGGGATGGCCAACGATTGTATCGGAATCATCTATCATGTTATCGTTCCTGGTATGTGCACTGACCGGTGTTTTCTTTGGATATTATCCCGCGCAGGCCGCCTCCCGCCTCGATCCTATAGAGGCATTGCGGTATGAGTAATGTGGAGGCTTGATAATTTGGATGATGGTTAAACGGCCAACAAAAAAGCCGGCAGGTAAAACTCCTGACCGGCTGATGAGAATACGATTAAAAACTTGCAACCTATTGCTTCTTATCATGAATTTGAGATGGTTTCAGGTATATTTTTTTGCCCTTATCGTCAACTATAAATTTCCGGTCTCTTTTGTCGATATATACTGTTTGTCCGTTTGGGCCTTCCTTTCCTTTGTATATTTTATCGGTAAGGGTGGAGGTGCCTTTTACGGCTATAGAAGCGGTTTTGTTACCTATCTTTCTAGGAAGACTATCTATTTTGTGTTGTGCAAATACTGCCTGTGCCGGTAATGTGGCTATTGCGCCAAAGGCTACTGCAAACAACACGGCGGAAATGCTTTTGGGTGCTCTCATAACTGATATTGTTTTTATGTTAACATGTATGCTATGGATAATCCAATTTTGATGCCATTCCGGAAATGCTATTTGATGCTGTTGAAAAACACTATCTTACAAATGGCTGTTTTTTGTCTGGGAAGGATTGGCGGGGATTTTCCCGCAAAATGGTGTCAGTCACTTTTAGTAAATTGAAGAATATTAACCTGTGTCTATGAAGTACGCAAAAGGTCTGTTCCTGTCTGTTCCTACGCCTTGCAGTGAGAATTGGGATGAAATGACTCATACCGCTGCGGGTAAGCACTGTAGCCGCTGTGCTAAAACCGTAATAGATTTCTCTTCTATGTCGGATGCTGAGATACTGGCCATGCTTCGTAACAGCAAAGGGGAGGTGTGTGGTCACTTTCAGAGCTCACAGTTGGATAGATTGATTGCACCACCACCGGCAACCAGGAGTAATTTTTTACCTGCGCTCCTGCTCACAGCAGGGATGATCACCGGTATTGCCAATCAGGGGTATGCAGAAGCAAGAACACTGGAAGAGGTGGAAATGCAGCTGACACCACTGCAGGAGTCGCTGCCGGAGGATACCACTAAGTCTTCCCTTAAATCCTATAATCTGCCGGAACTGGTGGTGACTGGCTTTGCCACAAGGACAGGAAAGATAGTAATGGGGGCAACAACAGTCACAACAATCGAAAAGCGTCATGACTGTAGTCCGCTCAATCATCCCGAAGGTCGGTTTATCGATCCTGTCTATCCTACAGATAAGGAACGGCAGCAGAGCAAAAAACGCCGTTGGTTTAAATAAAACAACCCTCCGGAAGGCCCGTTTCCCGAAGGGTTGTGCTTGACTGCTTTCTCTCCGAAAGCCGGCCAACAGATATTATTGTAACAGGTTTGTTTTTCTTCTCCCCAAGGCTGTTAATTTCCCCAGAAATGATCTTCCTGAGCGAGGTCCGCAGCATATACTTTGGCGGCAACGATCTGTCCGTCTTTTACCGTGTATACGTCAACGTTATCAGTGTCCAGTGTAGCGCCTGGTCTGGAAGCTTTCCAGTGTAACAGTACTGCAGCCTGGTCGCCATTGACAGTGATAGATTTGATGTCTGTCAGTGCCATCGTATTTTGAGATACTTCAAACATGCCACCTACCATCTGGAATACTTCTCCGCTGGATTTTTTAGTGCCGGAGAAACGGTTGCTGCCGGGTTGTTCCCAGGTAATATCAGGATGGAGCAATGCGCCAAGTTTTTCGAGGTTTACCTGTTGTACTGCGGTAACGAAATCTTTTACTACTGCTAAAGTTTGATTTTCCATGATTGTATTTTTTTTGTTTTTGTTTTCGTTTGTTTTGTTGACACAAAGCTACTATCTGAAGGAAGGGTATTATTTATCATTACACGACAAACGATTACCATTTCACGACAGACTGTTTTTTATGCCATTACAGAAGAATAACTTTATCCTATGAAACAACTGGTATTAGCTATTATCGCCTACGCTGTGCAGCGTGATGTAGATGCAGCACAGCTCTGTAAGCAGGTTGGCATCGATCTGACGGCCCTTAAAAAAACAACAGCCGCTCCCGTTACTCAGCATCAGCTGGATATGCTATGGCTGCATGCTGCCCGTCTTACCAACGATCCGTTGTTCGGTCTGCATTTTGCCGCTTCGGTGCAGCCTGCCGCCCTGGGTGTGGTGGGAGAGATCATACAGACGAGTGCCACGGTGGGAGAAGCGCTTACTCATGCAGTAGCACTCACACACCTGGTAACAGACCAGTGCCGGCTGGATATAGTCCGGAGCAGCAAAAACTTTACAGTGCGCTTCATTCCTTCAGCAGATCACGGTGACGGACCTACGATGGCTTTTCGCATGCTCATTGAGTTTCTGATGGTGCTTACAATTCATGAGTTGTCGGGGCTGTTGCTGGAAAAGATTGCACCGCAGGCAGTACGAATGCCTTATACCGTGCCTGATCTGGCTGCGTACGAACAGGCATTTCGTTGTAAACCTGTAAAACGTGCCGATGAATATGCGCTTGTATTTGAAGCCCGTTATTGGGATGAGCCTATACTGACAGCGAATTATGAGTTACAAAGCCTGTTGTTGAAAAAAGTGAGCAGCTTGTCTCAGCCGAAAGCAGCCACCAATAATACGCTACAGGTAAGAGTATATAACCATCTGCTGGCTAATTCTTATCTGGGCATCATCACGCTAGAGGAGATGGCGGCTAATTTTAACCTGAGCCCGCGCAGTTTACAACGCAAGCTGAAAGATGAAGGCGTTAAATACCAGGAAGTGGCGGATGCGGTGAGAAAGTCACTGGCCCTTTATTACATATCGTCGGGCAACTATCCTTTGAAAGATATTTCCTATATGCTGGGGTATAATGAGTTGAGTGCTTTCACCCGGGCGTTTAAGCGTTGGACTGGCAGCAGTCCGGCCGGATATCAGTCGTTGTAGTTGAAAGAGGTGCCTTTATGGACGATGCCCCATTTCTTAACAAAAACGTAATCTCCTCTTTCTATGGCGTCGATATAGGCGGCGATCCATTCGCGGAAGGAGGGTGCTACGATTTCGCGGTGGTTATCATCATGCCATAGGGCGATAATCTGGCCGTACCGGCCTTCGGGGGCAGGGGCCAGGTCAAGGCAAAGATGGTTGCCAAATCCATCGGAGGTAATGGGTATCCACAACGGGTTCCACCAGCTGTTGCGAATGCCTGTGTCGGGTTCGGAAGCGATGGGGTGATCGTTATAGGTAAAAGTGCCGGCATCCAGCAGGTCTTGCCAGTAATGCCAGTTGTCGGCGATATCTTCTACAGAGAGCAACAGGTCGCCGTCTACCAGCCCGGTCCTGGCTTTACGCTGACCATCATGGACCGCGTAAAATGCCTTAAAATCTGCCGGTAAGGGCGAATCGATCAGCTTTTCCAAAGACTCGACTGCTTCGTATGTCACGCCAGGATTAAGGATATTCAGAAGTTTGGGGGCATGCTGGCGCATCCAGGTTTCCCATCGTATCCAGTATTCTTGCATATGGTTGTGGGGTTTGTACCGACTATAAAGATGTAAAAATTTCACCATAAATAAAAGCGGTATTTCAGCAAGGTAATAAAGAACATAACAGCTTCTTTTTTCCCCAAAGGATTTTCTGTGAAAAAGTTCTTCACGCTGTTAGTTGTCTGTGTCTTTGAGTGAAAGAAATACCTACTTTTGTAATAGCATCATTTAAACGTAAATAATCAACTATGGCACAGTTACCTAAATTTCTGATCGCAGACGATCCTGTTACAGATCCGGAAAATGAGTATATTTTTCATACCGAAAAGCCCCGCTTCTTTGCCAAACGTGTGGAAGAAGACGAAGAAACTGCCTACATCGATATCGTTGAAGAGATCGATAATGTAGAAGAATTCTACAAAAATGATCCGGACAAAAAGCAGGAACTGCTGGAACAGCTGGAAGACTGGTACTACTCCTACATGGAGTGGCTGGAAGAAGGCGAAGCCGGTGACGACGATGAAGAAGACGAAGAATAGTAACTGCAAGTTATTGAAAAGCGTCCGCAACTGCGGACGCTTTTTTTCTGCATATCAATTGGGTTGCAACTGCAATTCCTTCCTAAACGCAGATGGATTGACCCCTTTATATTTTTTAAACATCCTGTTGAGATGGCTTTCATCCGTAAAGCCTAGTTCATCCGCTATTTCTCCCACACGCATACTGCTGTAACGCAGCCTTGTTTCCACCAGCTTCAGTTTGTATTGCATGATATACTGCTGCAGACTGTCGCCGTTGTTGCGCTTGAAATATTCACTCAGATACGTAGGAGATATGTTGAAGTGCGTAGCAATCTGTTCTGCTTTTAACTTCTCCGGTGAATAAATATACTCATGGATATAGTGAAGGATATTTTGTGAAGCCTCCGTTTTACCCGGCTGGCGTGTTTGCTCCGGCAGCTGAAAAGAGATATTACGGGCCACAATGGTCAGGATGGTATTCACAATCTGTTGCGACAATGCCTTGTGATAAGGCTGCTGATTAATCAATTCCCGCATCAGCGCTTCTATCAGTGATTTCACCAGCGGTTTATCACTCTTGTTTTTTAGAATACAACCCGGCAAATGATTGTTGTTCTGGAAGATGAACTCCAGTTGATGAATCCAGTCTTTATGCTGATTTTTTAAGTAGACATCATTGAAGCGGATAAAGAAAAACTTCGTCGCATCCTTTACCTCAAACGAATGGCAGTCCTGTGGCATTACCAGAAATAGCTTGTCAGGGCTGTATGGCAACTGGTTCTTGTTGACACACTGTACACCACTGCCTTCTACTATATATACCAGCTCAAAAAAATTATGTTTATGCGCGTCTATCGGGCATTCTGTGCACTCCCGGTATTCGATCTCGAAAGGTTGGTATAAGTTTTCCTGTATCATCTTATGAAATTACAGAATGATCCTCTAATTGTACAAATTTTTTTGTCTGAAGCGCCGGACCTTTGATATATAAAATTACACTAATGGAAAACAATACGATTGCATTTGCACTGACCCGCCTGGCCATAGCAGCCAGCATGTTCGGACATGGTCTGGTAAGGCTTCCCAAGTTGAACGCCTTCAGCGACTGGATGGTAAAAAGCTTTGAAAAATCCATGCTGCCCGGCGCCCTGGTACTGCCTTTCAGTTATATACTGCCGCTGGCAGAATTTGCCATCGGCCTGCTGCTGATACTGGGGCTGTTTACACGGACCACCCTGATAGCAGGAGCCGTAGTGATGATCATGCTCATCTTAGGCACCACCCTGATAGAAGATTGGGGAGCGTTGGCTTCGCAGCTGATACATGCGGCCTTCTTTACGGTATTGCTGGTATTTGTACGCTATAATGGCTTTGCGCTCGACAACCTCGTCAGGAAGTAAGCTACTGGCTCGACTTACTTTCCCATTCGTGATCACCTGCTCCGGAGCGGGTAGTAACAGCTCCGGGAAAGCCTCACAGGGACGGCTTTCCCGGAGCATCGTCTACATGGGTTATTCATGGCCCGGGTGCATGATCTTCATCTCCTCCAGGTCCAGCTGCATTTCCTGACTGCGTATCACCTCATCGCTGAATGTATTATGCTGCCGTAACCGGAACAGCTCTTTGCGCTGAAGCGCGTAGATATCCCTCAGCACTGAATGATATAGATCTACTTCCGCTTTTTCTGTATCATCACACTCCAGGGATTCCAGCCGCGCACTGGTGTTGTGGATATTATGCTCCAGATCTTTTTTCAGAAAGCCCACCAGTTCATTGTCAGTTGCTTCAAAAGCATATTTCTCTTCCAGTCTGTTGAGCGCCACTTTCATCAGCGCAAGCCTTATACCAGCCTCCTGTTGATCTGCCGGCGTAATGACATCAATTTCCTCTATTTTGATGAGACGGATCAGCAGTGGAAGTGTGAGACCCTGAAATACCAGCGTAACAAGTATCACGATAAAAGTGATGAACAGAATCAGATTACGGTGAGGGAATAACAACGGCACAGATAAGGCAGAAGCCAGCGACACCACACCCCGCATCCCGGCCCATCCTACTAGCAGTGGCCCTTTCCAGCCCGGACTAGGTTCTCGCTCCCGGATCTTTTTACTCAGCATCCGCGGAATAAAAGCACCCGGATACACCCACAGTAAACGAACAAGAATCGTCAGAAATGCGATGATCACCCCGTATCTGATCGCATCAGCAATGGAATAATCTCCCAGCGAGTGAATGATGGTAGGCAGTTCCAACCCTATCAGGATAAAGATGATACCATTCAGTACAAAGATGAGTGTGCTCCATACGCCCAGCATCTGCATACGGGTAGCGCCATTGGGAAAGATGGCATGTGAGCGGTACGACAGGAACAAGCCGCCGCTGACTACTGCCAGCACACCGGAATAATGAAACTGCTCTGCTGCCAGGTACATGAAATAGGGAGTCATGACTGTCAGCGCAGAATCAATACTGGCCGTAGTGGGCAGCCAGCGATGTATGTAGTACATGATATGGGCTACTGCCAACCCTATCACAATGCCCATCCCGGCAGAAAGAAAAAAGTCACCGATAGCCTTCTGCATCACAAACTGACCTGTCATCACCGCTACCATGGCAAACCGGAATACGATCAAGCTGGATGCATCATTGATAAGACTTTCACCCTCAAGAATGGTAAGTGCCCGTTTGGGCACTTTTAAATGTTTTAATACCGAGGTAGCAGCCACCGAATCAGGCGGAGAAATGATGCCACCCAGCAAAAAGCCCAGTGCCAGCGTAAAGCCGGGTATCATACTCTTCGAAGTATAAGCCACAATACAGGAAGTGAAAATAACAGCCCCGAATGCCAGCATCATAATAGGTCTTTTCCATTTCCAGAAATCATTCCAGGAAGTATACCAGGCCGCTTCATATAACAAAGGCGGCAGGAAAATAAGAAAGATCATATCAGGGTCTATCTCTATATGCGGAAGCCCCGGTATAAAACCAATGCCCAGCCCTGCCAGCACAAGAAAAATAGGATAGGAGATCTTTAATCGCTGGCCCAGCATGACCAACATAAAAACAACAAATAATAAGGAAAGGATCAGTAACAGTGTATGATGCATACCCGACAGTTAATTTGATGTTAATTTAAGCATTAACCGACAAATTTTGCCGGGGTAATATGTTGTATTATTTTATTGAGTCATTGACATACCTGACATACTTTTGTTTGATATACACATACAGATCATAATCATTGATATCTTTTATAAACTCATAGGAAGGCTGATATCTGGTCATAAACTGTGTAAGGCTGTCGCCTTCCAGGCCGGTGAGTTTGTTGATCAGTATAGGGTTAAATACCTGCTGTACCTGGTTTTCCTTCTCTTTGGCCAACAGTATTTTTTTAAACTTGTCTTTCTTTTTATTTTGTTTAAAAGAAAGGGCTTTATACAGTTTGTTGATATTAACACCTACGAAAGGACCAACAGAACGAATGACTTCATTCCACCGGGGTCTCCGGAAATCAAATTCTTTACGAAATTCTTCGCGCAGGCGCAGTGAATCGCGCAGGTAGTTGTAATGGATGATACTGACGGATTTCAGTTCCAGGGGTTGTCGCTTAAGATGATGAATGAGTGCAGACTTATCTCTGGGAATGATGACCAGTAAAGGCACATAGCCCAGTGCTTTCAATAACAGTGTGTCGCCTTTGCGGGCGCTTATCTCATAAAGGCCGTGGTCGTCGCTGACGGCAGATGCATTATTTCGTTTATTCAATACCGTTACACCAGTAATGGGTATACTGTCTTCCTGCGTAATTGTTCCCTGTACGATGCTCTGTGCATCTGCACTGCATAACAACAGTAATAGGGGGCTTAATAGCAGGATGAATCTGAGTATCGGCATCAGGGAAAATATTAGATGCCGGTAAGATAAAAAGGCTTTCGCAAAGGAAAAGTTAAGATTGCTGAGACTACCATTCCTGTGGTGGTAGCTTTTGTCTGTTATGCAGGTGGTTGGCGGGTTGCACAACTCCTGCGATTACTGTTTGTTTAGAAATTTTTTGATAGATGTCCTGACAGGATCTGATTTTATGTTGAAAGGAGACAGGTAAAAAAATACCAGCTGCTCTGTGGGAAGGTGCCTGTCAGACAAGCCTTTTCGGGCGAGGTAGATTCTGATGGGCGTAAGCAGCAATAGTCTCCATTTGTTTTTATGCTTCGTTTTCCGACGAATGCTTAGGGCTTCATCATAGAGTGTCAGTATTTGCGTAGCTGCTGCAATGCCTTCCATCAGCCTGTCGCGATAGCTGAGGGTAAGTCTTTCCTTTGGTATAAAATGAGCCAGTTTCAGGTCTTCGTTGTAGTACAGGCTGTAACCCCATAGCAGCAGGCGTTTGCAGTATTCAAAGTCATCTCCGGTACTTAACCTTTCTTCGTTGCGGCCGTTGAGTAACGAAGGGTATCTTTCGTTGAAGACGGAGAGGAACAAGGATTTTCTGGTGACGAGACCAGCGCCCAGTACAAATCCGCGATGGGATACATCGCCGGATGTTTCGGCCGGAATGCCGATAGCGTATTTCTCCTTGAAGGTATCAAACCAGTAGGGAAAGCTGCTACAGTCGGAGACCGGGTGACATTGTCCGCCGGCAGCGCCGGCCAGCTTTTGTTGTTTGAGTGTTTGCCATGCGTTGAATACATAGTTTTTGTCGAGCAGGTTGTTGTCATCGCAGAAAAGCAGGCATTCATAGCGGGCTTCCTGCGCTCCTTTTTTACGGGCGTACATCTGTCCCGGCCGGGGTTCATCTACAATCCTGCATTGGGCATTGGGAGGATGGGCTCTGTTCCACCATTCCAGGGCAAGGCTGACGGTTTTATCCGTAGATGCATTGTTGACGAGGATAATCTCCCACAAAAAATCTGCCGGTACTTCCTGTGACTGCAGATGTCCTAAGGTGAGTGGTAGCCGTGTTGCACTGTTATAACAACAGATAATAACGGAGACGCCTGTATGCAATTCTTGTTGATGCATGATTTTCTGTTTGAAATAGTTATTCCACTTTGAGGTATCTGATGATGCTGCTGACCGGCAACGGTACTGGTTTGTTTAATGCCGCATATACACTGGCATGCGTAGCGATATACTGCACCAGTTCAAACAGACGATGCGGATCGCTTGACCAGCGTGCTTTCCATAACTTTCCGATTGCTTTTCGGGAGAACCGGGAAGCAGACAGTAGTCTGGTGCCGAGTAAATTGCGATGAGAAGGGAATATCTGCATGAGGCAGGTATCATAACACACAAACGTGTCGTATATGAGGCGTTGAAGATAGTGGCGGTTGGCCCTGCCGGCAGGGATGATATGAGTAAGTTTCAAAGTTGGTGCCACACCGGCTGCATATCCATTACGGACGCAGAGCAATACCATCTGGGTACCTTCTCCGCTGCTGAGTTGATTGCCCTTCCGGCCAGGCAGTGTAAAGGTGCCTTTCCGCGCATGCTGCACATATTCTTTCAGCAGAAAGGTTTTGGTACAGAGGCCGGTACCAAAAGGATAACAGGATTGCCAGGCCGGTACTGCGGAAAAAGTCACGGTTGTTTCTTTCCGTTGCTGGAATGCCAGCCGTGCATAGTGCTCAATGTTGCTTTCTATGCCGTCTATAAAATCTACCTGTACCTGTCCGGGGCCCCATGCGGCAACCTGCGGGTACTTTTTATACAACGAAGTCAGTTCCTGTAAATAGTTGCTGTCTGGTTCATTATTGTAATCGATGTAAACGATATGTTCCCCACGGGCGGCTTCTATGGCGGCGATGCGGGCATGGCCTACTCCCTGTTCCTTTACCAGGAGCAGCTGCAAGTTGGGGATATGTTGCAGGAAATCCTTTATGAATGAAAGGCTGCTGAGTGGGATAGTGCTGTTGTTGTCTACCAGTAGCACTTCTATCTGCAACTGGTTCCGGTTAAGCTGCTGCACAGCCTGGAGGCAACGTCGTAAAATTCGTTCATCAGGATCACAAGTATATATGACCAGTGAGTAGTCTATCATGCTATTTTTTTATCAGATGAAGTACCGCTCCTGGTTGGCGAAGGTTATGAGATGTACGAGTGAGTTGTCTATAACGCTGGTAGGCAATGCTGCATGGTACGAGAGCTGAATAACAGGTGTAGCAAACAAAGAGGAAAAAGTGTTCAGTTATTATTATCAGCAGGTAAAAGTCTGCCGTAGGCCGCCAGCACCCTGTTTACATTCCGTACATGCTCAGAGCGTACAGCCTGTACGCTTTGGTTTTTTACTCTGGCGCTCAGCCGGATGATCTCATCATCGAGAATAAACAGCGCTACTTCTATTTTCAACATACGGTCTTTTTGTGTGATACCTTTCATATGTTCATGCCGTGGGCGGACGGTAAAATCATCCAGTACAAACTGTTCAAATAAATGAGGATCCAGTTCGTATAACGCGGGGCCGTTCCCGGGCAAGGTCATATTCACTTTGCGTATCATCATCTCCATGCCTTCAGAGCGCATGAAATTCCGGATGCGCCTTCTGAGGTTGGCCAATACCCTCACCGGGCTGGAGCCCTTGAATTTAACACAGGCCTCTGCCTGGAATTTGATGATGACTTTGATATGGATCTCTGACTTTAGGAGATGATCCTCCAACGTAACCCCTTTAACCATTAAAATCTCGCCTTGGGAGGAATTGTCCAGGAGGTAGGTTTTAAATAGCTCTGGGTTGGTTTGGTGTAGTGGTAATTCGGGGTTTTCCATAACATTACAGGTTGTGCTTTTAAAACATACATTCAATGATCTAATACAAATACAGTGAAGGAGCGGGTTTTGTTCAGGGAGGGATGTTATGCGTATATAGAAGGATGACTGGATGATAACTGTGTGTATCGAATATTATTTATATTTAACTTCATTAATGTGATTTGTTACAATGAACCGGGTAATCCTGCTCCTAACAATTTGTTTTCTGTCTTGCAGACAACATCAGAAAGAAATAAAAACAAATAGGAACAAAGAACCGCCGGCTATTGACCGCGTGAATGCCGGTACTGTGCTATTTTTCTGGGGAAACTCCTGGGGAAAAATGGGGTACAGTTTGGGGTACATTTTCGTTTAATTCCCCTTTATCTCCCTTTACCGCTCTTTCCTCTGAAACCCACGTCCGTAAATGAAAAACGCCCAAACCTAGTAAAGCTAAGTTTGGGCGAATTAAGCGTTTTGTAGTCCCGACAGGGATATTTGATGTGTACATAATTAATTGATATTTAATTTTTTATACGTTAGTATTTTTGCTTGGGGTACAGTTTTGGGGAATGACCTTTTGGGTGCTAAAAAAATTAGTTCCCTGGTCTATGATTCCTCAGTTTTCAGGCTCGAATGAAATATTGCTCTGTATCCCTCTTCCGGGTTTTGATTCATAAGGATTTCTACCTCTACAATTATACAGTCAATTGGTTCAAGAGGTTTTACTATATAACTATCTGCACCTGCTTCCAAAGATTTAAGCAAGCCATCTTTTACTTTTTTCTGTGCTATAATCATTATGGGGGTATGGTCATCCACCTGCCTGATTCTCTTTACCAGATTGAGGGATTTAGAGATTTCCAGGCCAATGATGATGACTCCGTACTTTCCTGAAGTGACTAAAGACCAGCCCTGTTTTTCATCTTTAGCCAGAGTTAAGGCATACCCTACAAGACTGAATCTATAAAGTAGTGTAGAATTGAATGTACGGAACACTTCTTTTTCGATCCATAGAATATTAGCTTTCATATTTTTCGATTTGATCATTTAGGATAAGCCCGTAAGGCTGTGTTCAATAGGAGATTATGAATAAAGGAATCCTGTTCCGTTATTATCCACATGCAATAGATAAGAGCCAGTATCAGACAAACAGATACACCCAAAAGAAAGCCTAATGCTATGACTTCCCATTCAAGGCGCAAATTGGGTTCTTTGATTTTTTCGGCGGGTTGAGTGTCCATATGTGAGGTTAATGAGGTGAAGGGATGGATTAGGGTTTTTCGTTTATGTTGTTTATAATATCAGCGTAAACGGCCCGTACATCTCCCTCATTTAGTGATGGGTGTTCTTCCAGTATCCTATTTTTCTCATTTTCGGTTAATGGGCGGGAGGCTCCGGTATCATCGTTATGAATAGCCCAGCAGTTTGAATACTTTTTTACGTAGTACATAAGAGAACGTTTAAGGGTTATAAATGCCATAGCAAAGCCGGCTTTCATATGGAATGAAAGTGATAGCCCATTTATGGAGGAAATGTGAGAGAATGAGTTATAGTAGAGTACCGGGGCCTAAATACATAAAAAAGGCGCGGGCCTCAACTTACCGCCCCAGGGTGTGGAATACCGGATGACGGAAGCGAGCACCCACGCCGTAGCGTGAGCACCGCCTAACATCTGGTATCCTTAAAGTTTCCACACCCTGGACCACATGAAAGCGCGATTTGCTTCAATATTTTAGAAGCCGCAAAATAATGTTTGTACCTCTAAGATATAGCAAAAGTTTTCAAAATATTCTTATTTAAGAATATTTTATTCTCATAAATGAGCATTAAATTCTTATGTGTTCATTTTTTGTTGTATATAATAACACTATTATTATATTTCAGTAATGGCACAGAATAAGAAATATGCAGCTGTAAAGGCATTATTAGAAGCGGGAGGGGTTGTTCACATCGCTGATATATTTGAATATGTTCCCAAATCGAGCACCTATAAATTGCTTAATGTCGGCTATCTATCATTCCTCAAAAAACTTGATAATCCTGGATTATTTACTATTGAGGAATTAATAATTCTCTCTGAATTAATTGGGGTACATGAAGATGTAATAATAACCTTGGCGAAGAATGAGGCAAAGGAATTACACAAGAAACGGAAAAATAGAGGATAGCATTTAGTATCTCACCATCGCATTAATTAGATCTCTTTCACTCACACCTTCAGCAGCCTTCAACTGTGCGAGTATTTTAGCGTATTGTTTTGTGGCTTTCCCATTATAAAACTTCCTGAAATGCCGACTATATAGTTGTTCGCGTATTTGATCACTTTGTAACACAGGCCCGTAGGTCTTTTCAAGATGCCGATAATACTTTGACTGAATCTGCTTTTCATAGTAACCCTGCCCCCTATACTGAAAGTAACCACTTTTAAAATACAGCTTCCGGCACCGCGTATTTGTAAGTGGGCAAATGAAGTACCAAACCTTACCGGCTCCCAGGTTGCTGGGAAGTGCTGTTAGCTCTACCTGATAGCTTATTGACTGTTCTTGCCAACGGTAATCTAATTGCAGATATGGCTGGGGTGCAACCATGTTGACGCAAATGCTTATCTGGCTGTGTACTGTACCGCCTCGGCTCCAGCTTAGGGTACCACTGCGCCATATATCGGGTTGTAGGTATTTCCATTTGCGCAAATCAGTTACAGATATAGCTTTCCTCTCCTCAAATGTTGTTGGGTAAGTTCCTGGTTTTGCCATGCTGTCTCAATTTATAGAAGTCTATTAAGAGGAAGGATCGAGTTAAATGTTTCACAGATCCCTTTACTCATCTTCGAAACGATATTGTAATTCTAGTAGCTCTCCGGTTTTTAAATGATAGAGCTTTTGAAGCTCATGAATAAACTTACAGGTCTCAGCTGTTTCTTTGTAGAATCTAGGGTATACCTCTCCTTCTTGTTCGGGAACGAGTAGTATACATGTCGATTTATCGGAAGAAAGTTTGATTACAAATTCATCCCCATCGTATGGATGAGCGATGAAATGAATATAATCCAGGGTGCCAAATCCAAGCCTCCTTATCCATGTTGAACTAATTTCAACCGGAATAAGCGGGATTTCATGTGATAATTGTTCACTCCATTCAATTATCTTATGGTCACTATTACATACCAAACTTCCTGGTAGTAATTCACTTTTATGGATCATAATTTTATATTTAAACACTACAATCTAAGCAAATAAATTAAACCTAAATAACTAGGGAATGTCAGGATTAATTCTTCCTCATTGCCCTATTTTTGTGCTATTTCAGTGTTGAAACTGATGAAAATAGTGTCATATAATGTCACATCTTTCAAGAGTTTTTCAACAGTAAAAGGAAGCAGTCAACGCCGTTTAGCTTTCCTCTCTTAAACACTTTCCCTATACACGTGCATATGACTTGCGAAAAATCTTCCTGAATATCCGCCAACTCCCCTGCTGCGTTGTATAAAACATCACAAACCTTGGCATTTCTTAGCAAGTAGGAGACTATTTTATAACCCTCAATTTCTGAAACCGTCGCAATGGCATTGATTTCATATTCCTGTCCGTCAATGATGAGGGTGTGTTTGTTTCCCTCTGGCGGTGCTGGTTGAAACAGCTGGTAATCAAACCGGGTGAGGAAATCCCGCAAATCCAGTCCCTTTAGTCGTTCTTCAGTTGAAGCACTACGCTCTAAAAGATCTGATACGGTAAAGGTGGCAATGCTGGCCAGCTCCCTGGCTTTATTGCACCATAGCTCAAATGCCCGTCCATCTGCAGAAAGATCGGGGAATAAGTACACTTGCCGACCTGATAAAACCTGAGTTCGTGCAGCAGTCAAATAAGACAGGCTACCTGCAGCCAGCCAAACAAATCCCGGCAGATATACGCCTGCTACAATGGCTGTTGCCGGCGCTTCCACGATGGCGATCGGTTTACCGGTATCCTCTTTTAAAAGATGTTCGCCAAACAGGCAACTGGCATAGTTCCCGCCCTGGTCTAAATAGGTAGATAACCAGGATGGAAGATGTTCCCCTTTGGATTCATGGTTGTGCTTTAAGATGCTGTGTATCCAAGTGGTATGTGAATGATTGTGAACAGATTTAACAGTATGGCCGGTATGGTCGAATTGTTTCACCTGCCCGGCCCTTATTTTACCGGCTACGTCAATCCACCAAAATACAGTTGCTCCTGGCCAGCGGCTCCCGGAGGTGCCGATCTGATACCGTTGAATCAGTTCGTGGGTTATGTTAGTGCCAAAAAGGGAGTGCAGATAAACAGTAAAGTGGTTGGCGTCATATCCCTGTTGGCTTTTCTTCAGTACTTCAAGTGGAATATAAGAAGGTAGTTTCCTGATTTCTGGCTTCTTATAATATACTGGCCGCTCCCGGTATTCTTCAGCCCTTTTTAACTGTGCCATTGTGCAATCTGGCTTATGAAAATAACCACAGTTTATTTCCCTGTCACACCGGCCATATTCTGCAGGCAAATACTCGCAGGTTTGACCGTCAATGAACCTTACAAACCGTTTCTTCCCACAACTAGGACATATATGCTTCTTATTGCCCCTTTCCAATGTATACCGGTAAGCATTCATAAAAAAGTTATTTTAAGTCCTACATATCCTACATCTGCTACATAGCACAACCGGCATCATGTAGGATATGTAGGATATGTAGCACAGAACAAAACATTATTTTTCCAGGTAGACAACCATTCCAGCCGTTTTACGTTCCATTTCGTACCCGTGGCTCCGTAATCTTTCGCTGACCGTTTTAGAAGAGCAAAGGCGGTAGCCGTTGTCTGCGCAGAATATTTTATACAGGGTATAAAGTTGCTGCAGGGGAAGGAAAGCGATTCGGGACGGTTTATAACCTTCATCCTCCAAAAACATCAACACACTATCTGATTGTCGTTGATACTGTTGTAGCTGCTGTTTGGCCGCATCGCAATCGGAAAAATTTTTTTGTGTCAGCAGCCGGTGCAACCCTTCCAATACCCAATTGAAAACCCCGGAAAGCTCCTGCTGAATGATCTTTTTAGCCAGTTCCTTGTCTTGGGCCTCTGGTGGGATAGTCACATCAAAGGGGATGATCAGGAAGCGCCTAAAATAAGCGTTTGTATGTTCTACCTCTTTGGGTAGCTCATTACAGTTAAAAATGAGCTTTGCGTAATGGGTGAGGTTAAAGGCTTGCCCATAGGGTTGCCGGGCCTCTACCGGCTCCCCACTGGCGAGCTGCTTAAAGATGGATGCTTCCAGGTTCCCGTTTATCTCTGAAGCATAGTTCACCAGTTTGTTGGCCAATTTTGCCCGGTAATATCCGGTAGTATCGGTCAGGCTTTGCAGACTATAGCTACATATGTTTTCTGCGCCCAGAAGGGCGTTTATTATCTCAAAGAAAACAGATTTACCATTTGCTCCCGAACCATACAATAACAATGATTTTTCCAGTTTAAGGGTGCTAGGATGAATAAATACATATCCGATATATTCCGCCAACACTCTTTGACGTTGTATATCCGGCAGCACAGTGTTTAAATACCGGCTGAAAAGTGGGGCTTTTGCTGTTTGGTCAAAAGCAAATGGCAGCTGATAAGTAATAAAATCATCCCGCTTGAACTCCCGTAAGCGGGTACCCTCCGGTGTTATCTCAAACGTACCGTTTTGCAGGTTGATAAAAACAACATTGTGAGGCTGTAAAGGGCTGGGTAGGTGAGCCGAATCAAAGAACTGCTTCAACAGATGATCCCGGAACATATAAAACCGGCTTTTATACTTGTCTATTCCCATTTTTTCACCACATTTCCCCAGGAAGCCCTTTAGTTCATCGGTGCTAAGCTGCGACCAGTAAGCACCATTGTACAGGTAAATAAAATCCTGGTGCTGGCATATTCCCCAGCGGTTAGCAGTGGCAATCCTCAATATTTCCTCAATGCTGATGATCAGATAGTGAGCTTGTTTGAGCCTGCATTTAGCGATGAGTGCGCGGAGATTTTTTACTTTTTCCCTGATAGTGTCATCATCATTGAACGCTCCTTCTTTGGTTATCAACTTTGACTCCAACCCATTCAAGTCCTCTCGCAGCCCATTAACATGTGAGAAGGCCATACTTAGGAAATCTACCGGTTGAACCTTTTCCAGTAGCCGGTTTAAAATCAGCTCATGTGCTACTGGTTTCCCCTGGGCCAGTAGTTCCCGGCTATGTTCCAGGATGCTGGTAACGGTTAGGGGCTGGCTTGGTTCTGGAAAATTTGGCTTAGGGAAGTGGTCGGGGGTAGGGTTACTTTGAATCATGATGTCCTCCTTTCTGTTTGGCTGACCGTATCTGCTTTAAAGATTGTTCCAGCTCAGAGCGTTTGTAGCGTACTCTTGTCCCTATCCGATAGCCGGTAATCTTCCCGGATTTGGTAAAGTCCAGCAGGGTGGGGAGAGAGATAGAAAGTAATTTCGCCGCTTCTTTCCTGGTAAGTAATTCCTGATTTTGGGGAGGTAGTGGAGCTGCTGCAAAGTGTTTAGAAAGTTCGCTGCTGACAGCTTCAGAAATATAAGTTTTTAACTGTTCCAGCGGGATCGCTGATAGTAATACATTATCCATCATCACAAATCATTTAGTTCGTGACAAAGTAACAACTACAGGAAAGACTGGTCAAGTACTGTAACTAGTTTGTAACTACTTTTTAGGGTGGTTAAATAAGATGGAGGCAAATTTCTTTATGTAGCGTTTACTATAAATTTTGGTCTCTCTTTCACTTGGTTTAAGATACTGCATAAGACTTGCCTCTGTTTTGCTATCTATCTTTTTTTGGGTCTCGGAAAAGTCAAAGCAACTCAATATCGATCGGGTAAAGGCGTTTACCTCACCATGGTTTATTGGATCAATCCAACCTTTGTTTTCCAGTTCTGTAATAAGCTCGGCAAACTCTTTTAAACTCCCTCTCCATCGTATTCTATAAGTATCAGCTAAGATACTTTTGACGTTGGCAAGTTCATCGTCGCTAATAGTTTCAAGGGGAATCAGTTCGATGTCGCTGGATTGGCTTGTAATCTGTTGCAGTACTCTCATATAGCCATCCATTTTACGAAAGAATTTTTCTAGTGGAAGATCAGGATTGCGCATAAATAGGGATTGAAGGTTAACAGGAATACTATAACCCGATATTAACGGGGCGCTACGCAACCTATTTGCACGGTATAGTTATGCATGCGTTAATTATCTCCTTTTATGCTCCTTTTAACAGAGGCGGAAAGCCCCCCTTTTACCTTTGGCGCACCGGGCGAAATTGTCCATTTAATTAAAAAAACTCTTTTATGAACCAGACTGAAATGGTTGAAATTCTTGATCGCGATGATGCGGAGCTAAAAGCTAGGTTAGAGTCACTCGATGAGTATTGTATTAACCAGATATTTCAGGAATACACCAAGATTCGTGAAGTAAGTCTCAATGTTAGGCTTGACGATTTCAAAATTGAAAACAAAAGCTTCAATTTTAGTTTTACAGTAAACATATCTATTTTGCCCACCGGCGTTGTTGATGTTCCTGGGCGTTTTATGGATCAGGACGCAATGGTTGAAAAGCTCGGCCATCATGATGTAGGGTTGAAAAAAAGGTTGGAGTTGCTTGAAGAATACCGTATTAACCAGATATTTCAGGAATACACCAAGATTCGTGAAGTAAGTCTCAATGTTAGGCTTAACGACTTCAAAATTGAAAGCAAAAGTTTCGATTTTAGTTTTACAGTAAGCGTAAATACTTTGCCCTACATTGTTGATGTCGCCGGGTGTTAAAAATTGGTAACCTTAAAGCCAGCTATAGCCATAAGTAATTGAGTGTTACTTATGGCTATAAATCCAATCCTATACAGCTATGAGTAAATTCCTTTTCTCCCAATGCATTTTTAACAGCTTCGCATGTTCTGCCGGTGTTACCTTGATATATCGTAAAAATGCCTTTTCCGTTTTATGCCCAGTGATAGCCATGATGGTGATGACCGGTGTACCGGCCAAATATTCATTGGTGGCAAAGCTACGACGGGCGGTATGGGTACTGATCAGCGAACACTTAATGTAGGAAGTGGTTGTTTTATTACCTCCTTTAGTACAGGTGATAGTCACCAGCTTTTCAAGCGCTGGCACCTTTTTACCAATGTCCTTTAGGTATTCATTCATCTTTTGATTACTGATTGCCTTCGGCAGGTTTCCGCTGTACTTATTGAGAACCCGCTTCACCACCGGGTGAATAGGAATGACTACTTTGCCATCCGTTTTAGTTTGTCTTATCTCAATGAAATCATCACTGATGTGTTCCGGGCTTAATATAGAGTAATCAGAGTACCGTAACCCGGTATAACAGCCAACAAGAAATAAGTCCCGGATACGGTCTAGTTTAGGATTATTCGTCAGGTCTAAATCCTCAATCGACTTTAATTCCTGTTCATTAAGGTATATGCTGTCGGTTTCCTCTCCTGGCTTAAAGAAGTAGCTACCTTCAAAATCAGTGTTAACTATCACTCCCCGGCTTTTTGCCTCTCCCATTACAGTAATGATACGTTTTATATGGGTACCTAGCGTATTGGGTTTCAGGTCTTCTGTTTTTGTTAGATAGTTGATGAAGTCATTGTGAAACTGTATATCAATAGTGTTGAAATCAATCTTTCGATGATAGGTTTTCTGAAACTCTTCGAGGTGGTTAAGCGTAGTAACATACCCTTTATTGGTATTGGGGGATGTTCGTTTCTTGGTAATGGGGCTGATCCGTTCCCCTCTTTCAGACCGTGCGTTGAAATCCTTAAAATAAGAGAAAAATGTAACCTGTTTTTTCTCTGTTTTCCCCGTTGCAATGTCCAACAGCTCTTTAAGTTCTGCCGGCGACGGTATTTTGTGCTGGTGGTCATTACGGTATTTACGGTATGTGCTTTTGATGGTGTGGTCTAAGTAGTCAAGCCGTGCGTTAAACTCCGGATATTCAGGAAATGCTTTGTTGCCTTTAAATGCCCGTTGGGTAATTGTATCCCAATAGAGTGTGGGAAGACTTTCAGATAGGTAATACTTCAGTTGCTCGCCTTCGTAGCAGATTCTTGCAAAAATGGTACTGGTGGAATCTTTGGGTCTTTTTAAATAGTATTTCACTTCCATGGTCACAGGTTTAAGGTTAACAGATTGGGGTACAGTTTTGTAACGGTTTTGGATTGGCAGCCCTCACAGCCGCCGGTTTTGGGGTACAGTCTGGGGTACACTGGGGTACAGTTTGGGGTACATTTTTACTTAATCCCCCTTTATCTCTCTTTACCCTTCTTTCCTCTGAAACCCACGTCCGTAAATGAAAAACGCCCAAACTTAGTAAAGCTAAGTTTGGGCGAATTAAGCGTTTTGTAGTCCCGACAGGGATCGAACCTGTATCTAAAGTTTAGGAAACTTCTATTCTATCCATTGAACTACGGGACCAGCCGTCTGTACCCTAAATGGGTATCGGGTTGCAAAAGTAAGGGTTTTAAATTAAAATTTAAAGACTTTCTATATCAACTTTCCCGCCGGAGGGAGCATAAATGCTGTCGATTTCCTTGCGGTACTTGTTCAGGACTATTTTGCGCTTCACCTTGAGGGTGGGCGTGAGTTCTCCGCCATCTACGGTCCAGTCCTGCGGCAGCAGCAGGAATTTTTTGACCTGCTCTATATGGTTAAAGAACTGGTTGTATTTGTCTACGGCCTGTTTATAGAGGTCTATTACTTCCTTGTTTTGCAGCAGGGCCTCAGTGTTATCGGTGGCGATGCCCCGTTTCTGTGCCCAGGTGCGGAGATTATTGAAGGAGGGGACGATCAGCGCCGCGGTAAATTTGCGGTCTTCGCCTACTACCATGATCTGTTCGATGTAGGGAGACTCCTTGAATTTATTTTCAATGGGTTGTGGTGCTACGAATTTGCCACCGGAGGTTTTGAAAAGTTCTTTTTTCCGGTCGGTGATTTTCAGGAACTTATGATCTATCAGTACTCCGATATCACCGGTATGGAACCAGCCATCAATGATGGCGTCGGCAGTGAGATCGGGGCGTTTATAGTAACCGATGGTGACACCGGGGCCTTTGCAGAGGATTTCCCCATCCTCAGCTATTTTTACTTCTACGCCGCTGATAATGGGTCCTACGGTGCCGAACATACGATCTTCCACATTGTAGTAGCGGTTGACGCTGATAACAGGGGATGTTTCTGTAAGCCCATATCCTTCGAGAATGGGGATATTGGCGGCAGTGAATATTTTCAGCAGCCGTACCTGACAGGCGGCGGCGCCATTTATAATAGCCTGAACATTACCGCCCAGGGCTGCCCGCCATTTACTGAATATCAGCTTATTGGCCAGTTTCAGCTGTATGTTGTACCAGAAGCCCATGTCATGATTGATCTCATAACGTTTGCCCAGGCCAACGGCCCAGAAGAAAAGGGCTTTTTTGATACCTTTAAGCTCCAGCCCGGTAGTCATGATCTTTTCGTATACTTTCTCCATCAACCGGGGCACCGTCGTAAAGAGGGTAGGTTTCACCTCTCTCAGATTGTCGGCGATAGTCTCCATGTTTTCGGCGTAATAGATGGGCACACCGCTGGTTAGGTAGAGATAGGTGACCATCCGTTCAAATACATGGTTGAGTGGCAGGAAACTGATTGCTCTGGCGTTACTACTCACAGGCAGGTAAGGCTTGCAGGCCATTACATTGCTCATGATGTTGTGGTGGCTGAGCATTACACCTTTAGGTATGCCCGTGGTGCCGGAAGTATAGATGATGGTGACCAGTTCTTCCGGAGAGATATTTTGTTTGATTTCCTCAATACGGGCGTAGTTGTCCGGATCGGCCATTTCCAGAATTTCTGTCCAGTGCCGGGCGCCTGCTACCTTGTTGAAGGTGAAGATCTCCCGGATAGAAGGGATTCTGTCGCGGGAAGCCTGTATTTTGTCCAGCAGCTCTTTATCGCTGACAAACAGGATGCGGGCTTCAGCATCGTTGAGTACAAATTCCAGTTCGTGCTGGCTGATGGTAGGGTAGATGGGGGTTAAGGCGGCACCTATCTGCTGGCAGGCAAAGTCGGTCAACAACCATTCCGGCCGGTTAGGCGAAATAACAGCGATCTTGTCTTTCTCCTCATTTTGGGTGATACCAGCCCTGATGCCCAGTTTCAATAAGCCGGAACTGAATTTCAGGGTAATATCGGCCACTTCTTTTGTACTATACTTTCTCCACTGGCCGTTTTCCTTGCCGGTCAACATATCCTCAAGCGGATAGTTTTCCAGTTGATAACGGATTACATCAAATAATCGCTGCGGTTGGTCCATCATGCTGTTGTTTTGTTTTGGCTCAGATATGGGTCTTCTGCTGGTAGTAACTACTCATATTCTTTTCAGCGTATCGTCATAAGTATCTTTACGGAAGGCGTTAAAGTACTGATATGCCAGGGCAATTCCCCAGCCCAGTGCCGGCCATGCCGGCCAGGGTATCCCTTCAGACATGTCCCTGTCTGTGAGGAACCATACAGCCCATAATCCCATATTGATAACCAGGTAAATGATAAGATGCGATTTGAAGCCGGCCCTGGCTTTTGCAATACGCCAGAGACGTTCATCTCTTTGCTGAGTAGTTTCCATTTCTGTGGTTTTTTATACGTGATAGTGGCTGTATTAAATTTAAAATATTTTATTGGCTTCACGTAAAAAAAGCGAAAAATGAAGGCTATCTCGCTGCCCTCACATGAAATCCGATATTCACCTGTGAATTGATCAGTTTGTCCTGTAAGGATTTGTCTGCCCGGTAGTTGATGCCCCAGAGTGTGCGGTCAATATTGAAGTTGGCGGTGGCTATCAGTTCATCGTTGCTAAGCTTTATACGGGCGGGGAAAGAAATATTTTTAGTGACACCTTTGAGGGTAAGGTTGCCGGAAATCAGGTGGGTGGCGTCTTTTAGCTCTACTTCTTCACCAACAACAGGATGGTAGGATTTGATAGCAGTGATTTCGAAAATAGCTGTGGAATATTTTTCCACATTAAAAAAAGCAGCACTTTTCAGTTCCCTTTCCAGTTTGTTTTTCATGGCAGTATCTGCGCGCAGGTCTACATCCTGGAGGGAATGCATGTTGATCACCAGCTGGCCTCCGGTGATCAGGGTGTCTTTGATATACACGGCACCACCTGCGAGCCGCAGGGTACCATGATGTTTGCCGGTAGGTTTGGTACCTATCCATTCTACCACACTGGTGGCAGTATCTGCCAGGTAAGCGTGTCCGCTGGCAGTTCCTACGGCCTGAGCGTTGGTAGCGCTGGCCTTGTCTGCCTTAGGAGCCTGCTCGCAGGCTGCTATCATTCCTGATAGCAATAGAAAAAAAACAATACTTCTCATAATTATCTCCCAGCATTTATAATGCCCAGCGCTCCGGCTTCTGCCGGAACGCTGGCATGATTTGTCTATTCCATCAGTTCCCTGTTGCCTACCCACACAAACCGTTTGATAATAAATTCCTGGTTGGTAAAGCTGGCATTGCCTGCTGGATTACCACCAGAGACGTGGAAATCGGAGAAGGCCGCATGCTGATTTACCCAGATAAAACCGGTGAGATTAAATGAAACAGGTGTAAATACACTGTTCATTTCATCGGTTATCATTTCTTTGGTAGCACTGTCGGTGGTATAAGCCGCACAGGTGATGGCACCGTGATTCCGGGCCATCTGTTTGGCGAGCTGGATGGAATGAGCGGTGTCTTTGGTTTTGATGACCAGCACCACCGGACCAAAAAGCTCTTTTTCGTAAATATTGTTATCAGCACTGGTGACTTCCAGAATGGCTGGTGCCATTACCCTGGCGTTGCTGAATTCTTCATTGTTAACGGTAGTACTTGCCAGCACTACCTTTCCACCCAGCTGCTGTGCTTCTTGTACACGTGTAGCAGTAGCTTCATTCTGCAGCGCACCCAATGTTCCGGGACCCATTTTTGGATTAGTAACAAGGGCTACCACCGCATCTTTGAACCGCTGTACCACTTCGTTGAAACTTACATGGCCTGCTGCAGTGGAAATCCCTGTTTCCGGAATAAAGAAGTTCTGCGGAGCTGTACACATCTGGCCGGAATAAAGGCTCACAGAGAATGCCAGGTTTTGAATAACAGCGTCCAGGTCTTTCACACTGTCCAGCAGTACAGAATTGACACCGGCTTTTTCTGTGAAGACGGTTTTACCGGGTAAAGACTCTACATAATTACCGAAAGCACTGCTGCCGGTGTAATCGATCAGCTGTACATCCGGATGTTCTGCCAGTTTTTTGGCAATAAGGTTATCGGAACTGTCTGCTGCCAGCTGGCACAGATGAGGATCATAACCGTTTTCCTGTAATACCTGTTGTATAGCACCTACAGCAATAGCAATAGGCAGAATAGCCCGGGGATGAGGTTTTATGATGACCGGGTTACCAGTGATCAGATCTGCATACACTCCAGGCAATGTGTTCCATACCGGGAATGTGGAACAGCCGATCACCACGCCAACTCCTTTGGGAATAGCCCTGAAGGCTTTTTTCAGGCGGATGGTGGTTTTGCCCATTGGTTTTTCCCATTCCAGCTCGGAAGGGTACCGTTGCAGTTCATGATAGCCGGTGGCAATTGCTTCGAGTGCACGGTCATTGGCATGCGGACCGGAAGCCTGAAAGCTCATCATGAAGCTCTGCCCGGTAGTATGCATGGTAGCATTGGCAATATCAAAAAAGTAATCCTTGATTCGTTCAAGCGTTTCCGTTAGTACGGCCGCTCTTTCCCTGACATCAGTACGGCTCCATTGGTGGCCGGCTGCGATGGCTTTTTTTACCAGGTCATCTATTGCAAAGATGGGATAGGTAACACCCAGTACTTCCTGGGTATAGGGGGATACTTCTTCACCCACCCATCCGGTTTCACCGGTTTGCAGGAGCTGCCGGAAAGGTTTGTTGAGCAGCTGTTGGTAGCTCTGTACGCCTTTTGCATGGGCTTCCTCTCCGTATGCTTTGGGATGCTCCGGGAAATGCGAATAGAAGGTTCTTGCGTGATTCGCTTTAACAGCGGCATCAATCGTGTTTTGGTGTTTCGTAACGAGCATATTCAGATTTTGAGATTATGGTGGCCCCGGGGCCAGGCCCCGGGATATAATTGTTTTCGCGAAAACGACCTTAATCATGCTGCTGACACTTCACTCACTACTGCTGGCCATTAATATCCTGCGTTGATCAGCGTAAATTTACCATCGTTATAATACTCATCAGGTCTGGGTTTCAAAGGGTGATTCTGCTGATATTTCAGAAAATCATCGTAATCCTGCTTATGCAGTGTTATCCATGCTTTATAGGCAGCCTGGTTGGCGGCAGGGCCAAACAACCAGTGGTTGTAGGATTCAAACATGCCCTGTTGCAGCATCTTCTGCTGGAAATCAAAGAGCGAATATGGATAGTTGCCACTTTGATTACTGTACCAGTCCAGCAGAAAACGGGTGCGCGCCATGATCAGTGCATCAGGATCCACACCGCCTGTAATCACGCTCAGCTGCTTACCCAGGCATTGTTTGTAGGCCTGAATAAAACCGTCCTCACTTCTTCCTTTCCTGCTTTTCTTTCCTTCTTCTTCCGGTACCATACTGTCCAGCAGGGAAGGATCATTGAATAATCTTTTGTAGGATTCCAGCACTATATTTCTGACCTCAGCAGTACGGGTGGTAAAGCTCTCCATGTTCATGAAGATCTCGCCATATATGATACTCCACAACGGTGTATTGCTGTAATAATATGTTTTAACAGCATTGTAATAGTTGCCCGGAAATCCGGGGTCCTGTTCAATACCTTTTAGCCAGCTGCGTAAAGCGGCATCGTACATTTTGAATCCCATCTGGAGACTGCCGTTGTCATTATACAGTTCTCCGCTGTTGGGAAATTTACGTAGTGCTTTATCGTACATCTTCTGTACGGTCTTCCATTCTTCCCGGCCCTTATAAATGTTTCCTGCAATCTGAAATACCTGCACGTCCGCTTCTTTTTTGCTGAGCAGCGGTTCTATTACGCTCTTCGCTTTGTTAAGATCTCCTTTCAGATAAAAGGTAAAGCCGAGTTGTTTCCGGAATTCAAAATTATCCGGCTCCAATTGTAAAGCCTGGTTCAATACCAGTACGGCATTGGAGTAATCTCCATTGCGCATGAAATTGGTGGCGGTATTGTACAACTCCCTTGCATCCTGCGCCATTGTCACCTGTGAAAATAATACCCCCGCAACAAAAACTGTTTTCAATAAAGAAGACCTCATATGCATTCCTGTCTGTCGTTTGTTGTAAAAGTAAGGAAAATGGGGTAATGTCTCATCAGGTCAACCTCCGGGCTTGCCGTAATATTTCCAGTCCCGATGGGTTACAAATGAGTAAAAAATCATATTTATGTGACTGCTCCGCAGTGGGTGTGACGATAGACCCAGGCATAGTGGAAGCCCATGATCAGCGGGATACTGAAAGGAAATATCGTTAAAGATAGAGGTACAGTAACAGGCAGGGGGGAAAATCTCCCCTGGCCAATTATGGGCAGGGGAGAGAATATGATTATATTTTAAATTACGTGGGTGATCAGGCCGTCGCGCAGTTTGGGCTCGAACCATGTGCTTTTGGGCGGCATCACATTACCACTGTCGGCAATATCAAACAGTTGCTGTATAGTAACGGGATACAGGGCAAAAGCTACTTTCATCTCGCCGCTGTCTACCCGTTTTACGAGTTCCTGCAGACCGCGGATACCGCCTACGAAGTCGATGCGTTTGTCAGTACGCTGGTCTTTGATGCCCAGGTGTTTGTCCAGGATATTGTTGGAGAGGATGGTTACATCCAGGATGCCGATAGGATCGGTAGTGTAAGTACCTTCTTTGGCAACCAGGCGGTACCAGGTTCCTTCCAGGTACATGCCGAATTCATGGAGCATAGACGGATGTTGGGGCTGGTGGCCGATTTCTTCTACGGTGAAGTCGTAATCGAGTCGGGACAGCAGGTCTGCTTTGCTCAGGCCATTGAGGTCTTTTACCAGACGGTTATAATCCAGAATGGCCAGCTGGCTGGCGGGGAAGATGGTGGTCAGGAAGTAGTTGACCGGATTTTCCACAGAAGTGATTTTCCCTTTTTCCTGGAATTCTTTCTGTACCAGGCTGGCGGAGGCAGCACGGTGGTGACCGTCGGCGATGTAGGTGCAGGGCACTTTTTCGGCGAACAGGGTAGTGATCTCCTGTACAGTAGCCGGGGTGTTGATCACCCAGATGGTATGCTGGATGCCATCGTCGGCAGTGAAATCGTAGGTAGCTTTGTTTTGTTGCTGCCAATGGTCGATCAGTGCATTCATTTCGGGCACGTCGTTGTAGGCGAGAAACACGTTGCCGGTTTGGGCTTGTGTGGTCTTGATATGGTTAATACGGTCCAGCTCTTTATCAGGGCGGGTAAACTCATGTTTTTTAATGATGCCTTTGTTATAGTCATCAACAGAGGAGGCGCATACCAGACCTGTCTGGGAGCGGCCGTTCATAACAAGTTTGTAGATGTAGTAGGCGGGTTGTTCTTCCTGAAACAGTACGCCTTCTTTCACCAGCTTTTGCAGGTTTTCCGCTGCTTTATCATATACCTGCTGGCTGTGGGAGTCTGTTCCTTCCGGCAGGTCTATTTCAGATTTTGAAACATGATAGTAGGAATGCGGGTTACCGGCAGCTGCCGCTTTAGCTTCTTCCGAACTGAGCACGTCATAAGGCCTTGCAGCTACTTTTGCCGCCAGTTCTTCCTTGGGTCTTAATCCTTTAAAAGGTCTGATAATAGCCATGGTTGAGATGTGGGTGAGGAGGTAAAAATAATAATAAAAATCAATGCCCGCAAAGTCATAAAAAAGCAAAGAGCGCAAGGGGGCCTGTTTTTTCAAACACCTTTGCACTCTTTGTTATATATGACTTTGCAGGCACTGTTATGCTTTCTTCAGCGAGAAATATTTCATGGCTTCCACCATAACTTCCACGCTTTCATAGGGCAGTGCATTGTACATGGATACGCGGAAACCACCAGACAGGCGGTGACCTTTGATACCCACGATATCTTCTTTTTTACAGAATTTCAGGAATTCTTCTTCCATCTCCGGTTTGTCCATGATGAAGCAGGCGTTCATCTTGCTGCGGTCTTCCTTGGCCACGGTGCCGCGGAACAGCGGGTTGTGGTCAATTTCGTCGTACAGCAGGGCTGCCTTTTTATCATTCATCTTTTCGATGGCTGGTATACCGCCCTGCTCTTTCAACCAGCGAAGGGTGAGCATGGAGATATATACCGCAAATACGGGTGGGGTATTCAGCATGGACCCGTTTTCTATATGGTTTCTGTAATCCAGTATAGCCGGGATTTTGCGGGTTACTTTACCCAGCATGCTTTTGCGGATGGCTACCATGGTAGCGCCGGCTGCACCCATGTTCTTCTGAACACCGGCATAGATCAGCGAATACTTGTTGAAGTCCATGGTACGGCTCATGATGTCACTGCTCATGTCCGCAATCAGGGGTACGTCTGTTACCGGGGTCATATGCCACTGTGTACCATAGATGGTATTGTTTGTGGTAATGTGCAGGTAACTGGCCTGCTGGGGGATGTTGAATTGTTTTGGGATGTGGTTGTAGTTACTTTCTTTGGAGCTGGCTACAACATCTACGAAGCCAAACAATTTTGCTTCTTTAATGGCCTTGTTGGACCATACGCCGGTGTCTACATAAGCGGCTGTTTCACTGCTTTCCAGCAGATTCATAGGCACCTGCATAAACTGCGTGGTAGCACCGCCATGTAAATAAAGCACCTCGAAGTCGTCATCAAGCTGCATCAGTTCCCTAACCAGGCTACGCGCCTCCTCCATCACCGCAATAAACGGTGCTGTTCTGTGACCTATTTCCAGTATGGACATCCCCGAACCTTCAAAGTCGATAAGGGCTTTACTGGCTTTGTATAGTACCTCGTTGGGCAATACAGAAGGACCTGCGTTAAAATTATGCACCTTCATGTTACGATCTAGATTAAATTCATTTTTTGATCTTTCCACTTTGTTTTGGTTTTTCTAAGGAAACGGAAAAAAAACGGCACGGGTGTTTTAAAACCTGTAAGGCGCGTGGTGTAGGATAGGTTAAAAAGATGGTGGAAACAAAGATAAAATTTCTTTTCCAGAATTTCAGTATCAGGCTAAATATTTTAGCCGATTATTCCTGTCTGCCCAACATCTGGCCCTCTGTCCACCGTCGTTGCAACTGTTCAATCTCCTGTAACTCGCTTTCAGTAAGGGCTGTATGCTGAAGCTCCTGGAGTGGCGGCTGGCCTGCATTTACCCAGGCAGTATACCAGCAGGCAGCCACAGCAGCGATCGCCTGCTTCATTCTCCGGGATACCATATCACCCAGCAACTGCTGATAAGCTTTCGTATACCCTTCAGCGTAAGTCCTTGTTAACACACCGTTCCTGATCTCATATGCATAACGTTGCGATGCAGGCATCTGTTCACGCAGCAGCCTTTCTTTTTTCAATACCGTATCGGCCGCAAGTCCGCTACTGGTCACTATCTGCCACACATACGCCCGCCAGTCTGCAATGTACCGTGCCTTGCCGGCCCAATAGTCAAACTCCTCATCGGCCAGCAACTCCGGTATCCGCGATTCCCATAAACCATGAATGCCATGCTGCCCTGTCAGCTGCCCGTTGTGATTGGAACATACATGTAAAGGCACATGAGCGTCTGCAAGATAATGCCCGGCTTCTGCTGAAAGTTGCAGTATACGTTGCTGATCACGCTCCCGGAAAGCCTTGGTCAGCATCGCCATCATCTTCTCCAGATGCCAGGGCAGTATGCCGTTCCGCTGTAATGAATCAGCGCCATAACGTGCCACAGCCTCCTGCCAGCTACGGGGGATCTGCCGGTACGGCGGCTTGTCAAAGACATCAATATCCAGATAATGCCGGGGAGCCTCTGCAGCTACCATATACCGACGCTTGTCCGGATCAGTGGCATGCACCCGGATGTACTCCAGATAAGGCTTGTATAAAACCATCATCTCCGGTGGCAAACAAAACACCGCCAGCCGATTGATCCGCTCATGGGCAAAAAAGCCCCATCCATAGGCCTTCCCATGGCAACCGGCAAAAACAATAAAACTTATAGTGAAAACAATCAGGGTACGGGTTAACATAACAAACAATTTTAGGGTATCTCAAATATAAGTCATTTAGTTATTTAGGCATTTGATTATTATTTCGCTCCAATCAAATGCCTAAATAACTAAATACCTGAATGACTAAATATTTGTTACCCCGCCGCTTACGGCAAACTTCATCGCTTCGCCGGCAGATATGTTTTCCAGCGGTTTCACTCGCTCCTTGGGAACAATAAATACTTTACCGGTAATAGCATATGCATGTGGTACATATACGGCCATATAACCTTCCATACCCAGACTGCTCACATCTGTCTGCGTGATGAATCCCATCTCCCACACATCTATCCCGTAAATCTGCACCAGCACAGGATGATCAAATTTTTTCTTCTCACCCACAAATGCATCAAACACATCTTTGATGGAAGTATAAATGTACTTGATAAAAGGAGTACGCTCCAGCAGATGATCAAACAAATCGAAAATCCGCCCTATAATAAAGGAGGAGCTCAGATAACCCACTACTACGACCAGTATCAGTACCAGCGCAAAACCTACCCCCTTGTATTTTAGGAAGCTATAGGAACCTTCAGCAGGAATGATCTCCTTCGGAATAATATTATCAATCGTAACAAACGCCCAGTATAATGTTAGTGCAGTGATCCCGATAGGGGCCAGTATCAGCAGGCCCTGAAAGAAATACCGCAACAAACGGGACGCAAACACTTTAAACTTGAGTTTCGGTGACATGGTAAAAGGAATGAGGCACAAAATTATACAAATAAGCGGAAGATTGTTGCCCTGTTTCATTACCCCTTTTGCCAGAAAACAGATGTTGCCACATGTAAAAAATAATTACTGGAAACTTTGGAAGTTTAAAAAGTTTCCATAGTTTTGTCTTGCATTCAAAGCCTGTTAAAGCACTAGCCTTATGGAAACGCAGGAACGTATTATGGACACGGCTTTCAGCCTGTTTCGTCAATATGGCACCCGGTCTATCACAATGGATGACATAGCCGAAAGGATGGGCATCTCCAAAAAAACTCTCTACGCCCATTTTATGGATAAAGACGATCTGGTCTTTCAGGCCATCACTCGCTTTATCAACATCGTCGGCCAGGAATGTCTGACAGACCGCGAAAAATCAACAGACGCCATCCAGGAATTATTCCTTGTCATGGAAATGCTGGACAGACGGCTGCGAAACATGAACCCCGTGATCCTGCTCGACCTGCAAAAATTCCATGCCCGGGCATACCAGGTTTTTCTCGACTATCAGAACAATTCACTGACCAGTATGATCCGCGAAAATCTGGAACGCGGTATCCAGGAAGGACTCTACAGACCGGACCTAGACATCAGAATATTAACGCAATACCGCGTATACGGCTGCATGCTCAGCTTCCAGCCGGAAACGTTCCCAGGCAACTCAGACATGACCAGGGTACAAAAAGTATTGCTGGAGAATTACCTGTACGGAGTAGCATCCGCCAAAGGTTTTAAGCTTATAGAAAAGTACAAACAACTATCGCTAAACATATAATACTATGCAACTATTCAAAAGGCTCACCGGCATGGTTTCCATGGTGGGACTGTTGACCCTGGCCCTCTCCGCCGGCGCCCAGACAGTTTCACAGGAACCCATACGGCTGTCTGCCAAAGAAGCTGTAGACTACGCCCTGGCTAACCAGTCGGCCGTTAAAACGGCCAAACTGGACCAGCTGATTCAGCTGGCCAAAAACAAGGAAGTCAGCGGTCTGGCACTGCCTAATGTAGCTGGTACCGGGCAATACCAGTACAACCCGATCATTCAGAAACAAATGTTTAACATGAAGAACTTTGGCGCACCCAAAGATTCCTTCACCGTGGTGTCTTTCCAGCTCCCCCAAAACCTCATGGGTGAAGTAAGACTCACACAAACCCTCTTCGATCCCAGCGTACTCGTTGCCCTCCAGGCCCGTAAAACACTGGAAGAACTCGTGGCCCAGAATGTTACCAAATCACAGATCGATGTGAAAGCCAGCGTGTATAAAGCCTATTACAACGTACTGTCTGCCAACAAAGCGCTTTCCATCCTCTCCAACAATATCAATACACTGGAAAAACTGCTCAGCGATACCAGAGAGATCTATAAAAATGGTCTCGTGGAAAAACTCGATGTAGACAGGCTGGTAGTACAATTCACCAACCTCCAGACAGAACAGACCAAACTCCGTAATCTTATCGAACTCGGTATAGCCGCCCTCAAATATCAGATGGGCATGCCATTGCAACAGCCTATAACGCTGACGGATACACTCTCTACCGAAAGGATAGCTGAAAACATCAGCGATATAGATAAATTCGACTACTCACAACGGATCGAATACCAGTTGCTTCAGTCACAGAAAAAAGCCAATGAATACGATCTGAAAAGATATCGTATGAAAGCGCTGCCTTCCCTGCAACTCTTCGCTGCCACCGGCGCCCTGCGCGGCAGCGACAGATTCGACTACCTGAAAAGCCAGATGTGGTACGGTTATATCAACACCGGCCTTAACCTCTCCGTTCCCATCTTCAGCGGTATGCAACGCAGAAGACAGGTAGATCAGGCTCTCCTCGCCGTGAAAAAAAGTGAAGTGGCCATCGAAAACGCCAAACTGGGTATAGACCTCGAAAGAGAACAGTCTGCCTCCACTTTCCGCAACAACGTGCTCACCCTCGAGGCGCAGGAAAAAAACATGAAACTCGCAGAAGATGTGCATAACACCACCCAGATCAAATACCGGGAAGGTGTGGGATCCAGCCTGGAAATGACTACCGCCGAAAATGACCTGCTGACCGCACAGAACAATTATTTCTCCGCACTGTACAACGCCATCGTGGCCAGGATCGACCTGCTGAAAGCTTATGGCAAATTATAGTGTAAACCCATTTTTAATCACCTTTCACTACTAATAATATGAACAAAAGATATGCTTTCATGGTCCCTGCGCTCGCTGTCATCATCGCTGCCTGCGGTGGCGGAGGCAATAAAGCCCAGCAACTGGAAAAACTGAAACAGGAAAGGGCTGCACTCGATACCAAAATTGCTGCCCTGGAAAAGGAAGCCGGTAAGAAAGACACCGTAGAAAGAATGAAAGATGTGACCATTGCCGAATTAAGAGATACCTTGTTTGAACACTATATCGACGTACAGGGCAGTGTAGACGCCCGCGAAAACGTAAACGTTTCCGCCCGCGTGCCCGGTGTGATCACCGCTATCCATGCAAAAGAAGGACAACACGTGGCTCAGGGCCAGACACTGGCACAGGTTGATGATCAGGTGCTGAAAGCCAATATGGCCGAACTCCGCACCCAGATGGACCTCGCCAATACCCTCTTCGAAAAACAGAAAAATCTCTGGTCACAGAAAATAGGCTCTGAAGTACAATACCTCAACGCCAAAAGCCAGAAAGAAGCACTCGATAGAAAAATGGCTACCCTCCAGGACCAGCTGGCACAAATGCGTATCATTGCACCTATCAGCGGTACTGTGGACGCTGTAATCGCCAAAGTAGGCGACAATGCTGCACCCGGCGCTCCAGCCTTCCGCGTGGTAAATGCCAATAATCTGAAAGTGATGGCTAACGTAGCGGAAGCCTACGCCGGCCTCCTCAAATCAGGAGACCCTGTAGTCCTCTCTTTCCCCGATATCCAGCGCGAAATAAGAACCAACATCAGCTTCGCTTCCAGGACTATCGATCCGCTCAGCCGCACCATCAAAATTGAAGTGCCGCTCAAACCAGACAATGCCCTGCGTCCCAACATGATCGCACATATCAAAATAGTAGACTATACTGCTTCAAAGGCTGTAGTGGTACCGGTAAACGTTATCCAGTATTCTTCCGGTAAACCTTATGTAATGGTGGCCGAATCCAAAAATGGCAAGCTGTCTTCCCAACGCAGGGCCATCGAAATGGGGCGCACCTACAACGATAAGGCTGAAATCAAAGACGGACTCAAAGCAGGAGACAGGATCATCACCACTGGATACCAGGGGCTGAACGATAATGACCTGATCAAATTGTAATGCTGACCACTAACAGCCAAAACCAAGTTTATGCAAGACAATCTCCATAAAGAATTTAAACCCACCAGCTGGGCCATCGATAATAAGGTGAGCATCTATGTGGCCACCATTATCATCGCGCTGGCGGGTATTCTTTCATATAACAGCCTGCCCAAGGAACAGTTTCCTGAAGTAGTGTTCCCGCAGTTCTTTATCAATACTGTGTATGCCGGTACTTCTCCGGAAGACATGGAAACACTGGTGACCAAGGTCATTGAGAAAGAGCTCAACGGTATCTCCGGCGTAAAGAAGATCAAAAGCACTTCCATGCAGGACTTCTCCGCCATCATCATCGAATTCAATGCCAACGAAGATATCGAAGCTGCCCGCCAGCAGGTGAGGGAAAAAGTGGATGACGCCAAAAAAGACCTGCCCAAAGACCTGACCCAGGAACCGCAGATCATTAAAATGGATGTATCCCAGATACCGATCATGAACGTAAACCTCTCCGGTGATTTCGACCTGCAAACACTCAAACGTTATGCAGACGATATGAAAGACCGCATCGAGGCGCTTAATGAAATCACCCGTGTAGACCTGGTAGGGGAGCTGGAAAGAGAGATACAGATCAATGTCGATAAATATAAAATGGATGCCGCCAGAATCGGCTTTGAAGATATCGTTGGTGCCATCCAGGGTGAAAACATCACCATTTCCGGCGGTCTGGTGTCTATGGACGGCCAGAAACGTACCCTCAGCGTAAAAGGTGAATACAAGGATCCTGCCCGCATCGGCAACATCATTGTCCGCGGACAGTCCGGTGCCACCGTATACCTCAAAGACGTGGCCGATGTAGTAGACGGCTTCCTGGAACAGGAAAGCTATGCCCGCCTCGCCGGTAAAAACGTGATCACCCTCAACGTGATCAAACAAAGTGGTAAAAACCTGATCGACGCATCTGATAAGATACAGGCGATCAAAGCCGACATGGAAGCCCACTACTTTCCGAAAGGACTGAATGTGACCATCACGGCCGACCAGTCTAAATCCACCCGCGTTACCCTGCATGACCTGATCAATACCATTATCATCGGCTTCATCCTGGTAACCCTCATCCTCATGTTCTTCATGGGTGCGGTAAATGCTATTTTCGTGGCGCTCTCTGTGCCCATCTCCATGTTCATCGCCTTCCTGCTGATGCCGATGTATGGCTTCACCCTCAATATGATGGTGTTGTTCTCCTTCCTGCTGGCATTGGGTATTGTGGTGGATGATGCGATTGTGGTGATAGAGAACGTACACCGTATTTTTAATGAACGAAAAGACCTGGGTATAGTAAGAGCAGCCAAGATAGCGGCGGGAGAAGTGTTTCTGCCGGTATTGTCAGGAACCCTGACGGTGCTGGCGCCATTCGTACCGCTGTTATTCTGGCCAGGTGTAATCGGTAAGTTCATGTTCTTCCTGCCGGTAACCCTCATCACTACGCTGGGCGCTTCCCTGGTAGTAGCCTATATCATTAACCCTGTGTTTGCGGTCGACTTCATGGATCGGCATGAAGGGGAAGGTCATCCTAAACCTAAGTTTGACCGTAAGTTCAAAATACTGACCGGCGTATTCGCGGCACTGGCGCTGATTGGCTATGCTAACAGCAGGGGAGTGGGTAACTTCGTGATTTTCGCCTACCTCATGATCCTGGCGGAACGTTTCTGGCTGGGTAATGTGGCACGCCGCTTCCAGAATGAATTCTGGCCCAAAGTACAGGAACGTTACAAACAGGTATTGAAATGGTGTCTGGTGGGCTGGCGTCCGATATGGATCCTGGTAGCTACTTTCGCCCTGCTGATATTCAGCATTATCCTTACCGGCATCCGCAATCCCAAAGTGGTATTCTTCCCGCAGGCAGATCCCAACTTTATCTATGCTTACATAGAGCTGCCTAACGGTACCGGCCAGAAATACACAGATTCCATCACCAGCATTGTAGAAAAGCGTATTACAAAAGTGGTGGGTCCTAACAATCCGATCGTGGAGTCTATCATCTCCAACGTGGCCAAAGGTGCCGGAGATCCTTCCCAGATGGACATGAGCACCCAGCCGCAGAAAGGCAAGGTGACCGTAGCCTTCGTGGAATTCGGCGCCAGAAACGGACAATCGACCGTACAATATCTGGAGAAGATTCGTAGTGCCGTAAAAGGTATACCCGGTACCAATATTACCGTGGAACAGGAACAGGGAGGTCCTCCTACCGGTAAACCGATCAATATCGAAATCACCGGCGATAACTTCGATGAGCTGACCAATTCTTCGTTCAGACTTAAACGTTATCTCGACTCCCTGCATATCGACGGGGTGGAAGAGCTGAAGAGCGACTTTGAGGCCAACAAACCTGAAATAGTTGTCAGCATCGATCGTGAAAGAGCTAACAATGAAGGTATCTCTACCCGTCAGATCGGTGGGGCCCTGCGTACTGCTCTTTTCGGGTTCGAAGCTTCCAAGATCAGAGACGCCAAAGATGAGTATAAGATCATGGTAAGATTACGCGAAGATCAGCGTAATAATATCAACAACCTGATGAACCTCAACCTGGTATACAGGGATATGAATATGGGCGGAGCTGTTCGTCAGGTGCCGCTGTCGGCTGTGGCAGACGTTCACTATTCCAATACCTATGCGGGTATCAAACGTAAAGACCAGAAAAGGGTGATCACGTTGTACTCCAACGTATTGACTGGCTTTAATGCCAATGAGGTGGTGCAGCATATACAGACAGCGCTGACAGGCTTCAGTCATCCTAACTCCGTGACAATCAAGATGACCGGTGAGCAGGAAGATCAGATGGAGACCATGAACTTCCTCATGATGGCCATGCTGGGCGCTTTCGGGCTGATCCTGATGATCATGGTGACGCAGTTTAACTCCATTGGTCGCCCGCTGGTAATTTTTATGGAAATTCTTTTCAGTATCATAGGGGTATTCCTTGGCTTCAGCATCTTTAAGATGGATATCTCCATTGTAATGACCGGTGTAGGTATTATGGCACTGGCAGGTATCGTGGTGCGTAATGGTATAGTATTGGTGGAGTTTACGGATCTGCTGGTAATGCAGAATATGCCGATATATGAAGCAGTGGTGGAAGCGGGCAAAACCCGTATGACACCAGTACTGCTGACAGCTATTGCGGCGATCCTGGGGCTGATTCCGCTGGCAGTGGGGCTTAACATCGACTTTGCCACCCTGTTCAGTAATTTCAACCCTCATATTTTCTTCGGAGGTGATAACGTAGCATTCTGGGGCCCGCTGGCATGGACGATGGTGTACGGATTGATTTTTGCCACCTTCCTCACCCTGATCCTGGTGCCGGTGATGTACGCCATGAACAAGCGTTCCATTGACGTACTCGACAGATATGGCATGCCGCGGTCACTGAAGTATGTGCCGTTCCTGGTGCTGGTATTAAAATTATTTATGAAGAAGGAAGAGGTGAAGAAGCTGCATGATCCTAAGTATCTGTCGCCCAAGCCTTACAACTTCTTTCCGTCTCCTGAAGCAGAGCAGGAGGAAGAGATGCTCCGGAAAAATTCCAAGAAAGTAGACGGAGTATCAGTGAATTAGACTCGATAAGTACATTTTTTAGTAATACAGTGTAACAGTTGTAGGTTAACAGTCTCCGTCCTGATTCTTCAGGACGGATTTTTTTTTGTATATTGTGGATGAAACCATATTTTTAGGTTATTAACAAATTTTAACAATCGGAATGGTGGGCAATTCGATAGCTATTGTTACTTTTGACCCTTCAGAGCGTTCACGTTACTAGCTATATACCTTATATACCATTATCATTGGAATTAAACTTTGACATAAACGGTCTGTTTTAAACAGTTATATAGGTTTGCCTGTTTTATTAAGATTATCGGTATAGAGAAAGACACAGGTATCACAGAGAGATACATTCAGCCATTAAAATATGAAGACTGGCAAAAGATTGGAAGACCATGGAGTACGTAGCAACCTTAGCATTTGCTAAAGAGCAGGACCGGCAGGATCCATTAAATAAATTCAGGGAGCAGTTTTATTTTCCCCAACGCAAAGGAAAGGACGCAATTTATTTATGTGGCAATTCACTCGGGTTACAGCCTAAAAATGTAAAAGCAGCCATAGAACAGGAATTGGCCGATTGGCAACAGTGTGCCGTAGAAGGGTACTGGGGTGCCAAAAATCCATGGTTGTATTATCAGCAATATTGCAGCAGGCCTTTGACAAGTATTTTAGGGGCCAGCCAGCAGGAGTTAACAGTGATGAATACACTTACTGTTAATCTTCATTTGATGATGTTAAGTTTTTACAGGCCAACCAAACAGCGGTTTAAAGTGTTAATGGAAGCAGGGGCTTTCCCAAGCGACCAATACGCAGTGGAAACGCAGGTCAGATATCATGGTTTTGACCCGGAAACAGCCATCATCGAGGTTTCACCCAGAAGTGGTGAACGTTTGATAAGATTAGAAGATATTTTAGAGATAATTAATAGAGAAAGTGATAGCTTAGCATTAGTTTTATTAGGAGGGATTAATTATTATACCGGACAATATTTTGATATACCCGCTATTACAGCAGCAGCACATGATGCAGGCGCTTATGCCGGTTTCGATCTGGCACATGTAGCAGGAAATATTCCGGTACAGTTGCACAATTGGGATGTAGATTTTGCCGTTTGGTGTTCATATAAATACCTGAATGGTGGTCCCGGCGCAGTAGGAGGCGCTTTTGTGCATGAAAAATATGCCAGCGACCGCGGATTTCTCCGCCTGGGTGGCTGGTGGGGCAACGAAGAGAGTGCACGTTTTAAAATGGAAAAAGGGTTTGTGCCTAAAAAAGAAGCCGAAGGGTGGCAACAAAGCACCGCACAGGTATTTAACATGGTTAGCCTGAAAGCCTCCCTCGAACTATTTGAAGCAGCCGGTATCGGCGCTTTACGAGACAAAAGCCAGAAAATGACCAGTTATCTGGAGTTTTTGCTGCAGCAGTTGAAAGGCATTAATTTTGAAATTATTACACCTAAAAATTGTAATGAACGTGGCGCACAACTATCTTTGCTGTTCCTAGAAAAAGGAAAAGAGATACATCAGCAAATGACAGATGCCGGTATAATCGTTGACTGGAGAGAACCCGGAGTCATCAGGGTTTCACCGGCGCCGATGTATAACTCTTATCAGGATGTGTTTCATTTTTATGAAATCATAGCAAATATTGCTTCAAACGCTTAATTAAGTAAGATGAATTTTGAGAGAAACGAACGCCCCCGCAGGCCCTACTCTTCTGATACCAACAAAGAGAATGATCCCAACAAGGAGAGAGGTGACTTCAAACCCAACTTAAACAATGAGCGGGAGGGTGGAAAACCCGACTACAACAGTGGAGACACAGAACGTCGTCCACGCACAGAGTACAATCGCGAAGGTGGGTATCGCCCTCGTACAGAGTACAACCGCGATGGCGGTTATAATCGTGAAGGTGGCTATGACCGCGGTAGCGGTGGTGGTGGTTACGATCGCGGCGGTGGTTATGACCGTGGCGGTGGTGGCGGTGGCTACAACCGTGGTGGCGGCGGTTACGATCGCGGCGACCGTGGTGATAACAGCAGCAGCGGCGGTGGATACGATCGCAGTGGCGGCGGTGGTGGATACGACCGTAGCGGTGGTGGTGGTGGTTACGACCGTAGCGGCGGTGGTGGATACGACCGCAGTGGCGGTGGTGGATACGATCGCGGTAGCGGTGGTGGATACGATCGCGGCGGCGGTGGTGGTGGTTACAACCGCGGTGGCGGTGGTGGCTATGATCGCGGTGGCGGTGGTGGTGGATACGATCGCGGCGGCGGTGGCGGTGGCTACAACCGTGGTGGCGGTGGCGGCGGCTACGACCGTGGCGGTGGTGGCGGTGGCTACAACCGTGGTGGCGGTGGCGGCGGCTATGACCGTGGCGGCGGTGGCGGAGGCTACAACCGTGGCGGTGGTGGCGGTGGCTACAACCGTGGTGGCGGCGGCGGCGGTTATGACCGTGGCGGCAGCGGTGGCTACAGACAACAACGCGGAAGGCCTCGTACCGAACCCAGACCTGACAATAAAATATACTTTATAGCACTGCTGCCTACCGCAGAAGTGGGTAAGGAAATCATCAAAATCAAACAGGAATTTGCAGAACAATATGGTCCGATGTATGCACTGAAAGTGCTGCCGCATATCACTCTGCAGGTACCTTTCACAGCTGATCCCGCACTGGAAAAAGCCTTCTGCGATGAACTCACTGAGTTCGCCAAAACACAGGCTCCTTTCGAAGTGTCCCTGAAAGGATTCGGCACCTTCCCGAACAAACAAAATCGTGTACTGTTTATCAACGTGGAAAAAAGCGAGACTATGTCCGCTATGCACCGCCAACTGATCAACTTCCTGCGTAAGGAATTCGGATTCAGTACTATGCTGGCGCGTACAGGCTTTACGCCTCACGTTACCGTGGCCTTCAAAGACCTCACCGACGAACAGTTCAACAAGTCATGGCCAGAATATGAAAACAAGGAATACGAGGCTACTTTCAAAGTAAACAACCTCTACTTCCTCCGTCATAACGGCAAATCCTGGGAAGTACTGCAAAAATGCAAACTGGGCGGCGCCTGATAAATGCCCGTCTTTAAATAACAAAAGGCCCCTGCTACAGCTGCAGGGGCCTTTATTTTTTGATGTATACTGCGAATTACCACAGTCTAACAGTGCAGGCTATACGAAGTTAAATCTTCCTTACTTTCCCGGATCCCTTGATATCTGTTTCTACCCGCCCGGGATTGCCGGAATAAGTCACATTACCACTCCCATAAATACCAACATAAAGTTCATTTTTCACTTTAACCGCATGATCGCCGGACCCTCTGATAGTGATATCAGCCTGTTGAGTATCCAGGTCCATGGCTCCAATATGACCACTGCCGTTGATATCGCTTTTTAATGCGGCCGCGTTACCTTTCACTTCCAGGTTGCCGGAGCCATTGATTTCAGCGTTCAGCTTCTGAACAGCCAGCGTCAGCGCTGCATCAGCACTGCCATCTATCTGGTAGGAAAAAATACTGGCTTGTAAGGTGTCCTTATTATCAAGGTGTCCTGAGCCAGCGAAATTAATGCTTTGGTATTGCCGGCTGTGTACATACACCTGTATCGGCAGATGCCGCTGCAGGAAGACATGGTTTTTCAGCCGGATAAATAAAGTATTGCTGTGGGTGCCTGTTTCAATAGCACCGATGATATTATCTTCCGCCTTGATCTCTACAGCTGCTGTGCTGTCCTGTATCAGGTGCACTTCAAACGGACCGGATATCTCCACCTCCGTAAAAGGAGAGATGTTGCGGGTTTCGGCTACCACATGGCCGGAACCGGCAATGTGATCTCTCGTACAACTGCTTAGAATAAGGGTGAATATTACCAGCATCAGCAGTAGCCAGCTTACACTGAGACTGGTGTAGGTTATGATAGCTTGTTTCTTCATAAAAAAATATGTTTAAGGGGCATTCACAAAAATGACGGCTGAAGAAACAAATACCCCTACAGGTAACCCCAAAAAAATAAGCCGGCCGTACAGACGTACGGAACCGGCTTTTGATTAACCCCTATGAAAACCAACTATTGCTCTAAATAATATCTTTGAATATCCCAATCAGTAAACGCTTGCTGTTTTCTCACATTTGTATCAGTTGCAGGTTTAAGTGTCAGCTGATCGGGTGTTCTGATAAGAGTTTTGCAATTACGGTGCCATAATGCTTTCACATACAGGTCTTTAACAAATCTTTGGGAAGACATTAACAAAACAAAAAAGTCTTCCGGAATCACCGGAAGACTTTTTAAAAAAAGAAGTATTGACAGGGTAAAACTACTTTCTGTTTAATTTGCTTAACAGGCGCAGTATTTCGAGGTACAGCCATACCAGGGTCACCAGCAGGCCAAAAGAAGCGTACCACTCAAAATATTTGGGAGCACCTTGTGCTGCACCTTGCTCAATCATATCAAAATCGAGGATCAGGTTTAATGCAGCAATGCTTACCACTATCAGGGAGAAGCCAATACCAAACAATCCACTACTGTGGATCAGTGGCATATCGATATGGAATAAACGCAGCACCATTGCAATCAGGTAAAAGATACCGATGCCCAGCGTAGCGGTCATCACAATGGATTTAAAACGCTCTGTGGCTCTGATAATACCCGTGCGGTACAATACCAGCATGGCAATGAAAGTGCCGATGGTAAGCCCTACAGCCTGAATAACGATGCCTTGGTAACTTGCATTAAACATGGCGGAAATAGCACCAAGGAAAAGGCCTTCTGCCAGTGCATAGGCAGGGGCCAGATAACCGGACCATTCTTTCTTGAATATGATAACAAGCGCTATGATAAAGCCACCAATTGCACCACCGAATACCATCGGTAATACATTGGAGCTGCCTCTTAAAAATTCGCCATAGGAAAATACCGCTGCTGCCATCAGCATGATCAACAGAAAGGACATTTTGTTAACTGTACCACGAATAGTCATGGTAGCGCCTTCCGCATGAGCAGCCTTGTCGAAAATGCTTTCTTTTAATACAGGGTTGTTCGATTGAAACAGTGCCATAAAAAATAGTTTAAATTTAACGGGATAAAAATACAATTTGATTTGACATCCAGTTCCCGCTATGGATGAATTTGTATTAAAATTAGCATTTATTATTCAATAACCTAGGGTTATCAGCCATAACAAGAAGTAATGCGGATCCCCTTTTTTACTGGTAATAGTCTACTGAAGTTGTGTACTTTTGTAGAGAGATGGATATGATTTTGCGCATATTTGGTGATAACACCTGCCGATTGCCTAAATTTACACCTTAGAAGAGAATACCTTATATCAAAGAATACTTTAAAAGAATAATTAATGCCTAATACTTCGATTCAACAACTGGATGACGTAGTGATAAAATTTGCAGGCGACAGTGGAGATGGGATGCAGTTGACCGGTAGCCAGTTTTCCAATAATACCGCTTTGATTGGGAATGACCTGAGCACTTTCCCGGACTTCCCGGCCGAAATACGGGCCCCGCAGGGTACCCTGGCAGGGGTGAGCGGATTCCAGCTTCATTTTTCTTCCAACAGGATATTTACCCCCGGCGATGCCTGCGACGTGCTGGTAGCCATGAACGCCGCTGCCCTGAAGGCCAACCTGAAAGGTCTCAAAAAAGGCGGTATCATCATTGCCAATACAGACGGCTTCGATAATAAAAACCTCCGGCTGGCCAACTACCCGGAAGGGGTGAACCCACTGGAAGACGGCTCTCTTGTCAATTATCAGGTGCATACCATGGACGTGACCAAAATGACCAGGGAAGCACTGAAAGATACAAGCCTGGGCATGAAAGAGAAAGACCGCGCCAAAAACATGTTTGTGCTGGGCTTCCTCTACTGGTTGTATGACCGTAACATGGACAATACCGAAGCCTTCCTCCAGGATAAATTCGGTAAAAAACCGGAGATCCTGGAGAGCAACCTGCGGGTACTGCGTGCCGGCTACAACTTTGCCGATACTGTAGAAGCTTTCACCACCCGTTACCGTGTGGAAAAGGCCCGTATGGAGCCAGGTACCTACCGCAGCATCACGGGTAACACTGCCCTGGCTTATGGCCTGGTAGCCGCCTCTCAGAAGGCTAATCTGCCTATATTCCTGGGTACTTATCCCATCACACCGGCTTCTGATATCCTCCACGAACTGAGCCGCCTGAAGAACTTCGGTATCCGCACCTTCCAGGCAGAAGACGAAATCGCAGGTATTACCTCCGCTATCGGTGCCTCCTACGGCGGCCATATGGGTATAACCACTACCTCCGGTCCCGGTATGGCACTGAAAGGTGAAGCCATGGGTCTGGCCGTTATGCTGGAAATCCCTCTGCTGATCATTGATATTCAGCGCGGCGGTCCTTCTACTGGCTTGCCTACCAAAACAGAACAATCAGACCTCCTGCAGGCTTATTATGGCCGCAACGGAGAATGTCCGATGCCTATCATATCTGCGTCCACGCCGGCAGACTGTTTCGATGCTATCTTCGAAGCTTTCCGCATCTCCGTGCAGCATATGACCCCCGTAATCTTCCTGAGCGACGGTTACATCGCCAACGGTGCTGAACCCTGGCGTTTCCCGAAAAGTGCCGACCTCCCTGCCATTGAAGTGAAATTCAAAAAGCAGCTGGAAGAAGGGGAAGAGCATTTCCTGCCTTACCACCGCGATGAAAACCTGGTACGCCCCTGGGCTGTGCCTGGTACACCGGGACTGGAACACCGCATCGGTGGCCTGGAAAAGCAGAATATCACCGGTAACGTTAGCTACGACCCTGAAAACCACCAGCTTATGGTGAAAATCCGTCAGGAAAAAGTAGATAAAATCGCTGATCATATTCCTTTACAGAAAATCGAAGTAGGCCCGGAAAAAGGTAAAGTGCTGGTACTCGGCTGGGGATCTACCTTTGGCGCCATTAAAAGCGCAGTGCTCGATCTGCTGGCTGAAGGTCACCAGGTGGCACATGCTCATATCCGCCATATGCGCCCCTTCCCTAAAAACCTGGGCGAAATCCTCCACAGCTACGATAAAGTACTGATCCCGGAAATCAACAACGGTCAACTGATAAAGATCATCCGCGACCAATACCTGATCGATGCGCAGGGATACCACAAAATCATGGGTGTGCCCATCACTAAAAGTGAGCTCATCACTCGTATTAAGGAAATGTTATAATTAATTTTCTGATTTTAATATTTGGTTATTTGAAATGCAATAAAGAGGTTAACAAACACTGTCTTTAATTGCATTTCAAATAATTAGGTAACCAGGCCCATCCCAGTCCCCCAAATCCTGCCGATACCCCCAACCTATTGCCTGTTCAAATCCTCCGGATTTTTTGTATTTTCATTAAGAGGACTATTACAGCTAACTCCTCCTGATGTATTTATTTTTTGGGTTTAAGTTTCTTATTATGAAATGCCTTTTTCGCGTATTGTTAAGCATTGCTATTGTGGCTGTATTGTACCTTCAGACACAGGCCCAGACAACCACTTTTGAAGTCCGGGTTGCCAATCATGCTGTAGGGACACTGGAAGCACATCGTAAGGTAAGTGGCAGTGCTAAGAGCATCACTATTAAAACACGTGTCCAGACATTTCTGGCCAGGGTTAACACTGACATCTTCAACGAGTACAACAACAATGTGCTCACGCTCGCCAAATCCTCCCGGGTAGCGGGTAAAAACGGAGAAGATAAGGAAACTACCACACGTCGTAACGGTAACGATTATACGATTGTGTTAAACGGTGAAAAATCTGTGATAGATAATACAGAGATTGATCACTGTGTGGCAGATCTTTATTTTACAGAACCTAAACAGCTGTCCCGTATCTTCTCAGAAGCCCTGGGACGCTTTCTCACCATCCGTTCACTGGGAGGAGGTCAATATGAGCTGGTGTTGCCGGAAGGGAAGAAAAATATCTACAAATACATGAATGGGGTGCTGGTGGAAGTAGAGGTAAACCACACCTTTGGGAAAGCAGTGCTTGTAAGAAACAGCTGAGGAATTTCTTGATTTAGTTATTTAGATATTTAGGAGAATCACTAAATATCTAAATAACTAAATCTCTAAATCAGGAGACTGTTTTTTCGATGATCTGTCCTGTTTCCTTGTCTTTCAGGATCAGTTTTTTAGCTCCGAAATGGGTCATCTCTTCCTTTACAAGATAGTATTGGTCGTTATAGTCGTTGAGTGTCTGGGCTTTGGTAACACCTTCCTGGCCACGCCATATTTCCAGTTGTACCGGTTCCCATTTTTTGGATGCGGCGCTTTTATAGGCAGCATCGAGGATGGCATTCACTACATAACCATCATAGAAGGTTTCATGCGGAGCAGTGCCACTTTCCATCGCGTTAAACATATCCGTGAACATGTGATTGTATCCCAGTTCATTCAGCTCATCACCTACCGGAAACAGCCAGCCTGAGTTGCTTTCGGCTTTCTCTGCCACATAGTCGGCGCCCTTGCCGGTAGTGAACATATCGAAGCCGGTACGCAGGAAGTTGTTGAGCCAGATAGTGCCTTCCGTGCCCATCACTTCATCACGCAGGTCCAGGCCGCCGCGGAATGTCCAGCTTACTTCAAACTGGCCGATAGCGCCGTTTTCGTATTTTACCAGCCCGATGGCATGATCTTCCGCATCGATCGGTTTTACCTGTGTATCTGCCCAGCACATTACTTCTACCGGTTTGATATCTTTTCCGATAAAGCTACGGCCTATCTCCACGCAATGACAGCCCAGATCGAGGATACAGCCACCGCCGGCCTGTTCCTTGTCCCAAAACCATTCGCTGTGCGGGCCGGGATGAGTTTCCCTCGACTTGGCCCAGAGTATACGGCCTAAAGCACCGGCTTTCACGCTCTGCAGCGCTTTGAGGAACTTGGGCGTATATACCAGGTCTTCGAGGTAACCGTGGAAGATACCGGCTTTTTCCACCGCTTCCAGCATCCTTTTGGCTTCCTGGGCATTACGACCCAGCGGTTTGGTACAGATCACCGCCTTTTTATGCTTGCAACAGAGCAACACAGCTGCTTCGTGCAGGTTGTTGGGAAGCGATATACAAACTACTTCTACCTCCGGACGGGCAATAGCTTCTTCCATATCTACTGTCCAGTGTGCCACGTCGTAGTCGGCAGCAAACTTTTTCGCGCTCTCTTCCCGGCGGGAATAGATACTCACGATTTTATCCCTGCTTCTTTGTCCCTGCAGGGAATCTGCATAAAAACGCCCGATAAAGCCCGAGCCAAGCATTGCGATCTTTGCCATACAGAATACACTGATATTTTGATGTTTTTAGATGCAGAGAGACCGATTATTAAAATGCAGAGGAGGTATAGTGTCCTCCGCTGCACTTTATCGTTCATTATTATTTCTTCTCTAAATCAAACTTCAGCTCCAGGTCGGGAACTGTTTCCTGCTTGTTTTTAAATAAGAGGATAAACATCACTAGCACAACAGCGGCAATACCGGCAGGTATCAGCCAGATGCTATGCCAGTTGTGGCCTTCGGCAGTTTTATACGATTCTACAATAGGACCGGAGATCAGGAACCCGATTAGCATGCCCACACCATAGGTGGCCAATGTTACAAAGCCCTGTGCGGAGCTTTTGAACTCTTCACCTGCCAGTTTATCGGTATAGATCTGCCCGGTAACAAAGAAGAAGTCGTAGCAGATGCCGTGCAACACGATACCAGCGATCAGCATCCAGTAGTTGGAGTCTACATTACCGTAGGCAAACAGCACATAACGCAGCACCCAGGCGAGCATGCCCAGTGCCAGCATTTTTTTAACGCCCAGTCTTACAAAGAAGAGTGGCATTACCAGCATGAAGAAAACTTCAGACACCTGGCCGAGGGACTGTTTACCGGCAGCAGCCGTCATACCGATTTCGTTCAGGTATGGATTGGTGAAATTGTAATAGAAAGCCAGCGGGATGCAGATAGCAATGGAAGCAATGAAAAACAGCAGATAGGAGCGGTTTTTCAGCATCCGGATAGCATCCAGGCCCAGAATTTCCTTTACAGAGATCTGGGTACCTTTCTTTAACGGCGGTGTTTTAGGCAGCGTAAAGCTGAAAAGGCCCAGCAGCAGAGAAGCGCCTGCAGCCATTTTGAAAGTGAGATCCAGCGTGCTGTTTTTCTCCCAGTTGAGCCATCCGATCAGCAAACCGGCCACGATCCAGCCGGCAGTACCAAATACACGGATAGAGGAGAAGTCTTTGCTGGGGTCGCTCATCTGCCGGAAGGAGATAGAGTTTACCAGTGCGAGCGTAGGCATGTAAAGCACCATGTACAACAGCAGGATAGGATAGAAGCTGTCGAAGCTTGTCATACCGGAGCAGGTCCATAATAAGGCGGCTCCGGCCAGGTGGATAGCACCCAGTATTACCTGGGCGGAAATAAAACGGTCCGCAATAATTCCCACAATAAATGGTGCGATCACGGCACCGATGGATTGTGTGAGGAAGGCAACGCTCACCTGGTTGGCGTTGGTGTCCTGCAGATTTTTTAATACGAATGTCCCAAGTGTCACAAACCATGCGCCCCAGATAAAGAACTCCAGGAACATCATGAAGGACAATTGTACTCTTACGGCTGATTTCATAACGGATTTTTAGCTTTATAGAATTGAGTCTTAATGAACTGCTTAAGATAGCAAATTATTGTAAATCGTTTCGAAATTTATGATAGAAGAAAAAAACGAAACGGGTGTCTGTAGTTTAGGCCAGCAGCTTCCTTCCGGGCATTACAGCGATAGCCGATCCCTGGGCCAGCAGCGCGGAAAGCGGGGGCTGTTGCAGGATAGGACCGAAGGCGGCGCCATATAGTTCCGCAGCGTTGCACTGGTAGTCATAATGTTGTACCGGATGGATGTCCCATTGCGGGTGGGTTACCTGATACTCGCCGGTGGTGCGGTCATTGAGCCGTGTATAGCCCCAGTAATGTTCGGTGATAAAGGCGGCTTCACTGCCAGGGGTGAGAGGCAGGGCTGTTTCGGCAGCTGTAGCGCTGAGGTAATTAGGCTGGCCGTTTATTTCCCATTCATAGGTGACCCGCAGGGTGTTGTTACCGGGATATTCCCACTGGTGGCGCATGCGGTGAGTCGCATAGTTTTCCCGGTACAGGGTATTGGCTACAAAGGTGATCAGGTGTTTAGGTACCAGTTCTTTGATAAATACTACGCCGCGTTTCCATTGTCCCTGGTCTTTATAACGCACATAAAAGCGGAGGTTCACTTCTTCGAAAGTACGGTGGCCGGGGAAGGAGATACCTTTTACGCGGGTATCTTCAAACAGGAAACCTACCAGGCTTACATAATGAATATTGTTCCAGGTATCCGGTTCTGTATGTGCGGGAAGGTAGGGCTGTAAGGTGGCGGCATCTGCGGCAAAATTCAGCATCAGCAGATTTCGCCAGTTGGCAGTCAGGAATGGGCGCATGCAGGTAAATATTAGGATACCAATATACGCCCCTGTTTTGGCAACAGCAAACCCTTATTGTGCTTTGATAAGCTGCTGATAATACTTGCAGGCGGGCCTTAAACCACATTCTTCACATTTGGGATTTCTTGCCAGGCAGATATAACGGCCATGCAGGATCAGCCAGTGGTGGGCGATATGTACCTTTTCTTTAGGTATATTCTTCAGTAGTTGCAGTTCTGTTTGCAGCGGTGTTTTAGCGTTGGTGGTAAGACCAATGCGGGCGGAAACCCTGAATACGTGGGTATCCACGGCCATATTGGGCTGCTGGTGTACCACGGAGGTGATCACGTTAGCGGTTTTACGGCCTACGCCGGGCAGTTTCACCAGTTCGGCCACGGTGTCTGGTATTTCTCCGTTGAAGTCATCCATCACCATCTGGGCCATGCCGATGAGGTGTTTGGTTTTATTGTTAGGATAACTAATACTTCTGATGAGAGGAAACAGATCATCGAAGGTAGCCTGACTAAGTGCCGCAGTGTCCGGGTAACGCTCAAATATGGCGGGAGTGGTCATATTCACCCGTTTATCGGTGCATTGTGCGGAGAGAATAACGGCTACCAGCAGCTGGTAGGGATTATCGTAAATAAGCTCTGTTTCGGCATTAGGCACATGTGTCTCAAAATAGTTGAGCACAAAGGCGTACCGCTCTTTTTTGGTCATGCCGTAAAGATAGGAAAAATGAAAGCGATAACTGCACGGATCGTACAGCAGTATATAGGTAACTTGTTAAGGATCAATAGCCGTGTCCTGAACTATTTCTGTTCGGGCTTACTGGCGGCATAATCAAATATCATCTGCAGGGTGGCTGCCCGGGGAGTATAACGAATGGTGTTGAGGACTGCTTTGGTGTCCTCAAAACAAGCCTGTTCTTCCCGCGTTAATGATGCTTCCTGCTGTTGACGTTTGAGATCGCTATCAGTAACAAGATACAAGGTTGACAGGGTAGATAGTGTAAAATTACTCATGCATAATCAATTTGATGAAAGAATAGTGTATCCCAACTTTATAACGACGGAATAATAAATTGTATTGTTAATTTAGGATAAATTTTTAAGACTCGCAAGGGGGAGAGGGGCTACTCTTGGGGGGCAGGCGTGATAATAAAGAGGTCTTCATTATCCTTTTTCATATAATATTTTTCGCGGGCAAATTTCTCCAGTTTTTCCGGGCTGGACAGGAGTTCCTGTTGTTCTTCCTTAGTCTGTTTGATTTCTTTGATAAAAAAGTCTTTCTGGTTTTCCAGTTTGTTGACTTCAGACTGGAACTGATATTGGTACATCAGGTTGGTCTTGTCCAGAAAGGCAATCCATATAACAAATGCGATGCCCGTGATAAAGAACTTGTTCTTTACATACCTGGGCAGTTTTATGGATTTGAAGAAAGACATATATGCAATTTAGGGATTTTTTGATTTAGGGATTTTAGAGATTTAGAATACAACGAAGAATAGATGTATCTCCGCCGCATTCTAAATCTCTAAATCCATAAATCCATAAATTCATAAATCCATAAATGGTGGATTATTTTTTAACGCTGATAGCTTTAGTTGGATAGATAGCTACTTCGCCCAGCTCTTCTTCAATACGGAGCAGCTGGTTGTATTTAGCCATACGGTCGGTGCGGGAAGCAGAACCGGTTTTGATCTGGCCGCAGTTCAGTGCTACAGCGAGGTCGGCGATAGTAGTATCTTCGGTTTCACCGGAGCGGTGGCTCATGATGGAAGTATAACCGGCTTTGTGGGCCATGTTTACAGCATCAATGGTTTCGGTCACAGTACCGATCTGGTTTACTTTGATCAGGATGCTGTTAGCGATGTTCTGATCGATACCTTGTTTCAGGCGTTTAACGTTGGTTACGAACAGGTCGTCACCTACCAGCTGAACGCGGCTGCCTACAGCTTCGGTCAGTTTTTTCCAACCTTCCCAGTCGTCTTCGGCCATACCGTCTTCGATGGAAACGATAGGGTATTTGTTGCACCACTCAGTCCAGTAAGCCACCATTTCATCGCTGGTGATTTCTTTCTGAGAGCTTTTGTAGAATTTATATTTTTTGGTTTCGTCGCTGTACATTTCGCTGCTGGCGGCATCCAGGGCGATAGCGATTTGTTCACCAGGAGTGTAACCGGCAGCTTTGATAGCTTCCAGTACAGTTTCGATAGCTTCTTCGTTGCTCTGGATTTCAGGAGCGAAACCACCTTCATCACCTACGTTGGTGCTATAGCCTTTACCTTTCAGTACAGATTTCAGTTTGTGGAATACTTCCACGCCCCAGCGCAGACCTTCAGAGAAGGTAGATGCACCGATCGGAACGATCATAAATTCCTGGAAATCAATTTTGTTGTCCGCGTGCGCACCACCGTTGATGATGTTCATCAGGGGAATAGGCAGGGTGAATGCGTTGACGCCGCCCAGGTAGCGGTACAGCGGTTGATTGCATTGTTCTGCAGCAGCTTTGGCTACGGCCATGCTCACAGCCAGGGTAGCGTTGGCGCCCAGTTTGGCTTTGTTGGGGGTACCATCCAGGGAAATCAGTAATTTATCGATACCTGCCTGGTCAGTAACTTCCCAGCCAACCAGTTCTTCCGAAATAATTTCGTTTACGTTTTTGATGGCTTCCAGTACACCTTTACCACCATAAACGCTCTTGTCGTTATCACGCAGTTCTACTGCTTCATGCTTACCGGTAGAGGCGCCGGATGGAACGGCAGCACGGCCGAAATGACCATCTTCAGTAGTTACATCTACTTCAATTGTAGGATTACCGCGGCTATCGAGAATTTGCCTGGCATGGATTTCTGAAATAGTACTCATAATTCGAAAGTTATAATTGTTAGCTATTAGCGGTTAGCATGGGCGTTTAGTCTAGGAGCTAGCTGCTTATAGCTAAACGCTCTTCGTTATTTCCCGGAAAATGGTTTCCAGGCTTTGTGAATTGCTTTGCAAAGAAAGGATGTTCCTGTTATTAATCAAAGCAAATTGTAACAGGTTTTTTCGTACAAGGTCTATCTCGTTGGTATACAGTTGCCAGCTGTTGCCTTCTGCGGCTTTGACGCGGGAAACACCGGCGATCTGTGCCAACTCTTCAGCAGTGGCGGGTTCTCCGAAAGTCACCTGCAGATAGCCGTTGGCGGTATTTTGCTGCTGCAGCTCCGACAGCTGGTCGTCAGCTACTATTTTCCCCTTGTTGATAATGATCACACGTCCGCAGAGTGCTTCCACTTCCTGCATGATATGCGTGGAGAGGATCACCGTTTTATCGGCTCCAAGGTCTTTGATAAGCTGACGGATATCAGCCAGCTGATTAGGGTCCAGCCCTGTAGTGGGCTCATCCAGAATCAGCACTTCGGGATCATGCAGCAACGCCTGGGCCAGCCCGACACGCTGCTTGTAGCCGTTAGACAGCGCACCTATCTTTTTACGGCTTTCCGGCTGCAGCCCGGTAATATCGATCACCTTCCTGATACGATCCGGTGCAGTCTGTCCCAGCTGATGCACGCCGGCAACAAACTCCAGGAATTCCCGTACATACATGTCGTAATACAACGGGTTCGACTCCGGCAGGTATCCTACTCTTTTACGTACCTCCAGAGACTGGCTGACGATATCATAACCACAAACACTGGCGCTGCCGCTGGTAGGAGGCAGAAAGCCTGTAATCATTTTCATGGTGGTAGACTTCCCTGCCCCGTTGGGGCCCAGAAATCCTGTTATTTCCCCTTTCTTCAGCTCAAAGGAAATAGCATCTACCGCCCTTTGTTCGCCATAGACCTTACTAAGTTGTGATACCAGGATAGACATGTATGATAGCTCGTTTTGCGGCAACTAATGTACATAAGAAATCATGAATTATGTTCCGTAAAGCGACAAAGTTTGTAAAGATGCTGTTCATTGGCGAACTTTGCCGCTTCGCAAACTTTGTCGCTTTGCGAAATGGAATTCGCGATTTTTTTCTACCATTGCAATATTATGAAGAGAGTCATTGGCTTATTTTGCTTACTACCACATTTATTACAGGCGCAATCCGTTCCCGAAAAAAATTACCCCCAGGGCTATTTCAGGAACCCGCTGAATGTTCCCATAGAGCTGGCTGGTAACTTTGGAGAGTTAAGGCCTAATCACTTCCATTCCGGTATGGACATGAAAACCCAGCAGAAGGAAAATCTGCCGGTACATGCTGCTGCAGATGGATATGTGAGCCGTATAGGAGTGTCGCATACCGGCTTCGGGAATGTATTGTATATTACCCACCCCAATGGCTATACGACCGTATATGCCCACCTGAACAGCTTCTTCCCGGCCCTTCAGGCTTACGTGAAAAAACAACAGTATGCCAGTGAAAGCTGGGCCAGCGATCTGTCTATTCCGGCGAATATGTTTCCTGTGAAGAAAGGTGATTTTGTAGCCTGGAGCGGTAATACCGGCGGCTCTGCCGGCCCGCACCTGCACTTCGAAATCCGGAACACCCAGACGGAAAAACCACTCAACCCGCTGTTGTTTGGCTTTAACATAGCTGATACCCGTCCTCCGGACGTTTATCGTATAGCCATTTACGATATGGAGAAAAGCATCTATGAGCAACAGCCTATGATGCTCGCTGTTAAAAAAGCCGGCGACCACTACGTGACCACTCAGCCCGTTGTAAAAGTGAAAGCCGATAAGGTAGGTCTTGGTATCAACGCCATAGACCGCATGAACAATGCACCCAACACCTACGGCATTTACGAAGTCTTTATGCTGAATAATGATGTGCCGGACATCGACTTCCAGCTGGATAATATCGGGTATGAAGAAACCAGATATCTGAATGCCCATATCGACTATAAGGTGAAAAAAGGCGGAGGCCCTTATCTGCAGCTGCTGTTTTCCCTGCCAGGCAATGAACTGGACATCTACCACGATCTGAAAGGTGATGGCACCATCAACCTGGCTGACGGACAGGTGCACGAAGTGAAACTGCTGGTGAAAGACGCCTATGGCAATACTTCCACCGTGAAGGTAAACCTGCAGCAGGGCGGAGAGGAAACACCGGACAAGCCTTGTGCCAACACCATGTATCCTGATTCCCGCAATATCTTCGAAAACAACCAGGTAGAGTTTTATCTGGATGAACGTGCGCTGTACGACCGGATCTGCTTTAATTACCAGGAGATCCCGGCTGCATCTGCAAAATATTATTCCAACATCTATCACCTCCATACTCCGCTGGTGCCGGTACACGACTTCTTTGACGTGCGGTTGAAGGCTACCAGAACAGTGCCCGAATACCTGCAGCCTAAAATAGTGATGGTACGGGAAGGCCTTGGCAGCACCAGTGTGTCCGGTACCGTACTGGAAGATGGCTGGTACAAAGGTACTTTCCGCGATTTCGGCAATTTCCACCTGGAAGTAGATACGATAGCGCCTAAAGTAATGCCAATTGGTGTGAAACCTGGTGCTAACCTGTCTAAAGCCACCAAGCTGTCTTTTACCATGAGTGATGACAGCGGCATCAAGGATTTCCGGGGAGAGCTGGATGGTAAATGGCTGATGTTTTCCCGGAAAGGTAACGTGCTTACCTATACGTTTGATGAACATTGTCCTCCGGGCAATCATACACTCGTCATGAAAGTGACAGACGTAGCGGGTAATGAAGGCACCTATCATCTGTCCTTCAAACGTTAGTGCAAAACATAATCATCTTCCTAAAACCTAAAAAACGCGATATGGTAAACTTAAAAGAAGGAGAAAAAGCGCCGGTATTCAAAGGCAAGGACCAGCACGGCAAAACCGTATCACTGAAAGACCTTGAAGGTAAACGCGTGGTACTTTATTTTTATCCGAAAGACATGACTCCCGGTTGTACTGCACAGGCCTGCAATCTGCGCGATAACTACCAGGACCTGACCAAAAAAGGATATGCAGTGGTAGGAGTAAGCACGGACAGCGAACAAAGCCATCTGAAGTTTATAGAAAAATATGATCTGCCTTTTACCTTACTGGCAGATGATGACCATAAGATCGTAAACCAATATGGTGTCTGGGGTGAAAAACAGATGATGGGCCGCAAGTATGACGGGATTCACCGTACTACTTTCCTCATCAATGAAAAAGGCGTGATTGATCATATCATCAAAAAGCCGGATACCAAGAACCATACTGAAGAGATCCTGGAGATCTGGAAGTAGTTCCTTCTTCGTTTCTCAAAGACATAAAAAAACGCAAAGACTTTCATCTTTGCGTTTTTTTTATGCTCCTTTAGGGAGATGATTATCTTTTCTGTCTTTGTTTTTTGAACAGGTTACCAGTTTTGAACTTGTTACCTTCTGGGCTACCTACGCGGTCCATTGCACAACGGAAACCTACGGTGTTGGTGGCCATATCTTCCTGCATGTAACGGCGGGTACCTGGAGAGAGCCAGTAGGCGCGGTCGTTCCAGCTACCACCTTTTACAACGTGTGATTTGTCGTTGATCAGGGTAGTAACGCCATAACCATATTCCACCTGAGAGAGGGTGTCACCATCGAGGTAGTTGATTACGTCACCTTTCTGGTAGTTAAGACGGTTAGCACTTTCTTCATCAGTAACATCACGCATTTTCAGGTGACCCAGGCTGTCTTTTTCGAACTCTTTGTTTTCGTTCTGGTAAACGGTCTGGAACTTGTTACCACGGAAGTAGTTGAAGTCTTCACCATCGATAGGGCTGAGAGGCCTGTAAACATCCAGTACCCATTCTGCTACGTTACCGGACATATTGTAGATACCGAAAGTGTTAGGGTAGAAAGAGCGGGTAGGGCCAGGGATGGAGGCACGGTCGTTCAGACCACCGGCCACACCCATGTTATCACCGGAGCCGCGCTTAAAGTTGGCCAGGAACTGTCCTTGCATGGTACCGCGGCGGATATCACGCAGACCGCTGGTGTTAGTGCCCCAGGAGTATACCTGTTTGTTCATGATCAGCTCTTCCCCGTGTTTGCCTTCTTTTTTGGAAGGGCCAGGGTTCTGACCGATGTAACCCAGTGCTGCGTATTCCCATTCTGCTTCTGTGGGCAGGCGGTAGGCGGGCAGCATGATACCGTCTTCAAACTGGGCGGCCCTTGGAGTACCGTCCGCGTTTTTGAACTGGTTTTTAACAGAGCTGGACATTTTACCCGGAGTACCTTCATAAAGGCCGGCACTATAGGCTTTGGTGTCGAAGGTATTATCGTCAGACTGGTTGGTAATGTCTGCTTTGGAAAGCAGGCCTTTGTCCATCAGCAGCTTTTCGTTTACACGGTTGGAACGCCATTTACAGTAGTCTGTTGCCTGTTTCCAGGTTACACCTACTACCGGATAGTCGTTATAGGCCGGGTGACGGAAGTAGTATTCTACCAGCGGCTCATTATAAGCCAGCTCACTACGCCATACCAGGGTATCCGGCAGCGCGTTGCGGTAAACCTGCGGGAAGGATTCGTTATACACACGGGACAGCCAGAACAGATACTCCCGATAGTGCACGTTGGCCACTTCGGATTCATCGATATAGAAGGAGGATACTGTAATACGACGAGGAATGTTGTTCCAGTCGCCCATTACATCCTGCTCAGTGGCGCCCATGGCAAAAGTACCACCCTGTACAAATACAAGGCCCGGACCTGTGATCTGGTTTTTATTTTTGGCTACGCTGAAACCACCCATTTTCTGGTCATTATAGTTCCAGCCCGTAGCAGAGGATGCTTCCTTCTTTTTGCCGAAAAGTCCTCCACCGTCCTTGTGACAGGCAGTCATGGATAGCATTACGCCGGTACCAACGAGCAATGATAAAGAGGTTAATCTACGCATGCGATACAGCTTTAGTCGATTATATTTACAGTAAACGCAAATGTAATCTTTTTTATTTTATGGCGAAAAAAATTAATTTGTAATATGCCCCGGCCATGACTTGATAGAACTATCGCCAAGAACAATACAGCAGCGAAAATTAAGAGATATATTTGAAATTTTTATCTTATATTTTCTCTACATTACATCAACCTTTTGGAAAGCATGGAAAAGGGCCATCAAGATAATGAAACCTTCGTATATTTTCCCTGTGCTCCTGTTAATTTTTCTATACCATAGCAGGACAGCCTCCGGACAAACAGGACTTAGATCCTATAATAATCATAGCGTACTGACATCGGGCAATTGGTATAAATTATCCGTAGCAGGCCCGGGCGTATATAAGATTGACGTACCGATGCTGCAGCAAATGGGGATAGACACCCGGCAGCTGCCCTCAGGCACTGTGCGCCTCTATGGCAGTGGAGGCCAGATGTTGCCCGAAGCCAATGGTCAGCCGCATCCGGACGATCTGCCCGAAGTAGCCCTGCAGGTAAATGACGGAGGCGACGGTTATCTCAACGGCAACGACTATATCCTCTTTTATGCGCCCGGTCCCCACCGCTGGCAATGGAATCCCTGGGAGCCCGGCTTCTCCCACCAGTACAATCTTTACAGCGACGTCTCCTGGTACTTTATCACCACCGGCGGGGATGGTGCCCGTATCTGGCAGGACAACAATACTCAGCTCCCCGACAGGACAGTGCTCTTTTTTGATTACCATACCTTTTACGAACGGGACAGCCTCAATTTCCTCAGCAGCGGCAAACAATGGTGGGGACAGGAATTCAGTAAAGTGGTGGGCAATAGCCGTACCTATGACTTTGTGTTGCCAGGAGCTCCGGAAGGCCCTGTCACTGTTAAATTCAGGGCGGCAGCCCGCAGTGCCTCCGGGTGCAATTTTAAGGTGAGCCTTAACGGGACCGCTGCAGCCAGTACTTATCTGTTGCCTGTAGGTGGGAGCGTATTTGAATCTATCGCTACCGCTGCCATGGCTTCCGGCACGGCTGCAGTCTCGCAGGCCGCAGTCTCGGCAGGGGTGGAGTTTCAGCCCGGTGATATCAACTCAAGAGGGTGGCTGGATTACCTGGAACTGACAGCCAGTTGTCCGTTACGGATACCGGCTTCGGGCATGTTGGATTTCCGCAGCACCAATGGCTTAGGCACTGCCCGGCAGTTGCAATATGTATTGTCTAACGCTACTGCACAAACGCAGGTATGGGAAGTGACCGACCCGCTTCGTCCGCTGGCCATGGGCACTGCATTGCGGGCAGATTCCCTGTCATTCATCCGTTCTGCGGATTCGTTGCGGGAGTTTATTGCCTTTAACCCGGGGAGTACCGGGAGGCCCGTCCCGGGCGGGCCTGTGCTCAATCAGGACCTGCATGGTGCTCCTGGGACAGATTTGTTGATCGTCACCCATGAGGCTTTCCGCGCTGAGGCGGAGAGGCTGGCAGCCTGGCGCCGGCAACACGACCAGCTGAGTGTACAGGTGGTGACTACCAGCCAGATATACAATGAGTTTGCATCCGGATCGCCGGACCCTACGGCCATCCGGAATTATGTGAAGATGCACTACGACCGGGGCGATCATCCTCGTTACCTGCTGCTCTTTGGCGCTGCCTCCTACGATTACCGTCAGCGGGTGAAGAATAATACCAACCTGGTGCCGTCCTGGCAAAGTGAGGCCTCGCTGGATGCTATTCATTCCTATGTGTCGGACGATTTCTTCGGCATGCTGGATGATACAGAAGATATTACCCGTACAGATATCACCAACCTGCTGGATATCGGTATCGGCCGGTTGCCTGTTCGTAATACAACAGAAGCCAGGATGGCTGTGGATAAAATCATCCGTTACCAGCAGCCGGCTTCTTTTGGTCCCTGGCGTAATCAGGTAACACTGCTGGCAGATGATGAAGATGACAACCTCCATTTTAATGATGCCGAAGCCATGGGGGCTATGATCGCCAAAAACAATGCACAGCCCAACATCGGTAAAATATACCTGGACGCCTATCCGCAGGAAAGTACCCCTTCCGGCCCCCGCTCACCAGAGGTGAACAAAGCAATTGCCAATGCGATCAACAGTGGTACCCTGGTAATGAATTATACGGGGCATGGCAGCAACAACCGGCTGGCAGAAGAAACTATTATGGATGCAGCCAGCGTACGGGAATGGAAGAACGAAAACAGGCTGCCGCTGCTGATTACAGCTACCTGCGATTTTGCGCCTTTCGATGATCCGGGCATTAACTCCCTGGGGGCACAGTTGCTCTTACAGCAAAATACCGGTGCGATTGCGCTGATGACCACCACACGGGCTGTTTTCGCCAATTCCAACCGGTTGATGAACACCAATTACCTGCAGGCGGCGTTCACCCCATTGGCTGATGGCAGCATGCGTAGTTTGGGTGAAGCGATACAACAAGGTAAAAATACTACCTACAGCACTTCGGGAGATGTGATCAATAACCGCAAGTTCCAGTTATTGGGTGATCCGTCGATGACGCTTGCATTTCCGCAATGGCGCGTTATAACAGACAGTATCAACGGTCAGAAGGCTGGCACGGAAACGGATACCCTGAAAGGGCTGCAGCCTTGCATTGTCAAAGGACATATAGCAGATAACAGGGGCAATATACTGGAGGATTACCAGGGAACGGTAACGACGGTGGTTTATGACCAGCCGGCCACTTACCGTACCCGGGGAAATGATCCCCGTAGCCAGGTGGCGGAATACAAATTACAGCAACGTGTTCTCTTCAAAGGAACACAAACGGTGAAGGATGGTCGTTTTACAGTAGCATTTACGGTTCCTGCTGATTTACAGTCCGGAAAAGCAAATGGCAAGATAAGTTATTATGCCTGCGGTGAGATGTCAGACGGTGGTGGTTATTTTCAAGGATTCACAACCGGGGGCCTGATGAATAATGCACCGGCAGATGTCACTGGGCCGGAAGTGAAAGTGTGGTTGGATAGCAAACGTTTTGTCAACGGTGATATGACCGGACCATCTCCTTTGCTGATGATAGATCTTGCAGACAGTAGTGGTATCAATGTATCGGGTAATAACCCTGAGCATCATCTGATAGCGATCCTGGATAGTTCAGAATATTTTGTTTTAAATGATTATTTTGAAGCATCTTTGGACAGTTATCGGAAGGGACAGGTACGTTTTCCGCTGACAGCATTACCAACCGGGGCGCATCGTATTACCATAAAGGCTTGGGACACCTATAACAACAGCACTGTAACAACGATCTTCTTCAAAGTAGCAGAGCCGGGGTCACTGACGGTGGAGGAAGTTGTCAATTATCCCAATCCCTTTTACGATGTAACCAGGTTTTCTTTTCTGCACAATCAGCAAGGACAACAACTACAGGTAGATTTACAGGTATTTAGCACAGATGGGCGATTGGTTAAGAAAATGCGGAGCACAATATTTTCTGGTACCAGTCGTTTTGATGGAAGCCCCTGGGACGGTAGAGGTGATTCGGGAGCTAAGTTACCCGCCGGCATTTATATTTACAGGCTGATTATTAGCAGTAATGGTAAAACCAGGACTTTGGGTGGAAAAATGGTACTATTATGACCCATGCATTTGGGAGAGCAAGTTCGCCATTATCCCTACATCAAACCCCTTACGTTTTAATATTAATAAATAAGCTTATTTTTACACCCTATCTAAATACGAACGTTGCATGATCCGAAAGGTAACTTTGAGCCTTGTGTTCATATACAGTACTTTCACAAGTTTAAAAACCTCAGCCCAGATAAACACAGGTGAGTTAGATGGCCGTACTAAAACGATCAATACCGCAGTACCTTTTCTCCGGATTACACCTGATGCCAGAAGCGGAGCAATGGGGGATGTGGGTGTAGCACTGTCACCGGATGCCTCTTCTATATACTGGAACTTGTCCAAACTGCCGTTTGCAAAGGCTAATGGTGGTGTCGCTGTTACTTACACACCCTGGTTAAAGGAGTTGGTGAACGATGTGTTTCTGGCAACCGTTAGTGGATATACGAAACTGGACGAATACCAGGCTGTTTCTGCCTCACTACGTTATTTTTCACTGGGGACTATCAACTTCAGGGATTTCTCCAACCAGGACCTGGGTGATTTCCGTCCGCGGGAATTTGCATTTGACGCAGGTTATGCGCGTAAATTGTCTGATAACTTCTCCATGGGATTGACCGGTCGTTATATTTATTCCAATCTGGCTGGCGGGCAGACTAACGGCAGCACTATGATCAGACCTGGTAAAGCTTTTGCGGCAGATATTTCCGCTTTCTATACCAAAGAATTTGAAAAGGCAGACGGGCTGGCCAACAGATTGAATGTGGGCCTGGCCATCTCTAATATCGGTACTAAGATCTCCTATACCAGTTCTGCACAAAACAAAGACTTTCTGCCTACCAACCTGGCTATCGGTACTGCCTATACACTCAGTCTGGACGAAACCAATCAGCTGACTTTTGCCCTCGACATCAACAAGTTGATGGTACCTACACCAGACTCCCTGGGTAACTACAAGGAAAAAGGTGTGTTGCAGGGTATGTTCAGCTCCTTTGGTGATGCACCGGGAGGTTTGAAGGAAGAACTGCAGGAGCTGATGTATTCCGTGGGTATGGAATACTGGTATAACCAGCAGTTTGCAGTAAGGGCCGGTTATTTTAATGAAAACAAGAATAAAGGAAACCGCAAGTATTTTACGGCGGGGGTCGGTATCAAATATGATATCTTCGGACTTAACTTCTCTTACCTGGTGCCTTCTGGCTCTGGTACACAGCGTAACCCGCTTTCCAACACCTTGCGGTTTACACTTACCTTTGACCTTGGGGCCAGGAATGAAGAAAGCAGGACCGGCTGGTAATTGAAAAAAATAAATAATAAAATTCAGAAATATATTAGGTCCCCTCGTTTTTTTAACGGGGGGATTTTTATTTTTAATGCCTACCTTGCGCATTGGCATAAATGTTATAAAATATAAGCTATGAGTAGTATACGTATTGGTCTGGGAGTAGATTTTCATCAGCTGGTGGAAGGCCGCGATTTCTGGTTGGGTGGCGTAAAAGTGCCTCACCATAAGGGCGCGCTGGGACACAGTGATGCAGATGTGCTGTTACACGCGATCTGTGATGCTATGCTGGGAGCGTTATCGCTTGGAGATATCGGCGTACATTTTCCGGATACAGACAATACTTATAAAAACATTGACAGTAAAATTCTGCTGGCCCGTTGTGCACAGCTGATAGGAGAAAAGGGCTATGGTGTAGTGAATGTAGACAGTACCCTGTGTCTGCAGGCGCCTAAGATTAAGGCCTATGTGCCGGAGATGCAGGCGGTGATTGCAGAAATACTGCGTATCGGTCTGGAAGATGTGTCTGTAAAAGCCACTACTACAGAGAAACTGGGCTTTGTGGGCCGGGAAGAAGGGGTGACAGCCCATGCGGTTGTATTATTGGAGAAAATAGCTAAATAATAATAAATTATCTTTGCCCAATGGCTGATATAATTGTGAAAATCATCAATAAGTCTGGTAATGAACTGCCGGCTTATGCGACTGCTGAAGCGGCAGGTATGGACCTGCGTGCGCACCTGGAGACGGCGATAACCCTCCAGCCACTGGAAAGAATGTTGGTGCCAACGGGGTTGTTCATGGAACTACCCACCGGATATGAAGCTCAGTTACGTCCGCGCAGCGGGCTGGCGATCAAGCAGGGACTGACCCTGCTCAACACGCCTGGCACGATAGATGCGGATTACAGAGGGGAGATCAAGGTTATTATGATCAACCTATCCAACGAACTACAAACGATACAACCCGGAGACCGTATAGCCCAGATGATCATCGCTCCTTTTGTACAGGCGGTGATACAGCCTGTGGAGTTGCTGACAGAAACCGTTCGCGGTGAAGGAGGCTTCGGTCATACCGGTAAATCCTGATAAATGCGTGTACTCTTAACCGTTATTGGTGTTGCCGGCCTTTTGATAACAGGCGCTTGCAGCGGACCTAAAAAAGCCTTGCGTCATGGTGCTGCTATCAAAGACCCTGCTGTGTTGGAGCAGAGGGCTGACAGTCTTTTTTTTGCGGCCCAGCGTTCCAAGATGCTGGGAGATTACCGCACAGCTATCACCCAATATTCCGACTACCTGCGGTTAAACAAAAACAATCCCACCGTTTATTACGAACTGGCCCGTTTGTTTCTGGAGGTCCAGAACCCGGGTTATGCACTGGGCTTCGCCCGCCGTGCAGCCACTATGGACCCGGATAATCACTGGTTTCAGATCACCCTGGCCGATGCATTTGCGGTAAATGAGCAATACGACAGTGCGGCTACAGTATTTGACAGGCTGACAACCCGCTTCCCCAACAGCGAAGACTATCTGTTCAACAAGGCGATGTTCCTCGCCAAAGCCAATAAACCGGCTGCGGCCCTGGCTACATTCAACCAGCTGGAGCAGAAAACAGGGGTAGTGGAAGAAATCATCTACCAAAAACAAAAGCTGTTGCTCAAAATGAGCCAGGTAGATTCGGCTGCTGCGGAGATCCGTAAACTCATGGATGTCAACCCGCAGGAACTGCGTTATCATTACCTGCTCGCTGAGGTATATGATGCCAACGACCGTACAGCGGATGCCATCGCCATCTACAAAAACCTGCTGACTAAAGACCCGGACAATGCCAGGGCTTTGCTGGGCCTCGCGTCTTATGCTAAAAAGAAAAATGATAAAGCCGGCTACTGGGCCTACCTCACCCGCGCTTTTGCCAATTCCTCCTATAGCATCGACGAAAAGGTGGCCTATGTGTATCCTTACCTGCAGATGATGCAGCTGGATTCTACCAAGGTGGAAGAAGGACTGGAGCTCACCGCACTGGTAGTGAAAGCCCATCCGAAAGAACCCAAAGCATATGCCCTGAGAGGTGATATGTTTTCCCAGGTGGATATGCTGGACAGTGCCCAGGAATGTTATACCAAAGCACTGAGCCTGGACTCTACCCGGTTTTCGGTATGGTATCAGCTGATGTGGATTTATTCCCGCAAGGAAGAACCCAACGCGCTGCTGACACTCAGTAATACGGTAACAGAAAAATTCCCCAAGGAGTTTATGGGCTACTACTTTAAAGGGGTGGCCAGCTTCCTGTTACAACAATATCCGGCTGCCATTACTGCGCTGAACAAATCACTGGAAATCGGCACCGGAGAAAAACGTTTCCAGGCCGATGTACAGTCCCTGCTGGGAGACGCTTACCACGCTACCGGCCAGCACCAGCTGTCCGACAGCAGTTACGAAAGGGCGCTGCAGCTTCGGCCGCAGGATGCCCTGGTACTCAATAACTACAGTTATTACCTGTCACTCCGAGGCGAAAACCTGGACCGCGCCGAGGAAATGTCCAAAAGGTCCCTGGAAATAGAACCGGACAGTCCAACCTACATGGATACCTACGCCTGGATATTATTCCGGCAGGAGAAGTTCGAAGAAGCAAAACACTGGATAGAAAAAGCCCTGGAGTTTCCGGAATCACAACAGAATCCAAATGTGCTGGAACACTATGGTGATATCCTGTTTAATCTGAAAGATGTCACAAAAGCGGTAGAATACTGGCAGAAGGCGAAAGACAAAGGAGCTACCTCCGTGGGCCTGGTCCGTAAGATCGCAGAAAAAAAATATATTCAATAGCCTTCAGCTGAGAATGCCCGGTATCTTGATTACCCATGGCGAGTGCTGATGCCGCTAAAAGCTTATAGCTGCATGAAAAAAACATTACTGTTAATAATTGGAATAGCCGGTATGGCTTTCACTGCCTGCCGTCACCCGAAACAACTGGCCCGCAACACTTTCCCGGCAACAGACACCAGCAAACTGGCCGCTCACCGGGATACTACATCGGCAGAAGAACGGAATGCCTTTATCGAGAACATGCTGAAAGGTATCCGCAACAATAATATCAACTTCAATACTTTCTCCGGCAGGATGAAACTGGCTTTTGAAAACGAAAGTAAAAGCCATAACAACCTGACCGCCACTATCCGTATGAAAAAGGATAGTATCATCTGGGTGTCTGTCGCCGCACCTATCATAGATGAGGTCATGAGAGCGGTAATAACTCCCGACAGCCTGAAGTTGTACAACCGTATGGACAAACAGGTATTTCTCAGGAAGATGTCTGACGCAGAAGACCTGCTCAACATTCCATTCGACTTCAAAACCTTACAGGACCTGCTGATCGGTAATCCTGTATACCTGACGGATTCAGTATTTGGTCTGGTAAAAACACCTGCCGTTATCTCCTTCAGCTGCGAAAATCCGAAGTTCACCAGCCTGTTCAATGTATTTGCAGATGACTACGGGTTGCAGCAAAGCAAGGTGATGGACAAAGACAGCCTTAATCCCAACAGACGTTCCTGCGAACTAACCTATGGCGATTATGCGAATGTGGCCGGCCGGAAGTTCCCGACAGTGCGCCGTATCTTCGTGGAAGAGAAAAGCGTGACCAAAATAGCGCTGGACTTTACCCGTTATGATTTTGACGTACCATTAAGTTTCCCGTTCAATACGCCGGCGAGTTATAAACGCATGTAACAAGATTTCCCGGCACTGTGATCTTCATTAAACTAATAAACGTTGTATATTTATCGTTTATATACTTGAACCTGGTATTTAATTGCAGTTACTTAAAATAGTCATGTTGTATTTGAAGAAGATTATCCCGTTTGTATTGATCATATGGTTGTTGCCAGCTATGCTGGTGGCCCAGAATACCGGCCAGCAGCAACAGTCGCGGGAGGAACTTGAGCGCAGGAAAAGAGAGCTGCAAAAGGAGATCGAAGAAGCAAACGAGCAGCTGAAAGTTACCAAACGTTCTACCCGGGAAAGCCTGGGTCAGCTTCGTGCGCTGAGAGATAAGATCACACTCCGTACCCGCCTGATCAATAATATCAACGAGGAAATCAACTTCATCAACGGCGATATCAACGCTGCCGCGCGTGATGTCAAAACACTGCAAAAAGACCTGGACACTTTGAAGGCACAATACGCACAACTGATCGTGTATGCCTATAAGAACCGCTCTTCCTACGACATGATGAACTTTGTGTTTTCTGCCCAGAGCTTCAATGATGCCGTAAAACGTTTTCAATACCTGAAACAATACCGTGAATACCGCCGCCGTCAGGCAGACAATATCGTTTCTACCCAGGACCAGCTGAGCAAAAAGATCCAGAGCCTGGAAAGCCAGCGTGTAAAACGCGCTGACGTGCTCAAGTCTGAGCAGGAGCAAAGGTCTACGCTGGAACTGGACAAGAAAGAGAAGGACGAAGTGCTCACCAAACTGAAAGGACGTGAGAAAGAACTGGTAACCGATATTAATCAGCGTAACAAAGATGCGCAGAAAGTACAGGCAGCTATCCGTGCGGTAATCCGTCGTGAGATCGAAGAAGCGCGCCGTAAGGCTATGGAGGAAGAAGCTGCCCGCCGTAAAGCTGCAGAAGAGAAACGCAGAAGAGAAGAGGAAGCGCGTAAAGCCGCGTTGGCCGCTGCAGAAAAAGCAAAAGCTGATGCCGCCGCCGCTGCTGCCCACAACAATAATAATGCTGCCAATACACCCGCTCCGGTAAAACCAACACCTGCGCCAACGACGACACCAGAGCCAGCGAAACCTGCACCGGTACCTGAAAAACCTGCTCCGGCCCGTACTGAAAACGTGCTGGAAGCCACTCCTGAAGCACTGGCACTGTCAGAAAGCTTTGAAGCCAACAGGGGTAAACTGCCATGGCCGGTAGATGCGGGTAATATCATCGAACATTTCGGTATACACCAGCATGCTGTTATGGAACATATCACCGTACCATCAGATGGTATCGTCATCGCTACCAACAAAGGCGGTGCAGTGAAAGCCATCTTCGAAGGTGAGGTAAAATCCGTAGTAGTAATGCCGGGCTCCGGATATGTAATTATTATCCGTCATGGACAATACTTTACTACCTATGTCCGTTTGCAGACTACCAGGGTGAAAAAAGGTGACAACGTTAGAACAGGTCAGGTAATCGGTACCGCCAGTGTGAATGATATTGAGAATACAGGTGAGGTGGAACTCCAGATCTGGAAAGGTGTTACCAAACAGAACCCGGAGCAGTGGATAAGACGCAGATAGTATAAAATCCTGCTTACTAAAACATACCTTTTTTGAGAAAGTTGATCCCGTTTTTAATGGCTTTTTGGCTGTTACCGGCATTGCTATATGCACAGCGCGGTAACAAACAATCGCGCGCGGTACTTGAAAACCGTAAACAAGAGCTGTTGAAGGAAATTCAGGAAGCTACCCGCGCCCTGCAATCAACGCGCAAGTCCACCAAACAAAACCTGGGACTGCAAAAGGAACTACAGCAGAAAATAGAAAACCGCAATGCTCAGATCAGAAGCATTAACCAGGAAATAAACCAGATAGATGGCGATATCAGTAGTACTAACGATAACGTACAAACGCTGGAGAAAGAAGTGGATTCACTGCGCGCCCGTTATGCGCAACTGATCGTATACGCCTATAAAGCCAAAAGTGAATACGATGTACTTAACTTCCTGTTTTCGGCTACCAGTTTTAACGATGCACTCCGCCGTTACCACTACCTGCGGCAATACCGCGAAAACAGACGCCGTCAGGCAGAAAACCTGCTGGCCACCAAAGAACTGCTGGGCCAGAAACTGCAAAGCCTGGAGCAACAGCGGGCCCAGAAAGCAGGTGCATTATACTCCGAACAAAAGGTAAGAGGCACACTGATTGCCGACAAAAAAGAGACCGACCAGACGATCGTTCAACTGCAGGAGCAGGAGAAAGAAATACAGCAAAACCTGGAGCAAAGCAGGGCAGAAGCCCGTCAGGTAGACAAGGCCATCCAAAATGCCATCCGCCGGGAGATAGAAGAAGCCCGTAAAAGAGAGCTGGCTGCTGCTGCAGCGCGTAAACGGAAGGCAGAAGCCAAACGGAAAGCGCAGTTGGCTGCCCGGGAAGCTGCCCGTAAAAAAGCACTGGCAGCTGCTAAAAAAGCAGGTCGCAAACCTCCTAAAGTAACCGTGCCTGAAAAAGACGAAGACGACGATCCTCCGGTAAAAGAAACGCCTAAGGAAGATGTACTGGCTGCTACGCCGGAAGCATTGTCGTTGTCACGTGATTTCGAAGCTAACCGCGGAAGGCTTCCCTGGCCGGTAGATGCCGGCAGGATCTCTGGCCGGTTTGGTACCAGCTCGGTAGGAAAAGTGCAGGTAGAACACAATGGTATCGTGATCACTACGTCCAGAGGGGCAGCCGTAAAAGCAATCTTTGATGGAGAAGTGATAATGGTATTCAGTGTTCCGGGCGCAGGATATATGGTTACCCTGCGCCACGGAAAGTATTTTACCAACTATGTAAGGCTGGTGGATGTACGTGTTAAAAAAGGCATGGCGGTAAAACGTGGCCACGTGTTGGGAGCTGCTGCCGGCAGTGCTGTTGCCAGCAATGGTGAAATAGAATTACAGATTTACCGTAATATGGTGCTGCAGAACCCCGAACGGTGGATACGCCATCGTTAATGCAACTGTGCCTGCTGTTGTACCTGCTGCTGTAACACCTGCTCGTACAATGCCTCGTACTGCGGGATAATGTTGTCGATATGAAAACGCAGTGCCTGTGCCAATGCTCCCTTGCGGACTTTAGCCAGCAGTTCATCATCCTGCAGCAACTTCAATGCATTGGCTGCCATATCGTCCACATCTCCTACATCGCTCATATAACCGGTCTGGCCTGGAATATTGATTTCCGGAAGACCGCCGGCATTGGAGGAGATAACCGGTACCTGAGCAGCCATCGCTTCGAGGGCCGCCAGACCAAAACTTTCGTAATCAGATGGCAACAGGAAGAGATCGCTGATCGACATTACATCTTCCAGCTGTTCTTGTTTACCTACAAACCTTACATCTTCACAAATACCCAGGTCGCGGCAAAGGCATTCGATGGAGGGTCTGTCTGGTCCATCTCCCACCAGCAGTAATTTGGCAGGTATCTGTTCTCTCACTTTAGCAAAAACCTTTACTACATCAGGCACCCTTTTTACCTTACGGAAGTTGGACACATGCAGTAATATCTTTTCGCCATTGGGAGCGATGGCATTACGGAAATGAGGCATCTCCCGGCGACGGAAGCGCTGTGTGTCCACAAAGTTGTAGATCACGGAGATGTCTTTTTCTATCTGGAAATACTTGTAGGTCTCGTCCCGGAGGTTTTCGGATACGGCTGTGATGGCATCAGACTCGTTGATGGAGAAAGTTACCACCGGTGCGTAAGTCTTGTCTTTACCTACCAGTGTAATGTCGGTACCGTGAAGTGTGGTGATAAATGGCACCACCCTGCCTTGTTTACTTACGATCTGTTTGGCCAAATATGCCGTGGAGGCATGTGGGATCGCATAGTGCACGTGGAGCAGGTCCAGTTTCTGATTAAGGATTACATCCACCATGGTGCTGCTGAGGGCAGATTCATAGGGTGGGAAATCGAAGAGAGGATAGGTAGGGACCTGTACCTCGTGGTAATATATGTTGGCGTGAAATGCATTGAGCCTTACCGGTTGCTGGTACGTAATAAAATGTACCATATGGCCTTTATCTGCCAGGGCCTTGCCCAGCTCGGTTGCCAATACTCCACTACCACCGTATGTAGGATAACATACAATTCCTATACGCATGATCTTTTTTTTAACGAACGGAAAGCGATTAGTAAAAAGGCCCTGTTGTAAATGTGTGCCAGCGGCCAGATTACTTCGTATACGAAGGTAACGCTGAATTTTCAATTGGCGGAGACCCAAAAACCATTTATTTGTTATTTGTAAGAACACTGCCAATTAATTAGTTTTATTGCAAAATATAGCCGCTTATATGAGAAAACACCTTTTGCCAATTGTACTTACCTGCCTCCTGCCGGTAGTCAGCATGGCGCAACAACAGGATTCCCTTGTTTTAAGACAGATGGCCGATGAAGTACTGAGAAACAGTATCGCTTATGAAAACCTCCGCACACTGACTAAAACCGTTGGTGGCAGGCTGGCGGGTTCCCCTCAGATGGTCAAGGCAGAGCAATGGGGTGTGAAAGCCCTGAAAGCTGCCGGAGCAGACACCGTGTATCTGCAGGAATGTATGGTGCCCCACTGGGTAAGAGGTGAAAAGGAAGAAGCACGTATCGTATCCAAGCTCCGCGATTTTGTGTCACCGCTGAATATACTGGCCCTCGGTAATTCAGTAGGTACGGGTAAGGCCGGCCTTACCGCTCCGGTGCTGGAAGTAGCTTCCTTTGAAGACCTGGAAGCCAAAAAAGACCAGGTGAAAGGAAAGATCGTTTTTTATAACTACCACTTTAAACCGGAATTTATTAAAACCTTTTTCTCCTATAGAGATGCGGTGAAATACAGAGGCCAGGGTGCCAGCCAGGCAGCGAAATACGGTGCTGTGGCGATAATCCTGCGTTCCATGACACATGGGGCCAACAACTTCCCTCATACCGGTGCCATGTCTTATGACAGTGCCTACCCTAAAATCCCGGCAGTAGCCATTGGATTGGAGGATGCAGACCGCCTGAGCAGCCGGCTTAAAAAGGATAATTCTGCCCAGGTATACCTGCGCACCAACTGTCAGATGCTGAAGGATACCATCGGTCACAATGTGATCGGGGAAATCCGCGGCAGTAAATATCCGAACCAGTTTATCACTGTTGGCGGCCACCTCGATTCCTGGGATGCTGCCGAAGGCGCACATGATGACGGCGCCGGTTGTGTACAGTCTATTGAAGTGCTGCGCACTTTCAAAGCGATGGGCCTCAAACCTGCACGTACCGTGCGTGTGGTACTGTTTGCCAACGAAGAAAACGGTACCCGCGGTGGTAGAAAATATGCAGAGCTGGCCAAACAAAGAAATGAACAGCATGTTTTTGCACTGGAGAGTGATGCCGGTGGTTTCGCGCCCCGTGGTTTTACCTCTACCATGCCGGCCGATAAAAAAGCAAAGCTGCTGAGCTGGAGGCCGCTGCTGGAGCCCTATGGTTTCTATGACCTGGATGGCGAAGGTGGTGGTGCTGATATTGGTCATCTGCATCAGGCTCTCGGCACACCGATGGCCGAACTTTATCCGGACACACAACGTTATTTTGATGTTCATCATGCTGCCAATGATGTGTTTGAAGCGGTCAATAAACGTGAACTGGAGCTGGGTGCCATGGGTATGGCCGGCCTGATTTACCTGGTAGATCTTTATTTTTGATCATAATCACTACTAAACTATTCACATGGGCCGGTTTATTTTTATTATTGTCTCTATCATTATCCTGGTACTGGGCGGCACTGTCTTTTACAAATTCTACTTTGTATTTGGTAAAGGAGTAAAGGCGGGAGAGCTCAACTATTTTGTAGAGAAAGGCTATGTCTTCAAAACCTATGAAGGGAAATTGATCCAGTCAGGCTATAAAGGCCGTACAGCCGGAACAATTCAATCCAACGAATTTCAGTTTTCCGTGGCAGATGAGCGGATTGCCCAGCAGCTGATGATGGCCAGCGGTAAAACGGTGGAACTGCATTACAAGGAATACCTGGGCGCATTGCCCTGGCGTGGTTACAGTCCGTTTATTGTAGACAGTGTAATCAGCGTCAGAGAGCCGATCAGCAGAGACCTGCCGTAAATAATGAATAATCATAAAAGACGAAGACCTAAGCAGGATGCTTAGGTCTTCGTCTTTTATGTAATTAGCTGAGTTATGCGGGGACAGCGTAGAGTAAAAATATCGCTGGCCGTTTATGGAGGTCCGGCAGGGCGTTGCGCCATTCCCGGATGGTTTTTGTTTTGATATATTCTGCCGGGCCGGTGATATCAGCGGCAATACACAGCCGGGTATGGTCTTTACAGTTGTCCAGAATGTCTTTCAGCAGCTGATTGTTGCGGTAAGGTGTTTCTATAAACAACTGGGTTTGTTTTTTTCTTTCAGATTCTTCTTCCAGTTGTCGTAATGCTTTTCCTCTTTCGGGAGCTTTGATAGGCAGATAGCCGGTAAACTGGAAGTTCTGGCCATTCATGCCGGAGGCCATCAGGGCCAGCAGAATGGAGTTGGGGCCTACCATGGGTATTACCCGGGCATCAACGCTGTGGGCGGCTTGTACTACGAGATGACCAGGATCTGCGATGGCGGGGCATCCGGCTTCACTGAGGATGCCGATATCTGTACCGGCCAGTAACAGCTTTTTGGCCAGGGCCACATCCGGTGGCTGGTTCTCGTGCATGGGCAACAGCTGCAGTTCATCAATATTGATATTTCTATCCAGGGCTTTGAGATAACGGCGGGCAGTCCGCTCGTTTTCTACATAAAATACACGCAGTTCCTGCGCAATGGTAGTGATATAGGACGGAATGCTGAACAGGGCGTCAGCGCTCAACACAGTCGGAATCAGGTACACTTTGCCTGTAGCACTCATTATATCAGTTTTTTATGTTGTAAATCGATGGTAGCTGCAATGACAGCATAAGAGGGGGCCAGCATCCAGCCTAATACCGGCACCAGCATAAATATGTAGAACACCATCCCGTTGCCCAGGGCCATACCCCGGTGCTGGCGGATAAACTGAATGCTCTGTGCCATGCTCAGCCGGTGGCGTTCACAGCTATAGTCCATCATGGAAAAACCATAAAAATAAGCTTCTATGAAAAAGCCTATCATGGGCGTGATCCAGCCAACAATGGGTATAAACGAAACCACCAGCAAAATGAGAATAGCAGCTGTTTGGTATACGATATTACGGAATGACATCCGGATGCCCCGCCAGATATCCTGCCCCAGTTGTTTCCAGCTGAAAGGGAATTCGCGGTATTCCAGGATCGCTTCTGTTTTTTCAGAGAGGTACGAAAAAACAGGGGAGGCTACTATCAGGAACAGGTATTTGAAATAGGAGAAATACCAGAATACAAATATGATCCGCACAGAAAAAGCTACGAGGATAAAGAGAAAACTTACCCAGCTGCTTTCCAGGTCCTGTACCCATTCTGTGATGTGCAGCAGTCGGGTCAGGTATTCCACAAAATCACCGGAATATCCCCAAACAAAATAGAATCCCGTAAAGAACAATAAACAGTATATAATGCCGGGTATCAGAATCCACTTCCACAATTTATGCTGCATAATGAACTGGTGGGCCTTTCCATATGCTTGAATAGCCGACAATACCTCTCTGAATGAAAACAACGCCTGAATATTTTTTAGTGACAGAAAATATTTATCCCGAATGATTGAAGGATGAACGAAACTAAGGCAAAAATATTTTACTCCGGCCTGTATTTATGGAATTAATTGATTTTGCTGCATTCATGATAAAAAAAACCGTGCAGCAGTGCCACACGGTTCCGATATATTGATAAGTGACAGTAGCTGATTAGAAACGCGGACAAAGCGTTTTGTATTTGTTGTTCTCGTTTCTGGTATGGATGTAAATCAGGGATATCTCCAGACCGCCGCGGGCGTTGGATGCAGGGCGCAGGGAAGATACGTTGGTATCATAGGTAAGCCCTACCTGGAAGCCTTTGAACTGCATGCCTACATAAGGGATGATCGCATCTTTCAGACGATACCAGCTACCCAGGAAAAGCGTAGTGGGGTTGTCATCCACATCATCGAGAGTGAAGCCATAGGCGCCGCCAAAAGTGAATTCTGAAGCGGTGCTTTGTTTCATGTAAAGAATGCTGGTATGAAAACGATCTTTCCCGTTAACCGGTACAGAACCACCACCATGGAGGGTCCAGCGGTAGCTGAGGCGATTCTGGGTTTCGGCCATGAAAGATTCCACCGGCTGGGTGATATGGTAATAGGAAGCACCCAGGTAGATGTTGGACGATTCTCCGATCAAACCATTATATAAAATCCCGATGTTGGGATCGAAGTAGGATATTTTAGGATTTACCAGTGTTTCGTTGCTGGGAATCAATGGATTGTAGCCATTGTTGTCCATCTGGTTTTCGAACTGGAGCTTGGTGTTGTCTATCCGTTTTTGTACCAGCGTGCCTTGTAAGCCGATGGCAATGGTATGGTTGCCTTCCGGATCGAGACCTTTATGATAAGCCGTGCTGGCGGAAAGATAGGTCGAAGTCAGTGCTCCGCCGCCACTTCTGTCATATACTGCCATCAGCCCTACGCCCCAGATGTCTGTATAGGAAATCACGTTTTTCAGGATACCGAAGTCGATTGCAGCGGTACCGGTCACAAACGGCGTAGAGATGCTGCGCCATTGGGAACGGTAGTTGCCGGATAAACGATAATCACCTGAAAATAAACCTGTAAAGGCCGGATTGAGCGTAAGCGGAGAGGCAAAAAACTGAGAAAAGTGCGGATCCTGGGCCCGCAAAGAATTAATACATAAGAATATGGTCAAGAATAGTAAAGCTCTTTTCATATGATAAGCTTAAAAGCATAGGGTTTATGCAGTCGGGTGAAGGTACAGTAATTAAATCATATTTCAAATTAAATCCATGTGTAAAAATGTTAATAATGGAATAAAGCCTGATCTGTTAAATAAAATTACGGATTTGGATATTTAGAAGGTAGTGGAAATTCGTGTTACATCTGCACTATCTTTTAAACATTCAAATCCGTAAGCTGTAATTGGAAATTCCTTTTATTTAACGTCCGTTCCCGATTATTGTTGCAATTTATTTCCGAAGGCCAGATCACCGGCATCGCCGAGGCCTGGTACAATATAGCCTTTGGCGGTCAGTTCATCATCGATGTCACCGGCCCAGATAGTGATATTGGCTTTGCAGTTGCGGATCACATACTCGATACCTACTGTGCAGGCGATAGCCACTACGAGGTGAATGTGTCTGGGTTTACCGATGGCTTCCAGATGTTCGATGGTTTTTACCAGCGATGCGCCGGTAGCCAGCATCGGATCAGACAGGATCAGCACCTGGCCTTCAATGGAAGGGCTGCTGACATATTCCAGGCTGATATCAAAAGAGCCGTCGCGATTATGTTTACGGTAAGCTGAAATGAAGGCATGGTCTGCCTTGTCAAAATAATGCAGCAAACCCTGATGGAGCGCCAGTCCTGCCCGCAGGATGGTAGCCAGTACCGGTTGTTCTTTTAATACCCGGCAGTTAGCAATACCCATGGGCGTGGTTACTTCTTTCTCCACATATTCCAGCGTCTTACTGATTTCGTAGGCGGCTACTTCACCCAACCTTTCCATATTGCGACGGAAACGCATACGGTCCTGCTGAACATCCGCATTTCTGATCTCGCTTAGCCATTCTCCAACCAGCGAATTTGTTTCACTTAAATTGATTATCATATTTCTGCTTCCCTTTGAGCCGGCAAATTACCGAAAAATCGTGGAAACCTACTCCTGCTCCTTGCTAAGCAAACTGGCTTTTTTCACCAGCTGAACAAACTCTGCCCGGTAACCCTCTGTATCACTGCCTTTGGCGCTGGCAGCCAGTTTCATCACCTCGTTATAAGTAGCTGTTCCTTTAAAGGCGGAGTTACGCAGCAGTTGCCCGAAAGATGCTGCAGCAGCGGCCATCCGGAAATCTTCCGGCGCTTCTTCCACACGTTGACGGCTATAAGGAAGTATCTGCTGCATGAGCCGGCTTTTATCTTCCTGCGGTCTTTTGTAACGAAGTTTCACGGTCAGCACTTCTGGTTTATTGCCCACTATTGTGGTATGCTGGTATTTAAGCGGATCCACCCAGTTTACTTTACCTTCCTGATCCTTGCCCGCTACGGGGATGATCTCGTAAAGAGCGGTGACCGTGTGGCCTACGCCCATATCACCGGCATCTTTTTTATCATTGTTGAAATCCTCATTCTGCAGCATACGGTTTTCATAACCTACTAACCGGTACGACTGCACGAAAGTGGGATTAAATTCTATCTGCAGCTTCACATCTTTTGCGATGGTAAACAAGGTGCCGCCAAACTCGGTCACAAAGGTGCGGCGTGCTTCTTCGAAATTATCGATGTAGGCATAGTTGCCATTGCCCTTGTCGGCCAGCAGTTCCAGTTTGTTGTCTTTATAATTGCCCATGCCAAAGCCCAGCACAGAAAGGAAGATGCCCTTTTGTCTTTCTTTTTCTATGATGCGCATCAGCTCTCCATCGCTGGAAGGACCTACGTTGAAATCACCGTCTGTGGCCAGTATTACCCGATTGTTGCTGTTGGTATGGCGGTTTTCAGCAGCGATTTTATAGGCCAGCTGAATACCTTCTCCGCCGGCTGTAGAGCCGCCAGCCTGTAAGGATTCCAATGCTTCCAGTATTTTCTTTTTATCCTGGCCACTGGTAGAAGGTAGTACCACACCGGCAGCACCGGCATATACAACGATAGCCACTTTGTCCTGCGGCCGTAACTGCTGTACCAGCGCTGCAAAGGCACGTTTCACCAAAGGCAGTTTATTATCTTCATTCATCGATCCGGATACGTCCAGCAGGAATACGAGGTTGGATGGAGGCAGCTCCCTGGCGTCTACCTGCTTGCCTTTCAGGGCTATGCGCACCAGCTGATGACTGGTATTCCAGGGACAGATGGACATATCAGTATAGATAGATACCGGATCATTGTTGACAGGAGCCTTGTAGTGGTAATCAAAATAGTTGATCATCTCTTCTACCCGTACAGCATCTGCCGGAGGCATCTGTCCCTGGTTGAGAAAGCGACGGACATTACTATAGGAAGCCCTGTCCACATCAATGCTGAAAGTACTCAGCGGCTGATCGGTCACAGCATGAAAGATATTTTCATTGATAGGGCTGTAGTCTTCTGTATTAAAATTATCCTGGGGAGCGGGATAGGCCATTTTAACGGAATTGGTCATGTGCCGTTTGACGGCAACTCCGGCCACGCGGCCTGCGAGTGGTGTGGGTCTGGCGGGTTCCATCATAATAGCCTTATCGTCGTGGCTTACCATCACTTCCGACAGCTCCGGTTTTGGGGCAACCTGAAGGGGCTGCATTTTAAATGTCACAGTGTTTTGTGTGGCCGTAATATTCATCACGGCATTTTTGTAATTGGTGGCAATCGCCTCCAGGATAAGCGCACCAGCAGGGGCTTTCAGGCTAAAATGACCTTTGGTGTCGGTGGCTGCCATATAATCGGTGCCCTGTACCCGTACTACCGCATTAGGGATAGCGGTATTGTTATCGTTGCGTAACACGCTGCCGGTAATCACGCGCAGCTGGCCGGCAGCCTGTAAGACCAGCAGGCAGTTCAGCAGGAGTAAGGAAAGATATTTCTGCATATTGTTGGAATTTTCTGTGCACATGATGCCGGGTCAGATCTGTTTTCCATAAACCCAATAAAAAAAATTACCGGCAGGGAAATCCTACCTTTGCCAAAATTTTAGTTGATGGTATATAACGTGATAGGTACCATGTCCGGTAGTTCGCTGGATGGACTGGATATTGTTTTCGCCGAGCTGACGGAGATCAGGGGGCAATGGTCTTATGTTATCAAGGCATCTGAAAGCCTGCCTTACGAACCGGAATGGGTAGAGAAACTGGCTTCTGCCACTACACTTCCTGCCAGGGAATACCTGCTGTTGCATACTGCCTACGGGCATTATACCGGAAAGCGTATTCTGTCTTTTATCGAGAAGAATGAACTGGATCATAAAATACATTTTATCGCCTCTCATGGCCATACCACTTTTCATATACCAGGTAGTAAAATGACGGCTCAATTAGGCGACGGCGCAGCTATTACGGCGGTGACCGGCCTGCCGGTAATCACCGACCTGCGTGCGGTTGATGTGGCAATGGGGGGTCAGGGTGCTCCGATTGTACCAATAGGCGAAAAATATTTGCTGGGTGGTTATCAGTTCTGGCTCAACCTGGGCGGTATTGCCAATATTTCTGCTCAGCTGCCGGAAGGTTTTGTGGCATTCGATGTTTGCCCGGCCAACCGGGTGCTCAATGAGCTGGCAGCCATGCTCAACAAACCTTACGACGAAGGCGGTGCCCTGGCAGCCGGCGGTGTAACAGACGCGGCGCTGATGGAACAGCTGAATGCATTGGCTTATTATCAGCAGCCATCGCCTAAATCACTGGCGAATGAGTTTGGCACTGATACTGTGTTGCCGATGATCAACGCACTGCGTATATCCGTACAGGGTAAACTGCGTACGTATACAGAACATATCGCTGTACAGATCGCGAAAGCGGTAGAAACGCTGAAGGCCAAAATGCCGGAAGGCCCAGCCCAACTGCTGGTTACCGGTGGTGGAGCCTTTAATACTTTTCTGGTGGAGAATATCCGTCAACAGCTGGCCCCGCTGGGTGTTGAAGTAGCGGTACCGGACGAGCAGACAGTGGCATTTAAGGAAGCGCTGATCATGGCGCTGATCGGGACATTAAGATGGAGGCAGGAAGTGAATGTGCTGTCTTCCGTGACAGGTGCAGAACGCGATACCATCAATGGTGCGCTGTGGATCAGTCATTAAAACAGGTAGGAATTTCTCTGAAATATAAAGCCCCCGGAAGTACAGCACTTTCGGGGGCTTTTTTATGTAGATACGGATATATTATGCAGCATCTACCGGTGTAAATGCAAACTGATCTCCGTCAAACAGGCCAAGGTCACTGAGTTTCAGATGAGGGATTACCAGCAGGGCCATAAATGACAAAGTCATATAAGGAGAGGCTAAGGTCGCTCCCTGTTGTTTGGCTGCCTGGTCAAACCAGCTGTATTGTTCAGCAATCGTGTAGCCATCAAGGTTACTCATAAGTCCGGCAACCGGTAAGGGCAGTGCTTTAGCGCCTTCGGAGCCGGCAATGCTGATGCCTCCGCGGTGGCGGATGACTTCATTAACGGCAGCGCAGATGCTGTCGTCGTCGATGCCTGCAGCAATGATATTGTGACTGTCGTGTGCTACGGAAGAGGCAATAGCGCCCTGTTTCAGGCCAAAACCCCGGATAAAGGCGGTGGCAATGGGTGCTTCGCGGTAGCGGTTTACCACTACCAGCTTGATCACATCCTGTGGGGTATCGGTCATAATTAGTCCGTTAGCCACCGGCAGTTCTGCCTGGAGGGCATTGGTGATCAGTTGTCCGTCCAGAGCTTCCATGACTTTTACTTTTGCCGTATGGCCGTTTCCGTTAGCAGGTGTTCTGAAGTCAGCAGGTGTTTTGCTGTTGCAGACAAAGTTATTGACAGGAGTGCAAGGCACCGGGCTGATCAGTGTTTTACCATTTTCAGCAACTTTCTGACCGTTGATATAGGTAGCGAGGATATTAAAATCCCGGAGGTTGTCTGTAATAATAAAATCGGCAGGATCATTTTCCCGTAGTAGCCCGTTGTCGAGTTTATAGTGCAGTACCGGGTTTATACAGGCTGCCCGCAGTACTTTGAAGAGGTCGATGCCGTGTGAGAGAGCCCGTTTGACGAGCTGGTTGATATGGCCTTCCACCAGGTTGTCGGGGTGTTTATCGTCGCTGCAGAACATGATTTTTTCCGGGTAGTCGTGCAGGAGCGGAATAAGAGCCTCGAAGTTTTTAGCGGCGCTGCCTTCGCGGATCAGCACATGCATGCCATATTGCAGTTTTTCGCGTCCTTCTTCCAGGGTGAAACATTCGTGATCAGTGCTGATGCCCGCATTGATATAGGCTTTAGCTGCTTCGCCGGTGAGCCCTGGTGCATGGCCGTCTACCGGTTTACCATATTTGTGGGCCGCTGCTATTTTAGCCGTTACTTCCGGGTCTTTGTGGAGTACACCCGGGAAGTTCATCATTTCCGCGAGGTATTTGATATCGTCGCGTTGCAGCAGCTGATCTATATCGTGTACGCCTACTATGGCGCCGGCTGTTTCGAAGGTAGTAGCAGGCACGCAGGAGGGCGCCCCGAAATTAAATTTAAAAGGTACCTGTTTTCCATTGTCCAGCATAAACTGTACGCCTTCCACGCCCATTACATTGGCGATCTCGTGAGGATCGCTAACGGTGGCCACGGTGCCATGTACAACTGCCAGCCGTGCAAATTCAGAAGGAATAAGCATAGAGCTTTCTACGTGTACATGCGCATCGGTAAAGCCGGGCAGTATGTAATTCGGGTATTCGTTGCTGTTACGAATGATTTGTTGTATACGTCCATCTGCAATGTGCAGCGTGGCCGGATAAATTTCCTGTTGCAGAATATCTACAAGGTTGCCGGAGATCTGGTATGTATTCATGCCGTAAAGCTAAGGAATAGCCGGCATTTTCGGCATGTATGAAAAGGAGGGTACGTTTTTTGGTAACCATTGATCATTCAAAAAAATACAAACGATAGTTATGAAATATGTAAAGGTTTTTTCGCTGGCTGCAGGGATGTTGATGAGTAGTATGGTGATGCAGGCACAAACACTGACAGAGGTGCTGGATCATTACACCGAGGCCATGGGTGGGGCTTCCAGATTGAAGGCCCTCAAAACACAGTATATGGAAGGGGAGATGGTGCTGGAGGCGCAGGGCCTGAAGGTGCCGATCAGAAAATGGGTGAAGCAGGGAGAAGCCATGCGGGTAGAGTTTGATGTGAAGGATACTAAAAATATACAGGTGCTGAGAAAAGATGCTGGTTGGCAGTATATGCCGGTGACCGGCAAGCTGGAAGTGGAGGAAATTGAGCCGGTAGTGCGCAGACTGATGCTGCCGCAGCTGGATGTAACCGGTGAGTTGTTTGATATTGCAGCAAAGGGCAAGAAGGTGGAACTGCTGGGCAAAGACACGCTGGATGGTATGTCGGTGTACAAGCTGAAAGTGACGACTGCAGAAGGTTTTATAGGGTTTGCCTACCTGGATGCCACAAGTTTTTACCTGGTGAAGGCCACCAATGAAATTGATATCAATGGTCGGAAGGCAGAGCTGGTAACGCGTTTGTCGGATTACCGCAAAACCGTGGATGGATATGTTTATCCGGGTATGACCGAACAGTCACCGGTGGGGGCAAAGATACGGATCAATCATCTGGAAGTGAATCGGCCGGCAGCTGATTCACTGTTTGAGAAGCCGGCGGTGAAATAACGCGGCAGCCGGGGTAGAGATGCCCCGGCAGTATTTTTTATTTGTACAGCTTCATCATTTCTTTGGCTTCTTCAGCCACTTTATCGGCCAGGTGTTGCGGCTGCAGCACTTTTACCTGGGCACCATAGCTGAGCAGTGTCATGGTGAGTTCGGGATTAATAACCACATTGAGGGAGATGCGGCATTCCTTGCTGTTGTCTGCCAGCACTTGCTGGGAGGCATGTATGGGTTGTGATTTGATATATTTTCCCTGTTTGGGGGAGAAGGACAGCACTACATTTTCCGGTTCTCCATCATGTACGGTGATGCCGATGGCATGTTTGAAATAGCTGGCGTCATCGAAGTTTTTTTCATCAAAATGGTTCATGGTAGGCCATAGCGCCACCACTCTGTCGAGTGCGAAGGTGATGACAGCGCCGCCGCGGGTCTGCTGGCTTTTGCCGATCAGGTAAAAGCGGTGTTGGTATTCCCGGAGGTGGTAGGGTTCTACCCAATGTTCCTTGGGCTCGTTGCGGTCAAAGCTCTGGTAGGCGATGCGGATCACCTCCAGGTTTTTGATGGCGTCTACTATTTCGGGGATATGTTCGGCGCCTTTGTACTGGGAGGCACGTGCAAATTTGATCAGGCCTTTATGTTGAAGGGCTTCCCGGTTCATTTTCAGGCTGGCGGCTATTTTGAGGATAGCGTCTTCAAACTGCTGTACTACGGGCAGGCTGCGAAATTGTTCGAGTATGCCGATAGCGATTTCCAGGCCCTGGAGGTCTGCTTCTTCAATGGGAATGTTACTGATAGAGAAGGATTCATCGTCATAACGATAAGTGCGGCTGCTACGGTCGTATACGATGGGCGCCATGTAGTTGAGTTCAGGGTCCTGGCGCATATCCTGTATATCTTTCTGAATGGTGCGGGTGGAGATGGCAGCATCCATTTTTTCAGATACGTACTCAATCAGGTTATCGAGAGTGGGTTTTGGCAGCCTTTTATTGCGTAAACGCTCATCTATCCAGCGATAGCGCGAAACTGCGTCCTTGTTTTTTGGCACAAGAATTAATTTTTTGTGCTTAAAAATAAGCAATTCCGGGCTTTAGGGGGGTAGCAGGGAAAAAATTTCACAGGATATTGTCACTACGCAAATCCCTTGCGTGCAGAGCCGGTAGTTTTGTATCGTTATCAAAAAGCTGACAGTTATGAGTCAAACACATACAACAGCAACTATGCAAATGCAGGCCGTTTCAATAGGCCAGATCATTATGGACGATTCCAACTATCTGACATTATGGGGTCATGTGCAGCAGGATGGCGTGTGGTATCCTTGTGATCTTGTAACTACTTATGAAGTAATGAATACAATGTTAAGGTACAGCCATGAAAAAAATGATGCCGTACAAATGACCATTGTAAAGAAGCTGGAAGATATGCGTCACATCCCGGAAATCATTGATCTGGAAGCAGAACTGGGCAATGCTGTGGTGTTTGATAACATGCTTTTTTATTTGAGCAGGCCTGAACACCATGAATGGGAGATCTGTGCGGAAGATGCCTGTTATTTCATCCAGAAGGTAGTGGCTATGCCGGTGGTACCTCCACCTCCTCCGGCTCGTGCTGACCTGACTGAAAAAATGGAGCAGTGCCTGCAAACACTGCGCAACAATTATGACTTGTACCTTGGATTTATTGAAATAGAACTGGAAGATGAAGCAGCCCGAATAAAAGCCGGCCTGGCCGATGATCTCAGCTTCAGCATGGCTTATTATGCCTGGCAGTTACAATCTTCTCATCCATGATGATTTGAAACCCCATATCATCCAAACGTTTGTAAAACCTCTTGTCCATTGTCCCTTAACCCTTGAAATCCATAATCGTTTGTTAACCACTTTTTTAAAATCCCGATTGAATCCTGTTTGTTTGCCCGTTTGTTAACCCCAATAACCCTATTTGTTACCATTTAACCCCATAGATGCAAAAATGAAAGTGACCTATTCAAGATGACCAGCATCTTTATTGAAAAAGCCATTGCCGGGAGAAGTCAGGTAAAACGCATTCCAAAGGAGTGCCTCCGGCATAAAGACATTCATCCCCCTCAGTGATTGTCTGATATCACGGCCTCCAGTCCGGAAAGTTTACCTGGTCTTTCAAACATGTATCTGACGTGCTCTTCGGGAATATTTTCCCGAAGAGCCGGAGGAGGCAAAAGAAAAAGCATCAAACCTGTTCATCTGATTGTTGACCCTGAAAAACCTTACAGGAGAGCTTTCTTAAAAAAAAGCGTCCAAAATGAGAAAAAGTTCCTTTAAAGTCTATAATTTTTGTAGGAAAATGCTATTTTTGGACAAGTAAATTGTGAAATTATGAGTTTAAGACTGGGCGATACTGCTCCCAATTTCAAAGCTAAGACCACAATAGGGGAAATTGATTTTTACGACTACCTCGGAGACAGCTGGGGCGTATTATTTTCCCACCCTGCAGACTTTACACCGGTTTGTACGACAGAACTGGGTAAAACAGCGCTTTTAAATGGCGAGTTTGCCAAAAGGAACGTTAAAGTGCTGGCACTCAGCGTAGATCCTCTGGATAAACATATTAGCTGGATAGGAGATATTAACGAAACGCAACATTGTGACGTAACTTTTCCTATTATTGCAGATGAAGACAAGACAGTGGCCAACCTCTACGGTATGATCCACCCGAACGCTTCAGAAACCTTTACTGTAAGGTCCCTTTTTGTTATCGGTCCTGACAAAAAAGTAAAACTGACAATTACCTATCCGGCCTCTACCGGAAGGAACTTTAACGAGGTTTTACGCGTTATCGACTCCCTGCAGCTGACTGCTAACTACAGCGTAGCAACACCGGCAGACTGGAAAGACGGAGAAGATGTGATTGTTACGGCGGCAGTGCCCACCGCAGAAATTCCGGAGCGTTTTCCGAAAGGCCATAAAATCATTAAGCCTTATCTGAGAACAACACCACAGCCTAACAAATAAAAAGCGAATTCAACAAAGCCGATTTACTATCAACCAGGTAGCGGCTTATTATTATAAGAGTTTTTAATGGTTGGTTTTTGATTTTTACGAAGCGGGGATTTTTCCCCGTTTTTTTTTGCCCATAAAAAAAGCCCGCCGGCAATGATGCCAACGGGCCAGTATTAAACCAGACACTATATCTTAATTCCGGTGTTTTCTCAGTTGGTTCAGCACCGCACTGATATCTTTCGGGAGTGGAGCTTCTATCGTATATTCCTTACCGGATGGATCTTTAAACACCAGCATGGCGGCATGTAAAGCCAGTCTGCTCAGTAGTGGACGTTCCTCTTCTGTATGTTTGCCAAGCTTAAATTTTTTCTTGATGGCAGACAATAACACCGGCTGCGGACTGCCATACAATTCATCTACGGCAATAGGATGCCCCAGATATTTCATATGTACCCTGATCTGGTGGGTACGGCCCGTGTGGATCTGCCATTTCACCAGACTGTAGAGACCAAATGTCTCCAACACCTCATAATCAGTCAAAGAAGCCTTCCCTTTACGGTTGGTAACCATTTTGCCTTTCTGTACCGGATGCTCCATGATGCCTTCGCTGATAGAGCCTTTTGCTGGTGTAGGCTCTCCATGTACCAGTCCCAGGTAATATTTCTGTACATCCCTGCTTTCAAACAGCTGGGAGAAATATTTGTGGGCGGCCTCATTCCGGGCAAACAGGATAATACCGCTGGTGTCGCGGTCCAGACGGTGTACGGTGAATATTTCCCCGTACGCCTTTTTCATGATGGCAATCAGGGAAGTGAGTTCGTTGTCGTGCCTGTCGGGCAGTGTCAGCATGCCGGATGGCTTGTTAACGACTACAAAATCAGGTGTTTCCAGTAAAATATGCTCTTCTAATCGCACCAGCAGTTATTTTTTAAAATGTTTCAGCAGGATCACTTCTTTTTCGTTGAGATAGCGCCACTGGCCACGATTCAGTGTTTTTTTGGTCAGCCCGGCGTACATCACACGGTCCAGCTTTTCTACTGAATAGGAAAGGTGCTCGAAAATACGGCGTACGATACGGTTTTTACCGCTGTGGATCTCGATACCGATTTGCTTTTTATCTTTCGGATCTACATATCCCAGTGCATCCACGTAGGCAACGCCATCTTCCAGGGTGAGGCCCTCCACGATCTTTTCGAAATCGGCTTTGGTAAGCGGTTTGTCCAGTTCTACCTGGTAGATCTTTTTGATATTATGTTTGGGATGAGCCAGTGTTTGCGCCAGTTCGCCGTCATTGGTGAGCAACAGCAGTCCGGAGGTGTTGCGGTCCAGGCGGCCAACAGGATATACCCTTTCGTCGCCGGCAGCATCCTTAACCAGGTCCATCACGGTTTTACGTCCTTCCGGATCGTCGGTGGTGGTGATAAAGCCTTTGGGTTTGTTTAAAAGGATGTACACCAGGTTCTTGGTCAGGTTGATCTTTTTCTCGGAGAGCGTCACCACATCAGCGCCGGTTACTTTGGTAGCGGGTTCTGTGATGGTTTGTCCGTTGACGGTCACCTTACCTTCCTTGATGAAGTCTACTGCTTTTCTGCGGGAACAAAGCCCACAGTGCGCGATGTATTTATTCAACGGCATTTCGCCAGGAGCGAAAGTGCTTTCTTTGGATTCCCTACTGGTTTTGGAGAAGTCGCGGTTGCTTTTACCAGTACTTTTGGTGGCTACGCGTCTTTCTTTTTTGTCGGTAAAGCGGTCGTTGACACGGTCAAAGAATTTTTTACGGTTAAAGCCGCTGGGTGTTTCTTTATGACGTGCGCCGGTACCTTCGCTGGCATCTCCGTGGAAAGAGCTTTCTTCTTTACGGGAGTAGTTGTCAGCAGGTTTTTTACCAAAAGTCTTTTTGTCGCCGTAAGTCCGTTTACGCGGAGTGGCAGACTCATCTGCGGTATTGTCTTCTCTGAAGCTTTTGCGAACAGGTTTTTTACCATCGCCGAAAGAACGCTTGTGGGAAGTGGGTTTGTCTTCCGCTTCGAAGCCGGAAGTGCGTTTGCGGAACGCAGGTTTAGCTTCGTCGCTGTCTTTGCTGAAACTGCGTTTACGTTGTGGTTTGTCTTCCGCCTCGAAGCCGGAAGTACGTTTGCGGAACGCAGGTTTAGCTTCGTCGCTGTCTTTGCTGAAGCTGCGTTTGCGTTGTGGTTTGTCTTCACCATCGAAGGAACGTTTGCGGAAGTCGCCGGTGTTACCTTCTTTGTCGCTGCCGTAGGTACGTTTACGGAAAGCGGGCTTTCCCTCACCAGTGTTATCTTTTGCAGATGCTCTTCCAGGTCTTTCACCATCAAAGGAGGAGCGGTTGCGATTGCCTGCTGCCGGTTTACCGGTGCTGTCCGTTTTTCTTCCTTTAAAAGGAGCGGGACCCTTCTTAGCAGGTTGTTTCTTCTTCATAAATTATTATTAATTGATGGTCATGCTGGCATGACCCATAGAAATTTTTATTGTTCTGATTTAACCTTTGTTGGCCAGTTGTCCGCAGGCGGCATCGATATCTTTACCACGGCTCCGGCGTAATCTTGCATTCACACGATGTTTGCCGAGATATTCCATAAACTCCTCAGCGGTCTGTGAGTCTGGTTTCTGGAAACGGGCATTATCAATCGGATTGTATTCGATAATGTTTACCAGGTCGGCAGGTACCTGACGATAGATTTTAATCAGCTCGTCGGCGTCCTGTTTGGAGTCATTGAAGTCCTTGAAAAGGATATATTCAAATGATATCTCGTTTTCTGTGGCTTTATAAAAATAATTCAGGGCATCAACCAGTTCCTTCAGGCTGTTGGAATCGTTGATGGGCATGATTTCGCTGCGCTTTTTATCGTTGGCGGCGTGTAAAGACAGGGCCAGGTTAAAACGAACTTTGTCATCGCCCAGCTGGCGGATCATTTTAGCGACACCTGCCGTGGAAACGGTGATTCGTTTTGGGGACATGCCTAAACCATCAGGAGCAGTGATCCTTTCGATGGCATGCAATACGTTTTTATAGTTGAGCAGGGGTTCTCCCATGCCCATAAATACGATGTTGGTAAGTTTCTTTCCGTTATGCTCCATGGCCTGCTGGTTGATCAGGGCCACTTCATCATATATTTCATCGTAATCCAGGTTACGTTTGCGATCCATATAACCGGTAGCACAGAACTTACAGCTGAGGCTGCAGCCTACCTGCGAAGACACACAAGCGGTCTGCCGGGTGTCGGTAGGGATCAGTACCCCTTCTACCAGGTGATTATCGTGCAAACGGAAACGGCTTTTAATAGTACCATCGTTGCTATGCTGAGTAGCATCCACTTTTACGGCCGGGAGGGTAAAGTTCTCCTCCAGCTTATGACGCAGGTCTTTCGACAGGTTGGTCATAGCCTCAAAGCTGCCTGCATGACGGAGCCAGATCCATTCGTACACCTGTTTGGCACGAAAGGCCTTTTCACCAATAGACCCGAAATATTCCTGTAATGCTGGTAGGCTTAAATGCCGGATATTTTTTTTGTCAGACTTCATTATTGACTGTTATATGAGCAAATGGCTGCCTTACGGCAGTCGGAAAGCATCTGCAAAGATATATAAAATAGCTGTTAGCCCCGTTGGGTTTACCATAATTGATTGCTAAATTGTTCAAAATGAATAAATTAGATAAGATTTGGTGGATAATACAGACCGCTGATAGCTGGTTGAGACAGCTTAGATTTGTGCAGGATTGCCGGCTGTGCCAGGTAAATGAAGCCTTCCGGTGCCACCTTTTCTGCAGACCCTGCCTGAAGGGAAAAAGAGTTTATATTGCAAGTAAACCAATTGATCAACATGCAAGTTGCCTACATTGTAGATGCGGTACGTACACCTATAGGCCGGTATGGCGGTGTGCTGAGCACTGTTCGCCCGGATGATATGCTGGCCCATGTGCTGAAAGCACTGATGAGCCGTAATCCTTCTGTAGATCCGGCCGCCATTGAAGACGTAATTGCCGGTGCTGCCAACCAGGCGGGGGAAGACAATCGTAATGTGGCCCGTATGTCCGCTTTGCTGGCAGGACTGCCGGTAACGGTGGCGGGCAATACCGTAAACCGTTTATGCGCTTCCGGTATGCAGGCCATTATGGATGCTGCCCGTGCTGTGATGTGCGGAGAAGGTGAGGTGTATCTGGCTGGTGGCGTGGAAAGCATGACCCGTGCGCCTTTTGTAATGGGTAAGGCAGACGGGCCTTTCAGCCGTAAATCGGAGATGTTCGATACTACCCTCGGCTGGCGTTTTACGAATAAAGCCCTGGCCGATCTCTATCATCCTTACTCCATGGGAGAAACGGCCGAAAATGTAGCACAGCAATGGAAGATAGGAAGGGAGGAACAGGACCTGTTTGCCCTGCGCAGCCAGCAGCGTTATGCAGCAGCGCAGCAGGCAGGCCGCTGGACTGATGAAATAATACCGGTTACCATTACGCTCAACAAAGAGGAGCAGGTGATTTCCAGGGATGAGCATCCGCGGGAAACAACCCTGGAGAAGCTGGCGTCGCTGCGCCCGGCTTTCGCTAAAGATGGTTCGGTGACGGCGGGGAATTCCTCCGGTATCAATGATGGCGCGGCTGCCGTGATGATTGTTTCTGAGAAGGCGCTGCAGCGGTTTAATCTGAAGCCGCTGGCCATGGTGCGTGCTATCGGGGTGGCGGGCGTAGATCCTTCCATCATGGGAGTAGGTCCTATACCTGCCACCAGGAAGGCATTGCAAAGGGCTGGCCTCACAATAGATCAGTTACACCTGGCTGAATTCAACGAAGCCTTTGCTGTACAGGTGCTGGCGTGTATGCGTGATCTGTCTGTTAATCCTGATATAGTGAATGTAAACGGTGGTGCTATTGCGATAGGGCACCCGCTGGGCTGTAGTGGCGCACGTATCACCGCTACCTTGCTGCATGAGATGAAACGCCGTCCGGAAGCGCGGTATGGCCTTGCTACCATGTGTATTGGCGTAGGGCAGGGGGCTGCGATGGTTTTTGAAAAATGCTGAGGACTGGCCTAAAAATAACGAGCGGTCGGACATTACATCCGGCCGCCCGCTGCTGGCAAGCAAAAAAGGGTCGTTCATAGACAAATTTGCTTCTCCGTCATCATCTTCCGGAGATTGATCAGGCCATACCGCATACGACCCAAGGCGGTATTGATGCTCACTTGCGTGAGATCTGCAATTTCTTTAAAGCTGAGTTCTGCGTAATGTCGGAGGATAATGACTTCGCGTTGTTCTTCCGGTAACATGTCCAGCATAATCCGGACACGGTCGTGGCTCTGGCGGGTAATGATTTTATCTTCGACACAGGCATCGCTGAATCCCAGTACATCGAATATATCTTTATCGTCGCCGGTTTTGATCATCGGCGTCCGTTTTATTTTTCTAAAGTGGTCAACACACAGGTTGTGCGCAATACGCATGGCCCAAGGTAAAAACTTCCCTTTCTCCGTATAACGTTCAGCCCTGATAGTGTCGATGATTTTGATGAAAGTGTCCTGGAAAATATCTTCCGCAAGAAAGGAATCCTTTACAAGCAATAAGATGGAAGTATACACCTTGTCTTTATGACGGTGAACCAATTCCTCCAATGCTGAAGTGTGTCCTTTCTTAAAAAGGGTAATCAACTGCTCGTCGCACAATTTGTACATTATTTGCATAAACTTCTACAACTAGAACGGGTTAGTAAATAAATACTGACTTTACAGCCTGTTGGTTGTTTAAATTGAGTAGAGTTTATGCGATAGTGAGCAGTTTAAAGCGTTAAAGATTTCGTTACTTATTCCAAGGTATAGAACAGGTTCTTTGCAAATATAAAAGAATACTTCAATAAAACAAATAATCCAGATAGCTTTTTAGCGCACGCATATTAGCTTTTAGCCTATTTGGGGTTTTCTTTTCCGGTTAATTTTCTATTAATGATTTGCGGGGCTAATTACTATTCAACTAACATCTTTTCCCTTAAATTTGTTCTGTCATGGCAACAAAAACTAAGAAAAAAGAAACCATCATTGATCCTCAGCAGGTTAACCCTCAGGACAATATCTTCATAAAAGGCGCGAGGGTCCACAATCTTAAGAATGTGAGCGTCTCCATTCCCCGCAATAAAATGGTAGTGGTGACTGGTGTCTCGGGTTCGGGAAAATCTTCCCTCACAATGGACACACTGTATGCTGAAGGACAGCGTCGTTATGCGGAGAGCCTCAGTGCCTACGCACGTCAGTTCCTTATGCGTATGAACAAACCGGATGTTGACTACATTAAAGGCATCTGTCCAGCCATCGCTATCGAGCAGAAGGTAATCACCCGCACGCCCCGTTCTACCGTAGGCTCTATGACGGAGATCTACGATTACCTCCGGCTGCTGTTTGGCCGCATCGGGAAAACCTATTCCCCTGTGTCTGGTCAGCTGGTGAAAAAACATGAGGTAAGCGATGTGGTGGACTTTATCACCACACTGAAGCATGGCAGCAAAGTATTGCTGCTGGCACCTTTTCGCCGTCATGCCAAGCGTGATGTGAAAGAAGAGCTCAACATCCTCATGCAGAAAGGTTTTTCCCGCCTGTATTCTCCTGCTGCGGAAGGAAACGGACTGCTGCGCATCGAAGAGTTGATAGAACAGAAAAAACCTGCTGTGCCGGCAGATGCATGGGTACTGATAGACAGGCTGGTAACCAAGGATTTTGAGGAAGATGATAAACATCGTATAGCCGATAGCGTACAGACGGCTTTTTACGAGAGCGAAGGTGACTGCTACGTGGAAGTGGACGGCAACAACATCACCCACTTTGCGAATCGTTTTGAACTGGACGGTATCCAGTTTGAAGAGCCGGTGCCTAACCTGTTCTCTTTCAATAACCCTTACGGTGCCTGCCCCACCTGTGAAGGCTTTGGTCAGGTATTGGGTATCGATGCCGATCTCGTGATGCCGGATAAACGCCTGAGTGTATTTGAAGGAGCGATCGCGCCGTGGAGAGGAGAAAAAATGGGCGAGTACAAAGAGGCCCTGGTTAAAGTGGCCCGCAAATTTAACTTCCCCATACACAAACCGATAGCAGACCTTACCAACGAACAGGTACAGCTGCTGTGGACCGGTAATGAGCATTTCTACGGACTCAATGAGTTCTTCAAAATGGTAGAGCAGAACCTCTACAAAGTACAATACCGTGTACTGCAGGCACGCTATCGCGGACGTACCATATGCCCAGACTGTGGCGGCGGCCGTCTGCGTAAGGAAGCACTCTACATCAAGGTGGGCGGAGACAACATCGCCCAGCTGGTAGACATGCCTGTGGCAGACCTGAAAACATGGTTCGACAATCTCGAACTGAATGAATATGATCAGCAGGTAGCCAAACGTATCCTGTTTGAAATCAATCATCGCCTGAAAACATTACTGGACGTAGGGTTAGGATACCTGACACTCAACAGGGTGGCCAATACCCTCAGTGGTGGCGAAAGTCAGCGTATTCAGCTGACCCGCACTCTGGGCAGTAACCTCACCAACTCCATGTACATCCTTGATGAGCCCAGCATAGGACTGCATGCCCGCGATACACACCGGTTGATCAATGTACTGAAGGAGCTGCGCGACCTCGGTAATACCGTAGTGATCGTGGAGCACGATGAGCAGATCATGGAAGAAGCCGACTACATCATCGATATGGGGCCGCTGGCCAGCCATCTGGGCGGTGAAGTGATTTTCGCCGGCACCTATCAGGAGATACTGACCGACCCCCAAAGCCTTACCGGCAAATATCTCGGCGGTACTCTCCGTATAGATCCGCCACAAAAACTGCGTAAATGGAAAAAAGCCATCACGCTGGAAGGCTGCCGTCAGCATAATCTGAAAGATATTACGGTAGACTTCCCACTGGAAGTGTTCACGGTTGTAACAGGTGTGAGTGGTTCCGGGAAAACCACTCTGGTAAAACAAATCCTCTATCCTGCCCTCATGAAGCTGAAAGGAGAGTTTGCCGAAAGGGTAGGGTATCACAAAGTCATGAAAGGCGCTGTAGATGATATCACCCAGATTGAAATGGTGGACCAGAACCCAATCGGAAAATCATCCCGCTCCAATCCGGTGACCTACATCAAAGCATACGATGAAATCAGAGACCTGTTTTCCAAACAGCCACTGAGCAAGATGCGCGGGTTCCAGCCCAAACATTTTTCATTCAACGTAGACGGAGGCCGCTGTGATGCTTGTAAGGGTGAAGGTGAAGTAGTAGTGGAAATGCAGTTCCTCGCGGATGTACACCTGTTGTGCGAAAGCTGCGGCGGTAAAAAGTTCAAGGACGAAGTGCTGGAAGTGACCTATAAAAACAAGAATATCTACGAAATACTGGAACTCAGTGTAGATGAGGCATTGGAGTTTTTTAAGGATGAAAAAGATGTTTGCAATAAAATCAAGCCGTTGAGCGATGTTGGTTTAGGGTATATCAAACTGGGACAAAGCAGCGATACCCTGAGTGGCGGTGAGGCACAGCGTGTGAAACTGGCTTCCTTCCTGGGTAAGGGTAAAGCACAGGGCAAGATCCTGTTTATCTTCGATGAACCTACTACGGGCCTCCATTTTCATGATATCAAAAAGCTGCTTAACTCTTTCAATGCACTGATTGATCAGGGGCATACGGTGCTGGTGATCGAGCATAATCTCGATGTGATCCGCAGTGCCGACTGGGTGATCGACCTGGGGCCTGAAGGCGGTGCTGGTGGCGGAAATCTGCTGTATACCGGCGTTCCGGAAGGATTGAAAAAAGTGAAGGAAAGTTATACCGGGAAGTTTATTTAAAAAGATAAAGGGCGCGGATTCCGCGCCCTTTATCTTTTTACCGTATGGATGTAGATATCGAGATCTCCCAGCCAGGTGTCGGTAATGTATTATCTCAGCCTGTCGAGGGATTTGATGAGTTTTTCATCTTTGTAAATACCTCTGGCGGCCAGGAACAGCAATACGATCAGCAGTATCGGAAGAAAAGAAGCGAACTGGTAAGAAGCGCTGGAAATGGCTACACCACCGGCTACCAGCTTGTTGGCTGTTTGTTGTACCACATAATACTGGTAACCCAGTGCAGCAAATGCAAACAGGATATTGAAGATGGTGAGGCGGAATTGCAGTTTACGTTTTTTGAACAGGAAAATACCCCCCAGGGCCAGCAGGATAATGATCACGTACAGCACAAATAACAGGTAGTTGCTGGAGGCATTGACAGCAGTTTGTGTGCCATTGCTCAGCTTGGCTTTCCACAGATCAAAGGATAATGAGGCGGCACCTGCTCCGGCTGCCAACAACAGATAAAGACTCTGAATGCGTTGTATCATGATATTTGTGAATGTTTAACGGCGTAAAAGTAAGTAAATTTAACGGTTGAAATGCGCAATATCTGATAGGGACTTGACTATTTTGGTAGGCTGCTTAGTGTAATACTTCGTATATTGCACGCCCAATAACAATCTTTTTATTTATATGGCAAGAAAACTGAACAAGCAGGATGCGTTGGACTATCATGCAAAGGGAAGGCCGGGCAAAATTGAAGTAATACCTACAAAAGATACCAAAACGCAATGGGACCTTTCCCTGGCCTACTCTCCGGGCGTTGCGGAACCTTGTAAAGAGATTCACAAAGACGTAGAAAATGTTTATAAATATACTGCTAAAGGCAACCTGGTAGGCGTTATCAGCAATGGTACCGCTGTTTTAGGTTTGGGAGATATTGGTCCTGAAGCCGGTAAACCGGTGATGGAAGGGAAAGCAGTATTGTTCAAGATATTTGCGGATATTGATGTGTTCGATATTGAATTGAATACCAAAGATCCGGATAGTTTTGTTGCTGCTGTAAAAGCCCTGGAACCGACTTTTGGCGGTATCAACCTGGAAGATATCAAAAGCCCTGAGTGCTTTGAAATTGAAGACAGGCTGCGTAAGGAGCTGAAGATACCAGTGATGCACGATGACCAGCATGGTACGGCCATTATCTCTGCGGCCGCCCTGCTGAACGCACTGGACCTTGTAAAGAAAAAAGTTGATAAAGTAAAAATAGTGGTGAATGGTGCTGGTGCCGCTGCCATGGCCTGCGTAAAACTCTACGTAGCCCTGGGGGCCAAACCCGAAAACTTCATCATGTTTGATAAGGACGGCGTATTGAATAAATCCCGTACAGACCTTACAGACAGGCACATGCAGTTTGCCACCACATCCAAAATAACAACACTGGCTGAAGCCATGAAAGGTGCCGACGTATTCCTCGGTCTTTCTGTAGGTAACGTGGTAACACCGGAAATGGTGAAAAGTATGGCTAAAAACCCGATCGTGTTTGCTATGGCCAACCCTGATCCGGAAATCGCCTACGACACCGCCATCGCTTCCAGACCTGATATCATCATGGCTACCGGCCGTTCCGATTACCCTAACCAGGTAAACAACGTGCTGGGCTTCCCTTACATCTTCCGCGGTGCCCTTGACGTAAGAGCCACCCAGATCAACGAAGCCATGAAACTGGCCGCTGTAAGGGCATTGGCCGAGCTGGCCAAATCGCCGGTACCAGATATCGTAAACCTGGCTTACAACGAAAGAAATATCGTTTTCGGTCCTAAATATATCATCCCTAAGCCGCTTGATCCGCGCCTGCTGAGCACTGTAGCACCTGCTGTAGCAAAAGCTGCCATGGAAAGCGGGGTCGCCCACCACCCGATTACGGATTGGGATGCCTACAAACAGGAACTGAACAACCGCCTGGGACTCGATAACCAGCTGTTCAGGGTAATTGGTACCAAAGCCCGCCGTGACCCGCGTAAAGTGGTGTTTGCGGAAGCCGACAACGTGAAGATCCTGAAAGCTGCACAGGTAGTGAACGACGAAGGTATCGCCTTCCCGATCCTGCTGGGTAACGAAAACAAGATCCGCGCAATCATGGAAGAGAATTCCATTGAAATCGATGATGTAGTGATCATCGACCCTAAGAGCGATGAAATGCAGGAGAAAAGACATCAGTTTGGTGACCTCTTCTTCGAAAAACGCAAACGCAAAGGGTTTAACCATTATGAAGCCCGTAAGATCATGCGTGAGCGCAACTACTTCGGTTGCATGATGGTGGAAACAGGTGAAGCGGATGCACTGATCTCCGGCCTTACCCGTAAATATCCGGATACCATCCGTCCTGCCCTGCAGGTAATCGGTATGGAGGACGGCGTAAAACGTGTGGCTGGCATGTACATCATCCAAACCAAACGCGGACCGCTGTTCCTGGCTGATACAACAGTTAACTTCAACCCTACCGCCGAAGAACTGGCAGATATTACGCTGATGGTGGCCAAAGAAGTGAAACACTTCAATATCACCCCACGCATCGCTATGCTGTCTTATTCCAACTTCGGTTCCAGCCAGACGCCGGAAGCGCAGCTGGTAGCTAAAGCCCGCGAAATCGTGAAACAACGCGAACCTTCACTGGTGGTAGATGGTGAAATCCAGGCAGCTATGGCCTTCAACAAGGAAATCCTGAAAGACAACTATCCGTTTACCGAATTGATGAACGAGGAAGTGAACACCCTCATCTTCCCGAACCTCACTGCCGGTAACGTGGCTTATAACCTCCTGCAGGAAGTAGCCGGCTTCGATGCTATCGGACCCGTACTGCTGGGTATGAAAAAACCTGTGCATATTCTGCAGCTGGGTAGCACCGTAAGACAGATTGTCAACATGGTGAACATCGCCGTGGTGGATGCCCAGGAGAAATGCCGGAAAATAGTGGAGAGCAGGGAAAAAGATAAGAAGAAGAAAAAATAGTCTCCATAAAAGATGCAAAGCGGAAAGGCGCAAAGAACGGGAACTTCCTGTTTTTTGCGCCTTTGTTTTGCGCGGATACCGCAGTTTGAAGCGCCCGCAGGGTTTTTTGTTTAATTTTGTTATTATGCAAAGTATCTCGAAAAAGAAGATATTTTTCCCGATCAATGAGTCTTTCCGCAACTATCTGAAGCTGTATGAGCGGGAGGTAAAGCTGCCTTTGAGTTACCAGGAACTGCGCTATTATGATCATTCCATTTCGGTATATGACAAAGACGGCAAGGATACCCTTTGGGAAACAGTCTTTTACGCCCAAAGTATGATGGGACCTATCCATGCCGGCCTGAAGCGCATCTATTCCATCCTGAAAGCCGGTGGTGACCAGACCGCAGAAGAACACCTGCATATTGAACGGATCGACTACTGCACTTTCGGTAATTCCCACCCGTTCCGTATCAAGATCGTCAACAACTACAACGAAGTATACGACTATTTCTATATCAAGGTGGCAGATGCATCCCGTATCTATGGTCTGGAACTGGAGCATATCCTTTCACCTTACTGGATGAACTTCCTGATTGATGGTAATACCCTGGTGGAAGAACATATTGCCGGAGTGCCTGGTGATCAGTTTATCCTGCATTATCTCAACAGGATGGATTTCAATCCCAAACGTATCGCCAAAGAGTTTGTGAAATTCAATGAACGTTGTTTTGTGCGGTTGCTGGGAGATATGCGGTCGTATAACTTCATCATTGACATTACCCCTGATTTCGACGATGTACAGTTCCGTATCCGGGCCATCGATTTTGACCAGCAGTTTTATGAAGGGAAACGTACCCTGTATATGCCGCAGTTCTTTAAAGAGAACAGGGTATTTGTGGAGCTGGCGATGAAACATCTGAATGCGGAGGTAGTGAAACAGTATCAACAGGAAGAGCGGGCACTGATGGCGCGCCGCCTCAAGGTGCAGCGCCACCGCATCAAAGATCTGCGCGATGTGATTATGACAGACAAAGTGTCTTTCCCTGAAAAAGTACAGCAGTTGGGCGATGAGCTGGCAGAATATTATCATGATGCCGCTTTTTCCCGTTGCAAAACTATGGGAGAAATCATCGAACGTAGTTTGAAGCGTTTGCTGGTAAATAGTTTACGTTAACCGCACTATAAAATCTTAATTTCGGATATGATTGGCAAAATCATTCATATCTTTGACCAGTTATGGAGTTCAGATTCTTCTATCATTTTGGAAACTTTTTGCTGATGCTGAAAGGCATGTTTTCCCGGCCGGAAAACATGAAATTGTACTGGAAACAGTTTATGCAGCAGTGTGTAGATATTGGCGTAGGGTCGTTTGGGATAGTATTCATTATTTCCCTCTTCATGGGAGGGGTGACCACCCTGCAAACAGCTTATCAGCTGGTAAGCCCTATTATTCCAAGAAGCACGATTGCCCAGGTAGTGAGGGACACCATCATTCTGGAGTTTGCGCCTACGCTCACCAGTATTGTACTGGCCGGGGTAATTGGTTCCAAAATAGCTTCAGAGCTGGGTAATATGCGCATCTCCGAACAGATCGATGCCCTGGAGATCATGGGTATCAATACCAAAGGTTACCTGATCCTGCCAAAAATTCTGGCGGCTACCCTGATGATACCTGTGCTGGTGGCCATTGCCGGTTTTCTGGGAATCTGGGGCGGTAAAGAAGCAGGTGTGCTTTCCGGTGTGCTTTCTGCAGACCAGTTTATGATGGGACTGCGGCAGGAGTTTAGGGCCTATAACGTATTTTTCGCTATGGCCAAATCATATACCTTCGGATTTATCATTGCCAGCGTGTCGGCCTACTACGGCTATAATGTACAGGGTGGCGCTCTGGAAATCGGTAAGGCCAGTACTACCGCTGTGGTGGTGAGCTGCGTGCTGATATTATTTATGGACTACGCATTAACGGCTATATTACTGTAATCATGATTGAACTGAGAGATATAACCAAAAGCTTTGGAGATAAGGAGATACTGAAAGGCGTTTCAGCTGTAATGGAGTCTGGTAAGGTTAACCTGATCATTGGTTCCAGCGGCAGTGGTAAAACCGTGATGATGAAATGTATTGTGGGCCTGATGGAAGTTGACTCCGGCAAAATTCTGTATGACAAGCAGGACTTTACCGCCATGGACCACCACGCAAAAAAGATCGTCCGCCAGAAGATAGGCATGCTGTTCCAGGGATCAGCCCTGTTTGACAGTATGACAGTAGAGCAAAATGTGATGTTCCCCCTGGAAATGTTTGGTGATGGCACGTTCAGAGATAAGAAAAAGAGAGTGGCAGAGTGTCTGGAAAGGGTTCAGTTAAAGGATGCTGCCAAAAAATTCCCTGCCGAAATCAGCGGTGGGATGAAAAAAAGGGTCGGTATTGCCCGTGCCATCGTACTCAACCCTAAATACCTGTTCTGTGACGAGCCCAATTCCGGTCTCGATCCCCAGACTTCCCTGCTGATAGACAAGCTTATTAAGGAGCTCACGGTAGAATATAATATCACCACCGTGATCAATACCCACGATATGAACACTGTAATGGAAAGTGGCGACCATATTGTATATATGTACCAGGGCCAGAAGCAGTGGGAGGGCAGTAATAAAGACATTGTCTTCAGTAAAGACCAGAAATTAAACGACTTCATCTTCGCATCCGAGTTCCTCCGGGAAGCCAAAGAAATGCGCCAGCTGGACATGTTCAAGGACAATTCATGGAAAGAGCAGCTGCAAGCTCAGCTGAAAAGGGACGAAAAAAAGTAATTTCCACTGCATTTTGGTAGCTTTATCTTAAAGGCACTAAATTGCAGAATTATGGAAATCGGCTTATTTTTGCCGCACCTATAGAATAAACATATAAAATAATAAACCAATAAAACAAGCGCGATGAGTGTTTTAGTTAATAAGGATAGTAAAGTGATTGTGCAGGGATTTACCGGTACTGAAGGTACTTTCCATGCTACACAGATGATTGAATACGGTACACAGGTAGTGGGCGGTGTTACTCCCGGTAAAGGTGGTACTACCCATCTGGAGCGTCCGGTATTTAATACCGTAGCAGACGCAGTAAAAGCTACAGGTGCAAATGTTTCCATCATTTTTGTACCGCCGGCATTCGCTGCAGACGCAATCATGGAAGCTACCGAAGCTGGTATTGCCCTGGTAGTATGTATCACAGAAGGTATCCCTGTTCAGGACATGATCAAGGCGAAAAACTTCCTGCAAGGCTCCTCTACCCGCCTCATCGGCCCTAACTGCCCTGGCGTTATCACTGCCGAAGAAGCGAAAGTAGGTATCATGCCTGGTTTCATCTTCAAAAAAGGTAAAATCGGTATCGTTTCCAAATCCGGTACCCTGACTTACGAAGCTGCTGATCAGGTAGTTAAAGCTGGTCTGGGCGTTTCTACCGCTATCGGTATCGGTGGTGACCCAATCATCGGTACACCTACCAAAGACGCCGTAGAACTCCTGATGAACGATCCTGAAACTGAAGGTATCATCATGATCGGTGAAATCGGTGGTAGCATGGAAGCTGAAGCTGCCCGCTGGATCAAAGAATTTGGTACTAAACCGGTAGTAGGTTTCATCGCTGGCCAGACAGCGCCTCCGGGCCGTCGTATGGGCCACGCCGGTGCTATCATCGGTGGTGCAGAGGATACTGCCGCTGCTAAAATGAAAATCATGGCAGAATGTGGCGTTCACGTAGTGGAAAGCCCTGCCAACATCGGTAAAACAATGGCTGAAGTGCTGAGCAAAACTGCTGCACTGGCTTAATTGTCCTACCCTTATAAATTTTGAAAAGGTGAAAAGTGAAGCGGGTCTCCCATCACTTTTCACCTTTTTTTGGCCCCTTTATGGAAACCCGTATAATACCTGCATCCTCTGTACAAAAAGGAGTAATTACTCTAAAACGATTCATATGCGTTTATTCTTTTCACTATTCATTGTTTTATTCATAAGCAACAGTATGATGGCCCAGACCAACTATGACAACTACTGGAAAAAAGTGACGGCCCTCGAAGAAAAGGGACTGCCTAAATCGGCCCTCGAAGAAGTGGACCGGATTTATGCACAGGCTGTGAAAGACAAGCTACCGGCACAACAGATCAAAGCGCTCATTTTTCAGTTGAAATACAACGATCAGGTCAGCGACAGCAGCACCCAGCAAAACCTGGACAAACTCAACCAGCGTATTGCTGTGGCCAGTGGTGCTCAGCAGGCCATCCTGCAAAGCATCAAAGCGGAAATGTTGTTCCATTACCTCCAGAACAACCGGTACAAATATTATAATCGCACCGCCATCGCTGCTGAAAATCCAGGTCCGGACATCAGCACCTGGAGCCTCGATTACCTCCACAGCCAGATCACCGCAGCCTACCTGGCCTCTCTGGCCGACAAAACCACGCTGGAAAAAACGGCCATAGGCCAGTTCGACCCCATCCTGGTAAAAGGTACCGGCACCCGGCAGCTGCGCCCCGTATTGTTCGACCTCCTGGCCCACCGCGCCCTGGACTACTTCAAATCCGGTGAAAGCGCCCTTAATAAGCCAGCCAACCAGTTCGAACTCGACGACCCTGCCGCTTTTGCGCCTGCCGCCACCTTTGCGGCACACCGCTTTGTAACCACAGACAGCGCATCCTTGCAATATCAGGCTGTTGTACTGCTGCAGCAACTGATACGCCTGCACGAAAATGACAAGGCTGCCCTGCTCGATATTGATGAGGAAAGGATTCAGTACATGCACCAGATTGCTGTGTCCGACAACAAAGCACAATTATATACTCAGGCCCTGGAGCTGATGGTCACTGCCTATAGCAGCGAACAGGAAGTAACCGGCATCTACGCACTCATGGCTTCCGACTACCTGAGCAAAGTGCAGCACGGAAAACCGGATACCAGCGGCTACACCAAAAAGGCTAAAGAGATCTGTGAAAAAGCAATCCGGTTGGCCCCTAAAACACAGGGCGGTATACAATGCGCCACCTATCTCGAACAGATCAAGTCGCATTACCTGGAACTGTCTACCGAACTGGTCAATGTACCATCGCTGCCTTTCCGGACCCTCGTTAAATACAAAAACACCGACAAAATATACCTGCGCATCATCGCTGTGGACGAAGCCTTCCGGGTTGCCCTCCAAAAGGCGCAGAATAACTACCGCGACCCGGAAAGCGGTTACTGGAAACTGCTGACAGGCAGAACACCGCTGAAAGCATGGGAACAGACCCTGCCGGATCCTAAAGATTACAGCGACCACTCCGCTGAGATAAAAGTAGACGCCCTCCCACTGGGACAATATATCATCCTCGCTAGTTTAAAACCTGGCTTCGACCTGAAAGAAAACCCCATGGCACTGCAGTTTACCTGGGTGTCTAACATCAGCTACCTGGAAGACAATACCCGGTTTTATGCACTGGACCGCACTTCCGGCAAACCACTGGCTGGTGTGAACCTGTCTTCCTGGATCAACAAAAGGGTGAACAATGAAGATGTATGGACCATGGACAAGTCTACCGTTACTGTCGCTGATGGTAGCGCTGAACTACCCTATAGCCGCAATGGCCAGTCTGTACGCCTGAAATGGGAACTGAAAAACGACCTGCTGTTCCTGGATGATTATAAATACATGTACCGTAATACCTATGACCGGATTCCAGAATCCAAGCCGCACATTTACTTCTTTTCAGACAGAAGTATTTACCGGCCCGGACAAACCATTTATTTCAAAGGTATTGCGCTCGAAAATGAGAAAGGTAAAAACACCAGCACCATAATAGCCGGTCTGAAAAACACGGTAGTGATGTATGATGCTAATGGGGAAAAACTGGATTCTGTAGTGGTTACTTCCAATGAATTCGGTTCTTTCTCCGGTAAATTCACCATCCCCGAAGGCCGCATGAATGGTTGGTTTTCACTGAGAGACCAGAAAAATTTCGGGAATCTTCCTTTTCAGGTAGAAGAATACAAACGCCCCAAGTTTTATGTGACGTTTGATACTGTAAAAACGAGTTATCGTTTAGGGGAGACCGTTACTGCCAACGCTAAAGCATTGGCCTATGCCGGTAACAATATTAATGGCGCCATTGTAAAATACCGCGTGGAAAGGAGAGTGCGTTTCCCTTATCCATGGCTGTTTAAGGGGTATGTTCCATCCGGTAGCTCCCGTGAGATTGCGCATGGCGAAACCACTACGGATGAGCAGGGGCGTTTCAAAGTGAGCTTCCCTGCAGTGCCCGACAGAACAGTGTCTCCGGACAACAAACCTATCTTCACTTATGTAGTACATGCCGATGTGACGGACCTCAACGGTGAAACACGCAGCGCAGATCAGTCTATCCATGCGGGTTACCAGTCAATGGAAATAAGCGTGGAAGTACCAACCCGTCTGGAAGCTGCTGAACTGAAGAAAGTACACATCTTTACCAGAAATCTGAACGGTGCTTTTGAACCGGCATCCATCAAAGTAGCTTTACAGCCGCTGGAGTCCAATAAACGCCTGCTGCGTCCCCGCTACTGGGAACAGGCCGACCAGTTTGTGATGACGAAAGAGGACTATGTAAAAGCCTTCCCGCTGGATATTTATAATGAAGATAATAACAAAGACAAATGGCCACGTAAGGCAGCCGTATCTGAGCAACAGCTCACCAGCACCGATTCCGGTGTTGTTTCTATCGACAAAAAACTAACCCCTGGCTTTTATGAGCTGGTGGTAAGCGCTACGGATAAGAACGGCCAGCCGGTAGTACAGAAAGCTGTCTTTGAGCTGCTGGACCCTGCAGCCAAAGAACTGGCAGCTCCTGATTACCTGTGGAGCTATGATGCGGCAGTAATGACAGAACCGGGTAAAAAAGCCGGTATCATACTCGGATCTTCTGCCAAAGATCTGCATGTGTTGCAAATCATGGAACGTGTGAATCAGTCAAGACAATTATCTGCCTTGACACTGGAAGGTTTGAAAAAGTATGAATATAATGTCACTGAAGAAGACAGAGGTGGTATCATGCTGCACTACCTGTTTGTAAAAGACAACCGTGTATTCAGTGATCATCACCAGATATTTGTTCCCTGGGACAATAAAACCCTGAACGTTAAACTGGCGACTCATCGCGATAAACTGCAGCCGGGAGAGAAAGAAAAGTGGAGTGTGGAAATCTCAGGTTACAAAGGAGAAAAGGTAGCTGCTGAATTGCTGGCCGCTATGTATGATGCATCGCTGGATGCTTTTGTGCCGAATCAATGGACGGCTCCTGCTATCTATCCCAACATCAGCTCCGGCAGCATCTTCCAGGGTTACGATAACTTCCGGATGGTGAATTCACAGTATTATTTCAATACCAATGAACAGGGAATACCAGGTGTGGAAAGAAGTTATGATGCGCTCAATTTGTTTGATTGGATGATGAATGATTGGATGGGAGGTATCAGACGTAAAGGTTCAGCCATTTACGGTAGCCGCGCTGCTGGTGGCGCCCGTCCTGAAGCCATGATGGCCATGGCTCCGGCTCCGGCTGCTCTCGCAAAGAAAGAAGTGACTGTAGCAGGAGATCCAAACGGTATCGCCGCCGGTCTTTTAGAAGATAAAGCAGCGGCTCCTTATCAGGAACCAGCTAAAGAAACGACAGAGAACACCGGCAATATCACTATCCGCAAAAACTTCCAGGAAACCGCTTTCTTCCTGCCGGAACTGCGTACAGACAAAGATGGTAACATCTCTTTCGAATTTACTATGCCGGAAGCCCTTACCAAATGGAACTTCCAGGGTCTGGCCCATACCAAAGACCTGGCCTTCGGTAATATCAGAGCCAGCATTGTAACGCAGAAGCAGCTGATGGTACAGCCTAATGCGCCTCGTTTTGTAAGAGCCGGTGATAAGATTGACTTCACTGCCAAAGTGAGCAACCTCACTGACTCTCTGCTGATTGGTCAGGCTCACCTGGAACTGCTGGATGCCGCCACTATGCAGCCCGTAGATGGCTGGTTCCAGAACATTTTCCCAGTACAGCACTTTACTGCCAAAGCAGGACAGAGCACCGTAGTGGCTTTCCAGCTGCAGGTACCCAACAACTTCACCAGCGCGCTGCTGTACCGTGTTACCGCAGAGGCAGGCAACTTCAGCGATGGAGAAGAAAATGCGCTGCCCGTACTGACCAACTCCATGCTGGTAACAGAATCCCTGCCACTGCCGGTAAGAGGTGATGGTAAACATACTTTTACCTTCGATAAACTGCTGCATTCAGATGCCTCCACAACACTGCGTCAGGAAGCCGTTACTGTGGAATACACCAGCAACCCGGCCTGGTATGCAGTGCAGGCGCTGCCTTACCTGATGGAATATCCTTACGACTGTTCCGAACAGGTGTTCAACCGCTATTATGCTAATGCACTGGCATCTCACATCACCAACACGGTTCCGGGTATCAAAACCATTTTCGAAAAATGGAAAACGACCGATACTGCAGCGCTGATGAGCAACCTCCAGAAAAATGAGGAACTGAAATCAATATTGCTGCAACAGACACCGTGGGTATTGGAAGCCAAAAATGAAGCACAGCAGAAGAAAAACATCGCGCTGCTGTTTGATCTGAATCGGATGCAGCGTGAAAGAAAATCTGCGCTGGACCAGCTGGCAGGTAAACAGTTGCCGGATGGCTCTTTCGCCTGGTTTAACGGTATGTGGGCTGACCGTTATATTACCCAATATATCGTAGCCGGCCTTGGTCATCTGCAACAGCTCACCAGCGTTAAAGATCCGGTAGCAGCCAGCATTGCCGATAAAGCCATGGACTACCTGGATAGGCAGCTGGACAAGGACTATTACCAACTGGTCAACTTAAAACATGACCTGAAAAAACAAAATATCAGCGAGCTGCAGGTGCAATACCTGTATGCACGCAGCTTCTTCGACCGTCCTGTTCCGGCAGCTATGCGCAAGTCATTCGACTATTTCACTGCGCAACAGCAACAATACTGGACCAAAATGGGCCGTTATGCACAGGGCATGATTGCACTGTCACAATTCAAAAAAGGTGATAAAGCCACTGCTGCCGCTATCCTCAAATCGCTGAAAGAAAATGCGATCAACAACCAGGAGATGGGTATGTACTGGAAAGATGTAGTAGCCGGTTATGGCTGGCATCAGGCCCCTATCGAAACACAGGCTTTGCTGATAGAGGCATTCCAGGTAGCAGGCCAGGACATTGCTGCCGTTGCCGATATGAAAACATGGTTGCTGAAAAACAAACAGACCAACAACTGGAGCACCACCAAAGCGACTGCTGATGCCTGTTACGCTATGCTGCTTCAGGGCAGCAACTGGCTGACCACCAGCCCGGAAGTAAACATCCAGCTGGGCAGCGAAACCATCAGCAGTACTGAGCATAAAACAGAAGCGGGCACCGGTTATTTCAAGGAACGTATTGATGGCAAAGCTGTTAAACCAGCAATGGGTAATATCAGCGTTACCGTGAAAAACAGCCAGGGACAACCTTCCTGGGGCGCTGTGTACTGGCAGTATTTCGAGGATCTCGATAAGATCACTGCTGCCAAAACTCCGTTGGTGCTGGAAAAAGAACTGTTCAAGGAAGTGACTACCGACAAAGGCCCGGTGCTGACCAAAATAGGAGAAGGCAACGAGCTGAAAGTAGGAGATAAAGTAAAGGTAAGGATCGTGCTGCGTGCCGACAGGACTATGGAATACATCCACCTGAAAGACATGCGTGCGGCCTGCTTTGAGCCACAGAACGTGATCAGCAGCGCTAAATGGCAGAATGGTCTGAGTTATTATGAAAGCACCAAAGATGCTTCAACCGACTTCTTCTTTAGTTATCTGCCCAAAGGTACCTATGTGTTTGAATACACCCTTTTTGTAACACATGAAGGTAAATTCTCCAATGGTATCAGCACGGCCCAGTGCATGTATGCGCCTGAATTCAGCGCACACAGCGAAGGCATTACCGTGAAGGTGGTAGAATAAGAGAAACGGATATAAAGTTTTAAAAGCCCGTCTGGTATTCATCCAGGCGGGCTTTTAACTTTATGGGTTATTTTTACCGCTCAGATAAACCATATGGTAAACGTAGATTATATCATTGTAGGGCAGGGGATTGCAGGTACTATGCTGAGCTGGGCTTTGTGGCAGGCGGGGAAGAAGGTACTGGTGATCGATGATGCAAAAGAAAACAGTGCGTCGCGGGTGGCGGCGGGTATTATTAACCCTGTGTCCGGTCGCCGGTTTGAGCCGGCATGGATGTATGACACCATTTATCCGTTTGCAAAGGATACCTATCATCAAATGTCGGAACTGCTGCAGGTGCCGGTGTTGACAGAGCGGCGTTTGTGGAATGTGTTTCCATCACAACAGATGCGGGATGCCTTTATGAAAAAGGCTGCTGATGGTAAGTACACTGCACTGCCGGAACAGCTGGAGTACGAAGAGGTATTGGACCAGCCTTATGGCGCGGCTGTTGTGCAGGGAGCTACGGTCAATCTGCGGGAGCTGCTGCCTGCCTGGCGTAAGTTTTTGCAGGCACAGGGGGCTTTGCGGGAAGCGCATGTAGATGTAGCTGCGCTGGATGTAAACGCGGATAGGGTGATTTATGAAGATATTATTGCGCAGAAGATCATTTTTTGTGATGGGGTAGCTACAACAAACAATCCCTGGTTTCATGCCCTCACTTTTTTGCCTAACAAGGGAGAGGTGCTGCTGGTGAGGATTCCAGGGCTACATACGGACGATATCATCAAAAAGAGTATTACACTGGTACCGCAGGGACCGGAGTTATTTTGGGCCGGTTCTTCTTTTGTTTGGGATTATGTTGATGATTTACCCACGGATAAACAAAGGGAGATACTGGAGAAAAGCCTGCAGCAGCTGTTAAAGGTGCCTTATACGGTAGAAGCGCAGCTGGCGGCGGTGCGGCCTTCGGGTAATGATCGCCGGCCAATGATAGGATTACATCCTGAAATGCCTTCAGTAGGCATCTTCAATGGTCTGGGTACCAAAGGTTGTTCGCTGGCACCCTTTATGGCTGCGCATTTTACAGCAGTGTTACAGGGAAATGCCCAGCTGATGCCGGAAGTAAATGTGAACAGATATTTTTAACATCAACAGGGATAAAATCTTGTTATCAGATTGTATCTTTCAGACCCTTGTGAATCTGATGATGAAATCATAGGAAGCTCAAGGATGGACAAAAAAGGGTATCTTTGCCCCCCTTGTGGGTATGGCAGAACAACTGAACAGTGGTCGTAAACAGCTGGCGGTACATTCGGGGGTTTCAATCATAAAACTATTAAAATCAATTATTTACGCATGTATAGGACGCACACTTGCGGGGAGTTAAGAATGGAGCAGGTAGGCCAGGAGGTGACGCTGGCAGGATGGATACAAACAGTCAGAAAATTTGGCAGCATCAATTTTTTTGATCTGCGGGACCGTTATGGTATCACTCAGCTGTTATTTCACGAAAGTCTGAATACCAAACTGGATGAGCAGCCGCTGGGCCGTGAATTTGTGATACAGGTGACCGGTATTGTCACCGAGCGTACGAACAAAAATAAAAACATCCCCACCGGTGATATTGAGATCACGGTGCGTGACTATAAAATCCTGAATGCGGCTAAAACACCGCCTTTCACTATTGTGGACGATACAGACGGAGGTGATGAGCTGCGTATGAAATACCGCTTCCTCGATCTCCGCCGTAATGCGGTAAGGCAGAATCTCGAACTGCGCTATAGTGTAGGTCGTGCTGCCCGTAACTTCCTGCATACCCGTAACTTCCTGGATGTTGAAACTCCTTTCCTGATCAACTCCACACCGGAAGGTGCCCGCGATTTTGTGGTGCCCAGCCGTATGAACCCTAACCAGTTCTATGGTTTGCCACAATCACCGCAAACCTTTAAACAACTGCTGATGGTGAGCGGTTATGACCGTTATTACCAGATCGTAAAGTGTTTCCGTGATGAGGACCTGCGTGCAGACCGTCAGCCGGAATTTACCCAGATCGATTGTGAGATGAGTTTTGTGGAGCAGGAAGACGTGCTCAACACATTTGAGGATATGCTGAAATATATCTTCAAAGAAATCAAAGGAATTGAGTTTGAAGGCGCTTTCCCACGGATGACCTGGGATGATGCGATGGAGTTTTACGGAAATGACAAACCAGACATCCGTTTTGACATGAAGCTGGTGAACCTGAATGATACCGTAAAACAAAAAGGGTTCAAAGTATTTGATGAGGCAGAGCTGGTGGTAGCGATCGCTGCTACAGGCTGCTCAGAATATACCCGCAAACAATTAGACGAACTGACAGAATGGGTGAAACGTCCGCAGATCGGTATGACCGGACTCATCTATGTGAAATACAATACAGACGGCACCCTGAAGAGCTCGGTAGATAAGTTTTTTGATGAGCAGCAGCTGCAGCTGTGGGCGCAAAAATGTCAGGCTAAGCCGGGAGATCTCATCCTGGTGCTGGCTGGCAAAGAAGAGCGTACCCGTAAGGCGATGAGCGAGCTCCGTCTGGAAATGGGCGAGCGCCTGGGCCTCCGCAATAAAAATGAGTATAAACCGTTGTGGGTGATAGACTTCCCGCTGTTTGAGTATGCAGAAGAGGAAAATCGCTGGGTAGCCCGTCACCATCCGTTCACTTCTCCGAAGCCGGAGCAGATCTCGTTAATGGACGATATGTCACAGTATGCCAAAATCAAGGCTAATGCGTATGACATCGTACTGAACGGTACAGAGATCGGAGGCGGTTCCATCCGTATCTATCAGCGTGATTTACAGCAGAAAATGTTTGCTGCGCTGGGTATGTCCAAAGAAGAGGCAGAACGCAAATTCGGCTTCCTGCTGGGAGCTTTTGAATATGGTGCACCGCCACATGGTGGTATCGCCTTCGGATTTGATCGCTTGTGCTCGCTGTTGGGTGGAAGTGATGGTATCCGTGACTTCATCGCCTTCCCGAAAAACAACCACGGCCGTGATGTCATGCTGGATGCTCCCGGTGAGCTGGATCAGGCCCAACTCGATGAATTAAGGATCAGTCTGGTAAAATAGATTACCGGCATAGTCTTTGCAATAACAGGGAACTTTAAGCGAGAAATCCCCTTTGATATGGCTCTTTCGCCGCATCAAAGGGGATTGGTGCTAATATAGAAAACAATTTTTTTAACAAGAAATTAACGACGAAGATAAGGCTAGAAGGAGAAAGAACGTATTATCTAATTTTTTAAAGTAATATTGCGGTGTGATCATCGTTGATATGTGAGGGGAAAATGATGCTGAAAACAAACAACAATCTATCACCTGTAACAAACAGTACACCTATGGGAAAATTTACAACATTCCTCAAACGGTCTATATGCTTAAGTGCGGTGCTTTTATTGCTGATGCTCAGTAATGTTGGATATGCTCAACAGTCCACGAGTAACTATCTGAAAAAATACAAACCGGTATCTGTAGAGCTGATGCAGGAAACCGGCGTTCCAGCGAGTGTTATCCTTGGGGTAGCCATGCTTGAATCCGGTGTAGGTACCAGTAGAAATGCCAAACTGCTGAATAACCACTTTGGTATTGTAGGTAAAAACAATCTTTCAAAGACTGCCCCTGGTACAAAATCCAGGTATAAGCAATATGCTTCTGCGGTAGCTTCTTATGAACACTTCGTTGAAGTGCTCGCCAGGAAAAAATGGTTTAGCCAGCTGAAAGGTAACCCCGAATTCGCGGTTTGGCTGAAACATATGAACCATAGCGGTTATTCTTCCGCTGGTCATGAATGGATCAGAAAAGTAACGAACATTATTAACCGTTATAAACTATATAAACTGGACGAAGGAATGGATAGCGTGGCACGGGGAGCAACCTGGTTGACCGTAGGCATGCCGCCAGCTACCGACGACCGGTGATGCTAATTGACTTTAGAATATGTCTGGCGAAAATAAGTCTGCCTATCCTTTTTACATTATTGTAGGATCATTGGTGTGTCTGGTGATATTGTCCCAGCTCAACGTTAGTTTATCATTTAAAGATTTTCAATTCCGGCGCCTGGACATGTTGTCAGAGCTACGATCGTCCAACCCGGAGAAAAAAGAGCTTACTGCTGGTAAAAACAGCAGTAAGCTTTCTCATTCTGATACGGCTGCCACTGCTACTCCTGGTAATACCCCTGCCGGCACCATCGTCAATCCGGATGCGGCATACGACTTTATGGCGTATAAAGGCATCCTCAATTACCCAACCCACGGCGAGGGTAGTATTGACAACGCCGGTATAGGCCGCTTCCTGACGGCCCTCAAAGAACTCAAAGCTGGTAAACGCAAAAAAGTCCGCATCGCCTACTTCGGCGACTCCATGATCGAAGGCGATCTCATCACCTCCGATCTGCGTGATAGCCTCCAGACCTACTTCGGCGGCGCTGGCGTAGGCTTTGTTCCCATCACTTCTGTGGTGGCCAGCTACCGGACTACCATCACCCACACTTTTTCCGGCAACTGGAAAGATTATCACTATAAAAATTCACCCCCTGCCAATATTTCACTGGGCCTTTCCGGACATACCTTCTATCCTGGCAGCGACAGCTGGATAAAATACACACCTGTCAAAAAGCCACGCCTGGATAAGTTTGACGAAATATCTGTACTCTACGGCCCGTCTGAAACCGGTACGATCAATATTAACGATAGAGCCTACACGCTTTCCGGCAATGCGCCGGTTAACAGGCTGGACCTGCGTCAGGATACCGGCGCCCCCTCCCTGACTATTAAGTACGGTGGTGGCCCTACCGTACCTTTTTACGGCGTTTGCTTTGAAACCGAAAATGGCGTGTATGTAGACAATTTCTCTTTCCGTGGTATCAGCGGCGTAGAGCTCGGTCACCTGTCTGCCGATATGGTCCGCCGCATGCAACAGGAGCGTCCTTACGACCTCATCGTGCTGCATTATGGTGCCAACGTGCTCTTCCGCCCCGAACTGACGGATTACAGCTGGTACGAGCGCCCCATGAAAAAAGTAGTGGACTCCCTGCGCAGAGACCTGCCTGGCACTTCTTTCCTGATAGTAGGCACCGCTGACAAATCCTATAAAAAAGGTGACAGATATATCACCGCCCCCGGCGTGGAAGCGCTGCTGAAAGTACAACACGACCTCGCTTCAGAATATGGTACTGCCTACTGGAACCTCTACGCTGCCATGGGCGGCCAGGGGTCTATGGTGAAATGGGTGGAAGGCGATACCGTACTGGCCAATAAAGACTATACACACCTTAACAGACAGGGTGCGTCCAAAGTGGGGGCGCTGCTGTATAAAGCTATTATGAATGATTACAGGCACTGAGAATAACCTCGGAAGAAGTATGCTGACAGTGCTGGCACTGTTGCTCACCACCTTTTCAACCTATGCGCAAAATGCAGGCATGATCCAGCAGGATACTGCCTTGTTTCGTGCATTCGACCAGCTGTCCAAAGCAGACAGTAATGTGGTGTCCATACTTCACCTGGGCGATTCCCATGTACAGGCAGGCTATTTCTCCCTGGCTACAGCAGCCCTGCTGCAACAGCAGTTCGGCTATGCCGGCAGGGGTTTTGTTTTCCCGTACAACCTGGCCGGTACCAACGGTCCCGAAGACTATCGCTGGAACAGCCCATCCCGCTGGACCATGGAAAGGGTAATAGACCGCTACAAACCACCCGTATTGGGACCCGGCGCCATCACCATACAAACACAGGCCACCCCGGCCCTGTCCTTTACCGGCAAACAGGATGCTGCCATGGACAACAACTTCCGCAAAGTGCAGTTGCTCTATGATGCCAATACCGACAGTAATAACCTCGTATGTCCTGAAGCTGAGATAACGGTAACGGGTATGCCATTCCCCGGTTCTCCGACCATCAAAATGGCTACACTTAACTTCCCTCAGTCTTCCCAGTCCTTCCAGGTGCGCTGGGAAAATACGGGCAACCTTCCTTTCCGCTTTTACGGTGCCGTATTCCAGAATGGACATAACGGTGTTTTATATCACAGTGTAGGCATCAACGGTGCGATGTACCAGCATTACAACGACCTGAGCAACGTACTGCTGGCGCAAATGTCGGTACTCCAGCCCCGGCTGGTCATCATCTCCCTGGGCACCAACGAAGCCTATGGTAAGTTTGACCCCCTGCTGTTCAGAAATGAAATCGACAAAACAGTACAACTGATACGTCAACAACTGCCTACTGCCTGTATCCTGCTCACCACCCCGCCAGACTGTATGCGGGCCGTGAGAAAAACCACCCGGAAAAAAATAGGCAAGAAAAAATACCGCACCATCCATTCTACCGCCTATTATCCCAATCCGTATATATCCATGGCAACACAACAGATTGTAGGATATGCCCGGCAACATGGGGTGGCCTGCTGGAATTTCAACGCTGTAAACAAAGACGAGAAAGACCGCTTTGCAGGAGGATGGGCACCAGACCATATTCATTTTAATCCAAGAGGATATCAGTTACAGGGACAGCTTCTGTATGAGGCTCTGAAACAATCCTACAATCAATATTTACAGGTAAAAAAGAAAAACCAAGTCAACACGGATGATCGACATTAGTAAGCTGTATTCCCTGCTGTTGTACAACCCATCAGATCCGGTACTGTTCAACAGTGCCTTCTTCTTTTATTTCTTCGCCCTCTTCCTGTTGTGCTATCTGGCTGTCAGCCGTAGCCAGGCAGGCAGGGTATGGGTGTACACTGTTTTTTCACTTTATTTCTTTTATAAGGCCTGCGGCTTTTATGTTGGTCTGGTGGTGCTTTCGGCCATTGTTGACTTTAATCTGTCGCGCTGGATATACTTTACCACAAGCCTCCGTGTCAAAAAATCGTTGCTGATATTCAGTATTCTCCTGAATATCGGGCTGTTGTTCTATTTTAAATACACCGACTTTTTTATCGGTATTGTCAACGATATGACCAACGGACATATCAGTCCGCTGCACCTGTTGCTGCCGATTGGTATCTCTTTTTATACTTTTGAAAACCTCAGTTATACCATCGATGTGTACCGGGGTGAGATAAAACCGGTGAACCGTTTCATGGATTACCTGTTTTTCCTGTCTTTCTTCCCCAAACTGATGATGGGCCCTATCGTAAGGGCGGCGGACTTTATTCCGCAGATCTATCAGCCTTACCGGCTCAATGGCGAAGATATCGGCAGGGGAATGGCGCTCATCGTTGGGGGCTTGTTTAAAAAGATTGTTATCTCCGACTTTATCTATCAGAACTTTGTACAGTATATTTTTGATGACCCCAGCAAACATACCGGCCTGGAGTGCCTGTTGGGCGTTTATGGGTATGCGTTAGTGATCTATTGCGACTTTTCCGGTTACTCTGATATGGCCATCGGTATTGCCCGCTGGACCGGCTTCAAGATTCCACCTAACTTTGATTCTCCTTACCAGAGTGCTTCTATTACGGAATTCTGGCGCCGCTGGCATATCTCTTTGTCCAGCTGGTTGCGCGATTACTTGTATATCCCGTTGGGCGGTAACCGTAAAGGCAAGGTACGGCAGTATATCAATCTGGCACTGACCATGCTGATCGGTGGTTTCTGGCATGGTGCCAGCTGGAACTTTATTTTCTGGGGTGGCTTACATGGTGCGGCACTGGCGATAGATAAAGTGAGGATAGACAGTCAGAAAAAGCGTAAGACCACTATCGCCGGTTGGCAGAAAGTTGGCGGTATCCTGCTGACATTCCATTTTGTATGTTTCTGCTGGATCTTCTTTAAAGCAGCTACTTTCCACGATGCATGGGCGCTCATTCATCAGATAGTATACGACTTCCAGCCGGGTATCTTCCTGCAGCTGTATGATGGTTATGCCGCTGTATTCTGGGTAATGATACTGGGTTTTGTGCTGCATTTCCTGCCTGCCAAAACGGAGATGCGGATGGCAAATGTACTGGGCCGGCTGCCGCTGGCTGGCAGTATTGCCGTGATGGTGATCTTCATCTGGTTGCTGGTACAGGTGAAAAGTACCCAGCCTATGATCCCGATCTATTTTCAGTTCTGATCCTGATAAAAGATGATAAACAAAAAGACGCAAGGAGATCCTTTGCGTCTTTTTTGTTTTATGTCAGTAAGTGCATCGTACGTACTATTTCTGCCAGGGAATAAAGATTTCGGAGCGGTGTGGTTCTGGTAGCGAGATAAAGAAGTTATTGGTCCGCATTTTAAAATTCCCTTCCCTGCAGTTGCTGTTAATGAATTTGTACATGGGAAGTCCTGCTTCAGAAAAGCTGAGGGGCACTTCCAGCTTTTTATAATGTCCCTCAGGTATTTGCATGTCCACCAGCTTAAAGCGTTCGTGGTACTCTACCATAATCCGGTAATGTGCCTGATCGTTGGACGCGATGTTGGGGAGCAGCAGTCCTACGTACATCATCATGCGGTCGTAGGTGGTAACGGGAACAACATCCAGTGTGCCGGTGATGATCCTTGGAGTGTCCATTTTAACGGCAGCTATCAGGGTCCGGAGTTGTTCTGTGTATTTATCCATGTATACCACCATTCCCCTAACGGGGTCACTGATACCGGGGAGTATGTTGTAATAAAGGGTGAAGGCGGGCAGTTTTTCATCTACTGTGCGTTCCATGTTAAAGTATTCCTCGTAGTCCTGGTGGGAGTCTGTAACAATTCTGGTTTGTTCCAGCGTATGCAGTTCTGCCGGCAGATAATCCACCTCCCTGATAGTAGTCGGGCTGGCGTTGAACCAGCCGCGGATAGCTTTGGAAAATGATTCGTTGGTATAGCCGCACCTTTCACTGATTTCGCTGATACTGAAATTGCTGTGTCGCAGGTATCCTATGCCGGCTTCCAGTCTGCTGCGTTTTACAAAATGGAGATAAGGTTCTCCCATTAGTTTGGCAAACTTGTGTGAGAAATTATCTTTTGAGACTGACAGCATATCTGCAACTTTCTGCAGGCTGATATCCATGAAAGGGTGATTTCGGGCATAGGCAATGGCTTGCTGTGCTTTCCATTCCCAGTGTTCCAGAGTTGACGTTTTCATAAGAGGTAATAATCCTATCAATTTAAGCCATTCACCTGGTTTATTGACCTGGACAATGTCGGATTAACGAGGGATTAACTGAACAACATCTCCCTGAAAATCCTACTTTTGCGCAAATTTTTATGAACTGATGCGAATGTTCAGAGCTCTTCTCCTGACAGCCCTTCTATCAGGCACTTTTTCTGTTGCCAGGGCACAATTCCTGATGGATATGATTGATACCACCACTGAGTTGGGGAAAGGGATGATCGCCATGTACCAGAAATATGACGCGCTGCGTTTCAGTGGTTATATTCAGCCTCAGTTCCAGCTGGCGGAGGCGAAAGGTATCAGCAGTTATGCCGGTGGTGATTTTCCTCCGGCTGTCAACAATCGTTTTTCGCTGCGTCGTGGACGTATACGCGTGGATTATGAGCGTTACGATCACCATGATATGCCGGTAGTGCAGTTTGCCTTTCAGTTTGATGGAACGGAGCGGGGTGTGTTTATCCGGGACTTCTACGGCCGTGTGTTTGAATCCCGCTTTAATATGTTTTCGCTGGCAGGTGGTATGTTTGCCCGGCCTTTTGGTTATGAGGTAAATCTTTCCTCTGCCGACCGTGAAACGCCGGAGCGTGGCCGCATGTCACAGATACTGATGAAAACGGAGCGGGACCTCGGGGCGATGGTGTCTTTTGAACCCCGCCGGAAAAACCATCCCCTGCGTTATCTCAAAATAGATGCGGGCCTGTTCAACGGGCAGGGACTTACCGGGCCTACCGATTTCGACAGTCATAAGGATTTTATCGGGCGTATAGCCATGAAGCCTTATCGTTTTAAAGGCAACAAATGGGTACTGTCTGCCGGTGTATCTGTATTGTACGGAGGTATGGAACAGTTTACCCCCTCCATTTACCGCATGGGTACTGTAAACGGACAAAAGGCTTTTGTACTGGATTCCAGCGGGCATAATGTGGGCAGGATTGCGCCCCGTCATTACTACGGTGCTGATGTACAGCTGAGGATACCCAACGGGCCCGGGAGAGGGTATACCCAGTTCAGGGCAGAATATATCCGCGGATCTCAGACAGCTACGGCGAATACAACAGAAACACCTGGTGTGATCCCTACAGATGCGCAGGGTAACCGACTGCCGCTGTATATCCGGCGCTTTGATGGTGCTTATCTGTATTTTATACAAAATCTGGCCAGTGACCGGCATCAGCTGGTAGTTAAATACGACTGGTACGACCCCAATAAGGATGTAAAAGGAAAAGAGATCGGCGCCCCCGGCACCAATCTCACTGCAGCAGATATCCGCTACAATACCCTGGGTATGGGCTATGTATACTACCCCAACGAGCACCTGAAGTTTATGGTGTACTACGACTGGGTGGAGAATGAAAATACAAGCCTGGCAGGCTTTACCTCTGATGTGAAGGATAATGTGCTGACCTGCCGGATGCAGTTCCGTTTCTGATATTACAACATGGATTCTTTGCCGGCTTCCATAGTAAAGCCGAATGTGCTGCCTATCTCCGGTTTACTGCGTACGGTGATGGACTGGTCGTGTGCTTCCACGATATGTTTTACGATGGCCAGCCCCAGGCCTGTTCCGCCGATATCGCGGCTGCGTGCCCGGTCTGTCCGGTAAAAACGTTCAAATACGCGGGGGAGGTGTTCTTCCGCCATGCCGATACCATCGTCGGAGATTTCCACCAGCACCCTTTTGTCATCCATGTTGTAGATGCTGGCCACAGTATGGCCGTCGGGTTTGCCGTATTTGATGGAGTTGTCTACCAGGTTAATAAGTACCTGACGGATTTTTTCCTTGTCGGCCAGCACAGGGACAGGTGCTTCGCAACCTTTTTTGATACTGAATTTAATGCCTTTGGTATTGGCTTTCAGGGAGAGGGTGTCGAACACGTCTTTTAACAGGTCCTGGATAACGAAAGTCTCGCTGTTGATCGTCATCTCGCCGCTTTCCAGCTTGGAGATTTCATCGAGGTCGTCTATCAGGCGGCAAAGGCGGTCGATATTTTTGGTGGCGTTTTTCAGGAACAGTTTATTCACTGCCGGATCTTCAAGGGCACCATCCAGCAGGGTGTGGATATAGCCCTGTACTGCGAAGATGGGCGTTTTAAGCTCATGTGACAGGTTGAGCAGGAACTCTTTCCGGAAAGCTTCATTACGACGCAGGTTTTCCAGTTCTTCCTTTTTCTGGCTGGCCCACTTCTCCACATCTTCGCTTACCTCTTCAATGGTCTTCAGGGGAAGGATATTTTTATGGAAAAACTCTTCCCTTTTGGACGCTTTGGTTTGATAGATAAACTTATAGATGAGTTTTATCTTTCTGTAGATGAAGTTCTGCAGCGTATACAGATAGAGGTAGTAAGATACCAGGAAAGTGAGTAGGAAGGCTCCCAATACTATTTTCCAGTTACCATCCACCAGGTAGCTGCCGAGTGCTATTATGGCTGATAGCACCAGGGCTGTAAATCCCGCCAGTTTTTGCGGGGACAGGTTTTTTGCTTTAAACATACTCCAAAGTGAGTAATTAGTATAATAATGGGAAATTACTTTAAATTTCTTTCTTGCCATAAAAAAGCCATTCGCCATTAGCGCCGGGCATGGGTCGCTCACGGTTAACAATAGTTCTGGTGGAGGAAATGCCGGGTTTCCGTCAGAGGAATTTTATTTTTTCAGGAGCGAGCGTTATCCGCTTACATTTCAAATTTATAACCTACTCCCTTTACGGTGGTGATCAGGTCGATCCCTATTTTCTGCCGTATTTTACGAATATGCACATCGATGGTTCGGTCACCAACGATCACTTCTGTACCCCATACCTGGTTCAGGATCTCATTGCGCAGGAATACACGGCCTGGTTTGGAGGCGAGCAGCTGTAACAACTCAAATTCCTTTTTGGCAAGTATGATTTCCTGACCTTTGTAGGTAACGGTGAATTTTTCCCGGTCTATGATCAGATCGCCCAGCTGTACCTGTGTTTCTTCTGCTTTATGCAGGCGGCGGAAAAGGGCGTTGATACGACTTACCAGTAATTTGGGTTTGATGGGTTTGGCGATATAGTCATCGGCGCCCATATTCAAACCGTCAATTTCAGATTTTTCATCGTTGAGCGCTGTCAGGAACAGCACCATGGTATCTTTAAAATCAGGAATCTTCCTGAGTTCCCGACAGGTGTCGATACCATTTTTGTTGGGCATCATGATATCCAGCATGATCAGATCGGGCCGGAATATTTTTGCTTTCTGTATAGCCTCGCTGCCGTCTTTGGCTGTTACGGTGTCGTAACCTGCCGATTTGAGATTGTAGCTGATAATCTCCAGGATGTCCAACTCATCATCTACTACCAGTATTTTACCTGCAACCGCTTGGTCTACCATAAAAAATTTGCTTTAAAAAGACGGCACAAAATTAAACAGCCGGTTCCGTGATTAATGGAAAATTAACATTATGAAATTGTTAATTCAATACCACTCTTTTTTCCGTTGAATGCCAGCAAGTTACATAGAATTTTAGCAGTATATGATATCCATTTATTTTTCTATCCGTATATTTCTGATTCTGATACAATAGCAGCTGATCCTTCTCAGCTATGATAAATTGGTTGTAAATTTGCTATTTGGTCGGAGTGAAAAGTACATCTACAATGAGAAAATTTCTATTCATCCTTTTACTCGCAGCTTCTCAAAGCAGTTGGGTACACGCACAAAGTGTTCATTCACAGATACCTATAACGAGACAAGGGATACATGACAACATTGACAAGGAACAGGCAGCTGCCGCAAAATTTGATGGTAAAGCAGATGATTTTGTAAAAGTGTCTGAGGATCAGACGATTAATCTGCAAGTGACTAATGCCCTCATGAAGCAGGTAGATGATATGCAATCATCTATAGAAGCCGACGGAGCGCTTGACCATCGTCTGAAAGTAAAATATCTCACCGGTCTCTATTCGGTGCTGAGAGACTTTAACGTTAAAAGAGCCAGAGGCCGTATTGAACCGGAAGAAGCTCCGGCTATCGTTACTGCCTACCGTGATATGATGCATGCCGACATCAATGGTAAAAGCATCGCTCCCTATATCAAAAATCTTTCTTTCGAAGGATCTGAGCGTATTATCGAAATATTTCACGACAACCCAGGCTATACCGAAGCCAAAGGCGAAGTATTCACCAAATATGCCTTCAACAATCTGGACACCGTGATGCCCAAGCTGCAGGACTACCTGCACTACCCGGGCGTTGACTCCATCGTGGCGGCCGTAGCACGTAAATACCCCAATCAGGTATTAACCTATGCTACTTCCTATACGCCAATGGCCAATGTCATCAAAAGAAATCCGGACCCGATCGTACAACAGATCGTCCGTATCGGTCAATCTTCCCAGAGCACCAAAATCCTGCCTTTCATCGATGAGCTGATGGCAGGTAACATCACGATGGAGAAACTGGAGAAAATTGTATCAAACGATTACCAGTATTACAAACAAATGGTGAAGTCCACCATCGCGCTGCAGAAACGCAAAAATGAAGGACTGTCTACCTACGGTATGAAGGCCATGATGGAAAATATGCAGGCCAAGTCACTGCTGTATATCCGCGAGGTGAACGACCTGCACGAAGAACCTGCCAATGTGCGCTTCCGCATCGTGAAGGAATTTACTCCTGAAGAGCTGTATTATCTGATCATCAACGGTCAGGAAGAGCTGTTTACTTCCAGTTATACCAATCACAACAATGCGGGTTTGTACGACCAGATGATGGTACGTATGAAACCGCCACGCGGCGACAGTTTACTGATGATGGTCAACTTCGACCGTTTCAAGAAATTTATCGCGATGGCAGCGGGTTTCAATACCCTGGACAACTTCCTGAAATCCATGGCGCCCGAAAACGCCAACTACTTGATGCAGAAATATGTGCAGAACCTGGAAAAAACAGAAGACCTGGAAGATGCTGTGGACGTGGCTAACTCCTTCGGTAGTATCCGGGATGAAAAACTGCTCAGCTTCCTGAGAGCAGAAGTAAAGAAAAACCTGGCTTATGTAAAAAAACATAGCGACAGAAGAGGTACCGTGATCTATCAGCTGCTCAGCAGCCTGTTCGAAACAGAATCTGCCAAAGGCGAAAACGATTCTACCAAAGCTACCGATATCGCTGCTGAATTTTCACTGCCTCCGATCAATTACGTAGATCACAACGCGCTGCAAAGCGATAGTGGCCGTGTATTCCAGCAGGTATTTTTCTATGGAGATAAAGACGGACAGGAGTCTTTCGCCAGCTTCATGACCAACTTCCCGTCATCCGACTGGAAAGTGGTGAAGAACAAGTATTATGCAACCATCACTTCGCTGAAAGGTAAGCCCACCACCATCTACGCCAATCTGCCGATAGATGAACCTGGTGATAAGGAAGCCATCCAGCGACTGTCTGAATACCTGGACGAAAACGATATTCATCCTACCATCTTCATTCACCGCGGACACAGCTATCATATCAACACTACGCTGGAGAACCTGCAAAGCTCTGCTAAGATAGTAGTGCTGGGTTCCTGTGGTGGTTATCATAACCTGGCCGTAGTACTGGAGAAATCACCGGAGGCGCATATCATCTCCTCCAAACAGGTAGGTACCCGCTTTGTAAACGAACCGATCATCCACAGCCTGGAAGACGTAGTTCGCTCTGGTAAAAATGTAGACTGGGTAGTGATGTGGGCTCAGCTGGCGAAGAAGTTTGCACCGGATGCCCGTAATAAAGAGCTGTTCAGTGACTATGTGCCACCGCACAAAAACCTGGGTGCCATCTTCATCAAGGCATACAGACAGATTATGAAAGACAGCGGGAAAAAGTAATTCCTGTTGTGTTAAAGATAACGAAGCCCGCCTGCTCTTGCCTGGCGGGCTTCTTTTATGTACTGCAGGCCCTGCCGCTAAAACCTCTCGTGTAATCGCAGGAAGCTTTTCGCATTTTTGTACTAGGTTTGTTGTATAGTTTTAAACATCGATCCCTTGGAAAATCTGGCCGTAAAGAAAGTATTTGATTTTAGTTTGTTACGACGCATCTTCACGTTCGCGGCGCCTTATAAACGGGCTTTATATCTGTCCATGGTGATGACGGTGATTTTTGCGGTTATCTCCCCGTTAAGACCCTATCTGATCCAGGTTACCGTAGATAAATACATTGCCAGTCAGCTGACTCGTATGCTCGTCACCGTTACCATCATACAGATGGTTTTACTGTTGCTCGAAAGTGTCGTAAGGTTTTATTTCTCTTATCTCACCAACTGGCTGGGACAGTCTGTGGTAAAAGACCTGCGGGTGACCGTCTACAAAAAGATTATCCGCCTCAACCTGGCATTTTTTGATAAAACACCGATCGGTACGCTCACCACTCGTACAGTGAACGATATCGAAGCCATCAATGATGTGTTTTCGGAAGGTATTATTTCCATCGTATCTGACCTGCTGACGATTGTGGCCATCCTGGTGGTGATGTTTTTGGCAGACTGGCGTTTGACGCTGGTCAGCCTTTCTCCTTTTCCAATATTGATTTTCGCGACTTATGTGTTTAAGGAGAGTGTCAACAAGTCTTTTTACCGTGTCAGGAATGCGGTGTCTGCGCTGAATGCCTTTGTACAGGAACACCTCACCGGTATGGTGGTAGTACAGGCTTTTACATCAGAGAAGCGGGAGTTTGCCCGTTTTAAGCATATCAACAAAGAACATCGGAAAGCCAATATTGACGCCATTTTCGCTTACTCTGTGTTTTTTCCGGTGGTGGAAATTATCCTGGCTATTTCCCTGGGGCTGATGGTATGGTGGGGATCCAACAAGGTACTGAACTATGAAGTGACCCAGGGTGTGATGATTGCTTTTATCATGTACCTGAATATGTTGTTCCGTCCGCTGCGGATGCTGGCAGATAAGTTTAACACCCTGCAGATGGGCATGGTGGCCAGCGAGCGCGTATTTAAGGTGCTGGACAACCAGGACTATATCCCCGACAAGGGCCATCAGCCGGCAGACAAGATGCAGGGCGCCATTACATTTGATCATGTTTCTTTTGCTTATGTAGAAGACCGCTATGTGCTGAAGGATATTACTTTCCAGGCCAAACCAGGTGATACGGTGGCTATTGTAGGGCACACCGGATCTGGTAAGACGACTATTATCAGCATCCTGAACAGGCTGTACGAAATCCAGAAGGGTAGTATTAAGATTGATGATATAGCATTACCGGACTATTCCCTGGAGGCGCTGCGCAGCAAGATCGGGGTGGTATTACAGGATGTGTTCCTGTTCTCCGGTTCCATCTATGATAACATTACACTGCACAACGGTGCCATTACGCGGGAGCAGGTGGAAGAGGCTTCAAAGCTGATCGGGATACATGATTTTATCATGCAGTTGCCCGGAGGCTATGATTATCAGGTGATGGAGAGGGGAAGTACCTTATCGTTGGGGCAGCGACAGCTGATTTCCTTTGTGCGGGCGTTGTTGTACAATCCGGCGATTCTGATACTGGATGAAGCGACCTCTTCTGTTGACACCGAGTCAGAGATGATGATACAAAATGCCATCGACAAGCTGATTGCCGACCGGACGGCTGTGATTATTGCGCACAGGCTGTCTACCATCAGTAAGGCGGATAAGATCATCGTGCTGGACAAGGGAGAGATCAAGGAGATGGGGACCCATGAAGAGCTGTTGAAGCTGGAAGGGTTTTATTTCAAGCTGCACAGTATGCAGTTTAATGCCAACAAAGTATAGTGGAGCAGGGGAGACTGCAGTAATGTTTCAGTGCTACAAATGATAAAAAAATATATATGGCAGATTGCTGAGAGAAGTATCATTTTTTAGGTGCTTTTCCTGGGTAGCAGCAATGTTTTATTAGGGATATAAACTCCTGATTATCAATACATATACAATATCTCCATAGTTTTTTGCATAGTCGCTGAATTTTTGAGATAAAAACGTTTATCTTTGCGCAAAATTTCAGAAAACGGTGATTTCTTTCAGTAAGTTCAAACATAGAATGGTAGCACTTGTGATGGTTTTAGGCCTTCACAGTTTTGGTAATTTTTCCTATGCGGCACATAATGAGGGCGGTACCGAGCCAGCAACTCATCAGGATGCAGTAGCTGAAGAACCAAAAAAATTTGATGCTAAGGAAGTAATTCTCGGACACGTTAAGGACGCACATGACTGGCATCTGTTCAGCATAGGCGAAACGCATGCGACCATTCCGCTGCCTGTGATTATTTATAATCCTACACGTGGACTTTCTGTATTTTCTTCTTCCCAGTTTCATCATGGTCATGAAGCGCATGACGGTTACCGTCTGGTAAACGCGCACTACGTGCATGAGAAAGGACTGGATCCGGCTAAATATGCAGATGGCAAGGTAATCGCAGTAGATGCGAACGATATGCCGACCGGCGAGGAGATCTACGATCTCTCCATCACCAAAAACATCACCTCTATGATTATTGCGGCTGTGCTGCTGATCATTCTGATGCTGAACGTAGCGAAGGCGTACCGTGTTCGTGGTGCCAAAAAAGCGCCTAAAGGCTTCCAGAGCCTGATTGAGCCGGTGATCATCTTCATGCGTGATGAGGTGGTAAAACCAAACATTCCTGGTAAAGCAGAGAAGTATACTCCGTTTATACTGACTATTTTCTTCTTTATTCTGATTAACAACCTGTTGGGTCTGTTACCTGGTTCTGCCAACGTAACCGGTAACATCGCTGTGACTGCTGCGCTGGCTATCATCAGCTTTATAGCTACTATGTTCTCTACCAACAAACATTTCTGGGGACATATCTTTAATCCTCCTGTGCCTATGGGCGTGAAGGTCATCCTGGCTCCGGTAGAGCTGATTGGTGTGGTTACCAAGCCGGTATCACTGGCAATCAGGTTGTTTGCCAACATTCTGGCAGGTCACATCATCATCCTGAGTATTATTTCCCTGGTGTTCATCTTTGGATCTTTAAGCAAGGTGGCTGGTTATGGCTTCCTGCCAATAACTATTGCGTTCAACATCGTAATGATGATGCTGGAGTTGCTGGTTGCCTTTATCCAGGCCTTTATCTTTGCCAACCTGACAGCCGTGTTTATTGGCCAGGCAATGGAAGGTGGACATGATGATCATCACTAATCAATCGTAATTTCTTAAATACAAATACATATTCATTATGGCACTTTTGACTGTTTTATTGCAGGCTGCTGCAGTATCTGGTTTAGCTAAAGCTGGTGGCGCTGTAGGCGCTGGTATCGCTGCTATCGCTGCTGGTATCGGTGTGGGCAACATTGGTAAAAGCGCTCTGGAGTCTATCGCTCGTCAACCAGAAGCTGCTAACGACATCCGTGCGAACATGATCCTGGCTGCTGCGCTGGTTGAGGGTGTTGCCCTCTTCGGTGTAATCGCTGGTCTGCTGGCGGTAGTTCTGTAAGCCAAACTTTTTACTGCATCCGGCGCACAGGGCAATGGATGCAGTAATCTTTCATTTGGCCATTGGATTATTGAGAGATGGGTTGATTTCCATCACTTCCTGAAACCGATAAATATCAAATCAAAATAAATAAAATTCATATAACATGGATCTGTTGATACCCGCGTTGGGCTTGTTTCTTATCTCATTCGTCATTTTCATCATCGTATTCCTGATCCTGAAAAAATTTGCATGGACTCCGATCCTGGCAGTTTTGAAAGAAAGGGAAGGCTCTATCGCAGATTCCATTGCTTCCGCTGAAAGAGTGAAGGAAGAGATGGCGCAGATGAAAGCTGAGCATGAGCATGTACTGGCTGAAGCGAAAGCTGAAAGAAGCAAAATCCTGAAAGAGGCGAAAGACGCGAAAGATGTTATCATCAGCGAGGCGAAAGCACAGGCGCAGGCTGAAGCCAAAAAGATCATCAGCGAAGCTTATACAGCGATTGAAAATCAAAAACTGGCAGCTCTGACCGACGTGAAAAACCAGGTAGGTTCGCTCGTGATTGAAGTGGCTGAGAAAGTGTTGAGAAGAGAACTGGCTGATAAAACAGCTCAGGAATCTTACGTGAAACAACTGGCTGGAGAAATTAAACTGAATTAAGATATTAACTGTTGGCCTCCGGTATCTGCCGGAGGCTGACGGCTAAAAGCTATAAGCTATATGCAGAATCCCCGTTTAGCATCTAGGTATGCAAAATCATTGATAGACCTGGTTCAGGAAAAGGGCCAGCTGGAAGCGGTGCATAACGACATGCTGTTCCTGCAGCAACTGGTGAAATCCAACCGCGATGTGGTGAGTTTGCTCAAAAGCCCGATTATCAAGGCTGATAAAAAGCAGAAGATCATGGCGGCCATCCTGGAAGGTAGAGTAAATGCTACCACCCTGGCTTTCATCAACCTGCTGATCAATAAAACACGTGAAAGCTGCCTGCCCGAAATGGCGGTAGAATTCACCCGTCAGTACAATGTTATCAAAAACATCAGTATTGTAAAAATCACTACAGCAGTAGCACTGGACAACGCTACCCTGGAAACAATCCGTCAGAAAGTGGCCAGCGAGATCCCTCAGCAGGTACAACTGGAAACAGCTGTAAATGAAGAGTTGATCGGTGGTTTTGTGCTCGAAGCCAACGACAATCTGTTTGATGCTTCCGTTGCCCGTGATCTGCACGATATCAAAAAACAATTCAGCAAGAATATTTACGTATCCGCAATACGTTAATTAAAAACAGCAGCCGCTGCGTACACGCAAAGCTGTTGTCGTTATATAAATTTTTCTAACGACTTTTTTTAAAATCATAATTATGGTTGATATTAAACCTGATGAAATTTCGGCGATATTACGCCAGCAGTTAAGCAACTTCAATGCTTCTGCCGATCTCGAAGAGGTAGGCACAGTATTGTCGGTGGGTGATGGTATCGCCCGCATCTACGGTTTGGGTAATGTGCGTTATGGTGAACTGGTTGAATTCAGCAATGGTGTAAAAGCAATTGCATTGAACCTGGAAGAAGATAACGTAGGTGTGGTTTTGATGGGTGGATCTCAGGACATTAAAGAAGGAGATAAAGTACGTCGTACCGGTAAAATCGCTTCCATCAACGTGGGCGAAGGCATGGTAGGACGCGTGGTAAATACACTGGGCGAACCAATCGATGGTAAAGGCCCTATCACTGGTCAGCTGTATGAAATGCCACTGGAGCGTAAAGCACCAGGTGTACTGTACCGCGAACCAGTAAAAGAACCGCTGCAGACTGGTATCAAAGCGATCGACGCGATGATTCCTATCGGCCGTGGTCAGCGTGAGCTGGTAATCGGTGACCGTCAGACAGGTAAAACTGCTATCTGTATCGATACCATCATCAACCAGAAAGAATTTTATGAAGCAGGTAAACCTGTATTTTGCATATACGTGGCTGTAGGTCAGAAAGCATCTACCGTTGCAGGTGTAATGAAAACTTTACAGGAAGCTGGTGCAATGGCTTACACTGTAATCGTTGCTGCTTCTGCATCTGAACCAGCTCCGCTGCAGTTCTACGCTCCATTTGCCGGTGCTGCTATCGGTGAGTTCTTCCGTGACAGCGGCCGTCCAGCCCTGATCGTATACGATGACCTGTCCAAACAGGCCGTTGCTTACCGTGAGGTATCCCTGCTGCTGAAACGTCCTCCTGGTCGTGAAGCTTATCCTGGTGACGTATTCTACCTGCATAGCCGTCTGCTCGAACGTGCTGCGAAAATCATCAACAACGATGATATCGCAAAACAAATGAACGACCTGCCTGAGTCTATCAAACACCTGGTAAAAGGTGGTGGTTCCCTCACTGCATTGCCGATCATCGAAACACAGGCATCTGACGTATCTGCATACATCCCAACCAACGTAATCTCCATCACCGATGGTCAGATCTTCCTGGAAGGTAACCTGTTCAACGCCGGTGTACGTCCTGCGATCAACGTAGGTATCTCCGTAAGCCGCGTGGGTGGTAACGCTCAGATCAAATCCATGAAATCAGTATCCGGTACCCTGAAACTCGACCAGGCTCAATACCGCGAAATGGAGGCCTTCTCCAAATTCGGTGGTGACCTGGACGCTGCTACCAAAGCAGTTATCGACAAAGGTGCCCGTAACGTGGAAATCCTGAAACAAGCACAGTTCAGCCCGCTGCCTGTAGAAAAACAAGTCGCAATCATCTACCTCGGTACCAAAGGTCTGCTGCGTGATGTTCCGGTTAAACAGGTTCGCGCTTTCGAAGAAGCTTTCCTGAACGAAATGCAGGTTCGCTTACCAGAAGTACTGGCCGAATTCAAAAGCGGTAAACTGCCTGAAGAAGGTATCAAAAAGATGCTGACCCTGGCTAATGAACTGAAACCAAGGTTCGTTTAAGATCGTAATTAGCTATTTTTTATAATAGAAGCCTCTGCCTGTTCTTGGCAGAGGCTTCTTTATTTATTCATGTATAAACACTTCGGTTGTGAAAAACATAGAATACAATAATATTTACATATTACTTGTTTTCAGGCTTTTAGTCATTGTCTGATCATAATTTTTTTTTATTTATTGGGATGACGACGTTATATTTGATTGACAATGAGAACGTCATAAACCAAAATTCACTTTGATGTTTTTGCCCCGTTCATGACCTCACCACCCCTTTAGACAACTTTTTACATTCTTTTTTTCTCCCTGGTTTGCATGTGAAGCTATGACTGTTTGTGTCCCGGCCTGAGATACCATATCTTAAACAGTTTGTCTATGGATGTATGTTTACGATTGTTTGTATACGCGGTAAAAAAATGGTTATGTAGGAGGGCAGATGCCCCGCTCCCCGTATATACCTGCCTGTTACTAACATCCGACACACAATTTACCAGCATAGAAGATTTTGAGGGAAACCCCATCAGCAACACCACCAGGAGTGGTGCTGCCCTGCTTATTTCCGGTACCATAGAAAAAGGATGGCTGCAGGGCCAAACAGCCGGATTTACAACTTTGTGAACACCGGTTTCCTTTTTGTTGTTTATACTTCACCGTTAGTACAATCAGGAACAGACAGGAAAAGGCATATAAAGGCTGGATAAAATGATGCAGGTAATCATATAAAATGGTCCACATATATGACAAAGCGACTCCTATTATTTGTATTAGGCTGCTTAGGGCTACTGACAGCTGCCGGACAACAAAATGTTCAGTTCAGCCAGTATATATTTAATGGCCTGAGTGTAAACCCGGCATACGCCGGATACAAGCAGGACTGGTACCTGAATGCCATTTACCGCCACCAGTGGGTTAATTTCCCGGGAGCACCACAAACGGCAGGTGTCTCCATTGATGGCCTTACAAACGCCAAAGACGAAAGAGTAGGAGTAGGCGCACAGGTGATGTTTGATAAACTGGGGCCTCAGGAAAACCTGTCGGCATACGGTTTTTACTCCTACCGCATCCCGCTCGATCCTGATGATACCCGGCGTCTGTGCATTGGCCTGGGCGGAGGCATCACCCAGTACAGCGTAGATGGTACCGCACTGAAGTTTGTGGACGACCTGGACCAGGCTATCCCACAGGGTAAAACCTCTAGAATAGTTCCTGACGCCCGTTTTGGCGTGTATTACTATACGCCTAAGTTTTATATCGGTGCTTCTGTCATGGACCTGTTTTCCCTGTATACCTCCAATATCAATTACTACTGGGGTGGATACAATTACAGCACTTTGCGTAAGACCCAGCATCTGTATCTGACGGCCGGTTATCTGCTGAATCTTTCAGAAAACCTCAAACTGAAACCATCATTGCTGGTGAAGGAAGATTTTAAAGGCCCTACAAATCTGGATATCAACGCATTTTTACTGATAGCCGACAGGCTATGGATTGGTGGCTCCTATCGCACAGGGGTGAAGTTATGGAGCAAACCTGCACTGGCCAACGATCTGGAACAACTGGACGCCGCCAGTGCACTGGTGGAGTTTTACGCCACACCACAGCTCCGTATTGGTTATTCATACGATATCACCATCAACAAAATGGCCAGCTATCAGCAAGGGTCACACGAAATCTCAGTAGGCTTCCTCTTCAACAGTAAAAAATATCAATCCCGTACTATGAGTCCCCGGTACTTTTAAAATATGCAGGCATGAGAAAATCATTGATCAATTGTTTAAAAGCAGGTGTACTGCTGTGCTTATCACACATAGCTGCAGCCCAGGAACAGCCAGCCATCAGTAAAACGGCAGATGTACATTTCAGAAGAGAAGAATATGCACAGGCAGCAGGCCTCTATGAAAGACTGCTACGCACCCGCGAAGGACGCAGACATGCACATGAGATCAAGGAAAAACTGGCAGACTCTTACCGACTGTTCAACCAGTACGATAAAGCTACCTATTGGTATGGGCAATTGTTGCAGGAAAACCCCAACGATGCCGAAGCCCGCCTGCATTATGCAGATATGCTCAAATGTCTGGGACAATATGAAGACGCTAAAAGGCAATATCAGCAATACCCTGACCAGCAGCGGGTCGCGTCCCGTATCGCAGGATGCGATTCTGCCATAAAATGGGCAGCCAGTCCAGCACCCATTCCATTAAAAAATGAAACCGGCATTAATACCGGGAAAAATGACTGGGGAAGCTCCTGGTATGGGAATCGTGTTGTATTTGTGTCTGACAGTGTCCGCAAGAATATCTGGTATATCAAAGGAACCCGGCGCCGTTATGGGCGTAACAATGCCGGTTATGGAAAACTGTATGAAGCGGAAGATACCCGGAGCGGTATTGGTTATGTAAAAGACTTTTCCGCTTTTATCAACAACTATCCCTTCCATGTAGGACCTGTATGTTTTGCACCAGCTGGTGACACCGCCTATGTTACCGTGACAGATCCGGCCAGGAAAGTGGCATACGATAAAAAGGAAAAACCGGTGTATGGTACCCGTCAGCTCAGACTGCTCGTCTTTGTCCGTAAAAACAACCGGTGGCAGCCTCCTGTGGCTTTCCCTTATAACAGCAACGACTACTCGCTGGGGCATGCTGCATTGAACGAGTCCGGCAATATCCTGTACTTCACCTCCGATATGCCTGGTGGCACCGGCGGAACGGATATATGGTATTGCGAAAAACAGGACGACAACACCTGGGGCCAGCCCCGGAACTGCGGACGCGTAATCAATACAACAGATGATGAAGCGTTTCCGGTAGCGGGCTCTCATGAAATGCTGTATTATGCCAGTAAAGGCCTGCCTGGCCTTGGTGGCTATGATGTATTTGCTACCACCGGTAACAGAAGCGATTGGACGGTGCCTGTCAACCTGATGCTACCATTTAATTCCAGCGGTGATGACTTTTGTTATGTGCCGCAAACTTTGCATGAGGGCTTTATTTCCTCCAACAGGCCAGGAGGTATGGGAGGCGATGATATCTATAGCTTTAGCCTGCCGCCAGCCCTGCCTGAACTACAACCACTACCTGTTCCGCTATTACGTATACCCCTTACCGTAGATATCTGCACCTATACCAACACCTGTGTATATCTGTATAATAAAACCCGTGATATGGGCTGGTGTTATATGATTGCCGCTCCATCTGAAAAGATAACAGCTAAGCTGGAACCCAATGCAGAATATATTATCCGGGTACACTACCCTGACCATGTAGAAAGCCTGGCTTTTGATACCCATAATATGACCGGATCAGAGCCGGTGTATAAAACGATCTGTCCGGAAACCAGCGGCAAACCTGTTATCAAGAAAAAAGTGCGTAAACATCCTTCCAAACATGTTCCCAAACATAAAAAGGGGCATCCTACACCCAGGAGCAAGAGACATCGGAGATAAATTTATATAATATTGATAATCATTATTATATAAACTTTTTCTTTTCTTATTTTGTTTATAGTATAAACTAGTTTACCTTCGGGCCTGCCTAACTCCAAAAAGTATGTTGAAGGTCAACCTCTATCTATCCCTATTTATTTTTTTACCGTTGGCATTGCTGGCGCAACATAAGATCAGCGGTAAAGTGACAGACAGTAAAAAGCATCCGTTACCGGGTGTAAATATATCCATCAAAGGCACTTACGACGGCGCTACCAGCAAGGCTGACGGCAGTTTTTCCTTTACTACTGATGCCAGTGGAGATCAGGTATTGACAGCGGTATTGACGGGTTATCAGCTGCTGGAAATAAAAATCAGTACCGACAATGCCGGGCAGTTATCTGTTATATTGAGGAATGAGGTGAATGCCCTGCGGCTGGTAACTATTTCGGCTGGCAGTTTTGAAGCCAGTGATGATAAAAAGGGCACAGTGCTGAAACCCCTGGATATTGTTACCACGGCTGGTGCCGGTGCTGATATTGTCAATGCAATCAAAACATTGCCGGGAGCGCAACAGACCAACGACCGCGAAGGGCTTTTTGTAAGAGGAGGTACAGGATACGAAACCCAGACATTGATTGATGGAATGCTGGTACGGAATCCTTTTTCCTCCACTACGCCGGATGTCCCGGGACGTGGGCGTTTCTCGCCGTTTCTCTTTAAAGGGACCACTTTCAGCAGTGGTGGTTATTCCGCCCAGTATGGCCAGGCGCTGTCTTCTGCGTTGGCGCTGGAATCCACAGATCTGCCGCAACGTTCTTCCGCGAGTATAGGCGTTTCCGTTATCGGCTTCAGTGGAGGAATGGAAAATCTTTCCAAAGACAAAAAAACATCCTGGGGCCTGGAAGGGGACTATACCAATCTATCTCCCTATTATAATGTAGTAAAGCCCAGACAGACACCCAATCTGGGACCGGAGTTCATTGGTACTTCGGTGAATTTCAGACGGAAAACCTCTTCTACCGGTTTGCTGAAGTTTTATGGTTACGGCAACTGGGGTAAGCTGGGTTTTAGTTCTCCCAGTATTGAATACCCCGGTGATACAGAATCTTATAAGGTTCGTAACGGCAATATCTATACGAATATGACCTATCGGGAAAGCCTGGGTCGTGACTGGCGACTGTATATCGGCGCCTCTTTCAGTACCAATTCAGACAATATCAATACAGATACACTGATCAAAGCACCGTTGCCAACAGCTATAAGGATACAGTCCACGCTCAGCCAGTCACGTATGATGTTTACTCGCAATTTGGGACGGTTTTCCGCGTTGCGGCTGGGTGGTGAATATCAATATGCTACAGAGAAATTTTCCTTTAACCAGATGCCGTATAATTATGCCGACAATTATATCGCAGGTTTTACGGAGGCAGATATTTACTTCACGCCCTCTTTTGTTGGCCGTGTTGGCGGGCGGGCAGAATACTCTTCTGTACTGGCGAGGATGAACATTGCTCCCCGCTTGTCGCTTGCTTACAAGGTGAATACCTTCAGCCAGTTTTCTGTTGCCTATGGTGATTATTATCAGAAGCCAGAGCCTCAGTATATCCGCTTCAACCACGGGCTCGGCTATATGAAAGCCACGCATTATATTGCCAGTTTCCAGCGGGTGGCCTCTGATTATACCTTCCGTACAGAGCTCTTTTATAAAAAATACACTGACCTGGTAAAAACAGTACCGGATTACAATAATAACGGTAATGGCTATGCGCAGGGCGTGGAAATTTTCTGGCGTGACCGGAAAACGTTTAAGAACGTGGATTATTGGATATCTTATTCCTATCTCGATACAAAAAGGAATTACCTGAACTTCCCCAAAGAGGTACAGCCTGATTTTGCGGCCACACATACGGCCAGTCTGGTATACAAGCACTTCTTTCCGAAACTGGCCACGAACCTTGGATTTACCTATACTTTCGCCACTGGCCGGCCTTACTTTAATCCCAACCTGCCGGCAGACAAGTTTATGTCCGAGAAAACCATTGATTATCATGCATTGGGGGTGAGCGTCAGTTACCTTACCACTATCCGCAAGGCGTTTACCGTTTTTGTATTATCTGTCAGCAATGCGCCGGCCAATAAACAGGTATTCGGCTACCGTTATTCCAGTGATGGGCTGCGTCGCGGAGAAATCACGCCCAACGTGCCGCGGTTTGTTTATATTGGCATGTTCATGAGCATCGGAACGGACAGAAGACAGGATGTCATTAATAACTTTTAATTCCAAACACATATGAAACGCTTATTTCTTTCCCTTTTTCTGATCAGTGGGCTGGCAACGGCCGCTGTCGCGCAATCTGCCCAATACCAGGATGCCATGTTAAAACAGACCGGCGATCTCGATAGCAGCCGCACCTTTGATTCGGAGGCACTGCTGGCCAAAGCCAATACCTTTGAGCGTATCGCTGAAGTAGAAAAAACACAATGGTTGCCTTACTATTACGCTGCCTACTGTCAGGTAATGATGTGTTTTGTAAGCCAGGATAAGACCAAAACAGATGAGCTGGCCGACAAAGCTTCTGTCAACCTGGACAAGGCTGAGGCGCTGAGTTCCAAAAACTCCGAAATAGCCTGTGTTCGTTCACTGGTAGCTTCTGCACGGCTGATGGTAGACCCTGCCTCCAGAGGGATGAAATATGGTATGGAAGCCGGACAACAGATTGAGCTGGCCAAAACCTATAATCCTGAAAATCCGAGAGTATACCTGCTGCTGGGGCAATCACTGCTGTTTACTCCTGAGCAGTTCGGTGGCAGTAAAACCAAGGCTAAAACCATGTTGGAGACAGCCATGCAGAAATATGCTGCTTTCAAATCAGACAGCGCCATCGCTCCTCATTGGGGTGAGCCTTATGCAAAAGAGCTGCTGAGCAAAGCCCAATAAGATTTTTACACAAAGGAGCAAAGCACGCAAAGTAGTGAAGGGTCCAGGACCTTTCACTACGGGCACTTTGTTATCTTTGCTCCTTTGTGTTGCGAACTAATTGAATGCTAACTAATATTCTGAGATCATGGATTTTAAGGATCTGGACCCGGTGTTACACTCACAGTTGCGACTGGCAATTATGAACGTTTTGTTGAGTGAAAAGGAAGCGGAGTTTACTTTGCTGAAAGAGAAAACGAATGCAACAGCCGGTAATCTGAGTGTACAGATCAATAAATTGCGGGATGCTTCCTATATAGAAGTGATCAAGCAGTTCAAGGATAATTATCCGCAGACCGTTTGTAAGATAACGGCCGCCGGCAGAAAGGCGTTTGAGAACTATGTCAGTTCTATACAGTCTTATCTGAAGATTAACAAGTCGGGAGGCTGACCGTTTTATTCGGAGGCCAGTTCCGTTTTCTTTAACGGATTTCTGGTGTTCTCTGCATAACGTTCCCGTTGTTCCAGTATGTCGAGGCAGGTAAAGATGGCCTGTCTGAAGGAGCTGGGATCTGCCACGTTTTTACCCGCGATATCGAAGGCGGTACCGTGGTCGGGCGAAGTACGTACAATACCCAGGCCGGCAGTATAGTTGATACCTTCTCCGCTGGCGAGGGATTTAAAGGGTATCAGGCCCTGATCGTGATACATGGCCAGTACGCCGTCAAATTTGAGATACATTTCCCGGGCAAAAAAAGCATCCGCACTGTAAGGACCAAAGCAGAGGGTACCATTGCCTTTAGCGTGGCGGATGGCCGGAATGATCTGTTCTATTTCTTCTTTCCCAATCAGTCCTTCATCACCCGCATGAGGGTTGAGCCCCAGGATGGCAATACGAGGTTTATCTATTCCGAAATCCTTTACCAGGCTTTCTTTCATCAGTTGTAACTTGGCCAGGATGTTTTCTTTGGTCACATATTTGGATACGTCCGCCAGGGGTACATGCTCGGTGAGGAGGCCAACGCGCATGTTATCCGCGGTCATAAACATCAGTACATCTTTAGCATTGAAGGCAGCTTTGAGGTAGGGAGTATGACCGGTATAGTTAAATTGCTCGCTTTGTATATTGTTTTTATGGATGGGGGCAGTCACCAGACCTTGTATATGACCGTCTTTCAGGCATTGGATGGCTACTTCGAGGGCGCGGGCGGCATATTTGCCTCCGGCTTCGTTCAGTATACCGGGGGTGATCTGCACCTCTTCTTCCCAGCAGTTGTACACATTCACCTGTTTATGGTTCAGACGGGTGAAATCCTTGATAGACTGATAGTTGAAGCTATTTTCATTCATCAGCTTCCGGTAGAAGTTGATGGTTTTGTTAGATGCGAAAATGACCGGAGTGCAGAATTCCATCATTCTGTTATCCAGAAATGTTTTGATGATGATTTCTGCGCCAATGCTGTTGATATCACCAATAGTGATGCCGATAACCGGTTTGTTGATCTGTGAATTGCTCATACTGATTGCCTCCAATGAAAGGCAAATATAGCCAGTTTCCAGCACTTTTGGCATAAACGGGTTATCTTTGCTCCTACGCATGTATACATTAAAAAAATCGCTGGGACAGCATTTCCTCACAGATGAGAACATGTGCAGGCAAATTGTGGAGTCCTTACCTGTAGTTGAAGGCCAGCAAGTGCTGGAAGTGGGCCCTGGTGGCGGGGCAATTACCAAGTACCTGTTGCAGCTGCCCGATATTCATTTTAAGGCAGTGGAGCTGGACAGGGAGAAGGTGGAATATCTTGAGAAAACCTTTCCTGCCATCCGTGGCAAGCTGGTGAATGAAAGCATTCTGGATGCCGCGCTGCCTTTTGAAGGGCAGTTTCGTCTGATCGGCAATTTCCCTTACAACATCTCTACGCAGATCATGTTTAAGCTGCTCGAATGGCGGGATCATGTGGATGTGGCGGTAGGGATGTTCCAGAAGGAAGTGGCCGCCCGTATCGCTTCGGCGCATGGCAGCAAGGAATATGGTATCCTGAGTGTGCTGATACAGGCTTTTTACAAGGTAGAATATCTGTTCGAGGTGCATGAAAACTGCTTCAACCCGCCTCCCAAGGTGAAATCGGCCGTGATCCGGCTTACCCGGCTGGAGCAGCCGGCAGACATCGCCTCTGAACGGAAGTTCAAGGTGCTGGTGAAAACAGCTTTCAACCAACGCCGCAAGCAGCTTCGTAATCCGCTGAAACCATTATTCGATAAGGAAACTTTGCAGGACCCCATTTTCACTAAGCGGGCCGAAGAGTTGACTGTTGCTGATTTTGCAGCATTATCCCATAAGATGATATGAGCAGAAAAGTATTAATTACCGCCAGAGTACACCCATACTTAACAGACCAGTTGCAGAACAAGGGCTTTGAGGTTGTATATGAGCCTTCCATTTCCTATGACGAAGTGTACAGTGCTATTAAAGATTGTATAGGGCTGATCGTGACCACCCGTATCAAGGTGGATAAGCATATTTTAGACCATGCACGGCAGCTGGAATGGATAGGCCGCCTGGGTTCTGGTATGGAGCTGATTGACGTATCCTATGCCGAAAGCAAGGGTATTCGTTGTGTCAGCAGTCCGGAAGGCAACCGTGATGCGGTAGGTGAACAGGCCGTGGGAATGTTGCTCTGCCTACTCAACAACCTGCTGAAGAGTAGCCTGGAACTGCGGGAAGGTATCTGGGAACGCGATGGTAACCGGGGTTATGAGCTCAATGGTCGTACAGTAGGTATTATCGGCTACGGTAATACCGGTAGTGCCTTTGCCCGTAAACTGAAAGGTTTTGATGTGAATATCCTGGCTTACGACAAGTACCAGAAAGGTTTTGGTACTACTGATGTGAAAGAAGCCACCATGGCTGATATTTTTCACAACGCCGATGTGGTGAGTTTGCATCTGCCGTTGACGGAAGAAACCCGGCATATTGCCAATGCAGATTTTTTCCGGTCTTTCGATAAACCGGTTTGGTTTATGAACACGGCCAGGGGTAAGCTGGTGAATACGCCTGACCTGATTGCAGCCCTGGAGCAGGGCATTATTGGCGGGGCCTGCCTGGACGTACTGGAAAATGAAAAGCTGGGCAGTTATTCTCCGGAGGAGAAGGAACAGCTGGCCTGGCTGTTGAAGGCTAAAAATGTAGTGGTAACGCCGCATATAGCAGGTTATTCCCATGAGGCAAGCATTAAGATGGCACGTATCGTGCTGGAAAAACTAAATATCCTGTAAATCCCATCCCTGGATTTGCGATTCCGAATTAAATCATTGATTTTCAATTGTTTTAATTCGGAAAGGTGCTATGTTTTTCTTTATCCAAAATTTATTATATTTGCAATAACCAGTAAACAACGCTTCTGTGCAAATGGAGGCGTTGATTTTTTTTTCTTATAACCATAAAAAAACAAGAAGGTTATGTCTGGCATAAACTACGTTACGAAAGAAACCCTGGATCAAATGATGAGTGAGCTTAATATCCTCAAAACCAAGGGTCGTGCTGAAATAGCACGTGCCATTTCGGAGGCGCGTGAGAAGGGGGACTTGAAGGAAAATGCCGAATATGATGCCGCCAAAGAAGCGCAAGGTTTACACGAAGCCAAAATAGCAACGCTGGAATCGGCTATTGCCACTTCCCGTATTGTGAGTGCAGATGCGATCGATACATCCAAAGTATCTATATTATGTAAAGTGACAATAACAAACATGGCCAACAAGAAAACGGTTACTTACCAGCTGGTTTCTGAAACCGAGGCCGACCTGAAGGCAGGTAAGATTTCTGTTACTTCTCCTATCGGAAAAGGATTGTTGGGCAAACAGGTAGGTGAAGTGGCAAGTGTACAGGCACCCAATGGTGTGATCAAGTTTAAAATAGACAGTATCACCGCATAATCTTTTATGCTGGTTTTAACGATATTTGTAGGGGTTGCAGTGATGCTACCCCTTTTTTATTTAAACCTTTACATATGACGATCTTCACAAAAATTATCCGGGGAGAGATACCCAGCTACAAGATTGCAGAGAATGAGCACTTTTATGCTTTTCTGGATATTTTCCCTTTGATGAAGGGACATACGCTGGTGATCCCCAAAGTGGAAACGGACAAGTTTTTTGACGTATCTGATGATTTGATGAGGGAGTGGTTGTTATTTGCCAAACCTATTGCGAAGGCAATAGAGCGGGTGGTGCCCTGTAACCGGGTGGGTGTGAGCGTGGTAGGCCTTGAAGTGCCTCATGCACATATGCACCTTATTCCGATCAATTCTGTAGATGACATGAATTTTTCGCGCGGCAAGCTGAAACTGTCAGAGGAGGAGTTTAAAGTGATCCAGGAACAGATAGTGGCGCAGCTGTAGTTTATGACTTCACAGGGATATTGAATCGGAAACCTACACCGTGGAGTGTTTCCAGTTTAACATGCGGATCAGACTTAAAATGTTTTCTGAGTTTGGTCACAAAAACGTCCATGCTCCGGCCCAGGAAGTAGTCGTCTTTACCCCATACATGCGAAAGAATATCTTCTCTTTTGAGTGTTTTATTAGGGTTTTCGCACAGGTATCTGAGTAATTCGGCTTCTTTCTGGGTAAGGGAAATGGATATTTCTCCTGACTCGTTGTAGAGGCGAAGATCTTCATAGTCAAACATCAGTTTCCCGATGGCAAAGGTGGTACTTCTTTTGGCAATCTGGCTTCTGGTTCTTTTCAGGAACACTTCGATACGCAGGATCAGTTCCTGCATGCTGAATGGTTTACTGATATAGTCATCTGCACCGGTGCGTAGTCCGGCGATCCGGTCTTCCTTTTCATTTTTGGAAGTCAGGAACAGGATGGGAATATGGTCATTGACAGTGCGGATCTGTTGCGCCAGTGTGAGGCCGTCTTTTTTAGGCATTACCACATCCAGCAAACAAATATCGAAAGTGCGTAACTGAAACTGTTCCCACGCGGCCTGGCCGTCTATACTGTGCACAACATCGTAGCCCGCTTCTTCCAACCGCTTCTTTGTAACTGCACCAATATATTCATCATCTTCCACCAATAGGATTCTTGCTTTCATATCTGCCTGATGCTGATTAATATAAAAAAGCTTGTTGCACTATTCATGCTTAACAAATGATGGTCATTTTTCATAGTGATGCTAATTTTCCGGTTATCACCGGGTTAGCCATTATTCAGGATGAACATTTTCAAACAAAGTAACTACATTTTACGAATTTATGAAATAAGCTTTTCGTTACCGTGAAATCCTTTCAGGGTGTTTTTGTAAAAACTGTTCCCATCCTTTGGATTTACTCACGGCTGCGAGCGGACTGCTTTCCTGATAGAAGTGACAAACCGCTACGGCCAGGGCATCAGTAGCATCCAGGTAGTCAGGCCGTTCTTTGATACTGAGAATACGCTGCAGCATCAGCCATACTTGTTCCTTATCGGAATTACCATTGCCGGTAACGGATTGTTTTACCTTTTTGGGCGAATATTCTGCTACCGTCAGGCCAGCCTGCATGGCGGTGGCAATAGCCACTCCCTGCGCTCTGCCCAGCTTGAGCATACTCTGTACGTTTTTCCCGAAAAAGGGTGCTTCGATCGCAAAGCAGGTCGGTTTGTATTCCTGGATTAGTTCATTAACGCGGGCGTGAATCAGTTGTAAGCGTTCATAGTGGTCTTTCAACCGGGATAATTTCAGAACGTTCATATCTATCAGACTGGCTTTTTTACCTTCCACTCTAATCAGTCCATATCCCATCACCAGGGTACCGGGGTCAATGCCGAGAATTATTTTTGCCTTGTTTGCCAACCACAGTATATTTTTGCAAAAATCTTGATATCTGAACAAAAGTACCAAAATAATTCTCAATTACTTATTAGGAGCAGGGCTTTTTACCTGGCTGGCTTACTCGATCTATCATCAGCTGATGCACCGTGAAAACCTGGAGCAGTCGTTGACGCAAATGAGCAAAACCATACAGGAAAAGGGATGGATAGGATTAACGCTGGTACTGCTACTGATGTTTTTTAACTGGGGACTGGAAGCGAAAAAGTGGCAGAAACTGGTCAAACCACTGGAACCCATTTCTTTCCGCAGAGCCTTCAGTGCCATTCTGTCCGGTGTTTCCCTGTCTATCAATACCCCTAATCGTATAGGCGAGTACGGTGGACGCATTCTGTATCTCAAAAATGGCAATAAACTGAAAGCCATTGCTGCCACCATCGTGGGTAGCTTCAGCCAGCTCATAGTGACTGTTATTTTTGGGTTAATAGGGATGCTTTATTATCTGAACAACTTCAGTGTGGTAAAGGAAAACGGCTATTTCCCTCCCAACTTCTGGGAGAAAATCGTGTTTGGTATCCTCGTAGTAATTTGTGTGCTGACGATATTGTTATATTTTCGGTTACAAATTATTCTGGCTGTATTTGAAAAAGTCCGGTTTCTGCGAAAGGCAAAGGTTTTTGTTCAGATCATCGTTCGTTATTCCGCCGCTGATTTACGTTACCTGTTGCTACTTTCAGCCGTACGATATCTAGTCTTCTCGGCACAGTATTTGATTTTGTTGGACGCCCTGGGGCTGGAGTTTTTGTGGTGGCAGGCCTTTTTTCTCAATAGCGTTATTTATCTGGTAATGGCCATGGTGCCTACCATCGCTATCGCAGAATTAGGCATCCGCGGAAAAGTAAGTATCTATTTCCTAGGACTGCTCAGTACCAATACAGCCGTTATCATAGCAGCCACGGGTGGCATCTGGTTGATCAACCTGTGTTTGCCGGCAGTGATGGGAAGTGTGCTGCTTTTAGGTATAAAAATTTTTAAGGACAAATAGCTTCCAGCAATGAGGTACCTTCTGCTCATCTTGTTATCTATCGCCTGTATAACCCCCGCTCACGCGCAAAATGACTTCTGTTCTATCCGCAATAACAGTTTTAACGCCGGAGAAAGTATCACCTTCAAAGTGATGTACAACCTGGGTAAAATGTACGTTGGTGCCGGTGAGGCAGTATTCACTGTCAACCTCGAACGTTTCGCCAACCGCGATGTTTACCACATCACCGGTGATGGCCGCACCTTTCGTGCCTACGACTGGATCTTCAAGGTGCGTGATAAATATGAAACCTTCCTCGATACAGCCACCATGCAGCCCCTGAAATTCCTGCGTAATGTCAACGAAGGCGGATATAAAATTTATAACAACGTAGTATTCAATCAGGCTGCCCACCAGGCTGTCAGTACCAACGGTACCTTTACTGTACCACCCTGTGTACAGGACGTGATCAGTGCCATCTACTACGCCCGCAATATCGACTTCAGTAAAGCCCAGGAAGGCGATAAAATACCCTTCGCCATGTTCCTCGATGACCAGGTGTATAACATATACATCCGCTATCTGGGCAAGGAAGAAGTAAATACCCGCTTCGGTAAGTTCAGAGCCATCAAATTCAAGCCACTCCTGATCAAAGGCACCATCTTCGAAGGCGGAGAGAAAATGACGGTATGGGTCAGCGACGATGCCAATAAAGTACCACTGCGGGTGGAAAGCCCTATTTCTGTGGGAAATATCATCGTAGACATGGTCAACTACAGTAATCTCCGGCATCCCTTCACTTCTCTGTTAAGACAACGGTAAAATATGTTTACCGGGCTGAAAATGAGTAGATTTAACAATTCTTTTGTTCAGTACGGTTCAAATTTTGCCGACCTTACGTGCCGTAGAAAAACTTTATATTTGTTATAATCAACCCTTTATGATTATGGAAGAACGTAAACCGAAGATATTACTGGCGGAAGATGATACCAACCTGGGCATGGTACTTAAAAACTACCTGGAACTCAATGACTATGATGTGGAATTATGTCGTGATGGCATTCTGGCCCTGGCCGCTTTCCGCCGCGAAAAATTCGATATCTGCCTGCTGGATATTATGATGCCCAATATGGACGGCTTTAAACTGGCGGAAGAAATCCGGGACGTAGACCCCGATATCCCCCTGTTTTTCCTCTCCGCCAAAACCATGAAGGAAGACATTATCCAGGGTTATAAACTGGGTGCTGATGATTATATCTCCAAACCTTTTGATAGTGAGCTGTTGCTGCTCAAAATCAAGGCAATCCTGAAACGTAACCAGGAGCTCAACAGCAAGGAAGAGGAACAGCACGAATTCCAGATCGGCTTCTATTCTTTCAACTCCCGTCTGCGTACCCTGGCCCACAACGGCGAAACACATACCCTCTCTCCCAAAGAGAACGAGCTGTTGCATATGCTCTGTGAACATAAAAACGATCTGCTGCCCAGAGAGCTCGCCCTTAAAAAAATATGGGGTAGCGATACCTACTTCAACGGACGCAGCATGGATGTTTATATCGCCAAACTCCGTAAATACCTGAAAGAGGATTCCAATATCGAGATTGTGAATATACACGGTAATGGTTTCCGTCTGGTGGTGAAGGAATAACAACTGTGATGCATGTGATACCGCTGATGTTTCTGATGGAGCGGAGAGATGAGCGAAAATGAATTATACATCTTATTGATAAAAGCAAAGAACCCATTGATGTAAAAATCAATGGGTTCTTTGCTTTTATCTTCACTCCATCAGGAGCATCAGTATTTATCACATACATCACAGTTAGAAGAGTAGCTGACTGCCTCCCCGGAATGGTGTTTTACCCAGGTGCAGGTAGGCTTTTTCTGTGACTTCACGGCCACGGGGTGTACGTTTGATAAAACCTTCCTGTATTAGAAACGGTTCGTATACTTCTTCGAGGGTACCGGCTTCTTCTCCTACTGCGGTGGCAATGGTAGTGATGCCTACAGGGCCGCCTTTAAAGTTTTCGATGATCACCTGCAGGATGCGGTTATCCATTTCGTCGAGGCCGTATTCGTCTACGTTGAGTGCTTTAAGGCTAAGCTGGGCTATTTCCAGATCGATGACGCCGTTGCCGATTACCATGGCGAAGTCACGTACGCGACGCAGCAGGCCGTTGGCAATACGGGGAGTGCCGCGGGAACGCCGCGCAATTTCTCCGGCAGCATCCGACGTGATTTTACTGCCCAGGAGGCCGGCAGCACGCCAGATGATCTTCTGTAAGGTAGTAGCATTGTAGTATTCCATCCTCGATTTGATACCAAAGCGGGAAAGCAGTGGTGCCGTCAGCAGCCCGGAACGCGTGGTAGCGCCGATGAGTGTAAACGGCTGCAGATTGATCTGAATGGAACGGGCACTGGGCCCGGAGTCTATCATGATATCGATACGGTAGTCTTCCATGGCAGAATACAGGTATTCTTCCACGACGGTACTTAACCGGTGTATTTCATCGATAAACAGTACGTCTTTTTCTTCCAGGTTGGTCAGCAGGCCTGCCAGGTCGCCTGGTTTCTCAATCACCGGCCCGGAGGTTTCGCGGATATTCACGCCCAGTTCATTGGCCACAATACGCGACAGGGTAGTCTTTCCCAGTCCCGGTGGGCCATGGAACAACACGTGGTCCAGTGCTTCCCCGCGCATTTTGGCGGCTTTGATGAATATCTTCAGATTTTCGATGATCTGATCCTGGCCCGAAAAATCAATGATCTCCCGGGGACGAATGCTGTTCTCAAACTCTTTCTCAGCTGCACTGAGTCTGTTTTCTTCTGGTCTTAAAGGCTCATTAGACATAATACCTGTCAAAAATACCAAATTAAATTCAGCGGGATTTACGTAACTTAATAAAGTTAACTTCTTCCCTTGTCAACCATTCAAAAACTGTCCCCCAATGTGCCAACGAACCCCTCTTGTGGTTATCATTGCCTGTATAGGCATTTTATTGAACTGTTGCCTGCCGGTATCTTCGCAGGCTCAATTCCGGAAAAATGACCGGCTGCTATATCGTATTACCAGATCTATTCTTCCGGCACAAAATGTGTGCGAAAAGGTCTATCAGCTGACGGTACTGCACACCAGTAAACACGATGCTACCATTGCCTGCACCTTGTTGTATATCAATGACAGCGTCACGAGCGGCAAAATGAGATATCATTTCATCAGCAGTGACTCCACTACCTGGCATGCATGGAGTACGGAAACGGCCGCACAAATAGCATTATTGTATCATCCTGTTATACTCACTGTCAGGAATAATGATTCCACTGCAGTCACACAGGGCCTTGAGGCCACACAGAGCCTTGCGGCCATCCTCGAAGATGCACGACAACGATGGAACCTGCCACCCCAGGTAGTGGCTGATCTGCAATGGCGTATACCGATGCATCTGACGATGGACGTGGAAAAATTGTTCCGCCATATGCCACCTAAAATGGAGGTAGGCTACCAATGGCGCCAGGGGTACGATTCCTGCAGGGTGGAAAAAGTAACTCCGGAGATGGTCACTATTTCCAGCTTCATTCCAGGTGTACCCACGGATTCAACATCCTTAAAGATATCGGGTGTGTACACACTGCTGCGCGACAAGGGAACTGTGGATAAACTCCTGGATACACTGCAGTTAAGAGAGGATCGTATTAAGTATCGTATGCATGCTACCAATATCACCCGGATCGAATTATTGCCTGCTGACACGCCGGTGCCTGTTACAGACATGGTCCGGTTCGATGCGCAGGTGTATAAAGGGCCCTGGAAACAGGAGTCCCGGCCGGTTCCGCCGAAAAAATAAAAGATAAGGTGTTAAAAAATCTGGTATCCTACAAAGGTGTTAATATCTCCTGACAGAAAAATGTTAGCATTGTAATCTGAAAAAATTTGATGTAATCTTACAAACTTTACGGCTGCCTATGCTACATCAGCCCCGCAAAAGCAACCACCGGTCAAAATGTAGAACAACAGAAAAAACGATTATAACTGCTCATGAAAAAACTGATTTTATCACTGGCTGCCGGCTGTATGATGACTGCCGCTCATGGTCAACAGATACAACAAAAGGAAGTAGCCCGCATTATTAACACCCTTGCCGCGGATAACATGGAAGGACGTATGTCCGGAACTCCAGCAGCAGACAGGGCTGCAGCGTTTATCAGCGAAGAATTTAAAAAGGCCGGCCTGCAGCCTTTGCCTGGAGAAACATCTTTCCTGCAACATTTTACCAAGTATGGTATCAGTACCAGCAGCACTACGCTGACAATCAACGGAGCCGTGAAGAATTGGCCTGTTATTGCAGTTGGTAGTTCGCTGAATGTGCAGCTGAGCAAGGATACCGCCACCTGTATGGAAGTACATGTAACCAACGCAGAAGAACTGGGAGCCGTGCTGGACCAACGTAAGGCCCTGCAGAAAAATGTGCTGGTATGGCTCGACCCTTCACTGACTGGTTACCTGGGCGGCCTGGAAGCTTCTTTCGCAGGCCGTTTGTATAACAGCCTGAAAGATGTGCCGGCAGACACTAACCATACTGCCAAACATATGGTAATGGTACTGGAAAAGGAACCGGTAGGAGCGCAGGCCAGCTGGTCTGTAGAACAGGTACGCAGCATCAAAGCCCGTGAATTCAATAACGTAGCAGGCATCATCAAAGGTGCTACCAAGCCTGAGGAATATGTAATTTATTCCGGGCATTATGATCACCTGGGCATACTGCCAGCTGTAGCCGGCGATAGCATCGCCAACGGTGCAGATGATGATGCTTCCGGTACTACCGCTGTTATTATGCTGGCCAATTATTTCAAGAAAAAACATCCTGCCCGTACACTGATCTTTGTGGCTTTCACTGCAGAAGAAATCGGCGGCTATGGTTCCGGTTACTTCTCTAAAAAAATGGATCCTGAAAAAGTAGTTGCTATGTTTAACATAGAAATGATCGGTAAGGAATCCAAATTTGGAAAGAACAGTGCCTTTATCACCGGCTTCGAAAAATCAGACTTCGGTACCATTCTGCAACGTAATCTGGAAGGCTCTGCATTCCATTTTTATCCGGATCCCTATCCGGAACAGAATCTGTTTTATCGTTCCGATAACGCCAACCTGGCCAAACTGGGTGTACCAGCGCATACCATCTCCACCACACAAATTGATAAAGACCAGTTTTATCATACCGTGAAAGATGAAGTGTCTACACTGGATATAAAAAACATCACCGATATCATTCAGGCGATTGCTGTAAGTTCCGGAACTATTGTGAATGGAACGTCAACGCCTACACGAATTGCTCCACTTACTAAATAAAAAAAAGCATATCATATATTCATCCGGTTGAGATAATTCTCAACCGGATTTTCTTTTTAAAATAATTGTATATCTATACTTTTTTCGGATTTCTTCATTACTTTTATGCTACTATATTCCCCAAGTAGTCATTTAAAAACCATATCAATATGAAAACCGGAATTGTAAAACTCTGCGGTGCTGTAAGCATTGCAACAATGATGCTCGCGTCATGCTCTAAAGAGATGGCGGGTCCTGATCAGTCGCCCAAGGCTGAAGTGAAGGATTCAACATCTATCAATTATGAAATCGCTGCGGTTAACCCAACTTACACGTTGACACCGGATGCCGCCGGCCGTTTATCTGCTATCACCGGAGATGCCGCCATGGCCAAGTCTTCCGGAGGATTTGACATCACCTGGGATACTGCGACTGCCCGACTGCGTGAAATCCGCTTCGACGCCAAAAGTGGTAAAGATGAAGTGGAGTTTAAATTAAAAACAGACAGGCAAATAGATCTGAAGCAGGCACCAGCTTTGCTGGGTGGTCTCAGAATTCCTTTGGGCACTTATCAAAAGGTGAAAGTGTATGCCAGAGTAGAAGGTGATAAAAAGGATCCGGCAGTAAGATTGATCGGATTCCTTACCTGGGGCGATAAAAAGATCCCGATGGAAATCCTGCTCTCCGGCATCATCGAGTTAAAGGCTGATGCAAAAGATGTAGTCGTTACCGACAAAAACATCGACTGGAAAGGTCAGATCAAAATCTCTATGGACCTGATTCTTACTAAACTTCAGATTGGAGACTTTACTGGCTCCTTCACCAGCGGAAAGCTTAAAATCAACGTAGATTTTAACAACAATCTGCATAACAAAGTGGTGAACTCATTCGAGAACAGCATGAGCGTAGAGCATACGCACGACTAATTTATTTTCGTGATTAATGATTGATGTGAAGACAGGATGCTTTCAGGAAACTGCATGATGAATAAGTGATGCTACGAAGATGATGCGGAAAAAATAACTTCGCTGGTATCACCCGTTGGCGTTCATCATTCAAAACCCTGAAAGCGTCCTGGCCTTCTTTTTTCTATTTAATCCTGTTTTTTCTGTTTTATTACTGCTGTATAATGCTGGACAGCACTGCAAAATGGTCGGAAGCAAAACGTCCTCCCCATGTCTGGGAGATAGAAGCATGTTGCAGTACTTTGAATTTACCTTTCAGGAAAATATAATCGATGGGCTGATCATCTACTTCAGCAGAATGCCATCCGTTGAAAGTGCCGGTAGGACCGTAGTGCGGCGTAAGGCTGATGCTTTTGCTGTCGGTGAAGTGTAGGGAATTTTTGTTGTCCATTACTACCTGTATCGGTTCATCGTCAGGTGTAGCATTGAAGTCGCCGGTGATGATGGCAGATGTGGTGCCGGCAATATTATGTACCTGTTGCAGCAGGAAACGTGCGCTTTCGCGGCGTGCCACTTTACCCATATGATCGAAGTGGGTATTGAAATGATAGAATATTCTTTTCGTTTGTTTATCTCTGAACTGACCCCATGTTACAATACGGGTGATAGCAGCATCCCATCCTTTGCTGCCTGCCACTGCAGGCGTTTCCGATAACCAGAAAGTTTGTGTTTTGAGTAACTGTAAGCGGGTGGTATCGTAAAAGATAGCAGAGAATTCTCCTTTGTTTTTACCGTCTTCGCGACCGGTGCCGATGGATTTATAGCCGGGCAGTAGCTGCCGAAGGTCTTCCATCTGATCAAACAGTGCTTCCTGTACACCCAGGATGGCCACCTGATGAAATAATACTTCCGATGCTACTTTGTCTTTCCGGTAAGGCCATGCATTCAGGCTGTCGTTTGGAGTATTCATCCGGATGTTGAAAGTCATTACCTGCAGTGGTGCCTGTGCAACCGCTGCGCCCATGATCAGGCATAATATGCCTGTCAGCCATATGTTTCTCATATTGTAACTGTTTATCCGGTAAAAATAATCAATCAGCTTACTTTTTTATGCCGTTATGGATGGATGGTTGTTTTCAGTTCTGCCAGCAGCGTAAGCAGAATAGCGGAGGAGATGCCCAATATGTCGCGCATGTTTTTGAGTGCGCGGGCAGAGAGTTTATATGCGCCTTTTACGGAGATGCCCATGATGTTGGCGATCTGGTCGTAATCGAGTTCTTCAAAGTAACGAAGGTACAGGATCTCCTTCTGCCGGGCATTGAGTTGATTGAGGGCCTGTAGCAGTTGCTGCTGTTGTTCCCGAAGCTGCTCTTTTTTAATATAGGCGTGCTCGGTAGAGAAGTGGGCCAGAAAGTCGTGTTCCTGTTGGTTAAAAGCTACCAGCACGGCGTTTTTGCGGGGACGCAGCCGGTTGTAGATGGTGCCGCGGAGTGCTACAAACAGGTAAGGACGGGGATCTACGGTGGTACTGAGATTTTGCCGGTTTGTCCACAGCTTGATGAAAAGCTCTTGTATAGCATCTTTTACCTGGTCATCGTTGGGATGCAGGCGCATACCATATTCGTACAGCCGTTCAAAATAACGGTCGTAGAGATTGGCAAAAGCCTGTTCATCGCCTTGTTGTAATGCTGTCCAGAGTATTGTATCAGCTGTTGTTAAAACGTCCATCTCCCCACTTGAATGGCTAAATGTACAAAAAAATGTATAGCCTTTCCCGATTGTCCTGGCTACATATAACTAAGAATAAATATGAAAAATATACATCGATATAAAATCAATGAAATCAGTGCTTTTATAGTTTCTAATTAAAAAAGTATAAAAAAATTGAAAAAAAGTGGGGTGTTTTGCAAAATCCCTGTGTTCTGTATGAAACACGGGGTAGTCATTTCTTACTCTCCTGTGATGATTAATGTGATGCTAACGAAGAACTGATATTGAAGCGCTATTATTTATTTAAGAAAGATGATTTCCTGGAAGATGTTTTTTTCAGGGAGTGGGTGAGATATGCCACACCGGAAGCGACAGCATTCTGGACGGCCTATCGCGACAGCCAACCAGACAACCTGCAGGAATTGGAACAGGCTGTGGAAGCATTACAAGCCATCTATTGCCTGAAAAGGATCAAGCCTGCTGCTAACGATAAAGCAGCCCTGTGGGCACAGATACAATCCCGGTTAGGAGAAACACCGGTGGTGCCGTTGAAACGCAACGCCCGCAAACGCTGGATGGTGGCGGCTGTGTTGCTGCCATTGCTGATCGCTGCTACTATCTGGTACCAGTTGCTGCCTCCCAAAATGAACAGGGTGGAGAGCGGATATGGTCAACAGGTACGCGTTACATTGCCGGATTCTTCTGTCGTCATCCTTAATGCTCATTCAGCGCTCAGTTATCATTCATGGAAAGACGGAAAGCGGGAGGTGTGGCTGGAAGGAGAAGCGCTGTTTGAAGTGCGACCTGCAACAATGCCCACTGCTCAGCATTTTACGGTCCATGCCGGCGCTGTTCGTGTAGAGGTACTGGGCACCATCTTCAATGTAAAACATCGAAGGGAAAAGACAGAAGTCTTCCTTCAGCAGGGAAAAGTAAAAGTATCTGCACAGCATCATCATCAGGTCCTGCTGTTGCAACCAGATGAAAAAGCATCGTATGACAAAGACAATGGCCAGCTTAAGAAAAATACCGCTGATGCCGGAACTACGCTGGCATGGCGTGAAAACAAAATGAAACTGAAACAAACCTCGGTCAGCGAGATTATACATACCCTGCAGGATACCTATGGTTTCATCATCATTCTGCAAGATACATCCATTGCCCACCGTACTATAGAAGGTACTTTATCACTGAATAATGTCAACAATGTACTGTTTGAATTATCAGCCATACTAAACGTAAAAATCGAGAAGAACAATGACACGCTGTTCCTGAAAAACAATGGTCAGCGCGGATATTAAACAGCGTAATTAAAAAACCAAAATCAATGAGGATTTGTACTAGACAAAGCCTGTATGGCTTCCTGTACCTGTGTGTACTGTTACTCACCAGTGCCTTTGTTTTTGCACAACAATCAGTTCCCGGCCGATACCCGGCACCTACGCCGGTGAAATACGCATTGGACAGGGTGACTGCCCTATACGGCACCACCTTTATGTACGAAGGTGTTTTATTGAAGAACAAAAACACCAATGTCAATGTAGATGCCATGAAAGGTAAGCCGGTGGAAGAAGTGCTGAAAAGCATATTGTATCCTACCGACCTGTTGTTTCTGTATGTAGATAAAAATCATTATACCATTGTTGCCCGGCAAAAAAAAGATCATAAGGTGGAAAACCTTGCTCCTGGCGTGGTACAGGGAAGTGTGGAAGAAGAGGAAACACGCACCATCAGCGGTACTGTTAGAGAACAGAGCGGTACGCCACTTCCCGGCGTAACCATCCAGCTGGAAGGTGGAAAAAAATGGGCTGTCTCAGATAACAATGGTTACTTCATTATCGCGGTGCCGGTAAAGGCTACTGCCTTAATTTTCACATACGCCGGCATGGAACGTAAGCGGATGGTACTTGGGCAAGCTGTGAACCTGAATGTGATCATGGACAGCAAAGTACTGGATGAAGTAGTGGTAACAGGTTATCAGACACTATCGAAAGAAAGAGCTACCGGAGCTTTTGCTACTGTTAAATCTGCTGATCTGGAAAAACGCCGTATCTCCAGCCTGTCGCAGGTTCTGGAAGGTACGCTGCCTGGGGTGGTGAGCTTTAAAGGCGATATCAGCATTCGTGGTAACAGCACCTTTATGGCCACCAGTGCACCTTTGTATGTGATTGATGGTTTCCCGGTAGAGAATACTTCCTACGACTTTAACTTTAAACTGAAAGATAATGTACCCAATATCAACCCGGAAGATATTGAAAACATTACGGTGCTGAAGGATGCGGCAGCAGCTTCTATCTATGGCGCCCGTGCAGCCAATGGCGTCATTGTGATCACCACCAAAAAAGCAAAGGCAGGCGCTACCAGGATCAGCTTCTCCGGTGATTTCGCGGTAAAACCGAAATATGATCTCTCTTACCTGAACAAGGCCAGTGCCAGCGAACTCCTAGATCTTACCTATAACTATTTCGACAACGATCCTGCTTATAAAACCAATCCGCTACAGGAAGCCAACCGCCTGCGTAACTACACTGGCGCTATTACTCCAGCGGTAGACATCATGCTGCAGGTGGCAGAAGGAAAACTTACCCGTGCTCAAGCAGATGAAAAAATGAACCAACTGCGCAGCATGGATTTATACAACAAACAAGTGCTGCAGCTGATGCGTCCTTCATCCAATCAGCAGTATAACCTGTCTCTCTCCAAAGCCACGGCCGGCAATGCTTTCAACTTCTCCGCTACCTTCCGGAACGAACAGGGATACCAACGTTCTGACAACAATAAAAACCTGGGCCTCAACTTCCGCAATACCCTCTCTGTCAATAAATGGTTGACAGCAGAAGGAGGTGTATACCTGAACTACAGCGATTCAAAAGCGCCCGGCCCGGACGGTACTTATCTGGTAGATCTGATCAACGACCAGCAGCCTTTTGAACCTATCTTCGATCAGAATGGTAATCCATTACCACTCCGTAACAGACTGCAGCCGGATGAACTAGCCGACTATACGAAATACAACCTGTATTCCCCTAATAAGATCGTATCTGATGAACAGAACTATAACCTGGCCTGGACACGCAATCTTAAAACACGTGCCTACGGCAAATTAAACGCTAAAATCCGGCCCTGGCTTACCTATGAAGGCATGTTCCAGTATGAAAAAAATGCCGGGAAAACAGAGCAGCTGCTGGATGCAGCCTCCTACTACATGCGGGATAAAATGAACAGCTTTACCTCCCTCGATACAAAAGGCAATGTAGTGTATAAGCTGCCGCAAGGAAATGCTTTCCGTAGTTATGGTAACTACCTTCGCGCCTATACGCTCCGTAATCAGCTGAATTTTAATAAAACCATCTCTCCACAGCATGAAATAGCTGCCATCGTTGGTTCTGAGACCAGAGAGGTGAAAAACAACCGTGACTTCATGGCCATGTTTGGTTATGATCCGCTCACCCTTCAGTATGTGCCGCTTAACAATACCACTGAAATGATCAATGGTATGGTGGGGCTCAACAGACACCAGGGCAGGCTCAATTTCAAAGATCTGCAGTCAATGGGTGAAGTGACCAACCGTTATTTTTCTTTCTATGGAAATGCCAGTTATATCTATGACGGTAAGTACATGATCAGCGGAAGCGCACGTTACGATCTGTCTAACCTGTTTGGTACCAATCCTGCTTACCAGTACAGACCTTTATGGTCTACTGGTGCCAGCTGGATTATCAGCAAGGAGAAATTTATGGAAGACATTGCATGGCTCAATATGTTAAAGCTGCGGGCTTCCTACGGTATCAATGGTAATGTGGCCAAAGAATCCGGACCTTTTATGACAGTGAGTTATGGTCTTAATTCCCTGACCAATAACACGACTGGCTCCATCAAATCACCACCCAATCCTAATCTGCGTTGGGAAAGAACCACTACCACCAACTTCGGTATTGACTTCGCTGTGCTGAAAGACAGGATATCAGGCTCTGTTGATATCTATCAGAAGAAGAGTGATGATCTGCTGACCACGGTAACCATCGATCCTGCCATGGGATTTACCTCTGCTATCCTGAATAATGGTGCGATGGAAAACAAAGGTATTGAGCTGATGCTGAAAGGACAGGTGATTCGTCAGCGTAATTTCGGTTGGGACATCACCTTGAATGGTTCCTATAACAAAAATAAAGTAACACGTGTAGACCTCAAGCCTGGTACCGCTTCTTCATTAATCTCAGATGGAGATTATTTTTTACAGGGCAGGCCTTACAAAGCGCTGTACAGTTATCCTTATGCCGGCTTGAACAACTATGGAGAACCGATGGTATATAACCTGGACGGTGTAGCGGTAAATGCAGCCGTAACAAATCCTGATATTGCGGTGTACAGTGGTTCTCTGACTCCTCTTTTCAGCGGTGCTTTGATCAACAATGTCAACTGGCGCAACTTCCAGCTGTCGTTCATGTTTGTGTATCACGCCGGTAACGTGATGCGTACAGATGCCCGTGCAATCACCGGTTTGCCTAACTCCGCCGGTTTTATCAAAGGAGGTGCAGATAATGTATGGAAACAGCCTGGAGATGAGCTGTATACCAATGTGCCCCGTATTTCATGGGAATATGATCCGCGGAAATCCAGCTTCAGAGACGCCTACTATCGTTATGGCGATCAGAACGTAGTCAGCGCCTCTTACATTAAAGCCAGAAACCTGGCCCTGAGCTATTCTCTGCCCAAACAATGGATTAAGAAAGCAAAAATCGCGGATGCCCGTATACGTTTTCAGGCAGATAACCTGTTCTACATCGGCTTTAACGGAGAAGGCATAGACCCCGAAGCCATGGACTTCAAAGGAGGATCCCGTAGTTTACCGATCATGCCCACGTATAACATAGGATTCAACATCACACTTTAATCATCAGCAGAAAAGATTTGTATATGAAAAAGATCATGCAACTTGTTTTAGGTGGAAGCCTGATGATAGGAGCTGCCAGCTGTAAGAAATACCTGGAGATAGTACCCAAGGGGGAAAAAATCCCACAAACGCTGGCCGACTATAAACCACTGGTAGAGAGCAAAAGCGCTCATACTTTTGATTATACCAACCAGGCTGTGGTAGCCAATGAGTTTTATACACCGCAGCAGCAACAGGTAGCTGTAAACCTGACCACCATTAATTTTAACTGGCAGGAAGACAAAAGCAGGGCTGAGCTGGTCATTGATGATGCAGGGTATAATGGAGCCTATGCCGGTATTTTTATTTATAACACACTGGTGAATAATGTTCCGAATGCTATAGAAGGATCTGCTGCAGGAAAGGCCCAGCTGGTGGCGCAGGCCCGTGTGGCGAGAAGTATGCTTTACTTTTATCTGGTGACTTCCTACGCCAAGATGTATGATGCTGCAACAGCAGCCAATGATCCGGCCGTGCCATTCAATATTACCGGCGATGCTGAAGACAAACCGGAGCAGGTATCTGTTCAGAAGATCTACGACTTCATCCTGCAGGATGTGAATGCAGCCCTGCCGGACCTGCCAAAGACTGCTGAAAACGCCTACTACGCCAATAAAGGAGCGGGATATGCTTTTCTGTCGAGGGTACACCTATTCATGAAACATTATGATGAAGCGGCCGGCTTTGCCGATAAAGCACTGGCAGAAAATAGTGTCCTGTTTGATTATCCGGGTTATTACAATGATAACAAGGCGGTGCTGGAGAAGCCTACGTTATCTGTGAATACGCCGAAGTTTGAATTCACCAACCCGGAGAACTATATTTTTCATTATGGCGGCAGTATTGCGCAGCTGCAGGGTTTCTATGCCTCTTCCATGCGTTATGCTGATTCTGCGCAGTATGATAAGGGAGATGCCCGTTTGCTGGTCAATTTTGCACCGAGAAGTCTGGGCCCTACTTCAGAAACAATCTGGTCTTACAGAAGGAATGATAACGTAAACGTGGGTGGTATCCGCACACCGGAGATGTATTACATTAAGGCGGAGTGCCTGGCCCGTGCCGGTAAGGTGGCAGAGGCTATGGCCGCGCTGAATACCGTACGCCGCAAACGTATACTGGCAGCTTCTTATACAGATGTTACTGCTAACACGCCGGAAGAGGCCATCAGCCTGATACGGAGAGAGCTGCGTTGTGAATACAGGGGAACAGGTATGATATACCTGGATTATCGCCGCTTCAACAACGACCCACAGTACAAGGCTACCATCACAAAAGTGGAAGGCACTAAAACCTATTCCATCAAGCCGGAATCACTGATGTGGATCATGCCTTTTTCTGTAAAGGCACTGGCCTACAATAAGACATTGCAGCAAAATTCCAAATAAGACATAAAACCAACCACCATAGTAAGGACGACAGGTCGCCGGTAATTGCCGGCGGCCTTTTTTTATCCGTGGGTGTTGCGGTTCAATTGCAGGATAAGATCAGGATCGGGAGAGTTTTGAAGATATTTATCGCGTTCGCTGAAGCGGCATACGCCTGGGTAATCGCCTCTGAATTTCATCATGTCTTCTATTAGCTGGAAATGCAGATGGGGAGGCCATCCTCCGTTTTCAGCCGGAGTGCCGAAGTAGCCCAGCTGCTGACCAGCCACGACTGGCATATTTTCGTATAGTCCTTGCAGGTTGGAGATACTGAGATGTCCGTAGAGCGTATGGAAAGTATGTCCCTCCAGTTTATGTTGCAGGATGATGGTAGCACCGTAATCACCGAAGTGGTCATTAAAGCGGAAGCTGTGAATATGACCTTTCAGCGGTGCAAAAACAGGGGTGCCTGCTACGCCCCAGACATCTATGCCCAGGTGCAGCCTGCGCGGCTCTTCTCCGGCGTCAAAGTGAGGACTGACGGCGTAGATGGTCCGGTGTTCGCTGTATCCGCCAATGCCCAGCCGGCAACTGCTGGCCTTCAATGTCCGCGTAATATAGCTGCAGAACTTTTTGATATTGTTCAGGATAGCTTTAGTCAGGGTGGTGTTGTTGGCAGTAAAGTCCATGACCAACAGCTGTTCATCCGGATGAATCAGAGCTATGACCGGCTTAAAGGTGGATTGATATTTCTTTAATACCTCCTGTAGCATATTTCGCTGGCTTAAACTGTACATCTAAATATAAATATTAATTTGTGTATAAAATAATCTGCTGGACTGTGGTGAAACCTTTTGCCAGAAAATTATTGTGGACTTTACTGACACCAATCAGTATTTCACTGGTATTGGCCAGTGCTGTGAATAAAGAGATGGGAGCAGGATTGTTGTTTTTGTTTGTAGCACCGGTTTATCTGGTGACCGGACTTATATTGGTCATGTTTTCCGTGTCTCGTAATGAAACAGGCAAGGTGTTGTTGTTATCGTCGGGTATTATACAGTTGCTGGGCGGGGCTATTTGTGTATTTATTTACTTACGCATTTACTTTCATTGGTAGTATCCATAGAAAACAAAGGGAGCAAAACACTGAGGTGTTTGCTCCCTTTGTTATTTGTTAAAGTGGTTGTTATACTACTATGTTGATCATTCTTCCTTTTACAATGATCACCTTTTTAGGCTGTTTGCCGTCGAGCCATTTCTGCACTACTTCGCTGCTCAGTACTTCCTTTTCGATGGTGCTGTTGTCAGCATCTAATGGAAGGCCCATTTCAGTACGGGTTTTACCGTTTACAGCGATTGGGTAGTTGAAAGCGCTTTCTTTCGTATAGGCTTCATTGTATACCGGATATGCTGCGTCCAGGATGCTGGTAGTATGTCCCAGTAAGTGCCACAGCTCTTCGCAGAAGTGGGGCGCAAATGGTGTGAGCAGTACCAGCAACGGTTCCAGGATATCCCGTTTGCTGCATTTCAGTGTAGCCAGTTCGTTTACACAGATCATAAACTGGCTGACAGCGGTATTATAGGAGAAGCTGTTTGTATCGCCATCGATTTTGTTGATGGTTTTATGCAGTATTTTCAGCTCTTCTGGTGTAGGGGCGTCGTTGGTAACGATGAGGCCTTTATTTTCATCGGCAAACAGGCGCCACATTTTTTTGAGGAAGCGGTGTACGCCTTCTATGCCTTTGGTATCCCAGGGTTTGGACTGTTCCACAGGGCCCAGGAACATTTCGTACATACGGAAGGTGTCGGCGCCGAACTTATTTACCAGTTCATTCGGGTTGACAGTATTATACTTGCTTTTGCTCATTTTTTCTACCTCAGTACCGCAGATGTATTGTCCATCTTCAAGGGTAAAAGTAGCATCGGCATAATCCGGTTTCCATTTTTTGAAGGCTTCCGTGTCAAGCACTACACCATCGACAATATTTACGTCAACGTGTAATTTATCTGTTTGATACTGATCTTTCAAGCCTGCGGAAACAAATTGCTGAGTGCCGTGGATGCGATAAACAAAGCGGGAAGAACCCTGTATCATCCCCTGGTTGATCAGAGATTTGAAAGGTTCATCAAATCCGATGTGACCGAGATCAAACAGTGCTTTGGTCCACATGCGGGAGTAGAGCAGGTGTCCTACGGCATGTTCGGTACCGCCTACGTATACGTCTACCTGGTTCCAGTAGTCAGTAGCTTTGCGGTCAGCGAATGTTGCGTTGTTGTGCGGGTCCATGTAGCGGAGGAAATACCAGCTGCTGCCGGCATATCCGGGCATGGTGTTGGTTTCCCTTTTTACATCGGGGGCTACGTTTACCCAGTCGGTGATGTTGGCGAGGGGGCCTTCACCTTCTTCGCCGGGTTTGTACTGTTCTACGTAGGGCAGTTCCAGTGGCAGGTCTTTTTCATCCATCGCGTAGGGAACGCCGTCCTTAAACAGGATAGGGAATGGCTCGCCCCAGTAACGCTGACGGCTGAAGCCTGCGTCACGCATTTTATAGTTGATCTGGCGTTTGCCGATCTTCATTTCTTCCAGTTTGGAGATCACCACGTCCATGGCGGCTTTCATGTCCATACCATTGAGGAAGCCGCTGTTTTGCAGCTGGGCATCTTTAGTGGGATTGGCTTCTTCGCCATTGAAAGCATCCCCGATGATGTTGGTGATGGGGATATTAAAATGACGGGCGAAGCCGAAGTCACGCTGGTCGCCGCAGGGCACGGCCATGATGGCGCCGGTGCCGTAGCCGGCCAGTACGTATTCTGCGGTCCATACCGGTATCTCACGGCCGTCGAATGGGTTGACAGCGTAGGCGCCGGTAAAGCAGCCGGTGATTTGTTTTACATCGGCCATACGTTCCCTTTCGGAGCGGCTTTGTACGTACTCCAGGTATTTTTCGATGGCTTCTTTTTGTTCCGGGGTAGTGATCTGTTGTACCAGCTCATGTTCCGGGGCAATCACCATGAAGTCTACACCGAAGATGGTGTCGGGACGGGTGGTATATACTTCCAGGTGTTGGTCGGAGCCTTTCAGCGCGAATTTTATTTCGGCGCCCTGGCTTTTACCGATCCAGTTGCGCTGCATTTCCTTCATGGCATCGCTGAAGTCGACGGTTTCCAGTCCTTCGAGGAGGCGGTTAGCGTACTCGGTGATGCGGAGGAACCACTGGCGCATTTTCTTTTTAATCACGGGATGGCCGCCACGTTCACTCACCCCGTTGATTACTTCGTCGTTGGCCAGTACGGTGCCGAGGGCAGCGCACCAGTTTACTTCGGCGTAGTCCAGGAAGGCCAGGCGGTATTGCATAAGGATCTCCCGCTTTTCCTTTTCGGAATAGCTTTTCCATGCTGCAGCGGTAAAGGAACGCTGACGGTCGCCGGGGCAACTGTGATTGCTGTTGCCTTCTTTTTCGAAGATGGCAGTCAGTGTGCTGATCGGCTCTGCTTTCCGGTTGATGCGGTTGTACCAGCTTTCAAACAGCTGTAAAAAGATCCACTGGGTCCATTTATAGTAAGAAGGATCGCTGGTATTTACCTGGCGGTCCCAGTCATAACAAAATCCGATATTGTCCAGCTGTTCCCTGAAGGCTTTGATGTTCTGGGTAGTGGTAACGGCCGGATGCTGGCCTGTTTCCAGGGCATATTGTTCTGCCGGCAGGCCGAAGGCGTCGTACCCCATAGTATGTAGTACGTTATAACCTTTTAGCCTTTTATACCTTGCATAGATGTCTGTAGCGATGTAGCCCAAAGGATGCCCTACGTGTAGCCCTGCTCCGGAAGGGTAGGGGAACATATCCAGCACATAACATTTGGGTTTGGGGCTGTCATTGCTGACTTTGTAAGCGTGGGACTCCTGCCATTGCTGTTGCCACTTTTTTTCGATTGCCCTGAAATTGTATTCCATATATGAGTGTAGATGAGCAGTAAGCAACGGAGGTAAACAATACATCCGGGCTTTACCGCGTTATCAGTTATAATTTAAAAATCGGATTATGCCATTTCAGCAAAATAATGTTAAAAATATTAATACAGCAATGTCATCCCCCAACATCTTTATATATTGCCGTTTTCTTAACATATTATGTTGCCAGTAACCTGAGGGACTGGCAAAATTACACATAACTGCTAATTTTTATTATTTTCGCCGATAAACTGCAGATTAATGGCGCAATCCGGGAAATCATCAGCAAAGAAGTCTAAACCGTCCTACCTCTACTCCATTATCGGTGTAGCACTGGTATTATTTTCATTGGGTACCCTGGGCCTCGTGGTGATCCACGCCAGCAAGCTTAGCAAGTACTTTAAGGAAAGTATTGAAGTACAGGTCATCCTGAGAGATAATGTAAAAGAAACCCAGGCCCTGGCGCTGCGCGACTCCATCGCTCATAAGCCATATATTAAAACAATTGAATACGTGTCCAAGGATATGGCCGCCCAGCGTTTCAAAAAAGATTTTGGAGAAGATTTTATACAGCTGTTGCAGTATAACCCATTGTATGCCAGTATCAATATAAAGGCTAACGCCAATTATGTTAACACTGACAGTCTGAAGGTTATTGAAAACAACCTTACTCAGCAGAGCATCGTACGGGAGATATCCTATCAGCGTACGCTGGTGAGCAAACTGAATGAAAACGTCAACAAAATAGGAATGGTGATCCTGATTATCAGCTGCTTGCTGGCACTGGTGGTCATCTTCCTGATCGATAATACCATCCGCCTGGCTATGTTCAGCAACCGTTTTCTGATCAAAACCATGCAGATGGTGGGTGCTACCCGCTGGTTTATCGCCAAACCATTTGACCTCCGCAGCATTGCCAATGGTGCTATCAGCGCACTGATTGCTATTGCCGGTCTGGTGGCCATCCTGTCGTTTGCCGATAAAGCCCTGCCGGAGCTCAACGGATTGCGGGACAACGTAATGATAGCCCTGCTTTTCCTGGGTATGACCATCGTGGGTATCGCCATCTCCCTGTTCAGTACTCACCGCTCCGTAATGAAATACCTGCGGCTCAAACTGGACGATCTTTATTAATGCAACATCATCATAACAAATAAACACTATGGCTATGGCTAAAGAAACACTCAGATCTACTGTGACCAAGGACGCTCCCCTGGCATCCCATCCAGTGACCGACAGCCGCCCTATTTTCCCGAAAGAGAACTACAAATACATGCTGGCTGGCATCGTAGTGATCGTATTGGGCTTTTTTCTCATGATGGGAGGCAACAGTAACGATCCCAATGCTTTCAAACCGGAAGAAGTATACAGCTTTCGTCGTATCACGCTGGCGCCTATCGTAATTGTGCTGGGCCTGCTGATAGAAGTGTATGCCATCATGGCCCGCCCTAAAACGAAAGAGTAATTTTGTAACCAACGAATATATTTTACAGCGATGATGCCCTCATCGCTTTTTTTATCACTTTTAACCATACTTGATTTAATGAACTTTTTCCATGCCATCATTATTGCCATCGTAGAAGGGCTGACTGAATTTCTGCCGATCTCCTCTACCGGTCATATGATTATTGTAAGCTCGTTGCTGGGTATTAGCAAGGATGAATTTACCAAACTGTTTGAAGTAGTGATCCAGCTGGGTGCTATTCTGGCCGTAGTGGTATTGTACTGGCGGAAATTCCTGGTTTTCGATAAAAACCGGGTTGGTTTTTATGTGAAGTTGATTGTAGCCGTGATACCTGCTCTCATCGCTGGATACCTTTTCAGTGATAAAATAGACCAGCTGCTGGAAAGTCCGCTTACAGTAGGCATTACCCTGCTGCTCGGCGGTATCGTATTGTTGTTTGTGGACAACTGGTTCCAGCAACCAACTATTGAGACGGATGAAAAAGTAGGCATCTTTACAGCCCTGCGTATCGGTTTTTTCCAGTGTCTGGCGCTGGTGCCGGGTGTTAGCCGCAGTGCAGCTTCCATCATTGGCGGTATGCAACAGAAGCTTACCCGCAGTGAAGCGGCCGAATTCTCTTTCTTCCTCGCGGTACCTACCATGGCTGCAGCCACTGGTTACAAACTGCTGAAAGGGAAAGAGCTGCTGATGGCTCACCCCGAAAACCTGAAACTGCTGCTGGTGGGTAACATCGTAGCATTTATAGTGGCGATGGGTGCTATCAAGTTCTTTATCGGTGCCTTAAAAAAATATGGTTTCAAAATGTGGGGTTACTACCGCATTATTGTAGGCGCTATCATTATCGGTGCTATTCTGATGGGTTATTCCCTGGAACTGTAACGGTGATGGATGTGATAAATGCTGATGCTCCTGATGGAGCGAATATATGAGCGAAGATGCACTCAATATCTTATTAATAAAAGCAAAGAACCCATTGATTTTTACATCAATGGGTTCTTTGTTTTTATCTTCACTCCATCAGGAGCATCAGTATTTATCACATCCATTACCGTTACCCTTTGACGGCCAACAGCAATTCCAGATCTGTATACTTCAGTTTGAATTTTTCGCTGAGGTGGTAGTTGGTGAGGGCGCCTTTATAGAGGTAAATACCATTTCTGATACCCCGTTTGATCCATACGAGATTTTCGAATCCGCCATCATCGGCTGCTTCTATGAGCAGGGGCATCAGTACGTTACTGATAGCTTCTGAGGCGGTGCGGGCGAAGCCGGAGGGGATATTGGGTACGCAGTAATGAACTACGTCGTACTTTTTGAATACCGGGTTTTCGTGGCTGGTGATCTCGGAGGTTTCGAAGCATCCGCCCCGGTCTATGCTGACATCTACGATTACTGATCCTGCTTTCATGTTGCTGACCATGGATTCGGTAACAACGATGGGGGTGCGGCCGCTTTGGGAAGATAAGGCTCCTACGGCTACATCGGCGTTGCGTAATTGTTCGGCCAGCACTTTGGGCTGGATCACGGAAGTGAAGACCCGGACACCGATATTGTTTTGCAGTCTTTTAAGTTTGTAGATATTGTTGTCAAATACTTTTACAGAAGCACCCAGTGCCATTGCGGTGCGGGCTGCAAACTCCCCTACGATACCGGCCCCGATGATCACCACTTTGGTAGGTGGGATACCGGTGATGCCACCCAAAAGGATACCCTTACCTTTATTGCCATTGCTCAGGTACTGACCAGCTATGAGCATGACAGCACCGCCGGCTATTTCGCTCATGGCTCTTACAATAGGGTAGGTGCCTGCATCGTCTTTCAGGTTTTCAAAAGAGAGCAGGGTGATGCGTTTGTCCATCATTTTCTGTACCTGGGGCGCTTTCAGGGCTGCCAGGTGGATGGGCGATATGATGATCTGGTGCGGGTGTAGTAATTCTATTTCTTCGTCATTCAGTGGGGCTGACTTGACGATGATCTCCGCTTTGAACACTTCTTTTTTATCATATACGATCTCGGCACCGGCTTCTGAGTAGTCGGTATCATAATAATGTGATCCGTCGCCAGCTTTATGTTCTACCACTATATGATGTCCGTGTGCAGCTAAGATGCTTACTGCGTCAGGCGTCAGGGCAATACGGTTTTCCTGGAAGGAGTTTTCTTTTGGGATACCGATATACAAACGGGAATTTTTTTGTGGGATATCCAGCGTTTCTTCCAGTGGGGAATAAGTAAAGCCAGCACTCACTACAGGTTTTTGCCTTTGCTCCATATACGCTTCAATATTATTTTCTGTGATTAAGTAAAGATACGCTATTTGTCAGATGCGGCGATTTCGCGAAGCACCCTTTTTTGATCGGGGAGTACTTCCAGCTGAAGATGGACCGTATCAGGAGGCAGGAGCGGGGCTATCACGTCGGGCCATTCCACGAAGCTGATGGCGTCCTGGTAGAGTGTGTCTTCCACGCCGGCGCTGATAGCATCGTCCTCATCCTTTAACCGGTAGAGGTCGAGATGATAAATACGGCGGGGGCGTCCCTGTGGGTCGAGGTAGCCATATTCATTGATGATGGAAAAAGTGGGACTTGCCGTAGCGTCGGCTACACCTTTGGCCGCACACAGGGCCTTGATCATGGTTGTTTTCCCGGCACCCATAGGTCCGTTAAGCGTAAATACCTGTTTATCGCCAAAATATTCCCAGAAAGCACCTGCTACCTCCGGCAGCTGTTCCAGCGTAAATGTCCATTGCATTAGCAAATGTATGGATTTTGGGATTTTTTGATTTAAGGATTTGATCGTCTCCCCAAAATGAAAAAATATCTAAATCAAAAAAATCCCTAAATGAAAATGAGTCGCTGTTGCATTAATATTTCCACCCCCTTAAGGTACCTTCCGGTAACTTTGCAAAAGGAAAAAGGAAACACCATGACATCAATCAGCTGCAAAGTGGAAGGGATGCATTGTACCAATTGTGCACTCAGCGTATCCCGCTATCTCGAGAAAAAAGGTATGGAAAATGTCAATGTCAGCTTCGCTACGGAGGAGGTGAGTTTCACCGCTCCTGCCGGCGCCGACTCCGCAGAAGTGCTGCAAGGCATCAACCACCTCGGTTTCCGCGTAGTACTGCCCGACCAGGCACCCACCCAGGTATCTGTTTTTAATACCCTGACCTTCAAATTCTTCTTTTGTTTAATATTTACACTGCCCTTATTGCTGCATATGTGGGTCGACTGGCATTGGCTGCATCAGCCATGGACCCAGTTCTGGCTGACACTGCCGGTATTCCTGATGGGACTATGGCACTTCGGCAAAAGCGCCATCCGCTCTATAATGAACCGTATGGCCAATATGGACGTACTGGTGACCCTCGGCGCCAGCGCCGCCTTTGTATACAGCCTTATCGGCACTATTGTGATGGGCAACCCGGAATACATGTTTTATGAGACGAGCGCTGCTATCATCACCCTGGTATTCCTGGGCAATCTTCTGGAAGAAAAGTCGGTGAAACAGACCACTTCTGCCATTGCAGAACTGGCCGGCATGCAGGTGACCACCGCCCGGCTCATCAATACCGACCATGGGCATGAACATATCCACGAAGTAGACAACCGTACCCTCCGTCCTGGTGACTGTGTGCTGGTCAATACCGGAGATAAAATCCCTATGGACGGCACTATTTACTGGGGCAGCGCCCATATCAACGAATCCATGATTACCGGCGAAAGCGAACCTGTCAGCAAAAAGGAAAAAGACAAAGTGATAGGCGGTACCATCCTGGAAGAAGGCAGCATCAAGGTTTATATAACTGCCACCGGCAAAGACACCGTGTTGTCTTACATCATAGAACTGGTAAAACAGGCCCAGCAGGACAAGCCGCCCATGCAGCGGCTGGCAGACCGTATCAGCGCCATTTTTGTGCCGCTGGTGCTGAGTATCGCCATCATCACCTTCCTGGGCTGGTATTTTATAGGACATACTTCGTTGGCTACGGCTATGATGCGGAGTGTGGCTGTGCTGGTAATCGCCTGTCCCTGTGCAATGGGGCTGGCTACACCTGCCGCCGTCATGGTGGGACTGGGACGTGCCGCCCGGCATGGTATCCTGATCAAAGGCGGGCATACCCTGGAACTGTTCAAAAATATCAAACAGGTAGTATTCGATAAAACAGGAACACTCACCACCGGAAAACTGGTACTGCGCAATTACCACAGCTCCCTGGAGGATATGGCTTTCCGGAAGATCGTTTACAGCCTGGAAAAATATTCATCTCACCCGATAGCCCGCTCTGTGGCCGCCATGTGGAAATCTGCCGGTGAAGTGCCCCTGCAGCAGGTAAGGGAACACAAAGGCCTCGGCATGCGTGCCAAAGACCCGGAAGGCAATGAGTGGCAGCTGGGCTCCTTCCGCATGGCAGCCGGTGTAACACAGGATGATAGCCATAACCTCTACCTCCTTCGCAATGGTGCACTCATGGGATGGCTCGACTTCACCGATGAAATACGGCCCGAAGCTGATACAGTCATCCGCCAGCTGAAAGAAGCCGGCATAAAACCGATATTGCTGAGCGGTGATACCAGCCGCAAATGTCAGGAGCTGGCTGCAGCATTGGGCATCACCGAAATATATGCTGAGCAGTCGCCCCAGCAGAAGCTGCAACAGATCGACCGTTTAATGCAAACAGCTCCCACCGCCATGGTGGGCGATGGTATCAACGATGCTCCGGCTCTCTCCAAAGCTACCATTGGTATCTCTTTGAGTGATGCCACCCAGGTGGCCATGCAGAGTGCCAATGTAGTGCTGTTGAATAATCATCTGGGCTCGCTGCCGCTGGCATTGGGTCTTGGTAAACATACCTATCTCACCATCAAACAGAATCTTTTCTGGGCCTTTATTTACAATGTGGTAGCCATTCCGGTAGCAGCGCTGGGCTTTTTAAATCCTATCGTTGGTGCTGGTGTGATGGGCCTTTCCGATGTGGTGCTGGCGGTCAATTCAGTACGCCTGCGGTATAAGAACGTGTCACACTGACACATGAATAGTGCGTCCTAAATAGTAAATTGCGGGCGCACTATTTGTACAAAGCTTTGAGCACACCCGTCGCCATACTACAGCAATACTGGGGTTACAGCCAGTTCCGCGCATTACAGGAAGATATTATCAACAGTATCCTGGCAGGCCAGGATACCCTTGCTTTGTTACCCACAGGCGGCGGTAAATCCATCTGTTTTCAGGTACCTGCCATGATGAAACCTGGGCTCTGTCTCGTGATCACGCCGTTGATCGCATTGATGAAAGACCAGGTGGCCAATCTCAAACGGAAAGGCATCTCCGCTTATTCCATCTACTCCGGTATGTTGTATAAAGATGTGGAACGTGTGCTGGAAGCGGCTCGCAGAGGAGGATGCAAATTCCTGTATGTATCTCCGGAACGCTTGCAAAGCAAACTTTTTCAGACTTATTGTGATGGCCTGCCGGTAAACCTGATTGCGGTAGATGAAGCCCACTGTATCTCCCAGTGGGGATATGATTTCCGGCCTGCCTATCTGAAAATAGCGGATATCCGCAGTTTTTTCCCTGATACACCAGTACTGGCGCTCACCGCATCTGCCACCCCCAGGGTGCAGACAGATATCTGCGATAAACTGCTGATGAATGAGGCAAAGGTGTTTACCAAAAGTTTCACCCGTGCCAATCTATCTTACAGTGTGCTGGAAGAAGCCACCAAAATTGATAAAGTAAAACATATCCTGGACCGCGTGCCCGGATGCGGTATAGTATACTGCCGCAACCGCAAACGGACCAAGGAAATAGCCACGCTGCTGCAGTTGCAGGGAATACCGGCCAGTTACTATCATGCCGGCCTGCCACAGGCCGAACGTGCCGCGCGGCAGGAAGCCTGGATCAATAACGAAACCCGTATCATGGTGTGCACCAATGCTTTTGGCATGGGCATCGATAAGCCGGATGTGCGGGTGGTGGTGCATTACGATATCCCTGATGGCCTGGAAGCCTACTATCAGGAAGCCGGCCGTGCCGGCCGCGACGAACAGAAAGCCTACGCCGTACTGCTCTACAATGAGGGGGAACTGGCGGAAATGCAGGAACGTATTGCGTTGCAGTTCCCTACGCAGGAGCAGGTGCGCGAAGTATACCAGTGTATTGTCAACTATCTGCAGGTACCGGTAGGTAGTGCGGAAGGAGTGTATTTTGACTTTGATATCAACGAATTTGCCCGCACTTTCCAGTTGAACCTCACTATGGTGTACAGTGCTGTAAAGCTGCTGGAGCAGGAAGAAGTATTACAGCTGAGTGAAAGCGTGTTCCTGCCTTCCCGGGTAGAGTTTGTGACCAACAAGGAATCCCTGTATGCTTTTGAAAGCGCCTATCCTGTACTGGAAGAGATCATCAAGGTGTTGCTGCGTACCTATGAAGGTATTTTTGATCATTCGGTGCCTGTCTACGAGCGGCAGATAGGCAGGATCATGTATATGGAAGATGATGATATTGCAGCACAGCTGCAACAGCTTCACCAGTATGGCGTTATTCACTACCAGGCCCGTCGCGACGAGCCACAGCTTTGTTTCTTACAGGAAAGAGTGTCTGCGTCCCAGCTGCGGATCAATATGGCCCGGGTGGAGGTGAGGAAAAAAGCCTATACCGACAGACTTGCGGCCATGTTTGCGTATGCCCGTCACGGTGAGATCTGCCGCACACAGCAACTGGTAGCTTATTTCGGAGAAAAGGATGCCAAACCTTGTGGTGTCTGTGATGTATGTCTGAAGAAAAAATCGGTACCAATGGATGCTGCTATGTTTAAGCGTATATCCGATGACGTTATCACGATTTTAAAAAAGCAGCCGCTGTTATTTGCGGACCTTCATCATCAGCTGGCGGATGTGCGGAGGAATGACCTGATGGCCGTGTTGCAGTTTATGAATGAAGAAGGGTTGTTGCGTCGCGATGAAGAAGGAAAACTCTGTATTTAGTTATTTAGATATTTGGTTATTTATTGGTAATCCAATAAATAACCAAATATCTAAATAACTAAATCCCAAAATATCTAACCTAAATGAATCACTTTGCCTTCTTTACTGCTCTGGAAGGCTGTTTCAATAATCCTGATCACATTTTCTGCATCCCGGGGATTAACCGGATTAGGCGCATTGTTGGCCAAAGCTTCGTATATACCCTGGTAATATTCCATGTAATTGCCGTTGGTGCTGGGTAAAAACTGTTTTACCACTTTGCCGTCGATCTCTGTGTGTAAGAGGCCCCATTCATGTGGTGCTTCTGCGCCCCAGTCCGGGCTGTTGGGAAACAGTCCTCTTTGCAGCTGAGCTTCCTGTATATCAGATTTTGTTTTGATGAAAGACCCTTTACGGCCATGCAACTGATAGGAAGGGAGGGCTTCCCGTATGAGGTAACTGCATTTAAGGCGTACCCGCAGGTTATTGTAATAAAGCACCAGCTCAAAATAATCATCTACGACAGACTCCTTGCGGATGATGCGTATATCAGCCCATACAGCCTGTGGAAAGCCAAACAGTTGCAGGGCCTGGTCAATCAGGTGGGAGCCTAGGTCGTAGAGGCTGCCGGTGCCGGGCAGTGCTTCTTCCTTATGTTTTTTATAGCTCAGTTCTTCCTTAAAGCGGTCGTAGTGTATTTCTGCTTCCAGGACATCGCCCAGCAGGCCATCGTTGATGACTTTCCGTACGATTTTGAAATCGCTGTCATAGCGGCGGTTGTGATAGACGCTGAGCAATAATTTTTTTGAGGCGGCCAGTTCTATGAGCGCCTTAGCCTCTTCGGTATTGACAGTAAACGGTTTTTCCACTACTACGTTTTTACCTGCTTCCAGGGCGGCTTTTACGTAATCGAAGTGGGTATAGTTGGGTGTGTTGACTACAATCAGTTCCAGCTCTTTATCTGCCAGCATTTCATCAACAGTCGTATATACTTTAACGTTAGGATACCGTTGTTTTGCCAGGTTTTTGCTACGTTCCACCACTGCCGTGAATTCAAACCCGGGATTCACATGTATAAAAGGTGCATGGAAAACTTGTCCGGACATGCCAAAAGAACAGATGCCCGTTTTAATAACTTTACTCATAATTATTTCCTCAGGATTAGGCTAATTAGATTGATTCTCAGGATTAAAGTATAAAAAAACAATCAGTTTTTCTACATCTTCCTTATACCTTCTCAAAGATCATCTCTGCAAAGCTTATTCTTCGCTGTTCATCCACATCGAAAAATCACAGTTTAAAACCAGCTGCTTTTCTTGCTCCTGCCACCCAGTCCCAGCGCGCCCAGCAGGCTGCGGGTGATAACGTTGGCGGCTGTACGGCCGGCCTGTTTCATGGCGGAGCTTTCCATCACCTGTTCAAAGACGCTTTTTTCAGGTTTGCCTTTACCGGATTGGTTGCTGGCTGTGGTAGCAGCAGCGGCTGTTTTGTCTGCAGCCTCCTGTAGTTTGGCGTTGAGTATTTCGTAGGCGCTTTCGTTGTCGATGGTTTCGGCGTATTTTTTTACGAGCCTGGAATTATTAACGAGGGTGTCTGCTTCAGCGTCTGTGAGCACGTCCATGCGGGAGCGTGGAGTGACCAGCATGGTGGCTGCGAGTGGTGTGGGCACGCCTTTTTCGTTGAGGCAGGTGATGAGTGCTTCGCCGATACCGATCTGCGTGAGTAGTTCATCCGTTTTGTAGAAGTCGGAAAGCGGGTAATTCTCTGCGGTTTGTTTGATGGTTTTACGGTCGTTGGCGGTGAAGGCGCGCAGGGCGTGTTGTACTTTAAGGCCCAGCTGTCCGAGCACGGAGGCCGGGACGTCCATGGGATTTTGGGTACAGAAGAAGATGCCTACACCTTTGGAGCGTATCAGTTTGATGATGGTATCAATTTGTTTGAGTAAGGCGTCGCTGGCTTCGTTGAAGATGAGGTGTGCTTCATCGATGAACATAACCAGTTTTGGTTTGTCCAGATCTCCTTCTTCGGGCAGGGTGGCATATAACTCTGCCAGGAGGCTGAGCATGAAGGTGGAGAAGAGTTTGGGTCTGTCCTGTATATCACTGACTCTCAGGATAGATACCATACCACGGCCGTCGTCGCTGATACGCATCAGGTCGTCCACTTCAAAGGATTTTTCACCGAAGAAGAGGTCTGCGCCTTGTTGTTCCAGTTCTATCACTTTACGCAGGATGGTGCCGGTAGAAGTGGTAGATATTTTACCATAATCTTTTTCCAGGTCTGCTTTTCCTTCGTCGCTGGCGTATTGCAGCACTTTTTTAAAGTCTTTGAGGTCGAGCAGGGGGAGTTTATTATCGTCACAGTATTTGAATAGCATGGATACCAGGCCGGCCTGGGTATCGTTGAGTTCCAGGATTTTGGACAGCAGGATGGGGCCAAACTCGCTGGTGGTGGCGCGGAGGCGTACTCCTTTTTCCTGGCTGAGTGACAACAGTTCCGCCGGGTAGGCGGCGGGCGACCAGGTGCCACCTATTTTCTGATAACGTTCCTGTATTTTCGGGTTGTCGGTACCTGCGGCTGCGATGCCACTGAGGTCTCCTTTGATATCCATCAACAATACCGGGACGCTGGCGTCGCTGAGGCCTTCGGCAATGATCTGCAGGGTTTTGGTTTTCCCTGTGCCGGTAGCGCCGGCAATCAGACCATGTCTGTTCATCATTTTTAATGGCAGGTATACATCTGCGCCACTGATCACTTCACCATCCAGCATTGCGCATCCCAACTTGAAATGCTCGCCTTTAAATGTATAGCCGTTCTTGATCGATTCCAGAAATGCTTCTTTATTGGCCATGGTGTAATATGTTTTTTATGAAGATAACAAAAACCGGGTGCAATCCCTGCTGTTGGATAGCAATTGGCCCGCCCGAAAGGAATTCCGATAATATAAACAAAAAATCCCGCCCAGAGGGCGGGAACTAAATATCTAAATCTCAAAATTTCCAAATGATTACAGGTCTTCTTCTCTCTCCAGCATCAATATGGCACCCTGAGGCACAATAAAGTAGGTTTCATCTTCATAAACCACCTCAGTAGAACCGCTGAGCAGGAAGATGGCCAGATCGCCTTCTTTTGCCTGCAACGGAATGTATTTCACTTTGTCTTCTTCCGGTTTCCAGGCATCCTCTTCCTCAATGGGAACGGGGATGGCATAACCAGGTCCGGTTTTGATCACATATCCGCGCTGTACCTTTTCTTTGGACTGTACGCCCGGAGGCAGGTACAATCCGCTTTTGGTCCGATCATGTGGCGTAGTTGGCTTAATCAGCACACGGTCGCCGACAACGATCAGTTTTTTCAATTTGTTATCCGGTGTAATATGTATAGCCATGTTTTAATCGGATCAAAAATGATGCGGGGCTGATTTTAGTGACATACTGACAGTGCTTATAATGCACTGAGAGCGAAAGATTCACCTGCGCGGATACCTTTGTCGGTAGACTGCAACACACAGCATTCAATAGCCGGATCGTGCTCAAAGAAGAGTACATATTGTTTGTCCAGCGCTTCCTGCATGAATTGTTTCTTTTCGTTAAGGGTGGTCAGCGGAAACATATCATAAGCCATCACATAAGGGATGGGAATATGCGCTGCGGAAGGCAGGAGATCGGCCATGTACACAATGGTTTTGTCTTTGTAACGGATCTGTGGCAACATCATAGCGTCTGTATGCCCGTTGACAAAACGGATATTGATATTGTCGGTAAAGGCAACGCCTTCCTGATGTGATACAAATTTCAGTTGTCCGCTTTCCTGGATAGGCAGAATATTTTCTTTCAGGAAAGAAGCTTTTTCCCGGTCGTTGGGTACAGTGGCCCATTTCCAGTGGTCTTCATTACTCCAGAAGGTAGCGTTTTTGAAGGCCGGCACCAGTTTATCCCCTTCTCTCACAATACTGCCTCCGCAATGGTCGAAATGCAGGTGGGTTAAAAACACGTCGGTGATATCATCCCGGTGGAAGCCATGTGCAGCCAGGGATTTATCGAGTGTGGCATCACCATGCAGGTAGTAGTGGCTAAAGAATTTAGGGTCCTGTTTGTCGCCGATGCCGTTGTCTACCAGGATCAGCCGGTTGCCGTCTTCTATGAGCAGACAACGCATGGCCCAGGAGCAGAGATTGTTTTCATCTGCGGGATTGAGTTTGTTCCACATGGTTTTAGGCACTACGCCAAACATAGCGCCACCGTCCAGTTTAAAGAAACCTGTTTCAATGGTATATAACTTCATATCATTGGATATTTTGACAGGGATAACGATGTTATCCCTTGCTGAAAGATCAGATTACCGCCTCCTCTTTTCTCCGGGGCTGTGGTGTGGGTGTCTGTTGTTGTTTCAGTAAAGCAGAGATGATCCATACCAGGCCGATCACGAAAAATACCACCAATGCGAGCACAGAGTTGCGCATATCGTTGGTGATATCATCAATATAGGCAAAAGAAAACATACCGATCACGATAGACAGCTTTTCAGTCACGTCATAATAACTGAAGAAGCTGGCCGTATCTTTTGTTTCCGGCATCAGTTTGGCGTAAGTAGAACGGCTCAGTGACTGTATACCGCCCATTACCAGTCCTACTGCGGTGGCCAGGAGATAAAAATGCATGGCGGTTTGCATTTTGTAACCGGCGATACAGATGCCTATCCACAGTAATACAACGCCTATCAATACACGAAGGTTGCCGAAGATGCCGGAAAGGCGGGCCATGCCCCATGCGCCGGCAATAGCTACCACCTGGATGATCACCACGGTGCCAATCAGCTTGTCGGAAGGGAGGTGTAATACTTTACTGCCGAAAATAGTAGCGGCCATCATCACGGTCTGCACGCCCATGCTGTAGAAGAAAAAGCCACGGAGAAAACGTTTGAGCACAGGCATGGTTTTTACCTGGGCATACACTTTCCGTAATTCGGTAAATCCTTCCATGATGGCGCTGCCGGTGTGTTTGCTGATGGTGCCTTTGGTATCGGGCAGGGTGGCAAAGGTGATCTGGGCAAATCCCAGCCACCATACACCTACCAGCAGGAAGGTGATCTGTACCAGTTTATCGTCTCCCAGTCCGAAAGGTTTGATAAGGATCAGCGCAAACCCAATCAGCTGTAATATCACGCTGCCGATATAGCCCATGCTGAAGCCGCGGGCACTGATACGATCGCGGTCTTCGGGGGCTGCTATTTCAGGGAGATAGGAGTTGTAAAACACCAGACCGCCGCAATAGCCCATGGTAGCGAGCATAAAGGCCAGCACGCCCAGCCACAGGGAGTTTTTGTCAAAAAAGAAAAGGGCTGCGCAGGATATCGAGCCCATGATGGTAAAGAATTTCAGGAAGCTCTTTTTGTTACCCCGGGTGTCGGAGATAGACGACAGGATGGGGGAGGCGATCGCTACCAGCAGGAAAGCTGCCGCCATGGTATAGTTGTACAGCGCAGAGTTGACAAAGCGCTTACCCAGGAAGTTCACATGTTCATCTGTGACGGCCAGGAAGTAAATAGGGAAGAAAGTGGTGGTGATAACGAGGTTGTATACGGAGTTGGCCCAGTCATACATGGCCCAGCCATTGATTACCTTTTTGCCGGCAGTATTCATAAATAGTGATAACTGTTAGTTCGACAACGAAGATAACAAAATAGCGATATGAGATAGTTATTGTTTATAGTCGGTGATATGGATGTGTTGCCTGCACATAAAATACTCCTGCTCGTCGTTGGAGCTGACAATGATGAGGCGGTTGCCGCCATATTGATTGATCAGCTGCTGGTACAGGGCTACACCGGCGGCATCGAGGTTGGTGCAGGGTTCGTCGAGCAGTAGTACGGGCACATCGCTGAGGATGGCGAGGGCCAGTTTGATACGCTGTTTCATTCCGGAGGAGAAGTTGCGGAGCTGTTTCCCGGCGGCCTTTTCCAGTCCTACCAGTTGCATGGCCATGGCTGGTGTGATGCCGGGGAGGAATTGTTTGAACTGAAGATGGAATTCGATGATTTCCGTGAGGGTGAATTCTTCGATGAGTTCAAGGTAAGGGGCAGCAATAGCACAGTACCGGAAAAACGCATCGTGAGCGATGGGCTTTTCCGGTGTGCTGTATTGTATGGTGCCTTCGTTGTGTTGAATGGCGCCGCTGATAACCTGTAATAAAGTGGATTTTCCTGAACCATTGGGTCCCAGAATCGCGTAGCGTTCACCTGCCTGGAAAGAGAGGGTCACACCACGAAATATCCAGTCGTAGTTAAACCGTTTTCCGGTCTGTTCAAGAGATATCATCATTGGAGTGGGAAGTATAACCTCTCATAATACCACGGCCGGATTCACGGATGAAGGAGAGTATTTCGTCTCTTTCGTCGGTAGCAGGGAATTCTGCTTCAATGATGCTGATGGCCTTGGATAATTTATAGCCCTTCACAAAGATCACACGGTAAATATCCAGGATTTGATTGATTTTTTCCAGGGAGAAACCTCTTCTTTTGAGACCTACGGAGTTGATACCTACATAGGAGAGTGGTTCACGTGCTGCTTTTACATAAGGAGGTACGTCTTTTCTAACGAGGGAGCCGCCGGTAACGAAGGCGTGGTCGCCTACTTTACAGAACTGCTGGATGGCCACCATACCTGCCAGTACAACGTGGTCGCCTACGGTAATATGGCCGGCCAGGGTGGTGTTATTGGAAAAGATGCAGTGATTGCCCACTTCGCAGTCGTGTGCGATGTGGCCATAGGCCATGATCAGGCAGTTGTTGCCGATCTTGGTCTTCCATTTATCGCGTGTACCGCGGTTGATGGTCACAAATTCACGGATAGTGGTATTGTCACCGATTTCCACAGTGGTTTCTTCACCCGCATATTTTAAATCCTGAGGGATAGCAGAAATAACGGCTCCCGGGAATATACGGCAATTTTTACCGATGCGGGCTCCTTCCATGATGGTAACGTTGGAGCCTATCCAGGTGCCGTCACCGATTTCTACGTTTTTGTGGATGACGGTAAACGGATCTATTTTGACATTAGGCGCCACTTTAGCGTCCGGATGTATGTATGTAAGCGGGTGGATCATTGCTTTTATTTGCCTTCTCTTGTTTTTATAATTTGTGCTATCATGTCGGCTTCCGTAGCAACTTTATTGCCGATGAAAACCGTCCCCCGCATCTCGACAAGACCTCTTCTGATTGGGCTTAACAGCTCCATTTTGAGGATCATGGTATCTCCCGGGACAACTTTCTGTTTGAATTTGCAGTTGTCAATTTTCAGGAAGTAGGTGTCATAATTTTCCGGGTCTGGTACGCGGTTGAGCGCCAGGATACCACCCACCTGTGCCAGTGCTTCGAGCTGTAAAACGCCGGGCATAACCGGGTTGCTCGGGAAGTGGCCCTGGAAGAAGTGTTCGTTGAAGGTTACGTTTTTGATACCTACTACGCGTTCTTCGTCCAGTTCGATGATTTTATCTACCAGCAGCATGGGATAGCGGTGCGGCAGTGTTCTTTCGATACGGGGTGTATCGAAGATTGGTGGCTGGTTCGGATCGTATACTGGTACGTCTTTATTGTGTTTGTTCTTTTTGATATATGCCTTGATCTTGCGGGCAAACTCCACGTTGGAAGCGTGTCCGGGACGGTTGGCAATGATATGCGCCTTGATAGGATAACCTATCAGGGCCAGATCGCCTACTACGTCGAGCAGTTTGTGGCGTGCTGGTTCATTCGGGAAACGCAGCTCGATGTTGTTGAGGATACCTTCCCGCTGTACTGAGATCGTATCGCGGTTAAAGGCTTTGGCGAGGCGGGACATATCGTCTTCAGTTACCGCGCGGTCTACCACCACGATGGCGTTGTTGATATCACCACCTTTGATCAGGTTGTTATTCAGCAGGTATTCCAGTTCGTGCAGGAAGCAGAAGGTGCGGGAGGAGGCAATTTCAGATTTGAACTGTTCAATGCCTTTCATCTTCGCGTGCTGGGTGCCCAGTACCGGAGAATTAAAGTCGATCAGGCAGGTAATGCGGTAGTCCAGTGCCGGAAGGGCAACCATCTCTACTTTTTTCTGCTCGTCGTAATAAGTGATGTTGGTATCTATAGTATAATAGATCTTTTTGGCGTCCTGGTCCAGTATCCCTACTCTTTCGATTTCTTCGATAAAAGGAAGGGAGCTGCCGTCCATGATAGGAATTTCCGGACCGTCCAGTTCGATCAGTATGTTGTCTACACCGGTGCCTACCAGGGCGGCCAGCAGGTGCTCTACCGTGCTTACACGGGCGCCATTATGTTCCAGCGTGGTACCGCGGGCTGTGTCTACCACGTAGTCCACGTCTGCTTTCACAACGGGCTGGTTAGGCAGGTCTACACGTTGGAATTTGATACCGAAGCCTGGCGATGCCGGCTTCAGTGTCATGTTTACACTGGCTCCTGTATGCAAACCTACGCCCGAAATGCTGATCTCGCCTTTCAGGGTATGCTGGTTCTGCAACTGTTGATTTTCAATCATATTAACTAATGTATAACTATTTGATCTTCAGATTATTTTAAACCCCTGCTTTTTCCTGTAACAGTTGTTTTACCATCTCCTCTAATTCTTTCACGCGTTTTTCAAGGTCCGGCAAATTTCTAAAAATTGCCTGACTTTTCAGCGAACTTTTATAATCATACGCAGGAGAGCCGGTCAGAGATGAGTTGGGCACACTGATAGATTTGGAAAGTCCGCTCTGGGCGTTGATTTTGGTGCCATCGGCAATGTGGATATGACCTACCATGCCCACCTGGCCGCCGATTACGCAGTTCTGGCCTATTTTGGTGCTGCCGGAAACGCCGGTCTGTGCAGCGATCACGGTATTGGTACCGATATCCACATTGTGCGCTACCTGGATCAGGTTGTCCAGTTTCACGCCCTGACGGATAATGGTAGAGCCCATTGTGGCTCTGTCGATGGTGGTGTTGGCACCGATTTCCACGTCGTCATGGATGATGACGTTACCGATCTGAGGCACTTTTTTATAGGAACCATCGGGCTGAGGCGCAAAACCAAAGCCGTCGCCGCCGATTACGCAACCAGCGTGCAGGATCACACGGCTGCCTACAATACAGTTGTCGTATACTTTTACGCCGGGGTACAGTACCGCGTCATTGTTCACCACCACATTTTCGCCCAGGTAAACGCCCGGATATATTTTTACGTTGTTGCCCAGCACTACATTTTCACCCAGGTAGGCAAAAGCGCCGACAAACACGTTTTCTCCCATTTTTACAGACGAAGGGATATAGGAAGGCTGTTGTATGCCGGATTTGTTGCCGGTCAGGTACCGGTATTTTTCCAGCAACAGCGCAAAGCTGCTATAGGCATCCTTTACCCGGATCAGGGTGGAGTGTACCGGCTTCTCGGTTACCAGGCTTTCATTCACAATCAGAATGGATGCTTTGGTAGTATATATAAACTCTTCGTACTTAGGGTTGGCAATAAAACTGAGCATCCCTTCACCTGCTTCTTCGATTTTGGCGATGTTGCTCACCTTCGCGTCCGGATTTCCCTCCAGCTTACCATCTAACATGGTCGCTAACTGTAATGCGCTAAATTGCATAAATAATATTTGTAATGTTTTCCAGGCCTACTCCGGATTTATTAATTTATTTTTTAACATTTTAATACCCTAAAACGTTGTTAGCCTAGATTTTTGGATGACAAATGTAGAATTTTTTTACCGGTATAGCCAGTGTGTGACTAATCAATGCATTATCTATCGAGGAAATGTCTTTTACAGTTCCGTCTTTAAACAGGATATTGATCTTCTCATCGTTTACATTATATGCCCTTAAAGTGGCCACGTCGGTAAAAACAAAATAGTCCAGGTCGCCGTCTGCTATCTGCCATTTTTGTGCCACCTCTTGCCGCAGCAGGTCCACTGCACTGTTGTCGAATGGTTCATTACTCAGTACGACTTTAAACAATTCCCTGTTAATGAGCCATTTACATAAGAGTGACAGGACTTTGTCCGGGTGTTCTGACCAGACTTTGATTGCGCCCATGATATCATAATCGTCCAGTGCGCAGAATAATTTCAAACAATCCGGCTCTCTTTCAAAATTGTCTTTGGTAACGGTATTATACAGGAAATAGGCCAGCGCCGGCGAACAAAACAGCTGTTGGCCGTCCTGGGCCAGTGCCTTTGCGCGGACGAGTATTTTGACCAGCATGTTTTCCGCACTGAGTACCGTTTTGTGCAGGTATACCTGCCAGTACATCAGGCGGCGGGCCACAATAAATTTTTCAATGGAATAGATACCTTTCTCCTCCACCATCAGTTCTCCCTGGTGAACGGTCAGCATCTTGATGATACGGTCATAACCGATGGTGCCTTCAGCCACCCCGGTAAAGAAACTGTCACGGTTGAGATAATCCATCCGGTCTACATCCAACTGGCTGGAAACCAGCTGATGCAGGAACTTTTTATGATAACGGCCATTAAAAATATCGAGGGTGAGTGACAGGGCACCGTCCATTTGGTTGTTCAGGTCTTCCATCAGCCACTGGGAAATGGCTTCGTGAGACACCCCTTCAATAATACCATTCTCCAAAGCATGGGAATAGGGACCATGACCTACATCGTGCAGCAGGATGGCGAGTTTGGCAGCAACTTCTTCTTCTGTAGTGATTTCCACGCCTTTGCTCTTCAGTTCCTGAAGGGCCATGGTCATGAGGTGGTAGGCGCCCAGGCTATGATGAAAACGCGTATGCATTGCCCCCGGATATACCAGGTGTGCCAGGGCCATCTGGTGGATCCTGCGTAAACGCTGATAACAGGGATGTGAAAGGAGTTTAAAAATCAACGGGTGATCTATGGTAATAAAGCCATACACCGGATCATTAACAATTTTTCGCTTGCGTTCGGTCATTGCATCAGATTATTCAATTTCAAATGCCTATGCGCACCTGAAATTCATAGTGATATTACACAAAACTACACTATGAATTAATTATATGTATTTTTTTTACTTATAATGACGCTTTTGCCAGGGGAAAACCCCTATTACAGTAAAAACAATTGGTAGGTTACAGGTAGAAAATTGTTATACGCGAAGGTAATTAACTTTGGGGAGCGACCCGCTTTTTAGACCGGGATTTTATAACAGGGGCCCATTTTTAACATATAATTACCGCCTTATATATTGCAGGGAATGATTTTTGACAGAAAATAGCGGTAATTTTCTGTTTTCCGCAACCTTAAACCGAACTATGAGCCAGATAAATATACTTTGGGTAGATGATGAAATCGAATCTTTAAAATCACAGATCATCTTTCTGGAAAGCAAGGGGTACAAGGTGTCTGCTCTCACCAACGGATATGATGCACTTGAATTCCTGAAAGAACAGGTGGTAGACGTGGTACTCCTCGATGAATCCATGCCCGGCATCACCGGCCTGGAAACACTGGGCAAAATCAAGGAGATAGACCAGCAGATCCCTGTAGTGATGATCACTAAAAATGAGGCAGAAAACGTGATGGACGATGCCATCGGCTCCCAGATCACCGATTATCTCATCAAACCTGTCAATCCCAATCAGGTATTATTATCGCTCAAAAAAATCATCGACAACAAAAGGCTGGTGGCCGAAAAAACCACCACCGCCTACCAGCAGGAATTCCGGTCCCTGTTTATGGCCCTCAGCTCCAACCCCGATCACAACGAGTGGATGGAGATCTACAAAAAGCTTGTTTACTGGGAAATGGAAATGACCAAGGCCAACAGCCCTGAAATGCTGGAAGTGTTTAATACCCAGAAAGCTGAGGCCAATACGGAATTCGCCAAATTCATCAGCCGTAATTACTCCAACTGGCTGCATCCTAAAACCACCGATGCACCAGTGATGTCACATACGCTCTTCAGTAAAAAGATTGTGCCCTTCCTGGACCCTGAAGTGCCCAATGTGTTTCTGCTGATCGATAACCTGCGCCTTGACCAGTTTAAAGCGATACTGCCCATTTTCCAGGAATCTTTCCGGGTGGTCGAAGAAGATACTTTTTACAGCATACTCCCTACCAGCACACAATACAGCCGCAACGCCATTTTTGCCGGCATGCTGCCGATAGATATCGAACACAAGTTCCCGGAAGAATGGAAAAATGATGACGAAGAAGGAGGAAAGAACCTCTATGAAGAGAAGTTTTTCGCAGGCCAGCTGCAGCGCCTGAGAATGGACCCGCGGTTTTCCTACACCAAGGTCACCAACCATACCGACGCACAGCATATGCTGAACAACATCCATAATCTGATGGATTATCCGTTGAGCATTATCGTATACAACTTTGTGGACATGCTCAGTCATGCCCGCACCGAGATGGAAGTGCTGAAAGAACTGGCCAGTGATGAAGCATCTTATCGTTCCCTGACAGCCAGCTGGTTTGAACACAGTCCGCTGCATCAGGCCCTCAAACGGATCAGCGACAAAAAGATCAATCTGATCATCGCCACCGATCATGGCAGCGTAAGGGTAAAAACACCGGTAAAAGTGATCGGTGACAAACAAACCACCACCAACCTTCGCTATAAACACGGCCGTAACCTCAACTACGACGCCAAGGAAGTACTGGCCTTCCGCGATCCGCGCGATGCCGGCCTGCCCAAGCCCAACGTCAATTCGTCGTATATCTTCGCCAAGGGAGATGGTTATCTGTGTTATCCCAACAACTACAACTACTTCGTGAACTACTACCGCAATACCTTCCAGCATGGCGGTATTTCGCTGGAAGAAATGATTGTGCCCGTGGTAAGAATGGTATCGAAGTGATTCTTTTAGTTACATTTGTAGTATGAACATTAAGATCACACCTGGTAACCTGACCAAGCTGGAGAAGATTTTCGACGATGCCAAGTACATACTGCGTTTTGAGAAAGGTTCTTTTACTTCCGGTTATTGTATCCTTGAAGCCAAAAGGGTTGTAGTGATCAACAAGTTTCTGAACCTGGAAGGCCGTATTAACACGCTGCTGGATATCTTATCCACGCTTCCGCTGGATGAGGAGCTGCTGACTGCAGAATCGCACAAGCTCTATAAACAGATCCTGAACAGCAAACCCGTGCCGGATGCCGATGAAGCAGCCACCGTCGGGGAAGAGGCACCAGAAAACTAACCATCGGATGAAAGTCACATTTCTTGGAACAGGCACATCGCAGGGAGTACCGGTTATAGCTTGTGGTTGTGAAGTATGTACATCTTCCAATCCCAAAGACAAGCGTTTAAGGAGCAGCATTTTTATCTCCTCAGGAGCAGGCAATATAGTGGTGGACACCACCCCCGATTTCCGCTATCAGATGCTGCGGGCACAGGTAAAACACCTGGAAGCAGTATTGATCACCCATTCACATAAAGATCATATCGCCGGGATGGACGACATCCGGGCATTCAATTTTTTCCAGCAGGGCGCCATCGATATCTATGCAACTGAATTCTCGCAGAATGTTATCATGCGGGAGTTTGCCTATGCGTTTGCTGATTTTAAATATCCCGGTATTCCGGAGATCACGCTGAAATCCATTGATGACGAGCCTTTTGCGGTGAATGGCCTGACTATCACGCCGATACAGGTGATGCACTATAAGATGCCGGTGATGGGATTCCGTATCCATGACTTCACTTATATCACCGACGCCAACTTTATCGCACCGGAAGAGAAGGAAAAAATCCGCGGCTCCAAAGTGCTGGTACTGAATGCGCTGAGGAAGGAAAAACATATCTCTCACTTTACGCTGGAAGAAGCCATTGCACTGGGAAAAGAGCTGGATGTGCCACAGGTGTATTTTACCCATATCAGTCACCAGCTGGGATTGCATGATGAGGTGATGAAAGAGTTGCCTGATGGCATGGCGCTGGCCTATGACGGGCTTACCCTGGAAATATAAGGGCATTTACTTCCTGTTAACAGTTTTCATTTTCCTGTTTTTTATCTTGGGGCTGAATGTTACCCCATGCGTAAGCCCTTTCTGAAAGCTTTATTTCATTTCTCCCGGAAGGAACGTGCCGGCATTTTGTTGTTGCTGCTGCTGATACTCTTTACCAGCCGGCTGCCGCATTGGTGGGCGCATTTTCATCGTACAGCCGTTGCCGATACTATTGGTTTTTATAGCGCCCTGCGGGCGCTGGAGGCCCTGCAGGCAGACAGTGCGGAAGTAGCAGCCCCGTATGGCCATACATCACAGCCCACGCTTTTTTATTTTGATCCCAATACCTTGTCTGCAGCCGGATGGCAGCAACTGGGTGTCAGTGCCTGTACTGCGGCCACCATTGCCCGTTATCTGGAGAAAGGAGGGCGGTTCCGGCAGGCAATGGATCTGCAACGGATATACGGACTGCCGCCTGTGTTGTGCCGGCAACTGCAACCCTATGTCCGCATTGTTCCGGAGGAGAGGCCCGTGAAAGCACCGGACAGCACACTGCATTTTGAGCGCAGGTATAATGGTTATACTTACAGAAAAGATAGCAGTGCTTACCATCCCAAGCCATCACCCCGCATCATTGATATTAATACCGCTGATACCACCACCTGGCAGTCGTTGCCGGGTATAGGACCGGGGTTTGCCAGGCGTATCGTGGCTTTCCGGGATAAGCTGGGTGGGTTTTATGATATCGTACAGGTCGGTGAATGTTATGGGCTACCGGATAGTACCTTTAAAAAAATTCAACCTTTTTTGCAGAACGGTAATAGTTCTCTAAAAAAATTAGACCTCAACCTCACAGATGAAAAATCTTTGGCTGCACATCCATATATACGTTATAAACTGGCCCGTTTGATAGTACAGTATCGCAGTGCCCACGGGGGGTTCCGGCATGTTGAAGAGCTCCGGCAACTGCCGTTGGTGGATGAGATTATTTATCGTAAAATTGAACATTACATTGTAATCACTTTTTAAACCCGCACGTTATGAATTTTGAGCCTACGGATATGCAGCAACAGATTGCCCAGATGATCCGGGATTTCGGAAAAACACATATTGCACCACACGTGTTGGAGTGGGATGAAAAACAGGAGTTTCCTGTAGACCTTTTCAAACAACTGGGTGGGCTGGGATTAATGGGGGTGCTGGTGCCACAGGAGTATGGAGGCAGTGGTATGGGGTACCTGGAATATGTAACAGTAGTCAGCGAGATAGCCCGTTTCTGTGGCGCTATCGGACTGAGTGTGGCAGCACATAACTCTTTATGTACCGGCCATATCCTGCAATTCGGCAACGAAGAGCAGAAAAAGCGCTATCTGCCAAAGCTGGCTTCTGCCGAATGGATTGGAGCGTGGGGCCTCACAGAGCCCAATACCGGTTCTGATGCTATGAACATGAAATGTGTAGCCAAAAAGGACGGCGACCACTGGGTACTGAACGGTACCAAATGCTGGATCACACATGGCAGAAGTTGTGATGTGGCCGTAGTGATTGCCCGTACCGGCAATGTGAGAGATAGTCATGGTATGACTGCCTTTGTGGTAGAGAAAGGTACACCGGGTTTCAGTGGTGGTAAAAAAGAGAATAAGCTGGGCATGCGGGCATCCGAAACAGCCGAAATGATATTTGATAATTGTCGCATACCGGCAGCCAATATGCTGGGGGCTGAAGGAGACGGTTTTATACAGTCCATGAAAGTGCTGGACGGAGGCCGTATTTCGATTGCCGCGCTTTCGCTGGGTATTGCCATGGGTGCGCGGGATGCTGCCGTAAAATACGCCCAGGAACGCCACCAATTTGATAAGCCTATCGCTGCCTTCCAGGGAATATCCTTTAAACTGGCAGACATGGCTACGGATATCGAGGCCGCCACTCTGCTGACCCTCCAGGCCGCTGATATGAAGAACAGGCATGTAAAAATGACCAAAGAAGCCGCTATGGCTAAATATTACGCCTCGGAAGTAGCGGTGAGGGTAGCCAACGATGCAGTGCAGATTTTCGGCGGATATGGCTATACCAAAGACTTCCCGGTAGAAAAATATTATCGAGATGCAAAATTATGCACTATCGGAGAGGGTACTTCAGAGATACAGAAGATCGTGATCGCGAGAGAGGTACTAAGATAATTATATGGATTTTTGTTATTGATTTTGATGGAATTGAGATAGGTGATTTTTTTTAATTTAAAAAAAGAAAAACTGCAAACCTTTCATCTTTTTTTACAAAAAAATGAAATATTACCCCTTTAGTGTTATTTAGATATTGCAAAAGGAACGTTAAATTTGGGTTAATTCATCACTCTTTACCGTTTATCAACCTTAACACAAAATCAAAGAAAGATTTGAAACACTTTTACGCAATGGAAAGCACCCTTTAAACGGGTGCTTTCTTATACCGGAATTCACCCGTATCAGTACAAATCATTAGGACCTGTAATCTCCACGTTATGCTTTTCAGACGTAAAAAGCACTCCCTCAAAAATGAGTCATATTACTGGTATCTGTCAAATTTCCCCTGTTTAGCTTACTGCAGATTTTTAAAGCATTTAACATTATGCTCCACAAAATTTTAGAATGGGCCGGCATTGTATTGCTGGGCCTGGTCTATGAGGGCTCAGTATACCGATGAGGAGTTACAGGCCTTGTTTCTCTATCTGAAAAACCAGTAGGGGAGTTAATAAAAAAGCGAAACCCCCATTGACATTGAGTCAATGGGGGCTTCGCTTTTATCTTCACAAATGATAACTGCTGCTGGAGCATCATTATCATCACATCAATCAGGGTTGTTTTTTGTCTTTGAAGAAGTCTGTGATTTTGTCTTTAGCATCTTCTGCCCATCCTTCTGCTTTATCTTTCCAGTCTTCAGCTTTGTCTTTCACATTATCCATGAAATCGTTGGCTTGATCCATCAGGCTGTCTTTCTTTTCTCCGGGTTTATCGGACATATTGGCGAACCAGGTGTCTACGGTGCCGGCGATAAAGGGAGGGAGCTTGCCTTTCACATATTCTTTGATCACTTCGATGGACTGGGCTGCCTGTTCAGGAGTAAGGCCGGCTTTGGCCTGTAATTGCTGAATGAGTTCCTGCATGATAGTGGGTTTTAAGAGGTGACAAATTCAATTACGAATTACGGATTATCCATCAGGAGAGGTTGTTCCGGCATGGATAATCCGTAATTAATTACGCAACTTTAAGCTTGGATAACGTTGACCGTTCCAATTTGTTTTGCGCGTATTCTTTGGTCAGTGCAAAGGAAGTTTCGTTGGCGGATGGCAGTTCGTACATGGCATCGCTCAACACTACTTCGCAGATGGACCGCAGGCCACGGGCGCCCAACTTATATTCCATTGCTTTGTCTACAATATATTCGATCGCTTCGCCTTCAACCTGAAGGTCGATATTTTCGATTGCGAACAGTTTTTTGTATTGTTTGATCAGGGCGTTCTTAGGCTCTGTCAGGATAGCCTTGAGGGTATCTCTGTCGAGGGAGTTGAGGTAAGTCACCACTGGCAGACGTCCCAGTAATTCGGGGATAAGGCCGAATGATTTCAGGTCCTGGGAGTTGACATAGCGGAGGATCTGTTTCCTGCTCTCTTCTTCTTTTTCCTTGTTAACGGTGAAGCCGATAGAGTGGGTCTGGATTCTTCTGCTGATGATACGGTCGATACCATCGAAGGCACCGCCGCAGATGAACAGGATATTGCTGGTGTTCAGCTTGATCAGTTTCTGTTCGGGGTGTTTGCGGCCACCCTGTGGAGGTACTAATACTTCAGCACCTTCGAGGAGTTTGAGCAGACCTTGTTGCACGCCTTCGCCGCTTACATCACGGGTGATGGAAGGGTTATCGTTTTTGCGGGCGATTTTATCGATTTCATCGATGTATACGATACCGCGTTCGGCGGCTTCTACGTCATAGTTACATACCTGCAGGAGGCGGCTGAGGATACTTTCCACGTCTTCACCTACGTAGCCGGCTTCTGTGAATACGGTAGCGTCTACGATGGTGAACGGAACGTTCAGCTGTTTGGCGATGGACTTGGCCAGCAGAGTTTTACCGGTACCGGTTTCACCTACCATGATGATGTTGGATTTTTCGATTTCCACTTCATCATCTCCTATTTGCTGGTTTAATCTTTTATAGTGGTTGTATACTGCTACAGCCAGGATTTTTTTGGCATCGTCCTGCCCGATAACGTATTCGTCCAGGAACTTTTTCATGTCCATGGGCTTTGCTACTTTGGGCATTACGTTGGTTGCGGTGGAGGCAGCTTTTTTGCCGGGAGTGAACAACTCCGCGTCAATGATTTCCTGTGCATTGGCCACGCAGTTTTCACAGATATGTCCTTCCGCTCCCGCAATCAGTATTTGCACATCATCCTTGGAGCGGCTGCAGAAGGAACAACGAATTTTCGATTCTTTCATTTCAGCGTTAATTATTTTTCGACGAATCTACAATGCCTGCAATCTTATTACAGGGTTACAAATTTACACTAAAAATCCGGGTAGGTAGTAAAATAAAACAGCCCCGCCACAGGCGGGACTGTTAAAGTTATCTTAACCAGCCAGGTGGTCCCTGATCAGTCCGGATTTAGTAGATTTTGCAGGATAGATTAAGATTATCAAGACTTAACATTTTACGTTTATGCTATATCTGTGTGTCTTTAATTCCCGCTACCTGGATTACTGTGGAGTGTCCAGTTGTTTTTTCGGATTTTTCTGAAGTACGTCATCGATGATACCGTATTCTTTGGCTTCATCAGCGGTCATCCAGTAGTCGCGATCAGAGTCTTTTTCCACTTTTTTCACGGGTTGACCGCAGTGGCCGGCAATGATCTCGTTGAGTTCTTTTTTCAGTTTCACGAACTCACGGGCAGTGATTTCGATGTCAGAAGTCTGACCTTCAGCGCCGCCGTGAGGCTGGTGAATCATGACGCGGGCGTGTTTCAGGGCCGTACGTTTTCCTTTGGTACCTGCTACCAGCAGTACAGCGCCGAAAGAGGCGGCCATACCGGTGCAGATAGTAGCTACGTCAGGAGAAATGATCTGCATGGTGTCATAAATACCCAGGCCAGCGTAAACGCTACCACCGGGACTATTGATGTACATCTGAATATCACGGTTGCGGTCGGAAGATTCCAGGAATAGCAACTGCGCGGTAATAACGTTGGCCACGTAGTCGTTAACGGGATCTCCCAGGAAAATAATACGATCAGCCATCAACCTGGAGAAAACGTCCATCTGGGTCATATTCATCTGGCGCTCTTCGAGGATATATGGAGTCAGGCTATTGATCTGGTGGCTTTTGGCATAGCTATCTACAACCAGGCTGCTGATTCCGCGATGTTTGATGGCATATTTTCTGAATTCATCGTTATTAATGTTCATGATGGTGATGTTTATGAGGTAAATTAACAAATTCTTCTGCTTTGATTTCCTCTTCTTTCACGTTCACCTTGGCTTCAGCCCAGTCAAACAACTTGGCAGTGATCATTTCACGGTAAGTCTGGTCAACAAATTTTTCGTCCTGCAGCAGGCGGTCCAGGTAGCTGTCCAGCCATTCAGCACCATCAGCAGCAGCGCCACCGTAGTAGCCCAGTACTTTTTGTTTGGCGTTTTCTTTCAGGTCTTCGAAAGAAACTTCCAGTTTATTATCACGAACCAGTTTATCGCTAATCAGTGTCCAACGGAGTTGGTGGTCGAAACTTGGGAATTCTTTTTCGGCTTCTTCGGCAGTTTTTGGTTTTTCACCACCTACCTGCAGCCAGCGTTTCAGGAAATCCTTTGGTAATTCGATCGGCGTTTCATGTACCAGCACTTCGAACAGGTCGTTGTGCATGTGGTTGCGGCTTTCTGAATCCCAGTATTTCGCGATTTCTTCTTTCAGTTTAGCGCGGAAAGCTTCTTCTGTAGTGATGTTGTCCGCAGGGTAAACTTCTTTGAAGAACTCTTCGTTTAATTCTCTTTTTTCGATCAGGGTGATCTTGGTGATAGTCAGGTTGAAGTGCTTTTTAGCAGCTTCTTTGTCACCAGCTTCAATACCCAGATCTTTCGAAACCCAGGCCAGACGTTGTTCGTCGAAGGATTTGCCCAGTTCGATCACGATGCTTTCGTTAACTTTTTTGCCTTTCAGCTCAGCCTGTACAGCATCAGTGAAGTATTTAACCAGCAGGCTGGTTTCTTTTTTGATACCGCCTTCAGCTACATTGCCTTTGGCATCAGCTTCTTCGAAAGTAACGTTGATGATGTCGTCTTCAGTGCTAACGGCTTCACCTTCAGAAGGCTTACCACCTTTCAGCTGTAAACGCTGCACTTCGTCATTCACCATTTCGTCGGTAACAGCCACCTTGTATTTAGTGAGGGTGGTTTTATTGTTTTCGAGCGGAGTAACTTCAAAAGCTGGTTTCAGACCCACTTCAAATTCAAAAGTATATTCAGCAGGTTGGTTGAAATCGAGATCTTTTGCAGTTTTTTCCAGAGAGAGCGGCTGACCAAAAATGTCCAGTTTCTCGGTCTGTACATAACCCATCAGCTCTTTTTCCACAGTTTTCAGCACTTCGTCGCCAAAGATGGCTGCACCGTGCATTTTCTTAATCATACCGGCAGGCACCATACCTTTACGGAAGCCTGGGATATTTGCATTCTTGCTGAATTGTTTTACTGCTTTGTCAAAATTAGGAAGGTAATCTTCCTGGCTCACTTTCACAGTGATCTTATCGTTCAATAAACCAATGTTTTCTCTGGTAACGGTTGCCATAATTGAATTGTATAAAAATGTTCTTTAAGAAGCAATAATGATTCCTTGTTTGTATTTCTGCCATGAAGTCACAAACGGCAAGCAGGAATGGCAGGAAATAAAATTAAAATAAAAGACAATTAATTAGGTGAGAGCGCGTCAGGTATGACTGCAGTGACAATGAAAGTGAAGGAAAGCATAGCATTATCACATTGCCATATTGACACATTGCCACTTAAAAAATATGTCCGGGTGGAGGGACTCGAACCCCCATGCCTCGCGGCACCAGATCCTAAGTCTGGCATGTCTACCAATTTCACCACACCCGGAACTAATAAATATAAGAACTTTTGCTATTCGCATTCCCCGTCAGGGCCGCGCGAAAATAAGAAAAAAGCATCGCTTTTTACTCAAAAAGGATTGCAAAGGTATTATTTTCCCCGAATTAAAAAAAAATAACCACTGATTTAACCGCCGATTAGTTTGATTTTGCTGATTACAAGATAATTACAGCAACCGCTGGTCAGTTGGATGACTACTGATTAATATGATAATCAGGGCGATTAAAAAGCTACAGCATATTTAAGATGATTCAGCGGTTTATTATTTTTAATATTCCATTTTTATATCACTTTTTTAATCTTACAACCACGTTTCAATATGAAAAAAGTAACGGGCCTTGGAGGCGTATTTTTTAAATGCGATAATCCGCAAGGCATGAACGAATGGTACGCCAAAAACCTTGGATTGGCTACCACTGAATATGGAGCAACGTTTGAGTGGCGGCAGGCCGATAATCCATCGAAAAAAGGATCTACAGCCTGGTGCACGTTTCCGCAGGATACCGGATATTTTAATCCGTCAGCTAAGCCATTTATGATTAATTACCGGGTGGAAAATATTGCTGTACTGGTAGAGGAATTAAAAAAGAACAACGTGACTATTATTGATGAGATCGCGGAATATGAATATGGTAAATTCGTCCATGTGCTCGATCCGGAAGGGAACATTATTGAGCTTTGGGAGCCAAAAGATGATTTGGATCAGGATAACGTGGCGGGGTAAACCATAACTACCTATCGAATATAGCGCTACGCTATATTCGATAGGTAGTTATTATACTATCTGCAATCCATCCTGGAAATCAGCGGTTATGGCTACTCCCAGCCACTTACTGCCAATGGTGGCGTACAAACTCCTGAAATCGGTACGTACGGACAGCTCCCCGCCATTAAGTGTGCAGGGCTGGATACCCCATTGGCGCAGCCGGCTACCGAAGATATATACCTGGTTGCCATGCCCATGATCGGTGCCCTGGCGGATATTCTGTGATACACTACGGCCGAATTCAGACCAGGTTACTACCAGGGTGTTATCCAGCTGGCCATTGCGCCGGAGGGCATGCAGGAAAGTGCTGACACCCTGTGCATAGGTGGCCAGCAGCAGGTCTTGCTGTACCCGCTGAAACTGGTGGGTATCAAAACCATCCAGGGCGAGGTGGTACACTTGTGTAGGATCTCCTTTGCCGATCTGGCTGGCGATATGTTCCAGCGTGGGGCCGAAATCAGCAGTGCCATAATCGGTTACCGGGACCGTAGCAGGAAGCCAGCGGTTGGCTTCCTGGCCTTGTAAACAGCCGGTACGCCATATCTGGCTGGAATGATAGTGAGAAGTGTCGGTATCAGGATAACCTACCTGTTGCAATACCAACAGCTGCTGCTTTTCATAAAATGGCAGCAGCTCCCGCAAAGCAGGGTTAAAGCCCCATTCGGCGGTGACAGGTAATACTTCCTCCGCCGGGATGGCCAGCAGAGGCCGTTGCTGGTAATACATTTCCTGCCGGTAGGGAATAACCGTATTCAGTCCATCATTGCCCCCCATCAGCTGTATAAATACTACCCGGCGGGTAGCTGGCTGAGAGGTCTTTGCCATGGCCGCATGTACAAAACCAGGCAGCAGCATCATACCTGAGGCCATACCCGATTGTTTTAAAAAGTCTCTGCGCTTCATGCCGTTGTTTTTTGCGCCTTATAGCCGTTGAGACCATAAAACAGAATATAGAGATAACATACTACCGGAATGAGGAAAGCCACCTGCCAGCTGGCATGGTCCTTCAGAAAACCTTGTGCAAAGGAGATGATAGCCCCTCCGCAGATGGCGGTAGACAGCAGGCCGGAGGCTGTAGTGGTGTGTTTGCCTACACCTTCCACGGAAAGGGAAAAGATCGTGGCAAACATGATCGCATTACACAATCCAACAGCAATCATGCTCCATACCGCCACATAGCCTGTAGTACTTACTGACAGCAATACCAGCAATACAGCACCCACTGCACATACGGCCAGCACTCTCGGCGGCGGTAAAACACGCAGGAGGCCGGCGCCCAGCAAACGCCCTACCAGCATGCCTCCCCAGTAAAAAGCTACATAGTTGTTGGCTACATTTTCCGGGATGCCCAGCAGGTCCACGATGTAGTTGGTAAGGAATGTGCCGATGGATACTTCTGCTCCCACATACACGAAAATGCCGATGATGCCGAAGCGCAGGTTACGATATGAAAAAATGCCCCTGCTCTCTCCGGAGCCCTGGTCATTACCGGCTGTGCTGATAACGGGAAGGGCTAAACGGGAAACGGCGAAAGCAATCAGTAGCAACAATGTTGCGATACCCAGGTAAGGATAACGTACGGCCTCACTGGAGGCATGAGATTCCTCCAGCCTGGCGAGGATAAAATGAGCACCGAAAAGAGGAGCTACAGTGGTGCCCAAAGAGCCTACGCCCTGTATCAGGGTAAGTCGGGCTGAAGCGGTATGGGCCGGTCCCAGTGCCGTGATATATGGATTGGCAGCCACCTGTAACAATACAATCCCAATAGCGATCACAAACAAGGCAGCCAGAAACAGCATATATTGATGATACACCGAAGCCGGGTAAAACAGTAATCCTCCCACGGCCGCAATGGCGAAGCCCAGCACCATTCCTTTCTTGTAGCCGGTACGGCTCACGATCCTTCCGGCTGGAACAGACATGATGCCATAGGTAAGAAAAAAATAGAACTGTACCAGCGAGGACTGTGAATAACTCAGGGTGAAGCCTTTCTTGAAAAAGGGTACCAGTGTGTCGTTGAGGCAGGTGATGAAGCCCATCATAAAGTAAAGTACTGCCAGCGAAATAAGGGCTGGCATATACGACTGTTTGCTGCCGGAGACCGTGGTCTGTACCTGGTTTGTAGTGGATATTACCGCCATAAATTATTTTGGTTGAGTGGATAATGCATGTTTGGCTGCGATCTGCTGCAGCGTATTCCAGCTTTGATAAAGGCCTCTCGGCACATGGAAACAGCCTTTCCATTTCCCGCCTTTGAGCGGAAGCAGCGGCTGGCCCTGCCTGTTAAGATAACCAAACCATTCACCATTTTCAGGATCAGGGAAATGTTTCCAGGTATAATCATGTACTTTTTCGAACCATTGCCAGCATTTTTCGTCGCCGGTATGGAGGAAACCTTTCAGGAGGCTGATAATAGTTTCTATATGCACCCACCACAGCTTCTGGTCCCATTCCAGTTGTTGCGGAGGATACCCCTTCACATCGAGGAAGTAGAAGATGCCGCCGTATTGCTGGTCCCATCCGTGTTCCAGGAGGCTGAGGGTGATGTCTTTGGCTTTGGTGATCAGTGCCTGGTCATTGCTGCGGGTAGCCAGGTCCATTACAAACCACATGGCTTCCAGGCCGTGGCCGGGGTTGAGGAGGCGTCCTTCGAAAGAGTCTGACAGTAGTCCTTCCGGGGTGATGTTTTCCATGATCAGGCCGGTATCCTTCTGGTAAAAAACATCCATCACGGTATGGATACCCTGTTGGATGGTGTTTTCGACCAGCTGTGCATCCAGCAGGGTCTCCATTTCCAGCACGAGGTTGCAGAGGATCATGGGCAGTGCGAAGTTCTGCAGGGGCCGGGTGCCGGGCATGGCTTTGGAATAGTGTCCTTTGGGATTGTCCTGTCTTTTGAGGATGTTGTGAAAGGTAGTGATGGCAATGTGGCTGTAGTCGGCATTGCCGGTGGCCTGATACAGCTGGCCGAAGGCCATGGCAGCGAAACAGTCTGAAAAGATGTTGTAAGGCGCTATCAGCGGCGCTCCGGTACGGGTGAGGGAGAAGTACCAGTTACCTTCTTTGTCGCGTCCGTGTTTTTTCAGGAATTCGGCACCCTGGACAGCCATGTCCAGCCATTCCTGTTTTTTCTCCACTTTGTTGTAGAGCATGCTGAAACACCATACTTCGCGGCATTGCAGCCAGATGAATTTATCAGTGTCGAAGACTTTGCCTTCCCGGTCGAGGCAAGTGAAATAGCCGCCGTATTCTTTGTCCGGCGAATGTTGTAACCAGAACGGTACTACGTCGTTTAAGAGGTTGTTCTGATATAACGTGGCATACTCATGAAATGTCATTGTTCTCTGTTTAAAGGGTTTTGAGGTATTCTTTGTAGCGGTTGTACAGATGACCGGCCTGCAGGTAGGCAGACTGTGGACTCATGAAGTGCGAGAACTCGAAGGTGATGGCCTTGTCATAACCGGCTTTGCGCGCGGCTTCCAGCTTCATGCGTAATTTTTCGAACTTGATGGGCATAAATTTGATAGGCATGTCGCGGTCGAAGGATTCCGCGTTGGTCCAGCACTGGATGCCGTATTTATCTGCCATTTTTTTGTTGACGGCGAAGAAGTCGGGTAGTTCGTGGAATTCGATGTGGCCGTCCTGGAAGGCTACTGCGTCTACTACGCCTTTGATACCGTCGAATATTTCACTCCATTCTGATTCGTGTTGTTTCAGGGAAACGGCATCTTCTCTGGTGATGGTGGAAGAAGCGGCCATGACAGCCTTTTTGCCGTCTATCCAGGGAGATATCAGTGTAGGGAGGTTGTTGGAAATGTCTTTGCAATGTTTGCCCAATTTGGCATACAGATCAATCACTTTGCCGGTGCGCCTGCTCACTTCCTGGGTAAGGTACCAGCCCTGGAAGGATTTGTAGTGGCCATATTTTTTCCATACTTCATCAATCACTTTCAGGTTGATGTCCACTTCTTTCTGGAAATCGCCTTTCCACCAGTATTTACCGGAGTCGTAGAGGCCGAAGTAAAACTTCATATGATGTTTGTCGGCCAGTTCCAGGAACATTTTCACGAGGTCTACCGGAGGTTCGTAGCCGCCTTCTTCTTTCATAACCACCTGGGATGGATAGGTGAGCCAGCGTTGGAAGCCGCTTCTGATAAGGAATACGGTGTCTATGCCGATAGCTTTCATATGGGAGAAGTCGGCGTCCCATTCTGCGCGGCCCCAGTTCTGGTGGGGGATGTCGTGGCTGATTTCGTCGAGGAAGGTACCTGTTATTTTCATGTTGTTGCTGATTTATGGTTGAAGGGTGCCGGTAAAGGTCACGGGAATATCAAAAGGATGCAGGAAGTGGTCGGTGAGTACAGCGGCCATTTCCCGGTTGAGTGAAAGGTTGTTGCTGATGGCAGTGCTGAACTGCAGCTGTTGCCAGGCTTCGGCCATTTTTTCGTAGGTGATGCCGGTGGCGCCGGCAGCCTGAAATGCCTGGACCATAAAAGCCGGTGTGAGGTCCTGGCCGGTAGGTGTCAGCCGCCGGGCTGCCGGGTAATAGGTGAGCAGACCCTGGGTGAACTCATATTCGCTGACAGGACGTTGCGGATAAAACCAGGTTTGGTTGGCCCAGGTGTATGGCACGCCAAACCCTCTGAGGATACCGGTGGTGCCTATACGTTGTATCGCGTTAAAATGCGGATTTTCTTTGGTTACATCTATATAGGGCATCAGATATACACCGGCTTTGAGGAGTGCCTGCTGTACACTCCGTACGGCTACCTTGCGGGGTGGCAGCTGTTGTTGCAGGGCGATGGCCGCAAGTGCGCCGGCAGCCTGACCCAGCTGTAATACCACTGGTTGCAGACGGGTAGCACCATTAACGATATTGGTGACACTGATGCTTTTTTCTGCTACAATCAGATCTTCTGTTTGCGCTGGTATCAGGGAACCCAGTGGAATATTATAGGAAGGAACTTTGGCTTTGGAGAAATCTATTTTAGGTACGGCGGGATCTTTCTCCTGGTGATGGTCGATAGGATAATCTCCCACGGCAATGCCTGTACGATAATAGGCTTCCGGTTGGTCGAAAGGTTTGGCTACATGGTTGAAAGTGAGGGTGGTGATGCCTTTGAGACGCCGCGCTTCCCGGTAGTAAGGGATCATGGGCAGTTTATCATCAGTAGGATATTCATCATCGGCGATGCCCAGATTTTTGTATCCCAGTTCGGTTTGCAGGTAGTAGAGATAACGGAGGGTATGCAGTTTCGCCTTTTTAAGGGCTTCGGTGCGGGCTTCCCTGTTCATTTCGATGACATTGAGCGGATAGTCGTTACCGCAGCCGGGCCAGTTAATCATGTATTTGTTGTTGGGCAGTTTACCGTACTGCATCATAAAGTCGCAGTTCATTTTGCCGTTGTTGCTGCCGTAAGGATCTGAGCCGGCGCAGCAGCAGCGGAAGATATCGGGCTGATAGCCAGCGGGGCGTGGGATGGTTTTATCGGCATTTTTGCCGTAGTCTTTGAGTGTGACCACATAAGTGAGCACCTGGATATAGTTGTTGGCTTTAAGCGGGGCCACCGCTTCTCCGGTTTGCAGGCGGCTGTCCATGCCGGTGCTGTAAGGGGTGCGGGTGGCAGCCATGATGTCACCAAGTTCAGTGGCGTCTATCAGGATTTTGGCTTCTATGGTGCCGGGTTGGTTATTGCGGATAAAACTGACACGCCATTTACCGTTTTGTTTGCTGACGCCGGTCCACCGGGTATTGAAGTGGATATGCAGATTATTTTCTTTAGCGGCCATTGCCTGCAGGATATTGTTGCCTACAGATGGTTCAAAGAGGGTGTTGCTGACCCAGCCAGTGGCCACTGCTTTAGGGCCGCCATAGTGCTGATGGAGCTGTTCCCTGAATTCGCCCCAGAGGCCGGAGGGGAGGGCATTGTTGCCATCGATGGCGGAAACGCCTGCGGAGGTAAGCATTCCGCCGAGCCAGGTTGTTTCTTCAAGGATGGTGGTGTTGATGCCCATGCGGGCGGCCTGTATGCCGGCAGTGGTGCCGCTGGCGCCGCCGCCGATGATGAGCAGATCTGTCTGCAATTGTTGTGCGCTGAGGCTCCAGGTAAGGAAACAGAGCAGTTGGCTGATAAAAAGTTTTCTTAGTAAGGTCATAAAGAACGGGATGGGTAACCAAAATAAAAAATTATTTTAGTAACCAATAATACTAATTAATAAAATTTATTTATTCTTGTTAAATAATAAAATATTTTTTGAAATATGAAATGTTTATTTAAATAATCGATTTTTGCGGCCCCTCTTTTAATAATTATTAAGAATAACGTTATTAAATTGAGCCCTTCATTCATGTAAAGCACACACTGCATATGGGTAAGACCTTTTTCGAAGAACTGAACAATGACAATGTTACCGGGGTAGCCTATAAAAATATTAACTTGAAGAAGGCCGCTCTGGCCTACTTCGCCAACATCGGCAATGCCACCATCGCCGACATGTGCAAACAACTTAACCTCAGCGCCCCCAAAGTAACCACCCTGCTCAACGATCTTATACAGGACGGACTGGTAAAAGATTATGGCAAAGTAGAATCCACCGGCGGCCGGAAACCCAATCTGTACGGACTGGTGCCCGACTCCGCTTTTTTTATCGGTGTAGATGTGAAACAACATCACCTGAACCTCGGACTGTCTGACCTGCAGAAAAACCTGGTCTGCACGGAAGAAGGCATCCCTTATAAACTGGACAACAACAAGGCTTCGCTGGAAGAACTCTGTGTACTCATCAGCAATTTTATCAATGGTCTGCCCGTGCCCCGTGAAAAAATCCTGGGCATCGGCATCAACCTGTCCGGCCGCATCAACTATGCTACCGGCTACAGTTACAGCTTTTTCTATTTCGATGAAGAACCACTCAGCAAAATCATCGAAACGAAATTAGGTATCCGGGTATTCCTGGAAAACGACTCCCGTGCTATGGCCTACGGCGAATTTTGTTCGGATACCGTTCACGGTGAGCGCAATGTGCTTTTCCTGAACCTCGACTATGGTATTGGTATGGGCGTATTGATAGATGGGCAGCTGTATTACGGTAAATCAGGCTATAGTGGTGAAGTGGGACATATTCCGCTGTTTGATAATGAAATCATCTGCCACTGTGGAAAAAAAGGTTGTCTCGAAACCGAAGCCTCCGGATGGGCCCTCACCCGCATGTTCCAGGACAGACTGCAGGAAGGTTCTTCTTCCATGCTCTCCCGCAAACACGGTGCCCCTGGCAGTATACAGCTGGAAGATATTATCGATGCCGCCATTCACGACGATGTGCTGGCCATCGAACTGATTGCCAAAATAGGAGAGAACCTGGGCCGTGGGATTGCGCTGCTGATCAATATCTTCAATCCTGAACTGGTAATACTGGGCGGAAGCCTGGCTGCCACACAGGATTATATCCGGTTACCCATTAAAAGCGCTGTCAACAAATACTCACTCAGCCTCGTGAATAATGATACCAAACTGCGGATATCCAGTCTGGGTGAGCGAGCTGGTATTATTGGCGCCTGCCTGCTGGTGCGCAACAAAGTGCTGATTAATTAGTCCACAGATAGTATAAATAATAAGGCGCAAAGGTTTCAAATCCTTCTGCGCCTTATTATTTTATGCGATTTGTATGAAACTAGTCTTTCTTTTTTCTTAGGAATGAAAACAGTCCGCCGTTGTTTTTAAGCGCTGCTTTTTTACTCAGGGCCGGCTGAAAACCAGGATCGTTTTCAAGAATACGGTCAATGGTTTTTTTGCAGGCGCTCAGGTCTCCTTTTCCTTCCTGAGCCAGTGCCATCGTGAAATGAAATACAGAAGACTCGGCATCCCAGCCCCAGTTCATGCTTTTATAGATCTCTGTGCATTGGTTGCAATACATCAGGCTGTTGTCATGATCATGCAGCCCGAGATACGCTTCTGCCAGGTACGCATATACGCCGCAACGGTTGTTGGGTGAATTATCAGATTCGTCACCATTGGCCATGATCTCCAGTGTTTGCAGCATATCCTGGATGGCGGCGGCATATCTCTCCAGCTTCAGTGCAGCCTTACCACGGAAATAATAGATCTTCATCTGCGAAACCAGTGGTAAACGCTGTATACCGCCAATGGATATACGATTATTGACAGCACCGATACAGTGTTCGTATTGGGCATTATCAAAATACAGGTACATCAGGTTGAAGTAGGCATCGCTGTCATCCGGTTTTTCTTCCAGGTGTTTTTCCAGAGCCTGTATACGTTCGCTGAGATCGTCCTGGCTGTTGGTTTTGATGAAAGCCCTGCCGGTTTTGATGCGGTCTATGTTATAGATGATGATATCTTTTTCTTCTTTCTCCAGTTCTTCCATATCAACGGCAATCCATTCCTCATATTCGGCCAGTATCTTGCTATACAGGGCAAGGGCTTCATCGAAACGCTCCAGTGTGGTGAGGTCTTCGATAACGCGTTCGTGGATAGATACGTAATATACCAGCGGAAGGGTAGAGATAAAATTGCTCAGGATCAGCTGACGGTCTGCTACGGCTTCTGCATATTTTCCCAGCTGATGGAAAGCATCGGCTCTGGACTCCAGCTGTTCCCAGAAAGGTGACATGTTGTAACCAACACTGTGTATATGGATGGCTTCTTCGTAGGAGCCCAGCTCAAACAGGGTGATGCCGTAGTTGTTGCAGCACATCGCAAAATGATGTGGGTGGCCGGCATAGGAAGAACCGGTATTTTCATACCAGTAAGGGTAATAAAGAGAAAAGGCTTTCTGGTAGAGAAATTTTTTCAGTTGTGTTAATGCCTTACGGGCATCTGCATTTTGTTCCTGCTGTATCAGTTCACTACAGACAACGCCGGCGGAATACCAGTCATAGGCAATGCTGTAATCCGTGTCGGGCCAGCCTTCGGGGAGTTTGCCCTGTGTTTTGTAATAGGCATAATACCACCGGATGATACTGGACGGATAAGGCCTGATGGCGATGGCTTTTTCGTAATAGGGCAATGCTTCGCTGAAGCTGCCGATATTAAAGAGGGCCGTGCCGGTGAAGTGATAGAAATAACTCTCTTCCGGATAAAGGGCAATAAAGCGTTTACCGGTGGATATCTGTTCCAGTGTACCTTCTGCATCATCATCTCCATAAAACTGATTCCAGAAGTCGATAGTACCCCAGCAATACTCTCTGGCCAGGGCAGAATGACGTACACCCTGGTCCAGCAGTGCTTTTACTTTCTGCAGGATCTTCAGCATATCATCTTCCGGATGTTCGCCGGCTGTACTCATGATATGCAGCATATCTGCAGCGAAGTCGTAATCTGCCATTTCGAGGGCAAAATGCAACGTAGAGAGTGTCCTGTTGTTATATACTGTGCATTGGAATGCCTGCCGGTAGTAGTCCAGCGCTACGGGTTTGTTATCGTTGTGATAATATACGTCGCCGATGCGGGTATAACACTGGAATTTGGCCACGTTTAACTGAGGAAGGTCGTCCTGATAAAGGGAATGATAAATTTCCAGACTTCTGTGGATATCTTCCAGTGCTTTGTCTGTTTCATTTTCCAATATCCATATCTGAAAACGATACAGCAGGGCCCTGGTGATCAGTTCCTCGTCACCACTATCCATGATGATCTGACAGTCACTAAGTGTTTCTGCTGTTTTATCACCCATCACATTGGCGCCCATATAAGCGCGATGCACACGGGCCTGTATATGCTGAGGATTATATTCCAGCGCTTTGCTGAATGCTTCGTAAGCGGTGTGATATTCTGCTATCATCTCATCCCTTTCATCTTCAGCCTTGGCTATTTCCAGCTTGCACAAGCCCATCAGATGCCATGCGGCCGCTTCGGCCGGATGCTCCTCCAGGTATGCTTCAAGCTGAATGATTGCTACCGTATATGCCTGTTCATTATATAGCTTTTCCAGTTCTTCCAGATTCATAACACCAAATGATTAGAACGTGCAATTTATTAATATTGAAGCAGGTTATTCAGCACCGGTAAATAATTTCTGGATATTAAAAACGTTTATATATATTTATTGGGTTCTGAATGTAGCGAAGGTAGTGTGTAACCCGCTGTAGACAGGTAATACGGGAATACCTGGCAGTACTATGCCTCCATTTGTGTTATATGAAATTTTATCCTGGCCCTATGCCTCCACTGGATGCGTATTGTACCTGATATTAAATCCGTATAAAAAGACTGGTAACAAGGAATTTCAACAATAATCATTGCTGTTGACTGACAACAGCCAAATTATATCTTAACAATAATTATCATCCGGCCATGCAATTCTTTGCAAGGCCTTTTTTGTGTTATGACTTCAGCGTGTATTGGATGGTATGCTCCAGAATGCCCTTGAGGAGCTGGTTGAGCTCATGCAGGCTATTGGGCTTGGTGATAAAATAAGCCGCCCCCAGTTCGCGGGTCTCTCTTTTATCAGATTCGTGAGAGGAAGTTGTGTAGATAATAACCGGGATATGTTTGAGATGATCAATCTGCCGTATTTCAGCGAGGAACTGCTTTCCGTTTATACGAGGCATGTTCAGGTCCAGGAAGATGAGATCAGGAACAAGGCCGTTCCCCAGCCTCTCCAGGGCATCTTCACCGTTGATGGCTTCATTGTAAATAATATCCGGCACCAGTTCTTTTAGCACATCGCCAAATATCATCCTGTCATCCACATCATCATCAACTAAAAGTACGGAGGTATATTTACAACTGCTCAGCATATGATATTTAGAATAAAGACAAATTTAGGATTTTGTTGTTATTTTCTTATCATTATCATACAATGATCTTGCTCCAGGTACGCGGTTTGCAGGGCTATTTACCCGTAATCTCATTTCTATAAAAAAAATTAAACGAGCTCAGGCGCATGAAGAAATTTTTTATGCAGCTGCCCTTACCCAGGAAATTGTTCCTGATTGCGATTGTTCCGCTGGTATGCCTTATTTATTTCGGAATTCAGATATTCGATAAACAAAACGCTGATATCCGTAGTATCGACAACCTGTTGCAGGATGTTAACACCGCAACTGCCATGATGAAGATTTCAGATGAGATACATCTGGAACGCCGCTATAGTGTGAACTACGCTTTGGGCAATAATGTCCTCAACGACCTGCTGATGCAAAGGGCCAAAACCGACCTTGCGATTGATGCTGTAAAAAGTAAACTGCTGGCTGCAGATAGCCAGTTCTTTACCTATTCCCTGCTCAATACCCTGCCTAAAAAGAGGAAGGACATCGATAAAAAAAGCATGCCTCAGCGGGAAGTGCTGGATTATTATTCCAACCTGATCTTCCGCCTGAACAACCTGGCCCGTATCAATACCCCCGATATTGCCATTCTGAAATCCCTGCAGCAGGACCTTAATGCCCAATACCTGCTGGCACAGATGGCCGCCTATAAGGGTTTGATCCGCATGGATATCTATTACTTTATTCTCAAAAAAGAAGTATCGCCCGATGATTTTTCACGTATCGAAAACAACAACGATATGTATTCCTCGCTGCGAGCCGAATTCCTTGATAAAGCTTCACCCGCTACCGCCAACATCCTCCGGCAGATGGAAAAAAGAAGCGAGTTTATCATCACCACCGACTTTATCGGGAATACTATCAATAGCAGAAAAATTGATACACTCTTTAATGCAGACTCGTGGTGGGATAATTCCAGCATGGCCGTAGACCTGCTGAAACAGCTGCAGCGCTCTATTGTAGAAAAGGTGGGCCAGGATGCAAGGAACATTTCCAAAAAAGAAAATGACCTCAAAACAAAATACCTCATATTCCTCGTGCTCATCGTGGCGCTGGTGGTGGCATTTGTTTCCTTTACCATCAAAACCATCACCGAAAGCCTGAACAAACTTAGGACTGCTGCCGGAAAAATAGCCCGGGGCATCAGCGGTGTAGACCCCGGCATTCATACCAAAGACGCCATCGGCAGCCTGGCTCAGTCATTTACAGAAATAGATAAAACAGGACAGCAACTGGCTATGGCGGCAGACAACATCGGCAAAGGCAACTTTAATATCGATGTTCAGCCCCGTAGTACTGAAGATCTGCTGGGCAACGCTGTGGTGAAGATGGCAGCAGACCTGAAAATATTCCGTCAGGAAAATGAAAAGACAATATGGGTACAGGCCGGCCTTAACAATATCAACGAAACACTGCTCTCAGAACAAGACATGGAATCGCTTACCCACGATGCGCTGGCAGAACTGGTAAAATATTCCGGCGGACAAACAGGAGTGTTGTATATCCGTCAAAACGGAGATCTGCACTTTTCTGCAGGCCATGCCTTGTCTGACCAATACCCGGCACCATCTGTAATTTCTATAGGTAAAACCCTGGTAGGACAGGCATTGAAACAAAGAGAACCGATCTATCTCAAAGATGCGCCGGATAACTTCCTGCATATCGCCGGCGGCACCGCTGCCGCACAGCCGGGACATGTGCTGATCATACCACTGATCCATGCCGGTATTGCAGAAGGGGTGGTGGAAATAGGCTCTCTGTTTCCTTTCAGTGATAGTGGGCTCAGTTATCTGAAACAGGCATCTGTCAGCATTGCAGTCGCCATACAAAGTACCCGTAGCCGCACAAGGCTGCAGGAGTTGCTGGAAGAAACCCAGTCACAGGCAGAAGAACTCCAGGTACAGCACAGCGAACTGGAAGGCCTCAACGTAGAACTGGAAGCACAGACACAGAAACTACAGGTGTCTGAAGAAGAACTGAAAGTACAGCAGGAAGAACTGATGCAATCCAACGCTGAACTGGAGGAAAGGACCCGCATGCTGGAAGAGAAAAACCAGATCATCGTAGAACGTAATCTTGAAATTCATAGAAAAGCAGAAGAGCTGGCACTCAGTACCAAGTACAAATCAGAGTTCCTGGCTAATATGTCGCATGAGTTGCGTACACCGCTGAATTCTATTCTGCTGTTGTCAAGGTTGCTTTCAGAAAACCACGATCATAACCTGAGCGACGACCAGATAGAATATGCACAGGTGATCAATTCTTCTGGTAAAGGCCTGCTGACACTGATCGATGAGATACTGGACCTGTCGAAGATTGAATCCGGTAAAATGGAGCTGGAGTATCATGAAGTATATGTGGGTAACATTCTGTCCAACATGCAGGCGCTGTTTGAGCCTATCGCCCGTGATAAGGGACTGGTGCTGAATCTGGTCACCGCGCCGGGGCTACAGCAGGCTATTGAAACAGACCAGATTAGGCTGGAACAGATATTGAAAAACCTGCTTTCCAACGCGCTTAAATTTACGGGCAAAGGTTCGGTAACACTGTCTGTACAGGCAGGAGAAGTGCCCGGTACCGTGCGTTTTATCGTGAAAGATACAGGCATCGGTATCCCACGTGAAAAGCAGCAGGTGATCTTCGAAGCCTTCCAGCAGGCAGATGGCTCTACCCGCCGCAAGTATGGTGGTACAGGTCTGGGGCTATCTATCAGTCGTGAGCTGGCCAAACTGCTGGGCGGACATATCTCCCTGCATAGTAATGAAGAGGAAGGCAGTGAGTTTGTGGTAACGATACCGGCTACACGAAAAATGGCAGCGGTTGTTCCCTTACCCACACCGGCACCGGTAGCGCCGTATGAACCGGCTGTGGCTGAAGTAGAACCAGCTCATGGACCCTATCTCTCTACCCGCATCCCTGCTGATATACAAGACGACCGTGATATTGTAAAACCCGGCGATGCGGTTATTCTCATCGTGGAAGATGATACCTACTTTGCTAAAGCCCTGCTGGAATTTACGCGTCAGCGTGGCTATAAAGGTGTAGTGACCGTACGGGGCGATATGGCCGGGGAGCTGGCCCGTAAATATAAGCCTATAGGGATTCTGCTGGATATAGAACTGCCTGTGAAGGATGGCTGGCAGGTTATGGAAGAGTTGAAAAACGATCCGGTCACCCGTCCGATACCGGTACATATCATGTCTTCCATGGAAGCTAAAAAGGAAAGCCTCCTGAAAGGCGCAGTGGACTTTATCAGCAAACCGGTTACTATGGAAAGTATGCAGCTCATCTTCGAAAAGATGGAGTTTGTGCTGCAACGTTCCACCAAAAAAGTGCTGATACTGGAAGAGAATGCCAAACATGCCAAAGCACTGGCTTACTTCCTCAGCAACTATCAGGTGAATTCTGAAATCAGCAATACCGTTCAGGAAGGAGTGGAGCTGCTGCAACAGCAGGATGTAGATTGTGTAATTCTCGATATGGGCATACCCGACCAACAGGCTTATGAAGCCCTGGAAACAGTGAAGGAGATCAAAGGGCTGGAAAATCTGCCCATCATCATCTTTACCGGTAAAAGTCTTTCGCGTGCAGAAGAACAACGGATACGGCAGTACGCAGATTCTATTGTGGTGAAAACTGCTCATTCCTATCAGCGTATGCTCGATGAAGTATCACTGTTTCTGCATCTGGTATCTGAAAGCAGTCAGCAGGTGATGCCGATGGTAAACGGGAAAATGTCGTTGCTCAATGAAGTGCTGAAAGATAAAACCGTATTGATTGCAGATGATGACGTGCGTAATATCTTCTCGTTGACAAAGGCCCTGGAGAAACATCAGATGAAGGTACTTTCTGCTGTTGATGGAAAAGAAGCTTTGCAGCAATTGAGCGAACATCCGGTGGATATTGTGCTGATGGACATGATGATGCCGGAGATGGATGGTTACGATGCCATTGCTGCTATCCGCACACAGCCGTCGCTGGCGCAACTGCCGGTAATAGCGGTAACGGCCAAAGCCATGATGGGCGACCGGGAGAAATGCCTGAAGGCAGGAGCTTCTGACTACATCTCCAAACCAGTAGACGTAGACCAGTTGATTTCGTTACTACGGGTATGGTTATACGATAAAGGCATGAAATAATATGGAGCAGAAAAAAGTATTAATCATTGATGACGATGCGCGGAATATTTTTGCGCTCAAAGCAGTGTTACGTTCCAGAGGTATTTCCTGTATATCCGCTACCTCCGGGGCTGAAGGCCTGGAGCTGCTGGCAGGAGACCACCAGGTAGGCGTAGTACTGATGGATATTATGATGCCCGATATGGATGGTTACGAAACGATAGCCGCCTTGCGCGCCCAGGCCCCTAACAGCAGGCTGCCTGTTATAGCGGTGACTGCCCAGGCAATGGTGGGTGACCGGGAAAAATGTCTGCAGGCGGGCGCCGATAATTATATTTCAAAACCTGTTGATGTAGATGTGCTGTTGTCGCAGATACAACAATATTTAGCTGATTAACAAGTGACCAGAAATCACATAAGTGAAAGAGAAGTAAGTATGTTGCTGAATGATGTGCTGGAGCGCTATGGGTACGATTTTACCGAGTATGCCCCTGCCTCCATCAACAGGAGGGTGAATCATCTTTTTCAGGCCGACCGTTTCCCCAGTTTCGCGGAATTCCGCTATCGTATTATGTCTGATCCGGATTATGCGCTTCGTTTTGTGGAAGAGATCACGGTAAATGTTACAGAGATGTTTCGTGATCCGCAGTTCTACTATACACTCCGGCGGGAGGTATTGCCGGTGCTGGCCACCTATCCGCTGATCCGGGTATGGCATGCGGGCTGCTCTACCGGAGAAGAAGTGTATTCATTTGCGATTTTGCTGAAGGAAGCCAATCTGTTGCATAAGTCAGTCATCTATGCCACAGACCTTAATACCAGCGTGCTGGAGAAGGGAAGAACCGGCATCTTTCCGATTTCGCAAATGCAGCAATACTCCCGTAACTACATGGAGGCTGGCGGGCTGCATGATTTTTCTTCCTACTATACGGCTAATTATGAATATGCTAAATTCAGAAAAGACCTGGGGGAGAAAATTATCTTCTCTCCCCATAATCTTGTCACCGATGGCTCTTTTAATGAGTTTCAGCTGATTATCTGCAGAAATGTGTTGATTTATTTCAATAAAACCCTACAGGATAAAGTATTGCGCCTGTTTTGCGACAGCCTGGAGCCATTGGGTTTCCTGGCACTGGGAAGTAAGGAAACGCTTCACTTCACAAGTGTGGCCAGCCAGTTCAAACAAGTGGACAGCAAGGAAAAAATCTGGCGCAAACATCACCTGTAATAAAGTAGTATACCCTTATGTCTACGGCTTCCCGCCTTGTGTTGATAGGAGGTTCTGCAGGAGGGCTGCAGGCCATCCTTACGTTGTTGCCCGGCCTGATGCCACAGCTTGCTGCCGCAGTGGTGATTGTATTGCACCGGCAAAACCATTATGATTCTATGCTGACAGAGCTGTTATCGGCTAAAACGCAGCTGACCGTTAAGGAGGCTGAAGAAAAGGAAACACTACTGCCGGGCACCATCTATATAGCGCCGGCAGACTATCACCTGTTGCTGGAAACGGACCACACCTTCTCACTGGACTATTCGGAAAAGGTGAATTTCAGTCGTCCCAGCATTGATGTTACGTTCTCATCGGCTGCTCTGGCTTATGGGGAGAAGATGGCCGCCATCCTGCTTTCCGGCGCTAATACAGACGGTGCAGAAGGACTGATGGACGTACATGATGCCGGCGGTATCACCGTCGTGCAGGACCCCGATACGGCCGCGGTAGACGTAATGCCCAGACAGGCCATCCTTACTGCCCCTATAGACCATATCCTGCCTGCCACCGCCATGGCCGCTTTTATTAACGGTTTTGCCGGCATGATGACCAGTTGAGGTATGGTTATTGAAAATATACCTTGCGTAATATCTTTAGTGTATGATTCTGATTGTAGACGATAAGCCAGAGAATATTTTATCCATTAGGAAAACGTTGGAGCTGTATAAGTTTGAAGTGGATACCGCTTTGTCGGGTGAAGAGGCGCTGAAAAAAATACTTAAAAACAGCTACACGCTGATCATCCTGGACGTGCAAATGCCCAGTATGGACGGCTTTGAGGTGGCCGAAGCCATTTCCGGCTACAGCAAGGCAAAAGACATCCCGATCATTTTCCTCAGCGCGGTCAACAAAGAAAAACGTTTTATCGTAAAAGGTTACGACTCCGGCGGAATCGATTATCTCACCAAACCTGTAGATCCTGATGTACTGCTGATGAAGGTGAAAACCTTTTCCCGGCTGTATCAGCAGTCACAGGAACTGAAACAGATACACCAGTCATTACAGGACGAAGTGGAAGTGCGCAAACTCGCTCAGGCAGCCCTGAGTGAAAAAGTGAATGAATTACATACCACACTGGAAGCATTACCACAGATAGCCTTTACCGTTACCACAGACGGACAGATAGAATACGTCAACCGCAATTGGTACAAGTATGCAGACAATATGCAGCAGCTGCCGGAAACACTGTCAGGTGGCGATTCCATGCGGCAATGCCTGGAACAAACGCTTCGCGCCGGCATGCCACTTGAAAAGGAAGTATACCTGAAAGACAGAACAGACAACTCCTACCGCTGTCATCTCCTGCGTATCACACCCGTAAAAGAAGGACCCGAAATCGTAAAGTGGATCGGGACCTTCACCGATATCGCCCTGCAGAAGCAAGCCAATGAAATACTGGAGCAGAAGGTAAAAGAAAGGACGGAAGAACTGATTGAGATCAACAAATCACTGGAAGCCAGTAACCACGATCTGCAGCAATTTGCTTCCGTAGCCTCTCATGACCTGAAGGAGCCACTCCGCAAAATCCAGCTGTTTGGCGCTATTGTGCGCGACCGGTTTCTGCAAACAGATCCCAATGCCATGTCCTACATGGAAAGGATCGTAGGATCTTCCGAACGGATGGCAAGACTGATCAATGATCTGTTGAATTATTCCCGCCTGTCTGCTGCAAGCATATACGAAATGACTGACCTCAATGTGGTGGTACAGGAGATTATCAGTGACCTGGAACTGGCTATCACCGAAAAGAATGCTGTGGTGTGTGTAGAAAAATTACCACATATTGAAGCTGTTCCTGGGCAGATCCGGCAGGTATTCCAGAATATCATCAGTAATGCCCTGAAATTTTCCCGCAACGACCGTACGCCCGAAATCCATATTTCGGCGGATAGGGTAGCTACCAATGCGGCAGACAGTGCTGTGGAAGAAAATGGCAACTATTGCCGTATCACTATCCGCGACAATGGCATCGGCTTCAACGAAAAATACCTGTCCAAGATATTCACTATCTTTCAGCGTCTGCATAACGCTGATCTGTATGAAGGCACCGGTATCGGCCTGGCCATTGCCAAAAAAGTAATTGATAAACACCAGGGAATTATCACAGCCACCAGCGTGGAAGGAGAAGGGACATCCTTTATCATGGTGTTACCTGTAAAGCAAACGAAAATGCCCAACACAATCTGATAACCCACAACCCGATTTCATTTTAAACCTATACTTTCATGAAAAGAATTGTATGTATGCTGCTGTTATTGGCAGCCTTTATGACTGATGGCCAGGCCCAGACTCCTTCCCCTACTAGAACCTATTGGACTAACATTCAGATTCCCGGCTATACTGGTGATGCTACAGCTGTTAACTACCTTTTGCTGCATAGGTCCTACGACAATGACCTGATGGACGGGTATTTTGTGATGGGAAAAGTTTCTGCTATCAGAGGGCATAAAGGAGCGTGGAACCGTAAATGGACCATCGAAGTAAACACCGCTTCCGCCTACAATTCCGATCGGGGAAGCCTGATCTGTTACAACGAGCCCGCCCAGTTGGTGACGTTGAAATATAATGACGTTAAATACCTGGCTGTTTCTATTCAAAATAATTCCACCCTGGCTGAATTTTCATTTACCGGGTATGTACAAAATTCAGCGTTTGAAATCGTAAAAGAGTCGCAGGTATCAGAAGTAACACCCTTCAGTAGTGGGGATCCCATTACAATAGCTGGTAATTTGCTGGTGGATGATAATGGCAGTAAAATCCCAACTAGCTTAGATCTGACACAGAATGCCGTTATTGTTAATACCTCCAAATCGGGAGCATTTTCTGTTACTGCCCCTACCACGCAGGAGTCTATATTTGCGGGTCATCATATGACCTTTTTTTCGTCCAAATTTCAGGGAGGCATGGGTATTTCCGTCGGACAGCATAACAGTGGCTTTATTCAGGCTTTTTCCAATACCGCCGAAAATGGAAGTTTGTTTTTGAATCCCAACGGTGGTGGTGTGGGTATTGGCGTGCATGATACCAAAGGTTACCGGTTGGCTGTTGCCGGCAGTATGATTGCTGAAAGGGTAGTGGTAAAGAACTACCAGAACTGGCCGGATTTTGTGTTTGCGAAAAACTATCAGCTCCCTTCTTTACAGGAAGTAGAGACATATGTCAATACACACCAGCATTTGCCGGGTATTCCATCTGCAGCTACTGTAAAGGAAAAAGGTATTGATCTGGAAGAGATGAACAGTAAGTTATTGCAGAAAGTGGAGGAGCTGACACTGTATCTTATTCAGGTGGACAAGGAGAACAAGGAATTAAAAGCTGAATTAAAAACAATCCGCTCAGCGCTTCAAAAATGACCAAAACAGCCCAGGACTTCAGTCCTGGGGCACCCAAAATAAAAAAACCGCGCATTGCGCGGTTTTTTTATTTTGGGTGGAGGATAGCGGGCTCGAACCGCTCACCTCAAACATGCCATGCTTGCGCTCTACCAGATGAGCTAATCCCCCATGTCATTTTCCCTTTCGGGATTGCAAAGATATATTATTTTCGTGAATTACAAATTTTTTACACAAAATCTTTAAAAATTCCTTCTACTGTTTCTTTTAATTCCTTTAGTAACAAGGGTTTGCGCAATAATTTAATGACCAGCGGATTGGCGTTGGTGCGGGTAATATCGCCATAATCCAGGGAGGAAGATACCATTACGATATGGCATTGCGACTTGATTTTCTGCGGATAGGTATCGAATGCCTGTAAAAATTCGAAGCCGTCCATTTCGGGCATCTGTATATCCAGCAGTATGATGGTAGGAGGTATTCTGGGAAGGCCAATGTTGGAAGATAAGAATTCCAGTGCTTTGTTGGCATTTACAAATGAAAGTACCGTTCTGCTGATTTGTTGAAAGGTGATCAACTTCTCATGCAGCAATAAATCAATCTCATTGTCATCTATCAATATGACACGCAGGTCAGGTATCGAATTCATTTCTGTTGGGGATGGTAATTTCAAATTGAGTGCCTTCGCCGTATTTGGACTCTACATTAATAGTACCGCCAATTTTGCTTAAGGCTTCTTTCACAATGTATAAACCAATTCCGCTGCCAGGTTTGTTGTTGTTTTTGGAGCGGAAAAACATTTTAAAGATATTGTTCAGATGCTCACTGAGGATACCAATACCATTGTCCCGGATACAGATGGTGGCTTTGTGTGGCTCTACTTTCACAGAGAGATTGACCATCGGTTCGGCTTCGTCCGGCTTCTGGTATTTAACAGCGTTGGAAATAAGATTGTTTAAAATAACGCTGATCCGGAAGGTGTCGCCTCTGAATTCGGCCACCTGATCTACCTGGGTGTGGAACCGGATAGCCGTGTTCTGTGGCTGGAAGGCGGTAATACAGTCATTCAGCAGGGTGGTGAAATTTATTCTTTCGTATTCTATTTCCAGCCTGGAATTACGGTAGTATTCAATGATCTTCTGGATAAAGCCGTCGAGTTTCAATACACAGGACTCTACCATGTTGATGTAGCCATTGGGGTCTACAACTGAATTGTCGAGTCTTGAGAGGTTGATAATGCCCAATACAGACATCAGCGGGGAACGCAGGTCGTGGGAGGTGGAATAGATAAACCGGTTCAGTTCATCATTTGTTTTCTCCAGTTCCGTGATTTTTTCTTTCAGCTGCCTGCGGGTATGATAGATTTCATACGCGTTGTTGATGGTTTTATGCAGCTCATTTTCATCCCAGGGTTTTTTGATATAGGAGAAAATATGACCCTTGTTAATGGCATCGATGATATCATCCACATCAGTATAGCCAGTCAGCAGGATACGCATGGGATCCGGAAGGGTGTCTTTTATTTCATTGAAGAATTCCACCCCGGTAGATACCGGCATTTTCTGGTCCGCTATGATGATATGTACTACGATCTCTTTCAGCAACTGTTTGCCTTCCTGCGCAGAATTGGCGGTATATATCTCATAACTTCTACGAAAGCTGGCCTTAAATGCATTCAGATTATGGACCTCATCATCGATATACAATATTCTAATGCGGTTTTCTTTCATCAAAGGGCGTTATGGTTAAGATTGATGATTAATGATTAACTATGTTAAGAGGTAAATATATAATAAATTCCGCTCCTTCTCCAGGGGTGGAATTTACAATGATTTTACCCCTGTGTTTCTCTATAATGCTGAAAACGATGGACAGTCCTAGTCCTGTGCCTTCCCCTACATCCTTGGTAGTAAAGAACGGATCGAATATTTTCTGTTGTACCGCTTCAGACATGCCAATACCGGTGTCTTTGATACGGATGGTGATAAAGCCGTTTTCCTGTCCGGTGGTAATGGAGATAGATTCATTATGCTGCTCTTTTTTGCTTTTGATGGCATTGAGGGAATTGGAGAAAATATTCATAAACACCTGGTTGACTTTCCCTGCATAACATTCTATTTTGGGCAGCTCCGCATAATTTTTAATGATGCTAACATGGGGAGGAATACCGTTTCTGAGCAATACCAGTGTGGAGTCGATCCCCTCGTGAATATCAATGGATTTTACTTCGCTTTCATCGAGTCGGCTGAAAGTACGGAGTCCTTTCACAATTTCGGCAGTACGGGCGGCCCCGTCTTCAATGCCTTTGATGAGGGAAGATATTTCTTCGTGGATATAGTCGATATCTATTTCTTTCTTAAACTGTTCGATGGATTTCAGGTCCTTGCTGATGTCTGTACTGCCGGCTAGCTGATCGTAGCGGGTCAGCAGGTCTTTCAGGTCTGCAATATCCAGCTTCAGTGGTTTGATATTGGAGGTGACGAAGTTGATCGGGTTGTTGATCTCGTGGGCAATACCGGCGGTCAGCTGACCGAGGGACGCCATTTTCTCTTTTTCCACCAGTCTGGTCTGTGTGTCTTTCAGGTTGGTGAGCGCGATGTTGAGGTCGCGGTTACTGTTTTGCAGTTCTTCCGTCCTTTCCTGGACTTTGGCTTCCAGGATAATATTCTGTTCTTTTACCAGTTGTTCGTTTTCTTTGGAGATCTCCAGGGCAATGGCCTGTGAGGCTTCTTTTTCTGCCTTGAAGGTATTGATTTTATCTGCCAGGGCGAAAGACAGTAGGATGACTTCAATTGCGGAGCCGATCACAATGATATGGCTGGTAAAGATATTGTAGGGGATGATGCCCACATCTTTAAGCACAAAACAGATGATGGCCAGAATAAATATGGTCCATGCCAGTACAAATATTTTAGCGGTCCTTGAATGTTTGACCGCCTGCATAATGGCAAACAACAGGATAAAACTCACGCCGGTGATAGCCAGAAAATCGATCAGCGCGTAGGCGACAGAGAAAAATCCCAGCAATGACAACACGATGGTGCTGGAATACACTATTACAAACAGCGTTAGTATACGGTAGGCCCAGGGTGCTTTTTCCCTTACATGGAGGAAACTCTGCACGAATATCAGCACCGAGATGCCCGAGAGCGCGCCTGCCCACAGTACACTTTGTTCGGTGATGTATAGGTTTTCATGCCAGAAGAAGCGGTAGCCGAATCCATGAAGGCATATCTGAGCCAGTCCTACAGAGGCGATGTAGAGGATATAGTAAAAATAACTCCAGTCTTTTACAGAAAAGAAAATGAAGGTATTGTAGAATATCATAACGAGGATGATGCCGATATAGATAGAGAGCAACAGGTCGTCGTTATACAGCTTCTTATAGGTCTCCCGCGCAGTGCCGATGTATATGGGTATCAGAATAGCTTCGCGGCTTTGGATGCGCACATAAAATGTCTGAGACTCGCCGGGAGGGATGTTAATATTATACACAAAGTTCTGGTGGTTGACCGGCCTGTTTTTAAAAGGCCGTAGTTCTCCACCGGGGATCACCTGGTACCGGTTATGCTGATCGGGGTAGTAGAGGTCGATCAGGTCCAGTATGGGGTAGGTGACGTTAAACATCAGCTCCGGCCGGCTGGTATTATTTCTGACCGTTAACCGTAGCCAGATGGCGTCTTTGGTGAGGCCGAAGTTGGGTATCTGTTTTTGCAGCTTCTGAAAGGCTGTCGAATTTTCCACTTCCGGAAAAGCCATTTTCCCGCTGGGGTCCAGCATATATTCCAGCTGGCTGTATTCTGCCAGCTGGATGGGATGTTTGGGGGTGATATTGATGGTATCTGCCCAAACAGGTACCCAGTGGACCGTTACTAACAGTAACAGGCATACGAATTTGTAAAATGCCGGTCTTATCAGAAGTCGCATGGCGTTATAGTCGGATCATTTTTCTTGGTTAAAAATCTGTTCAAGGTCTACATAGTAGCGGCCAGAGACAATGGGCTTGTTAAGGGCCATTTCCCGGCACACATGGGCGATGGCGGCACCGCCCAGCATAACTGCCGAGGCCAGCTGGGGCCAGGTAGTTATACTTTTACCTATTTCTTTCAGGGATTCCTGCATTTTGGTTGACATGGCGCTGATGTTGACGATATTATCGACCAGCTGCATTCTTTCAGGGCCCTGCATATTCCGGATCTGCGCTGCTGTAAGCTGTTCCGGAATACGCCCATGCAATATAGGTAAATCAGGCTGCAGATCAAACCGTTCTATATCGATCATTCCTCTGTCGCTGGTGTCCATGACTACCGGTATTTGCAGCTCCCTGGCTTTCTGGCGGCTAAGGATTTTGATGTCCAGACTATCACATTCTTCTACCAGAATGTCGAGTTTGCCCCCTTCGGTAAGGAAAGTGTCGATATTGTCGTCGTTGATGCCGTTATCATAACAGTGTACAGTCAGAAAAGGATCGATTTCTGCAATTTCCCGGGCCACCAGCACGGTTTTAAGGATGCCTACATTGTGTACGCCGGTACGGATACGGTTCATATTGCTTAGATCGAGCTGATCGAAGTCGGCTATACGAAGTTCTCCGCACAGTCTTTCAATAGCCAGTGCCAGTGCTACGGACTGGCCTACAGAAAGGCCGATAACGCCGATCTTCCTGGTTTGCAGGGTTTCCCTTTCTGCTTCGGTGATCTTATGCTGGTTGCGACTGGTCCGCAGGTATATAAATTCTGCTTCATCCAGAATATGTACCACACGGCTGGACCAGGGATAATAAACCCATACACCATAGGCCGCGGGCGCTATACCTCCGAGGTGAGCGGCTACACGTTCTGCGATGGCTGTTTCAGATAATCTTTCTGTGGGATGATGCAGGCGGATCAGCTCTGCCAGTTGGGCTTGTATTTCATCAAACACCTGGATAGCGGTATTTTGCCGGAGCAGTTGGGTGAGGGCTTCCAGCTGTATGGGGTCCTGTAATCTGAAAAATCTTACTTCCCTTTCTGTTGCTCGTTGTTTGCTCGTTGTAATAGCATCTACTAATACGTTGTTCATTGGTAATATTGTTTATGGCTACCTGAATAACGGCAGGTCACTCATGGCTGCCGACATGATCCGCAGGTCGTAGTCGACCTGCATTTCACCCTTGGGGCCTTTTTCTACAATCGTTTGCACCGGATTGTTGCGTAAACTCATCATTCTTTCCTTATCCTCAGGATGTGCGCTCTTCAGTTCCAACGGATCATTGAGTATCAGGGCTGTAGCAATCAGGTCTTCCTTGGGATAATAAAAAGTGCCCTGGTTGCCGATATTGGTCATAATCTGGTACCCGGTCCGGATACTGTTCCTGAAAGTGGTTTGTGCACAGAAGCCCAGGAACGTGGTAACAGGCAATTGATCCAATACGGCGTTGACGACCCTGAAAAGCACAATGCTGCCAATTCCCCAGCCAGCAACTTCCCGCGAATTCCATAAGCCACAAAATTCACCCGTACCCCCGGCTGCGGCCAGGTCCTTCACAATACCATAAATCCGGGGGTCCATATTGTTGATCGCAGATTCTATTGGCAGGGGAACACTCCCCCCGGCCAGTTGTATCCGGCAACCACCATACATCTTGGTATAATCATCATTACTCACGGTAATGATATAAGTATAAGGCTCATACATCCAGTCAACATTTGCAGACGTAACTTTGGTTACACCGTAAGCTTCCAGCACTTTACGATGCCCTGCAATATATTGCAAACATTCTTCCGGATATTCTATTGCCTTGAATACTCTTACCTTAAGCATGTACGGGAATGCTTTAAAATTTAGTTCGTTAAAAGGTAGCTGGGTCAGATGGCCCTTCCAATAAAATGGTTTTATATAAGCACTGTCAGCAAAAAGGCTACCGCTTTATCCATAAACAATGCTATTTCGATTCCGGTAAAATCAGCATAATATTGTTGGCCAATATGACAGGGGATTGCATCTCTCTCCGCAGTTAGCATCGCCAGGGATAAATAGTTCCATTTTTTGAAAAAGATTAAAAAGCTCTACTTCTTCACATGAAGGTAATGGTAAAATAGTATTATTTCCAGAATTTCCCATAAAGAATGTCCCGTTTTTTGAATAAATGTCAACTTGGCAGCAGATGTTATCCTGGTACTCAATGGCATAGATATCTGCAAATTGTGGGTGTATTATTTCCTGCCATTGCATTGGTGTAAATTTTGCTGCTGGTTATTCCCTTAAAAAGTAGATTTGTACTCATCCTTATATAAACAAACTTCAATTCTTGCCATATGAACAAAAGAGAATTCATAAAGCTGACCAGTCTTGCTGGTGTAGCTGCCCTCAGCGGCCCCCTCAGTAGTCTGGCCGTTCCCGTTACTACCGCGAAAACCAGCCTCAACGACCCTAAGGCACCCTTCGTTGTGCCTCCGCTGACTTACGCTTACGATGCTCTGGAACCATACATCGACAAAATGACTATGGAACTGCACCATGACAAACATCATGGCGCCTACGTTAAAAATCTGAATGATGCGGTGAATGGAACACCCTTCGCTTCCCTTACCCTGGAAGAAATTCTCCATAAGGTAACAGACAAAGACAAAGCAATCCGCAACAATGGTGGTGGTCACTACAACCACTCCCTGTTCTGGACATTACTGTCACCTAAAAAAACTACTCCCTCCGATAAACTGAAAGCTGCCATCAACAGCAACTTCGGCTCCTGGGAAAAATTCCAGGAAAAATTCAACGACGCCGCCAAAACCCAATTCGGCTCCGGATGGGCATGGCTCATCGTTAGCCCGGACAAAAAACTCTCCATCATCAACACCCCCAACCAGGATAACCCACTCATGCACAATATTGTTAAGGAAAAAGGTACGCCCATCCTCGCACTCGATGTCTGGGAACATGCCTACTACCTTAAATACCAGAACAGACGCCCTGATTATATCAACGCGTTCTGGAACGTGGTAAACTGGGATGAAGTGAATAAAAAACTATAACTGTGATGAGTTTTGATAAATACTGATGCTCCTGATGGAGCGAAAATAAAAGCGAAGAAGCCATTGATACTGATCAATGGCTTCTTCGCTTTTATTAAAGTTAAAATAATGTAATCTTCACTCCATCAGGAGCATCAGTATTTATCAAAATACATCATCGTTAAGATTTTCGTTTCATAAACACAAACCCGTTCTTTTCCCCGATCACTTCGAGATTGGGGTGATGTATGTACTCCTCACTATCTGTGATACGGCAGATGAAATACGCAGGCTTGTCTATCTGTCCATTGAGTAACCAGTCGGTATTATAATAGTTTTTATTGGCATGGGGTTGTTCCCGGGTGTAATAATGCTGGGCATAACTGTGATATCCCAATGCTTTTACGTACACATCTTTGCCTTGCATGGAGATAAAGAAATCTATGGCAGCGCCCTGTGAGTAACGTTCTATTTTAGGTACAAAATGTACGACTGTAACCTGTATCACCAGAATGGTACTCACAAAAAGACATATGAGGCCTTTGCTGATTTTTCGTTTGATCAGCAGGATGGCGCTGATGATCACCAGCAGCACATAGGCAAGACCGTAGCTGGCTTCAGCCGCGGACCAGGACACCTGTGCCTGCAGGTTAGCCACCGCAAACTTATCGCCGATGTAGGGGATGAGCATGTCTTTATATACACCTACCAGCGGCAGCAGTGCAATAGCAATGCCCAGCACAATACCGATAAACAGCAGCAGGGCAATATTCCAGCCACGCATCCGTACCCTGCCTTCCGCCAGTTTGTACACCTGGTTGGCCGCCAGGAAAGACAATGGAAAATAACAAAGGGAAGAATAGTGGACAATCTTGGTTTTTACGATGGAAAACAGGATCAGCACTACCCAGAAAAGTACCCACATCCACACCTTAAAGTCTTTTTGTTCGGTAGCGGCAGGTTGGTTATAAATCGATTTTTTCCTATCACGGATATAGGTAAAGAGGAAGATACTGGCAGGGAAACAGCCAATGATCAACACAATCCAGTGATAGAGGAAAGGGCCGCCATGACCCGCATCTTCAGTGGTGAGCAGGCGGATCTGGTAAGCCACAAACTCGTTGACAAACCACCAGCCATGGGCCAGTATTTCATAACCAAACCACAGCAGTGTGGTGATGGAAGCAAACAGAGCGATCAGTCCGAGATGCGCCAGTTTGATACCGATCCTGAACTTATTCCAAAGGAAATATACCAGCAGGGTCAGCATAGATACCAGTATGGCTACCGGACCTTTGGTGAGTACGGCCAGTCCCAGGAAAAAACCACTGAGTATGGCCATTCGGTATGACTTAGCGCTATGGGCGATACGATAGGCGAAATAGATCGCGAGGAAAATGAAGAAGTTGAAAGTGGGGTCGATAATACCCGATTTGAAATAGAAATGAGGAAGCCAGGAGCCGGCATACACCAGTGCCCACCACATACCCATTTTTTCGTCTACCAGTTTTTTGCCGATGGCAAATAAGCTGACCAGTGTGGCAATGCCAATGATGGCATTCGGCAAACGGGCAGCAAAATCGTTAACCCCAAAGAGTAACATACTACCGGTCTGCATCCATATAAACAGTGGTGGTTTCTCCCAGAATGGCCGGAAATCAATTTGTACCTGACTGTAGTTATGGCTGACAATCATCTCCCGGGCTGCTTCGGCAAAGTTTATCTCATCCCAGTCAAAAAGGTGAACAGCGCCCAGAAAAGGTATGAATAGCAGGCCCGCCACAAGGGCAATCAACAGGTATTTCATTATAACAGTTTATATAAAGTAAGCATTGGTTCGGTAGCAAAAAAAAAGAGCAAAGTCCGCAAAGGTGCTGATCTTTGCGAACTTTGCTCCTTTGAAAAACTTTGCGGGATTTACGCGGCGTTGGCGTTGACCATCGCTTCTGCACAAACTTCCGGAGAAGTGGCGGAATCACGGAACCTGAAGAAACCAAATACAATAATGGTGCTCAGGGTACCCACAATACTACCTACGTAAACATCTGCAAAGAAATGTTGTGCCAGGTAGATGCGGGAATATGCAGCCGTCAGTGCCAGTACAATAAACAGTAAGCCCAGCTTTTTATTGCGCAGGAATACTGAGAGAAAACTAAACATGGCAAAGGCTACAGCAGAGTGTCCGGAAGGAAAGCTGCAGCTGCTGTGTACAGTCACCCATTTAACGGTGTGTACCAGCGTGGCGGCTTCCTCTCCAAAATAGCTGATAGGCCTAGGTGCATTAAAATAATGTTTGGCTACCTGCACTACTGCAGCCGCCAAAAGGAATACTCCCAGTCCGATAAAAAATACCCTGAACTTCTGCATGATCAGCATCAGCAACAGGATTAAACCGAACATTATTCCATCACCGAGATAAGTGATCCCGGTAACAACAACATCACCAAACGCTGAGTGTTCTCCGTTGATACCAAGAAATAACTCACGTTGACTGTAGGTTGCCAGCATTACTCCTCCCACTATGATCCACAGTAGGAAGGGCAGAAAGAAATATGCATTCTTTCTGAACAGTGTATACAGCGTTTTCAATTCTGTAGGTTTTAAATTGTAGGTTGCTTTTTAGACTTAAATTTTTGCAAGAACTTTTTTACCTTCTGGTATATGCGAAAATAAAATTCTTTATTGAATAAGTTGGAATCATTCATGGCTTTATAAATTAAAAAGCCGGCAATTGGCAACAGCACAATATTCGAGAGCCACATACCCGACCACGTGAACATCACACCGCTGCGGGCCATCTTTTCCCCGATCATAAAAAAGATATTAAAGATCACAAAAAAGATCACGGCAAATACCAGTGGTGTTCCCAGCCCACCCTTACGGATAATGGAACCCAACGGTGCTCCAATGAGGAACATCACCACACAGGCTGCCGCGAGCGTGAACTTACGCTGCCATTCCACTTTATGCATTAATATAACGCTGTGTTTCTCAGAATATTCTTTGGTAGGGGCATCCAATGACCCCAAAGTTTCCCGGACACTTTGCTCAGCCCTCTCCAGTACGGCACGGCGGTTTTTTTCAGGAATGATGTTTTCAAAGTCCTTTACTTTCAGCGGAGGGGCAGTGGCTGCCCAGGCGCTGTCTTTCCAGCGGAAGAAAGGGAAACGTACCGTCACATAGGCGTTAACGGTTTTGCCGAAGATAGTTTGAGCTTTTTCCAGTGAATCGATAGCCACATCCAGCTGTTTGATGTTGAGCATCTGCTGGTTGGAGGCAAACAGATCCATGTTGAGACGGTTGAAGGCAAAAGAGCTCAGGTCAAAGGCTTTACTGTATTTTTTGAAGCCCAGGCGGATCATATCGCCGGGAACAGTGTAACCGCGGTTGCCTCTCTCTTCATAACGCCAGCCGTTTTCCAGGATAAAATACAGGAAACGTTTGTTGGCTGTGAGTACCATTTGTCCCTTTTCAGCGAGGATAACCTTATCTCCGCCACCAGACTGGTTGTCGAAGATCATCACCTGGTGAATGGTCTGGTTGTCTTTATCTTTCTGGGCCACCTTGATGGTATAGCCGGGAATATCGCGGTAGAAAACGCCGGCCTTGATATTGAAGGCTGGCTTGGAGTTGGTGATATCGTACAAGAGGGATTTGGCCTGCAGGTTGGCAACCGGGATCACATAGTTGGCAAACAGGAATGCCAGAAAGCCGATGAAGCTACACACCACCATCAGTGGCCGGATAAAGCGGAGCAGGGATATGCCGGACGATTTGAGGGCTACCAGCTCAAAACTTTCTCCGAGGTTACCGAAAGTCATGATGGAAGAGAGCAACACGGCCAACGGGAGGGCCAGGGTCACGAGCGTGGCGCTGGTATAGGCGATGAGCTGAATGATCACCACCGTGTCCAGTCCTTTTCCTACCAGGTCGTCTACATATTTCCAGAGGAACTGCATTACCAGTACAAAAAGCGTCACAAAGAAGGTCGCCACAAAGGGCCCCAGGAATGTTTTAATAATTAATTTATCGAGTTTCTTCACTGATAATGCCTGATTTTATTTTGATTGCCTCTCATCAAGTTCCCGCAAAGGAGCAGATGGAGCAGGGGCAAAGATAATCTTTCCGCTTCTTTGCTTACTTTGCTCCTGTGCCGGAGCACTTTATTTCTTTGCTCACCTTGCTTTTTTGCGAAGGTAAAGTTAGTATGATTTCACAAAGGAGTGTTAAAGCATACCTGAAAATACCGTTAAATTATATGGAAAATTTTTATTTGACAGCAGAAGAGGCGGAGATTGTTTTTTCGCCGAGAGTGATAGAATTGAAAAACAAGGCGATAGAGAAGGTGATGTTATTGATGGGCCGGTTACAACTGGCACTGGCGGCCTGGGATGCGGAGGCTGATTTTCCTTTTGAGGCAGCCTGGCTGCAGCAGGGGCCTAAAATTTCGAAGGGGGAGCAGTATAAGTCGCTGCCCTGGGTGATGCTGGATTATCCGCGGTATTTCAGCAAAACGGATGTCTTTGCCTTCCGGAGCATGTTCTGGTGGGGGCATTATTTCACCTGTACCCTGCACCTGGCGGGTACGGTCAAAAAGAGGTTCGAAGGATCACTGGCGGAGGCATATACACAACTGGCTGCTGCCGGGTTTAGCGTATACCTGCCGGAAGATGATCCCTGGGAACATGATTTTGAAGACGGACATTACCAAGCCATAGGCGATATGTGTTTTGAAGACTGGAAAAGGCTGGTCAGCCGGCAAAGTTTTATTAAACTGGCAAAACCGTTTGGACTGGAGCGTTGGGGAGAAGTTATCACGGACATAGTGGAAGCTTACGCCACCCTGCTTAATGTTCTGAACGTTAAAGAAGGAAGTTAGTTTCCGATGCGATGGAACAGATCTTTCACCTGAGATTCCCAAAGCTGACTCTGGTCTTTGATTTCTCTTTTATCGGCGAAGTCTTTTACAACCAAAATGGTCATATTGGTCACTTCTGAAATCTGTATCCGGAATTCAAAAAACTCTTCTTTCGGAGCATGGAGCCAGTGAAACCTGATAAATTCATCTTCTTCCTGTTCCAGTATTTCTGCTTCTTCAGAACTGCCATTCCAGGAAAAGGAAAACACATTGTCCCTGTAATCTACCTTGTCTGCAAACCATTCCTGCAAGCCTGCAGGGGTTGACAGGAATTCGTAAAGGATACCAGGGGAGCACCTAACCGGGAATTCCAACTCATAAAGCACTTTCTTAGACATCTCTCAAATAATTAGTAAATCAATATCATCTAGTTGCAATTATAGAAAATATTTTATTCTGTCAAAATAATTTACTGTTTTTTTTTAATTAATCTGAAGATTATATGGTCACTTTAACGTTTTCATAAATATTAAAACTATTAATAATGTAAAAAATGCATATATGGGAAATAACTGCGTTTTGCCGTATGGGCAGCGGGTTTCATGAAAAAATATTAAGCTCTTAAAGATCAATCGATTTTATTTGGAAATGATTTAAAAACGACAGATTTTTTTTGGTCGGCATCTAAAAAAAGTTATTTTTGTCAGGCATTCATCAAATCTTAACTTTTTCTTAACCTGTAACTGTTCCGACTCTATGTCAATGCGCCAACTTAAAATCACTAAGTCCATTACCAACAGGGAGTCTCAGTCCCTGGAGAAGTACCTGCAGGAGATTGGGAAAGTGGATTTAATTACGCCGGAAGAAGAGGTAAATCTCGCTATCCGTATCAAGCAAGGCGATCAGAGAGCGTTGGAAAAGCTGACAAAGGCTAACCTCCGCTTTGTGGTATCCGTTGCCAAACAGTATCAGAACCAGGGTCTGTCTCTCAGCGACCTGATCAACGAGGGTAACCTCGGGTTAATTAAAGCTGCCCAACGTTTTGATGAAACACGCGGTTTTAAATTCATTTCCTACGCCGTTTGGTGGATCCGTCAATCCATCCTCCAGGCACTGGCAGAACAGTCCAGGATCGTACGCCTGCCGCTCAACAAAGTAGGGCTCAGCAATAAGATCAGCAAGGCCTATTCCCAGCTGGAACAGGAATTTGAAAGAGAGCCTTCTCCTGATGAACTGGCTACCATTCTCGAAATCAACACCGACGAAGTAGAAGCTACCCTCGGTGTGGCCGCCCGTCACGTGTCTATGGACGCTCCTTTCATCGACGGAGAAGACAACTCCCTGCTGGACGTGCTCGAAAATCCGAATGCTGTCAGCGCCGATGAAGAACTGGATCACCACGATTCACTTCGCCGTGAAATTGAACGCTCCCTGTCCACCCTCACCGACCGTCAGAAAGATGTGATCATGCTGTACTTCGGCATCGCCGTAGAACACCCTATGTCACTCGAAGACATCGGCGAAAAATTTGGCCTCACCCGCGAAAGGGTACGCCAGATCAAGGATAAAGCTATCACCAAACTCAGGACCACTTCCAGAAGCAAACTGCTCCGGAACTACCTGGGATAAGTATTATTACGAATTAGGTTTTGTTGGATATAAACGCTTTGGCGGAGACAGGAGCAGCAACGCTCCCTGTCTCCGCTTTTTTTTGCCTGACCGGTTTATCTGGGTAACAGGCTATCAGCGCCGGAATAACTATCTTAGCATTTATCACGCAAAAACAATACTTTTGCAGTCCGTTTAAAATATCAACAATGTTTGAATCATTATCAGAGAGATTAGATTCCGCGTTTAAGCAGCTTAAAGGGGAAGGACGTATCAGTGAGATCAATATTGCCTCCACCGTTAAGGAAATCCGCCGTGCACTGGTGGATGCGGACGTGAACTATAAAATAGCCAAGGAATTTACTGATAAAGTAAAAGACAAAGCCCTCGGTGAGAAGGTACTGACCGCCATCTCTCCCGGACAGCTCATGGTAAAGATCGTGAAAGACGAACTGGCCGAGCTGATGGGTGGCACTGAGGCAGAAATTGATATCAAAACAAACCCTTCCATTATACTCATCGCTGGTTTGCAAGGTTCCGGTAAAACCACCTTCTCCGGTAAACTGGCCAACTTCCTCAAAACCAAAAAAGGTAAAAAACCTTTGCTGGTAGCAGCCGATATCTATCGTCCTGCTGCGATCGATCAGCTGAAAGTGCTGGGCGAACAGATAGGCGTGGAGGTGTATAATGAGCCAGAGAATAAAAACGCCGTGCAGATCGCCGAAAACGCGGTCAAACACGCCAAAGCCAATGGCAATAACATCATCATCATCGATACCGCCGGCCGTCTGGCCGTTGATGAGGTGATGATGACCGAAGTGGCCAACGTGAAAAATGCCGTTAAGCCACAGGAAATACTGTTCGTAGTAGACTCTATGACCGGCCAGGACGCGGTGAATACCGCCAAAGCGTTTAACGACCGCCTGGACTTCACCGGTGTGGTACTCACCAAACTGGACGGTGATACCCGCGGTGGTGCGGCCCTGACCATCCGTTACACCGTGACCAAACCGATCAAGTTTGTGAGCATGGGTGAAAAAATGGATACCCTCGACGTGTTCTACCCCGAACGTATGGCTCAGCGTATCCTCGGCATGGGTGATATCACTACCCTGGTAGAACGTGCACAGGCACAGTTCGATGAGGAACAGGCCAAAAAGCTCGAAAAGAAGATCCGTCAGAACCAGTTCGATTTTGATGACTTCCGCGAACAGCTGCAGCAGATCAAAAAAATGGGTAACCTGAAAGATCTGATGGGCATGATCCCCGGCGTAGGCAAAGCCATCAAGGACATTGACATCAGCGACGACGCCTTTAAAGGCATCGAAGCCATGATCAACTCCATGACACCGGATGAGCGCGGTAATCCTGACCTCATCGATGGTAGCCGCCGCAAACGCATCGCCAAAGGTGCCGGAAAAAATATCCAGGACGTAAACCAGTTCATGAAACAGTTTGACCAGATGCGTCAGATGATGAAAATGATGAATAAGTTTGGTGCTGGCGGTCGTGGCCTGAAAGGAATGGTGCGTTAACAGGCCCCCCGGAAATTTTTTTTGGAAATTTCAATTAAGAGGTTACATTTGCATCCCTAAATAAACAATATTTCCTAACTCGCAAAAAATAACTCGACTTATTTATGCCAGTAAAAATCAGACTGCAGAGACATGGCGCGAAGAAAAGGCCTTTCTATTTTATCGTAGTAGCCGACGCACGCGCTCCCAGAGATGGTAAATTCATTCAGAAAATCGGTACTTACAATCCTTTGACTGTACCTGCTTCCATCAACATCGATACTGAAAAAGCATTGCGTTGGTTGCAGAAAGGTGCACAACCTACCGACACTGTAAGAAGAATCCTCTCTTTCAAAGGTGTATTGTATTTGAAACACCTGTTAAGAGGTGTTACGCTGAACCTGTTCGACGAGCCTACTGCTTACCAGAAGTTTGCACAATGGCAAGCTGAGCACGAACAGAAAGTATCTGCCCGCCGTGACGGTCACAGAAAAGCAAGAATTGCTGCTCCGATCGTTAGAAAGGTAGAAGATACCCCTGCTGCTCCATCCGCAGAAGGAGAAGGTAACGAAGCATAAAACGGCAACGTTTTAACAATACCTGAAAAAGGAAATATTTGCAACCGCAAATATTTCCTTTTTTAATTTCATGACAGGGCCCTCTCATTAAGATGAATAATTATTTCAGTATAGGAAAACTGGTGTCAACGCACGGACTGCAGGGAGAGTTGCTCCTGAGGCACAGCCTGGGTAAAAGATCTTCCCTGAAAGGGGTGACCGCCATCTTCCTCGAAGAACGGAAAAACAGCTTTATCCCGTATTTCCTGCAGCAGGTGACTGTTAAAGACGGAGAACATGTGTATATCCGCCTGGAAGGCATAGATACCAAGGAAGCGGCTCAGAAACTGATGCCCGGCCAGGTATACCTCCAGGAAGAGGATTTTAAGGCGCAAACAGCTTCTTCTGCCCCGCTGGCGTTACTTGGCTTCACGGTTGAAGACGCGCAGCACGGCACGCTCGGTACAGTGGAAGAAGTCATTGAAATGCCTATGCAGGTGCTCGTAAAGGTGCATATCCAGGGTAAAGAGGCGTTGCTGCCCGTCAATGAGCAGTCACTCGTGAAAGTGGACCGGAAAAACCAGGTGGTACACCTGGACCTCCCGGAAGGGCTCGTTGAATTATACACAAACATGTAGCAAGAAATTTATGCGAATAGATATCATCACAGTATTGCCTGAGCTGCTGGAGAGTCCGCTTTCCCATTCCATTATGAAGCGGGCACAGGCAAAAGGACTGCTGGAAGTACATGTACATCCCCTGCGGGCCTATTCCAACCTGAAGCACAACCAGGTAGATGATTACCAGTTTGGCGGCGGCGCCGGCATGGTGATGATGCTGGAACCGATTGTGAATGCCATCGAGTCTCTACAGGCCAAAGTACAGTACGACGAGATCATTTACCTGACTCCTGATGGAGAAACGCTGAACCAGCAGATGGCCAACAAATTATCGATGAAGGGTAACCTGCTGATGCTGTGCGGCCACTACAAAGGGATAGACCAGCGTATCCGGGATCACTTCATTACCAAAGAGATTTCTATTGGTGATTATGTGCTTTCCGGTGGTGAGCTGGGAGCAGCAGTGCTGGTAGATGCTATCGGAAGGCTGTTGCCAGGTGTACTCAACGATGAGACCAGTGCGCTGACCGATTCCTTCCAGGACAACCTGCTGGCGCCTCCGGTATATACCAGGCCCGTAGATTTCCGGGGATGGAAGGTGCCGGACATTTTATTGAGCGGTGATCATAAAAAAATTGAAGAATGGCGGCATCAGCAATCGGTAGAAAGAACCCAGACACGCCGTCCGGACTTGTTGTAATTTAATAGTTTAGAAATGTAATTAATGGTTATACCAGGTTATCCACATAGGTATCTTGAAAAATGCCCGATATTTTCTTGATATTTTCCAGACTTAATTTGGTAAATGCCATTTCTTGTTTTACTTTTGCACTCCCATAAATATTTGAAAGATGAACGCAATTTCGTTTGTTCACGAACAACTGACAGCTAAAAAACAGTACCCTAAGTTTAAAGCAGGCGACAACGTCACTGTCAATTATAAAATCGTGGAAGGTAATAAAGAAAGGATTCAGTCCTTTAAAGGTGATGTAGTGAAAATCCAGGGTACAGGGTTTACTGCGTCTTTCACTGTTAGAAAAATTTCTGACGGCATTGGTGTGGAAAGGCTGTTCCCGCTTTACTCTCCTCATATCGACGGCATCGTGCTGAACAAAGTGGGTAAAGTAAGAAGAGCGAAACTTTTCTACCTGCGTGAGCGCGCTGGTAAGAAAGCCCGTATCAAAGAAAAAAGGGTTTAGTATAAAATACAGGGAAATTAGTTACAGGCGGGACCGTGATGGTTCCGCCTTTTTTCGTTCCTACCAGTCTTCAACCGGTCTTAAAATGGAATTAAAATCTCCGCCTTTAACAAACCCGACGGGTGAAAAAGCGGATTTTATGAGTTACCTTTGTTAGCATCGTAGAAAACTTAAACAAACAACTTTTGAGAAGATGACTGCTGTTTTTGTAAAATCATCATTTTTGATTCTCCAGGATATTGGGATGTCTGAACTGCTGCTGATAGCCATCGTGGTTTTACTGCTGTTTGGTGGTAAAAAAATACCCGAATTAATGCGGGGACTGGGTAAAGGCATCCGTGAGTTCAATGACGCCAAAAACAATGTGCGCCAGGAAATAGAGGAAGGTATGAGAGAAAAACCTGTGCAACCATCCACTACTGATACAACTAAGCCAACTGATGCGCAGCACAACGCCTAACCTGGCGGTATCCCTGTAGAGGGAATTATCCTGAATTAATATTTTAACTGGTTTAGCTTTGACTGAATACAGCAGTATAGCTTCATTTCATAGAGCATTATACGCCGGCAGTACAAGCTGTACGGAGAGAGTACGTTTTTACCTCGACCGTATAGCACAGTTAAAACACCTGAATGCCTTCCTGGAAGTATATGAGGAGGAGGCGCTGGTAAAAGCGCAGAAACTGGATGAACGCCTTAAAAACGGTCAGCCGGTTGGCGTTTTAGCCGGAGTAGTGATAGGTATTAAAGATGTAATCTGTTATAAAGGCCATAATGTGAGTGCCGCTTCCAGGATACTGGAAGGGTTTACATCACTTTTTTCCGCCACAGCTGTGGAAAGACTGCTGGCAGCGGATGCGATTATTATTGGTAATCTTAACTGCGACGAGTTTGCAATGGGATCTACCAATGAGAACTCCGCTTATGGTCCCACGCTGAACGCGCTGGACAATACCCGGGTTCCGGGTGGTTCTTCAGGAGGCTCAGCAGTAGCTGTACAGGCAGACCTTTGTCAGGTTAGCCTGGGTAGCGACACCGGCGGTTCTGTCCGCCAACCAGCTGATTTTTGCGGCATAATCGGGCTTAAACCCACCTATGGCCGTATTTCACGTCACGGGCTCATCGCCTATGCCTCTTCTTTTGATCAGATAGGCATTTTTGGCAAGGAAATTGACGATGTGGCCAGTGTTCTGCAAGTGATGGCAGGACCTGATGAGTTCGATAGTACAGCGGCTCAACAAGAAGTTCCCGACTACCTGCAAAATCTGTCACACAATAAAAGTTACAGGTTGGCGTATTTAAGAGATGCCCAGTACCATGAAGGATTGGATGTTGAAATGAGAGGTGGTTATATCGATCTTTTTGAAAGCCTCGTAACTGCCGGACACACCGTAACTGGTAAAGGCTTTGATTATCTTGACTATGTGGTTCCCGCCTATTATGTGCTGACAACAGCGGAGGCATCCTCTAATTTGTCCCGCTATGATGGTGTCAGATTTGGGCATAGAACCAACGAAAAGAATCTAGACCTGACCGATTTTTACAAAAAAAACAGATCGGAAGGGTTTGGTAAAGAAGTAAAACGTCGTATATTACTGGGGACTTTTGTGCTGAGTGCAGGTTATTACGACGCATATTATACGAAGGCACAACAAGTCAGGAGATTAGTTACCGAAAAACTGAATGAGATTCTGGAAGAATTCGACGCTATTTTAATGCCAACTGTACCGTCGACAGCCTTTAAATTAGGGGAAAAAACAAAAGACCCGATTGCTATGTACCTGGCAGATATTTATACGGTACTGGCCAATCTTGCAGGGGTCCCGGCCATTTCAGTGCCGTTGGGCCGGCATTCAAACGGAATGCCATACGGTGTACAGATCATCACAAAGAAGTTTGACGAAGCAGCCCTGTTGCAAATTGCCCATCAAGTGATGGCAACGGAAAGGGCTTCGATTGTTTAAAATAAATTGTATGAGAAAAATCTTTTTACTATTGCTGTTGCCAGCATTGAGTTTAGGAAGTGTGGATGTTATGGGTAGCAACAGCGTACCTAAAGAGACTGCGTCTCCATTGGTCTCGCGTGACACTACAGTATCGAAATTTCGCAAGGTGCACTTGCCGAAGGATAGTTTAGTGCCTTCTCCAACCACCATGGCGGTGAAAAAAGCCGCCCAGAGCCTGCCTAATAATATTCGCAGTGCTAAAGTATATGAGCAGATCAATAACAACCTGGTTGCCGGTTATGTAAACAACTATGCTACCCGGTATAGCCAGCATCTGCAGACCATGATCGAAAGAGGTCAGCCTTATTTCTCCATGGTAGAAAAAATCTTCCGTGAGCACGGTATTCCGGAAGAAATGAAATATCTCGCCGTAATTGAATCCAGCTTTAATACCAACGCTCGTTCCAGAGTAGGGGCTGTAGGTGCATGGCAGTTTATGGCCGGTACCGCCCGTATCCTTGGTCTGAACGTTGGAAAAAGAGTAGACGAAAGAAAAGATTTCTACAAGTCTACCCTGGCTGCCGCTCAGTACCTCAACCAGCTATATAACCAGTTTGGTGACTGGCTCCTGGTAGTGGCTGCCTACAACTGTGGCCCAGGTGGAGTACAACGTGCTATGAAAGCCAGCGGCCGCGAAGATTTCTGGGGTATGCAGTATTTCCTGCCCGCAGAATCCCGTAACCACGTGTATAAATTTATTGCTACCGGTTACATCCTCGACAGATTCAACAACTTCTTCGGTGTGAGCGATGACATGGCTCCTGTAGCTGAAAACACCAGCACAGCAGCGGCTGCTCCTACTGCCAGAGGTCCTCTGACAGAAGATGAAATCTTCTCCAGTGTGGAAATCAACGTTACCGGTAAATACAGACTGGAGGCTATCGCCAAAAAACTGGATATGCCCCTGGGCGAACTGGAAAGATTTAATCCTGGTTTTGCCAAAGCAATGTCCAGCGCTGAAAACAACTACGACCTGCGCATCCCGAAAGATAAGATGAAGCAGTTCATGGCTGAGAAAGGCGAAATCCTGAAGGAGTCTGTACAGCTGACACTGGATGATAAAGCAACAGGTGTAGACAAATCCAAATTCCCGGCACCTGCTAAAATAGCGGCTGAGGGAGTAGCACCTGCTAAAAAAGCCGGCACCAGTGCTAAAAAATCCAGCAGCAAAAAACATACAGCTGCTAAAAAACATTCCAAAAAGAAAACTGCTCATAAAAAGTAGTTCCTCTTCATAAAAAAGAAAAACCCGTGTCAGCTTTGCCGGCACGGGTTTTTTCTTTTTATGGCCCGTTTATTTCGGGCAGTAAAGCTGTATGTTATACGGCCAGCATTCCCTTCTTCTTTTCACTAAGCGCCACCAGATCGAGCAGGGGCCCGGTCATGAAGGTGGTGGCCAGTGCCATCAGTACCATCATCGCAAAGATGCTTGGAGAGAGGATACCCAGATCGTAGCCGATATTGAGCACCACCAGTTCCATCAGGCCGCGGGTGTTCATCAGCGCGCCAATTGCCACGGATTGCCGCCAGGACTGGCCCATGAGCCGGGCAGTAAAAGTGCTGCCGCCGAACTTACCGGCTACGGCTACCAGCATGATCAAGCCACATACGGTCCACAAATGACTTTCATTCAGCAAGCCTATCTGTGTTCTAAGGCCAGTGTACACAAAAAATATCGGTAGCAGCAATAATACGCTGACATCTTCCAGTTTATCTGTGAGCAGTTGTTTAATATCGGTCTGCTGTGGCATGATCACTCCCGCAAGGAAAGCACCAAACAAGGCATGGATGCCTATTACTTCGGTTGTCAGGGCCGACAGCAGTAAGGTGAAGAAAACCACGGAAACGGCCGCTTTCTGGCGATTTCCGGCTATATGTCTGCTGATGGTACGGTTTAGCCAGGGACGTACCAGCCACAGCATGGCTCCTACAAAGAGAATGGCCAGCACAATGGTGACGAGTGCACTAACAAAACCGCCTGCTTTTACAATGGCCACCACTATTGCCAGGATACACCAGGCAGTAACATCATCGGCTGCTGCACAGGTAATGGCCAGCGTGCCCAGCGGTGTCCCGGTCAGTTTTCTTTCCTGTACGATACGGGCCAGTACCGGGAAGGCGGTAATACTCATGGCGATGCCCATAAACAGTGCAAAGGCCAGAAAGCTAACCCCTGCAGGCGCAAAGCTGGTAAAGAGATAATAGGCCAGCGATACGCCCAGAAAAAAGGGCACTATAATACTGGCATGACTGATCATTACCGCATCGTGTGCTTTGTTCCTGATTTTGCTGATATCCAGCTCCATTCCCACGATAAACATGAAAAAGGCCAGACCTATCTGACTGAGGAACTGTAAATTCTTCATGGAGTCAGCGGGGAAGAGGAAAGCGGAAAATGATGGCATGGTCCAGCCCAGCAGAGAAGGACCCAGCAATACCCCGGCGATGATTTCACCTACTACTGACGGTTGTTTTACCTTGTTGGCCAGTATACCAAATGCGCGTGCCACCACCATGATCAGGATAATCTGCAGCAACAAAAGGCTTAGCGGGTGCTTGAAGTTATCGAGATATTGCCACCAGGAGTTGTCCGGTGTGGCTTGTGAAGCATGGGTGACAGTTGCCACAGGGGCTTCTGTCTGTTTCACAGGCAACAGCTGTCCTTGTTGCAGGATTACCCAAATCAATATCCCAAACAGGCCTATGATGACGGGGTAGAGGAGAAGGCGCTTTTTCATAAGTGATTTATAGAAAGTAAAATACGGATTTGCAAGGGAGCATTGATCCTCACAAATCCGTAATTATCGTTTAGATGACTGTAATCAGATAGCTGCGATGCCTGGCAGTGTTTTTCCTTCGAAAAACTCCAGCATGGCGCCACCACCAGTGGATACGTAGCTTACTTTTTCTGCCAGTCCGAACTGGTTGACAGCTGCAACGGAGTCACCGCCACCAACAAGAGAGAAGGAGCCCTGGGCAGTGGCAGCTACGATAGCATCAGCCACTCCTTTGGTACCTTTCTGAAAGGCTTCCATTTCAAAAACGCCCATTGGTCCGTTCCACAGAATGGTTTTGGATTGCTGGATTGTTTTGCCAAACAGTTCAACGCTTTCAGGACCTACGTCGAGGCCCATCCATCCGGCAGGGATGTTATCGTTGGAAACTACTTGTGTTGCGGCATCGGGAGCAAATTTGTCGGCAGCGACGGAGTCAACAGGCAGGATGAGTTTTACATTTTTGGTTTTGGCTTTATCGAGCAGTTCGTTGGCCAGGTCCAGTTTATCATTTTCACAGAGGGAGTTACCGATTTCCTTGCCCTGGGCTTTGAGGAAAGTGTAAGCCATACCACCACCAATGATGATGTTGTTGGCGCGCTCCATCAGTGTTTCGATGATGAGAATTTTATCGCTCACTTTAGCGCCACCGAGGATAGCGGTGAAAGGCGCTTCAGCGTTGTTGAGTACTTTTTCAGCGTTGGTTACTTCTGCTTCCATGAGGAGCCCGAACATGCGGTCAGGTCTGGAGAAGTACTGTGCGATGATGGCTGTGGAGGCGTGTGCACGGTGAGCGGTGCCAAAGGCATCGTTTACGTATACATTGCCCAGTTTGGAGAGTTCTTCAGCGAAGGAAGGATCACCTTTCTCTTCCGCTTTGTGGAAGCGCAGGTTTTCGAGCAGCAGCACTTCACCCATTTGCAGGTCTGCAGCGGCTTTCTTGGCTACAGGGCCTACGCAGTCGGTTGCAAACTTAACAGTGGTGCCACCCAGCAGGGAGATGAGGTGATATACAAGATGTCTTAAAGAATATTTATCGCTGGGACCATCTTTCGGACGGCCGAGGTGGGACATAAGTATTACGGCACCACCGTCTTTCAGGATTTTTTTGATGGTGGGAACGGCAGCCCTCATACGGGTGTCGTCAGTAATTTCGAACTTGTCGTTCAGGGGAACGTTGAAATCCACACGGACCAGGGCTTTGCGGCCATTGAAGTTATAGTCGGAGAATTTGCTCATAAATAGCGATTTAAAGAAAGGGTTTATGCCATAAAAAAACCGCGGACCAACAGCACAAAGCAAGTTTCAACCAAAAGTGACTTGGCATATCTGCTGCTATGGTGTAGTTGTTCCGCGGAATGTAAAAAAGTATCCCGACAGGGTATGCCGGGAATACTGTCTGATTATTTGCTGATCAGACCGGCGAAGTACCTTACAGTACGTACCAGCTGAGAAACATAACTCATTTCGTTATCGTACCAGGAAACGGTTTTAACCATTTGATGATCGCCAACAGTCATTACTTTTGTCTGTGTAGCATCGAACAGGGAACCGTAGTGGATACCGATGACATCAGAGCTTACAATTTCATCTTCAGTATAACCGAAAGATTCGTTGGAAGCTGCTTTCATAGCTGCATTGATTTCTTCTGCAGTTACTTTTTTGTTCAGTATAGTAGTCAGTTCGGTGAGGGAACCAGTGATGGTTGGTACACGTTGAGCGTTACCATCCAGTTTACCTTTCAGTTCAGGCAATACCAGGCCGATTGCTTTTGCAGCACCGGTACTGTTAGGTACGATGTTGGCAGCAGCAGCACGGGCACGGCGCAGGTCACCTTTAGGATGCGGAGCATCGAGGGTGTTCTGGTCGTTGGTGTAGGCGTGAATAGTAGTCATTAAGCCGGTAGTGATACCGTAGTTGTCCTGCAGTACTTTAGCCATAGGAGCCAGGCAGTTGGTGGTGCAGGAAGCGCAGGAGATAACAGTCTCGCTGCCATCCAGGAGATGGTGGTTTACATTGAAAACGATCGTTTTCAGATCACCGGTAGCCGGAGCGGAAATTACAACTCTCTTGGCGCCAGCAGTGATGTGGGCGGAAGCTTTGTCTTTATCAGTAAAGAATCCGGTACACTCGATCACAACATCAATACCATGGTCTTTCCAGGGAATCTGGGACGGATCTTTCTGTGCATATATCTTCACATCTTCACCGTTCACATTAATTGCGTTCTCAGAATGTTTAACTTCTGCATCAAACCTACCCTGTGCTGAATCATATTTCAGCAAATGCGCCAGCACAGTAGGGCTGGTGAGATCATTGATAGCAACCACATCAATGCCGGGCATTTTGTAAATCTGGCGGTACACCAAACGACCAATGCGGCCGAAACCATTAATACCAATTTTGAGAGTAGTTCCCATTTTTCGTCATGATTTGAGTATGAAAAAATCGAGAGCGAATTTACAATCTATACCCCTATTATTCAATATATTTTTAGGTTATGAAAATATTTTTTGGAAATATCAAACAAGGTTGTACATTTGCAATCCCAAAACGATACGCCGCGTTGGTCAAGGGGTTAAGACGCCTCCCTTTCACGGAGGAATCACGGGTTCGATTCCCGTACGTGGTACGAAGAAAAGGGCAGAAGCAGTAATGTTTCTGCCCTTTTTGTTTTAAGTACCTGTAAGGCAGTAATTTATATCATCAATTGCACATCTTCCCCCAACAGCCTTATCCGGACAATCTACAAATCACTATTTTTAGGCATTATTGAAAACCATCGGTCATTATGAAACGCAGAAAGCTGCTCAAAGATGTCTTTAACCTGCACCCGCTCCGTCGTATCCTGATCAGCCTCAGCCTGACACTGGGAACAGCTGCTATACTCATGCTCAACCATGTTCAGCTGAGCACGCTGGTATTTTATATGCTGCTATGGGACGTATTTGCCATCTCCTACATCACCACCGGCTGGATCGTTTTCTTTAAACGATCTGTGACAGATATCCGCAACTGGGCCCGTATAGACGATGGCAGTCGTATCTTTGTAACCATCATCCTGTTACTGGCCTCCTTTGCCAGTATGGTCACCATTGTATTACTGATGGTTTCAGGCCAGGAAAAAGAGGGAACCTACCTGCCCGTAGCTATCATTGGCATACTGTCATCATGGGCCATGGTACATACCACCTACAGCTTCCATTATGCCGACCTCTACTACGATGATGATGTGGCCGATAAAAGCCGTCACGTCGGTGGACTCGACTTCCCTGATGAAAAACATCCCGACTATCTCGATTTCGCTTATTTCTCTTTTGTGATAGGCATGACCTTCCAGGTTTCTGATGTACAGATCTCCAACCGCATTCTCCGCCGTTCCGTACTGGTACACGGATTGTTGTCTTATATCCTCAATACTTTTGTAGTGGCTTTAACCATCAATCTGATTGCAGGACTTAAACATTAGTGAGGTGTTGTTTATCATCTCCGGAAAAAAAAAGTAAAAAAGTTTGAAGAAAAATTTTGTGGAATAAAACTTATTCCTATCTTTGCAATCCCAAAACGGAAACGCCGCGTTGGTCAAGGGGTTAAGACGCCTCCCTTTCACGGAGGAATCACGGGTTCGATTCCCGTACGTGGTACAAAAGCCTTCGAATTTTTCGAAGGCTTTTTTTATGCCTGTTAGTGTAGAAAAACAAATCAATACAAATAAGCAGCTGTATGTGTAGGCAGCGCTAACTACCTCGTCTTTCCGATAAGCTGCCTGATGGCGGCCAAATGTGCGAATAACACAACCTGCACAATAAAAGCCGGCAACCAGCTAAAAGGAAAATAAAATATGGCAAAGTTGGGTTGGTCAAAAGCAAACTTTTGAAAGGGAGTAGGCGCGGAAAGAATTGCATTGACCACTATATTAAGCAATAACCCCAAAGCAACCAATTGCCAGATAAGTACCGCCTGCCGGTTTAGTTTTCCTTTCTGCAGTCCATAATAGGCCACAAACGGGGCTGTTATACCGGCAAGGATATCAAAATTTCTTCCTTCAAAGGTCATTAACTGCGGGATGGCTTTGTTTAAGGATAGCCACCACAGCACAATTTCCACCGGTATTCTCACCACATGAAGATAGGTCAGACTTGTCAACGGCAGGCTGTCTATGAATGCCCGTCCACCAGCGGTGAGAAACAGGGATATTATCGTTATAATAGCAGGTAAAACACCCCATAACAGGATCCTGGGCGGCATAGCATCTGTTGCTGTAAAAACACCCGTTATTGCCAATATCCCCTGCAACGCCAGCCACAGCATCAGACAGATAAGAATAAGCACAGATCTTTTACGCACGATGGCTGCTGTTGATGCTTTCACCGCCATGTAAAACAGCAGCAATGTAGCGATGGTTGTCAGTATAAAAACCAACGGGATATAGGATGGTAGTTGTGCTATCATTTCAACTTGTTTTGTGGGGTCCGGGGAAGATATTGTAATGTATAACTTAATTCACTATCAGACAATGATCGTTTGGGTATATATCCTTTCTGTTAATAATGAGGGCTATTCAGCCTCAGCATTTTATAGAAATATAGTAACATTTAGTACATTTAACGGGCATCCGCATTTTTCCATATTGCCATGATCCACAAACTTATTCAGGTTATTACACCACAACGGTATCCTACAGTCAGGCACCTGTATTGTCTGTTGTGTCTGATCATCATGGCCGGTACTGCAATTGGACAGCAGACAAATCTCTCTTATCATTTCAGGCATCTGGACATCAGCACCGGACTTGCCAGCAATCACGTTTCAGCTATTCTGCAGGACCGTAAAGGGTTTATCTGGATTGCCAGCACCGCCCTGCAACGGTATGATGGTACCAACCTGGTCACCATGGCCAATTTCGACCGCGTACCCGGTTCCATCTACTACGATGATATCTGCCTTTGTGAAGATAACCGTGGCCGTATATGGATGGGTACCCCTGATAATATTCGTGTATACGACCCTGTTACCACCCTTATCAAAACACTTAAAGTAGCCAACAGGGCAGAACTGCCGGAAGGACTCCAATGCAGTAATATCATCCAGGACCACGCCGGTGTAATGTGGGCGACTACCCGTGATGGCCTCATGCGATTTGATGAAGCCACCTTTAGCTTCCACAAAGCAGCCGGCATACCCGAAACAGACCGGCTGCAGATGCAGGACGGCCTCATGGAAGATGAAGCCGGCAATCTGTGGATAAGCGGTCAGGAACATCTCTATATCCTGGACCGTGATCGTAAGCAGTTATTTACACCCGATCATAATCCCCAACGTTTACGCATACTCGATATCCGTAACAGCTTCAAAAAAATATACACCGATGCCAATCATCAGATATGGCTGGCCGGAAGGGGCGGAATCCTCTATCACTATGATCAGCTGAAAAACACACTGAAAGAACATCATTTTATCGCTCCCGATACCAAACATTATCCTGCTGCACAACAACAAACAGACCCTATTTTTGACGTATTGGCCGATGGAGACAACCGGCTGTGGGTAGCTACGGAAAAAGGAGGGATCTTCCGCTTTAATGAAGCAACCCGGCAGTTTGATGTGAACATTACCAGTAATAATGCAGACGAGCGTGGTTTTCATTATGACTATGAAGCCAACTGTATGCTGAGCGACCGGGAAGGTCACCTGTGGATAGGTACGGATCGTGGTATCAATATCCTCAGCATGCACAATACTTCCTTCCGCATGTTTGATCATCGTACCCCATTCATCAAAACAAAGGAACGGCTGCCCGCCGCAGAGGTGACCGGCATTTTTCAGGGGAGTAACGGTGACATATATGTGGGATACTGGGGGAAAGGCTTCAGCAGGCTGTCTTCTCAATTACAACTACTGGGCAACTACTTCCACAGCGGCGACAGCACTACCTCCATCCCTGAAGAACGGGGACTGGTATGGAGTTTTGCCGAGCTGAAAGATGGGACTATCCTGGTGGGTCAGGAGAATGGAACGCTTTCTCTGTTTAACCCTGCCACCGGCCGGTTTACCCGGCATCTCAATCCACCGGCATTATATAAGCAAACCCTGCTTCGTATGCTGGTACAGGATACAATGGTGTGGATAGGATTGTATAAACGTGGCCTTGCCAGCTGGAACCCACGCACTAACCAGTTTGTACATTACCACGAGATTACTGATTCCCTGAAACGCCCGCTTTCCGTGATGCAGATTGTTGCCGAAAAAGATTCCCTGTTATGGCTGGGCTCCAGCAGTGGAGGCCTGATTCTGTTTGACCCGCGCTCCCGGCGGATCGTGGACAGGCAGACTTTTGAATGGGATAAACATATTTACAACAACGTCACCTCACTGGTAAGATACAACGATAGTACGCTGCTGGCCGGCACAGACCACGGGCTATGGGTCTACAATACTAACCGTGATACCTATACGCCTGTTAAGATCAACGGAAAGCTTTTTGATGAATGGGTGCTGAGCATCCGGGAAGATATTCCGGGAAAGGTATGGTTTACTACTCCTTATGGTTTTTACCGCCTTACACTGCCTGATAAACTGGAAACATTTACCCAGAATGATGATATCATCGACAATACCCGGAAAGTGCGCCGCCGCATCACCTGGCTCAAAGACGGAAGGCTCCTGGTAGGTGCATCCGATCATTTTGTGGTATTTGAACCCGACAAGCTGGAAGTGGCGCCACCACCACCTGATGTGACCATCGTAAATATGAAAGCACTGGACAGCACGGTGCTGATTGAGGAAGCACGGCGGGATGGCAAGCCGGTAGAGTTGAACCACCGGCAGAATTTTATCGGGGTAGAGTTTAAAAGCTTGTTGTACCATCACGAAAAGATCCGTTACTATTACCAGCTGGAAGGCCTCGATGAAAACTGGGTGAGCGCTGAAAGCATACTGGTGGCCAAATATACCAACCTGGCGCCCGGACATTACACTTTCCGCGTGAGGGCTGTTAATACTGCAGGTACTTTCTCCAGACATATCAGCGAGCTGAAAATCTTTATACGGCCTGCTTTCTGGCAAACTTCGTGGTTCCGGTTATTGTGTCTGCTCACCGCAATTGCGCTGGTATATCTGTATTTTAAACTGCGTATCACCTCTGTAAAGAAAGAAGCCCGCGAAAGGGCCGCCATCCAGCAACAGATGGCACAGCTGGAAATGAAAGCCCTGCGTGCGCAGATGAACCCGCATTTTATCTTTAATGCACTCAATTCCATACAGACATTTATGATGAAAAGCGAAACAGAACAGGCATTGTCTTACCTGGCCCGTTTCGCAAGGCTTATCCGTAATGTGCTTGACAATTCCCAACTGAACAATATCCCGGTTTCCAAAGAGGTAAATATGCTGACCAATTACCTGGAACTGGAAAAATTACGTTTCACCGATCAGTTTGAATACCAATTTATCATCGACCCTACGCTGGAGCTCGATCTGGTGGAGATTCCAACCATGATACTGCAGCCCTTTGTGGAAAATGCCATCTGGCATGGTATTCTGCACACCCGTACAAAGGGTAAGATCACCATCACGTTTTCCAGAAAGGAAGACAGGGTATTGTGTAGTGTGGAAGACAACGGGGTGGGGAGAGAAAAATCTGCTGCTCTGCGGAAGATGGAGAAACAGCATTACTCGCGTGGTCTGCAGATCACGCGTGACCGGCTTCAGTTGTATAACAGCCGTTTTAATGTAGATGCCAGCTTTGATATTGAAGACCTGACAGATGAAGCCGGCAACCCGACAGGAACGAGGGTAAATATATGCTTCCCCTATGTAGAGGAATAATTAATAAAAAAGCGAAGTGCTAAAAACACTTCGCTTTTTTATAAAATATTGTTGTCGCTTATTTCAGGCCTATCTCGTAATGTCTTTCCGGAATTTCGATATCCAGGAAACCTTTTTTGATCAGCCAGTTTTTAAAGATGGTCTGTACATCATATTCTCCGTGTACCAGGAATAATTTTTTCACATCAGCAGGGTTCTGGCAGGCCAGCCACTGGCTGAGGTCTTCGTAGTCGCCGTGGGCGCTCATAGAACGGATAACACCTACTTCCGCCTTTACTTCGTAACGGGTACCATAGATCGATACTTCTTTGGAGCCCCGCATCAGGCGTCCGCCAAGGGATTGCGGCTCGCAATAGCCAACGATCAGGATGGTGTTGCGTTCTTCATCGATGTTGTTGGCAATATGATGTTTAACGCGGCCTGCTTCCGCCATACCGGATGCGGAGATGATCACGCAGGGTTCTCTGCGGAAGTTGAGGTTTTTAGACTCATCCACAGATTTTACATAGTGCAGTCCCGGAAAATCAAAGGGGTCGTCATCTCTTTTCAATATATCGGACACTTCACGGTTAAACACTTCGGGATGTGATTTGGTAACGGCTGTAGCTTCGGTAGACAATGGGCTGTCTACAAAGATCTCGACAGCAGGCAGGGTACCGTTGAGCTGCGCTTTATTGAGCGCATAGAGCAGTTCCTGGGTACGGCCTACGCTGAAAGCGGGGATAATCAGCTTCCCTCTTTTTTCGACGCAGGTTTCACGGATATATCGTAACAGCTCTGCATCTGCAGGGGCGGCATCGGCATGGAGCGTGCTGCCATAGGTAGATTCGATGAGTATATAATCAGCCTGTGGAAAAGTGGCGGGTGATTTAAGGATGGCATCATTATACCGGCCTATATCTCCGCTGAAGGAGATCTGTTCTGTTTTACCGCCTTCGGTGATACGCAGGTGTACAGAGGCGGCGCCCACAATGTGGCCGGCATCGGTGAACATCAGTTGTACATCGGGATCAATATTAGTCCATGTGTTGTATTCCATGGGTTTGAGGAAACGAATAGCATTTTTGGCATCTTCGATGGTGTATAACGGGAGCACGTACGGTTTGCCTTCGTTTGCCCTTTTTTTATTGGTGAATTTCACATCATCTTCCTGTATTTCGGCAGAATCGAGCAGCAGGATTTCGGTCATGTCGCGGGTGCCTGGTGTGCAGAAGATATGCCCGTTGTAGCCCATTTTTACCAGTCGGGGGATAAGACCGGAGTGATCGATATGGGCATGTGAAAGTACCATGTAGGTGATCTCTGAAGGTTCAAAGCCGAAGTCCCTGTTCATATCGTCTGTTTCAGCACCCATGCCTTGAAACATTCCACAATCCAGCAGGATCTTTTTGCCATTTTTTAATGTGATGAGGTGCTTAGAGCCAGTAACGGTACGGGCGGCACCATGAAATGCTATTTTCATATCCTTGTTTTAGGGTGATGATCACCATTATTACGATTTACCTTTAAAAGACCAGGTGATAGTGAAGGTGGCAATTAGCGTGCCTTGCTTGTCCCTGCCTTCGCTGCACATGGTGATGGAGACAGCTTCTTCCTGATGGAGCGCCTTTTCTATGGCTGCTCTCAGGGCAGGTAGGTCATTGCAGGTAAAGTAAGTAAGGCCGGTCGCTTTTTTGACAAAGGTGGATTCCATGCCGGTAACGAGCATGGATACACGCCTGGGAACACTCTGCACATACATCATGGCGGGTAGTCCGGTACTCAGCTCTGCAGCCATAGACAGACAGGCGAAGTAGGTAGAACGGAAAGGGTTCTGTGACAGCCAGCGGTAAGGTACGGAAGTAACGCAGGTTTCATCCTGAAGGGATTGAAGGCGTACCCCCGCCAGCCACGCTGCTGGCAGTTTCCAAAACAGGTAGGCCGAAAACTTAAACGGATGCTGTGCAAACTTTTTAAAAGCGTGCACAGCATCCGTGTTAAAAGTGGTCATGCCGTTATTCATGGCGGTATTATTCGTTGATGTAATTGGAAGGCAGCAAAGCGGCGGGAGACCATTGTTTGAAGAACTCCATGAGCTTCTTCCGGTCGTAGGAGTCTGCTGATTCAAGCAGGCCGGTATTCTGGGTATGCAGGCGGTTGCCTTTGGCATCCAGTACTACCAGCACCGGGAACCCGAAACGTTGTGGATATCCCAGTTCCTGTAAAATGGGCAGGTTTTTGTTTTCCTTGCTGTAGTTGAGGTGGTACACTACATAGTTTTTGTTCATCATAGCTTTCAGCTCTGCATCATCTTCTACGAATTTGTATAAGCGTTTGCACCAGATGCACCAGTTACCACCTATCTGTATCAAAACATGTTTCTTTTCTTCGGCAGCTTTTTTCACGGCAGCGGCTATATCCGCTTTGGCATCAGCGGCAGGATTGTAAATGTGCTCCAGGTCATGTGTCTGCGCCTGCGCCTGTGTTTTTATCACCGGTAAAACGATCGCAAAGCTCAGCAGCAATGTCCACACCATCTTCTTCATAAAACTTGATTTATTCATCATTCTAATTTACACTATATTTTGCACATAGGACTGTATGGCTTTTTGCGCCTGTCCACTATCTCCCAGCTGTAAGGCGATGATGTCTTTCAGCTGCTGCTGCAGGGCAGTATCATATATCTGCACACATACTTCTATGCGTCTGTACAGGTTCCGGTTCATCCAGTCTGCAGAACCCATATACACTTCTTCTTTGCCATTATTGTGGAAAATGAATACCCGCGCATGTTCCAGGTAACGGTCTACGATCCTTATCACTCGGATATTGCGGCTTTCGGTAATATCCGGCAGCAGGCAGTTGATACTACGTACGATCAGGTTTACCTGTACGCCGGCCTGGCTGGCTTCATACAGCTTGGCGATCATGGCTTTTTCCTGCAGGTTGTTCACCTTAATGGTAATGACCGCCGGCAGGCCCTGATGGGCGTTGGCTATCTCCCGATCTATCATATCAGTAAAACGGGTCATCATATTGAACTGGGCCACCAGCAGGTGCTGGAACTGCAGGAAATGATAAGCCATCGGTTGTTCCCTGCTTTGGAGGTAGAGGAACAACAGTTCCATTTCCCGGGTGATACCGGCATGTGAGGTAAAGAGCACATGGTCGGTATAGAAACGGGCAGTGCTTTCGTTGAAGTTACCGGTGGCAATCAAACCGGAATAGTCCCATTGATAACCGCGGCGCCGCTTTACCAGCGCTGTTTTGGCATGTACTTTCATGCCGGGGATACTATAGATGAGTTTTACCCCGGCTTCTTTCATTTTTTTAGACCAGCGGATATTATTGGCTTCATCAAAACGGGCTTTCAGTTCCACGAATACCGTCACTGCTTTGCCGTTACGGGCGCCGCTGATCAGTGCCTGCGCTATCTGGGAGCCGGAAGCAATGCGGTAAAGGGTTACATATATCTCGGCCACATCAGGATCGATAGCTGCTTCATTAAAGAAGCGCAGTACGGGATCGTATTGTTGATAAGGGAGATGTACCAGTAGGTCCTGCCGCTGAATGAGGTCTAGCAGGTAATCGGCTGTATTTGCCTCCGGATTGGCTGAGGGCCTGGCTTTGGGATACAGGGCATCTGTAAACCCTGCCGGCATCGGCAGATCGGCGAGATCTTTCAGGTTGTGGTAACGGCCTCCAGGCACCATTTCGTTGCCAGCCACCTCAAAATGATCGGCCAGGAAATTGCGCAGCTGCAGCGGCATGGTGGCATCATACAGAAAACGGGTAGGGACACCCAACTCACGTTTACGGATCAACGTTTCTACTTCTTCCAGGATATCACCTTTCATTTCATCCATATCTATTTCCGCATTACGCGTCAGCTTGATGCAGTAACTGTTTTGTATGGTATATCCGCGGAAAATATAGGGCAGATGTACTCTGATCACATCATCGAGAAAGGCAATACGAAATACACCATCGGGTGAATCCAGTGTGATAAAGCGTTTCAGCCCGGAAGGGATATTAACGAGCACTGTTTCCTGTGTATCGGGCGCCTGCTCAGGGGAGAGGGTGACCACCAGGTATAATGCATTATTCTCCGGGAAGAATTTTTTATGGCGTTGGCTCAGCCATACCGGCTGCAGCCAGGCCAGGACGGCCGACAGGAAGTAAGTCCTGGTCAGAGTGGCCATGGCCGCCGGGTCGGCGGAGGGACCGTAGTGCAGGGATATACCATTTTGCTGTAAATCGGGCAGGACACTGCCGGTAAATATCCGGCCATATTCTTCCTGTTGTTGATTGATGGTATCCAGCACCTGCTGCAGGGTTTCGGGTGAAGGAGATTCTTCACCGGCAGCTTCCGGATCGCGCTCCAGTACCTTATTGATGGCCAGTATGGCCGGCATCCTCACTCTGAAAAATTCGTCGAGGTTGGATGAAAATATAGACAGGAATTTGATACGTTCATACAATGGCACCTGTGTATCGGCAGCCATCTGCAATACCCGATAATTAAATGACAACCAGCTCAGATCACGGTTATATAAAGGAATACTCATGAATGCTTATGCTTTTACCGGGAAAAATAAGCCGGCGATCATAAATGCCAGCACAGAGACTATCAGGCCAAACATAAAAATGTTATAGGATATGCGAAGCAGTCTGTATTTATGTGCCAGCACCACTCCCAGATGATATACGTCTTTGGTCATGCTGCCATAGAGAAATTCAGAATCTTCCATCATTTTTTTCATCCCCCATTCGTATTCATCGAGTTTCATCCGGTAGAAGTTACCAAAGAATAACAGGTTGGCGTTTTTGTTGGAGATATCTTCCCTGGTGAATGTACCACTGGTGACATTGGGCCTGGTGGCCAGTACCGCAAAAATGACGGTGGTAACGGAAGTGATGAGGAATATCACAGCAGGAATAATCATATTGGGATAATCTTCGATACGCCTTACCAGTACCGTCAGCATAAAGGAGATAATGATGGAGTTGACCGAAATCATAATATGCGCTTTACTATCGGCCATGGAACTCAACCGGATATGGTTGGTGGAGGTGATCCTGAACATGGTTTCTATGCCCCGGTCCGGTTTGGGTACTTTCTTTTTGGCTTTGGCGATCAGCTGTGCATCAGGTGTGACGCCGGTGCTGTCAGGTACGCTGGCAGCGACAGTGGTAGCTTTGTTCTCCTGTGCTTCTGTTGATTTTTTTTCCAGTCTCTTATAGAGCTTTTGCAGATTCTCTTCTTTTTGTTGTTTGGTATATGTTTTTGCGTAGTCTGTCCAATAATCGTGATTGCTGAGGAATTTGATGTTGCCTGTGAGCCAGGTGGTGGCAGGGATTTTCTGTTGTGTTCTCATTTCCACTTCACGACGCAGCAGTTTGTTGCGATCGGCAAACTCTTTTGATCCGAGATGGAACAGGTCTGCATCACAAACAATCTGTTCTACCAGGTTGTGTGGTGACTGAGGCATCTTCGTGGCCAGGATAGCACCTCTGACCATGGTTTGTATATGCTCCGGGGCCTGCTGGCTCTGTAAAAAACGGACTGCTTCTTCCGCTCCTGTTTCTTCATGGACAGTGCTATCACCCAGGAGATAGCCGGCATCATGGAACCAGGCTGCAACATATACTGCCTGTAATTCGTCATCCTGTAAGCGATAATGTGCAGCAATCTGTGAGGCGGCTTTTACCACCTGCTGGGTATGTTCAAAGTTATGGTATACCAGTTCCGGATGCGGATGTTGCTGATACTGGGCCAACATATAATCTCTGGCGGCATCTATGAGTGAGCTGTTTTGCATATTCGTAGTTTTGTCAGCAAAAGCGTAGAGCGTGCAAAGAACGCGAAGAAGTACTTTTGTAAGCCTGGCGTGCTTTGCTCACTTTGTGTCTTTGCGTGAGGGAAGTTACTGCATTTTTAAGTTAAATTTATGCTACAAAGCCGATGTATGACCAGAATACCCCTGTTGATAATCACCTTGCTGTTCCTTTCCTGTAATAGCTTCAGCGACCGGGAACAGAAAATATACGCTTCTCCGGCAGGGTATGACCTTAAGGAGCCGGTACGGTACCGGGTGCGGGAGTCCATGCAGGAGATCTCCGGCATAGAGGCTTTCCCGGATGAAAGAAATATGATTGCGATTAATGATGAAGAAGGCAGAGTGTACAAAATAGATGTACATACCACCCAGCCTTATCCTTCCTGGAAATTTGCCAAAAACGGGGATTATGAAGATATCTGTCGCACAGACAGCGGCTGGTTTGTATTGAAAAGCAATGGCTCACTGTACGAAGTACATGGGCTGTTTACCGATTCTGTGTCCACCACACATTACAAGTTCCCGAAAGAAGGCAAACGTGAATTTGAAACCACTTATTTTGACAGTGCCCGGAACAGTATCGTGCTTATTACCAAAAATGCCCACGATGATAAAAAAGATGGAAAAACCAGTGCCTACCGCTTTGACCTGGCCACCCGCACTTTCGACACCATGCCCCTGTTTCGCCTGGATAATGAAGAGATAGCGAAACTGGCAGGTACAGACATGCGTTTTTTCAAACCTTCTGCAGCGGCTATCCATCCTATTGAAAAAAGATTATACATCGTGGCATCGGTCAATGGACTGCTGGTCATCACCGACCTGCAGGGACATGTACAGGAAGCCTATAACCTCAAACACCGGCTGTTTCTCCAGCCTGAAGGACTTACCTTTGCGGCCAACGGAGACCTCTACATCTCCAATGAAGGCGGCTATGACGGTATGGCCAATATTCTTAAATTCACTTATAAGCGCAAATGATCAACAGAGCCATAATCCTTATTACATTTATTACCCTGGTATGCGGCCACATATTTGCGCAATCCCCGGTTGTAGTAAAACGCATCATCCTGATAGGAGATGCCGGTGAACTGCACGACAACGGGCATAATCCCGTAGTGGATGCTGTCCGCAAAAAATATAACCTCCAGGAAGATATCAACACCGTCCTGTTTCTTGGCGACAACGTATATCCGAAAGGGTTACCAGACCCTACCAATAAAACATATCCGGCGGCAAAGGAAATACTGGACTACCAGGTGAACCTGGTAAAAGGTACCCGTTCCCGCGGTATCTTCATCCCCGGCAACCACGACTGGGAAAAGAGCAAACCCGACGGATGGAGGATCATCCGTAACCAACAGGAGTACATCGACTCACTTTACCTCGATAATGTAGACTTCCTCCCTAAAGACGGCTGTCCCGGCCCGGTAGAAGTACCGATCGCAGATAATATCACGCTGATAGTGATGGACAGCGAATGGTGGGTGTTTCCCTATGAGAAGCCTGGTATCGAATCTTCCTGTGACTGTAAAGACAAGGACGAAGTACTGACCAGACTATCTGAGATAGTGGCCACCAATCGGAACAAACTCCTGATATTTGCTACACATCACCCTTTCCGCAGCTATGGCATCCATGGCGGATATTATACGATCAAACAACATGTGTTCCCGCTGACAGACCTGAAACCATGGCTGTATGTGCCGCTGCCGGTGATAGGGTCTATCTATCCGCTGGCCCGTGGCGTATTTGGTACACCAGAGGATATGCCCAACCCCAAATATAAAGAGATGATCAAAGGGGTGGAAGAAGCATTTAAACCACATGGACCGGTAGTCTTCGTATCAGGCCATGACCATACCCTGCAGCTGATAAAAGATAAGCCCAACACTTACATTGTTAGTGGCAGCGCCGCCAAAAACAACCGCGTGAAAAAAGGCCGGAAGTCGCTGTTTGCCTCTTCCGAAAATGGTTTCAGCGTAGTGGAAGTACTGTCCGACAGTACTGTGAGGGCACAGTATTTCCTGGCCAAAGACTTGTCTGCGTCGGTTTTCAGTGATACACTATTACATCTGCAGGACATCCGCAGCCAGGGGCTGCAGTTCCATGAACCTTCCGTTATGCCGGCCTGGGTGAAAGTACCTGCTGACTCACAATATGCAAGGGTTAATAAGTTCCACCGTTTCCTGCTGGGTAATAACTACCGTGAAGTATGGGCCACACCACTCAATTTCCCGGTGATGGACCTCCATAAAAGCGGATATAAAATATTGCAGCGGGGTGGTGGTAAACAAACCCATTCCCTCCGGTTGGCTGATAGCACCGGAAAGGAATACGCCATGCGTTCACTGAAAAAATTCCCGCTGGCAGCCATTCCGGAGCAGTTAAGAGAAACGATTGCCCGCGAACTGGTGCAGGACCAGATATCCGCAGCCAATCCTTATGCCCCGCTTGCGGTAAGTGTACTGTCGGAAGCAGCCGGTGTACCGCATACGCATCCCACCTTTGTATATCTTCCACTTGATACTGCACTCGGCATATATGCCCACGACTTCGGCAACGATGTATTTCTACTGGAAGAAAGAGAACCTGTGACCGGCAAAAACGACAAGACCTACAACACTCCTAAGGTACTGGCCAAAGTATTGGGAGATAATGATATTCATGTAGATCAGAAAGCTGTGCTGCGCGCCCGTATCCTCGATACCTATATCATGGACTTCGACCGGCACGACGACCAGTGGCGCTGGTACAAGGAAAAACATAAAGGAGAAGAGTACTATTATCCGGTGCCCCGTGACCGTGACCAGGCTTTTTTTGTGAATGAAGGATTGCTGCCCCGACTGTTGTCCAGACCCTGGATACTGCCGGGAATTCAAGGCTTCCGGGACCATATCCCTGATGTGAATGGCTTTCAGTTCAGTGCCCGCTACTTCGACCGTTCCTTTATGAATGAGCTGGAGAAAAAAGACTGGGAAAAACAAACGGATAAGTTCCTGAATAAAATGACGGACAGTGTGATAAGAGCTGCTGTTAACGCTTTCCCGGATACTGTCCGTAAAGAAGTGGGGCCGATGATGCTGCAGCGGCTGTCTATCCGCAGATCCATCCTGAAAGAGAACATGCTCAAATACTATCGTTTCCTGGCTAAGTCTGTAGACGTGCCAGCTACCAGCAAAAATGAGCTGATTCAGCTGGAAAAACTGAATGGAGGAGCGGTAGCGCTGAATATGTATAAGATCAGCAAAAAAGGAGAAGTTCAGCAGAGCATCTATTCCCGCACCTTTGATCCCAAAGAAACCAATGAAGTGAATGTATACGGGCTGGGAGGACACGACCGTTTCGAAATAAAAGGTAACCATGGCACGCCTATACGTGTTCGCCTTATAGGAGGCAAAGACGCAGATACCTATATCGACAGTTCCACTTCCCACGCAGGAAAACGGATACGCATATACGATCAACGGACCGGTCAGGATACCTTCCAGCTGGATGGCCATATACAGCGCCGTTTGTCTGATGACCCGGAGAATATCCGTTATAACCGGAGCGCCTTCCAGTATAACAAAACGTTTCCTATGCTGGCTGGTGCTTATAACCGGGATGACGGTCTTTTACTGGGATTGGGGCTGCAGCTCGTCCGGCACTCTTTCCGTAAGGAGCCTTATGCTTCCAAACATATCTTCACCGCTACACATGCGCTGGCTACCAGAGCCTGGAATTTCCGCTATGATGGAGAGTTTACGGATGTTGTGGGTAAGTCAGACCTGCTGCTGCTAGCCAGAGCCAAAGCTCCCAATAATACAATCAACTTTTTCGGGTTTGGGAATGAAACTGTTTTCGATAAAAGCAATGGCAAAAACATCCGTTATTACCGGGCACGGTTTAATCTGTATACGGCAGAGGTATTGCTGAGAACGAAAATGGGCAATCATTTCAGCCTGTCTTACGGACCTACGTTAAATAACTATACATTTAACAATGAAGAAAACAATAACCGCTTTATCACGAACTTCCAGCTGAACGGGCTCGACTCCGGCATCTACAAAAATAAGTCTTATGCCGGCGCCAAGCTGGTAGCCCAGATAGATACCCGTAATAATAAGCTGATCCCCACACGGGGTATTTTTTGGACCACTACATGGACGGGTACCAAAGGGCTGAGTAGTGATAGTAAGAACTATACGCAGTTGCAATCAGATCTTAGTCTGTATATGAGCTTCCGGGCACCTGCCAGCTTTGTGATCGTCAGCCGTTTTGGGGGCAGTAAGATATGGGGCGATTATGAATTCTTCCAGGCGGCTACTGTCGGAGGCACACAAAACCTGCGCGGATTCCGTAACTATCGTTTTGCCGGCGGTGCTTCTGCGTATAACAATACCGAAATACGCGTGAAACTGTTTGATCTGAAAACCTATGTTTTGCCTGCAGCAGTAGGGCTGCTGGCCTTTAATGATGTAGGCCGTGTATGGAAGGATAATGAAACTTCGCACATATGGCATGATGGATACGGTGGCGGTATCTATCTGGCTCCTGTCAATGCACTGATTGTAACGGCAGTAATAGGGCATTCGAGCGAAGAGACGATTGCCTACCTAACACTTGGATTTAAATTCTGATCATAAAAAAAGACCGGGCAAATGTCCCGGTCTTTCTTTTTTAAGCTGATGGTAAAGTATCTTCCATGTTGACCCTCACCCTGAGTGCCTTCAGGCCGCTGACACCCTGCAGTTCTTCCAGGTCCAGCATCTCAATGTCGGGTAACAGAATATTTTTGCTTTGCAGGAAGGAGATGTATTTCCTCAGTTCTTCCATTTCACGCACATAAGAGTAGACCATGGCAATGGTGCCGGGCTGGGTAAGGCGTTCGCCGGTATCTTTTACGTGTACCTTGTCGATTCTTTTTTTGATGATCTCATAACGGATGTTATAGGCACCTTCCACATCAAACCGGCGTTCGTCGCTACGGAAGCTGATAGTGATAGGGGAGCTGTGCATAAGGATCATCTGTGTGGTTTGTAACGGTATCTTCAACCGTGGTGATATCTTATGGGTCAGCCGTGCAATTTTAGCCATGGAGGAAAGCTGCCACAGGCGCAGATTGCGGAGGTACAGGTGATCAAATTTTTTCTCATGGGCAATCGACTGTCCAATATAAATCGTGTATTCGATACCGTCTGTACGGTACTTTTCGAAATAACAGGGAAAGGACTGCTGGATATATAGCCGCTCTTTTTCCAGATACTGGCTGATGGCCCTGTTGATGGTGGAAAGGCTTTCTTCATATTCCCGGCGGTGGCGGAAAACATAGCCTTCAGCTTTGTCGATTTTGCTGAAATATTTTTCCAGAACGGGTTTCAGCGATTCACTGCCTTCGCACAGATGTTCCAGCACAGGCTGTATTTCCTGTTCCATAAATTCATTCACCTTCAGGTCTTCTCCGGCGGTGAGGTTGTCACTGAGGTTGGCCAGCAGATCCTCTGTTTTAAACATCAGTTCTTCCAGGAGCGGGAGATGAATTTCCTGTGCTATTGTTTCCAGCGTGGATTTGATCAGTTCCAGCTGTTCCTGGAGGTCTTCGCGGATAGCATTGCCCTGTTGTACGGAGGAATTCCGTATATCGATGGCGCCATACAGCGGATATACTTCTTCAAAAGAGATGTTTTCAATGTCTTTGCGTTCTTCTGCAGGAGTGAGCAGGTAGTTCCAGGCAGCTTCGGTAAACTTCCATTCCACAGAAGGCTGCAGGGCGGTAAACTGATCTTTCAGTACTTCGTTGATCCTGCTGTCGAGGATACTCATGCTGCGGTTGAGCATGAGGACCATCAGCGGATAGATGCTTTCCAGTCTCCACAGTGGTTCTGCTGACAACATATTCACCTGGGAAGAAGCCAGTTCCAGCACACCCAGTATTTCTTTTTTATGGGTGATGGGGAAGAGGACGAAGCTCTGAATATTTTTGATCGGCAGATATTTGAGGAAAGGATATTGTGAGACGGTAGCCTCATTGACTGCCGGAATGATCAGTGGTGTGGGCTGTTTGGCCGCATGTTCGATCAACAGGTGGAAGAAGTGCTGTTGTTGTTTTTTATGCCCGATGCCCAGGATAGGATCGGTGCTGATGAACTGTTCTTCCAGCACGTTTTTACCGTTTACTTTCGGAAAAGGTACGATATGCGCTGTAATGTCGGGGCAGCCCATAACAGTGGGAATCATTTTTTCCAATGTACGGTAGGTCTCAGACTCGTTGCCGGCTTGCATGTTCATCACCAGACCCTTGATATTGTTGAGGATTTCTGTCTGTGTGACATCTTCCACCGTCCATATTACAAACCCTTCGAGGTAGAACTGATCCGGGGGGATAATTTTCTGCAGGGTATCCGGAGCCATCTGGTAAGAACAGTAATTGTCGTAGTCCAGCGGTGGCGGAGTATCCCCTTTTACCTTTACGTCTACAAAACGGGGGTCTATATTTACTTTCACGTACCGTTTGGATCCGTCAGGGAGTTCTATATGATGTATGATTTCATTCTGGTAGTTGACCGGAAAATTATATATCCTTTCCAGGATCAGTTTATATAGCCATGTCAGTTTGTCTTTTTTCACTTTAGCTGCGGTAATGCCCTGGGGAACGGTTATTAGGCCGGTGCCGTTTTCAGTGAACATCTGCCGGAAAAGCTCTGAATAATAAAAGATGGCAAACTTAAAGGGTACCCCTATGCCATAGATATCGCGGGTGGTATCTGTGGTAATGGGAAAAATGGCTGCGGTGAGCAGGTCCAGATATTCTTTATAAACGGAAAGATCGGCTGTGGGGGAAATAGGATTGAGTATCTCCGGGTGGCTTTCGAATTTCCGGATGATCAGGCGATAGAAAGAAGACCGCGGGTCCTCGTCATTAGCTGCCTTTTCCTTCAGGAACCGAAGGAAAGGGACGAATGATATATTGGCTTCGATTAATTTATCGTCCTGCAATACGTTGTTGGAGTGTGCAGTTAAAATCTTCATATAAACGCGTATAAAATTATCACCAAAGGCTTTTCGTTTTTGTGATCACAAAAAGTTCCATTTACAATTTACAGTAAAAACAGTGCAGGAGTAACAAGGGGAGATAGTATGCAGACGTAAAGGTAGGGGCAATATTTTAAATTTGATCATTTGGTTATTGGGCTATTTTACTATTGCTGATAAACAGCTTTTTATAAATAACCAAATAACCAAATGATCAAATAAACTAAATGAGTTCGATCTGGTTTTTAAGCAGGTCTTCGAGTGTATCGCGTTTGCGGATCAGGGATGGTTTGCCGTCTTTCACCATTACTTCGGCCGGTTTAAGGCGGGAGTTGAAGTTGGAAGACATTTCAAAACCATAGGCGCCGGCGTTATAGAAAACGAGGTAGTCGCCTTCCCGTACTTCATTGATTTTGCGGTCCCATCCGAAGGTATCTGTTTCGCAGATATTACCTACTACGGTATAGATGCGTTCAGTTCCTTTCGGGTTGGAGATATTGCGGATCAGGTGGAATGCGTCGTAGAACATGGGCCTGATCAGGTGGTTGAAGCCGGAGTTGACACCTACGAAAACGTTGGCGGTGGTTTGTTTGATCACGTTGGCTTTTACTACAAAATAACCGGACTGGCTTACCAGGAATTTTCCGGGTTCAAACCAGAGCTGGAGTGGTTTTTCGTAGTTTTTAGAGAAGTTGTTGAAAGCGTCGCTCAGTTTTTTACCGAGGAGGTCGATATCTGTTTCAGGATCTCCCTGCTGGTAAGCTACTTTAAATCCGCTGCCGAGGTCGATAGACTCGATATCAGGGAAGTGCTGTGCCATTTCGAACATGATTTCCACGCCACGGAGGAAAACGTCCACATCTTTGATTTCGGAGCCGGTATGCATGTGCAGGCCGGTTACTTTCAGTTTGGTGGATTTCACGATACGTTCGATATGACGCAGCTGGTGGATGGAGATACCAAATTTGCTGTCGATATGTCCGGTAGAGATCTTGAAGTTGCCACCCGCCATGATATGCGGATTGAGCCGGATGCTGATGGGATAGCTACCGCCAAACTTGTTGCCAAATTGTTCCAGGATGGAGAGGTTATCGATGTTGATAATCACACCGAGGTCTTTGGCAGCAATGATTTCCTGCAGATCTACACAGTTGGGTGTAAAGATGATGTTTTTAGCTTCAAAACCTGCTTTGAGGCCCAGCTGTACTTCCTGGATGGATACGGTGTCCAGTCCGCAACCAAGGGAGTTGATGTACTTCAGGATGTTGATGTTGGTCAATGCCTTACAGGCGTAAAAAAAGCGGGTGTTAGCCTTCGAGAAGGCCTTCTGGAGCTTTTCATACTGGGTCTTAATCTTTTCTGCGTGGTATATATATACCGGGGTACCAAATTCGTCCGCTATTTTCACGAGGAAGTCGGTAGCAAGTACGTCGCTTTGTTTAGGCATTGATTACTCCTTGATTTAAGAATGAGGTGGCAAAATTACTACGCAAAACTGAGAAATTATAGAAGATTGAAATCAATCTTCCTCTACTTCTCCCAGGAATCCTTCGATGTTTCTTCTGTCTTTTTTGGTCGGGCGTCCTATTTTGCTTTGTCTTTTACCGGTATGGAATACGGCTGCGATGGCTTTGGGTGCGGACTTATCCTCTTCAGGGGTGTTGTCTGCGTAGTATTTGATGGCTTCGCTATAGGCAACCCTGTTAGACAGAAGTCCGGTTACCTGGATGATCCATTTACGGCCTTCGGTTCTGACTTCGAAATTGTCACCGAGGCTAACGGGTTTGGCGGCCTTTACATTGTTGCCGTTCATTTTTACTTTACCGCCGTCGCAGGCATCTGCCGCCTGGCTGCGGGTTTTGAAAACCCGGATAGCCCAGAGATATTTGTCTACCCGTATTTTTTCAGTGGTACTCATTTTATAGGATTTGGGGATTTTCGATTTTTTGATTTTGAGATTTATTTCAAATCTCAAAATCAAAAAATCGAAAATCTCAATATTATTTACTCATCTCAGCAAAATACTGGTGGAAATAAGGGATGGTCTCGATGCCTTTATAATAATTGGCCAGACCATATTTTTCGTTGGGAGAGTGGAGATTGTCACTGTCCAGTCCAAATCCCATCAGTACTGTTTTCAGGCCGAGTGTTTTTTCGAACAGGGCTACGATCGGAATACTGCCGCCACCGCGAACGGGGATAGGAGCTTTACCGAAGGTAGTATCAATGGCTTTGTGGGCTGCTTTGTAGGCCACAGAGTCAGTAGGGGTTACATAAGGACTTCCGCCGTGATGTTTGTTCACTTTTACGGTCACACTCTTGGGAGCGATGGCTTCAAAGTGTTTGGTAAACAGATCGGATATTTCATGCCAGTCCTGGTTGGGAACAAGGCGCATGGAAATTTTGGCGAAAGCTTTGGAAGGCAGTACGGTTTTGGAACCTTCTCCGGTGTAACCACCCCAGATACCGTTTACTTCCAAAGTAGGGCGGATACCGGTTCTTTCGATGGTGCTATATCCTTTTTCACCCCATACGTCAGCGATGCCCAGGTCTTTTTTGTAGGCTTCCTCATCGAAGGGAGCTGAGTTGAGGTCTGCTCTTTCTTCGGGAGTCAGTTCCTGCACCTTATCATAGAAACCGGGAATGGTGATGTGGTTGTTTTCGTCGTGCAGGGAAGCGATCATTTTGGCGAGGATAGTGGCCGGGTTGGCTACTGCACCGCCATAAACGCCGCTGTGGAGGTCGCGGTTAGGACCGGTCACTTCCACTTCCATGTAAGCGAGGCCACGGAGGCCGGTATCGATGGAAGGATCTTCCAGGCTGATCATGGAGGTGTCGGAGATGAGCACTACATCAGCTTTCAGTTTTTCCTTGTTTTGTTCCAGGAAGATACCCAGGTTGGCAGAACCTACTTCTTCTTCCCCTTCAATCATAAATTTGATGTTGCAGGGAATGGTGTTGGTTTTGTTCATGGTTTCAAAGGCTTTTACATGCATGTAAAACTGTCCTTTGTCGTCCGCACTGCCACGGGCGTATATGTTACCATCTTTGATAACGGGTTCAAACGGCCCGCTATGCCACAGTTCCAGCGGATCTGCAGGCTGTACGTCGTAGTGGCCGTATACCAGTACGGTCGGTAAAGAAGGATCTATGATCTTTTCTCCATAAACAATAGGGTGTCCTGCGGTCGGGCATACTTCTACTTTATCCGCGCCGGCTTCCTGCAGGCGTTGCTTTACGGCTTCTGCGCACTTCTGAACGTCACCATTGAAGCGGGAATCAGCACTCACAGACGGAATGCGTAACAGATCCAGCAATTCTTCCAGGAAACGCTCTTTGTGTTGGGCCTGGTATTCTTTCCAAACTTGCATGATTCAGGAAATTAAGTTCACAATGGGATGCAAGTTAAAGGAAAAAGAACATTCAGGAATTTGGGATTTACGGATTTGTGGATTTTGGGATTAGGCCGGCTATCGGACCTTTTTTAAACTATATTAATATTCTAAAATGCTTAATATGCTAATTTTCAAAAGCCAATAAACAAAAACAGTAGAATCTTAGGAAATCAGCTTTTGCCGTACCAGGAACTCCAGCTTTTCGTTGACATCCAGGAGTTTGGCGGTCAGTTCCTTGTTTTCCTTCCGGAGGGAATACACTTCAAACGCTTTTTCGATATTATGTCTTAGTTCTTCCTCATTCCAGGGTTTGGAGAAGTACTTGTACACCTGGCCTTTATTGATCGCATCCACAACGGCATTAATATCAGCGTAGCCGGTAAGTAGCATGCGGATAGGCTCGGGATATTTTTCCAGTATGGACTCAAAAAACTCGATTCCGGTCACTCTGGGCATTCGCTGATCGGAAATGATGATATGAAATTCCTGCTCTTCCAGTAGTTTCACTGCTTCTTCGGCTGAGGTGGCGGTGAAAACGTTGTAAAGTCTCCTGAACGAAGCTTTGAAGGCATTCAGGTTGTGTATTTCATCATCAATATAGAGTATATGGATGTGTTGTGCACTCATTTAAGCAGACTTAGTTCCAAGTTATTAATAATAAATGAGTTAGAAACAATGAAACCTGTTATATCGATTTTAATATCTATCCTGCCCCATTCACTTTTTGGCATTTATCGATAAATAACGGTTAACGATAAACGTGCTATAAAGGTACATATAAACATACTCTATTAGCGTGAATTTTTCAAGTATGGATGAACTTTTTTTTAAATTCATCGTTTCCCTAAGCAATAGCGATTTACTGCTTTAGTTTCCATATTTTCGTGGGAAGATGAAAAATATGGTTTTACCGTGTTTTTTACTGCATTCACCGTGAAAACAACTAGTTACACCGGCAGGCATGGAAACAGGAACAGCTTTTGCTCCCTTGCCGGCATTAAATTTAAAATTCTATTCAGATGAAAAAAGGAATTATTGTAATCATTGTTATTGTATTACTGGGCATGTTAGGTTGCGGAAAGTACAATGGGTTAGTTAAACAGGAGGAAAGTGTGAAGAATAAATGGGGTGTAGTGCAAAGTAGTTACCAACGCCGGGCAGACCTTATTCCTAATCTGGTAAACACTGTAAAAGGCGCCGCCAACTTTGAAACAACCACCCTTACTAAAGTGATGGAAGCCCGTGCCAGTGCTACACAAATTAAAGTAGACGTGAATGACCTGAGCCCTGAAAAAATACAGCAGTATCAGGCTGCTCAAGGTCAGCTGAGCCAGGCACTGGGCCGTTTGCTCGCCGTTTCTGAACAATATCCTGAACTGAAAGCCAACCAGAACTTCCTGAATCTGCAGGCACAGCTGGAAGGTACTGAAAACAGAATCAACGTTGCCCGTAACGACTTTAACGATGCGGTAAACGGATTTAACAGCAATGTTCGTAGCTTCCCCACCAATATAGTAGCCGGCATCACCGGTTTCAAACAGAAAGGTTACTTTGAAGCACAGGCTGGTGCTGAAAAAGCGCCCGAGGTTAAATTTTAATATTTAGATATTTGGATATTTAGAGATTTAGAAATTTTTGGGAAAATCTCTAAATCTCTAAATATCCAAATCAAAAAATAAATAGCATGCGTCTATTCCCTTTTAAAAAGAGAGAGATTTTTTCCGAAATGGATAAAAACAGACTGGTGCAGGCTATCCGGGTGGCCGAGAGGCTTACATCGGGCGAAATCAGGTTATTTGTAGAAAACCATTGCAGTTATGTAAATCCCATGGACCGCGCAAAGGAAGCCTTCGTTTCCCTGGGCATGGAGAAAACCAAACAGCGCAATGGAGTATTGGTATATGTGGCCCTTAAAGACCACCAGTTTGCCATTCTGGGCGACCAGGGCATTCATGACAAAGTGGGCGACGACTTCTGGCAGCAGGAGGCTACCCTCCTTAAAAGCCACTTCCAGAACAACCGTATCATTGAAGGTATCGAAGAATGTATCCGGGAGATAGGCGAATCCCTCCGTACCTACTTTCCCCACGAAGCCGGTGATACCAACGAGTTACCGGACGACATCGTTTTCAATATCTAGCGGGCACTTTTTTAAAACGATTTTAGCACAGACGAACATGAGGATATTACGCTGGTTTTTACCTGGATTATTACTGATGGCAGGATTGCTGGCAAAAGCACAAAACATCCCGCCACGGCCTAATCCTCCGACTTTAGTAAACGACTTTGCCGGCATCCTCCTGAAAGATGAAGACGAAAGGCTGGAGCAGAAGCTGGTAGCCTATAGTGACAGTACCTCCACTCAGATAGCGATCGTTACCCTTAAATCGGTTGGTAATTACGATATCAGCCAGGTAGGCCTTAAAATTTTAAGAGATTGGGGGATTGGTACAAAAGGCAAGAACAATGGTATCCTTATTCTTGTTTCCTTGGAAGACAGGAAGATCAGGATAGAAACGGGCTATGGCATGGAAGGCGTTGTTCCGGACGCTATAGCCAATGAAATTATTACACAGATCATTAAGCCCGCTTTCCGGCAGGGACAATACTACCAGGGCCTCGATGGCGCGGTAGATGCCATCGAGAAAGCGGCAGCCGGTGAATACAAAGCCGATCCAAGACAAAGCAAACCCGGTATCAGCCCGGGCGGCGTTTTCCTCCTCATCCTGGTGATTGTAATCATCATTTCCATTATCAGCCGTGGTGGCGGTGGAGGTGGTGGTACCACTTACAACAGGCGCGGAGGCTGGATATGGCCTGTAATCGGCGGCATGGGCGGCTTCGGACGCGGTGGCGGAGGAGGCTGGTCAGGCGGCGGCGGTGGCGGAGGCTTCGGTGGTTTCGGCGGAGGTTCCGGCGGCGGTGGAGGCGCCAGTGGTAGCTGGTAATCTGAAAACCCTTAGAAAATATTGTTATGTCATACATGTATGTGTTAAACGGAGACGCTACACTTTCCCAGCTCAGACAAAGCAGGCTCAGAGGAGGCGTAGTAGTATGCAGGGAGATGATGAGTGAAGGGAAAGTCAAAAACACCAAAGACCCGGTTGAATTTTTTGAAAGCCGCGCCAAACACCTGGAATTCCAATACGGTATTGACAAACAAACATATTATACCAATGTCGTTCATGAGCTGGAGAAATTAAAAAACTCCAGCTCTTTTGATGAAATAGTACTCTGGTTTGAAGCAGACCTGTTCTGTCAGATCAACCTGGTCTTTATCATCCTGTACCTCAAAAACAATCTTGATACTTTACCCCCCATCAGCATTGTAGACATGCCTCATCACCGGGAAGTAACAGATTATCCGCCCATGCTGGAACAACGGGTATTACTGCAGCCTGCCGATATTCAGCTGGCCCTCGATACCTGGGTGGCCTACTGCGAAGACACCCCGCTGGCACTGGAAAAAATCTCCCAAATGGAAGGCGGTAATCTGAAACATCTGCCGGCAGCACTCCGTGCCCATCTGGAACGATTCCCCGATGTGGAAGGCGGCCTGAGTAGCATCGAAAAATTCTTCCTCCGTAAACTTTCTCTGGGCAAATACCGGAATTATGACCTTTACACCGCTTTCTGGGATGAATTGTGGATATATGGCTTTGGTGACTTCCAGCTGGATTTACTCATACAGCGGATGCAACAGGCCGGCGTCATAGAAAACGAAGCCCAGATGATTAGTATCACCAGCCTCGGGCAGGAGGTGCTCAACAATGAAGAAAATTATCTCGATTATGTTCCCCTTCATCATCGGTGGCTGGGCGGTGTCCGGTTGGATAAAACCCCCTGGCGCTGGGACCCCTCCTCACAAAAGATCATCAAAAAGGAACAGTAGTTTGCATAAAAAGACAAAAGCGCGCAGGAGTTAAACCACTGCGCGCTTTTGTCTTTTTATCTGAGCTGGCTATTATTCTTTAGCCGCCGCCCGGATGCTGTCTGATGCTTTCCGCATATAGGCAGCCTGTTGCTTCAGTCCATCACTGTCTTTACCAGTAACGGCTGTAGCGTCCATATCTTTTTTACGGGCAATTTCCTGCAGCCAGTTGCTGATATAGGTGTTTACCTGACCGTTGTTGAACTGTAGGGTCATCGCTTTCACCTGATCCACTCCGCGCTGCACGGCCTCCGTATTATTGATTTTAGCAAGGAAGCCCAGGTAATCGAATGCTGCATTGAGCTTGTCCTGGCCGGAAGTTTCATCAAATTTGGTAGCTACAAAACTGATATCGGCCGGATTGCCTTTGCGGGCATAGATGCTGGCAATAGCGCTTACCAGTTTACCCTTGGTATCTTTCTCCAGTTGTTTGGCTATACCATAACCCTTGTCGAGGTCCAGCTCTGCAAGCGCCTCGATGCCGGCAGCCTCTACAGCATACGATGGGTCTTTAGTAGCTGCTTCAAATAAAGTGGCGTATTGTGCGTCTTTCAGCTCTCCCAGTTGTTTGATGGCAGCGGCCTTAGTCAATGAGCTGGGATCCTGTTTGGCCATTTCTGTCAATACAGGCAGGGCGGCAGCTTTTACAGCCGGCAGCTTGAGATTGAGGGAACCGACTGCCAGGGTACGGAGCCCATGGTATTTGTCCTTCAGGGCCTGTATCAGCAGTTTTACAGCTTCCGGATTACTGCCCTGTGCTTCAGCTGCTGCCTCAATAGCGATGCGGCGGTCCAGGTAGAGGGGCGCATGGGCGTATTGGTAAGCATAAGTAGAGAAATCACGGTGGTCATCTTTCTTGGATAAAATCACCTTCTCTGCATCTACGTTTATCAGGTCAGGTTTAGTGGAATAGGTGAAGGTGAAAGAATCCACACGGTTGGATACCGTTACATTGTGACGCTCTTTTTGGCCTCCGCTGTAAATATCAATGGCCAGCGGCAGCTGCCATACTTTATCCGCTTTCTGGAGCTGCTGGATAAATACAGTCACTTTGTTGCCGCTGTATTTATAGCTGATATCCAGTTCAGGGAACCCTTGTCCGAAATACCATTGGTTGAAGAACCAGTTCATATCACGGCCGGTTACTTCTTCAAAAGCAAGACGCAACTGATGGGCTTCGGTGGCTTTAAATGCGTTGGCCTTGAGGTATACGTTCAGGGATTTGAAGAAAGCGGAATCACCAACGGCATTACGCAGCATATGCAGGATACGGCCACCTTTCTGATAGGTCACCTGGTCAAACATGTCTTCCCGGTCGCGGTAATGGAAACGTACCAGGTTTTTGTCGCCGGAATACTGTACCATGGACAGGTAGGACATAGCCGCATCATAGCCGTGTTCATCCGCAGCATCTTTACCGTACTTGTGTTCCAGCCACAGGTATTCACTGTAGTCGGCAAAAGATTCATTAACGGTAAGGTTGCTCCAGGACTTGGCTGTGGCGAGGTCGCCGAACCAGTGGTGGAACAGCTCGTGCGCAATCACGCTTTCGTTGTAGTTATTGTTATCGAGCAGTTCGCGGTCTGTTTTCTGCATAAACTCCCCATGCAGGGTGGCGGTGGTGTTTTCCATCGCGCCGGAAACATAGTCACGGCCCGTGATCTGGGAGTATTTCATCCAGGGATATTCATATCCCAGGATTTTGGAGTAAAAGGTGAGCATCTCAGGGGTATTGCCAAAGATGTTTTTAGCATACTTCTCGAAAGGTTTTTCCAGATAGTAGCTTACCTCTTTGCCTTTCCAGGTGTCTTTTACGATGGCATATTCGCCCACTGCCATCATAAACAGGTAAGGCGAGTGGGGGAGGTCCATCTTCCAGGTATCGGTGCGGGTGCCGTCAGGATTGTTTTTCTGACTTACCAGTTTACCGTTGGAGAGGGTCACATATTTTTTGGGCACCGTCATGCTGATTTCTTCGGTGCATTTCTGATTGGTTTTATCGATGGTGGGAAACCATACAGAAGAACCTTCAGTTTCGCCCTGGGTCCATATCTGTGTAGGTTTGTTGGGTTCTGTACCATCAGGGTTGATGAAATACAATCCTTTGGCATCAGTAATGGCTGCGCTCCCTTTCACCTTCAGCTCATTGGGCTTGGCGGTATAGCTGATATAGATGTTATAGGATTCGGTGGCCTGGTAGTTTTTATCCAGTTTGATATGCAGCTGTAAGCTGTCATATGAGTACTTCAGTGGACTGTTCTTGCCTCCTTTTACAATGGCCACTTCATGGATGTCCATGCCTTTGGCGTCGAGAATGAGGGAGTCAGTCGCGTAGAAGTGGGGTTTCAGGGTAATCCAGGCTTTGCCGTACAGGTAACGTTTGGGGTAATCAAAACGTACGTCCAGTTTGGTATGTACCAGGTCATTGACCTTGGTGGCTGCCGCTCTGTAGATCTTCATGGCCGGATCTTCCGGGGCTGCTATCCCGGTCTGGGCCATCAGGGAAGATGTTGCTCCCAAGCCAGCCATCCCACCGATCAGTACACCCAAAAGGGACCGCTTCAAATGTTGATTCATGTAAAATCAGTTTTAATTAAATATATCAGCTTCTGCTTATATAAAGCGTCAAATTTAAACAAATGGCCTAATAATGAGGCAAGTGGTTAAAAATGCTATTTTTGTTATGCTTAGCAGCCAATAAATACGAAACACTATGATCAAAGCAACAGTAAACGGTAAGTCTGCGTACACTATTAGTCAGGATTCAACCCTTACCTGCAACGGGCAGGCGGTAGACTGGTCTGCAGTACAGGTGCCTTCGGGCGATTACAGCATCATTATGGATGGCCACAGCTATCAGGCACAGGTACTGAAAGTAGACAAAGACACCAAGACCGTTACGCTGCAGATCAACCAGCAGACGTACGAAGTGGCCATTGAAGAACCAATTGACCAGCTGCTGGCATCCATGGGGATAAAGGATGCCATGACTAAAAAAGTGAATGATATCAAGGCCCCCATGCCGGGACTGGTACTGAAAGTGCTGGTAACCCCCGGTCAGGTTATCCACAAAGGCGATCCGGTGCTCATCCTGGAAGCCATGAAAATGGAGAATGTATTCAAAGCGGCTTCGGATGCCGTGGTGAAAGAAATAAAAGTAGCAGAGCGCACTGCCGTAGAAAAAGGCGAGGTGCTGATCGTGCTGGAATAATATTTGCATAAAGGACAGTTTTATACCAATTTTTAGTATGCTTTTCAAATACAGGACAGTATTATACCTATTGGCATGCTTGTTTTGCTGTGGCCGCGCATGGGCACAGGAACAGCAGCATTATGTATATATCCAGAGTGAAAAAGGTCAGCCCTTTTATGTAAAGGTGAATGGCCAGGTGCTGAGTTCTACCGAGAGAGGGTATGTTATCCTGCCCCGGTTGGAAAGCGGTACGGTACCGATATCTATCGGTTTCGCCAAAAGCGAGGGCCCTTCCCAGGAACAGAAATTCCATGTGCGGATTGCACAAAGTGACCTGGGCTTTCTCTTAAAGAAGTCCTCCGGTTCAGGCTATGCACTGTATAATATGCAGACCTTCCGGGAGACCAAGGCGGATAACAATGATGGTGGCGCTGTGGCAGCTGCAGCCAAAGAGCCGGCGCTGGAA